>JAFEDS010000009.1 GCA_018241505.1 Pseudomonadota bacterium | reverse complement strand
AATACCGGGTTTTTCAACAGCCTGTTAGAGTCACGGCAGTCGGTGAGGGCACGTTCCTGCACCAGGTCATCCGTCACGTGGAGGACGCGCGGGCACTGAAGCCGGGGCTACTGCACCTCGTCGATCGCGTACTTCGTGTCTACACGCCGACTGTCCTGCTGATCGCCGCTCTCGCGGCGGTCGGCTGGGTCCTGGGCTCCTGGCTTGCGACCGGTCAGGTCGACGTGGAACGAGCGGTATTTGCGGGGTTGAGTGTGTTGGTGATGGGTTACCCCTGCGCGGTTGGGATCTCCGCGCCGCTTTCGATCGTACGGGGGGCCGGCTTGGCTGCCGAGCGCGGCATCCTGATGCGCACCGGCGAAGCGTTCCAGGGTTTCCGCTTAGTCAGACAGATCGTGCTCGACAAGACCGGCACGCTGACCGAGGGCCGCCCGAGAGTGCGAGAAATCGAAGCGCTCGATGTGAGCGAGCCGGAACTGCTGGCGATCGCCGCGGCCGCCGAGACCTCCTCGGAGCACCCACTCGCCCAGGCCGTTGTCCAGGCGGCTTTCGAGCGCGACGCAACACCGCCGGCGGTCGCGTCCTTCGAGGCGCTCCCCGGCAAGGGCGTGGTTGCCCACATCAACTCTGATGAGGTTCTCGTCGGCAGCCCGCGGTTTCTCACCGAACGGCACGTCGATCTCTCGCGCTTGCGCTCGCGGATCGATGCCCTCGAAGCGGCTGGGCGGACTGTGATCGGCGCCGCGCGCAGGGGGCAGGCGCTCGGAGTGATCGCCTTCGGTGATCCACTGCGACCGGAGGCGGTCTCGGCGATTACCGCATTGCGTAAAGCGGGTCTCGAGCCGATCCTGGTCACTGGTGATAACGAGCGCACCGCGCGGCGTGTCGCCGGCGAACTGGGTATCGAGAAAGTGCACGCCGGCGTGTTGCCGCAGGACAAGGCCGCGATGGTGCGCAGGCTTCAGGCCGCAGGACGCGTGGCAATGGTAGGCGATGGTATCAACGACGCGCCGGCACTCATGCAAGCGGACGTAGGTATCGCGATGGGCGCCGGTACGGATATCGCGATCGAGTCCGCGGACATCATCATCCTGTCGAACCGTTTGGACGCTCTCGCCATCGCCCGGGAGATCAGTCGGCGCAGCTACGGCAAGATGGTCCAGAACATCGCGCTGGCCTTCTGCTTCAACGGCGTCGGGATTCCGCTCGCCGCGACCGGCCTGATCCATCCGATTTGGGCAATGGTGGCGATGGCCGTGAGTGTCACGGCGATTTTCTTCAACTCCCTCTGGGGCAACCCGCGGCTCTTCTTCGATGCGATCCGCAGCGTCGGACGCCCCGTGGCCGCTGTCCCGGCCGAGGCGAGCTGAGCCCACTCGCATTGCCCCTTCGGTCCCGCAACGGACTTGACCCTGGAGCAAGCTCCAGGGTCCACAATACGGTCCGGAGAGGGCCCCTATGTTCACCATCGGCAAATTGGCTTCCTCGACCGGCGTCAGTCGCGACACGCTACGCTACTACGAGCGCGAAGGGCTGGTTCAACCGACAGCCAAAAGCCCGGCCGGCTTCCGGCTGTATGAGCCGGAGGCCCTCCGGCGCATCCGCTTCATCAAGCATGCCCAAGACTGCGGCTTCACCCTGGCCGAGATACGCGAGCTGCTGCTGTTGCGCACGCGCGATGAAGCATGTTGCGGCGACGTTCGCACGCGAGCCATCGAGAAGAAACTGCAGATCGAAAACAAGATTCGCGCCATGAGGGCCATGTCGGCGGCGCTGGATCATCTGATCGCCGAATGTGCGAACGAAGCCCGTCCGGTGAAGGAGTGCACCATTATTGCGGCGCTGGAGCAGTCCATTTCTCCGCGTGCGGCCAGTGAGCGAATGGGCAGCGTGAAGTCGTGAAAGTCGAGATGTTCTACACGCCGGGCTGCTCTGCGTGTACCGAGGCGCGCGAACAGCTTCGCCTCAGCGCGGAGGCGCTCGTGGAAGATCTCGAGTGGCGAGAGCTCAACGTGCTCGAGAATCTCGATCACGCAGTCGAGCTCGGCGTGCTCACTCTGCCTGCGATCGTGATCGACGGAGAGTTGGTGTTTACCTCCATGCCAACAGTACCGCAGCTGCACGAGGCCCTGAAACAGCGGCAAACTGGGACTGGATGATGGATGCGCAAGCTCTGCGTCAAGCCGTCGAACACGCAGGCCTGGCGGCCGCCGGTGTTGCATTCCTCGCCGGTCTTCTGTTCAGCTTCAATCCCGTGGCGCTGGCCTCCATTCCGGTCTCGCTCGCGTACGTGACGAAAGGACGGGACAAGCGCCAGGCTTTGACCTTCGGCGCGCTGTTTATTCTCAGCATGATCCTCACGCATGTCCTGCTCGGACTCATCGCTGGGTTGGGCGGCCAGTGGGCCGCCGAGGTCACTGGAAGAAGTTGGGGGCTGTTCTTGGGTCCGCTGCTGATCGTGCTCGGGCTCGTGTGGGCAGGATGGCTGCGGATTCCACTGCCGGCATTCGGATTCCGGGCCAGGCGTCCAAGCGTCGCCTGGGGCGCCTTCCTGCTCGGCATACCATTCGCAGTCGCGGTGTGTCCGGTGTGTACACCGGCGCTCGTCGTGTTACTGGGTGTGGCGGCCGGCCTCGGTTCGGCTGCGCTCGGCGTCGTGCTGCTGTTTGCTTTCGCGCTTGGGCGCGCGGTGCCGATGGCCCTCGGGGCGTTTGCGGTCGGGTGGCTGGAAAACCTCGAGGCGCTCGCCCCTTTTCGGCGCGCGTTTGAGATCCTCGGCGGCCTCACCCTGATCGGGATGGGCTTCTATATGTTGAATGCGGTCCTCTTCTGGATCCCCGAGTTGGCCGCCTGAGCCTATGTCCTCCCGGCTTCGCCAGTGGGATACAGGCATAGATGCGCGTTACGCTGGAGGTCTCGTCACTTGGAGCACGCTACTCTGGCTCAACCTCGGTCCGGATCGGCCGGTGAGCCCGCAAGCGGTACGCCACCCTGCGCAGCGCATTGTTGGGGCGTCGCATTCACCCAGCCCCGACCCTTGCAGGCATTCTGACCGGTGCACGCGTTCTGCGCCGTCGAGCAAGCCGATCGTCCTCGGCAAGTATTGATACCGTAGCAGGCGATCGCGCCGGCTTCCGCTTTCTGTCCAAATCGATCCACCGACTTGTACAGGCCGTAGAACACGCCGGCCGCCGCCGCAGCTAATGCTGCGCCTTTGGCGAGGCGAACCCGCGCGTTGTCCGCCGCCGATCTTGAATCAAGCGCTTTTGGGTCCTCGATCGATGCCTTAGCTAACACTGGCGCACGTGCTTTGACGGATTCGGTGGCGGGGCACGCTGCCGATCGGCGCGCATTCACTGCATTCACAAAATCCCAGACACTCCCTGCGATCAGCGCACCGAGACCGGCATAAAGACTCCACACAATCGGGTAGATTCCAGTTACGAGCAGCCACAGGCTCGCGGCCGCGATACCACCGCCAGCAAGGCCCAACCAGAACGGTCCCAAACGCTGTCGTTTGGCCGTGGAGCGATACAGAATCCAAACACTGACACCGACGAAGGCGACGAACAGCGGGAATAGATATGCATCGTGCACCAGAAACCCAAGGCCGACAGCTCCCACAGCGGACAGAACCGCCGATACACCCAGGCAGCACGCTGCTGCGATACCGGCGCCGATCAACGATGCAAATTGCCTGAGGAGCGCTTTCATGGAGTGTCTCCGACTGGGTGGCGCGGCATCCCGCGCGGTGAAATCCGTCATCGCTGCCAGTGCAGGCGCTTCAGCGTCCAGCGAGCCGTTTGCATCGCGGCTGCGCCGGGAGAACCGCATAGGCGTGCGGCGCCGGTGCCGCCGACGAGCGGCGCTCGATGGCAAACGGTACGGCCGTAGTCGACTACGGAGTCAAGAGATGCCTGGCTGGCTGCATATGCCGAACGCTGCCCTCTTCGGATCCCCGAGTCGGCAGGCGGGGCCTGTGCCCCCGCTTCGCCGCGCTCCCGCACCAGACTCGTTCGACGGAGTGTCATCACGGCCCGACCGCTTTCACCAAGAAAGCGATCTTGGAGGGCGGCAGGCACACTTTGAGATCGCAGGCCTGAGCCGTAACGATTCCCTGGACAGCGTCCGAGCTGCTCAGGGTGTGGGACGGAAATATCGCACGCAGCTGCACGGCCCCCTCATAGACGTTGAGTCCCGCCGGGGCGAACTCGGCTTTGAAGCGGGTCGCATCGGGGTACTTCACGCGTATGGGACTGAGGTGTGAGAACTGCACAGAAGTCGGGATCAAGTAGTCGAAGGAAGCGGGGTTCGCATTGATGTGATAGCCCGGATCGACCGCGACGGTCACAACAATCTGATCCTCCGCGGCGCTGCTGTTTGCGCTTGCCGATATATGGAGATGATCGGCCGTCACGGGTGGGGCGAAGCGGCTGCGCTCATTGCTTGGCGCGGGAGGCGACGTCTGCACTGTCTTGGTCCCTGGCGCGGGATGGAGATTGAGGCTGACCAGCGCGGCGCCCCAGGCGGCAGGACTTTGCTGATAGACGCCGCTCATCCGATTCACTGCGCGCGACGCACCGGAGGCGAACCGAGGGTCGGCTTGGGTTGTTGAGGCGAGTTGCAGAAGCAAATCGATTGCGCCGGAGGTACCTGAAGGTGTGTCACCATCGCCGTCCTCTGTCGGCGGGATGAGCAGCTCTCGCTGCTGGACGCTCAGTGCGAATGAGCCGTCCTTGCGTTCGAACCGAGCAACGATGGCATCAGCGAGCAGCGTGGCCCGCTCCCTCCAGCGTGTATCGCCCGTTGCGACCGCCAACGCCATGAACGCCTGGCCCAGCTCGGCATAGTCCGGCAGAAATCCGTCCGTGTGCGCAGCGCCTCGAAAACTCTCGTGTTGGACTACGTTGGTCTTAGGATCGTAGGCCACCTTCCAGACTCGGTCGGCGAGATCCTGTGCGTGCTGGATATAAGACGGATCATGAAGCACTCGACCGGCCACCGTAAAGGCGCTAATCGCAAGACCATTCAGGCCTGTCAGGATCTTTTCATCCCGCGCAGGCTGGGGACGGCGCTCGCGCGCGGCCAGCAGCGCTGCCCGGTCTGACGCGAGACTTTCGATCATTGCCACGGCGGTCTGGAAACCGGCCTCTTTCACCGTCCTTTCGATTGGGAGACGGATCCGAAGGACACCCGGCTGTCCTCTAGACTGCGAATCCGGCTGCTGCAGCCCCAGAGGCGCCTGTCGCGGTATTGGAGTCAGCTCGTAGACTTTGAAGAAGCGCCGGGCACGGTCGTCGCCGAGCCAGTGCACAATCTCCTCACGGGTCCACACGTAGCTTGAACCCTCAACCCCGTCGACTTGGGAATCCTGCGCGGTGAAGAATCCGGCCGCCGCCGGCGTGCTCATCTGGTCAAGCAGGTAGTGCGCAGTCTCCTGCGTTGCATACCGATAGAGCGGATTGCCCGTCAACTCAAACACTTCAGCATATAGGCGGAGCAGTTGCGCGTTGTCATAGAGCATTTTCTCGAAGTGAGGAATCGACCAGGTCGGCTCGGTGCTGTAGCGATGAAACCCTCCGGCCAGGTGGTCGTGAATGCCACCGTAGAAGATGGCATCTAGCGTCTGGAGAGCCGCATGCTGGGCATGCGCGTCGTGATGGATCCGAGCCTGCGCGAGCAGCAGCTCCAACTCGGGCGCTCTGGGAAACTTCGGCCCGCGAGTTCCAAACCCCGCGTGAGTCTCATCAAACTGCGACAGCAGCGATGCGCTCGCGGCGTTCGCCCAGTCCGCCGGGCTCACCGGCACCGAAGAGGATTCGGTCATTGCGGATTGCGCCTGACGCATCGACTTCCCGACACTTGCGGCGCGCTCGAGCACCTGCGAGCGCTTGGCTGTCCAAGCCTCGTGCATGGCGCGCAGCACGGTGGGAAAGCCGGGACCGGCGGCCGGGTCGTCCGTGGGCGCGAAGTAGCTGCCGGCATAGAACGGCTGCAGATCGGGTGTCAGAAACACGTTGTTGGGCCATCCGCCCTGCCCTGTCAGGACTTCCGTGGCCAGCATGTATACCTGATCAATGTCCGGTCGCTCCTCGCGATCAACCTTGATGTTGATGAACCAGTCGTTCATCAGTTTCGCTATCGCCGGGTTGGAGTAGATCGTGCGTTCCGCCACGTGGCACCAGAAACAGGTGCTATATCCGACCGATAGGAAAATGGGTTTGTCCTCACGCCTGGCGCGCTCGAGTGCCTCGGCCCCCCACGGATACCAGTCGACGGGATTGTGGGCGTGCAGCAGGAGATAGGGATCGGCCGAGTTCACGAGACGGTTCGTGAACTCGCCGCCGTGGGTCCCGCTATCAGCCGCCGTCACCGAGCCATTGAAGAGAAGAGCGACCCCGAGGGCTGCGACCGCAGTCCGCAGCGCGGCAGCTCGTGGGGCAGCCAAAACGGCACGACACGCGCCAGAGGCGCCGGGAGTGCAACGAGTGCGTAAAGCCGCTGGCATTGGCCTCTTCTGCAGTATTCCATGGATCTCTTGAATATACTCCGGGTTTCGGAACGACGCACCTCAGCGCGCCGGAAGGAATCAGAATGAGTGCATCCAAGCAGCTGGTGTTCGAACAATTTGCCCGGGTCGCCCGTGCGTTGGGTAGCCCGCATCGGCTGGAGCTGCTGGATGTGCTGTGCCAGGGCGAGCGGAGTGTGGAGCGCCTGGCCCTCGCTGCCGGCCTCTCTGTCGGTAACGCCTCGCAGCACCTTCAGCAGCTGCGACGAGCGAGTCTCGTCACGACACGCAAATCCGGAACGCACGTCGTCTACGCACTGGCGGATCGGGAAATCATCTCGCTCATCCGCGCCCTGTGGCGGGTCGGCGAGCGCAATCTCGCCGAGTTGGATCGTCTGGTGCAGCACTACTATCGAGATCGCGATCGCCTCGAACCGGTCACGCGGGATGCGCTGCTCAAACGGCTGCGTCGGCGGTCCGTCGTCGTGATCGATGTGCGACCGTACGAGGAGTACGTCGCGGGCCACGTCCCGGGCGCCATAAGTATTCCCGTGACCGATCTCCGACAACGCCTCAAGGAGGTGCCGCGAGGTTGCGAAATCGTCGCCTGCTGTCGCGGCCCTTACTGCGTCTACGCCTATCAGGCTGTCGAGATCCTCCGCACCGCCGGACTTCCGGCCCGGCGCCTCGAAGGGGGCTTCTTGGAATGGCAGGCCGACGGACATCCCGTGCAGCGCGGAGAACCCAGCATCGCCCCTAACGGCTGAGTCTGTATCTAAGGCCCGGACGCGCCGCCGTGAAATCCTTGCCCCATACGCACACCATCCGTTGGGTCATTTTGCTTGTGGCCGGCGTCCTCTCCGCACTGGGCTTCGAGCCGTTTGATCTGTGGCCGGTTACGCTCGGGGCCTATGCACTACTGGCCGATTACACGATGTCAGCACATGGAGTGCGCAGCGCGTTTTTCGGGGGATGGTTGTTCGGCATTGGCCAGTTTGGGTGGAGTCTGGATTGGATTGCCACAGCGTTCACCTACCAGGACAAGATGCCGCGTTGGTTCGGGGTCGCCGGCGTGTTGCTGTTATCGTTGTATCTCGCCCTCTACCCGGCTATTGCCTGCGCCCTCGCGCGCTGGCCAGGTCGCGACGACCGTTTGCGGTTTGTTCTGTACTTCGCCGCGGCCTGGATGCTGACGGAGTATCTGCGCGCCACGGTGTTGAGCGGCTTCCCGTGGAACCCGCTCGGCGTCATCTGGCTGCCATGGCCGTTCGTCGCCCGAGGGGCTTCCTGGGTGGGCGCGTACGGGCTCTCAGCAGCGGCCGTTCTCGCCGCAGGGGCTGTCTGGGCACTGTTCCGTGGCGAGTGGAAAACAACGCTGATCATCGTGTCGTTCACCGTCCCAGTGCCCCTGTTGGTCTGGACCGCTGACGAGCTCTCCGCCGGAGAGCCGCGAGGGATAGCCATTCCCGTACGAGTCATTCAGCCCAACATCTCCCAGGACGAAAAGGAGAATCCGAAAGCGCAATCCCGCAACGCGAAGACCTACGCTTCACTCTCGGGTCCACCCGGCCGGACGCCGAGGGTGCTACTCTGGCCCGAAGCCGCCGCCAACGGCTATTTACAACTGGATGACCCTGAGCGTACAGCGCTCGAGAAGTTGCTCGGGCCGAAGGATGTACTGTTGATCGGCGGTGACTCAGTCGCGCTCGATGCTTCCGGCGACCTCATCTACTACAACAGCGTGTTTGGCATGGACGGACACGGAAGTCTCCTTTGGCGGTACGACAAAGCACACCTGGTGCCTTTCGGAGAATACCTCCCCTGGCGGTCGGTGCTCTCTCGACTCGGCCTGTCGAGACTCGTGGCTGGTGAGGGCGACTTCAGCGCGGGCCCTGGTCCGCGCACTTTTCCCCTCGCAGACTTCGGATCGGTAGGCGTGCAGATCTGCTATGAAATCGTCTTTTCCGGGCACGTGATCGATCGGGCGCAACGTCCCGATTTCCTGTTCAACCCGTCGAATGACGCCTGGTTCGGACCCTCTGGTCCACCGCAACATCTCGCGCAAACTCGACTGCGAGCCATCGAAGAAGGCCTGCCGATCATTCGCGCCACGACCAACGGCATCTCGGCTGTGATTGACGCAAAGGGGAGACTGCTGGCCACTGTGCCGCGCCACGAGGCCGGCATCATCGACATGCGGCTGCCACGTGGCCTAGAGCCAACAGTATTCGCGAGGGTGGGGTTGCTCGCCAGCGCGCTGTTCGGCGCCACTTTGTGCGGCGGCGCGCTCCTTATCAGGCGCGGGCGGAAATCCAAACCAGCCACGAAAGAGGCGCCAGCACCAGGCTGCTTCCGCGCTTAGAAGACCGCTGATGCCCTCGACAGTGTCGAGTGTTTCCTCTCGTAACACTGACCGTTTTCGACGAAGTACTTGAACGAAGCCAGTGAGTCGCGGATTTGCGTGAGACGACGATGTGTTCTATAGTCATATGGCTATGTTTCAGAACGAACAGTTGGACCGCGCCTTCCGGGCCCTGGGCGATGGCACGCGTCGGGCGATCCTGCACGAGCTTGCTCGTGGTGAGGCGCGTACTGCTGGAGAGCTCGGTCGGCATTTCCGTTCAGCGCAGCCGACCATTTCCAAGCACTTGAAGGTGCTCGAAGACGCGCAGCTCGTTGAACGGACTGTGGACGGTCGCGTGCATTGGTTTCGGTTGCGGCCGAAGGGGCTCCGCGAAGCAACCCGCTGGCTTACCCGCCATCAGGCTTTCTGGGAAGGCGCCGCCGATCAGCTGGAACAACTTCTGAGTAAAGAGTTAGAGCATGGCGAGTGACACGCACGCGGAGATTACCCGGCGCCTGAGTGTGCCGCCCGAGCGAGTCTTCGCCGCTTTTGCCTCCGCGAAACTCGTGGCGCGCTGGCTGTCTCCATCGCCGGACATTATGCTTCAAGTACTCGTGTACGACTTTCACCTGCACGGTCGCTATCGCTTCGCGTATCACGTCCCCGGGGGTCAGGTCATGCATGTCCACGGCTCCTTCCGGGAGATCGTGCCGCCCACGCAGTTGACCTTCTCCTGGATCATCGAGCCGCCCGATGAGCACGCCGGGATCGACTCGGAGGTGCGGGTCTCGATCGCCGCCATGTCAGGGGGGAGCACACTGACCATCGTGCATGAGCGGCTTGATCAACACGGCGCTGCCCAACGCCACGCCGAAGGATGGAAAGGCGCACTCGATCGCCTGGAGTCATTGGTTCGCACAGAGGTGTTGCAATGAGTGCCGACGGCGCCGAGCTTGCGCGGGTGCGAAGCGCCCTTTCCGGTGTCACCTCGGTTCGAGAGGTGAGGATGTTTGGCGGCACGGCCTTCATGGTCAATGGACACATGACGGTCGCGGTATCCCCTCGCGGGCTCCTCGTTCGGGTCGGGCCCGAGGCGCACGACGAGGCGCTCAAGAAGCCTTCCACGCGTGCGATGGAGATGCGCGGCCGCATCATGACGGGCTACGTGCACGTCCATCCTGTTCCAACTGAAGAGCTCGTCATCGAAGGTTGGGTGCAAAGCGCGCTGCGCCACAATCGAACATTGCCTCCGAAGAGGGCCGCTCGTGCCCGCACTCCGGCGGCTCCGAAGAAGCATAAAGTCACCAAGAGGAGAATTCGCCGATGAGCAAACGCTACATTCTAGGCGCCCTCGCCTATCTCGTGCCAACCTTCGCACTGGGTTTTGTCTGGCACCTGGTTTTGTTCAAGGAGTACTACGACTCGCTCGCGATATACCGCACCGACATCATCATCCCCCTCGGTTTTCTGTCGATGCTCGTGCAATCTGTCCTCTTCGCGTGGCTCTACGATCGCATGTTCGCGACCGCATCCTCCTCAACGATCTGGTCGATCGTAAAGTATGCAGTCCTGGGCGCGTTGCTGTCCTGGAGCTTCACAACACTCGCCGTCGGCGCCAAGAACATCACGAGCTCGGTGCCCCGCTTCATGGTTATCGAGACTGCTTTCACGGTCGTGCAGTGGCTCATGGTTGCACCCCTCACCGTTCTCGCGCTTCGCGGCCCACGCGCATCGCCTTCGATGATCAGCGTCTCCACGAGCCGATAGAGTCACGTCCTCGCGTGCGCAAGCCGCGGCTCGGCCTATGACTTCCAAAGTACGTAGATGGTCGGATAGATCGGCAGCTCCAGGAGAAGCTGCCTTGTGAAATGAGTCTATCGCCCCATTGCCGTCGATGACGTAACCTTACGACCGTAGTCAGCTACGGAGTCAATATGGCCGCGCGATACACAATCGGTACCCTGGCTCGTGAAACGGGGGTCCATGTGGAGACGATCCGCTATTACCAGCGGCGCGGGCTCGTACCCGAACCGATGAAACCGCCAAGCGGTATCCGACACTACGACCAGGAGCACGCCCGACGGCTGCGCTTCATCAAGCGTTCACAAGGACTCGGGTTCAGCCTGGAAGAAGTGGGTGAGTTGCTGTCGCTCGAGGATGGCCTGCATTGCCACGAGGTCGAGGAGATCGCTGGTCACAAGCTAGCTGACGTGCGCGAGCGGCTGGTACAGCTCAAGAACATCGAAACCGCCCTCAAGGTGCTGGTCGGAAAGTGCCGTAGCAACCGGGGCAAACTGCGCTGCCCGCTGATCTCAGCGTTGGAGAATTCCACCGAGTAGACCGCTGCGGCTGGGCCGGTGGCGGCTCAGGATCACTGCCGCGCAGACGGGGCGACCCTCTCGCCGGCGAGTTGCAACAGCCTTTCTGCGCGAACGCGACCTATCTCAAAGGCATCCTGGAGACTGACGATGTCGACTCCAGTGTGAGTCGACGCCCACTCCTGACCCACAGCGCGGGAAGCGAAGAAATGTACGTGGCGACAGAAGGCAGCACGGACGTCTGCCGTGGGTTCAGGGAGCAGCAGTGACAAGGAAGTCTCCATGGGCATAATGTCCAACACTGCATTTGGCGCAACCGTCAAGTGGATCGCCACTCCCGTAGCAGCACAACGAGAAACCACCCGAGCCGTCCGATCGATCAGGGCCGGAAAGAAGAGCGTGTCAAACGCGCACCACGTATATAAGCGTCGGCCGTCCACCTCCAAACGATGGCGTGTCTCTCGCAGGGTCAAGCCGTAGCCGACGACGTTTCCCTCATCGTCCCACTCGGTGCTTGCGGCTTGTTTGAGCCTGGTCGTTACCCTGTCAACAGGCCAGTCGACAGCCCGTGCCAACGCAGCTGGCGTTACAGGATTTCCCTTCACAAGCTCACGCAGCAGCGCCACATATAGCTCGGCAAACCCGTCGGATCCGCTGACCATTGTAAG
Source organism: Pseudomonadota bacterium (assembly GCA_018241505.1). Classification (GTDB taxonomy): domain Bacteria; phylum Pseudomonadota; class Gammaproteobacteria; order Steroidobacterales; family Steroidobacteraceae; genus 13-2-20CM-66-19. The sequence continues at coordinate 642,725 of JAFEDS010000009.1, read as the reverse complement.
GCGCTGGACCAAGTCTTCCGTATATCGTGCCAACTCCATCGTCTCCTCCTCCTATTACCCTTGATCACCGCTTACGCACCGCTCGACGCAATTCGCGAGGGCGACACCATCACGCTCACTGTGCGAGCAGTGGCCGCTTCGGGAAAATTACTTCTGTAGCCGACTACGGAGTCAAGCGGCTAACGTCTTCCCCGGTATCACGGACTGGAGGCGAGCAATCGCTGACGTTCCAGCCTTCAGTTATTGCCTGACCATATAGCCGATATCTGACGCCGCGGTTGGATAACCGAAGACGCCGGTGATCTTCGACGCGGGCAATCCGTTGCGAATCGCGAGTGCGAAGAAGTTGATCACCTCTTCCGCTTGTGGCCCGATCAGATGTGCACCGAGAATGCGTTCAGTCCCTTCTTCGACCAACACCTTGTAACCAGCGCAGTCTTCGGCCACACGTCGCGCCGTGTACCAACTCGCCGTATTCTCCATTTTGAGGCGAAAGTGAAGATTCTGGCGGCGCGCCTCGTCCTCCGGCAGACCGACTCTCGCCAACGCCGGAATCGTGAACACGACGCTCGGAACGCCCAAGTAGTTTGGCACTTCGCGATTGCCCTCGAGCATATTCCGTGCGGCCACACGGCCGTCATGGCTGGCCACGGGTGTGAGCGGCGGACCTCTCTCAGCGGCATCTCCCGCCGCATACACGGCCGGATTGGACGTGCTCTGCAGAAACTCATTGAGCTTCAAATACGCTCCTTCCCGAGCGATCCCGCCAGCATGGAGGTCGAGCGAATCGAGGTCCGGCACTCGTCCCGCGGCGTGCACGGCGAGATCGGCCTCCACGCTCAATGCGGTTCCGTCCGAATCGAAATGGATGCGCAATCCCTTGGCGACCTTTTCGATCGACTGTACGGATGCGTGCAATCGGATATCGATTCCGAGTCCTCGGGACTTCTCGGTCAACCACTGCACCAGGTCTGGATCAAATTGCTTGAGAAGCCGGTCCCCACGATGGAGGATGGTCACTTGAGCTCCGGCCCGCACTGCTACGTGCGAGAATTCTGCGGCGATGTAGCCACCGCCAACGAGTACCAGCCGCTGCGGCAACTCGTCGAGCTCGAGAAAATCCGAGTTGGTTACGAGATGCTCTTCGCCTTGAATTTTCAAAGGCGCGGGTACCGCTCCAGCCGCAATGAGGATGAAGCGTGCTTCCAGGAGTTCGCCCCCAGCCTCAATCGTTTGCGGGCCGCGAAATCGGGCCCTCGCATGAAAGGTCTCGATGCCGTGGTGGTGAAAGTCTTTCTCACGTCGCGGTGGAATCGGATCCGTGAAGCTACGCTTGAAGGTCATGAGCTCGCGCCAATCGAGCGCCGGCAACCCACCGGCAAGACCTTTGCCGCGCAACCTCCGGCTCTGATCGAGCGCTTCTGCCACTCCAACCAACACCTTCTTGGGGTCGCAGCCGCGCAACGCGCAGGTCCCTCCGAAAGGCAGGTGATCGACCATCGCCACTTGCCATCCGGCGCGACGGCACGCAAACGCAGCCACGGACGCCGCCGTACCGGTCCCGATCACGATGAGGTCATAGTGCTTCGCCATGCGGCCCCCTCAGTTCTGCGTGTTCGGGCAACTGTGCGAGAGCTTCCGCGGCTTCGGCGAGCGTCGCAGCCGTGATCCCAGGTGGCATCATGATGTTGGGGTAGGACTTGCCGCGGGCGATGAATGCGGTTGTAAGGCCCGCGCAAGCGGCGCCATGCACATCCCAGGCATGAGCGGCCACGAGCGCGAGCTGCCGCGGCTCCACACCAGTACACCGGGCGGCGTGCAGATACACTTCGCGCCCCGGCTTCCAGTGCCGCACCTCATCGATCGAAATGTGTCGCTCCACCAAATGCTCGAGGCCCGCCCGACGCACCAGCTTGCCGGTGACCTCGGCGCTTCCGTTGGTGAGGGTAACGATTCGGATGTTGGCATCTTTTAAGCGCTGAAAGGCGATTCCAACGTCCGGATGTGGTTCAAGCTCTGCAAAGCCGTCGAGGACACCGGAAATGGGGTCGGGACCTACCTGACGGCCTCGTGCCAGCGCGATGCCCGTAAGGGTGGAGGAAGCGACCTCGCGAAATGAATGGAATACGCCCGAGACTTCTAGCGCGAACGCATCGCGCAGCATCTGTGGGAACCAGACTTCCAGAGCGTCGGCCGGCAGCCCGACCGCTGCCAATCGGATGCGCAATTTCTCGAGCGAGAACAGGGTCTCCATCACATCAAATGCGATCACAGCCGGACGTAAGCTCATCGGCGCCCCCTGCCCGTTTTCCTCGATCCGCTCGAGAGTTGCAATCGGTTCATCTCGCCCAGACACACTTCACGCACTCTGGACCGTCCGTTCCAAAAACTCGATGCCCGCCTCGAAGTTCCTTCGACGGTAGAGAGAAAAGCATGGATCGCTACGCCGACGCGCCACGGACCTGAGCGCCGCCGACACCGAGTGTACCTCACCTACCATCATGCACCGGCGCTCCCGTCGGCAGCGCAACAGAATCCCTCGACGGTGCAATATTCCGCTCGCCACCGGGGTCTTCTAAAGATACCGCACCGTCCGAGGACCAGCCCCGTGACGCAGAACCTCCGCTTGGCCCGTAGCCTGCTATTCCTGCGCCTGAGCGTCTTTGTGGTGATGTTCATGTGGGCGTTGGACAAACTGGTGAACCCCGAGCATACCGCCGGTATCTACGAGCACTTCTACGGCTTACATGGATTGGGCGGAGCGTTGATCAGGCTGATCGGCGTTACCGAAATCGCCTTCCTCCTGGCGTTCGCCGCGGGTCTTTGGAAGCGCTGGACGTATGGCGGTGTACTGCTTCTGCACGCCGCCTCGACCTTGAGCAGCTATCGGCAGTACCTGTCCCCATGGGAGAGCTCTCATCTGCTGTTCTTCGCGGCCTGGCCCATGCTTGCGGCCTGCTATGCCCTCTACGCGCTCCGCGAAGACGACGTCCTGCTGACGATGTCTCGTTAGCATCCGAGCCCACACGTACTGCATGCCCTCTCAACTTCAGCCTACCGCAATCGGAGATCCCCATGCCTTTTCTGCCGTCGCTGCGTCCCGGTGCCAGTCTTCTTGAGGTTTTCAAGGCGTTTCCCGACACCTGCCGCCCGCTTATTGAGTTTCACGAAGTGTTGCTGCGGGGACCGGCACCGTTCACCGAGGCTGAACGGGAATTGATCGCCGCCTATGTCTCCGGACTCAATCGATGCGGGTACTGCCGGGCAGTTCATACCGCCACTGCCGAACGGCTGGGCGTCCCGTCTGGTGCCGTGGACCAACTGGTTCAGAATGTGGACTTCGCCTTGGTCCCGGAAAAAATGAAACCAGTGCTTCAATACGCAGAGAAGTTGACGCGAACACCGAGTGGCGTCCACAAGAGCGACGCGGAGGCGATTTTGGCCGCGGGTTGGGACGAGGCGGCTATCTACTACGCTGCGGCCGTGACTGCCCTATTCAACTTCATGAATCGGCTCGTGGAGGGTCTTGGAATCGAGTTCGATCCGGCTTACACCCGGGTTGCTGCCCAGCGCCTGGCCTCCCAGGGCTACCTGCCCCTACTCGATCTCATGCGCTGATCGATCTTCACTGCCGCGGAGCTCCCACCCGGAAGCCCTTTGGTGTCGGTGCCACTATCGCGCACAGCCTGCACGCACCTCTCCCGGATCGAAAGCGTATGAAGAACTGGTTGTTTCTCGCCGTCGCCATCGTGGCGGAAGTCCTCGCAACGTCCGCCCTGAAAGCGAGTGACGGCCTCACGAGACTCTACCCCTCCGTGGGCGTTCTTTTAGGCTACGGAGTCGCGTTCTACTTCCTGTCGCTTACGCTTCGAGCGATTCCCGTCGGCATTGCCTACGCGGTCTGGTCCGGCCTGGGAATCGTCCTCATCACATCCTTTGCCTGGGTGTTCTTCGGCCAGAAGCTGGATGCTCCCGCGCTGCTCGGCATGGCGTTGATCATCGGCGGTGTGGTCACCATGAACGTCTTCTCCAAGACCCCCGCACACCCGTAGTTAGCAGGGAGACCTGGCCCACGGCAGGCAAGTCTGACGCGCCACCAGCCCGTTGGAGGCCCATCAAAGGCCCATGAGGGCCTTTCGCTGCTCAGGTGGCGGCGGCGTGTATTGATAAAGCCAGGTTTCGGAAAACCCCCGGCCATCCACGGACAGATACAACCTCAGGTTGATCGGTTCCGTGCCGTCATCCGGAGGAACCAGATCGAACATCGCGCGCCAGCCGTTGACCGGATACAGCGGACGCGCCGAGGTGATTTCAACACGGCCCCGGGACGCGGATATCACGGGCGTCACGCGCGCGCCGTCGCCAAGAGTCGCGAGCTGGCCGCCGACAAAATCCACCACGAAGCGCCACGAGAAATACTCCCGCTTACGCCCAATGACCCCTCCAATGCCGGTGCGCGTAGCGTAGACACGCGCAAGATCCGCTGAGAACGGATTCTCACGACACCAGCAGAGGCGGTAACCGTAAAGCAACTCCTGTCCGCGCTGCGGTTTCTCGGCCGGATTCCAGAACGCCACCACGTTGTCCGACGTCTCGTCCTCGGTCGGTATCTCGACCAGCATGACCGCGCCCTTTCCCCAATTCCCCTTCGGCTCGACCCAGGCATCAGGCCGTTTCTCGTAGAAAACACCGTCGTCCTGATACTGCTCGAAATGACGCTCACGCTGCATCAGCCCGAAGCCCCGCGGATGTTCGTCCAAGTATGAGTTGACGTGTACACCCGGCGGATTCACGAGCGGACGCCAGATCCATTCTCCCGATCCGTTCCACATCTGCAGCCCGTCGGAGTCGTGGATCTCCGGGCGCCAGTCGTTCGTAACTCGCCGATCCTTCTTGCCTACGAGGTACATGCTGGTGCCCGGCGCGATGCCGAGGCGCTCGATCAGCTTACGCGGGTAGAGCGCTGCGTCGATGTCCATGACCAGCGAGCGACCGGCATCAATTATGAAACGGTAAGCGCCTGCGACGCTCGGTGAGTCGAGCAGACCATACACAGTAAGTTGTGTGGAATCTGTCGCGGGCCGCTCGAGGTAGTACGCCACGAAGTCAGGGAACTCTTCGGGTCGCGGCAATCCAGTGTCGATCGCGAGCCCGCGCTGCGACATGCCGTACTGCCGATCGATATCGACCGCGCGGAAGTAGGAGGCGCCCTGAAACGCCGCGATGTCACGAACCCAGTCCGTATGAAAGTAGAGACGCCAGCCGCCAAACCCCAGTTGATGAGGAATCTGCTGCGCCTTGAGGCCGCTGTGACCGTAATCAAACAGCGCCGGCTCGTAAGCGATCTCCTGCGAAGCGCCATTCTCCACCGCGAACATACGGACCGGCTTGTTCAGCCGGAACCCGAGATGCGCAAAGCGCACCTGAAATCGCAGCCCCTCGCCCACCCAGAGTGAGCGCTCCTCGCGATAGCGGATGGACTGCCAGTGATCCCAGTCGAGCTGCTGGATGGACGGGGGAAGCTGATCCGGGGGCGGCTGGTACGTGCTGCTCGCCAGGTTGCGCGCAAGACCTTTCAGGCGAGCGTAATCGAAGACCTGCCGAGGCCCCGTCAGATTGACGCCCCGTGTGCGGACAGCCGCCTCGGCAGAGGCGCAAGGCCAACATAACGCCGCGGACAACGCCGCCGCGGAACCCCGTAAGAACCGCCGCCGTCCGATCATGCGGAATGCCCGACTAGCGGCAGAGGAACTCCACCAAATCGCGCTGTTCGGGTGTCATACGCTCGCGCGGTGTCACGATCGCCGAGCGGAGCCTCTGGCGACAGGGCCGCGTGTCATCCTCGACGTATTCGCTCACGACAGCGACGAGCAATTGTTGAACGCGCGCGAGGTTCTGTCGGAACAGCGCGATCGCCGCTTCCGCCGTGACATGCTGGGCCGGGTCCTCGAGCCAGCAGTCATAGTCCGTCGTCACCGCGATCGTGCAGTACCCGAGCTGAGCCTCCCCAGCGAGAAAGACTTCGGGCACATTCGTCATGCCGACGAGATCGGCACTGGCCTGTCTCAGAAAGTAGCTCTCCGCTTGCGTCCCGAGGCGCGGACCTTCGACACAGGCGTAACTCTTGTTCTCATGGAGAATCAGCCCAGCAGAGCGGGCCACCCGCGCGATGAGTTGCGCCGTGACGGAACAGGTCGGGTGCGCGGTCGAGATATGGGCGACGACTCCCTTGCCGAAGAAGCTGAGTGGTCGCACACCCTTGGTGAAATCGAGGTATTGCGAGACGAGCGCGAGATCGCCGGGCCTGATCTCCTCTCGCAAGCTACCCACCGCCGAGATGCTCACGAGAGTCCGTACCCCCACGCTCTTCAGCGCCCAGATGTTCGCGCGGAAGTTGATTTCGCTCGGCAGCAATTCATGCCCGAGGCCGTGTCGGGCCAGAAAGGCCACGGGACGCCCGCGCAGCACGCCCAGCGTAAGAGGCGCCGACGGCGCGCCGAACGGTGTAGCGACCGTCTGTGTTCGCACCTCCTGCAGCTCCTGCAGTTGGTACAAACCCGTTCCACCGATGATGCCGATCATGGAATGCTCCGCAGCGCCGGGAGGTCAACAGAGCTCCGATCAAGACTCGATCCACGGTCACTGCCTTGCGAAGGCGCCTCCGGCCAATCGGCCGGCAGCCATTGCAGATCCGCCGGCTCGTCAATATCGTGAAGGACCGGCAGCTCGCGCACGCTCCATTGCATCTGTTCGATTCGGCGCAGCGTTTCGCGGGCGACCGCGCCGGTGCTCCAGGGAATGTCGGAAAAGAGGTGAGGATCGTATCGATTCAACCCCAACGCGGCATAACCGCCGTCCGCGGCAGGCGCCATCACGACATCGACCTCCAGCAGGGCCTCGGCGAGGCGGCGCAGGTAGGCCGCATCCAGTGCCGGGCAATCGGTGCCGACGAGCAGCACGGCGCTTCCGTCATCGATGACGCGTTTGCTCGCGCGCGCGAGCCGTGCGCCGAGATCGCCCGGACCCTGGTCGGTCCGCTCCACGCCTGCTGGAATATCGATCTCTCGCCACGCCTGCGCGTCCGCCGGCGTGGCGCACAATTCGACTGTCCCAATCTGCGCGCGCAGTACTTGCACGATCGCGTGCTCCAGCAACCGGCGGGCCAACGCGGTCGCACCCTCGACACCGAGTGCCGGGATCAGGCGGGTTTTGACATGGCCGGGTTGCAACGCCTTGGCGAAAATCACCGTACGCAGGCTTTTCATCGGTAGGCCCTCGCCAGCAACTTCGGCGATACGCCGAACCAATACGCGAGCCGCAGAAACCACATCAACACGATGGTCCGGCAGATCCCTGAAGTCTCCCACCGCCGACCGGATGTCGTGACCTTCTCGGGCAGGCAGGTTGGGCGCGAGATGCGTTTGAGTCGCCGCGACAGCTCCACGTCCTCCATCAGTGGCTGATCGGGAAAGCCACCCACCCAGTTGAACACGACGCGATACATGAAGAGCGCCTGATCCCCCGTCGCGATACAGCTCAGCTTCGAGCGCAGATTCATGAGCGCGCTGACGAGCCGCAGCATGCGGGACTCGCCTTGAATCTCGACGGAAAAGAAACCCCACGCGTGCAGATCCTCGGACAGAAACCGGCGCAATCGCGCCGGCGCGTCGGCCGGAAGCCGCGTGTCCGCATGCAGAAACAGGAGAAGTCTGCCGCGTGCGGCGCGCGCGCCCGCGTTCATCTGTCGGGCTCGCCCGCGGGAGCCCTGCAGCACCGTGAATCCCTCGCGCATGGCGATGTCGACGGAGGCATCCTCGCTGCCGCCGTCCACAAACAGGACCTCACAATCCTCTTCCTGCAAGCGCTTCAGGTCGGGCAGCATTGCGGGCAGCGTACGCGCCTCATTGAGCATCGGCACAATGATGGAGAGTGACACATCGCTGCTCGACTCGGCCCAACCCATCGTCCGGCCCGGGTATTTCCGAAAAACGTCCCGCATCAGTTATCAAGACCCTCGGCCCCGGACATTTATTGCAGCTCGACGGGGGCGCCTGTGTCACTTGTGGATCAGTTCGATCAGCGGCAAGTAGCCCTGCTCGGCCAAGCGCTTTGCAGCCACCGGGAGATCGCCCGGATCGAGCTCGATCCCGAGCCCCTCGACCAGACGGTTCATAAAGTTGAAAAGGGCCGTCACCGCGACCGTGTGATAGATCGCGACCTCATTCCAACCTTCAGCCAGAATCGCCTCCACGTCACTCTCGCGGACGCCATCCGGGTCTCGTGTCAAGCGTTCGGCATAGCGGAGCACAGGCTTCATCTTCTGGGGCACGGGCCCCGCATCAACATCCTGCGCCAGTTGTTCCAACGCCTCGGACGCGATCCCCAGCCGATAGGCCATTGCGGCATGCACGCCGTAGCAATACATACAGCCATTCAAATAGGACACGTGAACCGCAATGAGTTCGCGTTCAGCCTCCGTGAACGGTGAGGATCCTCGCAGCAGCACCTCATGAAACTTGATGAGCGGTTCAGACGTGCCCGGAAATGCCTTGAACACTTCAAGGAGGCTCGAATCGGACCCGAGAGTTTTCAAGTACGTCATGGCGATGTCTCCGCACGAAGTCAGTGCCTCAGCCGCCGGTCTGAAATCCGGGGTAGAGCGTCATACCGCCGTCCACAAACAGGCTAATGCCGTGAACGTAGTCGGCATAGTCGGAGGCGAGCCACACGGCGGCGCGACCGATCTCCTCCGGCTCACCGATGCGCTTGTACGGAATCAGCTTCATCAGCTCGTTGTAAGCCTTGGGAGTCTCCCAGACCTGCATGTTGATCGGGGTGCGAATCGCACCCGGACAGATGGAGTTCACGCGAATGCGGTACGGAGCTACCTCCTGCGCGAGGCTCTTCATCATCAGCATGACGCCGCCCTTGGAGGCGGCGTAGTTGACGTGTCCTGCCCAGGGGATGACTTCGTGCACGGAGCTGACACAAATGACCTTGCCGGCCGAGCAGGAAATGTTCGGGCGGACGCCACGACGCCTGAACTCACGAACGGCCGCACGCGCGCACAGAAACTGACCGGTGAGATTGACGGCCAGGACCTTGTTCCACTGGGCGAGGGTCAGCTCGTGAAATGGCGCGTCTTGTTGCAAGCCCGCGTTGTTGACGAGGATGTCGATGGTGCCGAGCTCCTCGATCATCCGACGAAACATCTCACCGACTTGGGTTTCGTCCCCAACGTCGGCACGAATCGCCAGCGCGCGCACGCCGAGCGCACGGATCTGTTCGACGAGCTCCTGAGCCCTGTCCTCGTCGGCGACGTAGTTCACGACGACATCGGCGCCCGCATGGGCCAGCGAGATGGCAATCGCGCGCCCGATCCCGGAACTCGCCCCAGTCACCAGCGCCTTCTGTCCCAAGAGCAGCTCCTGAGGCGCTACTCGGGGCAACACGGGCCGGGGCAGGTGCGCGTATTCAGCGGAAGCTTCTTCCATCGACGGCCTCTTTTAGGGGGTTGTTTGCGATTTGGAGGATGTGGCGCGCGTCCGTCGTGACTTTCCGGCGCTCGACACCAACGGCTCTTGCGGCGCCTTCCGGGCTTCGATCGGCTCGACGACACTCCGTGCGTAGCGCGGCAACAAGAGCTTGGCGACCAATCCCGTCCATCCGGTCTGGTGTGAGGCACCCAGACCCCGCCCCGAATCCCCGTGGAAGTATTCGTAGAACAGCACGTAGTCTCGAAAGTGGGGGTCCGCCTGCATCCGCGTATCGTTGCCATAGACGGGCCGCCGGCCGGTCTCGTCCGCGAGAAAGACCCGCGTCAGCCGTGTCGCGAGCTCGTTCGCCGCTTCATTCAGGCTGACATAACGACCTGAGCCGCTGGGACATTCGATGCGGAAGTCATCGCCGTAGTAGTGATGGAACTTCTGCAGCGACTCGATCACGAGGAAGTTGACCGGAAACCAAATGGGCCCGCGCCAGTTGGAATTGCCGCCGAACAGCCCGGTATCGGACTCCGCAGGTTGATAGTGGACCTCCAGATCCACTCCATTGTGGGGGTACACGTAGGGAGAGTGTGCGTGCGCGCGCGACAGTGCGCGCACACCGTACGGCGCCAGAAACTCGCTCTCATCGAGCATGCGCTTCAGGAGGCGTTTCATGCGGTGGCCGCGCAGCAGTGACAACAGCCGCCGCTGCCCGCGTCCGGCATCGTTCCAGTGCGAGACGAGGGCGCAAAGATCCGGACGATAGCGGAGAAACCACTCCAGCCGTCGCTTGAAATCGGGCACCCGCTCGAGCAGTTCCGGTTCGAGCGTCTCCACCGCAAAGAGCGGGATGAGACCCACCATGGAGCGAATCTTGAGCGGCCGCAGGCTCCCGTCGGGCAAGTGCAACACGTCATAGAAGAACTCGTCCTGCTCGTTCCATAAACCGATGCCGGCGCCCTCGCCGCCGATGTGGGTCATCGCCTGCGCGATGTGCAGGAAGTGTTCGAAGAACTTCGTGGCAATGTCCTCGTACACCCGGTTGTGCTGCGCCAGCTCGAGGGCGATGCGCATGAGGTTGAGGGCATACATCGCCATCCAGCTCGTGCCGTCGGCTTGGTCGATGTGACCACCCGTGGGAAGTTGGCGGCTGCGATCGAAGACGCCGATGTTGTCCAGGCCGAGAAATCCGCCCTGAAACACGTTGAGGCCTTCCGCGTCCTTACGATTCACCCACCAGGTGAAATTCAACATCAACTTGTGAAAAACGCGCTCCAGGAACTCCAGGTCGCCGGCATCGCCGCGCTGCTTGCGATCGATCTGAAACACCCGCCAGGTCGCCCAGGCGTGCACCGGCGGATTCACATCATCGAAGGCCCATTCGTAGGCGGGCATCTGGCCGTTGGGATGCATGTACCATTCGCGCGTGAGTAGCACGAGTTGCTCTTTGGCGAACTCCGCGTCGAGATGCGCCAACGGCAGGCAGTGGAACGCCACATCCCACGCTGCGTACCAGGGGTATTCCCACTTGTCCGGCATGGAAATGATGTCGGCGTTGTTGAGGTGTTGCCAGTCGTGGTTGCGACCGTGGCGCCGGGCCGCCGGTGGGGGTGGTTGACCGGGGTCACCGTTCAACCACCGGGGGACGTCGAAGTAAAAGTACTGTTTGCTCCAGATCATGCCGGCGAATGCCTGCCGTTGCACGGCGCGGGCATCATGACCGTCAATCCCGCGCTGCAGATCGGCATAGAACTCGTTAGCCTCGGTACGGCGCCGCGCCATGAGCGCATCAAACTCCTGGAACGTGGCCGCATTCGGTCGCCTTGAAAGTCTCAGTCGGACCTCGATCCGATCACCCGGCGCCACCTCGGCGATGTACCAGGCCGCCGCCTTGGTGCCTTCCGCCGCCGAGTTGACCGCGTCGAAGCGCCCTCCGATCACGCGTTCATGAAAGCCATCCTTACAGTAGCCCTCGCGCGTCGCATTCCAGAGCCGGGCGCCATTGGTGTCGTTGTCGCAGAAAAGAATCTCCTGCGGCTGGCCATCGAACTCGATGTGATAGGCCCCGAGGGTAGGATGATCGGCCCGCAGTTGGCGGGAACCGGTTTCCGACGACCTGAGCCGCGGCTTGAGGGTACCGGGCTTCCAACTCCAGGTGTTGCGGAACCAGACCTGCGGGAGCAGATGGATCGTCGCGGCCTCAGGGCCGCGATTCTCGACCGTCACCCGCATCAGAACGTCACCGGGCTCGGCTTGCGCGTACTCTACGAACACATCGAAGTAACGGTCGTGGTCGAACACACCAGCGTCGATGAGCTCAAACTCGGGCTGACCGCTGCCGCGAGCACCGTTCTCCTGCACCAGGCGCGTGTACGGGAATTCGCCCTGGGGATATTTGTAGAGCATCCGCAGATACGAGTGGGTGGGTGTGGCATCCAGGTAGTAGTAGAGCTCCTTGACGTCCTCGCCGTGATTGCCCTCGCCATTCGTGAGCCCGAAGAGGCGCTCCTTCAGGATCGGGTCGCGCGTGTTCCACAGGGCGAGGCCGACGCACAGCCGTTGCTGACTGTCAGAGAACCCCGCCAAGCCGTCCTCGCCCCAACGGTACGCGCGGCTGCGCGCATGATCATGAGGAAAATACTCCCACGCCCCACCGTCTGCGCTGTAGTCCTCGCGGACCGTGCCCCACTGACGCTCGGAGAGGTACGGTCCCCAGGTTTTCCAGACAGCGCCCGCTGTCTGCAGCCGAACCTCTTCGGCCGTCGGCTTTGTCATGTCAACCTCCCACAACTTCATTCCGGTGCACGCGTGTCGGATCTTGAGCGCGGACGAGCGCGGCCCACACTCGGAAAGTCTCTAACACGCCCCAGGGAATTGCGAAAAAAACAGCCACCTTTGGATATCAGACCACTCAACCCCGGTGAACTATTGCAGCGCGAATTCACGGCTCGCTTTGCGGCGCTCCGCGCGCGGGCGTGCAATATCGGCCTCGATCACGTGGTCTTCTAGCTATCACAGGCACAGCGCCGTGATGCCCTGACTCACCCGGATCGGTATCGTGATGACTTCGCGTAACGGCCGATTTGCGCGGCTCTCGACCGCGCACAGCGAAGAAGTTGGGATGAGATCGGACCGAACTCCGTCCGATCAAGGGCAGGCGATCGCAATGGCGTTGCTGGAGCTTGCGCCATCGTGAAGGCACGCACACTCATCGTGGCGGTTGTTGTGGGTGCCTTCGGTATCGCCGCGATTATTCTGCCGGTGAGCCATTGGCTCTGCGCCGCCCTCGCCTGGAGCGCCGCGCATCGCGAATCCGCGTCCGTCCCTTTCGTGCTCCTGTATGTGGCATCGACGGTCGCGATGCTGCCGGAGGTTCTGCTCACCATTGCAGCGGGCGCCATATTCGGTCTCGTGCGGGCCATGGTGTTGGTCTCCATCGGCAGTACCTTGGGCGCACTGACCTCGTTCCTTCTCGGAAGGACCCTCGCGCGAGAGTGGGTTCGAGGCAAGATCGAGCGCTGGCCCAGGTTCCAGGCGCTCGACCGGGCCATCGCCGCTCACGGGATCTGGATGGTCTTCCTGACACGCCTGTCGCCTGCGATTCCCTTCAATCTTCTCAACTACGCTTACGGAATCACGGCGGTCCGGACACGCGACTATGTCATCGCGTCATGGGTCGGCATGCTGCCCGGGACGCTGCTGTATACCTACGCGGGCGCTGCCGCAGCAAACGTCAGCGAAGCGATCGCCGGCCGTGCGCCGCTGGGACGATCGGGCAGCGTGCTCCTCTGGGTCGGGTTGATCGCCACGCTGGGTGTCACGGTTCTCGTGACTTATTTCGCGCGCAAAGAGCTCGCGCGGCAAATTGAATCTCAATGAGGTCGCACTCTGCCGGGCTCGCTGCAAGATTTTCCGCAGGAGCTTGGTCCTTATGAAATAGGAGGGGCGAAAAAACAGCTTTCGATTCTTTTGGACCGCCCACACCCTGACGGAGAGCCCCGGTATGCTGAGCTGCGCCGAATTTCGATTTCAAGTAGGAGCAGAGCCGCGTAAGCAGACGGTCCAGCAAATCCTGCATGGCATCGGCTGCCCGAGCTGCCTCCGGTATCTCATCGCCATGCGCAACTTGGAGCGGGTCCTGCTGAAGGCGTTTTCGGTGGATCCCCCCTCCGAGCACCTCTCTTCCGGTGGCTCACGCCTCGGGACTAAAGCGTCCGATCCGTCTCACCACTCGTCCGATAAATCGCAGAAGTAGCCGCGTCCTGTGCGCACCGCGGCACGCAACAAATGGCGACCCGAGGGGGTCCTCTTTAGTAAGAACTCAATTTTTTTCTCTCACGGAGTAAAACGATGAGCGAGAAAACCGCAATAAACTTTGGCCGAGCGCTGCTTGCGGGCCTCATTGCCACCGTCGTCCTATCCGTGCTGATGGTGCTCAAACAGATGATGCACCTGATGCCGGAGCTCAATCCGATCTCCATGATGAGCAACATGATGGGTGCGCCCTTGCTCGTCGGCTGGGTAGCGCACTTCATGATCGGGACTCTCCTCTGGGGACTGCTGTATGCGGGGCTCCAGCGCCTACTGCCGGGTCCGGGTTGGATTCGTGGCGCCCTCTTTGCGACCGGGGCGTGGCTCGTCATGATGATAGCCCTCATGCCGATGGCGGGTGCGGGCCTCTTCGGCCTCAATCTCGGCATGATGGCACCCATTGCAACACTGATGTTGCACTGGATCTATGGGGCAGTATCGGGTGCCGTGTACGAAGGGTCCGAGCACGAGCACGCAGGCCATCGCCACGCCCCTGCGGACTGACTGTTCGGCGTGGGGGCCATAGCAGTGAGACTCGTCAGCGGCAAACCGGCATCGAGTTATCCCTGGTACGTGCGTGTGCTGTTTCGGCTGCAGCGGCGTGCCTACGGGCACGTGCTCGAGCCCAGCCTCCTGTGGGGTCGGTCGCCTCGGGTGCTATTGGGTCTGGCGTGCCTGTACGGCGCGCTGGACCGACGACTCTCACCCCTGCCGCCGTCGCTGCGCTCGCTCGTCACTGTCCGGGTCTCGCAAATCAATCAATGTGCGTTCTGTGTTGATGTCAATTCGGCAACCCTCATTCGCAGGGGTGTTGCGCTCGAGAAGGTGAGCGCGCTCGCCGACTGGCGCGCGAGCACGCTCTTCGACCTTCCAGAGCGCCTGGCGCTGGAATACGCCGAAGCGATCACGCTGAATCAAGTGACCGACCCATTGCGGGCACGCGTTAAGGCGCAGTGGAGCGATGAGGCGATTGTCGAGCTCACCGGGCTCATCGCCTTTCAGAACCTTTCCTCCAAATTCAACGCGGCGCTCGATGTGCCGGCGCAGGGATTCTGCCTGCCCGTGTCCGCTCGCAGCCCCGCGTACCGCCAATCCTTAGACCCCTTGTAACGGAGACCACGATGAGGTTTGTTCGCATTGCTATCGCCAGTGTTGCTGTCGCATTCGCCACCCCGCTGTGGGCGGCTCCCGCGCAGCCTTTCACCGAGAGCCAGTTCGAACAGGCGCAAAAGGCCAATCAGCCGATCCTCGTTGATATTACGGCCTCCTGGTGCCCCACCTGTGCGGCGCAGAAGCCGATCATCGAACATCTGACCTCCGAGCCCCAGTTTGATCACCTCGTCGTCTTCCGTGTTGATTTCGACTCCCAGAAAGACGTCGTGCGCCGGTTTCACGCCATCTCGCAAAGCACCCTGATCGTGTTCAAGGGACGTCGCGAGGCGGCGCGCTCCGTGGGCGACACGAGCGAAGGCTCCATTGAGCAACTGCTGCTGGCGGCAGCCGGTACCTAGTGGTTGGCTCGAGCCGATGAATACGCTGTTCGCTTTCGCGGCCGGGGTGCTCTCGGCCCTCTCACCGTGCGTGCTGCCCATCCTGCCCATTATCTTCGGTGCGGCGGTGGCCAAACACCGTCTGGGACCGGTGGTGCTGGCCGCCGGCATTGCCATGTCCTTCACCCTCGTCGGGATCTTCATCGCCACGGTCGGATTCGAATTGGGTCTGGATCAAGGCGTGTTCCGGAGCATCGCGGCGGTCCTCCTGATCGGGATCGGGCCGGTCATGATTGTTCCGAAGCTTCAGCAGGGATTTCTTGTTGGCGCGAGCCATCTGACCTCGTGGGTCTCACCGTTGTCAGAGCACGATCCGGGCACCGGCCTGCTCGGACAATTTCTGCTCGGGCTCTCCCTCGGTGTCGTGTGGAGTCCCTGCACGGGACCCACCCTCGGGGCGGCCTCGGTGCTGGCGGCCCAGGGGCGCGATCTGCCCGATGTGGCCCTCACGATGCTCGTCTTCGGACTCGGCGCGGCCCTCCCGCTGGCCGCCGTAGGCGCGGTCTCTCAGCGCGTCATGGGGCGATGGCGTCGCTCGCTTTATTCCGTCGGGCACCGGGGGAAGATTGTGCTGGGGATCGTGGCGGGCTTGACCGGCGCCGCCATCCTGACGGGGCTCGACAAACCCCTGGAGAGCTTCCTCGTCGAGATCTCGCCGGCCTGGCTGACACGCCTCACCACCCGGTTTTGAGACAACACCGCGCGCTGTCCGCAAGAGTGGGAGCCGCAATATGCACGCTGTCCAGGGGGTCTTTGTATACGTGAGGAGCCGATCGAGAGAACTCACTGGATCGGCTCCAGACGCACATTGAGCGCGGTCTTTGCCCACCTTGCGAGGTTGGCGAGTCCCGTCGTTATTCAAGAAACCGAACCATCCGTAACATCACCGAAAATTGGAGGATTGACATGTCGAATCGAGCCGTATCCGCAGTCGTGGCCGGAGCTCTAGCCGCTGTCCTGGGGACGTTGACCCCCGTCCTGAGCTCTGCCCAGGGCATGCAGATGAGCGAGCAGCAGATGAAAATGATGAAGGAGAACCAAGCAAAGACGATGAAGGCAATGAAGAGCGGTAAGTTCGAGCAGTGCTATGGAGTCGCTCTGAAGGGTCAGAACGACTGCTACGCCGGTGCCGGCACCACTTGCGCAGGCACGAGCACGTCGGACTATCAGGGCAACGCTTTCAAGCTCGTCGCCAAAGGAACCTGTACCACCATTCAGACCCCGAACGGTACGGGAAGCCTGAAGCCGAAATCGACCTGAAGCCTCTTCGGCGCTTTCGAGGCGGGACCGAGCCTGTGGAGCTGCAGGTTCGGTCCGCTGAAAATGTTGGAATGGCAATGAGAGAATGATGAAGGCTCGCACCCCCTCGAGTCTGAACGATGCGCGCGGCGCGCCCCTGGCGTCCGCCGGTGTTGGCTTGAAGCCCGTGCATTACCGCGAGATTCTGGAGTCGCGGCCGGCGTTGGGCTTCTTCGAGGTTCACGCCGAAAACTACATGGGAGCGGGCGGACCGCCGCACCGCTATCTCACAGCCATCCGCGAGCGATACCCTTTGTCACTCCACGGCGTGGGTCTGTCGCTCGGCGCGGACCGGCCCCTGGATCGGGATCATCTGCGGCGCCTGAAAGAGTTGATCCGGCGCTACGAGCCGATGTTGTTTTCCGAGCATCTGGCGTGGTCCTCACAGGGGGCATCGTTTCTGAACGATTTGCTCCCGCTGCCGTATACAGATGAGAGCCTGCGCATCGTGATCGATCACGTTGACCATGTGCAGGACGTGCTCGGTCGTCAAATGGCGCTCGAGAACCCCTCCACGTACGTCCGGTTCGCCGACACGACGTACTCGGAAGTGGAGTTCATTGCGGAGGTCGCGCGGTGTACGGGATGCGCCCTCCTCCTGGATGTGAACAACGTGCACGTCAGTTGCACCAATCATGGGTGGGACCCTCAGCAGTACCTGCGCGACTTCCCCGTTTCACGCGTCCGCGAGATCCACCTGGCAGGGCATGCCTCGCGAACGGATGGGGCCGGCCGACCATTGCTGATCGACTCCCACGATTGCCCGGTGGCGGAGCCGGTCTGGCAACTCTTCGCCCTGGCGATCGAGCTGACCGGTCCTCGGCCCACGCTGATCGAGTGGGACAACCACATTCCGGCGTGGACACAGCTCGAGAGCGAAGCGCAGCGCGCGCAGGCCATTCTGGCTGGCGCCCCAGCGCATCAACACGAGGAGCTGCGCCGTGCCAACGCTCGCTGAGCGCCAGCGCGAGTTTGCCGAAGCCCTGCTGGACCCGCGCCGGGCCGTGCCCGAGGGCTGTGTGGGTCCGCATCAGGTACCGGACGAGCAGCGATTTGGGGTCTATCGGAACAACGTCATGGTGAGCCTGATTGAGGCGTTGCGCGACAGTTATGTCGCGGTCGCGCGACTCGTCGGGGAGGATTGTTTTACAGCCCTCGCGCGATTCTATGCCGCCCAACACCCCCCGTGCTCGCCGATCATGCTGGAGTACGGCGCGACCTTTCCGCAGTTCTTGAGGGATTTCGAACCTCTGGCGTCGCTCCCGTACTTGTTCGACGTCGCGCGCATCGAGCGCGGGTGGCTCGAAGCGTACCACGCGCCGGATGTCGCCTCCTTAGACCTGGACGAGTTAGGCGGCGTGGTGGCGCAGCGCGCCGGGGAGATTCGACTGAAGGTGCATCCCTCCATGCGCATCATCCGTTCGCCGTACCCGGCGCTCACCATCTGGCGCATGAACATCGCCAATGGCGTGCCGGCACCCGTCGACCTCGACGCCGGCGGTGAGGATGTTCTGATCCTGCGCCCCGAGGCCGACGTCGAGGTCCGGCAGATGCCACCGGGCGCGGCGCCGCTGTTGGATGCCCTCGCCCGCGGGGAAACCCTCATCGAAGCGAGCCAAGCGGCCCTGAGCAGGGATGCCACTTTCGATCTGTCTTCCCACTTGATCGCCCTCCTCGAGAGCGGTCTGATCGTGGGTGTCGTGCGATCACCGTAAGAGTTGAACTCGATGTCAAGCGAAACTGTCCAACACGCCGATGGATTCCTCGGGCGCCTCGCGCCCAAAGGCCAATATTTCCTGGAGAAGCTCGGGTGGATGGCCCTGCTCATCGCTGCGCCGCTGGCGCGCGTGGCGCTCGCGATACCCTTTCTACGCTCCGGACTCACCAAGTGGAGCGGCTTTTTCCAACTCTCGCCCGCTGCGGAGTTCCTCTTCGAAGAGCAGTTCAAGCTCCATCTCTTTGGCCACGCCTATGACTTTCCGTTTCCGGACGTGCTGGCCTTGCTCGACAGCGTAGCCGAAATCGTACTGCCTTGTTTGCTCCTCATCGGGCTCGCCACCCGATTGAGCGCGCTGGGGCTGCTGATCATGACCGCAGTGATTCAACTGACGGTGCCGGAGGGATGGGCCAACTTTCACCTTCCCTGGGCCGCGCTCGCCGTGTCGATCATCGCCTTGGGGCCCGGGCGAGCCTCGGTTGACTTCTGGATTGCCCGGATGCTGGGGCGACGACCCGCGGCCTCATCGACGGCGCCGAAAGTATGAATACAGACGCCCTGAATCGCCGCTGGTTTCTGGCTGGGGCCGGCGGTGCCGGACTTGCGGTGGCGGCATCACCTGTGACAGGAAAGCCGGCGACCAGTCCCACGCAGTCGGAGCGGGCGTGGCGAGAGATCAAACGGTACGTCACCGTGCACGGTGAGAAAATGACCTATGTTGAAATGGGCTCAGGCCGGCCGATTGTTTTCCTGCACGGTAATCCGACCTCTTCTTATCTCTGGCGGAACATCATGCCGCATGTCGAGCATCTGGGCCGCTGCATCGCCCCGGATCTCATTGGCATGGGAGACTCGGCCAAGTTGCCGAATCCCGGTCCAGGTGTCTATAACTACGCCACGCATCGGAAATTTCTCTTCGGATTACTGAATACGCTCAAAGTTGATCGCGATGTTGTATTCGTGATTCACGACTGGGGTTCGGGACTCGGATTCGACTTCGCGTCTCACAACCCTTCGGCGGTGCGCGGGATTGCGTATTCCGAAGCCATCGTAAGGGTGCCCAACAGTCCACCCCCACAGCCGCCTGCGGCCGCCGGCCCGACGTTGTTCGATCGATTCCAGACCTCCGAAGGGGAGCACCTCGTACTGGATGACAACATCTTTGTGGAACAACTCCTCATCGGTGGGCTGAAATACTACTTGACGGAGGCAGACGAGGCCGAGTATCGGCGACCCTATCTCCAACCCGGCGCCGATCGCTGGCCCACATTGCAGTGGCCGCGCGAGTTGCCGGCTTACAATCCCACCAACGCCAAGATGGCCGATGAGTACTCGGCGTGGCTCGCCCACTCGGCAGCGACACCCAAGCTGTTCCTGCACGCACTACCCGGTGCCATTCTCGCCAACCCCGAGCTCCTTAAGTTCGTGCGGACATTTCCCAATCAGAAGGAAGTGACCCTCTACGGAAGCCACTACGTTCAAGAGATTTCGCCGGACGCCTATGGCCGCGCGTTGGCGGAGTGGATCCCGTCACTCGGGTAGGTGCACGCCCGCAGTCTTAAGTCACCATCTTACGATAGCAAGTCCAATCCAACGATGGACCGCGATGCACCGTCAATGCAGGGCGGGCGACCGGCCTCGTGCTGCAGGTCGCGCGCGTACCGGATGCGCCTCCCCTATCCAACGGCTTCAATCGGATCTGGTGTGCCCTCCGCCGGGGCCTCTCCAAACAGCACGCGAAGTTTGTTTCGTGCCCGGAACAGACGGGTGAGCACCGCGGTCAATGAGAGGCCCAACTCGGACGCGATCTCCGTGGCCGTCAACCCGCCCATGACTTGCAGAATCAGAGGTTCGCGATAGTCGATCGGAAGCTTCAGGATGGCCGCGCGCAAATCGTGGAACTCGTCGTCGGGACGCGCGACTTCGGTCTGGGCCTCCAGCTCCTGGCTGTCGATGGCGTGCCATTCCTCCAAACTGACTAGATCCAATCGCTTGCGCCTGAATAGGCGGGCGTACTCCCGGCGCGCGATCGTCAGCAGCCAGGCACGCGAGGCGGTCAAATCCTTGAGGGAATCTCGGGCACGCCATGCCCGGAGCATCGCTTCCTGGACGACCTCCTCCGCAATGGATCGGTCGCCCGCGAGCCACGTCGCGAAGCGCGCGAGCTCCGGACGCAATGACTCCAGGACCTGTGTGATTCGGGCCTCACGGTGCCCTTGCGCAGGGGACCAGTCGTCCCGCAGCAGGGCAGCTCCCTCGTTTCGCGAACGCGCCATAAAACCTCCAAAATTTCCCCGTGAAAGACAGCGGCACCGCACGCGCTTGCGAATGGTGGACTGACGGGGCTCTTATGGGGTGAGACGCAACGGGGTGCTTGCTGTTACAACTGACGAGCTCTCCCCGGGGGCGCGGGCACTTCTGGACCAACCTGGACAATACCCGCTCCATCGGGCAAGGTCGGCCAGACGGGCGCGGATATCGGCGAGCCGCAGTGCGGCCAGCTCGGCCGCCTCGCTGCAGTGCGGCCCATTCGATCGTCGCCCATGACCCCTTGACTCCGTACTTGACTACGGAAGTATCGTTGCCCCTATCGGACGACACCTCGGGAATAGCGCTTTCATGGCGGAACGACACACTGCGCGAGCTACGCTCGCCGCTGGCGGACTCGCGGCGATTCTTGCCTCCACCTGCTGCCTCGGGCCACTGGTCCTGGTCGCTCTGGGCTTCAGCGGGGCCTGGATCGGCAACCTGACGACTCTGGAGCCCTATCGCCCCGTGTTTATCGGTGCGGCACTGGCTGCGCTGTTCTTTGCCGGGCGGCGAATCTTCCGGCCGGCATCGGCCTGCCGACCGGGCGAGGTTTGCGCGATTCCCCAGGTTCGGACCACCTACAAACTGATCTTCTGGGTCGTCGCCGCCCTGGTCCTTGTGGCGATGATTTTCCCCTACGTGTTGCCTTTCTTCTATTGATCGGGAGCTCATCGTGAAACGACTTCTTTTCGCCGTCGCCTCAGCTTGTGTGGCGCCCGCCTGGGCGAGTCCCCAAACAGTCACGCTATCGGTGCCCGGAATGACCTGCGCCGCCTGCCCCATCACCGTCAAGACAGCCCTCTCCAAAGTGGAGGGCGTCAGTCAAGTGAACGTGAGCTTCGAGAAACGCGAAGCGGTCGTGACCTTCGATAATGCCAAAGCCAACCCCCAGAAACTGACCCAGGCGACCCGGGACGCGGGCTACCCGTCCAGCCTCAAACAGTAGGCGGATTGAATGATTCACCTCAAGATCACGGGCATGACCTGCGACGGTTGCGCGACCCATGTCAGGGAAGTCCTCGAGAGAATCCAGGGCGTCAGCTCGGTGGCGGTATCGTGGCGGCAAGGCCAGGCCGAGATCGAGGCCGACTCACGGGTCAAGGTCGAGACCCTCACCGCCGCCGTGACGAAGCTCGGTTATCTGGCGGTGCCAACCGATGTCCCAACATCGTCCACCGGACTCAACATGACGGGGGGTGGTTCGGGCAGACGGGCGCAACGCAACCCCGGCGAGGGCGCGCTGCGCGTCGCCATCATCGGCAGTGGTGGCGCGGCGATGGCGGCCGCCTTGAAAGCCGCGGAGTTGGGCGCTCGTGTGACACTCATCGAACGCGGCACGATCGGCGGCACCTGCGTGAATGTGGGTTGCGTGCCCTCGAAAATCATGATCCGCGCGGCCAACATCGCGCAGTTACGCCGGGAGAGCCCGTTCGACCTGGGCATTCGGGCGACACCGCCCGCTATCCTGCGCGGCCCCTTGTTGGCTCAGCAGCAGGCGCGCGTTGAGGAGCTGCGTCATGTCAAGTATGAGCGCATACTTGATGAGAGTTCGGCCATTACCGTGCTGCGGGGCAAAGCGCGCTTCGCGGACCCTCACAGCCTCACGGTGCGCTTGCACGAGGATGACGAGCGTGCGGTGACCTTCGACCGCTGCCTCATCGCGGTCGGAGCGAGCCCCATGGTACCGCCCATCGCGGGCATCAGGGACACGCCCTTCTGGACTTCGACGGAAGCGCTCGCGAGCGACACGATTCCGCGCCGGCTCGCCATCATCGGCTCGTCGGCCGTTGCCCTCGAGCTGGCGCAGGCGTTCGCCCGGCTTGGAAGCCACGTCACGATCCTGGCGCGCCACACGCTATTGCTCCGTGAAGACCCGGCCGTCGGGGCCGCGGTGGCTGACATCTTCCGCGCTGAGGGCATCGAGGTACTTGAGCGCACGCAGGCGAGTCAGGTTGTTTTTCAGGACGGCGAATTCCTGCTCACGACTGGATCCGGCGAACGGCGCGCTGACCGACTGCTCGTGGCCGCCGGCCGCAGCCCGAACACGCAGGATATGAATCTGGGCGCGGCCGGTATCAATCAGAGTCCGAACGGCGAGATCGTCATCAACTCCGCGATGCGTACCAGCGCACCGGCAATTTACGCCGCTGGCGATTGCACCGATCAACCCCAGTTTGTGTACGTGGCCGCGGCGGCGGGCACGCGCGCGGCAATCAACATGATGGGTGGCGAGGCGCAGCTCGACTTGACCGCGATGCCGGCCGTGGTCTTCACCGATCCGCAAGTCGCCACCGTCGGACTGTCGGAGAGCGAGGCGCTCATCAAGGCGATTGAAACCGAAAGCCGCACGCTCGCCCTCGACAACGTCCCGCGCGCGCTGGTCAACTTCGACACTCGCGGATTCATCAAGCTCGTCATTGAGAAAGGCTCGCGGCGCCTGATCGGCGTGCAGGTGGTCGCTTCCGAGGCCGGTGAACTGATTCAAGCCGCGGCGCTGGCGATCTATGCCGGCCTGACGGTGGAAGAGCTGGCCGACCGATTGTTTCCCTATCTCACGATGGTCGAAGGACTGAAACTCGCGGCCCAGACCTTCTCGAAAGACGTGACGCAGCTGTCGTGCTGCGCCGGATAGGACCCAATGACGGACCCCGCTCGGTATGCGACGGAGCTCGTTGAGCGGCTGACGAGGGCTCGCCGGTCCGACGGCTTTGCGCAACTCTTCGTCGCGCTGTTGCGCGAACTCGCCAAAGGAAACCCCGTCTCGCCGGCGACGCTTGCGGCGGCCCTTCACTGGCCCCTCACGCGCGTGGACGCGGCGCTCGAGCAGGCGATCGGCACCGAGTGGGACGACCACGGTTGTGTGATCGGCTACGGACTCACGTTGCGTGAGACCGCATATCGATTCGAGATCGAGGATCGCCGACTGTACACCTGGTGCGCGTTTGACACGTTGTTCTTCCCGGCGCTGATCGGTCGCACAGCCCGGGTGGTCTCACGTTGTGTTGCCACCGGCGCGCCCGTGTCGCTCACCGTCACTCCCACCGCGACACGAGCGGTCGAGCCAGCGGGTGCGGCAGTATCGCTGGTCCGCCCGCCAGACACCCCGGATATCCGGAGCGCGTTTTGCTGCCACGTCCACTTCTTCGCTTCCGCTATCGCAGCACGCAGCTGGTCGTCGCAGCATCCGGGAGTCGAAGTCGTGGGAGTCCACGATGCCTTCAGCATCGGCTGTGAGTGCGCGCGTCGGTTGTTGGATGACGCGTCCAGTCACTAGGGTTTCTGGCGTGATTCAGCGATTCGCCGGCCCTGCCGATGGCTCGGGCAGCGCTCGACATCCTCCGACAACCCGCTACCCACTGCGCCGCCGCTCGATTTCGTCGACTACCTTGGCAGGATCGACAGGCGGATGACCGGGCTTGGTGGCACGGATGGCGGTGATCGTGAGCCGAAGTTGCCGGAAATACCGGCGACAGTGCCGGCACATCATCAGATGCAGCCGGGCCGAGGCCGATTCGGACCAACGCGCGCGGCCCTCGAGGTAATCCGAGGCCAGATCGGACATTTCCCGGCAGGTCAACATTTTCCCATCCTCTCAAAGTGTTCAATCATCGCATGTAACTTCTGCCGCGCGCGATGCAACAGCACGCGAACGTTGCCTTCCGAGAGTTGCGTCACGGCCGCGATCTCCGCTAGTTCCATGCACTCAAACTCGCGCAAGCGCAGGACGGTCTGCTGGTCGGGCGGGAGGCGCTCCACGTGCTTGCCGATGCACGCGCGCAATTCCGCCTCCGTCAACAGCTCCTCCGGAGTCTCGTGATTCCAAGAGGCCATCGGCTCGATCCACTTGCCGCGCTCACTAAACCGTTCCGCAATCGGGGATCCGGGATCGGTGCCCCAATCCTCGAGCGATACTTCACGGGACACCCGACGACGGCGGGATCGCGCCAGATTGAGCGCGATTTGCGCGAGCCACGTTCGCAGACGCGCCCGCCCCTCGAAGCCATCGAGCGCGTCGAATGCCTTGATCCAAACCTCCTGGACCAAATCCTCTGCAACATCTTTGCCGACCACCGGCCGGACCAGATTGACCAGGAAGCTGTGATGTGTCCTGATCGTTTCCGCCATCGCCGTCCGGTCACGACGCTGCAGCCGCGCAACGAGCGATGCCTCGGTGCTCGTCATGGAGGCGGCGACACCGGTGCCCGCTTATAGAGATTGGACGCCGCAGCCGCGTAGTTGTTACAGACGCGGGTGTCCGCTCGCGTGAAGCGACCTCTTGCGCCAAGGCGAGTCTTTGGCAGGCCCCACGACCTGGCACGCACCGCGCTCCTGGCCCCACGTATGAATACGTAATGTGGCATGCCGATTCCGTACCGCGAGCCGGATCTCAATGTGCACCTCTGCCGCCGGCTGTCGCGGTGGTGCGTACTTGCGCGATCACGTCGCCCGTAGTGCCCTCACCCACTGGTTGCAGTTCTAACTGCACGGCGAGCAGGACACGGCCGAGCGAATGAGCAAGGTACGCCGATTACCCAGTGCTCGTGGGTCATTAGCAGTAAGACCCCGAAAAGGCCGTAAATATTGCACGGTGACGCGTTACCTCGGCACATGGAGGCTCACGCCCCCCTTACGCTCAAGCAACTCGACCTGAAGCACCCAGTGGAGCTGGACGGCGTCTCCTACTGAGCCAAAGAGCTCCCACCCACGCAGAGCGAAATCAGGCAGCAATATCGACGCCGCCGTGCATCGCCCGCCGAAGCCCGATGTCCGTATTTGCGGCCTGCCGATCGCCGCATGCCTCTTACACTCGCCAACGTCGCAATGTTGCATCATGTCGACCTTGGTGGACAGGCGGGATCTCAACGCCGGAAGTTGAGGGTCACGCCATTACAGGATACGCCTTGCTCTGTTTTTTTCACCCAGTGCACCCGCGCTTGTATGGGACATTGCGCGCCACTGTTCTCAGCGTCGGCTACTCATCCCGACCGAAGCAATCGTGGAAAGTACCGAATGGTGTCCGACCCGCTCCGCGTGCAATAAAGATTAAAACAATGGGGTCTTTCTGGTCAGAAAGGATCGCCGGATGGGTCCCTTGGACGATCGAACTCCTCCCGTCCGACCCTTACCTATCATCACGACGGGGTGTGTATATGAAACGCGTTCTCGGATGGCTCATCGACTGGCCGGAAAGCGTCGCGCGCTATTTAACGTGGCTCGCGCCGCTCTTCGCCCGCGTCACCGTTGGTTGGGTGTTCCTCTGGAGCGGGTGGGGAAAGCTCACCCATCTGCCCGAGGTCACCGAGAATTTCATCGGTTGGGGCATTCCGCTCCCGCACGTCCTGACACCCTTTGTCTCGGGCGTCGAGTTCTTTGGAGGGTTGTTTTTGCTGGCGGGCCTCCTCACACGCATTTCCGCTGGCGCGTTGGGCGTGGTGATGATCGTCGCCATTCGCTCGGCGCGGTGGGGTGAGGTCGATTCGCTCGAGACGCTGCTCGGCTTTGACGAGTTCGAATATCTGGCGCTCTTTCTGTGGTTGGCGATAGCCGGCCCGGGGCGGATCTCACTCGATCATCTCTTGCAGCGAGTCTGCCGGAGCGCTGACGGTCAGTCTGACCGGCGTCAGGTGTTAACGGCAAGTCCCGGCCGAAGGCCCGCGTGAGCCGCGGGTTCTATCCGTGGCAGTCGGCAGAGGTGTTCATGTATACGCGCCAAAAACAGCCTCGCAGCGAGGTCTACTGCACGGCACTGGCTCGGCACGGCGCGATCAGTACGGCATCCGCCGAGGAAGCCAAAGTTCACTGTATGGGAGTCAATGCGTGCAAGGGACAGTCCTCTTGCCAAGAGCGCCAACAACTCCTAGTGAGTCGGGACTCTCGCCGCCCGGCTCAACCGCGAGAAAGTACGCGCCCGCCTGCAGCAATATGGACCCAACATTGCGCCAGAGACCCCCTCCTAGCCTCTGGCTTCGGTTCACAACCAAGCTGTGGGGGTCCCGTGGGTGCTCGAAGCGGCCATCCTCCTGTAATCTTGTAATTCATGTTGCATGAGTATGTCGAGGCGTCTGTCATCGGAGTGCTGTTGGTCTTCAATGCGGTGCTGGGTTTTCGTCCAGGAGGGACGCGCGCAGGCGACGCTCAGTGCTCTCAAAGAGCGGCTCGCTCCGGTCGCCGTTACCTTACGCGAGGGAAGCTGGCAAAAAATCGCTGCTCAGTGTCGAGCAGCCGGAAGGTCTCCCCGAAACGCCGTCCGCTTCTCCATCTCGGAGCCGAGACGACCGCTGGGTCAGGGAACAACCCGGGGGCTCGCCGAAGCATGCGAATTCTGGCTGCAAATCTGGCAGCACCTGTTGGTGTCGACAGCCTAAGCGATTGAGCAGGAAGGAAAATATCTGGTGGAAAGGGAGGGACTCGACCACCCCGGCATTATGAGAAAAAGCCGCTTGATTTCAATAGCTTACACCGCTCAGATTCCTCTGCAAGGCCGTTTTCGTCCGTCTAAAGCCGCACAAATCCGGATGAAACTGTCACAGAAACTGTCACACTCATTCACGACCTCATCGAGCGCAATGTCGCGCATTGGAACGCGGTTCTCGCCCGTCAACGGCGGCTATTACGCTTAGAAGGCTTGTGGGGACGCTTGCGGCTTTTGTGGATGGACGTGTAGAGTTTCTCAAGCACCATCTTTTTAACCACGACGGACCATATACTGCCAGCGGGTGTTGATCCCACTCACTACCATCCGTGTTGACAGAAGAGTAAAGCGTATCAGGGCAATCGAGGCCAGGCTCATGAGCCGGAATTCTTGACGTAAATAACGGTATCGAGAAAGGGCGCGCAAGCAGCCGCCTGGCATAGGAAAATCTTCGATCGCGATGCAGGTGATCCCAAGCCAACCTCTGAGCGCCAAACCCAATTCGAAATGTGGCTCCTAGCTCACCCGGCAAACCGCGCCGCGCCATAGAACCTGGGAGGCGCTCACCACGCTGTTGGCTGTTGGAGACTCGAAGTAGATTCGGTTCCCCGACGATAAAGACCTGTACCCAGCTGTATCAGCTGGAGTGATGCTCTCCTCAAAAACAGAACTAATCCAACATTCGTCCCTCCGGAACCACGGCGAACAAACTTGATGGGGATGGATAAATATTTTCCTGGACGGTGACCGAAATAGAGCACGAATCTCCCCTGAGCGCGCTGCGAGTCATCTACATAAAGAAGCTGAACCGAATACTTCGGTAAGCTGTGGAGGACGCGCTGGGCCTGCTCCGGATGTTTTGCTCGCGTGTGTTGGCCGGACATCGCGTACAAAGCCACTTTGGCGTCAGATGTCACTCGAAGCACATCCAGCAGCCGCTGGGTGAGTCGTACCCCGACAATCGGTAGGAGGTATTGCAAAAGACTGCGTCGGCGCTTCCTGTCTCGGGCACGCATCGATGCGTAGACATGCTCCTCGCGCTCGGAGTCGTCGAAGTAGCTGATGTGTACGCTTGTGCCGGCGGCTAACCTGAGCCTGTACGAATGTCTTCAGCACGTGATTCTCAGTCATTGGATCAGGGCCCCTCTTCTGGTTGTCCGCAGCCGCGGGCGATCTCCGTCCAGCCTCCAGCGGCCACTACTTGGCCGACGAGCGCTGAAGGCCTGGGGTCCCGCAATTGAGAGGACCGGCTTCTTAGGCGCAGATCTCGCCCCCACGCGCTCCGTAAACATGCGCCTGACCGGGCTGCGAGGTGTACCGCCCTTTACTCTGAACCGTCCATTTTTTCAGGTCTCCGAATGATTGTGCGCTCGCGCTAGGCAAGAAGGCGTTGAGCTATACCCTTTTTGCGTCCTCCGGGATCGAAATCGGCTACGTTACGATCGGCGTTCAGCCGCGGCATGCTGCCGGCGGACCGTGCATCGCCCATTTGAACCGTCCCGGCCATGGGCGAGTAGCGCTGGATCACGCCCGCATTGCGCGCAGCCCCGTCCAGGCACCGGCGATGGAGCAGGCGTCGAAGCCTCGCAAGCTGAATATTGGCGGCGCCGTGGCTCAACAGCGCAAATAGCGATTCAGCAGGACTTGCCGCGCGCTAGACCTAGCTCTGATTGCGCGTTCTTTGTGAGGACATGCGCCAAGGTGATAGCATGCCCCCGCAACGAGTTGGGGGGGTGTTCGCGCGCCGAGAGTCACGGGCTCTGCGGCGGATACGGCAGATACGGAAACAGGAATACAATGCGCTTTTCAGGACATGAAACGTTTGCCTGTCGGTATGCGTGGCTGCCAAAGGCATTGCATGCAATCCAGGACAACAGGACCTTGTTCGCCGACGAAGATGACGCGATGGTCGAGCTGGGCGTTGGCAAGAACATGGTGCGTTCTATTCGTTTCTGGATCGAGGTCGCCGGGATGGCCAGGTCTCCTCAGGGGCGAGAAATGGCCCCGACCGAGTTGGGCAAGGCGATCTTCCTGCGGCATGGGCGCGATGAGTTCCTGGAGGACGCGAACACGCTTTGGCTCCTGCACTGGATGATTTCGACCAGCAATCCGTGCTTGCTCGCCTGGGATCATCTACTTAACCGCTGGCAGGAACCCGACTTCACTGAGTCGCGCGTCCTCGCGGCTTTCCGCAAGCGCGTGGAAAGCGAAGACCGCAAGGCTTCCGACGTTTCTCTGTTGCAGCATTTCCAGGTCTTTCTCCACACGTATGTGCCGACCCGCGGAGTCAAGGGCGAACTCAGCGAAGACACCTTGGATTGTCCTCTCAACGAGCTGCAGCTCATTGCTAAAGTGGGTGAGCGAGAACGCGAAGAAAGTGGCCCTAGAGAGGCAATCTATGCTTTCAATCGAGATAACAAACTCACCCTCACCTCAGGGCTGTTTGCGTTCTGCGTGAACGATTACTGGCATCGGCATCACCCGAACGAGAAGACGTTATCAGTGCGCTCGATCGCTACGAGCGCGGGCAGTCCGGGACAGGTTTTTAAGCTCGCCGAGCAGGATGTGTTCGCACGCGCGTTGGACCTGCGCGATGCAACCCGCGGGTGCATCCAGTTCAATGACTCCGAGTCGCTTCCGCAGCTCCGGCGCAGCGAGTTCATGCCCCTCCACGATGCGTTGTCCGCCGCCTACGGATAGCCCGCATGCCCAGAGCAATCGCCACACTTTTCGATGTCACACCCCGCTATCTGCGCTCGGCCAATCTCGAACGTGACTATCATGATCCACGTGCGCTTGAGCACTACGTGCTCACGCCACACGGCCGCAGTTGTCTCCAAAGACTTGCCGGCGGCCTGAAGCCAGGGTCTACGCAGCGCGCCTGGCGTATGACAGGCAACTACGGCACCGGAAAATCCAGCTTCGCGGTGTTCCTCGCACATTGGTTCGGCGGGTCAGCGGCGCGCCTGTCCAAAGTGGTCGATGCTAACGTCTCCTACGACCGCTTCCAGCTTCCCACGCGACCGACGTATCTGCCGCTACTAGTGACGGGGTCCCGACAGTGGATCGGCCGTGCGATCTTGTCTGCGCTCGCGGATCTGCTCGAAGCCCAATACACCCGTGGTGTCAAATCGGCGCTGCAGGGTCGCCTCCACGCCTGCTTGCAGCGCGAGACACTCCGCGATGACGAGGTGGTTCAGCTTCTCCAGGAAGCCAACGAAAAGCTGGTCCGCGATCGCAAGGGTGCTGGACTCTTGCTGTTGCTCGATGAGCTGGGCAAGTTCCTAGAGCACGCAGCCCAGCACCCGACCGGCAACGACATCTATCTGTTGCAGCGCCTGGCCGAAACGGCTTGTCGCTCCGGCTCCGCGGCCCCGCTCTTCGTCATCGGATTGCTACACCAGGGATTCGACGCGTACGCCGAATCCTTGGATCCCGGTGCCCAACGTGAGTGGGAAAAGATAGCGGGTCGATTCGAAGAATTGGTCTTCAATCAGCCGCTTCTGGAAGTCTCGGAGTTGATCGCATCCGCTTTACGCGTGCGTACCGCCAGCATGCCGTCCTTTGCGCGGGATGAAGCCAGAGCGGGCTGGACAGCGGCCTACGAGCTCGGCTGGATGGGCACTGAACATCGCAAGCCGCCAGATGCGTCGCTGGCTGTGCGCCTGTATCCGCTACACGGCACAGCCATCGCTCCAATGGTCAAGACGTTCGCGCGATTCGGTCAGAACGAACGCTCGCTTTTTAGCTTCTTGTTATCGGATGAGCCGCATGGTCTGCAGCAGCACGCTCGAGCCGCACTCGAGGTGGGCCGCATGTATCGTCTTCCGCAGCTCTATGACTACATCCGCTCGACGTTCGGCCATCGGCTTGCACTGCAGAGCTATCGCAGTCACTGGCCGCAAATCGAGTCGATGGTTGAGAGTTTCGCCACCTCCGATGCCGTGGAGCTGGCCGTTGTGAAAACGGTGGGTGTGTTGAATCTCATCGACCATCCAGATCTCATCGCGAATGATCGTGCGATCGAGTTCGCCCTTACGGGAGTGGGGGGATTCTTGGTCAGCGCGGTGCGCAAAGCACTGGAGAATCTGCAGAAGCGCAGACGCGTTCTGTTCAGGCGCGGCATCGCGGGCGGATACTGCCTTTGGCCGCACACCAGCGTGGATCTGGAGGGTGCCTACGAGCGCGCCACCCGCACGTTGGGGAACCTTCGCTCAGTTGCGCAGCACCTAGCTGCTTACCTTCCCGCACACTCGCTGGTCGCAAGACGTCATTATATCCGCACCGGTAATCTGAGGTATTTCCCCGTCCGGTATGTCCGAGCTGATCAGCTCGAGAGCGCTGCTTCCGCAGCCGCACCGCGCGCTGCGGACGGTCAGGTCTTCGTTGCGCTGTGCGAGACCCAAAGCGAGATCGAGGCTGCCCTGCAGTTCGCTCAGGCGCAGGAGCGCAAACTACGACCCGATCTGCTGATTGCTGTTCCCAATGAGCCGTTGTCGCACCAATCCGGTCTAATCGCGGAAGTGTTGCGATGGGAATGGGTAGCCCAGAACACACCGGAGCTTCACGCCGATCGCTTCGCCCGTGAGGAACTCAGCCGCCAACGCGAGTCGGCCAGGTTGCGACTGGAGCAGCGTGTCCAGGACTTGGTGGGCCTGCGCTCACTGAGTGGCGCCCGTGCGCTGCGCTGGTTCATCAAGGGGCAGCCCATCCCCATTGCGGACGGCCGGCAATTGCTAGAGAAGGTCTCGTTAATCTGTGATGACCTCTATCCGCAAGCGCCCCACGTTCGCCATGAGCTCTTGAATCGGCACTCACTCAGTTCCGCCGCAGCGCGAGCGAGGATGTTGTTGATCGAGGGGGCGTTCAAGCGCGCGAACCAAGCGTACTTTGGCATGGATCCTTCCAAGAAGCCGCCGGAAATGTCGATGTACATGTCCGTGCTGGAACGCGGCCAACTGCACGTGCGCACGGAGGATGCATACCGCCTTCAAGTACCAGTAGGCAAAAACGACGTGCTGCGGTTCGCGCCCTGCTTCAACGCGATTCGTACCCTTCTCGAAGGCCACGCCGACCAGCGCCTCAAAGCCTCCTACGTGCTGGACATGCTGGAGCGGCCGCCCTACGGTGTGCGCCAGGGCCTTGGCCCTTTGATGCTGGCTCTGTTCACCGCCATGCACAGTCAGGAGCTCGCGTTCTACGAAGATGATGCTTTCCTGCGGCAGGTCGGCGCGGATGAATTCCTGAGGCTCACAAAAGACCCCAGTTCCTTCTCGATCCAGCTGTGCAGAATCGCTGGCGTGCGCGCCGAGGTATTCGATTCGATCCTAAAGGTGCTTGGTCTTCGCAGCGCGAGGTCCAGCACTGAACACTTGGTACTCGATGTCGTGCGCCCGCTCTGCCTCTTTGTCGCGGGACTGCCGGAGTATGCACGCAACACGCAGCGGCTTTCCGCACCGACACTGCAGGTTCGCTCGACGATCCTTTCCTCGCGGGACCCTGTACTGTTGCTGTTTAGTGATTTGCCGAAGGCCTGCGCCTTCGAGCCGTTCCTGCAAAATAAGGACGTGAACGCGGCCCAGGCGCGCGCTTTTGCCACAGCCCTCAAGGCGAGCGTCGAAGAACTCCGGGCTGCATTCGGACAATTGCTCGAACGATTGGGTACAGCACTGAGCGCCGAGTTCGGCATCAACGGAGATCTGGAGGAGGTTCGCACCGCACTCAAGTTGCGCGCGGAAGCGGTGAGTCTGCATGCGGGCGAGCCCCGATTGAAGGCGTTTTGTTTGCGCCTAGTAGATACCGCGCTGGGCGGTGATGCCTGGCTCGAATCCCTGGGGAGCTTGCTTGCCACCCAACCACCTGCGAAGTGGCGCGACGGCGATGAAGACATCTTCATCCGCGAATTGAACTCCCGCGTCCAACGCTTTCGGGATCTCGAGGCGATCGTCTTCCATCAAGGCGGCGGTGCCGGGCGTCATGAGGCGTACCGCCTTGCGCTGACTCGACAGGACGGCCATGAGTCCCACCAAGTGATCTATGTCGATGAGAAGCGCGTCCGGGAAGTCGAGGCGCTCACTCGCAAGATTCAACAGCTGATCGGCTCGGATCGAAGCCTGGCATTGGCGGCGTTGTCACGTGTGACCTGGAACACACTGGAGGAGGAGCGCAATGACTGACGGCAGACCCGTACGTCACGTCCTGAGTCTCTCCGGAGGAAAGGACAGCGCTGCGCTTGCGATCTATATGCGCGATCGAGTACCGCAGATGGAATACATCTTCCACGATGCCGGTAAGGAGTTGCCTGAGACGTACGAATACCTGGCGCGGCTCGAAGCTCACCTGGGAAAGCCCGTACATCGCACATCGCCGCCGAACAGCTTCGACCACTGGTTCAAGGTGTATGGCGAGATTATTCCCTCCAACCACCGACGCTGGTGCACGCGACAGCTGAAGCTGCAGCCGTTCGAGCAGTACATCGGTGATGACGAAGTGATTAACTACATCGGCATTCGGGCCGATGAGAACCGTGTCGGCTACATCAGCACAAGACCCAACATCAAAGCCGTGTTCCCATTCCGTGAGGATGGTCTCGTTTACGAGGACATCGTTCGAATCTTGACGGAGTCGGGCGTCGGCATGCCGAAGTACACGGACTGGGGGCGATCGCGCTCCGGGTGCTACTTCTGCTTCTATCAGCAAAAGATCGAGTGGGTACGACTGAAGGAAACATATCCGGATCTCTACGAACTGGCCAAGGCCTATGAGAAGCCAAACAAGGTCAATGGCAACGTCTTCTACTGGAGCCAGGACGAGTCGCTCGCGGATATCGAAAAACCGGAGCGGATCGCAGAAATAAAACGCAAGCACGAGCAGACTACGGCGGACAAGCGCAAGAAGCGCCAAGCGAAGAACCTGATGTCCGTGCTCGCAGATTTTGAAGTCGAAGAAGCTACGCCCGAGGGATGCACGATCTGCACCCTCTGAGCCGGGGGGAATTGGGGAGTGACTGCAGAACAATGGATCAACTTTCTTCGTCAGTATGGCCCGATACCGACGAAAGATAGTCTGTATGACGAAAACCTAAGACGCCTCGCCAGACGCACAGGCATTCAGCAGATTCTCTTCAAACACCCGTTTGAGGAGAGGGTCCTGCGCAATTTCGATTCTGTAAGGCTCGACCGATCCGTCATCCTCACGGGGACGGCCGGGGACGGCAAGACGTTCCTGTGCGGTCGAGTCTGGGCGCATCTCGGTGGCGATGAGCGCGACTGGTCGGGTCAGCAACCGTATTTGGCCACCACTATGAGGAGCGGCGATCGGACTGTGACGCTCCACGTCCTTCGAGACCTGAGCGGCTGGGTGCCACTGCAAGGCATGGAGTGGCCGCCGAGCAAGCTTGCCCTGATGCGGAAATTCTGTGACAGCCTGTTCGGCCAGGAGCCCCTGCAGGACATGTTCCTGATAGCTGCCAACGATGGGCAACTGACCGAAACCTTGCGCAGGCTCCCTTCCTCGGAGTCCGTACTACGCGCCCGTGAAGCCGTTGAAGAGATGCTGGTCAATGACCACGACTCATATGATGGCTGTCGCCTCGCTCTCTATAACCTCTCGCGCGGCAGCTCCGCGGAGCTGTTCGATCTCGCTCTGAGCGCTTTCCTGGAACATCCCGGCTGGCAAGTCTGTGCGGCCGAAGCCCGGGCGCCCGATCAGCTGTTCGGCGCGGAGTGCCCGATCCGTCGAAACTACGAACTGCTGAGCGATCCGCTGCTTCGCAAGCGACTACGGGCCCTGCTGGAACTTTGCGATCAGAACGGACTGCATGTCCCGGTGCGGCAGATACTCATCCTTCTTGCGAACAGCGTGCTGGGTCTGGGTCCTCAGTCCCTGGCCAAGCAGGATTACCTCATGCGAGCCTCGGACATCTCGACTATCGTGGCAGGTGGCACGAGGCCCCAAGCGAGCATCTACAACAACATCTTCGGTGGCAATCTGCCGGAGGCGCGCCGCAGTCGCGCCGTCATTTTCGACTACCTGGAGCGCTTCCAGATCGGCCGGGAGACCTCTAATCGCATCGACAATATTCTGATCTTCGGTGAATCGCACGAGCTGCTGCGAGAACGGTTTGAGCGATTGGTGGCGGCCGACCGATTCTATGGCGAGGACCCCTCCTTCGCCGCGGCGCGCCAGGGCTATGTCGAGGGGGCGGATGAGACCAATACGCATGCCGATCGCTTCCTGGCCCAACTCGTTGCGCAACGACGCGCACTGTTCTTCAAGATTCCCGACGCAGAAGCGGACGAACTGAAACTCTGGGAGCTCTCGGTATTCCGCTACGGTGGCGAGTATCTGGATGAGGTGCTCCAGCGCGTCCGTACCGGTGCGCACGTGCGACGGGGGATTCTGGGTCGCATCGTACGCGGGATGAACCGGATCTTTACTGGCATGATGCTGAGTAGCGAGCATGAGCTGTATCTCGCCTCCAGCGCGAGTCTTTCGCACACTCGCGTGTCGCGCTTTCTGGAGGAGCGCATCTCCACCAAACCGAAGCACACCGGCGAGCACATCGATATCGGTTATAACGGCCGCTCCCCTGAGCTGTGCGTCTCCTTGGGCGGTCCGTACAGCGCATCGCTCAGACTGACGCTCACGCGCTACGAGTATCTGAGCCGTGTCGCGGAGGGCGCCATGCCAACGAGCTTCTCCAAGGAGTGCTTTGAGGACCTGATGGCCTTCAAGAGCCTGCTGATGCAAGAGCTGCAGAAGCGCAACGCGGGCCACGAACGACAGGGTGAGGTCTCTTTCACCATTCTGGAAGTGGATACCTCGGGCTCCGCAAAAGACAAACAGATCGGCGTCCTGCTATGACCTACGCGCCCACCGAGAAGAGTCCCGCCGCGGCCGACCGGGAACGAGAGGACCTTTGGCTCGAGGAACAGTTCTGGGGCCACCGCTTGTGGGACCAACAGACCCCATGGCTCGTCTTCCTGGAGTTCCTGGGCGCCGCCGAGTCCGCTCACCGTGCGAATCATCTCTTTGACTTCGAGCGGTCGTTGTATCCCTCGGCGTACTCCGCCTACACGCGCCTCTATCTGCGCAACATCCTCTTCCGCAACGAACAGCTGCTGTTTCGAATTGCACAGACGATCGGAGACAGTGCTGCGGCGTGGGCGCAATGGCTCAAGTACATGTCTGAGAATGCCAGCGGCCTGGACCCCGGACAACGCGATTTCTCGTATCTGAAAGATCGGTTTGATTCCTTCCACGACTTCGCCGCGCTGGTGCGTGCGCTGCGCTCGTGCATCGTGGAGGCGGACACGAACAAGCGCTGGGGCTCGCGGTTCTTGTTTCCATTTGGGCCGGACGCGCTCTACGAGGACCTCGACATCAAAGCGACCGGACCGAAACGGGACTACACGAATTTCGGTCGTAGCGGTGAGCTCCTCTATCTCATGCTGTCGCGCGCCGAGCGCAGAGCGGAACTCGCCGCAGCATTTCCAGAGCGCGTCCTCGAGAGCGGAAACAAATGGAACCGACTGGTCACGCGCTTGCAGCCAGGACCGCAGCACACCAACGATCGGCGGGGTGTCGACGCATTCTTGCCGTACGATCGCCACCCCGTGTTCAATTTGATCGCAGAAGACTGGGTTGCGCTGCTGCGGTTGCGTCTGCCCGGCTTCGACATCGTCCCCTATCTCGTGACCTCCGGAGCATTCGGACTGCTGCTCTATCACCTTCATACGAGTGCACACATTCGTGGGGAGCGGAGACTGCCATCCATGATCTGCGAGGTGGTGGGTCCGAAGCGCACGCTCGTACGCGAGATGGCGATCGAGAGCTTCGATGAGAACGCCGGCAAATCGCTTGAAGCGATGGAGGTCGTGATCGCGCAAGCACAGTTGGATCCGCAGTGGAATCTGCCTGGCCCGTCAATCGACGTCCTCACACGGCGACGTGACATCATCACTCGCATGTTTCGCTGGAAGGACGGCGCTTCGGTGACCGACCCGGACGAATTGCTGCGCCAACTGCGCAAGGACGCGAAGGAGCGACACCAGCGGCATTTCGGGCAGGTGCACCGGACCTTTGGCAGGGGCGTGGGTCTGATCTCGAAGCGCGGCACGAATCGGCTGCGGTATGCACCGACGGACGGCTTTCTGAAATGCCTGATCTACGCCAACGTGTCCAAACGCATGGAGTTCGGTGAGCTTCTGCAGCACTTGTACCAACGCTACGGGTTGGTCTTTGGCGATCGTGAGGCCGAGCGCGCCTGCGGAGACCGAGAGATCGATAAGAAGCCATTCCAGGCGAATGCACTCCGGCTGGAACAACGATTGTCGAGCCTGGGCCTTCTCAAGCGGCTCTCCGACGCCTGCGCCTATGTCGAGAACCCATACGGGACCTCAGTCGATGGATACTAACCAACTCATTGGGCGCGTGGCGGCGGCGTACCTGTTCGACCGCCTTGACGATGCGGACGCCACCTCGACGGCGCGATACTTGCTGGATTCGCTGTCCGCGGAACAAACCGCTGCCATCGCGCGAGCAGTCCTCGAGCATTCGGCGCTGGCCGATAAAGTCGAAATCAAACTACCGGCGCACTGGTTGCACGGCTTCGGCCTCCCTGAGGATTGCCTCACAAGCGAACGCGCGACCTACTTTCGCAATGCCGACTGCGCGAAGCCCGCGTTGCTCATCGCAACGCCCGGCGACGATGAACGCCAGTCGCTGGCGGAGCTGACCGTGATCGACACTCCGATGCTGCGTGCGCAGGTCGAGCTCTGGGTACGAGTGGCCTCAGCCAGTCTCGGGTTGACCGATCAGCAATCTCGGATGTGGACGACGGCCTTGTTCGCCCTCCAGGAAGTGGCACAGATCACGCTCGAGCGGTTCGCCAAGTTCGTCTTGCGCGTTCGCCAGGAATTCGAAGATGGCCGGCCATTCCCGGATGTGATCGGCTATGCGCTGCCCACTCTGCAGTGGCCCCGCAATCCTGGGCTGTTTCGTTCGCTACACGAGAAGACCTACACGCACACGAGCAAGTGGAAGCAGCTCTTCACGCAGGTACAGCGACGGCAGGCTTGCTATCTGCGAAAGCAGACGCCCAGCAATCAGCCGTTGTCCGCGGACGATCTGAGTAGCGCATTCGACAAAGTCAAAGACGTCATCCCAGACGACCAGCATCCAACGGTTCTGGCCTTCATCGCCGCGCCCGGTAAGTGGAATGCGGAAGCAGAAGCCCTGTCCAACATCGACTGGGAACTGATCAAGCCGCTGTTCGATGGATTAAAGCCCGAGAAATTCGATCTCGGGCGCAACACGCTGCAGTTCTTCGACGAACGAGAGGGTGATGATCTCACGGACGATGAGCGCGAATACCTGGAAACGCTCTCCAAGCGAAAATCCTCCGACACTCACCCCGAAGACACGACGTTCTATCGCGCGCATCGCGTTCACCTGAAAGACGAACCGCATTTGAAGTCCAAATGGGACAAGTTCGTCTTCGGAACGGCGATCGAGACGCATGATTTTCTCGCGGGGCTCGCGATGTGCCTTCAGTCGCTCTTCGATCAGAACCTGCAGGAGGGCACGAAGCGGGAGCTTCGCATCACGACGGACCGACGCAGCAAAGCCGACTTGCGCAAGATCAACATTCGGGCCGGCCGCTTCTTCGCGTTTCGTTACCGGGGCTTGAAAGCGCTCCTGGGCGGGGATGTGTTCGATGTGGGCCCGCTGCTGGAGTTCGACACGATTCAGCGGGAATGGGCTGAGGATAAATCGCGGAAGTACAAGCCGAATGAGTCCACCGCCAAAGCGAACCTGGAAATCAAGTTCTTCGTCACGCTGAGCATCGATGAGGGAAGGATCGAGAGTCAGCGTCAGCTGATCTGGCGCTACAGTCCTGAGGCGATCGCGGATGAGCTGTTCGCGGATTGGGAGCGCATCGGTGAGCATCCCTTCACGGCCTGCGAGGTGGCTCGTGAGCCCATCGGGCCGAAGGGTCAGACGCAGCCCCTGGATCTGACGCAGGCACGCACCTTCGCCGCGGCGTTCGGGCAGGACCGCGGCTCGCTGGTCCCGGTCTACAGAAAGCAGAACGATCTGCAGCTCGAGTGGCAGCGTAACCTCAAGGAGTGCCAAGACCAAGGGCTCGCCAGTGCGGCGCTGGCGGGCGAATTGAGCACGTTATTTGACACGTTTGCTCGAAGCTACACCGCGGCTCTTTCCGGATTCCTCCGTGCGAGCGTGGCCGCCGAAGATATCGGCACGCAGTACGCCGCATACGGCTCGCTCGTCCAAGCGCTCACGTTCCGCGCGCGCGGCGATCGGCTGCGCGACCTCTTGTTGAAGCCGGTGATGAGAATCGGCGTCGTCCAGGTGGCCGGCGGGCAACCGACCACCATCGTTGCGCCGTGGCATCCCATGCGGTTGCAGGCGATAGCGAGTAAAGCAACGCGCATGGCGAATGTGATCCGCACTCTGCTGACAGCGGATTCGGTGCTGTTCGGTGACCCCGCGTTGTACTTCAAGGAGATGATGGACGAGCTACAGCACCCCTACTACCCGGAACTGACACTCGGATGGCGCGAGCGAAAACCGGAGCTTTTGAGTCTCACGGATTCTTTGCTCGATTACTCCTTGCACGAGCTGCCGCTCCGTGGCGAGGCGCTCGATGCGGAAACCAACGAGAACCCTGTGCCGATCGCCAATGAGATCGTGGAGTTACTGCAGCGGTATTTGGCGCTGTTCCCTCATGAGAAAGCGAATCTGTCGGCGGTCTTGTACAACTGTGACTCGGCAAGCCTGCCGCAAGCTGTTGTCGATCGTATCAACGTCCTGCATGAGGACGAAGAGGACATGCGCTGCGAGGTGGTACTGCGGCATCGGGACCGCGACCGCCTGCATCGTCTATACGAGCGCATCATCGAAGTTTCGGACGTGGACTCCGACGACTTCGTTGCGAGCGAAGCCAGTCGTGATTTCATGGCCCGACTGCGAATCGGCATCATGGCAGAGGAAGCCCCCGTGCCGGAGGCTCAGGACGGGCCGAGCAAGGATGTCGTCTTTCTGCACGACGTTATTTCTCGACATGCTGTCCTGGAGTGGTATCGCGAAACCTCCGAGCCGGTGGCTCTTGAGGACTTGGTGCCATCGCGGTGGTCGCGGCGGCGCCCTTCACCACGCGACGAAGAGAAATCGATCGTATATCTATGTTGTCCAGTGCAGACCAAGGAAGGATGGGACTACGTCACGGCGATCAGTAGCTTCTTCCGCCCCGATTGGGACGCGGACGCGACCAAGCGCTATCTCCCTGCTCGACAGCTCGACTTCCACGACCCCAACACTTCGAAGATCTTCGAGGAGACTCATAATCTCGGTAACTGGGTCGTCAACTTCGATGAGCTGCTGGATCGTCGCCAACTGGTGAACCAGGGCGTGCGTGTCATTCGCTACAAGCAGTCCGCAACGCAGGGTCGGAACCTCCTCGTCTCATCGAATGCCTCGCTCGGCCTGTTGCAGACGATGCTGATAAGCCGGATTCGCGACCTTGCGCCAGAACTAGCGGATGAGAGGGTAGCCCCTCTGGCCAAACGCTTCATCGACGATGCGAACCTCATCTCCGGAGACCTCGTGCTACGGGCGGCCAAGCGCGGCCGCAACGCCAGCGAGTTGATCGGCGTGGTCTTGAGCCACTACTTGGTCAGACATGAGCTGGGCCGCGAGCAACGTCTCGGCAGCTTCTTCCTCGATGACTATTCCGATTGGCTGGGTCAATCGGGCGAACGTATCGCGGACCTGATGATGCTTATGCCGGAGCTCGGCCCAGAAGGCGGCTATCGACTGACTGTGGTGGTCACCGAGTCGAAGTACGTGACTGAAGACTCCTTGTCCGAACAGCGCAAAGAGTCCCAGCGGCAGTTGCGGGATACCGTGCGTCGGATCGATGAAGCCTTGTTCGGGGAGCCGCCGCGACTTGACCGCGATCTGTGGCTGTCGCGCTTCTCGGACCTGTTGGTATCCGGCATTCCCTACGCATCGGGCGATTCCATGGATCTCATCAGAGTTCGACGGGCTGTGCGCAGCGGATTCTGCCCTGTGTTCCTGCGAGGCTACTCCCATGTGTTTGTCTCGGGGCCGGCCGGCGGGAACGAGTGCTCCGATTTTGTAAGAGTCGCAGACTGTCCGAACTCCTTTCAGGAATGCTACTCGCGCGAGAAAACCCGCGCGCTCTTATTGGCCTACGAATCAGACGCCGATGCGGCTCGCACGCGAGGAGAGGTAGCCGAGATGGCGCAGATCCAGCCGCGCACGTTCAAGGCCGTTAAGAGTATCTTAGGCGGGCCCGCGGTAAGGACCTTCGAGCCCTCGAAGACCGTTGAGAGACCAGTCGTAGTGGAATCGGCACCGCCCGTAAAAGCACCGGTCATGGCACACACTGCTGAACCCTCGCGGAGCGCGTCGGTTGCTCCGGGTCCGGATGGAAGCCCACCTCCAGGGCCAGGCGCGACCGGGGCGTTCGCCTATACGCGAATCGACCAGTTGCTCGGGGGACGAGAATCACTCACCGGCGATTCCGAAGAGGATGCCGCCTGGCTGAAGCGTACCGTGGTCGCAGCGCGTTCAGCGCTCCAACAGTTTCAGATGAACTCAAAACTGGTAGGTGAGCCGCGTCTCACGCCGAATGCCGCCATCATCCGTTTTCAAGGCGCGGCCAACATGACGGTGGAACTCGTTCAGCGTCGGCGCTCCGAACTTCTGACGACCTTTGCGCTCGATGTGATCTCCGTCCGTGGAGAACCCGGGGTTGTGTCCATCTCGATCGCCAGACCGACACGACGGGTCCTGCACGCACTGGATCTCTGGAAAAGCTGGAATCCCGACTGCCAAAGTGGCAACCAGAAGCTCCTGATCGCGACCAAGGAAGACGACGGCGCAGCTCTGTTCGTGTCCCCTACTGAGAACGCGCCACATACGCTAATCGCTGGTGCCACCGGCAGCGGCAAGTCGGTACTCATGCAAAACATCATTCTCAGCATTGCGAGCACCAACACGCCCGAGCAGGCGAGGATCATCCTCATCGATCCGAAGATGGGAGTCGACTACTTTCCCTTCGATGGTTTGCCGCACTTGACCGAAGGCGTGATCGACAATCAGGAACGTGCGATCGCTGTGTTGAACGGCCTTTTGATCGAGATGGATCGGCGATATCAGGTACTGCGCGCCAATAAGTGCCAGAACATCTTCGAACTGAACAGAAAGGTTTCAGCGTCGGAGCGTCTGCCGTGCCTGTGGATCGTGCATGATGAGTTCGCTGAATGGATGATGGTCGAAGAGTACGCCGATGTCGTGTCCCAAGTCGTCAGTCGACTCGGCGTGAAGGCGCGCGCCGCAGGAATATTCTTGATTTTTGCGGCACAACGCCCGGACAACCAGGTGATGCCGATGCAGCTGCGCTCGAATCTGGGCAATCGCCTGATCTTACGTGTGGATTCCGAGGGTACCTCGGAGATCGCACTGGGTGGTGAGCGTGGAGCGGAGCGCTTGCTGGGCCGCGGCCACATGGCCGCAAAACTGGAGGGCCATCAAGGCTTGGTCTATTGCCAAGTCCCATTGCTGTCGACGGCTGAGATCTCGCAGGTCGTGGGCATCATCCGGGCAGATAGCCCTTCAGCGCAGCTCCGCAATCACTGAACACACTGCTTCCAGGACGTACTCCACCTCATCTTGTGTATTCTGATGTGACAGGCTGAAGCGCACGGATTCGTTCGCCTTGCGGTGCGAGCGCGTCATGGCTCGGATGACATGCGAAGGCTCGTGCGTGCTGCTGTGACACGCCGACCCGGTTGACACAGCGACGCCGCGAGCATCCAACATCCCGACCAAAGCCTCAGCCTCTACGCCGTCGAAGCCAATGTTGGATGTGTTCGGCAGCCGATGCGTACCATCACCATTGACCCACGTCCCCGATACACGCCGGAGCACTTCGGATTCCAAGTGGTCGCGCAGCGCACCCACATGGCGCGCGCGTTCGTCCAGGAAGAGCGCCGCACGCGCGCACGCCGAGCCAAACCCCACAATCGCAGGCACATTCTCCGTACCGCTACGACGCCCCCGTTCCTGACCACCGCCCCACAACAGAGGCTCCACACGAGCTGGGTCGCGCACGATCAGTGCGCCGGCACCCTTGGGCCCAAACAGCTTGTGGGAACTGATAACCAGCGAGTCGATCGGCAGCTGCGAAAGATCAATTGCGATCTTGCCGGCCGCCTGCACAGCATCCACGTGCAGATAGGCTCCGTGTCGCTGGCAGGCCGCAGCAATCTCTGGAATCGGGCAGATCACACCGGTCTCGTTGTTCGCCCACAGCAGCGCGACCGTCGACTCGCCTTTTCGAAGCTCCTCTTCGAGCATCTCAAGCGAAATCAGCCCATGATGATCGACGGCCAACGTGATCAGTTGCTGCTGGCTATCGCGACCATGCGCGCACGCATTCAGGGTCGCGGCATGTTCCACTTCCGATGTGACGATCCGGGTTCGGCACCCGCGCACGGCCCAATTGATTGCTTCGGTAGCCGACGCGCAAAAGAACACCTGATCCGGTGTAGCTCCGACCAGCGCCCCCACCTCTCGGCGCGCGAATGCAAGCGCTTGGGCGGCGACGGAGCCGAAGCAATGGGAGCTGCTCGGATTTCCGAAGTGCTGCGTC
The DNA here is from genome assembly GCA_018241505.1 of Pseudomonadota bacterium. Lineage (GTDB taxonomy): Bacteria > Pseudomonadota > Gammaproteobacteria > Steroidobacterales > Steroidobacteraceae > 13-2-20CM-66-19. The sequence continues at coordinate 598,936 of JAFEDS010000009.1, read as the reverse complement.
AGAAAAGGCTGTATCGCCTCGAGTGTCTCGGGCTCGAGGCGCGTCGTGCTGTTGTTATCGAAGTAGACCGGCTGCACCAGTTTCCTGCCCAAATCAGATCAAATGCTGCCAGGACCTAGACTCAATGGGACGCGATTCCTCTCCCCGATTTACAATGATACCCCAATCGCCGCAATAGCCGAGAGGACCCCCGGTGAACGACGCGAAGGTATGCACTTGCTGCAGGCTGCCGAAGCCTCTCTCGGAATTCCATCGATTTGGGAAAGGGCTTTCTCGGATCGGAAAATGGTGTGAGCCTTGCTACAAAAAAAAGAGAGGCTCGCCGCGCGCGCCAGAGCAAAATGGGTCGGGTGCCCCGCCACAACCGTAAGTCACGCGCTCCGTGGAGTAGGCCCCCTTGCAGCACCTGGGCAAACAAGTCGGGAGTCGGCGCTACGTCCCGAAGGAGCACCTGAGTGTCCTGCCCGAAGTCGAAGCGGCCCTTGTCGAAACGGCAAAGGCGCGACTGCCGATGGAGGCAGAATACAACCTGGTTCGAGTGGATGCTGACCGCGGAGAAGTCGGGTTCCTGCATTATCCGGGTCTCGGCTCCGAGCCATTTCCCGCGCTGCTCGAGAGCTGGCGCGTCCACGTGGGCAGATCCTTGCTCACGCATCGAAAGTACGCAGCTTCGTTGAACGCCCCAATACTGCATCGAACTGAGCTGCTTCTTGCTGAGGACCATCCAAGACGCGCCGCGTTTCAAAACCTCACGCGAACTTGTGAGGAGCTGGGATTGTTCGATAATTCCACAATCATCGGTTTCAGAAGAAACTGGAGCGATCTGATTACCTCGAAGGGTTTCGTGTTAGTTGATGCTGAACTGGTGCCTCTTGGCAATGCCACGAGCCAGCTCGGTGCAGCATCTGACCGCGAGCTCATAATCCAGCGGCATAGAACGGCGTTATCCCGCTCGTCGATTTCGGCTCCTGTCCAGTGTCTACTTCGCGATCGGCTGTTAACACAGCAAGACTCATTCTTCGACTACGGCTGCGGCAGAGGTGATGACCTCGCGGCATTGACCACCAACGGCTTTCGGTGTGATGGCTGGGATCCATATTATCGACCCCACGTCACTCGGGAATCTGCGGACGTGGTAAACCTGGGTTTTGTGATAAATGTGATTGAGGATTATGACGAACGAGTGGAAGCCTTGCTGTCGGCCTATGCGCTCGCAAGGAAGGTCGTGTCCGTCGCTGCAATGCTAACCACGAATGTCGTAGAGAAATTCTCGGCCTACAAAGACGGCGTGATCACTCGCAGGTCAACCTTCCAGAAGTACTACAGTCAAGCGGAGCTCCAGCACTTCATCGAGTTGGTGCTCAGTGAGGACGCGTACTCTGCGGCACCTGGCGTCTTCTATGTTTTCCGCGATCGGGATGTTGAGCAGGGATATCTTTTACGCAAGGCCGGCGGAGGTTCGCGCAACACACCGGTCGTTTTGAAGGCGAAACCGGCCCTCGTTCAGGTGCTTCAGCAGCCGCCCGCGTCGAGGCGTTCACCGCGGAGCAGGGAGTACGCCCCTGAAGATCTCGTTCAGTTGGATACACTCTGGCAGCTGTGCATTGACCGTGGTAGAGCTCTGGAGCCGCACGAAGTACCGATCGCCAGCGAACTCAAGGAGCGTTTTGGCGCGTACAGCAAGGCATTGCGCATGTGTCTGGAGCGTCATGATGCTGGAGCTCTCGAGGAGGCTGCACGACAACGGCGCTCCGACATCGTTGTGATGTTGGCGTTGCGCATGTTCGAAAGGCGACGGCAACTCGCAAGACTCGACAACGCCTTTGCGCGAGACATCCGGGCGCTGTTCCGCTCGATGCGGGCAGCCGAGATCGCGGCCCGGGATGTCCTATTCTCGATTCGCGACCAGCAGACCATTTTGGACGCATGCCGAACTGCTACGGTCACGGGTCTGGGGTATTTCGAGGAAGATCAGGCACTGCACATCCACACCTCGCTCGTGGGGCGGCTGCCAGCCGTGTTGCGCGTATTTGTGGGGTGCGCGAGCGCAATGGCTGGGGATCTTTCCGCCTACGATGTTGCCAAGATTCACATCGGGTCGGGGAAAGTAACGCTTCTGCTTTACGACGACTTCGAAGGAAAACCGCTTCCGTGTCTATTGCGCCGTGTGAAGGTGAGGTTTCGGGACCAAGAGACGGACGTGTTTGAGTACGGAGGACGGTTTCCATCAACATTGTTATTTCAGAAGTCTCGATACATCAACGAGGAATATCCGCATTATGCAGAACAGGTAGCCTTCGAAGAGGCGCTGGCCGTTGCGGACCTCTTGGACACTTCGCCTCACGGGCCAACAACATCGGACTACGGGGAACGGCTGCGGGCAGCCCGGTACCAGATCGTCGACTTCCGTGTGTTGAGGTGCGATGATATCCCCGCGCTGGATGAGAAGTGTGGCGCCCATTTGCGGTTCCGGGATCTCATCGAGTGCGGGGAGACATGGGAACGTCTGAGACCGGACAACCAACCAAGGGGCGCCGAATCGTTCAACGCGCTCTGTGATCTTGCGCGGTACGTGCTTGATCCCCTCGTGGAGTACTACGGCAGCATTAAGCTCACGTATGGGTTCGGTGGGCCGAAATTGACTCGCCATATACCGGCGCGCATAGCGCCGCACCTGGATCAGCACGCGGCATGCGAAATCAATCGTGTCGGTCAGCACATCTGTAGCCGGCTGGGGGCCGCGGTCGATCTTCTTGTGGAGTACGAAGATATGCGGGAAGTTGCCTCATGGATTGCTTCGAATTGCGATTTCGACCGCATTTACTTCTATGGGAGCGATCGACCGATTCATGTCAGCATTGGTCCAGAGCGCAGCCGCGAGGTCTATGAACTCGTACAGCTGGGGTCGCGCCGGGTCCCCCGAAAACTGATCTTCAATGCGTAGCGCTCGTGGACCCTCCAACGTGCACTCTGAGTGAATGCGGTTTTCGAGCGTGTTCGGGTCGTTAACCAGGATGGCGCGGCCGGGGCAACGCTGGCCGACAAGCCGCTGAACGCATGCGGCAGGCTTGGCCTTCACGACCGCGGCCAATCGGTTGATGTGCGCCCCGGTTGAGTTCATCGTGCTCGAAACGCCGCTGGTACCCGATTTGCGTCGGTTCCGGCGCCTGCGTTGCTCGCACTTCACCCAACCGCAGTCACGAAATGAGCTTGTGGACCCATGTTGGGCCAACACAGCTGCGGGTGAACTTCGCGCTGCGGGTGAACTTCGCTCAGAGCGCTCGGGCCTGCGCGCAGTCTTGCGCGTAGTGAATCCATCGCGGGATGTAGGTCTGCGCTTCGGAGGCTCGCGGGACTTCTTCCACGACCGATAAGGCGCGAGCGATGATGGTATTCAAGTGCCAGACTCTGGCTGGTGACTCTATTACCCTCCCGCCCGACGAATGCCACCCCGCGTCTCAGGCTGCGACCGACCCCTGCTGCTGCGCCATCCAGAGCGCGGCGTACCGGCCGCCGCGGCAAAGCAAGGCAGCATGCGTACCACTCTCTATGATGGTGCCGCGATCAAGGACCGCTATCTCGTCCGCATGCACCACCGTCGAAAGTCGGTGGGCGATCACTACGGTGGTACTCAGACGCGCGAGATCGCGCAGATTCTGGACAATTCCGCGTTCGCTCACGCTGTCCAGGCTGGAAGTCGCCTCGTCAAACACGTAGATGCGCGGCTGTTTGATGGCGGCGCGAGCGATCGAGAGTCGTTGCTTTTCGCCTCCCGAGAGTTGGACACCCCGCTCGCCCACTCGGGTGTTGTATCGCTCCGGCAGACTTAGGATGAATTCGTGAAGATGGGCAAGCTTCGCCGCCTGCTCGATTTCATCTTGAGTCGCGCCCTGTTTCCCAAACCCGATGTTGTAGGCGATCGTCTCGTCGAATAAGAGGGGTTCCTGCGGAACGACGGCGATCGCCTGCCGCAAGGTTCGCAACGACATCGCCCCGATCGGCACGCCGTCGAGCAGGATCCGGCCCTCGTCTGGCTCGAGAAGGCGGACCAGCACGCGCACGAGCGTAGACTTGCCCGATCCACTCGCGCCGACGATCCCCAAGGTCTTGCCGGCGGGAATTCTAAAGCTCACGTGCTTGAGTACCGACCGGTCCGGTGTGTACGACAGAGAGACGGCCTCGAATTCGAGTTGACCGGCTCCTGTAAGCGCCTCGTGGTCCTCCGTGCACTGCGACTCGGGGGTCTCGTTAAACAGGACGAGCATCTTATCCAACATGGCCAACCCCTGCGAGAGCGCCTGCATAGCATAGCCAAGCATCTCGACCGGTTTAACGAGCTGCAGCATGTAGCTGTTGACCAGCACGAAGTCACCTACCGTCATCTGTCCTCCCTGCACGGCGTGCGCTGCGTAGAGGATGGTGGCGCCCAAGAACGTGGCAAAAATCGTCGCGACGATGAAGCCGTTGACAGCGTAGCGCCGGTAGAAGTCGACCCATTCCACTTCCGTGCGTGCGAGCGCTCGGCTGACCTTCTCTTGGACAAGGGACTCGGCAGTGAAGCACTTCACGGTCTCGTAATTGAGAATGCTATCGGTCATGGCGGCATTCGCCGCGACATGGGCCGCCGATGCGGTCTTCGCCGCGCGCGAGGCCGTTCTGGCCGCATAGGCAAAGGCGGCCGCGTAGCCCACCAGAGCGCCGCAGAAGAGACCCAGGAATACCGGGTGAGCGAGCCGCGTGAGCACGAGCACGATCGTCCCCAGTTCGGCGGTAACGGGGAGGACGGTGAACACCAGGTGATGTAGGATCATCTGGTAGCCCTGCAAGCCATTCTCGAGTGTCTGATTGACCGCGCCAGTTTGCCGTTGCAGATGGAAGCGCAGCGGGAGCTGCATAAGGTGCGCGAACAGTTGTTCGCTCACGGCACGGAACAGGCGCCGCTCGGCCCGTGCGTAGACGAGGCCCCGGAGCTCGCCGATGCTTCTGGCCAGCCACTGACTCAGCACGTACAACCCGATTAGGAACAGCGGTGAAAGGGGCGCTCCTGGTGCCTGACCGGTGAATCCGTCTACGACCAGCTTGAGCGCGATGGGTCCGAGCGCAGTCAGAATGGATGCCGTGACGACGAGCGACAACACCCACGCCAGCCTGACTTTGACGAAGTGGGTGGCATCCGACCAAATAATTCGCAACAGCTCCGGGAGGCCGCCAATACCCACACTCATACAACTGCTTCCCTGTTTTGGGGCCCGCCACGGCGGATCTGTCGGAGTGCGCGCGACCCACAGCACCCACCAAATCCGCACCTGACAGCTAGCATTTCCCTTCCGCCGCCGTCCTGCCGATGCCTGGCCCCGCACGGGCCCGGAGCGCCGCACCCTTCGCACACGCACCATGTCACTGTGTTGGCGCCGTCTGCGAACTCGGTCTGCTTGAGCGTTCGCATAGAGCAGGTCCCTCTCTTGGTTTCCCTCCATTCCGTCCGCGCTCTCCAGACCTCCCAGTTTGCGCCTGACATCTCCTTAGCCTATTCGCATATCACGCGCCGTCTACTTCAACACCTTCCGGCGATTGAGCAGGCCCCAATCGCGCAGTTTGAACACGCGCGACTCGCACTCAATGCGCATGCCGAGGTCCCGTTTGCAGCCCGTCAACAGCCGATACACCGTGGCTCGCGACATCCGCACTGCCCGAGTCAACTCGGCGATGGTGGCGCGACGTGTTGCAATTACACGCAAAATCGCGAGTGTCTCGCGCAACGGCAATTTGGGGCGTCGCGCATGGCCGCGCTTGGCGGTCGGATTTGGTCTAACATCCCCCTTGCGGTTAGACGTGCGGCGATCGGCGTTGCGAGGTGCAGGTGTCGAATGACTGCTACGGAAATCGCGCATGCTGATAATCCCTTCCCCCGACGTTCCTCGATCCCCTCGTCCTCCGTCAGGTCCCGCGCGCCAATTTTCCCGAGCGCGTCCCGGACTCCGTGCAGACACGACGCTGCTCGCCCGTTCGACGGCTGTCTATTGGACCAAAGGCGTAGGTTTTTGACGCGCCGCAACAGACTAGCTCCTTGGCTCACTCTCGGCGCGTCGACGGGTCGTTTGGGCCGATCAGGTTATGCAATCCCACATCCCCACGTCACGACCCCCGTGGTTACGATCGCTTCTGGGTCCGCCGTCGCCCGGCAGCGCTAAGTGCCGAGTCTGACCTAGCCTCGTGGCAGGCCATGTCCTCATTGGATATCGTGCATGTTGGTGCAAGCTCAGCAGAGCTGAGCGCACGCGAAGATCCCCCCTGGCGGGGCTGAATTGGCGGGCTCTTCAGCACGGGAATGTGGTAGCGTGGCACATTCGAGTTGCAGCCCGCGTCCTGGCCGTCCGACATACTCGCCCTGGAGTCTGGAAAAACCATTGAGGTCACACAGGGGACATCCAGCCTGGAACTGCCGCGCAAAACCGCTGTCGCAGGCGCGAGAGGTCGAGTCAGTGCGTGGAACTCATCGAGGCTCAGCTCGAAGAGCGGCGCACTCGTCTTGCGATGGGACTCGATATCGGCCCGCAGCGTCGTAGGTTCTCGGTTGAACCAATGTCCCATCTGAGCGAGTGTCGCCGCACCCGCCCGTGTGGCATACCAAGTAGTCAATGCTGCGGCAAGCACAGTGTCGAGGGCTAGCGATTCCCTCCGAAGGATCGTCGCTACTGCTTGCGCCACTTGCTCCACCGACGGTGCCGCTGGGGAGTTATTGGCTAGCCGCATGGATTCGTCGATGTCGGAACACTCACCCGCAATCTGGGGTGTTCGGGATGAAACCCGCTCGAATAGCTCGGCGTGCCGCCGACCTTCTGGTTTCGCGAGAAACTGCTCGACGCTGGCCGGGCCAGTGTGGCCGCGCGTGCGCACTCGCGCGATGAACTCCTGGGTTTCGAACCAAACAGGTATTGATTCCGCGAAGTGCAGCCTAATACTGCAGAAAGGGTAATCCAAAGGGCTCTCGCATAGCCCCGCTCTAACGGGCCGAGCGTACAGGTTGCGCAAGGCATAGGGCAACAACTCCGGCGTAATCTCTATCGATTCGCATCGGCAGCGATACGGCGAAGCTCCGGGCGGAACACGAGCCTTCTCGTGAAGGTAGCGCGAATATCGCCCTAAAAGGCTCGGAAGAATGATCCGGAGCGGAACCGCAAACCGCTGCAGCAGGAGTAACGCCTCGTTGGGAAGCCAAGTGTACCCGTGAATTTTTGCGGCCTGACGATCGCAGGCTCGGGAGACGAGAGACTCCCAGAACTGGAGATCGGGAGTCTGCTCGAGCGCATGCCCGGAGTGCTCGCGCAATATCTCGGCCGGAAAAAAGATCGCATTCCCCGCCCGTCCCTGCACGCGCAACAGATGGATTGCAGTCGGATAGTCGTGTCTTCCCTGGGACATTGTTCCTTGCCTCTGGTTCCGTAGCATCAAGCATGTCGTCCACTCCCCGCGCATGGAATGCTACGAGAATCGTGGACGCGCTTCGTCCCCAGTCGCATCGTACAACAGCCACCGCTTCATTCAAGTGCGCTTACTTCTGGCCCACCTACAATGCATTGCGCGGTGCGGAACCAGACTGCCCGACTTTAATAGGAAGCGCGATGCCACGTTGTCACCGGGTCGATTCTGTACGGAACTGCCCGCATCCGCCTTGGCGCTTCTGCTCGCTCTAGCTGTTTCTCGTCGCTGCAGGGCATCCGTTCGGTTATCTCAATACTTCTGCGTCCCCATCACTCCTCCTCAATGCATTGCCCGGCAATGGAGTTGATCATCTTTCGCCAAAGGACATCGGATAACGTCGAATTCGGGCGGACGATTTCGAATCTGTCGAACAACACTCCAACGTACATTCCAGCGCACGCCCCCGGATCAGGGGTTGGTCATTTTCCGCCTCCGCTCATGCCTCAACCGGCTGCAAATTACTGAGTAAATGCGGACTTTTTCTCGCCTCGCCGGACTGCCTCTGATCGAGGGACACCGACAGGACTTCCCTCTTCGTGGTGGAATACTCCAAGCTCCGACACCAGCACAGATCCGCACTGCGGTCCGAGCCGGTTGACAGACCGACGCACAGCGATACAGTGGAACTCGCCATCACGGAGGAGGCGCCAAACCGCAGATGGCGAGTCGAAACGTTCACTCTAATGGAGTATTAGCCATGATCGTTGAACTTGGAAACGTTCTCGTCGACACGAAGAAGACTTCCGGTCCTTCTGACGGTCAGCTCCCGCGCTTCTGAGCGGAGGCTACTTCGCGGCGTGCGGCACATCGCTGCACGCCGCGATCTACCCCGCCGAGTGAGTCCACTTGGAAACCGCCCCTGTCCGGCAAGACATGGCTCAGCTCTTTCTATCGCGAGATGCATACTTTTGTCCGATGGACGACGGTCTCGTATTCCTGAATCTTGCAACCGGCAAGTACTTGGCCGTTCACTCAGCAGACATCCGGATACTACAGGCCAATGTTGTTGGGTGGACGCAGCCGTCCGGTTTATCCAACAGTACCTGTGAGGGCAACGAGTCTGGCGATCCGGCAGTTCTTGACGCTCTCGTCGCCGAAGGCGTGCTTTCAAGGACTGCGAACATATCCAAGCCGCCGACGCCGGTGCAGATCCGCACAACCGATGCCCTGCCCATTCCGACTCACGCTGAATTCCATGTTCGCGAGCGCAAGTATTCCCATTTCCCCTGCCTCTTTGCCTCATTCGCGTATGTAAGCCTATCTATACGCCGCTCCGACATGCATGGCATCGTAACTCGCCTCGCCAGCCTGAAGGCAAAAAATGTTGCTGCAGGTCGGCGGTTATCCAGAAATGATCTATTTTCCATGACGCTCAGGTTCCTTCGCATGCGCCAGCTCTTATATACAGCGAGGGAGGCCTGCCTGTTTGATTCCTTGGTACTTACGCATTATCTGCTTCGTCATCGATTCGTTCCGACGTTTGTCATAGGTATCGCAACTAAACCATTCTGCGCTCACGCTTGGGTTCAATACGATGATTGCGTTCTGAATGATGCACTCGACAACGTTCAACCACATACACCTCTCTTGGCTATTTGACACGAGTGGACAAATGCTAAGATTTTTTGGATTGATCTGGAACGCCAAGGCGCCTTCAGAATGTGACGTGGGGGAGCTGATAAAAAGACGCCTTAGCGCTACCTGCATCGGCTGGAGCGTGGCCGTCAATCAGGCGGGCCTCCATGTAATCTTCAAGAAGCCACAAAGCGAGGTTTCTGGGGCTGTCGACTTAGACAGCTCGGGCGTCATCCTCGGCACTGTCTTCAAATCGGGCGACAGTACAGGCGGCGGGCACTGTACAAACCTAAGTCCTCGAGACAGTCGTGACATCCTGGATACCGGCGCTCGCAGCCTGATCCGAAACTACTGGGGCTCGTATGTGGCTTTCCTACAACCTGAGGAACGAGGCCCCGTCAGTGTAGTTCGAGGGCCAATGAGCAGTCTTGCCTGCTTTTATGCCAATCAGCGCGGGGTTCGGGTTGTTTTCTCGTGCATCGACGACTGCGTAGCACTCAACCTAATCTCATTCTCAATCAACTGGGACTCAATTCGTGCCCAGACCACGGGCGGTGACTACTGCAATTCCGAAACGGGCCTCAATGAGATCACAATCTTGCAATGTGGCGAGTGCCTTGAGATAGCGGACGGTCAGTCTTTCGTGAAGCCCCTTTGGAGCCCTGCCGAGGTGGCCCGTTCGCATCTACACCACCGCGTTGAATTCGAAGATGCGGCTATCGCCTTGCGCGATGTCACTTCAGCGTGCGTTACATCCTGGGCCTCGCTGTACGATTCAGTAGTTCTGCAATTTTCCGGAGGCTTTGACTCGTCCGTGGTTCTAAGTGTGCTCGCGGCAATGCATGATCGCCCTCGCATAACGTGCGTGAATTTCTTTTCCCGAGCTTCCGGAGATGAACGCAGATTCGCAAGGAGTATGGCTACACCGGGCGTAGAGCTTGTCGAGGTCGAGAGAGATCCCTTCGTAGACTTGCGGATGTTCTTACGCAGCACCCGTACGGTGAGGCCCGTCCTGAACTTCAGCGCATGCACGGCCGATCCGGTCAATATGCGGATCGCACAAGAGCGCAATGCTAAAGTAGTGTTCACGGGAGAACTGGGCGACAACATCTTTGGCCATGCACTGGGTCATGAGGTAATCACGGATTACGTCCAACGCTTCGGGATTCGGCCGTCGCTTTGGGGTATCGCGATGGACGCGGCACAGCTCGGCCGCCTGTCCGTTTGGACTGCACTCCGGCGCGGCCTTCTAGGGGACCTCGAGTGGCTTTCTGGTCGAAATTGGAGCTTACATCGTTACTTGGTTCGGAAGAAGTGCGGCCGACTCGCATCGGATGAGTCCCTGTCGAGCTACGAACAAGAGTTGGGACGGTTTATACATCCATGGATGAGGGACACTGCGGACCTGCCATCAGGCTTTTTCAACCTATTTTCGGGCCTCATCTCGATTACCGCCGCCTCGTACGATTCCCCGTTCGCGAGCCGCGAAGCGTGTCTGCTGTCCGCACCGCTTGCCAGCCAGCCGCTCGTGGAGCTTGCACTCACTATCCCGGTCCATTTGCACACGTATAGGGGAATAAGCAGATCCCTAGCCCGCCGCGCATTCGCGCATAGTCTGTCCGATGCTGTGTTAAACCGCGGGGTCGGTAAGGGCACCCCCGAGCTGTGGATTCGAGACACCGTCGAGAGAAACCGCCCTTTCCTAAAGGAGGCACTGATGGACGGAGTGTTGGTCTCAAAAGGCTTTCTTGATCGTAAGAAAGTCGAGTCCCTCCTTTCTCAGGAGGTAAATCGCGCGAACAGCTATATCAACGAGATATTTGTCCAATTTTATATTGAGGCGTGGGTTCGACAATGGCATCAAGATTGCCTAGAAGTCGCGGCGTAGACCGATTTTTTATGCGGCGTCGGATCCTAAGTTTCTGGAATTTGACTCTACTGCCGTTGCATCATTCGGCTCAGTTCCTTGCGACAGCAGAGATCGATCAACTCTCCAGGATTGTTCGGCTAGGCAACATGCGCTCCGATACCAACGGCGGTCTTTTCGGCCCATCAGAATCACAGATGCCAGCGTTCCGCTAGCGAGTGAGTACGGGGGGTTCCCTTGGCTCAACTCTGCGCTGAATCTCGCGAAGTCTCTCCCATCGGGCGTACTGATCGTGCTTCTCCGCCGTCGCGTCTTCGTGGCCATTCAGCCAGAAATCAAACCAATCTACCGCGCCCTCTTGGGAGAACCGGAGCTGCTCCGGATTCTGTATCTCGTGACTTCCGTGATCGATATCCGGGATTACAACCATTTCCACAGGACGGTTCAACCGGCGTAGTCGGACGTACATTTCCCATCCACTAAATAGGATCAGATGCTTCCCGCCTTCCACCTGCAAACGAAGGGGCGTCGTTACATTCTCCGCATTGAATGCTGGCGCCCGCAAAATCCACTTCTCAAGCCCTTCTTTGAATGGCGCAACGCCATTTTCCACTTCACCGTATCCAGGAATCAACATCCATTGCATGTATCCGGCGTCGATGTTATCCGAACACAAGGCGGCCGCGTACGGGAATTTCGAATGTGTCAGGGCATACTCAACGTGCCAGCCGGTTCGACTGTAGCCGGACAACCCCACTCTCGCACTATCGACAAGACCGCGCAAATGCAATGATTTGACGGCCGACTCGTATGCGTCCGCGTATAGGTCCGCCTCGTTTTGCGCACCAACCGCGAAGTCTTCGTCTCTCATCTGGAGAACAAACAAATCGCGATTTGCGAGTGGTTGCGCCGCGTACGTCGAAATGCCCGGTCCAAGGCCAGGCTCTCCCGAATCCGCTCCAAGCCCATTAAGGGAAAACTCGTGGACACCCGCACTCCCATGCGTCTGTATTACCAGTGCAAAACGTTTTCCGTCCACGTAATGAACGGGATAGTACAGGCGTCCAGACCAACGTTGCCCTCCGCTGTCGAACCAGTGACTTGGCTCCACACGACCCAAGGTGAAGGAGCTCTCAAGTGCCGGATTGATATCCAGCAGGACGCGTCTGCTGCCGGTCCGCGGATCAGTTGCGACGAGTTTTGGAGGAGTGTTGATGTCCTGCTCTATTCGGATCGCAATACCGCCGCGCAGCTTGGAAGGCCGGGCCCGCTCCTCTGTGGTGGACCCCACCCACTTGCCGTGACTTTTTTGCAAAATGAGATCGCTACCCGAGACAGTATGGAGCTCAACATACTCAGAACCCCGCCATTTTGCTGCGGCTATCGGCACTCCCTCCATCTTCGGTGGAAGCCGAATGACCTCAAAACGGCCCGTCTCAACGTCCACGATGGCGCAGGCCTCACCTCTGCGCCCAGCTTCCTCGGGCTCGGAGGGCGGTAAGAATGTTGGGAAAACCAATACTCGGGACTCATCCTGACTCCAGATGAGGTTCACCGGCTTTCCATACTGAACGTCTGGAAACCACATCAACGGCGCATTCCACAACGGATGTGTTGTGGACGTGCGCACATCAGCCACGAATAGCTGTTGTACCTGGCGCCCGTAGATGTCGTCTCCTTGGCGCAGGGATTGAATAGCCAGTTTTGTAAACTTATCGATGTAAACATCCCACGACGGCGGAACCGCGTCCGGGGTACGCGCGTATATAACCTTATGGTTCGCCGGAGAGAATAAGGACGGAACCCGACGGTCAATTGGAAGAAACCTGTCGATAGGCGAACCAGCGGATCTCAGCAGTTCTGGAGACCGGCTGCCGGCCCTTTGCACGAAACGCAGGTTGTTGTATTCCGAATCGTAAGCTGATGCTCCCGCGAAGTTCCCACGCAACAGCCCGAGCGCGTCGACGTTCTGGACAACGAATCCCCGCTTTTCCGCGGTTTCATCCAACGTCTCGGTTATTGGTGTTCGGGCAGCGAAAAATAAGGCTCCATCGTCCGCCACAGTGTATTCCAAAACGTCGGTAGATGATTCCGTAAGATACCGGGAACGGCCCGTTAATACATCGACTGCCAATACCTGGCGCCTCCCGTCACGCCCTGGCCAGAACAGCGCGACTTCCCGTCCATTTGGGAGCCACCGAAGCGGGTTGTTGGTCGGCAGGAGGAGATCCCCCGCACCGCGACTACCTCCACCGCCTTCTCCGAGAGCATTCGTGAACAGCTTCAGTACGGTTCGCGGACCGGCACTGGCTAGGCTTCTGCGAGTACCGGCGATGATCGATATCCAATTTCCATTACGCTCCAGATCTCCTGATATCAACATCAGTGCATAGCGGTCCCCTTTTGGGGAGATCTCCACATTTTCGAAGACTCGGGCATACCCCGCGATCGGGTCGTAGGTGAACTTCGGCGGCCCCACCATAATACGGGTGGTGTTGATAGATTCCGTAACCGTCAGCGCTCGGGCAGAGCTGCGAATTGGTGGCGCCGAGCGGCCGACGGCGTCAACGCTCCCCGAGAGAAACCAGAGTACGAGTACCGCAATAGCTGCGTGGTGATTCAACGTGTCTCCCGGTTCGCCCTATCAAGCAGCGCAAGCTCTCCCACCTTGCCTCTGAATACAACTTCTCTACCACGAGAGAAGCACACGGGCGTATAGAATCCGACCCCGAATATCAAATTGGTAAGGATCGTATCCCGGACCGTAGGGAGCCGCATAGTTAGAGTACTGCGGCCGTCGATCAAACAAGTTCACGCCTCCAATGCCGATCTCTGAAGTCCTGACGCCGGCTCCAAATCCTCGGGTCAGTTGCGTCGGGATCCTCCATCGAACTTCGGTATCCATCAGCCAGAAATTTCCAAGCTGTAGATAGTTCCCGGACGGAAGCGGATCATAATCGCGATATCCACTGACATAGCGTCCCGTAAAGTCTAGCGACAGGCCTCCGAGGGACCAGCTCAGACTGGCGGCTCCCTTGAACCGCGGGGCCCAGTAACCATCATCGTTGGCCTGCGCCGCTCGATTTGTTGGCGGACTTCCCACCAAGAGGGACGCTCGATAGCTCAGCGTTTGAGATAAGGATACCGACGGCGTAAAGTTGCCGAGCTTTGTTGAGACCCGGATGCTGGCGTCATAATCAACGCCGTCTACGTCGAAAGATCCGTAATTCAAGAAGATGTCGTTTACCTGAATGATGGGGCTAGTCGGTCCGGACTGGCGCACAACTGCACCCGGAAAGACTGTCTCATTGTTGACGAGCTGTTGAAGTGTCAGCTGCTGTACACTGTTAGTGCTCTTAATTCGCCAATAGCCTACATTCAGAGTGAGATGCCGATCATCTGAGCTTCTGTAGCCGAGGCTTAGGGTGTAAGAGTGTCCTGTAGACGGTCGGAGGGCCGGATTACCGCCGACAACAGTCGGCACGAACTGCGTGGTACCTAGCACTGGATCAGTGACCGGCTGAACACTGGTCGTGGTTGGCAGGTACAATTGGGCGAGGGCAGGAGCCTTGAACGATTCCCCGTAGGATCCACGAAGCACCAAGTGCCGGGTGGGGCGCCACTCCGCTGAAATTTGGGGTGTCGCTTTGCCACCGAAGTCGCTGTAATGGTCATATCGCGCGGCGAGGTCTACCGCCAGCGCCTCTCGCCGAGTGTGCTCGAGGTTATTCCATAGCGACCACAAGGGTACTCGTATTTCTCCGAAGACAGCATAGGTGTGCCTCGATAACCCGGCGAGATCAAGGAATGGACTATCTGTATCGAGTGTGGTGCGGTTAGCTTCCGACCCCAGCACGACTCCTATGGGTCCACTTGCAAGTTCTATCGGCTCACCGCGTACATAACCGTCCACTGTGGCCGTTTTTGTTCTATATCGTGTGTTCTGGTCAAGAAAGAGCGAGTTAAGCAGGCTCTGCGGGCCCCAGGCACCGTCCGTGAACGGATTAAGTGCGGTCGCCGGATCGGAGGAATTCAGCGCGTTCTGAATCGCGGTTGTGTCTGGAACACTGTGTTGGAAGTTCTCGTTTGAATATTCGGCCGAATATGAGCCGGCAATCTCCCAGCCCCAGCGTCCGAATATCTGCCCGCGAACGCCTAGCACCGGTCGGTAGAAGTTTGTTGCGAACGGCGATGACTGGGTGAGTATCGATCCGCTTATACCAACTGCCGTCCCAAAAGGATTGAATGGGTTGTCCGGGGAGGCGGTAAATTGCTGAAAATCCGGTCCGCCAAAAGCGTATTGCGGACCGTAGATGACCTGTTCGACGCGCGAGAAGAGCATCTCGGCGAATATCTCGCTGCTATTGCCCAGCGTGTACGTTGCCTGCGCGAGTGCACCGGTCCGTTTTGTGCGCGGCAACAGTGAGATTAGCTTATACAGACCACAGCTGTTGAGCGTATTTGCTGTTGCTTGGTAGCTTGCGAGTGTGGCCGATCCGACTTGATGCGGCGAGGTGGCTGCATAAGTCGCACCTCCGAGCCCCGGGAGTGGGGTGACCCCGTCTACCGAAAACACGTTTGTCGGCGAGCATGAAGAGTAGTTTGCGTCCGTGAGTTCCGAGACCGCGAGCCCGCCCTGGGATGTAATCGCGCGATCCGATCCATATAGATTGTCGCGCTTCTGGAAGCTCAGGATGAGCGATCCAGACAAATTGCCCACTGTACCGCCTAACGATAGACTTGTGAGACTCCCTCGTATGCGAGAAGAAGCGTCGTATTTGGATTCGACGGTAACGCCGCTCACATCCTTCTTCAGAATGATGTTTACCACGCCGGCAAGCGCGTCGGAACCATATATTGCGGAACTGCCAGATGGAACCACTTCGATCCTGTCGACCGCAGCCAGCGGGATGTTGTTGAGATCAAAGAAGTCGCCAGCGGCTTGAGCAGCGCTTGGGCTCATTCTGCGACCGTTAACAAGAACGAGAGTTGTTCCGTTTGGCATCCCATGTAGTCGGACAGTCGTAGCTCCGCCGTTGCCGAGTGATGGATCGGCAGTTGAGACTTGAGGTAGTGTGTTTAAGAATTCTGAAACGGAGGATTCGCCAGCCTTGTCAATCTGGTCTCGAGAATATGTGTGAACGCCCAAAGGTGTGTCGCTCGATTTGGCAAGGAGGCGCGACCCGGTTACTACTACCTCGGCCAGCGAGACTGTCTGGCCGTTTGCGAATTCGGTTCGACTCCCAGCAGGGCTATCTTCGTCCCCAGTGGCGCTGGATACGGCTGCAGCAGCGGCGAGACGTAGGCTAACTGGACCAGGACCAAACGAAGCGGCACTATTTGTTGCACCAGCATTCCGCACTCGCCTGGGGGCCGGCTCGGCGATCACTCGAACTGTGTTCGCGTCCACGCGGATTGCGTGGAGCTCGGTCCCGGAGAGAAGCCGCGTCAGCGCGTCATCGGCACTTAAGTCGCCCTTGAGTGCCGGCGCCTGCAGGCCATCCACGATGGACGGATCGAACATCACGTTGAGGTGCCCGAGGGTCCCGACCGCAGTCAACGATTGACTCAACGGTTGAGCTGGGAGGTCCAGGCGAATTTGGGCGTGGGCGGCTGTGGCCAACAGCAGTATCAGTAGAGTTGCAATGGAGAGAACGGAAGTGGTGCGAGACCGAGTCGCGCCGGGCATGAGCGTTTTCCCGGCAGTCCATTGCATCTGTTTGTTTTGGGGCGATTTGCGGGAGCCTACACACTTGCGAGGCTCCTTCTACTTCTTAGACGTGCGACATGCCCGAAAACCCTCGCTGGCGGCGTCTGGCCTCGCAGTGCCCTGTCTCAAATGCTGCGACTGCGATGCTAGCCGTTTGCGCACTGCTGCGAAGGGGTCAGACTACAAGCCTGCATGATTATGCAGTCTCAAATCCCGAGACAGGTGGTTGTTCCGAGGGTTCAGGGAATGGGTGTTTGGGGAAGGCGCCTGGCACCAAAGGGAGGCAATCAACAAGAGCAGCGCACCGAGCAGGTGCGCTAACGTTGCCGGTGTAGGCTGAGTCTACTCGCGGGGTAGGATGTCGTCGTGTTGCGGCGGCTCGAGAATGATCTCATCGCCACGCTGGGCGAGCTTTAGATTATACGTTTCCGCCGCCGCGTGCGCGAAACTGACAGAGTCACTTACGCGGAATGTTCCGCTGACGGGGATTTGGCCGATCTCAAGTGAGGCCACCGACAGCCGCGTCGCGCTGTAGCGGTTGAGTTCTTGGACGGCCTCACTCAACGGAGTGTGATCGAAGATGAGCTGGCCCCGCATCCAACCTGTAACCCGATCTATGGAAGGGGTATCTACAGCAACAGGAGCGTGCCGGCGAATCTGGAGGCGCTCGCCCGCGCTCAGGACTGTGACTTCGGGAATCTGCTGCTGGGGCAGGATGTTCGGCGCGCCGGTCGGTGCGACGGCTACCCGACCTTCAATGAGGGTCACTGTCATCGAATCCTCGGCCGACTGGTCGCGGCGCACTGTAAACGACGTGCCAACGGCAATGACTTTGCGATTTCCCACAATGACCACGAACGGCCTGGGCTCGTGTGCCACGCTGAAATAAGCCTCGCCGGATTTGAGCTCAACAACTCGCGTTTTCGAATCGTATCTCACGACGAGGCGAGTGGCGGTATTGAGCTCGATTCGTGTCCCGTCCCGGAGATTGAGGGTCTTTTGCTCGCCGATCGTCGTCGTGACCGCACCGCGTCCAAACAGCACGAGTGCCGCGCCAATGAGCAGGCTCGCTGCTGCCACGACGACTCCGAGAGCGACAAAGATCGGTCTTTGGGAGATCCGGCGGCGAACGCGAACGGGTGGGTGAACCAACCCGACGGGGATGGCGTGGCTCTTATTCCATTTGTCAGTCACGACTTCCCACGCGGTGGCGTGATCGGGATGCGCACCGAACCAGTCTCTCCAGCCCGATTCGACCGCTGCAGTCCGCTCAGGTCCATGGAGTCGAGCAATCCATACGGCGGCCTCGGCCAGAGCGCCGTCCGGTACGGATAGGGTCCGCGTGCCCATCGCCGCGGTCATTTCGGGATCCCCCACTTCGCCATTGCCAAGATGGCGCGCGCCATATGTCCTTCGACAGTCTTCACCTTGATGCCAAGCGCGACGCCGATCTCCTGGTACTCGTACCCAGCCATGTGCAGGAGATAAACGTCCCTGGCCCGTTTGCTTACTGTCCCCAGCACCCTCTTTATCTCATTGAGACGTTGTTCGGCATCCAAAACCCGGTCAGGGGTAGGACCGGGGTCTATCAGTGCAAGGGTATCAGCGAGTTCCTCGACGGAGTCTGGCGCGTAGCTGACCACCCGCTCATGGCGAACCTGGTCAACCATCAGGTTCCGGACAGTCTTTGAGAGGAACCGCTCTCGGTCCCTGACTTTGACTTCAGCACTGCGGCAGTATTCCTCGAGCCGCAACAGTGCCGTTTGGATCAGATCCTCGGCGTCCTCACGAGATCGACCACGCAGTTGGCAGAAGCGCATCAAGCGCGCCCAGCAGGGCACGGGACGGATCATTTAGCTTTTATTACACTTTCCTGACACAAGGTGGTATCGGGCGCCCCCTCACTTTCCCGAAACGCTCCCATTAGAGCTAGATCTTGGCCGCAGCGCAACATACGGTTCCCGCGTGTCAGCAATGGATAGTCCGAATGTCCGAGGACTGGACGCACAGTAAGTGGCATCGTGCGGCATATGTCGGGGAATCGGGGTGGCTGGGGGGCGCTCTCCTTCCGCGAACGCCTAACGCCCAGACTACCGTCCCGCAGACAGGCTCGACGACGGGGAGCCGGCGTAAGACCGCCTGCCCTGACAGGATCCTGGCGGAGCAAAATCACCTGCACCGGGGCCTTTTCCATGGGCATCTCCGTGGTCTGAGAACTTTGTGAGCGTCATCTCACATCGCCAGTGTGGCTTTGTGCTGCACTGCAGCGCAGCGGAACGCTCTTCTGGTTAAATTTAGCAGCACGTCATATTTGACGCAATTATGTCAGTTATGACGTTAACGAGCCATATTGGCCGTACCTCGCCGCAAAGTGCGCGCCGCGTGCCCCTGCCACACGGATTTTTTTACTTGCGGAACGAGATTGAAGATTTCCGGAAGCGCTGGAACCGAGCAATCGCCGCCGTACTCTCCGGCGCTCGAAGCGACGCCGATCTCACCCAGAATGACATCGCCGAGGCGCTACAGTTGTCTCTCAGCACCGTTGGCCGAATTGAAGGCGGCGAGCGCGAGATGACGATCGCAGACTTGGCGCTGTTCGCGCGTCTGACGAAGACGACTCCCGCTGCCCTCATTGACCTGATTACGCGATGGTCGAACAAAATCAAATAGTGTTGAACGCCGGGGTGCGCACCCTGTCAAGATCCATCAACCCGCCGCAAGTGATTGCGGCGACGCGGCGTTCAGTGCTGTAACTTGGATCGTTCAGTTCTCAGAACGGCCTCGACTCGCCAGAATAGTTTCCGCAGAGGTCTCGCGCCCCAATTGCCTGTTCACAAGAGGCGCGCAGCTCGGTGGCGATCAGCAATATGGAATCTGTGAGAACGGAGTTCGCGCTTCCAGGTGCCATCCTGTGGAGGCGCGCACTCAAGCCTGACATTCACGACAGTGAGGGGATCTTCGAGCGACTTCTTCTCTCGGTTCGGCAATTCTACGAGCGACGAAGGTCCTAACCTAGTGGGCTATCGCCATTGGCGTACACACCGCCTCGGAGGTGACAAACCGCGAGCGCGGTGAAGATCCGCCTCCGGATGGACCCTGTCCCGATAAACGACGCCTCTTTAGACCCACCGGTTGTACGGCGGAAAACCGAGTTCTTGCGCGGCGCCGAAGAAGTTACCCCGTGTTCGACGGGTGACTCGCCCGCAATCAATCAGCGTCACTTTCCATCTGCCCATTGACCTTCTCCCGGTCGGTTATCTTGGCGAGCTGCCGCGGCACCAATCTTCCGCAGTGCCCAACATACCTTGTAGCGGAGCGGAAACGCCGACGTCAAGTAATCTGCATGGTCTGTCTATGAGTCCCAGCGTTCCCGTCCGCGAGAATGACCCCGTCGGGTCCCGTCTTCACCACTTTTTGCGGAGGGCAAGACTCACCACTCTGCCCGATAGATCGCCGTTCTCTTGGTCATAGCCGATCCCCAGCGGATTATTCAAGAATGGCGGATAACGGCCCAGGAGGTTCTGGGCTTCCAGAATGAGGCTCGTACCTCGCAACGGAGGCGAATCGCTTGAGAAGTCATAACGCAGTTGCAGATCGAGCGTTGTCCACGAGCTGACCCCTCTCGCGGGCTGTGTCAGGCTGTCACGATACGAACTACTGAAATTCACGAAGCTGAACACTCCCCAGCCATGCGACTGCCACCCCACTGATCCGCGTACGTGGGCAGCCAGCGGATTATTTTGCGTGTTGCGCAATTGAATGAGCACCCCATCGGGTGTTTGAGCACGCGCGAATTCGAGAATGTAGGTGCCATTGAGGCCGAAATCGAAGTCTCCGACTTTGGTGGCCAACGTGTACTTGCTCGCAACATCAATGCCGCGGGTACGCGTGCGCGCGATGTTGTTGAGTCGCAAGTCGATCACGCCTGCGATCGGGGCCGTCAAGCAGGAAGTTAGATCACCAATAAAGGTCCCATTGCTGCAAATCGCCGCGCGCTGGGTTGGAGTGGGACTGCGGTTGACGAATGCCGAGAATGCGGCGTTGCCGAAGAAATCCGTCGTAACCGGCAGCGAGTCGACCTGGTTGTGGACTTCAATGTCGAAGTACGTCAGGGACAGCATCCAACCGGTGATGGATCGCGACCCGATGTCCAAGCCCAGCGCGCGGCTGATGGCGCTCTCTGGCCTCAAGCCGCGATTGCCGCCAAAGCGTACCAGTGCCTGGGACAGCCCGGATGCGGAAGAGGAATCCGGCACTGACAGCAACTCGCTGCCCGCATCCACCTCAGACAGGTCGCCCAAGGTAGGAGGCCTGTACAATCGAGCCCAGCTGCCCCGTAACGTAAGGATCGGCGCCATCTGCCACACTGCGCCAATCGTCGGGCTAAAGGAGCTCCCGACATCGCTGTGTCGGTCGTACCGCCCGGCGATACTCAAGACCAAACGCCGAGCACCGGCAGCGAAAGGTTCGGGCGACCCGAAGAGGGGGACCTGCAGTTCGGCAAACGCCCCCTCAGTCCGGCGTCCCTGATTGCTTGCTGCGTTAAGCTCCGGTGACATCGCATCGGTCTTCAACGCCTGACGACGAGCGTCCAGCCCCGCCGAGAGCAACAGCCCGCCGGCTGGCAGCCTGGCCAGCTCGCGGTCCGCGCCCAGGTTTGCAAGCCAATAAGTCGATGATATCCGGTAGGTCGCGGTCGAGCGAATCGCGGCGAGTGTCGTGGCGCTCGTATGAGAGCCATCGCCAAAAGGATTGAACGCGGTCTGCGGATTAGGGTCGGCCAACGCCTGATTCAATGCAGATGAGTCCACTCGCCCGCCCAATTCGTTGTGTTGTTTCTCGAACGAGAGCCCAAGCCCTCCCGAAAGGGTCCAACCTCCCGCGCGCCACCCTTTGAACCCGATCGTGAAGCTTCCAGTCCTCACACCCCCCTCGAGCGTTTGTGGGCCCAAGTCATCCAGGAAACCATACAGGACGTGAACCGGCTGCGACCCGCCCGCCGGGTTCACATAAAAGGGATTCGTGCTCGGCACCGACAGTACAGACGTTACGGCGGGCGCCCGTTGATGCACTTGACGATCGCTGAAAAGCAGATCCGCGAAGACGTTGAGACTGGAGCCCAACTTCCGCTCTCCGGTCGCATAGATCGACCAGCGCTCCTGTTCGGGAAGCACGGTAGTGCCCTGCCGAATGTCATGTAAGTTCGCAGTTCCGGCGACCAGCTGGGAGACCTTCAAGTGCGTGCCGTCCTGGCCAGAGGGTATCGCCCACGTTTGCGATCCGATCGAGAGCGTACCTGGGTTGCCCATGGGACTATCAAAGTTGGTGCCACCGAACGGCGACAGATCGCTCGTGGCCTGACGTCGGCCGGAGGCATCCAGAGGATTGCGGTGATCGTACTCGAGCGCCACCATGACATCGCCATCGGCGTCGCTCCTTCCCCAGAGCTGGCTCAACTGCTTTTCCGTCAACCCGCCGGCAGTCGCGGTACCCACGCGCACTTGACTCTCCGCCCCATCGTAACCCTGCCGTAAGACAAAGTTGACGATGCCTCCGTATGCCTGCGATCCGTATCGGACAGAGCTTCCCGCGGGAATGATGTCAATATGGTCCAACGCGACCAGCGGGACGTTGGACACATCCGCGAAGGAGGCCGACGTCCCACTGGGGGCAATCGGCCGGCCATTCACCAGGCTCAGCGTTGCGCTGGCGCCCAGGCCACGCAAGTTCATTCCAATCCCTAAGCCCGAATTACTGGCCGCCTCCCGCCCTAATACGGTGTCCTCGGTGGGTCCGCCGCCGAAATTCTCAGGTAGCGTTTGAACGAGTTGCGCAACGGTTCCCGCACCCGATCGATCGATGTCCACACGCGAAACCCGTTCCATTTCCGCGCCGGCGAGAGCCCGAGTCTGCTCTCGGCCGGCGGTGACATAGATCTCTTCCAACGAATCGGGCGCAGACTCAGGTACGTCGCGCCTTGATCCACGACGTCGCCCTCTTTGGGGTTTCGTGTCGGATCCGCTCACGATTTGAGTCGCCTTGCTCGCCAGAGTGACCGCCAGCGTGCGAGGGTTCACAAAATCAAACACGAGATTCGTGCCGTTCACCATGGCCGTCAAAGCCCCGCATGGATCCAGCTCACCCGCCACCGAATGAGTCCGAAGGCCTCGCAGGACGTTGTAGTCGAACAACAGTTGAAGACCTGTCTGCCGGCTAAACTCGTTCAGTGTCAACGTCGCATCGCCGCCATCAACATGAATTGACGTGCGCTTCGTCTTGACGATGAAGGTGCCCGACTCCGACCCCTCCAGCGCTGCACCGGTTCCGCAGAGCATCGAGCTCAGCGCTCCTACGGGCTCGAACTGACCTCTCACGGCGTGCGTCTGCAGGGAGGCATAACCCAGTTGATTGTCGATCTTGACGGCCGCCTGCTTCTCGAACTGACTCAGCGTTGTGGTTGCCGGCCCCTCGGGGATATCAAAGAATACTTTTTGGTCGGCCCACAGGCTGGTGTTGAATGCCGTGATCAAACAGCTCAGCAGACAGAGCGTCTTGAAGAGTTCCGGTCTAGGGCATTTCGCTGCGGTGCATCGGTCATCCATGACACTGGCCCTATTCTTCGATGAGTGCTCGACTCACAGAGAGGATGTCGGATAGATCACGCGATCGTCCCTGGACATTGGTCAGTCGATGACCCCGTTTGTAAAGCAACCATGCGCGATCAGAGTACAACCGTGTGGCGCGAATTTCCATGCGTAACATCCCCCCTTCCCTTCATCACCCCGCACATTGATGTGTTAGACGGCTGAACGGGAATATGCCGTTATTGGTTGAGCCGTCCGGGTTGAATGTGAATATCCGTTGACTGACATTTGTTAAATTAGGAGTGCCACATACCCTTGCGTCGCACCTTCTTCTCCCAACAGCCACAAGCGGCGATCTCCAAGCCGGGTTACATGAACTTGGACTTCACGCGCGGCGGTGCCGGCGAGCCCGCGAGGGGGGCAGGACCTCCACCATTTCAGCCTCTAGTGCCTTGCGCAACCTACTGAGTTGCAGACCCTGTTCGGCTTCGCTGATCAGCCGCTTGATCGTGCGCAGCAGATCCAGCAGGGTCCCTTGCGTAAGAGTCTGCTTCCGATTCGCCTCGACGCACTTCTCCACGATTCCCACGAGGAAGAGCGCGGTCACAAGCTCGATGCGCCGGTCATCGGCAATCAGCTCCAGGGCCCGCTCCAAACCGTTGCCCGAAGGCAGTACACGTTGCGGCCGAGATAGACCCGGCCCAACGGCTGCAGGTGCGGCCGAAGCTCGATCCCGAGCCCGGCGGCGCATAGAATCCTGAACTGGCACCATCAGCCTTCCGTACGCGTCCTTTTGTCTGGGTGTGCGGAGCAGGCCGACGTGGCCAGCGTTGTGCGGACCCGTGTGTCTGCGAAGAATAGCACGTCGGGCATTGTCGGGCAACATCGGGCTTAGCGCTCGCAAGGCGAGCACGAAGGGTTTAACGGATGCGAGCGAAGAAAGCGAAGCAGGCGAAGGTCAGTTTTTGGACTGACCCTCAGTCGGTGGAGCAACTGAAGTCATTGAGTGAGCACACGCGCGTGCCGCAATCAGAGTATTGGCGGGAAGCCCTGGCGGATCTCCTGCATAAATACGGAAAAGTCTTGGACGAGATCGCGCAGAAGCGAAAGCGCTCATAGCGGAACCGTTGCGTTGATTGCTGCACGCCAACACTTCGCGGCCGAGGAGCGACTTCCTCACGAATCAATTCCAAGATACGATGTCATTGCGGTGTTCAACCGCAAGCGCTCCGTACTAGACTCATCCGTACGCACGACCCGACACGATGTTTGACCTATGTCTATAACAAGCTTTGGTGATCGCGAATCTGAAGCGCGGCGCAAGGAGGCTCGCCATGACGCTACTCGCCAGAAGGCTGCTTAACCTTTTCTCTCCATGTAGAGTCCTTGATCGACTTGAGGCACGCCGACAGGCCAGGTGGTGGATTGCAGAAATAGACGCCGTGGCGGATGACTGGCAGGTTGCGGACGTGCTCTGGCAGTACATTGAAACATGGATGAACGCGAACCCGACTCACTGTACCGAGTTCCTGCGCCTATTCCGCAAATACCATTTGGGAAGGCGGTTTGCGCCGATAGAACGACCTGCGGTGCACAAGGTCATGTAGGTGACTGCCGCATTAAGCCGAGGCGTCACCGTCATCCTCCCTGGAGAAGGGTCAGGGGTGGGGCATTTAAGGCTGCTGGTTCTCGTTGAGCTGATACAAGATCCGCTTAAGGAGCTTCACCGGATCCTCCTTCAGCCTGCGCGAGAGCAGAATGAAACGGGCTACTCCAATGTTGTCTGCCCGCATCGCCTCGAAATTTGTAATCGCGTCTCGGCCCAAGCCTATGTCCTGCGACAAGACTCTCTGTTTGACGTCTTTGTCTTGCCTCGCCCCGCGCAAGACGGAGACCACGCGCTCATGAACACGCCGTAACTCCCGCTCGATGGCGGCTTTCTGCCCCTGGTCCTTCGCTGATAGTCGTCGCTTCGTCTTCGCCACGGTCGCCCCACAATTTCGGGCGCCGTTTTTGACACAATTCCCTGATTCGTTGGGTTTTTCTGTATTTATTGCGGTATTTCTGTAATTTTCGGTACACTACCACTGCGCGATCCAGTTATCCTGTTGGGATGCACAAGGGGCAGAACGCGCCGACAAGTGGCCCCACTCGGCCGCTACGGAGTAGCCATGGACCAGTCGGATGCTTACGAGGAACTTCGAGCGATCTTCCGGCAGCGTGTCGGGCAGAGCTTCGAGCGGGCCAGATGCTGCCTCCTTTTTGCACGTATGGCGCGCTACGACGGCAACGGCGTCGCTGTACAGGAATGGCTCTCGTCCGTGCGGGTATTCCGGGATGCGGCGGCCCGTTGGCGTCGAAAGGCTCGACGCATGGCCTCGGTGCTCCTCTGTTTCGTATGGTGTTTGGTTGGCTGCGCCAAAGCCCCGCCGCGAGAATTCTCCGCACACTTTGATGTGGAGCCAGCCGGCGACGGTCAAACCATAGTGTGGTCGTTGCAGTTTTCCCTCGATCAATACCACGTGATGTTGGACTCTACAGCGGACGGTACCGAACACGCGAAGGTTCGCGCACTGATCGCCGCAGGCCTCGAAATGCACCACATCGTTGGCTGCAGCGCACGTGAGAAAGCCGTTACTAAGTTGGGCAACGGAAACATCGTCTTCATTGGCTCCTGCTCTCTGGGCGCACGCGCAGTGTCGGCCGGGAGCATCTAAGCGTTTTGTGGCGACCATACCCCAGTGGTGCCTGGGTCGGGGCTTCGCGAGTTTGCGGATACCCCCTGCCCTGGCACCGGAAGGCTCCCAGGGGCGCGGTTGCCGGTTGTTGTGGGTGATGGGAGGCGCGGACGTAGAGTTCAGTACCTTTGGATCTGGTAGGGATGAGTGCCGGTGACTGCCGCGAGCGTTTGAGTTCGTACCCCCGAGCCTGACGCCCGGGCGCCGCTGGCGCCCAGAGGACGCCACGGAAGATACGACGCGCGTTAGAACATACGAAAGCGCTATGGATACTCCCTACAAATACAAACGTCATTATATTGAATGTATGTCCGGCTGGCTCAAACTCTATCAGCCGATCATTGATGACTGTAACGCCGCGGGCGTCGAAATCCGGCAGGTCAAAGAGAAGTTCGCCGGGCTGCACATCCAGGTGGGCGACGATGCGCCCACGCGAATTGTCCATGCCATTCGTAACGCACGCATCCAGAGCTTGCGCGTGTGCGAGGTCTGCGGTGAGCGCGGTGAGCCCCGTGGGCGTATCCACGTCAAGACGCTATGCGAAAAGCACGCGATCGAGCACGCCATCTCAGGACTGGATAAGTACCGGCACGCGTGACGTGACGCACTGGCGATTCGGGCCCCTCGTGACCGGGCCATCCTGCCGGGTTTTCCGATCTCGACAGCGACATGGTAGTCTTGAGCCCATCTTCGCTGATCGGGGCTTGAGCCCCCGACTATCGGGTGGCGCGCATTTGGCTCGACCGTGTTGGTGCTGGTATTGACCGCCGGATGGGCGATAGCCTCAACCGCGGGTACCGCGCCGGCACCGGAACTACGCCTCGCAATGGAGCTCGACTATCATCGCCACCGATAAGGGAGTCTGGGGGCGAATAGTCCATGAATAAGAAGCTCGCCGTGTTGCACTTTCTTACACAGCAACGCCAATGGTATTCAGCAGCCGACCTGACACGCGAGTTGCAAATCTCGGCGGGCTCGGTCAGCCCGTATCTGATCGACCTACAACAGGCGGGATTCGTAGCGCAGCGCAACAGTGTGCACGGTGGATTCCAATATCACGCCCGCATCAAATTTGAAGAGCCTGATACTGCGCCCGATGACGAACAAAAGGATGCTTAGGACTGCCGATCGCGCATCAGCCCGAGTACACCTTTCCCCCCAGATCAATTTGCCCCAGGTTGGCCGATGGTTCCGGCCTGCATCTTGATTGACTGTCGATAGGCAAATACAGCCACGGTTCAACAGCAAGCTCGGCTCACGCCCCCGGGGCGGAATCTGCAGGGCTGACCTCAACGCGGTTGCGACCGGTGCGCTTGGCGATGTACAGCGCCCTGTCCGCGCGCTCCACCAGCTGCTCCAGGGACTCGGCTTCCCCTGCCAATGCAACGCCGATCGAAAGCGTGACCTGCCCAATCGTACCCTGTCCGTCCGATCGCTTGATCCGCCCGTGCGCCACGAGCGCACAGATCTGCCGCCCCAACACCTCGGCACCGGAGAGCGAGGTCTCCGGCAGCAGGACGGCAAATTCCTCCCCGCCCAAGCGCGCGGCCACATCCCGGCCCTTGATGTTGGACTTGAGGACGTGCGCAACCGCACGAAGAACCTTGTCGCCCAAAAGATGGCCGTGCAAGTCGTTCACGGCCTTGAAATGATCGATGTCGACCATCATCAGCGCCGTGCCTGCGAGCCCACCCCGCGCCAAGCTCAACCCCCGTGCGGCCCGTTCGAATCCGCGCCGATTTTTCAACCCAGTCAGCGCATCCAGTAGCGCCTCTCCCTGCGCACGCTCCAGGTTCTCGGTCAACTCGTTGACCTTTCGCGTACTGGCAGTGAGTTTCGCCTCCAGCTCGACCGTCATGGCGCGCATCTTGCCGGTGTCACTGCGCAGATCGGCCACAGTGGCCCGAACCGCCGGTGGCGCTTCTACCGTAGCGAGCTGCTCCGCATGACGTGCGAGAGACTGATCGAAGGCGGAAGCCCTCTCACCGGCGACCACGGTGTTGGCACTGGTATCTTTCAGTATTCGATACAGCTCATCGCGCACGCCCACATACTGCTGGATGTCGCGCGTCACGATGTGCTCGTTATACAGCCGCCACACATCGTCATCCGTGAGCGGAGAATTGGCCGCCAGCCGCGCCTCGAGCGTCCGGCTTAGTCCGGGATTCAACCCGGCGCAGTGCTCATACCAGAGGGCGTAACTGCAGGGATTAAACCCAGCGGCTTGGCGCCCCATGAGCGCTAAAGCCAGTCGCAGCACTTCAGCGGATCGCTCCCGCTCTTCGGCATAGCGCATAAGGTGGCTCAGGACTTTGGTCTTAGTGTGGCGCACAGGATAGCGGTGAGCGGGGTTTCGGCCAATTGATGGGCGTCACGCTGCCCACTGCCTGCTGCGCCGCCCATTGGCCTCGCGTTCACAGTTCTTGAATTAGTCGAGGCCAATCTTTCTTAAGGAGTCCTCTCGAAGCGCCCCCACTACAGCGGTCCAGAAAATTTGCTCTGGCAAACCGGTCGGGCGGGCCCTGTAACTCCTTCAAGCGATGTCCACGTCCTCTGCCCTCTCAAGCGCGCAGTACCTCATCCCGAACGCGTGCCGTAGGCAATCATCCAGCCCAATCTCGAAAGGCTCGTGAGCCCGGCCTCGATTGTGACCCGCCCATGTATTAAGACGCAGCGGGGACCCAATATGCGCATCCGCCCCAAAATGTCGATCCCACCCACACCTCAGCCGGGTCCGCAGGCTTCCGTCCTCAAAGAAAGCGTCGTGGTAACTTCCTAAATGGCGCAATGCCTCCCATGCTGGGGCTGGAGGTGCCATGAGCGACTCTGCTGACGACCTGGTTCCTTCCGATCGACGCTTCCTGAGCTTCATTGCCTGGCACGGCGAAGTTCCCCACGAAGCGAAACAACTGGCCGAGCCGGAAGCACGCGAGCGCGCCACAGCATGGATCCGTCAGCAGTTCGTAGCAGACTTCAAATTGCACGGCCACATACTCGCCTATCAGCTGAGTGAACGCCGGTGGACCGTGTTGTTCGAGCGCGCAGACCAGGGTGGCAACCCCCAACAACGCTGAGAATTGGTGGATTGAAGCCTACGCCCACGATGGAAATACCTCGGCCAGCAACTACTTCTACTGGCCGGCCGAGGATTGCTGGCGTAGTTGCTTGCACGAATTTCGCGGCGCTCATTACGGCCGCTGGCGACGATCCAAGCACTCCCGCAGGCGACCTTCATTTCGCGCAACTCCTCCCGTACCACTCCGCGAAGTCATCTCATAATCGCCTCCTCTCGTCTCCGCTTTCGGCTCGGCAGAGACAGACCAAAGGTCGGCTGCATGATGGCGAACACGAGTCCGAAGGCCATCTTGCTTTTCTGCCGGGCAAAAAGCGATTTAACGCCAAATCGAACAAGGGAGACACTTGAGAATGCGAGTTGCGACATGCCTGACCGAAATGATTAACAACAGTTCGTCGCCTCGTGCCACGCCCGCAAACTCAAAGTAAAACTCCCCGTGAGAAGCACGCTGGCTGTGGAAGGATAGCCAAACTGGCGCGGGATCTACGACTGCGGCGAATGCGCGCGCGAATGGAGCAGGACTGAGAATGGACCAACAGAACTTCGGGATCTATATTCTCAAGACAATCTATATTCTCAAGACAACTTCCGCAGGAATCATTCTCGCGTTGGATCGCAATACCGTATGGACGACGGATCTCGAACGGGCTCACGCCTTCCCACCAACATATGGGAAACTCGTCGCTAAATCATGCTGCGGAGCAATCACAAGCGATCAACACCCCGCCAAGGCAGCTGTCCACTGCGGAACTCCTACATCATCGCGCGAAAACTGATGACGTTTTGTCGGCGTTGATTCAAGCCCGATACGATGTTCGTAATAAGGGCTGCTTCGGAACGAAATACGGGTCGCGTCTTCGCCGGATCGAAATAGCGGATCCGCAGTTCTGTTCACCTCAGACACCCCGCCCACGTGCGGGGTGTTTTCCTTTCCGCGCCGCTTCGAATGAGTCGTTGCCGGTTGCTGCCTGCTAAGACTCCGGACAGGGATGAAGGGGGGGGATGAACATGTTAAGAGGGAGGACAACCGGCAGCGGGAGGTCGGTACTGATGAACCCACCCGAACGCGCGAGGTGCCACGGCATGCGGCGGCGCGGCTTCTCCCGTCCGCGCATATGCGAAACCGGCTAAGATAGTCCTTTGTCGCATGGGGAGGGACAGCATGCACGGACAGACTGGACTATCCATTCTCAGCGTCGGCGAGGGAGACACGCGTCTCAAGGTGGATCCAGAAGATCCCGCAAGCCGCGAGCGCTTCACAAAGGTGGTCACCGACCTGCTGCGTAAGGGTTACCTCATCTCAGTGGTTACCGGCCACGATGAAGAAGGCCGGGAGATCCGAGCCCGGGTGACCGAATTCGATCCGGAAGCGCTCGAGTACCTAGTCGAGAACACCTCCCCCGAGGAGGATGAGGCTCTTCAACAAGAGCTGAAGGGTACCAGGGGTCGACGCCGTACGAAGAGATTGGCAATTGCGAATACTCCCGCGGATGCAGTTCCGCCGACGGCGGGCGGCTCGGCACCGGAGCTGTTGTGGGATCCGTAGAGCTTACCGACGAGTTTCTGAAGCGTCTCCAACGCGAGATCTTCTTTCACAGTCTGGATAAGTTAGACCGCGCAGCTGATATGCGCGAGCTGTTGATGGAGTGTGCGGATGATCTCGGCGGCATGCCCATGCCCATTCCCGAGGTCGGGCTGACGCTGCATCCGGCTTTCCCAAGGGCCCGGGAGCTCGCGGATGTCTTCGAGAAGCCCCGAGAATCGCGACCGGTACCCGGCGTGTTTCGCCGCAACATCTTCTGGAGTACTCATCATCGGGGTTACGTGCATGTCTGGAGCGAGGGCGGTGAGTTGGGTCAAGGCGGTACCCTCAAGTGGACCTTGCTGAAAGGCCAGTCCCGTTTCCAGATGGAGATGCGAACGATGCGCGCCACCTTTGTCTGGGGCGCACGTCAGGAGTGGAAAGCGAATGAGAAGCTGTCGACCCTGATCGATATGGAGCGCTTCAAGGGCTACGCGATGTGCGGCATGTTCGAGGAGACAAGCCTCAGAAGCGGTGTGCGGTACGTGTTCCGCAAGTTGAAGCCCACGATTGCGATCTCCGAGCGCAGCGGAAGGGAAAAAGTACTGGCTTGCTTGTGCCTGCACCCGATCGGCTACTACAAAGGCAGTTTCGCAGGGGCCATGGTTCCGACCGACGATGTGATCGCACACCTCCTGATGATGCGCACGGATGAAGCAGGCTTTTGGCGAGATGCCAATCACCACTCACCCGATCGCACCGAAGCGGGACTTTGAATCCCGCAAGAACCCCTCCCCTGGCGAAACGACTTTCGAATTCAGTCTTTGGGTGTCGCATGCAGCACGCGCTACATTTGTTGCAGGACCAACAGTGGTCCGTCGACCGGGTGAGCGGGGCCGTCGGATACAGCCATCCCACATCCTTTGCTACCGCCTTTCGCCGTCGTTTTGGCGTGCGACCCATCGAAGTCAGACTGTCCAGTCGAAACAGACCAGGGGATGGACTTTGGTTTCAACGCGAGAAGTGACTCAATCCGGGAGCGTAGGCTTACGCAAGGAGATGTCCCGCGCGGCAGCCTGAATGCCGGCGGGCAAACTGGTTCTCGGCAGAGCCAGCGGGGAGAATCCGTCCTGCGCGTGAGTTGAATGACGGCGTCAACGAGGGACAATTATGACGAGACACGATCGTTTTTTCGAGTTTCCAACACGGCCCGTGACCTGTTGAAAACCCATCCAGTCATTACAACGGATATGGTGGCCTATTACGTAAACTGCTCGCCGGATGAGGCACGGCCTGCGCTCGAAATACTCGGCAATACCGGCACTCTCAAACAAATCAGCCCGGATCGCTTTGAGAGCACAACGTGGGTTGTGAAAAAGCGCCGGCGATCGCGTTGGAAAACGTAGGCGTACGCGATAAAATGGGTTTGTCGCCCGTTCAGCACCAACGATCGCTCGCTGCTCAGGATTGGCACATCGTAGCTGAAGGTCCACAGCCGGCCTCCGCATGCGACCCGAAGCGGTGACGATAACCACAGAACGTGTGTTTGACTCGGTCGCGTGATGTAAGGCAACGGCGTGTTTGAAGTGCGTCTGCGAAGGTTCCCCAACAACTTTGATGGCGTCGTGCGCAGAGGGGAAGCGGTGCTCTATGAGCTGGCGGTGGACGCTTCCAACTATGGGTCCCGCACGCCCCATGTGTTTGAAGTGACGTGGGACGGGGAATATCCGGTGGTGTCCATCCCTGCCCAGCCCAGCCCTGCCCCCTGCCCGTAGTCCCTGGAGCGCTCCCTGGCTGCAATGCCATTGGAACGGGTTGCGCGCCAGGCACCTGGCACGCGCTCGGGTACCGTTAGGACTCCCGTTCACCCTTGCGCGTCGCGCCGGAGCGTCTCGCATCGCGTCACAGAAAAGTGAGATCCACGACCCGGCGTAGCTTCGTAGTAAGGGCGTTTAATTACAACATGCCAGACTCGAAATCGCTCAAGTTGAAAGTGCTGCGGATTCTGGAGTCTCTCCCGGAGGATGCTTCGTGGCTGACACTGGTGGAACATTGCATTGCGGAATCCGACCGCGATGCCGCCGAGCAGGGCCTGTTGACTGACCGGCCGCCCGAGCCGGGCGCGTGCGTTCACTGAGTCGTTCGGTTTCGCAGTTGGGCGTCGTTGTCTCAAGTTAGCGTACGGGGCAGCATCTTTCTCATAGCAACGGACCTGACAACTGTCATGTTTGAGTGGAGATTGAAAGTCATCCACTGTGAACTGATGATAACGCTCATTCGCAGCTCCAGAGTAGCAACCAGCGCACAAGCATCCGTGATCGATCAACTTCGTTTGGGGTGCGTGAACCACCGGCACGCGACGTCCAACGGGCGGAGCAACTGGTTGCAGAATGGCACAAGCTTGACCGGAAGACCCCCCGGAGGACCCGACACACGGCTACCTTCCGCGGCGAGGGGCATCCGTCGTTCGCAGGTTACGTTTTACATAATCTGTTGGAGTAGCGGTTATCCCGGGCAGTTCCACCCTGCCTTGAAGGATTCCGAGCCCCAGTTGCCGTCGGAGGGTCCAGCCAACTACTGCGGCGAAAGTCTTGAAGGAAGGCCGAAGCTCCGGTATACATTGAACGACGTAAGAGCCAACTTTTGTACGCGCCAGGGATTATGGAATCGGCGAATTCGTACGACGTGTTGCTGGCAGCGCCCGATCCGAGTACCCGCGCGGCTCTCGGGCGCGCGCTGAGGAGCCAGCTCAAAGCTCGCATCAGCGAGCACGGCTCCGCCCGTTCGGCCCTCACCAGCTACTCGAACTCCCGCTTTGACGCCATTGTCTGCGATAGCACGCTCGCGTATCCGGACTGTTGGTGCCTCCTGCGCATGGTTCGATCCGGTCGCTTCGGCTTTGCCGAAACTCCGGCCTTCGTACTGGCTTCGCTGCAGGAACAGGCCGCACTCTCCGCACTCGCTGACGACTTTACGCGCGTTCTTGAAAGCTCATCACCTGACGAAACAATCAAACAGATTGTCAGACACCGATCGGCCCACCATCGGCCACTGGTGCTGTTAGTGGAGGATGAGCCCAATGCCGCTGCGGCTGCTGAGCGGGCGCTGAACAAATATTTCCACGTCGAGGCATGCCCAGACGCTGAGTCGGCCCTACTCGCCTGGCGCGCTCGAAGACACGACCTGATCATATTGGATTTGATGCTACCGGGCATGAGCGGTGCAGACCTGCTGCCCCTCATCCTTCAAGATCGGCCAGACCAACCCATCATCATCCTCACCGCCTACGATGCGCCTGAGAGACATCAAGAATTGATGCTGTCCGGCGCCACGGAATTTCTCTCGAAGCCCAACAACATGCGTGAGCTCCCCGGCTTGTGCAGCCGCATACTGCGCGATCACGCGTGCCTACGATCAGCCCGACAGGCACGCAGCGCCGCAGAGCAGCTGGTGCAACTCTCCGACCGTCTCCAGGCTGTGAACTATACGCTTCGTCGAGGCAGGACGGCCGAGGCGACGCTGCACGTGCAGCGCGCCATGGATGTGTTCCGAACAACGGATGACTTTCGGTACAACGCACCCGGGGATGACCTATGGACGACACTGGTTCAGGAATTCGAACGCCCACAGGAAAAACAGACCACCTAAGCTCACCGACGTCTGACCCAAGCAGCCCGCTTCTATCCCTGGGACTTCTGACCTGCTCTCTGTGCATCGCTCGCTCCGTGCTGGCGGCCGAATCGGAAGACATCTCACGCCTGTATGGTGCCGATTCCGCGATTACCCTGGCGACAGGTTACTCACGGCCCTTGTTTGACGCCCCAGCCACGGCCTATACGATCGATCGAGAGCAGATCATCGCTCTCGGTGCGACTAACCTTCACCAAGTGCTGGAGACTCTCCCGGGTTTCTATCCGGCGACCAATGACGGGCGCAGCTTCCAGGCGGAGGTGCGCGGCATCAGGAACCGTGTGTTGCTTCTCGTAAATGGCTTACCGCTCGCGGAAGGCCTTCTCGATGCAACGGTCAGTGCCGATGACCTGCTGACATATGACCTCGAACGCATCGAAGTGACCCTCGGACCCGGTTCCGCACTCTTTGGTGCCGACGCAGTGGCCGCGACGATTAACCTCGTCACCCGAACCTCCACCGCGGCGCCCATCGACGAAATCGGTGGATTGGGCGGAAATGGGCACACGTATTCAGGCTACATCGTGCACAACGCCCCGCTCACCTCGTCTCTCCGGCTGGGATTTTATGCTGCCGCCTACAATACCGATGATGACAACCCAACACTCCGAGCGGATGCTCAGACGGCCTTGGATAAGATACTCCACACGCACGCCTCCCTGGCGCCCGGCCCTCTGAATCTGGCCCGCGACGTCGTAGACACTCGCGCGGAGGTCTCTGGAGAGGAATGGACTGCGCGAGCGAGTTTTCGAGACGAATACCATTTTCACACGGGCACCGGATTGGCATTCGCGCTCGACCCCGATGGGACCTATGACTCCTCGCTCAAGACCTTGGAAGTCATCGGCCATCACGTGACCGCAGGCGACTGGCATCTGCGAGCCTTCGCGACGTTCAGCGAAGTCCGTCAGAGCGCTGATAACTTGCATCTGTATCCTCCCGGCGCATTTGGAGGGACCTTCCCGCAAGGCGTGCTTCAAAGTTTCGATGTCAGGGAAGATCGGATACGCGCAGAAATGAGCGCGGAATACACCGCCTCCACCTCGCACCGTCTCCTCCTGGGCGGCGGCGCATTTCATAATCGCTTCGATGGGCTGAGCGACCAACGCAACTATGCCGTGCGCAGCGGACGAGTGGTCCCCACGGGTCAGGTTTCTCAGTTCGTAGGCGTTGCCCCGATTCTCAACGATGCGACCCAGACTGCATTCTACTTTCTCGCGCAGGACGAATGGCGGCTGACCCGCGACCTGAGTCTCACCGCCGGTGGACGTTACGATCACTACTCCGATTTCGGCAGTACCTTCAATCCGCGCGCCTCCCTGGTCTGGGACGCAAGCGCCCAGTCCGTGCTCAAACTGCTCTACGGCCGGGCGTTTCGACCGCCGACCATCATCGAGACGCAATCAAACGGCACCTATGCCCCGCTCGGCAACCCGAACCTCAAGCCCGTGACGCTGGACATGCTCGAACTCCCCTTCGATCAGCGTGCGGCGCGAGGTACCTGGGGTGTATCGCTCTTTGGATATCAGCAGACTCATCTCGTGCAAGCGACGTTTGATCCGGTCGCTCCCATACTGCTGCGATACACCAATCGCTCATCGAGCGACCGCAGCTGGGGGACGCAGCTCACGGGTGAATTGCAGATCTCGCAACTGTGGTCCTTGTCGTCACACTACACGTTTCAACGCCACACGACCGACAGTGGTGATGACCCGGATATCCCGCAGGCTCCCCGGCATCAGCTGTATGCGCAAGTGAAGTGGCAGGTGTCCTCGTTTTGGAGCACGAGTCTCCGGGGCTTGTATGTCGCTGGACGAGAACGCGCTGTCACCGATCCAAGGCCGGACCCAAGAAACTACGTGGTTGCCGGCCTGTCTGCGGAACGGCGTAACATCCTCGACCGTGTCGATCTCTCCATAGTGGTCAACAATCTATTCAACACAGCCTATGTCTATCCGAGCGACTCCGCGACCGTACTCCCGTACGATGTTCCGGCCTCAGGCCGTATGTGGACCGTCAGTCTAGTTGTCCACCTCTAGGGAGAGGCTGCGAACCTACGCGATCCGCCGCCAGCCATCAAGGAGAGTACGAATGTTGTCGCATCAGACGCTCAAGATTGTCGCTGATAGTGTGAACCCAACGTTGGGTCTTTTGGCCTTGGCGCTTCCCTTTGCGACATGGCGCGGCCAATGGCGCTCGCCCGCAAAGCACATTGCGGTCACGCTCTTGACGGTGGCGCTCACGTACTTGCTGAGAGCCGCCTTCGGATTCGAGGCCGTGTGGGCGCACTGGGGTATGGACTTCAGCACGCATGGTGCGATCTGCATCGTGTTGAGCGTGGCGTTGGCCTCGCTTTGTTGGCGCAGGTCGTGGATTTGGGGCGCTGTGTTCGTGGGTTATGACTTTCTGATGGTATATCAGGCCTACCACACCTGGGTGGACATCGGCACGACGGCCGCTGTCATATTGCCCTTTGCCCTGCTTCTGCGTTATTGGGGTGACCGGTGGGTGGCAGGCAGTCTCGGGACGCGCGCGCCGTCTTCCTCCTGAGCGCGATCAGTCAGGCGACCCAGGGGTACGCGTATCCGAACGAAGGTACCCTGTCCCGGCTCACTGGTGAGTTCGACCTGTCCATGCAACACCTCGGTCAATCGCTTGACAATCGCCAGACCCAAACCAAACCCAGCCGCGCGACCCTGCCGTTTTTCGACCTGCGTGAATTCATGCCACAGAGTGGCCTGGCGTTCTCGCGTTATCCCCACCCCCGTATCGCGCACAGATAGGTCCAGAATCTCCTCCCTGACTCGAACCTCGACCTGCACCATGCCGGCACGTGTGAATTTGCACGCGTTGGTCACCAAGTTGGACAAGATCACCCACAGCTTGTCGCGGTCGCTTTCGATGGTGAGCGGATCGCACTCCATCTGCAGTACATTCCCATGCTCTTGAGCGAGTGGCGCACTGCGCTCACGCATGTCGGCGGTAAACGCGTTCAAGTCGATCACCTGCGTTTCGACGACGCCAGTCTCCGATTCGGCCCGTGCCAGCTCGAGGATTTGGTTCACCCGTTGGAGCAATTCATCCGCCTGCTTCAGAATCACCGCCATGTGGCGGCGCGATGCGTCCGCTTGCTCAACAAACTCCAGTTCGCCGATCGCGTCCGCTGCGTGTGAATTGATCACGTGCAGCGGTGTGCGCATCTCGTGTGTGACGGTCGCCATGAACACACTCTTGTATCGAACCGCGTTGCGCGCCGTCTCCGAGGCCGCCCGTAGTTCCTTCGTCCTCTCGTCCACCTGCATCTCTAACGTTTGCGCCTCCCTCTCGAGGCGGGCAAGCAGCTCGTTGAATACGGTGGCGATGGCGACGACCTCTGCGGGTCCTTTCAGCTGTGCACGCACTTTTGACCCGCCCTCCCTGACCTGGCGCATCACTTCGGCCAATTGATCCAGCGGGTCGGTGAGCCGCCTCACCCCTCGCCACGCCAGCAGAAACCCCACCCACAAAACGCAAAGGCCTGCGCCAAAGGTCCAGGCCGCGAGGCGCCTCACCGCGCGCCGCGTTTCCGCAACCGAATCTACGAGGCGCAGCTCGCCGATGATTGAGTCCGCTTGCTGAAGGTTGTGCCGATTGTCTCGAGCGCTCTGCCGGATCGGTCCGATGGCGCACCAGTAGCCGTCCCGACGCACCACTTCGGGGTGTGTAGCGATACCGGCTCCTCGATCAAAGCCGCAGACCTCCAGGGCACTTTTTTCGCTACCCCATTGACCGAGGCTGCCTCCAGAGCTCCCCCGCAGCTCTACCGCGACCAGAGCCTGTTGGCCGTTCATCTCGTCAAAGAACCTGTCAACGGCGTTTTTGTTCTCCGGTCCCACGATCGCCGCAAAGACTCCCAACCGGGTGTACTGTCCCAGTTGCGCGCGTGCGAGGTCACCCACCGATTGGTATGCCTGAGCACGGGTGACCAGAAACGTGACGGTGGTACTCGCAACGACAACAATGGCCAGAATGAATGTGACCGTAAAGAAAAGCTGGGAGCGAAAGCCAACCGGCCTCCGGGTACTCATTAGGGCCGACCCACCACCAGATTGAAGCTACTGGCGAGCGCGACTGACACCGGCAGCTCCAGATGAGCCGCGACGCGTGTGTTCACGGCACTCTGCAGGTCCCGAAGAAAGACGATCTCATGCGCCCCTTGCTTGATCTGCAACACTTGCAAACCCGCACGCCGTCCAAGTCCCTTGGGGTCCACATAGACGGCGAATAAGGCGCCCTCGCGAACGTGTCGCACAACGTTGGAGAACACCAGAAAGCGCCGCCGCCAACTCTCTGCAACCAACTCGGGCAAGACGTCCTCCGTCGCGTATCCTGAGCTGTCCAGGACCCAGAGCGCATCCGTGTCCGGGTTCCCGTACTGCAGAACATTCCAGGCCCGGTTAGCCCCATCGGCCGTGGAGCGCGCGTCGTGAATGACGGCCTCCAGACGCTCCTCGCGCGCCGCCGTCTTGGCTGCATCCAGCATCCATCGCGAGCTATCTTGATCGACGACGATGATCACCCGCTCAATACGAGGCGCTAGAAGATGCAGTGTCTTAAAGACCTCCGCCGGATCTGCGTACAGGGTAATTCCCGACACGCGTGAGGACTTGCCGACGGGCAGATCAACCGCCGCAGCGTAGGTTGGATACCGCCGCTCCAAGCCTGCACTGAGCTCATACGCTCTTCGGCCCAGCAGCAGCAGTCGTGTAGCGCCCGCTGCCTGCACCCGGTTGGCCAGATCCTCCTTGCTTTCGGATTCTCCAACCGCGAGCGCCACGCCGCGGGCGCCCGCCGAATCGATCGAGTCCCGCGCACCTGCTCGAATCAACTCGAATAGCTCGCGCTCTGGCGCCGGCAGCTCCGGGTAGAGAATCGCGACCGTATCCGCTGCCTGCGCGGGCACCCCGATCAACGCCGCCCAGCACGCCACCAGCGCAAGCACCACGACCCACCGGTTCCTTCCGGCGTTCACGCGCCTCAGTCCCCGCGATAGGTTGGTGGTTCCACGAATTAGCTCCCAGGCAACCGCTTGCGTTCGCGAACTCGGCGCATGATGTCCTGAATATCAGCGGGGGGTAAGGTCTCTTTCACCCAATAGTGGGGGTGAGAGTCGCCCGCCTTCCACGCAAAGGCGCCGGTCAGTGCCGCCGCACACAGCTCCTGTTGTAGCGCCTTGCCCCAGGCTCCGCGTCGGCCCTTGAGCGTACCGATCATATGGAGCAGTGCCTCCACAGGATCGAGTAATCCTTGACGCTTGTTGCCCTCTCGCTTCGAGAGTTGATCAAAGTAACCGATGAGTTGCGCATCTAACGCCAGACTGAGGAGAGCGGCCGCCACGACCCCCGTTTGAAACAGGTCATTCTGCGGATTGACAGTGTCCAGCAAGGACAATTCAGGAGCGAAGGTGCCCACGACGTTGTAGACGTCCACATCGTCCTCCTCGGCCTCCTCGTCCATGGTACGGGCGACGCCTCTCCACGCAATGTACAAAGCATCGCCAATCATCCCGTTCTTCAGTCGCTCGGATTTGAGAGTCAGCTGATGCTGATGGTAGGCGCCTGAGACGCGATCGAAGAGCGTCTCAGCCGCCGCCGGATGGTCGAAGGTCGAGTACAGATCCAAGAGCGCCTGGAGCGAGCCACACCGAAACACCTTGGCGAAGACACTCTTGGGCCGTGGAAGCAACCCGCGAGCCCACAGAAGCGCTCGAGAATGGCCATCCACCTTCCACACCTGATCGCCGACCTGTCCTGCGACCACCCATCGCAACATCTCCAGCACCGGTCCCTGAGCCCTGCGCTGAAGCAATTCCCACTCGGGCTTTCGGATATGTCGTTCCGTGTCTCGTCGGCGCGGGTGATCCGCGAGCTCGATCCAGGCATCCACCGACATCTCGACCGTAAAGCTTCCGCCGTGGTCGACGGTCACGGTCCAACGAGGCGACTGAGTTCCGCCGCGCTCGTCCCGGTCCTGGCCGACCACTGCCAGTCGATCGTTCATGATGATACGTCCCTACCGAAGCCATCCACATACACAATTCGCTTGCCATTCGCGGTAATCATACTAGCGTTGGGCCCGGTAGTGACGACAATCTGCTATTTCGTTCTTATTTAGTACCTTACGAGAAACTAAAGCGGGCTAAACGTGCTTGTCTGACCTCGCCTATCCCGCTATGGTACTTTGGCAAGCGAATCGTATAGACTTTGAGCCGTCGAGTCTCGATTGTCCTTCGGCGGTCGAAGCGCGAGCGTGACAGTAAGGGGAGTTTGGGTTCGGAACCGAGGTCAAGGGACGGGAACTTCGAAAACAGCCATGGACCCCTCACGCGAGCGCAGTCCGCTGTCCAAGGTGTACTACCGGCCCATTGAGGCAGCCATCCGGTGGACGCGCCTGTGGAAACAGGAACGCGAGATCCTGGCCGTTCTCCAAACGCGAAGCATCCCGGAACCGGACGACTTTCCACAATGGCCCACTCTGCGCCTGAACATCGAGCGCATATTCGACGCGTTACGAAACGGTGACCTCGCCTACGGGCTCAACGGACTGCCGGCACCACCGGAAACTCCCATCGATCACCCGGGCCTGACGGTTCGCCACGTCCATTTGAAGGAGTGGATGCAACATTACTACCCCGATCAGCGTCCCAGCTTTCTCTTCAGCGCGCTCGAGCGCAGCGCTCACCCGACCGTCACGATCGATGATGTCCGTGCACTGACTTTCGAGCGCGATTCGCTCAAGTCATTGGTCGCCGAACGTGACGCGGAAATTGCCGCCCTGCGCATCGAAGTGAGAGCTCTACTGAAGAGCATGGATACGAATTCCCGACACGGCTCCGCCGCCGAATCGCTGAGCTCCCGAGCCGAGAAGGTCTATCTCCACATCATCGGGGGCCAGAACGACTTACTCCTCGGCAAGGACGGTTCGGGCAAACCGCACCCGCGACCTCGCACTCAAGAGGAGGTTATCGCGGCCCTCACCGATCGTTACGGCAAGCGACTCGGCATGACCAAGAGCACGCTGGAGAACAAGTTCGCATTGGCGAATCGAATGCTTTCCGACCGTCAGTGACCTTAACTGGGGTGACTCCCACCCCAGTTAGGGTCTGACCGCTCGCAACATAGTATCTGATTGGCACCACGCCCGCGCGACGCCAAAGAGCCTAACTGAGCGGCCTAATGCTTTCCGACCGTCGGTGACCCCAACTGGGGTGACTCCCACCCCAGTTAGGGTGTAACCGCTCCCAACATAGTATCTGATTGGGACCACGCCCGCGCGACGCCAAAGAGCGTTACTGAGCGGCCTCGATGATTGTGAAACAGCCGACCGATGCGGCGGCCTTCACTGACAGGCCCACGACGCGATTGCGTATATGGCTTTCAACGGGAGAAGCCTTTGAAAGTGGTCTCGATCATTTCGACGAAGGGTGGCGTCGGTAAGACCACAACCGCCGCGAACTTAGGGGGATTCGCAGCCGATGCCGGACTTCGCGTGTTGCTGCTGGATTTGGACGTACAACCCACCCTCTCCAGCTATTACACGCTGTCACACAGAGCGCCCGGTGGAATCTATGAGTTGCTCGCGTTCAACCAGCAGAACGCGGAAAGAATCATCTCAAATACCACCGTGTTGGATCTGGACATCATCCTGTCCAATGATCACCAAGGCCAGCTCAACACTTTGTTGCTGCACGCCGCGGATGGACGACTACGGCTGCGCCATCTGCTGGAGAGCTTCCGGCACGACTACGATCTGATGCTGATCGATACGCAAGGCGCACGCAGCGTGCTGTTGGAGATGGCCGTGTTGTCCTCCGATATTGCCCTCTCGCCGGTCACGCCGGAGCTGCTTGCCGCCCGAGAGTTGCGTCGAGGCACATTGCAGTTGATGCAAGACATCTTGCCGTTCAAGCATTGGGGCATCGAGCTGCCGCGTCTGCACGTGCTCCTGAATCGCGTGCATCCGGTCTCCTCCAACGCGCGGCTCGTGGGATCCGCTCTGAGGGAAATCTTCGAGCAGCGAGCGGATGTGACCGTATTGAAAACGCAGATCCCCGCGATCGAGACCTATCCGAAAGCCTCCACAGCAGGCTTGCCGGTTCATCGGATCGAGCGTAAGCGCCCGCAAGCCCGCAGCGCTCCGGCAGCCCTGGAGACCCTGCGGGCGCTCGCGAGCGAATTGTTCCCCCAATGGAGCGACCGGTTCTCCGGGGTGGAGGCGCCTCGGGGCGATAGAACCCGTGCCGCACTCTAGCCTCCAAGCAACCCTGCCGGTGGTGTGCCGACGTTTCGGCCAAAGCGGCTCTATCCCTCCGAGCACGGGCTCATCGACCGACGATGCCGGGCATCGCTATGGGTGAGCCGTCCCGCGAGGAAATGGCCGCGAAGCTTCTCGCCCCTGCGATCGACCGGGATGGGCCTATCGCAACGGCCTTGACAGACCCCATTGCCGACACCCCGATGGTGGTGACGCTCGAGCAGCTGCGGCCGTATGACCACGATCCACGTGTAACCCGAAACCCACGCTATGACGACATCAAAGCCTCGATACGCGAGCGAGGCCTCGATGCGCCCCCACCCATTACACGCCGCCCAACTGATGCGCACTACATCATCCGCAACGGTGGGAATACGCGGCTTGCGATTCTGCGCGAGTTGTGGTCGGAGACAAAGGACGAACGCTTCTTTCGCATTGCCTGTCTGTTTCGTCCCTGGTCGGCGCGCGGCGAGATTATCGCCCTGACGGGACACCTGGCCGAGAACGAGCTCCGGGGAAATCTCTCTTTCATCGAACGCGCGTTGGGAGTGGCCAAGGCGAATGAACTCTACGAGGCTGAAAGCAGTACATCCCTCTCACAGTCCGAGCTCGCCCGCCGCCTGACAGCCGATGGCTATCCCATCACACAGTCGCACATCAGCCGAATGCAGGACACGGTTCGATACCTGCTGCCAGCCATCCCAACGATTCTCTATGGAGGTTTAGGCAAACATCAAATCGAGCGCCTGATCAACTTGCGTAAGGGTGCCTCCCGAGTCTGGGAGAGCCGGGGAGCTGCGAATCCTCCTACCATCGAATTTGGCGCGTTGTTCCAGGACGTCCTCGCCAGTTTCGACGGCGAGCCTCACGCCTTTACCGTCCAACGGGCGCAAGATGAGTTGCTGGGCCAAATGGCCCCCATCCTGTGCGTCGATTATGACAGCCTGGCTCTTGAAATCATCGCCGACTCAGAAACACGCCAGTTGGTATTGCGCCATGATCCCGCAAGACTGACTTCGCTCATCCCCCCGCCACCCGAGCCAGTGGCGCCCAATCTCCCTCCGCTTCCACGGGTCGCGATGACGGGTGCATCTGCGCCCACTCCGCCTCCGCTGTCCACGCGTCCAAGCGCACAACCCACAAACACGGAAGCGCCGGGCTCATACCCCACCTACGCACACGCGCCGGGGCACAGCCCCCCCGCCACCCCCGACGAGGAAGAGCGCATTGCGCAGCATATTGTGTCACCCCTTCAGGTGACTGACCGGTTGCACGACATCCAGCGGACGATCGCCGCGGCCACCGGCGATACGATTCCTGACTTTCGAACCAACGTTCTGCAGGCGATTCCCGTCCAGGCCGGTGGTCTTCATCCGATCTCCGATATCTGGTACATCGAAGCCGGATTGGACTCCCAAGAGTCCCTTCGGGTGCACATCGCCCAGCTAGCGCGCGAGATCGCGGCCGAAGCGGGGGCTGACGGGCGCATT
Organism: Pseudomonadota bacterium; assembly: GCA_018241505.1. Taxonomy (GTDB): domain Bacteria; phylum Pseudomonadota; class Gammaproteobacteria; order Steroidobacterales; family Steroidobacteraceae; genus 13-2-20CM-66-19. The sequence goes on along the minus strand of JAFEDS010000009.1, from coordinate 554,910 downwards.
CAGTCCGTGACAGAGGGCATCGGCTTCACCGTAGTCACCGTCGATCACTCGACCGCGGCGATCCCCTTCTTCGAACGCGCCGTGGTGAGCTTGCTCTCTGCACTGAGCACGCCGCATCTCACTGCCCCATCGCGCCGACAGACCGACAGTCTTCGCCTCGGAGATGATCTGGGGATGTTGCTTCAGGGCAGCGCGGCGGGTCTGCAGCGCAGGTCCGATCATCTTACCCGCCTGAGCGACGTGGCGATCGTCAAGTTATTTCGCCTCATTCGACTCGCCCGACGACTCTTCGAGTTGCCATCCGATCATGCAACTTGACGGATTTTTTTCCGAACCAGTGGAACACGGAGACTCCCATGGCCTCACCCCATCCCCTGAACCAGGCTGTCATTGCACAGGCGCTTCACGATCTGCGGAATGGGCAACTTCGCCGCGCCCTAGCGATGGGGTTCAGCGAAAGTCTTTTGGAGGCGTTGAAGGAACCCACCTTGGTCTATTTGCTGGTGAACTCCAAAGTCCCGTGGTGTTCCGTCAGGGTGAATTCCGGCCTCGTTCAACGTCTGTTGGAGCAAATGTACACGATCAAGAAGGAGATCGAGACCATTGACCGTATGCTGCGCTTGGGAGCAAGCACCGAGATGGTGAGTGAGTTCTTTGCGTACACGCATCAGGAAGTCGCGCTGCGACGCAAGATGTTGCGCTTACCGGATCGCAAGGGGCGTTGGCCAGTGTTGAACGAAACACAAGATAGCGGCCTTTGGGAGCGGTGGCAGGCCGAACTCAAGTCACGACGAGTATCCATCGAGGACAACAACGCCATGTTGATCCTCGGGATGGATCTGGCGGAAGAAACCGCTGTTCCGCTCTCGGTGGTGTGGAGCTCTATTTGTTCGTGGGTCGGTCAGATGCAATCGACTCCGTCGCCACCGGTGCATACAGCCTCTGCACACCACAGTTCCTGAGGATACATGCCGGGCCCCTCTGCTCCTGACTGCGGCGCAGATGAGCCTAACGATGGGTTGCTCTTCTGCGGCAATGTACATGAGAGTGTCCCGCGCGCCCTGTTTATGGATGAACGCCTGACGCCACTGGAGCGCAACGCCTGGCAGATCATCCGCATGCGCGTGGGCCCCGACGGCGTCACTGCCTTTCCCACGTACGATTCATTGCGACCCTATCTCACCTCGGTTCCGTGCTCAGGGCGCGCTTCAGATGAGACCATCGCCCGAGCGCTGACGCTCTTGAGGCTAACCCGTTGGCTCAGCGTCGTGCGCCATCGGCGACGCGCGGCCGATGGTCGCATTCTGGGTAACCTCTATGCCCTGCACGATGAGCCGCTCGCGCCGAACGAAGCCATTCAGTTGGATCCGCATTACTTGAGCTTGGTCAGCGATGCACTCACCCATGCGAGCAAAGCCGTCCAGCGCGTGGGATTCCATACGCTGCAGGAACTTGCCAGCGACCCGATGCTGTCCGGCCGTGCACTTCCATCCCGCCTTCTGATCCTCACGCAACGCATGGCATCCCACGGTTGGAAGCTGGGCGATGCTGAGGAGGCGGTTGAAACGGAGGAAGAGCGGCTCTCGTCTGCGTCATCGGTAACAAGGCGACCCGGGCACTCCCCCAATGCCCCCGGTGCAACTCGATCCATGGCCGGCTTATCACCCTCTTCGGAATCCGAAGGAAGGCGTTCGAGCCATCTTCGGAATCCGAAGCAGGAGACTGTACGTACAGTACGTACAGATTCTATAAATAAAGAAGACGTAGTCAGTACTGTACGGCGCCCCCGAGAGGAGCCGGTGACGACTGAGGCGGTAGCACGGTGGCTCGAGCGATTGCCACCGGAACAGCGCTCGGGCGCGCTTGCAACACTCCAACAACTCCCGCAGCCCATGCGCCAAGCGGTCCTGGAGGAATGGGCGGCCCGCTGCGAGACCGCGACAGTGCGTCATCCGGCCCGCTACCTCTTTGGACTGATCCAACGCGCGCTGCGCGGCGAATTCAACGCCCGAGGCTACGCCGCAAGTCAGGGCAGATCCTCGATCGCGGCGACCCACACGCTCGCCGGCGATCCCCGAGAGATTGAGACAGCCCACGACCATATCGAAACGCTACGTCAGCTCCTGCGGATTCGCTGACGCGCAAGGTTGGCTCAGGGGCGTGGCAGTCCACGCTCCTTGGGCTTGATCGCCAAGTGCTATGCCCGGGGCATAAGTCACGCTCGCGTTCAGGTTACCTGCACAGCGTAACCTCAAGCGTGACTTATGCCCGGGGCATAAGTCACGCTTGAGATCAAGGCTTCCCAAGTCATCGGGCCGATTCAACCGACTGACAGACCCCGAGAGATCCGCCAATGCGGTAGCGGAGCCCGACGATAACTCGACTGACATCCTTCCCAAGCGTCCTCAGGCTTCACCGCACCGCTCACACACAGTTGGGTTCCTCATGGCCGACGACCTTCGCTTGAATTTGGGCGCGTTGCGCAGCGCGATGCAGTTGACTCTGCACACCCACCATGCCTCGCGCATCTGGAACGGTCGCACGCCCTCCGAGGGACGTCCCGGCATCATCGGTTTGAATGGCTTTGTGACCATCGCGAGCCGCATGCAACGCGGCGCGGAGCAGGATGACCCGTACTCCGACTGGTGGATTCTACGCCTTGAGGAAAAGCTCACCGATACGAAGGCACGGATTCAAGCGCTCCGCGAGCAGGTGGACCAGGCTCTGGCCTGCGTGCCGGCCGAACTGAGTCTCGGCGAAAACCTCAATGTGCAACCGGTGAAATTGCCGCTGTTTGTCTCGTCCCAGTTGGGATTTCTGGCGGTGTATCTACTGGCCGACTTCGACAACCTCGCTCGGCGGGTCATCTTGGCCCACCACACCGCACTCATCGATCGGCACACCATGGAGCGCTGGCTCAACGAGGGAGCGCACTACTTGCGAAGCACGTTCACGCTGGCACAGCAGTACAGGTTTTCCGGCGCCGCGCGGGATGACTTTGCGAGCAACAATGCCGTCGCCCGCACCGCTCGCGAGAGGTTCGGCGATCTGCCGCAAGACGTGCTGGAGGGCACACGACGCTCCCGCTATGCCCCGCCCATTGTTCGCCGCTCCGCTCTTTCCGGCGATCCGCCCACAGTACCCCCTGTCCCGCTCGTAGAGGAGGAGGTCGATGAGGGTATCGATTCTGGCCGACCGGACCGCTCCTCAGATGATGAACGCCCTGACAGCGGAACGCCCTCGGGTGTTGCCGATTCTGTCCCATGATGGGTTCGCCAGAGGGCGCATCCGTGCCAAGTCATGCACCAACACTCTTCACTCCAGTGACATCGACTGACTTCGTCGCACTGGAACAGGCAGCCTCTCTAAAGGGCCTTTTAAGACCTTTTAAGAGTAAGGGAGAGTTGGATGCCTGGGCCAGTCAGTGCGAGCGACAGCGGGACGGGTTAGCTCACCTGGCACAGCGTTTGCTCTCGCAGGCCACCGCATATCCGTTGAACCTCCTGCCGGTGGTGTTGGCTCAGCAGCGCACCAGCGCCGGCACGACGTTTCTGCGCTGGCGCAATCCCGATCGCTCCGCGATGGGAGTCGCCCTGTGGGCGCAGGTCATTGGCAATGGCGCCACACCACCGGCACTGGCGCGCGAGTTGTTCGCACTCGAACTCGAGCGGGTCGCACTCAACATGCAGATCAGTCTGATGCACACGTTGGCGCGCCAAGCGCGCGAGTGCGCTCAGAAGATGGGTGCCGCCGAGACCGCTTATCAGCAACGCATGGGGCGCAGCGCGCCCATCAAACGCAAGGAGTGACTGACTATGAGTACGGAATTTCGAGGCGAGGGCAACATCGGCTCTGCGCCAGAATATCGGGAATTTCCCACCGACGAGGCGGAGCCGGATCGGCTTCTGCGCCTGAGTGTCTACTTCGACAATCCAGTACCGACCGATGATGGATTCGTGGACAAAGGAGGCTTTTGGATGCCGGTAGAGATCCGACACCCCGACGCCCATCACTGGTCCAAGCTGTACCAGAAGGGCATGCGGGTACTCGTCATCGGCCGTCAGGTGCGCGAGGAGTGGACCGATGATGCCGGACACCCGAGTGTCGCAATCAAAATCCGCGCCCGGCCGGTCGCTATTTTGCCGTACCGCCTAGAACGAGTCGTGTTGGCTCCCAAGACCGACGCCAGTACCGATCCCGGCGAGCGCGACGAACCCGAAGCCTGAGCGCCTGCGCCAGCTCACCGGCGCTCACGTTGCGCCAGCCTATCGGGATACGCACATCAGTGCGCTGCGCCAGCTAACGACAATGCGGTGAGGGGCACGACCGCTTTCCCGATGGGCACTCTCCACTCCGGCCGCGATGGTTGCGCCGGAGGGCTTTCCTTCCCAACTGCCGCAGAGTGTTGCACCCATCATGAAACTGTTTCTGTGCGAAAAGCCCTCCCAGGGCCGGGACATTGCCCACGTTTTGGGTACAACACGCCGTGCGGAGGGCTGTCTCACAGGTCCTGATCTCATCGTGACCTGGTGCATCGGGCATCTCTTGGAGACGGCGCCGCCTGAGGCGTACGGCGAGCAGTACAAACGCTGGACGCTCGAGCACTTACCAATCATACCGGCGCAATGGCGCTCCGAGGTCAAGCGGACCACCGCCGGCCAATACACGATCGTCCAGAATCTCCTGCGACAGGCCACGGAAGTCATCATTGCCACCGATGCCGATCGCGAAGGCGAATTGATTGCGCGCGAGATTCTGGACCGTTGCCGCTTTCGAGGACCGGTGCGGCGACTGTGGTTGTCGGCTCTGAATGAGGCCTCCATTCGCAAGGCCCTCGGATCACTGAAGCCAGGTTCGAGCACGCTCCCGCTGTATCACGCCGCGCTCGCACGGACACGGGCCGACTGGTTAGTCGGCATGAACTTGAGTCGGCTCTTTACCCTTCTGGCGCGTCAAGCCGGCCACAACAGCGTGCTCTCGATCGGACGGGTCCAAACGCCGACGTTACAGTTGGTGACCCAACGCGACCGTGAGATCGCCACCTTTAGCCCCGTTCCCTATTGGGCGATCAGCGTCTCATTGGAGAGCCCTGGCGCAGCATTCACGGCCCATTGGCGACCACCGCCCGAGTGTATCGACGAGCAGGGACGTTGCATCCGCGAAGGCGCCGCGCAGCAGGCGCTGGCACATCTATCTCGTGGCACCACCGCGCGCGTCGCTGGCGTGGAGACCGATCGCATTCGAGAGCCTCCACCGCTGCCATTTGACTTGAGCACGTTGCAAGCCACCTGCTCGCAGCGCTTAGGACTCGATGTCCAGCGGACGTTGTCAGTGGCGCAGTCGCTTTACGAGACCCACAAAGCGATCACGTATCCACGCTCGGACTGTCGTCATCTGCCTCAGAACATGCATGCAGAGGCGCCCGCACTCGTTGCAGCGCTGCTGAAGTCCGCGCCCCACTTGCGCAGTGTGTGTCAGTTCCTGGACTGTACGCGCCGTTCTCGCGCCTGGAACGATGTCGAGGTCACAGCCCACCATGCTCTCATTCCGACCGTCCAAGTGCCGAATGAGCAAACCCTCTCCGCCGATGAGCGCGTGGTGTATCAGCTGATCCGCGCGTCTTATCTGGCGCAGTTTCTGCCGGACCATGAGTACGATCGGACGCGCGCACAGCTTCATCGCGGTGAGCTCGTGCTGGAAGCACGGGGGCGGAAGATCCTACAGGAGGGTTGGCGCAGCATTGTGGCGGACGATGCCCCCTCGGATGACACTGAGGAGGATGCCGACCAGCAGCAGCCACTTCCGCCCTTGACGGTGGGTGGCGACTGGATCGTGACGGAAGCGCGGTTACGCGCGTTGAAGACGGCGCCCCCGCGGCACTTCACGCAGGGAGAGCTGGTCAAAGCGATGAAGGGCATCGCCCGGTGGGTATCCGATCCGCAGCTGAAGAGGAAGCTCAGAGAAACCACCGGTATCGGCACGGAGGCCACTCGAGCCGGCATCATCAGCGGTCTGATTGCTCGCGGGTATCTCTTGAAGCAGGGTCGCACCGTGCGCGCCTCCGACATGGCGTTCGCGCTGCTGCAAGTGATTCCGCCCGCCATCGCCGATCCGGCGACCACCGCCCTGTGGGAACAGGCACTGGATCGGATCGCTGCCGGGGAGCTGGGTCTGGACGACTTCGTTCACCAACAATCGGCATGGGTGGCCGATATCGTGAGTCAGCATCGCGGTCAGACGCGGGCGCCCGCCGCCAATGCCGTTGAGTCGCCGACAGGAAGAGGGGACGCGAGGCGTCAGTCTACTGGCTCGCGCCAAGGTCGCCGGCCGCGCGCTGCGAAGCCCGCCAGGCGCTGATGCTCCGACGATCCGATCGATACCGATCCTGTTGACGCGCGGCCATTTTCAGGACTCACAGCGCCCACCTTCTGCAACCGGCGCGCGCCCGCATCCGACATATCGTCTGTCGGACACGGTCGTTGGAGGCCACTGATCGCAACACGCGCACCCCAATGCGGTGACTCACCCTTGCATTCTGCTTGTGCGTACCGTCCGGGGGGCTCTCAACCCGTCGTCTACACGGCCGGTTGAAAGCCCCCTGGGGGGTTTTACGGTAATCAGCACCGGTGCCCGCCGGTGAACACTGGGCTCCCTTTGTGCGCGGATGCGTGCCGCACGATGCCGACTCCCGCCACGACACGGGTCGGGTGAACAATAGCCTTGGGGACAGAAACGGACTCTTACGGCGGCCTGTTTCCCACCTCGAGCTCACAGGTGGCGCTTTGATCTAAGGCCGGTGGCCTCGCCACCGGCCAACTCTTCGGTCTTCCGTCCCATCGTTCAACACGCCTACCTTCTGACCGCACGCCATTTCCGGTGTTGATGATTCCCTCATTGTCTCTCGTGCGCGCTCCTGATTTCTAACACGCTGGTCCGGACACCTTGCTGATGCGATCAGCATGGCCCGGCAGCTCGAGTCAGATGCTGCCAGCGCGAACATCCGCCCGCGCCGACTCAAGCCCGTCCGCTTTCGCATCTAACACCGCGGACACCCGCCCACTGGGTGGGGATGCACTGCTCCTCACAACCTATAGGGAGATTTCACATGACCGATTCGTCACATGCCACTGATTCTGCTATTCCGACAGCGGTCCGTTCCTCGTGGGACGGCCTCATAGCCGATGATCCTCACTTCTCGAGGGCATCCGACCCGTTCCTCGCAGCCTGGAAGCGAGGCGTCGCACTCGCAGGCCCGTATCTGTTTGATCAGGGTGCGCGCGCGGGACATCAGCCCACTCAAGCCAAGAGGGACTTGCGTCCCAATGTCCCACTGATTCAGCGCGCGATTGGCCCAATGAGCCCGGCGGAGCAGTTCTTTCTCGCAGCTCTGGTCAGCGTCCATAACGCCGAAGACGGCGGCCGACTCCTGAAGGCCACTGGCTTTCATGGCTTTGCCGATTTTGGTCGCCTCGACTTATCTCGCAGAACAGTGCTTGCTGGCCTCATTCTTCATCTGACCGCCCACTGCGATTTTCAGACGACCGATCTCCCTCCGGCCGCGAACACTGCTTCTGTTACCCCAGTTGATCGATCGCCCTGGGAGGCTCTGGCACGCGAAGAACGACACTTTGCGCGAGCGCCCGAGGTGTTCCTCTCCGCGTGGAAGCGCGGCGTTACGTTTGTAGGATCGCATCTGTTCGGAGCAGTTCCACACGCGGATGTCGAGCTTGCTCAGACCAAGTGGGACTTGCGTCCGAAGGTCCGCGTAATCGGCCGCGCCCTGCGCTCGATGCTCCCCCTCGAGCAGATCTTTGTCGCAGGACTCGTCAGCTTCTACAACGCCGAAGATGGCGGGCACCTCCTCAAGCGCGCCGGATTTCGTGGGCTCATCGACCTCGCCCCACTCGACCTTCCCCGTCGAGCCGTCATTGCCGGTCTGATTCTCAACTATACGGGTTGGTGATCACACCACCTTCGCTCGTCTCGATCAGTTTTCTAACACATTCTCAGGTTCCACGTGAAACCAACACCCTCATGCATAAGGAGACATCGCCATGAGTACGCTATCCAATCCATTTCTCCGCGGTTATGCGCAGTTCACCATCACCCGCATGCTGCTCATTGATTCCCGTGACGGCGCCGGCATGTGCCATCGACCCGCCCACTCTCTTCACACCGACCTTCCCGATTCGCAGTTGGAAGGTACGTTCTGCCGCTTCGGCGAGGACTTTGCGCTCATTCCCGAGCGACAGACGCTGCCCGATGATCTGCTGCGTCAGTGCCCGCACTCGAGCTTTGTATTCGCGGTCGTGCGCTCGATCACGGCGCAGCACGGTGATTTGTCCATTCATATCGGAGATGCGCATTCCGCGGAGGCCGCTCAGGAAGTTGTGCGTCAATTGAGCTTCAACACCGGGCATTACAGCCGCTGCTGGGAAGTCAGCACGAAGCATCTGACACCCACGTCGCTGCGGTGGCTCGCGTGCTGCGCCGAGGGGCCACCGCCGCCTGGTGTGCTCTTCCAAGTCTTCTATATCCCCGGCAGTCAGGGTGCGATAGGGGTCCGATTGCAAGCCACACCCTGGACGGACGCTCACTTGAGCGACGCGCTGGGCCTTGATATTGACGCTGCCTACCTGCGGAAATCGCATGAGCTGGCCAAGATGCCGCTCAATCTCATCGATGTGCTGTTCCTGGCGGCGCTGGCCGATGTCCGCATCGTCATCTTCGATCCAGACGCACCGGTGCTTGCGGGGCTACAGCTGCACGCCTGAGCTGCTCGCTTTCAAGTGCGCGTGAGCGTACGCATCTATCAGTGCTCATCGATCAGTCCGTTGTTTTCTTCCACCCACGCCTTGGGGGCCATATCACCCCCGCCAGGGCGGTGCTGTGGCCTTCAGGCATTTCGGATAAGGAGCATTTCCATGTCTGAGGTCAAACAAACCCGAATCATGCTCAAACGTCTCAAGGTCGCCGACTTTGCAAGCGAGGAGACGCTCTGCTTCGAGGCGACGGTCATGTTGGATGGCCTGCCGATTGCCGAGGCCCGCAATGAGGGCCACGGCGGCGTGACGATTCTGCGCGCCATCAAAGGCGCCGAGGCGAAATTGCGAGCAGCCGAGACCTTTGCGAAGGCGCTGCCACCCCTCATCACCGACGACCCCGATCCCACCGACCCGACTCGCAAGTTCGAGTTGCCGATGTCGCTCGATTTCCTCGTCGACCTTCTGGCCAGCCACGAGCACGAGAACAAACGGGTTCAGTCACTGTTCCGAAGGGACTTCACCCGCAAGGTTCTGTTCGTCACGGATAACCAACTTCGCTATGTGAAGGGTGTCAATCGCAAGACGTGCACAGCCGCGGAGATTCGGCGCCTGCATGCACAGATTCGGACCCGGCATGGGCCGGAGACGCCGATTCTGTCGGAGTTGTCCGAGGCGGAAGCGTTTGCCTTGTGGAAAGGACTCGTACTCGACCAGGAGAAGGGGTCATGAGCGCTCCCACCGAAGTCTCGCAGCCTCAGCGGCTCGCGGATGCGTTCACGGACCTGATTCGTGATGAACTCACGGTCGAGGAATTGATTGAACTGCGTGAGCGCAACAAGGCCTACATAGGCTCTCCGATGTGTGCGTCACACGAGTATCTGGATGCCAGCGCCATGATGGCATTGGCCTTTCGTTCAGTCCTCGGGCGCGCTCGGGACGACTCCAGTGCTTCGGATACCGAGCTGTGGGATGCAGCGTGGCTGCTCGCCAAAGAGTCTCAGTTCAAACGCCCCATGGAACTCATCACAAACGCGAAGGGAGATCCCGCGTACGCCTATTCGATTCGCGGCATGGCGATCGAAGACCCATACCTCTCGGAGTGTGGACGTTTCGACGCCGATCCTGCGAAGGACTATGGGTTAATGCCGCAGGAGGCTGCCGAACTCGTCGAGGCCAATGCTCGATTGGCGTGCGAAACAGCCGCGAAGTGGCAGAGTGTCCGTAAGCGCTATCCGAAGTTGGAACCCTACCACACGGGGGGTGGTTGTATGGCGTTGCGTCTGGAATGCGCAGGCGAGTCATACATACTCATTACGGACGGCGAAGACGCTCGACTTCCCAGCGAGTCCGCGACCGAGGTGGCCGCCGGTCGTTATGCTGCTAGCGGGGATACTTGGATCGAGGCAGAGACCGTCTCGCTGGATGCACTGTGCGCTTGGATCGACAAGGCAGTGTCCGCTGCCACTAATCCTCAGAATGTCGGAGACTACTTCGTCGTCAAGCTGGGGGAGGCCCCGGGTGATGACAGCCTCTACACACTTCCGATCGATGCTCCCTGCGGGGACGACTGTCGGAAAGTGATCGATGCTGCGGTCGCATTGATTGAGCACATCCGAGCCGCGCTAGGGCGAGATGGCAGACTCCTTCTCGGAACACGTGTGATTCTATGGACTCCAGAGCGTGTTGTTGTGGCCATCGCAAGTCAAGTGATTGGAGTGTATTGGCACGGATGAGCGCAGCGGACGGACCCCTTCTCCCACGGGTCCCTCCCACCCCCTCGCTCTTCGCGCCCTCCTGAGCCCCCCTCGTGGGGGCTCTTTTTTGCCTGTAACACATCCGGGGAGGTTCCGCATGCGGATTCTGACGTGCCACCCGTTCGTCCCTCTGTTTAGCCTTTGCCCGTGTTCGGCTGACCTCTGTCAGTAACATGCCCAGGTAGCTCTCGATCTTCAAGGCTACGACACAGGGTCCACCCTGTGTTGATCGAAACGAGTTCGCTTCGCATCCCTTGCGCGAACGCTCATCGACACCCTCGATGATGGATGCACGATCATCCTTCCCTGTTCATCCGATCCATCAACCCACGCGGGGGTTACGCCTTCCCCGTCCGGGTGGGGTGTGTCTCCTGCCGTTCTCACTCAGTCAGGAGATCCATCATGACCGCTTCTTCCAACGGTAAGACTTACTTCGACCTGCACACCAACGGCCTGGGTTACTTGAATCGCGTTCGTGAGGTGAAGCCCCGGAAAGGTGAGCCGTTCTTAGCGTGCGACATCTCTGCACTTCATGGTCCCAGCGACGACGTCGAGTATTGTCGATTTGACGTGAAGGTGTCCGGCACCGACGCGAAACATCTGATCCGGCGATGCGGCAACGCCGTCAAAGCCGGACGAAAAGTGTTGATCGGGTTTCGTCTCGGGGATCTCTGGGTCGACCAATTCACCTATCCTGCTGACTGCAGGAACCCTGAAAAAGCCGGTCAGCCGGGGGTGAGTCTGAAGGCCCGCTTGCTCTTCATTTCCTGGATCAAGATCGACAAGACACTGTTCTACAAGGCCGAACCCCGCGCCGAGCGAGAGACGGCTCACGACGAGCCGCCCGAGTCCGAGCCGACCGGCGCTGAGGCTGAAAGCACTCCTCCGCCCGAGTCGGAAGTGGCCACCCCCGAAGTGGCCGCTTAGTTCTCAACCAGCAAGGCCCCTCTTTCCCGGAGGGGCCTTCGCCTTCTTTCATCTCCCAATCAAGGACTACCCCTATGATCACGCTTCCAGGCCAACTGGCCATCAAAACCATCCACGGTCGCAATGGCGATTTCAACGTCGGCCGTTTGACCACAAGCATCGGCGAGTTCGTCACCAAAAACGCCGAACTGGATCAATACCGCGAAGGCAAATACGAGGGCGACTTCAGCATCGCGGAGATTCGCCCCTCGATGTACACCACCGGCGGGCGCATGGTCATCGAAATGCGGGCCGTGTTGGGTGGCATGACTTTGTCTAACCTTGATGCGCTGACGAAGGACGAGGCTCACGGTCTGAGTCCGCAGGAAGTGGATCCGATCGACGAGGAGGCCGGGAAACCACAACCGGTCACCGCGGCGCCTGCTGCACCCATCACGGTCGTGACGCCGCCGTCATCCGATCCGCTCGTTGATACAACGCCTTTTGGAGATGAGCCTCCTTCCAACTCCCCTGCGGGGACGGAGGAGACTAATCAAGCCGATGCCGCGCTATTCGGCGCAGTCTGGCCTCTCGGTCAGATCGTCAAACTCGACTCCACCGTCGATCGCCGCCTGTTGCGAAGGCAGCGGGATCGTCTCGATGCCTTGGGCTACGACTTCGACTATGCGAGCCAGAACTGGAACCTGAAAGCCGCCTGAGTCAAGCCCGCGCGGCTCGAACTTCATCACTGGAAGGGGACGCGCCCTCACGGGCGCTCCTCACCGAACACCATCGTGTCTCAAAAAGGAGATTCCCATGTCATCGAAGCTCTACACCTTCCAGGAAGCACTGGAGGCGTACCGGCAGCACTTGACTCGCAACCCCGGAAAAGCTGTGAACACCGGCTCCGGCATCGTCACGCTGCTCGATTATACCGGTGATGTTTTCGGCGCGGTCCTCGAGGGACCCACCGGAAGCATCGACCGCGGCGGCGCGTTCGATTTCGATGAGAGAACTTTCCGCGACGGGCATTGGGAGGGTCAGACAGTCGAGGAGACTGCCGCCACGATCCAAACGCCCAGGCTGATCGACTTTTCACTCTTCTGAACAACCGCCGCAGGCGGTGACACGCAAACCGCGACTTCATCTACCCGACCAGGGGCAATCCTCGCCCCTGCCAGGGCCTGGATTGCCTCACTTTCCAAGGAGACATCCATGCCGACCTCTTCAAATGCTGCGACGTTTCTCTATCGCATCGACGAATGCCAGGACTTGATGGCCGACGCGTGCGTATGCGACGAGTCGCACAATCTGATCTTCCTATCACTGTGGGGACGCGACACCGCAGTACAGGAGTTTCTGGCACGCCTGACCCTCGGCACCACCGAGAGAGGCCTCGATCACTTTCACCTCGTGACCGCGGAGAACACTTCCATTCCGGTTGCGGTTGCCAACATCGATCGGCTCGAGAAACGCACAACGCGCGCGTTTCAACGGACGCTCTTCGGGTCAATGCTTCATGTATGGCTTCTCGACTCGCGGTGCGTCAAACCTGACAGGGCGAACGGCGCTGCGCTCGCCATCCTTCCCAGAGACGGGGCCACACGCACGCAACGGCTCTGGTCACTGGTGCAGGACACCTGCCCGTTGCCTCTCCTGCCTCATTGGCGCGACAACGTCCTCGACCTTCTGCAATCCCAGAGCATGCTGCTCTCGCTGACATTCGCATTGGGACCCGTTGAAGGGTATCGCATCGCACTGGATGTCCCGGCGCTCACTGTCGCATTGGGCGACCTGATCCGTTCGGGCGTGCTCAGCATCACCGACCACCACGAGGAGTCCCACGGCTCTGTTCTCGCACGCGTCGCTTGATCGTCGCGCTGCTCAAGCGCGGTACGCGCTCTCAAATCCATTCTCGAACTATCTGTTCAAGGAGGCTCTATGGCTCTCATGTTCACACGCATTGCGCGCAACTTTGCGAAGGCGGGCTACTTTCCCACCGACGAACCGACGCTGGAGCGCTGTCTCAGTGCCCTTGAGCCCTCACCGGGTCTGATGTGCATTCTGGATCCATGTGCCGGCGAAGCGGCAGCCATTGCCGAGATCGCCCACGATTTAGGCCGCGATCGTGTTCGTTCCTACGCGGTGGAGTACGACCTCGAACGGGCCACGAATGCACGTCGCCTGACCGATCGTTGTCTTCACGCCGATCTGATGGACACGTTCATCTCGCGACAGGCCTTTGGGCTTCTCTTTCTCAATCCGCCCTATGGTGACTTGGTGCGCGATCAGTGCGGTGGCTACGAGTTTCATGGCCGCGCTCGGCTCGAGAAGCTCTTCTACCAGCGCACCTTTCCGCTCCTACAGTACGACGGCGTGCTGATCTTCATCATTCCGGTCTACACGCTCGATGCGGAGCTCGTAGGCTGGCTAACGCGACACTTCGTCGAGCTGCGCGCATACCGTGCGGTGGAAACGAAGTTCAAGCAGGTTGTGATCTTCGGGCGACGTGCCCGTCAGCGCGATCAGGTGACTGACGACGCACGAGCGGTCCGCGCGATGTTGCTCAAAGCAGGACGCGGCGAGGCCGAGTTGGATGAACTGCCGCACGAATGGCCATTCCTGCCTTACCTCATTCCGAGTTCGCTCTCCGAGCCTGAGCACTTCTATCGTAATTCGCTTGAACCGGAACAGTTCGCCGCGGAGGTGGCACGGCTGAAGGGCTTGTGGCCCTCCCTGGATATGCACTTGGGGGTCGCACAGCAATCCTTGCGGCCTCCGGCGCGTGCGCTCTCGCGCTGGCATCTGGCACTGGCGCTGGCGGCCGGTGCGATCTCCGGTGTCGTCCGAGCCAAGAGCGGTCGAACGCTCGTGGTCAAAGGCGACACGCACAAGGAGAAGTCCTCGACGACGGAATACACCAAGTCCGAGGACGGCAAGACCATCGAAAGCCGAGTGCTCACCGATCGCTTCATTCCGGTCATTCGGGCGTGGGACATGACTCCGGGCTCTGCAACCTTGGGTCAGGTACTCACCATTCGCTGACACGACCACTCTTGCGAGCGATTCAGATCGCTCTTCACCCACCCGCTGGGGCCATCTCGCCCAGTGCGGCATGGCTTTCCGGCATCACATGAAAGGAACAGCCATGACTCCAAGCTCTTCACCGCGGTTCCAACACGGCCGCGTGTTCATGACGGAATGCATTGTCATTCTTGCCCGCGCAGGTAGGGCCGACATCCTGAAATGCCTCGAGCGTCACCTGGCAGGCGACTGGGGCGATGCCTCAGACGCACGAAAAGAGATGAACGACGCGGCGCTCGAACGTCCCGGCCTCATCGTTTCGAGGTATCCGGTCACGCCTACACAACAGATGGTCATTCTCACGAGTGAGGACCGCAGCCTCACCAAACTCATGTTGCTGAATGAGTTCCTCGACGACCTCTACGACTGAAGTCCTCCCGAAGTACCCGCAGCCAGAAATGGCCTCGTCTATCCAACCCAACCGGGGTCATGCACCCCGTGGGGTGTCATGGCCTCCTATCTTTTAATCAAGGAGACTGTCCATGATCGCCAGTTCCGTTCTCTCTGTGTGCCGTCCGCGCTTTCAAGCCGGTCGACTCTTGATGACACCCGGCGTGCAGCAGTTGGTCCACGACGGCACACTCAATCTAACGCGCTATCTGCGCCGTCACTTGAGTGGCGATTGGGGTGATCTCAGCGACTCGGATCGCCGAGCGAACAATGTCGCTCTTCGTGACCGCGATCGGCTGTTGTCCTCCTATCAAGTCACACCCGATGTGACGCTTTGGATCATCACTGAAGCCGATCGCCAAGCGACCACGGCCTTGCTGCCCAGCGAATACTAGGCTCGCGCTGGTCAACACATCTCGTTCCTTCCTCCCACCCATGCGGGGCCTCACCCACCCGCAAGGGGATGGTGATCGCCCCGCATAACTTTCTGGAGCATCACCATGTCACTCGACACACTCCCCGAGGTCGCGCATGACAGCGACCTCCTCGAAACCGAACCGTCGCCGCTCACCTGGAGCCTGCCGGACTTTGTCTCCGAGTTCGGAGAAGAGCTGCTCGACTCGCTCAATCGCACCAATCCACCCGTATACGCAGGTCAGCCACGCCCCCATCGCGTTCAAGTGCTCGACAGTCTGAAGCGAAGACTGTTTCCCGCCCAGGCCGATGTGGTTCATGCCGTCACCGAGCTCCTCGTGCAACGCGGCGAAAGTGCGGCAATCATCAACGGCGAGATGGGCTGCGGCAAAACCGTCATCGGTATCGCAGTCGCGGCAGTACTTCATGCGGAAGGCTATCGCCGCACGCTGGTGCTCTCACCGCCGCATCTGGTCTACAAATGGCGCCGGGAAATTCAGGAAACTATTCCCGGTGCGAGGGTCTGGGTGCTCAACGGTCCGGACACACTCGTCAAGCTCATCAAGCTGCGCGAGCAACTTAATGTCCCTGCACAGGGGCAGGAGTTCTTCATCCTCGGGCGCGTGCGCATGCGGATGGGTTTTCACTGGCGGCCGGCCTTCGCGCTTCGTCGCATAAAGCATCCAGACTGGCCAGCCTACGTAGGTTGTTGCCCTTCATGTGGCACCGTCATCACTGATCTCGACGGAGAACCCATTGGCCTGGACGAGCTGCGGGCCGAGGAAACTCGACGCCGTTGCGCGAACGAGAAGTGTCGGGATGCGCTTTGGACGCTCATGCGTCCACATACGCCCTCGGCACAGGAGCAGTCTCAGGCGGTCCTCAAGTCGCTGATGCGCATTCCAACGATTGGGCCTGCCACGGCCCAGCGTCTCGTGAAGAAATTTGGTGAATTGTTTCTCGCATCCATGCTCGGCGACAACTTGTACGAGTTCATCAACCTGATGGATGGCCATGGCGAGCTCGTGTTCTCAGATCGACAGGCGCAGCGCATGGAACGGGCGATGTCGAATATGGAATTCGGCTTCGGCGAGGGCGGCTATCAGCCCTCTGAGTACGTGAAGCGCTACCTGCCACAGGGAACGTTTGACCTACTGATCGCGGATGAAGCGCACGAATACAAGAACGCCGGCTCCGCACAAGGGCAGGCCATGGGCGTACTCGCATCCAAATGCCGCAAAGTCGTGTTGCTCACCGGCACGCTGATGGGCGGCTATGGCGATGATCTGTTCTACCTCCTGTTCCGGGTGCTGTCCGCACGCATGATCGAAGACGGCTATCGACCGAGCCGACAAGGAAGTCTCACGCCCGCTGCGCTTGCTTTCATGCGCGACCACGGAGTCCTCAAGGACATCTACACCTCGCGCGAAGAGGACGTGGCCTCGCATAAGACGGCTCGCGGGAAGAAGGTCACGGTGCGTACGGTCAAGGCACCGGGATTCGGTCCGAAGGGCATTTTGCGCTGCATTCTGCCGTTCACGGTCTTTCTCAGACTGCGGGACATCGGCGGCAATGTGCTGCCTCCGTATGATGAGGAGTTTCGGGAAGTAGCGATGAATGCCGAACAGGAAGCCGCCTATGGGCAGCTCGCCGGGAAACTGACGTCCGAGCTACGACAGGCGCTTGCACGACGAGATACAACACTGCTCGGTGTCGTACTCAACGTGCTACTGGCCTGGCCGGATGTGTGTTTTCGCGCGGAAACGGTGAAGCACCCGCGCACCAAGAATCTGCTTGCGTTTGTGCAATCGATCTTCAAAGAGCACGAGCTCTCTCCCAAAGAGAGCGAGTTGCTCAGGATCTGCCGTGAAGAAAAGGCGGCAGGCCGGAAGGTCCTCGTCTATAGCATCTACTCGGGTACGCGGGATACGATGTCGCGATTGCAGACTCTGCTCACAGGGCAGGGTTTCAAAGTTGCGGTATTGCGTGCCAGTGTCGAGACCTCGCGTCGCGAAGACTGGATCGCCGAGCAGCTCGATCGCGGGATCGATGTGCTCATCACGAATCCCGATCTTGTGAAAACAGGATTGGACCTGCTCGAGTTTACAACGATTGTCTTCATGCAGAGCGGGTTCAATGTTTACACGCTCCAACAGGCCGCCCGTCGCTCCTGGCGAATCGGACAGAAGCTTGCGGTGAAAGTCATCTTCTTGGGTTACGCCAGAACGTCGCAGATGACGTGTCTTGCGCTCATGGCGAAAAAGATCACGGTGTCGCAAAGCACCTCGGGTGATGTGCCCGACTGCGGGCTCGATGTCCTGAACCAGGGCGGCGACTCAGTCGAAATCGCACTGGCTCGCCAGCTCGCCGCGTAACCCCGATCACACAATGACTGTGCCATTCGCGGCCCCCTACCGGGGGGCCGCTCTCTTTTCGGATGGCTGCGCGCGAACTACAGCTCCTCGGGCTCAAGGCTGACAGCCGGAAGAAAGCGGAATGCGCGGCGTTCGCGTTCCGGGCTGCTGGGCAGTCGATTTCCAGCGAACGTCCGCACCGCGTTGTTTGTCAGGACGGTCCGCATGTCTGCCTTGTCACTGCCCTCTTCACAGCGTCGGTTTCGGATACGAGCGCTCCCCCTATTGGCGAGCTGCCTGGGATGGGCGGTGATAGCCGGGTGTGCGCATCGAGCGCCCAAGCCGACACCGTACCCGAAGGCCGCTCCGCCACTGGCGTCCCCTGCCGCTGCGGCACCGGTCACCCACTATAGCCGGTACACCCTGATCGAGATGGCCACGGAGGCTGCGCAGAGTGACCTGTTGCAGCAGGTGGTGGATGTGCGGATCCCGGCCGCCGCCAACACCAGTGTCGGGGACACCTTGCGCTATGTCCTCCTGCACAGCGGCTACCGGCTGTGCGAGACCTCCGCGATTCGGGACTTTGACAGCTTTCCCTTGCCTGCGGCGCACATGCATCTGGGGCCCGTGCCGCTGGCATCGGCGCTGCAACTGCTCGTCGGGCGGGATTGGCAGCTGGAAACCGATGAGGGAAACCGCCGTGTTTGTTTCTCCCGGCGAGACTCGACCGCGTCCGCTTTGGCGCCCTCGACGTCGGGGCGACACCATGGGTCGTTCACAGGAGTGACCCCCGCCCTCACATCCACACGGGGACAACCATGAGCACGCCCGTGTGGGATCGATATGGGAGTCGCTGGCCCGTCATGGCCCTCGGCTGGGTTGCCATTCTCAGCGCGATCGTCTTCGTCGATCACGCACGTTGGAGACATCTCGCATCTGAGGTCCACACGTCGACGCCCGCATCCGGTGCAGTCGCCGCCCTGGACAATCGTGTGACTGCGCTCGAAACGCAAATGGCCGCCCTCAAACGGCAGCCCACGACGGCCATCGAGAGCGCTGCGCGTTTTGCGGCAGCATCCAAGGCGTTGGAGGATCGGCTGACTCACCTCGAGCAGGGAGGCACCGAAGGTGCCGCCAAGACTGACTTGGAGCTACTCGCGCGCCGCCTGAGCGTACTCGAGAGTGCACGTGCTCAAGCCGCGCATTCGGCAAGTGCCTCCGTCACTGCGCCCCACGCCGCCAGATCCCCGTCGGCGACCCGTGCACCCACCGATCCGCCGTTTCAACTCGTAGGTCTCGAGCTACGCGGGGGCGAGACCTTTCTGGCCATCGCGCCCTCGAAGGCCGTCTCGCTCGCTGAGATGAGCGTACTACGCGTAGGGGACGTTCAAGACGGCTGGCAGCTGGAGGCCTTGGACAGCAAGTCCGCGACGTTCCGGTTTCAAGGTCAACCTCATCGGCTGGAACTACCGTAGGCGGGCACCGAAGATGTGCAGAACATCGCTGTGGCTCGTGCTTGTCTTGTGGACTCTGCAGGTATCTGGGCTACAGGCTCAGGAGCCTGGCCAGATCACCCCGAGTTCAGTATCCACCCTGTCCAGCACGCCGCTGCGTCCCTCTTCCGAGCAGGACCTATCCGCACAGAGCGCGCGTGACTGGGGACTCACGCGGGAAGAGTGGGTTCGATACAAGCAGTTGATGCGCGGCCCGTTGGGAATCTACAGCCCGACTCTTGACCCGCTCACCGCGCTCGGCACCGAAGCGCGCACGGATAGCGAGCGACGACACATCGCGGAAGTGCAAGTCCGAATGGAAGCGCAGCGTGTCGAGAAGCTGCTGGCCTATCAGCGGGCCTACGACGCCGCCTGGAAGCGTATCTATCCCGCGCTGCCACCCTTCCTGGAACCCGCGCAGCGCCCGCCCAACACGCCATTGAGCGCAGCCTTTCAAACGGGTGCAACCCCAATGCCGGGTGCAAGCCCGATGCCGCGCGCAGCCCCCGCGCGCTTAGCCGTGTTCGTGAAGGAGGACTGCCCCGTGTGCGATCAACGCGTGAAGGACCTGGAGGGAAGTGGACAAGCCTTCGACCTCTACATGATCGGCACGCGAGGAGATGATGCGCGCATTCGCGCGTGGGCAACGCGCCTGAAGATTGATCCAGCCAAAGTACGCGCCGGCATCATCACGCTCAATCACGATGGCGGCCGTTGGTTCTCGATCGGTCTGCCGGGGTCTGTACCGGCTGTGTTGCATTCGGTGAACGGGCAATGGCTGCGCGAGTAGCCGCCCCAATCGTGGCTTGTGTGTTGAGTGTACACACGGCGCTCGCCTCAGCTTCCGCCACCGCACACTCCAGTGTACCCACTCCCGCGGTGCCGAGCGCGTATCAAGCCGCCGCTACTGCCGCCGGCATCCCGCCGCGATTGCTGTGGGCCGTCGCGCTGCAAGAGAGTGGATGGGTTCGAGGCTCTCGGATCGTCCCGTGGCCGTGGACACTGAATGTCGCCGGCATCGCGGCGCGCTTTGCCACGCGCGAACACGCTTGCCGGGCGTTGCATCGGGCATTGAAGCGAACTTCCCCGAGGCGCATCGATGTTGGACTCACACAAGTGAATTGGGGCTATCACCACGAGCACCTTCGCAGCCCGTGCGAATTGCTTGACCCCTATCGCAATCTGGCCGTCGCCTCCCGGCTCCTCTTCGAACTCCACCAGGAGGGTGAGAGTTGGGTGATGACGGCGGCCCGCTATCATCGCCCGGCCGGTGGCGAGGAGGCCGCCCGGTACGGCCATTCGCTGCGACTCCTTCTGGGGAATCTCCAGCGCGACAATCGACGCAATACGCTTGCCGTTACGGATGCCCATCATGGTGGCGGCGTTTCGGCCATGAGAGCCACCCTCGCTGCATGGCTGCTCGTATCGTTGTGGGCGCTTGATGTCAGGGCGGCGGCGGAGTCAAACCCCCATACACCCGATTCCCGATTGACGGTCGTCGCGGATTTGGGAGGCACCTCGGCGCTGCCGTACTACCGGGCGTTGAATCTACTTCCGTCCTCCACGACCCCCGCTGCCTCACTCCCACCGCCAAAGGTGCCCCACTCGAAGGACGAGGAGGCCGCCTTCTTGCCGGTTCATTCGATACGCTTGACACCCGGATCGGTGCCGCACCAGCTGATCCGGGCACCGGGGCTCAATCCGTTCTTTCTCGCGGGCGACGACCCGCGCTCGCGCGCGTGGATCAAGGCGCACCTCGCGCCGTTGCGACAACTGAGTGCGGTCGGCTTCATCGTACACGTTGACTCGGCGGATGCTCTGGCCGCATTGCGTGCGCTGGCGCCAGGACTCACGTTGGTGCCCGCCTCCGCCGACGATCTGGCGGTGAGGCTGCATCTTGCGCACTACCCGGCCCTCGTGACAGCCACGGGCATCGAGCAATGACGTGGCGCACCACTACGCGATCGAAGCGCTGCTGCGACCCGCTGTGGAGCTCTACACCGTCGCAGCCTGTCTGGCCGCGGCGGCGCTGTGTGTGTTCGCGCCCTGGTCGGTTGCCCTCAACCCGCTCTTAGGTCTCGTCACTGCGCTCGCCTTTTGCACGCTCGCCGCGGTGCGTGCGCTGCGGGCGTGGACCGTTCTGCGCTATCGCCGCAACCTGCGCCGACTACCGCGCTACACGCTCTCGAGCAGTCAGGTGCCGGTCAGCACGCAGCGCCTGTTCGTCGGGCGAGGATTTCGCTGGGAGCCACGACACACCGATCGGCTGCTGCAGACGTACCGCGCGGAGTATCGACAGTACGTTGACCCCTCGGCTCTCTACAGCCTCGCCCGAAAGTTTGAGCACCGGCTGGAGTTCGCACCCGGGCCGCTCTCCCGGATCGCCCGGTGGACTCGTTGGGATCACCCCTTAAATCCCGTGCGCCCGCTGCCGCCCGTGGGCGGCCTACCGCGGCTGCACGGCATCGAGACCCGTGAGGTCGATGTGACGTTGCCGTTGTCTGAACGGGTGGGCCACACGCTCGTGTTGGGCACGACCCGCGTGGGCAAGACCCGCCTCGCGGAGCTGTTTCTGACCCAAGACATTCGTCGCGTGCATAACGGCGAACACGAAGTCGTCATCGTGTTTGATCCGAAAGGCGACGCCGACCTGCTGCGGAGGGTGTATGTCGAGGCGAAGCGCGCTGGTCGCGAGAATGAGTTCTATCTCTTTCACCTTGGTTGGCCTGAAATATCGGCCCGCTACAACGCAGTGGGTCGGTTCGGGCGCATCTCGGAAGTGGCTACTCGGATCGCGGGCCAGCTCTCCGGCGAGGGTAACTCGGCGGCGTTCCGGGAATTTGCGTGGCGGTTCGTCAACATCATCGCGCGCGCGCTGGTGGAGCTCGGGCAACGTCCGGACTACCTCCTGATCCAGCGCCATGTGGTCAACATCGATGCCCTATTCATTGAATATGCGCAGCACTTCTTTGCCAAGACGGCAAGCCACGCCTGGAACCTGATCGTCAAGATCGAAGGGGCGCTCACCGACAAGAACATCCCGCGGCACATGCTCGGGCGTGAGAAGCGGGTGGTCGCGATTGAGCAGTATCTATCGCAGGCACGCGTCTATGACCCCGTGTTGGATGGATTGCGCAGCGCCGTCCGCTATGACCGAACCTACTTCGACAAGATCGTCGCCTCCCTCTTGCCGCTGTTGGAGAAGCTGACCACGGGCCGCGTCGCCCAGCTGCTCGCGCCCAACTACTCGGACCTGAATGACCCGCGGCCGATCTTCGATTGGCTGCAAGTCATCCGCAAGCGCGCGGTGGTCTATGTGGGCCTGGACGCGCTCTCGGACCCCGAGGTAGCCGCGGCGGTGGGCAATTCCATGTTCAGCGACCTGGTCTCGGTTGCGGGTCAGATCTACAAATTCGGCATCGACGATGGGCTCCCCGAGAGCGCGCGCACCGCCGAGAAGGTCCCGATCAATGTGCACGCGGATGAGTTCAACGAGCTCATGGGCGATGAATTCATCCCCATGGTGAACAAAGGCGGCGGCGCCGGCTTGCAGGTCACTGCCTACACCCAGACCTTGAGCGACATTGAGGCGCGCATCGGTAGTCGCGCCAAGGCGGGCCAAGTCATCGGCAACTTCAACAACCTCTTCATGCTGCGCGTCCGCGAGACAGCGACCGCCGAACTCCTCACGCAGCAATTGCCCAAAGTCGAAGCCTACAGCAATGGGCTCATCATCAGCGGCTCGACCGACAGTTCCGATCCCCAAGGGCGTACCGATTTCACCTCCAACACCCAGGACCGTGTGACCGCGACCAGCGTGCCGATGATTGAACCTGCGCACATCGTCGCCCTTCCCAAAGGTCAAGCCTTTGGACTCATCGAGGGGGGAATGCTGTTCAAGATCCGCATGCCTCTCCCAGAAGCTGACCCCGACGAGTTGTTACCTGCGGACCTGCAGAGCGTGGCCCGCGAGATGCGCAACCGCTACGCGCCAGCGGAAGAATGGTGGAGCACGCACGGTGGCGAAGGCCGCCCCGGCGACACGCTGCCCGAGGGGCTGCTGGAGGACTTCAAGAATCTGACGGCGAGCGATGCGATAACCTCCGATGGCTGAAGTCACACCCGTCATTCGGCCCCCGCCCGTGCGTCCGCCGACGCTCTTTGGGCTGTTGGTGACGCTGCCGTTTCAAGTCTTCGGCATGCTCTGTGGTGCGCTCCTGCTCTCCATCCTCATCGAGTGCGTGGGTGTGCACTTCTTCTGGCCCGAACAGGGCTGGCACCACGCACAGGGCATGCTCGACTACGAGCTCAGTCAACTCTCGGATGACTTCAAGGACAGCCTCCTGCTCTCGGATCCAGCCGGCAGCGCACAGCACTGGGTCTCGCGTGCGTATCAGAGGCTCTTTGTCCAAAGTGGCCTGTCCGAGTGGACTCTGCGCCAAGCGGCTGCTGCCGACCCGCCATCCACCGGCCTCAATGGCGTGCGCTCGCTAGTCCAGCGTACCGCCCAACATCTGCAGGTCTATGCCCTCGCGGCCGGCTACATCGCACTCACTGTTCTGGTGCGGGTGATGGTGTTGGTCCTGACGTTACCGTTGTTCGCACTCGCAGCTTTTGTCGCCTTCCTGGATGGTGTCGTCCAGCGCGATATCCGCCGCTTTGGCGCCGGGCGCGAATCGGGCTTTGTGTATCACCGCGCCCGTGCCCTCATTCTGCCGCTCGCCCTGCTGCCCTGGGGCGTCTATCTATCCTTCCCCATCAGCATCCACCCGCTGTGGATCTTGCTACCCAGTGCCGCCCTCCTCGGTGCGGCCATTCGCATCACCGCAGCAACGTTTAAGAAATATCTCTAACGCCTCCTTCCTGAAAGAACGGGGGCGTCGGTCTGTTCGTATTCCTTGCGGCGCCCGCCAGTGCGAATTCGCACCCTCACGCCTCCAACCGAAACTTTTGAGGAGGCCCGTGATGCGTAAGCCGCGCCCCGTGACGACTGAACGGCCGACAAAACCCGATCCGTCGAAACGGCTCGTGATGCTCGTTGCGGGGCTCGCG
The DNA here is from genome assembly GCA_018241505.1 of Pseudomonadota bacterium. GTDB lineage: Bacteria > Pseudomonadota > Gammaproteobacteria > Steroidobacterales > Steroidobacteraceae > 13-2-20CM-66-19. The sequence continues at coordinate 530,698 of JAFEDS010000009.1, read as the reverse complement.
GTCTGTTGGTCGGCGCATCCTTCCGACAATGCGTTGGAGAACGCACAACTTGCCCTCTTGGTGCGGCAATTGAACCAACTCGAGCGCACAGCGCTCGACGCCCAGAAACTGTCCGATACCAACGCGCACCGCTATCACTTCGACTATGCGCGCTTGACTGCCGACCTCGCGCGTATCCGAGGCGGCATCGAAGACTACTTGAGTCCGCCACGCGCCCAGCCCCGCGATCCCGATGAGTTGAGCGGTCAATACCGCGCGTCCGGGGAACCTAAGTGAACCCTACCGGCGACCAAGTCACCGCCTTCACGGCGAACAGCGGGTTCACACCGACTGCCTGCGGGAATCTCCTTCTGAGTCTGGTGTTTGTCGTGATCCTGTTGTGGGGCGTGTGGGCCTTGCGCAGCGCCTATGTCGGCTGGGCAGAGAACGATCTATCCGCACGCCAGTTTCTGATGGTCGTCGTTCGTTTCGTTGCCCTGTATCTCGTCCTGTCCTTCCTCCTTCTGTCCTGATCCTTACCCCGTAGGTGAATCCCATGAACGCATATCGTCCCTCTCTCTTGCGCGCACTCGCTTGCACCCTGCTTCCCCCACTCACTGCTGCTCCCTTGGCCGCGCAGGCCGCCGGCCTTCCGGCCATTCAAGATCCCTCGCGCGGGGCCGGCAACGGCATCATCCAGACGTTGCAGAACTACGGTTATGACATCGTCTTGTTGGTGGCCTTACTGGTCATCTCGGCGATGTTTGTGGGTGTGTGTTATCACGCTTACAACTCCTACTCCGAGATCCACACCGGCCGGCGCACCTGGGGCGAGTTCGGCCTCACGGTCTCCGTTGGCGCCATGCTGCTGGTGGTGGGCATTTGGCTCCTGACCACGGCCACCGGCGTCCTCTGAAGACGTCTTGCCGGCGCGGGTTACTCATCCTTCGGTGCGGAGGGCACCATGAAACACGTGACGCCCAGCCAGGGCACAGGACCCATGACATCTGGTTTGGACCCTCGCCGCGAAAGCACGGTGAGCTTCCTCCCGCACCGCTTGAACCGCCAACCGGTGATCGTGCGGGGACTGACCGCCGATGAGCTGTGGTTTTCCGTGGGAGCCTCGGCACTGGTCGGGCTCGCCCTCGGCCTGGTGGTCGCTGTGTGGTTTTCAAGTCTCGCGCTCGCGCCCACGTGTGTGGTGGTGTGCGTGGCAGCCGGACTCTTCTTTGGCGGCGGTCTCTTGCGCCGTCACAAGCGGGGCCGACCTGACACCTGGCTGTACCGACACATTCAATGGTGGGCGCGGCAGCACGCCCCTTTTGCCTGTGTACTGCTCGGCGGTCGGGACCTGATTGTCCGCTCCGGCTACTGGAGCACCCGTCGGATGCACCCCGGGACCCATCCGACCGCCGCGACACGCCGCCGCCCGCGACGCTCGATCGGCTGGGGAGGCGCTCGATGAGTCGCTTCAAGAATGACGTGACGCACCTGCAGTCCCACGTGCGCACGCTGCGCCTGGCCACAGGGGCACTCTTTGTGTTGAGTCTCGCGCTGGCCTTCGGCTGGTGGCGCGCACCGCATGACCTGGTGGTGCATGTCCCCCCGGATCTGCGCTCCGGAAGCGTCCGCAAGTGGTGGGACGTGCCGGCCGAGTCGGTCTACGCCTTTACGTTCTATGTGTTCCAACAGCTGAATCGCTGGCCGAAGAATGGGGAAGACGACTATGCCCGGAACATTCGGGCGCTCGCGGCCTATCTGACACCGGCCTGCAAGAGCTTCCTCGAGAGCGACTTCGCCTTCCGCCGCGACAACGGCGAGCTACGTCAGCGGGTGCGCGGTGTGTACGAGATTCCCGGTCGCGGCTACGCCGATGACCCCACGGCGCGCGTCAAGGCGCTGTCGGACAACGACTGGGTCGTCACGTTGGATATCTCCGCTGATGAATACTATGGAGGGGAGATGGTCAAGCGCGCGTTGCTTCGCTACCCGATCAAAGTGGCGCGCATGGACGTCGATCCCGAGCACAACCCGTTTGGTCTCGCGTTGGACTGTTACGCAAGTCCGCCCCAGCGAATTGTGCCCGCGACACCCACTGCCTCGACGGGCGCACATGGGGGCGCCGAGGCGCCGACACCGTGAGGTCCCTATCAACGTGGTTTGGGAGGATTCGCCCGGATCATCGAAGCGGGACTACCCCCAGTTACGCCGATGCCACCCGAGTCATGTCCACCGGAAGTACTTTCGGGGCTTGGACGTTGGCCGCTGGCCTCGCGCTGCTCGCTGCCCTCGCATCCGAGACCAGTCGCGGCACGGAGGTGATCCGATGGCAGCGACTGCCCATTACAGTCCCGCTGCATGTCGGACAGGAACGCATCCTGTTTCTGGACCGGCCGATGCGCGTCGCCGTACCGAACGCCATTGTCGAGCGTTTGCGGGTACAAAGTGCCGACGGGGCCCTCTATCTGCGCGCGACGGGAGCCTTTGAGCCGACGCGCGTGGAGCTGCAGGATGCGGACACCGGCGCGCTGGTGCTACTCGATATCACGGCATCCGAGGCCCCAGCTGAGGACAAGTTAGAACCGCTGCGCATTGTGCTCACCAAGCCGGTGGAGGGCTCAGGGGAGTTGCAGTCCCAACGCGAATCCGCCAAAGACGCCGAGCATTCTACAAGCATCCCGACTCCCTCGGCGGTGCTGTTGACGCGGTACGCGGCGCAGAGCCTCTACGCGCCTCTACGCACCATCGAACCGGTCGCTGGCATCATCCCGACGCCGATACGGGCCACACTCGACCTGACCACCCTGGTTCCCACCCTGCCCGTCAATGTCACGATGCTCGCCGCCTGGCGCCTGCAGGATCAGTGGGTGAGCGCGCTGCGCATTACGAACCTGAGCGCGACGTGGCAACAGTTGGATCCTCGGACCCTGCAGGGCGACTTCCTTGCTGCGACGTTCCAACATCGACAGTTGGGTCCCCACGGCGATTCGACTGACACGACAGTCCTGTACCTCGTGACCCGCGGGCATGGGCTCGCGGAATCGCTGCTCCCGGCCTTGAGTCCGGTCGATGCGGCGACCAATCTGTCCGCACCCACCGCTTCCGAGCCTACCCATGAAAAGTAGCGGGCTCTTGAAGTGGCTGATGTTGCCGGTGGCCGTGCTCGTCCTCTTTGCCGGCATCAAGCTATTTTCGCACGGCTCGAAACCCGGATCGGAGGCCGATTCGCTGGAAGGAGGTCAGCTCACCGCCCAGGAATCCAAGGACCTCGGCGTCGGTGGCGATACGCCCCACGACACGGTCGCCACGCTCGTGGGGCAAGTGAAACAACTGCGCAGCGAAGTGAAGGCCGCCATGGAGGATGACCGGCAGCAGAAAGAGGAGAACGAGCGGTTGCGGGCGCGGGAGAGCACCGTCGATGCGCGCATCCAGGAGACCTTGAAGGGCGAGCGTGAACGGTTGCACCAGGACCGCGAACAGACCGCGACCACGCAGCAACAGACCCGGTCGCTGTTGCAAAACCTTCAGCAACGAGTGGATGCGCTCGGCGCGAAGGGGTCACATGAGGATCTGCCCATTGGTTTAGGCCTCGAGGATGGCGACCTGGGCAATCCCGCCGACAGCCGTGTTCACTGGTACGAACCGCAAGACCGTCCGCCCACCCGCGGCGGCAAGCCCGGCAATTCCGCTGCCGCTCCCACTCCACCCGGTGCGCGCTATCCGGGCGAAGCAGCGTCGAGCTCCTTCGGACAGGCAGTCCCCTCGGGCGCTGATGGCAGCGACGAGCACCCCGGTGAATCCTCTCTCATTGACGCGCTTCCGCGCACGGTTGCAAGAGCGGCCGATGTCAAACCGACCTACACCATTCCCACAAATGCGACGCTGATGGGCTCCATCGCCATGACCGCGCTCATCGGTCGCGTGCCCATAGACGGCACGGTCAACGATCCGTTTCCATTCAAAGTGGTGATTGGTGCGGACAATCTCGCCGCCAACGGTATCGAACTGCCGGATGTGGCCGGCGCCATTGTGAGCGGCACCGCCTCCGGCGACTGGACACTCTCGTGTGTGCGCGGACTTGTCCGCTCCATCACGTTCGTATTTCACGACGGCACCGTGCGAACGCTGCCGACGAGTGCGCTGAATGTCGAGAACGCCGTAACTACCCGCACCGGGCTGGGCTGGATCAGCGACCCTTACGGAATCCCCTGCGTCAGCGGGTCGCGCCGCAGCAATGCGGTCCAGTATCTCACCTCCCAGATGTTGATTACGGCCGCTGCCGCGGGCGCTGCCGCGAGCATCGACTCCAAGAGCGGAACCAACTTCGCCTATCTCAACGGCAGCAACGGCGATTTGTTGGGCACCGTCGGAATCACCGCCCATGAGGCGGCCGGCCGGATCTTGGCGGGCGGAGTCCAGGAGATGTCCAAATGGATCGATCGCCTCTACGGGCAGGCCTTCGCCGCCGTCTATGTCGAGCCCGGTGCGCAGGTGGCCGTGCACATCGATCAACCGCTGGACATTGACTACGAGAAACACGGACGCAAGGTGAGTTATGAGACGGGAGAGAAGCGTGCCTCGACGCTCGACTAACTTCGCGATGCTGGGGCTGGTGGCGACCTTGATGTACCTGACCGGCTGCGCCACGCGAAAGGAGAAACTCCTACCCCATGGACCTGCGACGATGCTCGATGTCTGGACGCAGAACACCGCCGGCGGCCTCGCGAACGTCCGCCCCTCGCGAGTGTTGGCGGATGCGCGCGCATCGCTACGGCGACCCCTCACGCCGGCCGACCGGGACGCTGCGGTGGCGGACACTATGACCTACACGCGCAACGCCGAGAACGAAGTCGATCGGCTGTTCGTGCGCCTGCCCAATCCCGATCTCATCCTGTATGTCTTTCCGCATCTCGCGGGGGAGCACCCGGTTCCCGTACCGGGCTATAGCACCGTCTTCCCTCTATATGAACACGTGCAGTACGCGCTTCCCGGCGAACGCACGGAGAACTATTAAATGGGCCGCTGGTCTCTCAACTTCCGTCGCCGAGCCGACGAGACCGCTTCCGACGATCAGGGCAGCGCCGCAACGTCCTCGCCCACCTCACCGGACCTGTGGGACCGCTACGTCACCCGTCTCACTGAGAACGGGATTCCCCTGCCGGGCGTTCGCGCCCGCCGGCAGACTCGACCCGCCACCGACGCCGACGAGACGCAGCAGTACGAGGTGTCGCCGTCCTTCTTGGAGTATTGCCCCTGGGTTGAGTATCTCCCGGAATCGAAATGCATCCTGCTCGAGGATGGTCAATCGGTCGCGGCGTTTTTTGAGCTCTCGCCACTTGGGACCGAAGGGCGAGAGCCACCGTGGCTCGAGCAGGCGCGCGATGCGCTCGAGAACGCACTCCAAGACAGTTTCGATGAACTGGAGGTCCATCCGTGGATCGTTCAGATCTACGCGCAAGACGAGACCGGCTGGGATGATTATCTGCGAGTGCTGAAGGAGTACGTCCACCCGCGCGCCCGCGACAGCGTGTTCACCCGCTCCTACCTGCGCCGGTTCGAGCATCACCTGCGTGCCATTTCCAAGCCCGGTGGCCTCTTCCACGACCGCACCGTGACGCACCTGCCTTGGCGCGGCCAGACACGGCGCGTGAGAATGGTCCTCTATCGCCGTGCAACCGCCGCCGCCCCTCAACGGCGCACGCAATCGGCCATCCAAGCGCTCAGCCTCACCTGTGAGCGAATCGTCGGTGGACTCGCGAATGCCGGGATCCGGGCACGGCGCCTGGAAGGCGCCGATATTCACGACTGGCTGTTACGTTGGTTTAATCCACATCCGACCTGGCTGGGCACCTCTCGTGAGGCACAAGAGCGCTTCTATGGTTTAACGGCATTCCCACCCAAACCCGACTCCGGCGAGTTCGAGCTCGCGAGCGGAACCGATTTCGCTGAGCGGCTCTTCTTTGCCCAGCCCCGCAACGATGTGGGCAGCGGCGTTTGGTACTTTGACAATGAGCCCCATCGCGTGGTGGCCGTCGATCGGCTGCGCGCACCGCCGTCTATCGGGCACCTGACCGGCGAGCGTCGTACCGGGGGTGATGCGATCAACACCGTGTTTGATTCCTGCCCGGAGGGCACAGTGATGTGCATCACGCTCGTCATCACGCCGCAGGACCTGCTCGAAGCCGACTTCAATCGCCTGGATAAGAAATCGGTCGGGGGCACGGTGGACTCCGAACAGACTCGCAAGGACCTGCAGCAGGTGCGCTCGATCTTGGGTAGTGCCCACAAGCTCTATCGCGCCTCCATTGCCTTCTACGTCAGGGGCAACACACTGTCCCAGCTCGAGGAGCGCGCCAGCGCGCTCGCCAACGTGCTCTTCAATGCGGGTCTGCAACCGGTGCGGGACGAAGATGAAGTCGCACCCTGTAACAGCTATCTCCGTTGGCTGCCGTGCAATTTCAATCCGGCGCTCGACACCCGCAAGGTCTATACGCGGTTGTTCTTCGCTCAGCACGTCGCGAATCTCTTGCCGACCTGGGGCCGCAGCCGCGGGACTGGACATCCGGGCATCACCCTCTTCAGCCGCGGCGGCGAAGCCGTGACCATCGATCCACTCAACCGCCTGGATCGGCAGATGAACGCCCATCTGTTCCTGTTCGGACCCACAGGCTCAGGCAAGTCCGCCATGTTGAACAACATCCTGAACCAGATCACCGCTATCTACCGGCCGAGGCTGTTCATCGTCGAAAGCGGCAACTCGTTCGGGTTGTTTGGAGAGTTTGCCCAACGCTTAGGTCTGACAGTGCATCGCGTGCGATTGGCACCCGCCTCCGGAGTGTCATTGGCGCCGTTCGCGGACGCCTGGCGACTGGTCGTCACTCCCAGCAAGGTGCAGACGCTCGAGGTCGAAGCGCTCGATGAAACCGCCGGCGCCCCCGCCATGGAGGGCGACGAGCAACGCGACGTCTTGGGTGAGCTCGAGATCACCGCTCGCCTGATGATCACGGGGGGCGAGGACAAGGAAGAGCTTCGCATGACGCGTGCCGATCGCAGCCTCATCCGACAATGCATTCTGGACGCTGCTCGGGAGTGCGTGGCTTGCGAAAGGACGGTGCTGGCGCAGGACGTCCGCGACGCTCTACGGCAGCGGGCCCGAGACGTCACCCTGGCCGATGCCCGTCGGGCACGCCTCCTCGAGATGGCGGATGCCATGGACATCTTCTGCCAGGGGGTCAATGGAGAGATGTTCAACCGGCCGGGCACCCCCTGGCCGGAGGCCGATCTCACCATCGTCGATCTCGCGACTTTTGCGCGCGAGGGATACAACGCCGAACTGTCCATTGCCTACATCTCACTCATCAACAGTGTCAATAACATTGCCGAGCGCGATCAGTTCTTAGGCCGCCCGCTGATCAATGTAACGGATGAAGGACATATCATCCTCAAGAATCCGTTGCTCGCGCCCTATGTGGTGAAGATCACCAAGATGTGGCGCAAGCTCGGAGCCTGGTTCTGGCTGGCAACACAGAACCTGGACGACTTTCCGCGCGCGGCGGAGGCGATGCTGAATATGATCGAATGGTGGTTCTGTCTCTCCATGCCGCCGGATGAAGTGGAGAAGATTGCCCGCTTCCGCGAGCTGACGCCCGCCCAGCGATCATTATTGCTCTCCGCGCGTAAGCAGTCGGGTGACTATGCGGAAGGGGTGATCCTGTCCCGCTCGATGGAGGTGCTCGTCCGCATTGTCTCGGCAAGTCTCTATCTTGCACTCGCCATGACGGAGACCGAGGAAAAGAACGAGCGCTTTGAGCTCATGCAACAGCAGGGATTGAGCGAACTCGATGCGGCGCTCGAGATGGCCAACAGAATCGATCGCTCTCGGGGCATCGAACCGCTACCCGAAGGAGTCGATGTATCATGAGCTACGAACTGATTGTCCTGCCCACACGTTCCTCCCTCCTCTATAAACGTCATCGTGTGTGGGTTCTGTCCCTGATCGTCATAACCACGGTGGCCGTCGTGCTGTGGTTGGGTTGGTACTTGAGCGGGCCTCATGCTGCAGACAACGCACATCCGCCCTGGATCTACGGCGCCCCCACTGCCCGATTCACGGTAGTGGAATTCGCAGACCTGCAATGCGCCTACTGCCGCATGTACTTCCCAACACTGCATGCATGGATAGACGCGCACCCCGATGTGAACTGGGAATGGCGGCACCTACCTTTGGCCGAGCACGAGCCCGCGGCGACCCAGGCAGCGCGCCTGGCCGAATGCGCAGGCGAGTTCGGGGGACCTCGCCTCTTTTGGTGGACCGTGCAATGGCTGTATCAGCACCCGAGCGAGCACATTGCGCATCCTGAGGCCCTCTATCAGCCTCCTGCCGCAGAGGCCATACGCGCGTGCCTACAAAGTGACCGACCCGGCGCGATTGTACGGCGCCAACGGGTCGAGGCGACCCAAGAAGCCATCACCGCGACGCCAACACTGCGCCTTTTAGACCGCCGGAACGGTCGCACCGTGACTATCGCGGGTATGGTCGCCCCGGATGTCTTATCGTCTGCGGTTGATGCGCTTGCGACGTCGAATTGATCCCGCGCTCCGATCCGATCGGGGAAACCGTGGAATCTCAACAGGCAATGTCTCGCTCACGTGCTCGCGTAGCACCCGCGTCAGAGTGCCGTGCGGAACACGTCCGTTGCGCCCGCGGTAGGGCAACAGCGCCGCGCTCAAACGCCCCAGCGCGCTTTGCGTGCGCTTCTTCCGGGTGAGCCGGGCTTGAATGGCCGATGCGCTCAGGATTGACGCCAGGCCGCCGGACTTCGGGCGGGCTCGTTGCAGGCGTTCCGCCAAGGCGGCACATCGGGCGGCAAACATCCGATTAACCGGAGCTGTCGAGAAGTCACCACGATGAAGCGGTCGACCTAATCGGTCCTCGGCGCACTGAAAACACAGATGCCCTAGTACCAGGGGATTGATCGAGCGCCAGAGGGCATCCCTGAGCATGTAGTATTCATCCCGAGCCATCGTCTCGACGCCACAGTCCATACAAGCGCCATCGAGTATCGACGACGCAGCTCCGTAGTTACGTTTGCCTGACATGGCCGTTCCTCCGCTGAGCTCCCGCCCTTGCGTGTGATTGTACCGATCTCCTCTCCTGCAAACACTCTACGCGGCTAATTCTTCGCTACACGTAGCGCGGGCGTGCGCCTCCCGCCTTCGTCCATGAGCCAACGCGGGCAGCCGACACCACGGATTGTTTGCGGCCGAGTCCATTGGCGAATGGTCGACTGAATTCCCCTACAGGGAATGCGGCCTGTTCTCATGCAACCCAGCAGCATCACCTCATGCAAGAGAGAGTCTCTCATTGTGGTGTCGCTGTCCGGTGGCAAAGATTCGACCGCGGTAGCCCTTCTTGCACGCCAGCAGCACGCGGCGCCCGACTGTCGGTTCGTGTTCGCGGATACCGGCAATGAGCACGAGATCACTCTGGATTACGTACATCGGTATCTCCCCACGATCGTGGGTCCCATTGCGACCGTTCGGGCAGACTTTTCCTACGAAATCGAAGCCAAGCGACAGTATGCCCGTTCGATCTGGCCCACGGAGGGTGTGCCGGAGGTCTTCGTCGAGCGTGCGCTGAGTGTGTTGCGGCCCACGGGTGTTCCGTTCCTGGACCTGTGTCTGTGGAAGGGCCGATTCCCCAGCCGTAAGGCTCAATTTTGCACGCAACACTTGAAGCGCATTCCGCTCGATCAGTACCTCCTCGATCGAATGCTGGAAGGGTATGAGGTCGAGAGCTGGCGGGGCATCCGGCGGGAGGAGAGTCTCAACCGTCGAAACGCAGTCGAACGCGAACGAGTCGCGGAAGGTTTCGACATTGTGCAGCCGATCGTCACCTGGTCGGCGCAACAGGTTGTGGACTTTGTACTCGCCCACGGCGTTGCCCTGAATCCGCTGTACCGGCAGGGCATGCATCGAGTCGGCTGCCTGCCGTGTATCAACTGTCAGAAAGACGAACTGCTCGAGATCGCCAAACGCTTCCCCGAGCACATCGACAAGATCCGCGAATGGGAGCACCTCGTGTCGATGGCGGCCAAACGGGGATGGACAACCTTCTTCGCCGATAGCTTTCTGCCCGGCGAGACCATCGAACAGATCGCCGAACGCATGTGCATTGACGCACGGGTCCGCTGGGCCAAGACCGCCCACGGCGGCCGTCAGAGCGATTTCTTGCGCGAGTCCGCGCCCGCCGCCTGCAGCTCCGTCTATGGCCTATGCGATTGACCACTGAGTCCGAAGAGACGCCCCTCCGCCTGACGCCGCCGTCGTACGACCTGCCGCTTCCTACGCCAATTGAGATTTCGGGCGAATGATCCACTACCACGGCCTGCCGATGACGCCTGTGATCGATATGGTCAAAGCAATGCGTGCGCGGCACGCGATGCTGTCGTTCGAGGACGCGCGTCAGATCGAGGAAGCCGCTGAGGTCTGTCAGAGCATCGTGCTGGACAATGGCGCTTTCTCCGCGTGGCGACAGGGAAAGCGATACGACTTCGCAGGCTATCAGTTGTGGGCCACACACTGGCTGAAACATCCGGCCGTCGAGTGGGCCATCATTCCTGATGTCATCGACGGCACGGAGCACGAGAACGACCAACTCCTCGCGGAATGGACACTGCCGAATGCCGTCTCGGTCCCGGTATTTCACTTACACGAGTCTCTCGCGCGACTCGAGCGGCTGACCGCCTATCCTCGAATCGCTCTGGGCAGCTCCGGACGGTACGCCGATCCCGGGTCGCGCGAGTGGTGGTCCCGGATAGCGCAGATCATGGAGGCCATTTGCGATGATGACGGATTCCCGCGAGCCAAGCTCCACGGACTTCGTATGCTCGATCCGGTGCTCTTCTCGCACTTACCGCTCGCGTCAGCGGATTCATGTAACGTCGCGCGCAACATTGGCATCGATAGCGCCTGGGCCGGTCCCTACACCCCGCGTAGCAAATGGGCTCGGGCACTGATCATGATGGACCGAATTGAGTACCACGCCTCGGCCCGCCGATGGGACGCGAGAGGCGCTGGCGTACAACAGAACATGGAGTTACTGGGCTGAGACGCATCAGAGTCTGAAAATCAACCGCGTCCTCAGCGTGATCCCGAACAGACACCCACTTAGCGAAACTGCAGGTCATTCGGCTCCAGTATCCGGGCTGCCGTTGGACTGTCACGGAAGAGTCCCCTCCTCGAACGCGAGCATTGGCCCGGCCTCATTCATTGCGGCGACGCTCACAGACGAGGTGGTCCACTGACCTGCGTGCAGTCGGGAACGTCTCTGCCGGAGACCCACACACCGTTCAGTTGGTATGCAAGCCGATGGGATGTTTACGGTCAACAGTCCGACCTCATTGTGGGCGGCATTACGCCGGCAGCAGCCGAATAATCCGCGTCCCTTTCCAACATCCTCGAAGCCTGCGTATGCGATCGTTATCTAACCTTGGATTGTATGCCCGCGCGGCAAGCGTTGCTCTGGGGCTTCTGTCACTCGGTACCCAGACGGCGTGGGCCATTGATGTGTGCGTCTACACCGACGGCGCCCATCCCGTCTCAGCACCTCGCACGGTGCGTGTCATACGCTTGGATGAACCGGCGCGCCTGGAGGCCGAGCTTTCCAATGGCCTTCCAAAAGACACGGCCCGCGCGGCTCAAGCCGTCCGTGAGCGCCTACGCGCTCAGGGCGAATCCCTCAATCGCCGACTCTCGGCGGCCTATCAGGGTGTGGTCGAGGCCTGGAGTCTCGGCATTCTGAAACTCCCAGCAATCGTCGTGGATGGCCGGTTCGTTGTCTATGGGGACGCAGACGTCGCGCATGCTCTATCCCTCATTGAGCAGTATCGAGGAGAGACACGCTGATGCGCCTGCCACGTTCGGTGCTGCGAATGGGAGTCGCCTCGTCCTTGTTCTGTTGGGTGAGTTCGGCGCTCGCGATCACCACGGGCGCGATCACCGCCTCGGTAGCTTCGCCGGATTGCTTGGCCTATCGCGTGGTCGGAATCTGCTACTGGCTTATGTGCTCGACCTTTGGATGTGATCTGCAGACCTCCGCCAAGGTGAGCCACTACGTTCCCGATGCGGTCGTCTCCAGCTACATGGTCACGGGCCACAACCCCTGGATCGATGTGGCCTTCATGAGTCCACCGAATCCGAGCGCCAAGGACGGTGGCGATGGCACGACGAACCAGAGTCACGAGAACAACCTGGCGAAGTTCCGAAACGCAGACGTGATCGGCCATCCGGCCGGCGCTGTCTTCTCCAAATTTGCGGGTGAGTTCGGCACCGTGTGTGATGGGGCCGGCGTTCCATTTACGCCCTACTTGCTCAGCGTCTTCGACACGATCCCCTGGCGTTGGAACATCCCCGAGTCATTCTATCCTGAAGCCCTCACGCCGGGCCTGCGCGAGATCGGCAGCCGTGCCCTCTTGAACCTTTGGGGCAACGTGTATCCGCGAGGCGGCTTCCTGCATCAAACCGACGACTACAAGGCGAGTGCCGTGGTGGCACAGCGAGCCGGCGACATCGTCACCCGTCCCGGCCAAATTCACGTCTATCAGCCCCTCCTCGCTTTACCGCGCGACGGCTACTGGCCGGCAGGCCCTCTGTTTGAGACGGCACCTCTCACCGGCAAATGGCAGGAGCTGGTGCCCACGTTGATGCCTATTTGCGCCGTCTTTCCGAACTATCTGCCTCATGTGCAGGCTTTCGATGGCGGCTATGCCTGGGCGCTCTGGCGTCCTTACTCGTGCTGTCAACGACAGGGGGAAATCTTCCTCGGCAGTGTCGACTTCGCCCCTTGAAGGAGGAAGGGCTTTATGCGTACGCCGCAATCACCGATGCACCGAGACTATCTGACAACCCGGCTCCTCGGGCCAATCGCTTTGCTTTCACTGAGTTCCTGGGTCGCTGCGCAGACCGTGATTGATCCCAACGGCGTCCATGTCACGGGCAGCGCCGTCAACGACCAGTTGCTCTACACCATCGGCGGTGGGCGTGCGGTCGCATCCAGTCATACCGCAAATATGCAAAGCATCACGGTCGGGCTCGGTTGGAACGCGAATCTCATCTGCGGCAACATGAGTCTGACCACCACACTGCACAATCAGCTGAACGGCATCACCGAAGGCTTTCAGGGTATCATGAGTGGCCTGATCCAGGATGCCACCGCCGCGGTCGCAGCGCTGCCCGCGCTTATCATCCAGCGCGCCGATCCGGGTCTGTACAATCTGTTGACCAACGGGATTCTGCAAGCGCGCCTGGATTACGATCGCTCGAAGAGCGCCTGCCGGACCATCGCCAATCATCTGGCCGACTTGGCTCAAGGCGAGTTCTCATGGGACCAACTCTCGGAAGGCTTGGCACTGCGCGATTCGGTGGGCGGCGCCGATGCCATCACCGCCATCAACACGGCGGAGTCCAACCACGGCAATTCTGGCGTCCCTTGGGTGGGCGGTGCGAACGCGGGCGGCGCCGGTCAGCCCTCGATCAAGATCGTTGGAGATGTGACACGCACCGGCTATAACCTGTTGAACGGTCGTGCGATCAACGATGCAACCGCCATTGCACCGGATGCCTGCAACAACGGCCTGACCTGTCAGGCATGGCCATCTCCCGATGCCGCGGCCGCCTGGGCGGTGCGAGTCTTGGGTGAGCGGGAGCAACGCACCTGTGAGGATTGCAACAAGACCCAAACCACGGCCGGCGTCGGACTCACACCCCTCATTCAAGAAGAGTACGAGACGAAGCTCAAGGCACTCCAGGGCCTGGTGACCGGCGCCCAACCGTTGTCAGTAGAGAATCTCGAAGCGGCCGGTAGCGATGCCATGCCAATCACGCGTGGGGTTATTGAGGCGCTGCGGGATGAGCAGGATCAGGACGTCCTAGCCAAGCGCTTGGCCTCCGAGGTTGCACTCTCTAGCGTCCTAGAGAAGGCCCTTATGTTGCAACGAACACTGCTGACGGGACGCGGAGAACCCAATGTCGCTGCCAATCATCTGGCGCAGGAAGCGGTCTCGCAAGAGAACGACATCCTGGAGCGAGAGATCAGCAACCTCAAATCGGAGCTCGAACTGCGGCACGAACTGGCCGCCAATTCACCCATGGCCATCATCCAGCGGCGCGGTGCACGGGGGGATGCCTCGCGCGGCACGTTCCAGGGCGATACCGATCGCGACCGGCTGGATGAAATACAAAAGCCGCGCAACTGAAGACTCGGCCATGCGTTCGCGCTTCTTACCCATCTTCAAGTCCGCGATCTGGCGCGTTCCGGCGACCGTCTTCGCGTTGGGGCTATTGGCCTTCGTGGTCAATGCCGTGGGCATCTGGTGCCTCGGCGGGGTCAGCCGCTGGATGAGTTGGTTTCAAGACCACCGAGTGTATTTCCTGTTATGGCGAATTCTGCTCTACGGCGTGACGGTGTACGCGTGGCTGCCGATGCGCCGCCGAGTCTTGAGCGGCGAGCCGGATGCAGGGACTGCTGTCCGATTGATCCGTGCCGAAGTGGCGGCGATCGTCGCGGTCGTGTTAATCGAAGCGGTGGTTTTATTCCAGGGCCCGTGAACGGGCCGAGGCGCTATCCCACATGACACTCTTCACGACCGACTACTTTGAATACTACCTGACGCTCGTCGGGTGGATCATCAACAACGGTATCTGGAACATTCTCGTGGCCAGTGGAGTCGTCGCGGTCCCCTTTCTCGCCATCGTCGTGCAGGAGTGGCTGCGCTCGCGAGGCTCGGGAGCGGCAGACGGCAATAAGGGCCTCTTGTCCGCGATCCGCATCGAGAATCGCGTGTGGGTGGCTATCGTGGTCATCCTCTTTGCTGGCATTCCCTTCATCCGCGTCGATCTACAGACGATTGAGTTCGACCAGACGCGCTCGAAGCAGTGCCAGGTAAACGCTCCCCTGCCCTCGCAGACCGGCTGGCAGCCGGCCTTCACAACCCTCAACAATCAGTCGGCGCTCGTCCCGGTCTGGTGGTTCTTTGTGCACTCGCTCTCCAAAGCCATTACGGCTGCGGCAGTCGCCGCGATACCGTGTGGAACAGATTTGCGGCAGATTCGGATCGACGTCGATAGCACCCGCATTGGGGATCCCCTTCTGGCTCAGGAGGTGGCGGACTTCACCCGAGATTGCTATGGGTCCGCGCGTGCGAAGTTGTTCACGAATCGGCCCGCGCTCACCGATGCACAGACGAATGATGTCACGTGGATTGGCTCAGGGTTCTTTCTCACGACAGCCGGCTTCTATGACGCTTATCACTCGCGCACGCCGCGGACAGCTTGGCCTTACGATGCGGCACGGGATGCGGGGCTGGCTCAGGTACCGGACGGCGGTGGCTATCCGACCTGTCAGCAATGGTGGTCGGATGGGGGCAAGGGATTGCGGGCCCGGCTCTTGAAACAAGTCGATCCTGACTTACTCACCCGTGTGGAAAAATGGGCAGGATTTTTGACGCAGGATCAGGCGGATGACGGGGTCATCCGCGCCATCGCATCCCCCCGGCAGCAAGTCATGAATGAAGGACAGGTCTACACCGACTACGGCGGGCAGATCGATATGACGTTGCCGAACATCACGACGCGGATTGCCTCCGATCTAGGTCTGACCGTGGGAACCTTGGCGTACGTGCCGGCCATGGATGCGGTGCGTGAAGCCTTACCGATGGTGCTGCCGTTGCTCAAGATGGCTCTCACCATCTGTCTACCGCTGGTGCTTGTCTTTGGAACCTACGAGATCAAGACCGTCGTCATCGCAACCTGCGTCGATTTCGCACTGTTCTTCACGGATTTCTGGTTCCAACTTGCTCGATGGATCGACAGCACCATTTTGGATGCGTTGTACGGTTGGAACTCGCCCCACAGCAACTTCAACGTCCTGATGGGCCTCAACAACACGTTTGGAGACATGCTAATCAACTTCGTGCTGGGCGCGATGTTCTTGGTGCTCCCAGCATTCTGGGTGTCCGCCCTCGCATGGGCAGGAATCCAGGCAGGGGGAGCCCTTGAAGGACTGGTAACGGGAACGAATGGGGCCCGAGCTGCGGGCTCAACCGGGAGTGACACGCTCATAAGGGCGGTCAGATGAAGTCGCCAGCCTGTCAGTTCTTCTTTTCAGGATCGTGTGGATCAACGCGGAAGCCGTTCTCATCATACAGCCCGAAGCCCAGAAACCCGCGGCGCCACTGGTATTCGCGGTCGACGCTGTTGGGCACATCAGACACGCCCAGTGAGAGCAAGACAACGAGAACCAATGCCACCATCGCAATCCAGAGTCCGTAGCGCAGAATACCTGCGACAACAACCAACCAGACAGTCGCGATCAGGACATTCGTTACAGCTGCGGGTAGACCGGCTTGCAACAGCGCACGCCGACATCGCATCTGCAATCCCAGCAAGCCCCGCCAGGCACGGCCGAATCGCCTGCCGAGTTGTTCTGCCGAGTTGTGATAGCGATGTTCCGTCATATGTGGCACCGTAGTCCATGGGCACTCGTCGTCCCGGCGCCGTCCGGCGGTCCTGCTGCCACACAGGTTCCGCTTGCGCGGGGGCTGATGCCCTTAGCCGGATCGTGGACCACTTTGACGGATTTTTCCAGTGACACCGTACTGAGGCGCCGCAGGCGCACACTCGGCCGGCGCTGCTAGTCATCGGCTGACTATCTGGTGCAACAAAAGGGCTGTTTGCTGTTCGCAAATGGCATATGGATTGGGGCACAAAGGGCGGCAAAGGGTGGGAGAAGGGCCAAGGGATGGGCCAACTTAATGGCAAAGGCCCTACCCGAAAGGGCTCAAAAGGCTCGCGGCCCACGCCCTGGGCGGCCGGGCAATGAGGAAATCGTGCTGTTTGGAAGCAAAAAGGCCGAGACGCCCTTCGCACAGAGACCTCCGGACAATGATGTGTCCCAGGGGCTGCTGCGACCCCAATCGCATTCCTCCCTCTTGTCCACGCCGCGTCGTCAGTTGCTGCTGCAGCATATCTGGCAACGCACCTCACTCTCCCGCGTACAGTTCGCGAGTCTCTATCGCGCACCCATTGAGCGATATGCCACATTGGTACAGCAGTTTCCCGCATCGGAGACTCACCACCATGCCTACGCCGGTGGCATGTTGGACCATGGTCTGGAAATCGTCGCCTTCGGGCTCAAACTGCGGCAGTCGTATCTGTTGCCCATCGGGGCAGTACCCGAAGCGCAGGCCGCCCAAGCGGAGGCCTGGACTGCCGCGACCGCCTACGCCGCACTACTGCACGACATCGGTAAACTCGCCGTGGACCTGCAGGTTGAGTACGCAGACGGCACGCCCTGGCACCCCTGGCACGGCGAACTCGCTCGCCCCTACCGCTTTCGCTTCCGAGCCGACCGCACGCACCGCCTCCACGAAGCGGCTGCGGGATTGGTCTACGCCCGCGTGCTGGGACAGACCATCCTCGATTGGCTCAGCGGCTTTCCCGAACTGTGGGCGGCACTGCTGTACGTACTGGCCGGTCGCTATGAGCACGCCGGCATTCTTGGCGAGCTCGTCATGCAAGCTGATCGGGCCTCTGTGGCACAAGCCCTCGGTGGCGATCCGGCCAAGACGCGCCCCGATGCCCCACAGTCTCTGCAACGCAAGCTCTTGGACGGCCTTCGCTATCTAGTGCGCGAACGATTCAAGTTGAATCAACCCCAGGCCTCCGATGGTTGGCTCACACAAGATGCGCTCTGGCTGGTCTCCAAGACCGCCTGCGACAAGCTACGCGCCCATCTGCTCTCAAACGGCATCTCGGGTGTTCCGGAGAAGAACACCGTCCTCTTTGATGTGTTGCAAGAACACGGGCTGGTGCAGGTCACACCGGAAGGCAAAGCCATCTGGAGCGCGCAGGTCGTCGGCGAGAACGGATGGTCCCAGGAGTTCACCTTTCTCAAGCTGGCACCCCCACTGATCTGGGACACGGGGGACCGGCCCCCGCCCTTTCGCGGCAGCGTACAAGCAAGTGTGACCGATGTGACGCGGGTCGGTGATGTACAGGCCATGCGCCTCCCTGACATCCGCCCAACACCCATCGCGGAGTTGTCAACAACTTCGATGGCGAATGCAGGTGCTGCTGGCGGAGACCCCATCGCATCAGCCATTGGAATGCTGGATGAGGGAGACCCCGCGCCTACGGGCGCGTTGCCGCGAGCCTCACCACCGAACGATAGTCGAGATGCGTTACCCCCAGACACGCTCACCGAGATCACAACGCCCGCTTCGCATGACTCCGCGACTGTGGAGCCACCGGGTCCAGAGCAAGCGCACGGCGAACGCTTCCTCAGTTGGCTTCAACAGTCTGTCCGGACGCGACGGTTGATTGTCAATGACGCCAAGGCACTGGTCCACAGCGTCGACGGGACTGCGTTTCTCGTCACCCCAGGAGTTTTTCAGCGCTTCTTTCACGAGCACCCGGTGATCCGACTTGAATCTCAGGACCCGAAACACTCGGGCTGGCCGGGACTCCAAAAGAGCTTTGAGCGTTTGGGACGGCACCGCAAGCAGCCCAGCGGGCTCAACATCTGGACGTGTGAGGTATCGGGGCCACGCAAGACACGCCGCGTGCACGGATATCTGCTCCTCGACGGTCTTGATGTCTTCGCCGAGCTTCCACCGGACAACCCATACCTCACACTTATCCCCATCCGCTGACAGACTTAGTGGGATGTCCTCTGTCCCGATTGTCCACTGCGGATGCCTCGATTTTCGGGGATAGTCGTGCGACCGACTTCCGCAAGGGTTACTGCAGCTACCTGGAAGGCGATCCTCCATCTTGCAGACTGCGCACTCCCCTCTGCGGAAAAGCTGGTCAACCGTCCGCGCGCATCGATATCAAGCGGGCAAGGCTGGAGTAACTGGCCTGGATGCAAATCACGTGATCCTACGTCGCGCGTGCACCTAAGCGTCCGTTCGACACGCGTCTTCTAAGCAAATCTCACTTGGCTGGCCAACAACCGCTCAAGCGGCTTGGCTACGTCCCTTCTCAACACAGCCCGAGGGCTCCCAATCCCTCAGTGGGCTTGTGGTCTCCCTCGCTACTCCACAGGGAGAACCCCCAATGAACGATTCTATCGATCAGACTGTCAGACCGAGGCGAGTCGGGGGCAGCCGCAAGGGCTTCCCTTCCAAACGCCTGTTGACGCAGGCGGACGAGCAGGCCTTCCGGCTCCAGGTCGCCAATCGTATCCGAGATCTACGCCAGGCGTTGGGTATGTACCAACGCGAGCTCGCCGCTCATCTTGGCGTGTCACAGGCTCGCATTGCGCACTATGAGACGGGCCGCGGCGCCCCACGGTTGCATGAAGTTCCCATGATCTGCCGCGCCTTGAAGTGTGATCCTAACTCGCTGTTGCAATTCACGAATGACTGAACCCGATCCCAATACTTTGTTCATGAGAGCATCTGCTCCATCGCGAGCCCCTTCCAGGGGCTCGTCTATTCACCACAGAACTTCGGTCGTTCGCGTGCGTGTCAGAACGCTTCGGGATGACATGCCTCTTCTTTCATACACAGGAGAAACACATGATTAAATCGAAAATCGTCAGTAATGTCACACGCCAAGAACTCCGGGGAGTCGCTTACTACCACGTCTGTAGTTCGCAGACCGGTCGCGCCGACTCCGGCGCTCGCGGCAACGCACGGCAGGAAGCCCAAACGCTTGACGAAGCCCTCCACATTGCCAAAGGCTCGCCTTACGCAATCGTGAGCGAGTTCGATAGCGACGGCTGGTTGCTTCGCGAGGCGTACTACTTACCGAGGCATCCGGTGTCAAAGTGCCCAATTTTCAGGGTGCGCCCATGAATCACACTAAATCATCCGTAGCAATCGGCGCACCCACGGCGACTGAACCCCCAATCGAGCCGCTGAGACCCTTTGTCAGCGTGACATGCAGTGCGCGCGGATGGTTCGCGGTGCTGATGTGGTGGAATCCTGATCTCGGTGGCTTTTGGGAGCCGTGGGAGTCGCACCCGCAGTCGTCCTACACCGAGGCGGAGGCAATCACGATCGCAAGGGCATGGGCGGAAGCTCAGGGCGTGGAGTTTCTTTAGGTCGCAACGTGAAACTGACGCGCACCATAAGATTACCCACCATCGACAGTGGCGTCGTCCGCACGGTTCGCATGGGCTGCCAGCTCCGCAATCCGTACTCAAGCTCCTGACGCAATGAGGCTACTGATAGGGACACGGCATGATCGATCCCAAGGAGAATACCGGGATCCGCCCGAAGGGCATTTGTTGCAGGAACCGTACTGCTTTTGGATGCACATTTGATGGCGTGTACGCTGATTTCGATCAGCGGCTATGGCCCAGGTAGCTTTCGATCTTTAAGGCTACGGCGCGAATCGGTCGCGCTGATCGATCCAGTTCGCACCACCATCCCTCGCGCGAACGATCAACAGACCCTTGTTGATGGATGCTGTCGTCTAGTCACGCCTCTCCCGCGCTGGGAGAATCCCAACATATCCCGTTCAACGGGAGGAGTTCTTCGTATGTGCAATATTATCATCGTAGGCGGCCAATGGAGCGCCGCTGTGAGGCGGTTCAATCGACTCCGTGCCACGCTCGGCGGCTATTTCGCTCTCCCCTGCCCGCTTTGCGGTCGGGAATTCTACGGCTTTCAGTTGACACGCTGTGGGTCAATACCAAAGCCAGGCGAGCTGGGCTTGTCCGAGATGATTTGTCCACGCTGCATTCGTGAAGGAAAGGGCGTTGCTTTCAAGTTTTAGTCCTCTTGAACGTCTCGAGAATATGTGTGTTGATACTGGCCCCCGCTCAGCCCACCAGGCTGGAAGGGGTCGCCGTCCGTGAGGCGGCAAGGACTGGTGGGTGGACTGCCTGTAACACCAGCTTCTGAACAAGCGGGCAGCGAGCAGCAATCGTTCAACTGCTGTGGCGGCCGGAGAAAATTAGTGCCGGGGTCTGGTCCACCTTACGGACTCTGCTCACCGGCACGTACGCGGTCCTTGCCAACTATCAGGGTAGCGACGCGTGCGACTTTGCAGGCGACACCTCGCCCAATCTGCTCTGATCCTCACAACCGAATGTAGCCGCTTCCGGGCGGCACCGAGCCCAGGCAGTCGTCGATCTTTAAGGCTGCGCTCCGACTAGGGGCGATCGATAACCAGTCCGCTCAGCATCAACATCTGCGGACAATTCGCCCAGACCACAAGGCGATGATGCACGACCATAGTCTTGTTCATTCCCAAGGGGACACGCGTTCCCGCGGGGGGACCGTGTTCCTCCATCTTGTTCAATGGAGAAACACATGACTCAGCCGAATTCTGACCAGTCAAAAGTCACGTTCATATTTGAGGACCTACTAGAGGCAGAGGACAACTATGAAGGGTTCTGCCTTGCCTGCGGAGAGAGGCAAGACTGTTGTGAACCCGACGCTCGCAATTATGAATGCGAGTCCTGCGGTCAGCACCAAGTGTTTGGAGCGCAGGAGTTGATTCTGATGGGGACTCTTGTCGGCGAAAGCCGGATAGAAGTTCCCCGAGGAGGCTAGACCTGGGTCCCTGCGACCCTGATTCGCTCTCGTCTGCAAATCAACCCTGAGGGGAGACATCCCTGTGGGGGTCTCCCCTCAATCTTTTGAAAAGGAGATACCCATGGAACATCAGCAGCCCGATACTCAACCCGGCTTCTACTACGTGACGGTTCGACGCGAAACAAATACAACGTCAGCAGAGTACCGTAGTCTCCGCGGACCTTTTATCAACGACCACCGCGCCGCGCTCTCCGCGGTCGAAGAAGCTAAGCGACGTGCAATAGACTACGACCCACGTGGATGTTGGTACGCCTACGGTACGTGCCGCTCTGAAGTCGATTTAGGCCCCGGTCTCTTTGACGAACTGGACGCCCCGGCAGGTCGGGCCACAGCTCGCCGACGGCGTGATCGTCGAGCTCCTGGCGATCACGGCGATGTTCGAGTGCTGCCTGGTTTGCCCAGGGAGCTGCGGTCGTGAAACACATCTACGGCAAGTGCAAGGGGCAGCGCACGTTCAGGGCGATGGATCTAAAGAACGGCGTACAAACCCGCAATCTGATCTTTGCCTCACTGCTGACCGAGGATGAAGCGAGGCGCTTTATGGAACATGAGGCGCCGCGCAATCCCGACTGGCTATTCAAGGTCCGGGGAGCGGGATCATGAAGGCTCTGGTGAACGGCTCTGATTTCTCAACTGCGTGAAACCCCGCCGCTGATCCACGTAACCCGCGTGCATATCCGCAGGGTCATTGTCATTTCCGTTCTACACCCTTTTTCCAAGGAGCTTAGGTATGAGCACTCTAACAATTCCAAGTTTGGAAGAACTCTATGATCGCTTCTTCGTGTCGGAGCTATTAAAGAACGGTCGCTGCCCTCCTGACGATAGGGGCTGGCTCGAGGCCTTCGCTGGCGTGTGTCGGTCGCAATCGACTTTCATCCTGTCGGAATTCAAGGCTGACGAGGATTTGGTAGAACGAGCCGGCGACGTGGTCGTCTACCGCGAAGGTCGCTTTACCTCCGTCCGCGAGTTAGTGGATGCGTGTGCGTCGCATAACTGGAACGGGACGATCTATGAAGCCTGGGTATGGGAAACCGCGCAGAGGGTTCATGCCTTGATGCGCCGTCTGGATGCGATCAGCGGACGGGCCCTTCGGTTGTATGCAGAGCACCTGGACTACTACGAGGTTGATACGGGCGCGATGCAAGAGGCGATCTATGAGGCTCGCCTGGCAAGAGGCGAGGTTGACTGCTGACAATCTTCGAGCGCATCGGACTTTCATCAAGCAGTTTTCGATCTTCGGATCAACGTCACCAAAATGGAGTACATGAACATGAGTCTACGACAACGAGTTGAGGTAGCCGTGGTGCGACTCATACTGGAGCACGCCCAGGCAGCTGGTTTCGTACCGCACAAAGTCGATGACGGAGAAGAACCCGTCGAGACGCGCACGGCAGACCAAGTGCTGTGTGAAGTCTTCAACCGCGACATTTGCGACATCTTCTTTACACACGCTTCCCACCCGAAGCAGAACTATTGGGTCAAGATCGTATTGGGCAACGATGGCGATGATTGCATTTGCGACTACGGCACTGACGGCGCTGAGTTCGACAAGATGATGGAGGAGGTATGCGCAATCTCCGAGTATGGTGTCATATCGTTCGCTCGCTGTCCCGGAGCGCAACCCGCCTGGGACGCGGGTCCGAACAATCGTGGCCCCTGTATTCGTTGCGGTGAGCATCACTTGCTATGAGGCGCCGCGATCGGCGCTTACGCGGTGACCCATTTCCCTTCAGATTGACATGATCGCCAGAGCCTGGGTACCCCCTTACGGGGGGTACTTAGGCTCGAACGGCGGGCTGATCCCCAGATCGTTGCGCGTTGGGTCGGTAGTCGGTCTACGCGGATTGTCGATGTGATGGCCCGCATGCGTTGCAGTAAGTGCAATACACGCGGAGCCGAGTGGGACGCCGAGCGCAAGCCTGTGGACCGATCAAGGGGCCACTGGCACTAGGGTTGGGCGCACGAGCGGCCTACTTGCGGACAGAAATCTGGCAGGTTCTGAGAGGGCGCGTCACTCGGGATCGAGCGGATGCGCTGGGACGTCAATCAATGTGGAGATCAGGACCTTTCTAAACATCGTCGTCGTTTTTCGAAGTCTTCCGAGAGGATGCGGACGCCCAAAACAATGGAGGTCTCCGCATGCATCCGCCTCGACTTCGAACGATCATCATCCCCTGCCTTCTGTTATTGACAATAGCCAGCGCCTCGATAGCGCACGCCACTTCTCCGCCTTATCCGCCCAGTCAAACGATTACGGCAATGACCTGGGACTTCTCGACCGTGCAAAGTCTCCGCAAAGCCGTCGGCAGTGACCTGTGGCCGCTGACTTGGGCCTCTGACGGCAACCTCTACGGGGCGTGGGGCGATGGTGGCGGCTTCAACGGCACAGAAACAAACAAATCGACTGGACGAGCGAGCCTCGGGTTCGCTCGCATTTCTGGGACACCCGTCGCTGGCGATCCAACAAGCTATTTCGGACAGAACGTTTGGGGGCAAGCCCCAAAGTTTGCCGAGCATCAGGCGACCTTCGGGGGCAAAGTGGACGACCTACTCGCCGTCAACGGCGTGCTCTACGGTTGGGGTGGGTTATGGACAGCGTCGAACTGCGGTTGCAGCGATCCCACTATCAAGTCGAGCGACAATCCCACTCAACGGACGATGGTGTGGTCAACTGATCTCGGCGCAACCTGGCACATCGCTCCGTGGACGAATCGGACGGAAGCGGGGGGCTCTCTGCAGTTCGGCGAGGACTATCGGGGCGCCTTCGATCCAAGCCACGTGTACTACTACTATAACGGGGACATCAACGTCGATCCCACTCACGCATACTTGCGCCGCGTGCGTACGAACGCGTTGCTTGAGGACCCCGCAACGCCAGGACACTTCGAGTATTTTGCGGGTATGGCGAACGGATCACCGATGTGGACCACAACGGGCGCGAATGCAGTCCCGGTGTTTACAGACTCCAATAGCCCGGCAGGTGCCGGAACGTTCGTGGGTGTTGTCTACGATGCCCCACTCGGGCGATACATCGCAGCTGAGGCCCACGGAAACTCGGCGGGACAAATGGGCTACTTTGAAGCCCCTGCACCTTGGGGGCCATGGTCCACGGTCGGATATTACGATGACTGGGGCGGATTCAACGAGAGTGCGGGCCTAAACAACGGTCTTCAGTTTCCCGCGAAGTGGATCAGCGCGGACGGCCGCACGCTGTGGGCGGTTTTCTCGGGAACCAACCACGGAGCCGGTGGGGCCGGTGATTTCGATTCGTTCAACGTCGTGAAAGTCGTTCTCACCACTGGCGTCACCGCGCTCCAAATCACGGCGCCGGCGCCTCAAACCGTCTTACACCCTGGCGAGCAAGTGACCGCAACGGGAGTTGGCAGCTCGCTGGCATGGTCAGCTACTCTCTCGAGCGGTACCCAGCCATTTGCTACTGGAGCGGGGTCCTCGTTCACGTTCACGGTGCCGGATAACGCCATCCCGAGCGATCAAGTCCGCATCGAGGTCACAGGACGCGGCGGGACAGCGGCGCGTGACTACATGATCGCGACGGGTCCCGGTGTGACTATCGCATGGGTTTCGACCAGCAAACCCTACCGCCTCGCGACCGCCGAGGTTGGTGCGATTGCCTATATAGATCGCCCCTACACGATAACGGCCCTGTCACCGGCTCTTACAGGCGGTACGTTGATCCAGTCGGCAAACGACGATAAGTTCGTGACGTCCTCCAAGTATCTGCAGCTCAGACTCGACCAGGCAGCTACGGTGTATGTGTGTTTTCGGCCGGTCGAGCAGTTGCCCTCCTGGATCAGCGACGGGAGTTGGTTGCGAACCACGGAGACGTGCGACTTCGACGATCGAACGGACAATTCTCGTTGGGTCTACAAGAGGTCAGTTGCAGCCGGTGACCTCATGTTGGGCGGGAACCGCGAACCGCCGGCAACCGACCCCACAAGGTATTCGAACTATGTCGTCGTAGTGCGCCCATGAAGTCGCTCATGAAGTGAGGTGCGCCCTGACGCACATGAATCGACCGCGAGGCGGAGATCGCCCAGCGCTTCAAACGCTCCACGCTGGCGTTCTCCGTCTCTTTGACTGTCTCGGCGGCCCTTCACGCCGGCTCGTGTGTCGCCCACCCACCTTCGCGCCTCTCTCAGAGCCATGATGCTTTTCTTACGCGACCTCCAGTGAAGCCCAGTCCCTTTGCTTCACGACCCAGCACACCCGCATAAGGACTTGGTCCCGGTTCTCAGCCGTGACCGCGTCGAGCGCGGACCGATCACACAAAGCCGCCTGCGGCTCGATGAGAGCATGATAAATCTGCCGTCCATCCGCGCCCATGTTCAATTTGAGAACCGCTTGTATCAAAGCGTGCTTGAGGGGATCGAGGTGCCAGTCGGGTACGCGCTGGCTTCGGGTTGCCCATGCTTGGAGCGAGCAAGTTGCTGGCTTTGACTTCATAGCTAATCCATCTACGCGACTTCCCCGCCATCTTGGCGAAAGCAGCAACGCCATTCGCCTATGCCCAACTACGATAGGCGTCGCGATGACGCCTTGGCCGATCGCTGGTTCTAGAGTCTGTTAGGCATGGCTCCGAGAGGGATCGCATGTATACAGACTGTGAGTTTGGCAGCCTCCCAGCAGCTGGGAGGCGGTCTCTCGCGAATGTGGGACTCTGGATGAACGCAAACTTGATGGACGAGCGAGGCGCGGCTCGACAAGGATGGGGCAAGGTTCGTTTCGAGCTACCTGGATATACCGCACGCGTGAGAGTCAGGCTGACACAGATCGACGGCTCCTTGCCGAACCTGGCTCTGATGAAGCTGGCGCATTGGCATCGCTCCCACGGCGATGATGTGCGATTCACGCGCCGCGTCACACGCGACTTGTTCGAGCCCGATTACGACCGCGTGTATGGATCAGTCATCTTCGACTTCAGCGAAGCTCGCCTCGGATTGTTCAAGAAGACCTGGCCGGGCGCAATCACGGGCGGATCGGGCGCTGGACTGCACTTACTTCGCTTCACGGTCGAGCAACTGATCGGTAGCGAATATGAGCACTATGACTACAGCGACTACCCCGAATTCGCCGACTCGATTGGCTTTACTCAGCGCGGATGTCGGTTGGACTGCGGGTTCTGCCAAGTCCGGACGAAGGAAGGTAGGCCGCGATCGGTGAACACCATCGCGGACATCTGGCGCGGGATCCCCTGGCCCAGGCGACTGCGCCTTCTTGACAACGACTTCTTCGGTCAGCGGCGCGAGCAATGGCAGGCGCGCATCCGCGAAATCCGCGATGGCGGCTTCCGGGTCAACATCACCCAAGGCATCAACATTCGGCTGATAGACGATGAGTGCGCGCAGGCGCTCGCCAGCATTCAGTACCGCGACACCAAATTCGAGCGACGCAAGCTGTACACGGCTTGGGACAATCTCAAGGATGAGCGGGTGTTCTTTCGCGGTGTGGACTGCTTGAGACAGGCGGGTATTCCGCCGACGCACCTGCGCGTGTACATGCTGGTGGGCTATGACCGGGCCGAGACGTGGTCCCGAATCTTCTACCGCTTCGAGCGGATGACCGAGATGGGCATTGAGCCGTTCGTCATGGTCAAAGACCGTTCCCGGCTTGATCTACGGGCCTTTCAGAGATGGGCAAACCTCGGCCTCTATCGGGTCGTACCGTGGGCGGAGTATCGGCTGCCCGAAGGTGTCCGCCGGGCTTTTCCCAGTGCCTGACTGGCTGGACAAGACCCATGTGGGTGATTGCCGGGTGCTACTGCAACAGATGGCAGCGGACGGCGTGCAGGTTCGAACCTGCATCACGAGTCCGCCGTACTTCAGACTGCGCGACTACGGTATGGCGAACCAAATAGGACTCGAATCGACATCCGCTGAGTACATCGCTCAGCTGGTACACGTCTTCCGTCTGGTCCGGGAGTTACTGAACCGGGATGGCACGCTGTGGCTGGTCATGGGTGATTCATACGCGGCCCGTGGTACGCCGGGCCGCAGCAATCTCGCAGAGCTCGGAAAACGCTACGCCGGCGGCGGCCATAAGCAGGACACACTCAGGAAGCCGCCCAAGGCGCTCACGGACGGTATGAAAGTGAAGGACCTGTTGGGGATACCGTGGCGCGTCGCGCTCGCACTGCAGG
Organism: Pseudomonadota bacterium; assembly: GCA_018241505.1. Lineage (GTDB taxonomy): Bacteria > Pseudomonadota > Gammaproteobacteria > Steroidobacterales > Steroidobacteraceae > 13-2-20CM-66-19. The sequence continues at coordinate 502,954 of JAFEDS010000009.1, read as the reverse complement.
CCGACGGTTGGTATTTACGCGCCGACATTATCGAGGAAGTCGAAGTCTATTGCCCCTGCGGCTGTGGCTACGTGCTCGAGGAGCGTATCTGGCGGTGGTCGCAAGATCGAGAACTCATCTGGAACAAACCGAATGCGGTTCCGGAGAGCGTCAAGGACCGCCCTACGCGCTCCCACGAGTATGTGTTTCTACTCTCCAAGTCGGAGCGCTACTACTACGACGCGACCGCAATTCGGGAGCGCGTGAGATCGAATCCATCGGACATCCGTAAGATGATCGAGGGGCGCCCCAGGATCGGTGGCAAGCACAAAGGGCTCGTCGATCACTACGCAGCCGCTAGTTCTAGCACCAACATCGGCCAGAAACGATCCGTCGGGGACGGATACTGGCGAAATCGGCGTAGTGTTTGGACGGTGGCCACCGTTCCCTTTCGAGGTGCGCATTTCGCGGCCTTTCCGCCCACGCTCATTGAGCCTTGCATTCTCGCAGGCTCGCGACCGGGGGACGTCGTGCTCGACCCCTTTATCGGAAGTTCGACCACCGGCCAAGTCGCGATCGACCTCGGCCGACGCTATATCGGTTGCGAACTCAACCCTGCATACCTCGAGTTAGAGCAGCAGAGAAGCACGACACTCGGCATGCCGCTATGAAGATCGCCGCGGGCCGGCAGGCCATCGACAGGCTCGCATCGTTGTGGAATGGCCGGGATCGTGAGTTGCCGGATGTAATGTTTGCCTTCTACGCGCCTCATGCCCAGCGGATCGTGGATGTCTGTTGTAACAGCCGAAGAATGTGGGGGCCACTGGTCTGCAGTGGGATACGACATCGATCCCGCAGTTCGTCAAGACGCGGTTCGCGGTTGGCACGCGCTATCGGACGCGGGTCACACAGTGGACGTGCTCGTGTATGACCCGCCCCCCGTGCAACTCGCCGCTGCCTCCGCGCGCTCGCTCGCACCTTTCGTGAAGCTCTACGGTCGCGGCCGAAGTATCTGGGCTGATAATGTGGCGGAACTTCACAAGCCCATGTTACGGAAAGCCCCGTCGTGTCGTTCGTGTCGATGGTCCCCTTCGGCAAGATCAAGGACTACGTGCACCATCATCGGTATCAGTGGATACCTCGAATTGTTCAATGCCCAAGGTCCGTTGCGGTCGGCCTGACGCCAGGGGACCTCATCGTACAGCGCGACCCGACGGGTGGCCGCCTCAAGAGCGGACGTTGGCGGCAGGCCGTATCACGCGAGGAATGTTCATTGTTTCTGGGTCGTGGTACGCAACGGCCGATGCGAGCCCAGATATCTGCCTTCACTCGAACAGGGCAATACTAGGAGGTGATGCACCATGAACGATGAGCGCGATGAACGCGAGCGTCAACGCCTGACGACGCGGGGAATCGCATCCGTTGAAAACACGTAAGGCTCGCCTCATGACGGGCGGAGGGGCCGGAGTCCATGAGGCTCCGACCCCTTTCGCGATGAAGCGCGCGCTACTGGGCTGCGGCCGACGTGAGATGCTTTCGCAGATCCGGTAGGGGCCTGTAAAGCGAGCGGCGAATCGGTAGTACTCGTAAGCCCTACAGACTCAAGTTGACGCGCCCGCGGGTGCGCCGCTGAGATGGGGACCTTGCGAGGGGGATTCTGAAGAGTGTCTAGGACCTGAGCCGGCACGTTTCGCCCCCGATGCGATCTCGATTCGAATCGAACGCCAGCTCCCGTCGTCTATCAGACGCTCCAACATTCCCCCGAGGTCATCGAAGTAAAGACCATCCTGTCGAGTCAGCCGCTCGCCGCTCCGATACAGTTCCACGGCATACAGGTCAATGCCGGGTTGGTACAGCACGGCCACCTGGCCGGCGAACTTCATGCTGTTGACGGTGAAGACGAGGGCGGGCGGAGTCTTCACGAGGCTGTCGTCCCCCTCCCGGTCGACGCACCTGAAGTCGCAGGCATTCGCGTCGGCGAGCAAATGGGAGATGCGGCGAAACCCGTCCGGCGCCGGCAACCGCTCCAGTTGTTCAATCAATGTAACGAGTGCCTCGGAGCGCGGCTTGGCAACAGGAAGGTGAGTGGTGGCCTCACCCAGTATCAGAGTCTTCGTCTTGTACGTCTGGCCATCAGCGGTCTGCCGAACCTCCTCGACCGGCGCATCCAGGCGTGTGCCATCGAAGTGGTGCCGCGCGTAAGGCGTTACGACAATCTGGCTTCCGTCCTCCGGCTCCTGGGTCACCAGACTTCGGTCGAGGACCGCAAAGTCGGTGCGGGTTACCTTGATGATGATGGCCGAGTCAGTCTTGACCACAACCTTTCCTTGAAACGGCTGCGGATCAACGTGAAAACCGAGCCCGGATACTAACGGCGTGTTGTCGTAGATCCGGAATTTGAAACGGCGAGTATTGCGGGGCAGATGAGGTGCTACCAGAGTGGGTAGCTGAGCACGAATGGCTGCATGATCCATGAGAGTCTCCTTGAGGCGATGGAGACCCGTTCCCTGACACAGAGGGACACGGGTCCCCTGGTGAGGGTGGATGGAATGAACGCAGGACGCGTTCGGATGACAACTTGACCGGTGCACATCAGCGCACCGTAGCCTTGAAGGTCGTGGCTACCTGGGCATATCGCTGACGCATGTCAGCCGCAACCGCAGCGCAGGCTACCAAGGGCGGGCCCCATGCTGCCGATGTGAAAGCGGACTCCCGCGCAAACCACCTTCCGGAAGCACTTGTCGATGCCGGTCTCGTGAAACTTTCCGGTGAGGTATTCCCAACCGAGCACGTGACGGCGCGGCACGCCGAACTCACTCCGATGGCCCGGAACATCTACCTCCGAGCCAGGCTCGATTCCTATAACGGCGACATTCTTCACCAAACCATCGATGGAATGGTTTCACAACAGTCCCTGACTCCCGATGATGCGGGTTACCTCAAGGCAGCACTGACTGGAAAGACATGCACCAAACTGTTACGTGAGAGGCTATCGATCGCGAAGATCATAGAAAGGCACCTCAATCCCTCCATCAAAGATGGTTCGTTGAACGACATTTGAGTCTGGGTCTCAGGCCGTGGCCGCTCCTCGCGGAGCCGTCCCCGGCCTGAGACTGCCAGGAACGGGTTGGGCTTCGCCGGGTGCCCTGACAATGCGGGTAACCCAGGCTCCTGGATGGCGCTCGGCCCGGGGACTCAGTGACATCTAGTCTGAAGGACCTGAGGCACGTGTGGCGATGAATGACAGAGGCCGACCGCAATCCAGCCGCCGAGTGTCTCCGTGAGCTGGCTCTTTTCGCAGGCGCTGGTGGGGGCATTCTCGGTGGATCACTCCTGGGCTGGCGAACCGTTTGCGCAGTTGAACGTGATGCCTACTGCGCAGCCCTTCTCGCGCAGCGGCAAGCCGATGGATGCCTGCCGATTTTCCCGATTTGGTCTGACGTCACAAGTTTTGACGGCCGACCGTGGCGCGGCCTTATTGACGTGGTTTCGGGAGGTTTTCCTTGCCAGGACATCAGCGTCGCAGGCTCTGGCGACGGACTCGACGGCGAGCGCTCCGGCCTCTGGCGTGAAATGGCTCGCATCGTTCGCGAGGTGGAACCCCGCTACGTCTTCGTGGAAAACAGCCCAGCTCTTACTTCTCGAGGAATTCACCGAATTCTCTCAGACCTGGCCGAGCTCCGGTTCGATGTTGAATGGGGAGTGCTGGGAGCGTCCGACGTTGGAGCGCTGCACATCCGAAGACGAATCTGGCTTCTTGCCCACGCCCGTCACCCTGGACACGGGTAGTCGATTCAATCGCTCCGAGAGCGACCGTGCACAATTACGACCCACACTCGGAGCGATGGCGCGATACAACCTATGGCCGACACCGACCGTGAAGGGAAACTACAACCGCAAGGGAGCGAGCAGCCGGAGCGGGGATGGACTCGCGACAGCCGTCTTGAAATTCCCGACACCCACGGTGGCGATGCGCAAGGGGTCTTCGACTGGGGCGTTGACGAGGAAGGACGGCCGCAGCCGCGCGAACGATCGATTGGACTATCGGGTCGAGGGCTCCGGGCTCACTGGCCGCCTGAACCCGACGTGGGTCGAGTGGCTCATGGGGTGGCCTATCGGGTGGACCGCATTACAGCCCTTGGCAATGGACAGGTTCCGCGAGTGGCAAAGACAGCATGGAGACTGCTCCTCGAGCGAATAACGTCCTGATCGGCGCGGGGATGGGCTCACCCGTGTTGCCGTAGGTGTGGGTGGGATGGCGTTGCGATCCCCTCGTCACTCACGCCGGAACAATGGGAGTGCGTTGCTCGATCCAGTTAAGCGGGACGGCGAACGGACATGGGGTACACGTTAGCGGTCGTGCTCTTGTTGGGTTAGGACCCTCGATGAGTGCGGCCGTGGGCCGCACTTGGACTAATTCCCAGCTCGCAACGGCACGCGGGCGGTCATCCAGAGCACTGGATGACCGTGCTGGTGTGCTGTCAAGCCCCAAGCGGCTCTTTCTGGTTCGTCACCCGAGGAGACATCACACCCCCTTCGGGGGCGCCGAGTCTCCTCATTCACCCCAGCCAGAGGGAGACGTCCGATGACGAGATCCACCCGGCGCCACCCCCCGTCCACGCATCTTGAACCGCACCGCGGGGATACGCATTTACCCATTGATCCTGATATCAGGCGATTCCGGAGGGCTGTTACGCGGTCGTTCGAGATCGACGCCGCCGACCCTACGGCGATGACAAACCGACCGACCGCGCGCTACCGATTGTCCGGCCTGATCGCAACGGCTCGGACCGACAGCCATTGTTGAGAACTGAGAACAGCACTGGTGGCACGGTTGAGCCGTGCGCCCACGCGTGTGCGCACCGCCCGGACCGCCCTACCCGATGCTCGGCTGAGGATCTGCGCTGAAGTCCCCTGGAGCGGCTTCTATGTGCGTGACGGGGCCATCCACACGGTGGCTTTGAGGTCCTCTTCCCACTCCCTCAACAATCAGGTGCGCTGCAGTGTCTGATTGGCGCCGGACAGCGGGCGAGGTGCGCACACAGACTCTCTCGCGGCGGCCCTTTTGCGCATGTCGGCAACGTGCCCACGAGAACGCCGCTACAAGTCAGATTCTGACTGTTGAGTCAGATTCTGACTTGCAGGACGCACCACTCCACATCAGTGGGTTGTGAGAGGACAATTTTTATTCCACCGCGGACCCGATTGTGTTAGATCCTACAACGGGCGGACCCTTGACGGTTGCCGCGGCTCTTTGGACGCCCGTTCAAGCCGCTGAGTTTCTGGGGCTGCGCCCCAAGACCGTCGCCCGGATGGCAGCGAGAGGCGTGCTGCCGGCCGTCAAACTGGGCAAGCACTGGCGCTTTGACGAGGTGACGCTGCGGCAATGGTCGCGCGATAAAGCCAAGGAGAACTTGAAACCGTGCCCCTCAGTAAACGGCCCGATTCACCGTATTGGCAGATTCGATTCCAGGTCGCTGGCATCGAAGTTAGACGCTCGTCTGACACAACAAACAAGTCGGCCGCGCAGGAACTGGAGAGAGAGCTCCGTCGTGATCTCAAGGACAAGCTCCGAGCCGGCGGTGGCACCCTCTACACCTGGGACGACGCCGTCAAGCGGTGCGAACTCGAAGATGCCCGGCTGAAGAGTTGGGAGCGCAAGGAGCGTGCGATCGAGACGCTCAACGAGTACCTGTCGGGCTCCTTGCTGACGGAGATCGATTACGATGCGATCCTCAAGCTGCGCAAGTTGTTGGAGGAACGCGAGTGCCGCGGTCACAACTGGAAGACCAAACGCACCCGCAAACCCCGCACGGTGAACCGCGAGTTGGCGGTGTTGGCCGCGATCCTCAATCGCTGTGCCGGCGAAGACTGGAAGATGCTCTCAAAGGCGCCGACTGTCCCGCTCCTCACGGTGGCGAAATCCGAGCGCAAATGGGTGACGCGCGAGCAGGCCATCGAGTTGCTCAAGCGCTTCCCGCTGCATACCTGCGATATGACCATCATGGCGTTGGCGACCGGCCTACGACGCTCCAACATCACGCACCTGCCCTGGGAGCGGATCGACCTGGCGCGCCGCTGCTGCTTTGTGCCCGGTTACGAGACCAAGTCGGGGGAGCCCATTCCCGTGCCGCTCAATGCCGATGCGATGGCGGTGCTGGAACGCTGGCGGATCATTCACGAGGCGATGCGCGGGCTGTGGCCAGCAGAAGCGCATCGCTACGTATTCGTCTTCCGGGGCCACGCCCCCCTCAAGCAAGTGACCACCGCCATGTGGCGACGGGAGTGCGCGGCGGCGGGCCTCGCGGGGGTCACCTTCCACACCATGCGCCACGCGTGGGCGAGCTGGCAGACCCAAGGCGGGACCTCGCCCCGCGTGCTGATGGACTTAGGGGGCTGGGCCTCGATGCAGATGCCCAATCTGTACACCCACGTGGATCCCGGTCACCTGCGGCAGTTTGCGGACCGGACCCTGATCGGTGCCGACGAAACTGTCACAAAAACTGTCACAGAGAAGTTAAAGCGCAAAAGGCGGCGCGTAAGTGCTTGTTTTAATGGAAAGGGAGGGACTCGAACCCTCGACCCCGGCATTATGAGTGCCGTGCTCTAACCGGCTGAGCTACCTTTCCACATGACTGGCAACTGGAGCCCTAGGCCGCACGACAGCGCCTGAAGGACTCCAGGGGGCGCGCATTGTCCTAGCCCCCACCCAAAAGTGCAACCGGCGCAACATCCGCGGCCGTGCGCAAGCTAATAATCCAAGCTGAAACAGCCAGTTACAACCCCGGCGGCAGCCTCACACATTGAACCGGAAGTGCATGACATCGCCCTCCTTGACGATGTATTCCTTCCCCTCGAGTCTGAGCTTGCCGGCTTCCTTGGCGCCGGCTTCGCCCTTGCCGGCAATGTAGTCGGCGAAGGCGATCACTTCGGCACGAATGAAGCCATGCTCGAAGTCCGTGTGAATGACGCCCGCCGCCTGCGGCGCGGTGGAGCCTTTGCGCACCGTCCAGGCGCGCGTTTCCTTGGGGCCGGCGGTGAAGTACGTGAGCAGGCCCAACAACGTGTAACCGCCGCGGATGACCCGGTCGAGGCCCGGTTCCTCGAGTCCCATCTCCTCGAGGAAATCCGCACGGTCGGCTTCTTCGAGCTGAGCGATCTCGGCTTCGATGGCGGCGCATACAGCCACAACGACGGCACCTTCGCTCGCTGCGCGCTTCTCGACGGCGGCGAGCAACGGGTTGTTCTGGAAGCCTGACTCCGCCACGTTTGCTACATACATAACCGGCTTTGCCGTCAGCAGTTGCAACTCGCGCAGATCCAACCTCTCTTCCGGAGTCAACTGCATGCCACGCACCGGCTCGACGGTGTCGAGGTGCTTTTTGACACGCTCAAACAGGGCGTGTTTGCGGATGGCGTCCTTGTCACCGCCCTTACTGGCTTTTGCCGCACGTTCGATCGCCCTTTCGACAGCAGACAGGTCGGCGAGCGCCAGCTCGGTGTCAATAACCTCGATGTCGGCGATCGGGTCGACTTTGCCGGACACGTGGACAATGTCGGTGCTTTCGAAGCAGCGCACCACGTGCGCGATCGCGTCGACCTCACGGATGTGGGCCAGGAATTTGTTGCCGAGACCTTCACCCTGGGAAGCGCCCGCGACCAGGCCGGCGATATCGACAAACTCAACGGTCGTGGGCACGACTTTTTCTGAATGCACGATGTCAGCGAGTTGCTGCAGCCGCGGGTCCGGCACCGGTACGACGCCCACGTTGGGATCGATCGTGCAGAAAGGATAATTTTCAGCCGCGATCTGTGCACGGGTCAGTGCGTTGAAGAGCGTCGACTTGCCGACGTTGGGCAGACCTACGATACCGCAGCGGATGGCCATTTGAGTAACTCGCTCCTAGTCGCGCGGGCGGCTATGCAACTTGTGCGTTGCCTTCTGCCCGCCTTCGGAAATCAACAGGGGGACGACGTCCAGGCCCGCACCGATGGCTTCATCAATCAGCCGGGTGTCCTCGGCGGACGGTCGTCCCAACACATAATTCAACACGGCGGCCCGGTCGCCCGGGTGGCCGATTCCAATACGCAGCCGCCAGAAGTTGTCGCCCACCTGGGGGGCGATATCCCGGATGCCGTTGTGCCCGGCCGCGCCCCCGCCCTGCTTCAACTTGATGACACCGGGCGGGAAATCCAGATCGTCGTAAGCGACCAGGATGGAGTCGACCGGGATCTTGTAGAAGCTCGCGACGCTTTGGGTGGGCCCGCCGCTGCGGTTCATGAAGGTCATGGGCTTCAGCAGCCACACTTCGGTGCCGTCGATCCGGGCCTTGGCAAGCTCACCCTGGTGGCGCGAGTCGCTGCGCAGATTGGCGCCCAGCCGCCGCGCCAGCGCGTCAACCAGCCAGAAACCGGCGTTGTGCCGCGTCCGCGCGTAGTCCGGCCCGGGGTTGCCGAGACCGACAATCAACTTGAGCGGCACACCTGACATGACAATGAGAAAAATCCAACAACGCCGATGAACGGCCTACCGCTGGGAGAATGCCTGCAGCGCCGATCGCGGCCCGGCGTTGCACCCGCCGGCCAAACACCGGCGTCGAGATCCGCGCCCCGCCCGCCAGCCAAACACCGGCCTCGAGACCCGCGCCCCGCCCACCAGCCAACCACCGGCGTCGAGACCCGCGCCCCGCCCACCGGCCAAACACCGGCGTCGGGGCCCAGGTACAGGCCTTACTTCTTCCCGCCTTCCTTCTTCGCGGGAGCAGCTTCCGCCTTCGCGTCGCCTGCTTTCGCGGCTCCGGCAGCAGGCGCTGCGGCAGCGCCAGCGGCTGCACCCTCGGCGGGTGCGGCAGCAGCGGCTTCTGCCACTGGCTCCGGCTCTTCCGCACGCGGGCTGTGGATCGACACAACCGGAGCATTGCGATGGGCCAGCTCGGGAATCGTGACGCCCGGAGGCAGCGGAATGTCGGACAGGAACTTCGTCTCATTGAGGTTCATGGCGGACATGTCGATTTCCAGGAACTCCGGCAGGTCCTTGGGCAACGTGACGACTTCGATGTCCTGGCGCAGGTGCGAGACAACACCGCCCTGAACCTTGACGCCGGGGGAAATGGACTGGCCCTTGAAGTGAATCGGCAGCTTCAGACGAATCTGCTCGTTCTCAACAACCCGCTGCAGATCGACGTGCACGACCACGTTTCGGGCGGGGTGCATCTGCACGTCCTTGACGATAGCTTCCTGCTGCGTGCCGTTGCTGATCTTCAACTGCACAATGGAGGAATAGAACCGCTCGTCACCGATCATGGTCAACAGGTTCTGCTGATCGAGGATCAGCGCCTGCGCCTCTTTGTGACCGCCATAGATAACAGCGGGAACCTTACCCGTGTGACGCAGGCGGCGGCTCGCACCTTTGCCTTGCATCTCGCGGATGTCCGCGCCGAAGGTGAATGAAATACGCATTACAGTCTCCAGTAGTTACAACAACGTGCCCCAACCGCGACCAGGAGGGACACACCTCTCAAAAACCCTGCCGCCCACGGCGGCGCGTCAATCAACGTACAAGGAGCTGACCGACTCTTCATCCCGGATGCGCCGGATCGTCTCGGCGAGCAGGTCCGCCACCGACAACTGCCGGATCCGCCCGCAGTCCTTGGCGGCCTGCGACAGCGGGATGGTGTCAGTCACAACCAACTCATCGAGCGCCGACTTCGCAATCCTCTCAATGGCGGCTCCAGAGAGAATGGCGTGTGTGATGTAGGCGACCACCTTGGTCGCACCGTCATCCTTCAATGCCTGCGCAGCCAGGCAAAGCGTACCGGCCGTGTCGATCATGTCGTCCACGAGAATGCACGTCTTGCCTTCGACCTCGCCGATGATGTTCATCACCTTCGACTCATTCGGCCGCGGGCGCCGCTTGTCGATGATGGCCAACTCAGAATCGTCGAGCCGCTTGGCAAATGCGCGCGCGCGCACGACACCGCCCACGTCCGGCGACACGACAATCTTGTTCGTGTACGCCTGCCGCCAGGCATCGCCCAGTAAAACAGGCGATGCATAAACATTGTCCACAGGGATATTGAAGAACCCCTGGATCTGGTCCGCGTGCAGGTCGATCGTCAGCAGGCGATTGACCCCCGCCTCCGAAATCATGTTCGCAACCAGCCGCGCGGTAATCGCGGAACGGGTCGCCCGAGGCCGGCGGTCCTGGCGCGAGTAACCGAAATACGGCACCACCGCGGTAATCCGGGCAGCGGAAGCGCGCCGGCAGGCATCCACCATCACCAACAATTCCATCAGGGTATCGTTGGCGGGAGGACAGGTTGGCTGAAGGATGAAGACATCGCGTCCGCGAACGTTCTCCATCAACTCGACGTTGATCTCGCCGTCACTGAATCTGCCGACATACGCCCGCCCCAGCGGCGTCTGCAGATTACGTGCAATTTCCTGCGCCAACGCTGGATTTGCGTTGCCCGCGAAAAGCGCCAGCGTGTCGCCCGACGTACTCACAGATCACCCCGGCCCCGGCTACCCTCGGGAATGCCGGTCGACTCACAAAAAGGGGCCGGATCATACACTATCCCCCGCCCGCAGGCTCGATCAGCGCCCCACGCGGTAGCCGGTGGGTGCCTGATATTGTATAATCTATTGATTTTTCAATACAAAATACCCATCAGGAACGAGATCTCATGGTCGATCGGAAGGCTCGAATCATCGACGGTTTGGCCGTGGCCCATTCACTGCGAACGGACATTCGCCGGCGGGTCGCCGACCTGCAAAGCTCTAGAGGCATCATGCCGGGTCTTGCCGTGGTACTGGTGGGCGACGATCCCGCGTCGGCGGTCTACGTGCGCAACAAGATCCGCGCCTGCGCCGAGGCCGGCATCCGCTCCTTTGAATATCGCCGGCCGGCATCGATTGACACCGCGACACTGGTGGCACTCATAGAAGATCTGAACGCCAATCCGGAAATCCACGGCGTCCTCGTGCAGTTGCCCCTCCCAAAGCACATTGAAATGCGCAAGGTGCTGGAGAGCATCTCCGTCGAGAAAGACGTAGACGGCTTCCATCTGTACAACGTCGGCGGGCTCGTTGTTGGCAACACCATCTTCTCGCCGTGCACCCCCTACGGCGTGACCAAGCTGCTCGAGCACGAAAATATTCCCGTGGCAGGTCAGAACATCGTGATCGTCGGCGCGAGCAACATCGTGGGTAAGCCGATGGCGTTGATGCTGATGCAACGGGACGCGACGGTCGCCGTTTGTCACGCCAAGACGCGCGATCTCGCCCAGTTCACGATTCTCGCGGACATTCTCATTGTGGCCGCGGGCAAGCCCAACCTCATCCTGCCGCAGATGGTCAAAACCGGCGCGGTCGTTGTTGATGTCGGAATCAACCGGCTGCCGGACGGACGCATCACCGGCGATGTCGACTTTGAGGGAGTGGCGCAGAAGGCGTCATTCATCACGCCCGTGCCGGGCGGCGTTGGACCCATGACGGTGACAATGTTGCTGGAAAATACCGTGGCCGCGGCGGAGCGCGTCGCCTAAACCCGCTCATGACCCAGGGCCGCCAGTGCTTGACAGCGGCAAAGCCGGTTCGATATATAAACGCTTAGATTCGAGTGGCAGCCAATTTTATGTGGGGATCAGGGCAATGAGTGGAACCAGTCGGCAATTCCTGTTTGCGTCCGCGCCGGACAGTTGGGGCGTACTGGACTACCCGGGGCCCTCCTGGGAACAGTCCTATGAAAGCATGCTCGACCAGATGGTCGAGGCGGGCTACTCGGGAACGGAATTGGGGCCCTATGGCTTCTTCCCCACCGACCCGGAAGCGCTGCGAGCTCAGCTAGACAAGCGGCGGATGAAACTGCTCGGCTCGTTCGTCCCGGTCCCCCTGGGAGACCCTTCCGCCAGCACCGCTGTGATTGAGCGGATCAGAAAGGTTGGCAAGCTGCTGTCCACGCTCGGTGCCCCATTCCTGGTGCTGGCGGATGACCAGTCGGCAGGCCGGAATGCGTTTTCGGGGCGGGTTTATGACAAAGGCTGCCCTACCCTCACCGCCGCCCAGTGGAAGCATGTCGGCACGATTGTGGCCGACGCTGAGCGGGCCGCGAACGAGTTCGGGCTGGACCTCGTGTTCCACCCCCATGTAGCGACGTACGTGGAAACACCGGAGGAATGTGAGAAGTTCTTTGATGCAACCTCACATACCAACATCGGCCTGTGCCTGGATACCGGTCATTGCGTCTACGGACACGGCGATGCCAGCAAGGAAGCGGACAAGTACAAAAACAAGTTGCGCTTTGTCCACATCAAGGATTGCAGTACCGCCGTGTTGGAGCAGGCCCGCAGCCATCATTGGAACTTCGAGCAGGCGATCGAGCACAAGATCTTTACCGTCATCGGCCAGGGCAACATCGACTTCCCCCACTTCTTCCGTACGCTGGCCGCCAACGGCTATTCCGGCTGGTGCGTGGTCGAGCAGGACATGAAATTCGGGGATCCGACTGTAGTACCGTCCGACAACGTGACCGCGAGCCTCAAATACCTGCGCGCGATTGTCGGCACACTGTAAGCAACGAAGTCGAGGGTGCGATGGCAAAGCTTGGAGTCGCAGTACTGGGGGTTGGCGAGATGGGCCGGCGGCATGCCGAAAACCTGCGCCGCTTGGTTCCTGACGCCCGTTTGGTGGCGGTGGCTGACGTCGACGCCAACCGCGCCCGGCGTGCGGCCGATGAGCTGGAAATTGACAGCTCATTCGGCAGCCTGGAGGCGTTGTTGGAATGCAAAGGCCTCGATGCGGTCGTCATCGCTACGCCCGACAAGTTCCATGCGAACGCGGTCAAGACAGTTGCGGCGGCGGGCAAAGATATCCTGTGCGAGAAGCCCCTGGCGTTGAATCTTGCCGATGCCCGCCAGGCGCTCGCTGCCGTCGCAAAGGCCGGAGTGCGCATGCAGGTGGGTTTCATGCGCCGCTACGATCCGGGTTACAGCGCCGCCATGAAGCGCATTGCCGCGGGTGAGATCGGCACTCCGGTCGTATTCAAGTCCATCGGCCGGGACAAGGATGGCCCGCCTCTCAGCGCCTATGCGTCCAATATTAACGGCATGTTGTTCTATACAAACACCGTGCATGATTTCGACCTCGCGCGCTGGCTGATGCAGGATGAAGTCACCGAAGTACAGGCCTACACCACGGTCGCCATTCGCCCGGAGGTCGCCCAGTTTGGCGATGTCGTCGCCAGCCTGGTCAACCTGAAATTCCAGCATGGCGCCATTGGCAACATCGAATCCCACGCCCAGGCGGCGTACGGCTACGATGTGCGCAGCGAGATCATCGGCTCGCACGGCTCGATCCAGGTTGGAAGTCTCCACAAGACCTCCGCCACCTTCCTCACCACGCAGGGGGCAACCCGGCTGCTGGAAGATCATTTCCTCAGCGCCTTCGCGGATGCCTACCTGGCGGAAATCAAGGACTTCGTCGCCTGCATGTTGCAGGATCGCCCGGCGCCCGTGACCGGACAGGACGGCCTGAAGGCGCTCGAGATGTGTGTCGCGGCTGAAAAGTCGCATCTCAGCGGCATCGCCATCAAAGTCGGGCAGTAACGGCTGTGAGCTACAAGAGCCCCTTGCATCAGATGACGCAGGACACGCCGACCTGCCTGTGGAACGACTCGGCCTCCCTCCAGGAGCTCTCCTACTCCATGGAACACGGGGGCGTGGGCGCGACCTGCAATCCCGTCATAGTGCTGGGCGTGTTGAAGAAAGAGATCAGCCGGTGGAAACCCACCATCCTGGATCTCATCGAGGCATCGCCCACCGCGACCGTGGATGAAATCGCCTGGCAGCTCGTAAAAGCCGTGTCGGTGGAAGCCGCCGCTCTCCTGAAGCCGGTATTTGACGCACAACACGGCAGAAACGGCCGGCTGTCCATCCAGACCGATCCGCGGCTGTTCAGTGACAGCCAGGCCATTGTGCGACAGGCGCGGGAGTTCGATCGGCTCGCCCCCAACATGATTGTGAAAATACCCGCGACGGCGGCGGGTATTGAAGCCATAGAGGCAGCCACGTACCTGGGCATCAGTATCAATGCAACAGTGAGCTTTACGCTGCCGCAGTGTGTTGCCGTGGCCGAGGCCGTCGAGCGTGGATTGCAACGGCGTGAGCGCGAAGGGAAGTCCATCTCGATGATGGGGCCGGTGTGCACCATCATGGTCGGTCGCCTGGACGACTGGCTGAAATTGCAGGCGGACAAGCTCAACCTGTCTGTGGACCCGGGTTACCTGGAATGGGCCGGAGTGGCCGTCTTCAAGAAGACATACCAACTTTTTCGCGAGCGCGGCTATCGCCTGCGCCTGCTGTCGGCCGCATTCCGGAATCACATGCATTGGAGCGAGCTGATAGGCGGCGACCTCGTCATTTCACCGCCCTATGCCTGGCAGAAACGCCTCAATGCCAGCGACATTGAAGTGCGCTCGCGCATCGAGCAGCCGGTGGCAGCCGACGTGGTCGAGGTGCTGCTGAAGAAGTTTCCCGACTTCGCCCGGGCCTACCAGGAAAATGGGCTGGCGCTGAGCGAATTCGATTCCTTCGGACCCACTCGCCGGACACTGCGCCAGTTTGTGCAGGCCTGCCTGGAGCTGGATGCGCTGCTGCTGGACTATCGGGTACCTAACCCGGACTAGCGCGCCCGGCGGACTTTGAGTACCGTCGCGGTTTACGCTCATTTGCCTGCAACAGCCCGTATGCCGCCTGCCAAGACGCCCCGCACCAAGTCCAAGGCCAATCGGCCGGGGAAAACCGCCAGCATGTCGGATGTGGCCCGGGAAGCCAACGTCTCGATTTTCACCGTGTCCGCGGTGATCAACAACAAAACGCACGTGAGCCAGGTGCGCCGCCAGCGGGTGATGGATGCGATCGCCAAGCTCAACTACCGTCCCAACCTGCTGGCGCGCAGCCTCATCAAGCAGAAAACCCAGACCATCGGAATGGTGGTCAGTGATATTGCCAACCCGTTCTTTCCGATGGTGGTGCGGGGTGTCGAGGATGCCGCACAAAGCCGCGGCTACAATCTGTTGTTGTGTAACAGCGATGACCTGATTGAGCGGGAAGAGCGGCAACTCGAGCTTCTGCTGTCCAAACGCGTCGACGGCATCCTGCTGGTCAAGGCCACCGGCGAGCTGAGCCCATCGCTGCGGCAGATGATCAAAGAGGTCAATATTCCCTTTGTCCTGGTGATGCGCACCTATCCCCAGCTCACGCGCGACGCGGTCATCAGTGATGACTACCAGGGCTCTTACGATGCCGTCCGCCACCTGGCCCGCGCCGGCAGACGCCGCATCGGCTTGATCGGCGGCAACCTGAAAATCAGCAATGCCAAGGAACGCTGGCGCGGCTTTCGCGATGCGCTGGAAGCAGAGAACCTGCCATTCGATCCGGCGCTGGTCGCGGAAGGCGACTATCGTATCGAGTCCGGCTTCCGCGCCGGCCAGGCGATCCTGTCCCACCGCCCGGATGGCATTTATGTTGCCAATCACCTGATGACCATCGGCCTGCTCACTGCCGCCGGCGAAGTTGGCTTGATGTGCCCGGAGGATTTCGGGCTGGTGAGCTTCGACGACTATCCCTGGCTGGGTGTGTTTCGGCCGCGCCTGACAACAGTGGAGTTACCGAAACACCAGCTCGGCTCGGAAGCGGCCGAGCTGCTGATCCGCAGAATCGAAGGCGACCAGAGCAGCGCGGTACTGCGCAAATTGCAGCCGGAACTGCGGATACGCGAGTCCTGCGGCTTCGGACTCCATGTGTCCGGATCCTCTAAGTCCCGCTGATGTCCATCAGCTTCGGCCGCGACGTAAACATCCGCGTCCGATACGCGGCGTAGATTCCGCCAATCAGCAGCCACGCAGCGCCGGCATACTTGGTCCAGGGTTGGAGGCCCAACAGCAGGCCAAAGCAGAACGCACAGCCGAAGCCCGGAACCAGGGCATCCGCAAGAAAATTCCGGCGCCGCAACGGCTCCGCGGAGAACCACAGATACCACAGGGCCAAGAGATTGACCGAGCTGAACGCCAGCAACGCGCCGAAAGTGACCATTTCCGCCGCGAGCTGCCAGGGAATGGTCAGGACGGCAATATAAGCCAACACGCCCACGATCCACTCGCTGTATACGGGGTTGCCGCGCTTCGGACTGAGATGGCCGAAGATCTTCCGGGGCAATACATCATCGCGGCCCATCGTGTAGAGCAGTCGTGATGCCCCAACATGGCCCGCAAGCCCGCACGCGAGGCTCGATACCAGAAGCATCACACCATAGACCGTAAAGAGGATTGGGCCGCCAACGACCCGTGCTACGTCCATGAAGGCAGTTTCGTGATTCTGCAGTTGGCTGTAGTCGGGCAACACCCGTTGGGCAAGATACACCTGCAAACCGCTGAACGAGCCCGTGAAGACACACACCAGCAGCGCCGCCAACAGCACATTGCGCTTGGGATGCTTCACTTCCTCAGCCAGCAGGGACACCCCGTCGAAGCCAATAAACACCAGGGCAGCGAACGAGGTGCCGGCCAGAAGCGCGCGCGAGTCAAAGGTAGCCGGATCGAAGAACGGCTGCACGGACAGCAACCCACCGGAAGAATCTTGAAATATCAGGTATTGCGCCGCTTCCACCAGGAAGACAACCGTCGCAACCAGCATAAATCCCAACAGCACCTCGTTCGCGCGGGCATTGAATTTGATGCCGCGCGTGGCGAGCACCGTAGTCAACAGAACAATGACGGCCGCAAGAACCGCGAAGGGAATCTGCGGCACCATGCGATGAATGGCCAGCACCGCATACAGTGAATTCTGGATCGGTTGAAACAGGTACTCGAGGAACATCGCCCATCCCAGGATGAAGCCGATGTGCGGATTGAGCAGCTTGCTGACATAGGAATAGACCGAGCCGGAGGCAGGGTACGCCGCCGCCATCCGCCCGAAACTGACCGCCGTCACCGACATTGCCACCATGGCCAGCAGCAATGTCGAGACCGCATGGCCGTGAGAAAGCACCTGCGCCTCGCCGAACAACGGCACGGCGGCAATGGGCGAGGTCAGAATGACGCCGTAGTAGACGAGATCCCACAGTCCCAATACGCGCTTCAGACGAGGCGTCGCGGGTGCCCCCGCGATGCTTGTCTCAACCGCGGACATCAGAAGAAGTAACGTTGCTTTTTGCGAGCTGCCTCGTAGGCTGTACGCGCGGACTGCACGCTCGTCGATTCGGACACTTCCGCGATGGGCACATCCCACCATGACTCATATCCAGGCACGCGCTCGGTGTATGAAGTCTCGATGACAACGACTGAAGTACGCGGTTGCTCGCGGGCCGACTGCAACGCCGCTTTCAGATCTTCGATACGATTGACACGGGTTGTCCACGCACCCAGGCTCGCAGCGTTTGCCTGGAAGTCGACCGGCAGCGCCTCGCCGCTGTACTTCCCGTCGCGCCGATAGCGATATTCAGTGCCCATCCCCTCATTGCCACAGCTTCTGCTGAGGCCGCCAATGCTCGAAAATCCATGATTGTCCAGAAGGACGATGTTGAGCTTGTAGCCTTCCTGCACCGACGTGACGATCTCCTGGGCCATCATGAGATAGGAGCCATCACCGACGAGAACATAAACCTCACGCTGCGGATGAGCCATCTTGATGCCCAGCCCGCCGGCGATCTCGTATCCCATGCACGAGTAGCCATACTCCATGTGATAGCCGCCGGGTTGCCGCGTGCGCCACAGTTTGTGCAGGTCACCGGGCAAGCTGCCCGCTGCGTTGACAATGATGTCGGCGGGTTGAGTAAACTCATTCAGGACCCGGATGAACTGCGACTGCGCCATCGGCTCGCGCACGATGCCGTAGAGCCGCTCGACCTCCCGGTTCCAATCCTGCTGCAAGCCCGCGATTCTCGCACAGTACTGCGCATCAATCCGATAGCCGCCCACCAGACGCCGCAGCTCATCCAAAGTCACGCGAGCATCGCCGGTCAGGGCGACTGCCGCATGCTTGTAAGCATCGAGCTCACAAACATTGATATTCACGAATCGCACGCGAGGATTTTGAAAGGCGGTCTTGGAGGCGGTCGTGAAATCGCTGTACCGCGTCCCCACGCCGATGATCAGGTCCGCCTCGCGCGCCAGAATGTTTGCTGCTGATGTGCCGGTCGCGCCGACCGCGCCGGCGAGCTGGGCGTGATCGAACGGCAGGGACCCCTTGCCCGCCTGCGTTTCACCGACCGGAATTCCGGTGCTCGCAGCGAACGCAGCCAGGGCCGCGGATGCTTCGGAATACAACACTCCGCCGCCCGCAATGATCATGGGCAAGCGGGAAGCTTGGATCCATTCAGCGGCCTGTTGCAAATCGCCGGCATCGCAACGATTTCGCGGTATGCGCCACACCCGTTTGCGGAAGAACTCCTCGGGAAAATCGAACGCCTCGGCCTGGACATCCTGCGGCATGCATACGGTCACCGCCCCGGTTTCCACCGGTGATGTCAGGACGCGCATCGCTTCGGGAAGTGACGTCAGCAACTGCTCGGGACGTTGAATGCGGTCCCAGTAGCGGGAGAGCGGTTTGAAGCAGTCGTTGACTGAAATGTCGGGAGTCTGGGACGACTCCAACTGCTGGAGTACCGGCGCTACCTGACGCGATGCAAAGATGTCTCCCGGTAACAGCAGCACAGGCAGGCGATTGATGGACGCCAGGGCCGCGCCTGTGACCATGTTCGTGGCGCCTGGGCCGACCGAGGTCGTGCAGACCAGCGCCCTGCGGCGGAACGTCGCCTTTGCGAAGGCACTGGCCGCGTGCACCATGGCCTGCTCGTTGCGAAACAGGTAGTAGCGCAGTGACGCATCCTGCTCCAGCGCCTGACCGAGCCCGGCTACGTTGCCATGACCGAAGATGCCGAGGCAGCCGCCGAAGTAGCGCACTTCCTCGCCATCGCGTTCAACATATTGCTGACTGAGGAAAGCGACTGTTGCCTGCGCGACCGTGAGATGTCTTGTCATGAATACACCGCCCCCGGATCACTTGGCCACCAGCGGCAGGCGTGCATCGGGCTGTCCCCAGACCGACCGGATCCAGGTCTGTTGAGGATCCTCGGTCATTGCCAGCGAGCGCGCCGAACCCGCGAGAATGTTGAGGTAGTAGACATCATAACCCGGACCTGCCACCACCGGGTGGTAGCCGCGACGTACCAACACTGCATCGCCATCCATCGCCTTGACCGTGTCCCCGCGCTGGTCCTGATCGGTGTAGAGATGCTGCAAAGCGAACCCGGAAGGGCGCGCGATCCGGTAGTAATAGATCTCGTCGAGCTCAACCTCGTGCGGTGGGTTGTGCGTATCGTGTTTGTGAGGGGGGAAACTGGACCAATTGCCGCCCGGCGTGTAGACCTCGATCACCACGAGCCTGTCGGCGGCGAAGGCCGGTGGCATCACATTGACGATCTGCCGGGAGATATTGCTGCCGCCGCGCAGCCCCGTCTCCACCTCATCCGGCGTGATGAGCTTCGGCTCGTGGCGGGCTTCTGTCGCCACGCGACACTCAGCAATCTCGCAGACGCTCTGTGCCGTGAACACCGCTTCGTGAAAAGCCGGCAAATACAGGCTGTACGGCAGCCCATCGAAGACATTCTTGCGCTTGCCGGCCGCGACCTGGCCCTGGCCCCAATCAATGACACAGGTACCGCCCAGGATCACCAGCGCGGCCTCCTCCTTCAGGGTCGTCACCCGCAAAGTGTCGCCCGGCTGCAAGCGGCGGACCACGAAATCCATCCACTTCCAGTTCGCCTTGTGGCGAGGCAGATCGAGCAGGGTTCCCGCCTGCTCGGCGGGAATCGGGGCGGAAGAAAACAGGACATTGGCCGCGCTCAAATCGCCTCCGGGGTGCAAAAATTCGGCTGGGACTCGAATCTAAACGTTTTGATTTCTATGTCAACCACGGCGCTCGGGTCCGCGCCGGGTGCGCTTTACTGGGGCCGCAGGTAGATGGGATTGCCGATCAGCAGGGTCTTTCCCTGGGGCCCGCGCACATCGGCGCGGATCCAGTGCGCCAGCCCGTCCGCTGTGACACTGAATCGGGCGTTTGTGCCCACCCGCTGCCCCGCGGCGGGCATGAGCCGGGTACCATTACCGGCAAAAGACACGGTCACACCGGCCGGAACCCCCGTCACACGCACTGTAAAATCGATCTTGTCGCCGCGCGATGCCTGAAGAACATCCCCCATTTGCGCGTGCTTACCGTGATTTTCAGCCTCGAGCTCCAGGCGAGCGGTGCCCGATCCCCACACGTCCACGAAAACGTGTCCTTGCGAAATCGCCTCCAGGATCGCGGCCTGCGACAGCTCGGTGGCATGGACCACCGTCGTCGGGATACCCACCGTCGAGGCACCTTTGCCTGCCTGCGTGCCATTGTGATTGTCAGAACCGGCAATGCCCGTCAGTCTCAGGCCCGAATCCAACTTGGATTCCCACAACGGCAGGCTGGAGAAACGGCCGTCCGGCGCTCCGGTATCGTCGAGGGTGCCGCCGTTGACAATCTCAATGGCATTGATTCGCGAAAAATCGACGTCCGCGCGCCATCCACAGCCCATGCACGCTTCACCGGAAGGCACGCCCGGATGATTGATGGAAATGAGCCCATGCGCCGCCTGCACTTCATCCAACAAGCGGCTCAGGGTCGGCAGCCGTGGACTGCCCAACTGGAAATCCAGGAAGCTCGTGACACCGAAGACATTCGCGTGGCCCTGAAAGGTCGTGATCTCCTGCGCGGGCATGACCAGCAGATCATCGAAGTAGGCCGCCAGCTCCCGCAGGCTGTGATTCTGCGAAATACCGTTGTGATCGCTGACCGCGACAAAATCCAGGTGGCGCGCGCTCGCCGTCTCGAGCGTCTTGAAGACGGGACAAGGTACCTCCGCACCCTTGTGAGATGCGCACGAGCCATCCGAATAACCGGTGTGCATGTGCAGATCCCCCCGATACCAACCGGGGCCGGCTTTTGTGGGCTGGGTGGCGAAGCCCGGAAACGGGGTTCCCGGGCGGTCAAACCAGATCCGGGCCGTGAAGTGGGCTTTCGAGGTTTTACGGATGTTGGGTACCCCGAGCAGCAGCGACCAGGTCCCGGCCGGCAGCGGGCCGGGTAGATACGACGGCGTCGCATCCGCCTCTTCAATGACGACCCGGCTCTTGTCGCCACCGCTCCAGCCGCGAAAGCGCTGCGGATCGCGCACGCCGATGTCAATGACCGACTTTTCCTGCCGGCCCGTGTACTCAAACTCCAAGGTCAGCCGCTCAACGCCGGCGGGCACCTCGAACGGCACTTCCCGGTACGTTTCATGATCGGCGCCGGTCATCGTGCCGGTGAGGATCGAGTCCGGCTCACGCGCCGCGGCGTGAGCCGTGAGCCCACTGAAAGCCAACATCGCAAGCCAGGCAATTTGTCTCAGGGTCATCGAGGGTTCAGAACTTGTACATGGCAGCGATACGGAAGGTGCGCCCAAACTCGGGCCGGGCAATGAAATACGCCTGCCCCGGGTCCTGCGATATGAACTGGCCGGAGCGGGGATTACCCTCATCGAGCGCGAGCTGATTGGTCAGATTGTTGGCGTACGCATAGAACGTCACTTCGTCAGTCAGCATATACCGAATTTCCGCGTGCATCATGTAGTAGGCCGGCAGCACCTGAGTGTTGGCGGCATCCGAATAGCGGCGGCCATAGTAGTCGACCGTCAACTGCGCCCGCAGCTTGCCGTCCAACAGATTGACTCCCGGGATCGCGCGGAAGCTGACCTCGGGTGTGCGGGTCTGGATCCGGTGCGAGAAGTCGTGGAAGCCGTCCTCATCGGTGAAGGCGAACTTGCCATACAGCGGCTTCTGCAGCGAGGAGTTCAGGCCGAGATCGAAGAAGCGCACGGGCCGCCACGTTCCCTCGAGCTCGACGCCGTAGGCCTGGGTGTCCGTGAAGCTGGTGCGGTCAATGAAACCGTTGGTCTTGGGATCAAACACCGTCTCGCCGAATGCCAGGCTGTCAAAGCCAGTATAGAAGGCGGTGCCGTAGAAGTCATAGTGCTCGCCCTGTGCCTTCAAGCCCAGCTCCGCCATCTTGATGCCGGCGGTTCGCGGCTCGTCATTGGTCGGATCGGTCAGGAACGAGCCGAGCGAAGGCAGCCGCACACCCTTGGTGAGACGGGCGAACGCGCCGAGGTTCGGCACAAACTGATAATTCGCCGCGAGGGTCGCGCTCCATCCCGTGTAACTCTTCTGCCAATGGTCGAACACTCCTGTCCCCATATCGGCGTTGTCGTCGGCGGGTGTCGGTGACTGCATCAGGTCGATGTCGGCGTCCCCTTCCGCCTGACCGTGCATGGAGACATGTTCCACGCGACCGCCTATGTCAAATCGCAGCTTGTCAGTAACCTGCCAGGCGTCCGACAGATACAGGGCCTCGCTGTTGGAGCTGCCGAAACCGAACTCGAACTGGCTGCCGTAGCGCACGAAACCGTTATCCGTCTTGTGGGCGACCACTTGCCCGGCCGCATTCGTAGCCACGAGATCCAGTACTTGCGCCCGCGGGCGCACATCCACGAGGAGCTGCGCGCCGCGCTGCAGGAACTGTTCTTCATTCCGCGCAAAGTACAAGCCGAGCGCGACGTCGTGACTCTGCTCACCCACCTGGAATTTGCGCTGCAAGCGCAGGTCGTTGATCATCTCTTTCAACGTAGCGTCCTGCTCGCGCGCCGAGGCGGGCATCACCAGGCCGTTGCCGTTCTGATTGACCGGGTCAAACGTCTGATCGGGATGATTCACATAGACGTAGTGCGCGGCTGTCGCACCCAGTGAAGCCGGCAGGCTTCCGAGAAAGTCATTGACGCCATCCGTGCCGTTCGTAAACGGCGTGTTGGGAAACAATCCAGTGCGGTGCATCGTGCTGTCGCGGTAGCGAATTCCATCGTTGATCTGCCAGCCATCGCCCACATCGAACTTGAACGTGGTGGTCCACTGAGTGAGCTGGGTGTGCACGCCATTGGTCAGATTGAAGTTATAGGGCCCTACATTGGTGCGGAACGTGAGATGGCTGGTCTCAGGACCATCAAAGGTGTCATACAGCGGATCGAAGCCGGGGATGCCGCGGATGTTGCCCTTCGTGTCCTGGGTAAACGGCACTCCCAGGTAGAAAATGACCCGGTCGTCGAGATGTTTGACATTGAAATCAATGGAGCCGTTGTCAAAGTCCTTGCCAACGGAAAGACGGACCTGTCCGCCGCGATCGGCGTCGGCATCGAACCCGGGGTCCCTGACTCCGTGATCCTTGCGGTAGAAGCCGCCCAGGCCCACTCTGAATCCGCCGACCGGCCCACCCACCCAGGCATCGGCGCGGCCATAGCCATAATCACCGGCCTGCACCTTGACGAGGCTCTCGAACCGGTCGGTGCCCTTGCGGGTAATGAAGTTGATCAGGCCACCCGGGGCGTATGAGGCGAATATCGAGGCCGGACCGCCACGCACCGCCTCCATGCGTTGAATGGTTTCATCGAGCCTGAACGACTCGTCCGTGTTGAACCAATCGAGACCGCCGTCGTGTTGGATAGGCAGACCATCCTCATACAGTCCGATAGCGGAAAAGCCGTCGCTGGGAATACCGCGGATGCGGATGTTGTTGGCCGCCTCACCGCCGGATGCCTCGACCCACACGCCCGGGACGTTCTTCAACGCATCAGCCACACTGACCGGCGCCGCCAGGCGCATCTTCTCCTCGGAAATAGCCGTAATGGCATAGCTCGCATCGATCTGCTTCTGCTCTTCCGTACCGGCACGGCCGGTCACAATCACCTGTTCCAGTGTATCGACACCGCCGGCATCCACCTTCGGCGGATCGACCGGCTTGGCCGAGCGCTCGCGCAGGGTGATGGTGTCAGCGGTGGCGGAGGCAATCTCGAAGCTGGTGCCTTCAATGAGCTTGCGGACCGCTTCCTCCTTGCTGTAGCTGCCCTTCAGGCCCCCCGTATGGAAGCGGGCCGCGGTGGCATAGGGAAACAGCAACTGGATGTTGGCTTGCTGGGCGAACAGATTCAGCGCCTGCGCGGTATCGCCTGCCGGGATGTCAAAGGACACGGTGGGTTCCGCGGCGTAAGTTGGGAGAGTCGGGACAGCGGCCGCCAGCAGGAGGCACGCGAGAATCTTCTTCACGATCGATCGCTCCGTTTGTGTCAGAGCGGGCACCATCGCAGCCCGCCTACACAAGACGAGCGGAGCGGAAAATCCGCTATGGAGAATTGAGGACAATGGCCGATGTGCCGTCGTCCGTCACTCTCAAGCCGAATGCCGAGCGCAACGCCGCGAGGAATCGCTGCGGGTCGTCAGTGAGAAATCGCCCACCCAACCGCAGGTTAGCCACTTTCCGATCGCCAATGACGAACTTGCGGGACAGGTAGCGGTTGTATTCCTCCACCGCATCGCTCAGGGGCTGGCCGTTGAAAATGATCTCCCCCCGGCGCCAGGCCTGCACGCTTTGCACGGCCTCTTCCCGGGCCGGAGCCACTTCGAACTGCTGACCATCGGTAATCAACTTGCGGCGGGGATCGGAGGCGCTCGCAACTGTCACCTCTTTGTTCTGGCCGGAGACGGTTTTGAGCAGTGCCTGACCTGACAGCACGAACAGCTCGAGCTCACCCGAGCGCAACCGGGCGTTGAATTGACCGGCGGCCAAGGTCGTGAGCCCCTGTGCCGTTACGAGAACGAAGGGTCGCACGAGGTCGGCCGCAATGCTCAAGGCGGCTTCGCCCCTGCGCAGCCACAACTTGCGTACCTGGTCGTCGAACTTCCAATAGACCTCGGTATCGGTATTCAGGTCCATGGAGCTGCCGTCAGGCAAGGACAGCGTGCGCCGTTCGCCGATGGCGGTGACGATCCGGCTGCGCAGGAAGTAGTCGCGCTCCATCCAACCGAGCACGCCAACACCGGCTGCCGAAGCGGCCAAAGCGCTGCCCAGGAATACCCTGCGGGTGATGGAGGACTTTACGCGGAGCAGAGCTTCGGGTGCCGGAAGCTCACCCAGTCGATTCCAGGTGGCGGCCACTTCCGCGAACGCAGCGGCCCGGCGCGGGTCGGCCGCCCGCCAGGCATCCAACTCTTCGCGCGAGGCACGGCCAACGTCCAACCGCGCCAGCCAGTCGGCGGCTTCCGCAATCAGCGACTCTCTTTCTTGCCCGCGCGTTGGCGCCATAGTATCGATTGTCTCAGTCCATTGGTTCGCGATTGGCTCACCGCCACCCGGGTGGTCAGTAATCGGAGCCCCTTGGCCATGTGCTTTTCGACGGTGGACACGGAAAGGTTCAACTTAGTCGCAATCTGGCCCGGCGACAAGCCATGCATCCGGCGCAGCGCCAGCACCGTGCGGATCTGTTCCGGCAAGCCCTCGAATGCCTTCAGGACCAACTCGAGCTCCTGGCGGGCCCCCTCCTGGGCAAACACATCGGGCGTGGGATCGGGCACGGCATTGAGCTCCAGGGATCCGATCTGCCTGATGCCGACGACTTTTTCCTTGCGGAAGCGGTCGAACGCCAGGTTACGGATGGTGGTGAGCACGAACCGCTCGGGAGACTCCAGTCGACGCCAGTCGGGGCTGCCGAGCACCTTGGCATAAGCCTCCTGCACGAGATCCTCCGCATCGCACGGATTCTCGGTCAGGCGGCGTGCATAGGCCCGGTAATGAGATGCAAACGGCAACACCGATTCGGTGAACCAGGTGTCGATTTCGCGCAGCCAGGACATGCGTCAACAGCCCCCCTTACGGACTTTCCAGGTGGCCCGACACTAGGCTTTGACTATGACAGCTTCCTTACTTCAACGCCCGGACATACCGCTATGTGTAACCGATAGTAGCAGATTCCAAAAAGGTGACACCTGCGTCAGGCATACAACTTCGGATGTAGACTCGCCGGCCCGACGCTGAGCGATACTGAAGGAATGAAACCAATGAAGTTGCTTTGGCCTGTCTGCGCACTGGTGCTGTGCGCAACTTCCGCCACTGTGTCTGGCGCCGATCCGTCCGACGATCCTGCTTACATTCACTGGCTCGAACAGCGCTCGATGCTGCATCAGGCACAGGAATTGGCGCAGAGTCTGGCCGGCAATTTCGCACAGTGGCAACACCCCTACGGCGTTCCTGAACCAAGAGCCGCCTCACAGAAAGCCTCCGTCTGGTTCACTGCCTATCCCGCGTCCACGGTGGCCGCTACCCCCGGCGCTTCCGTCCTCGCCACTCTCGCGGATGAGCGCCTGTGGAGCGCATTTAAGACAATCGGAATCCAGGCCATTCACACCGGGCCGATGAAGCGCTCCGGCGGCATCAGCGGCAATGACTACACGCCCTCCGTCGACGGCAACTTCGATCGCATCAGCTTCGACATCGATCCCGCCTTCGGCACAGTAGATCAGTACCAGGGCCTGGTGCAACGCGCGCGTTCGCACGGTGCTGTTGTAATCGGCGATGTCATCCCCGGACACACGGGAAAAGGCGCTGATTTCCTGCTCGCCCAGCGCGCATTCGGCGATTTCCCGGGCCTATATCACATGGTGCGCATAGAACCCGCCGACTGGAGCCTGCTGCCGCCCGTGCCCGCCGGCCGCAACTCGGTCAACCTGAGCCCCGCCACCGTCGCTGCGCTGCAAGCCCGGCACTACATTGTCGGAATGTTGTCTTCGCGGATCTTTTACGCTCCCGGCGTCAAGGACTCCGACTGGAGCGCGACCGATGTTGTGAAAGGCGTCGATGGCGTGAACCGCCGCTGGGTTTACCTTCACTACTTCAAGGACGGTCAGCCCACCTTGAATTGGCTCGACCCCAGCTTCGCGGCGCAGCGGCTGGTGATTGGCGATGCGCTTCACGAGCTGACGGTACTGGGCGACGGCGGCATCCGCCTGGACGCCAACGCCCTGCTGGGCATCGAACGCTACGCCAACAATACGGGAGTCTGGTCGGAAGATCATCCACTGTCGGCCACAGCCAACCAACTCATTGCCGACATGGTGCGCAAGATGGGCGGCTTCAGCTTCCAGGAGCTGTCTCTGGGATTTGACAAATCGCACTCAACATCCAACGGCGGCGCGGACCTGACATATGACTTCGTGACCCGCCCTGCGTATGACCATGCGCTGCTGACAGGAGACGCCGAGTTCCTGCGCTTGATATTCCAACTCATGCTGCGCAATGACATCGACCCGGGAGCACTGATCCATGCGCTGCAGAACCACGACGAGCTCGATACTGCGCTGGACCAGTTCACGGGTGCCCATGAGGACGATCACCTGGAGTTCCGCGGCCGCGAGCTGACGGGCAAGCAGTTGCGTGACACCGTCCAGCAGGAGCTGTACAGCCGGCTGATCGGCAGCAGCGCGCCCTACAACCTCAAGTTTGGCGACGGCGTCGCCAGCACCACGGCAACCGTCATCACGGCCGCCCTCGGTATCAAGAACATCTCGCGGCTGTCGGCCGCGGAAATCGAGCAAATCAAGCACTTGCATCTGCTGTTGGCGTTCTATAACGCATTCCAGCCGGGTGTGTTCGCTTTGTCCGGATGGGATCTCGTCGGTGCCCTGACCCTGCCGAGCGCCCTGGTGAAGGAGCGGCTCGCGGATGGCGACACCCGCTGGATCAACCGCGGCGCCTATGACCTGCTCGGCTCAAACCCTAAAGCCCGGAGCTCTGCCTCCGGCCTGCCGGTCACGGTGGCGCTCTACGGCCCACTGCCCAAGCAGCTCGAGAACCCGGACTCGTTTGCATCCGGATTGACGCGGATGTTGAAGGCCCGTGCGGACCTGCACTTGTACGCCGGCCGGCTGCTCGACGCACCGTCGGTTCACGCGCAGGGGCTGTTTGTGCTGGTCAACCAGCTACCTGACACGTCGGACCTCGAAGTCACCGCCATCAACTTCGGAAGCAGCCCTGTTGACGAGGCAGTCGTCATCCGTGGCGCCACGCAAGACGCTGCCGTAACGGATGTGTTGGATGCCCACGCGCCCAAGGCGGCGATTGGCGCCGGCGGACTTCTGAGGGTCAGCGTGGGAGCGCACCAGGGGAAGGCGTTGCGGATTGGGCGGTAAAAACCGCCAGTTGCGCCGCAAACGCCCGCTGGTAAGCGGGCCGAGCTTCGCCGCGGGCCACATACGCGGCGAGGTTTGGAAATTCCTGCAGCAGGCCGGATGGCTTCACTCGGAGAAGGACCGACACCATCATCAGGTCCCCGGCACTGAAGTCACCGTCGAGCCAGTCGGCATCACCGAGGCGGGCGGCGAGCTCACCCAACCTCTGGCGGATGCGTCCCTCGACGAGAGGCAGCCGCTGTTCATACCAACTCTTGTCACCCTCCACGATCTTGACGATCACGAGATCGAGGATCGGCGGCTCCACCGTGGTGACGGCGGCAAACATCCATGCGATCGCGCGCGCGCGGGCATTGCCTTCCTGCGGCAACAGGCCCGTATGGCGTTGCGCGAGGTGGAAAACAATCGCGCCCGACTCGAACAGGGCGAGGTCCCCTTCCTCATAGGTTGGAATCTGTCCGAATGGCTGCAGCGCCAGGTGCGCCGGTTGCTTCATGGCCTGGAAGGACAGGAGACGCACCTCGTAAGGCTGGCCCACTTCCTCGAGCGCCCAGCGCACGCGCATGTCACGAGCCAGGCCTCTGCCGCGATCGGGCGACCGTTCAAAAGCCGTAATGGTGGGGGTCATGGTCTTCGCTCCGCTTAAGGGGTGATGCGACCCGAGGACGACCGACCCGACCGGGGTCCGACAAATCTTCCCATATTTGTGCCTCTTTGCCAGACTCACCGCCAGCAAAAACGGGACAGCGGAGAGCAGCATGTCGACTAATCACCAGAGCTTCTACCTGAACGGCGAGTGGGTGAAGCCGGTGGCGCCCCGATTGCTCGACGTCATCAATCCGGCGACTGAGCGTGCCTATACGCAGATCTGCCTGGGAAGCGCAGCGGATGTGGATCGTGCGGTCGCGGCGGCCAAGGCAGCTTTTCCGGCTTTTTCACGCACCACGCGCCAGGAGCGCCTGGATTATCTGCGCAAGATCCTGGAAATCTACAATGCGCGCTATGAAGACATCGCCGCTGCCGTGAGCGATGAAATGGGTGCGCCTCTCAAGTTCGCCCGTGAGGCCCAGGCCTGGGCAGGACAGGTGCACCTCGAAGCGACCATCGCAGCACTGGAGATGCTCGAGTTCACGTCCCAACGCGGCAGCACGCGGATCATTCGAGAAGCCATCGGCGTCGTGGGCCTCATCACGCCGTGGAATTGGCCGCTAAATCAAATCGTCTGCAAAGTGGCGCCCGCCCTTGCTGCGGGCTGCACCATGGTCTTGAAACCGAGTGAAGTGGCTCCGATCAGCGGCATCGTTTTCGCCGAGATCGTGCATGCAGCCGGTTTGCCGAAAGGCGTATTCAACCTGGTCAACGGCGACGGTGCTACCGTGGGCGAAGCGATGTCGGCGCACCGGGACATCGCCATGATGTCTTTTACGGGCTCGACCCGCGCGGGCATTTTGGTTGCAAAAGCGGCTGCCGATACCGTCAAACGCGTCTCACAGGAGTTGGGCGGCAAATCGGCCAACATCATCCTGGCGGACGCCGATCTCGAGGATGCGGTACAACGTGGCACCGCGGCCTGCTTCGCCAACAGCGGGCAGTCCTGCGATGCGCCGACCCGGATGTTTGTTCCCGCGAACCAACAGGCGCGCGCGCTGGAGATCGCCCGGCAGGTAGCCGACACTCACCGCGTCGGCCCGCCAAGGGATGCGGCCACGGTCCTGGGACCGGTCGTCAACCGCGTCCAATTCGACAAGATTCAACGTTTGATACAGATCGGAATCGACGAAGGCGCCACGCTCGTCACGGGCGGCACAGGCCGGCCGGGCGAGCTCGCGGCCGGTTACTATGTGAAGCCCACGGTTTTCGGCAACGTCAAACACGAGATGACCCTGTCGCGCGAGGAAATCTTCGGCCCGGTCCTGTCGGTGCTGCCTTACACCAGCGAACAGGAAGCCATCGACAAGGCCAACGACTCCATCTACGGCCTGGCTGCGTATGTGTCCTCAAAAGACCTCACCCATGCGCGCGCGGTGGCGACGCAATTGCGCGCCGGTACCGTCAACATCAACTATCCCGACTGGGACACACACGCGCCGTTCGGTGGTTACAAACAATCGGGCAATGGACGGGAGTATGCGGATTGGGGCATCCACGAGTTCCTGGAGGTCAAAGGCGTGGTGGGGTACGGCACCGGCGGCTGACTCAAGTACCCATCCGTGTTGATGACGACACGGCCTCGAAGTGGCCGGCATCGCGCAGGAACGCGGTGAACTGCTCGGCCGGCAGGGGCTGGCTGAAATAGAAACCCTGCGCCTCCTGGCAGCCGTGCTGCCGCAGAAAATCGCGCTGTGGCAGGGTCTCCACGCCTTCCGCAATCGTCTCGATGCCGAGGCTGGCGGCCAGATTGATGATGGCTTTCACAATGGCCTGGTCATCCGGGTCCTGTGCCAGGTCACGCACAAATGACTGGTCGATTTTCAGCTTGTGGGCGCGGAAGCGTTTCAGATAGCTCAAGGACGAATAGCCGGTGCCGAAGTCATCGATTGCGATGCGCACGCCGAGCTCATGCAGCTCGCTCATGATGGCGATGGCCCCCAAGGGATCATCCATGGCGACCCGCTCCGTCAATTCGAGGTACAAGGAGCCCGCCTCGAGGCCGGTTTCATGCAGGATTTTGCCCATCAGGCCGGCCAGGTTGGGATGGCGGAACTGCGCCGATGACAGGTTCACTGCCATCGAG
Source organism: Pseudomonadota bacterium (assembly GCA_018241505.1). Classification (GTDB taxonomy): domain Bacteria; phylum Pseudomonadota; class Gammaproteobacteria; order Steroidobacterales; family Steroidobacteraceae; genus 13-2-20CM-66-19. Next base: position 472,109 of record JAFEDS010000009.1, on the reverse strand, counting down.
AACGGCAACAGCCCGGCCGCGCGCCACTGACTCAGTTGGGTAGCGGCAGTCCGCAGCACCCAGGTGCCGATCTGCACGATCTGGCCGCTGTCTTCAATGATGGGAATGAATTCGGCCGGCGACACGCGCCCCAGCTCCGGATGGTTCCAGCGCAGAAGCGCCTCCGCGCCGGTCAGGCGCCCGTCCGCCAGCGACACCTGGGGTTGATAGTGCAGTTGCAGCTCGCCGCGCTCGATTGCGTGCCGCAAGGCAATCTCCAACTGTTGGTTTCGAGTCGAGCGGGCCTGCATGTCTTCCGCGAAGAAGACATATTGATTGCGGCCGTTGTGCTTCGCGCGGTGCATGGCCGTGTTCGCACACTTGAGCAGCGCTTCAAAGTCCGCGCCGTGAGCCGGAAACAGCGCAATGCCGATGGCGGCGGTCACCATCAGCTCGAGCCCGCGGATCCTGAATGGCGTCGACAGTGCATCGAGCAGCCTTTGCGCCTTGCGGCTCGCCTGGGTGGTCTTCGCCCCTGCCACCATCATGACAAAGGTGTCACTGTCCACCCGACCTACACTGTCGTCATCGGCGGCGAGTGACCTGACACGCCTGCCGACTTCGACGAGCAGCTCATCGCCGATGGTCTGCCCAAACGTGTCGTTGATGTTCTTGAGCTTGTCGATATCCAATACCAGCAGCGCAAGCTGGCCTTGCCGGCTGCGCGCCAGCGCGACGCTCGCCGCGATCCGTTCGCTCAACAATACCCGGTTCGGAAGTCCGGTCAGAGTGTCGTAGTGGGCAAGATGCTCGATGTGTTCTTCGGCACGTTTCTTATCCGTGACGTCGATGCGGACGCCCAGCATGCGAGTAGCCCGTCCGTCACTGTCGCGTTCGACGGCTTTGCCTCGCACGCTCATCCAGCGATATGAACCATCCGCACCGCGTATGCGGGCTTCGTATTCATAGAGTTGGGAAACAGCGCTCCTGGCCCCTTCGACTGTAGCAAGCACCCGGGCCCGATCCTCGGGATGAACGCGCTCCATCCAGACATCACGATCGCCGGCCTCGACCTCAGGGCGGTAACCGAGAGCCGTGTAGTACTCGCGTGAGGCATACCAGCGGTCATGTTTGATGTCCCAGTCCCAGATGGCGATGCGGGTGGCCTGTAGCGCCACTCTCAAGCGAACCTGTGTGAGCCTGGCTGCTTTGCGGGCGCGGTATCGGGCCGTCACATCCCGTGCGATCCCAACCACGCCGGTAACGACACCATCAGCGCTGCGCATCGGGGCCTTGATAGTTTCAAAGAGGCCCCGGTAACCGTCCCTGGCAAATGTGAGCCACCTTTCGTTGGCGCACGGTTGGCCGGTTTCCATGGCCTTGCGATCGTTCTCACGAAAAGATTCCGCCAGTTGACGCTCAACAAACTCATAGTCGGTATGACCGACGATGTCGGCTTCGGCTGCGCCGAAGTACCGCTCAAACTGAGGATTGCAACTCAGGTAGACCCCGTGGGTATCCTTGAGCCAGACAGGGTCCGGAATGGCGTCGAGCAGCGCCTTCAGGCGGTCCTTGGTCAACTTGATGTCGGCTGATCGTTGCGTGACCAGTTGCTCGAGCTCGTTGCCCCGCGCTTTCTGTGCCAACAGCAGATTCGCCAGATACGCCGAAAGAAACGCCACAATCAAACCGACGGCTGCTTTGCGAGCCACGGCGAACGGGTCGATCCAACCGTGGTCCGGTGCGACGCTCAGAGTCCACACGCCGTTGGGCAGCCTGACGTCCACCTCAATGGGATCAACAGGTACGCCCGGGGAGGATTCAATGATCTGCAGCGCTCCGCTATCGGGATTCTTGCGCCACAGTGCGTAACGGTAGCCAACAGCGCTGAGCTCTGAGAGCTGCGCCGGCTGAAGGGCGCCGGGCAGGCGCATCACGACCTCACTGAACCCCCAAAACCGCCGGCCGCCGGCCGCTTCCCCCAAAAAAACCGGTAAGCGGCCAATCAGGCCCTGCCCACCCTGCACCAGGTCCAGAGGACCTGCCACAGTGAGCTGACCGGTCGCCCGGGTAAGGGCCGCTTCGGCCTTCTGACTCGGGGAGCTCAATACATCGAGGCCCAGGGCCTTTTCATTGCCTGCCAGGGGGACAATTTGCCGCACGACCCCATTGGGGGCGAGCGCAAACTCGGAGGCACCGGGGTAGTGCGGCAGCAGTTGCGCCGCGACCCTCTCAAAGTCGGGGACTTCTCCCTGTCCGACCTCCACGAGCGCGGCCAGTGCATAGCTGGCCGACAGCCCCTGGGAGATGTAGCCCTCGAGATGATGCGCGCGATTTGTGACGAGACCCGTCACCAGCAGGCGTTCGTGCGATTGCCGCGCACGCTCAGACTCGACCACAAAGAAAGTGGCGATCAATGCAGCCGCTACAAACACGATCGCGCCCAGCGTGCGCGGGCGAATCGACGGTGTGTGTGGCTCATTTGCCGGGTGGTCAGGCGGGCTGTGCATTGCGTACCTTCACTGTTCGCAGCACGAATCCTGAGTCGTCTTGGCCTCGAGCTCAGTATATGCCCTTGCCGGCGGGCGAGCTGCAGTGCGGGGCACCCCCTGAAAATTGTGCGCTGCACATTCGCGCGGTCCCGGCTGTTGCAACGCAAGATTGCGGCGCACGCCCGCAGCTCGCGCCGGTTGCTTCGGAATCCTGCGCGTCACGCAGCCAACAATAGGTTGCACAAACTTTCACACAGGTGTTAGATGTTGGCGCGCGCTATATCCTGCTGCGTGCGCGCCCGCTGCGAGCTGCCTGTCACCGCAGAGGCCCCAGATAAAAACGAACAGGCATGCGGCCATGTCCCTGCCGGCCTCGGGTCGGCGAATCTGCAAAATCAAAAAAGTGGGGAGTTCAGCAATGAAAATGCTCGCGCTATTTCATGTGGGAATTGTGGCTTTGGCGCTGACCGCTTTCAGCGGTCACGCCCATGCAGCGACGTTATGTAACACCGGGCCTGCACCGGCGGCACCCCTTTCCGGAACCATCACCGGCGGTGTGGTCGTCAATGCCGGCAACTTTTGTGTCCTCGGCGGAGCGAACGTATCCGGCGGTGTGCGCGTCAATGCGGGTGGAATCCTGATTGTATGCGGCACAACCATCAACGGCGGACTGACGGCGAACGGCGCCGCGGAAGTCATCGTTGGCGCGGAAGAATTGGACTGCGCCGGGGGGCTCATCAACGGCGGGGTCCAGATCAACAACACCGGCCCGGGTGCTTTTGCGCCAGCCCCCTCCATTGCGCTGGAGCGCAGTACCATCAACGGTACAGTGCGTCTCACCGGCAATACCGGTCCGATAGCGGTTGCGACCGACACCATTTCCGGCAGCCTGCTCTGCTCCAACAATGCGTTCAAGATAGACGACGAAGGATCACCGGTCACCGTGACCGGCGCACTGCGTTGTAGCTTCACCGACGCTGACTGAGCTCTCGCAAAAAACAGAGCGCACGTGATGAACGTGCGCTCTTCCGAGGGGGGGACCCGGCATGCGAACCAAGAATAAATTGCCGTTCATTGCTGTCCTGTTGTTATCTGGCGGGCTCTCGCCACTGCTGGCCGCTGATGACAGTCTCGACAAGCAGTTGAGCGCAGCACTGACCGCCGTCCACTTCACGGGAAGAATCGAGCAGACGTTCCACGAGCGGCTCGAAACCGCGCTGGGACGACCCATCGATCCCCGGCTCGCGAATCTCGGGCGTTTGCTCTGGTTCGACAAGATTCACTCCCTGCATCACGACAATACCTGCGGTGGCTGTCACTCGCCGACCAACGGCTTTGGCGATTCCCAGCCGCTCGCCATCGGTGTCCAGAACAACAACGTGGTGGGACCGGATCGCGCCGGGCCGCGCAATCAGCGCAGGACCCCCCTGGTGATCAACACGGCGCTCTACCCGGGCATGATGTGGAACGCCCGCTTCAGCTCTCTGTCGGGAGATCCTTTCGACAACACCCAGGGCTTCCGCTTCCCGTTTCCGGAAGACGACACGCGGTTTTCATTCCCGGCACAAATCCAACATGGCGTCCATGTCCTGTTGCAAGCCCAGGCTCACATGCCCCCGACGGAGCTCATAGAGGTGGCGGGATTCAATGGAACGTGCCCACATGGCGTTCCAGACCCGGCACTGGGCGCGGCCTTTTGTGCGTTTGACGACGGGAAAGGCGATACCGTACCCCTGCCCGACGGCACCGGCAGCCGCAATGAGCCCATCCGGCGGAAGACCCTGACTCTTCTCAATGCGAACGCGAATTACCGCGGATTGTTTGGAGAGGTATTCCCTGAAGTCAAAGCGGGGGCGCCCATTGACTTTTTCATGTTCGGTAAGGCCATCGCCGAATTCGAATTCACCCTGGTGTTCGCCAACGCGCCCATCGACCGGTTCGCCCGGGGTGATCACAACGCCATGACCGGCGAGCAGAAGCGCGGCGCCCTGCTGTTCTTCGGCAAAGCGCGCTGCGTGCAGTGCCACGCGGTGGCGGGTTCCTCCTCCGCTGGGGCGGCAAACGAGATGTTCAGCGATTTCCGCGAACGCGATATCGGCGTGCCGCAACTCGCTCCAGACTTCGGGGCGGGCAAAGGCAATGTGATCTTCGATGGCATCGGCGCGAACGAAGACTTTGGTCGCGAAGAATTCACGGGCGATGCCTCCGACCGGTACCTGTTCCGCACCGCGCCTCTGCGCAACCTCGCCGTGTCGCCAGGATTTTTTCACAACGGCGCCTTCATCCGACTCGAGGATGCCATCCGCCATCACCTCGATGTCAGGGCATCCAATCGCAACTACGACCCCGCCAGGGCCGGGGTGCCCGCGGACCTGCGCATCGTGGGCCCATCGGCGCCCGTGTTGGCCAAATTGGATCCGATACTCCAAACCCCCATCAGCCTGACTACAGGCGAATTTCAGCAACTGGTTGCATTTGTCAGAGATGGGTTATTCGATGACCGCGCCAGGCCGGAAAACCTCTGCAAGCTCGTTCCGGCGCAGGTGCCGAGCGGCCTGCCGGTACTCGAGTTCCAGGCGTGCCCGGGCGGGCACGCCCGCTGAATCAGCACCGTCCCTGACTATTGCCAGACTATTCCATTGTCGTTGTAGATCACCGGCTGCACGGTCGTGCGCAAATTGACAGCGCTACCCCCCGCGACACTGATCGTGCCGCCGCTCGAGCCTTGACCTTTATTGAACACAAGGATGGTGTCGCTTCCGGCAGACGGATGCAGTGTGACCGTGAATGTGCCTGTGGCCGGGTCAGACTGGTTGCTGTCAACCAGCGTAGCCTGAATGTTACTTCCTGAGGCATCGCGTGCCTGCAAGACGTGCAACTGATAGCGCTGCGCGGCGCCGGAAGCGTCTACCTCCACCCGGAATTGTCCCACAGCGCCGCCCTCGTTGATTACACGATGCATCGGCGATAGCGGCAACAGCACAGTCTGCCTCAGCGCCTGCGTGCCGTTAATTGCAGTGAAGTGACTCGGATCCTCGATTGTGGGCGCGGTCTCATAGTGAGTCAGGAAGCTCGTCACCACGGCAGCCGCCGTATGTTGCGCAGAAGGATGTGTCTGGTTCTGGGTCGTGATGCGATCGAGTACGACCGTCGTTTCGAGGCTACGGATATAGAGCAGCTCTCGTTCGACGTGACCGACAACCCCGGTGTTGTAACCGGAGTGTCCACTATCCCACTTGTATGCGCCAGTGAGATCAACATCGGCATAGAAGTACTTCGGGTTGCTTTCCAGGCGCTTCACGCTGGGCGCGGCCGCATAGACTGTCGGCAGCACATACGTCGGATTCGAATCGAGCCCGAGCGCCACGTTCGTGAAAACCGGCACGTTGTGAGCGAACGGGGAGCCGGAGTCCTGGCCCGCGTTACTCGCGATTCCAGGCGTGCCCACAATCGTGTCCGAGTACCCAGCCGTTTCGCGCATAACCCAGCGCCCACCACGCCACAGGTTGAATGAGCCCCAGTCTTCGTGCGAATGGCCGACAATACTCGTCATCGGCGTATTGAAGAAGTAAGTCAACTGCGTGGACGTCGTATCCCACGCCGTCTTCGCAGCCCCGTAGCCCGACCCGCTGGCGTAGTAATCGAGCGGCAACGTGTTGTATGCGGTAGGTGCGCTGCCTGGATCATTCGAGATGATGTAGTTGGAGACGTAATAGTTCGACGAGCCCGTCGCGTTCGGATCGAGGTCGAGAGGAGCCACGGGATTCAATTGGCCGAGCCATTTACGCGTATAGCCTGCCATTGGCGTGCCCGAGTAATGGGCGGCGGCATGCTGCGCGAAGTAATCCATCCAGTCTTCGAAATAGTTGCGTATCCACAGGATGCCGCCACCCGACATCTTGTCTTCTTCGTTCACGGTCGAGACGTGGAAGGTTGAGATGCCACCCGCGTCTTTGACGACGGTTGAGCTCGGCGTGGTCCAGTAGAGCATCCAGTACATCATGGATTTGAAGAACGCCGTCTCGTCCCACAAATCCCGGCCCATGTTGGCCACCGAAGCGGCAGGAATCAGCATGTAGGCGCCGACTGCCGCTCCGTACGATTCACCTTCGAGCGGCACGCCACCTGCAGCCGCGCCACCTGGCAGCGTAGTTGGCAGGAACCCCATCTTCCAACGGGTATTGAGCGCGTAGTCGATGAAATTGTCAGCGCGCGAGGCATTACCGCTGCCGTTGTCGCCGTAGCTGATGATGCCCCACTCCAATTCATTTCTGAGATTGCCCCAGAAATAGTTATTTTGCGACATCCAGGTGCCGCCGTAATTTCCACCCCACTCCTGCTGCTGCACGTTGCCGACCCATGTGTTCCAGTGCGAGATGAAGGTCGTCTTCTGGGTCGGAGTGAATTGATCGTAGCACCAGTCGTAGACGAGGAGGACCGATTCACCTTCGCCACGCATGTCATCCGAGCCGGCCGCTGAAGTCGTCACTTGATCAGCGCTGGGAGCCCAGGCCGCTGCCCAGTTCACCGCCGCCGTACAATCGGAACCGCTGACCACATGTTTGAACGCCATATCCGGGTAGTTGCCGGATCTCGGCGTGAAAGGGTGGGCTGTCAACCAGGTGCGGGCGGAGGCAATTCGTGTGGGAGTCCACCACAAGCGCGGGTGCGACACCGGGATCGTGAATCCGTGGGTGGTGAAGCCACTACCGGGCGCGACGACCACAACGTCAGTGGTCTTGCTCGCAGTCAGCCCGCTGTTGTCAGTTACGGTCGCGGTGACCGTATAGGTTCCCGGCGCACTGAACACATGCGTCGCGGTAGGAGTGGCAGCCGTAGTACCATCGCCGAAATCGATTTTCGTGCTCGCAACGGTTCCGTCGGGGTCACTCGAGGCGCTGGCGTCGGCAGCTACCGAGAGCGCCGCAAAACCAGACGTCGGGTTCAGTGTGAGTTTCGCCTCCGGAGCTTGATTCGACGGCTGACCGGGGACACTGGCGACCGTAACTGCCTTTGTTGTGCTCCCGGTCAATCCGCCGTTGTCGGTCACTGTAACCTTGACGATGAAAGTCCCAGCCGCGCTGTAGACGTGCGTCGTGCTGCTGCCGCTGAAAGCAGCACTGCCGTCACCGAAGTCGATTGTAGTGCTCGCGATCGTTCCATCCGAATCAGTCGAGCCGGTTGCATTTGCGGCTACTGTGAGCGGCGTATTTCCCGAAGTACGGTCGAGGGTGAGCAGCGCGGTCGGCGGCGAATTGGCCGGTTGACCGCCGCTGCTGGTGGTTCCGCCGCCGCTGTTGGTGCTGCTGCCGTTGGTGCCGGACGAACTGCCGCTTCCTCCACAGCCTGTCAGCGTAAAGCTGGCGATGACAGCGAAAGTGGCAAACGAGATTTCCCTACTACGCATACGAGTCTTCCTGTTTCGCGCGAGGCTGCGTGCGCGGATGCGTAAGCTGCCGTCAGCGCGTGCCGGGCGCAATCCGCATCACGGGGAAATCCGCGAGTCAGTCCCGGAATCGTGCGTTCCCAACACTCGCTTGCAACTGTCACCTGTTTGCCTGGCGGCAATGAGCGACAGCGGGTTGAAAATATGTTCACAGCGCAAGCCCTCAGATACGCTTGCGCCATGAAACTCCGACCCCTATGGATACTGCCGCTGCTCGTGTTTGGAACCGCGAACGCCAGGCCCCCCGAGCAGCCCTCTTATCATTCACTCACGCGCGAGTTTGCGGACTTTGCGCGGCAAACGCGAAGCCTGCCCGCGACACAGAGAGTGACGCTTTTCAGGGAGCGGTTCGATGCGCTGTTTCCCGGATACTATGAACCCGGCGCCGATGAGACAGTCGACCACTACAATGCGAATGTAACGCGCGCGTTGGATGGATTCCCGGCCATACGAGTCAGATTTGAGCAGGTCGAGAAGGCGTTTCCATCCGCCTTCGCCACGGCGATGACTCACTTTCGCCAGTACTTCCCGGACTTTCGGCCCACGTTGCCGATCTGGTTCATTCACTCGCTGGGCGGCCTGGATGGCGGCGTTCGCACCGTGCGCGGCCAGGACGTAATGATATTTGGCGCTGATGTCATAGCCCGCATTCACAGCGACGACACCCTTGGGCCTTTCCTGGACCACGAGCTGTTTCACTTGGAGAATGGCCGGTGGTTCAAGGACTGCGAGCCCGACACCCCCGTCTGGTGCGCACTCTGGCGAGAAGGAGCCGCGACCTACGCCGCGTCTGTCATGAACCCTGGGGCGACGGATCAGATGCTGATGCTCGTTTTGCCCGAGCCTATCCGCGCGCCCGTGGAAGCGAATTGGCGTGTCGCGGTTTGCGCCATTTCGCAAGACCTGGAGAAGAGCGATCAGGCGACTTATGCGCGTTACTTTCTCGGACGGGGCGAGTCCGGTCCGCTTCCGCATCGCGCCGGTTACTATCTCGGCTACCGACTGCTCCAACGCGTCGGGTCTCATTCTTCGCTCGCTCAGATCGACCGGTTTGATACGGCTACCGTGCATCGGGTCGTGAAGCAGGAGCTCGAGGCGATGGTGAAAGAAGCGGGCGCAACTTGTAAGTGATATCCCGCGAGGACATCATGGCACATGCGCATAAAATATCTCCTGCTGGTCACCGGCACTCTCTTCTTCTCCACGGCGCGTATCGGCGCGGCCGCCAGCACCGCGGAAATCGATCCCGCCCGCATGGCTGCAACGGTCAAGGCTCTAGCGGCAGATGATTTCGAGGGCCGATCGCCCGGCACCCCGGGCGAGCAGAAAACTCGTGCATATCTGATCGATCAATTCGAGTCCCTGGGTCTGCAGCCCGCGGGTGTGGCAGGAGGGTGGACCCAGCCGGTGCCTCTGTTACATACCCAAATCGCTGACGGAGGCAATCTTTCGTTGACGCAGCAGGGCCGGAAGGTTGAGCTGGCACGGCCCAACGACATTTCCGTGACCACCGTTCGCTCCGTTGACCGCATTGACATCAGAAACGCCCCCATGGTGTTTGTCGGTTACGGCGTCAGCGCACCCGAGCGCAAGTGGGATGACTTCAAGGGAATGGATGTCCGCAACAAGGTCATTGTGATGTTGGTCAATGACCCCGACTTCGCGGCCGCCCGCTCCGAGCCCGTGTACGGTCGGTTCGGTGGCCGCCGGATGACTTATTACGGCCGGTGGACCTACAAGTTTGAGGAAGCGGCACGGCGCGGCGCGCTGGCCGCCCTGGTCATTCATGACACGGCGGCGGCCGGCTATCCCTGGAGTACCGTCATCGCGCCCGGAGGCCAGACCTACGATGTGCCGACCAGTCCCGAACCGCGTGTTCTTTTACAAGGCTGGCTGGAGGCTTCGGCCGCAAAGGCGCTGTTTCAGCGCGCGGGCCTGGATCTGGCCGACCTGAGTGCCCGGGCGCGCAAAGCGGACTTTCATCCCATCCAGCTCCCGGCGACCTCTTTCAGCGCAAGTCTGTCAGCATCGCACTCCATTGTGGAGAGCGCCAACGTGTTGGCGAAGCTGGAGGGTAAAGAACGTCCCCAGGAATCGGTTGTCTTCGGTGCGCACTGGGATGCATTTGGTGTGGGAGCGCCGGATTCCCGCGGGCAGACCATTCGCCATGGAGCCAATGACGATGGCGTCGGAGTCGCAGGAGTGTTGGAGCTCGCTCGTGTTTTCAGTCACCAGGGTGCACGCCGGCGGACCCTCGTGTTTGGTCTTTGGACCGCCGAAGAGCGTGGCCTGCTTGGCTCGGAGGCCTATGCGCTGGCCCCCGGCTATCCGTTGGACAAAACTGTCGCAAATCTCACCATCGACACTCTGGAAACCGCCGGTCTCGCGCGGGATATTCTCCTTGTGGGCGAAGGTCAGAGCGATCTGGATGGCAGGCTCCGCGAGGCGGCGACAGCTCAGGGGCGTACCGTGGTAACGGAGCCGTACCCCGAGCGTGGCTTCTTCTATCGCGCGGACCATTTCTCATTCGCGAAGCGCGGCGTACCCACGCTGGTTTTGATGGGCGGCCTCGCCGGTCCCGCGGATCTGGTCAATGGCGGCAAAGCCGCCGGCGAGCGCTGGTTCAATGACTACATGCGCTGCTACCACCAGCCCTGTGACAACTGGGATGAGTCATGGGACCTGCGCGGAGCCGCCCAGGATGTGGGTTTGCTGTATGCGGTCGGCAAGCAGTTGGCCGATTCCGCGAAGTGGCCGGCATGGTCGGCCGACTCGGAATTTCACCGCCCCACGCACTAGTCGATCGGCACGGGCTTCACGCTGCGGGCCGCGGAGTCGCAGGCCCACGCGCCTCCCCCGCCTGGCCGACATAACTCCATCGATCCTGGATCGGTCCTACGAAAGACCCTTCGGGCACAATGAGCACATCCCGTTCCACTTCGGACAACACGCGATTGGCCACACTCACTGACAATGTCCGGCGCAATCGGCTCATTCCGCGCGTCCCCATCACCAGCAGGTCAGGTTGGTATTGCTCGACCGAGCGCAGGATGGCGCTGGCGGGCTCCCCATGGTCCACCTCGATTGCAAAGCTGCTGAAGTAGGCTCGCTCGCGCTCGAGAATGCCGCGGACCGTCCTGACTGCATCCCGCTCCAGGTTGCGGACATTCTCTTGCGGAATCCCCGCATAGGGAGGCTCGAAAACATGTACGACCTGGGCTGCCGTATTTGGCATGAGCACCAGTGTCGCAGCCGCACTGACGGCGCTGGCGGACGCGGGTGTTGAATCGAGTGCCAGCAACACGCGCTTGTACGGCCCCCGGGGTGTATCCCGAACGACCAGGACCGGACACTTGCGTGACTCCAGTGCCCTTTCAACAACCGTGCCCTCCACGAGGTCCCGAAGCGGCCGGCGCCGATGCGGCCCCAATATCAACAACCGGGCCTTCGACTCCTCGATTGACTCGAGTATCAGCCGTGCAGGATTCCCGGGCAGCACGCCCAATCGCGGCGCGCATTGCGCTTTCCACAAGGGTGGGCGCGCTCGCGCGGTAATTTGCGTGAGTGCCCGCTGAAGCCGTTCCTCCAGGGTCACATCGGAACTGTCCGTCGATACGATATGCAACAGCAGCAGGTCCGCGTCCAGGCGATCGGCCAGGATCCCGGCTCGTTCCAGCGCCGCATCGCTCTTGGCCCACAGATCGGTCGCACACAACATTTTCATACACACGCTCCTCCGGCCGGCTGCCGTACCCATTCAATATCGAGACGCTTCGGCCCACCGGGCATGATCCACTCAACTTCATCGCCCTCGCGATAGCCGAGCAGCGCCGTCCCCATCGGCGCCAACACCGAAATTCGCTGACTGCCCACATCGGCTTGCTGGGGAAACACGAGTGTCATCACCTGCAGCTCGCCGCTGGTCACATCGCGTACGCCAACGCGGGCACCGATGGTGATGACATCGGCGGGCATTTGCGCGGCTTCCAGCACAACCGCTCGATCGAGCTCCGCCTGCAACTCCCGCAGATGTTGGCGGTCATGCTCACGGCCGGCGCGTGGGTGAAGCAAGCCTTTGAGCCGGGAAAGTTCCGGCCTACTGATGAGAATGGGATGATTTCGCAACGCCGCCTGCTCCTGTGTTGAGCGGCTCATTCGCCGCCTCGTCTGAGATCCTGCAGGCGATGGTTTGTTAGATCAATTCGCGCATGCCCGTACGGGCAGCCTGGCGCGCGACGGTGCTGAGCTGCAGGCTCCGGCGGCTGAGAATTGCGGCCGTATACGTCTCTTTCGGGCGATACGGCTACGCTCGGCAAGCTGCTAGGATCGCCGCCGCAGACAGACGGGCACAAAAATGAACCACGCGATCACCAACCCCGCACCGCTCACGGCCTTCTCCGGCTACCAGAAGTTCGTGGTCGCCGTCCTGGCCTTTCTGCAGTTCACCATTATTCTGGACTTCATGATCATCTCGCCGCTGGGCGCGATGATGATGCCCACCCTGAACATCACTCCGCACCAATTCGGGTGGGCGGTCTCGGCATATGCCTTCAGCGCCGGCGTGTCGGGGTTCCTGGCCGCGGGCTTCGCCGATCGCTTCGATCGCAAGCGACTGCTGTTGTTCTTCTATTGCGGCTTCATGCTCGGCACGTTGCTGTGCGCGCTGGCGAATTCCTATCCCCTGCTCCTGCTGGCCCGCATCGTGACCGGCCTGTTCGGGGGTGTCATTGGGTCAGTGGCGCTGGCGATTGCGACCGACCTGTTTCCCTTGGAAATGCGGGGCCGGGTGATGGGAATCATTTCCACGTCCTTCGCCGCCAGCCAGGTACTGGGACTGCCGGCCGGCCTGTTTTTTGCCAACCGCTGGGATTGGCATGCGCCGTTCTTCGCCATCCTGGCAGTCGCGGTACCGGCAGGCTTGATCATTCTGCTGCGTCTGAAGCCGGTAGCAGATCATCTGGCACTGAAGCAGGAGCGCAGCCCGCTCATGCACCTGGTCCATACCATTGCCGAGCCGCGCTTCAGCCTGGCGTTCATTCTGGTCACACTCCTGCCGACCGGGGGCTACATGTTGATGCCCTTCGGCACGGCCTTCATTGTCAACAATGTAGGACTGAGCTTCGATGTATTGCCGGTGATCTATCTGGTCACCGGTCTGTGCGCCGTCTTTGTGGGACCGCTGGTGGGCCGCGCCAGCGACCGCTTCGGCAAATTTCCCACTTTCTGCTTTGGTACCGCGCTCTCGGTCATTATGGTGATCATCTGGACCAACATCGGTCACCTGCCGCTCGCCTGGGTGATTGTCATCAATGTGATCCTGTTTGCGGGAATCTTCTCGCGCATGATCCCCGCACAGGCCCTGGTTTCAGCGATTCCCGGCCCCACTCAGCGGGGCGCATTCAATGCCGTCAGCGCCTCGTTGCAGCAATTGGCAGGCGGTATCTCCGCAGGAGCCGCGGGTTTGATCATCGTCCAGCAGCCAGCGGGCCGGCTGGAGCATTTTGACTGGCTGGGTTACATCGTCGTGGCAGTGTCACTCGTGTCACTGGTGCTGATGAACTTGCTGCACAAGCAGGTGCCTGAGACCAAAGACCCGCGTCATCTCGGTACGAGATAGACAGTCCGTTCAGCCGCGCCTTCGACCGCCGCCCGGCTGAAGAGCAAAGGAACGTAACGCCCCTGTGCCCAAGGTGACAACAGATCACCGTAATGGGTATCCGATGGATCGCCCGATTGTCCTGGCGCGTTGATGGCCATGGACCGGTCCCACTCACCGACATCCAACACCATGCGCACGGAAGCACCGGCCTCCACCGCGAAGGTCTGTTCATCGAAAGAGGCCGCGCGCGGTGACTCACTCGAGCCGGGAAGCTCCACCGGTGGCAATGTCAACTGCGTGCGCAGTTGCGGATCCGCCAACCTGGCTACCCCGGGTTCGAAGGTCATCCGGTGCAGGCGGCCCCAATGCCAGCTCGTGATATCGGGCCCGAAGCGTTGCTTCAGCTCGGAGACTGCCTTCCCCAGGCTGTCCAACAGCAGCTCATCCCGTGCGTGGCGCGGGTCGGGTCCGAGGCGCGCATCAGGTTCTTTCAGGTAGTCGATGACCGCATCCAACGGCCCTGCTCCGATCAATTCGTGTACTGCCGCCGGCGTGACGCGGCGGACGGTCATCGGGCGCAGGTACCGGGTTGTCCAGACCTGGTAGACGGTTGCTGCCGCGCTCGTGATGGTCTCGTCCCGATCCCAGCTACCGAGCAACGCGAGGCTCTGCGCCACCAGGGGATCGTTGGAGGTAAGTGGCGTGAGCAGGGAAATCAGCGACCCTGACAGCGCGTTGTGACTGTCAGTCTGCAGCGCCATGCTGTCGTCCAGGCTCAATTTGGCACGGCCGCCCAGAACCGATTCGATACGATCGATGCGCGAACGGTTGGCCCATTCAAAGGAAATCTTGCGCTGTTGTGCCGGATATCCGGCCGGCAGATTCATTTCATTGGCCGTGGCAAACCAACCCTTCGCGGGGTTGTATTGCGCAGGCAGTTGTTTCCCGCTCAAAAAGCCGCGCCACTCATAGCGTCCATCGCCCGGCACTGGCAGCAGGCCATCCCAGTTGGGGCGCACCGGCACTCGGGCACCCGGCGCCCAGCCGATGTTGCCGTGCACGTCGGCGTACACGTAATTCAGGGGTGGCCCGCCCCATCGAGCGCGCATGCGCAGGAATTGCTCCCAGCTTTGGATCCCCGGCATCCAGGTACTGTTGAAATAAGGCGCGGTGCCCGGCTCACTCCAGACAGAACGGACTGCAAATGCCCGACCCGCTTTTTCATCCAGCCGGATCACCGGTCCGTGCCGTGTGAAGCGCAACTGCGCTCGTCGCGCGGGCGCACCCTTGACTTCAATTGTTTCGTCAACGACGCGCATCGGCTCCCAGGCTTGCCCGTAACGATAGCTATGGGGATCGCCAGGCTTCAGTGTGTAGACATACAAGTCTTCCTGATCGACTTCAAAAATAGTCAGACCGAAGGCCGCCTGCCCATTGTGACCGAAAGAAATTCCGGGCAGCGCCGGCTCGCCGGCGCCAATAATGGACAGGCCGGGTGCCTCGAGGTGCACGATATAGCGCAGGCTGGGAAGGCTCAGGCGCCGATGCGGATCATTGGCCAGAATGGGCCGACCGGTCGTGCTGTGGGAAGGCGCGATGACCCAGTTGTTGGAACCTTCGGGCGCGGCACCCTCCCCGCGATTGAAGCTCACCGCTCCCGTGCCGAGCTCGTAGTCGTTCAGGATGTCTTTGGGCACGACACACGGATCCAGGCCTGACGGAATTCGCGTAATGTGAGCGGGCTCGAGCTTCGCACGCATTCCATCCGCCTCGAGTCCTGCCAGGCAGGCAACCTGCGCCCGCTCGACTTCCGAGCTCACATTGCCAATGAGTCCATGGGACCGAATCCGCACCACATCGTCCGCCGACCAGGTGTCCGGTGCTGATCCGGTCAACTTGAATTCAACCGGTAGCGGTCGCTCACCGCGCTGGACTGCTGCAACAAACGCGTTTATTCCAGCAACGAACGCTTCCGCCACATCACGTGCGCCGGGGGCGTATGCGGCCCATTCCTTGTTCATATCGCCGCGATACAGAAAAAGCCGAGCCGCGCGATCCTGTTCCACGTAGTCAGGGCCGAGGCTTTTCGCCAACAGACCCAAGCCTCGCTTGCGCCACAGATCGATCTGCCAGAGCCGGTCACGAGCTGCGTTGAAACCCTGCACAAAGTAGGCGTCCCGGATGCTGGCGGCATATATGTGCGGGATGCCCGAACGATCTACGATAATTTTCGCAGGCGCGCGCAACCCATCGACTGCCAGGGGGCCATGAGCCGCGTCCACCACCTCCCGCACAGCGTCAATCACCACATCCGGACGATCCTTCTGGATGTAATGGCCACTGTTCTTGACAAGGCGATTCGAGCCGCGCGTCGACAGAGCGGCTAACTCATCGTGCATCTGCATCCAGAGCCGGTTCATTGCATCGATTTGTTGCAGCGTCAGCCCAGGGTAGGCGTCCGGAGTCTCAGGCGACTGGGTCAGAACGATCAATGGCATCGCTCCGTAGGGGCGGCGCGCCGCCTGCAGCTCCCGGCTGTCCCCAGGCTCCATTTCGTGAGTTTCCGACAAGAGGGTCTGTCGGAAAGCGATCGACAGTCGGCGATTGATCTGAACCTGCGCCAACGCGGGGCTGAATGCTGGATCGGGAGCGTAGTGGTAAGTGCATTCCTTGAAGATCGGGGCCTCGGCTGTCAACTTTCCCGCCTCTGCCAGACGCAGGCACTCGCGAGCCACGCCGTCCTCCTTACGCAGCAGCTCCGCAAAGTTCGGGCTGACCTTCTCGAAGCGGGTATCCTGATACTCCACTGATGGATCAATCAGCACCAGCCCGACGACTTCCTGCGGATGAAGATCGGCGTACAACCGGACGAAAAAGCTGCCGAGCGAGTGGCTCACCAACACATAGGGAGGCGGAATCTTCGCCGCCCGCAGGAGGGCTGAAAAATCCGCCACGACAGCTCCTGCGGTGCGCGGCATGGGCCCCGGGTCGCTGAAGCCCATGCCGGCACGGTCATACGCACAGACGCGCGTGAACTTCGCAATGTCTCGCTGCACCCAACGCCACTCGAGCGTCGAGCCACCCGCACCCGCTTCCAGCATCACAGTCGGGCTACCGGATCCCTGACAATAGAGATTCATCGTCCGGCCGTCGGTTATCCGGACCGGCTGTTGGGGGACCGCATACACATCGAGGGCTGGATCGGTATCGGCTGCCGCGAAGCCCGGAATCGCGGCAACCAGCAGGATCAGCAACCGCGCAAAATCAGAACCTGACATCGACGCTCAACCCAACTGTACGGGGTTGCAGGATCACATTCGACGACGGCGATCCATCGCCACCCGGAGGGAGGACAAACAGGTACGTGTAGCGATCGGTAGCATTTCGCACAAACAGGCGGGTCGACCATTTGCCAGTGGTGACCCCAGCGGACAGATCAAGCGTCGTATACGATGCCAACCGGTAGTTTCCACCGACATCCTCACTGCCCGGAAACGCCGTGTTGCGCGCGCCCACGTAGCGCCAGACCGCCGCAAATTCTCCGTTCAGGTCGTTTACGAGCGGATGCAGGTAGTTCAGGGTCATCGAGCCACTGAACTTCGGTGTGCTCGGCAGAGGGTCCCCGCGCCGCCCCCCGAGGCCTGGCGCATCGATTGTCAGGTACGCTTCGGTATACGCAACATTGAAACCTACATCCAGGCCCCGCAACGGGACCCATTTCGAAGCAAGCTCGGCGCCCTTGCTCTTGGCGGCGCCCGCGTTGGAAATGTACGTGAGCTGCAATGGCGTGACGCCGGTGATCTGCGTATCCTTCCAATCAACATAGAACGCCGTCAGGTCGAGCAACAGACGCCGCTCCAGCCACTGCGTTTTGACACCTACTTCGTAGTTGGTCGTCGTGTCGGGACCAAAGGTCGCGGGTGCATCGGGCGCGATCTTGTTCGCGCCGCCCGGCCGATAGCCCGTCGCGACCCGGCCGTAGATCATCTGATCGGGCGTAAGATGCAGGCTCGAGCTGACCGACCAGGTCAGCTTGCTCTGTGACACCCGGGGAAAGGGCGTCGCTTCGGCCTCATCCGCGGTCGTCCCAAATAGAGAGCCGTACGCCGTCTCATTGACCGTCTGTACGTTGTGACTCTCGCGCAGCCCGCCACTCAGATCGAGAGTGTTCGTGATCTTATATGTGAGGTTGCCGAAAGCCGCATACTCCCGGAAGCGGCTCGGCTCATCCGTCGCAATCAACGGATTGAGCAGCGGATCGGGTTGGTTGGTAGCCGGAGTCAGTGCCAACCCCGTCTGCCCCGAGGACGCGGTCTCGTTCGTGAAAAACAGGCCTGCCACCCAGTAGAGCCGCTGGTGCTCCGGCGCGGCAAGACGAACTTCCTGGGTGAATTTCTTCACATCGCTGCGGGTGGCAAATGCGGCGTAGTCCCCGAAGAAGGGAAAGAAGACGCTGCTGCCATCGACACGATTGAAATTGATGAACCTGGAATAACCGGACACCGAGGTCAAACTGGCCCAGCCCGCGTCGTAACGAACCCTCGCGGTGTACAGTTGGGTAGTCGCATTGTTGCTGTCGGGCTCAATGTCTGTATTGTCGTAGCGGCCCAGCGCAGGGTCGGACGGATTCACAGCAACATATCCGGCGCCGTTGAAAGGCGAACGGTTATAGAGCGCGCTGAAATCCACGGACAGGTCGCTGTTGGGCTGCCAGAGCATTGCCAGGCGCGCGGCATCCTGAATCCCGCTGTTGAATGAGCGCACGCCCAGCGCGGAATTGTCGATATAACCCGGTGTGTATGTGCGGGAAGCGCTGAGGCTGAAAGCGAGCTCATTGGGAATGACCGGCATGTTCGCACTCGCACGTACACCGTAGCCCTTGTTTTCCGCATTGTGGACTACTGAACCATCCACGCCCGCACGGAATGAGGTCTCCTGCAGATTGGGCTCCCGCGTTACATACTTGAGCAAACCTCCCAAGGCGCTGGCGCCGTACAGGGTGCCCTGTGGACCCTCGAGCACCTCGATGCGCTCAACATCGTACGGCAGAAGATCGATTCCGGCGGAACCGCCGCCCGCATAAATTGAGCTCGACCCGACCGGTACGTCATCGACGTAGATGGCAACGCTTTGATTGGAAGCGGTGGAACCGGTGGTAATGCCTCGAAGTGCCAGGTTCACCTGCCCTGGCTGGCCCAGAAAGCTCGTGACCTGCAAACTCGGAACGTACGCCGCATAGTCGGCGAGAGACGTGGCATGGGTTGACTCCAGTGCCTGGCCACTGACCGCGCTGACTGCAACCGGCACATCCTGCAGCCGCTCTGTGCGCTTTTGCGCCGTTACGACCACTTCCTCAGGAGCTTGCGAACTCGATCCTGAATCCATTCGAGCCAGTTGAAGAGAGCTCCGGTTGGAATCGGACGCGGGCGGCGCAGCGGGCGAGCTCGGCTCCGCCGCCGCCGCAGGCATCACCGTGACGGTGTTGGCATCGAGGTGGCGGTACGTGAGACCGGTCCCGGCCAATAACTGTGTCAGCGCCTCATCAGCCGTGAGCTCACCGGTCGCCCCCGCGGTGTTGACCTGCGCGACCTCCTTGGAGCTGTAGACGATCTGAAACCCACGCTCCTTGGCGAGACTGCGCAAGGCGGGACCCAACTGCTGCGCCGGAATGTTGGTGGTCCGTGTCATGGCGGCCGAAGCGGAAGGCGGAGCTGAGACAGCAGCCACGGACAAACACAAAGAGGCCAGAACGAGACCCAGACGCATGACTACCCCCGCTACCAGTTGGATCATGCGTATAGAGTGTCTGCTGAGGCCGCGGTTTATACCCCCTGGATCAACGGACATCGACAATAATGTCCGTGTCGGTTTCCCGGACGATGATGCCGGGCCGCGCCCTCAGGAAATTGACCAGGGCGGCCGGATCGGTGGATGAAAAGACGCCATCAATCGCGAACGCCTGCAGACTCGGATCTCGAATGAGCAGTTGGCGGCGGTTGTAGCGGTTGAATTCAGTCGCGACCTCCTGCAGCGGCGTATCTTCGAAGATCAGCTCGCGATGCGTCCAGGCCGTGGCCACACCTGGATTGGCCGCATGGATTTTCCTGGGCCGGCCCTCTGCACCGATCACGAGTTGCTGCCCCGCATTAATGAGCGAAGGAGGACTTTGGGACGGCGCGGCTTCGGGAGTTACAGCGACAGTCCCCTCCAACACCGTGACCGTGGTACCGGAATTATTACTGTACACGTCAAACTGGGTCCCCACGGCGCGCACGAGGGTGCCTCGACTTTCAACCACGAAGGGCCGGCTCGCGTTCTTCGCCACGGTGAAAAGAGCCTGTCCATCGAGCAAGTCGACATGCCGCTCATGCTCTGTAAAACGGACGCGCATTCGGCTGCGTGCATTCAACTCGACCGTGGAGCCATCACTCAACACTACGGAGCGCTGTTCGGCGACTGCAGTGGAATAGGTATTGCGAAGAGAATAGGCCCAGATACCGAGAGCGGCGCCAATGACGAGGAGCAGACTGGCGGCGAGCCCGACCGCTCGTATCCAAACGTGGCGTCGTTGCGAGATGTGTCCCGCCTCGTCCGCGCCCGGAAGGTATAGCTGGACCACATTCTGATGGTCAGATTTCGCCTCATCGAGCAACGCTTCGAGCGACCACTCTGCCCGGATCTCGAGCGCCCCACTCTGGTCCCAGAGGGATGCCATCTCCAGGTAGGCGGCCATGTGGGCCGGAGACTCTTTCAGCCACGCCAAGAATGCCTTCCGGCCGCGCTCGTTGGGCTCGGCAGTGCGAAACTCAACGAACCAATCGGCAGCCTGCTTCCGGATAGCGCGGCTCATTGCGGTTCCTCCATGTGCTCGCGTATTTGCACCAGTGCCTTGGCCAGATACTTTTTGGCCATTGCGACCGAGACGCCGAGATGGGTGCTGATTTCCTCCAGCGTCATTCCATAGTGCCGGTTGAGAATGAACGTCGCCCGGACCTTGGGGGAGAAACGCATCAAAGTCCGGTCCAGCGCCTCCAGCGACTGTTGTGAGCTCGCTTGTAGCTGCGGATCCGCATCCGCCGCCGCCGTCAGCTCGCTGAGCATCTGAGTGATCTCCACTGAAGGCGGTGTGCGCGATTCGTGCAAGGCATGCTGCTGTGCCACATGCTGGGCGACCACGAACAGGTAGGCCTCGGGCGATCGAATCGCCTCCTGGTCCGGGATGCGCAGCATCCGCAGAAAGACCTCCTGCACAATATCCTGAATATCCGCAAGATTGCGCACCCGCGGCGCCAGAAATCGCTGCAGGCGGGCACCTTGCTGGGCCAGGAGGCGCGTGACCAGTGCCTTACGAGAGTCCGAGCTCACAATGAGAGGGATCTTTATTCCGCCGCTAGTACGAGTCAAAGAGCCTCGCGCACCGGCGATTTATACCCCCTACCCGGAATATTTCGTGCCGATCCGTACAGCTTTACTTCACTTCAACCAACGCGACTTTACCCACACCACTCTCTGCAAGCACCAGCCGGCCATCAGGGGCGGCCATCATGTTGCGGACAACGCCCCCACCTGACGGGATCGGCCATGTTTGAAATTTTTCAGACCTTGGGTCGAACCGCACGAGCGTGTTTGGACGCACACCTGATTCGCTGTACCAGACGATATCGTTCTGCACCGTGATTCCATACGGCTGTGAAGACGCGCCGGCGGGCGACGCCCATTCTTTTGTCGCACCGGTAGCCGGGTCGAAGCGCCCCAGGTATCCTCTTACATAGTCCGAGTACCAGATTGCATCGTCACTGGTCATTGCCACCCGACGAGGGCGCGAACCGGCGTTTGGCAAAACATACTCATGGATGCGCAAGGTGTCCGGATCGATGCTGCCGATGCGGTTGGTGCCGAACTCGGCGAAGAATGGCACACCTTTGGAGCTGACCACCATGCCATACGGCAGCGCGTGCGCAGTAGGTACCCGAGCCAACCTGACTTCACCCGTACGGGGGATCAGCTTCCCGATCATGTTGCCTGCCTGCACCGAGAACCAGAGAACACCTTTCTGGTCGAAAATGGGCGTATGCGGGTCGCGAGCGCCCGGGTCGGGCATCTTGTATTCGGTCATGGTGCCGGTGTTGGGATCGAGCTTGCCGATATAACCGGCATAGTTCGCCGTAAACCAGATGTTACCCGCCGCATCCGCCACCAGCCCATGAGGTCCCGAGTCCGGAGTCTTCGTGCGGTACTCTTTTACCGCCCCTGTCTTTGGATCGACCCGCCCGAGCAGGCTGGCACTTTGACCGGTGTACCAGATCGCACCATCCGCGGTGGCCAATGGATCGTGCGGGAACGCGCCTGCAGTAGCCACACTCCATTCCCTGATTGACACTTGAACGCTGCCCGTCGCCTGCGCGGCCGAGCTTTGGCTCGAGGCACCCGCGAGCAAGAAGACAGCGCAAGTAACCAACAGCGTTGGGCGGGTCACTCCGAATTCGTCTCCTTCCCGAAGCGATAGTTGAGCCGTAGCCCAATCACCCGGGGCTCGTTCGTCGTCTCCCGAAGATCGTAATTCCCCGTGTTGCTGTAGACAATGGCGTTCTTGTCGGCCAGGTTGGTGACGTAGAGCTCCGCCAGCCAATGTCCGCTTCGCGGGCTGAGGCCCAGGCGCAGGTTCAGTATTGAATACGGCGGCTGGAGAATTCGGGGGAAGCCATTCGATCCCACGACGTGGAGGTCATTCCACATGCCGCCCTTGTGGGCCATGTCGAATTGCGCAAAGCCGTGGAAGGCGCTTCCCAGCGCATGGTCATAGCGCACGTTCCAGCTATAGGCAAAGTACGGAACAAACGGCAACCGCTCGCCGACATTGGGTTTGAATGTCTCGTAGGTACTCGAGACCAGGTTCGAGTCGGTGTAGCTGGCGGAGGCCTGCAGCGACCAGTGCTCATCCAGCTTGAAATCGACATTGGACTCGACACCCGTGATGCGGGCTTCACCGACATTGGCGTTGAAGCTGCTGGGCGCGCAGACATCCACGTCGTAAATCAGCGTCTGCAGATCCTTCCAGTTCATCCGATAGACGGCGCCATTGAACAGCAGGCGGCCACCGACGGCGGTGGTCTTCCAGCCTACCTCGAAATTATTCAGGGTGTCGGGAACAAACTTCTGCGGCACGCCGGCGTCATAGCAGCCCTGCGGGTAACCCGAGTTCGCGCCACCATCGCGAAACCCCTGCGCAAAGTTCGCATACACCATCGCATGATCGTTGATTTTGTAACTGGCGCCGAGCTTGCTGTTCCATTTCCCGGATGAGCCCTTGTTGTCGCTCGGCGTGGTGGGCGCATACGAGAACTGACCAAACGGGCTGTAGTAGTGGAAGTTCGAATGGAAATGAACGACGCCCGCCTCGACGTTGAGACCCTGCGTCAAGTCGAAGCTGATGTTCGCGAACTCGGTTGTTTGCAAGTAGTCGGAGCGCGTGCGATAGGAGTACCAGATGTTCGGCGGGAGGGATGACATCGTCGTCCCATACAGCGCGGTGTAGTACTGGAACTGCGCTCCGCCAGTCTGCAAGCCCGGCATGGTGAACGTACTTCCGGAATTCTTGTCCCGGGTCTTCTCCCAGTACAGGCCGGCCAGCCAGTGAAACCGCCCGCCTGGCTTTGACGCGAGCCGCAACTCATCGGACCAGCGTTCGGGGTTGCTGTGATATTCGTAGAACTGCGTGGGCACTTTGCAGCCGGCAAACACCCCACTGCCGTACGTCGGGTCATCGAGGCAGTCGAAACCCTGTTGCCCACCGCCGTTGAAATTCTGCATGTATTCGGAGTATTCGTTGAGCTGGCGCGTGGGCAGCGACCAGTACGTGCTCGCGAACACCAGGTCGGCGATTCCCACATCCCCGTCCACATGAAAATCCAGGATCTTGGCCTGGGTGTGATGCGACTCGGGGCCAAAACGCGCCACCGTGCGCGGCCCATAGTTGGCGAGGTCTTCATCCCAGGCACCCAGCGCGCTCAGGCGCTGATAGCTATAGGTGAGCGATGCGCTCCATTGATCGTTGAGGATCCCTTTCAATGCCACGCGGGCGCCTTCCGTGTGCTCGCGATTGTAGTTGTCGCGCGCCCACGGGGAGTTGTCCGAAACGGTACCGTTGACCCACTGCCGGGTAACCAGCTTGTTGTTGATGAATCCGCCGTGGGAATCGCTGAACGCGGAAACGCGCAGGCCCAGGGCTCCGTCAATGAGGGGGAAGTTCACGAATCCCTCGTAGGTCCAGTTGGCCTGGCCTCCGGCGATCTTGCCGCCATTCAAGTCCGCGCCGGCGCTGAAGTTGTGGACATCGGGTTTGTTGGTGATATAGCGGATCGCGCCGGCCATCGCACCCGCTCCGAACGTCGTGCCCTGCGGCCCGTTCAGTACCTCGATCCGCTCCATGTCGTACAGGTGCAAGTCGGGCTGCACACCGAACCAACTCAACGACGAGTCGTCGAGAAACACGCCGGTCGAGGAACTGTTGGAGTAGTTTGGATTGCTGCCGTCGGAGACACCCCTCATGAAGAATAGCTGCGTGCCGGGACCGACGCTGATGAATGAGATGGACGGCACTTTCTGTGCAAAGTCCTCGAATTGCGTAATGCCGAGGTTCTGCAGGTCCTTCGCGGTGAGTACGTCGATACTCACAGGCACGTCCTGCAGGTTTTCTTCGCGCTTGCGGGCCGTGACAATCACTTCCTGAAGCGAGTTGGCGGAGACGGCCGCGTCGGCTGCTTGGGCCCGCGGAGCGGTTCCGGCCAGCGCGGCTGCGACAGCCACTGCGATTGCCGAGCGCGCGACACCCGAGAGTTGTAGATGGCTTCTGCACGTCCCCAAACGATGTCGGTCGCACCTGATCATCGGTACCCCCAGCCTGGAGTGATTGTTGTTACATCTGCCGGACGGGTATATATTCGTTGTTGTGCCCGGTGGCCGTCAATGTCAGGCCGAGTCCAGGGGTGCGAATCGTGCCAGACTATCGCCGAGGGAGCGTTTGAGAGGCTCGAGCTGCGCCTCGAAATTACGCCAGTAACCCACTGCCGACCCATAAATGGGTTGTCGAACCTGCTCCGCGCTGGCCGTGCGTACGGCGCGTTGTGTCTGATTGAATGTGAGGCAGTCGGCCTCAAAGGGCAACCCGCAATGGTCGAGCAGGCGGCGAATGGTCTGCTCCGGCGCCCGCACCATCTCTTCGTATTGGACATGAAGCACTTTTCCCGGCAGGACCCGGTCCCAGTGATCCATGAGTGACAGGTAACAGCGGTAGTAGCGCCCCAGGTCCTCGAGGCTGTAACTGAAAGTCTGACCCTCGGCAAAATACTGCTTGAAGGTACTGAAGCAGCTATCCATCGGATGCCGGCGCGCGTCAATGAGGGTTGCGTTGGGCAGCAGCGCCGCAATGAGACCGACATGGCTGAAGTTGTTCGGCATCTTGTCGGTAAACCGCGGGCGGCCCGTGCGCAACGGTGCGGTTTCCTCCATATAGCGCCGGCCCAGATCGGTCAACCGCTGAGTGGACAAGGCACGGACGGTGTCCGGATAGCCGTCGCGGTCCGAGGTGCCGTCGGTAAGCTCGCGCGTGATATTGATGATGTTCGGAAGCTCCATCGTTCCTTCGACGCGCGAGTGGCTGGCCAGTATCTGCTCAATCAGCGTCGATCCGGAGCGTGGCAGACCGACAATGAAGATCGGTGCGCCGTCGGAATATCCACCGCGGGCATGCCGGGCAAAGAACGCTGCATCAAAGGTGGCGCGAATACGAGCGGTACGGCGCTCGAAATGCTCAATGTCAAAGGGAGCCTCGTGCCGGCGGGCTGAGTTTCCATCCGCGTAGTACTCGAACGCAGTGGCAAACTGTTTTCTCTGCTCAAACGCCTTGCCGAGCGCGAAGAGCAACTGGGCGCGACTGTTACGCTCGTGTTGATCCTCGGCCAGCGAGCGCTGCATTTCTGCAATTTCGGCGTCGCTGAAAGAATAGTTCTTCAGGTCCGCGAGGCTCCAGTAGGCTTCCCCGGAGCCTGGCTGCATGCGCAGCGCCTCCTTGTATGAGGCTTCACTTTCCTGCCGGCGACCCAGAGTCTTGTGCAGGTGTCCCATGGACATCTGGATACGCACTTCCTGCGGCATCAGCCGCAGGGCCTCCCCGTAGGCATGGAGAGCCTCCTCCTGGCGCAACAACCGGCTGGAGATGGCCGCGCGGGCGATCCAGGACTGAGGACTGTCGGGTTCGATCTTCAACAGGTAACGAGCCGCGGCGTCGGCTTCATCGAGGCGGCCTGCAGCCATCAGAGTGGGGGCCATTCCGCGCCAGATGAGCGGAAAGTGCTGACACTGTTTGAGCGCGTGTTTCAGCAGCCTCAGCGCGTCGGCGGGAACATCGGCTGCCAGGGACAGGGCGGCAAGCCCGCACAAGGCGGCAACATGACTGGCATCCTGCTGCAGGATGTCCCTGAAGATACCTTCAGGCGCTCGGCGATCACCCGCTTCGAGCGCCGCGGTGGCCTGTTCAATCGCACGGCGATGCGGGTCCGTCAATGATGCCCGGTTGAAAGCAACTCCCGCATCGGAATGCTGATCGAGATCGACCAGCACATCTCCATAGGCAAGCCAGGCGCGGTGATGTTGCGGAGTCACGGACAAAACCTGTCGAACCTCGTCACGGGCGCGCGCTGCCTGGCGATCGGTGCGGCAGGCACGCGCCAGGTCGATTCGCGCCTCCCCGAAATCAGGCGCCCGAATGAGCACCGTTTCGAGAACGGAGCGCGATTCGGCGGCTCGCCCCTGGTCGAGCAGGGCGACGCCCAGCAACCACAGACAATTAGTGTCCCCCGGGAACTCCCGCTCCAAGGCTCGCAGCCAGCGCTCCGCCGTGGCCGCCTGACCGGAACGCAGCGCCGCCTGTACCTGCCTCAGGCTCTCTTTGAAGGCCGTTTCAGTCATCATCGGAGCGGCCGCCGCGACACACAGCACCTGCAGAAGAAGGGAGTCTCAGGCTACACTCCGAGCACTTGCGGGCTCAAGCGCGCATCCAACAAAAACGTCTCCTTCGGAGGGCAACTCACTGTGGGTATCCAGTCGCAGATCATTGCCGTCTTTGCTGCTCTGTCAATCACCCTCACCGCTCATGCCGGCCGGGCATTGACTCCCGAGGACTGGTACCGATTCAAGGCGCTCTCGGATCTGCAAATCGCCCCCGACGGTGCCACCGTAGCCTACCTCGTAACGAGCTATGACAAGCCGTCCGATGAAAGCCGCAGCGCACTGTGGGTCGCTCCCTGGTCGGGTGGCGAAGGCGTTCAGATTACACGCGGAGACAGTGTCAGCGAGCCCCGTTTCAGTCCGGACGGTCGATACATCAGCTTTCTGGCAGCCCGGCCGTCGGATGGACCAACACAACTTTGGGTTCTCGACCGACGCGGCGGTGAGGCGCGCCAGCTCAGCCATACGGACCAGGAGATTGTTGCTTACGAGTGGTCGCCCGACGGCTCTCACGTGGTGCTCGTCGCCCACCCTGCCAAGGACGGCAAGCAGGTGCACCCGCTCGAGATCAACTCATTTCAGTTCAAACAGGACAAGGACGGCTACCTGACCTCGGACCAGCATACCCACCTGTTGCTCCTCGATGCGAAGTCGGGAGACACGCAGCCGCTGGCCAACGACCCATCGCGTGTCGATTCGGGGGCGGTGTTCTCCCCCGACTCACGGCAAATCGCTTACGTGAGCCATCCTATCGGAGCAGCGGAGGACGTCGGGCGCGATTATATTCGTGTGCTCGATGCAGCCACCGGAGCGGCGCCACGGGCGCTGTTCTCCACTGAATCACCCAACAAGCAGAGGCTCGAGTGGAGCCCGGATGGCAAGCTCATCGCGTTCATGCGGGGCGACCAGCTCAAATACACGGCTTACATAGCCGATCGGCTCGCGGTGGCGGATGCGAAGTCAGGCAAGGTGCGGATGTTGACAGAGAAGCTCGATCGAGCGGTGTCGGTCGCGAAATTCGCGGCCGACAGCCGCTCGATCCTGATCGCCGTTGAAGACGACGGGTTCCAGTATCCCGCACGCGTGAGCCTGGACAACGGGTCCATCACGCGGCTCGCCGATCGCATGGTCGTGCACGACCTGACAACCGCCCAAGACCACATTGCCATCCTCGCCTCCAATGACCAGGCGCCGACGGAGGCCTTCGCATTCGAGGCAGGGCAACTGCGGCCACTGAGCGCTCACAATCGGGAGTTGTTCAGTGAGATCCAGCTCGGCACCGTGGAGGATATCGCCTTCAAGAGCCGCGATGGCACCGAGATCCACGGCCAGTGGGTAAAGCCGCCGGGCTTTGTAACTGGACGGCGCTATCCGACGATTGTCTGGATTCACGGCGGTCCCAATGGCCAGGACGATCACTCGCTCGAGCTGTGGGGATACGGCCCTCCCCTGGAGCGACAGGTTTTTGCAACTCATGGATACGTCGTGCTCGCTATCAACTATCGCGGCGGAACCGGACGGGGCGCGCAATTCGCGCGCAGCATTGCCGCGGACTGGGGCCACAAGGAGGTCCAGGATCTGCTGGCCGGAGTGGACTACGCCGTGAGCCGCGGCATCGCCGACCCCAACCACTTGGGAATCGGGGGGTGGAGTTACGGTGGCATCCTGACGGACTACACGATCGCGACCGATACCCGCTTCAAGGCGGCCATCAGCGGTGCGGGCAGCGGCAACCAGACATCCATGTACGGAGCCGACCAATACGTAACCCAATACAACGCCGAGCTCGGGCCGCCGTGGCGCAACAGCGCATTGTGGATGAAGGTGTCCTATCCGTTCTTTCACGCGGATCGCATCCGGACTCCGACGCTGTTCCTCGGTGGTGACAAGGATTTCAACGTCCCTCTCGCCGGTGGTGAGCAGATGTACCAGGCCCTGCGCACGCTCGGCGTTGCATCGAGTCTCGTCATCTATCCAGGGGAATACCATGTATTGACGCGGCCGAGCTTTCTCGTCGATCGCACGCGGCGCTACCTCGAATGGATGGACCGATATGTCGCGGCGGAGCGCGCAATCCGTTCATCTGAATGATACCGCCGGGCCTCTGAGACGACTAACGTCGCAGGCCGGAGGTAACAATGCAGTTCACCCGCTCGCATCTCCTCGCCAGCATCGCAGGCTTCATTTGCGGACATAACGAGGCAATCGTTCAGCCGGTTCTGGTTGGATTGCTCGTCGACGAGCGACATTTGAGCCAACGGGCCGCCGGATTGGTCTCGACGGTCGAGATGTCAGGGTTCGCAGTCGGCGCGCTGGCCTGCGCGGCACTCGCCCGCCGAATGTCCTGGTATGGCCTGCTAGCCGCCGCGCTTTTGGCCGGTGCGCTGGCGAATGTCCTGTGCGGACTGACAACCTCGGTCGCGGCGCTCATGTGCCTCAGGTTCGTTCCGGGTTTCGCGGCCGGCCTTGCCTTGTCGCTGGCGACAGCCGCCGCGTCGCGATCGCCCACCGCGGAGCGATCGTATGGGATCATTTTTGCCTGTGTGTTGGTGTATCCGGTGGTGATACTGCGTCTGCTGCCGGTGGCCATCCATACCTGGGGCGTCACCGGTTTCTTCGCCGTGGTGGCCTGTGTGCAGCTTCTCGCGCTTCTGGCAATGTGGTGGCTGCCGCCGCCGGGATTCGCTTCGCAGACCCGCGCCACACCGCCCCTTCCGACGCAAAAGGGGCTGGGACCTGCAAAGCTGGCTATTCTCGCGGCGACCGCCTTTCTGTATGCCGGGCACACGGCAATCTGGACCTACGAGGAGCGAATGGGCGTGGCCTTGGGAGTCGACTCAACCACGGTCATTCGATTCCTCGGCGCAGCTTCCGCGTTTGGAATTTTGGGAGCCGTCATCGCAGCCATACAACGCGAACGGTTGGGCCAGATCTGGCCGCAGGTCATCTCCCTCGTGATCTCGGTGGCCGCAACAGTGACTATCGTCTTTTCGAGCACCTATGCCGGCTATCAAGTGTCGGCCATCCTCATTGTTCTAGCGTGGTTTTATGGCGCGCCCTATGTCAACGCCTTGGCCGCCAGGCTCGACCCGTCGGGGAGCGTGGCAGCATGGTCGGGCGGCATGTTTGCCCTGGGACTGGCGACCGGACCGTTGCTGGCCGCAACGATCGTTGGCGACGGCTCGTATTCACGGATTGGAATCGTCGCAGCGTGCATGTACGTGTGCTGCCTTCTGTTGCTGTTGCCGGTGGCATCCACTCCAGGTTTCACGGCAGCGGCGGCCGATTCACAACCACGGCCCCTCGCGCGGCCTGATCAATAGCAACTGCCGCAATGATGATGATCCCAATCACAATCAACTGCACGTTGGTTGAGATTCCCAGCAGAGTACAGCCATTGCGCAGAAAACCAATGAGCAGGGTACCAACCATCGCCCCGGCGATTGAGCCGCGTCCGCCGGCGAGACTGGCGCCGCCGATGACCACCGCCGCAATGATGTCCAACTCCACCGAAATACCGGCAGTTGGTTGGGCCGATACGGTGCGGCTCGTGGCTATCATTGCCGCGATACCTGTATAGAGACCGGCCAATGTATAAACGAGTGTGAGACTGCCGTTGATATTGATGCCGGCGTGAAACGAGGCAGAGCGGTTCGACCCGATCGCATATACAGACCGCCCCAAGCGAGTGCGCGCCAACGCCCAACCACCCAGCAGGATGCATCCGGCGGCAATGGCAATCGATACTGGAATTCCCAGCAGGTTGCCAGCCCCGAGGCGCGTATACCCAGGCACGTTGTAGGGTTGGCCATCGTTCATTACGTAGGCCAGCCCGCGAAAGGTGCTCATTGTGCCGAGTGTCACAATGAAAGGAGGAAGCCTCAGCCGCGTGACCAGTACCCCGTTCGCGAACCCGCATACAGCTCCGACCAGGATGCCAACAGCGGTGCCGGTAAAAGCGCCGCCAAACTGCTGCAAGGTCCATGCACCCACCATGGAAGCCAGTGCCAACGCCGAGCCTACCGATAGATCGATGCCGGCGCAGATGATGATCCAAGTCATGCCCACGGCAAGAATCGCGTTGACACTGGAGCGGCGCAGCACGTTCAGCAGGTTGTCCAATGTCAGGAAACGTTCCGGTGCGGCCACCGCAAGCGCCCCCACGAGCAGAATCAAGCTGGCAAAGGGCAGCACCTGCCGTGTCATATTTCTCATGAACTAAGCCGCCGCCAACTGCATGACTTCTTCGGGGGACGATTGCGCGGTGATCACCTCTCCAGCGAGGCGTCCGCCGCGCATCACCAGGATGCGATCGGTCATCCCGAACAGCTCGGGCAGCTCGGAGGAAATGACGAGTAACGCCTTGCCGTCCCGGGCCAGGCCATTCAGGACTTCATAGATCTCACGCTTGGCGCCCACGTCAATACCACGCGTCGGCTCATCAAATATCAGCAAGTGAGGATCCGCGAGAAGCCAGCGCGCAATGAGCAACTTCTGCTGGTTACCTCCCGACAGCAATCCAGAAGCGATTTGCGTTGATGGCCATTTGACTCCCAGACGCGCTCCGAGATCGCGGGCGGCAGCAAGCTCCTTCGCCGGCCGCACGAGGTAGTGCATACCCAGTCGGCAGAGATTCGGCAGCGTGATATTCCACGAAGCCGGCAGATCCAACCACAAGCCGGTGCGCTTGCGATCTTCAGTCAACAGCGCAACACCACTCGCAATCGCCGCCGCCGGCGAGTCATGCTCGAGAGCGCGCCCGTCCAAGACCAACTCGCCGCTCGTGCGGCGACTCAGGCCAAAGAGCGCGCGCGCAAGGCGCGTGCGTCCGGATCCCAATAGCCCGGCAACTCCGACAACCTCTCCCGCGCGTACTTCGAATGTGATGTCGCTCAATCCTTCGGCGGAAGCAAGCTGCCTGACGCCCAAGCGAACGCGACCGGGAACAGCCTTCCTGGGAGGAAAATATTCCGACAATTCCCGGCCGACCATGTATCTGACAACCCTGTGTGCATCGAGCGCGGACCGGGGAGCCGAATACACGAGACAGCCGTCACGCATCACACTGATGTCATCGGCGATGCTCATCACTTCTTCGAGGCGGTGAGAGATGTAGATGATTGCCAATCCTCGTGCGCTCAGCTCCCGCACAACCGCCAGTAGCCGCCGCGCCTCCGCATCGGCCAGCGAAGAGGTCGGTTCGTCCATTACGAGAATCGAGGCACGGCGCCGCAACGCCTTCAGGATTTCGACTATCTGTCTATCCCCGGCAGACAGGTCGGCTACCTTTGCCGCCGCATCGATTGTGAATCCGTGCAGCGCGGCGAGCTCACGCGTCAGAGCCAGCATCCGGCCGCGATCGACCGTCAGGGGAATCCGCCCACCGGGCTCCGCTCCCAGGTACACATTCTCTGCAACTGACAGATCTTCCGCGAGATCGAGCTCCTGATAGATCATCGAAATACCCGCGTCGAGCGCCGCTGCAGGTGTAGCAAACCGACGCGGCCGCCCATCGAGCTCGATGGAGCCTGCATCCGGCCGATGCACGCCCGCAAGAATCTTCATCAACGTGGACTTTCCGGCACCGTTCTCGCCACACAGTGCGTGCACCCGGCCGGCCCGAGCCTCAAAGCTGACATCCCGTAGGGCACGCACCTGACCGAAATTCTTCACCACTCCCCGCAGACGCAGGCGGGGTTCTGAATCCGCGCTCACGCTACCCCTACTGGCTCGCCAACAAGCTGGCAACGGCGCTGTCCCTCAGTGATTCACGGGTAACCAGAGTGACTCCGGTGTCGACTGCGGCGGGCACCGCCTCCCCGCGCAGATACAGGGCAATGGTCTTCACGCCCTGGTAGCCCATCTGGTAAGGATCCTGCACCACAATCGAATCGACTCGTCCGGCGCGCAAACCGTCCAACAGGCGTTTCTCCGGATCAAAGCCGATCAGGGTGATATCGGCCCGGCCATGAGCCTGGAGAGCCTGGAAAGCGCCGACCGAGGCAGATGCATTGCTGGCAAACAGTCCCTGCACGTTGCGATTTCGAGTCAGCAGATCCTCCGTCGCCTGCAGCGCAGTTTCCACAGTATCCTGTGCGTACTTGCTATCAACAATCCCGATGCGGGGGTATTCCGCGGCCAAAGTGGCGGTGAAGCCGTTCTCTCGGGCGGTCGTTGAATCCGAACCCTGCACGTATCTCAACAGCAGTACGTTTCCCTGACCACCCAGCACCGCGCCCATGCGCCGGGCAGCCATTGCACCGGCCCGAAAGTTGTCGGTCGCTATGAACGACAAGCGTTGTTCGGTAGCGATGCCGGAATCGATGATCACGCAAGGGATTTTCAGTTCCTGAAGCAAATTGACCGCCGGCACGAGTGCGGCTTGGTCCAATGGGGCCAGCACCACGCCGGCGACACGTTGGGCCATGAAGTCCTCAACGATCTGAATTTGCCGCTCGCGATCGGTCTCGCGCTCCGGACCGTTCCAACGAATCTGGTAACCGAGCTCGCGGCCGGCGGCTTCCGCTCCCCGCCTCACCGCCTGCCAATACACGTGCGTCGTGCCTTTCGGAATAACGGCAATAACACGTTCGTTCGGACCTCGTTTGGCCGTCCCAACCGCATGATCGCGGCCGCATCCGCTTGTCAGAATCACGCTGAGTGCGACCAGAAGCCACGCCGTACGCACCGTCACTGCACTCTCTCCGGCAGCTCACCGCAGAAATGCACATTGGCGCCGAGCTCGTGGAACGTAGTTGCCTTGGCCGCCATAGCTCGATTTGCCCCTGCCGCATCAGGCGCGTACGCCACTTGTATGTGATTCGACGCGTGGCGCGCCATGAACTGATCACGCGTAATGCCAGGAAGCACCGCGTGCATCATCGGCCGCTGCGGCGCCGTGATCCCAAGGTGCCGGTCGGTTTGCGGATCCGGCAGTTCCACCGATCGACCACGCCCAATATCAACATCGAGGCCATCCGGTAGTACCGATACACGGCTCCAAACAATTTCCCCCGGCTTGCTGATACCACCGACCAGGTGAGCGGGCGGAACTGATCCAGGGGTGTCGAGGGTCCAAACGTAGGTTTCGCTACCCTCCTGTCCATGTAGCTCGCCGTGTCGTACTTCGCGCGATACCGTCTCTGGCGGGAAACCCAACGCACGCCATACCCGATTGGTCACCAGAGCATCGAGTCCAGCGCATTCGTCCGCTGCATTGAAGTGAGGTAGCGCACGGCCCTCGTAAATAACATGACCGTGAACATTGGCAACCGGCGGGCGATCCACGTTGTTGAGGAGTCTTGCAGTCAGATCGTCAAACTCGGGTTGGCACTGCATGCCAACGGCTTCGCATCCAAGCTCATCTGCAAGCCGCAACGCCGCGATATACAGCTTGCACTGCTGAATGATCTGCTCCGTGGTCAGATCACGCTCCGGGTCCGCACCGGTGCGATATGTCATCCCTTTGCTGAGCAGCCATTGGTAAACCGGCCAAGCCTGCGCGTCCGGCGTTGCGAGCATGGCGGCGCACAGCTCCGACTCATTCAATCGGTCCCTGATCACTCCCATTGCATGCAACATCTCATCCGGAACGACGGCGTTGTACATCTCCTCGCAGCCGCCGACGAGTATTCCCATGCTCGCCTGTTCTGTGTGCAACTGCGTTGCAAGACCCGCCCCGAGCCGCCGCAGCTCCCCCGACACACACAGCGCAGAATACAGCCGAACATGTGACAGATCGTGCTCTACACGCTGACCATTCAACCAGCGCGCGAGGCCCCGTAGAAAAAAATCATCCTCGAAGCTCGCACTCCAAAGACAATCGAACGCCACTCCAGCCTTGCGCAAACAGGCATTGAGATTCAGCAGGCTCAGTGCGGACCCCTCGCCCCAGTGCACAACCGTCAGAATCGGGCCCTGATGAGCGAGCAGGCCCGGGAGCAGATGCGGGCTGTGCTGCCGGACCGCTGCAACGACCATGAGCGGCGCCTGCCTCGGAATCGACCTGAACACTTCAATGCCGTAGTGGTGACTATCGATGAAGCCATGTCGTTTGACGGCATCGTAAGCATGTCCCCGCCGCACCACGCGGCCCAGCGCCGCGACCGCGTCTGCGACCTTTGCCTCGATCCGCGACTGGGCTGCCCAACACGTTCGATTTGCGCAGAGCCTGCGCTCGCCATTGGCAACCATAATCACAGGCGGAGTTAGATCCGGTCTCATCGCCACTCACGGCACTCTTTATTTTTGGGCACATTGGGTATATATCACGGACTCAGCCGGCAGGAGCCGCACACTTTTCAACTCGAGCGTGAGGTTTTTTCAACATGCCAAGGCTCGATGTCCGCCATTTGCTGATGCTCGAAGCCATCAGCGCATCAACGTCGCTGGCTGATGCAGCCCGGCGACTGAGTATCACTCCTTCGGCACTGAGCCACCGCATGCGGGAAGCCGAAAGGCGTGTCGGCACGCCGCTTTTCGCGCGTACCGCCCGCAAGCCTCAGTTGACCGACGCCGGAGCACGGCTGTTGAACCTGGCAACGGGCATTTTGCGCACGCTGGAAGAGGCGGAACGAGAGGTTGCCGCAGGGCCGGCCACCCGCGTCGACGTTGTTCGGCTCGCGGCCTCGACCCTGAGCAGCTATGAGTGGCTGCCGGGTTTGCTGCGCACGCTCCAACATGACTACCCGTCGATCGACGTGGAGGTCGTCCTGGATGTAGCGGTTGACCCTATTTCCGCTCTACGGGACCGCATCATTGATGTGGCTGTCATTCCTTCCCAGGTCAGTACTACAACGCTGGCCTCCATTGCGCTGTTCGACGATGAAATGATTGTCCTGTTGCCTCCGGCGCACCCGAAAGCCAATAAACATTGGTTGGACGCCCAGGATCTGGTTGACGAGGTCTATGTAACAGACGGCACCACCCGCGAGACGGGGCGGGAATACGAGCGACTCTTCGGTCCAGCCGGCGTCCAACCGCGACGCATGTTGCGTGCGGGCCCCTTGGAGAACGTCATTGCCCTCGTTCGAGAGGGTTTTGGCGTGACAATCGGCACGCGTGCCAGCGTTCAGCAACACCTGCAGAACGAAACGCTGCGTGCAGTGCAGATCACACAGCACGGGCTGTTTGTCACCTGGCATGCTCTGCTGCGCCGTGAAGACTTTCGCCGCTCCCCGGCCCGCGTCGTCGCGGATCAACTGGCCGGACGATCTGAATCACGCCGCGCTGAGACGCAGACGACTCCGCTCATTTCGTGAGATATTTTCCAAGATCGATTGCGTTTTCTCCGGGTATGGTTTTGCGCTCGAATTCGGTTGCCCGCCCCCAGGGCATGGTGGCATCGAGCGCCAGCCGCCCCCAGTGGTCCTTCATCTCGTCACGATAGAAACCAGGGATCCGATCCAGCACAAACGCCCGCTGATCGGCCGGACCACGCGTGAGAAACGCCCACATCACGTCGTCCAGATCGTAGATATCCACATCGTGGTCGACGGCAATACAGACCTTGTTGTAATCCATGTTGGACCCGAGAGCCGCGAGCAAAGCGTGACGGCCGTGCCCCTCATACTCCTGCTTGATCTTCAGGATGGAGATCATGCAATTCGGCCGGGTCGTCACGTCGATCAGCCCCGGGACGACGCGACTCACATGCTCATAGACTCTCGCCGCGGTGAGTGCCTCCAACGGCCGCAGGTCCTCCGGCGTGCCGCAGGTAATGGAATGGAAACACGCGTTCTCGCAAACTGTGACGCGGAGTACCTCGAAGACGTGGTTGTCCGCTGCAGGTACGTAAGCTCCCAGAAACTCTCCGAAGGGTCCCTCGGACCGCCGCACGTTCGGCAGGAATCGGCCCTCGATCACAATCTGAGTCGTGGCAGGCACCTTCAAATCGATGCTCTGACAACGGCGCATGGGCAGCGCCTGACCCAGAATCTTCGCCGCCAATTCCAGCTCATTCGCTTCGTAGGGCAACGAATAGCACGCCGGAAGGAACACCTCAGGCTCGACGCCGATCAGAATGGCCGCCTCGAGTGCCTGTCCCCGGTCCTCCGCCTTCTTCTGGTACCGTGCCAAATCGTGCGATGAGCCCAGACGTACACGCAACTCCCGATCGCTCACGTACATGGAGCGATGAAACGAGAGATTCGGAACACCGGTGTCG
The DNA here is from genome assembly GCA_018241505.1 of Pseudomonadota bacterium. Classification (GTDB taxonomy): domain Bacteria; phylum Pseudomonadota; class Gammaproteobacteria; order Steroidobacterales; family Steroidobacteraceae; genus 13-2-20CM-66-19. The sequence goes on along the minus strand of JAFEDS010000009.1, from coordinate 435,423 downwards.
GGTTCGAGCGCCAGAAAAATGGCGGAGGTCAAGTAGGGACCCGCGTCCTTTTCATGATACGTAATGAGCGGCAGCTCGCTGAGCGCGGCTTGCACCAGGTTCCCCGCCTCAACATCCAGGTACATGTCGTGGGTCATTGGAGATTGCAGCAGCTCGTTCCAACGTCCGCAGAACCCGTCGGCCGGTGCTCCAATGAGTTGGCAGAGGCGCGCATGGCTGCCGTACAAATTGCTCACCACCGGCAGCGAGGTACCCGCTACATTCTCAAACAACACGGCCGCGTTGCCTGTCCTTTGCACCTGCCGGGTAACGGCCGCCAGCTCATACCTGGGGTCGACCTGCCTGCGCACCACGAGGAGCTCGCCGTTCGCAGCCAGTTGCTGCATGAGTCTCTTCACTTCGTAGATCCCCTTCCAGTGTCGTAGCGCCGCAAACCCAGCAACAGACAGCACGCCAGCACAATGGCCGCGACATCAATCAACAGTCCGCGCCGATACGAGCCCGAGGCAGCGTAGACCCAGGCCATGAAATACGCGCCGCCCGCGGCGCCCAACAGATAGCTGCCCAACAGGACGCCATAAATCTGGCCGAAGCGCTTCAGGCCGAAGTAGCGACCCACCAGGAAGCCGAGAATGTCATTCTCCGCCCCCAAGCTGACTCCGATTGCCAGCGCGCACAGCAGCACGCCGAGCGGTGCCTGTCCATTGACGAGCCACAACAACGCAAGTGCCGCCGCCCCGTAACACGCCAAGGCTACCCACGGCGCAAAGACGCGATCAATGGTGAATCCCACCAGCAGCCGGCCCGGCAGCGATCCAACGCCGACAACCGACAACATGAGGGCTGCCGTCGCCGGTCTCATGCCGCGATCCTGCAGTAACGACACGAGCTGAGATTGCACGCCACTTAGCGAAAACGACATCAGGACAAACGTAGTGGCCAGCAGCCAGAACTCACGTGTTCCCATGGCGCTCATCAAACCAATGCCGGGAGCACCAACCCTGTTGTCCGAAGATCCAGTGGCACTGGCCTCGCCCGGCGGTGCATCGCGCAGCAACAGTGCTATCACGGGCAAGGGCACAGCGATTACCAACGCCCCCAGAACCGCGTAGGCCGACCGCCAGCCCAATGTCGTTATGGTCGCATGCACCAACATCGGAACGAGGATGTAACCCGCCCCAAATCCCGCCATGCAGATACCGATGATCAGGCCCCGCCGCTGATCGAACCAGGCACTGATCACCCGGATGTACGAGGGACTCTGGGCGCCTGCCCCGAGTATCGCAATTGCTCCGTAGACGGCATAGAAGTGTGTTGTCGACGGTGTCAGGAAGTACAAGGACGCCAACGCAAGACCATATGCGGCGATTGAAGGGATGGTCACGCGGCGGGCGCCAAACCTGTCCACGAGATACCCCGCTATTGGCAGAGCAACTACGAGCAGCACCAGGAGAATGCTCAGCGCGGCGGCAATCTGCGGGCGGCTCCATGCAAACGCGTTCTGAAGCTGGGGCACGAACAGACTGAAGGGTACGTTTACCAGCGTCGCCGGGCTCAATGCACTGGCCACGACCGTGGCCACGACAACCTGCCAGCCGTACCACCCCTGTTCTTTGCGCCTGATTACGAGGTCGGTTGCTGACACGAGAAATTGCGGGCGTCGTCCGTGCTGCCGGTGCCTCGATAGTGAGCCACTCGCGGGTACGGGCACAGCGGTCGAGTGCGAACCTGCTTGCCATCGATCACTCTGGCCGCCAGCAACGACTCAGGAGCTTTGTTGCTTTCCACCCAGGCAATGATGGCGCTCAGGGCATCGAACCGGTCCGTACCCAAACCGCCGCGGCAGTGAAACATGCCCGGCACCATGAACAGGCGGAAAAAATCGGCTACGCCGGCGCCCATTCCCTGTCTTACCCGATCGTAGTAGTGAACCGTGGTCAAAGGATTCACGCCGGTATCGGCCCAACCGTGATAGATCAGCATCTTGCCGCCACGCGCCGCGAACAAACTCAAATCCGGATTGGTGGCGTCCATGATGGTCGACATGGCACCGAGCCTGGGCACGTCGCGCCGCGGATCGAAGCGAAAGATGCTCATGTCAGGCTCGTCGATCTCGAAAGCCAGATATTTGAGCCATGACTCGACATTCTCGCGCTGCTGCATGTAGCCCTTCGCGTCCGGAATCAACCGCGTCGCCCAACCTGACTCCGGCGGAGCGGCGGAAAAGCGGGAATCCGAATACATCTGCCCCGCAGGCTCGGCTCCCACCGGCACACCCGGGGCCAGATGCCGCCCATCGAGCCGCAGTCCTGCATATATCTGCGCCAATGCAGAGACTTCCGCGTCCGTAAATCCCTGGTGACCCGGCGAGGCGCGCGGCAAATCGCGCGCCGGATCGAAATCAATCGCCAGTGGGTTTTCGATGACACCATCCGCCACGCCATCGCGCGCATCGTATAGCTCCATGATGCGCTGTCCGAGGCGCGCCACGAGCTCGCGGCTCAAGGGGGTCCGCGCAACCGCCAACTGGTTATTCAGTCCATACAATTGCAGCTCGACGAAATCAAAGACCGGCGCGCCTCCCACTATCCCGTCGTAATCGTCAGGAAAGCGCTGTGCGGCCTTGAGCGCCTGCCCTCCCCCAGTGGAGCATCCATCGAAGTAGCTGTGATGCGGTTGCGTACCGTAGTAGTCGAGCACAATCTGCTTCGCCGCGAGGGTTGTAACGTGCAGCGCACGCAAGCCGTAGTCAATCTTCTTGGCGAAGCTGTTCCTTGCCCAACTCGTGCCGGGCTCGCGCGCGTTGTCGTGTCCCAGATTTGAAAACACAGTCGCAAAACCGAGCGCGTGCGCGCGGCCGCGCTCGACCTGGCCGTAGTCTCCAATAACGGACTCCCCGGCGTAACCCCCGTTGCCGAGCACATACAAGCGCCCGTTCCAATGGTCCGGAAGCTCCAGCATCAACTGGATCTCCTGCGGAATGAGCGCGTGGACTCGACACAATCCGCTGACCGGATCGGCGCTGATCACCGCGAATGACGTTCCGCCGAGCGCTCGCAACTGACGGCAATCTGCTTTGGGCGGCTGGCGCTCGCTGCCAACGAGCCCGGGCACCTGCGCTGCGTCAGTGAGGCTCGAGCCATTCGACTGCGCAAACAGCCAACTCGGAAGCAGGCAGACGAGGACAGTCACGGTCCGCCTGCACCAAAGTCGCGCTGCACGCATGAGCACCATCACATGCTCTTGTAAGTGAAGCGCGCGCCGAATACCCGAGGATGCGGTCGCAGCCGGATACCACCGAGTCCGAAGTGATCGAACGTCCCGTTGTAATAGCTGCGGTCGAAGAGATTCTCGGCGTAAGCCTCGATCCGCAAATGATCCGTCGTGGTTCCAAGCCGCAGATTGAACACTGCGTAGGACGGTTCCTGATACGGAAACGAAGGTAAGCCGATCAGCGGTGCCGCGGTCGCATCCAGGTTGCCCGCAACTGAGCTGCGATACACCCCCTCCAGGCGCACAAATCCCTGCACGCTCGCGCTCGCGGTCAGAGGCATGGTGTACTGCCCATTGCTGCTCAGACTCCATTTGGCAGCCTTGGGCAGCGGCTGCCCTGACAGGTCAGCCGAAGCGCCTCCGTGCACTACCGCATCGCGAAATGACTTGAAGTGCGCATCCAGGTACCCGCCGCCGAATCCCAGCTCCAGTCCCCGCACCGGTAGGGCCTGCACCTCGAGCTCGATGCCCTTACTGTCCGCCGAGGACGCATTGAGTGTCTTCTGCACACTCGAGCTGATGTCGTTCGGGTTGGAAAGATAATCCGTCTGCACCTGCAAGTCCTTCCAATCCAGGTAGAACAGCGACGCATTGATCCGCAAGTGATTGTCTGCCAGGTTGGATTTTACTCCAATCTCGTAGTTGCGCAGCTTCTCCGGCTGGAAGGCCGTCGTCACGCCGTTGTTGATATCCACGCCCCCCGCCCGGTAGCCCGTAGACACGGTTGCATACGTGGACACGTTGGGTGTCACACGGTACTTGAGCACCAGCCGCGGAGCGAAATCGGTGAAGTCACGGGCTCCGGAAGCATCCGGTACCGGATGATTGAAGGCGAGAACCCCGAAGTTCCGGTTCGACACCTGATCCCGGGTGAAGCGAGCGCCCAGCGTCACGGTCCACTTGTCGGTAAAGTCGTACGAGCCCTCCGCGAAGCCGGCTGTGCTTCGAGTCGTGAGCTCGGTGTTGTTCTCATTCAGCGGAAATCCAAAGTGCACGAATGGCGGCAGAAACTGCGTGGTCACCCCCGTGGCCGGATCGGTGTAGGCAATATCGTTGCCTACGAAGATGTCGTTGAACTGGTAGTAATAGTCCCGTGCGTAGATCCCGCCAATAGTCCATTGGAACGGGCTCGTGCCGTTGGACTGCACGCGCAGCTCTTCACTGAATGAGCTCGTGTGCCAGTTGTTGATGCGCCGGAACAGATCCGCCGACAACAGGTCCTGGTCGAACAAGCGGCCGTTCTCGCTGTACAGGTAACCGGTAATCGACGTCACCGCGAAGCCATCACCGGCGTAGTTGATCCTGCCGTTGGTAATCTCGACTTTGTTGCGGTTGTACTCCGGGGAGTTGTGATTGACCCAACGCTGATTCTGCGGATAGAAATCCAGCCCTTGCGAGAATCCCTGCATATCCGGTTGACCCAGAGTCTGCTTGGTATCCAGATCTACAACTCCGGATGGGACGGTCGCATCGAGGCCCGCGTCCTCCTTGGTATAGGTCGTACTCAGATCGATGGTCAGGCGGTCCGTCGGTACATAGCGAAGCGCCACGCGTACGTGCTTGTCCGTGTAACCACTGTTGCGCGCGCCGCTGGGATTGACGTTCTTGATGATCCCGGCACTGTCCTCATATGCGGCGACGACGCGCAGGAACAGGTTGTCGAGGATCGGTAAGTTGGCAACTCCCCGCAGGTCATAAGTATCAAAGCTGCCGTAACCGGCACCCACTTCGAAATAAGGTTTTGCATCCGGCTTCTTGGTCGCGATATTGATGGCACCGCCCAGCGCATTGCGCCCGAAATAGGTTCCCTGCGGCCCCCGCAATACCTCGACGCGCTCAACGTCCTGGAGCTGGGGATTGATGGTCCCCCCTGCGACCGCACCGACGTTCAGGTCATCGATGTAATAGCCGATCGAAGCCTGTTGCGGATTGTCGCTGATGTTGATATTGCCGACGCCCCGGATTGCGATCTGGATACCACGCGGACCCACCTGCCCATCCTCGGTGAACGTAATGTTCGGCGTGAACTGCAGGTAGTCCTTGGCTTCCATCACCTTGGCCTTCTCGAGGGCCGATGAGTCGAAGACGGAGGCGCTCACCGGAAGATTTTGCAGTGTCTCGGTGCGACGTTCAGCGGTAACCACGATCTCCTGTAGTGTATCTGCGCGCTCCATCGCGTCAGCGGCATATGCGCTCGCGGCCGCCGCCGATACCAGCACCATGCCTGTAGAAGCGCCCAGAACCACTTTGCTCATTGTTCCCCCTCTGATCTGTTATGAGTTTGATCAATCTGTCCCCAACGCATCCCGATTTCATGCGGGACCTGCAAATGATCGAGAATTCGGGCTACGATAAAATCAACAACGTCCTCGACTGTACGTGGCCGATGGTAGAAGCCGGGGCATGCCGCGAGAATGACCGATCCCAACTCGGCGAGCGTCGTCATGTGTCGCAGGTGAATCGCAGAGAAGGGTGTCTCGCGCGGCACCAGAATGAGCTGGCGCCGCTCCTTGATGATGACATCGGCGGCACGAGCGACCAGGTTCTCACTACTACCCACTGCGATCGCCGACAGCGTTCCCATGCTGCACGGGCAGACAACCATGGCCCGAGGAACACTCGAGCCGCTCGCCAGCGGCGCGGTCCATTCCTCCGCGGCGAAGATCTGCAAGCTCCCGCGCGCTGTGCCACAACGTTGCAGCAAGAAATCAGCAGCAGCCCGTCCCCCGCCCGGCAACTGCATGTCGAGCTCCCACGCGAGCACCGCGCGCGCCGCCTTGGAAACCATCAGGTATACATCGGTCCCAGCGGCCAACAGGCATTGCAGCAGGCGCAGGCCGTATTGCATTCCCGAGGCGCCTGTCAGCGCCAACGCCACGGTATTCGATGGCTGGTGTACAGCTCGATTCATGCGCCCCCTCCAAGTTTGCTCAGAGTAGCTGAGCGATGCCGGCGGTCGCGCTCCGTAACTTTCAAGGCGCGGTTGAATATTTTCGCAGCCCCGGCCCATACTCAGTGTGATCATGCAACGCGACACCACACGGCATTTTTTCTAATCCACCTCATGAAAATTTCTCATTCTTCACGGCATTCCCATTGAGCGCATACCCTGTCATCGCATTCGGTGAGGTGCTGCTGCGCCTGAAGGCACCGGGAAGCGCGCGACTACTGCAAACACCACAGCTCGAAGCCAGCTTCGGCGGGGCGGAATTCAACGTTCTGGCTTCGTTGGCCCGCTTCGGCACCGACACGCAGCTCGTGACGGTATTACCGGAGGGACCGCTGGGCACGGCAGCGCTCGAGGAGGTGTTGCGCTTTGGTGTCGGAACGCGCTACATCCGTCGCCAGAATGAGCGTCTCGGCCTCTATTTTCTCGAGGCCGGGGCGGATCTGCGGCCGGGGCGGATCGTCTACGATCGCGCGGGCAGCGCGTTTGCGCAGCTCGAGCGCGAATGGTTTGACTGGGATGTGATACTGGCGCAGGCCCGCTGGCTGCACATCACAGGAATCACCGCGGCGCTCGGCGCTCATCCGTGGGCGTCGCTTGTAACGGCAACGCGGACCGCAAAACGCCTCGGTGTAACGGTCTCACTCGACGTGAACACCAGGCCCTCTCTATGGGCCGCATCTCAACGGTCCGCACGCGAGGCACTGCGAAATGTACTCGGTGGCGCCACGATCATTTTCGCCGGGCTGGACGACCGCCATGTTTGTTTGGGCGACGCGCAGGCCACGGACATTGACCCGACTGACTGTCCGGCGTTCCAGCGGCAGGTTCTCGAACACTATCCACAGGCCGAGGCGATCGTGAGCACGATCCGGCGCGCAGCCGGCGCTACCGAGCATGAAATCTCGGCTGTTGCCCAGACCCGCTCGGAGGGCACCGTGACGGCGCGCACCCTGAAGCTGCGAAATGTAGTTGATAGAGTCGGGGCCGGCGATGCCTTCGTGGCCGGTTACTTACATCAAAAGCTCAACGGTGCCCCGACATTGGCCGCCTTGGATTTCGGTGTTGCAGCCAGCGCGTTGAAGCATACGATTCCCGGCGATGTGAACCGCGCGTCACTCGAAGAGATCGAGGCCACCCTCGCGGGCCGCGAAGGTGGCCGATTAGTGCGCTGATACCGTCAGCGAGTCTTCCAGGTCCACCTCACGAAGAAGGTCCTCGGATTCACGTCCACTACCGTGCCTCCGTAGCTGAACCCTTCCGTTCCCGTGTAGTACTGCCGGTCGAACAGGTTCTTGACCTGAAAGCTCACGGATTGGTTGGCATAGTTCAACCCAAGCGTGAGATTCGCGATCGTGTACCCGGGGATCTCGGCGGGCCATGGCGCCACGACCGCCGATGCCGTGTCTACCGACACTGAGCCACGGTAGTTGACATCCGCCCGGAGGAATGCGTCGGCGGAAGCTCCAATCGGCATGTTGTATTCACCGAATCCGGAGACAGTCCACCGCGGCGCGTTGGGCAGCCTGCGCCCTGCGAAATCGACGAGTGTGCCGGCGTTATCTTGAACGTACTCGATAAACTTGGCATCCAGTAAGCCCGCGCTGGCGCCGAAGTGCCAATGGCTCCCAACCAACGCCTGTGACGCAAGCTCCATGCCCTGTGAGCGCGCCTTCCTGGCATTCTGGACGCCGTTCAACGGTATGATCTTGCATGTCGTGCTTTGGAAGTCCTCGGTAGGCACGAGAACGCCGCCGACGAGGCAGTAACTCTGGTCCACCTCTACCTGCATGTTGGTCCAATCCATGCGGAAGATGGCTCCATCCACGGACACCCTGTTGTCCCACAGTCGCCCATTGAAGCCCACTTCATAGTTGCGCATCTTTTCAGGGCCGAAATTGCTGATGTGATTGTAACCCGAGTCTGGATTGGCCTCGGCACCGGCCGGCTTATACCCTTCCGACCACGTCAGGTAGGCCGACCAGGCGTCACTGGGCTTCCAACGCAAGGCCACGCGGGGCGTGAACACGCTGGACTGGTTGCTTGCGTATGTGCCAAGTGTCTGCGCTTGGCGCCCTCCCGTTGTCCACAACGTGCCATCCGGTGCCTGCTGCACGGGGGTCAGAGCCACTTGATCCGGTCGAAGCTCGCAGCCGGGCTGTCGTGGCTGACCCAGCATGATTGAATCGCATGCCGCATAGACATTCGACCACTGTTGTTCTGATTTGTCGTGTCCGTAACGTCCGCCAAGGATCAAGGCCCATTCCGGAGTCACGTTCCAGGTTGCGTTGCCGAAGACTCCGTAACCACTGCGTCCTGCGAAGATGTTGTTCTCGTTCGCATTGTCGCCACGGATCCACGAGCCCGCGAAATCCTTGATGATGATGGCATTGCCTGCGTAGAACTTGTCGTTGTAGTAAAGCGCCCCGAGTGTCCAGTCGACCGTACGATGCCCCAGTGAGGCAATCCGCAGCTCTTCGCTCCAGTCCCGCGCCGAGTAGCCGTTCTTGCGGTCAATGGAGTCGATACCGGACTGGTCGAGGTCCTGGTAGGCGGACTGGTAGGACTGAATCTGACCGGTAATCGAGGTCACCGAGAAGTTGGAGAAGTCCTGCTCGAGCTTCGCGACTGCCAGGGTGCTCGAGTTGTTCGTGTAGGCCGCGCTGTTCTGGTAGATCGAGTCACCGCTGTTCTTCGTGAATCCCGGAGCGAGCCCCTTGGGCAGGTACCTGGCGAGACTCGGGTCGGATGCGGCGCTCTTCAGCAGCGTCTCGATCGAATCGTTCGGGTCGTAGCAACCGATGCCGCCGAGCACCGCCGGGTTTTTGATGGGATTGTTGCCAAATGACGGTTTGATGCACGTGGGCACCATGTTCGGATAGTCCTGGTCGTCGACCGTACGGGTGAGCGACAGGTCGACCGTCGTCGCCTCCGTCGGCTGCCAGCGCAGTTGCGTACGCGAGTTGAGGAATCGGGCTTGGGAGCCGCCGCCCGTCGGGTTGCGGTTGCGGACGAATCCCTGCGTCTTGGATGTCTCGATGGTTTCGCGCACGAACAGCGTATCGGTGACGGGAATGTTCACGATGCCGTCGAGCTCATAAGTGCCGAAGTTTCCGCCACCGACATCGATCTGGCCGTAGAAGTCCTTGTCCGGACGGCGTGTGGTGATGTTGATGGCGCCGCCTTCGGAATTGCGGCCGAAGAACGTGCCTTGAGGACCGAGCAGCACTTCAATGGACTGGACATCATAGGCGGAAGGGTTCGCCTGGCCGCTGGCCTGCGTGCCGAGACCAAATTCATCCACATACGTGGAGAAGGCGCTCACCGTGTCGATCTTCTCGCCACTCTTGATATCCGAAATACCGCGCATGGTGACGATGATCTGCCGCGCACCGTTGAGCCCGGTCTGCTGGAATGACACGTTGGGTGTCTGGGACATGAAGTCCTGCGCATCCTGGAAGTGCAGCTTCTCGATCGTCGCCGCATTGAAGACCGTCACACTGATCGGAACATCTGCGACTGACTCCACGCGACGCTCCGCCGTTACCGTGATTTCCTCGAGCTGGCCGCTGTCGGCTTTCTGACTGGACGGCGTGTTCTCAGCGTGTGAAGTCAGCGCAACCAGCGTCGCTCCAACTCCTGCCATTATCTTGCGCATCGGCGTGATTCCCCCCGGTTGTTGTGATCCGGCGGACTCTAGGGGGTGCGGTCGTTGCGCTGCATCCGATTTATTCTCATGATCAGAATAAGCACGACTAATGCGGCAGCATGATGAGCTTTTCTAATCCCGCTCATCACAATCTCTCATTTGGCGCCGGCTCCGCCACAACATACGCTGCCGCTTCACTGCAACGACATTGAGAATCCCTGCTGATGACTGTTTCAACGCGCCGGGTCGCGCTCGTCACGGGGGGCGCCACCGGGATCGGCCGGGCCTGTGTCGAACGGTTCCTCGACGATGGGCTTGCGGTTCTGTATACCGATATCAACTACAGCGACGGTGACAGGACACTCGGCGATCTCAAAGGACGCGGGCCATTGAGCTTCGTTGCGGGCAATGTCCGTGAGCGCGCCCACAACGAAGCCGCTGTAAAGGCCGCTGTCGATCAATGGGGGCGCGTGGATATCGTTGTGGCAAACGCCGGTCTACAGGCACACGGCAAGTTGATTGACAGCAGCGACGACGATCTGAAGGCTGTGCTCGATGTCAACCTGCTGGGGGCGGCGCGCACGTGCAGGGCAGCCCTGCCGGTGATGATCGAACACGGCGGCGGAGCGATCGTCGCCATTTCCTCAATCAACGCTGTGCTCGGCTTTCCTGATATGGCCGGCTATGACGCCGCCAAGGCCGGCCTCATCGCCTTGATGCGCCACATTGCGGTGGAACACGGCCGATCCGGGGTCCGTGCCAATGCGCTCTGCCCGGGTGCGACGGTAACCGATTTCCACATCCGCAATGCCGAAGCTCGGGGCATGGATGCGACTGGCCTGCGCGCAAGCACTCGCGGATATGGTCTCATCGGCCGCGCGGGGGAGCCGCGAGAGATCGCCAACATTGTTGCCTTTCTTGCGAGCGACCAGGCTTCGTTCATCACGGGGCAGGCGATAGTGGCCGACGGCGGCTACTCCGTCGCCGCCAAACGCTCATCAGGAGGCGCTGATTGAGACCCGTTCGATGGGGAATTCTAGGGACCGGCCGGATGGCCGCGGCGATGGCGGTAGAGCTACAGAATCTGCGCGCGCAGGGCATCCAATTGCGAGCCGTGGCCTCGCGAAGCGCTCGAGCGGCGACAGACTTCGCGTCCCGGCACGGCATTCCGAGCTCGTATGGCGCCTATCCCGAGCTCGCCGAGGATCCAGGCATCGACATCGTTTACGTGGCCACTCCGCCATCCGAACATGCAGACCACATGATGCTGTGTCTGCAGAATCACAAGGCAGTGCTGTGCGAGAAACCGTTCACGTTGAGTGCGCGACAAGCCCGTCTTGTGATCGAGACGGCCCGCGCGAACAAACTGTTTCTGATGGAAGCCATGTGGACCCGGTTCCTCCCTGCCATCACCGACCTGCGCGGTCTGATCAGCCGCGGCACTCTCGGAACAATCAACCTCATCATCTCGGGCGGCGCCTTCGTGCCCGATTGCCCGCCTTCATACTATCTGCTGAATGCCGCTCTCGGTGGCGGCGCCCTGCTCGATGCCGGCGTCTACCTGGTGTCGCTCAGCTCAATGCTTCTCGGAGCGCCCAGCCGGGTTCACGCGGCGCTGGACCTGGGCAGCGGGGGTGTCGACGAGCAGGATGCGCTGATGCTCGAGCATGACAGCGGCGCAAAAGCCTTGTTGTACGTCTCGATGCGATCCCGCCGGGCGCCCGACATGGAGATAGTGGGTACCCAAGGGCGAATTCTCGTGGGTGCGCCGGTTTTCAAGCCATCCCTGTTGACGCTGATCACTCACTGCGGATCACAAGAGACACGCGAGTTCGTCATCAACGGCAGCGGCTATGGATATCAACTCCTCGCCGCAGCGGATGCTCTCAGGAACGGACAGACCGAGTGTGCAATCATGCCTCTTGCCGAGACCCTCTCCATCATGGAGACCCTGGACGAGGCGCGCCGCCAGAGCGGCTTCCGCTACCCCGGCGAAGATACTGCCGGGTCAGCGGCCGTCTGACGCACCTGTGCGTGACCGTCCGCTTCCGCGATCCGATCCAACTCCTGTTGGCTCACCGCGCCCTCCTGGATGAGCCAATCTCTGAAAGACCTCACAATCGGATCGGTGTTGGCTTTCGTGCTCGTGGCAACGAAGTATGCATAAGGAGAGGGTTGTACCAGTGCGAACGGTTTGACGAGCGTGCCTTTCGCCAGGGCATCGAGCACGAGCGCCCCCCTGCCGAGCGCGACCCCTTCCCCCATCTGAGCTGCCTGAATGACCAGGTTCGAATGGTTGAAGCCAGGACCTCGATCGGCATCGACACAGCGCACAGCCGCAGCCTCCAACCACTCGCGCCAACCGGTAGCCATGACATCATGAAGCAGTGTGTGGTGGCGCAGGTCCTCCGGCTCTCGCAACGGATGACGCCCTTCCAGAAGTTGCGGGCTGCAGACGGGGAAAACGGTCTCGGTGAGAAAGCGCACCGCATGCACATCCGTCCAGTTACCCAGGCCGTAGCGAATCTCAATATCGGCACGCCCCTTTGCCAAGGCATCGCCTTCAATTTCGGCGGAGGTGATGCGCACGTCCGTATCCGGATGCCCACGCATGAATCGTCCCAATCTGGACAACAGCCAGAGGGATCCGAAGGAATCGAGGCTCAGGATGTTCAGGACACGCTTACGCAATTCACGCGACAGCGCCTCCGTGTGGGTACGGATGATGTCGAGCGCGGTAGTCACCGCCGGCAGGTACTTGCGACCCGATTCCGTCAACGTCAATCCTTGACCCCGTCCCAGACGATGAAAGAGCACGATCCCGAGATGCTCTTCAAGAGACTTGATCTGATGGCTGACGGCGGCCTGCGTCACGTGCAACTCTTCCGAGGCTCGGGTAAAGCTCAAATGCCGGCCGGCGGCTTCAAAAAAAACCAGGGGGTTCAGTGGAGGTAAGCGGCGAGCCATCCGATAATGATGTACATCGTCGCTGCGCGGCTGAGATATTTATTCTTATTGGAGTCATAAATAAAGCTCATGACAAATCAACGGTCGATTCTTGTCTCCGGATGCTCGAGTGGCCTCGGTCTGGCCCTCGTCGAGCGACTCGCACACCAGAACGTCCGCGTGTATGCGGGATTACGTAACCTGGGGGACGCAACGCGCCTGCCGGCCAACGTCCGCCCGCTGCAACTGGATGTGACGCGCACGGAGCAGATTCAGTCTGCATTGCAAACCATAGAATCGGAATGCGGCCACCTCGATGTATTGATCAACAATGCAGGGATTAACGCTGTCGGGCCGTGGGAGACGGTACCGCCTGAGATCGTCCGGAATGTCTTCGACGTCAACTTCTTCGGTGCTGTCGAGCTGACACGGGCATTCCTGCCAATGATGCGACGCGGACAACGCGGCCAGATCGTGATGGTTTCCTCCCTGTCCGGGCTCGTCGGATTGCCCGCGGATGGCGTCTATGCGGCCAGCAAGTTCGCCCTGGAGGCCTTTGCGGAGAGCCTGTCGTACGAGGTGCGACGTTGGAACATCAAAGTGTCCATCTTCAATCCGGGTGGCTATGCGACGAACCTCATGCGCAAAGCATGGCGACCGGCGAATGCAGACGGGCCGTACGAGGGGCTGATCCAGGGCGCACTCACGCGCACTGAAGGAGGCTCTGGAGATTCGAGAAAGGCCGCTGCAGACATTGTCACAGCGTTGGATACCCCACAGGGACCGTTGCGATACCCGCTCGACGATACCGCCCGGATGGTCTTCGATGTCTTGAAGCTCGAGCCCCAGTCCGATCGCGAAACACTGATACGCAACGCATCCGGTCTAGCCTGGTGGATTGATGGGCAAGCGACGGATCCTCACGGCGTGTAGTCGACGACGCACACGCCCCCTTCGAGCTGCATGCTTTTGCAGCCATATTGCTGCAGCTCGATCATCACCCCGCTCGGGTCGTGGCACTTCACCAGCCACGTGTTGTCCTCGCCCAAACACTTCGGTTCGGGCGCATAGCCGGCCTGCAGCAGCTTGTTACGAAGATCGTCGAGGTTATCCGTCTCGATGGCGAAATGGCGAAACCCGCCTTCACTCCTGACGTGACGCACACGCACTACTTCCAGGAATGTGAGATTGTCAAACTGCAGATAGTATCCAATCAGCAACCCGGCCGGATTGCGGAACTCGAACCGCTGCCGAAGTCCCAGACACGCGTAGAAGCGCGCGGTCGCTTCCAGGTCAGCGGACTCGATACAAACATGCGCCAGCTTCGGCATCGGACTACCTCGTTTTCTAAGGAGCACTTCGATAGACAGTGCCCTGCTTCATGACAAAGACAATCTTCCCGAGAGCAGCGACGTTGTTGAGCGGATCGCCGTCGGTGGCAATGACATCGGCGAGCTTCCCTGCTTCGAGCGTCCCAATGTCCTTGTCCTGGCCGAGCAAGTGCGCGGCGTTCACCGTAGCAGTCTGAAGCGCGGCTACAGGGGTCATGCCGATGCGGACGTACCAGCCGAACTCCCCGGCATTGGTTCCATGCTCGATGACTCCGGCATCCGTTCCAAACGCAATTCGCACACCGGCCCGATGCGCCGCGCCAATGTTGCCAGGCATTTCACTCAGGAATGCGCGCATTCGCGGCTGGTCCTTGGGATCGGCATCCGGCAACTCCTTGGCCACTCGATCCAGTACTGACAATGTCGGAACGAGAGTTGCGTCCTGTGAGCGCAACAATGAGATGGCTTCGCTGTTGATAAAGCTACCATGCTCAATTGAGTCGACTCCGGATCGCAAGGCAAGCAGAATGCCGGCAACTCCGTGGGCATGCGCGGCCACTTTCCGGCCCAGTGAGTGCGCGACTTCAACAATCGCTCGCACTTCGTCCGCCTCCATTTCGGCGGGTGCGTCCTCATTGCCGCCAGAATCGCCACCCCCACCTGTCGTGGCGATCTTGATCACGTCGGCTCCGTGTGCGACCTGCAGACGAACCGCCCGGCGGCAATCGAATGGGCCGTCACAAGTCGACGCACCCACCAACTCGTCGCGAATCGCGTCGGGATAGCCGCGCACATCACCATGTCCCCCGGTTGCGGCAATGAGGCGACCCGCAGCGAAAATGCGCGGACCTACAACCTGACCCTGTTGAATTGCATTGCGTAGAGCGAAAATGGCCTCGGTGTCCGCGCCTACGTCACGGACTGTTGTGAAGCCCGCATCGAGCGTCTGCCTCGAGTGTACGACTCCCGCCAGCGCGTAGTCAGCCGCACTCAGCTTCGCCGGATCATGCTCAGCATCCTTGCGAAGAGTTGGCGTTGTCAGATGCACATGGCAATCAATGAGCCCTGGCAGCACAGTCTTTTGCTTCAGATCGATGACTCGCGCCCCCGCGATCTGGGCGTACCCCTCCCGAACCGACTCAATACGACCTCCGCGCACGACAATGGACGCCTGCCGCATGGGTAAGTGACCCGGGATGGCAATCAGAGTGCCCGCGTGAATAACGATCAACGACGTGTCACTCGGCTGCGCGGTCCGTGGGGCTACCGCGGCCTTTACACCAAAGCACTGGGCCAGGAGCGCTGCGCAGGTGAGCAGTCGCAGGTTGCGGCTGATGCTCATCGGCTCTTCTCCATGCTCTCCACGGGAGGCGGCAGGGGAATCCCAGTCACCGGATGTGCTGTCAGCCGCGCGAGAAGAACCTTCACTGCTTGTTCTAGTTGGTGATCCCGTCCCCGGGCCATGTCCGCCGGATCATCATCAACCTCGATATCCGGGCGCATACCGCGACCGGCCCCGGCCCAGTGTCCATCAACACTGAACGCGCGTTGTACCGGCACCGAAATCACGCCCCCGCTGGTGAGTTGCAGGGGATCTCCGGGCCCGATGAATCCCCCGGCAGTCTGGGTCCCAACTATCGTTCCAGCCCGCGCGGCGTGAAAAAGGAACGGGAAACCATCGCCGCCCGAGTAACTCCAGCCATTGATGAGCAACGCTTTGGGACCTGCATTCGCCAGCTCGGGTAGCGGCACGCTTCGAGCATCGCGCGTGGCGAAGAAGGCGAGTTGCGGCCGGTTCAACAGCTCAACGAGCCGGTCGCCGAAAGCACCTCCGCGATTGAAACGTTCGTCAATGACGAGGCCTGGTTTACGGAACTCGGCCCGGTATTGGCGCACAAGCTCAGTTATACCGTTCGTCGACGTGTCGGGTACATAGATGTAGCCAAGTTGGCCGCCGCTGATTTCGTGTACCCGCTCCCGGTTGACGCGCACCCAATCAGCTTCCCGCAATTTTGTCTCGCTTCGAAGCGTGCGTACACTCACCGTATGGGCACCCTCGAGCTTTGGAACATCGTTGAGGGTCAACTCGACCAGGCTGTCACATTCACCTTCAAAAGCGGCCCAGGGATCGCGCGTTACGCTGAGCGGTTGACCATTCACAGCGAGAACGAAGGTGCCGGCGTGAATTCCCAACGCAGGGTCGCTCAAAGGCGAGCGTAACTGCGGCTGCAGGGCACCGCCGTCGTAAATGCGACCGATTCGGTAAGCACCCCCGGTTACCGTGAAATCCACTCCGAGAAGACCCACACAGGCATCCGACCATCCCGGTGGATGACCATGCCCGGAGTATGCCCATGTATGTCCGGCGCCCAACTCTCCCGCTACCTCCCGCAACACAAAGCTCATGTCCTCATCCGTTTGAGCTCGGCGGGCAAGGGGTAGATAGCGCCTGAGAATTGCGGGCCAGTCGACCCCGTGGATGTTGCTATCGTAGAAGAAATCGCGCGCGTAACGCCATGCATCCCGCAATTGCTGCTCATTCTCCACTGGGCGGTCTCTAGTCAAGAACAAGTGACTCGTGGCCAGGTCCTGCTCCTGCGCATCCGCGGCGTAGGAGCGCGCAACGAGACCTCCTCCCTGACGCGCCACCAGTACGCCTCGGGTCGCATCTGCATCGAGCAACTCATCTGCCTGTTGCACGAGCGGCCGCACGAGTCCGCTGACCAGATCCAGAGTCTCTACTACACCAACACCCTGGCCCTCGACCGCGTCAGCTATTCGCCGATAGACCAATCTACCGGGCAGAGCCCGCAGCTCCGCCAGGACGCCGCGGGGGACCGGAAGCTCATATTGCGCCGGGGCGCCGGAATTGAGCGATAACCCTACAATCCGCATCGACTCCGCGAACGTCCACGTCGAATCTATGTCGCCGAACGTAGGTTTGAGAGCCTGAGCGGCAAAGAAGAACAACGTGCGGCCGGCCGCGTCGAATACCGGCTCCTGTTCATTGATTTCCCCGGAAGTGACCTGGGTCCGCTGCCCCGATTGTGTGTCGTACAAAAACACAGCGGAGTTGCCCGTATCGACCACGCGCGAGTAGGCCAGCCAACGCCCATCGGGTGACCACGAGACTCGGAATCTTCGCAGGCCATCTGGATCGCGGGTCAGGTCATGATCGACAACGGCGACCTTCGACGTACGCGTGTCGACAATCGAGATGTCATGCGCGCTGTCGATGAAGGCCAAGTGCCGGCTGTCGGGTGACCATTGGGGCTGGAAACGCAGACCACTCGCAAAGTGGGTGATCTGCATCGCAGTGCCAGCCGGCAAGTCGCGAACATACAACTGGTACTCGCCGGTGGCGTCCGAGAAATATGCCAACCGCCGGCCATCGTCGCTGACGCCAGGGTAACGTTCGGCTGCGTCACAGCTCCGGGTCACATTCACAGCCGGTGCGCCACCCGCTCCGACCAGAAACAACTCGCCATGAGCCGCAATGAGCGTCTGTTCGCTCTTCGGGACCCAGAGCGCCGATTCCCGCTCCGCGGCAACGGATTCTCGCCGCAATGCCCCGCCCCACAACTGCGTGGGCGTCTCGATACTCAACTCCCGGACTCGGTGGGAACGCGGATCGAACAGTCCCAGTTGGCCGCCATGCTCGAAAACGAGGCCGTCACTGGATCCGGCAGGATGGCGAACGTCGAAATCATCGTAATGAGTGAGCTGTTCCAGCGCCCCATCCGGCATCGACAGCGACCAGAGATTGCTTCGATGCTCCGGGCCTCGTTCCGACAGAAAGTACACGGTATCGCCTATCCATACGGGGCTCGTGTCCGAGAACTCGCCCTCGGTCAACAATCTCGACGTGCCTGTGCCGATGTCGAACAACCGCAGGTGCGGGGCGCGTCCGCCGCGATAGCGCTTCCAGGACTCATCCTGAAAATCCCGATAGGATGTGTAGATGAGCTGATGGCCGTCAGGCGAGAAAGCCGCCGTTTCTCCGTAAGCAAGTGGGATGGGCTCCGGCAGACCCCCGTCCGCCGGCACACGAAACAGTTGGTTCACGCCGAGGTGCGGACTAGCCATCCGGCTTGCAATCAACAAGGCGCTGTTGTCTGGATACCAACCGAGGGCACGATCGAACGATGGATGGTGCGTGAGTCGCAGCGCGGCCCCCGTGTCTACGCCTACGATGTACACGTCGGGGTTGCCCTCGACGGTCATGGTGTACGCGGCTCTACTCCCATCACGCGAGAGTCTTACATCGGTCTTCGGGTGACCGTCGGCAGTCAGTCTTCGTGCGACGCCACCGGACGACGAAACGACCCAGAGATCGTTCTGATAGAGGAAGACGATGCGTCCGGCTTCCAAGTCCGGATAGGATCGGAAGCCAACTTGCTCCGCTGCGCCCCGCGCGACCTGCGAGATGCCGAGCCCGACCAGGCACCACGCTACCATCCACACACTGCCCGCGGTCACCCGCGCCGCTACCCCTCTGTGCACGCGCATTCACCCTGAAATGATTTAGGCGACATAGCCTCCGTTCCGCGACGACTCTAGGGTGTTGTGTTGACTGTTTCACGTGAGGATTCCTAATCCACACCATGAACGCAGCTAATCGCGTTCGTGGTACTATGGCCTTGCCGCGTTGTTCTTGGCGCAAGGGACCCGTGAATCGTGAGAAAGCCAGTCCAGAAGGCGACCCCCAGCGAAACGGCCGTGGAGACGGATTTGAGCCGCGGGTTGGAGCCCTCGCGCCAGGAACCGTTTGATTGGGCGACGATCCTGATGGACGCCGCGGCTGCCAAGGACATCTCCAAGGCAACGCGAACACTCCTGCGGCTGAAGGCCGGATGCGCCAAGGCGCTGGAGCACATTCCCTATCAGACGCTGCGCATCGCCGACATCGTCAAGAATGCCGACGTCTCGCACGGACTCTTTTACCACTACTTCAATGACAAGCAGCAGATCACGGTAACGGTGGTCACCGAGTACCTTGCGGAATGCGAGCATCGTTATCTCAACATCCATCACACGAGTGACGCTTACGACGCAATCTACCGCTCCAATCTCTACTACCTGGATGTCTCGCGGCGTAACGCCGGACTCATGCGGGCGATGCTGCCGCTCTCGGACGAACTACCCTCCTTTCGCGATTTCTGGAACGACACCCTGCATCGCTGGCACACGCGAATTGCGAAATCGCTCGTGGTGCACCAGGAAAAGAATGACCTGGTGGTTGGCTCCGCCAACCTGTTCGCCTATGCGTTGGGCGGCATGATTGACCAGTTGTGCCAGCAGCTTTACATGCAACAGAGCCCGCACCTGAAGAAGCTGGTGACAGACATGCGCCGCCTGACTGAAGTCATCAGCGTCATCTGGTTCAGGGCCGCCTACGGGCGGGATCCGACTGAAGCGCAGATGAGTGCGGCACGCCGTCTGCCGGACCCGGGCAAAGTACGTTCAGGTCCGCCCGGGCGGCGCTGAACACTTCACCAAGCCAATCCACTCGGCCACCATGGCCGGGCGTGCCTCCTTTTCAATTTCCACAGTATTGACGGTAGTCACCAGGAACTCGCCCGGTGCCCGCGGCGTAACCGACTTCAAAACCGTATGGTTACGAATCCGGGACCCCACCTTCACCGGCGTGAGCCAACGCACGCGATTCAGCCCGTAGTTGAACGCATAGTCGATTGGCTGCGGCAAGTAACCGCATTGATGCGTGAACGGTAGAAGCAGCGCGAGCGTCAGAAACCCTTGCGCAATCGTCTGACCCACCGGGCCGTTTTTCGCACGCTCTTCATCCACGTGCATCCAGTCCGGATCATCTGTGGTGCGTGCGAAATCATTCACGCGCGCCTGCGTGATCAGCAGCCAGTCGGAAACGGCGATCTCTTCATCCACGTGTGCCGCCAGCTCTTCAAAGGTCCGAAATTTCATGCCCCCGCCTCACTCATTGACAAGGTGCCAGTGTATTGCAAATATTGATATCAATGTCAATTATACTGGGAAATCGCCTCAGAAAGCGGTTCCCTGTACCTTGACGCCGGTATGGCAAGCTTGGGAGTCCGACTCGGAATGATTCGCATCAGCGATTTTCTGGACCTGTGGGCTGAGCGCACACCGCTGGCCGATGCGCTGGTGGCTAGCGACAGCCGAATGAGCTACCGCGATTTGCGCGCATCAGTGGATCACCTCGCCCGAGCGATGCTCGCTGCCGGTGTGGTCAAAGGTGATCGGATTGCTACTTTGCAGACGCCGCATCCTGATTACGTCATCGCCCTGTTGGCTGCCACCTCGATCGGCGCTATCTGGGTAGGCCTGAATAGTCGCTATAGACTGGAAGAACTGCAACATGTCGTCAGCGACGCTGAGCCGAAGCTGCTGATAACGCGGACAGCGATCGGAAGTCGGATGTATACCCAGGAGCTGGCAGAGCTGCGCAAGACAGTTGAGTCATTGCAGCAGGTCATCGTCTTCGATGGCGACCCGGTCCCGCCCGGATGCAGAAGCATGGCCGGCTTTCTCGAAAGCGGCCAGATCGTAACAACGGACTACCTCCAGACCCGTCGGAAAGCCTGTGGGGGCAAGGATGCCTGCTTGATTGTCTACACCTCCGGCTCTACCGGCAAACCGAAGGGCGCGCTGCTGCATCACGAAGCCATCGCGGCCTTCGCGACCGAACAAAACCGCCTGTGGCCCGTCGAGCCGCTGCGAATTCTCAATTATTTTCCCATCAACCACATTGGCTGCGTCGTCGATCTGACAATCCCCTGCATCGCCGCCGGTGGATGCATGGTCTTCCTGGAGCAATTCACTCCCGCGGACTCTCTCGACATCATGGAGCGCGAAAAGATCACGCTGTGGTGCTCGGTTCCGACCGTCTTCGAGCTGCAGATGGCATTACCACAGTTTGAGTCCTACGATCTGTCGGCGGTGCGGCTCATTGTCTGGGAAGGCGCAACAATGCCGGACGCCATGATCGAGCGGCTGCTGCAGCTCGGACCCCCGCTTGCCACGGCCTATGGCATGACGGAAACACTGCAGATTACCGCGACACCCATGACGAGGGAGTCAGAATGTCTGATCGGCTCTGCGGGCGTACCGTTTGCCGGCGTCGACGTCCGGCTCGTCGACGCCAACGGAAATGGTGTCGGGAGCGGCGAAGTTGGTGAAGTACAGGTGCGGTCACGTTACACGCTCCTGGGCTATTGGCGCCAACCTGACGCAACCGCCGCGGCAATGACAGCGGATGGCTACTTCCGCACGGGTGATCTCGCGCAGAAACGCGGCGACGGTAGCTATCGAATTGTCGGTCGACTGAAAGAGATGTTCAAATCGGGCGGCTACAATGTCTATCCGCGCGAAGTCGAGGCGCTGCTCGAAACCCACCCCGCGGTTGCAATCGCCGCGGTTGTCAGTGTTCCCGATCCCGTTTGGCAGGAGGTGGGTGTTGCATTCATCGTGCCCCGCGCACCGGTCACGCCGGAGGAAATCCGCGCGTGGTGCCGCGAGCGACTCGCGAATTATAAGATTCCCAAACGAATAGTGATCGACCCGGCGCTACCGCTGCTGCCGATCGGCAAAATCGACAAACAACAACTCCAGCAACGAGCTAGCGTTACTGAGGCGTCGGCCCGCCCAGATGCTCCATGAAATAACGCATCGACATCTCGACGCCATAAGGCTCGGCACCCGCGTGGTGTGGCGAATCCGGAACAATCAGCGTGTCGAAGTGCTTGTCAGCGTCAATGAACGCCTTGAACAACCGGTAGGACGACTGAAGTGACACCACTTCATCGATCCCGCCGTAGATGAGCAGCAAACTGCCGCTCAAACGGCCCGCCAGGCGCCGGTTGTCGATCAGGTCATAGTATTCGCGTGCGCTCGCGGAGCTCGCCGGCACGCCAAAGAATCGCTCGACACTGGTGTCGCCGGCGAACTGCATCCAGTCACCTGGTCCCACGCTCGAGACCGTAACCTTGTAGAAGTCCGGATGCAACAGCGTCGCTCGCAGGGAACCGTAACCTCCGAAGGATTGGCCGGTCACACCGACCCGGTCGAGGTCCATGTAGTTCCGCGTCTGCGCCAGATTGCGCAGTGCAGCTACGTGATCGGCGGATCCAAACGGGTCCTCCGTACCCAGAAACGTATCGCGAAACGACCGGGATCGATACGCCGTGCCCCGGCCATCGAGAAACACAACGATATATCCGAGCTCGGCGAATGCCTGGGAGTTCAGGTAGTTGAAATGCTCGCGCAGGCCCAGTGGCGTCGATCGTGCCTGCGGTCCCGGATAAGTTTGTTCAATGACCGGATATTTGAGCTTCGGATCGAAGTGAGTTGGCTTGTACAACACGCCATACAGATCGGTGCGACCATCGGCCGCTTTCACCAGGAATTCCTCGGGCGCCTGCCATCCCGTCTGCCGCAGTTGTGAATCGTCCGCCTGCAGAAGATTGATTACGAGCTTGCCGGACTGCGCGCGCACGACGATCTGGACCGGCCGCTGCGCTGTGGAAAAGCTATCGACGATGTAGTGCCCGCTCGGTGCGACACTCGATCCGGGGCGCGGCTCATTGCCTTCCCAGAATTCGTAACCGTCGTTGAATTCGTGGTCCGCGTTCTCGGGAGTCAGCAGTTGCGGTTCACCGCCGTCCAGACTGACCCGATAGAGATGACGGAAGTAAGGATTGCGGCCTTTCTCGCGACCGACCGCAGTGAAGTAAACCAACCGGGCGGCCTCGTCGACCCGCACGAGATCGGCGACGACCCAGTCACCATGCGTAATCTGTCGTTTGAGCTTCCCGCTCGGCAAATCGTAGAGATACAGATGCCCCCAGCCGTCGCGCTCCGAATACCAGATTGCTTCGCGCCCATCCGATGAAACACGCACGTCCGGTCGGGCGTAATCGTAGGGATTCAGGCGCACATTGAAGCGTGATGATTCAGTGATCACTTCCCGCGCCTGACCGGTAGCAAGGTCGATTCGATTCAAGGTATAGCGCGTGCCCCCTCGATTCGCTCCAATAACAAACAGCTCATTGCCGCGCATGTTCCAGCGCAGTGCGGTCCCGGTCATGAAATAGGCCAGCGCCCAATCGTTGAGGAATTGCGGATCGATTGAAATCGAGCGCCGGGTACCGGTGGCCACCTCAATCAGATCGAGGTAACTGTCCGCGCGCTTCGGATCGGCCGGCACACTCTCGTGGCGGATGTACAGAACTGGCGGCCCTTCTTCGGGCGGCAGAAATTCGGCCACCGCCAGGCGCGCAGGGACTTTGCGCAAGTCCTGCCGAACAGCCAGAACATAACGACCATCCGGTGACCAGTGCACGCCAAGCAAAGGATCGGGCGCACCGGCACGCCGGCGCATCACTTTCGTTTCATCGACATAGGCGTCAATGTCGCCGAATCCGAAATGCTCGACACCGTCGCTCGTCAGTTGCCGCTCCTGGCCGGTCCGCAATGTCCGCAGCCAAAGATTGTTGTCACGACGAAAGACCGCGCTATCGGCGCTGGGGGAGACAATTTCAGCGTCAGAAGAGGATACTGTGCGCGGTTCACAGCGCCGTGCGGGCAGATCACACGCAAAGAGCGCATCGTCGACCGTCACAAGCGGCTTTTTCAGATCCGACAAATCAAGGTCGGCGATAGGCAACTTCCGCGGGTCGAGCGGCTTGCCAATCGCATTGCCCAACGCATCCGCCATGGCTGCAGAGTCAAATGCGGGCGCGACCTTACCGTGCGCCGCATCGACAATGACATACTCCCGTCCTGAGACGGTTTGTCGTCTGAACCAAAAGCGATCAGATGTGCCGATCCACCTTACCGTCACCGAACCGTTGAGGACCTTTGCCGCGAGCGCTTTGCTCATGAAAGGCTTTGCGGCGCTCAGGCGTGCTTCGGTCGCGGCAGCGGAGTCACTTGCAGCCCAAACAGTCCTCGGCACCATCCACGCGCTCAGTACGGCCGCGCACGTCACTGACAGCAGTGCCGCGCAGGTCTTTCGGGATTTCTCAGCCATTGTGTTCCTGCTCCTCGAAACGCAAGCGCTTGCTCAGAATTTCATGC
This sequence comes from Pseudomonadota bacterium, assembly GCA_018241505.1. Taxonomy (GTDB): domain Bacteria; phylum Pseudomonadota; class Gammaproteobacteria; order Steroidobacterales; family Steroidobacteraceae; genus 13-2-20CM-66-19. Next base: position 411,203 of record JAFEDS010000009.1, on the reverse strand, counting down.
GGACGTCGAGTCCGACCGTGCGCGGACGACTGATCGCGATCCGCGGACGCTGCGGATCTTCGAGCGACAGTGGCGGCACATCCGATAGATTGGCAACCTTGTTGAAGGCGTTGTCAATGAACAGGCTGATAGCAGCGCGGCCGACATCCGCCGCCAAGCGTGCGTTCACCAGTGCATAGGATGGCCTCCGGCGACCGTCAACCAGGTTGAGCCTGCTGATACTGCTACCCACGTACGAGTAACCGGCATGCGCGGTGAGTGGCAAGGTGCCGATCATGAACCGGTAGTCAGTCGAAGTGGTGAACGTCCAGTCCGGCACTTGCTGGATGGGCTGCCCACTCGGCAGCGTTTTGAGCGCACCCCCGTCCGTAATCTTCGCATCAGTCCGGCCCACTCCGCCTCCCACGGTCAGATTGCGCATCGGCGTTGCCTGAAACTCCAGCTCGAAACCCTGACTTCGGGCCTTGCCGGCGTTCTGAGTGATTGAAAAGCCGCAGGCCAGCGGCACACTCTGTTGGATATCGGACCAGTCTATGTAGAACACCGTCGCGTTCGCGATCAGGCGCTTGTCGAGCCAGCCGGACTTCATTCCGACCTCATAACTCCAGAGCGAATCGGACTTGTACGAGGCGGCAGCCGCTTCGCTGATCCCCAGCGCGTCCCGATCGGCAGCGCACAGCGAGGTGGAATAGGCATTCACGCCGCCGACGCGAAAGCCCTTCGCCGCGGTCGCAAATACATTCACCTCGTCATTGAAGCTGTATTTGGCGTTGAATTTGGGGTTGACACTGGTTTCGTGCTGCGCGCCCCCAAAAGTCCCGGGACTGACCGCGAAGCCGGACTGAGTGGTCTGGAAATCCACGTTGCTGCGGAAGTAGCGCAGACCGGTTGTCAGTTGCAGTTTCGAAGTGACAGCGAGTGTCGCTTCGCCATAGACCGCCTTCTCCCGCGTGTCGGTTTCGATCTGCGTGCTGTAGATATCCCCCAGGTCTGCAATGAGGTTCGGCGGAACCCGCAGTTTGTCCTTGGCGCTCTGATAAATCGTGCCGATAGTCACCTGCAGTGGACCGGAGAAATCAGACGTGAACCGAAATTCCTGCACAAAGGATCGAGTGCTGCCGATCACCTGAAACAGGGACGGCACAGTGAATCCGAGCAGTTGCGAAATCGGCTCGGAGGCGTCCTCACTGTCGCTGTAGTCCCGGTCGAACTCCGAGGTGACCGACGTGAGCTTGCCGAGTGGCGCGGTGTAGTGCGCAGTGAAGCTGTAGAGATTCCAATGGTCACTACCGCGCTCATTGAAGTCGAAGAGCCGGCTTTGCACAAAATTGGTTGGCGAAATATCGGCATACGGACGCCCGTCCGATTGCGTACGTTGCAGGACTACACGCGGCGTGAGAACGAGCGCGTCGTCGAGCAACAGCGCGCGTGCCGAAACCGAACCGCCGTAACGACGCGAGGAGCCGATCCCGTTGCGATCGGCGAACGGCGCCGGAGAGTCCGGCGAGGCCGAGCGCCTGAACAGACCCGATTGATCATCCCAGAAACCAAACGCGCGGACGGCCAACTTGTCCGCAATGACCGGCAGGTTGACGACGCCGTCGACGGTCCCGTTGGCACCACCGTGCTCGGTGTATGATCCGATCGAATGCAGGCTGCCGCTCAAATTGCGTGGATCCGGTTGGGAAGTGATCAGGCGGACGGTTCCACCCATTGAGCGGGCGCCGTAGAGAGTCCCCTGCGGGCCCCGCAAGACTTCGATTCGCTCGAGGTCGATGACTTGCGGATCAATGCTGCCGGGCACCGGCGTCTCATCGAGATAGACACCCGTGGTGTTGCTGCCGAAAATGCCTCGGAGCGAGATGGATTGTCCGAGCGGCGCCGCCGAGGAGGTGTAGGCAAACGACAGGTTGGGGACCAGGACGGCGTAGTTCTGGAAATTTCGGATCCCATCGGCTTCGAGCTGCGCCGCCCCGAGGGCAGTGATGCTCATGGGCACGTTCTGGATGCGCTCTTCGCGCCTCTCGGCCGTCACAACGACCTCCTCGAGGGCGCAGCCGTCAGCCACCGCCGGCTGCGGCGACTGGGCACTGGCCGATCCGAGCGGCGGCAGGCAGATCGCGACTGCGATGCTCAGCCGCCAGGCTTGCGAGATCCCGTTCATAACCCCTCCCCTAGTTTTGTTCCGACACAGTGCGGTAACGCCAATCTGAATAATATTGACGTCAATGTCAATTCTGCTAGCCTGCATGGATCGTCCGCAAGACTGCCCTGAACCGGTTGGAGTCACTGCAATGCCCGTTTCCGACACGACATCAGCTACCGACGAACGCGGCCTGGCGCAGGCCATTCGGCGCTGCTTTCATCACGAATTTGCCCCAGCCAAGGCGGCGTTCTTGCAAGCTGCCGCCGCGGCCCACGCGCGACTCGAGAGCCTCACGTGCCCCGCGACCGGACCTCGTGGCGAAGCGCTGACGATCGACGCGGCCTACGTCGGCCCGGCGGACGCACGCAAGCTACTGGTCGTGACATCCGGCATCCACGGCGTGGAAGGCTACGCGGGGTCGGCGATTCAACTCGACGCACTGAATGCACCTTGGCAGGCGCAGGATGTGGCGTTGTTGCTCGTGCATTTCGTCAACCCGTTCGGCGTCGCGTGGAGTGGCAGCAACAACGAGGACAACGTCGACCTGAATAGAAACTTCGTCAGCTTCCGGGAGCCGCTTGCGGCAAACGCCCTCTACGACGAAGTCGATGAATTCGTATGTTGCCCGGAGCTGGTGGGACCGTTGCGCAATGTCGCGGATGCGCAGATGACATCCTACGTTGACACGTATGGACTCGAGCGGCTGGTGCGCGCCGTGTGCGATGGTCAATATCATCGGCCAGGGCGCTTCAACTTCGGCGGTGCCCGGCCGACCTGGTCAAACCTGACGCTGCGCGCTCTGTTGAAGCAGTTCACGCCATCCGCGACTCACATCGGGCTCATCGACGTGCATACCGGGCTTGGCGATCGCGGCGCGAGCGCCATGCTGTGCATAGAGCCGCCGGATGAAGCAGCGGCGGAGCGAGCTCAATCGTGGTGGCCCGACACGCTCGTTGTCCCATCTGCCGCGTTTCCATTCGCGCCGCGCGGTACTTTTGTAGGCTCAGCCTGGCACCTCGACTCGAAACAGCAAATGACGGCGGCGGCCTTGGAGATTGGAACCGAGCCTCCCGAGCGGGTTTTTGCTGCCCTACGGAATCGCTTTTGGCTGAGCAACGCAGGGGCAGTGCCGGCGGAGGTCGTTTTGAGCATCGAGGCCGAGATGCATGCGTGCCTGGCACCGCGCGACGACACCTGGCGAACGGCGGCGTTGGCGAGCGGCCGGCAAGCGATCCAGCGTGCCCTCCAGGGCCTGTCGGTGCGACAGACGTGAGCACACCTCGCGAGAGCCGCTCTGTCTGGCTCAGCCGTAGCGCCTACACCCTCCTCATCTTGACGATAGTCTACGCACTCAACATTGCCGATCGTTTCATTTTTGCCACTTTGATCGAGCCCATCAAGGCGGAATTCGCGCTCTCCGACGGCGGCGTCGCATTTCTGACCGGCTCTTCGCTGGCCATCTTCTATGTTGCGGCCGGCATTCCGCTCGGCGCATTTGCCGATCGCACCAACCGGCGCAACATGATCGCTTGGGCGCTTGCGATCTGGTCGCTGCTCACGGTGGCGTGCGGCTTCGCCGCCCAATACTGGCAGTTGCTGATAGGACGGATCGGTGTTGGGATCGGCGAGGCGGGCGGCACGCCGCCTTCACAATCCTTGCTCGCGGATGAGTTTCGCAGTGTCGATCGCGGTGCGGCGATGTCAGTCTTTTCGATCGGCTCGGTCCTCGGCGCGGCCATTGCGATTGCGGGCGGTGGCGTACTCGCCGAGCACTTTGGCTGGCGCCACACTCTGATCATTTTCGGTGCTCTCGGCATTCCCCTCGTGTTGCTCGTCAGGATGACGCTGCGCGAGCAGGTACGCGGCGCGGCGGACGAATCGGGCTCGGCCTCGAACACCCCACGCTTCGGTATCGCCGAAACCCTGGCGTACATGTACTCAAACAAGTCGATATTCCACTTGTTGATCGGGGGCACCATCCTCACCTTTGCCGGCGGCGGCCTGCTCTGGTGGGCGCCTGCATTTCTGACTCGCTCACACGGCTTTTCCGTGGGCCAGGCCGGCGGCCTCGTTGGTGCGATGATGGGAATCGCCGGCCCGTTCGTCATGATCGGCACGGGCTGGGCCATGGCTCGGCTGACGCCGCGCGATCTGCGGTGGCAACTGTGGTTCGTGGCAGCGGCCTCGTGCATCATGGCGCTCGCCGGCATCGTCGGCTTCTGGTCATCCTCCCGGCCTGTCGTCATTGGAGCACTCTGGGTATTCGCGCCGGCCACGTTTGTTTACATCGGCCCTACCCTCGCGTTGTTTCAATCGTTGCTTCCCGCAGCCATGCGCGGCCAGGCAGTAGCGATATTCCTGTTCACTGCCAATGTCGCAAATCTCGTGATCGCGCCCCAGCTTCTGGGGTCAATGTCCGATGTGATCGGCCCGCTGCTCGCGCAGCCGAAAGACTCGCTGCGTTGGGTGCTCGTCGGCGGTGCTTTCACGGGATTCTGGGGGGTGTGGCATTACATGGCCGCGGCCCGCACCCTACAGGCTCGCGCTGAATGACACCATTGAGTAGGTGAGCGCGAACCAGGCGAGGAACATCGCTCCGGCCGCCAATGCAGCTTCGATCACGCGTGCCTTTGCACTCACTGCCGGGCTACGCAGGATGGCAATCAGGTTGGCCGCCGCCGGCAACACGGCCGCCACGACGAGAATGCTGAGGATCCTGAGCAGGGTGAGAGGTAGGAGAGAACCACCCAGCCTGAGGGCGGGCAGGCCTGAGATCACAAAGACGAGCCAACCCACCAACACGCAACACTGTGTGCCGTAGGCGATACGCGCCATGATCCACCAGCGGCGGGCGCTTCCCGCGCTTTCGATCGGCGCGAGCCGCCGTCTTCGGATCACCATCCAACACCATGTCAGCGATGCCACGAGGCTCGAACAAAAGGCTGTATACAACAACGGCTGCAGCAATCCCAGCCCCCGCAATCCAGTCAGCCGCTCAAACAGAATGACCGGCGGATAATCATCGCTGATAAAGTACGCGATGGTACCGTCCGCATTCGACACGAACGACAGATGCGCTTGTCCACCGACGTCGCGATAGACGAGCGGTGCGACTTCACGCCAGCGCTTGGGCACACCGCTCGGCAGGAGTCGGGACGAGACTTCAATGGTTGCGTCGGGTAGTGCGCGAACCTCGTCGTCGCCCTCGAGTGCCGCCATGAAACGCCACGAAGAATCGTTGCGGCGGGTGGTTCCGTAGTAACCGGCAACGCGCTCGGAGTCAGCTCGCGCGCTCGCCACTGTCGGCTCGGAGGTCAGCCGATTGGGCAGATAACGATCGAAGAAGCGCTCGAAGATTGCGTTGCGCACGACATCCGAGCCGACTTTGCGGTCGCGCTCGCCCGATGAATTGAGAGCCAGGACAATGCCGTAACCGGTTTCGGGCACGAAGAACACGCCCGCATGGAAAGTCCCGACATCGCCGATGTGTCCGATGATGCGCCAACCGTTGCGATTGGCTTCAAAGAAGCCGAAGCAGGCGGCATTGCGATTGGGCGCTGGACGAAACTGCGGAGCGTGCATGAGCTCTGCGGTCCGCGGCGACAGAATCCGGCGCTCGCCAACACCGCCGAGTTGGATGTGCGCAATGAGAAAGCGGGCCATATCCGTGACTGTTGCGGACAGCCCACCAGCCGGAATAGCCTGAACGAACGCGAAGGGTTCAGGCGTGGGATCTGAAACCGCACGGTAGCCCACAGCCAGATTGGCACGCATGGCCTGAGGAACCGGCTGGCGAAACGTGCTGTTACGCATGTCCAGCGGCGCGAATATGTGATGTTCGACGTAGTGCTCGAACGACTCGCCCGAGACCCGTTCGACAATGTAGCCGGCCAGTGCCGCGCCATAATTTGAATAAGCAGTGCGCGCACCCGGTGCGAAGATTCGGGCGGGTATGGGCATCCTCTTCAAACCTTGCGCAAGGGGAAGCAGGTCCGCGGCGCGATCGGCGTATACACCTCGAGAGATATCCTCGAACCCGGCCGTGTGCGTCAGTAAATTCCGCAACGTGATCGGCCGATCGAATTGGCTCGGGATCTCGAAATCGAGATACCGGTTCACATCCACATCGAGCTGCAGCTTGCCGCGTTCGACGAGTTGCATGACAGCCGTCCACGCGAAAAGTTTGGACACAGACCCATGCCGGAATATCGTCTGATCCGCGTCAACGCGGCGACCCGCGGCCAGATCCGCATAGCCGTAGCCTTTTGCGAACAGGATCTGGCCATCCTTCACCACGCTGACCGCAGCACCGACCATCCCCGCCTGATCCAGCGCGTAGGGAATCAGGCCGTCGAAGAACACTCCCGCATCATTCGCTTCGAGCGCCGGCGGCAGCGGCCCGCCCAAGTCCTGCGAGGCCGCGCCTGCCGACATCACGATCCCGAGACACGCCAGGACCCTCGCCAACTCAACCACAAAGCGATTCACCATGGCGCCCCCTCATCTCGAGACCGTTGACGGTCGGTACGCTTATCTTGCTATTATTAATATCGACGTCAATGTCAATTTTATAGACGCACTACGACTCCCAGGAGCAGACGATCGCAAATGAAGCGCTTGCTGAAGTAGGCCTGGTCGAATTCGGCACGCAGTGCGATCCGGTCGCTCACAGCGAGCTCGGCTCCAACGCCATAGACAACTCCTCCGTCGGTGCGCTTATCCTTCACCGGCGCCGCGCCGGGGGCAGTGAAGCTGGTGGTGTCGGTAACCTTTTGCCGCGCATAACCAGCGCGGCCGTAGAGCAACACGTTGTTGCCCACCACCACGCCTGCGCGACCCGTAATGTCAAACGACAAACCCGGCTCCGAACTGAAACTTCCTCCGGCGAGGGTCTGTCGCAAAGTCTTGCCACCGCGACCGGCACTGAGCTCAACGCCGGCCAAAAATTGCGGTCCGAACGCCACGTCAAAGCCTGCATAGCCCAGGTATCCAACCCCGTGTTGCCGCTTGTCGACCTCGGCGACAAGCTCGGGGACTGAGCGCCGTACCTGGTTTATCTGATAGTCCCAGGCGGCGCCGATTTTGAGGCCCGCGAAACCAGGCGCACCGGCCACCTGGGTGTCGGCGCCGCTCTGCGCATGGGCGAGAGGGGCAATGGGAACCAGGGCGAGCGTCAGGAGGGCAAGGGAAAACTTCATTCGGAAAACTCCAAAGGAGAACGGCACCATGCCGTGCATCTACACAAATTATTGTATATCATTATTATCTTTCTGTTTTACAGAAAATTTATAGCCAAATGCTGGAGAGGCCTTTGACCCTGTTGCGCTCGATTCAGAATTTGCGACGTTGGAGCCGGCTGATGAGCTGCGCCTGCATTCTCGTAGCGATGTTGTTTGTTGTTCGAACGGCGCAGCAATGGATCACCCTGGATGAGCCGCACTTGCGCCTGTGGCTCGACGTTCAGCAGGTGCTGCTCACCCCTGCACGCCGGCTCGCCTGCCTGCTGATTGCGCTGATCCCAAGTACGATCAACGCATGGGGATTGATGCGACTGAGTGGCGCATTCGCTGGTTTCGCCAGTGGAGAGTCGTTCACACCGCGCGCGATCGCGCGGCTGCGTGATTTCGCCGCCGCTTCGACGCTGTCCGTACTGACCGCAATGGTCAGCGTTCCTGTGATCGCCCTTGTCGTGACCTACGGAGCGAAAAGCGGATTGGAGCTCGCAGTGAATATCGGCACCGGGAGCCTGACGAGCCTGTTGGTGTCCGGAGTCGTGTGGCTGGTTGTCCATGTTCTGGCGCTCGCCAACGCCATGGAAAAGCAAAACACGGCCCTCAAAGAAGAGAACGGCAGGCTCGCGAGCGAAAACGCGCAATTCATCTGATGTCGGGCGGAAAGTGGATGCAGATCGTAGTGACTCTTGACGTCATGTTGGCGCGACGCAAGGTCAAGAGCAAAGACCTTGCCGCGCACATCGGCATTACCGAGGCTAATCTTTCGCTGCTCAAGCAAGGGCACGTGAAAGGTGTTCGCTTTGATACGCTGCTGAAGATGTGCGACTACCTCGATTGCCAGCCGGGTGACCTGCTGTACTTTGAGCGCGAATCTGGCGCCCCGTGAAACGAGGCCCGCTTCTTCTCCTCTATTGCACCACCTCTTTGATCATCGCCCGCAGCCAACGGTGCGCCGAGTCTCCCTCGACGCGCTCATGCCAGACGAGCCCGACGTTGATTGGCGGCAACGCGATCGGCACTTCGGCGACCTGGAGCGGCAGGATCCTGCGGAAATAGTCAGCGACCCGCCGCGGCACCGTCGTAACGCAGTCCGTTTGCGCCACATGAAAGGGAGCAGTCATGAAATGACCCAGGGCCAACGGGCAGTTCCGGGTGAGGCCCTGGGCACTCAAATAGCGGTCGACCATGCCTGCCCCGGTGTTGGCTTCCGGATAGATGATCGCCACGTGCCGCAGTGCCGCGTATTCCTGCAAAGACAATCGGCGCCGGAACGCTGAGTGCCCGCGCCTGGCGACGCAGACCCAGTCATCGTGTGCGAGAACCCGGGAATGCAATGAGGACTGTGGGGTCATGGGTTGTGGAAACAGTCCAATGGCGCAATCGAGTGTGCCGCTCTCGAGCGCCGGTTGCGGCACCTCGAACAAAGTCGGCAGGCGCTGCACCCGCAATTGGATGTCAGGACCGCTGCCGGCAATCTGCTTTAAAAGCGCCGGCAGGTACAGAGCCTCCAGGTAGTCCAGGGTTCCGACTGCGAAATGGGCCGCCGAACGCGTCGGGTCGAATCCGCTGGCATTGATACTCTCGCGGACGCCCTTGAGCGCCGCAATGATCTGCGGACCGATTGTCAGTGCGCGAGGCGTTGGCGACATCCCCTCGGACGTTCGCACAAAGACGGGATCGTCCAGGAGCTTACGCAACCGGCGCAGCGAGTTACTCATCGCAGGCTGCGTAACTCCGAGCCGCCGCGCGGCGCGCGTGACACTGCGCTCAGCCAGCAACACCTCGAAGACCGTCAGGAGATTGAGGTCGATGTCGTAGTCATTCATGTAATGAATGATACCCCATGATCAAAATGAATTTTTCTTATGCCGGACGCCCCGCTACGCTTGCACCTGGTTCCTGTGCTGCCATGAGCCGCACGCTGGAGGGTTTCGTGAGATTGGCTCCAAGAGTTTCGCTTCTGGCAACGCTGCTAGCCGGATTTTCTGCGTGGTCTTGCGTCGCGCAGGTGGCGATCATTCCCCGCGAGCAGATCTTCGGGCCAGTTGCTCGTGCGAAGGCGCGCATATCCCCCGACGGGCACAAGCTCGCATATCTTGCGCCGACCGAAGTCGGCGCATTCAACGTCTGGGTAACTGACACTGCAACTCCTGCAGCCGGACAACCGCTGACTCGCGCGAACGGCAAAGGTGTCGATGGCTACCGCTGGGCCGAAGATAACACCCACATACTGTACTGGACGGACAACGCGGGAGACGAGGTCTGGCACCTGTATTCAGTGGATATAGGCACGGGACGTTCTAAGGATCTGACTCCATTTCCAAACGTAAAAATCCAGAATCTCCTCACGGATGAACATCACCCCCACGAGGTGCTCGTAGGCCTGAACAAGCGCATCCCGACCGCATTTGACATGTATCGCATCAACATCGAAGACGGCTCGATGCGACTCGAGGCAACCAATCCCGGTGATGTCATCAGTTGGACCGCGGACCGCGAATTCAACATCCGCGCCGCCACCGCCTTTGTTCCCACGAGCGGGGCAACCGTGTTGAGAGTGCGCGAGCAGCGGGACGGCCCCTGGCGGGATCTGCTGACCTGGTCATTCGAGGAAAGCCTGTTTGAGGGCCAGATCAACGGCGGAAGCATCGTCGCAGGCTTCACGGCGGATGGAAAATCCTTGTATGCGATTTCAGCCACCGGCGCCGACCAGTCTCGACTGGTGAAGGTCGAGACGGCCACGGGGCACTGGCGGCCGATCGCAAGCGCCGCTTGCGATGTTTCGGGTGATTCAGGCTACCCCGGGGTCGACTACGATCTGCGCCCCTTGCTGTTGAAAAATCCTGGGACGGGCGAAATCGACGCTGTGGCGTTCGAGTGTGCTGAACGGACCTGGCAAGCGATCAACCCTGCCGTGCGCGGCGATCTGACTTTCCTGCGCTCACATCTACCCGGATTCTCCTACATCACCAGCCGCAGCCGGGACGATGCCCTGTGGGTGGTTGCGACTTGGGCCGGCGATCGGCCGCCGGAATATAGTCTCTTCGATCGACGAGAGAAAAAGCTGCAACCGCTGTTTTCCGAGCACCCCTTGCTATCGGGGCAGCACCTTGCGAAGCCACAGGCATTGACACTCACGGCCCGTGACGGCTCGAAGCTCCCTGTGTATCTCACGCGCCCGATTGTCGACAATTCGGCCGCCGCACCTGAAAAGAGCTCTCGTGTACCCCTGGTGTTGTATCCCCATGGCGGTCCCTGGGATCGTGACCATGACGTGTACGATCCCTTCGTTCAGTTTCTGGCTAATCGGGGCTATGCCGTTCTGCAGGTGGAATATCGCGGCTCTGTCGGCTTTGGCAAGGCCTACCTCAACGCGGGCAATCACGAGTTCGGCCTGAAGATGCGCGACGATCTGATCGACGCGGTCGAATGGACCGTTCAAACCGGTATTGCCGATCCGGCCCGCATTGCGGTCTATGGCGAATCGGGGGGTGGCTACCTGGCCTTGCGCGTAACCGAAGCCCGGCCGGATCTGTTCCACGCGACGGTCGATGTTGTAGGCCCTACTGACGTGAAATTCCTGCTCGAATCCATGCCGAACAACTGGCAGGCAATCAAGTCCCGATGGGTGAGGCGCATCGGCGACGCTGAGCACGATGAGGCCCTCAATCGAAAGCTCTCGCCCCAGTTCGATGGGCCACTGCCAGGCTCAGCCTTTCTGATCGCGATGGGCGCGCACGATCCCCGGGTGAATCCGCAACATGCCGACCGGATAGTCGGGCGCTTGCGCCACGCGGGCATTGCAGTTGAGCAACTGGTCTACCTGGACGAAGGGCACGGCTTTGCCCGGCCCGAAAACAACATGGACTTCTTTGGACGGGTGGAAGTGTTTCTGGCGCGAAACCTGAACGGGCGGGCACAAGCCTTCAGTCCCCAACCGGGTGCCCGGGTGGAAATCAAGTGATGAGAACGGCCGCTTTCGCTGTCATTGCGTGGGCTGTCGCCACGTCGGCCAGCCTCGCCACGGAATTACCCGATGTCCAGAAGCGGGCGATCCTCAGTGAATTCATGCACCTGTTGAAAATCCCCAATGTAGCCCAGGACTCAACCAACATCCGGCACAACGCCGATGCAATCATTGCCATGATGCAGAGCCGCGGGCTTGCTCCGCGGCTGGTTGAGTCCAGCCGCAGCAGCGACGCTCCACCCATCGTGTACGGTGAATGGAAAGTTCCCAACGCGAAGCGAACGATAGTGCTCTACGCTCACTACGATGGGCAGCCGGTAAATCCCGCCGAGTGGACCACCGCTCCGTGGGAGCCGACGCTGCGTTCGGCCCCGCTCGAAGCAGGCGGTTCAACAATTGCCGCCGACTCTATCGATGCAAAGACTCGCCTGTATGCACGCGGCACCGGAGACGATAAAGCGGGTGTCATCGTCATTTTGAGCGCGATCGACCAATTGCGGCAGGCGCACCGTACGCCGACGGACAATCTCAAGATTGTTTTCGAAGGCGAAGAGGAGGCAGGCTCGCCCCATCTCGGGCAATTGCTCAGCGAGCAGCGGAAGTTGTTCGAGTCCGATCTTTGGGTCATCTGCGATGGACCCGTGCATCCAACCGGACGCAAGGAGGTGATCTATGGAGCGCGCGGCGATATCAACATCGACCTGACAGTCTACGGTCCCAACCGAGCGCTGCACAGCGGCCACTACGGGAATTGGGCACCGAATCCCGGGCTGCGGCTGGCGCGCTTGCTCGCGGCAATGAAGAATGACTCGGGGCGCGTGGCAATTCCCGGCTGGTATGACGACACTGCGCCGCTCGGCAGCCTGGAGAAAAAGGCAATCGCGGCGGCGACCGCTTACGATGAGCCCGTTCGTCGCGATCTGGGCCTCGCTGCTACGGAATCGGATACTTCATTGGCCGGTTCCTGGACCGAGCCCTCACTCAACATCAATGGCATGCGCAGTGCGAACGTGGCGGAGCAGGCAGCGAATGTGATTCCGGCGAGCGCGACGGCCGTGCTCGATGTGCGCCTGGTGCTCGGCAATGATCCCCGGCGTCAGTTTGAAAAGGTGCTGGCGTTCATTCGCAGCCAGGGATATTTCGTCATCGATCGCGAGCCGACAGCCGACGAGCGCCTGCAACATCCTCTGATTGCAAACGTCAGACTCAGGCCCGGACTCTACGCTGCCGCGCGCACGCCCATGGATCAGCCGCTCGCTCACGCGATTGCCGCCGCGGTGCGTGCGTCGACCCGGGATGAGATCATCGAGCTTCCTACCTCGGGAGGCAGCCTGCCATTATCGATCGTCCAGGCGGCCCTCGGTACGGGCGCCATTGTGGTGCCGATCGCGAACTACGATGACAATCAGCATGCGGCAAATGAAAACCTGCAGCTCGGGAATCTGTGGGAGGGAATCGCAACCTACACGGCCGTGTTGACCCATCCCGCGCCTCGATAGCTTCAGCGATGCTGTGAAAGATACTCGACAAAGGCCACCGCCGCGGGCGATAGCGTACGGCCGGCACGGGTTACGAGTGTCACAGGCCTGGTGACCACGGGTGCCGTGAGACGCTTGAAGCAGGTGTCCGGTGACTTGATGAGCGCCGCCGCACGTTCCGGCAGAACACTGATCCCGAGGCCCGCCTCCACCAGAGCAACAGCGGTACCCATATAACCCACCTCGAACCGACGCTGGCCGAGCGCGATGCCCTGGCTGGCCAATACCGAGTCAATGAGTGGGCGGAAGGCACTGGATCTCGACAGGCCGATCATTGCCTCTCCCTCCAGGTCGCGCCAGCGCAGGACCTTACGGGTAGCGAGCGGTGACGAGCACGGCAACACGGCACCCAACACGTCCTCGTACAGAGTGCTCAATTCCAACTCGGTCGTGGATCTCTCAAAAGTACCCACACCCATATCGGCCGTACCCCCACGCACACTTTGCAGGATGTCATCGGTCAGGACATCGTGGAGCTCGACGATCACCTTGGGGTGATGCTTGGAAAACAGGCTGATCATTTGCGGCAAAAGAGTCGCTGCCGCCAGCGGGGAAGCAGCGATCACCACCCGCCCTATGCTCTTGTCCAGCAGCCCCTTCGCCTCGGTCACCGCGGTCTCGACGTCGCGCAGCACGCGCTCCGCCAATTGCAACAAATGAGTACCCGCGTCCGTGAGGGTTACCCGGCGGGTGGTTCGATCGAGCACCACGAGCCCCAATTGGGCCTCGAGATCGCGAACCAACGCGCTGACGGCCGACTGCGTCAGGCTCAATTCACGGGCCGCACCGGTAAAGCTGCCCTGGCGGGTGACCTCCACGAACGCTCGCATCTGCCGCAGTGTGAGATTCATAAAAAAACCCACTGAATTATCAATATAAAGTTGATTGAATTATATATCGGCTCCTGCTCCAATGGCAGTTGTTCAGTCTGCGGCTGAGGTCATTCGTGACGAACTACCCTGAAGTCAATCTGTACATCGGCGGTGCCTGGAAAAAAACCGCCTATGCGCAGCCGGTCCTCAATCCAGCTACCGAGCAGGTCATCGGACGGGTTCCCGTCGCCACTCGCGCGGAGCTCGACGAGGCGCTCGAGGCGGCAGAGCAGGGCTTCAAAGTCTGGAGCGCGTTCTCGCCGCGAAAGCGCGCCGAAATCATGGTCAAGGCCGCTACGCTGATGCGCGAGCGCTCGGAAGAGATTGCCCGGGCCATCACCCTCGAGCACGGCAAGCCGTTCAATCAGGCGAAGTTGGAAGTCATCCGGGGCTGCGAGTTCTTCGAATGGGATGCCGCCGAGGGGCAGCGAATCTACGGGCGGGTGATCCCGAGCGAGCCTGGCATCAAATACACAGTGCACCACCAGCCCATTGGCATGGTCGCCGCCTTCTCGCCCTGGAATTTTCCGTTGAGCCAGCCTTCGCGCAAGGTAGCCGGCGCGTTGGCCGCGGGTTGCTCAATCATCCTGAAAGCATCGGAAGAGACACCCGCCGGCGCGGTGCATATCGCGCGCGCGTTGCATGATGCGGGGCTGCCTCCCGGTGTGTTCAACCTCGTGTTTGGGATGCCGGCGGTAATATCCGAGTATCTCATTCCGCAGAAGCAGACTCGGCTCATCGCTTTCACCGGCTCCACCGTAGTCGGCAAACATCTCACCAAGCTCGCGGCGGATCATATGAAACCCGTTCTCATGGAGCTCGGTGGCCATGCGCCGGTCATCGTTTGCGACGATGTCGATCCGGCCGCTGCCGCCGTGACCTCGGCCGTCCGCAAAGCCCGCAATGCCGGACAGGTGTGCACTTCGCCAACCCGCTTCTTTGTGCAGGAGGCCATTTTCGAGACCTTTGTCAGGGTATTTGCCGAGACGGCCCGCACTGTTGTGGTGGGAGACGGCTTCAATTCCAACACCCAGATGGGGCCTCTCGCCAATCATCGCCGCATCGAGGCCATGGAGGCGCTGGTCGCCGATGCCAAACAGTGCGGTGCGCGCGTTCTGACCGGCGGAGAGCGGCTGAAGCAACCCGGGTATTTCTTCCCGGTCACCGTTCTGGCCGACGTGCCGGAATCCGCACGGGTGATGCGGGAGGAGCCGTTTGGGCCACTGGCGGTCATCAATCCGGTGTCTTCCATAGATGAGGCCATCCAAAAGGCGAACGCGTTGCCGTTCGGTCTGGCCGCCTACGCATTCACTCACTCGGCCAGCCGGGCAAATCAACTGACCGAAGGCATCGAGGCCGGAAACATCTCCATCAATACCCTGGAGGCCTCGGTTGCGGAGACGCCCTTCGGCGGCGTCAAGGAGAGCGGCTACGGCCGCGAGGGCGGGACTGAAGGGCTGTTCAACTACACTGTTGTGAAGAACATTTCACACAGCATGACCATCTGACTGAGCGGCGGAGGCAGCCCGTTTGAGCAAATACAGCAGAAAGGACGCGAAGGCGTACGCACGCGCTCACCTGAAAGGGATCTGGGCGGCCGCGCTCACCCCGTTCGGTCCCAACCTCGAGCTGGATGAGGATGGATTCCGTCAGAACATCCACCATTGGACCCGGGACCTGGGCATCGACGGACTGTTCATTTCCGGCAAACAAGGCGAGTTCTTCTCCATGTCGGTGCCGGAGCGCAAACGCACCTTCGACCTGGCGGTCGCGGCCACGCCGAGCGGCCATCATACGATCATGTCGTGCTCGGACCAGAACCTGGATGTTGTTATCGAGCTCGCACGGCATGCGCAAGAGGCGGGTGCCGACTTCATTGTGGTGCATGCACCGATCCTGCATTTCTTCCAGGCGCAGGATGAAACCGTCTTCGAATACTACAGCACGATTGCCCGGCAGGTAGACATCGGAATCGCCCTGTGGAGCCACCCGGACAGTGGCTATCTGCTGTCGCCGCAACTTTGCAACCGCCTGGCCGACATCGAGAATGTGGTCGCAATCAAGTACAGCGTACCGCGTCCGATGTATACCGAGCTCACGCGTCTGGCGGGAGACCGGATCCTCGTCAGCACCTCATCCGAGGATGAGTGGCTCGACAACATCCTCGAGCTTCACTGGCAGGTCTACCTGTGCTCATCGCCCCCTTACCTGCTGCAGACGAAGTTTGATCGGCGGATGCGCGAGTACACCGATCTGGCGTTCAGCGGGCACGCGAAGCAAGCGCGTACGGTTCGTGACAGCCTCAATCCCGTGCGCGAGGCGTTGCATCGAACACGCCCCCCTGAGAAACCGCACGCTCATCAAAAATACTGGCAGGAGCTGCTGGGCCAGGTCGGTGGCCGAGTCCGCCCACCTCTCCTGGAGCTCACCGAGAATGAGAAGCACGCGGCCCGCGCGGCGTTTCAAGCTTGCGGCCTGCGCCTAGGGTGATGACGGATGTCCGCGAAGAAACCCCTGGCCGCATTCAACTTCAACAAATGGATCGATGAGCACGCCCACCTGCTGAAGCCGCCCGTCGGCAACCAACAGATCTGGACGGAGGCCGATCTGATGGTCACCGTCGTCGGCGGCCCCAACCAACGCACCGACTTCCATGACGATCCGGTGGAGGAATTCTTCTATCAACTCCGGGGAGACATGGTACTCAAGGTGGTGGACGAAGCCGGCCACTACGATGTGCCGATTCGTGCGGGCGAGATTTTTCTGCTGCCGGCGCACGTTCGGCATTCGCCGCAGCGACCGCAAGCCGGTTCCGTGGGGTTGGTCGTCGAGCCCCGGCGGCCCGAGGGCCTCCTGGATGCGTTCGAGTGGTATTGCTTCAACTGCCTGAGGTTGGTCCACCGCGTCGAGGTCGATCTCGTCAGCATCGTCGACGATTTGCCGCCGCTGTTCAGAGGCTTCTACGAGAATGAGCGCACGCGTACCTGTGCGCACTGCGGCACTGTGCACCCGGGTAAATCACCGCCCGATGACTGGGTCCGGTTGTGAGCGGCACGGCGGCCGCGGAGCGTTTTACTTCTCCGCGGCGACCGGATTGCGCAATAGCCCTATTCCTTCCACCGATGCCGTCATGACATCGCCGGGTTTCAGGAAAATGCCGCGCCCCATGCCAACACCGGTGGGAGTGCCGGTGGCGATCACATCGCCGGGCTTCAGGGTCACGATGGTTGACAGGTAGGCAATCTGCTCGCGTACGGTCCAGATCATCTCGGCCGTGGTGCCGTCCTGCATGAGTGCCTCATTCACGGTCAACTGCAACTTGATACGCTGTGGATCGCGGATGAAGCGGGCCGGTACGATCCACGGACCGATGGGGCAGAACGTGTCGTGGTTCTTGCCCTGAAACCAGTCGTGTTTGAAAGGATAGTCGGAGCGCTTGTTGAGATCTCGCGCGCTGACATCATTGACGATGGTGTAGCCGGCGACATGCTCGAGTGCGTGCTCGGGTTTGATGCGGCGCGCGCGCTGCCCGATCACGACCGCCAGTTCCACTTCCCAGTCAGGCTGGAGCGTTTCAGGCGGAATCCGTACGGTCTCGTTCGGTCCTATTACGCTCGAGGCGGTTTTCAGGAACATGTAGGGCCGGCTGTCGGTCTTCGCGGCGAGCACGGTACCCATCTCATTTGCGTGCTCGACGTAGTTGGAAGCGGCGCAAAAGATGCGAGCGGGGACAAAGGGCGCGGCAATTGCGGCCGCATCGACCTCTTGCACGCCGAGCTTGCCGTCGTCGAGCCGCTGTTGCGCAGACGCGGCCAACTCGTCCAGGACAGGCGCGACCTGGGACCAACTCGCGAGCATCGCTGCCACGCCACGCTCGATCCACCCGCGCGCGGCGGCGGACTCTCCACAAGCTCGCCAGGTCTCTGCCAAGTCGTAGATGCGCCCCGCCAGCACCAGCGCGGGATAGGCGTTGTTATCACGTCGATAGCTTCCGATGGCGTAGCTCATGGTCGATCTCCGACTTCCAGGCCGACAGTATTCTTTATTGCCTATAAGAATACATTATAGATAATATGTGTACAATTACAAGCAATCGGAGTGCAAATTTGCGATCGGCCGGTGCGGGGTATTGGGACGCTGCTTTGAATAACCGAGCGGCTGTGCCCGGTTTCCAGTCCCATTTCGACGCGTGGTGTGCGCGAAGTATGCGAATCCGAGCACGCCCCACTGCCCGTTTGGACTGCCGATACGGCCCTGCTCCGCGGATGCTTTTCGATTGGCTGCCTGCATCGAAGCCAGGTCGCCCGACCGTGTTTTTCATTCACGGGGGATACTGGCAATTCAACTCGAAGGAGGAATTCGCCTTTGTTGCCGAGGGGCTGCTGCAGAGTGAGATCAACGTGGCGCTGCTGGGCTACTCGTTGGCTCCGAGCAAGCGCTTGAGCGAGATTGTTGGCGAGATCGCAGCCGCATGCCGCTCAGTGTCCGAGTCGTTGGAGCCCTTCGGAGCCGGTTACGATTGGGTACTGGCGGGTTGGTCGGCCGGAGCACACCTCGCGGCCACGCAGCTCCACCATCTCTCAGCGACACAGCGCCATCACCCGCGTCTACGCGGCGCCGTGCTGATCAGCGGCATCTATGACCTCGCACCCGTGCAGCGCTCCTATCTCAACGCGGCCCTGGATCTGACCGACCGGGACATTGAGGAGCTGAGCCCCATTCGGCTAGTCCCGAACGGCACATGGCCGTTGGTGTTGAGTTATGGCGATCGCGAGCTGCCGGAGCTGCAGCGGCAGTCGGAAGACTGCGCCGCGGTGTGGTCGAGATCCGTGCCCAACATCGAGGTCGGCATCGTTCCGGGCGCCCACCACTATTCAGTTCTCGAAGCGCTGGCACAACCAGGCGGCTTCCTGTTCACCAAAGTGCTGGAGATGCTGGCTGCACAACGTCCGCTGTGAGTGTCTTATTGTATACATATTGACTATTATGTATCCAATATGCCATGATATCTGCACGTATTGAATCTATCGCTTTAATGTGACGACTTATGTGTACAATCCCGCGTCAATACAGCCGCCAAAGTGGCGGGGGACCAACGGAATGCGGGCATGAGCGCCTCGACCATCAGCGAGCGGATCTATCAGGGTTTGATCGACCAGATCATTACGGGACAACTCAAACCGGGGCAGCGCATCGAGGAGCAGGCGATCGCCTCCCAGTTTGGGGTATCGCGCACGCCCGTGCGCGATGCACTGCGCCAATTGGCCGGCAGCGGGTTTATCAACTTCAAACCGCATCACGGTGCCACGGTCACGGACCTGGACCTCGACCAACTCAGCGAGATGCTGGAAACGTTGGAGGAGCTCGAGGCCCTGTGCACGAGATTCGCCGCCCGCCGCATGACGGCGGTCGAACGCAAGCACCTCGAAGTGCTCTATCAACAACAGCTCGATTCGGTGAAGCGCGGCGACGAGCCCACCTATTGGCAGCTCAACGACGAGTTCCACACTTCATTGTGCGCCGGTGCCCACAATCGCAGCATCCAGCAGATCACCGAGAACTTTCGCAGCCGGCTGCTGCCGTTCCGGGCCTTTGTGTTTTCCTTGGGCAGCCGCCTGGAAACGGCACCCGCCGAGCATCGCGACGTGCTCGATGCCATTCTGGCCGGGGACGAGGTGCGCGCCTATCAGGCCATGCGCAATCACGTCGCGACCTCGAATCTGCGAGTGATCACCTTCCTGCGCCAAAGGGAACAACAGACACAGGGCGGATCGAGATCCCGAGCCGCCATGATGACCTGAAGAGCGCGCACCGCAAAACGGGGCGCGCGAGGTTGAGCACCCCGATGACACCGAGTCCGCAAGCCATGGGAGAGCCACGCGAGCTGCCTCGAGCGCTCGATGAGCGAGTGCTCAACCAACTTTTCAGCACAGCGCGCAGCCACAACGGTTGGCTGACGCGCCCGGTTGACGATGAGCTGCTGCTCAGGCTGTACGACCTGGTCAAGATGGGGCCGACGAGCCTCAACTGTTGTCCGGCGCGATTCATCTTCATTCGTACACCGGCCAACAAAGAGCGTCTGCGCGGCGCCCTGGCACCCGCAAATGTCGCCAAGGTGATGGGGGCGCCCGTGGTTGCCATCATCGGCTACGACTTGGACTTCCATGCACATCTGCCACGCCTGTTCCAACATCGGCCCGAGGCAGCACGACCGTTCCAGAATAACCCCGCGCTCGCGCAGGAAACTGCATTCCGCAACGGTACGCTTCAAGGTGCCTACCTGATGCTCGCCGCGCGCTCACTCGGGCTCGACTGCGGCCCCCTGTCGGGCTTCGATGCGGAGTATGTCACCGGCGAGTTCTTCGCCGGCACGCGGATTCGAGCCAACTTCCTGTGTTGTCTCGGCCATGGCGACCCGCAGCTCCTGTTCCCCAAACTGCCGCGTTTTGAATTTTCCGAGGTATGCACACTTGCCTGATAGACCTGAGCGTGTTGGTGTATTCGGTCTCGGGACCATCGGGCGCAAGGTGGCCTCGGTCCTGCATCGGGGCGGCGTGCCGGGCCTCGAGCTATGCGGTGTCAGCACCCGGACGCCGGCCAAGGCCCAGGTGTTCCTTGCGGAGCTGAGCGGAGGGCCGCCGTCACAGAGCACTGTGCCCATCGTCACGGTCGATGAGCTGGCGCGCTGCGCGGACGTGTTGGTTGACTGTGCTCCGGCGGCTGCGTTTCGCACGATCACGGACGCCGCTATCGCACATCGGAAGACCCTTGTCACCGTCAGCGGCGCTGCGATGCTGGAGAGTCCGGAGTTGGAAAAGCGCGCCCGTGACAGCGGCAGCCGCATCATCCTCGCCACAGGAGCTCTGCTCGGCCTCGACGCGATGAGAGCCGCCGCCGAAGGCGAGATCCAAAGCGTCAGGATGGTCACCCGCAAACCGCCACGCTCACTCGCAGATGCCGCATGGGTGCGTGCGCAGGGAATCGACCTCGAGCGCCTCACGGCGCCAATGTGCCTCTTCCGCGGGACCGCTCGCGAAGGCGCGAAGCTGTTTCCAGCCAACGTAAACGTCGCAGCCGCGCTCGGCCTGGCGGGTGTTGGCCCGGATCGCACGCAGTTGGAAATCTGGGCCGACCCGGCGTTCCAACGCAACACACACACCATTTCGGTCGAAGCCGACAGCGCGCGATTCGAAATGACCATTGAAAATGTCCCCAGCGAGGAGCATCCGGGGACGGGCAAGATCACCGCGCTCAGTGTCATCGCCTGTTTGCGCTCGCTGGTCGCCCCTTTGAAAGTCGGTACCTGAGAGCGACCATGACTCGACTGCGACACATCGCCATTGCCAGCCAGGATCCGGAAGGAACCGCCCATTATTTCGCTGACGTCTTTGAGATGCAGATCTGCGGCAAGATTGACAGCCGCAACGCACGCGGCTATTACCTCTCGGATGGGGTGATCAACCTGGCGATTCTGCAATTCAAGAATGCGCCGGCCGCGGGGTGCGCACTCGACTTCGTCGGATTGCATCATATCGGCTTCGAAGTCGACGACATTGAGAAGACGATCGAGCGCAGCATCGCCGCGGGATGCGAGCCGCGCCACGATGTCAACATCGCGCAGGGCCTGGGGGCGAATCCACACAAGGACAACGCCGAATTCAAGCTGCGCGGCCCGGAAGGCATGATGATCGATGTCTCACAACGCGGTTGGGTCGGGTCCACCCCCAAGGGCAACCAGCCGGAGTAACTCACCATCGACCGGAGCGATCTGATGCCTGCTTTCGCTGCCACTGCCCGCTGCGCGCAACGCGCAATCCTCGCGGTCGCCGGCCTCATATTGCTGCTTGTGGCGGCCGCGCTCCTGTCCGGCTGCTCGGGCGCAGCCCCTGCGGCCAACAAGGTCCGATTCAACATGGCGTGGTTGCCTCAGGGCAGCCAGGTTGGAGTGATCGTCGCCATCGACAAGGGGTTCTACCGCGATGCCGGTCTAGAAGTCGAAGCCGTGCGCGGCTTCGGCGGCATTCGCACCGCCAACGAGGTCGACCAGGGGATGTTCGAGTTCGGCTACGGCGATCCCGTCTCAATCGCGTTGAATCGCGCGAATGGCGGCACGGCTCGCCTGATTGGCGCGATCAATGAGCGCTGGCCGGGCGGCTTGTGCTTCCTCAGGGAGCAACATGTATTGACTCGGCCCGCGGACCTGGTGGGACTGAAAGTCGGTGGCGGCCAGACGTCGGCGGTGCAGGTGCTGTTACCCGTTTGGCTCGAGCGCAACGGTGTCGACCCGTCGTCAGTGCAGATCCTGCAGTTGAATCCCACGGTCATTGTCGCTTCGCTGGTCCAAGGCAAGATTGACGCCGCCGAGTGCTGGCGCGCCAACAGCCGCCCGTTGTTCGAAGAGCAGGCACGCCGCGCCGGCAAGACGCTCGATTGGCTCGAGTATGAGCAGTTCAATCTCGATATCTACGGCAGCGGCCTGATGACGAGCGATCGCCTGATTCGCAAAAATCCCGATCTCGTCAAACACTTCATCGCCGCCACCTACCGGGGGTACCGGTACGCGTTGCAGCATCAGCAGGAGGCCCTCGCGATCATGCTCAAACGCTATCCCCTGCTCGATGCGGGCGTGACGGCCGAACAGATCCGCGAGCTCGCGCAGCTCATGCCGGCCAGCGATACGTCCGCCGGCGAGTTGGATCCGAGCAAAATGACCCGTACGTTCGAGTTCATTGCCTCCGGCTATCCGTTGCAAGGCAAGGTATCGGCCGATGACTTGTACACCCGCACGTTCGTCGCCGCCGCTGCTCACCGCTAATAAAGGAGAATGGCCATGTTCAAAGCGCGCCCACGCCGTTTGGGACACCTGGTACTCAAGGTCCGCGACCTGGAGCGCTCGACGCAGTTTTATACGGAGATCGTCGGTTTGCAGGTCTCCGACTGGATCGAGAATCGGATGGTGTTCCTGCGCGCCGGACAGGATCATCACGACCTCGCCCTGGCCCAACTGCCCCCGGAGGCTGCCGCGAGCGATAACGCCGAGCGGCCCGGGCTCGAGCACTTCTCGTATTTTGTGCCGGACTTCACCGAAATCGAGGCGATGGCGCAGCTACTGAAAGAGCGCGGCATTCCGATCGTGCGCGGGCCCGGCAAGCACGGGCCCGGTGAGAACACCTTCCTGGTCTTCAAGGACCCGGACGGCAACAACGTCGAGTTCTATTCCGACATGGTGCAGATTGACGCGGAGCATCCGCACGAGGCCAAGGTCTGGAAGGACTCAATTGACTCGCTCGATCAGTGGCACTTCAGCAAGTGGGCAGTCGAGCCCCCGGCGGCCTTGCGCAAGAAGTACGGTGTGTAGTGGCGATGTCAACGAGCGCCAGCACGACCAACGCGCCCCGCGGGTTCGGGAATCGGGCTCTGATAGACCCGATCGTGTTTTTCGTGCTGCTCCTGGGGCTATGGGAATTGGGCGTCCGAGGGTTCGCGGTAAAATCCTATCTGCTACCCGCGCCGAGCGAAATTGTGCGTGCCGCCTGGGACGCTCGCGCGACGCTAGCCCATCACACGTGGGTTACATTCGAGGAAGTCGTCCTCGGGTTCGTTCTCGCGACTGTGTTGGGAGTCGCCGCAGCCGCCGCGATCTTCTTCATCCCGATTTTCCGCCGGACACTGTACCCACTACTGATTGCGCTGCAGAGCATTCCGAAGGTCGGTCTTGCCCCGATCGTCGTCGTCTGGCTCGGCTACGGGCTGTCCTCCAAAGTGCTGATGACGATGTTGTTTGCCCTCTTCCCCATCTTGATTGCGACGTTGGGCGGTTTCAGCAGTACGCCGGAATCGCTCGTGGAGCATTTCACGGCGTTGCGCGCCACTACCTGGCAGACGCTGTGGCGCTTGCGTATCCCGAGCGCCCTGCCTCATTTCGTCGATGGCTGCAAAGTCGCAATGCCCCTTGCGGTCATCGGCGCGGTCGTAGGGGAATTCATCGGCTCCTATGAAGGGCTGGGGAACCTCATCATGCTCGCCAGCGGGGCATCCAACACCGGCCTGACGTTCGCTGCGTTGGGTGCGGTCACACTACTGTCGTTGGTATTGTTTTATGTCATCGAAGCGTTGGGAAGGTTGATATGGTGGCAGTCCCGGTGATCCAGGCGGCGCCTCAGCCCGCAATCACGCTGAGCAATGTCCAAAAGCAGTATGGCGGCGAGCGGGGTGTACTGGCGCTCGATCGGATCTCGACGCAGATTCGGGATCGCGAGTTTGTATCGCTCATCGGCCCCTCCGGTTGCGGCAAGAGCACGCTGCTGAGGATCATCTCAGGATTGACCTCCTTCGAAGCCGACGAGGCCAGCGTCTTCGGACAGGCCATCGCCGGACCGCCCGCCGAGCTGGGAATTGTGTTTCAAACAGCCAACCTGTTGCCCTGGCGGACGGTGGCCGCGAATCTGAGCCTGGCCGTCGAGCTGCGGGGTCACAAAACACCTGACCTGCCGGAGCGCACTAACGCCATGCTGGCGAAACTCGGACTGGAGGGCTTCGGCGCACGCTATCCGCACGAGCTCTCGGGCGGCATGAAGCAGCGGGTTGCAATCGGCCAGGCACTCATGGCGAATCCGCGAGTGCTGCTCATGGATGAACCCTTCGGGGCGCTCGATGCGCTGACACGCGATCACCTGAACGTGGAGCTGCTGCGTATCTGGCAGGCTGAGCGCAAAACCGTCGTGATGGTTACGCACAGCATTTCGGAGGCCATCTTTCTATCCGACCGCGCGCTGGTAATGTCGGCGCGTCCCGGTCGGATCATTGAAGATATTCGCATCGACCTGCCGCGCCCAAGGGACCCACGCACCACCCGGCAGCACCCGGAGTTTGGACGCTATGTCGTGCAACTCAGCGAGCTGATGGGGATCGTCTAGCCCATCATTCTGTTGCAGGGGTATAACCCGCAGTGTTGCTGTGCGCCGGCCGGCGAATTCCGGGATAGCGGATCGCCTGAAAAAAACTCAACACAGTGTCGTTGAACTCGGTCGGACGCTCGAAATAGGCGGAGTGGCCCGCACCAGACACCTCAACATAAAAGGAGCCCGGCACTTCACGCTGCACAGCCTGGATTGCGGCGGGTGGAAACAACAGGTCGTGCTGCCCGGCGATGAACAGGGCCGGTATTCGAGCAGACGCCAACATCTGAGGGCTCACCAACGGAGCGAATGCGCCCCGCAGGTTGCGGCGGTCGGTCGCGTTGAAACTCGCAAGCTGTGCGTAAAGCAGACTCAATGTCGGCTCGCGCGTGCGGAAGTCCTGACCGAGCACTCTGTCGAGTTGGCTCAGTCCGTCGGTGGCCGCGCGCGCCTGGGCCATCAAATGGCCGTTTGCGTCAACTTCTGTCAGCCCATGGAGTGTGTCCGCAAGCACGAGTGCGGTGACGCGTTCCGGACGCCGGTTCGCGAAACCTACGCACGTACCGCCACCCATCGATTGGCCGATCAAGGCAGCGCGCTCGAGCTGCAAATGGTCCAAAAGAGCGCACAGGTCGT
Source organism: Pseudomonadota bacterium (assembly GCA_018241505.1). Lineage (GTDB taxonomy): Bacteria > Pseudomonadota > Gammaproteobacteria > Steroidobacterales > Steroidobacteraceae > 13-2-20CM-66-19. The sequence continues at coordinate 385,912 of JAFEDS010000009.1, read as the reverse complement.
CGACGAATGCGTCGCGGCCCAGTCCCTGCGAATCGGTCGAATTGCCAAACCCGCGATGATCGAAGGTCACCACCCGATAGCTGCGCGCAAAGACTCCAACCTGTTGGAACCAGGTGGCATGGTTGCCACCGACTCCGTGCGCCAGAACAACGGCGGGCCCCTCACCGTGGACCTCGTAGTAGAGCTGCGCCTCAGCGCGACTGATGAACGGCATTGACGTACACTATATTGGTAATTTGCACGCATTTATCCTATCATGTATACAATATGGACACACCCCTGATTTCTGCGCGCACGCTGGACGAGGCCGATGAGCTCGCGGCTTTTCGCAACGAGTTTCATCTCCCCATCGGGCCGAAGGGCCGGCCGGTAGCCTATTTCGCGGGAAACTCACTCGGCCTTCAGCCCAAAGCGGCTGCCGAAAGGGTGGAGGAGGAACTGACCGATTGGCGCCGTCTGGGAGTCCTCGGCCACCACGCCGCACGCCGCCCATGGGTGAAATACCACGAGTTTCTGACAGAGGTCGGCGCGCAACTGACCGGGTCACTGCCTGCAGAAGTCGTGCACATGAACTCCACGACCGTGAATCTCCATCTGATGATGGCGAGCTTCTACCGGCCGACCTCCAAGCGGTTTCGCATCCTGATGGAAAAGGGCTCCTTTCCATCGGACCGTTATGCCGTCACTTCGCATTTGGGCTGGCACGGACTCACCGAATCCGCGGCGCTGCTTGAATGCGCGCCGCGGGCGGGCGAGAGCGTGCTTCGCAATGAGGACATCCTCGATGTCATTGCCCGCCAGGGTTCGGAGATCGCCTTGGTGTTGTTCTCCGGCGTGCAGTACGCGACCGGGCAGGTATTCGATATGCCGGCCATCACGGCCGCGGCACACGAGCGCGGCTGCATTGTTGGATTCGACCTGGCTCACGCGGTTGGCAACATTCCGCTGCGGATGCATGACTGGGGCCCTGACTTCGCGGTCTGGTGCAGTTACAAGTATCTGAACGGCGGACCCGGCGCGGTGGCTGGATGTTATGTGCACGAACGTCACGCGCGCGACTTCGCGCGACCGCGCCTGGGTGGTTGGTGGGGCCACGACAAGGACTCGCGTTTTTTGATGGATGCGCAATTCGTACCCATGCCCGGCGCTGAAGGTTGGCAGTTGAGCAATCCACCGGTTCTCGGCCTGGCCCCCTTGCTGGCAGCCTATGAGCTGTTCGAGCGTGCGACCGTCGCCCGCCTCAGGGCAAAATCCATCCGCCTGACAGGATTCCTCGAGGGGTTGCTGACGCGCGAGGTAGCACATGCGGTGGAAGTGGTTACGCCACGCGACCCACAGCAGCGCGGATGCCAGCTCTCCCTGCGAGTCAAGGAAGGTCGCCAGCGTGGGCGTGAAACCTTCGAGCGTCTCGAGGCGGCAGGCGTGATCTGCGACTGGCGCGAGCCGGACATCATCCGCGCAGCCCCTGTTCCGCTCTACAACAACTATTCCGATGTATGCGAGCTCGTGAAGAATCTGGCGGCGATTCTCGCCTGATTCTTCGCAAGACGTGAACGCCATCATTGCCAGGAGACGCCGCCCGGATCCTTTCATCGTCTCGCTGTTCGTAGCAGCGGCGATCGGCATTCTGGCGCCGGCAAGTGGGATCGCAGCGGCAGCCCTCGGCTACGTCAAGGCGGCGGCTATCGGGCTGCTGTTCTTTCTGCAGGGAGTACGCCTGCAGCGGGCGGCACTCATCGCCGGGATGATGCACTGGCGGCTGCAGTCACTGACACTGGCGTCGACCTTCGTCGTCTTTCCCCTACTCGGCTTCGCCTTGCATGCACTCGTCCCCGGGGTTCTCAACGAGTCCCTCTGGCTGGGTATGTTGTATTTGTGCGCTCTGCCCTCCACGGTGCAGTCTTCGATCGCATTCACCTCGATTGCGAAAGGTAACGTGCCGGCGGCCGTGTGTGCCGCCACTGTTTCGAATCTGCTCGGCATCGCGATCACGCCGCTACTGGTCACGCTCCTTTTGAACCTGCACGCCAGCGCTTCTGCGCCAGAGCAGATTGAAGCTATCGTGAAACAGCTTGTCCTGCCACTCGTGGCCGGCCAACTCCTGAGCCGATGGCTGCTGCCCTGGGCCACGAGACATCCCGCTCTCGTGGCGACCACGGATCGCGCCTCGATTCTGCTGGTAGTTTATGCCGCTTGCAGTGCAGCCGTGCTCGCCGGTGCCTGGAGCGATCTGCCCTGGCAGCAGCTCGCGAGTATGCTTGCATTGAGCACGTTGCTGCTGGCTCTGGTGCTCTGCTTCACCCGTCTGGCGAGTCGCACCGCCTGCTTCGAGCGCGAGGATGAGATCGCCATTGTGTTTTGCGGTTCAAAGAAGTCGCTGGCGACCGGACTACCGATGGCCAACATTCTATTTCCTGCGACCTCGGTCGGCCTCGTCATTCTTCCGGTGTTGGTATTTCACCAGCTTCAGCTCATGGTGTGTGCGTACATTGCGCAGCGATACGCAGAATCAGACGCTGGGGATCAGTCCGCCGTCGATGCGCATCACCGTACCGGTGATATATGACGCTCGGGCACTAGCGAGGAAGGCAACCGCAGCAGCGTATTCCTCCGGCTCTCCATACCTTCCCAAGGGAATCGAAGCGAGGCTCTCCGCCGTTACGTCAGCGACAGGCCGGCCCTCTCGCTTCGCACGCGCCTCATCGAGCATTCGAATTCGCGGCGTCGCTATGCGGCCCGGAACGAGTATGTTGCACGTGATGCCGTCGCGACCGACCTCTCTTGATAGAGTCTTTGACCACCCTACGAGCGCGGAACGCAGGGCATTGGAAATTCCCAGGTTCGGGATTGGAGTGATGACGCCCGAGGATGTGCTCGTGAGAATACGTCCCCAGCGGCGCGCACGCATGCCGGGCAACACCCGATCCGTGATGGCGATGACGGAAGCCACCATTGATTCAAACTGCTTGCGCCACAGATCAGGACTCTGACCCATTACCGGTGTCGGCGGGGGCCCTCCGGTGATGTTGACCAGGATGTCGATGGGTCCCAAGTGTGCTTCGATCTCAGAGACCCGCGCGTCAATGACGGATGAGTCGGACATATCCCATTGTAGGGCACGTGCGATGCCGCCTGCGGCGGCCACGGTCGCAGCAGCCGCTTGCGCGGCCGCCTCGTTGACATCCGCCAGCGCCACTTTCGCGCCCTCACGCGCCAGCGACAGTGCAATTGCGGCTCCCAAACCACCGCCGCCTCCCAACACCAGAGCTGTTCGCCCTTGAATTCCGCAGTCCATCCGTATTCCTTCAGACTTTGAAACGTGGATTCTTTGACCCCAGTCGCATCAGGAGATAGTCAACCTCCTTGCGTGTCTGTGGGCTCAGTTGACTTCCCGGCCGGCGTTGCGCATCGAATGCAATCGCTCCCCGGCGCATCAGGACATATTTGCGCACGGCTAGACCGACACCCGTCTGGTGCTCATAGCGCAGAAGTGGCAGGTGCAGGTCGAACAGATCCTGAGCCTCATCGCGCCTGCCCGCCGCGTGCAGCTCGTACAGCTCCACTAACATCTCGGGGAACGCGTAGCCGGTCATTGCACCGTCGGCCCCGCGGGCCAGCTCGAAATCGAGGAATAGGCCCCCATTGCCGCACAGGATTGAAATGCGGCGCATCGAGCCATCGCGCTCGAAACCCCGTAGTGTGGCGAGCTTGTCCAATCCAGGCCAGTCTTCGTGTTTGAGCATGACGCACGAAGGAAGCTCCTGAACGATGCGACGAATCACCTGCGCGCTCATGATCACCTGCACGGCGAGCGGATGATCCTGCACAACGACAGGCACGTCGGGGCCGATCGCGTCCGTTGCCTGCCGGTAGTAGCCAACAATCTGCTCATCGGTTCGCAAGCTGCTCGGTGGCGCGATCATGACGCCCGCGGCGCCCGCGTCCATAGCCACGTCGACCAGCGCTCGCATCGACGCGAAGCCGGTGCTGGAGACGCCAACAATCACCGACCGCGTTCCCGCACGGCGGACGAATCGGCGAATGAGCGTAATCGCTTCTGTCTGTTCCAACTTGGGCGCCTCACCGAGGATACCCAATATTGTCAGACCGGCTGCACCGCGCTCGATGTAGAAGTCCACGAGGCGATCAACAGACTCGAGGTCCACCCGTCCGTCCGTATGGAAAGGCGTAACGGCGACAGGGAAAACGCCGCAGGTATTAGCGGTCAGCATCGGCATGGCGAGCTCGCATATCGGTGCACTCGGAAGGTTGCGCCAGGGGGCTGCGGGTGCGGCCGTACGTCAGATAAACAACCCCGCCGACACCGCACCACGTAACGAAAACGATTTGTGTAAACGCTCCGAGCGAGTAGAAAAGATATACGCAGCCGGCAATCGCGAGCGGACCTACAACGCCAAGGGCGGGAGTCCGAAATGGTCTATGCCGATGTGGCTGCGAGCGCCGCAGCCACATCACGCCTGCGGCCGCCATCATGAATGCGAAAAGGGTTCCGGCGTTCGCCACATCGGCAAGCTGTCCGACCGGAAACAGCGCTGCAGCGCAAGCCACTATGAGGCCCGTCACAACCGTCATGACGTGAGGTGTCTTGAAGCGTGGGTGCACTGATGACAGTGAAGCAGGCAACAAGCGGTCACGCGACATCACAAACGCAATCCGAGTCTGTGCAAAAATGCAGATCAAGACGACAGATGGCAAGGCAACGAAGGCGGCCACACCCAACATCGCCGCAATCTTCGGCCACTGAATCTGCCGCAGCACATGCGCGAGCGCCTCACCGCTGCAGGCGAGAGCGTTGAGATTTGCATCGAGATTGCATGCAGCCGCTAACGCAACGCTGCCCGTTGCAAGAGCATGGCCTGTAGCCGGGTCCTTGATGGGCTGTGCGCCGATGGCACCGATGGCTCCAGCGGACACCAGCAGATAAAAGATCGTGCAGATGACAAGACTGCCTATGAGGCCGATCGGCAGGTTGCGCTGAGGGTCACGGGCCTCTTCAGCGGCGGTGGCCAGGGCATCGAAGCCCACGTACGCGAAGAAGATCGATGCCGCGGCGCCACCGATTCCCGACAAGCCAAGCGGCGCAAAAGGCACGAAGTGACCGCTCTTGATCACTGGCAATGTCAGTACAATGAAGGTGGTCAGCGCGATGATCTTTATGGCGACGAGCACCGCGTTCACACGCGCACTCTCCCGCGTCCCCACATATAGCAGTCCGGTCACAAGCAACACGACAAGAAACGCGGGCAAATTGACGATGCCACCATCCATCGGCCCTCCTGCGAGCGCGGTCGGCAGGCGCATGTGCAGAAAGTTTTGGACGAATCCCACAAAGTAATGGGACCAGCCCACCGCCACTGCACTGGCCGCCACGGCGTACTCGCCGATCAAAGCCCAGCCGACGAGCCAGGCGAGGAGCTCTCCGAATACTGCGTAGGAGTAGGTGTAGGCGGAACCCGCGACCGGAACCATCGCCGCCAGTTCCGCGTAGCACAACGCGGTAACCGCGCTGACGAGCCCAGCGATCACAAATGAGACCATCATGCCCGGACCGGCTTTCTGCGCGGCCTGCGCGGCAAGCACGAAGATGCCGGTACCGATCATGATGCCGACGCCTAACAACACGAGCTGCGTAGCGCCCAGCGCGCGCGGTAGCGAGCTGCGGGTGGAGCTCGCCAGCAAGTCCTCGACGCGCTTGACGCGCCAGTTCATTCCTCGCCGACCCCCCAACCGTGGTGCGAGATGTCAAAGATGATCCCATCAGGGTCGCGATATTTGCGCTCGTAGTAGAGTGTATCTCGCGAAGCAGGCAAATCCAGAAAGAACTGGCCGCCGCAGGCCTCCACGAGCTTGCTCGTGGCCTCCAGGTCCTCCACAACAAACCCGAAGTGATGCACGCCGACGTAACTTTTGCCACGTTCTTTGCCTGCCGCCTCGTCGGTCTTGTATTTGAGCAGCGCAATGTTGATCACACCGTCGGACAAATAGACCCCGGTGGCGAGCGGCGAGTTGGTGCTACCGACTCGCCGCAGACCGAACGCCTTTTGGTAGAAGGCCGCGGCCTTGTCCGGATCGGGAACGGATAGCGCGATATGTCGCAGTTTTGGCATCAGTCACCGTTATTTGTGTAGAGATCTTGCGCTGCAGGCGCCTCGGAAAGGCCCAGCGCATGCACGTAGAAATCGCGTGTTCGTTGGATACGCGCGGGGTCAACTCGGCCGATGTTCGGCACTGGATCGCCCGGTGGCAGGAGGGTCACGATGTCGCGTACCTGCTCCTCGAGCACCGCAGGGTCTGCCTCTGGGGAGCGCTCGTGAATCACTGCGGCGGCCCCTGACGGGTCCCGGCTCGCAAGCTGATACCCGACTGCCGTCGCGGCCAGGAACGAGCGCAGCAGCGCGGGCCGCTGGCGGATGAAGTCTTGCGAGGCTACAAAACCGTTGCCGTAGACGTCGGCGCCGAATTGCTGATATTGGAGCCAGCCGAGGGTGAGGCCAGTGCTACGGGCTCGAGCCGCGAGCAAAGACTTGTTGCTCCCCCGCCAGCACTCGACGGCATCCGCCTTTCCAGTCAACAGCGCAGCGTCGACGACGGTTGGATCCATTTGAATCAACCGCACTTTGCCTGCCGCGACGCCGTTGCCTGCCAGCCACGCCGGTAACATGACCTGCACCGGTGAGCTGATACCGCCGGCGACAGTGAGACCGACAAGATCCTGCGGACGGCGTATCCGGTGCCGGTCCGCGATGAAACACAATCCCCCTGGATGCGTTTGGTTGAGCACGCCGACCAAGCGCGCATGACCGCCGCGCCGGTGATTCAATAGCACTGCGAGCGCGTCTCCATAACCGATATCAAACATTCCCTGGTCGACTTCGTTCACTGTGCGCAGCCCGCCATAGCCGCGGGTGATGGAAACGTCGAGGCCGGCTTTGGCGTATAGCCCGTTTTTCCAGGCCATGAAGACGCCGGCTTGACTGCCTTGTGGAAGCCATCCCATGTTGTATCGAACGGGCTGCAGCGCGGCGGAGGCGGCCGCCGGCGCTATCGCGGGGACGAATCCTGCAAAGAGCAAAGCTGCGACTATGAACGCTCTCATGACACCCGGTGCGCCGTCTCTTCGACTTGAATTTGTTCCACGATGCACCGCAGGCGCGCACGCACTTCCGCTGACAGTGCTCGCACCGGCGCCCTCGTGGGCCCGGCTCTTCGCCCCACCAGCTCCATCGCTTCCTTGATGACCACCGGAAACGAGCCCCAGGCCCAGGCGGCCCGCAAAGGCGCCAGCAGATCGGACAGCCGGCGCGCCTCGTCCAGTCGGTTGGCTTTGACCGCCTCGTACAGACGGACCACGGTTCGTGGGAAGACATTGGCGGCCGGCGAGATGGGACCCGCGGCGCCATGCAGCAGTCCGGCGAGAATGAGTGTGTCACGGCCGATGAAGACGCGGGCACGCTGCTCGCTCCCCGTCAAATAATCCACCATCTGACTCAAATCGCCGCTCGAGTCCTTGATGCCGACAATGTTGGTTTGTGCCGAAAGCGCGGCCAGGGTGGCCGGCAAGACATTCAGTCCACCGGTGCGAGGTGGGTTGTTGTACAGCAGGACCGGTAGGCTCGTGGCTCTGGCAATCGCCGTGTAGTGTGCGATCAGTTCCTCGGCGCTCGGTGAAACGAAGTACGGGGTAATGATCATCGCGACCGCTGCGCCATCCGCCTCAGCGGCCTTCGTCAGCGAGATGGACTCCCGGGTCGTGACCGCGCCAGTTCCCGCATAAACGGGGACTCGACCGCGAACTGCCTGCACCGTCCGGCGCACCAGGTCGATCCGCTCGGCGTGCTCGAGCGCAAAGAACTCCCCCTGACTGCCGGCGACCGAAATGCCGTGCACACCGGCCGCCACGTAGGACTCGATGTGCTCCTCGAGAGCGGCATAGTCGATGCGTTCGTTCGCATCGAACGGCGTCACCATCGCGGGAATGACACCGTGAAGCTGTGAGGGGCTGGACATCTCAATAGCCTCGAGTGAGATCGACAATGTGATTCGCGGGCTGGCCGGCGAGAATCGAGCGGATGTTGGTTGCCAGGGTTCGGGCGGCCGTCTGCACTTGTGTAATCGCTGCGACATGAGGCAGGACCGTGATGCGCGGATGGGCCCAGAAGGGATGCTCGGCCGGCAGGGGCTCGACTCGAAATGCATCCAGAGTCGCCCCCGCAATCTGACCGCTGTCGAGCGCTTCGATCAGATCGGTATCGACGACATGCTGTCCGCGCGCGACGTTGATGACAAATGCGCCCCGAGGCAACTGCGCCAGCGTTTCGCGGTTGATGATGCCGTCCGTGTCGGGTGTTAGAGGAAGCAAACAAACGAGGATCTCGCTGCGCTTCAGCAGTGCCGGTAGTTGCTCGGCGCCGGTAAACGTTGCAATGCCATCAAGGGACTTGTGTGTCCGACTCCAACCCGCCACATCAAATCCCAGGTTCGCGAGAGTGCGCGCGCACAGGGCACCCAGCTTTCCGAGACCCAGGATGCCGACGCGCCTGTCCTGCGGCAGCGGCGGCACGCGACGCACCCACTGACGGGCGCTCTGGCTGCGCTCGTGTTCGGGCATGTCGCGGTGGTAGTGCAGAACCCGCATGAGAACGAATTCGTTCATGCCGATCGCCAGTCCGGGATCGACCATGCGCACCAGCGGCACGTCCTCGGGCAAGTCAGGATCCGCAAGGATCGATTCAACACCGGCACCCAGAGTGAAGAGCGCGCGCAAATTCGGTAGGCGCCGCAGCAGACCCGGTGGGTACTTCCACACGAAGGCGAAATCGATTTCGCTGGGCGAGCCTCGATCGAGTGACTCGCGAATCTCGATCTCCGGCAGCTCGTTGCGCAGCGCGGTGAGCCACGCTGCGGAATCGACGCCGTAGCAGGCATACAGCAGAACCGTCATTCTCGCGCCGGCCAAGGGTGGGTGGGTTTACCCAGTTGCGGCGGTCCCAGGAGGGAGCTGGACAACGCGTAGGCGCCGTTCTCGGTGAATGCCCAGATGATGTTGCGGTCATATTCGGTAAATATGGCTAACACACCCTTGCCGAGCGTGTAATTGGGCAACTCGCTGGTATCGGCGAGACGGGGCACGTAGTAGCCGGTGATCTTGGGATGTGCCGGATCCGTCACGTCGAAGATCTGGACGCCGGCGTTATAGAACGCGTAAGGAACGATCCCCTGACGCCAGTCTTGCGGCTGCCCTATCTGGTTGGAGCGCTTGGGCCCGAAGTTGCCGCCGCGCTGGCAAAAGTCGGTAAACCCGGCGTCCGCCGGTGGGGTGGGCTGGGGAAACCTCCCAACGACTTTTGGCTGGGTGGGATCGCGCGCATCAATGATGAAAATGTCCTTGTAAGGCTCGTAGCAGTCGCGATTCATCGGATAACCGTTCGCGAACACGTAACCGGTGCGCTCGTATTGACTCACGTCGGCATTGTCGAACTCCGTGCCGGCGAAATGCGGCGGCGTGTTGACATGGCCCAACGTGCGCGGCCGGGTGGGATCGGACACATCAAACACATACAGTCCCAGACCGCCGAGGGCGCCAAAGCCGAGCTTGCCGCCCTGTTCCACCGGCTTCGGCAGAAACAGCGGCATGCGCGATCCCATCCAGGAGGTCCGGTTGCCGGCGCGCGGATTCATCAGATAGGCGGTTTCATCCGCTTCGTTGCCGATGATCTGGCCCGGCACGCTGATTTGGGCGAGGAACTTCGGGTCGGCGGGGTTGGACATATCCCACGCCTGGTAGCCGGGTGAATATAAGTAGTTCGGGTATTCGGTCAGGGCATAGGAGTCATTCGGCGCTGACGACAGAAACATGAACTTGCCGCCGGAATAGGCGGGCGAATCCAGCGAGCCCGAGCCTTGCTGTTGGCCGATCGGCGCGTCCGGGTGTTGGTAGTCGGTGGTACGGGTCGCGAGCAGCTTCCATTGATTGGGTAACGGCCCGTCCATGGCGAACACTTTGAACCCTTTGAGGGAGTTGTAGTGGCGTTGGGCGGCAACCTTGTCGGGTTGAACCGTCTTGTCGGTCATCAAGCCGTAGCGGCCGATCTCGTAGGATGCGACCAGGACCAGCTTATGCAGCACCGGGCTCCAGGCGATCGTAGCGCCTCCCAGGTAGTCTTGTACGGTGTTGGGGTCGAAGGGCTCGCTCGGCCCTTTGGGCCCCCAGACAGCCCCTTTTGAATAGACGGTGCGCGCATGACGCGGATCTGTCGTATCCAGAATCCTCAGGTAATCGCGGTCGTGGATGTAAAGGTAGCGATGGCCGTTGAAATCGGCCACGTTGGCCCACGCATGGAAAGGCGAGCCGACACCGGGATAGAAACCCACGACATCGACGTTCTTGGCATAGCTATGTTTGTCCCACTCTTTGAGCTCACCGGGAAACTTCCGGCCGTCATGAACTTCCGGGCTCGCCTTCGGCCACACGAATTTTCCGGTAGCGGAGTCCATGCCGTAGTCCTGACCTGGAACGAGATCCCGGGGTTTCAGATCGGGTGTCAGGTTGAGCCACTCGGTCAGGTAGGCGTCCTTGATATTGACGCCGGCGGGAGCGAACTTCGGGGACTGTGCCGCGGCCGTACCGAAGCCCAGCAGGGCGAAAATCCATATACCGGTTGCTTTACGAGCTCCCGCTGCACGTGATCTGAGCATTGATGTCGCTCCCTCCAGGGTCAGTGCCCATATTGTATACATATTGGTAATAATGTGCTCTTATTATTTATATGGTGCACTTTATGGGCCTGGGCGCGCTTCCAGTAGCGGGTAGCTCCATCGGAACACCAGAGCTGCGCACAAGGAGGCGACTGCTACCGTGATCGAGAGGGCATCGCCGATACGAGCCGGGTCCTGGAAGACGTGGTCACTCAAGAGCGCGGGCAAAAGGGGCCCCAGGCTGATGCCGACCAGACTGATGGTAAACAGGTAGAGCGCCGACACCTGGCCCCGCACCTGATTCGGCAGAATCATCTGCAGGGCTGCGAACAGGCTGCCGATCGGAGCTGCCAAACCAAACATGGCCGGCACCACCAGCGCGAGTGAGAGCAACGGTTGCCGGAGCATGACGCTCGTCACGAGTGCGATTCCGGCAACGACCATACCCACGACTCCAACTCGCAGGGGCGCAAAGTAAATGCCTCGGCCATACCAGCGATCGCATAGCCGCCCGCCTGCGTACATCCCTGCACATCCGAACACCAGAACAATCAGGCCCAGCGCGGGGCCGGCCTCACCCGCCGTCCACGCATAACGCCGCACGAAGAATGTCGGCAGCCACGCGAACAGGCCGTACATGCAGATCGCATGGCAGGCCATCCCGGCCGCGATTGCCGCGATGGGACGCCAACGCAGGCGGATTTCATGCAGCGACTGCCTGATCGTGAGGGCGGCCGGACGCTCGTCCACCCCTAACAGGACGCTTGTGCGAGACGGCTCCTGCAAAGTTGCAACCAACACAACGGCTCCAAGGCCCAGGGCTCCAACGACTATGAACGTGAGCCGCCAGGGCGCTATTGGCCCCAACAGCGGAATCGCGACTGGCGAGTGATGGCTGACGGCTGTGATGACCAGACCTCCCACGAGGAAGGCAAGTCCCGAGCCCACAAAAACGCCCATGGAATACACGCTGATTGCGGTAGCGAGGCGCTCTCTCGGGAAGGAGTCACTGATCATCGACAACGCAGCAGGCGACAATGTCGCCTCGCCTACCCCTACTCCAACGCGCGCCAGAAACAACGCGCTGAAGCCGCGCGCGACTCCGCAAACGGCGGTCATCACACTCCACAACGCAACACCAGCGACTATCAGGTTGCGCCGGCTGAAACGATCGACGACCCAGCCCATCGGCAGGCCCAGCACCGTATAGAAGAGTGCAAACGCCAGACCCTGGAGCAATCCTATCTGGGTGTCCGAGACAGCGAGCTCTGCCTTGATCGGCTGTACCAGCAGACTCAGGATCTGACGATCAATGAATGACAGCGTATAGGCGAGCATGAGCACGCCGACGACATACCATGCTCGCCCTGAGTTGTTCACTGAGGCTCTCAGTGAATGGAGAACCTGGGGGGTCCCAGCAGCGTGCTCGAGAGAACGTAGAATCCGTGGTTGGTGAAGACCCAGATGAGATTGCGGTCCCACTCAACGTAGATGCTATGAACCGGGTTGGCCACGGCGCGCACGTGATCCGAGTAAGGCGCGACATTGGGACCCGTCATGGGGGGTACGAAGTAACCTGCGATGGTTGGCTTTTCGGCATTGCTGACGTCGAAGATCTGCATACCGGCGTTATAGAACGAATACGGCATGTAACGCTGACTAGGTGCGCCGGTGTTGATCATCGCGTAGCCGCTGCGCTTGGGACCGAAGCTGCCGCGACGCTGGCAGAAGTCAGTAAACGGTGCATCGGCTGGAGGCCGGGGACGCGGTAGCGTATTCACGATCTTGGGATGCAGCGGATCGTGCACATCAATCGTGTAGATGTCCTTGTACGGCTCGTAACAGTCTTCGGACATCGGGTAGCCGCTGTAGTAAACCATTCCGGTCGTTTCGACCTTGGAGACATCGATATTGTCACCCTCGGTGCCGGTCACACTGACCGGCATGTCCAGATGAGCAACCGCATGCATTTGCGCCGGGTCGGAGATGTCGACAACAAAGAAGCCGAAGCCGCCCATCGCCGCGTAGCCGTACTTACCGCCCTGCTCGGCGGGCTTGGGAATAAACAGCGGCATGCGCGCCCCCATCCAGGAGGTCTTGTTACCCGCGCGCGGATTCTTCCGATACTCCGCCGCTTCATCGAGACGCGACCCCGGAGCCCACCACATCGACAACAACTTCGGGTGCACCGGATCGGACACGTCATAGGCTAGCTGTCCGCCGGCATACAGGTACGTCTTGTACTCCGTATTGGCAAAAGTATCGTCCGGGGCGCCGGCGACAAAGAGGTACTTGTCGCCGTTGTAGACCGGAATATCCAGGCAGCCGGAGCCCTGTTGGGGTTGAGTCTGTGGCGAGTGGTATGGGTCGAGGGAGGTTTCTGACAGCACCTTCCAGTCCGTGAATACCGGCCCGGTCACTTCATAGAAGCGAAAACCCCGCAACATCTTCATTTGACGGATGATCTGTACCTGCTCCGGGTGCAGGTACTTGTTCTGGATGATGCCGTAGCGGGGCGTCTCATAGCACTGCACTGCCAGCAGCTTGTTGAGTTTTTTATTGTATTTGACGGTGAACGGCCCGAAGTCGCCATCCGTGATCTTGAACTCCTTGTGAGCGATCTCCTTGATGGCGTGCGGATCGGTAATGTCGAAGACGGTGTAGGTTGTCCTGTAGTAGTCATACAGATACCGTCTGCCCTTCCAGTCCAGGGAGGTCTGCCAGGTGTGGCCGGCTCCCGGCAGATGTGGATTGAACGCTTCGACCTTGACGTTGCTCGAATATGTATTCAGATCGAGATACGGGAGGCTGCCTGCGAACGGGTGAGTCCCAAAGGCATCCGGTGTCATGGCCGGGTCTTTGTAGCGGCCGGTCGCCGGGTCATAGCCGAAGGTGCCCGGATCGGGTGGCTGCGGCTCGCCCGGCAGATAGACTCTGGGCTCATTGGCCGGAGGCGGCAGGTCGGGCGCGTGCAGGTTGAGCCCGCTGCGCGGCGCCTGCGCGGACGCACACGGTGCCTGCATCAACCCCAGAACCATGGCAGCAGTCACAATGGACGTCCCGCGTACCAACATAGAGTCCCTCATGATTACCTCCAACAATCGCGTGATAGCCGGCTTGCCCAGGTATTCTTCACTCGCCCGTAAAGCGCCAGCGGACGGTCAAGCCGTAGGTGCGCGGTGGCTGATAGGTTGTAAAAGCGGTAGTGGACTGCGCGTCGCAAGTGAACGAACGGCAGTCGGGAGTGACTACTGTCGTGCGCCCGGAGATGAGCAACTTGTTCGCGAGGTTCTTGCCCCACACACTCACCTGCCAGCGACCGTCTCGTGAGTTGATACCCAACGACCCATCGATGCGAGTCTGCGTACCCACTGCCGTGATCGGGTTGTTGTCGGTATCGAAGTAATACCCACCGGTCCAGGTGTAATCGGCTTGCACAAACATCGATCCCAGCGGACCGGCGCTCCACTCGGCATGCGTACCGATGTTGAAGGAATTCTTCGGCGAACGCCGGCAGGCGTAGCCGTTGATATCAATCGGATCGCCTTCAATGGACGTCGTCGGCGTGGACGCGGTGATTTTGCAGTCCAGGTACGCGTAGCTGCCGTAGAACTCCAGGCCGCGAACCGGAGCTGCGGTGACCTGCAGCTCGGCTCCACGCGAGCGGGCTTTGCCGGCGTTTGAGAGCAAATCGGTCGCGATGAAACCGGGCACCAGCGTCAGGATCTGCAGATCCGTGTAGTTGGTCCAGTAGACCGTGGGGTTGATACGCAAGCGCCGCTCGAACAGGTCGAGCTTCGCACCCGCCTCGTAGTTCAAGGCAAACTCGGGCTTGAAGGGCACGACGGCCTGCACCGGGTCGGCGCCGCTGTCCTCCGCGCCAAAGCCGCCGCTTTGATAGCCGCGTGCGACCTTGATATAAAAGTACTCGTCGGGGTTGCGCTTCCAATCGAGCACCACGCTCGGAGTGAATGCGCTCCAGGTCCCCGTACTGTTGGCGCTGAATCCGTCAGGTGTCGGAATCTGATTGCCGTTGGCGTCCAATCCGTAGGATCCCGTGATCGAATACCCCCTGTGCTCGTAGTCCCAGTCCTTTTTGTCGCGGCTGTACCGCCCGCCAAGGGTTATTCCCGCTCCATTGTCCCAACGGTAAGTCCCTTCCGCGAACACGCCGTAGCTGTGCCCGAGCGTGTCGCCCCTGACGTACTGCGTACCGGAATACCAGAAGATGTCAGGGAACAGGAAGTTCTCCATCACATTGCGATCGAGCTTCTCGTGCAGGAAATACAGGCCGCCGATCCAGTTGAAAGGCCCGCTGGAGTCCGAGGCCAGGCGCAGCTCCTGCGAGTACTGGTTGACCTTCTCCCTTTTCTGTTGGTAATAGAAGTCATCGGGAATGCTGTCGTTGTCAGTCACGAACGGGGTGATGGCCGCGAAGTCCATGGGCAGCCCGGCATCGTTGCCCCGATAGAACAGCTTGGAATGTCGATAGGCGGTGAGCGAAGTCAGCTTGCCGACAGGACTCTTCCAATCGATTCGCAGACTGGTCCCGAAGTCATCGGCGTCCTGGTTACCGTCGGGTGAGGCACAGTTGAGCGGCCCATTGAGCGGGCCACTGCCGAAGTCGTTTTGAAACTGCTGTCCGGTCACATCGCTACACACGGGTCCGGCTACCGGACCCGCGCGGGGTGAAGGCGGTACAAACGCCTGATTGCGCGTCGTGTAACTCATGTACATGAAATGCCCGGTGCCGCGCCGCCGTGTGCCATCTACGCTCAACAGCACGTCGAGATCGTCGCTGGGAGTGAAGCGCAAATGGCTTCTGGCTGTGTGCAGATTCACCTGGTCGAAGTGGCCGCCTGTCAGCGTGTTGGTTTCGTACCCGTCGTGAGTCTGGGAACTGAATGAGAAGCTGCCTGCGAGGGTATCGCTCAGCGGGCCGCTCGCGATGGCACGAGCCGTAACCGCACCATAATTTCCGACAGTCAGCTCCGCGTCCGCATACGGTGTTCGGCCGGGCTTACGGGTCACAAAGTTGACGAGGCCGCCGACGGCGTTCTTGCCGAACAGGGTGCTCTGCGGCCCTTCCAACACCTCGACTCGCTCGAGATCCCACAAATCGCCGAGCAAAGCGGCGTTACGGGACAAGTAGACGTCGTCGATGAATACCGCCACTCCGGGATTTGAGGCGGAGGTGCGGATATCCGTACCGATGCCACGCATGAAGAGGTTCGGCTGGGTGATGTTGTCAGGATTCACAACGAACCCCGGCACCTTGTTCACCACGTCGACGAAGCTGTCGACGTGCTGATTGGCGAGTTGGGCACCGCTCAAGGCGGTGATCGCGACGGGAACTGTTTGCAGGTTCTCCTCGCGGTGGCGGGCGGTAACCACAATCTCTTCCAGCCCCAGTGATTCGTCGCTCGCGGAGCCGGTCGCCGCTGTTTCAGCGCCAACGGCGTTCCCTGCCGCAATGAGTAAGCTCCCTCCAGCCAGGAAAACTTTGAGTGCACGCATGGATCCCCCTTTGGGCAGGGGTGACGGAACGAAGGCCGTCCACCCGAGCCATTGGGGTATATGTATACAATTACGCTAAATAAGATGCAATCTTTTTTATGTGTACTCTTAATCGGTCATTCGCACACTGCAGGAGCCCACGAGGTGTCACTTAGGGCGTGACTGCAGCAGTTGATGCCTTTGAAGTACCTTTTGCAGTTGGTCGTGCGGTAGCGCTGCCACTGTCCAGTAATCCGCACCAGTCATTGTCCGCGCGGCTACGAGGGCATTCACGACTGCTTCTTCCACGCCCTCGACCGTAGCCTCAAACAGCGGGTTGAGCGCTGCACTGCGCAGACGCGCGACTTGCGCCGGCTGGCTTGTATCAGTTGCCCAATTGCCATCATCGGCGCCGAGGTTGGCGGTTGAGAAGGCTATGAAGATGTCGCCAGACCCGTCGCTTTCAATCGCGCCGAGACGCCCCAGCCCAACGGAAGCGCGCCGCGCCAGGCGCTTGAGCTGCTCAGCGGTGAGCGGCGCGTCGGTGGCAATGACGATAATGATCGACCCGCGGTGCTCCTGATCGAGACCATCGGCGACCGCAACCAGCTTCGGATCGCATAGTGTTGCAGTGGTTCCACTCAACTGTTGAGCCGGAGACAGGAGTCGAGTCACACAGCGCGGCTGCAGAGTCATCTCGCGCGCAACCGGAATACCGGCGATTCGAAGCTGATTGGCGCGACCGTAGTTACATTGGGCCAGAACACCAACGGTGAAGTTGCCAGCTTCTGTCGTGAGCTTGCGCGACGCTGTGCCGGTGCCGCCCTTGAAGCCGTTGCAGACCATTCCCGTGCCACCACCGACGTTTCCCTCTGCCACGGGGCCGGAAGAAGCACTGTCCAACGCATCGAGCGCATCCTGCTGTTTCACATGCTGACCGGCCATGTCATTGAGTGGGACGTCGGCGGTCTCGGCAACGAGCGGATACCAGAAATAGCCCTTTCGATGATCGGCCAACCATTTGAACGCTGCGTCGCGCACCACGCCGACACTACCCGTGCCGGTAATCAGGATGGGCGTCTCGAGCACCCCGCTCTCTTCGACCCAGTGCGTGCCGGTCATATCGCCATTGCCGTTGCCAGCGAAAAAACCGGCGAAGACCGCGCGTCCGTCCGCCCTACCGCGAGGGAGAATCGCCGTGACACCCGTCCGGACCGGTCCCTTTCCCCGTACGAGCGGCCCGTCGCCCAAAATCAATGTCTTGAACCCTACTTCGACACCGGGCACATCGGTGATGGCATTGTTAACTCCCGGGTTGCCATCGAAGGGTACGCCCAGGTCCCGAGCACGAGGCTCGGCGCCAGCGGCCAACGCCGCCGCCACGAGTGTCAGGCAGGCAAAGCCCAGTCGCGTTGTCGGGAGGTGTCGCAAGTTAGTCTCCGCTGTTAGACTCACACGCGAGCCTACTATCTCCCGACATCGGCTGCATTAGCAAGAAGCTGGACTGACAGATCGGCCGCCAGGGCTGGCCCATGAGGGCCTATGAGACATTCGACTCACGTCTCGGCTATCGTCATTACCGCACTCGTGATGGCTTTCGCCGGTTGTACCAATGCGCAAACGCGCGCTGCGCCGGATTCGATCGTTGGTGTCTGGGTGGTCCAGGATCCGAACGCGCCGTTTCCCCTTCATATGTACACATTCAACGGCGACGGCACGATGCAGCAGGCCAACCCGGACGCCGGCGACAGTCGCTCGAGCGACAGCGACGGTAAGGGCATTTGGGTTGCGAAAGGCGCCCAAGTCACCGGCAAGTGGGTTGAGATCACTGCCGACCGGGCGTCGCATTTACTGACAGGCCGCACTGAGGTGTCGTTTCGCTTCACAGTAGACGGTGACCGGCTCACTGGGACAGAAACCGCTCACTTCTACAATGAACACGGCAAGCTGACCTCGAGCTTCGAAGGCCATTCCGAGATGGTCGGGGCACGCGTCAAACTGCCCTGAGTCATCCATTGAACCGGTCGACGCCGCGGCTGTCACAAGTCGAGAACTTGCGAAAGGGTCGCGAATGGATTGGGCGACGCGCCGGCCGTTGGATCGGTTCGGACTTCTTGCCATCGTCCTCGGTGGACATTGGTTATTGTTGGAAGTGTTCTTCGGCGGACGGCTCGCGGAATCACGGAAAGTAGCCGTGGACTCTCTAGAGTCGTGGATATGGATTCCGGTAACACCGGAAATTCCACGGGAGCAGCATGAGCGGGAAAATAACGTAGGTCGTCGCCGAACCCAGGTTGCTCGAACGGGACCCACGGAGCCGCCCGCGGCTGTGTCCGCAGTTGTACCCGGTGTTGCGCCTGCTGTTGCGCCTGCTGTCGCCGCGCCGCCGAGTGAGCCCACTGCTGAAGGTGTGCCGGACTGGATTGCGGAAGCGCATTCAGTCGCCAACTCCCTGGCACCGCGCCTGATCGATGAGCTGAAGGAAAAATGCGCGGCGGCCGAGCGACTCGCGCAGGCGCTGCCTGCAGGATGCAAGAAAAGGAGCTTCACAAAAGATTGGCAACCCGAACCCCAGCGCGCGGGTCTCGTGGGAATTTTTCCCTACGTGCGCATCGGCAAATGCGTTATCGGCTTGGGATTCTGGGGTTGCGCGGTGCAGTCGCCGAGTCCGGACGGCACGCTGTTGGAAGACATACGCAACCCCGACCGCCCCGTCAGCTCGGTCCCGGATCTGCCGGTCCAAACCTTTCCGCAGGCGCCGATACCGCAAGCGTTCAAGTAATCCCGCGGAAGTCCCCCGCGATGGCAATGAATGCTTGCTCTGGCGCCGCTTGAACTTCAACATATTGATTTTACATCAATAATTTGTCCCGAGATGCTCCTGGTGCCCTGAAAATGTCGCAGGCGAAATGATCTTTTATTTCACCTATTGATTCGTTTATTTCGTTTGATATAGTGAGGGTTATAAGGAGCATCGCCATGGCCGCTGCATTGAGCTTGGGTTCAGAACCTGTCCAGCCGACCGAAGAAATGTCCGCGCTCGCTGCCGACGCGAGCAGGCGCCTGTTTCGCTTGATTGGTTCGAATTCCAAGGAAACATGCATCATCCGATTTGAAAGCGCGCCAAATGAACCGTTGGTGCTTCCCGCCGCCGTCATTCGGCTGTTAGGTGCGTTACTAACGGAGTTGGCCAAAGGAAATGCGGTGACCTTGATGCCGCATCACGCCGAACTGACCACCCAGGAAGCAGCCAACCTTCTCAACATTTCGCGCCCGTTTCTTGTCAGCCTGCTCGAAAACGGGCAGCTACCTTTTCACAAGGTGGGCACTCATCGCCGCGTGAGGTTTTCCGATCTCATGACTTACAAACGTCGTCGAGATGCTGAAAGTGAACAAGCGCTGCGCGAGCTCGCTGCCCTTTCACAAGAGCTGAAGCTCGATACCTGAAGCGCTAGAACACGCAGGACGAGCCAGGATGGCAAACTTCACCGTCGTCTACGACGCCTGCTTGCTCTATCCGGCGGCAATTCGCGATCTCGTCGTTGAGCTGGCACGCACGGGAATGTTGCGCGCAAAATGGACTGATCGAATACATGCGGAATGGATCAAGGCGGTCATTCGTCAACGACCGGAGCTCGATCGAGCGCGTCTGCAGCACGTGGCCGCGCTCATGAATTCGGCAGTACCTGATTGTTTAGTGACCGGGTTTGAGCCGCTGGAGGCCAGCCTCTCGGCACTCCCGGATCCGAATGATCGCCACGTGCTTGCTGCTGCCATCCACTGCGGCGCTCAGGAAATTGTGACATTCAACCTCCGCGATTTTCCTGAAGCAGTGTTGCAACCATATGGAATTCGAGCCCTTCATCCCGACGTTTTCGTCGAACACCTCCTGGATCTCAATGCGGAAGCCGTCTGCGAAGCAATCAGGAAAATCAGGCGTCGTTTAGCAAAACCGCCACATACTGCTGAGGAGATGCTCGTCAAATACGAAAGCCAGGGGCTGGCTGTGAGTGCATCGATACTGCGCTCGCGGATCAACTCTCTATGAGGGTTCACTCAACACGCCAAGACGATTGCATCTCGATGCTTCTCCGAGAATCCCTACATAGCGATTGCCTCGATCCACTCTCGAATTTTTTTTGGGAACAAACAAGTAACGTTGGGAGCGCCCGGTACCATGTTTGCGCAACTCGATGCAGAGACGACGGAGCCAGCGGCTCATCCCACAGTCGCTGCGCGTAGCAAACGCGCACATGAAAGACCGTGAAAAAAATAGCCGCGTTGAAAAGAATTCGGACGTGTATGTGCATGTGATGATTACGGAATATCTCGTGCTGACCGCGTTTGAAGAAGTTACGGGCGCGCTCTGCCTGCAACAAGAGAAAGGTTCAAAAATTCGGGTAGAAGGCTCGAGCGACGCTGGAACCACGCGCCTCCACCTGTTATGCGTCGCGGGCGATAAGCTACTGATTTTATTTACTTTATAATCTCGCCCGCCGTGTCGATCCCGGCAGTCGCCGTTCGTCTTTAGACGAATGGCAACTACGGCTCACGCCCCGGAGACTCCATGAAAACCCTGCAACCCCTATCGATTCTTGCGCTGATGGGCCTGATTGGTTTGGCCGGCGCGCAGGACCGCAAACCGTTGCCCTACCCCGCAATGGCGCCGCTGGACCAATACCTCAGCCCCAGCGCGCAAGAGGAAATCGCGCTCTCCCGCAGCGCAGCACCCCCTTCGATTTCCGCACATGCGGATGTAATGGTGCTCGGCAAGCGTGGTTACGAGACCGCTGTCCACGGCAACAACGGCTTCGTGTGCTTTGTGGAACGCTCCTGGACCGCGGGTTTCAATGATCCCGAATTCTGGAATCCCAAAATCCGCGGGCCCAACTGCTTCAACTCGGCCGCCGTGCGCAGCGTGTTACCTCAGTACCTGCGGCGCACCGAATGGGTGCTGGCGGGTATTGCGAAAGACCAGATGATCGAGAAAGCGCGCGCGGCACTGGCCGCCCATCAATTCACCGATCCGGAGACGGGTTCGCTGTCATTCATGCTGTCGAAACAGGGGAACCTGGGCGACCAGGCGAATGGCCCCTGGAATCCGCATGTGATGTTCTTCGTCAAACACGGTGACGCGGCTGCCTGGGCCGCGGGATTGGAAGGCTCCCCCATTCTGGGCAAGGACGAGCTGCCCAGCGAGCCGACGGTCCTGTTCGTTCCCGTGCCACACTGGTCGGACGGATCTCCGGTTCAACTGTCACCGAAGGATCATCATCACGGCCCGTAATTCCCTATAATTCCTCGATGCTCAAGGGTTTGTCCTGGTTTCCATCGGGTGTGACATTGCTCGCCGGGGTGCCGGCGAGAGCACAAGTCGACAATTCACCGCACGCACCGACGGCCTCCAAGGACGAAGTGACCATCAATGGTTCCACGACTCCCCTGCCGAAGCTTCCACCGGACCAATTCGCCGACTGCTACGCCCGCGGACTCGTCTACTCAGACCAGTCGAACTATGACGCGGCGCTGCAGGATTTCACCGCGGCTATCCACCTGCAGCCCAAGAAAGCCTCTGCCGTGGAGCGAGCGAGGTTATGTTTCCCTGCGTGAACGTGACTTGCAAAGTGCGGTGAAGGACGAAGCGCAGGCAATCAGCCTCGATCCCAAGCTCGCCTACCGCCGCCCCCGGTTGCCGTTCAGTCTTCACCCGCCGGGACTTGATACCGCAGCATCATTGATTTGAGCGGCTCGTCGGCGACCACCGTCGTGGACTCGAGGCTGACCCGTTTCACGGACGCCGGTTTGTCGACCCCGCCGTCCTTCGCATGAAACACTCCGGTCTGCGTCAATTGTTTGATGACCACATTCTGCGCCGAGAGAGGCTTGCCCTGAGCGACGACCCACTTGGCGCCATCGAGTGTGACCACCCAAGCGCTGCCTTCCGAGCCGGCCACAACGTGGCCAATCCCGTCAGCATCAATCAACACCGCGGTACGTTCGTCCACACCGATACCATACACCCTGGATGAGCTCGAGCCATTGTTCAACCGCGTGACAAAGACAATGAGGCGCCCCAGCCTGCTGCGAGCGGAAAAGTGGGTGTCAGTAATGGCGTTCTCGAGACCCTGGAAGTGCAGGAAGTCGCTTTCGAGTCCGACGGCCCGGCCCAACGGATCTGCCAATGCGTCCTTGGACTCGAGACTGCCGCCGTCGACATCGATATAACTGTAGTGTCCGAGGACGGCGAGACCGGCGCTGTTTCCCCCGATCGGGCCATTTCGCTTCACCAGATCATTGAGAGCCCGCTGCACCGGCGTTCCTTTCCAGTAGTGAACATAGTTGGCCTGATCGCCGCCGGCGAGGAAGACGCCGTCGGCATTCGTCAGAGCCGCAATGACCCGACTGTCGAAGGCCGCCGCACGACTGTGAAATGTGAACGTCTGGCAGGAGACAGTTTGCCCCCACTTGCCGAGAAACAAGGGGCCGAGCTTGCCGTCCTCGGGATCGAAGCTGTGGTCGTCCGTGGCTCTCAGCACCACGATGTGGCCTCGTCCCGCGCGCTGAGCAAGCTCCTCGTAAGCAGCATCGATATAGCCACCACCACCCATGAGGACAAGACCGAACCGAGTTTTGCCGGGGCGGGTCGCCGCTGGGTTGCCGGACACGAAGTAGTCAAAGTCCTGACCGCGGCAGTCGCGAGTCAAAACACCCGATGGACAAGGGGCGGGCTGCGGTGCGGCGGCAGTTGCAGGCTCAACGGCTGGATCGGTGTGCACTGCGGACACTGCATTAGCTGCCGCAAACAACAACACAAAACCGGACCACAAAGGCAGCAGCTCGCGACGCGATAGTGTCATTCGGCCTTCCTCAGTGATGCGGCTTGTGCTGGTAGTTGAAGCTGAGATAGAAAGCGCGCCCCACCGGACTGAACCAGTTCCGGCTGTAGAACGGCCAACTGGTCCAGGTGGAATCCACCGGCGGCTTGGTGTCGAGCAGATTGTCGACCGTCAGGCGCAATTGCGCACTTTGACTGAATTGGTAGCTCACAGACCCATTGTAAACGGAGGTGTATCCGAGCCGGCGGGTGCCGTCGTAGTTGGGAAGGCCTCCGATCATTCGATCGTACACGGTAGTGCTCAGGGGCCCCAGCGACCAGGTGACCGACGCATTGGCCTTCCAGTAAGGCAACACATAGACAAACAGATTGCGCATTTCGTCATCCACCGGGTCTCCCGCGAAATTCCGGGTCGTGTGCGAGAGGACTCTCGTGAGACCGGAGCTGAAACTGAAGGCTCCGAAACGGCCAGTGTCATAGTGGTAGTGCGCGGCGACATCGATGCCGTTGGTGCGGTCTTGCGCGGCGTTGACGGGCTTCACGAGCACCGAAGTGACTTGCAGCGGATTGAAGGCGTCAGGGGCGTTGCGGACAACCTCGCTCAGAACCTGCTGGCAGGTTGGAGAGTCGATGTTGACAGGTTGACCGTCAACGGTCTGTCCCAGGCGGCAATCCGCCTCCTGGCGCAGAACCGTGTCACTGCTCTGGTACCGCACCTCATCCTTGAGCCAGATGTAGTAGAAATCCGCGCTGAAGTCGAAACCCGTGAACGGCGCGATAATGAATCCACCTGTAAACGATCGGCTGGTCTCGTCTCTCAGGGCGATACTGCCGTTGCTTCGGCCATCGTAGGAGATGTCGTTGTAGGTGCAATCGCTGAAGTCTGAGCTCCCGGGGTTCTGGAGCCGGCACAGATAGTAGTCGGTACCGCTCGAGCTCGAACCGCTCGGACCCGCATACAGGTAAGACAGGTCAGGCGCCCGAAAGCCGGTCGAATACGAGCTGCGCACCAACATCGTGCTGAAGGGCCGATATTCCAACCCCAGCGCGTAAGTCATTTTGCCCGCCGAGGTGTCACCATACTTGTAGTT
Organism: Pseudomonadota bacterium; assembly: GCA_018241505.1. Classification (GTDB taxonomy): domain Bacteria; phylum Pseudomonadota; class Gammaproteobacteria; order Steroidobacterales; family Steroidobacteraceae; genus 13-2-20CM-66-19. Next base: position 361,774 of record JAFEDS010000009.1, on the reverse strand, counting down.
GTCGAAGCGTGTGGCGGCGGTCAGTGTCAATTGAGTCAACGCCGGCACCCGCAACTCCACGCCCGCTCCCTGATGGCGTCGGGAGCCCGTCGCGCCCGTGTTGTGCAAACCGTAGTAGCTGCCGTCCAATGACAAAGGGTCGACGGCCGCGTCGTAGTATTGCGTTCCCGCCTCCGCGACTGCCGCGAATCCGACCGGGCCCGCGGGCAGAGTCAGTAGCTTCTCGTTGGTCAACTGCAACGTGAGGGTATTCCCACCGGCCTTGTCGTGATCGATCGAGTCCTGCGAGATGGAGCGAAACTGATCGACCGTCAACGGCGTGTAGAGTCGGTCCGGTGGGGCGTTATAAATATTGAGTCCCGTTTGGGGGTCGACGCCGAGTGAGGGCCCGAGGTAGAGAGCCTGCGCCTTGGCCGCGAGCAACGCCGGCTCGCGATTCTCGAGATAGTTGTGCGCATGGCCGAATGTCAGCTCATAACCCCAGGCACCGCCCGGAAGAGCTCCCTTGATGCCGGTATTGAGTGACAGTGAGTGGTTGACGGCGTGAATCTCGCCAGGATCCAGACCGCCGTTCTCCTCCAGTGTGAAGTACTGCCGCTGCCATTGCTCCACCTGTCCGGTCGCGGCATTGAAGAACGGCGTCGGCGTGGAGTTATCGTCCAGTACATAGCTGTTCTGCCATTTCAACGGCGAATTGTAGAGCTTCTGGCTGGATGTCCCCGCCTGGATATCCAGGAACAGATGGGCATTGTCATTCAAGTGATAGGTCAGTGATGCATACAGGTTCGCTGAACGATCCCCGTTCGAGAGCGTCGCGTAGGCGTAGTCTCGATAGCTGCCGCAGTAATTTCCATAGTCCGGATCGGTAGCGTAGACAATCGAGCGCCGGTCCAGATTGGCCAACTTCGCACAGGTTGCCGGGCCCGGGTCGATATAGTTGCCATCGCCGTCATAGCGGGCAAAGACGGGATCGGGCAGGTTGTTCGCGGCGCCCCCCGGACCGTCCAGCAGGGAATTGGTGAAATCGCGCTGCATGGCCCAGATCGGGTCGGCACGATAGAGCTCCAAACCAAAGACGGAATCGAAGCGATCGTTCGAGAAACCACTCGTGATCTGCACGCGCTGCGAAGCGCCCCCACCGTGTTGTGTGTCGCCCACGCGCAGGTCAACCGTCGTGCCTTCAACTTTGTTTTTCAGAATGAAATTGATCACGCCGGAAATCGCGTCCGATCCGTAGACCGCGGAAGCGCTCCCACTGAGAATTTCTATGCGATCCACCAGTGAGGTGGGAATGTTGGATATGTCGGTGAAGTTGCTGTTGCCGCCATAGGCCTGCGGATAGTCGGCAATACGCCGCCCATTGACCAGGACGAGGGTGTGATTCGGACCGAGACCTCGCAGATCCACCGCCTGTGCACCGGGCGTGAAGCCGCTGGTGTACTGATTGTTGTCGAGCGCCCCCAGGTTCTGCGGGAGCGAGGCCATGACCTCGGGAATCGTCGAGAATCCGTTGTTATCAATATCCCGTGATGTAATCACGGTGACGGGCGCCGGCCCTTCCACTGACGTGCGCTTAATGCGGGAGCCCGTAACAACCACTTGCTCCAGTTGCTCCACGGCTTGGATGGCGCTGGGATGCGGTATCTGCTGCTCCGTCCCGTCTGTATCGGCCTCGGGAAGGCCCGCGCTCGGTTGCGACCAGCTCACGGGCTGCGAGCGAGTGGTGGCATCCTTTTCCGGGGACGGAGAATCCATCCGAATAGTGGTTCGGGGCGCCGCCTTCTCGATTCCGATGGCGTTGACACCCACTTCCTGGAAACGAAGGTTCGTGCCCTCGAGAATTCGCCCAAGCGCTTCCTGTACGGACATTCGCCCGCTGACGGCCCGTGATTGTGAAACTTCGGTCAATTCACTCGGGATCAGCACCTGGAATTCTGCCTGATGCGACAGCTCTATGAGGGCAGCCGCGAGCTTCTGCGCGGGTATGTTGACTGTCACCGTCCGAGTCAACGTGGAACCCGGCTGAGTCAGCTCAGCGCTGGTCTGGGCCTGCACACCCGTCATTGGAGCAGTCAAAATCGCAGGTAGTGCGATGGCGATCCACAGGCCGCGCGGCATGGCTCTCCCCTCTCGAATTTTTTTGTTTGCCGGCTCTATGACACCTGAGAGAGCCGCTGTGGCAATTTTTATTTGACCGGCATGAGGATCGCCGCGCCATTCTCGGTCGTGCCCAACCGAACGGGGAAGACCCGAGGCAATGCGTTCACCCAGACATCCGTCTGTGCGGTAAACACCGTGCCGGAGTAGAGGATTTGACCCACGGCCTCGTCCTGGACAATAACAGGATGCTCGCGGTAATGGTTCACGTCCGCGATGACGCTCGCCAGTGGCTCATTCTGGTATTCGAGTCGTCCTTGCCGCCAGGCCAGAGCATGCGGCAGATCGGCGGGTTCAACCACCGACTGCGCGCCGCGGCCCTGTATCAATGTGAGTTGTTGACCTGCCGTGAGTCGCTGCAGGTTACTACCGCTACCCGCGCCTGATACCTCCACCGTGCCTTCGCTGACAGTCACCACGACATGGCTCGCAGCCTTGCGAACATTGAAAGCGGTGCCGACCGCTCGAACTTTCAACGATCCCACATGGACCACGAAGGGTCTCGCGCGGTTGTGAGCTACCGAGAAATACGCTTCACCGTCACCGATTTTGACCGTGCGCTCCTCGGGAGTGAACTGCAATTCGAGCTGCGAACGGGGCGCCAGTTCGAGCCGTGACCCGTCGGGCAGCACGCTCTTTTCGACAAGAGTTGGCGGCGACGTGGACGCATGCGGACGCGGACGGGGCCGTTCAAACACGACCACTGCCATGACCAGAGCGAGGAAACAGGCGGCAATGCCAACCGAGAAGCGCAGCTTGCTACGCGACTGCGCGCGCGGTTGAAGCGCCCCAGGGGCAGGCGCAAGCGCTCCAGGGGCAGGCGCAGTCGCCCGATTGAGCAGGTCTGCAATCGTCAGTGCGCCCGGGCCCTCCAGTGCCTGTGCGGAGCTATGCCAGAAAGCCTGGGCCTCATCGAAGGCCTGCTTGTGTCGTTCGTCCGCCTCATACCAGCGCAACCATTGCGTCAGGTCATCTTGCGTGACCGCTTCCTCGCGCAGACGCAGCAACCAATCCCAGGCAGCGGTGCGATGCTCGATCTGAGTCATCGTTGTGCCTCGGCTTTGGCATCCCTCGGCGAGAGCCCCTGCACACGTAACTGACAATACAACGCGGCGTGCAGCAGGTAGTGCCGGACCGTGCGCGCGCTGATGGCGAGCTCCGCAGCGATACGGTCGACACCCCATTCTTCAAAGCGGTGAAGAACGAACGCACGCCGATGTTTCGGGGGCAGCTCGAACAATGCCAGGCGCAGCACCGCCACTTCCTCCTGGGCGAGCACCCGCCGCTCGGGACTCAAGCCGTCGATCGGCTCAGCCGGGTCATCGGCGGCGTCCAGGCGATGACGAGTGGCGCGTTGACGCGCGCGGTTCGAGGCGATATTTGCAGCGGTCTTAAAGATGTAGGCACGCAGGAAACTGACCGCCCCGGGCTCGTCCAACTGAAGCACCCGGATATAAGCCTCCTGTGCGACGTCTCGGGCCTCCTGCTCGTCCCGGACCCCACGAGCCCTCAGAAATGCATGCAGCGCGTGATTGTGCTCCTCGATGATCCTGGCCAGCTCCCGTGCGCGGGAGCTGCCGGAGGCATCCTCATCATAGGTAACCGGACCTGGGCAGGTTTCGGGTTCGGAGCTCATGTCGGTGTATAGGACACCTGACAGGGCCGATTTGGCAAACCGCCGGGGCTCTATTTCGCCCCACCCTGCCTGGCCAGATGCCGCTCGAGAAACGCCATCTCCGCTGCATCCACCTTCTCGATGCTCGCATACCGGGCCAATCCGTGCTGCTCATCCGGCAAAATCAAGAGCTCGTACGGCACGGGCGTCGCGCTCAGGCGTTTCGCCAGATCGATCGTCTGCAGCACATGCACGTTCCGGTCATCATCCCCATGAATCAACAACACCGGCGAGCGCCAGGTGCCGATCGATGACACCGGCGAAGACCGCCACGCCGTATCCAGAAGCTGCTGCAAATCCGGCGCAACTTCATACCGCTTGCGGGTCAGCAGCTCCTTCACGTCATAGTCGGCAGTCCAGTCGTGCACCCCGGCGAAATCCACCCCCACTGAAAACCGATCCGAGTTGTGCGCCAACGCCATGGCGGTCAGGTAGCCGCCGTAGGAGCCCCCGAAAATGCCGACTCGCTTTGAATCCACGCCCTGCAGGCCGCTGAGATAGCCGGCCGCGGCGACCACATCCTGGTACTCCGAGGCGCCTCGCGGACCCGCTGCTTCCGGATAGTTGTAGTCAAAGCCGTAACCAATCCCCAGGCGGTAGTTGAGGGCCAGCACCACGAACCCACGGCTGGCCAGGTATTGATTCAAAGCATAGTCATTGGAGTAGTACTCCATGGAGTGCCAGCCCAGGTACATCTGGCGCTCCGGGCCGCCGTGGACAAAAACAATCGCCGCACCGTTGCGTTTGTGGCTGCCGGGCATGAACAGTTGACCGTGCACCTCCAGACCATCCTGCGAGCGGAACGTGCTTCGGGTCGGGATGACGAGTTGCTCGGCTGGATAGTGAGGATGCAGTTGCGCGAGGAGGCGCACGGAGCCGTTGGTTGCCAACAGTCCGGGCAAGGGCGGCCTTTGTGCCGTTGCACTGACCAGGATGACCTGCTGATCGCTCATCACGACCGGCGACCACTCCAGCGATTTGCCCGACGTGAGGGGCTTGGGCTTCGCCTCATCGACATTCACTCGGAACAGGTGGCGCCGATCGACATCATCCGCGTCAGTGCCCGCGTTGGCGTTGTACACCACATAGTCCCGGCTCGGCGCCATTGCGACGTCTTCCACCATGAAGTGGCCGGGTGTCAGCAAGAGAGGTTCGGTGGCGCCACTGACCGGGAGTGAATACAGGTGTTGCCATCCGTCTCGATACGACTGAAAGACAATCCGGTCCTTGCCCATCCATTCAAAGAATCCGCCCGTATAGGAATCGCGTTGCTGCGAGCCGCTCGACCACAGTCGCGTCCCGGTTCCGCCCGAGGCCTCCACGGTCCAGATCTCCCACGGCTGCCGCTCATACTTCATGAGCGGAATCGGCGGACCGCCGGATCCGGGACGGCGCGTAAACGCGATCCGCTTGCTGTCAGGAGACCAGCGAGGCGCCTCATCAAACGCGACGGACGGCGCTACCCAGACGATCGGGTGATGCTCATCCGAATAGATCCCAATAAATGAGTGATCGTCGCGATGAGCGACAAACGCAACGTGAGTGCCATCCGGGGACCAGCGGACAGAATCAATCTCACCGTGAACGCTCAACAGTCGCTTCGCCTCCCCACCATCGGTGGGAACGATCCACGGAGCCTTGTCGCGGATCAGGATAGTGCGCTTGCCGTCCGGCGATAAAGCAGGAAAGTCGCCCTCTCCCAGCGACACCGGCGCTCCCCCTCGTGTTGAAACGGACCACACTTCAACCTTTGCGCCCTCCGGATTGGAGCTCGTGTTGGAAGGCAGGCTCCAATCCCAATTCGCCCCATGATCACCGCCGCGCACATATACGAGGCGACTACCGTCCGCAGCCACAGTCAGGCCACTGATCTCCTGCCCGTCATCCTCCGAATAGGTTGTCAGTTGCCGTACGTTTGCACCGTTGTCGGAAGCAACCCAGATGTTCCTGACGCCATGGTCATTGTTGATCCAGGCCGCAACGGCTGCCTTGTCTGCCGCGGTCAACCCGGATGGATAGGCGTAGTCGTGCACCTGTGCCAGCGTCAGCTCGGATGCGCGCAGCGCGAGCGATGCAAACAACAATCCAAAGCCACACGGCAACAGGAACCCGACTCGGTTTGCAAACGCCATGCCCGCCCTCCTTTCGAAACTAAGATTTCAATTTGAGAAAACCCGTCTCCATGGATTCTACACGCTCTGCTGAAGGATTCCGCCACCCGTACCACTCGCTTGGTCGCAAAGACTTGCCAAAAGTGAAAATGGCGGCGTAAGGTGCGGCCACCGTCAAAAGGGGCATGACTCGACCATGAACGAGCTTCGACGCGGCGCCATCGTGAGCTTCCTGTTCGGCTTGCTGGGACTGCCGGCGAGCACTCTCGCAGAGGCTGCTGCAGCCGAGCACCATCCGATCCAAAGCGCTTGGCCTCACCCTCTCGCGGTCGCCGGCCCAACGACAGCGGCAGAAATGGAATCCTTCATAGACGGCTTCATGGCTGTGCAACTGAGCAGCGCGCCCGCCGCCGGCGCAACCGTTTCAGTCGTGAAGGACGGCCAGCTCTTTTTCGCCAAGGGTTATGGCTACGCCGATGTCGACAAACGCATCGGGGTGAGTCCCGAAAAAGCCCTGTTCCGCCCTGGCTCCATCTCCAAGACATTCACCTGGACCGCGGTCATGCAGCTCGTGGAGCAGGGCAAGCTGGATCTGGATACGGACGTCAACCACTATCTGACCGGTTTCAAGCTGCCAACGCCGTTCGGCGTCCCCGTGACCCTGCGCAACCTGATGACCCATACCGCCGGTCTCGAGGATGGCGCCGTCGGCTACCTGTTCAAGTCCTCGCCCGCAGGCCTGGTCCCGATCGATCAATTCCTGCGTGAGCACATGCCCGCGCAAGTTCGCCCGCCAACGACCGACTTCAACTCCGGAGCCAACGCTTCCTACTCCAACTGGGGCACCGTTCTGGCCGGGCGATTGGTGGAGATCGTCTCCGGACAGTCGTTCGACGACTATATTCAACAGCACATCCTGGGACCCCTGGGGATGACCCACAGCACGTTCCGCGAGCCGGTGCCGCCGGAGCTCAACGGCGATGTGTCGGGCGGTTACGAATTTGAAGACGGCCAACTCGAACGCAAGGGCTTCGAGTACATACACTCGGCAGGACCCGCAGGCGCATTGAGCGCCACGGCCACGGACATGGCGAAATTCATGCTCGCCCACCTGCAGCAGGGGCCCGTGCAGATCCTGCGCCCCGCCACCGAGCAGTTGATGCAGACCCGTACCCTGAGCCCCGACCCCGCACTCAATGGATCGCTGCTGGGCTTCTACGAGACCTACATCAACGGGCGCCGCATCATTGGCCACGGTGGCGACACGACCCACTTTCATTCCGAGATGGCACTGTTGCCGGAGGCCAATCTCGGCCTGTTCGTTTCGGTCAACACCGGCGGTGACGCCGCCGCCACGGCCACCCGGCTACAGACGGCCTTCTTTCAACATTATTTTCCTGCCGAGCTGCCCAAGGTCAGCCCGCCGGCCGACGCGGAGCGCCGCAATGAGCGCTATGCCGGTCCCTATCGGGTCCTGCGCCATTCCTACACCAAGTTCGAGAAGGTTTTCACCATTGCGGGCGACACCACTGTCACTGCCATGCCGGACGGATCCCTGCTCATGAACGACCAGGATAACAAGCCGGCCCGTTGGATCGAGGTGGGGGATGGCGTGTTCCGCAAAAACGATGCGGATGTCTTTGTAGCCTTCAAAGACATCAAGGACGGTCGGGCGCAATCACTGGTGGGTCCGTTCTCCCCCATTGCGGCCGCGCGCATCCCCTGGTACGAAACCGGCAGTTTGCATGAAACAATCATCGGCCTGTGCGTCCTCGTTTTCATTGCGGCCATCGCCGGGGCACTTCGAAACTGGCGCGCTGACCGCGCTCAGGCGAACGGATTGCGGTGGGCTCGCCCGACGCTCGCCCTCACGTGCCTGCTGTTGCTGTTGTTCCTCGGCACTGTATCGGCTGTATTGGCCGAAGGTATCGCGAATTTGATCTATGACATCCCGGCCAGTCTGCGTGTGGCCCTCACCTTTCCGCTTCTGGCGCTGGTGCCCGCTGCAATCAGCATCTTCTTTGCTGTGAAGGTGTGGACTGCGCCGGCGTGGACGCTTGGCAGGCGGCTGTCCTATGGGTTCGCGACCCTGGCGGTAGTTCTGTTTATGTTGATTCTGGACTACTGGAATCTGTTGGGATACCGCTTCGGCTGACAGTCAACGCCGCCGCGCAACCCGTTTCGGCTGCTTCGTACGCCCGCGGCGGGGCGGCGCGGCATCCCGGGTCTGTTGCTCATCCGACATCTGCCGCAACTCACCCTCCGCGGCGGAGCAAATCCCCAGTATCCGGCAACGCCCTGTGCCATGCGCGACATACGCATGACCCATTGTGCTGTCGATGTAGGCGGACTCGCCGGCGCTCAGCACAATCGGTGCATACAGTTCGGTATGCACCTCCAACTTGCCTTCGAGCACATAAATGAACTCTTCCCCACCGTGACGGATCAGCTCGCCGAACTCTTCAATGGAGTGAGTACGAATTTCCGTGACCATGGGAATGAATTTCTTGCGCGTGACATCGCCGCTGAGATAGAGATAGTCGTAATTGCGCGTGGCGACCAGGTCACCATCGCCTACCTTGTTGACGCTGCGCCGGCCAGTGATGCTGGCTGGCGCTTGCACTGGAGTGAACAACTGGGAGATGTCCACCTCCATTCCTTCGCTGACACGAATCAGCTTGTCATAGGTCAGCGATAACTTGTCGTTCTCAACCTTCGACAGAGTGGGAACCGAGAAGCCCGTCCGGCGACTCACTTCTGCCAGCGTCCAGCCTTTCTGCAGGCGCAGTGCCTTCAAGGCAGCGCCCAAACGGGTTCGATCAGCAGTCTGTTTCATTAATTGAAAGTGCGGGAAGTCCGGCTCGGACTGCTAGTGTACCGGCTTCTTCAGGGCGCCGTAGGACGCCCTGCCGCTTCAGGTGTCCTTAGTTTTCCGCGCGATGCCCGGGACCGTACAGGACTTGTCCCGGTTTTGCACCCGTATGACGGCCTTGCTCCACGACGACCTGACCGTTGACCAGCACGTAATCGATCCCTTCCGCATAGCGAACGGGCTCGTCATAGGTGGCGTTGTCCTGGATCCGGTCGTAGTTGAAGACGGTGAGATCCGCCTTCAGCCCCTCCCGAATCGCACCGCGGTCAGACAGATGCATGCGTTCGGCGGGCCAGGAGGTCATCTTGCGAATTGCATCCTGTAGCGTCAGGACGCCGCGTTTTTTTACGTACTCCGCAATGACGCGGGGAAAGTTGCCATAGGCGCGCGGGTGGGGCAGCCCGATCGCATCGATTTCGCCCGCTTTTTCGTTGGCACCGGAATCGCTGCCAATACTCATCCAGGGCCAGCGCAGCGCCGTCTCGATATCGGACTCGCTCATCATGAAGTAGAGAGCCATGGCCCGGTTCGGTTGCGCTTGCAGCACAATATCCCACGCCACATCGGCCGGATCCTGATGCAACTGTGTACCGATATAGGCCAGGCTCTTGGATCGATACCGGTCATACTTGGGATTGAACGCGTTGGCGAGCACCACGTGATCCCAACCGCCGCTCGCCTCCACCAGGTTGGACCAACCGGGCACCGACCCTGCCGCAACTTCCTTCTTGAGCCGCGCACGGATCTTCGGATCCTTCAGTCGCTGCAGACCCTTTTTCTCACCGGCTTCCCACACCCAGTTGGGCACGGTCACGTCGAGCCCAGTGCCCCCTGCCGTGTACAGGTACATGTCGGAAGCGATGTTGATGCCGCGCTCCCGGGCGCTCTTGATCAGCTCTCCGGCAGCCGGGACGAGCTTGCCCCAACCCGGCGACCAGGCCGCCTTGAAGTGAAAAATCTCGACCTGGATGCCGGCCTGCTCGCCGATGGCAATCGACTCATTGATGGCCTGCAGCAGATTGGCGCTTTCATCGCGCATGTGGCTGGCATAGATGCCGTCGTACCTGGCCGCGACCCGTGCCAGCTCGATCAGGTCCGTGGTGCTTTGAAAGCTGTCCGGCGGATAGATGAGCGCCGTGGCAATACCCATCGCGCCGGCCCGCATGGCCTCGTCAACGTGCGCCTTCATGGCATCCAACTGTTTGGGTGTCGGTGTACCCGCAACGTCGCCCATCACCTCCACGCGCGCCTGTCCGGCCCCGTAGTAGGTGCCGAAGTTGAGTGAGATGCCCTGCCGGGACAATTGCTGAAAATACTCGCCCAGCTTGGCCGAGCCCACCGGGGAGCCGCCCTCACCGGCAATCGCCGTCGTCACGCCTTCGCGCAGTTTGTTCTCGGCCAGGCCATTGCGAATCAACACGTCGCCCGATTGATCCATCATGTCTATCCACCCCGGAGAGACATAATCGCCATGCACATCAATCTCCCGCTTACCGTGCCCTGAAATCCTTCCGATTCTCACCAGGCGATCACCCGAGATCGCAATGTCGGCGGGAAAGTCGGGATTACCCTGCCCGTCCAATACCCGTGCATGACGGATCACGACATCGTAGGTGGGCTCATCGCCAGCGAAAGCGGAAGAGCTGCACAACGCGAGCGTGAGTATTGAGGTCGTGAGACGGCCGCACACCATAGGACTAGCCTCCTTAGAAAATCTGTTGCCAAATTAGCACAACCAGAAAATAGTTGCCAAAACTGAAAATCGTACTGTAGATTCGGCCCACTGCCGGGGGGAAACGGCAAGCCACAAGAGGCACTGGGGATGACGCTCATCCAAAGAACCGTATGGCCCAACTCCATTGTTCTGCTTTCGACCGGGTTGGCATTATCTTCAGGTCAGGTTGCGCTCGCCGCGGCGGCTGACAGCAGCGCGCGGCCCGATTCCGTGCTCGAAGAGGTGGTGGTCACCGCCACCAAGCGCTCCGAACCTTTGCAGGACGTTCCGCTGTCGGTCTCGGCCCTCAGCGCCGAGCAGATCCAGACGCGCGGCTTCTCGAAGTTCTCGGACTACATCAATACCATCCCGGGCGTCTATTTTCAGGACGGCGGAGTAGGCAACTCCACCATTCACATTCGCGGCGCGACCGAGAGCGGCGTCGGCTCGACAGTGGCCACCTACTTCGGTGAGGCCATCACGAGCGTGCTCACCAACCACGGCGGCAAACCAAATCTGCGCCTCGTCGATATTGACCAGGTGGAAGTGCTACGCGGCCCGCAAGGCACCCTCTTCGGTGCCGATGCACTGGCCGGTGTGTTGCGCATACTACCCGCGCCTCCCGACCTGAATCGCACCGAAGTGAAGACCGGGGCGCGCGGCTGGACCACGGCACATTCGGGAGACGGCAGCTATCACGTCGAAGGCGTGCTGAACCTGCCCCTGATACCGAACCAACTGGCGGTTCGATGGGTCGCTTACAAGGACGACATCGCCGGCTATATCGACAATGTGGTTCCGGCACAGCCCTCGGTGGATTACGGCGCCGTGTTCGGGCTGCCTGCGGGCGTCGTGGCGACACCTGCCATCGCCGCGTTCAAGGAAAAAGACATCAACCGCGAGCAGACCTGGGGCACGCGGCTGTCGGCACGCTGGCAACCCACCGAGCAACTGCGGATCGATCTCAACTACACCCTGCAGGATGCGAAGTTGGAAAGCGAGCCGTTCACCGACCCGGCCGCCGGGCCCTATGAACAACGGCGGGCGCTGGATACCTACAAGGCCGGTGGTTACGGTGAACGCACGACCATCGGGACCGTGACGGCCAACTATTCCTGGGATGCCGTGTCGCTGACCTCCATCACCAACTGGATGCGGATGAAGCGCTACACCGACCAGGACATCTCGTTTCTGGCGGCCGCGTCCTTCGGAGTTTCGATTCCCTGGAGCCTGGACGACCGCAGTCTCGGCCGGGTGTTCACGCAGGAGGTCCGTCTGCAATCGCGTGGCGAGAGCAAACTGCAATGGACACTAGGGGCTTTCTACCTTCACCAGGAAGCCGACCTGTCGCAGTTTGTGCCGGACTACTCCTGTCCCCAATGCCTGCCCACGGTGCTTTTCGGACAGAATTTTGCGTTCAATGTGCCGACCGGCAAGTTCTCCGATCAGAAGCAGCGCTCTGCCTTTGCGGACGTCAGTTACGAAGTGTTTCCGGGCTGGACCGCGGGCGCCGGCGCTCGCTATCTCACGGAGGATATTGAAAGTGAGTCCCCCGGATCTGAAGGCCTGCTCGCGGGCGGCGAGTCACCGACGACTGCGCCGGTCACGGGCAAGATTCACGAATTCAACCCGTCCGGATACATCCGCTACAAACCGGTTTCCGGCATCACCTTGTACGCACAGGCGAGCCGCGGGTTTCGCAGCGGCGATGTGAACGAGCCCTATCCGGTCGAATGCCAGGCCCAGGCCGCCAGTGCCGGCATCAAGGCCATCACCCAACCGGACACCCTGACCAACTACGAGCTGGGTGTGAAGTCGCGCCTCGCGGACGGCCGCTTGAACATCAATGCCGCCGTTTACAAAGACAAGTGGAAAGGTGTGCAACTGGGAGTCGCTTTGACCTGTGGATTCAGCGGTATCGTCAACGCGGGGGACATTGATGGCAAGGGCGTCGAGCTGGAAATCCTGGCCGAGCCGTTTCCCGCCTGGCAGTTCAATCTATCCATGGCCTACAACCAGAATCACTTCAAAAGCGTGGAGAGCGGCACCGGTTACACGCCGGGCCAGCGCCTGCCGGATGCGCCGGAAGAGAATGCGAGCCTGGGAGCGCAATACAACTTCCCGGTGAACGGCCGTTGGCAGGGATTTGCCCGCGCCGACTATCTGTACGTCGGCGATGTCTTGCAACAGTTCGATGTCGTAGTCGTCAAGAATGGCGGCTATGGCGAGGCAAATGCGCGCCTGGGATTCACGCGCGATCAGTTGGAAGTGGACCTGTACGGTGACAACCTCACCGACAAACGGGCAATCTCGGTAACCCAAAATCCCGCCTTCGGCGCATACCAGACACTGATCCGCCCGAGAGAGCTGGGAGTTGAATTGCGCTATGCGTTCTGATGCGAGCGGCAGAGCGCTACCGCAGCCTTATCTGCTGTTTCTGGGGGACATTACCGAAGCGCCGTTTGCCAAAACCGCCTTTGGCCTACGGGACTGGGCCGGCGGTTTATGCATCGGCGAGTTTGCACTGGCGGCGAGCACTGTCACGACCGGCCTGCCCCGCCTCACTCCACAGGAGGCCTACGCCCGCGGTGCACGCGCCTTGGTGATCGGTGTTGCAACACGCGGCGGAGCAGTCATGCCTGCTTGGATTCCCGCGCTGCGCGAAGCCATGGAAGCAGGGCTCGACATCATCAGCGGCATGCATTCCCGGTTGGCCGACAACCGCGAGCTGGCGGCTGCAGCCACTCACCTCGGGCGCAAGCTGATCGAAGTACGTACTCCGCCATCCAACATTCCGGTCGCCACGGGACGCAAACGCACCGGCAAACGCCTCCTGACCGTGGGAACCGACTGCGCTTTGGGCAAGAAATATACGGCGCTGGCACTCACCCGAGCCTTGCGCAAGCGCGGCATCGACGCCGATTTCCGTGCTACGGGTCAGACCGGCATCATGATCAGCGGCGCAGGCATCCCCATGGACGCCGTGGTTGCGGATTTTGCCGCGGGCGCCGCGGAGATGTTGACCCCCGACGCCGCCGCAGGTCACTGGGATGTGGTGGAAGGTCAAGGCTCAATTTTTCACCCCTCCTACTCAGGTGTCTCGTTGGCACTCCTGCACGGAACCCAACCCGATGTGTTCGTGCTCTGTCACGAAGTCGGCCGTGAGCGAATTTTGGGTCTCGAAACCTTTCCCACTCCAACGCTGCGCGAAGCAATTGAGCTGCACCTGATTCTGGGACGGCGCACGAATCCGCAGATCCGCTGTGCCGGAGTGTCGTTGAACACTCGCGGCCTGAGTGACGAACAGGCCACCCGCGAGCTTGCAAATTGGCGTGCCGAGCTGCACCTGCCGGTGGCGGACCCGGTCCGCGGCGGAGCCGAAATGGAGCAACTGGTGTCAGCGTGCCTTGCGACCGAGGGCCTGCCATGAAGCTGTGGCAAGCGATCGTCCCCTTGTTGGTTTGTCTGTGCGCCTCCGCCGCGGAGCCGGAAGGCCGTGATCGTGTCGATTGGCACTGGGGCGTACGGATTCCCCTGTCCGATGGTGTTCACCTCAACGCGACCTTGTACCGGCCCGTGGGACAACAGCAACCCGTGCCCTGCGTTTTCACACTCACACCCTATGTCAGCGACAATTACCACGACCGCGGCATGTATTTCGCCCAGCATGACTATGTTTTCCTGATAGTCGATGTGCGGGGACGAGGCAATTCGGAAGGCAAATTTCATCCGCTGTGGGAGGCTTCAGACGGTCGCGACGTCGTTGAATGGCTCGCTCGGCAGCCTTACTGCAACGGCAAGATCGCGATGTGGGGAGGCTCCTATGCCGGAATGGACCAGTGGCAAACAGCCTCAAAACATCCGCCCCATCTGGCCACTATCGTCCCCGCCGCCGCCGCAATGCCTTCAGTGGACACTCCACTGGCGGACAACATCTGGTCGCTGGATGAGATGCAGTGGTTCACCCTGGTCACCGGACGGGCATTCCAGGGCAAGATCTATGGCGATGACGAGTTCTGGAGCGAACGATCGCTGCGGCATTCGGAAGCGCATTTGCCCTACGCCCAGTTTGACAGCTACCTGGGCAACCCTTCCGCCGATTTCCAGGAGCAAATCTCTCATCCTCAACAGGACGCGTATTGGGACGCTCACAATCCCACGCAGGCACAGTTCGCCGCCATCGACATCCCCGTACTGACCATCACCGGGCAGTACGATGGCGACCAGGGCGGTGCGCTCGAATACTACCGGCGGCATCTTGCGGCCCGAGGCGCGCAGGCCCGGCATTTCCTGATCATCGGCCCGTGGGATCATGCGCAGACACGCACGCCCCAGTCTGAAGTGGATGGACTGAAAGTGGGCGAGGCCAGTGTTCTCGATCTGAACGACCTGCATCGCCAGTGGTATGACTGGACGATGAAAAGCGGAGCGCGTCCGACTTTCCTGAAGAAGGCGGTTGCCTGGTATGTCACCGGCGCGGAAAGGTGGCGCTACACCGATAGCTTCGAGCAGATCACATCGGCAACCGTGCCGCTGTATCTGAATTCCCAGGACAGCGCGGCGAATGACCCCTTTCACTCCGGCACCTTGGACAAACAGGCGCCCCCGGCCAGCCCGCCCGACCAGTACATCTATGACCCTTTGGACAATTCCGCCGCCGAGATGGAAGCCGGCTTCGGCTCGACCAACCTGCGCGAGCAGCGCGACATACTGCAATCAAACGGTCGCGTGCTCATTTATCACACTCCGGCGTTGACGCAGGACCAGGAGGTGAGTGGCTTCTTCAATTTGCGGGTCTGGCTGTCCATCAATCAACCGGATACCGACTTTGCCGCGACCGTGTACGAGATCGCACCCGACGGTCAGAGTCTCCTGCTCACCTCCGCTCAGTTACGCGCACGCTATCGGCAGAGCCTGCGCAGCCCCAAGCTGGTACCGAACGCCGATCCCATCGAGTACCGCTTCGACCATTTCAGCTTCGTGGCGCGCCGGATGGTCAAGGGCAGCCGCCTGCGGCTGGTGATTGGTCCCACCGATCCACTGCACATGCAGCGGAACTACAACTCGGGTGGCGACGTTGCCCATGAAAGTGGCAAAGACGCGAGAACCGTCACCGTCAAGTTGTTTCACGACGAGAATCACCGCAGCGTGTTATCGATGCCGCTGGGCGCGACGCCGGATGAGCACTAACTCGCGGTGGCTACTGCATTCGCCGAGTGATCGAGGCTGCCGCATTTCCGGCCACCACCCAGCTCGCCGACCCGGCGACCACGGCTTCATCCTCAAACCAGAGGAATCCGAAGTCATCGATACACTCGGGAAAATCCGGTTTGATGATGATATACCCCGGAATCACGGCACCCGGAATATACGCCTCGTCGCCGCGATTGTTGCTGTATGTCTTTAACTTCGAGACCGTGCCGACACCGGCTACATACGAAGTGCTGGATACCGGGTGCGTGCCCAGAATGTAGTTGACGGCACGCAGTGTGTATTCCGGGCTCACGAGATCCGGAAAGGTCTGATGCAGGAAGTACATCCGAATGGCCATATCCACCACAGCGCCCGACCCACCCCAGGTGCGCAGACTCGGGGGCACCCCGAAAGGCGTAGCGTCGAGCTGCTTGCCTTCAGTCGCCATGTAGGACTCGACCGCCGCGCGCAGTTGATCCTTCGCGGTCGCCCCGAGATAGGGTAGCGCCCGGACCGCGGTCCAACCGTAGCGGTTCATCTGCCGCGGGGCAATCATCCGAGGAAACAACTCGCGCAATTTCGACTTGTAGGGTTCAGCGCCCCGAGTCGCGATTGTCAGCTCCAAAGCCGCGGTCCACACCTGCCCGACCTCGAAGTCGCCCCGACCGAAGGCATCGGGAGGGGGTGCTTCAACGCCAGTCGCGGCGTTGGTTTTTTGAGTGACGGAGCGGCGCTTGCCACCGCCACCGGCGCCTGACACCGCCCCTTGCGAGGCGGCCAGAACACCGGATCCAGATGAGCCACCCGGCACCGATGCGCCTGAGCTGTCGCGAGGGGGATTCGGCGTGGGATGTGTTAGCTCGTCATTCCAAGCTTTTATCGCAGTATCGAGGGCGTCTTTCGCCAATGCATCATCCCAGCCCTTCAGAGAATCCGCAGCCGCGGCCAACGCCGCGATGGCGTTCCACTGCAGATACGGGTTCGTCGTGGAAAAGATCCAGCGATCGTCCGGCTTACCGGAGAAGTCCCCCTTCGCTTCGTCAGGCCGAAGCTTCGGATCGTAGATCCGACCATCGGTTTTGGATGCCGCGTCCCCCAGGTGCGTGTACTGACGCAGGTCCGGTTCGTGGGTGCCGCGAATCGAATGCCCGATGTTGTGAAACTGCGCGAGAATGAGGAGTGCGCCGTGTTTTATCTGCTGCACAACGTCCGGCACGCCATCAGGGCGGTGCATCTGCACCTCACGCGCGGTTTCATCCACCGTGAGCTCGTCATATTTGATGTTGAATTCACGGTAGGCCAGAGCGAGGCTCTGAATCACACTGAGCTGGGCAGGTTCCTCGAGATCGAAGTCGCCGGCATCGTACCAGCCGCCCACGTTCATTCCCGGAATGTGATCGCCTGCCTCGTACTTCCCGTCGGTTGACGAAGCCTGATTCCAGCCATCAAACTGCTCGCCAACTACAGGTGCGAGACGTCCGTCATCCAGGTGCGAAGCGCCATGCCACACGCGGTAGGCTTCGCGGACCGAGACGTGGTCCATCTGTTCCGCGAGATGATGGTCCAGGCTGTCCTGCCAGACATTGGCGTAAGCGTCTTCTGAGATAGGAAATGGCGCCGTCCGCTGATCCGCGTACTCGATTACATACAGACCGGGATCTTTCACGGCGGTGAAGTCGAATTTCGAATAGACGTAACGCAGCCATGGCGTGGCGGGTGTTATCGAGCCCTCGAACACGGGTTTGTACGACCCATCCTGCGCCAGACGCAGCACCTTTGCCGTCTTTGGGCCGTTGTATCTGGGGTCGAGCTCGAGGACTGCCACCTTCGAGAACTCCGGCGCATATCCCACCTGGCTGTGGGCGATCATCGGCGGTCGCGTCCAGTTCGGAATCACATCCGGTCTGATGTGCCAAACGAGAGCGCCGGTCGTCTTGCCCGAAGGAATGAGCGAACGTAAAACAAACCACCCGTTCTGCGCGCGGTCGCGCCCATCAAACAGCATGAGATCCGCGGTTTCCGACTCGACATTGATCCGCGCCAACGCGGCGTCGACACCCAGCGTGATACTCCTGCCCCGCGCGAACGGCAGCGGCTCTGTGTACCCTTTAACCTTCTCCCAGTCTTCCAGGTAGTACGCCTTCTTTGGCTCATCCGGCAGTGGCAACACACTCACCATCGGATCGTTCGGTGTTCGGGGAAAAATGCCGGCTCGGGTGCCGTCGACCAGGTAAGCCTTGCCCATGTAGATTGAAGGCAGGAATTCCAGGTTGAAGCCCGCCCGCCCGGACAGTTTCTGGGGTAACGGCTCGGCGAGATTGACACTCACTCTAACGCCGCCGGGCTCCGCAGCGACTTCCAGCGTGTAGCTGAGATCAAAAGTCGGAAACGCGAGGTTGGCGGTAAGCCGGTTGTTGGCACGATCGGCCCGGCGTCCCCGCAGAGTTGCCACCAGGTCCCACTGCTCGGGCGTTGGCATGAGGCGTACATCGCCGTTGGTCGCGATTCGCTGACCGTGGAGAATCATCTCCATGGCAGTGTTTTTCTGGTCTACGAAAACAGGATGGTACGTGCTGTCGTAGAGAAAGACGCTGAAACCCTGTGTGTCGAGGTAGCCCTTGTCGTTCACCTGCATGTCGAGATCGGCGGCGCACAGATCCGCCGTGGCCGCCAGGATCAAAAGGAGACTCGCCCTGCCCAGAGTCAGCAGGTAACTGCGCGCAACATGGCTCACATAAACCCCCGGGCACGGTTGACAGGCTCATGATAGCGCTACCAATTGGCGCTGACAATCAGGCGCGCGAGGCTTCGACGCGCCTGTCGCTCACCTGGCCGCTGCGGTGGGCGGCGCAGACTCCTTGGCGGCCGGCTTGGGCGGCGGTGCCCCGGCATCCAGGTGATCCCAATTCAAAATGGCGTTGAACCCGAGGAAGTAGCTGCCCTGCGTCTGCCAGCGCCAGAATGGCCGCAGCCCATACAACACCATGTGCCCCTTTTTATCCGGCACGTCGACCAGCAGCGCCTTCCTGGTCAGGGTCTGGCCACCACTCAACATTCCGCTCAACAGGATGTCGTCCGCCTTCTCCGGGAATTGCATGACGACTCGCGGATGTTGAGTAGGCTCCGCGCCGCCGGTACGGGAGGTCGGCAAATCGGAGCCGAAGGGCGAGGCGGAGTCACCCTCCTTGTCCTTGCCTTCTGCCTGTTTCGCATCTGTGTCCCACGGCGAGACTTTGACGGGAACTGAATTCGGCGTGAGATTCTGGCTGATGCGGGCACCGGGAGCGTTGGGGTTGAAATAGCCCATCTCACCGGCGTTGGCCCGGCCCGCCGCAATGACGGGATTCGCCGAGAAGTAGATCGGCAGGTCCTTCTCCTCATAACCATACACCAACGGGCTCTTCTGGTCGGCAATCACACCGCGCATGATGGCCCCTTTGGTGAACAACTCCGAAGGAGTCGAGACACTGACTTCAGCGGCCATGCCATACGCGGCGAGCATCTCCACTGTCGTACCGTCGCCTATCAAGGTGCCGCCTGCTTCGACGAACTTCTTGAGCTCCGCCAGACCATCCGCACCCAAGCCGCCGCGGATGTCGTCCGCCGAATCCTCCGCGCCGAGGTTTGGAGTCAAGGTGCTCTTCTTGTAGGGAATAGGCACGTCGCCATTCATGGCAACGCCAACGAGTTGCTCCCGCGGATTCGAACCTGCGGTCGGATAGATGATGACGTCGTACTTCTGGCGCAGGCCACCCTGGCGCGCCTTGATATCAGCGAAGTACGTGTAGGGAATTCCGTAGGTATCGAGTGCGGCGCGCCACCACCCCTCATCCTGCGTGCGCAGCCAGGAATGCAGGTAGCCAATGCGCGGCGCGGTCAATGGATGCGACTTCACCGACGGTGCCGACTCGACCGCCTCGCCTTTCAATCCCAACTCCGCGGCCAGGCGCTCGACTCGCGATCTGTCCGCATTCGGGAGAATGAATGTGCCCGCCACATAGTGGTGTCCACCGGCGTCAAACGGCTCCTCCGCCGCGAGCATTTTCGCGCCCTTCAGCCGGAAGCGCAGGCTCACCAACTCGTTATCACCGGTGTGGTTGAACAGGATGGTCGAGCCTGATCCGGCAATCGCACCCTTCGGCGCCACATCGGCACCGAGCAGGGTCATGGATTTCTTCAGGATTTCAGGGTCGTGCACCGGGGACAGACGCACGTTGCGCATGTACTGCATCGTCCAGCCGGTGTCATCATACGGGCGCGGGTTCGGAGCCGGGTAGTTCTGCACCGAAAAGTACATGTCCGCGAGGGTCCTGTACGGCTGATCCGCGCGCACGATGTAGTCCCCGGCCGACACGCTCACTCCACCGGCGGTGAACGCTTCGCTGGCACTATTGATTTCGACACCCTGGTGGCGAAGATCATTGATCATCGAAGCCACATTGAGGGGAGCACGCTGGGCCGCGGGAATCACCCAGGCGTTGACCGCACCCGAGCGGCCGGCTTCCACCGCATGTCGGCTCTTGACCCAGAAGTTCTCGAGATACAGCTCGCGATCTTTCGCAACCCGGTTCAGTGCGAACAGGAGCGCTGATTCCTGGATGTTGGTGTTGTTGCGGGGACCCCAGTCAATCGAGGGTAACGGCGGGTTGGGCCGATACCACTCGTGGCTGGTGACAGTGGGGCCGAGCTTGAGTCCCTTCTGGATATCCGGACCATAGCTCTGCACTTCGTAGAAACGGCCGAAGCTGTTGTGGGTGAGCGCGATCCAGAACAGATAGTTGGGAACCCAGCCGTCGTAGAAACCCCAGGTCCACACCCCAGGAACTTTGCGCTTGGCCATCTCCGACACTTCGGTCTCGGCGAGCAGCCACCACTCGTCTGCCTGCACCGGGTCGAGCGAGGGATTGTATGGGCCGGTCCCGGTCGATACATACAGGTAGGATTGCGCCTCGTGCAGATCGTGGAGGAACGTCGGGTGCCATTCGAGCACACCCTTCGTGATGTTCTGGGTGAGTTTCAGGAACTGCCCCATACCGTCACGATTGTTGTCGTGCGCAACATACTTGCCCCAGTACATCAGCGGCGGCCGCGGCTTACCGGTCTTCTTCCCGTAATAGTAGGTATCCACCTCTTTCTCACGCCCGTCGACCTCCACCACCGGAGTGATGAATGTGATGACGTTGTTGCGGATGTTCTGAATAAAGGGTGTTTCCTCGACCATCAAGCGGAAGGCCAGCTCAATGAGCATTTCCGGGCCACCCGTCTCGGGCGAGTGAATGCCGCTGGTGATCCAGTAAATGGGTTTCGACGTGTGGATAATCGCCTTGGCCTGTTCCTCGGTGGTGCGGCGTGGATCCGCCAGCGCTGCCAGGTCAGCCTTGTATTTGTCGAGGTTTTTGAGGGTCTCCTCGTCCGCGACAGCGAGCACCACCTGGTCGCGGCCCTCTTCAGTCGTGCCCAGCTTCCAGAAGCGCGCCCGGGGCGATGATTTCGCCAACTCCTGGTAGTAGCGCTCGATGTCCTTTGCGTACGTCAGCTCACCCGGGGTACCGGGAATGCGGCCAAAGAACTTCAACGGCGACGGCACCGAGTCGGAGGCCGGCATGTGATCGACCAACTCGGTGGTAATGCGTTTATCGACGAGGTGCTCGCCGATCAGCTTGGTGTACTGCGCATCCTGGGGTTGCGTTTCGGGCGCGGCGGCGAGTGCGGCCTGCCCGGTTGCAACGCTCAATGCGAGGCTGAAAACAAAACGCAAGGCCTTGAAATGCGTTGTCATGCTGCGCGCGTCCGGCGTTCAAAGACCTAGTCTAATGCCGGCAGCACAAAATGATCTTTTTGATTTTTGCGGGAAGTCAGCAGACTTCTTTCAAGTCTTCAAGAGTCCCAAGTCTTTCGCTGCCACTCGGTCAGCAGCGCCTGATGTTCCTTCAAGGTGGCCGCGTGTTCCGACAGCTCCGCCAGGTTGTTCATCTCACCGGGATCGGCTGCCAGGTCAGTGAGTTGCTCGGCATGAGCGCCGGATGTGTATTTGCAGTACTTGAACCGTTGAGTCCGGATCATGCGGTCACCCCAGCTCTCGGCAACCACGTATCGGCGCCAGTCGGGTGGGGAGTGTCCTTCAGCGAGGGGACGCAGGCTCCGGCCATCGAGCGCAACCGCTGGAAGTGGGATCCCGGCGAAATCACACAGTGTGGGCAATAGATCCAGGCCCGTTGAAATCAGGTGACTGCCATCGACCCGCCCTTCTGGAATGACGCCGCGGAAGCTCATGATGAAAGGAACCCGGGTCGCTTCCTCATACAGCACTTCCTTGGCCTCCAAGTGGTGCGCGCCGTTCATTTCGCCGTGATCGCTGGTAAACACCACCAGGGTATTGCGCTCCAGGCCGGCCTCGCGAAGTGCCGCCAGGATGGTGGCGACTTTGCGATCCACATCCTCGGTCAACCGGTGGTAGATCCAGCTATGGATGCGCCAGTCCTCATCGCTCCAGTTCTTGCGCACCCAGGCGCGGAATGCCCCGTAGTACGGCATGGGCTGGAGCACTTTGTCGTTGATGGCCGCCGGCTCCAGGGACGGAATCGCAAAGTTGGCGGGCAAGGGCGGGCAGGTCTTCTCAAAGAACGCCGCCCGATCGCGCAGGTTCCGCACCTGCTTCGCCAGCTCGCCCGAGGTATCCACCGCATCGAATATGGGGGCCTGCCCCAACGAGGCACGATAGGCATTGATGGCCAGAAAACAGATGTCATGTGGGTTGATCAGGCTCGCGGTCAGAAAGAACGGCCGCTCGTGGCGGCCCTTCAGGAACGCCGCGCACGCCGCGGCCAGACGATCGCGTTCATCTTCCTCAAAGTATCGATAGGCCAGCCCGGCGAACTGGTCGCGGTAGCTGCGCGGCAGATCGATCTTGCCTCCATAGACCGTGTCATATCCGGCCGCATGGAACAATGAGCCCAGGCCGGACGCGAACACGGAAGGCGGTACCTGGCCATCCGGTGCGTCCCATTCGTTGTTGATTTTTGCAACCTGCGGCATGCGGCCCGTTTCCAGGCTGAAGCGCGAGCCGCCACAGACCGGGTTGGTCGCGTAGGCCAGCTCGAAGCGCGTTCCCGCCGCGGCCAGAGCATCCATGGCCGGCGTTTTCAGCCAGCGATTGCCGGCGCAACTCATCATCCTCCAGGACTGTTGGTCAGTCACCAACAGGAGGATGTTGGGCCGGGAATCCGTAGTGGCAGCTTGCGCATGCCGGCGCCCGCAGACCGCCGCGCCGACCGCGCCAGCGGCCGCGGACTTGATGAATGATCTGCGATCCATCGTTGTCAGCGCTCCGCGTGCCAGACGTTGTCTGCAATAGACTGCGGCTTCATCTGCGCACTGTATCCCGGCATTTGGGGAACCCGATACCGGCCGCGCTCGATGCGCACCGGGTCAATGAAATGCTCATGCAAATGACCCGCATACTCCACCATGCTCTGCTCCAGCTTGCCGCTGATGGCAATAAAATCGATCATGGAGATGTGTTGCACCAGCTCGCACAGCCCCACGCCGCCGGCATGAGGACACACCGGCTTGTTGAATTTCGCGGCCAGCAGCAACACCGCCAGCACTTCATTCAACCCGCCCAGCCGGCAGGCATCCACCTGCACCACATCGAGCGCATCGGCCTGCAGGAATTGTTTGAACATCACGCGGTTGTGGGCGTGCTCACCCGTGGCGACCCGGATCGGTCGTACGCCCCGAGCCACGCGCGCATGGCCGAGAATATCGTCGGGACTCAGAGGCTCCTCGATCCACCACGGATCAAACTCGCGTAACGCCTTTACCCACTCAATCGCCTGATCGACTTCCCAAACCTGGTTCGCGTCAATCATCAGGCGGCGGTCGGCGCCGATCTCCTGTCGCATGATCGCGCAGCGGCGCCGGTCCTCCTCGATCTCACGGCCTACTTTGATCTTGAACGCATCCCAACCCTGGGCAATTCCCTGACGGCACAACTGCCGCAGCTTGTCGTCGGAATAGCCGAGCCAACCAGCGGAGGTGGTGTAAGCGGGATAGCCCTCGCGCAGGAGTTGCGCCTCACGCTCGCCGCGAGTCGGCTGCAGCTTCGTCAGGATTTCACACGCTTCCCGAGGAGTCAGAGCGTCCTGTATGTGCCGGAAGTCGATGAGAGAAACCATCTGTTCGGGTGACAGGTCGGCAAGCAACTTCCAGAGCGGCTTGCCGGCGACCTTGGCCCACAGGTCCCAGATGGCGTTGATCACGGCCGCCAGCGCCAGATGGATGACCCCCTTCTCGGGCCCCACCCAGCGCAACTGACTGTCACCGGCCAACAGCTTCCAGAAGCGAGCCATCTCGGACACAATGCCCTCGAGGGACTGACCCTCCACGAAGGGCCGGAATGCTTCAATGGCGGCAATGCACAACTCGTTACCGCGGCCGATGGTGAACGTGAAGCCATGCCCTTCGATACCCTCGGGGTGATCGGTGCGCAGAATGACATAGGCCGCCGAATAGTCCGGATCCGGATTCATGGCATCGGAGCCGTCCAGAAACTTTGAGGTCGGAAAGCGCAGATCGTGCATCTGCAGGCTGAGAATACGGGTCAAGGTCGGCTCCCCGCGCGAGTTCAGTTGAGTGGCTGAAGGCACTCAAAGCGTAGCGGCGCGCAGCCTGCGCGACCAGAGCGGCATCCAATCCTCTACCGGGCGGAAAGCGAGATTTCCACCGTTAATGCACGGATATCAGGGGCTTTTTCTGGGGCGCGAGAACGGCCGCACCAGCGTCGACTTCGCCAGCACCTTGGACGAAATCAAATAGTCGATGTTGGCTGGCGTCGAAGTGGGCGCTGCATCCAGGTGCTCGACACTGAGCGCATACACGGTAATCGTGTAGGGATGTGGAGGATCTCCCTCATCCGGACAGGGTCCGTAATAGTGTGGCTCGGGTGCATCCCCATCCGGACGCACTTGCCTGGCTCCCGCGGGCAAGCCCGGATTGCGCGCGCTGCCCGCGCCTCGCGGCAACTCGCTGACGGTGGCAGGGATGTCATAAACAACCCAATGCCACCAGCCCGACACCGGAGGCTCGTAAGGATCAAACATGGTGATCGCGAAACTGCGGGTGCCCGCCGGCGCATGGCTCCACTTCAAGGCCGGTGACAGGTTGGGTCCGTGACAACCGAATGTATCTGCAATGAACTCGTCCGGGATCGGCTGACCCGCCGGCAGATCCGGACTCGTGAGCTCCAAGGTGGAACGGGGAGCCTGCGCGGCGCTGACCGCTCCCAGTGTGAACAGACAGGCCGTCGCTACGAACATCCGCATCACTGACTCTCCCAGGACTCCGTCGCATTGTTGGCCGGAACAGGCAAGGACTCGAGATAGGTCACCAGAGTCCAGACACCGTCCGCACCCAACTTGCCACCGAAGGCCGGCATTCCTTTGGGCCGGCCGTAGAAAATCGACGCGAATACTTCCGCGTCCGCGCCTCCATAACGCCAGCGGCCATCCGCGAGGCTCGGACCGATGAAGCCGGACGCGTCGCCACCGTGACACCCATCGCAATTCATTGCGGCGAACAGCGCAGCACCCGCCTTGATGGTAGCCGGGTCTTTCGCCTTCGGATTGTGCGGATCCGCGCCGGGTGGAAGCTGTTGGCCCGCCGCGAAGTGTGATTCATAACGGATAGCCAAAGGCGCGTCGGGCTGGGCGGCGCTCGTTTCGATCGGCTTCTCCGTGCGACCACAGGCCGTGCCGAGCAGAGCGATCAACACGCCTGCCGTGACCGGACCCACACGTACGCTCACAGGCCGAAGATCCATACCATCCCCCCTTGGCTCGTGCGTCGCGCGATATCCTTTACATAGTCGGCTGCCGGCCTGACGTCCGCGGGGTCATCGGATTTTACATCGCCGGATAACAGGGCCCAGTCACCGCCGATACCTGCGTAGATGGCGATGTACTGTTTACCGTCAGGGCCGCGGTACGTGATGGGGTTCCCGACCACGCCGGAACCCACTTTGAATTTGTAAAACAGCTTGCCGCTGCGTGCATCAACAGCCTTGAACCACCCGTCGAGCGTGCCATAGAACACCACGTCGCCCGCCGTCACCAGGGAGCCGCTCCAGGTTGGGTAGAGCTCGGTGGCTTCCCAAACCTTACGGCCCGTTGCCGCATCCCAGGCGATGAAGCCGCCGCGGTTGCCGCCAGGCCCAACTGTGT
This sequence comes from Pseudomonadota bacterium, assembly GCA_018241505.1. Lineage (GTDB taxonomy): Bacteria > Pseudomonadota > Gammaproteobacteria > Steroidobacterales > Steroidobacteraceae > 13-2-20CM-66-19. The sequence continues at coordinate 335,832 of JAFEDS010000009.1, read as the reverse complement.
AAGGTGTGTTCGCCGACATGTACGGCGTGCCCCTGACGTACTGCGCCTGTGAGACAGCGTAATCCATGCACAGATTGTTGATAGACGTATAAAAAAGGTGCGTTTGCGGTGAGAAGGCGGCCGGCGATGCCGGGCTCACGCCCCCTTCGAGACTCGGGCATATGCCTTTCACGTTGCCTTTGGACACACCGGTTTCCTTGTTGGGGTCGAGCACCGGCCGGCCCGTCTTCAGATCGACCGATTTCGCCCAATTGACCGCGGCAAACGGGGCGGCGACCAACACGCGGCCGGTCGCACGATCGAGGGTGTAGGCGAAGCCGTTCTTGTCGAAATGCACCAGCGCCTTGACCGGCTTGCCGCCGATCGTGAGATCCGCCAGGATCATGGCGCCGGTTGAGTCGTAATCCCACATGTCGTGCGGAGTGAACTGGTAGGCCCACACCAGAGCGCCGTCCCCCGGGCGCCGCGCCAACACGCTCGAGGTCCACTTGTTGTCACCTGCGCGCTGCTCGGAGTTGTAGGGCCCCGGGTTCCCGGTACCGTAGTAGATGAGATCGAGCTCCGGATCGTAGGACATCCAGCCCCACACCGGCCCACCCCCGTTCTTCCAGGTGTCGTTGGCCCAACTGTGCACCCCCAGGTCCTGACCGGTGTCATAGGTCGGCTTGAAGGTGTCGGAACGGATCAACATGTCGGCATCCGGCCCGAGGTTGTGAGCCGTCCACAGCAGCTTGCCGGTTTTGAGATCGAGCGCCTTGACCCAACCGTAGATGCCGAACTCGCCACCTGAAGCGCCGACAATCACCCGGTCCTTCACAACCAGCGGAGCCATGGTGATGGTTTCGCCGGAACCGAGGTCCGCGACCTGCGTGCTCCAAACCTCACGGCCGGTTGCGGCATCCACCGCTACCGTGTGACCGTCGAGCAGGTTGTAGACTATCCGTCCGTCTGCAAAGGTCGCACCGCGATTGACCGAGTCGCAGCAAGCGCTACCAATGGCGTTGGGGCTCACTGCTGGGCGATATTTCCACCGCAGCGGGTAGCCCTCCTGCTTCAGATCAAACGCGTACAGCACGTTGGGCCACGGAGTTACGACATACATCGTGTCGTTGACTACGAGCGGCTGACCTTCGTGACCGCCGAGCACGCCGGTGGAGAACGTCCATACGGGCCGTATCTGCGCCGCATTCTTTGAGGTGATCTGCGCAAGGGTACTGAATCGCGTGGCCGCATAGTCCGCGGCAGGCATTTCCCAATGCGCATCGCTCCCCGGGGAAGCGGCGGCGGTACCGAAGTACGCGACCAGCGATAGAACTACCACTCTCAAGCTACAACGCTCTATCTCAAACATCATGTCTCGCCTAACAGTGTGACGGGCCCGAGCAGCCCCGACCGCAGCAAATCCGGAGGCGGACCCATCTGCACAGGCTCTGCGCAACTGGCATCCGTATCGCAGTAGTGCGGCACTGGAGCCGGCGTATTGTACGTTCTGACGTTGGTTTTAGTCATCCGCCGTTCCTTCGGCAACTTGCCGTCGCCAATTAGGCGGTTGGGCCAGAGGTTCACCACGTCGATTTCGAGCTCGTTGTGACCGGCGCGCACGAACTTCCCAATCTCGACGCGCCAGGGCGCCGTCCACACAATTCCGGCGTCCTGGCCGTTTATCCGAACGTGAGCGACATTCTTCACTTCACCCAGGTCGAGGAAAATTCGCCGGTATTGCCCGGTCGGCGCAGCAAACGTTTTGCGATACGTCGCCTTGCCGCTGTAATACCGGACCCCTTCTTCCGGGCGGGCTGCCCAATCATCCAACTGCGAGAAAATCACCTTCCCCGGTCCGCCCAGCTTGGGGTCGAATCCGACCTCCCAGGGCCCCGACAGGCGTTCAGCTTCAATGAGCGCCGGGAAGTTACGCACCGCCGCAGAACGGGGGCGTCGTGCGACTCGTCGAAACACGACAAAGAAGCTCTGCTTGGGCGCAAATTGCAATGGCAGGACGACCCGGTCCTGTTCCTGCCGAAACTCTTCCAGATCGCGGACCTCTCCGGTGACAGGGTCCCATAGCTCCGGCTGTCGCATACCTGCGCGGAAAAGCGCCTCAACGGAGGCCGCGCGTTCACTGAGATTGGCCAGGAAGTAGATATCCTGGCGCCCGTCGCGGCGGTGCAACCAGTCGAGCTCGACGTCGGCGGGCGCGCCGCGAAGCTCCACGTCGGGTCCCAGTCGGTCCGCTTGGAGCACCTCCTGTAACGACCGCCCCCAGATCACCCTGCCACTACCGACCTTGCGCGTTCCGGATCCGCTGGACTGCGTACCCCACAGCACGTCAATGTGCTGCTCGATCTGCTGCCCGGAATGCGGGTAGTCAGACAGCCCGAGCGAATACTTCGGGCGCTCGCCCAGCAGGGTCACACCGCCTTCGACCAACTCACGAATCTTGCCCAACACCGCCGGGGTGACGCCGTCAGCGGCACCATCCGGAATTACGAAGTAGCGATAACTGACACCGTCGGGAAGGACCAGCTTGCCATTCCGTGCACCGGCACGGGTCAGCAAAGCCTGAGCGTTGATTACATCGAAGTCGTAGCCCGGGATAGGCTTGCGATCCAGGAGCACGAAGTTGGGCACGGACTGACCCGCGAAATACACAATGTCGGCCGCAAACACGCCCGAGCGCAACAGGTGTTGGCAACGCGCGAGATAGGTGAGCCACGCGTGGCTCTGGGGCCACCAAGTGACATTACGGTCGAAGTGTGTCCCGACGTATTCCCACCCATTGCCGGGCACGTCGGTGAGACTCGGCTGGAGAATAAACAGAGTCAGCACTTGTCGTGTCAATCCGAGGCAGAACGCCCGGTCGCCCCGGGATTTCAGAAAATAGGGATCCTCCGACCAGTCCGCATTCAAGTTGGTATACGACTCGGCCTGACAGACCGGCTTGCCGTACACATGAGCGGCCGAGGCCATCTGTTTGATCGTACCGAAGCTCATCGCGGGAAAGTCGCGCTCCGCGGTCTGAAAGAAGGGCGTAGGCACCCCCTGCTGCGCATCCAGCGGAAACGAAGCGCGCGAGCTCCAGAATTCGGCCATGGGCACGTCCTGGATACCCTGCGACTCCAAGGCGTCCACGAAGTGCGTAAAGAACGGGCCCCCGGCTTCGCAATCCGTGCCCATCCCGTGCTCCTGGCACAACTGCCGGAAGCGGCCGTAGTAATTCTGCAGGGTCAGGTCAGCGACCGTACGGCGAAAGTCCCAAGTGAAGCGCCGGTTCGTATCTTCCGAGCCGAGTGTCTTGCCCATCAGAATCGGCAGGTATCGGATGGGGTCGTAACCGCGGCGGGCGTGGAACTCCGCGGCGAAATGCTCGGTCCAGCTCGGGACGCCGAGCTCCCAACTGTCAATATGCAGATACTTCAGCGTCTTGCCGGCAAGGTCGCCGGCATCCGCAATGAGCTTGGCGCCGGTCTGTGCAAAGTGCCGCTCCAGGGCCCCCGCACTCATGGGATCGATCTCCCAGGCGGGCGATTGCAAGGAGGCTCCCTTGATCAGGTGATAACCCACCTCCGGATCCATTCCGGCGGACTTGCGAACCGCGTATCCGATCCGAAGAATCGTCCAGCGCCCTTCGGGCACCGTCCACCGCAGGCGACCGCCTTGTGTAGCCGGCGTCAGATCGCGGATATCCTCCAACTGCCACACGCCGCGCTCGCGCTCTCGACACGCCAACACCGCAATATCCCGATATAAATCCAGAGGCGCCTCCGGCGGCACCCGCAGGCGGGCATCGGGGACCGGCATGAACGTTGCGGGCGTGCGCAACTCGCGATCGATCTCGGCAGGCCCGTCGAGTTGGATTTCATCCCACACGAGCTCCTTGACCGCATCCTCCTTCGTGACCCACGGGCCGCCGCTGTTCCAGCCATCGCAGACGTTCACGGACATTTCGATTCCGACGCGCGCGGCCTCACGCACCGCAAAACGAAAGTGCTCGCGCCATGCATCGCTCATGAAAGGCGGCCCCTTGGGCACACCCGCAGCACCGCCCGCATTGAACAGCAACACGTAGCCGATTCCCTGTTGCTGCAGCGACTCCAAGTCCGCGGTGATACCTTCCTTGCTGGCGGCGCCTTCGAGCCACCACCAGTAAACGCCCGCCCGTGAGCCTGCCGGCGGCTCACGGAAATTCCGCACTGACTCATCGGCTCCATCCTGGGCGCCCGATCGCATAGCCGACGTCGCGAACACCATCGGCGCGACGCCCAGGCCTATTCCCGCCGCTCCTGCCCCGACCAGAAGCGAACGTCGCGTCAGGTTTCCACGCTCACCCGCTGTCATGCTCAGAATCGATAGTTCAAGTTGAGTTGAAAGGTCCGCGGACGATTGACCACGTACCGCGGCCGGCCGGGGATGGCGATCGTAATGTTGGAGTACGGATCGATGGACTGGTGCACGACCTCGTTCAGCAGGTTGCTGACCTGGAACGACGACTCCCACGAGCCGCTGCGCATACCGACCTTCATGTTCAACAGGCGCAACAGTTGAATCTCGTAGCTCGGGTCGATGGGTCCCACGGGCGTGCCGTCGGCCGCGATCTGCCGCACATACTCGCCGAAGGAATGTCCTGTGTACTGATAGTCCAGCCGGGCGAAGCCATCGTCGTCCTTCAGGATGGGAAACGTGGTTTGAGCGTACAACGAAAACTGTGCCTTGGGCACACCCTGGATCTGATCTCCCTCCCGCGCGCAACTTCCGGAGGCCAGACAAACGGTGGCCGGCGTATTCTGCTGCAGTCGTGCGCTCACGTAACTGCCCGACAAGCCCGCGCTGAGCCGCTCGGTGAGCTGAGAGTTGGCCTCGAGCTCCACGCCATTGATCACGGCATCTCCCAAGTTGTCCGAATAGCCAAAGCCGCAGGGCAGCAGCAAGACCTGTTGGATGGCGGACCAGTGGATCCGGTACACATCCGCGTTCACGGTCAGGCGCCGGTCCAGCCATTGAGTCTTGGTTCCGAGCTCGTATTGTTTGATGGAATCCGGCTCGACCTGGCGCGGCGAGGTCGGCGCATCGCAAATGGTCGCGGGCGTGCCGTTGCCAAATCCAGGGCGGAAGCCCTCCGAGTATTGACCATAGACGTGATGGTCGCGAGACAGGTCGTACGAGAGGTTGACCTTGTGAACCGTACCCACGGATATCGATGACACCGACGATGCCGAAGCGACGTTGCCGGCGAAAAGGCCGTCCTGCACGAGGGTACTGCCGTTCTTGATCTCGAAATGACGCAGCCCGACGGTCGCGCGCAGCGCATCGGTTACGTGATACGTGAGCTCGCCGAATTGCGCTGTCTGCCGCTCGTACGCGCGCACCGTATCACCGAAAATGTTGTTTCCGGGAGCATACAGGGGGTTGGTGGGGTCATTGCCGGCTTCCACCTCGTTGTACTGCGGCGGTGACCAGACGAACGAGCCGTTCTGGCGGCTGCTCGAATAAAAAGCGCCCACAATCGCGTCAAATCCGAAGATGCTTTCGTTGGTGGCGAGTCGTAATTCCTCAGTGAACGTGCGCGCTCCGAAGGTCACATCCGCGGTATTCGGAAAGGGCGCCGCGGGAGAATCAGACACTCCAAACAGGATGGGCAACAGGACCGTAGCCGACGTCCCTTCTTCACTGGTGGAGGACGAGTTGTCGTAGTAGCTGGTCGCCGAGAGCAGGTTAAGGCGATTGAAGTCGTAGCTGGCCGTGAGCCCGTAGAGAGTGAAACGATTGTCCTGAGGCTCCGGCGTGTCGGAAATCAAGGTCTGCACGAGACGATCGCCCGGGTTGATGTCACCGCCGGTGATGTCCTGGAAGCCATCCAGATGCTGCCGCTGCAGATACACCATCGCGTTGATCTCGAGCCGGTCCATGGGTTTGACCAGAGCGGTCGTGCGCATTCCCCACGTATGCTCGTCGGGGAGGTTCTTCACAGTCCCGGTCGGCACGGCAGTCGGACTGCCGAAGTTGCCGGCGTAGCCGTAGGTGCGATCGATAAAGCCACCTAGATTTCGCCCCCAGAAGACGGAGCGTACGGCGGCCACGTTGTCCACGATCGGGACGTTCAGAACGAGATCCGCCGTCCCCCCCGGCGAAGCGCCGCTCTCCCCTTGCGTCACTTGAGCACTGGCCCCCACGGCCCCTTCAAACTGCGACAGGTTGGGTGCCTTGGGAATCAGCTTGATGGTACCGCCCATGGAGCCCGAGCCGTACAGGGTGCCCTGGGGTCCGCGCAGCACCTCGACCCGATCGATATCGAGCAGATACGGGTTGACCGGCGAGCCGCCGTAACTGGACAGGTTGTATTGGCCACCCCGTGCGGAGGCGACGGGCACTTCGCCGATGTAGTAGCCGACGGTATCCGCGCCGATGGTGCTGTTCAATCCGCGCAGGCTCGTTTTCTGGCGCCCGGCACCCAGATCGGTGAACGTGAGACCGGGGACGGTGCGGGCGTAGTCCGTGAATGAGTCGGCGCCCATGGCCTCGAGCGCGCTGCCGGTCAGCGCCGAGACCGCCTCGGGCACTGTCTGCAGGGGCTCCGCGCGCTTCTGGGCAGTCACGACAATCTCTGCCAGTGCGCCTGTGTCGGTTTGTGAGGCAGTGGTTGCTTGTCCGTGCGCTACTCCAGTCCATCCCAGTACACCTATGAATGCACCGCTCAGGCATTCAAAGCAGGCTGTTCTGATTCGATCGCGCATGGTGGCCTCTTGGATAAGTGGTCTGACCATATTACCAGAACTCGACCGCGACGCTAGAGGGACGATTTGCCCGGAGCGCGGCCAGCAAATCCGGCACTGCCAAGCTGCGCGCCGGCGGGCGGCTTGCGCGCTCCCAGCCGCGCATAGACGTGCTCAGGCACGTACTCGGGCTTGCGATACACCGTCCATCGACAGACCGCGTTGCCCTCATTCGGGTAGGTCGGCGGGTCTACCACACGCACCGGATAGCCGAAATGCTCTATCGGCATTTTCTCTGTCAGCACGCAGCAGTGGGCGCAATACGCGCACACGCCGCGAGTGTTCCACGCAAAGGCGTGCGGTTCCTGCAACACCCGATACCCGAACGGCGGCTCCGTGAGAGGCGCGAGTTGGTCGCGCGGCTCGCCAACCAACATACGGCCGCCGCTGCCGCAGGGTGCAAAGGTCACGGTGACACGATCTTCGAATTCCTCGTAAGTCACCGTGCCATCACGCTCAGGCCCGCTCATGTGTCCGTGCATCGATTCGAAAGTCAGATACACAATCAGCTCGAATGCATCGCTCCACGGCACTTTGGAAACATCGAACCGCACATAGCGCTGTCTGAACCACTCTCCGAGCAGCCAGTCTTCGTACATTTCACCGAGGGCGGCCTCCCCGAGCTCACGGATCACGATATCCATCAGGCCGCCGATGAAGTCCACTTCACCGTCATGCAGCGCTCGCCAGTGATCGCGCATTTGCGCAAAGTCGCGCCCCGCGTGCTCACTTTTGAGCCGCTGCGCCGCCTCATTGATCGACTGCCAGGCCGCTTCACGCCCAACAGTGAGGATGCTGTGATGACGCGTTACGAGCTCTTCGATCGCGCGGATGCGGACCGCCAGCGACTGCGGATCAGGTAACTTCGCATCCAGGAAGCGCCGGATATCACGCTGCCATTGAGCGTAGAGATCGTAGATGACGCGCGCTTCGACGAGAAAGAAGTCGGTGAGCCGGTTCACGGCCGCGAAGTCGCTCGCGTGCAGCGCAGCTTCGATCCGGGGCGCGGTGCCGACCGCCAGGTCCGCCCAGGAACCGCCGCGCCGCTGCCGCCCGAGAACATCACTCCACACGAGTGTATTGCCGTCATCGCTCATCGCATCAGCATCCCACCGTTGATATCCAGACAATGGCCGGTGATGTAGCCGGCCCAATCGCTGGCCAGAAACAGGCAACCCCGTGCGATCTCCTCGGGGGCCGCGAAGCGGCCCATCGGCACCAGCGTCGCGAAAGCCTTCAAGGCCTCATCCGACACATCATTGTGCAACATCGGAGTGTCAACCGGCCCCGGAGCCACGGCATTCACAGTGACGCCCGCCGCAGCCAATTCCCGCGCCATCGATTTGGCGAGCGTGACCACCGCCGCCTTGGTCATCGAGTAGACCGAGGAGCTGACATAACCTCCGGTGAAAGCGCCGTGACTGGCCAGCAGCACGATCCGGCCCCAACCCAGACGTTGCATGTGCGCGGCAGCGGCGCGGGCGAGGAAAAAGGGGCCGCGCATGTTGACGGAAACCTGTGTGTCAAAATCCAGCGGCCGCACGTCGCTGAGAGTCTGGCGACGCAGGACGGCTCCGGCATTGATCAGGATATCGAGCCGCCCCGCCCAGCGGATCACTTCAGCCACGGCCTGCTCAACCGCGGCCGTATCGGCCAGATCACCGGGAAACGCCCGATGCTCGGAACCTAACTCGCGCGCCACTTCGGCGAGTGGCCCGGCGCTGATATCGAGCAGTGCCACGCGGCAGCCCTCCCTGGCTGCGAGGCGCGCGGTGGCGCGCCCGATGCCGCTCGCGGCACCGGTCACCAGGGCTACGCGCCCTTGCAAACCAAGGCTCACGGATGGATACTCCAACTGGTCATATGGTCTGACCACTACCTTACAACCCCACCCGTGCCACGACAAGCCCAACCCCGAATTGCCGTGCTTGCCGGCTACATGCCCTTTTTCGACACGGTCATGCCAGGCAATTTCCGTGCCGTGAAGCGTGATTGGGGTGCGGACCGCGCCGGCGGATTGGGAACCATTGGAAAGGTTTACTACAGCGGCTTGATTGACGGGTTTGAGAGCGCGCGGCGGGTGGCGCAGGAGCTCGCCGGCTTCGATCCGCATGTGTTGGTATTCATGCCGACCATGGCCGCGCCGGCCGGCTATCAATGGGAGGCCGTACGTGCGCTGGGGCATCGGCCGACGGTGATCCTGAACCTGCACGACCTCGAACGAGTCGGTCAGGATTACGTATCGCAGTCCATTGTGGCGCACAGCGCCAACGTCGGCTGCATGATGATCAACAATGTGTTGAGGCGTTACGGTTGGCCGGCCGTAGTCATTACCGGCCGCGTGGGCGAGTCATCTACAGCCGCAAGGGTTCGAAGCGCGGTCCACACCGCCGCCGTGGCCGGCCGCTTACGCCGCGGACGGTTCGGGATTCTGGGAGCCCCCATCGAGGGTTACATCAACGTCACTTGCGACGCCGCGGAGTTGCGTTCGGCTGTTGGATGCGAGCTCATAGACATCCCGGTGCAGGAATGGCTCGACAGTTACGCAAACGCTGCGCCTGCAGACATCGCCGAATTGCAGGCTCGACTGTGCCGGGACTATGAAGTGAACGTGACCGACTCTGAGGAATTGGCAGCTTCGGTGCGGCTGTGTGTCGCGCTCGAGCAGATCACCCAGCGGCACGAGTTGGACGGTGGAACGCTCAACTGCCGGCACGAATTCGGGGTCGAGCAACCCAGGATCGGGCTCATCGGCTGTCTCGCCAATTCCTACCTCACGACCGCCGGCCTCCCCTTCACCTGCACAGGCGACACCATCACCGCCATCGCCATGTACCTGGGGAAACAACTGGGCGGCAATGCGCTCTACTGTGAGCTCGACACCATTGACTATGCGCGAGGTACGGTCCTTTGCGCCAACACCGGCGAAGGCGATTTTTGTCAGGCAGCGCACCGACCCTGCATCCGTACGAGCGGTAAGGAATCGGGGCGGATCTCACGGGGGTGCAGCGTCTTCTATACGCCGAAAGCGGGCCCCGCCACCGCGATTGCCTTTACACCGCGCCCGGAGGCGAAAGGCGGACATGCAATTCTCGCCGCACAAGGTGAGCTCACCGATATACCGCCCACCTCTTTGCAGATGCCGCATGCGATGTTCCGCTTCGAGAACGGTCCGGTGGAGGCAGCGCTCTCGCGCTGGATCGCCGCGGGACCAACACATCATGTCAGCCTGAGCAGCGGTGCGTTGGCAGCCCCGCTGAGTGAGGTGGCCCACCATCTGAGCATCGGGTTCGAGTCAATCTGATGCTGGCGGCCATACTCCGGTCATACGGCACCCCACTCGTGATTGCCGAAATACCGCGACCCGAGCCGCGCGCCGGGGAAGTCCTGGTGAAGGTCTGCGCCTGCGGAGTCTGCGGGTCCGATCGCTTTCTGCAAAAAGGCGGCTTCCGGTCAACTTTACCGATCGTGCCCGGCCACGAGGCTTCCGGCGTTGTGGCTGGCGGCACGATTACCGCATTCCCAGTCGGCACTCGCGTTGCCCTTTACTACCTGCGCCATTGCGGCGAATGCCGCTACTGTCGGACCGGCCGAGAGAATGTCTGTGCCAGCGTGCAACGCATGGGAGTCGACTTCAATGGCGCCATGGCCGAATACGTGACACTCCCGGCGGCCAATCTCATGCCGATCCCATCGACGGTGGATGACATTTCGGCTGCCGTGGTGACTGACTCGCTGGGCACACCGTTGCACGCGCTGCGCGTGGCCGAGGTGCAGGAGGGAGAGGTAGTGTTGGTCATCGGTATCGGCGGCATCGGCAGCAGTGCGATACAGATAGCCAAGTTGCTGGGCGCTCGGGTCATTGCCGCATCACGATCCGAGGCGGCGGCGGATGTTGCGCACGCCATGGGCGCGGATGACTTCATTCACTGTGACGTCAACCTGCCTCGCCGCGTCAAGGAGATGACCGACGGACTCGGTGCAGACATCATTTTACAGTGCGCTCCGTCGCCGGAGGCATTTGCCTGGGGTGCCGAGGCACTGGCGACGGGCGGCCGCCTCGTCATCGTGGCAACAGCGCTCGAACCGGTTCCATTCAATACCAACAGGCTGCTTTGGGGCGAGCAGCGGCTATGCGGCTCGCGAGGCTTCACCCGCGCGGATGTGATTCAGGCATTGCGTTGGGTTGAGGAAGGACGCCTCAACGTTGAGCACCTCACGCGTACCGTCCTACCCCTTGCGCGGGCGAATGAAGCCCTGGCGAACCTCGATCGGTCGGACATCGTCCGCAGCGTGCTGCGACCATGAGCCGTTTCAAAGCACTCTGGCCCAACCGCCCAACCCTGGCCGAAATCCGCAGTCCCGGTTTCGCAACGCCCTGGGATGCCCCAACGGTTCCGCCCTTTCCATTCAGTTTTCGCAACGCTGAAATCCTTACTTTGAGCTACCGCAGCAGCGCCGAGGCGATCGCCAGGCTGCTGCCGCCGCCGCTCGAACCGAGCAGCGACGTGGTGTTGATTCATGTCTATCGCATGAACGATACCGACTGGTTGGGAACCTATGGCGAATCCAACGTGATGCTCGGGGCACGCTTGCCCGGTCGCGGCATCGAGGGAGGCTATTCTCCTTACCTCTTCCTGGATTCGGACGTGGGTGTGGCACACGGTCGCGAGGTGCATGGACAACCGAAAAAGCTCGCGCGCCCGAGCCTCGAATGCCGCCAGGATCTTCTGATCGGACGCATTGAACGCAACGGCATCGACATTCTGACCGCGACACTGCCCTACAAGCAGGAACGCAGCGATGTCGGCGAAATGCTGCGGCACTTCGACTTTCGCACCAATCTCAATCTCAAGGCCATCGACCACGTTGACGGGCGGCCCGCCATCCGGCAATTGACCTCGCGCCGGCTCAGCGAGGTACGGGTGCACGAGTGTTGGTCAGGACCTTGCACCGTTGAGCTGCGTCCGAATGCACAAGCGCCGCTGCACCGGTTGCCCGTCATCGACATGCTGACGGGCTGGTTCTGGCGGGCAGACTTCACGCTGGTGGCCGGAGAGGTCGTTTTTGACTACCTTATGAGCACCGGACCGGAGCTGAGCTGAATGAACGAGGACAACAAGCGACTGCCGATGGTGAACCTGGACCACATGGATCCCATCGCGCGTCCATCCGTTCCTGAGCAGGTGGCCGGCAAGCTCCTGGAGCTGGTTCGCACCGGCAACCTGAAACCGGGCGACCGGCTGCCCCCTGAAAGAAAGCTGGCCCAGGTGCTGCGGGTGAGCCGGCCGAGCCTGCGCGAGGCACTTCGCGCCCTGCAGATTCTAGGTGTACTTCGCGTGCAACACGGGGGCGGCATCTACGTCTCCGCGCTCGAACCCGGAGATTTTCTTGCGCCCCTGGCGAAGCTCATGGCGCTGGATGCCCGCAACGCCGACACCTTGCACGAAGCGCGTTCAGTCATTGAAGGCGAGGTCGCGGCTTTGGCGGCGGCGCGAATCACGGACGAGGAGCTCGAGCGCTTGCGGGCCATAATGGTCCTGCAAAAAAGGCTGGCGGACGATCCCATCTCGTTCCGCATGTCGGACGCCGAGTTTCACCAGATCATCATCGGCGCTTGCCGCAATCCCTTCCTGGGGCAGATGGCCATGAGCTACTACTCCTACGGCATGGAGTACCGCCGCATCGCCTCCGAGACTCCCGGCGTCATCTCGCGCAGCTTGATTGACCATGAGGGCATAATCAAAGCGCTGGCCTCGCGCAATGCCGAGCGCGCCCGCACGGCCATGATCCAACACACCTCGAGCATCCATCAGACCACGAAAGTGGCGATGGGGACTTTACAACCTCAGGACGAGAGCCTCGCACAGCCGAACCTCGCGCCTGCGCCGCCCCGCAAATCCAAGGTAAGCCGCGCACGCAAATAGCGCCGCGGCTTGCCTCGACATTCCTCTGTCCGTTATAGTTGCCTCTCCTGTGGTCAGACCACTTTACCAATAGGTGAGCTGCGATGAGCGGCGATCGTGTGCGGGTGGGAGTTGTGGGGACGGGCTGGTGGGCCACGCAGGTTCATCTGGCCGCTCTGCTCGCAAATCCCAACGTCACCGTCACTGCCCTGGCCGACACCGATCCCCAACGGCTGGAGCGCGCTGCTGTGCACTTCGGCATCAACGAGCGGTTTGTCGATCCTGACGCGATGTTTGCAAGCGGCCTGTTGGACGGAGTGGTCATAGCGACACCTCACGCGACGCACTACGCGCTCGTGAAGGCTGCCCTCGAGCACGACCTGCACGTTCTTTGCGAGAAGCCGTTCGTGCTCGAGGCAAGTCAGGGACACGAGTTGTTGGGGATCGCCCGCGAGCGGCGGCGGCACATGCTCGTCGGCTTCACATATCAATACACGCGGCATGCGCGGCTGGCGCGCCAGATGATTCACAGCGGCAAGATCGGTGAGTTGCTGTTTGTTTCGGGCCTGTTTGCCTCCATGGTTGAGGCTTACTACCGCGGCAACGTCAGCGAGTACGAGTCGGTATTCAACTTTCCCGTGGTGGCTCCCGATAGACAAACCTATTCCGATCCGCGACTCAGCGGTGGCGGGCAGGCCCAAACGCAGGTTTCCCACGCAATGAACATGGTGTTCTGGGTGACCGGCCGCCGCGCCACGGAAGTCCACGGTTGGATGCTCAACCGTGGCCTGCCGGTGGACCTGGCTGACGCCATCGCATACCGCTTCGACAATGGTGCTCTGGGCACGATGGCCTCCACTGGAAGCCTGCGGCCGGGCCAACCTCAACAGCAGGAGTTTCGTTACTACGGAACCCGCGGGTTTCTGCTGCAGGAGCTCATTCAGGGCAAGCTCACGGTCTGCATGAACGATGGGACAACCGAATCGGTGCCCGACCTCACAGCCGCTGAAACCTATCCGGGTGAGGCCGTCACCGCAGGCTGGGTCGATGTGATCCGAGGGTGCGGTGAGAACCTCAGCGATGCGGAGACGGCCGTACGAACAGTTGAATTCATCGAGGCGGCGTACCGATCCGCCGCTCGAGGCAGTCCTGTGCGGATTGCCCCTCCCAGCGCATGACTCCCGGTTTACGCGGCATCTTTCCCATGTTGATCACCCCCTTCGATTCCGAAGGCCGTATCGCATGGGATGACCTGCATGCGATAGCAGATCGCCAGATTGAGGCCGGGGTCAGCGGATTGAGCATCTTGGGGCTCGCGGCCGAGTCCAGCGCCCTCGACCAGGACGAGCGCATCGCAATCTGCCGGCACGTGTTGGCAAGAGCCGGGAAAATCCCGGTGATTGCCGGCTGTACTGGAATCAACACGTCACAGACGGTATCCCTTGCAACGGCAGCCGCTGAAGCAGGTGTCGTCGCAGTGATGGTCGCTCCGCCGGCGAGAGTGGACTGGTCGAGAGAGCAGTTAAAAGAACACTATTGCGCCGTGGCAAGGGCCATTCAGCCGACACCGCTCATGGTGCAGGACGCACCCGCTTTCATCGGTACTGCACTCGATACTGCTTTCGTAACAGAGCTGGCGCAGGAGCATTCCAACGTCGAGTACGCTAAACCGGAGTCCATTCCGGCGTCCGACGCCATTGGAGCGCTTGCCCCGCTGGCCAACATGGGAGTCTTCGGCGGCCACGGGGGATTGTATTTTCTGGAAGCGCTCGAGGCCGGCGCCGACGGCCTGATTCCCGGATGTGAACAACCCCATCACTTCCAACAGATCTACACGAGCTGGCTCGAAGGCCACCGGGATGCCGCACGGCGGGACTTTGCTCGGATCCTGCCCCTGCTCGTGTGGCAGTTCCAATCGCTCGACCTGTACATTGCCTGCGTCAAATCGCTGCTACACGCGCAAGGATTGCTCAAACAAACCTCCCTGCGCGGAAAACCCTGGCCACTGAGTGGCGCTGCGCAGCGGATCCTGCTGCGGCATGCGCGCCGCGTCGGCCTCATCTGACAGGAGAACTGGTTTGAACAGATTCGCGGGTCGATTCTCGGGAAGAACGGCAGTCGTGACCGGTGGCGCCTCGGGTCTCGGCAAGGCCGTCGCGCGCCGCATCGTCCAGGAAGGCGGTGTGGTCTGCCTTTGGGACCTGAACCCCGACACTCTGCGAGTGGCGCAGCGGGAAGTTGGCTGCAACCACGTAGTTGCAGTGGATGTCTCCGATCATGCGCAAGTCGCCGCAGGCGTCCAACACACTCTGCGCGAGCTCGGCCGCATCGACATCCTGGTCAACTCGGCCGGCATCACAGGTGCGACCATGCCCGTACAGGATTTTCCGCTCGACAGTTGGCACCGGACCTTCGCCATCAATGTGAACGGCGTTTTCTACGCCTGCCGGGAAACCATCCCCGCCATGCTCGCCCAGGGCTACGGCCGCATTGTGAATGTGGCTTCCGTGGCCGGCAAGGAAGGCAACCCGAATGCCTCGGCGTACTCCGCATCCAAGGCGGCGGTCATCGGCTTGACCAAGTCGCTGGGCAAGGAGCTCGCGACGCGCGGAATTCTCGTGAATGCCATTGCGCCCGCCACCTTTGACAGTCCGATCCTGTCGCAGTTGCCACAGAGTCAGGTGGATTACATGCGCTCGAAGATTCCGATGGGACGGCTCGGTGCCGTCGACGAGAGCGCAACCATGATCTGCTTCATGGCCAGTGAGGAATGCAGCTTCACGACCGGAGCCGTTTTCGATACCTCCGGTGGACGGATGACCTACTGAGGCCAGGTGTCAACATGAAATTTCCAAAAATCAAACAAGTTCGTGCCTCGGTGGCCCGTGGTGGCGGCGCCGACTATCACGATCAGACCGGCGCCCATTGGATCGATGACCACATCGCGAGTCCCATGGCGCGTTACCCTGAATATCGACAGAGCCGCAAGAGCTTCGGCACCAACGTGCTGGGCACGTTGATTGTGGAAGTCGAGGCCGAGAATGGCGTCATCGGTTTTGCTGTCACGACCGGAGGCGAACCCGCCGCCTACATTGTTGAAAAGCATCTGGCACGCTTCCTGGAGGGACGCGACCCTTCGGAAGTTGAGAGAATCTGGGACCAGATGTACAGCGCAACGCTCTTCTACGGGCGCAAGGGGCTGGTACTGAACGCTATCTCAGGGGTCGATCTCGCCCTGTGGGACCTTCTGGGCAAGCTGCGTGACGAGCCCGTATATCAGTTGCTGGGCGGCGCCGTCCGCGATGAGATTGTGTTCTATGCCACCGGCTCGCGACCCGACGTCGCAAAATCCCTGGGGTTCATTGGCGGCAAGCTGCCCCTGCATCATGGGCCGGCGGAGGGTGAGGCAGGCCTGAAAAAGAATCTCGACGCCCTGGCGGATATGCGCTCGAAAACCGGCCCCGATTTCTGGCTCATGCTCGATTGTTGGATGAGCCTGGACCTCAACTACGCCATTCGCCTGGCACACGGAGCCCGCGAATGCGGCCTGAAATGGCTCGAGGAGGCGCTCATCCCCGACGACTACTGGGGCTACGCCGCGCTCAAGCGTGCGGTGCCGGCCGGAATGCTGGTGACCACCGGAGAGCATGAGGCGACGCGCTGGGGATTCCGGATGCTGCTGGAAATGGGCTGTTGTGACATCATCCAACCGGACGTGGGTTGGTGTGGCGGCATGACCGAGCTCGTCAAAATCGCCGATTTCGCGGATGCACACGGGGCGCTCACCATCCCCCATGGCTCGAGCGTCTATAGCTATCACTTCGTCATTACCCGCCAGAACAGCCCGTTCGCGGAATTTCTGATGATGCATCCGACCGCGGACCAGATTGTCCCCATGTTCCATCCGCAGTTGCTCGGCGAGCCCTCACCCGTGAACGGCCGTTTGAAGCTGTCGGACCGTGCCGGCTTTGGTGTGGAGCTCAATCCGGCGGTCGAGCTTCATCGGCCCTATGTGCGCTGAGGCCAGGTAGCACCGTCATCTCGATTCGCGAGCCATGGTAAACGCGTTGCGTGGCGCTCTGGAAATCGGCCGCGCGCGCCGAATAGATGTCCAGGAACCGCTGCGGATTGAGGTCAACCAGCGGAAACCAACTGCTCTGCACCTGCACCAGGATCCGATGACCCTTGCGGAAGGTGTGATAGACATCGTTCATTGTGAAATCGACCGCGGTCGCCTCGTTGGGACGCATGGGTGCCGGTGAAGTGAAGCTCGAGCGGAATTTCCCCCGCATGACATCGCCTCGAACGAGCTGCTGGAAACCGTCCGGCCGCTGGTCGATCAACTTCACCACCCAGTCTGAATCGGTTCCGCTGGTCGACACCACGAGGCGCGGCGACAACGGTCCGGCAACCGTGACATCCGTGGCCAGTACCTCAGACTCATAACTCACAACATCGTGCCGGCCCGAGGTAAAGCGCTGATCGCGGGTCATGTAGTCCGCATCCATATCCACGCCGTGGTCAGGGACAAAGGGCACCGGACTGCGGGGATCGCTGACATATTCGTCGTAGCCGTTTCGGGCATCGCAAGCGGGTAAGAGTCGCAGCGATCCCCGTGTGCCCAGGCACAGATTTGCCTTCACCCCCTCCTTCGGTGGCCACGCGTTGAAGCTGCCCCATTGATTGCGACCTGTATCGAACACGTTCGCGACGGGCAACTTCGCGCGGCCGTCCCCCTTCAAGTAGGACTCGAAGAAAGGCAGCTCCAGGTTATGAATGAAATCCGTGGCGGTCGCGGATCCAAACTGCAGGGGCCCGATCGACTCACCGCCGTCATGGACCCACTGAGCGTGGGTCCAGGGTCCGACCACCAGCCGGGTCGTTGTATCCGGGCTGTTGCGCCTAATACTCGCGAAAACATGCAAGGCGCCATACAGGTTGTTCGCGTCATACCAGCCACTGACCGCCAGCACGGCTGGCTGGATGCTGCGCAAATGCGGCAAGAGGTTGCGCTCCTGCCAAACCCTGTCATAGGTCCCATGACGCATCATCAACTGCCACTCCGGTGAGTCCCCGTGAAAGTACTGGCGCTCGATGTTGCTCAACGGCCCGAGTGACAGGAAGAAATGATAGCCGTCCGTGGTGGGTGGCTCGAAATTCGCGGCACAGACTCGCAACCCGGCGCTGCGACGGTCGCAGCTCATCATGAAGTTGAATGTCGAGGCCAGCAGGAACGCGCCGTTGTGGTGTGTATCGTCACCGAGAAACCAGTCGACTTGCGGGGCCTGCGGTGAGACTGCCTTCAGCGCCGGATGCGCATCAATCATCCCGGCGGCAGCGTAGAAACCGTTATACGAGATGCCGCGCAACCCGACGCGGCCGTTGTTATTCGGGACATTCCTGACCAGCCAGTCGATGGTATCGAACGTATCGCTGCTCTCGTCGATATCGGAGCGCGAGCGCTTGTGATCGTTATGCGGGCGCATCTGAACAAACGCGCCTTCCGAACCATAGCGTCCACGGGCGCTCTGGGTGACGAATACATAGCCCGCGTGTTGGAACTCGGCTTCGGGCAGTATCCACTGCGCTGTCGGGTCGTAGGGTGTTCTTACCAACAGGATCGGGAGCGGCCGGGAAGCTTCCCGGGGCGCCAGTATGAACGTGTCGAGACAGGCACCGTCGCGCATCTGAATTCGTTGCCGCGTCAGTGTGTACGCGGCGGGAGCCTGATATTGCGCTGTGGTCGGAGCCGGCGCAGGCAGCGAAGCCGACTCGCACGCGGCCGCCCTCCCGGCAACCAACAGCGCGAGCACCGCCAGCAGGGCCCTCATTGGCCGCTCGGCGTGAAGTACAAGTCCTGATAGTCCGCGCTGAAATCGGCCAACGGCGAGACAGCAGCCATGGTGAAATGATCAATGGAGCCGTCCGCCTTCAGGGCGAAGGTCAGGTACGCATCTGCCATCTTGCGATCGCGCCAATGCGCCTTGAACGTATCGAACTGCCAATGCTGCAAATCCGCCGTCACATTCTGCGTCAGCGGCAGTTGCAGTATCAGCCCACCGTTGTCGGCTCGAATGAGCAGTTTGCCGAACCAGGGATCGCTGTAGTCTCCCGCATATTTCTCCAGCGCCAGTGACGGCTTGGAATTCACCGGACGCGCCTGCTCGGCCTTGCGCACTGTTTCCTCGGCGTCCTTGCGCTTCTTCGCGTCCACTGCGGCGAATGCCGCAATGTAGTCCTGCGTGGGGCCTCCCAGATAGGCATCGAGGATGTGATACAGCACCGACTCGAAGGCAGGCCACTGTTCCGCGTTGGTCAGAACGACCACACCGAGATTTTCCTCAGGCACCAGCAGAACGCGGGAGACGAATCCGGTCACCCCACCGGGATGACCCACCATTTTTCGCCCCTTGTAGTCGCGCACAAACCAACCCAGGCCGTAGCCGTAGAAGCGGGGCCGAAGGGCTGCCACATCTGCCGTCCACTCCTCCTCAACCGGAATGATGGCTTGCTGCGACCACATCGCTTCAGAGGACTTCTCGCTGAAAAGAATTGTGTCCGTTCCTGGAATGCGGCCGCGATTGAGCTGCACCAACAACCAACGCGCCATGTCCGCCGCTGACGAGTTGATGGAGCCCGCCGCCCCCGCGTTATCCAGGTTCAGGAAGGGAACCGCCTGCAGCTTGCCCTCAACCTTGCTGTGGGGAAAAGCCCAATTGGCACCTTCCCGGTAGGCGTCGACGCTGGTGTTGGTTTCCTGCATTCCCAACGGCAGAAAGATCCTCTGCCGCAGGTAGTCATCCCAACTCTGGGCACTCACCCGGGCGACGACCTGTCCGGCAGCCACGAACATCAGGTTGTTGTACGCAAAGCGGCTGCGAAAGCTGCTCGCCGGCTCGAGGAAGCGCAGTCTGTAGACGAGGTCGTCGCGGGTATAAGTGTTGCGCGGCCACAGCATCAGATCGCCTTCCCCGAGCCCCAACCCACCGCGATGCGTCAACAGGTCACGAACGCGCATTTCCTTGGAGACATACGGGTCATACATCTGAAAACCGGGCAGCGATTCGTAGACCGGATCGTCCCACGAGAGCTTCCCGGCGTCGACGAGGGTGGCAAGGGCCGCGGTCGTGAACGCCTTGGAGTTCGACCCGATTCCGAACAAAGTATCCGCATCGACACGGGCCGGCTCCCCGAGCTTGCGCACGCCGTATCCCTTCTGCAGCACAACCTTGCCATCCTTGACGACGGCCACCGCCATTCCGGGGACCTCGAAGGTTCGCAGGGAGCGCGCTATGTAGGAATCCAGATCGGCGGGCAACGCATTGCGTGCCAGGGCGGGAATCGCCGCCGACAGCCAAACGAGGGCACAAGTGAGGCAGATGACCCGTCGACGCAGTGTGATCAAGGCCGAGCTCCGCGGATGTCGATCCCAAAAGCTTACACGCACCATGCCCGGCCCAGGGCCGTGTTTTCAAGTGATTCCTAACGTTATTGCGGCCGCGGGCGCGAGTTTTTCGCGCCGAGCCGCTGTTATGCACTGGGTTTCCGCTTTGGCGGACCGCCCCCGTGTGCTCAAATTACCTGCCATGCCCCATCTCAACATGCGTGTATAAACAAAGGTCCGTTATTGATGAGTGAGCTCACGCGCCGGTCATTCCTGACGAATGTCGGAGTCACGGGTCTGGTCATGAACATGGCGCCTGTCACGCCACTCGCCAGCCGGTCAGCCCGCGCGAGCGCAGCCGATCCACTGCAGGTTGCCTTCCAGAATGCCACCGACAACACCAAGGCGTGGGCCTACTGGTGGTGGCTCGAAGGCAATGCCACCCGCGTCGGTATTACCGCGGACCTGGAGGCGATGCGGCAGAAAGGCATTGCCGGTGTCATAGTGTTTGATTGCGGCATAGCCCCTCTGGCGCCCAAAGGACCTGCGTTCATGAGCCCGGCGTGGCGCGAGAACTTCCGCCACGCCGTGAATGAGGCGGCACGCCTGAAGCTCGAGTTGAGTGTCAATCTGTGCAGCGGCTGGAACGCCGGCGGCCCGTGGGTCACCAGAGACGACGCCATCAAACATCTGGTCTGGCGGGAGACCGTGATCGAGGGACCCCGGGACTTCGACGCCGAGCTGCCTCGACACATCGAGCAGCCGCCCGAGCACAGTACAGAGAGCATGGACTCGACGGAGGTAAAGGGAAGCTCCAATGTAGATGACTCGACCGCCTGGTATCGGGATATCGCGGTGCTGGCGTGTGTCGAGGAATCGGCCGGTGTCTGGAGGCTCGGCAATATCGTCGATCTGACCGCTCGGATGAGCGACGGCCGTTTGCGCTGGAAGGTGCCCAAGGGCGCCTGGAAAGTGTTGCGAATGGGCTTCATAGTCGCGCAGTACGATGTCCCCAACGGCGACGATTCCATCCGCACGAAGGCGCGATCCACCATCAACGCCAAATCATGGGAAATCGACCCCATGAGCGCCGCAGCCATGGACCGGCATTTTGGCCAGACTGCGGCGAAGCTCGTGGAGGACGCAGGTCCTCACGCCGGCGCGACATTCAAGTACGTTCACATCGACAGTTGGGAGATGGGGTTACCGTCCTGGACCGGCAAGTTCACGGAAGAATTCGTATCGCGCCGGCACTACGATCCGTTGCGATATCTTCCCGGCCTGGCCGGCAAGACGGTTGAGTCCGCGGATGTGACGGCACGGTTCATGTGGGACTACCGCCGAACGATCGCCGACCTGATCGCTACCAACTACTACGGACGACTCGCGCAACTCGCACATGCCCGCGGGCTCGGCACTCATCCGGAGTCGGGCGGCCCCTGGTACACACAGTACATTGATGCGCTGGAGTGCCTGGGCACGAACGATATTCCGATGGCGGAGTTCTGGGCT
The DNA here is from genome assembly GCA_018241505.1 of Pseudomonadota bacterium. Classification (GTDB taxonomy): domain Bacteria; phylum Pseudomonadota; class Gammaproteobacteria; order Steroidobacterales; family Steroidobacteraceae; genus 13-2-20CM-66-19. Next base: position 314,263 of record JAFEDS010000009.1, on the reverse strand, counting down.
TCGCGCGGCAGCTTCCGTGGGATCGAGCGAAAGCCCTCGATCTACGGCCTTCCGCAGGGCTTCTTCAAACCGTCCGAGCGCGTGCTGCCGCAGGCCAATTTCGGCTCCATCAAGCAGGCCGCCTCCGCCGCTCACATCTATGGCAAGCCCCTCTGCCAGGCCGAGGCGTTTACCAACTTCAATCCGGACTGGAGCGACGATCCCTTCCATCTGAAGCCGCTCGGCGACCGTGCCTTCTGTCTCGGCTTGACTCGCACGGTTCTCAACTACTACGTGTTGCAACCGAATCTCACGGACCTGCCGGGGAACGAATGGGAGCACATCGGGCCGCACTTCGACCGCAACGTGACGTGGTGGTCCCGCAGTGGCGCCTGGTTTGACTACCTGGCACGGTGTCATACCCTGCTGCGGCACGGCTCCTTCTGTGCCGACCTGTTGTATTTCACCGGTGAGCCGATCCCCAACTTTCCCATCCTCGATCGTAAGCCGGTCGCCGGATATGACTTCGACGTCATCAACGCCGCGGCCCTGCTGACACGAGCCAGGGCCCAGGACGGCTGCGTCGTCCTGCCTGACGGCCTGCAATATCGCTACCTGATCATTCCGCCGGGCGTTGCCGAGTCCGCCTCTCCGGCCGTCATGCGCAAACTGAAGGAGTTGGTCGAAGGGGGTGCAACCCTCATCGGTGCGCCACCGAAAAGCTCTGTGGGCTTGACCGACTACCCGCGGACGCAGGACGAGCTCGAGGCTCTCAGCAAGGATCTTTGGGACATCACTACCCCGACTGGGACACGCAAGGTTGGCGCGGGCCGGGTGATCTGGGGCCAGTCCACGGAACAGGTGTTGCGTAGTGACGGTTTCCCTGCCGATTTCGAGCTGCGCGATGCACCGCCCAATCTCGATATCGAGTGGATCCACCGCCGCGACTCGCAGGTGGATATCTACTTTGTCGCGAATCTGACCGAGCTCGAGGCGGATGTTGAAGTGGCCTTCCGAGTCGCCGGGAAAGTGCCCGAGCTGTGGGATGCGGTGTCGGGATCGATCCGCGAGCTAGCGCAGTTCCGCGCCGAGAACGGTCGTACGCGAGTGCCCCTTCACTTCGCTCCCAACCAGAGCTGGTTTGTGGTATTTCGCGCGCAATCCAAACCTGCCGGCGGTGGCGCAGGCCGGAACTTCCCTGCCCTCAGACAGCTTGCCCCACTATCGGGACCGTGGACCGTCCGCTTTGACACTCGCTGGGGTGCCCCGGAAAGCATCGTCTTCGAGCAACTCGACGACTGGATCCATCGACCGGAACCCTCGATCCGCTACTACAGCGGCACTGCGACCTATCGCAAGACATTCAAGCTGCCGCGCGGCAGCTCCCGGCGAGTCTATCTCGACCTGGGTGAAGTGAAGAACCTCGCGCAGGTGCGCATCAACGGACACGAGGCTGGAATTGTGTGGACCGCGCCGTGGCGAGTCGAGATCGGAAAATTCCTGCGTGCGGGTAACAACGACCTCGAGATCGATGTGGTGAATCTCTGGCCGAATCGTCTCATCGGGGACGGAGACCTTCCGCCGGCGCAGCGCCGGACGAAGACCAATGTCAGGACGTACGAGCACAAATTACCTGAGGGGTTTTCCTGTTGGTGGGACCCCGAATGCGAGGAACGCAAGAAAACGGGCGCGCCCGCCAAGTTGTTGTCCTCCGGGCTCCTGGGGCCGGTCAGGTTGCTTTCGGAGTAATGATGGCAGCGCGCGGGATCATCAACAGACGTGAGTTGCTGGCGGCAGGTGCCGTAGCGGTGACCGCGAGTCCGCTCACAGCATTAGCGAAGCCGACACCTCCGGCAGCGCGCACGATGCCCCATGTCGACTCTCTCTCACTTGTCAGTCCCGATCTCCGCGACGCCCTGGCGCAGTGGCGCCGGGACCCAGGCGACTTTGCCATCAACGCTGCGACTCTTGCACGAGTGCGCAAACTGTCGGAGCCGACTGTGCCGAACGCGCCGACGCCTCCCTACGAAGAGCACTCGATCCCCGGAGCGAAAGGGGCGCCGGACGTTCGGCTGTTTGTGATCAATCCGGCCGCGAGCGGGCCGCCACGGCCCGCCATCCTTCACATCCACGGCGGTGGATTCGTCGCGGGCACGGTCGATGAAGTCATTCCCAAGTTGCAGCGGCTCGCCCGTGAGCAGGATTGCGTGATTGTCACTGTCGACTATCGGCTGGCTCCGGAGACTCGCTTCCCCGGGGCGCTCGAGGACAACTACGCTGCCCTGAAGTGGCTCTATCGCTCGGCGGCAACGCTTGGAGTGGATACATCACGCATTGCCGTCGCAGGTGAAAGTGCGGGCGGCGGCCACGCCGCCGGGCTCGCGATTGCAGCGCGCGATCGTGGCGAAGTGCCGATCGCCTTCCAATTGTTGATTTATCCGATGCTCGATGATCGGACCGGCAGCTCGCGCCCGGTTCCCCCTTTCATTGGCGCATACGTCTGGCTACCGGAATCAAATCGCTTCGGGTGGGACTCTCTGCTGGGCGTACCGGCGGGCTCGCGGAATGTGCCTGCGGGCGCTGTTCCCGCGCGGACCGCGAATCTTGCCGGGCTGCCGCCGGCGTTCATTGGAGTCGGGGCGATTGATCTGTTCGTGGAGGAAGACATGGAATACGCGCGGCGGCTGATCGATTCGGGCGTAGCAACGCAGCTTGCTGTCGTGCCGGGTGCGTATCACGGCTTCGACATCATTGCGCCGAGTGCCCCAACCTCGGTGGCGTTTCGAGCGACGTGGAGCGCGGCCTTGAAGCACGCGTTCGGGAGAGAGTGAGCTTGGCCAACCTGACCTCCAGCCGCCGCCGCATCGGCACCACGGCCCTCGAATTGCCTACGTTCGGACTCGGCACCGCACATCTGGGCGAGCTGTACGCCAAGGTTGACGAAGCAGACGCGCGAGCCACGCTCGACACCGCCTGGGAGCTGGGGGTTCGTTATTACGACACTGCTCCCTGGTACGGCCGCGGCCTGAGTCAAGCGCGCGTCGGCGGATTCCTCCGTACGAAACCGCGCGCCGAATTCTGTCTGACCACGAAACTGGGGCGCACGCTGCATCGTCCCCGCAATCCGCTCACTTTCGACCGTTCTCCCTGGCAGGGGGGATTCAACTTCGACGTGAAGTTCGACTACAGCTATGGCGGCTTCATGCGCTCGTACGAACAGGCGCTGCTGCAATTGGGTATCGATACCGTCGATGCATTGCTGATTCACGACCTGGATGAGAGCGTTCACGCCGACCGATACCCAGGTCATCTGGCGGCCCTGCTCGAGTCCGGCATGAAGGCACTGGAGGAGTTGAAACGATCCGCCGACATCAAGGCAATTGGAATGGGAATCAACACGGCCAAGGCTCTCGAGGTCACCGCGCGCAGCGTCAACCTCGATTTTGTCCTGGTCGCCATGCCCTACACCCTGTTGGATCAGGGCACCTTGCATACCGGGATGGCCGACTGCGTCGCTCGCGGCATCAGTGTCATTATTGGTTCGCCACTTGCGTCCGGCATTCTAGCGACCGGCCCTGGCGGCAACGCCCGGTACAACTACGGCACAGCCTCGCCGGAGGTACTAGCAAAGGTCCGGGCACTTCAAAACATCTGCGCTGAATATAGCGTCAGTTTGACCGCGGCCGCCCTGCAGTTTCCATTGGCGCATCCGGCCGTCGTTTCGATTATTCCAGGCGCGGCACGCCCGTGCGAGGTCACTCAAAACCTCGCAGCACTCTCCGCAGTCATCCCGGAAGCGTTCTGGGCCGCGCTCAAGGCTCAACGTTTGATTGACTCGGACGCGCCGACGCCCTGACTCCAGTCAGCCCCAGAGGCTCGGCTCGAAAACCGCCACTCGACCCCCGTCGTAATGCAGCCCGGGGAATCGATCCGACTTCTGCAGCAATGGCCCGTCGATGTCAACAAAGTCGCACAGGCAGCCGACCACAAAGGAGGGAGCCATGGCCAGCGAGCTGCCGCCCATGCAACCCACCATGAGCCCGAGGTGCAGCTCGCGCGCGGCGTGGGCGAGCTCCAACCCGTGTGTCAGACCACCGGCCTTGTCCAACTTGATGTTGATAAATTGATAGCGCCTGGCGGCCTGCGCCAACTCACCCATATGCAGGCACGACTCATCGGCGCAGAGCGGTACCGGGGACCGAAATCCCTCCAGCTCTGCGTCGCGGCCGCGCGCCAAGGGCTGCTCAATCAACGCAACTCCCAGGGAGGCAAATTCTTCGGCAAGCCCCTGGAGCTGGCCGAACGTCCAGCCCTGGTTCGCATCAACCACAATCCGCGCATCGGGACGCGCCGCGCGAATCGCCCGCAAGCGCTCCAGCGGCCGATCCGCATTGAGCTTGATTTTCAGCAGCGGATGCGCCGTCGCCGCGGCCGCCTTGGCGGCCATCTCCTGCGGCGTGGGTTCGAGGCCGATGGTGAAAACCGTCTCGAGGGGCTTGGCCGCCACCCGGGTCAGATCCCAGATCGTGCGTCCGGCCTGCTTCGCCTCGAGATCCCACAGCGCACAATCGATGGCATTGCGCGCGCCGCCCGGCGGCAGCAGCTTCTGCAGCGCAGTCCGATCGATGCCAGCCCCGATCGCCGCCGCGGCCGCATCGATCTGGCTCACGATACTGTCGGCGGTCTCACCGATATAGTAGACACCCAGCGCCTCGCCCCGCCCTACACAGCCATCCGCGGCGATCTCCACCACCACCGACACGAATTCGGTCCAGGTGGTATCGGTGATCCGAAACGGCTGACGGGTCGGCCAGCGCTCAATGTGGACTCCAATTTTCACGACTTTCCCCGGTTCAACCTGTCAACAATGGCGCCCACCCCGTCAATCAGCGGGTCAACGCACGGAAGCGCATGCTGACTCTCGTACTGATCGCGAAGTTGGGCGCGTGCGCTGCCCGACATCTTCGCGGTATTCACGGCAATGCCGACGCAGCGAATCGCGGGATTCGTCAATCGGCCGATCGCGATTGTACGCTCGATCACCTCGGCAATGGCGGGAATCGCAAAACCGGAACAGCCGAGCGGCTCCTGGCGCAGAGGATCGTGACAGACCACGAAGGCATCCGGCTGCGACCCAACCAACAAGCCAATCGTCACCTGCAGGAAGCCGGGGTGGAAGATGCTGCCCTGCCCCTCGATCAAATCCCAGTGATGCGGCTCGTTGTCCGGCGAAAGCACCTCCGCGGCGCCGGTCACGAAGTCCGCCACCACGGCATCCATGGGCACTCCCCGGCCCGCGATCATGATTCCGGTTTGCCCGGAGGCGCGGAAATCGCAACTCATGCCACGAGCCCGCATCTCCCGCTCGAGCGCGAGCGCCGTATACTTCTTGCCGCAGGCGCAGTCAGTTCCGACTGTCAGCAGGCGCAAACCAGTGCGTTTGCGTCCGGTGCCGACCGGCAACCCGACAGGCGGCACGCGCACATCAATCAACCTGGCGCCACCCGCCGCGGCGGCCTGGGAAAGGTTGGGCAAGTCGGCCAGGCGTGTGTGCAGCCCCGCCACAATATCGATTCCCCGCGAAGCTGCCTCGCACAGCGTCGCAATCCAGTGCGGCGGAATTGCGCCGCCGACGGCAGCCGAGCCGACAATGAGGCTTCGGACTCCTGCTGACTTCGCCTGGGCGACCGTTAGATCGGCAACACCTGTGTCGACCTGGCATCCGGGAAGGCGCACTTGCCCCGCGCAACTCGAGCGACGCCACTGAATCAGGCCGAACCCGGTCTTGGTGTAGATCTCATCACTCGCATCCCCCAGAAACACGGCAAAGGGAACCGCGAATTCGACAATGGTGCCGCTCAATTCCTTCTCCTGATGATCAAACAGTGCGCCGGCGCAATGCCCGGCATTTAACCGTACCGCAGCGTCCGCCTTGCAGGAAAAACAACTCGAGTTGCAGCCAAAACGACAATTCCTACTCTTACTCCCGCCACATTGCAGTGTTTTTGCTTCCGACACACGGGCAACCGATCTAGCATGACATCGATGTCAAATGACGGCCCACCGACCGACCCACCGCGCAGCCGTCGCCCCCGCCGCACCGGCTTTCGCCAGCGCGGCACCCGGCCGGCACCGCGCAAGATCCCGCCTCGCGGATTTTCCGGACGGCCGCTGCGGCCGGATCGCCCGTGACATCGCGCCAGGGCAATTCCGCCGTGTCGTGACTGATTTCAGGCGAATCCGCTGCGAACCCGGCTCACGCGAGGCGTTTTCCCCCTGCAGTCCGCGGCGTCGATCCGGTTAAATACAACTCGCCGATCATCTACAACAGCTCGACGGGGGTTAGTCCATGCGTAGCGACTCGATGGCAGCATGCAACGGTTCGCGATTCGGTTTCCTGCTTGCCACAGTGGCCCTGCCCGCCCTGGCGGCCGCAGCCGATGCCGAGCGCGACAACACCATTCCCGAGATCATCGTGACCGCGGAGAAGAGAACCGAACGCCTGCAGGATGTGCCCATTCCGATCACCGCCATCACGGCAGGCTCGCTCGTTGAAAGCAACCAGGTCCGCATCCAGGATTTCTACACGAAATTCCCGGGACTCGATGTCAACGTAACTCAACAGTCGCAGATTCAACTGCAGGTGCGCGGACTGTCGGGAGCGGTAACCATCGATGACGTACCGATATCCGTCACCAGCTTCCTCGAACAGGCCGGCGGCCTCGGCCTGGACCTCGATCCCAGCGGACTTGCGCAAGTAGAATTGCTGCGCGGGCCCCAGGGGACGCTTTATGGCGCCAACAGCGAGGGCGGCCTGCTGCGCTATGTTACGGCCGATCCCAAGACCGATCGCATCAGCGGCCGGCTGGAGGCAGGCGCGAGCGGCGTCTACCATGGCAACGATCCCGGTTGGAGCTTTCGCGGCTCGGTGAACCTGCCGGTCAATGGCGACGTCGCGGTACTGATGGACGGCTTTGCGCGCCAGGATCCGGGCTACATCGACAATCCGGTGCTGGGCATCGACGGTATCAACCGCTCCCACACGTACGGAGGTCATGCCGGCCTGCTGTGGCATCCCACCGATGCGCTGTCAGTGAAACTGAGCGCCTTCTTCCAACGCTCGCGCGGCAATGGCACGAATGACGACACCGTGGGCCCGGGACTGGGCCCGTATCAGCAGAACTATATTGCCGGAGTCGGACCCTATCAGCGGCAGTCGCAACTGTATTCGGCCACCGTCAAATATCAGCTCGGCGGCATCGAGCTCACCTCGGTGTCCGGTTATGTCTGGACCGGCTTTCACGACACATTCGATGGCACGACACGGGGACTGGCCCCCTATGGTCAGTTCGGCATTCCCGGGACGGATTTCACCGGTTTCGGCCAGCCCGGCATGTTGGTTCCCGAGAGCGCGCACAGCTCCTCGTTCACGCAGGAGTTCCGCCTCGCCACCAAGATCGGAGAGCTCGTGGATGTGCTGTTCGGCGGCTTCTACAACTTCGCCTACGGCGAGTTCGGCGAAGAGTTCCTGTCGAGCAATCCCACCACCGGCGCGGTCGCGGGCAGTCTCGACTTCGTGAGCTTCGCCGCCGCGGCCCGCTCCTATGCGGCATTCGCCAATCTCAACTTCCATCTCACCGATCAACTGTCGGTACAGTTGGGTGGCCGCCAGGAATACGATCACGCCTACAACTACGGACTCGCGTTCACCGGCCCGGGAAATCCCATCTTCGGAATCCCGACAACGGAGCGTACGATACTGCCCTCACCGAGCGGCGACAGCCAGAAGTTCACTTTCCTGGTCACCCCCCAGTACAAGTTCTCTCCGAACCTGATGGTGTATGCGCGCGTGGCTTCGGGCTACGCGCCGGGAGCCCCCAATCCCGCCGGTGCGGGGGTCCCGCCGATGAGCAAGCCCGACACCGTCATCGACTACGAGGTCGGCACAAAGATCAACCTGCTGAACAACCGGTGGTCCATCGATGCATCGGCCTATCACATCAAGCACGACGACATCCAACAGGGCCTGTTCAGCGAGGAGGCGCAGTTCTACTACACCGGTAACGCCGGTAGCGCCCGCAGCGACGGCCTGGAGCTGTCGAGCGAGATCCGGCCGGCCCCGGGGCTGCGAGTCTCGAGCTGGATTGCCTGGAACGAATCGAAAATAACCGGCCTGCCGCCGTCGAGCGCATTGGGTGCCTACCAGGGTCAGCCACTGCCGTTCTCGCCCAAGTGGTCGGGTAATGTGTCGCTCGATCAGGAATTCCCCCTCGGAGCGTATACGGGGTTCGCGGGCCTGTCGGTCACTTATCTGGGAAGCCGCTGGGACTCCTTCACGGGGACCGGCGCTGACCGCCTGGTATTCCCGGCCTACACGAAAGCAGATCTGCACGTTGGGATGAACTATCAGGATTGGACGGCCCGGCTCTACGCCAACAACGTGACGAATCGCCGTGGACTCATCAACGGAGGCCCGTCAACCTTGATACCCAACAGCTTCTACTACATCACACCGCGCACAATCGGACTGCAGGTCTCCAGGAACTTCTAGCGCATGACCCCGACGCCGATTCTCGGGATACCGCTGCACTGGCTCGGTGGTCTGGCGTCGGGATCCTTTTACGTACCGTTCCGTGCGGTCAAAAAGTGGTCCTGGGAGACCTACTGGCTGCTGGGTGGTTGTTTCTCCTGGCTGATCTGTCCGCTGCTGTTCGCTTTGCTCCTGACACACAACCTGTTTGGCGTCATTGCCTCACAAACCGCTTCGACACTGATCTGGACGTATTTCTTCGGCTTGTTGTGGGGAGTCGGCGGCCTGACGTACGGACTGACGATGCGCTACCTGGGGCTGTCTCTCGGTACCGGTGTCGCATTGGGATTCTGCGCAGCATTCGGCACCTTGATGCCCCCTATTCTGAAACTCATCGCGCCCGCGGTGCCGGTCGCCGCGTCGATACTGGAAATCGCGGCCACCGCCCCCGGACGCATCACCTTGGGCGGTGTGGCCATCTGCTTTCTGGGCATCAGCTTTTCAGCGGTGGCCGGATTCAAGAAGGAGAAAGAATTGCCGGCCGAGCTCAGCCGCGCGAGCATCGCCGAGTTCGATCTGCGCAAGGGACTGGCAGTTGGAATATTCAGTGGCATCGCCAGCTCGTGTTTCGCGTTCGGCCTGGCGGCCGGCAATCCGATTGCCGCCACCGCCATCCAGGCCGGCACCTCACCGATCTGGAGCGGGCTGGCGAAGCTCGTGGTACTACTGTGGGGCGGATTCACGACGAACTTCATCTGGTGTTGGATCCTGTTCCGGCGCAACCGCAGCGCCCATCAATATTGGACTTCGCTGCCAGGCAGCGTGCCGCTGGCCCGTAACTATCTGTTCTCCGTCATGGCAGGCAGTACGTGGTATCTACAATACTTTTTCTACACCATGGGTGAGACTCAGATGGGTCGCTATGGGTTCGCGAGCTGGACCTTGCACATGGCGAGTATCATCATATTTGCGACGCTGTGGGGCTGGGTCATGCACGAGTGGAAAGGCTCGAGCCGAGCCACCCACGCATGGGTGGCAGCCGGCATCGGCTTGTTGGTGTTGTCCACTCTTGTCATCGGCTGGGGGACTTATCTCGCGGCGGCGCCCGGCACTCGCTGAGAATCAAGGCGGAAGCTGCGCGAATTCGATATTCAACAGCCCATAGCGCCGCCAGTCGGCGTAATCGAAGTGCCACCACTCAAATTGATACACAGTAAAATTCTCGCTTTCGAGGGCTTCCCGCAGCACGTCGCGCCGCCAGCGTTGCTCCGCCGTGCCACCGTCGTAAAGCGGATACGATCGAGGTGAAAACTCGTCGTACGCGCCCGTCATTGTGACTTCTCGTGCGCTTGCAAGCTCTATCAGGCTGATATCCACCGCAGCACCCCGATTGTGTCGCGAGCCCTGACTCGGGTCCGCCACAAACACGTGAGCCGCTTCCGGAGTACCGTCCCAAAACATCTTGGTCACAAACCAGGGCCGATAGGCATCGAACACTACGATACCGAAACCACGCGCATGCAGCTTTTGATCGGCCCTCGCCAGGGCCTCGGCAGCCGGCCGCTGCAGATAGGCCGCGCTTTTGGAATACACGGGGAATCCAAGGAGGTTCTGGCTCGTCGCGTAACGCACATCGAGCTTGATGGAGTGATCGATACTGGCGATTGAAACCAGAGCGGCAGGCTCATGCGGCTCGGACTCCCGCGGCGGTTCCGCTGCCATGGCCCGTTGCCGCAAGCGAGCTCGATCCGTCTCACTCAGCTTCCCGGCCGGCGGATCAATGATGATGTTGTGGCGGGGGAACGAGACACCGTTCAACGCGAGGCTCGTGCCACTTCCCGCGCTGTCGCGACTGAATTTGACCTGCTGGCCCGGGTGAGACGGACTATTCGGCGGAAACTTCCAGACATCCGCCGTCACGCGCGCCATGGAGTCATACAGGACTCCGCCCGTCCGCAGGAACAGTGAACCGTCGCGTTCAAACACCCGGATGCTTTCGTGGTCCCAGCCGTAGTCACCGATGAGTCCCGTTATTTCAGGTGCGGGCGGCGCGGGTTTGTTGTGAGAGCTCCGAATGAAGCGAACGCCGTCTGCCTCGAGCCAACCGCCGCTGGGGTCGATTTTGAGAGACAACGGCACGGTGTAGTCATCCATGACGTAGCCGGAGGGTCCGCGCTGCAGCCTGCCGGCAAGTCGAGGAGTCTCGATGAATGCGGCACCGTTCATCCAGCGGACCTCAACAGTCGCTCCATCGTGCCGATACTCACCTACGAGAGGCAGCGCTTCCGCGGCATTCAGCGGGCGGCTCGTCGGGTTCGCGGGTAGCTGCTTCCCGTCCCGGACGGCAAGCGCAACCTGCAAAGCGTAGTCGGCGATGTGCGCTGCGGCAGAGCTGCGATCCAACGCGGCATACGCAAAGACACCGATTCCGGCAGCGGGCAACAGGCTCAGCTTTGATACAAAACCGGGGACGGCACTCGTGTTGCTGACCGAGTTGCGCTTTGGCGTGGCGAGCCACCGGCTACCGAGCGATGCCATGTCACGCAAAGTGGTATTGAAGGTACCGGGTGGCTGCGAAGCCGGTGCAGGCATCCGAGGCGCGTCATAACTCTGCATTTCGGCGTACGCGACAGGCTGTGAGAAAACCCGCACCGTGAGCTTGCCGGCCAGGGGTCCGGTTCTGAACACGGTGTCCGCCCCGGCCGCCATGTGTTGGTCCTTGTCGGAAAATCCGGTGGCGCCCACCCACACCAGGCCCCGGCAGTCGAACAGCGCCACGCCGGCCGAAGGCAGTGCGAACGACTTCTGTTCGCTCTGCAGTATCTCCTGCACGGCAGCGCCGATTTGCGATTTCTGTTGCTGCGAGAATTCCCGGCAAGCAGTATCGGCGCTACGACTCGCATCAACGCGTCCGAGCACCAGGATCACGGCCGCAATCACGCATCGTCTTCTTCTGGATGACGCCATCATTTCCTTCACCACTTTAAGCCCGCTGCAGCAGCAAATTCATCTGAATTCCTGCTCAATTCAGAGCAATCTCCTGCCACGCGGTCTTGCCAACGAGGCACCGCTCATTGATAACAACGTCATTCGCAGTTGCGCCGGGGGAGCCGAGTATCATGCCTACAGTGCCGTTCGTCGATACCCACTTCCATCTACACGATCTGAAGCGGCCTGAGCTGCGTTACGTCTGGCTGGAGCGCGATTGGGTCCATCCCCTGCTCGGCGACATTGATGCGCTCAAATCCCAGCACTACTGGATTCAGGATTTTCTGGCCGAAATCCGCTTTTCCAACGTACCCAAGGCCATTCACGTGCAGGCAGCGCTCGGTACGGTCGATCCGGTCAATGAGACGAAATGGCTGCAAGCCTTTGCCCGGCAATTCGGCTATCCCCACGCCATTGTCGCGGAGTGTCACCTGAATCAGCCGGATGCCCAGGCCGTTCTCGAGCGCCACCTGCAGTATGAAAACGTACGCGGCATTCGTGACTTCGGACCCGGCGAATACCTGCTGGACCCGAGCTGGCGCGCGGGGTTCAAGCTGTTGGGGAAGCTCAATCTGGTCTCGTGCATCGACACGCGCCCCGAGCGCGCGCCGCAACTCTTCGACCTGGCGGCGGCTCACCCCGATGTGCAGATTTGCGTCGACCACTGCGCGCTGCCTGAGAGGCGCGATGCAGACTATTTCCAGATGTGGCGCCAAGCGATAGGGACTCTTGCCAAGGCTCACAACATCACCATGAAAATCTCCGGCCTGGGCATGTGCGATCCCCGGTGGACACTCGACAGCCTGCGACCCTGGATCCTGTCCTGCATTGAGATATTTGGCCCCGCGCGCGTCGTCTTTGGCAGCAATTGGCCGGTCGACCGCCAGTACAGCTCCTACCCGGACATCGTGAATGCGTACCGCACGATTCTGGGAGGGTTCAGTGACGCCGAGCAGTTAGCCATGCTGTGCGGCAACGCCGAGCGTCTGTTCAGGATCTGAGCAGAGTCCGGGCGAATCGCAAGCTCACGGGCCCGAGCAAACCTGAAGTCACCAAAGGATCACCCGCGCGCCACAGTCGCTGGCTCGTGAAGGTGTATCGTCCCGTCGGACTGCGCTTTCCGGCCAAAAGCCAGTCCGGCCACGCTTCGACCTTGCCCTTGGTGTCAATCCGGGCATCGTCCGGCCGCTGGGCGTCACCAATCAACCGGTTGACCCAACGGTTGGTCACTCGCACCTCGAGGTTATTGTCGGCCGAAAGGTACTGGGTGACATCGAGTCGATACGGCGGATTCCACAACACGCCTACTTCGACATCGTTGAGAACAATCTCGGCGACATCGGCAACACGCCCCAGGTCGAGATAGACACGCACACCGGGCGCCAGTGTCTGCTTGAAGGGGAACTGTTTGCGATAACGGGCGACTCCCGAGTAATACCGGATACCCGGCTCCTCGCGCCGGGACCAATCCTCGAGCCTGGCAAACAGAACTTCTCCCGGGCCGCCCCAATCCCTATCGAAGCTGACGCTCCAGAAGCCGGTTATGTGCGACCGTGAAGGCAGCGTTACAGTCAATTCCCGCAGCCGGCCGCTGTGGCTTTTCAGCCGATAACGTCCCGACTCCCAGATCAAGCCGTGCGAAAAATCCATGGCCGGCAATACTTCCGCCGCATTGACCGGGCGAACGCCCGCCGCAACCAACATGTCGTCGAACTGCTGCAACGACGCAAGCTCAACCCCGAAGGACCGCCGGTCCTCCCAGCCGCTGCTGCCATAAAGGGGTTCAGCCGCGCGTGCCCCGGCCTTCACGAGCCTTCCATTCAAGAACAACCTGGGTATGCGCTCTTCGTACACAACACCCACATGGATCGGTGCACTGACCGGCGCCTCGTGGCACAGCAGCGGCTCAACCCACCCCTGCCTGGAGTAACGAAACACTACGATGCCGTTCTCCCCGACAGCGAACCCCGCCCGCCCCTGCCCAGGCGACGTAAACGTACCTATACTCGGACCCGGAAGTTCGAGAGGACGCTCGTATCGCAACTGTCCATTCTTCTCGATCGGCAGCGGGATCGTCGGCGGCAGCCAGCGGACCCAGGCGGCCATTGTGAAGCTGTCGTCCATCGGATCAACGGGCGCCACGGAGTTGTTTTGACCCGGCCACAGCATCGCGCCATCGCGGCTGACCTCGACTATCGGGTCTGCCGCGTCCGTGCCGCCAAACGAGATGAACACGGACTCATTGCCTCGTAACGACACCGGGACGCACGTCACGTCCCCGATCTGCGAAAAGTACGGCAGAGGCGCGTCTTCCGCGCTCTGCGGCCATGAGACCCGCGGCTGCCTGGCCGGCACACGCAAAGCGAGGGTTCCTTCGACCGACGTGTTGCTCTTATTGACAATGAAGTAGACATCGGTGCCGTCGTCTCTGCGACGGTGTATGTAATTGAGAATGCCGGTCAAATTCGGCGAGCACGCAAAATCCGGCGGCACGCCCCGCTCCCCGAATATCTCCTCGGGCGCCCGCCCCCAATACACCCATCCTTTGCCGACGCGCTTCTGACCGATCCCTTCGCTTCCGGCTCCCACACCCCAGAGCTCGTCAGCCAGCCGGCTGATCTCCATGTCGCAATCCGGGAAGCCAACGAGGCTCGGCGAAGTCATCGGACGCCAGCCGAGCACGGTCGCACCGTGTTCGACCAGCTCTTTGACGGCCCGGAGCAATGCCGGAGTTATCGTCCTGACTTTCGGCATCGGACCAGGTTTATAGGCGTAGTCCGCACCGCCGGCCAGGCGGATTACAAGCTCGCCCGCTACATCGTACGTCGGCAGGGCGAGCAGTTTGTAACGCATACCCGATGGCAACACAACATCCCCATTCTCGACCCGCATCCTGGAGACCAACTCCGCCGGACATCCGTCGAAGTTATAGCCGGTACGACACGGGACCACGCCGCGCCTCGTCGCCGGAATGGGGGGCGTGAAGCGGTATGGAGCACCCTCCGGCGTTACGAAGCAAATATCCGCAACGAACTGACCCTCGCGCAGCCTCTCCTGGCATCGTTCGAGATATTCGTGCCAGGGCCGCGACTGTCGCCACCAGGTCACCGTACGGCCGAAAGGCGTACCGAATTCCCCGAAGGAGAGTCCAGGCGCCACGCCCGGCCACGGCTGAAAAATCCATTCAGACAGGTTGAATCGGTTGATGCCGACGCACAGCGCCCAATCGGCAAGGGGTTTGAGCGTGGCAGGATGATCCAGGTAATCCCCGCTCAGTGCCGTGAAGGATTCAGCACCGACAATCCGCTTCCCGTACACGTGCCCAGCCGAAGCTGCGGTCTCGCAAATGTCAGCCAAAGGAAGTCCGCTGTAGCAGCTTCGCCAGAACTCTCCCATGGGCTCATCGGCTCTTCCCGAGTACCGCAGATCGTCGCAAGGGGCGTCATATCCTTCAATTGACAGACGCATTCCCTGAGCGCGAGCCGAGTCACGCATCGCTTCAGCATAGTTTTGCAGCAGAAGCTCCGCCACGGTCTCGCGAAAGTCCCACAGGAATCGTTCCGACCGCTCAATCGAGCTCACGACGAAGCCAGCGAGCGTGGCCAGGTACGGAAGCAAGTCGTAGCCGCGACGGCGCTGAAATTCCTCGCGCAAGCCGGGTGTCCAGTTCCCCGAACCCGCCTCCCAGCTATCTATGTGCGTTGCGACGATCGCGCGGTTGCCTGCTGTCCCTCCCAACTGCGAGAGCTTCGCAACATAGGCTGCGAAGTGCCGCTGCGTGGCTGCCCGACTCAGCTTGTCGGTTTCCAGACCGCTGGCCTCGGGCTGTGTCATCCGAGTAGAGCCATTGCTCACGGTGTGGCCGAATCGCAGCAGCAACCATTTACCCGCCGGCGCGCGCCACTGCAGCGTGTCTGCCTGCAGGCGCGACGTCAGGTCCAGAAAGTTGGACGCATCGAGACATTGTTCCGCGGACACCGCCGGCCATTGAGGGTTGGTCGGAATGACCCTGGGCCAGGGCACGACGTCTTCAAAATCCGTCTCCCCCGCGAAGGACTTGGTGGAGTTGAAATTCTCGATCCGCGCGTGCGGCACATCACCCGGCAATCGATAGGCCAGCAGGGCAATGTCGCGATAATGCCCGTGGCGAATCCCGGCAGGAATTGGCACGGCGGCACGGAATCGCGAGGGTTCGTTGAGAACCAGTTGACTGTGGATCACCCGTTGAGAGGCGTCTTCAGGCGAAATCCACGGTCCCCCGCTACCGGACCAACCCGCGCCATTGTTGAGATTGATACTCAACCCCAACCGGCACGCCTCGGCGACCATGTGCCGAAAAGCCTCCTGCCACGGACCTGACATGAACCGACAGGCGCCCGAAGGCATTCCGAGCGATCCATCCATGAACAGGAGGCCGCCGATGCCTGCATTCTTCATTGCCTCGAGATCGGCAGTGATACCCTCCTTCGTGACATTCCCGTCGAGCCAGAAGGCATACACCCAGGGGCGCGAGTCCTCGTCTTTCGCTCCAGATGCGACGCCGAGCCCAGCACCGGCTGCGCTGCGACCTGCCGCGCGGAGCGATGTCCAAACGATCGACAGGCCGATGATGCGAACGAGGTCCCGGCGATTCACGGCTCAGCAGGCCCCTCCAGCGTCAGAATGTCTTTCGCAACGAGAGTGCAAGCGTCCTCGGTTGCAGCACTGCGGCCGAATATTCAGGAAAGAATCCAGGACCGCCGGTTACCTGAGCATATTTGTTGGCGACATTGTTGACAGAGAAGGCCGCAGTCCACGACTGGTACGCCAACTGCGCACGCAGGTCGACCTTCGTGTAGGCCGGAAAGGTCGTGGCCGTCTCACCTTCAACCGGGAACAGACCAGGGCGCGCACCCAGGTAGCCAACGTTGCCGCCCACTGTGGCGGACATGGCATCGGTCAGGGGAAAGGTCTGACTCACTGAGAGGTTGCCCGACCATTTGACTGAGAAGGGCAACGCGGCGCCGCTCGCCCCGACTGCCAGGCTCGGCCCCGCCGGCAGGTCATCCGTGAGCACGGCCCTGTTATAGGTGAACCAACTCGAAATCGTCAGGCCGGTGGCCGGTCGCGATTGCAGCGATAGCTCAACCCCCTCGCTCTTGGCGCCGCCGCCGTTGGCGAGAAAGGTGCAACCGCACATATTGTTGTACTCATTGAGCTGCAGATCCTGCCAATCAATGTAGTAAATGGAGGTATCGAAGGACAGCAGGCGGCCGAGCAGATTGCCCTTGGCGCCGATCTCATAGTTCTTGGTCTTGTCCGGCTTGTATTCGCAGGGGTAATTGAAGCGTATGCAGCCGTTGTTGGCGGCTCCGCCCGGCACGATTCCCCCGCCGCCCGGTTGATACCCCGATGCGATTCTCGCGTACACCATGAGGTCTTCCGAGACTTTGAAGCGTGGCGTGACCAGGAAGGTGAACACATTCGCTGTGGGCACGGAAGTCGGTAACACCGGCGAGATGCTGCCGTCACCAAAGGGCGGCCAGTACTGCGTCAGTCCCGCTGTCGTCCATTGCCTGATCTTGCTCTCGCGCCCGCCCACTTGAACATCGAATCGGTCGGTGAAGTGATAGGTGATATCCGTGAATGCGGCGAGCTCATCGAGATTGCTCACGTTGCAACTGCCCTCGGAGCAGTTGCGCAACAGGTCGGCAATATGCGCGCCCGTGTCGACAGCCTCAATGGGCGCATACTGACCGAACTTGACCTTCTCGTTCGAGTAGAAGCCGCCCAACAGCCAGTCTATCTTCGTGCCGATGGGCATGGCGAGGCGGATTTCCTGCGTGAGCTTGCGCTCGTCCGAATCGGTGATCAGCGGAATTCCAACCGTGCCGTAAATGGGAGCCACAAAAGGACCATAGACCGCGGAAAGATCAAATCCCGTGTAGTTGTGGTCGATGCTGTAACCGCTCACCGCCGTCAGCTCGGCGGCGCCAATCTTGTCCTTGACCACGAGGCTGTAGCCTTGCAACTTTCTCTCGAATCGGCCGCTGTCGCGCAAGCGGCTCTGTTGCAGCCGCCCCAAGCCGGGAAGATTGTCGACCTCGGCCTGACCGAAACCCTTGTTGTCCTGATAGAGCACACTCAGCTTGATGGAAAGATCTTGCAACGGTCGCCACAAGGCGCTCACGTGACCGCCCAGCACCTCTTCCTGGTTGACGCCCTTCTGCCCCGTCTGAATGTTGTCAATGAACCCCGCTTCCTGGCGTGTAAAGGCGTTCGCCCGGATTGCGAAGGTATCCCCCAACGGCGCATTGAGAGAGCCCCGGAAGTTATATCCGGGCTCGGCGCCGTTCTCGACGAAACTGGTACCTGCCTGAACCGCGCCACTCATCCGGTCCAACGACGGTTCCGCCGTAACGTACCTGATCAGGCCGCCCATGCTGCTCGCGCCGTAGAGCGTGCCTTGTGGCCCACGCAACACCTCGATACGCGCCAGATCATCAGGATCGAGGTCCGGTGGCGCCAGGCCCGTAGGCAGGCCGCCCGCGGCCGAACCGTACGGCACATCATCGACGGTAATGCCCGTGGTCGGGTTCGCAAACCCGAAGCCGATGCCGCGGATGGTCAGATTCTGTACACCCTGGATTGCCGGCGTGAGATTCAAGCCCGGCACACTGCTGAAGTAGTCTTGCAGCTTTGTCTGGTTGCTTTCGACGAGCGTCTGAGGAGTCAGTGCCGTTACCGGTACGGGCACATCCATCAGTCGCTCCTCGCGCTTCTCGGCGGTCACGACGACTTCAGACAATTGAACCCGATCCGGCGACGTGGCGTCCTTGCTCGAATCGGATATTGAGCCGTTCTCAGCCGCAACAGCGGCAAAGAGCGGCGAACACAACGCAACGAATGTGACGCAACGAAGCACGTGACGGCTGGAATACATGCCCCTTCCCCCATTTTTCTATCATCTGATTCTGGGGAAGGGGCCGAAGGCATTGAAGCCGAAATCCCGGGGGTTCGCCGCAACCGCCGGCGTTATCCCCTGAACTCGAGCGCCTCCACGGGGAATTTAACTGCTCAGCGCTTTGGCTTGCTCGCTACACTGTTCTTGCTCTCGCCCTCAGCCGTGCTGGGAATACCCAGATAGATCGCCGCCAGGTTGTCGCATATGCGGGCCAGCCCGGCAGCCGCGCTGTCCTCGTTGGAAAAAACGATGATGGTGAGTTTGTCCTGCGGATATCGGTCGAACCGCGTGATGAATCCGTTGATCCCGCCAGCGTGCTGCACACGAGCATGCCCATGCTCCTGGTTGATGACCCAGCCGAAACCATAACCATGACCGTAATCGGTGAACATCGCCTGACGCGACGCCGCACTCAGGATCCGGTCCGTATACAGCGCCTGATCCCAGATGAGCATGTCGTCCACCGTCGCATAAAGCGATCCGGCGGCGAACGGTTCCGTCATTGAGAGGAAGTGCGCGTTGATGAAGCGGTCCTTATCGCGGCTGTAGCCGGCGGCTCGCTCCTGGAGGATCGTTGCACTGACATCGTAACCGGAAGACTTCATGCCGAGCACATCGAAGATGTGGCGCTGTATGTAGTCCGCGTAATGTTCGCCCGATACCTTCTCGATGATGTAACCGAGGATTACGTAACCCGTATTGTCATAGGCATATTGACTGCCGGGCGCGAACTCCAAAGGTTTATCCCGCGTGAGCTGGATGAGCTCCTCGGGGGTCCGGTCGAGGCGCGCCTGCTGCTCGAAGAAGCGCGGAATGTTGGTATAGCTCGGAATGCCGGACGTATGCGTCAGCAAGTGGCGAATCGTAATGCCGCTCCAGGCCGGCGGCGCTTCCGAGTAATATTTCGCTACCGGGTCATCGACCGAAAGCTTGCCGCCTTCCACCAACTGCATGACGGCTGTTGCCGTGAACTGCTTGGTGATCGACCCGATGCGGTACTTGGTGGTGGGGGTGTTGGGGATATTCCACTCCCGGTTGGCCAGTCCGTAGGCGCGCCTGAACACCGGCACGCCATTCCTGGCTACCAGCACCGAACCGCTGAATTCGTTCGTGTCCACCAGCGGCGCAATCAGCGCCTCCGCTCGGGCCGCCAGCTCGGAGTCGGTCGCCGTTTGCGACCTCGCGACCGTGAAGCCTGACAACAACCCGATTCCCAGCAGTAAGCAACTCAGTCTGCGCATGTGTTACCTCGACGATTACAGCCGCGCGGCCCTGGCGGCGGAAGGCGTCAACCCCGTCTTGCGCCGGAACAGTCGCGAAAAATACGAAGGCGAATGGAATCCCACCTTGTAGCCAATGGTTTTGATTTCCACCGACGGATCTTCGAGCAGACGCCGGGCGCAGGCAAGACGCTCGTTGAGCAGGAACTGATGCGGCGCGACGCCCGTGTCGTCCTTGAACACGCTCCTGAAGCGACTGTAGCTCAGACCAAACGAGGACGCGAGGTGCTGGAGGTCGATGTCAGTAAACAGATTCTCGCGCAAGAAGGCCATGGCCTTCTCACTGGGCGTTGCCGGAGACCGCGCGCTGGTGTCCGTGGCGGGCGCAATGGAGGCATGAGCTATGACCTGCAGCAGAGCGCCCAGGCTCACCCGCTCAAACAACGCGCCGTCGCGCTTGGACAAGCGGATCAGTTGCTCAAACACCGATATCAACTCCTCGCGGTGGCCGATGGTACGGCTGACGGAGCTCCTGCCGGTGAACAAGCGCTCGCGCACGTAGCTTTCGATGTAGGGTCCCTTGAAACCGACCCAGTAGGTTTCCCAACCCGTTCTGCTGTCGGGACGGTAGCGGTGCCAGTCACCCTCGTGCAACAGGATCAGGTCACCGGCGCGCACTTCGCTTCGCTGGGTACGGGTCTCCAGGCTGCCGCTGCCGGCCGGGATGTAGATAATTTGATACTCCGCGAGCTGCCGCCCGGTGCGCCATTCGAAGGTGTGGGTTTTGGGATGGCCCGGCGGCGGATACGGCGAACGGGGCGCGGCGTGGTAGTAGCCCACGGTGGTGAGCTCGAAGCCCCAGTCATCGGCGGGATTTCTGATGGGATAGGTAAAAAAATCAGCGGCCTTGCGCATAGTCATTTTGTGCTAGCAGATGATCAATATGGCCATATACCCCATTTGTCGCGAAGGCAACAATAGGTCGTCATTTGCGTCGGGAGAGAGCTGTGCAGAACGCTTCTGTTGCGTTCACGCAAAGAGCTTCAAAGAAGAAGAAGGCAACTGACCGGCTGGATATGCGCATCCTGACCGCGCTGTCCGAGCGGGGCCGTCAGACGCTGACAGAGCTGTCAAAGACAGTCGGACTCTCGGCCACCCCGTGCGGCGCCCGCGTGGATCAACTGGAGGAGCAGAAAGTCATCCTCGGTTATCACGCCGACGTGGATATCGAGGGTATCGCCGACTTGAGCCTCTACTTTGTGACCATTGCCTTGAACCCGTATTCTGCCGAGGTCGCGCGCAAGCTCGAGGCGCTGATGGCCGCCAGCCCGTTCGTCGTGTCGGCGGACGCACTGTTCGGCTCCATCGACTATCTCCTGCGGGTCTATGCGCGAAGCACCCAACACTACCATGCCGTCATGGCGCCCATCGTCGAGCTGGGCGTCGACTACGAAACGTGGCCCGTATCGCGCAAAGTCATGGCCCCGAAAATGCATCGGCTCATAGGGCATCTCACCAACGAAAGCGGCCAATGACGCAACCTGCTCATAACAGGTGACCGGCCCGCATGCGCTTCAAAAAGCGCGGGAACTCCAGAGCGAGCTGCGACTGCAGTTCGCAGGCCGCGGCCTCCGCTGACTCGAGAGTCCACGTGCAAGTCGGCTGCGCGAACGCAAAGATCAACACATTGCCGTCGTCCTTCACGGGAACGAGAAGGACCGGACCTGGACAGGCCCCGCGAACATGTTGGATGTGGGTTGCGTAGCGAGTACGCTGTCCTGCGAGATTCATGACGAGCATTCCATTCGGAGCCAGGCAACGGAACGCGCGGGCGTAAAACTCTTCTGAGGCAAGCGACGGCGCGACACCGCTACGATCGAATGCATCGATCAGAAGAACATCCGCGGTGCACTCAGCGTGCCGTACAAACTCCGAGCCATCTTCGCAAACTACGTGGAGGCGCTGATCGTCAGGTGGAATCTGAAACCGCTCGCGCAACTGGATGATCTTGGGATCGATCTCCACCACCGTCAGGCGCGTACCAGGCAAATTGCGGTGGCAGAACTTCACGAGCGAGCCGCCTCCCAGGCCGATCAGGAGAATGTGGCGTGGTGCGCGGTTGAACAGCAGGAACGCCATCATCTTCCGCGCGTAGGCAGTGATCAGGGTGTCGGGCTCCGCGAGCCGCATCGAGCTTTGAACGGCATTCGAGTCGAAAAAGAGGTGTCGCGTTCCCTCCGTATCGAGAATGAAGGGTTCGTCGAGCTCGCGCCGACACAAATTGTGGGCAGGAGGCTTCAGGTCCGTGCAGTGCGGCGTTTGGTCGCGCCCCGTGTGGGAGGCTCGTCAGAGACGGATGGCTCCTCGCTTGGAGTCCACGGCCTACCGGTGCGCTCTTCGATATACGCGCGAATCATGCGACGCACCACTTGCGATGAGGTGAGGTCTTCCTCGGAGCACAACCGCTCAAACAGCGCCTTCTTGCGCGGATCGATCAGGATTGTCAGACGCGCGGTGCGCTCTTCAATGTGCACGACTGGGGTGCTCTTCATTTACATCTGGATCATATTGGAAGCTAATGAAATGATAATCGGGCCGCATTGGGCTGCGCAAGGACCTCAGGTTCTATTATAATTCAATGCGTATCCAAGTAGTACCCGGTGTGATGCCCCATATCGAGTCATCATTGAGCGCCTGCCTCGGGCTCATCGCCCTTTGGGGTGTCATCGGACTGGCCGCTCTGCTGCGTCCAAGGAGTCTTCGATACGTGGGGCGGACCCTGTTTCCGCTCGGAGCGCTGTGTGGCGTGGCTCTGGCGATCGTGGCGGCAACGAGTCTCGGAACCCCCGCGGAGCAGGCGGTCCTGCGGATTGGATTGCCCGACCTGCCCATGCATGTGCGGCGTGACGGGCTGGCGAGTTTTTTTCTTTTTCTGTTGGGTGCCGGCTCGGCCGGCATTTCCATTTTCGCCGCGGGCTATTTCCGCCGCGGCTCGGGCACCGACGCCGGCCTGATGTGCCTGCAGTACCATCTGTTTCTGGCCAGCATGGGAATGGTGCTGCTGGCTGATGACGCCTACGCCTTCATGGTCGCGTGGGAAACCATGGCGCTGTCGTCCTACTTCCTGGTCACCACCCAACACAGCATTCCTGAGATCCGCCGCGCGGGCTTTCTCTACCTCCTGATTGCGCATGTGGGAGCCATCGCGATTCTCCTCAGCTTCGGTGTGATGCAGGGTGGCAGTTGGCAGTTCACGTTCGATGCGATGCGCACCGCACACCTCGAGCCGCAGTGGGCAGCGATCGCCTTCCTGCTCGCTCTGTTTGGTTTCGGCGCCAAAGCCGGCCTCGTGCCTCTGCACGTATGGCTCCCCGAGGCTCATCCCGCAGCCCCCTCGCCCGTCTCGGCACTCATGAGCGGCGTCATGTTGAAGATGGCGGTCTATGGCCTGTTACGAGTCGCTTTCGATCTGTTGGGCAAGCCCGAGTGGTGGTGGGGACTGGTGCTGCTCGCAATCGGGTTGGCCAGCGCTCTTTATGGCGTGGTGTTTGCTGCGGCCCAGACTGACATGAAGCGACTGCTCGCCTGGTCGTCGATCGAGAATCTCGGCATCATTTTCACCGGAATCGGGCTCGCCATCGTCTTTCACGGCGTGGGCATGACGTCACTCGGTGCTCTGGCTTTGATCGCAGCGCTTTATCACAGCCTCAACCATACGTTCATCAAGAGCCTGTTGTTTCTTGGCACAGGCTCGGTGTTACATTCGACCGGCGAACGTAACCTCGGACGCCTCGGCGGGCTGATCCATCGCATGCCCTGGGTCGCCTGGCTCACGCTCATAGGCGCGCTCGCCATGGCCGGGCTGCCACCTCTCAATGGCTTCGTGTCCGAGTGGCTCCTCCTGCAGGCCTTCCTGTTTGCGCACGAAGTGCCCAGAACCTTTGTCAACATGATCCTGCCACTCGGGGCGGCACTCGTTGCACTGGCTGCGGCGCTCGCGGCGTACGTCATGGTCAAGTTCTTCGGTGTCATTTTTCTCGGCCAACCGCGCGAGCCTGCCCTGTCTCGCGCGCATGACGCTGGCGTTCTGCCGCGTATCGGCCTCATTTGGTTGGCTGCCGGTTGCCTCGCCCTGGGCTTGTTACCAACCTACGTGATCGGCGCTCTCCGCGCCCTGGTGGTGGAGTTGAGTGGCGCATCGTTGCCGAGCACGACCGCTCCATGGTGGCTGCTCGTACCACTACCGGACCGCCGCGCATCCTATTCGGCCCCCGTTTTCCTCTTCGCCCTGACCGTCGTCGTCGTACTCACCGTACTCGCGGTGCGGCGCTTCTATCATCACCGCGTGCGGCGCACTGCGGCGTGGGATTGCGGCTTCGGGCGATTGAATGCCCGTATGCAGGACACTGCCGAAGGCTTCGGACAACCGATTCGCAACATCTTCGGGGCCTTCTTTGTCATGAGGCGCGAGTTGCCCTCCCCATTTGACGCTGCGCCACATTACCGGGTGAGTGTCGGGGACCGATTCTGGCAGGCTCTGTATCAGCCGCTGGGGACCCTCGTCCAACGCATCGCGGATGCGTTCGCCTGGTTGCAGCAGGGACGCATCGCAACCTATCTCATCTACAGCTTCATGACGCTCATTTTCCTCCTGGCGCTCATGTTATGAAGACAATCGAGACCCTGACCCAGCTCATTGAGCTGGTCGCCGCACTGATGGCAGCTCCCCTGTTTCTCGGTTGGGTCAATCAGTGTCGTGCGTGGCTACAAAACCGGCGTGCACCGAGCATCTGGCTCCCATATCGGAACCTGCGTAAGCTCTTTCACAAGGACGCGGTGATCGCCGCGACTGCCTCGCCCCTGTTTCGCGCCTCACCCTACATCGTATTTGGGGCAATGGTGCTGGTTGCCGGCATCATTCCGTCAATGGGTACCCGCTTGCCCTTCACGATTGCAGCGGATGCCATCGCGCTCGTGGGACTCCTGGCGACGGCGCGGGTCTTCCTTTCGCTTGCCGCGATGGACATCGGCACGGCATTCGGCACGCTCGGGGCCCGCCGCGAGATGATGGTGGGGTTCCTGGCCGAGCCCGCTCTCCTCATGGTCATCTTCGTCGCCTCGATGATCTCTGCGACCACCGCACTGCCGGCCATCACCGAGAACCTGGCTACAGAAACGCTGGCGCTGTATCCGAGTCTTGCGTTCACAGCGGTCGCGTTTGTCCTGGTGCTCCTCGCCGAGAACGCGCGGATTCCGATCGACAATCCAACCACGCATCTCGAGCTCACCATGATTCACGAGGCGATGTTGTTGGAATACTCGGCGCGCCATCTGGCGCTGATGGAGTGGGCGGCCGCCCTCAAGCTCTTCAACTACGCTTGCATCGGCTTTGCGCTGTTCATCCCTTGGGGTGTCTCCACACGCGAAAGTGCTCCGGCTGTCTTGTTGGCTTCCATTCCACTGCTGGCCGTCAAACTCACCGTGGCTGGCGCGGGTCTCGCCTTTATCGAGACGGTCTCCGCCAAGTTGCGCGTGTTTCGCGCACCGGAGTTCCTGGCCGTCGCCTTTCTCCTAGCCGTGCTCGGCCTGCTCGTGCACCTCCTGCTCGGAGCCTGAGCCGTGGCGGGAACTCCCTTCGATCTGCAGCTACTCAACTTTTGCGCGGCACTCCTATTGCTGTTGTCGTTTGCCATGCTCGCCCAACGGCGCATTGTGACCCTCGTGAATCTCCTCGCCGTACAGGGCACGGTGCTGTTGGTGGCAACACTCCTGCTGGCCTGGCGTACCGGAGAACATCACCTGTATCTGTCTGCCGCTTTGACACTGGCACTGAAGGTCGTTTTCCTGCCGTGGATTCTCCACCGGCTCATTCGGCGACTACGAGTCTATTGGGACACCGAACCGCTACTGAACATCTCGGGTACGATGCTGATCGGGCTCCTCGTTGTCGTATTTGCGTTCGGCCTGGCCCAGCCCATCTCCGCTCTTGCCAGCACGGCCACGCGCAATGCCATCGGCATCGCCGTTGCCGTGATCCTGCTGTCCTTTGTCACCATGATCACGCGCCGCAAGGCCATGTCACAGGTGGTGGGCTTTCTTTCAATGGAGAATGGACTCTTCTTCGGTGCGATGAGCGCCACCTACGGTATGCCGATGATTATTGAGTTCGGTGTGGCCCTCGATGTGCTCGTGGCCGTCCTGGTCCTGGGCATTTTCTTTTTTCAGATCCGCGAGCAGTTTGACAGTCTGGATCTGCATCATCTCGAGTCTCTGAAGGAGAGGCGCTGAATGGAGTTTCTGCTGTTGCTCAGCGCTCCACTCTGCGGCGCACTGGCGCTCGGTGTCTTCGGAGCGCGGCGCTGGGCCCCGGAACTGAACATCGCGGCGAGCCTCATCACTTTCCTCGCTGCCTGCGCGCTTACGGTACGCGTTGTGAGCGAAGGCTCTCTGCTGGTGGCCCACGAGCAGTTTTTCATTGATCCTTTCAATGTTTTCCTGGTCACCCTCACCGCCTTCGTCGGGCTCACCACTTCAATTTTTTCCCGTCCGTATATGCGCGTCGAGATGGATCACGGCCGGGTCAGCGCGCCGCGCCTTCGGCTGTATCACAGCATGTATCAGCTATTCATGACGACGATGCTGATCGCGCTCACGACCAACAATATGGGGCTCGTGTGGGTGGCGATGGAAGCAGCCACCCTATCCACCGTACTGCTGGTCACGCTCTACCGGACTGCGGCGAGTCTGGAGGCTGGATGGAAGTACTTTATTCTCTGCGGTGTGGGGATTGCTCAGGCACTCTTCGGCACGATTCTGTTGTATTTTGCCGCAGAGAAGGTGTTGGGTGCGGAAGGAGTCACGGCTCTGTTGTGGACGCACCTGAACAGTGTGAAAGGACAACTCGAGCCCACTGTGCTGGGACTCGCGTTCGTGTTCCTTCTCGTCGGCTACGGCACGAAGGTGGGGCTCGCGCCGCTTCATAACTGGCTGCCGGATGCCCACGCGGAGGGCCCGACACCTATCTCCGCGGTCTTGTCCGGTTTGCTGCTCAACGTCGCCATCTACGCGGTGGTGCGCTGCAAAATACTCGTTGAAGGCTCCCTGCATTCGCAACTCCCGGCGCAGATGTTAATGAGCTTCGGGTTGCTGTCGGTCGTATTGGCAGCGTTCTTCCTCTGGCGCCAGCGCGACATCAAGCGGCTGTTCGCCTATTCCTCGATCGAACACATGGGGATCGTTACGTTCGCATTCGGGATGGGCGGGCCGGTCGCGAACTTCGCAGCTCTCCTGCATATGACCGTGCACTCGCTGACGAAATCCGCGATCTTCTTTGCCGCCGGCCATGCGGCGCAGAAGGCCGGCTCGCAGCTAATGGAGCAAATCCGGGGACTGATTACCCTCAGTCCAACGGTCGGCTGGGGTCTGATGATGGGATCGCTCGCAATCCTGGGCATGCCGCCCTTCGGAGTCTTTGCGAGCGAGTTCTTGATTCTCACCACAGCCATGCGTGAGCACCCTTGGGCAACGCCGTTTCTTCTCGCTGCCCTGGGTGTTGCCTTCGCTGCCATCTTCGGGCGCGTGCAGCCCATGGTGTTTGGTGAAACCACCGCCAGGCGCCTGCCGCATCCGCCGGCGCTGTTGCCGGTATTCGCCCATCTTGCCATCGTTCTCATGTTGGGGATCTACGTGCCTCCCTACCTCGCCGACTGGTATCGCGCGGCGGCGCGCCTGATTGGAGGCGAGTGAGATGACACTACAAGCACTGATTGACCAATGTGAAACCCAACCTGGCGCGCCCGGACTGCGCGCAATCACTATCCCACTACAGCACTGGCGGAAAGTAACCTCCGATCTGTCTGACGCAGGCGCCAGGCTATTGGCGCTCTGGGCCGGCTGGGATGCCCAGTGCATTCATGGAGCATTTATTGCCGGGCAGACGGGTTTGATCCTCACGCTGCAGATGACCGGCACTGATGAGCCGTACCCTGGGATCGAGGATCTGTTTCCCGCCGCCGGACGAATGCAACGCGCGATAGCGGATCTGTCAGGCGTCCGTTCCACGGATCCGGATTGCCGCCCGTGGCTGCGTCATGCAGCCTGGCGAGCAGACTATCGGCCATTGGTGGATCCGCCACCCTCCTTGACGGCGCTTGCCGAGCCGGCCACCGACGCCTACGAGTTTGTGCGTGTCGAAGGCGATGGAGTACACGAGATTGCCGTGGGTCCGGTGCACGCCGGCACAATCGAGCCTGGGCATTTCCGCTTCTCGGTTGTCGGCGAAAAGGTGTTGCGACTAGAAGAGCGCCTGGGCTACGTCCACAAGGGGATCGAGCTTCGCTTCACCCAGTTACCGATTCTCGAGGCACATCGATTGGCCGCGCGCGTCTCAGGAGACTCCGCCGTGGCATTCTCCTGGGCCTACTGCCAAGCACTCGAAGGAGTGGTTGGCAATGAGGTACCGCCACGAGCGGCCTGGCTGCGTGCGCTGTACCTCGAAATCGAGCGGATCGCCAACCATTTGGGGGATTTAGGCGCGCTCGGCAATGATGCGGGTTTTGCCTTTGGCCTCGCGCAATTCTCGCGGTTGAAGGAGCACCTCCTTCGCGCCGGCCAGGATGCCTTCGGGCAACGGTACTTGATGGACGCCATCGTACCCGGGGGGACGCAGCGCGATCTCACGCGAATAGGCGCCGCTCAACTCAGCCGATGCCTGCGCGAGATCGCGGACGAAGTGTTGACGTTGCGCATTATCTACGACGAGCATGAGGGAGTACGGGATCGGTTCACGGGCGCCGGCACCGTCACTCCGGAACTCGCCAAACGGTTAGGTCTCAACGGGCTTGCCGGGCGCGCGAGCGGGCAGGCATTCGACCTGCGTTGCGATCTACCCTGCCAGCCGTATCCACAGTTGTCCGTTACGAAGATCGTTCGTCGCGAAGGTGACGTAGCGGCGCGCGTCAATGTTCGTTTCGATGAGCTGCTGGAATCGTGTCGCCTCGTTCAAAATATCCTGCGCGCGCTGCCGGAGGGACCGCACCATTGGCCAGTGGGCGTACCCGCCACAGGGGCGGTCGGCGCGGGGTTGATCGAGGGTTGGCGCGGACCAGTGTTTGTCGCGATCGAGGCCGGCCCCGCGGGCACTATCCGCCGATGTCACCCGCACGATCCCTCGTGGCAGAACTGGCCTGCGATCGAGCACGCCATCATCGGCAACATCGTCCCGGACTTCCCGCTCATCAACAAGTCTTTCAATCTCGCCTACAGCGGTACTGATTTGTAGAGCCAGCCCGCATGTTAAAAACACTGCGTCAGATTGCATCGATCGGCATCGTCTCGGAGACGCCTCCGCAGGCCGACGAGAGCTTGCGCCTGCGCGATGGCCTACAGGACCAGATCCGCGCCGTCCTTGACCGTGCGCTGTGCATCCGCCACATCGATGCGGGTTCCTGCAACGGCTGCGAGCTTGAGATCCATGCCCTCAACAATCCGATTTACAACCTCGAGGGTCTCGGCATTCGGTTCGTGGCAAGTCCCCGGCACGCCGATCTGCTGTTGGTCACCGGCCCGGTGTCGAAACACATGGAGGCCGCCCTGCTGCGCACGTACGAGGCAACCCCTGACCCCAAGCTGGTCGTCGCCATCGGCGATTGCGGTTGTACCGGCGGCATCTTTGCTGAAAGTTATGCGAGCCGCGGGCGCATTTCGAACGTCATTCCGGTTGATGTCGCCGTGACTGGTTGCCCACCCAGCCCGATACGAATCCTGCAGGGCATTCTCACCGCCGTCACTCACTCGCCCGGGCCGGGCGTTGCGACCGGTACCGCACAGGACCCGCATGCGCGTTGACATTTAGTGCCGGTCGCGCGATCATCATTTCCATTATACTGGAATTGTCGATTTAAAGCCGCCCTGGCTCGCGGTCAATGAGCACTATGCATAAGCGCCTACTCTTTCTATGTGTCGCCAACTCAGCCCGGAGCCAAATGGCCGAAGGACTGGCGCGCCGGCTGCTTGGCCCCGAGGTCGAGGTGATCAGTGCGGGTTCCAAACCCTCCCGGGTCAACCCTTGCGCCATTGAAGTGATGTCCGAGCTCGGAATCGACATATCGGGACACCGCTCAAAGTCTGTAGACGAAATTGATGCCAGCACTGTGGATGCCGTCATCACGTTATGCGCCGAGGAGGTGTGCCCGATCGTGTCCGGACGGGTGCAGCGTATTCATTGGCCCATTCCAGACCCGGCCAGTGACGATGCGAGCCTGACCCACACAATGTTGCTCAGCCGCTTCCGTACAGCGCGCGATGAGATCAAGAACCGCATCGTGAAATACGCGCCAACTTTCGTGAAGACTCCGCGGGTTTAGCAAACGCATGGAGTCGAAAATCGCAGTCAGGGCATTGGGCGCGTTGGCACAGGGCAGTCGCCTGGAGGTGTATCGGCTTCTGGTGCAGGCCGGTCCCAACGGAATGGCTGCCAGTGAGATTGCGGAGCGGCTCGGCATTCCGACCAATACCCTGTCATTCCATCTGAAGACACTGAGCCACGCGGACCTGGTCCACGCTCGCCAGGAAGGTCGCTTCATCTATTACTCGACGAACTACGAACAGATGAATGCCCTATTGGGCTTTCTCAGCGAAAACTGTTGTGGCGGGCAAAGCTGCGCGCCCGCCTCCGTACCGAATCGCAAGAGGAGATCCTCGTGAAGCGCTTCCATGTGCACGTCTCCGTATCCAACCTGAACGACAGTGTTCGATTCTATTCGAAGTTGTTCGGCGATGAGCCGTCCGTTCTCAAAAGCGACTATGCGAAATGGATGCTCGACGATCCGCGCGTCAATTTCGCAATTTCCACGCACCATCAGCCGACCGGCGTCAATCACCTTGGCTTCCAGGTAGACTCCGACGATGAGCTGCGCGGAATGCAGGGGCGGCTCAAAGCTGCCGACGAGCGGATGGTTCAGGAGGACGAGCAGCCTTGCTGTTACGCGCGCTCGGACAAGTACTGGGTCACAGATCCTTCAGGCATCGCCTGGGAGACCTTCCATACGCTGGCAAACATTCCCGTGTATGGAGAGGACACGCCGGTATTTGACCATGGCACATCCACAACGCCCGCCGCGAGCGTAAAGGCGGTTTGTTGTGTGCCGACTCAGCGCCAAACCCAATCCGAGTCTTCGCAGTGTTGTGCGCCGAATGAGTCCGCAACCTGACATTCGTCGCGGGCGTGCCCAGGATCTACCGGCTGTCCTGGCGTTGCTCGAGGCAGCCCGATTGCCGACAGCCGATATCGTCAGCATCAATGAGCCTCAGATATGGGTTCTAGAGAAGCGCGGTGCGATTGTCGGCGCCGTCGCGCTCGAATGCTTCGGGCGAGAGGCCTTATTGCGATCGCTGGTGATTGCCCCGGAATATCGCAAGCGCGGGTTGGGTCGTGAGCTCGTTGCCTGCGTTGAAAACGCGGCTCGAACAGACCACATCAGTCAGCTCGTGCTCCTCACTGAAACCGCCGAGCACTTCTTCCGCAGCCTCGGATACGGCGTTCTCGACCGGCAACAGGTCAGTGCAGGACTTCAGCAGAGCGCCGAATTTCGGTCGTTGTGTCCAGTTTCAGCAATCTGCCTGTCGAAGACAATTGCCGCCGCATTGTCATGACGTTGATCAACCGACTTGCGGCCGAAGGGATCGGCTCGCTCCTTCTCGCGGCAACCGTGGTGGGCTCTGGGATCATGGCGGAGCGCTTGGCGGCAGGTAATACGGCGGTCGCCCTACTAGCCAACACAGGTGCCACAGTGGCCGTGTTAGCGACCCTGATTGGGCTGCTGGGTCCCATCAGCGGCGCGCACTTCAACCCAGCCGTTTCATTCGTCCAGGCGATCCTGGGCGCGTTGCCCTGGCGAGACGCAGTGCCCTATGCGTTGATGCAGGTCGCTGGATCTTGCGCGGGCGCCCTGCTTGCACACGCGATGTTCGAATTACCGCTATTGCAGTCTTCGCTCCATGCACGCACGGGCCCCGCTCAGTGGCTGGCGGAAGGAGTGGCGACTTTCGGGCTGTTATTGGTGGTGCTGGGAAATCGTCGCGCGCAGGACGCGCCGTGGATGGTGGCGGGGTGGATTGGTGCCGCGTACTGGTTTACGGCCTCCACGTCCTTCGCGAACCCTGCAATCACGGTTGCTCGTTCCCTGACTGACACATTCTCCGGTATCCGGCCTCTAGATGCGCCGGGGTTCATTGCGGCGCAGCTTGCGGGAGCAGTGATTGCCTTGTTGGTTGCGCGCCTACTGTTTGCGGGACGCGAGCCCCGTGTGGCTGATGTAGCGGAGATCGTTGGCCCGTCCAGTAGGAACAGCTAGGCGGCCGCCACGCACTCTGCATCGACCGCGGTACACCGCAAGAGGCCGCCGGCGCGGTCTATCTGTTTTGTATCCCTGAATCGGACTATGTGAGTGGGCAGACCTTGTTGTGCAGCGGCGGATTGACTGGAATTTAGCCTCATCCGAGATCTCACGCGCGAAAAGCGACGTAACTTCCTGATTTGTCTAGTCAGCGCGTCCCCACACATTCCACCGCTCGCGTTCCCACCCGCCCGGTTTGACACAATCCGCTTGCCAAGAGCATTCTGGCCGGCAGCCCATTATAAAAATTCGGGTGTTGCCATGAGTCTGATCATTGATCCTGGCCTCTTCGCCACCCACTTCAACAAACGGCATTTTGAAATCCAACATCGGCTTGCCGCGCACCCGCTGTTCGAAATCCCGCGCCTGCTGCAATTGGCCCGGGAAATGGCGGCCGACCGGCCGGGGGATATCTATTACGACGCTGGTGTCACCAACATTGGTTCGCGCTGGGGAACGTCCCCGGCCGAGTTCCCGGTGGACCAGACCATTGAACGGCTGGAAACCGCCGGCGCCTGGATCGATCTGAAAGCCGCGGAACGCTCGGCGCCTTACGCACAGGTCTTGAACAACTGCATTTCGGACCTGCTGCAGGTCAGTGGTCGGGAACTGGAGCGCAAGATGCGGCGCAAGGAAATGGCCATTTTCCTTACCTCACCCAATCGCCTCAGCACCTACCACATGGATAGTGAGTGCAACTTCCTGTTACAGCTTCGCGGTGAGAAGAACATCAGCATTTTCCCCAAGGACGATCGAGAAGTACTTCCCGAGGAGGAGATCGAGCGTTTCTGGGCGGCTGATACCAACGCGGCCATCTATAAGCCACACCTGCAGCACCGTGCCAGCGTCATCCGCCTGAAACCCGGCACCGGCGTCCACATTCCCGTGAACGCGCCTCACTGGGTGCAGAACGACAACAACATTTCGGTGACAGTGGCGATCCTGTACCACTCCTGGCATCAGGAGTATCTCGACCTGTACGCCGCGAACTATTGTTTGCGCAAAATGCGCGTATCGCCCAAGCCTCCGTTCCAATCCCGCTGGCGCGACTCAATCAAGCGCCCGATCGGTGCTGCTGCGTTACGGCTGCTGACATTGCGTCGCGGGGGGCATCTTCGGGATGTTGCCGGCAACGCTGCGGGAGTGCATGACGTCTCGCCGCCGTAGCTCATTCCGCCCGCAAAATCCATTCGCGAAATGCCGTGATTTTCGGTTGCTGCTGATTCTTGTGGGGGCACACGAGGTAGTAGGCAAACTCCTCGATTTTTCGAGCCGCCAGAAGTTGAATGAGCGAGCCATCGGCCAGCTCTTTGGCCACCATCGCGGCGGGCAGCAAACCTGCTCCCTGGCCGTCCAGTACGGCTTTCAACAACAGACCGCTATCGTCGAATGAGGGCCCGCGGGGTGATTGCCTTTCGGTGAGCGAATTCGCTTCGAACCACAGGGACCAGCCGCGTCGCTCGAAGTCATGCACTTTGGGCCAATCGAGCAGCGCCCCGGCATCAACAGGCGCGCCACGCAATTCCACCAGGGAGGCAGCAGCGACGGCGACCATTTCAACAGTCACGACGCGATCGCTCCGCAAGCCTGGGTACACTCCGAGGCCGTGACGTACCGCAACATCAACACCCTGCCGTGAAAAGTCGACGAGCTTGCTGCTGGTGATCACCTGGATGTCAATATCCGGATGGGCCGTTTGAAATGCTTTCATGCGTGGAATGAGCCATGCGGATGCAAAGAACGGCGTTACGCTGACTGTGAGAACACCCGAAGTTTCAGGCGCGGCAATCCGGAGTGAAGCTTCCGCAAGCTGCCGGAATGCGTTGCTGACCGACGGCAAGTAATTGTGGCCGGCATTGGTGAGATGGATGCCGCGCGTCACGCGTTCAAACAGTTTCACACCCAGGTGCGCTTCGAGACTCTTGATCATTTGACTGACCGCGCCCGGAGTGACGCAAAGCTCTTCGGCGGCCAGCTTGATTGAACGGTGCCGGGCCGCGGCTTCGAATGCCTTCAGCGCATTCAAAGGGGGGAGATTCGCATGCATGGATTAGCTGGGCTCGTTCATATGCAGCAGATATTGTGAATTGTGGATACTACTCGCACTCCCTATTCTCCAGGGAGATTCGTCGGCTTGGGGATGAGGCAGCGGGATGAAGGCTGATAGCGATGACTTGGCGATGCGCGACCTGCTCGAGGTCGGAGAACTGATCGCCGCCCGCGCTGTGACGGCGCGCGAGGTGACTGAAGCGCTGCTGGCGAGAATAGCCGAGCTGAATGGGAAGTTGCACGCCTATACGCAGGTGCTGGAGGCAAGCGCCCTTCGACAAGCTGAAGCCGCGGATCGGGAGATGGGTTCGGGCTTGCGGCGCGGACCTCTGCATGGCGTGCCGATCTCCGTCAAGGACCTTTGTTGGATTGAAGGTGTACCGACCGCGGGCGGCACTAGCGTCCGCAAGGACTTCCGACCGCCTGAGGATGCTACTGTCGTGCGTCGGCTCGCGGGGGCCGGTGCCGTGTTGATTGGAAAAACGCAACTCACCGAAGGTGCCTACTCCGACTATCACCCGTCAGTTACGCCGGTCCGCAATCCCTGGAATGCGGACTACTGGGCTGGCATCTCGTCGAGCGGCTCGGCCGCCGCAACCGCGGCCGGTCTCTGTTACGGTTCGGTGGCTTCGGATACGGGCGGCTCCATTCGTTGGCCGTGTGCTGCCAACGGTGTTACCGGCCTCAAGCCGACTTGGGGACGGGTGAGCCGTCACGGTATCCTGGAGCTCGCAGCGTCGCTCGATCACATCGGACCGATTGCCAGGACGGCCCTGGACGCAGGGGCCATCCTTGCGGCCATCGCCGGAAGCGATTTAAAGGATCCCACGGCCGCGACGCGGATTGTGCCCGACTACGTCTCCGTTGCGGCCGCGGGCGTCAAGGGACTGCGCGTCGGCATCGATCCGTCATGGAACAACAACGGCGTGGACATTGAAACTCAGACGGCCCTTGCATCCGCCGCACAGATTTTCGGTGATCTCGGCGCTGTGGTTGTTGAGATCGAATTTCCGGCGGTTGCCCGAATCGTGCGCGATTGGGTTCCCAACTGTGCCGTCGAAGCCGCGGTCGCGCATGAAGCTGACTACTCCACTCAGGCGGACCAGTATGGCACTGTCCTGGCGAGTGTGATCGAGACCGGACGGGCTGTTTCAGGCACTGACTATCAAAAGATCCTGCTGAGGCGCGCAGAATTTCGGGGGCGTGTGGAAACCGTCTTCGAGTCAGTGGATGTGCTGCTGACACCGGTCCATCCGTTTGCGCCACTGAGCCTCGGGACAATTGCAACACTCGGCGATCAGCCCGAGCTCATCGCCGGTCTGCAGCGCTACACGTGCCCGTTCAACATGAGCGGCCATCCCACTTTGGCCTTCCCGGGCGGCCTGACGAAAGACGCACTTCCCATCGGACTGCAACTCGTTGCAGCCCACTTTGCCGAGGCGGCGCTGGTTCGTGCCGGAGCGGCCTTTCAGGCTGCAACCGGCTGGCACCGCTTGCGGCCCGTCAATTTGCCCGCAGGCCGCGAGGAAAAGATATCGCTATGAGCGGCGGGAGAGTCTTTCACGGCTGGTTTGTTGTTGCGGCGGCGTTTGTCATCACGTTCGTCGGCTTCGGCAGCGCGTATACATTCAGCTCCTTCCTCGACTCTCTTCAGAGCGACTTGGGTGCCTCACGCGGTTCGGCCTCACTGGTGTTCTGTTTCGCGGCCTTCCTGTATTTCGGGCTGGGGGTCATTTCAGCGCCACTGGCCGAGCGCTGGGGTGCGCGGAAGCTGGCGGCTACCGGCATGGCACTCGTTGGCGCGGGCCTGATTCTGGCGGGACGAGCGCGCACGCTCGATCAGGTCTATGTTGCTTACAGCTTCGGAATCGGCTTGGGCGTGGGATGCGCGTACGTTCCGACGCTGGCCGTGGTTCAACGCTGGTTCGTGGAACGCCGAGGGCTCGCGTCGGGTTTCGCGGTCAGCGGCATCGGTGTCGGCACGCTCATCATGCCGCCGGTCGCGACAACATTGATTGACAGCATTGGGTGGCGCAACGCCTACTTGGCGTTGGGTGTATTCGCGCTCGTCCTGGGTATAGCCGCCACTTTTTCCCTCGAAGATAATCCGGCAGCGAGGAATTTGCATCCGGATGGCATCCGACCGACGCCAGGTGCGGCGCAGATCACGCGCGAAGGACTGTCCCTGCGTCAGGCGGTCGGGACACGATCGTTTGTCTCTCTCTATGGCGCGTGTTTGGTTGCGTCCCTGGGTGTATTTGTTCCATTCGTTCACCTGGTCCCCTACGCGGCCGACCATGGGATCCTGGCATCAACCGCCGCGTGGTTACTGAGCGCGATTGGCATCGGCAGCACGATCGGCAGGTTCTTTCTCGGCGGCATTGCCGACAAGATGGGCCGGAAGCGCTTCCTCGTCATCATGTATCTTGGCATGGCGGCTTCCCTGACAATCTGGACCGTTGCCCAAACGGTACTGCTGTTGGTCCTGTTCGCACTCATTTTCGGGCTCTTCTATGGAGGCTGGGTTGCCATCCTGCCGGCGGTCGTGGCCGATCTTTTCGGTGCAAAGAACGTCGGAGCCATCATCGGCGTGCTCTATACGAGTGTCGGGATCGGAAGCCTGATTGGACCGAGCAGCGTGGGATTTCTCTACGATGTTAGTCGCAGCTACGGGGTCGCGATCGGGGCCAGTGCGGCGGCGAATGTCATCGCCGCCGCTCTCGCGGCAATGGTTGTGCGACGGTGATCGCGCGCGTCATACAGTGGCAGTACGGTGTCCCTGTAGTGTACGTGCATCGCCGCCTCGAACCGCCGCAGTTCATCGCTCTGCTGGCGGCATGGCCTGAAGTTGTTGTGCAAACGCCGCGATCTGGGCACGGCTGTAAGTAGTGCGCACCCGCTCGAGGGTTGCGGGGCGCTTGTCGAGTGACAGCCCGGGGCGCCATTCGTGGCGCGGCCGGATAGGCCGCGGCGCGAACCCACCGCCGCAATTGGGACAAACGTTGAGCAGCACATTCTCGACGCACCGCGCACAAAAGGTGCACTCGTACGAACAAATGCGCGCCTCAGTCGAATCGGCCGGCAGATCGCAGTCGCACAATTCACAGTTCGGTCGCAGTGCCAGTGACATGGTCATTCGCCCTTTTACTTGACGCCCGCATTTTCTCATCCTTAAAGTTGGCGTATATGTCACATATCGCAGGAATTACGCCAAAGCGGTCTATAGAGATTCTCGCGTTTCCCGAGGCACAGCTACTGGATATAACCGGCCCATTGCAGGTATTTGCTTCTGCCAACGAATGGGCGGCGGCTGCCGGCCTGGCCACGCCGTATCAGGTTCGCGTGGTAGCCCGTTCGCAATACATCACGACCAGTAGTGGTCTCACGCTCGTCGCCGTACCGTTGCCGCGCCACACTGCCCCACTCGACACACTGGTCATCGCCGGCGGCGGCGGGATCCGCAAGGCAGTACAGGATGCGGTGTTGATGCGCTGGCTGTCGCTGCGAGCAGCGCGTGCGCGGCGTGTGGTATCGATCTGCACTGGGGCGTTTTTGGCAGCCGCGGCCGGGCTACTCACGGGACGAAGCGCAGTCACCCACTGGCGTGACTGCGCCGAGCTGGCCAGCCGCAATCCATCCACGCGGGTCGAGAGTGATCCGATCTACGTAAGGGATGGCCAGTTCTGGAGCTCTGCCGGTGTTACCGCCGGCATCGATCTCAGTCTTGCGCTGGTGGAGGAAGATGTCGGACACGACATCGCCATGGCGGTCGCGCGAGATCTGGTGGTGTTTCTCAAGCGACCCGGCGGGCAAGCACAGTTCAGTCAGGTGTTGGCGCTGCAGGCAAGTGACGTCAGGTTTGGCCGCTTGCATGCGTGGATGGCCGAACACCTGGCCTCCGATCTCAGCGTGCCGGCACTGGCGGTGCGCGCTGGCATGAGTGAGAGAACGTTCGTGCGCCACTATCGGGCGGCGACCGGCCACTCACCCGCGCGGGCAGTTGAGCGCCTGCGGGTCGAGGCGGCCCAGCGCCTGCTCGCGGGTTCGAGGTTGTCGATCAAGAGTATTACCCGGCGCTGCGGTTTCGGTTCCAAGGAAACCATGCGCCAGAGCTTTCAGCGTCAATTGGCGGTCGCCCCACGCGAGTTCCGCGCCCGGTTCGCGGCCAACCTGCCGCGAGGCTGACGAGCGCCGCGCCGTGTTGGTGCTGAAGAAACCGCGACAATGCGCTGGGCCGATCAAATCGAAATGATCCTGACGATTTCCTTCAATGCACGAAAGTCATCCGCATTGCGGGTGTAGAGGGGTAAATTATTTGCGGCCGCAGTGGCGGCGACCAGCAGGTCGGCAAGACGCGAACGGCTCGATTGCCCCGCAGCTCGAGCCGCTGCAAACATGCGGCCATATACCCTCGCGCCCTCATCATCAAACGGTATCGCATCCCACGTGGCAGTTGCCCATTGCAATCGGTCCTGGCGCCTGGCGCGCTCATCGCGGTCATCTGTAGCATGTGGACCAGCAGCCAGCTCCGCGAGAGTGACTGCTGAGATAGCTGATTCGTCAGGAAGCAACTTCGGATCAATCACATCGTGATCGATCACGACCGATGTATTAGCACATGTAGCACATCGTAGCTATCGCTACTCAAGCAGGCAGCACAATGGATTTGCGGCCCCACGCCCTTTATTGGAGCTGCCCGCCCGCCTTGCAGGGATTGAGCGGAAGGATCCGCCGGAAGTCCTGGGGAACTGTGATACTGGCGGGGGAGTTTGGATCGGTCGACCATGGGATCAGCACCTGAAGAGGTGTCGTACCGAACTCCGTTGCCGACGAACCACCGAACGTCTCAATCGTTCCCGGTATTGAAGCTCCACCTTCCTGCCACCAGCACTCATTTGCAATCTGAGTGGTCGAAAAGATCGGGTAGAACTGCGCGCCGGGAGGCGGATTCGTACAGCCGTCGTACGCACCCAGTTGCGAACACGACGGCACGCCCGCCGCGCTCTCGAGCACCGGCAAGTCGGATTCGAACGCGACGCGTTGGTAGTTTTGCAAAGCCCCACTGGGAGCTGCGGTGCTCAAGAACCGCGGGCTCGTAAAGCGTACCGGTGTAGGTTTGAGCTGAGCATCATCCGCTGGAGGACCCGTTCCCGGCCAGGTTAACCGATAGGGAACTCCATCAAAATCCAGGTCCTCGCCCAAGCATGCACCAACAGGCGCCAGTCCCAAGCTTCCGAGGAAGTCCGCGCTGAAGCATGCGAAATCATCAGCGTCTACGCCGGCGCGATCATCACTGCCGGCAACCAAACACTGTCCGCCCTCATGGTCAACAGCACCGCAATGCTCGTAGTGGCCGATTTCATCGGTGTACGTGATGTTAAAGGTGTGCGCCCCCCATATAACGCGCGTGTGTTCGCTCGATGTACTGTACATGGGATGGAATCCCTCATTTCGCGCAGTGCACTTGACAGAGGGACGCGCCGGAAGCGGATCTGGGACGAAGTTCACGTGTGCAAATCCGTTGGCGGCGCTGGCTGTCATCGAGCCTGTCTGACCTGTAGTCAGATCCTTGACAACAACACGCACTCCCGCCGGAGTGTCATAAAGCTGAATGATGAGCCGATCGCCGGCATTCATCAGAAACGTATTCCCAGGTTGGTAGCCAAACTTGTTGGCGAAGTCGGTGTTGAGCGGGCTCGCAGGTGCCTGTGCCTGCCCGTGCAAGGTCAGATACGCGAAATTGACGGGTTCCTCGCCGGCCTTTGCGAGGCAGTCCTGATTGTTCGAGACTGCTTCCACCGGCCCGATCCGATCACTGAGACTGTCGATGGTCAGCGCAGCCGACCACGCGTCTGCAACCGCCCCTGGATTGATGCCGAATGGAGGATAGAACTGCAATTCGAGAACGGCGGCTCCCGGGTGACGTCCAATATAGTCCGGAGCGTTGCGATTGGGATTATCGTAGATGTTCTCGTCGGAATCGGGTTTACAAACAGGATTTGTATTGGGCCAGGACTGCGTATCACACAGCGCCATGCCGAACCAGAATGTGGGGTGTAGCTGGAAATTGAACGTTCCGCCGCTGCCATCCTGCGCCGGAGGTGTGGGCGGATCCTTGGGCAGCACGAGCTCGTATACTTGGTAGTTTCCGGAGCCGGGCACGTCCGAGTAGAAGAGCAGTGACACTTCATCGTGTCCGATGTATTTACCTTCGTAGGTCCTTTGCGTGTAGCGATCAGCACACAGGCCGGAGTCTACGTCGTCACACTCGAGAAGTTGCGCGCTCAGCTCCGCTCGCGTGGTAGCGCTCCAGACCGGCGAGCAACTCGCCACCATTGCAACGATGACCCCAAGTGCTCGCAGGCCCTTTCGATGGCGCTTCTTGGTGGGACGCATAGTGTTGCCCTTCGAATTGTGGATCGCCCTGAGTGAAAACCCTCGCTCTTTACCGAATCCTCATTGGTACTTTGCCCGTACTGCCTGGAGTGTTTGTTTCGGAGCGCGCACCAATTGGCCAATGTTTGCGTGCCCAACGCTTCCGGCGCCGGTAATGTAATTATTCGCCCCCAGATCGACAACCGTGGCCCCTGCGCTGCCGGTCACGACGCTGTCCCGAGTGTTCTGGTCAAGAAACAGACTCGCTATGGTTGCCTGCGCGTGGCTCACATTGTTGCCAATCAGCGCGTTGCCAACCGCATCACCCTGCCCGGTGTCCGCTATCGCGATAGCTATGGCCATCGCTCCGTCAAATCGATTCTGTCCGACATAAGCACCCGACACATTGCCAAAAAGAACCACCCCCGCAACCGCCGCTTGCGTGCTCAGTTGGTTCTGAATGATCGAGGTCGGGCGTCCGACAGACACGCTGATTCCTTGTGCCTGGGAGTCCGCTGGTGCAATTACGTTGTGCTCAATCAGCACCGTATCGTCAGACGGGAATCCAGGAAACACCAATATACCGTCACCAAAGGTGTTCACATCATCCCCGCGGCCGGGCGCGACGAGATTTCCGCTGATGGAAATGGGACTGGTGGGAATAGCAACAATTCCCAGCTCACCCACGTTGTACACCTCGTTTCCCGTTACTTCGACGGTCGCGGACGCGGAGAACACAGCGAGGCCGTCTGCAAAAGGATCCCCGCTATCCGCAACATTGTCGGATATGGTGACTACTCCACTAATTGCTGATGGATTTGCAAAATTCACGACGCTCACAGCGGCGGATGAGAAGTTCGTTATCCAATTTCCCGTGATCACGGCGCCGCGTGTTGCCGTAATGACTATTGCGGTGTTCGGATGGTCGAAATGAATGCCTTGGATCCGAATCTGAGATGACAGGCCGCGGGCGACAAACACATCCCGGCCGCCTTGAATGGTGGTCATCCCGACTTTTGTGGTCTCGCCGCGAATAGCGACATCGGTGGTGATCGATACCTGCTCGCCAGGCCCGAAATTAAAGGCTGTTGGAGTCCCGGCAGCATTGACCGCCTCGAGCAGGACTTCCCCTCCTGCGTTGACCGCTGCCTGCACTGCAACAACGTCATTCGGCGAGGTGCCCGTTGGGTATACCGTATTCGCGGCCGTCAACGGGGAAGATAGCCAGAGTACGAGGGTTAAAGCGGACGCTTGCGCAAACGCCTCGCGTCGTCGATGGCTCGTCTGCATGATGGCCCCCTGTCGTTGTTCTCGGGCGGGGTATCGACGAGGATTGTAGCTAGACGTCGTGATTCCAGGCAAATTGCGCGCCGGCGGTGGTAAGAGCTACGGCGGCGGTAGTTCTTGCAAAGTACCAGCTCTTGACGCAGCCTAATGCGGAGATTCCTCAATACAGCCTTTTTTGCTGTTCACAATGAGACAATCGAGCAACAGAATTGCAAACGCCAAGGGCACGTCCGAGGCTCTGCCGGTCGAAATGGATCGGACCGACCGCGCGATACTTCGTACGTTGCAGCGCGATGCCACCATTTCGAATGTGGCGCTCGCCGCCAAGGTGAATTTGAGCGCGCCAGCCTGCCTGCGGCGTGTCAGCCGGCTGCGCGAGACCGGCATCATCAGTCGGACCGTGGCGCTGCTCAATCCGCGCGCACTCAATGCCAGCATGTTGGTATTGATCGGCGTTGTACTGGATCGCTCGACACCGGAGTCGTTTTCAGACTTCGAGAAGGCGGTGGTCAAGGTCTCCGGCTGCCTGGAATGCCACGTGGTCGCCGGTGAGTTCGACTATTTCATGCTGCTGAGAACCCGCGATAACGAGGACTTCAACCGGCTGCACGCGGAGCAATTGCTGCATTTGCCGGGCGTACGGCAAATCCGGTCATTCATGGTTCTCAAGCAGGTGTTGACCACCACCGAGCTGTCAATCTAGCGCGCCGTCAGCCGTTGCGAAACAGGAAGCTGTACGCACTCAATGCGGGCGCCCCGCCCAGGTGGGCATACAACACCCTGGAGCCCTTGGGAAACTCGCCTCTGCGTACCTTCTCGATCATGCCGTGCATGGATTTTCCCTCGTAGACCGGGTCAGTCAGCATACCCTCCTGGCGAGCACACAGCCGTATAGCCTCGAGCGTCCCCTCGCTCGGCAGGCCATATTCCGGACCGCCATAGCGTGAATCGAGCACCACATCCTCATCCGTGATCTCGCGACCGAGATCCACGAGCTGCGCCGTGTTAACCGCAATCCGCTTGATCTGCTCCCGCGTGCTGGTTGGTTTTGCCGATGCATCGATACCAATGACCCGGTCGGCGCGGCCATCGGCCGCGAAACCCACAATCATGCCGGCCTGGGTGCTTCCGGTTACCGAGCAGACAACAATGTAGTCGAAACGGAAGCCCAGTTGAGCTTCCTGTGCACGCACCTCTTCCGCGAAAGCAACAAAGCCGAGCCCACCCAGGCGATGCTCCGAGCAGCCCGCCGGAATCGGAAACGGCTTACCGCCGCTCTTGCGCACGTCCTCCAGGGCGCGCTCCCAACTCGGGCGAATGGCGATATCAAAGCCGGACGGGTCCAGACGAACGTCGGCCCCCAGGATGCGCGACAGCTCGATGTTGCCCACACGATCGTAGACAGCGTCCCAGTAGTTGACCCAGTTTTCCTGAACCAGAACACAACGCATGCCCAGATGAGCCGCGACCGCCGCGACCTGCCGGGTTTGATTCGACTGGATACCGCCGATCGATACCAGTGTGTCACACCCCTGAGCCAGCGCTTCCGGAATCAGGTACTCCAGCTTGCGGGTCTTGTTGCCACCAAACGCCAGGCCGCTGTTGCAATCCTCCCGCTTCGCATACAACTCGACGCCGCCGCCCAGATGGGCGCTGAGCCGCCGCAGGGGTTGGATCGGTGTCGGCCCGAACGTCAGCTCATACCGCGGAAAGCGCTTCAACAACATGCGTGACAATCCTCTGTTACGGAGTACTCTTCAACTACGAACTACGCCTGATAAACGGTATCGCCACCGGTTACCGTGCGAACAATCTTGATATCGGCGATCCGATTCGGATCCACGCTGTGTGGATCCTCAGCCAGCACCACAAAGTCGGCGAGTCGGCCGGCCGTAATCGATCCCTTGTTGGTCTCTTCCTTCGAGTTGTAGGCGCCATTCAAGGTATTGATCCGCAGCGCCTCGCCAACCGACACACGCTGATTGGCACCCCAAACCTCGCCGTTCCAGCCGCGCCGCGTGACCATGCCCTGAATGCCCATTAGCGGCGCAAACGGTCCCGGCCCGAAGTCCGACCCCGCCGCGGCCTGCACACCGGCATCGAGGAAGGAACGATACGCCATGCAATTGCGCATGAGCGCTTCGCCGTAGAAGTGAAACTTGTCGGCGTTGTAGTACGCATAGGTACTGAAGACCGCCGGCACGGCGTCGATGGCTTTCATCCGGCGCAGCAGTTGCTCATTGACTAGAGTGCAATGAGTGATCTTTGGACGGACATCCCGCGCGGAAACCGCTTTCAATCCACGTTCGTACGCCGTCAGCACCATGTCGATTGCGACATCGCCGTTCGCATGGCAGTTGGGCCTGATGCCCGCTCTCAACATCTGCTCAACCCAGGCATTGAGCCCGTCCTGGGTATCCGTCACGTTGCCACGATAACCATTTGACCGACCGATATAGGGCTGGCTCAGTGCCATGGTCCGTTCGGAAAAGGAGCCATCCACCGTGTGCTCCGAGGTGGCCCCAAACCGGATCCAGTCATCGCCGAAGCCGGAGGCCACCTGTCCGCTCAGCAGGGCGGCCAGAATGGCGCCACTCGGCTCGAAAGTAACTCGATGCTTGAGGTCACCTGCGGCCCGTATCTGCTGCAGCGCCAGCAAGTGATCCTCATCATCGTGATGCACGCTCGTGAGCCCATAGCGAACGAACTGCTTGGAAATGTAGGCCATGCTGTCGCGCCTGCGTTGCGCGGCTACGGTCGGCGAATGAGTCGGGTGGGTACCGACCTTTTCGAACGCGTCCATCGCGGT
The DNA here is from genome assembly GCA_018241505.1 of Pseudomonadota bacterium. GTDB lineage: Bacteria > Pseudomonadota > Gammaproteobacteria > Steroidobacterales > Steroidobacteraceae > 13-2-20CM-66-19. The sequence continues at coordinate 269,688 of JAFEDS010000009.1, read as the reverse complement.
GTCGGTGACACGCCCGTTGAGCTCACCCTGGGCGTCCCGATCGAATGTTCCGCCCGGTGGATTCGGCGAGGACTTCGTAATCCCGGCAAGTTGGAATGCCTTACTGTTATAGAAGGCCGTATGGCCGCCACGGTGATGCACGGCGACCGGATGTTGCAGCGAAACCCGGTCCAGATCGTGGATATTCAGGCTGCGGCCGTCACGCACTTTCGTATCGTCAAAGAACTGTCCTTCAATCCATTCCCCCGGGGGAGTCTCGGCAACGCGCGCCTGCAACTTGTCAACAATGCTGTCAATGGTGACGAGCTCAACTTCGAAGGGGTTGCCCACGATGACTCCATACAGCAGGGTTTCGGCCTCCGAATGGTTGTGACAATCAATGAACCCCGGAACGATTGTCATCCGCTGCGCATCGAAAACCGGTGTATCGCGTCGTGCCAGATTGCGAATCTCATCATCGGTACCGACTGCTTGGAACCTGCCCCCTGCGACCGCGAACGCAGTCGCACGCGGCAGCCGGGTGTCAACGGTGTAGACATTTGCATTGACGACGATCACGTCCGGCCGAATCGGGCCGGCCGATGGTGCGTGGTCCCCGACGCTTTGCCGTAGTCCTCCTGCGTAAGCGACACAGGCAGCGGGGCCCGCGAGTGTCAAAAAGTGTCGGCGGTTGATAGCTGGCAAGCTCACGGAAGCACCTCATTTTCCCACTGCCAGTCCTTGCTGGACGCGCGGCATCCGCCTCCCGGCGTGCCGGACCACGCTCGTCCGCGAACGAATCGTCCGCTGGCAGCATGAGTAGCCGTTCCATCCTGCAAGGCGCGAACGCCGTTCACCCACACATCTTGCATACCAGAGGCGAGTTGGTGCGGCTGTTCGTAAGTCGAGTGGTCCTGGATGGTGGCCGGGTCGAATATCACAACATCGGCGAAGTAGCCCGCCTCGAGCCGCCCCCGATTCTGCAATGACAGGTTGGCTGCCGGCAGCGCGGTGAGCTTGCGGACTGCCTCCTGCAAGGTGATCACCTTCTCATCGCGAACGTACCGCGCCAGCAAGCGCGCGAAATTTCCATAGGCGCGCGGATGATCACTCGCCTCGAGAAAAGCGCCCTGCGGCGCGGGGGCATCGGAATCGGACCCGAAACTGACCCACGGCAGTGCGATCTGGCGCCTGACATTGTCCTCAGACATCAGGAAGTAGGCGACGCTCACTTCCGACCCATCCTCAATCACCAGATCGATCGCCGCATCTTCCGGACTGACTCCGCGGGTCGCAGCGACCTCGGCCAGTGTCTTGCCGATCAGCGGGCGCAGAGCCGGGTTCTTGAATCCCAGCAAACGCGTTCCGCTCGGCCCGGCATGGAAATAGAGATTCTCCCACTGCGGATTCGGATTGCGCATCTCCGCGATCACCTTCGCGCGGATGACCGGATCGCGCAGTCGGGCCACCCACGCTTCAATGCCGCCCTCACGCACCCACGGCGGCATTGCCGCGTCGAGGCCTGTTGCCCCTGCGGTGTAGGTATACATGTCCGCGGTAATTCGCACCCCTCGCGCCCGCGCCTGCTCGACCATCCTGATGGCGCCATCGAGTTGTTTCCAATTGGACTTGCCCGCCGCCTTCAGGTGATAAATCTCGGCCGGCGCGCCAGAGGCGCGTGCAATGTCGATTGTTTCCGCGACCGCCTCCAGCAGGCGATCACCCTCGGAACGAATGTGCGCAATGTACATACCGCCGCAACGGGCCGACTCGCCGGCAAGAGCCTTCAGTTCCGGCGTTTTCGCGTAGACATCGGGACTGTAGATCAGGGCGGTGGTGGCCCCGAGGGCACCCTCCTCCATCGCCTGTCTGACCAACTCTTTCATTGCCGTGAGCTGTTGCGGTGTCGGCTGGACATCCGCTTCACCGAGGAGGTTGGCGCGAACGGTGCCCATGCCTACGAAGGCGGCAACGTTGGGAGCGATACCGCGCTTCTGCAGGTTTTCGAAGAACTCCCCGAAAGTAGTCCAGTCGACGTCGAAATGAATTGTGCTCTGCTGCTCCCGCAGGAGCTTTTTCATGGCTGGCGTGAGCGGCCCCATTGAATCTTCGCCCATGACTTCGAGGGTCACCCCTTGCATCAAATCGCTGAGCGCCCGGCCGTCCGCCAGCAACGACACTTCGGAATGCGACAGCATGTTGATGAAACCGGGTGCAACGGCTTTACCCCGCGCGTCGACTTCGAGCCGCGCATGGCCCTTCACGTGCTTACCCACTGCGGCGATACGATCACCATCGATCGCGACCTCGCCCAGGTACGGCGGGCGACCTGAGCCGTCGTAGATCAGCCCGTTGCGAATGATTGTGTCGTGCAATCGTTCAGTTCCGAGCGTGCGAGTCAGGAACTGCGCCGTCGCCTCAAATGCTCGGAGCCAGGATGCATAGCGAAGGAAGCCATGCTCTTCGTCCGGAAAGATCAACGTTTCAGTATGCACGCCCTGCGCGCGCAGCCGCCGCACCAAATCGGTTGTTTGATTGAACGGGACACTGCGGTCATCATCGCCATGAATAAACAACACCGGCGAACGCCATGTCGCTATCGCAGCGTCCGGCGACGATCGGTGGGCGAGGTCGTATAGGGGCTCCTCGATTCCTCGGCCCGCGCCCTGCGTATCCTTTGCCATCTGTGCCCAATCGTGTACGCCGTGGAAATCGACTCCCGCGGCGAACAGATCCGAGTTGCGCGCCAGCGCCTGCGCGGTCAGAAGTCCACCATACGAGCCGCCCCAGATTCCAATTCGAGCGGTATCGACATTGTGAAGGCGAGTTAAGAACTCGCGCCCGGCCAATACGTCCTGGTATTCGGACGCGCCCCGCGCGCCCTGATTCCTGGCATCGCGGAATTCCTGACCATAACCGGTGCCGCTTCGATAGTTGATTGCCAGCACCACAAACCCACGGGAGGCGAGGTACTGATTCATCGCGTAACAATTGCTGTAGTAGTCCATGTAGTGCCAGCCAGGCAGCATCTGCCGCACGGGTCCTCCATGGACAAAAATGACTGCGGGGCGCTTGTCGCCATCGTGGCCTGATGCCGGGCGAAACAATTGCCCGTGAATCGTCAGCCCGTCACCCGCCTGAAACGTCACGACCTCGGGTTGGACAAGAGACTGCGCAGGAAAGCCGCGGGGTAGATTGGGATAGATGAGGTGCGGTCGACCCTCGGTTGCCGCGATGGCAACCGAGATCGGCTGCACAGCGTCTGAGCTGCGATATGCGTATTGCCCGGATGCGCCAATAAATACCGGTTCAACATCGATCGTTCTGCCCGGCAACAGCTCGGTTTTGCCACCGTCCACCGACACGCGAAACAGTTGTCGACCGTCAATATTGGCGCAATTGCTGCTGACAATCAGCGTGCGCCCATTCGCCGCGAGAGCATCACTTTCCACCTCGCAGTCCCCGGGCGTCAGATCCTTCGGACGCCCACCGCCTGAGGAGAGCGCATAGAGATGCAGCCAGCCGGAGTCTTCCGAATAGAACAAGAGTTGATCGGCCTTGCTCCAGCGCAACGGCTCACGGGCCGGCCCCTCGAGGTCGATCTGCGCAAAGCCCCCCGCCCGTTCCCCTGATCGGAACACAACCTTACCCACGCCGCTCGTCGCATCCGCGGTCCAGATTTCAAACGGGCGGTCTTCCGTGATATCCAACAGCTCGCCAAAGCGCTCGCCGCGGATCCGGATGAAGGCGATTCGTGTTCCGTCGGGAGACCAGACGGGAAAGTCATCGCGATCGACATCGGGCGCAATCCACGTGACACTGCGCGTCACCGTATCCAGAACGCCGATGAAGCTGTGGTCCTTGCGATCACTGACAAAGGCGACCTTGCGGCCATCTGGGGAAAAACGGGGTCGCCCATTACTGCCTCGCAGCTTCAGCAACGGATCTGTACACCAGCCCGGTGCGGTGCTGGTAACAGACAAACAGCTAATAGTCTTGCCCTTGTTGACCAGGACGACTCGTGCATCGGGCGGCAATACAGGCGAGGACCCGGTGCCAAGCTTGCGCGGCGGCCCGTCCGCGGCCGCAGTCCAGATTTCCTGCTCCACGCCAGATGGCAGGCTCTGCGGATTCTGGGAGAAACCCGCATCGTCAGGCGACCCTCCACGAACCCACACGAGCGTAGAGCCATCCACGCTCATTCGCAGGCCGCTCAGGTCCTGGCCATTGTCATCGGTCCAGCGAGTTACCATCTGCGGCACGAACTTGGGTGCGGCCGCGGTCCAGACATTCCGGACACCGCGATCGTTCGCTATCCACGCAATTCTTGCGGCGTGCTCGGCAGAAACCACCTGCGACGGATGAGGCACCTCGAGGAGACTCGAAATGTCAAATCCGAGTGCACGCGTAGCGAGCATGACCGCCCACAACGCGAAAGCGATTCTGCGGCTCACGCTCATCTCACTCAAATGAGGCGGTGAACTCGACCCCGACGGTCCGCGGACGCGACCGCACCCCATTGCCGATAATGCTGTAGGGGTTGGTGAAACCCTGGTCATTGAGTAGATTGCGTGCGAACACCCCCAGCGTGAGGTTATTGCTCCACTCCAGGCTGGTGTTGAAATTCAGCATCTGAATGATGTCGGACTCATTGTAGTACCAAGGTCCGCTGCTGCGGTTCCGGTAGGTCGCCGGCCCCTGCTGAGTGAAATCGAGTCGGCTGACGGCGGTTTTGCCCCACAGCATGTAGTCATGTTGCGCCGACGCGGCGAACTGGTACCGGGGCACGAGATCAACCGGATCTCCGGCTATATAGGCAGTCGACTCGGCCGCAACTTCCGTAAACCGGGCATTCAGGTAGTTCCCGCGCATATCCAGGCGCCAGTGCGCCAGCGGCCGCCAGCTCGCATCGGCCTCAATGCCTTTGATTCTCGCGTGCCCCACATTGCGGATGGCCGAGACCAGCTCGGCGCCCGGTAAAGGAGCAAAGGTCTGATAGTCCGAGTAGTTGGTCAGGAAGACATCGGCATCAATATCGACTCGCGCATCCGGAAAGGACATTTTGCTGCCGAGCTCATAGGTCCAGACATTCTCCGGCTGATATTGCGGCTGCTCGAACTGATTGAAGCCGCCGCTGCGGAATCCCTTGGCTGCGCTGGTGTATAGATTGACTTCGGGTGTCAGCTTGAATTGCGCGTAAACGCGCGGATCCACCGAATGGAAAGTACCGCTCTGCTGTGTCATTCCCACAAAGTCACTGAAGTGCTGCGTCTCCTGAAAAGAGCGCACGCCTGCTCCCAGTGTCAGCCGGTCCCAAAACCGGTAACTGGTATCCAGGAACGCAGACCATGACCTGAACTTGGAAAGTATCTCGGAGGAATAAGGGTCCGGCAGCGGCTGGCTGGCGGGCCCCGGGAAGCCGTAGTAATTCACCGGCGCGCTCACCGCGTCGGTGTAGCGTCGGAAAAATCCGCCGACAGTCCACTGCCACGGTCCCGTGCCGGCGGATGCCAACCGCAACTCATCGGTCAGCAGATGATCACTGATGTCCTGCAACGGAACGTAGTAGTCAGCTACAGTTCCCGGGGTGAGCTGCGCCGTAGTTTGAAAGTAGGCGGGCACGCTCCATTGCGGGACCACCGCTCTCACATATCCGAGCGTGTTTGAAATTCGCGCAACGGACGCAATGTCATAGGTTGCAGTGAGGCTGAAGAGGTCGTAGTTGTTTTTGACCCGAGGCGAGGTCGTCAGCCCGAACACCTGCGTAAACTGCTCGGGCGCGCCGCTGTCGCTGAAATCCATGCCGCGAGTATTGCGATTGATGATCGCCATGGCGACGATGGACAGTTGGGAGCTGGGTTGCCACAAACCCTTGATTCTGACATTTGTCAGATCCTGGGCATTAATATTGTCGCGCTGCGCCGCAGGCTGGTCGATCCAGCCGCCGTCGTGCTGGAAGGTGCCGGCGACTCTCAGTCCGACCTGACCGTCAATCAACGGCACATTGACCATGGCGTTGATGCGCTGACTCGGGTCGCCGTACTGCGTAAACATCGCCGCCACATTGGAATCGAAGGCAAACGTACTGAGGTTCGGGTTCTTGCTGATGAAGCGCACCGTGCCGCCCGCCGAGCCTTCCCCATACAGGGTTCCCTGCGGGCCGCGCAGTACCTCCACCCGTTCGAGATCGTAGGTAATGGGGTTGGCCTGAACTGTCGCTGCGCCGCCGAGTGTTACATCGGTGTCGTCGATGTAAATTCCGATCAATGAGCTGCTGCCCACGATATCACTGATGCCCCGGATCTCGATGTAGTGACTGTTTCCGGCGCTCGTGTAGCCGAGACCGGGCACCGCGTTCGGCAGATCCTCCATTGAAGTGATCTGGCGATCCTTGAGCTCATCGGCGCCGACGGCAACGATGCTGATCGGCACGTCCTTCAGCCGCTGTTCACGCTTTTGTGCGGTGACGACCACTTCCTGAAGTTGGTCTCCTGCCGCGTCCGCACCGAGCGCATAGCCGGCGGGACAGGAAACTGAAAGCACGGATGCTGCAACCACGAAGCGTTTTTTCACTTGAATACCCCCGAAGCCAGTCATTGAATGATAAGAATTCGGGCGAATTCTGTGCTTGCAAAATAACTGCAAACCACGCAGCGCAACTCTAGGTATTGATCAGACTGTGTCTGATTATTGTCTCAGTAGCGGCTTGCACGAAATAATCTATCGTGTGGAAATTGCAGCGTTACTGCGGGCGCTTCTGTAGCTCGGTCCAATGCGTGAGGCCGAAGGGCCGGGCGTAGTGGCGCGTCGCGGTGACTCCGCCGGTCAGCTCATTGCCTCGCAATTGCAGATTCACCTCAAGAAGGAAGGCCCCATGACGGCGCAGATCGGGCGTATCGAGATCACCGCGCGCTGTCCCGAACAGTGTGCCTTTCTCGAATCTGACTTCACTCATGACGCTGGCAGGCTGCTCGCCAACTTGTAACAGCACGAGGCCGTCCGCCCGGAGCTGCAGGCGCAGTGGCCGATCTCCGGCGTAGGTATGCACGTGTCCGGCCCAGTCACCCACCAACTCGGGCGACGGCACAAATGGCGGCGGCGGTTTGTCGCCGGACTCCGGCACCTGCCGCCACTTGGGCAAAAGCGCACTCATGACCAGCTTCTCGAGCGCGTGCAGCTCAATCGGCCCACCATTCGCAAGAAGTACGACAGCAAGGTCCTCGCCGGGTACGAGAATCAATGTTGTCGCCACGCCGGGCATTCCGCCCGTGTGAGTTACGACGTGATAACCGTCCGGACGGTCGATCACTTCCCAACCGATTGCGTAACCAGCCGGGGGCTGACCGCCTTGCTCGACAGTCGAGCGATGCATTTCATCCAGCGAAGCATCGCTGAGAATAGCCACCTGATCGGATAGATGGTCCTTCAGATGAAACATGCCGAAGCGCACCAGGTCGTGGGCACTCGAGTAGATGCCACCTGCACCGGGAGTATCGAGATCGAAGAATGGCAGCGGTGCGCCGTCGTCGCCGTAACGGACCGCGGCATATTTCTCCAACCCCGGTCCGATTCCTACCGAGGTATGAGTCATACCGAGCTTCACGAACACTTCCCGCCGCATGAAGTCCGCATAACTCTGCCCCGATACACGGCTGATGATGTAGTCCAGCGCTCCGAATCCCACGTTTGAGTACTGGTAGCGTTCTCCCGGCGGAGTAATCAGATTACCGTAGTGCAGGATTGTCTCGTCCCGCGAGGGCGGCCGATACGGCTCGTCAACAAAGAAGTATTGATAGTGAACCGGCAGACCGGACGAGTGGTTCGCGAGCCGGCGCACCGTTGCCTGCGCGGCGTCGCCAACACGCGCCTGCAGCTTTGCGTCTCCGAGATAATCGTTCGCCGGCCGGTCCAGATCGACCTTCCGAGCCTGCACGAGTGTCATGAGGCCGGTAGCGGTCATTGGTTTCGAGATCGATGCCAGCGAGAACAGGGTGTGCTCTGTGGCCGCTACGCGATTCTCGCGATCGGCCCACCCAAAGCCCTTTTCATAAATTATCCGGCCATGAGAGGCGATGGCCACGGCCAGTCCCGGAATGCTCTCCTCCACCCGGTCCTTCTCGAGCCGGGCGTCGAGGCCCGTAAGCGCGGCCGCAGTCGGTGCGGCAATGACCGGGTGGACTAACAGCCCCATCCCCACGAACAGTGCAACGGGCAGTCGAACGTAGTGCATTTCGGGACTCGCGGCAGGCAACCACCTCCAGCATGTTAGGAGATTTCGGCCCCCATGCGGTTGCGACTTGGCTGAGCACCCCGCCGGATTATTGCGCTCCCGCCGGATCGGCCACAGGCATATTTCGCATCGATCCCGTACAACACATTTTTATTTCCCCAGGGGGCGGCCTTCGCATCCATCCAGGCACCGCAAGTGCTATGACGAGGAGTGCATGGGCAGCATGGGAGACGACCGATGAAAGCGATTGTGGTGACGGATCCGGCTGAGGGAACCGCCGGGATGAAGTTGCTGGAGCGACCCGAGCCGCAGGCAGCGATAAACGACGTCGTGGTTCAGGTTCATGCCTCGGGATGGGTCCCGACTGAGTTGGCCTGGCCCTCGACCTGGGCGGATCGCCTCAACCGTAGCCGTACACCGTCGATACCGGGGCACGAGCTGGCCGGCGTGGTGTCTGCTCTCGGCTACGGCTCGACGGGACTGTCGGTTGGACAACGGGTGGTCGGCCTCGCAGACTGGTATCGCGACGGCACCCTCGCAGAGTATGTAGCAATCGAGGCACGCAATCTCGCGCCGCTGCCGGGCGATGTTGACTTCACGGTGGGCGCGAGCCTGCCTATATCGGGCCTCACCGCGTGGCAGGGACTGTTCGAGCACGGCCGCCTTCAGGCAGGCCAAAGCGTCCTCGTGCATGGTGCGGCGGGCGCAGTCGGGTCCATCGCGACGCAACTGGCACGTGAGGCCGGCGCCTACGTCATCGGCACCGGACGCGCCGCCGACCGTCAAACAGTGGTCGACCACGGCGCAAAGGAGTTCGTCGACCTCGACAACGATGCCCTGGCAAATGTCGGCGAAGTCGATCTGGTGTTCGATGTCATCGGCGGGGACATCGGGAGCCGGTCCGCAGGCCTGATTCGAGCCGGAGGGACACTGGTGTCCATCGTTGGTCCGCCCGAGGCGCGGCCCAACAACGGCCGGGTGGTCGATTTTGTTGTCGAGTCCGATCGTGCTCAACTGCACGAGATCGTCCAGCGAGTGCGCGATGGACGGCTGCTGACAAACATCGGCAAGGTCTCCGCTCTCAACGATGCCGTCGCGGCCCTCAACCCTGCGGAACGACGCAAGGGGAAGACGATCATCCGTCCTCGTCCGTGAGCAACACCGGTTCGTTCTCAGGAACCCCGAATCCAGGCCGAGGCGTGCGCGCAGGTCTCGGATCTGCGCACCGTCCGCAGCGCGCCGATTCGAAAATTCAACGCCCCCTTCTACTCGCCAACATTTTCGGACCCGCGCGTATACTATCTCGACGCAGCGCGGATCCCAGTCCCGGGAGCCGACTGCAGGAGAGCAATCGACATGATGGTTGTACCCAACAGCACGGTAGATGACTCACGAACTGGGTTCGACGACGGATCACGTACGGTTTCGCGCCGCACACTGCTCCGACAGCTTGTCACTGCGGCCGGTGCGGGCGCTCTAAGCAATCCGCTCGGTGTCGGCGCGAACGCCGCCAACACTTCAACACCAACTGACACTTCGGCCAAGCGGCCGGCACTCGGTATCACGCTGTCGGAAGACCAGCGCGCCGCAGGCGAGGCATTCGTACGAACTCACACGACCGTCGACATGCACTGCCACCCCGGGGCCCTCTTCTTCGCCGGCCACTTGGCTGGCGACCCGCCGGCAGCCGCCGCACTCGAGAAGCGAGCCTTCATCAAACGCGCCTGCGCCGACCTGGCGGCAGGCCGCGTAAGCGCCGGACTGTTCTCTGCCGTATCCGACATGCGACTGCTTGGCGAAACACCGACAGGCCTCGGGGCAAAGCGCGAGTTCAAGCAGGGCGAGGCTTACGCCGACTATCAGCGACAAGTCAACGTGCTAGAGAGCATCGTATCGCGCCGCCTCGCCGCCCCTGGTCGATCAACAGGAGACATCGACACAGCGGTCCGCAAGCACGTACCGGCCGCGGTATTCGCGATCGAAGGCGGCGACTTTATCGAAGATCGTCTCGACCGGATCCACGAAGCACACCGCGAAGGCGTGCGCTCCGTCACGATTGTCCACTATCACGTGAACCAGATAGGCGACATTCAAACTGCTCCCCCGCTCCACGGCGGCCTTACCCCCCTCGGCAAAACCATCATCAAAGAAATGAATGCAGCCGGTATTCTGATCGATCTCGCTCACGCGACATTCGCGGTGGCGAAGGACGCGGTCGAGGTGTCGTCAAAGCCGATGATGATCTCCCACACGAACCTTCTCACCGAAGCGGCACGTTTCCCGCGACTCGTGAGCCTCGAGCATGCGAAGCTGATCACGGACGCCGGAGGCGTGATCGGCTCCTGGCCGTCCGGATTCGGGCAATCAACGTTTGCGGACTGGATCGACTCAATCCAACGACTTGTCGATGCCGTTGGAGTTGACCACGTCGGCATCGGTACAGATATGGATGCCAATTACCGCCCCGTGTTTGCGAGCTACCGGGACTGGAGCCTGATCCCTGCTGCACTTTTCGCGCGCGGGCTGGATGAAGCGTCCGTTAGTGCGATCATGGGCGGTAACTTTCTGCGCATCTTTCGGGCATCGCAGCCCTGACCTCGCCTCACGCAAGCGCCAATGCTGGACAATTGATTAGACGCGGAGCACACCGCCCAATTCATCCTCGATATGCACACGGATGATTTCATCGAACGACGCCTCCGCCACGAAGCCGAGCTCTTTGGCGCGGCGCGCATCAAAGCTTCGCGGCCAGCTACCGATCATTCTTCTGATCTGGGGATCGGGGACACGCTTTACGAGCGCCACAGCCCGCTCGCCGGCGACCCGCCTCAGCGCCTCGAGTTGCTCGCCGACCGTTGCGGACAGGCCGGGGAGATTGAGACTGCGATGGAATCCCAACTTCGAAGTGTCCAGTGCAGCCGCGTGCACTATGAATCCCACGGCTGCCCGTGGACTCGCGAACCAATGCCGGACTGACTCATCCACTGGAAGAATCGCTTCCGTGCCGGCGAGCGGCTCACGCAGGATGTTTGAGAAGAAACCGGACGCCGCCTTGTTGGGTTTACCGGGACGGATGGCAATCGTCGGTAATCGAATGCCGATGCCATCGATGAAGCCACGGCGCGAATAGTCTGCGAGCAGCAACTCGCAGATGGCCTTCTGGGTACCGTAGCTCGTGAGCGGCGTCAGCCCCTGGTCATCTTCGATAACATCCGGCAGCGGCGACCCGAATACAGCAACGGACGAGGCAAACACAAAGCGCGGGCAATATCCGGGCCCTATCTTGCGAATGGCCTCCAGCAGTGCGCGGGTACCATCCAGATTGACACGATATCCCTTCTCGAAATCTGCCTCCGCTTCACCGGAGACGACCGCGGCCAGATGAAAAATCAACTCCGGCCGGGACTCGATGAGGGATTCGGCAACACCACGCTGAGAAACGTCGGCTGCCACGGTCTGCACTCGGTCCGACGGGGATACATCGGAGAGTCCGCTCATGTCGGCGAGCAGCATCGATGTGATAGGGCGCTCCGCGACCGAACCCGCGGCCAGCAGTTTCGCGAACAACTTGCGGCCCAACATGCCGCCGGCGCCCGTGACCAGAATATTCATGCCTTCATCCTTGCGCGAGTATAGCCAGTACCGCGGCGCGCGCTTGGGAGGAGTGAATGGGCAGCGCCAGCACATCGCCCGGCTGGGTCCATTCCATGGCGCTCAGAGCCGCTTCCACTTCGCTCATCCGCAGCCGCAAGGAAGACTCCGCCATGCCCGATTGCAGTAACGCCTGCCGCAGAATCCGCGGAATCTCGCCGGGCTCCCGGCCCCGCAGGTGGGCCTCGTTCTCCTTGACCACAATCAGATCCGGCCGGAACTGCGCCGCCACGGCCGCCAGGTCTCGGATCTCCTCATCCCGGCGATTTCCCGCGTGACCCAGGAGCAGACCGAGGCGGCCGGCAGGCGATTGTGTGCCAGCACTCCGCAAGTGCTCGGCCACCGTGAGCAGGCCGCGAAGGCCCTCCGAGTTGTGTGCGTAATCCACGACAACCCGGGCGCCGCGATACTCGTAGCACATCATCCGTCCGACATTGTCCGCCGGGTCGGCGCCGAAGGTCGCGAAGACGCGGGCAATCACCTCTGGCGCAATACCAAGCGCTGCCGCTGCGAGCGCCGCCGCCGCCAAATTGGCGATGTTGTAAGTCGCATGACCGTCCACAGTCAAAGGCATGGATGCGATACTGCCAAGATCGGTCTCTGTTCCCTCGTAGGTCAGTTGCAGGTGTCCGTCGTTGACTCCACAGGTGGCACCGCCACGCGCCCGGTGCTCCGTCAAAGGCGCGCTGAACGCATCCAGCGAAAACCAACCCAGTGGCGGACACCGGCTCAAGCGTAACGCCAAGCCATTGGCCTTGGCTCGCAGCAGCGCATCGTCTGCATTCAACACCAACAGACCATCGGGGGGAACGATCGCCGCCACGGACAGTTTGACATCGGCCAGACCCTCGAGATCATCGATACCATACTCGCCGAAGTGATCCGAGCTGACATTGGTGACAACGGCTACCTTGGCGCGCGAAACCGCGATCCCACGACGCAGGATGCCACCCCGCGCGGTTTCCAGTATCGCAGTCTGTGCGCGTAACTCACGCATCACCATGCGGGCGCCCGCGGGGCCGGAGTAGTCACCCGTGTCGAGCAGTTCATCGTCGAGGAAGACACCATCGGTGCTGCTATAGGCCGACTTGAACCCCGCAGCCCTGGCACAGCGGGCGAGCAATCGCACGGTCGTGGTCTTGCCATTCGACCCAGTCACCAACGCTGTAGGCACGGTGTGCAACTGGTTCCACGGCACGCCGGCCACCATTGGCAGTTCCCCCATCGGGAAGTCACGACCTGCTTCACCGCCGCCCAATGTCAGCATCTCATCGTCGACGATGTACAGCAGCTTCCTGTCGGTTGCGGCGTCCAACAGCGCGGTGAGTCGCGGCCGAACCTCCAGTGCAGCCAGCCGCTCGAAGCGTAATAACGCCGCGGATTCCTCCAGTACCGGCGGAATGACAGCTTCGGGGTCGTCGGCCGCTTCGAAGGCGGCTGCTATGAGCGCCTCCTGCAAGCCCTGCCACCTTTGCGGAGCACTCTCCAACAGCGAAGCGCACAACGCCCATTCATTGACTTCCGTGGCCACGAACAACTGGTCTACAGGTGCAGGCAACGCTAGTGAAGCACCACGCCGGTGGACTCGAGCGACGGCTCGCGGACCGTCCCAACCCAATCGGGACCGGACGGCGGCCACGCGGGTATACCAGGCCTGGAGAAGTTCGGGCTCGGCAGCAATTCCCTCGAGCTCCAGCACCGCGCCCGTGGTCGCGAAAAAAAGATTCGCTCCAAACAGGCGCCTGGAGTTATCGAACGGCAGTGCCACCGGGATGTTCAGTCTTCCGCCTCCGGCGCAAACCTGACACCACGCTCGTCACGAATCAGCCCTTCCAGGTTGAAGGCGGTCTGCTCAATGCTGCCACCGCCGCCGTTCCACTTTTCCGCCGCCGAGTGCGCGGTCTCCGAGTGAGCCGTGCCCGCCGCGCCACCGCCGCCACCCCCGCTGCCGCCGCCGGTAGTCTCGCGGCCTGCGACACCTAGGAGCGTTTGGGGAGCCACGCTCTGTGCTGCGATGCCTTGGGGCGCTGCCTGCGAACCGACTGTCTTGAACTTGGTGATCTGCTTCCAGGAGCGCGCCAAGGCATCAGCGAAGATCAGCAGCAAGTCTCCGGCCTGACCCATCTTCAATGCGGCGTCGATAGCCTCCTGCTCATCAGGTATCACCGAGATCGCGTCCTTGGGAACACCTGCCTCGACAAGTGCCGCCGCCTGAATGCGCGGCACCTCGTCGGAGGCACGATTGCGCAGATTGTCATCCCGACGGCAAATGTAATGATCGAAGCGACCCGCGACGGCCTGAGCAATGGCCACGAGGTCCTCATCACGGCGATCGCCGGGGCCGGCCAGTACCACGATCCTGCGGCCGTTGACGTCCAGGCGCTGCGCCAGGTCAGCCATTACGCCGACGGCATGCGCATTGTGACCGTAGTCGAACAACACCTTGAACTGATGCTCGTTGAATACATTGAGGCGGCCGGGTGCCTGGAAGAAGGTCGAGTCAAATGTGCGCAGGCCCTGGCGGATGGCATCGAGCTTCACGCCCAAGGAGAACGCCATGGCGGCAGCAAACATCGCATTCTGGACATTGTGCGTCGCGCGACCCTCGAGCGTCGCAGGTATCAGATGGGTCCACAGCAGCGGGATATGACTGCCGCGGTCGTACAAGGTGATCATCTGTCCGTTCACGCCGGCCTCGAGGGCACACGCTCTGGCCCCAGCCCTGATGTGTTCCCGTACCAGGCTGTGCTGAGGGTTCAAGGTGACGTAACAGATATTCTTCGCCTCAGTGTGCCCAGACATCCGCATCACTAGAGGATCGTCCGCATTCAACACCGCGCAGTCGGTCGCAACTTCCACCACGACCCGTTTCACTTCGGCGAGCTGCTCCAGCGTGTCAATGCCCTTCAGACCGAGATGATCGGCCTGGATGTTGAGAACGGCACCCACATTGACTTCCCGCACACCCATCCCCGCGCGCAACAGGCCGCCCCTGGCGGTCTCCAGCACAGCGATGTCTATCTGCGGATCGGCGAGAACCATGCGCGCGGAAACCGGACCGGTCATATCTCCCTGCACAGTCCGCTGGCCATTGATGTATACGCCGTCTGTCGTAGTCAGCCCCGGGGTATAACCGGCCATCTTGGTGATGTGAGCCAACATGCGGGCGGTGGTCGTCTTGCCATTCGTGCCGGTCACAGCGGCAATCGGCACCCGCGAAGGCGCCCCGGGCGGGAACAGCATGTCAATGACGGGTGCTGCCACATCGCGCGGTGTTCCATCGCTCGGCGCAATATGCATGCGAAAGCCGGGCGCGGCGTTAACCTCGCAAATGCCTCCGCCAATCTTCCGATAACTCTCGGTGATGTTCTTGGAGAGGAAGTCCACTCCACCAACATCGAGACCTACGGCGCGAATCGCGCGTTCGGCCATATCCTTGTTGTCGGGGTGAATGATATCTGTGACATCGGTCGCGGTACCCCCTGTGGAGAGATTCGCGGTCGAGCGCAAATACACTACTACACCCTTCGCTGGCACTGACTCGGGCGTCAGGCTCACGCGCTCCAGCATCTTCAGCGCCTGTGCGTCCAGCTCCAGGCGTGTCAACACCTTCTCGTGACCGACACCGCGGCGCGGGTCCTGGTTCACGATCTCGATGAGCTGCACGATGGTGTGCTCGCCATCTCCCACGACGTGACCCGGAGTACGGCGCGTCGCGGCGACCAGTTCGCCGTTCACCACCAAGAGGCGATGATCGTCTCCCTCCAGGAAGGTCTCGACAATCACCGAGCGCGAGTGCTCGCGCGCCACCGCAAAACCATGCGCGACTTCCTGTTCGGTGGTCAGGCGGATCGAGATACCGCGGCCGTGATTGCCGTTGTAGGGTTTGGTGACCACAGGGAAGCCGATGCGACGCGCGGCTCGCACGGCCTGCTCTTCCGATTGCACCAGCTCTTGGGAAGGCACCGGCAGGCCGAGGCTCGCCAGGATCTTGTTGGTTTCCTCCTTGTCGCTGGCAAGCTCGACGGAGATGTGGGGGGTGCGGCCGGTGACGGTGGCCTGGATGCGCTGCTGGTATTTGCCGTGTCCCAACTGCACGAGCGACTGGTCGTTGAGACGCAACCAGGGGATGCCACGGCCCTCCGCCGCCTTCACCAATGAGCTGGTGGATGGTCCCAGCGCCCGGCGCTGCGCAAAGCGGATAAAATCATCACGGGCCTCCGGCCAGTTCCAACCTTCCGACACAACATCGGCTGGACGCAGCTCCGGCGGCAGCAGCGAGCACAGCAGCCGTAACGCCAGCTCTCCCGCAGCCACGCCCTCGTCGCGTTGCGCATACTCGTACACCACGGTGTAGCGGCCGGGAGCGCCCGCACCGCGGGTTTTGCCGAAGGTCACCTCTTCGCCGGCAATGTTCTGCAGCTCGATGGCCACATGCTCCAGAACATGGCCCAGCCACGTTCCCTCATCCTCGCGCATGCGCCGCAGGAATCCGCCAGGTTCGCGATAGGAGCAGCCGTGCTCGGCCAGGCCCGGGAGCGCCTCCGCCAGCGCGTCCACGAATTTAGCCCCAAGTCGGCTAGTGGGCCACGCTTCGAGCTCACCCAGATCCAACTCCAGCCGAATAACGGGAAAGCGCGCGTAGTGCGACGGCCCCACATAGACGGAACGATCGAGGATTCGCATGGCTTACTCCATCGTAATTGTTATGTTCCTTCGCGGCGAAAGCGGGTCAGTGCAGGTCGCGGCTCATTCCTTCCGGCGAGCGAGATCGCCTGCGGATGGCGTGCGCGTAGTCAGGTTGAATGTCGCCCCGGCGGTGAGGAAGTGCACCTTCATCCCGAGTACGCAGATAGGTTGTCCCTCGGCCGTCGCATCGATCGAGGAGAAGCTGACGTCCGCGCCGTCGACGATAGTAACTCCGCCGCTGCCCTCTACTTCAAGTGTGTCATCGGGACCGATAAAGGCTGCGGTATCCTCATCGAGACCGATGCCCACGGCGAAGGGGTTGTAGGAAAGCGCCGTGACCAGGCGGCCGAGACGGTCGCGCTGGCGGAAGTGCTGATCGATGATGAACCGGTTTGTCAGGCCTAAACCTGCGGCCAGACGCACACTGCCGTCGATAGCAGACGAACCTTCATCGCCACCGGCAATCATGTGTTCGCTGAGGATGCTGGCTCCGGCGCTGGTCCCGCCGACCGTGGCACCTCGAGCGTTACGCTGGCGAATCAGCTTTGCCACCGGCGTGCCACCCAGCAAGGTGGTCACTCGCAACTGATTGCCTCCTGTAAAGAAGATCCCGGTCGCCGCCTCCAGACGCCGCAGCCGGCCTGGCTCCTGACAGTCGCGACGGGTGTCGAAATCCATCACTCCGACTTGGCCGGCGCCCATTTCACGGAAGAGCTTCTCATAGCGTGGTCCGGTCTCGTGCATGCGGCTGGCCGTGGGAATCACGATGATTTCGGCCTCGGCACCGCCCGACAGGCGCACGAAGCGCTCGAGAATGCGGCGATCATTCTCCTTGTTTTCCGCTCCCCCGATGGGGATGATCCAGCCGCGCTGCCCGCCGTCCGGCACTCTACTCGGCATCCTCAAATGCTCCTGGTCTCATGGTTCGAAAGGTCCGCGCACAACGGGCTTGCCCGCCCGAACATGCGTCCTGCCACCAATGATGACCGTCCCGATGGCTCCTGTCGCCTCCAGTGCGATCAAATCGGCAGCACTCCCCACTTCTATGCTACCCCGTCCGGATAGGCGCAAAAGGCGTGCCGGATTGGCGGTAAACGGGGGTAGAGCCTGTTCCAGGGGGACCCCCTTTGCCACCAGCTCCTGCAGGGTCTGCAGGAGGGCGCCAGCCGATCCGACGTCCATCCGACATACCCTGCCGTCGGAGTCGAAACAGGGAAGGCAACCCCCGGCGTCCGAGCTGACTGTCACGCGCTGCGGCGGCGCCCCACTGGACAGATACCGAAGCAGCGCCTCGGAAGCCGAGTAGGCATCTTCTCCGTCGGCTACCGGGAACGCCGTGACATCCACCGTGCACCCGGCCCTGGCCAAATCGACTGCCTCGTCAAACAACGGCCGGCGGCGATTGACATGCGTGGGGTTGAAAACTCTGGGCGGCAACTCGCTCTGCGCAAGGGCACTGCGCACCATTTCCAGGCCGCGCACACCGTCGCCCAAGTGCAGATGGACGATACCGGCCTTGCCGGTCATGAGCCCCGCCACGTGCGCTTCCGAGGCAATCCGCAGCAACTCATCGAGAGTGGGCTGGCTGGAGCGGTGATCGCTGATAGCCACCTCACCAACACCGATCAACGGCTCGATGAACACAAGATCGCTGCGCACGCCGCCGGTCAGGGTCGCCGGGGGCACATGATATCCGCCCGTGTAACCCCAGGCGTTCAGACCGGACTCGCGCAGTGCGTATATTGTCGCGAGCAACTCCCGCGGCCCGCGCGCCACATCGTCGGTGCCCAACAGCCCAACGGCAGTTGTCACGCCCGCTGTCGTAAACCGGCTCAAGGGCACCGGCGGCACGCGAGTGTTGAATCCGGCCTCCCCCCCGCCCCCGGTGACGTGGACGTGCCCGTCGATCAGACCGGGTATCAGTGTCGCGCCCTGCAGATCCAGCACTTCGGTGGTCGCGCGCAGAGCCCGAGGTAGGTCCAACTCAGCGTCCGCGCCCAGCCACAGGATCCTGTCGCCACCCACCAGGAGTGTCTGTATCCCTAACGGCCGCGGACTGAAGACGTTCGCATTACGGATGAGAATCATGGGGTACATGGTAAGGCAATAACTCACTGATTACACTTGTCCGCCGCTCCGCTCGAATCCCCTCGGGTACCCATTGGCCTTCGCGCGCAAATCCGAGGGGCCTGCTCGTCCGATTTGCACCCGATGCCTCTCACCCGGAGGCCTGGGTGTCAACGCTCGACGCCCCCTGCCGCCCACCCGCCAATGTTGAATCGACGGCGCAGCAATTCCGGAGCGCCCCGTCAGGCAATCGAGTATGTCGCAATGCGCGCATTTTGCACTGCAATGCCGCGCAAGCGCCGGAACGAGTTTATTTTAACAACGCATTCCAACCTTGCGCCCAACAGCGTTTACCTACACTACGATAGGGCCTCGATTTTTCACTGCCGATGTTTGAAACACGAAGTTGGCAAGAAGGGAGTTCAATATGGTTAAAGATCTGTTGATTTCAAAAATCGCTTTGGCAAGATCTACAGCAGTTTCGCTTCTGTTGATCAGTATGGTGACACCAACGGCTTTCGCTCACCCGCGCCTCAATGGAGTCACCAAGATCACCCCTTCGAGCACCGTCGGCCCAACCATCGTGGCCAGACAAAAGATCCATCAGGACTGGGGCGTGGGAGCCTGGTCGAGCCATTCGATCCAATTGACCGACGTTCAGGCTGGTGACGCTATAATCGTATTGGGCCTTTATTGGAACAGCACGGGAGGCGCGCTCACCCCCACGGACGACGTTGGCACGCTCAGAGCAGCAGTGGACCAGTCGCCGGTATATGTCCAAGTGCCAGCCGTTGGGGCGCAAATCTTCTACGAGCTCAATGCGGCACCGGGCATTCACACAATCACTCCACCGGGACTCGGTGGTGGTGACGGCGATGGCACATTCTATGTCCTTCAAGTCCGCGGACTGTCTCCAAGCGCCAGTCTGGTCGCCATAGGGCAGAGCCATAAGGAGGGGACGGCGCTCCAGAGCGCGACCGTCCAACTCTCGAGCAATGCGATGGTGGGAGACTTCGTCGTCGCAGTAGGCGGCGAGGACGATGAAGTCGGCACCGCGAACGCACAGGTGACCGATCCACCCTCTGGATGGCAATCGATCGGCGTGGATAACGACGCCAACGTCAATGTTCCGTCCGAAGCATGCTTTCGCCCGGCGCCTTCGATAGGAAATCAGTCCGTAAAGTGGACGTGGAAGGGCGATCCAACTGCGAACGTGACTACCGCTGCGATAGCCGCTTTCAGATGAGCGAGTCAACACAACTCGACTGACCGGACTGCGCAGGCGCTATCCTTCCCCCCGCCAAAAACGCGAAAGCCCGCCGGTTGGCGGACTCGTGCGATTTTGGCTGGGGTGGAAGGATGGCGGGATCAAAACCCGCAAGAGGCTCTTGTCTGGCGAAACGCGACCAGCATCGACACGGTGCACAGCAGGAAGATCGTGATGCCCGAGCCGATGACGCCCAACCGGCCCCCTTGCTCAAAGGCCACGCCGGCTATCACCGAGCCAAGAGAGGCGCCCAAACTTTGAAGTCCGGGAATCAGCGCGACCGATGTCCCGGCCGTGTCGTTCAGCGCAATGAAAGTGAGCCCGTTCGAAAAATTCACACTGATCCAAACCTGGAAGCTCAGGGATAAAACAAAGAACACCCCGAGAGTCAATGGCAGAACCTCCATGCAACCCAACGACACTACCGTTGCGGCGATGGCCAGCAGGAAGGAGGTGCGAAGCGTCATTGCGCGGCCGAGGAAAATGGCCAGAAAGCCGCCCAGGCCGCCGATCAGGCCTCCCACCGCGAGACAGTCGAGAATCGCGCCCTGCTCGAGATGGGACTGGTTTCCGATTCGCTCCAGAAAATTCCATGCCGCTACATATCCGGCGACGAACAGCAGCATGCCGATGAGAGAGGCCAGGAGCGGCCAGGAAAACCGCGAGGACTGCTCGCGAGCCGCGCCGGCCGGCCGAGCGTGCTGCCCCGGCGGCAGCCACGAAATGCACAGCAGCGACAGCAGACTCAGCGCGGTCAGTAGAATGAAGGTTGCACTGTTGCCCAAGATTGGTTGGATTCTCGGTATCAACGCCAGGATGGCGGCAGGCAAAAGCACACTGAGCAGAATCATCAGCCCGAAGCTGCGCTGGGGGTTGGCATCATCACCCAACACGGTCAGTGCCGGCGATGCGGCGAGGCCGCCGCCGACACCCGCGATGAACATCAGGAAAGCAATCTGGACGAATTGGGTGCAGAGGGATTGAAGACCGATCGCACATGCCATCAACAGCAGGCCGAATGCGATCCAACGCCGCCAGTCAACCATGCGAACCCAACGGAACGAGGTAAATGAAACGATCGCGAGCCCCAACGGATACATCGCCGCGGCGACTCCGAGTTGGGATCCGCTCATCCGAAAATGGTCGGCAAACAGGCCGACCAGGGCCGGCATGACATTGGGCGGCGTCATGGTGACCGCGTACACCAGCGCTCCCGCCACTATCGCGGAAATGTACTGTCCGCGCGGCTCGGCGGACACGATACCGTCCGCGCCGCTCATGGGCTCAGTCCTCCGGCCAACTCACGTATCCGCAATGGTGGGCCAAGTCTCCAAGCCCGCCAACACCCGCGTCTTGCGCTTCCAGCGAAACGGCGCCATCTTGCGAGGCTCAGGACACGGCTCCCCTGTATTGATTCCGGCGGTGTGAAAATCGAGCTCGATGCCGAACGAGTTGACCGCGCAATTGATCAAACCATCGCTGGCGTCCTGATCGACCATCCTGCATTGCGAAAAAAATATCGTGTAAGGCTGGCCCGGTCGCATCGTACCCGCCGGCACCGTTACCGACGTGGAATCGAACCGGATCCGCTGCGCCTCGACCGGCAGCCCGCCAAAGTACACGACATCTCCACGACAATCGTCAATAAAAACAAAGATGGTGTCATCGATCACGGCGCCTGCCCGGGCATTCTCGAACGAATCCCATTCAATCGTCAGAGGCCGGTCGGCTGCAATCGAATCAAACTCGGTTACCGCCTGGCCGGCTTGCGCGAGCCGCATGGGGTGAGGCCGGGGAATCTGGGTACGGCCCTCGGGCCCACCGATTCGAATCGGTCGGATGTCACCCGCGATTGTGGAACCGGTGACCCGCCAGTAGTAACTGTCCGTCGCCGGATGGGCGCGCTCGAGCTGGTCCAGGGAATCAAACGACCGGACCTTCCGATTGACCCAATAGCGGTTGCACCAGAGCTTGTCCGCGCCACCGTATGTCTGTAGCGGAATGTCACTGTCGAGTCGAAAGAAATCGGCCTGAAAGCGCCTTGCATCGCTTACGTCGCCGCGCAGAACATACTCGGCCAGGAAAAGGTGATCGGTGGGTATGAGCTGCCCGCGATGCGTTTGCCAGAAGGTCAGGTACTTTTCGATCCAGAACGCCTCGATCAGCTTGGCGGGTGCGGCAACTGGGCTCATTTTCTTTCCATTCTGGTGGAATCAGGCAATCTGCGCAGACCGAGATCGATCAACAGCTCGAGCAGCTTGATGGAAGCACGCGCGGGGTCGAGGATGCGACCACCTGCCCCTGCAACGATGCCCTCATAACACTCGGTGAAGGCAGTACATCCCAGGATGGCCAGATCCGCGGCGCCCTCCTGGCGGGTCATGCGGATCGCCTCAGCGACTACATCCGGCAGGTCCGCATTCGTCCCGGCCGCCTCGATCTCGAAGGGCACATGAACGAAGGAACCGAAACAGCCCGCAAGCCCCATGCCGGCGGCGAACTGTCGATAGAGAGGCTCGCTGCCTGGGTCAGGAGACACGATAAAGAAGCGCCCTCCGGCCGACCTCGCCAACTGCAGAGCACTCTCGCAGGGAGCAACCACCGGAATATGCGCCACCTCGCGCACCTCAGCCAGGCCGGGATCCTCGAAGCAACTGATCATGATGCCGTCAAAGTCATCCTGATGCCGCTGCGCAATCGCGACGATGTCTGACACCGCGTGATTGAATCCCGGCTCGCTGAAATCGGCGGGTGTGGGACCCTGGGAGAGACTGACAGCCGAAAGCACCGAGCCACGCGGCCCCGCATCCCGCTGCAGGCACCGCAGGTGCGACTCCCGCGTCGACTCATCAACCAGAAACGGGATGATAACGAGTATTCTGCGCTGCATGACTACTCCATCGACCACGTGAAGCGCAGCCCGAGCGTCCGTGGAGTTATGACGCCTTCGCCCTGATTGCGCGGCCCGAGCAACTTCTCGGTACTGATGATGGAGGTACCGCGCACATTGCCGAGGTTTTTGCCGAAAAGAGTCACGCCGTAGTGGTCCCTGCTCCAGGTGACCGATGCATTGGTGACCGTGAAAGCGTCCAACACCGCGAAGTTGTCGGTCAGCAGTGAGTCGATTGGCCGGAAGAAGCTCGTGGTACGGCTGCGATAGCTCGCATCCCAGCGGAACGCGAGCTGTGAGCTTCCGAGCGGTTGCGTGTAGGTCAGGGCTCCAAACAACGTATGCTCAGGAGAGCCGGGTAGAGCAGTTCCGGCAGCGACCGTCGTGGTGGGATCAGCATTCTTCACTTCAAAGGCTTCAGTGACTTTCGCCTTGGTCCAGGCGTAACTCAAACTGAAAGCCAGGTGATTGGTCAAACTCCCGCTCGACTCGATTTCCAGACCGCGGGATTGCGCGCCCGGGACATTGCCGAGATATGAGATGCCGAAGGGTGAGACCAGGGTCGTCTGGAAGTCCTTCCAGTCGATATAGAATGCGGTGATACCGTAGTTGAAACGCGAAAATGCCCGGCCTTTGAGCCCGAGCTCGTAATTCTTCGCCGTATCCGCCTTGTAGCGCACCAGCGCCCGGTTGTCGTTGCCCTGCGGATCGGTTGCCGGCAATTGGTTTGCGCCCCCGGCGCGGAAGCCTTCCGCATAGGTCGCGAACAACTGCGTGCTCGAATCGAGTTTGTAGGATGTGTTGAGCTTGAAAACCTGGTCGTGCGAAGTATCGTTGGTTGGAACGAGGCCGCCATAGAGAAAGTCGTTGCTGGCCACTCCGTCGGTGAAGTATTGCAACACTCTGGATGCATAAGGCAGCGCAATACCGGAGGTTCCGGATAGTTTTTGGCGGAACGCCCGCACACCGCCGGTGACCTGCCAGCGGTCGGTAATGTGGTAGGTGGGCTCGCCGAAGACCGCGAGGTCTTCGAATGTCTGAAACGTGCCGCCGGTAGCCAGGATATCCGTGAAATCAATGCCGCTCGTTCCGAGCACCGCGTTCGTGTAGGCGTTGATGCCCGGTGTGGTCTGCAGGAGATTGAAATCCAACTGACTGTGTTCATAGAACGCTCCCACGACCCAGTCGAGCTTGCGGGCGCCCTGCGAGACGAGCCTGACTTCCTGGGTGAAGGTCCGGTGCTTCTCGGTACGTGCCGTGGGAGCACTGAGCCGCGGATAGCCGAAATAGAAGTCGCTGTAGTAGGTTTCGATGAACCCCGATGAGCCCCCGGACACCGATTCCGCGCGAGTCACGCTGTAGGCGCTGCTGGAGGAAAGGCTCGCGAAGCCCAGATCCACGCCCACATCGAGATCCAAAAGCTCGAGCTCGGATTTCTGCGGCGACGTGAAGCGCGTGTAATTGACGTATTCCTGGCCGGTGCCGAAGACGCGATTGTCCTCGTTGCGGTCGTTGGCGTCATTGCGCTGATAGTGCAAATTGAGATTCAGCTCGAGCGCCTCGTTGGGAACCCAGCGCAGGTTGCCCCGCCCGAAGCTGATGCGAGCGTCGTTGCTATCTCGACGAACGGGGGCGGCGGCGGGCGGGCTATGCAGTAGATCAGACGGGTTCTCGGGAATGACGCCACCGGGATGCATTGCGGTTCCCGTCTGCCGGACGAGTCCAAGGGCGTCGATGAATCCGGCCACATACTCGTGCCCGAGGGTGCCGCGGAAGGCCAGTGTATCCGTAATCGGAATGTTGGCGGTGATGTGCGCTTCATAACCCGGGTTGTGCGCGTGATCGGTTGTTGAACCCTCCACGCTCGCGTCCACCGTCGTTCGTGTGAGGTTGGCTTTGCGCGGAATATAGCGGATCGTGCCGCCCACCGAGCTCGATCCATAGAGCGTACCCTGTGGCCCGCGCAGTACTTCGACTCGCTCCAGGTCGACCAGCTTCAACGGGAAATAGACTGGCGTTTCGCCGATGTAGGTCGAAACGGTGGATTGGGAGATCTTCGGGTTGTCATCCTGATTGTTGGCTCCGTCGGCATTGAGGCCACGCAGTGTGAAATTGTTCCGCAGTCCGGAGCCGCGCGCGCCATCATCGAAGCTCGTCAGGCCCGGTACCATGCGGACCAAGGCGCCCGCATCGGTTACACCGAGGTCCGACAGGTTTTGCCCCGAGACCGCCGTGATGTTGTAGGGCACATCGAGCACAGACTGCTCGCGTCGCGTTGCGGACACGACGACTTCCTGGAGCACGCCGGCGTCCCCGGGCTGCTGCGCTCGTAGCGCACCAGCTTGGATCGCGAGAGCAACAGCGATGCTGACGGAAGAATAGCGAGCACTCATTGACGGGCCTCTCAGGGGCTTTCTGTTGTATTCAAGAGACAGCGCGGAGCGCCGCGCCGCATCTCTAAAAGGGAATATATGCTCCCCTATAAGGGAGTGTCAACACCCTTTTTATGGAACCCCTGCAGGCGCTATGGCACACTGCGGCGGACAATTACGGCGAGACGCGAACAGCGATGAAGAAGGGTAAGACAGCTTTCCCGGCGAAGAGCCAGGCCACCCAGGCGCAGGACGCAACGGGCAATCCCAACACCTTCCTGCGCGCCGTGCCCATGCAGGCTCGTGCCAAACAATCGGTGGAGGACATTCTGCACACGGCGGCCCGGCTTTTGGATGAAGTCGGCCTCGATGGGTTCAACACCAACCTGCTGGCGGAACGGGCCGGAGTGCGGATTCGCACCGTCTATCGCTACTTCCCCGACAAGTACGCGGTCCTCATGGCGCTGGCCGCCGGCATGATGAAGCAATGGGACGAATGGATGGACCGCGAGTTCCAGAAGCTGGCCGACCCGAACCAGGACTGGGAGACAGAACAGCGGCGGATCATTCCCCTGCTGTTGAAGAATATCCGCCAGCCCGGCGGCGTTTCGGTATTGAAGGCCATCGCCGCCATTCCGCAAGTCATGGAGTCGGACATGCTGCTCCTGGATCGCATGAGCGAGAAAATGAGCGCGGCTCTCAAGCAACGCGGAATAAAGCTTCCACCCGCGCGCCTGCACAGCGTGTGCAAAGTCTCGTTGTTGAGCGTCAACTCCGGCGTGGAGGTTTATTTCAGGCTCGAGGAGACACAGCGCGCCCAGTTCCTGAGTGAGCTGATCAACATGCAGATCGCCTACCTGCGCCTGTATCTCGACTAGGTGCAACTATTCGATCAGGACCTTGCCGCGCTCGAGTACCGTCTCGCCGTCGAGCACGATCTTCGGGTGCAGCACAGTCCAATCCCAGTGCACAGCCGAGCGGTTGAGCTGGAAATCGCCTTCGCCCAGCAGTACGCCCAGCAAGCTCAAGTCACCCATCCCGCAAGTGATGGAACCATAGACGCGCTCCCACTCCTGGCTTTGCGTCAGCGACGCGTTCGGATTGATGCCTATATTCAGGTGCACGGGCCCATTTCGCGCGCCCTCCTCGCCGAGCGCATCCAGCCAATTGGCGAGCTTGCCGGCCAATACGCTGCCGCCGCCGATGTCAACGAGCCGGCCGTCGCGGAAGCTCAAGCGAATGGGCGTATCCGGCTTTTCGTGGTAGATCGGATGGTACAGCAATGTCCCGTCCACGTTGATCACGCCGCTGCCGCGCCCCTTCGGAATGAGCACTCCCGGTTGGGCCGGTGGCAGGAACACCCAGCTACTCTTCCAGTCTTTCTTATCCGGATCCCATAGAAAGCCATCGCCCGCCACTGCGTCCAACCCGGTGAGGTCAATCTCGAATCGGTCCTGTTGCGGCCCCGTGAACACTTCACAGCGTGATGCCCGACTGAAGCGCTCCGCCACACGGTCCGCGTGTCTTCGGATCGCATGGATGTCGGAATGCAGCACAGTACGGATCAGCACGTCATCCAGGAACGAACCGCCGATTCCATCACCCGGGCATACAACACGGCAGCCCCGCTTGATGGCATTCACAATGAACTGCGAGTAGCCAACGGCCATGTCAATGATGACATCAGCCTGGTCCGCGGCTCCTGCGAGCATGGAGGGCCACCGGGATCCCGGTTGATAGGTCGCCCCACCCACAGGCACGGCACACTCAATGCGCACGGCCTGCGCGCTCATTGACTGCGCCACCCCCTGGAACACAGCCACAATGTAGTCCGGCGTTCTGGCGTCGCTGATGATGAGAACATTCTGACCGGCCTGCAGGTTGCACATCTCACGATAGATCTTCGCGACCGTCGCAATGAAATCGGGCTTGAGACGCGATGCTACATCCGGGGATATGAGACCCATGAATCACCTTGTCGGTTGGCGTGCCCCGACGGGCCCGCGGTGGCTGGACAATAATGGGAGCATAAGCTACCTTTTGATCATGAGCAATACCGAAACTGCGCAGCCGCTCATTGTCCAACCCGGTAGCGGCGAAATCATCCCCGGACTGGCGGGCGATATGCTGACGATCAAGATCGACGGTGACACAACCGGGGGGCGCTCCTGTGTGTTTGAAGTTGAGACACCACCGGGAGGTGGCACCCCACTGCATCGCAAGACCCGTGAAGACGAATTGTTCTTCGTGCTGGAAGGTCGTTATGAGTTCCAGATCGGTGAGTCAACAGTGCAGGCAATGCCCGGCAGCTTGTTGCTGGCGCCCAGGAATGTGGCTCGCAGATGCGTGAACGTCGGCGCCACCAAGGCCCGATATCTGTCTTTCTTCACCCCCGCGGGTATCGAGAACATGTCGCGAGAGTCGCGTTCCGTGTTACCACGGCCTCCTGATGTGGAGACACTGTTGAGCAAGTATGGGATCGTTCGAGCGGCGAATCGCTCATGACACCGGGGGATGTTGTCGGGACACTGGGTGTAACGATCCTGCTCATTTCCTTTGCTTTGACCACGACAGGCCGCACCGCGCCCCACTCGCAACTGTGCCTGATCCTGAATTGCTTCGGCGCGGCGTTAGCGTGTGCGGCATCGATTTTGATTCACTTCATTCCCTTCGTTGTCCTCGAAGGCCTGTGGTGTCTCGTCGCAACTGCCACCTGGGTAAAAATCCATTGCCTTTCATGATCCGCTCGGCGCTCCTCGTGCTGCTCCTGCCATCCGCTGCGCCGGCCCAACCCGCTCCGGATGAATGGTTTCATATTGTGCCTATTGACCGCCAGACGTACGCGATCTCGGAACCTCGCTACTGGCAGCAGAACGTCAGCTATCTGCTCATCGGCTCAAGCAAGGCCGTTCTGTTCGACTCCGGATCGGGCACTTACAACATGCGACCCACTGTTGAGCGACTCGCCAACGTGCCCGTGATCGCCATTCCCTCGCATCTGCATTTCGATCACGTAGGCAATATCCGGGAATTTACTCGAATCGGTCTCTTACACAATGCCGGTCTTCTTGGGCAGGTCCACAACGGGGAGTTTCAAGAAACGCAGGAGCAATTGCTTCTGCGAAATGATGGCAGGAAGTTCTCGTTTCGAGTGACCGACTGGTTGCGCGACGGGCAACGGATCGATCTCGGTGGGCGGAGCATTCTGTTTGTGTCGACCCCGGGTCACACTCCCGACTCAGTTTCGCTGGTTGAGCCTGCCTCCGCCAGGGCGTTCACAGGCGACCTCGTCAACCGAGTTGCTATTGGCGCGTTCAGCGAGGGTGCTGACCTCGGGCAAACGTTGCGATCACTGCGAAAGATACGCATGTTGCTTGGCCCAACGGGTGGAGTGTTCGAGGGGCATTCTGAACAGTTTGTCCGGCGCGGTGAGCTCGACAGCATGCAGGTGGGAATCGAGCAGGTATTGCGGGGGAAGATAACGCCCACCGATGTATGCATCAGCGGCCAGCGCATGCTCGAGTACGACTTTGCGCCTTTCAGTGTGTTGAGTGCACCGCCCGACGGACCGCCGTTGCGACCTCTGCCGTCCAGGGAGAGGGCCGCGGAGACTCACGTTAGTTGTACCATGAGGTCGGGGAACACCATACCATAACCTCGGGCAGATCAATGGCTGCCCGCCGGCACAGCATTGCCTCCCAGCGCGATGCGCCGGTCGTTCTCAATGAACCACTCCGTCGTCCGCGCCGGTGCACCATTGCGTGAGGCGGGCCGATCCCCCGCCCAAACCATACTGCCATCCTCGGCCCGCAACACATCGAGCCATCGGTCGTATCACGCAAAGATGCCCGCAAACGGAATGCCTCAGAACCCCCAAGGAATCCATTCCAGTTCAGGCGAGCCCAACCGCTTTGAGCACTTCCTGCGGCGGCCCGTCGAAGCGCCGCAACGGCACGTTGCCCATGTATTGCAAATCCGCACGTCCCGCCGCACTGCTGTAAAAGCCACCTGCGGTGAGGTCGCGATACAGGGCAAAGAACCTGGCCACTTCGATACGGGCTTGCGCGGCCTTTTTGAGCGAGCAGATATCCTCGCAAATCGCGGACTGATGCGCAGGCGTGAGAGCGGCAAAAGATGTCGCGGCGCGGCGCCCGCTTTCCGCATCGAGCCACTCAAAGCCGGCGAGAATCCTGCGGCGGTCCTCACGCAGGGCCGGATACGGTGCACTGACCCATTCATCAATGAAATCGACGACGCCGACCGCGGAGGCACTCGGTGAATGTGCATCCGCCGGAATGATCAGATCGCACAGTGCAGCGGCTGTCTTTCGTTGCGTTGGCGTGAAAGTCAGCGGCCAGAGCTCGCCCGGCGCGTACGTTTTCTGCAATGCAGGGTCAGTTCCATAACCCTGCGCGCTGGCGCCCGGCTCTGTCGCTGTGAGAGCGTGCAGTGCCCTGCTCTTAGCCATCGGCACCGCCGCCGACGCTGCCAATACCCACCGGATCGTGGTCCGCCGATCGATCCGCAAAGATTTGTATTCAGCCTCCATCACAACTCCTTCCTGCGCATCAGCGCGAGAACGCGATCGGCCGAGCGCCAGGCCAGCGCCATGATGGTGAGAGTGGGATTCTTATCCGCGTTCGAAGCGAAGAGCGCGCCGTCCGTGACAAAGAGATTTTTGACATCCCACGTCTGCCCCCAACTGTTGGTGACCGATCGGCGTGCATCGGTACCCATGATCGCGCCGCCCACCTCGTGGATGATCGAGCCGCCCGGCGCGATGGCTTCATCGCCGTTGGTTAGCACGGGTCCGCGGACGCGGCCACCCATGGATTCAATAATAGCGGCGAATGTCCGCTGCATGTGTACTGCCTGTCGTTTCTCGTGCTCAGACCATCTCCAATGAAACCGCAGCACGGGAATGCCCCACTTGTCCTTCACATTCGGGTCGATGTCACAGTAGGAGTGCTCGTTGGGAATCATTTCTCCGCGACCGGAGAAATAGACGAACGAGCCGTAGTAACGGCGTGCATCCTCTTTGAATTTCCTCCCATAGCTGCCTCCCGTGAGCCATTCGAGGCCTGCGACTGTCCGCAGGCCCGGCATGCGCCGTCCGCCGTAGAGCTCGATGTGATAACCGCGCGGGAAGTCGAGCTTGCCGGCATGCTGCTCCTTGTAAAGCCACCAGGGCGCGTAAACGTGATCGCCGGTTGCTCCATCTTCATTGTGGGGCGGGAGACTCTCCAACAGCGGAACCTGTCCTTCAACATCGCTGCCCACTGTATCCATGAGATACCGGCCGACTTTGCCGCTGGAATTGGCGAGCCCATTGGAATTGAGAAGTATCCTCACGGTCTCACAAGCACCCGCTGCCAACACCACAACACGACCGCGCACGTCGACCTGCTTTCCAGTCTTCTTGTCAATGAATCCAACTGCGCGTGCCAATCCATCGCGCCCTACCTTCACTTCATGGACCATGGCGTCGGTAACAATATCGAGCTTGCCCGTGCCGAGTGCGGGCGGCAGATGCACCGTCGTTGATTGATAATTGGCCCGAATGGCGCAGCCGCGATCGCAGGGCGTCGCCCAGAAGCATGCACCCCGCGCTTGCATTGCCTCGCGCAAGATCTTCTGTGCTAATGGATTGCCAGGGTGCAGTAGAGCAGGCGCGCGCTGCGCATCGAGCCGTTGAGTCAGTACCGCCTTGTGTCCGGCGATCACCGGAATGCCCAGACGCCCGGCGTGCTTCTGGATCAACAGATCGCTGACCAGCGGCTTCGGGGGCGGCAATAAACAGCCGGGCGCTGAGCTCGGCGTGTTCTCGAGCCCATCGTTGGCTCCATATACACCAATGAGTCGCTCCACCTTGTCGTAATAAGGGGCGACGTCTTCATAAGCGACAGGCCAATCAAAGCCGAGCCCGTCACGGCTACGTGGCGCGAAGTCATAAGGGCCATTGCGCAGCGAAATGCGGCCCCAATGGTTGGTGCGTCCGCCCAGCATACGCGGCCTCCACCAGTGGAAGCGCCCCAGAGGACTTTCCGTCGCATTGACATACGGCTCGCCCGGCACCTGCCACCCGCCATCGACGGTAGCATCATAAAAGCCAAACGGCTTATCAGGCGTGGACATGCCCCGCAGCGGCGCCTGATCTGGTGTCTGAAACATGGGAGTTTCGGCCTCGGGTGTATAGCGTCGCCCGGCCTCCAACATGAGCACACGAGCACCGTTCATGGTCAGGGTGTAGGCGGTCTGACCTCCTGCGGCACCCGAGCCAACTACAATGACATCGTATTCCTGAGCACTGGCAGCATTCGCGTCAATAAAGGGCATGATGGCACGAGCTCAGAATTTGCGTGCTCGAATACTGCGGAAACGCACGACATCGCCATGGTCCTGCAACGCCAGGTAGCCGCTATGGGCCCGTCCAAATTGCGGGAAGTCGCGAAATTTGCTGCGCGCTACGCGCGCACGCAAGTCAGGAGAATCCAGCTCATACTCGAGGACGAGATAGCCGTTGAGCCAATGCTCAACATGCCCGCTGCGCACCACCAGCCGCACATCGTTGTATTCACCCGGCGGCTTCAAAGCATCGCATCTTGGCGGGTAGATGTCGTAGAGCCCACCGGCGCGATGCGAAAGCTCGATACCGTCCTCATGGTGCGCATCATCGAGCACCTGCATCTCGGGAGCTGTTTGCCAGATCTTGTTGGCAACACCTTCGCGCACAAAGTAAAGGACGCCGCTGTTGGCGCCCGGTGACACCGCCCATTGCAGCCGCAGCTCAAAGTTGTCGAATGCATCGACCGTCCGGATGTCGCCGCGATCGCTCGTGGGAATCTCGCCGACAAATCTGGTCACCATCAGGGCGCCGTCTGACACATGCCAGGCCGGCGGAATCGTGGTGCGCTGAAACCCCCGCCAACCCTGCAGGCTTTTACCGTCGAACAACAGGTGCCAGTTCCCCTGCGCCTCATCCTTCAACAGAGTGTTGGGTTCCGCACCTCGCCCGCTTGCCAGGCCTGCAGCGGAATATTTGACCGCTCCGGCAGATAAAGAGCTACACGCGGATTGCGGAACGAAAGTGCCATCGGCAGCGATGGCTGGAGCCGCCGAGGCCGCCTCGCTCGACACGATGACCATTGACGCCGCAAACAGAAAAAATCTCACCGCATACTCCTTCAGCTCTTGCCTCTACGCAGTGCGGCGGAAACAGCCGCGGCGCGCTCCATGACACGCAGCACGTTTTCCCCGGCCAGCATCTTCAACTCACGATCCGTCCATCCACGACGGATCAACTCGGCAAACAGATTGGGATAACCGGCAACATCCTGCAGCCCTTGCGGCCAATAGTCGTTGCCATCGAAATCAGACCCGAGGCCTACATGCTCTATCCCCGCGACCTTGCGGATGTACTCGATATGGTCGGCAACTTTAGCGATTGGCGTGACCGGGAGCTGCAGATTGCCGAACGCGTCCTTATAGAGTTTCTCCACTTCCTCTTCATTCCGGGCCTCGCGGGCGCGTCCAATGAGGCTCACCATCAAAGGCCACGTTTTGTCAGCGACAGCCTGGTCGACGAATGCCGTGACGAAAGTAACCATCACAACGCCACCGTTCTTCGGCAGTTGGCGCAGCACCTCGTCGGGAACATTGCGCGCCACATCACAGAGCGCTCGCGCCGCGGAATGCGAGAAAATCACCGGCGCGCGGGCGACCCGTAACGCATCGTCCATAGTTTGTGCCGAAGTGTGAGAGAGATCGACGAGCATGCCGATGCGATTCATCTCGCGGACCACCTCTTCTCCGAAAGGCGTGAGGCCGCCGTGAGCCGGCGTATCGGTTGCGGAGTCTGCCCAATCATTGTTGGTATTGTGCGTGAGGGTCATGTATCGCACGCCCAGATCATAGTATGCGCGTAGCGCACCCAGAGAGTTCTCGATGACGTGGCCGCCTTCGATCCCCAACAGTGAGGCAATATGCCCGCGTTGATGGGCCGCGCGAATGTCAGCCGCGCTCACGGCAAACTCCAATGCCTCCGGATAGCGCTCGATGATACGGCGAGCGAGATCAATTTGCTCGAGCTGCGTGCGGGCAAAACCACCCGCCAGCTCGCTCGGTACATACACGGACCAGAACTGACCTCCCAGATGACCTTGCCGCAAGCGCGCGAGATCCGTTTGACCTGAAGTCGGGCGGCGCAGATCGTACAGCGCGAGGTCTCCATGTGCCTTCTTGTCGCTACGCAGGGCCCACGGTAAATCATTGTGCCCATCGATGAGAATCGCATCCTGCAGTAACTTGCGTGCATGCTCGAGCGCGACATCCGGTGCAGGCCGCGCTTGCGACTGCGCCGCCATCAGTTGCACGCTGCCGCCCAGTGCGCAGCATGCCAATAGTAAGGTTAGTAGAACCCGCATGTTGCAGTCCTCGAAGTCATTGCAAATGAACACTGAGCAAGTGAAATGCAAAAGAGAACCAGGCCAGATACAGCAGCGCGAGTGCCACCATCACGCTCCAGGCCTTTGCCCAGAGGCTGCGTCGCGCTCTGCAGCTCAGCCACGCGCTCCAGACCGCCACCCCGGCACCGATCACACAAAGCAGCCCGATGAGTTGAAACAGTCGGATCCAGGGCGCCACACCCACGGTCGATGGGAAATCGGCAACGAGCGCCACTCCCCACGCAAGCACATAGACGGTGCCAAGCAGCGCTGCGAGCCGGCCCAATCGATAGGCCCGGCCCGGTTGATCGGCGAGCCTCGGTTCTTGCCGACCGCACTGGCGCGCTACGGCAGCGAAAGACCAGGACAGCACTGTCAGTAGCAACACGCCGGCGGCCAAGCCTAGTAACGGGACATTGAATCTCGCCGACCAGAGCAACGGAACTCGAAGGTCCACCCAGAAGGAGGCGGACTGGTCGGACCAGACAGACCGCACCTGCCCCTGGACGACTTTCATGACCAGGTGCGCGTCCCCGCCCACTTCGCGCCATACAAACGGACCTATTTCACGCCAACGTTGACTGCGACCGTTCTGCTGAAAAGTCAGAAAGGCCGGAGTCTCGATCGTGCCATCGGGATTCGCCCGAATATTGGGTTTCAACACCAGGAAGCGAATGATCAGCGCCAAAGCCTCCTGGTAGTCCCCTTTCTGTTGGCGCGACCAGATATATTCACCGGCCGCCAGTTGAGCGTGTTGCTTCGCAGTGTCGGCGGCGGGTTCCTGCGGGGCTGCCGGCCGGGGGAAGTAGCGATCTACGAACCTCTCGAACAGCTTGGAGCGCAGGTTCAATGCGGCAGGAAACAGCCCCTGGCTCGCCCCGTCGCCATTGAGGGCAATGAAAACACCCACTCGCTCGTCGGGCAGCAATCGCATGTCCGAGTGCGCGCCCTCGCCGTCACCGGAGTGCCCGATGATGCGGTGACCCTGGTAGTCGTAGCGGAACAATCCCAATGAAACCGGTTGGGCCCCCGGAATCGGCACGAAAGCGGGTGCCTGCATGAGCTGCACTGTCTGCGGGCGCAGCAACTGGAAATCTCCGTACCGGCCTTGCTGCAGGTTGGCCAGCATGAACCGCGTCATATCATCGGCGGTGGTCGCAAGCGCGCCAGCCGGCGCCTCAGTCGGCATCATTTCCAGCACAGGAGTCCATGACAGAATCTCATCGGAGGAAGCGAGGCCGTAATTTTTTGCAGTGAAAGGACGCAACGCGGGGGGGATGATCATTTCAAATGCCGAGTGCGCCATACCCAGCGGCTGCAGCACATGCCGCTCGATATACGTGGAAATCGGTTCGCCGGAAACGCGCGCCACAATGTAGCCGGCCAGATTCAATCCATAGTTTGAATAGGCGGTGATTTCGCCCGGAGGGTAGATCCGCTCGGGAATCATTAATACGTGCTGCCGGAGCGTGAGCGGAGGTGAGTACCTGCGGTAAGCGGTCTCCTCGAAACCCGCGGTGTGCGTCAACAGATTGCGCAAAGTGATCGGCTGCGCGAAGGTGTCCGGAATCTTGAAATCGAGATAGTCGTTTACATTGCGGTTCAAATCGAGTTTACCCTGCTCGACGAGCTGCATCACGGCCGTCGCGGTGAAGGTTTTCGAGAGCGAAGCGGCACGCATGACCGTTCGCGCGGGGTCAATCGGAATGCGTTTATCGATGTCCGCGTAACCGTAACCCTTCGCGAGCAACACTTCACCGTCTTTCACAACGGACACCGCCAATCCCGCAATATCGTCCTCCTGGAGTGCAAAAGGGACCACACCATCCAGCCAGGCCTCGAGGTCCGTGCGGTCGAGCCGCGCTGCGGACGAGCCGTGCAAGCTCTGCGCCGAGACCGGCGCAGCGGCAATGATCCCGAGAATCGCCGCCGCACAGGACGTCACGATTGATCTAAAGACTATCCGCATCAGAGCTCCTCGGACGTCGCTTGCTTATTGAATTTGAGAGGGGGATACGCGATCCGGTGGCGCAGGCTTCGGCACATGCGGCACAGGATGGCTCTCCAGCAAATGCAGCGCCTCCGCGACGGCTCGCTCGAGCTGCGGATCGTGACCGGCGATCACCTCCGCCGCGGTGTTGGTCACTTCGATGTCAGGCACGATGCCTTCGTTCTCAATTACCCAGCGACCTTTGGAGTTGTAGACGGAATAGTTGGGTGCGGACATGCCACCGCCGTCGATTGTTTCGGGCACCGGCGGCTCCTCGACCCCCACCAGCCCGCCCCAGGTGCGCGTACCGATGAGCGGGCCGCCCTTCACCAGCTTAAATTGGTAGGCCAGCGCATCGCCGCCCGAGCCGGATGACTCGTTGATCAACATGACCTTCGGACCGTATATCGCGTCGATCGGCGATGGGGACGTCGCACCGTCGCGCATCGCCAGGTAGCCAAACTGTGCACGCGTGAGCGCATCAACCAGGTAATCCGGCATGAACCCGCCCTGGTTGTAGCGTTCGTCAACAATCACGCCCGCTTTATCGAGCTGAGCATAGAACTCCCGGTTGAAAGCCCAATACCCGTGGGGTCCCGTGTTAGGCAGCCACACATAGCCAATACGCCCGCCGGACAGCTCGGCCACTCGTTTGCGGTTCTTGTCGATCCAATCCTCGAAGGTGCGCAGTGGCTCATCATTTTCTACCGGCGTTACGGTTACTACGCGCGAGCCCTCCGCCTGCGGGGTGGAGCCCACGCGTAGTTGCGTAGGTTTACCGGCCGTGCCCTCAAATGCTGCATAGACCTCCGCGGCGGTAGAAACAGGCTTACCGTTGACCGCCAACAGATAATCACCCTCCCGCACATCGAGATCCGTCACTGCAAGCGGTGCCTGCCCGGCCGGATTCCAGGGATCGCCGCGGTAGATTCTTTTTATCCGATAATGACCATTCTCAACGCTGTAGTCGGCACCTAACATCCCGACCTTCACGACCTGCGCATCCGGTAGGTCGCCAGTCCCCTTCAATGCGGAGTGGCTCACACTCAATTCACCACCGACCATCGCGAGCAGATAACCAAGATCCGCGCGATGCTTGACAAAAGGTAACCACGCCACGTACTTCTGGTACATGGCGTTCCAGTTGGCGCCATGCATCGTCGGCTGATAAAAGAAATCGCGCTGTATACGCCACGCTTCGCGAAAGATATTCGCCCACTCGGCACGTGGCTCCACCTGCATGTGGAGATCCTCCGTGTCGATCTGCGTGTCAGCGTCGTCCGTGGATCGCTCCGCGAGTGCAAGCGCCCAGCGGTGGTTGCTCTGCCTTCGATATAGAACCCTGCCGCCGTCCGGTGACAGTGCATACGCGTCGATGTTTTGCAAAAAGGGGGTGATCTGGTGTTCATGAACGCGATACCGCTGCACTGTCATGGTTGACGGTGACAACACGCGCTGCATACCGCGCTTTTCGTACTCGGTGAGAAAGACAACCCCAGGTGGGCCTGCGATGAGTTGCGCATAGTCTCCAGGAGGAATTTCCAGCGGAGCGATGCGATTGTGGAGCGCATCGACCGGGATGGTTCCTGACTTATCGTCAGGATACAAGGAAAGCGCGTATGCCGTGCGGGTGACCGGTCGGTCGATAGCCGTCATGCTCGGCCAATCGATGTTTTTCGCGTAATCCGTACTCACGAGAAAATAGACATTCTTGCCATCGTGATCGAACGCAGGAGAGATCACGTCCACTCCGGAATCTGTGATTTGGTGAGTCGTGTGCTCCTGTACGGAGTAAAGGAAAAGCGCTCGCAACCGGTTCGACAAATTGCGGGAATAGGCAATCCAGCATGAGTCGGGCGACCAGACTGCATCGATGCGCCGATACGGGTCGTCATAAAGATCAGCGTCGACTCGCGTAGCGTGACCGCTGCCGAGTTCGATGAGCCACAAGGTCAAGTGATTGTCCCGCAGCAGCAGATGCTTTGCATCCGGTGACCAGACGGGCGTCGTAAAGTATCCACGCACCGGCAGATTGAGGACGCGTGGTGTTCCACGCCGCGCCACGTCCGCAACGAGAAGCTGATACTCCCCGCTGGCATCGGACAGCCACGCGAGTTGGCTTCCATCGGCCGACCAGGCGGGATTGCGTTCGTGCGCGCCGGGGCTGTGAGTAAAGTTGATGGCCGAGCCATGTGGAACGGCTTGCAGGAATATATCGCCGCGTGCCTCGAACGCGACGTGACTTCCATCCGGCGCGACAGCCGCGCTACTGATCCGGTCAACTACCGATCGTGTCTGCGGGTGCATCCAGGGAAAGTCGCCTTCGATCTGAATGTGCAACTGTCGCGACCGGCCACTGGGCAGTTCCAGGAGGTGGAGGTATCCGCCCTGTTCGTACACAATCGAATCCGGACCCGCCGATGCGTTCATAACGTCGAAATCATCGTGATGCGTCAGTTGCTGGACCTGTCCGCTCACGGTGTGATAGGCAAAGAGATTGGCGGTGAAATTCCGATCGGAGACAAAGTACAGAGTGTCCCCGATCCACATCGGATCCCGATCGTTGCTGTCGCGCCAGGGAAGCTTTTTCTCAGTGTGGTCTGAAAGGTTCATGACGGTAATCGGGTGCGTGCGCCCACCGCGGTAGTGACGCCACTGTGCGCTCTGCCACTCACCCTCCTTCAGCTCAAACTCCGTTGAAAACTCTTCATATGCAAACTGCTGCCCATCCGGCGAATACGTTCCGGTGTAAGCGCGCGGCATTGGCAACAATTGCGGCATGCCACCACCGACATCCACCATCCACAAGCGCGCATAGGAGCTTGCAATTGGCGTGGGCAACGTGCCACGGCTCGACGCAAAGATCACGCGCTTGCCGTCCCGCGTCCAACCGCGAACCAGGTCGAGTTCGGGGTGATAAGTCAATCGGCGCGGCGTGCCTCCTTTACTTGGAATCACGTACACGTCGGAGTTGCCGTTGACCTGAGCCGTGAATGCGATCATCGAGCCATCGGGAGAGAAATGCGGATCCGTCTCGATACTCGGTGTCGAGGTCAGCCTGCGAGCTCGCCCGCCAGTGCGCCCGACGATCCATAGATCTCCCGCGTACGCGAACGCGACTTCCGTGCGACTCACGGTGGGCCTGCGCAGCAGCCGCACCTCGTGCGCAGATGCAGAAACGTCGAATGAAGTGAAGACACCGAGGACAACAACAGCAAGCCGAAACGCGTGACCCATCAAATCGTGCTCCTGTACCTTCTCGCTCAATGGAAGCTATAGCGCACTTCTACGCCAGACTCACGTGGCCGCAACAGATATTGATAGCCTCCCGCCCGCGGGTTGCCTGTGGAGACCACCGCGCGCTTGTCGGCGACATTGCGGCAAAACAACTCAACGGCGAGATTTGCGCGCTGCACTCCCAGACGCACATTGGCCGTGCCGTAGGCCTTCTGATTGACGATCACAGGATCGAATGGATCGAACTTGTAGCGCGCCCCACCGACGTACGCATAGTCGCCGCGACCAAAACCCGACCAGGTGCTGTTCAATGGGAAGTCGTATTGCAGTCCGGCGCTGGCATTGGTTTCGGCGGCGCCGGGCACGCGCTCGCCAACCGCATAGCCGACCCCGGGTTTCACGCTCGCGAACTCGTTGTGGCTGTAGGCAGTCGAAAAGTTCATGCGCAACGCACGAGTCAAACGCGCCGTGACCTCCAACTCAGCGCCTTCCCCATCAACATCACCTGCGTTCACGGTGCCATCGAGAGCGCAGTCCCCGCCCAGGGTCGCGTCGAGTTGCACACCGTGCCACTTCTGCTTGTAGATCGCAGTGTTGATCTCGATCCGTCCGTCCGCGATTCGCGCCTTGGTGCCGAGCTCATAACTCCACAATGTGTCTGGTTTCACCACCGCGCCGAGCCCGATCGCCGCAGCCTCATCTGCGCAGGTTCCTGTGTACGCCAACGGCGAGTTGGTAACGCCACTGCGGAAACCTCGCGCCGCTTGCAGGTATACAGTCAGGTCTCGAGTCGGCTCGAAACGCAGGTATGCCGAAGGATTGAGCTCGTAGCTCGAACCTTTCCTGGTGTCGCTGGCCGGTGAGAATCCACCCACGAGAAGTCCTTCCTGCGCCGGGCTCGGCGCTTCGATCTTTTCTTCCAGATAGCGCCCACCGGCGCCCAGCGTCCATTTCCTTGCGAATTTGTAGCTCAGCTCCCCAAACAGCGAGCGCTGCTTTTGTGTCGTATAGTTCGAGCGCGGATGGTCATATGCGAAATCCTGCCCGAACAACACTGTCGGCAGGCATCTTGGGCAGGAATAGTCTACAACCCGTTGCGCCAGGTCGGCCTTCTGATCCAGGTAGAACAGACCCGCGAGCCATTGCCACGGCGATTCACCCCGCGATTGCAATCGCACTTCCTGCGTGAACACCTCGCCGTCGCTGTTCACCCGGTTCTCCCAGG
The DNA here is from genome assembly GCA_018241505.1 of Pseudomonadota bacterium. Classification (GTDB taxonomy): domain Bacteria; phylum Pseudomonadota; class Gammaproteobacteria; order Steroidobacterales; family Steroidobacteraceae; genus 13-2-20CM-66-19. The sequence goes on along the minus strand of JAFEDS010000009.1, from coordinate 229,647 downwards.
GAAGTGGCACTCCGAATGCCTGAGCTGCAAGGTAACCGATATCCTCCCTATGCGCGGTCTGCATTTTCGTGAAGCTGCTCGCGGAGGTCAGGGATGCCGCGCTCCAATCGTAATTGACAACCAGCGTACCGATATCGAGCTTTTCGGAATATCGGCCGGGTGAGAAAGCATCGAGCGAGCGTTGTTGGGCATATTCGCCAGCCGCAGGCGCGGCCTGCGGCTCACTAGCCAACTGCACACTCTGGCTCGCCAACGTCAGATCGAAACGCAGCTCGTCCGTCGCCCGCCACGACAGCGCAGCGCGCCCGCCCCAGGTGCTCTCGGAATTGATGTCTTTGCGGGTAAAGGCAGGATTGCCGGGGCTGATCAGCGTACCGGCAGGGGTCGTGCCCGGGGGCTGGCCCGCGAAAGCGTCCAGAAGAAAGGAATAGTCGGTCGGACCCCGCGCAGGCACGATGTTGTCAATGTAGCCGGCGATGTCGTCCTTATACGCCACCAACCGCAATGCCAGCCGATCTTGCACCAGCGGCATGTTCAGCACGCCTTCGACGTGATAACTGCCTTGGTCCGAGTGGGCTGTTGCGAATCCGCGCGTGGCAACATCCACTCCGAAAGTCTGCAGATCGGGAGCAGCCGGCACGATCCGAACTACGCCTGATAGAGAATTCGCGCCAAAAAGGGTGCCTTGCGGGCCGCGCAGCACTTCCACGCGATCAATGTCAACCAGGCGCAGGTTGGGCTTTCCTCCCAGCAGGGTCAGCACGCTGGTGACCGTTTCACCGAAGTAAGTGGCGACGGTCGAGGGACCGAGCCCTTCCGAAGCCACTACACCGCGGATGCGAATCTGCGATACACCAGGTCCCGCATCCTCAAAGTAAACGCCAGGCACACTGTTGAGATAATCCGCGTATTGACTCAATCCGCGCGCCTGGATGTCCGCCGCGCTGATTGCCGACACCGCGACCGGCACGTCCTGCAACGACTCTGCGCGCTTGGTGGCGGTGACGACGATCTCTTCCAAGGCGTCCCCCGCGTTCTCGTCGCTCGCGTGTGCCAGCATTGGACCAGCCGCCACCAGCACCAGCCCGATACGAGTGACGACCCGTGAACGGCCAGCGCCCGCGCGACTTTGACTTCTCATGCCATGCCCCCGTTTGTTGCGATAGACCATATTGGTGCAACCACTCCATGAATTCTTCTGTCAATTGACGCCTCCGATGAAAAAATTTCTCCCCAGGGCAACTCAAAACGAGAGGATTTCCGTCCACGTTGGCTCGATCATGATGACTCATCAAGTTACTGCAACGGCTTCGCATGCGCCTCATCGAGCTGCCTTCCCGCTATCTCGTTTTTCTCGGCGACGTGACCGATCCGTCCTGTGCCAAAACCGCCTTTGGGTTGCGCGACTGGACGCCGGAGCGCTGTGTAGGCGAATACGCGTTGCCGGGAGGCACGGTTTCAGCGGGTCTGCCACCTCTCTCGCCGGCACAAGCGCGGCGGCACGGTGCTGAAGCGCTGGTGATCGCGATCGCGAACTATGGCGGTGTGCTTTCACCCGACTGGATTCCCACACTCCTGGAATCCCTCGAAGCCGGGCTCGACCTCGTGAGCGGCATGCACATGCGCCTCACTGATCAGTGCGAGCTGCGCTGCGCTGCGGAGCGTCTGGGGCGGCGCCTCATTGACATACGGAACCCACCGCGTGACCTGCCGGTCGGCAACGGACGCAAGCGCACCGGTAAACGGCTCCTAACAGTTGGAACCGACTGTGCGCTGGGTAAGAAATACACGGCACTCGTGCTGACGCGCGAGTTCAAGGCGCGCGCCCTCGATGCTGATTTTCGCGCGACCGGCCAGACCGGCATCCTGATCGCAGGGACGGGTATGCCAATGGACGCGGTCGTATCCGATTTCGTAGCGGGCGCCGCGGAGCTGCTGACGCCCGATGCACCCGAGAATCATTGGGACGTAGTCGAGGGCCAGGGCTCGATCTTTCACCCTGCCTACGCCGGCGTTTCGCTCGGCCTGTTGCACGGCACGCAACCCGATGCAATTGTCGTGTGTCATCAACTTGGTCGTGAACGACTCGTAGACTTGCCGGACTTTCCGACGCCTACCCTTGAAGAGACAATCGAGTTGACAGTGCGACTCGCGCGCCGCACAAATCCCCGCGCTCGTTGCGTTGGGATCTCGTTGAACACTTCGGGTATCGATCAGATAGCCGCACAACACGCACTCGCCGAGCACGCCGCACGGCTAGGACTGCCCGTTGCCGATCCGATGCGTGGCGGTGCCGAGCTGGCAGAGCTCGTCGCTGCATGTCTCGAGCCGTGACTACGCTGAGCCTCGATATCGAACACTGGCCTCTTGAAACTCCGTTGCGGGACAGGGGGGGCACTCTCACCGAGCTCGAGGTTCTTGTCGTGACACTCGAGGAGCGCGGTCATCGTGGGAAGGGCGAAGCAGCAGGAGTTTACTACCTCCAGGATGACGTGCCGCGCATGCTCGCCCAGATTGAGGCGGTGCGCGCACGTATCGAGTTGGGGACCGACCGGCATACACTGCTGAGCCTTCTGCCGCCCGGAGGTGCGCGCAACGCGATAGACTGCGCTTTCTGGGATCTCGAGGCGCACCGCGACGGCCGGCCGGCCTACGAACTGGCAGGTATCCCTACTCCCGTACCCCTCGTGACAACGTACACTCTCGGTGCCGAACAGCCGGATGAGATGGCCGAGCGTGCTGTGAAATATTCGAGTGCCCGCGCCCTCAAACTGAAACTGACAGGTGATGCGCTGGACGTTCATCGAGTGCATACCGTGCGCGCCGCTCGCCCGGACGTCTGGCTATCCGTTGATGCAAACCAGGGCTTCACCCGCGCATTTCTGGACCGTATCCTGCCGGATCTCGTCGAGGCGCGTGTTGAGATGATCGAGCAGCCCCTTCCCGTAGGTCGGGAGGCGCAGCTCGAGGGGTGGCGAGGGCCCATACCGCTCGCGGCCGATGAGAGTGCCCAGGACATCGCCGATCTGCCGGCGTTGATAGGTCGTTTCGAAATCGTGAACATCAAGCTCGATAAATGTGGCGGACTCACTGCGGCGCTCGCCATGGCACGGGAAGCGCAACGACTCGGGCTGGACATAATGATCGGAAACATGACGGGCACGACTCTCGCCATGGCCCCTGCCTTCCTCGTTGGTCAACTGTGTCGTGTCGTTGATCTGGATGGGCCGCTGTTTCTAGGCAATGACCGGTCCGCTGCAGCGAGTTATGAAGCCGGTAGGATCTGGTGCCCGCAAGAGGCCTGGGGATTTCCGTGACGGCACTTCCACGGCGTCTTGGGGTGTGGACTGCCGCCATGGCCGTGGTCGGAATCATAGTTGGTAGCGGGATATTCCGTGTGCCAAGCAGTGTCGCCACAGATCTGCACTCCGTCGGAACGATCGGTGCGGTATGGGTCGCCGGCGGCCTCATCACTCTTTGCCTGGCGTTGAGTCTGGCGGAGCTCGCAGCGCTGTATCCGAGCGCCGGAGGCAGTTACGTCTACATCCGGGAAGCCTACGGTCCGATGGTTGCATTTCTCTACGGTTGGACGTTCATGCTGATCAATCCCGCCGTCTGGGCCGGCATCGCACTGATCTTCGCCGAATACCTGAGCCACTTCATCCCGCTGGGCCTGGGGGCGCGTCGCGCCGTGGCAGCGACGCTCATCGGCTTCGCAACCCTGGCAAACTATCGATCCGTGTGGCTCGCCGTCGCGCTACAGAACATCGCCGCAATCGCCAAATCGGCCGCGATCTTCGTGGTCGCAGCCGTCATTTTCGCACTTGGAACGCGCATGGAAGGCGCCTTTGCCGCCCCGGTCTCCTTTGATTTTCCGAGCGTTGGAGTCGTCGGAGGCGCGCTCATCGGAGTTCTATTCGCATACGAAGGGGCCGCGAGCTTCTGCGCCCTGTCGGGCGAAATCAAGGAACCTGGCCGCTCACTGCCGCTCGCCCTGACGGCGGGTGTTGGTATTGTCATAGTTCTGTATCTGCTGATCAATGCGGCGTATCTATACGTCCTGCCGCTCAAGGCCGTGGCATCCTCCAATCTCGTAGCGGCCGACGCGGTCATGAAAGTGGGTGGCCAGACTGCCGCCGGGCTGGTCGCCGCCCTGGTCATGTTGACGACGTTTGGCGCCCTCATCTCGACCGCGATCGCAGACCCGCGCGTATTCTACGCGATGAGCACGGACGGCCTGTTCTTTCGCAACGTCGGGGCAGTGCATCCACGCTTTCAGACACCGCATCTGGCAGTACTCATGTCAGGGGCAATCGCCGTGCTGTACGTCTCACTGCACAATTTCGAGGAGCTCACTGCGATTTTCATCCTCGGCCTGTGGCCGTTCTATGCGCTGACAGCTTTCGCGGTTATAGTACTGCGGTTCAAACACCCGACACTCGAGCGGCCTTACCGCACGCCGGGGTATCCGCTCGTGCCGCTGATCTTCGTGGCTTCCGGCATTCTCATGCTCGCGAGCTCCCTCGTGCAACAGACACGCCTGACACTCATCGATATGAGCATCACACTCGCGGGAATTCCTGTCTATTTCGTGTGGAGGGCTGTCGGACGCTAGCGAGCGCTCCGGCCCCCGCTGTAATCATGGCGGCATGGTCGGCGAGCACGAGGGCAACGCACTCCGTCACACGCTTCGCATAATCCAGTTGCAGAAACTCGTTCGGTCCGTGCGCGTTCGACTGCGGTCCGAGCACACCCGTTACAAAGAACTGCGCATCCGGAAATTGCGCCCGCAAGATGCGAAACAGGGGAATCGTGCCGCCGCAGCCGACGTGCCGCACCTCCCGACCGAAAACACGCCGGGATGCCTCCGCAAGCGATCTCTCGAGCCAGGGAGCTAGCGGCAAGGCATCCCAACCTCCGATTGACTCATATAGCTCGAAGCGCACCTTCGCGGCGTAGGGAGGATCCCGCTCCAGGCTACTACGCACCGCCGCCGCGGCAAGCACTGGGTCACACGTGGGTGGCAGACGCAAGGAAAGTCGTAATGCAATCTCGGGCAGAAGCACGTGGCCGGCCGCATCAGCCACGGGCAATCCATCAGCCCCGGTGACAAGCAGGGAAGCTCGCCAGGTATTGTTAATGAATAACTCGCCTGGGTCCTCCGAGATCGGTCGCGCACCCTCGACAAAGGGCAGCTTCGCGGTAATCGCGCTGCCCAGGGAACCTGCCGCCGCCCGCAGTTGCAAGCAACGCTGGTCGGGCACGTCGACCTGCAACTCCGGGAGCAAAATCTCACCGCTCAGAGGGTCCTCGATACGGGCGAGGAGCTGCTGCAAGATTCTGAAAGGACTGGGTGCAAGGCCTGTCGCCAACCCCGAATGCACGCCTTCCGAGAGCACTTGCACGCGCAGCCGCCCATCCAGCACACCCCTTACTGAGTGGGTACACCAAAGCTGCTCATAATCGCCACACTCTGAATCGAGGCAGACGACAAGCGAGGGCTCCCCCAGGGCGGAACCGATCGCCTGCAGGTGTGCCGGCAGATCGATACTCCCACTCTCCTCCGAGGCTTCTATCAGAATCAGGCAGCGTGCATGGGGAATGTTTTGCTCCTGCAAAGCCAGGATTGCGGACAGCGCGCTGAACACGGCGTAGCCATCATCCGCACCGCCCCGACCATAGAGTTTGTCGTCGCACTCAACAGGCTGCCACGGCCCGAGCCCGGGCGACCAACCATGGGATTCCGGCTGCTTGTCCAGGTGCCCATAGATGAGTACGCATCCCACCAAGGTGCCTGGCACATCGATCAGGAGCAACGGCGTGCGCCCGGGGGCGCGCCGGATCTGCACCGTCATTCCGGTGATCGGCTGGGCGCGGCACCAGGCTGCCATGAGCTGCGCAGCCCTCTCCATGTGACCGTGCTGCTCCCAGTGTGGATCGAAGGCAGGCGACTTGTTGGGAATCCTGATGTATGCCCTCAAACATTCGAGGACGGAATCGTGCCAATGCCGATCGACACGGACACGAAGGCGAATACTGTCCAACATTGAGCCACTCTGAGACGTACCGCGGCGGGCAGGTGGCTCAGATCATGCTACAGGCGCCGAGAAATTCTTCTCTCGTTGACCGCCGAGAACGAGATTTTTGGTTGGTTTGCCCACCGGGCCGTGGCTTCACCCCGGATAGATGGGCACCCGCAGCGAAACCTTGGGCCTCTGCAACACCACGAACGTCCTGAAGGCGCGCACATTCGCTTCCGCGGAAAACAAGGTGTGGGTCAGAGACTCGTATTCCTGGATATCGCGAACGGACAGGATCAGTATGAAGTCGATCTCGCCCGTGACGTGATAGCACTGTTGGACCTGCGGGCAGTCAATGAAGCGGTTTCGGGTCGCATTGAGCTCCTCGAGCGATTCGTTCTCGATTCCCAGCGTCACGATGATCGTCAGCGGCACGCCAACGAACTCCGGGCGTATCACGCTGGCATCGCCCATGATCACGCCCTCCCTGCGCAAACGTTGCAGACGCTTCGCGACCGCGGGCACAGACAGGCAGACCGTCTCGGATATCTCCCGATGCGGCAGCATGTTGTCTGTTTGCACGATTTCGAGAATCTTCCGGTCGAACGCATCCAATAAAGGATAAGGTGACGACATAGGCAGCCCTGAGAAAAATTATCGGCGGATGAGTGGAATGTCGATCCATATCACGCCTCACTCTAGCAATTCTCTCGCGGGCGCCGCAATGGGGCCACCGTGTGATCACAATGCACTGAGCGCGGCCCCCAGGGCGTCGATGTCCGACTCAGGTTGATTCCATGACACCACGAACCGGGCTTCACCGGGCCCGCTGGCTTCCCAGTCGCAAAACTCAAAGCCCGCATCCCGCAACGCTTGTTTGCGAGTGGCACCGAGGCGCAGGAACAGTTGGTTGGATTCCACTGGATGGCTCAAATACTCCGCAGCGCGCTCGGCAAGACGCGCGGCGCCGGCATTGGCTCGCTGCGCGTTTCGGCGCCACACTGATGACTCGACATACGCCAGAAGCTGTGCAGAGACATATCGCGACTTTGACAGAAGATGACCGCCACGTATGCGACGCAAATCGAAATCGAGCACGAGGTTTCGGTCAAAAAACACTACCGCTTCCGCGGCCAGGGCACCATTCTTCGTTGCACCGAACGATAGAACATCCACCCCTGCGCGCCACGTGACATCTCCAGGATGGCAACCCAGGAAAGCCAACGCATTTGCGAGGCGCGCACCGTCCATGTGAACCTCGAGTCCTCGCTCGTGCGCGAGCGCGCACAAAGCTTGGATTTCAGCGGGCCGATAGACTGTGCCGAACTCCGTGCCTTGCGTGATCGACAGCAACGCAGGTTGCAGTGAGGCGGCGCTCATCCGTAGCGCCATGTCCAACGCTTTCACTGTGATCCTGCCGTGCTCGCCAGGTACAGGGACGAGTCGCGCGCCTCCCGAAAAGAACTCGGGTGCGCCGCTCTCGTCGCGGAAGACATGAGCCTGCTCGTGGGCAAAGATCATTGTATACGGACTGGCAAGCGTCGCAAGGCTGAGTGCGTTGGCCGCCGTCCCGGTGATGACCGGAAAAGCGCGCAAATCCGCGCCGAAAAATGTTCCAAATACTTCATTCAACCGGGCGCTCCAGGCATCTTCGCCGTAGGAGCGCGCGAATCCCTCGTTGGCCGCTGCGATAGCAGCAAGAATCTCGGGGCATGCGCTCGCTGTATTGTCACTGTAGAAAAACATGGAGTTCAAACGGTTGGCATCTCGCGGGGCGCGCGCTTCGTCAACAACTCCGCTCCCTCAGGCGTGATCACAACATTCTCCTCGTGCACGATCATTTTGCCGTCTTCATATTCCATACCCGGCTCGATCGTAATCACCATGCCTGCCTCCAACACGGTATGATCGTCGGCCATGTTGGATGGAGGTTCGGTCAACTGCAGACCAAGACCGTGGCCGACGCGACCGACATTGTTCTTACGCATACCTGCGCGCTCCAGAATTGCTGTCATGGTCCTCCAGAGATCGGACGTCGTCGCTCCCGGCACCGCGGCTGCGATGCCCGCTTCCGTAGCGCGCCAGACCGCGTCCTGCGCCCTGCGCGCGGGGTCACTCAACTTCCCAAAGGCATAGTTTCGATCGAAGTCGCAAAAGTAGCCGTTGATGGTGGCGCCGACGTCGATGATCAACACGTCGCCTTCGTGAAGTACACGCCGTGTGGGACGAGAAATGATCTGCGCATAGCCCCCGCTGCCGGAAGCGGCGGCCAGGAACGGCACCGCGTGCGCTCCGCGGCGCAGGATGTCCATCGTCAGGTCGCGGCAGACTTCCTGTTCCGTGCGGCCAGTGGCCAATTGAGAGGGCAGTTCTTCGAACGCGGCACTCACCAGCTCGCAGCTCTGGCGAATGTAGGCTATCTCGGCGGGCGACTTGATATTGCGCACTTGCCAGATGCACGCCGAACCGTCGGCCACGTCCGTACCGCTCATGGCCAAACGCTCGCGCAGCCGTAAGAAATCAATCAGCGGCATACGCACTGTCGACTCACGGCCCATTTCCATCCCGATACGCGCGAAGCGTTGCGGCAGCGAATGCAGTGCGTCTGCCAACAATGACACACCGTCGTCGTCGGGACGCGGCGCCGGCCAGGTGCGAATATCGTCAATCCAACTGGTCGCCAACACCGGTGCGCCAATCTCCGGCACCACCGCAATGCAACGCTCGTGTGCTGGCACAATGAGGAACCAAGGCCGGGTCGGGCTTTCCCAGAACTGGCTGTCGAAGCCGCTGAAATAGCGAAAGTTCGGTTGCGAGGTCACGACCAACGCGTCCAGACGGTGGTAGCGCATGCGCTCCTGGACGCGCAGCAGCCGGTGCTCGAATTCCGAGGTATCGAATGCATGGATGTTCATCGTGAATCTCCGGCGTTATGCGCCAGTCGTAAAGTGGCATGCAGGAGCAAATGCGCTCCGACGAACAAAGCATCGGGGTCAGTATGCTCTTGCGGGTTGTGGCTGATTCCGCCGCGGCTTGGGACAAAGATCATTGCCGTTGGACACACTCGAGCCAGCATTTGGGCATCGTGGCTCGCACCGGATCTCATTCGGCGAGTCACGAGCCCGAGCTCCGCGGCCAGGTCCTCGAGCATCGCGCAGATGCCCTGATCGAAGTGCACCGGCGCATGACGCGACAGGCATCGTGCCAGAGTGCTGAAACCGGCCAGCCGCAACTCACGCAATGCTTCCTGCAGCCACTGCTCGGCGTGAACCAACATCTCGTCCCGGCAGTCTCGAAAGTCGATGGTGAATGTGGCCCGCCCCGGCACCACGTTGATGGCGTTCGGTTCGAAAGCTATGGTTCCTATAGTTCCGACGTTCGGACCGACACCATCCGCGGCGCGCAACACCGCGTGGGTCGCCAATGTCATCGCTGCCATCCCGGCATCGCGCCGCATGTGCATAGGGGTAGTTCCCGCATGGTTTGCGGTGCCCGCGATCTCGATTTGCCACCACGAATGCCCCTGTACGGACTCAACGATGCCGAGTGGTACGCGCTCTGCGTCCAAGACCGGTCCCTGCTCGATGTGCAACTCCAAAAAAGCTCGGGGCAGTAGCTCCCAAGGTGGCATCTCCCCCGCATAACCAATGCGCTTCAACTCCTGCCCCACCGTCACCCCGGCCCGCGAGCATGTGGCGAGCGCGTCTTCAATGTCCATGTCTCGTGCCAACACTCGCGAGCCCAACAAGTCGGGCGCGAAGCGCACGCCTTCTTCATTTGTAAAGGCAGCGACAGCGATCCGTTGCGGGCGCAGCAGCGGATTTTCACTCAGAGCTTGCAGGACCTCGATGCCGGCGATGACTCCATAGCAACCGTCCAAAGCGCCAGCGCAGGTTACGGTGTCGATGTGTGAGCCGATCATCACCGGTCGTTCATCAAGCTCCCCTCCAAGCACTCCGTAGATGTTACCGATCCGGTCTACGCACACGCGCGCTTTCGCTTGACGAAACCAACCGACGATCAAATCGCGAGCTTCCCTGTCCTCGAGGGTTAGCGCGTGGCGGGTGCGCCCACCCGCAGGATCCTTACCGACCGCGCCCAACTCGTCGAGCCGCGCGAGCAGCCGGTCTCGATTGATGCCAAACGCGGAGGAAGCGTCGGTTTGCATGCCACTATTACAGTTGCAAGCGTGCCTATAAATCTTCTATTGATTCCCGCGGCAAACGAGAAATTTTATCGGGACCCCCGCGCAACTTCGAGTCGATCAACGGGTTGCGATCCCGTAACGGCAGTTGCGGCAAGAGGCGCCAATTGACTGGAGAAACGCGTAAGTGTAGCCTTACCTGTTAGTGATCGCTTACACCAGAAATAGCTGGGCCGCTCTCGCCGACCCCACGCGCCGAGCGGTGTTTGAATTGCTGGCCAAGCATCCAAGCTCGGTGGGTCAATTGGCCCGGTCGTTACCGGTCAGCCGACCTGCGGTTTCTCAGCATCTGAAGATTCTCGAGGTTGCCGGATTGGTGGCCGCTACCCCGGCGGGCAAACAGCGCATCTACAGCGTGAATCCCGCGGGCCTGGCGGCTCTTCGCAATGAGCTCGAGCAGTTCTGGAGCAAGACCCTGGCGGCCTACCAGGCGAACCTCGCGCAATCGCCCAAGGAGCGCAAATGAGCACACAGTCAAACGAGAACGTGGTTCGCCAGACAATCTCTGTTGAAGCGCCGATTGAGCGCGCGTTCGAAGTGTTTACCCGAGACTTCGGTAGATTCAAGCCTGCCGAACACAACCTGCTGCGCGTACCGATCGCCGAGACAGTATTTGAGACTCGCGTCGGTGGCTACCTGTTTGACCGCGGTGTTGATGGGAGCGAATGCCGATGGGCGCGAGTGTTGGCCTACGACCCGCCCAACCGAGTGGTTTTGACCTGGAACATCGGCCCAGATTGGCAAATAGAGATTGATCCGCGCAAGGTAAGTGAATGGGAAGTGCGCTTCACCGCCGAAGGTCCAGGTCGGACGCGCGTCGAATTGGAGCACAGATTCATCAACCGCCACGGGAATGACTGGGAGGCAGTGCGCGGCGCGGTGTCCTCCACACGCGGTTGGCCATTGTATCTCGCGCGATACCGCGAGATCTTCCAACGCGCTTCATGAGGCGAAAGGGTATCAGCCGCAGCGGCCAAAAATAACCCTACCGACCCATCTGTGAATTTCACGCTCGAAACGAGCACTTCAAAACAGGAGGCAACGTCATGCAGGCTTACTACTCTGTCGCGATCGTCACGCTACTGACGGGCCTGGTCTGTTTTGGGATGGCTGTGACAGTCGCACGCGCGCACAGCAAGACAGGCATTCTTGCCCCGACCATGACCGGCAATCCCTACTTGGAACGTTGTATTCGGGCGCACACCAATACTTTGGAGTGGCTCGCAATCTTTCTACCGGCACTGTGGCTGTTTGCAGTATATTGGAGCCCCTCGACGGCTGCCGTCATCGGACTTGCGTGGCTGTTGGGTCGCATCGTGTATTTCATAGGCTACGTTGCGGATCCCAAGAGGCGATTCCCGGGCTTTCTCATCCAGTCCACGGCGACCATCGCATTGTCGGTCGGTGCGCTGGGAAGGATCATATATTTGATGTCTGTTGCTTGAGCCCGATCATTCGTGCCATCGCTGTAACAGGTGATCGGATCTCGCGCCTTCAGAGCGAGCACAGCCAGTGGCAACGTACTCTTCACCCTTTTTCGCCAGTTCTCCGGGCACGCTGCAGAAACGGGGATTTCGCTCTCGCTTGCCTCCCTCATTATCCTGCAGAAAGCCACCGGGATCGATCGGCATCCGGTTTTCGGGCACGGCCACTTCGAAGTGGACGTGCTTCAGCATCGCACACCCGATTGCATCCTCATCGCCGATGTATTGACCCGCTTTGACCCGATCGCCCACTTTCAGTCGCGCCTTGTCAGTGACGGAGCCGCGTGCAATATGGGAGTAGTTGGTCCATTCGCCGTTGGCATGTGCGATCCATACGTAATTGTTGTGGCAAAGAGCCGCTGAGCGGCCGCTCTGCTGCTCCCCGTAAGAGTCCTGAATAGCCATGATGCGGCCGGCGGCCGCAGCAACTACCCGGTAAGGCTCCTTGCCGTTCACGGCATACAGGTCTTCCCGGCCTGCCGGCCGATGCGTCTGGAAATCATCAAACACTTTGACTGCGGTGCCGTCGGCAAATGGCAGTCGGTAACGACCCTGGCTCGGGGCGCTGGAAGCTTCGCCCGGCGTGGCGGCGCCGGTAAGCAATGCCGTGGATGCCAGCAGAATCGATAGTGCGAGTTGGTTTACAGTCATGGATATGTCTTGCGAAAGAAGCTTGGCGGAAATCCGATGTTACGTTGGAACGCGCCGCGTCGGACGGTGAATCCGCTCGGCGGAGCCAAATAGTAGACAGTCCGATCGTGACTGAGTCGGACGTGTTGAGTACCATCCCAAGATGCGCAGCGCTGCATGCACTACGACAAACAACGCGAGCGCAAGCGCGGGCGGCCGTAAATCGACCTCCACGACGATCAGCAGCCAATGGAGTTTGCTCATGCCGATACTCGTACGCATCTTTAGCGCAGGACTGCTCGTCTTTGCTATCACAACTTCGGCCTGGGCCGGTGAGCATCCGGTGGCCGGCAAGCTATGCGGTTTCTCACCACAGCAATGGTCCACAAACTTGGCTGTTGCGATGGAGCAGCGGCGCGGCAATCCGTTGCCGTTTACATACTGGAATCTCGCGCTCGCAGTAGCAATGCTCGACCTCGCGGAGCACACGAATGACGCCGACATGAGGCGTTACGCGCAATCTATTGTCAACCGGTTCGTCGCGGCCGATGGATCGATCTCCGGATTTCCGCCGGAGGGGTTTGAGCATCTGCAGACGATCCCGACCGGACAGGTGTTCATTCGCATGTACGAGCAGACGGGTGATGAGCGGTATCGGCAGGGCGCGCGACTCGTGCGCGAGTCCATGAGAGAGCTCCCGACCACTACCGATGGTGTGTTTGCCTGGCGTCCTCACCAAGTCTGGCTGGATGGCCTGTGGTTCACCCTGCCGTTCTACGCCGAATACGGCCGTCGCTTCGGCGAACCCAAAATTTTCGAAGACATCCGCCATCAATATGCGGTGATCTTCGCGCACAGCCGCGACCCGAAAACCGGACTTCTTCACCATGGCTGGGATGAAACGCACGGTGAATTCTGGGCAAATCCGCAGACCGGCACCTCCAATGCCGTCTGGTCACGTGCCGTTGGATGGTACGCCATGTCGCTCGTGGATGTGCTCGATGAAGTGCCCACGGGATATCCGGCGCACCGCTATTTGATTCGATTGCTAAATGACATTGCACGCACGCTCGTTCGCTATCAGGATCGTCCCTCAGGGCTATGGCTCGAAGTCATCGATCAGCCCACGACACCGGGAAATTATCTGGAGAGCTCGGGCTCGGCGATGTTTGTATACGCCATGGCCAAAGGTGTGAACAAAGGCTATCTGGATCGCCGGTTTTCTTCCAACGCCATACGCGGCTACATTGGCCTGATCAGAGATAAAGTCGAGAAGGAGCCGGATGGGCGATGGAGCTTGATTGATATCGTGCAGAGTGCGGGTTTAGGCGCCCCTCCCGTGTGGCCAGCCGGATCTCCGCCACCGAGTCCGCGCGATGCCTCGCCACGCGGTCGCGACGGGTCAGCTCAATACTATCTGAATCAACCGCGAGTGAAGGACCATTCCTTCGGGGTTGCGCCCTTCATTCGTGCCGGCATCGAAGTGGAGAGCCTCATGAAGAAGTCCATGCGTTCCGCGGAGAAGTTGGGTGCGCTAACGCAGTGCCGATCATGACGTTAGTGCGAACACGAGCACCCTACACTCCACGCCAAACCTCAGTGAGTTGGAACCGGATCCGCGAGGATCTCGACTGTGACTGACGTTCAATCCGGCGTTTGGCGGCCCGCCATCAAGGGCCGCTTGGGAAGGAGAGGCCAGTTCTCATTACCCGCCTGGATGTTTCCCGAACGATCCCGGTTCCAGAGAGTCATTGCGAAGGCGTTGTTATTCAGAAACAGTCGATCATTCTCAATAGCCCACTGGTGAGGATCGCCATTGGCGGTTGTGCCCCTCGACACCGCGAAGGCGCAATAACCACCGAATTGCGGTGCGTAGCGCTCTGGATTCGCAGCGAAGGCTTGCCGATCCTCCCGCGAGCTGAATCGATAGGTTGCCCCGTGCCACCGGTAGGTGATCGCGGCATCTCCGATCGCCGGCTTGCCTTCTTTGAAATACGCCACAGGATCGTATCCCTGCAGCGCAAGGCCGCTCTGGTTGTTAACCTCGTCCACGGTCTCGCCTCGATGCACGTGGCCGGGTGTGGCTGCGCACGCTGCAAGCCCCAAAAGCACGAGCAACGCCGCCATCCTAGCGGCGATGGAGGGCAGTATTGGACGTCTTCGAGAGTGATAACGGATCAAGTGAGTCTCCGACGATATGCGATGACTGCAAACGTGCATGCAACGAGTGCGAAAAGGGCGACCGGCCACATTTCCGAGTTGACAACAGCGGCGGCATTGCCCTTGAGAAATAGACTGCGCGTTACGCGCACAAAGTGCGTCAGGGGCAGAACCTCACCGATCAGTCGTGCCCACCGCGGCATCCCTTCAAAAGGAAACATGAATCCGGACAGCAACATCGACGGCAAGTAGAAGAACACAGCGGCTTGAACCGCCTGAATCTGAGTCTGGGCGATGGCCGACAAGGCGAACCCCAAGGCAAGGTGTGCGATGGCAAACAGCCCCGCGGCAAGGACTAACACGCTGAAGCTTCCCAACAAGGGCACTTCGAAGATCCGTCTCGCCAAGACAGTGACCACGGCAGCTTGTGCCATCGCGAGGATGACGTACGGCGTCAGCTTGCCGATCAACGCGTCGAGTGCCGTGACAGGCGTTGCAAGAAGGGCCTCCCAACTCCCTTGCTCACGGTCTCGAACCAAAGTCATCGCGCCGAGCATGAGCATCGATAGCATGATCACTACACCGATCAGTCCTGGGGCTAACCACCAGGATGTCCGCGCGTGTGGGTTGTACAGCCATCGCGTTTCAATACGCGGCGCTGATGCCCTCACCAGTTGAGATAACAGCGCGACCTGCAAGCTCGCCACGGCAGGCCGAACCGCCGAAGGAGCGCTGGCATCTGCAGCCACAGAGAGCGTGTCGCCCTGACAGCTCATGGCAACTAGCGCGTGTCCATCCGCAATGTACTCGCTGGGCGACGAATCGTGATCTACCGTGACCACTGCGAACGCTCGAGTCGCCGCCGCAGCTTCGACGATTGAGACCCGCTGCCGTCCGCAGGAGGGCGCAATCGCGAGAGTAACATCCTTAGGTGTCAAATTGACGGCGAACCCGAAAAGTATCAGCTGCACGGCTGGCACGAGGAGAATGAGCCCCATGCTGGAACGATCCAACAGCAGCCGGAACGTCTCGGTGCGCGCCACAGCGAGGATGCGCCGCAATGACACTCTCATCATCGCAACCCTCTTCCGCGGTGAGCCACGACTAACGCAGCATCCTCGAGAGTGAGGCTCGTTCTTTCCGTCAAACAGCCCAGAGATCCAAGCCGATTCTCGACTTCGGCCAGACACTTGCGCGCAATCACCAAACGCAGATTGTTGCCGTGCGGGTAGGCAGCCATCATCAGCCCTGGCGGGAGTGACTCCATGACCACAGCAGATTGGAGTCCCGATACTACAATCGCCGAAGCATCAAGTTGGTTGGGTATCTCGTGCGGAGCTCCCTGTACCTCGGTTCGACCTTCGCTCATGAGAATGAGATGCGAGCAGAACTGCGCCTCGGCTAGATCGTGCGTGCTGAGTACGATGGCAGCGCCTTGGGCTGCCAAAGAGGCCAGTCTTCGCCAAATCACCTGACGTGCGGCCGGATCCAAGCCAGCGGTCGGTTCATCGAGCAGTAGCACACGCGGCTGGTGAATCAAAACCGCGGCAAGCTCGACCAACCGTGTGCGACCGCCCGATAACGTCGCGACTGCATTGCTCGCGTAGGCATTGAGCCCGAAGGCTTCGATCTGCTGTTCCGCGACGCGGGAAGGTGATTTCAAGCCAAAGACAGTCGCGCGAAATACGAGGTTTTCGCGTACGCTGAGAGCCGCATACAACCAGTTTCGCTGCGGTAGGTAACCGATTGACCGTCGCACCCGAGCCTCCTGGCTCGGCAATTCATAACCCAGAACGTGAGCAGTCCCGGAATCGGGCTCGAGCAAACCGGAAAGGACGCGCAGAGAAGTTGATTTCCCGCCCCCATTCGCGCCCGCAAGGCCCTGGATCTGACCATGTCTCACGTGCATACATAGGTCTTCGATCGCGACGCGCTGACCGAAGCGTTTGGTCAACGCTCGTACCTCAATGGCGTACGGTCCGTCGGTCTGTTTATCAAACATGAACGTACAGGAACCCGCCGAACATGTATTTCGTTGCTTCCGCTCCCAGTACGCATACTCGCGCGCCCGAACTCAGGCGTGCGCGTAACTCGTGAAATGCCAGCCAGATGGCGGCCGAGCCGGTATTTCCGAGCCGGGCAGCGTTTCCGAAGATGCGATGCGCCTCGAGACCAAGCTCGGACGACAGCAGCTCCGCCATGCGCCCGTTTGCCTGGTGCGGAATGAAGTAGTCGACTTCATTCAGGTCGGCACCGGCCTGTCGGACTGTCGACAAGCCGGCCGCGAACAACTGTCCTCCACGGGCGCGAATGGTGGAATAATCATGTTGGAACTCGAACGAGTTGCCAGGGAGAGGCACATGATTGGAACCGCCCCCGCTGAGCATAAATCCAGGAGCCAGTTGCGCACCGGCATATCCAAAGAAGGTGCCGCTGAGATGAGGAGCTCGACCCTTATCAGGGGATCCGAGCACGCAGGCTCCAGCCCCATCACCCATCTGCAGGGCGTTGACCAATTGTCCGCTGTCTTCCCCCGCGCGCACCGGGTCAAAGTACGTCGAACCGGTCTCAGAGCCCACTATAACCACTGGCCCGCAACTGGGAGAACTCAGCAAACCCAGGGCAAACACGAGTGCATTCGCAAATCCGGTGCAAGCCTGCCGCAGCTCGACAAACGGCCCTTGGTAATCCAATAGATCCGCTACTCGTGCAGCATTTGGAGGCACGAGGGTGCCTGGGGTCGCTGTATGAGCAATGAGATACGTGATCTCGCGCGTCTGAAGTCCGGCATCTTCAATTGCCGCGCGAGCTGCGCGCGCGGCCAGCTCTGCGTTCGAGTCTCCCGGTCGGGGTGCCTCGTGCCGCGCGACGAGGTCTCTGCTGATGTAGCGGGTATTGACTCCCAATCGCGTTGCGATGGAGCGACCCTGCCGCCGAACGTCCACTCCAAAACGCTGATTCAGGCGCGAGAGAATCTCTTCGGTCGCAACGGGTTCGCCTGGCAAGGCAGCTCCAGTTCCCAACACGCTCGCGGTCCGACGGTCGAACCAATGTTGTGTATGGCTCATGCCCGACATCGGCGCGCTCCGAAACTCGCCGGCACTGTCCGCAACCGAGCGTCGAGACGGTCGGGATCGATGTGCAGCGCTTCGAGTGAGTCGGCTCGCATTTGGATCAACTGCGCCAGCTCGTCAGTGACTTCGGCGGCGATCTCAGTGCCTTTTCTGCTGCGCGCAACAGATCCGGCGCACTCGCGGGCGAGGCGCACATGGCGTGCTTCGTCTATATGTATCAACCGCAGGATCGAGCCCACTGCGCCGTCGCGTGTCAGCGGTCCCGTGCCCGCGCGCAAGAGGGACAAAACCTGGCACGCGGCGGAATCGAGCGTCGCGATCTTCACGAAATGAACCAATACATCTCGATGTGCAAGCCGCATGAAGAACCTGCGCATTCTTGCGGCAAATTTGGGGTCGATCCTCGGGGTCGGTAGTGCAGCACCGATGTTCGACAAAAGAACATGGTGCCGCCGCTCGTCGGCGGCAATCCGCATCAAGGCAGAGCGCATCCACGGCTCGTGGCAGGAATGCGCGAGGCTCTCAAACGTCACTGTGGCGGACTCCTCGCCACAGCTCAACACCTGCAACAATTCTGATAGACCGCGAGCACACTGCGGATCGAGGTTGAGAGAGGCTGAAGGCGGCCTGCAGAAACCAACCCACGCCTGAGGGAAGCAAGCCGCGAGGAACCGTGCCGGGCGGGATTCCTTGCTGCGCGTCGAGTAGTGGGTTCCGGGATTGCGCTCCCCCAGTTTCGGCGGATACATAGTTGATGAGACCCGACGCAGCGGCCAAATATTGCTGGTGCTCCTCGAGGGCACGCCTCAACAGCTCGAGTTTGAGGTCGCTTGGAGCGGCCTTTCGAGCGCCGCATGTAAGGCAACCGCCAATACAATAGACGCTGCGATGGCGAACACCACCGGCCACTGCATCCAGCAGTGACCGAATCGAGGAAAACGACCTCCCGTGCCAGGTCGCACACCGGTCCATACCCGCTTTCCAGCGCGCACGGTGAAGGCCATTTGGCAGCTCAGTGCAAAGAAGGTGGCAACGGATGCGCGCGATCCACGCGGATACCGATGATCCCTTTGCGCCGCATCTTTATCGCTGAATTCCCGGCTCGGTTGGCGGCTCACAGTTGCGGTCTCTGGCCGGCAGAAAGGGAGTAACGCGGAGGGGTACGCCGCACTACTCCCCCTAGGTCCTCAGCCCTTCTGCTTTGCTTTCGCAGCGTCACAATCCTTCTGCGTCAGTTCCAGAAAGCCCTGCCCTTTGCAGGAATTCTGGCCTTTGCAGGCATTGTGTGCCGACTTGCAGGCGGACTGTCCCTTGCAGGCATTGACACCCGTGCACTCGACCTTTGCCTCATCGGCAAACACCGAAGTGAGCGGCGCCATGCTGAAGAGCAGCGCGGCGGCCGCGGCGAGTGCCGCGCCTGATGTGGGACGGGTCTGATTCTTCGAAACGATCATGGTAAAACTCCGAAGGATATGGAAGGTTCGATCGAGTCGGCTCGCGTGAGACGTCCGACCATGAATACTGACCGCTCGATCGATTCCTCTATTGCAACGCCCCTCAATTCTTTGTTCCCGGCTTGCAGTGCACCTTCTATCACGGCCCGTCGTTCCAAAGAGCAATAACCTCGTCGATATGGCGGTCGACTTTCGCAATCAAGGGCGGCCCACGGTACTCGACCGCGGCGCATGCACCAACAAAATTTGTCTCCAGGAGGACCGGCCATGACCGGTTCTCTCTTTACGTTCAGCTCGAAGCCAAAGCAGCTCTCTCCTGTCGAGCGCCCAGGCATTGGTGGCCGCGGAGCCCTGTACCGTGGCCTGGTTCGCCGTTCGTTTCGCCACCAGACGCTTGCGATCTTCGATGGCATTCAACGACGCGGCGGCCCGCGAAGCGCGCCTGCTTTCAAATCATTCGATGCGCCGTTGCGGTAGGCCGTGATTTCCACGTCATCCAACTTGGCAAGGTTCTTTGCCAAGTATGAAAGAGCAGCGAGGCTGCAAGGGGCGCAACTAGATGCTAGAACGGCATCCGCATGCATGCGGTGCTCGGAAAGCCGCCGGTGACGCTACGTGCCCGCCTCTTGTGCTGTAAATGCATACCCTGCCGCCAGGAGCGCGTCCCGCGCAAGCGCCAGGACTTCGCTCTGAACCAAGATGTAGTCCGTATCGAAAGTGCTGACTGCCAGGATGCCTACCTTCGCAGCAGCGAGCGGCTCCAGCACTCCAGCCAAAATACCGACCTCCGTGAAAGCGAAGGGACCTTGCAGCTTTAACAACCGCCATCCTCCGGCGTGCTGCACAAAGGCAGGCACTTCCGCGGCGAGACACAGTACTGAAAGCTCGTCCGACGTGCGCGTCACACAGTGAAACGCAGAGGTTGCCAGCCACGCCGGAACAGGCTCGTGCGGCGGCAACCTGCAGATCGCATATTCGCCCGACATCAATTCCAGTGTTTGGATCGCCATACGCCATTCCTGATTACATTTTTGCCAACGGGGTAGTGGGCAGCGTCAGCCCCCTCGATCAGTCCGTCATTCACTCAAACAGCGGGCGAAAGAACGTCCGCTCATAGTTGAGAAAACAGCGCGTTTCCTCAGCGTACGCGAATGCCTCCTTGCATTCTGGATCAGTGAAACACTTTGCCCTGAACTCCTCATACGTTGCGAGCGACGGAAACGAGAAGGAGCAAAGCGCAATGTTACTGGCGCCTTCTGCAGGAAGCAGGTACCCGTGGTGCTGGCCGCCAAGTTTCCGGGTGAGGGGGATCCACAGCTTGGCGAAGTGCTCGAACTCTTTGAGCTTGGCTGGATCAAGGACATATCGAATATGGCAGGTGATCATCTAACACGATCCTCCGTCGTTCGGAACGGATATGGGCGCTGACGGACTGGTTACCCGGACGCCGGCGCCATTCATCCATCTATCGCCGCCGAGAACGCCAACACCGAGCGGCGCCGGTAAGCTAGAACCCTAAGGCACTGAGTGACGGGTGGTCTGGCGGGCGGGGTCCGAGCGGCCAGTGGAATTTTCGCTCAGACTCCGCTATTGACGCATCGTTGACGCTTGCAATGCGCCGTCGCATCAATCCAGTCTCGTCGAACTCCCAGTTCTCGTTCCCATAACTGCGAAACCAACTGCGGTGTGTGTCGTGCCATTCGTATGCGAAGCGCACAGCGATACGATTCTCGCGAAAGCCCCAGACCTCCTTGATCAGGCGGTAGTCGAGCTCGCGCTCCCATTTAGACCTCAAGAATGCCTCGATGGCTTCGCGGCCCTCGAGGAACTCCGTGCGATTGCGCCACCGGCTGTCCGTGGTGTACGCCAACGCCACTCTCGTCGGATCTCGACTGTTCCAGGCGTCTTCAGCCGCACGCACTTTCGTCACAGCAGTCTCGAGTGTAAACGGTGGCAAGGGGGGCCGGCTCATCTAGGCTACCTTTCGCGCCGTGACGACCGGAAAATCGATCGCGGTCTCAGCGACGTTGTTGACGTAGTTGGTCCAGGTGTTGAGTGCGACATGCTGGACGATCTCAACAACCTGGGCATCGGTATAGCCCGCGGCCCGCACCGCTCGAACATCATCGTCGCTAACATGACCGCGCTGACGCAGAACCTTGCTCGCGAAGCGGACAGCCGCATCGGCCTCCACGTCGTTGGAGGCACCACTACGGTTTGCGGTCATCTCACTATCGGCGAGCTTTGCCACGTTCTTGCCCAGATAGGTGTGGGCCGAAAGGCAATAGTCACAACCGTTCAGTTCGGCGACTGCGAGCGCAATGCGCTCGTGTGTAGCAGCCGGCAGTTCACCCTTGCCCAGAGCGCCGAGCAGGCTCACATAGCCCTCGAGCGCTGCCGGGCTGCTGGCGACCATGCGAAAGATATTCGGTACCAGGCCGAGCTGCTTCTTCACCACTTCGAGGAGCGAACGGGAGTTAACTGGAGCTGCCTCGATCGTTGCAGCGGTCGGAATGCGTGACATAGATATTCTCCTGGTTTCGTAGACGATGTTGCTAGCGGCTGGAGAACAAGTTACCCGCTTTCATATGGTGGAACTAGCCTGTATCCTTTGAATACACCTTTCCATTTATTGGAATAACCATGGATCGCTTTGAATCGATGTCAGTGTTTGTCACCGTCGCTTCTGCCGGGAGCTTCTCCGCCGCGAGCCGACAACTGCGGATGCCGTTGCCTACGGTCAGCCGTAAAGTTTCCGAGCTTGAATCTCACCTCAAAGCGAGGCTGCTCATCCGCTCGACTCGCAGGCTGGCGTTGACGGAGGTCGGCGAGTCCTACGTCGCCGATTGCAAACGAATCCTCGCAGAGGTCGCCGAGGCGGATCGCGGCGCATCGGGACAGTACAACGCACCACAAGGTGAGCTCTTCGTCACTGCACCGGTCGTTTTCGGCCGGTTGCATGTCCTGCCAATCACTGCCGAATTCCTCGCAGCCTACCCACAAGTCGACGTTCGGCTCGTAATGGCCGACCGACCCCTGAACCTGCTCGACGAACACCTGGATGTGGCCGTGCGCATCGGCACGGTCCCAGACAGCCGCCTCGTCGCAACACGAGTGGGACAAATACGCAGTGTAGTATGCGCAAGTCCCGCGTACCTGAGAAAGCATGGAGCACCCAAGTCCCCCGAGAGTCTCCTCAAACACGACTGCGTGACATTCTCGGGGCTTGCGGGAGCAGAATCCTGGACGTTTCGCTCAGATCAATCCGTCCGAGTTCACTCACGGCTGATCGTCAACACGGCTGAGGTCGCAATTGACGGCGCCATTGCCGGTGTTGGATTTGTACGAGTCCTTTCTTACCAAATCTCTGAGGCCGTTAAGACCGGCGCGCTCGCGATCGTACTCAAGAGGTTCGAGCCTGCTCCGTTGCCAGTGAGTCTGATTTACCTTCAGGACACGCGACTCACAGCCAAATTGCGCGCATTTATTGATTTCGCTACTCCGCGGCTGCGCGCGCGTCTTTCCGACGCTCCAACCTGACGTCTGGTCAACCTTTGACGACGGTTGATAGGCGAAGGCAAGATCCATCACGCCTAGGTGTTTTCTTTGGACTCGGGGGAGCGCATCGAGGATCTGGCGTGGGGCAGGTCCATGGCGCCGCACATTTCCGATGATCGGCAAGAACATTCTGTGGGTTGCCAAACAACACGTCCACAGCACGTTCACCATGCGCCGCATGTACGCGGCTTGGGTGGAGGGAGCCGTGGACACCGACATCGAAGCAATCAAACGATCGATGTATTTGACGCCTGATCCCACCGATCGCTCGTCCGGTGGACCAAGACCGCCTTCGGGTGATCTGGGATCATCATCCACATATTGGCGCGCCAGTTGGGCCGCTTCCAACATGAGAGAGAGAGATGGTTGTCGAGGCGTGCTTTCGCCTCATCGTCGCTCATACAGGAAGTGCTTCCGGCAGAACTTTTTCACGCGAACGCTGAGGAACATCTCCAGGGGTTAGTAGATCTACTCGGATGCCGAGCAGATCCTCAAGAGCGACTTGAAGTCCGCCCAAATCGAAGAGAGTGGCGCCAGGGAGCGGATCAACCAGCAGATCGAAATCACTGCCACTCAGATTGACGCACATTTGCAGTGGAGTTCTCTGAGAGACGCGGCCGTGATAAGTGTCAAGCCACAGCCCACCAGAGAGATTAATATCGCGGCCCAGGATGCAGCATCAATATCCGAGATGGAGAAGAACTCATACAAGATACGGCGCAGCAGGATAGTCAATGTAGCTGCAGGAAGCAGACAGGCAGATAAGAGCGTCGTAACCATCGCAAGGGTCGAGCCGTAAACGCCGATCCAAGCTACACCGAGCCCGGGCGAGTGTGATTTAATTCTTCGGCTGAACTGCCGGAGATGCAGCCAAAAATAAATTTGCACACATACGATCAAGATAACTCCCCAACGGGTTAGTTCTGGAGCTGGAATCTTCAACCCCATGGCTTCCACGGTCTGCTCCCCTTTCGATTGCGAGTCCACCATGCGATGTAATGCATCCGTGATTGAGATAGTCTCGTTATCGCGCGAAGCCACCGCGAGCTCCCTGAATGCAGAGTCAAATGGACCCGTACGCCAATCGGGAAATATCCTCTGAAAAGCGGACTCATTCAGCCGCACGCTCTGAAGATGAACGTACACTCCAACGTATAGGTCAGTCTTGGGTGAATGGCTCTTAGGCAACTCTGAAGTCGCGAGAACGGGATGGCCATTGTAGTGCATATGTCCTGAAATGAACTCGGTGTCATCACCTAGTTCCCCCATCATGTCTTTCGGAAGACTGTCGGAATCTGCATCTACATCAAATACCTCGTCGGAGTTCCAGTCCGAGGGATCGCCATAGTCAATGGAGCAATTAATCCGGTAAAAATTGTGAGGTAGGTGATGTTGTGCAGCACTTGAATCCCACAGGAACGCAACGCACTCCGGGATAGACGCAAGACTCGGCACTTTTACATTGAATCCTTCGCGCAATCGCTCCCACCACGATTTGAACTGAGCTATCGTGTGTGGACTCTCGCTCATGATTTCGGGTGAAATTCGCTTGGGCACGTATTTGATAAATAACTTCGGCTGAATAGTGAAGTTCACTAGATAGCTTTCAGGTTTCGTGTCGTTGGCGGTTGTACCTTCGATCACCAAGCCCTTAACCTGACTATACAGCTGAGGATCACCAAAGACGGGTTGGTCTCCATAACCCATAACTTGGCGCACGAGATCAGTTTGGACAATTGCCCAACGAGACTCAAGCTCCGCGATTTGGGTCGCCTGCGTGATCGCTTTCGTCATATTGCGGTCCTGACTTCCTACGACCACAACCAGCAATCCCGCCGACAGAGCAATCAGGGAAAAATGCACGGAACGCAAGTGCTCAACGAAGTCCACCGACCATGTGTCTGCGGGTGGCGCGTCATCTTGAGACATTCTAATTCTCCATTTACTTCTTTAATTGCATAGCTCCGCCCGTCAATCAGGCTTGAAGGTAACAGTAGCCTCGACTCCCTGGCTGTGTGCCTTGCCGGTGTAAGAAGTAATTGATCGGGCGAGCCCCCGTTGGCCGGTGCACGACCCTGTTGGATACAATATCGTTCCCGTTGACGAGAAACGCGTCGACGTCATGCAACCACGTGCGCTCAAGCAACTTCCCCCTTTGTGCCCATCTCGTAACTCACGGCCGTATCCGGCGTGTAGGAACGTGGTCAATCGAATTCCGTCAGATCCTTGCGTGTCGCGGCCGGCAGTCTGTTGGTATCGTTATATTCCCTGGCGCATCCTGTCCTCTATACCATAGAGGTCAGCGTGAAGTCGGATAGCTTAGTGGTGCATCGCACAATGGAGAGTTGCTGATGATCGCGCCGCGTTGGGAATCACTCATCCAAAACCCGACTTCGAACACGCGGCTGAGACTGCTTCGGCGAGCGTTAAAGGAATGCACCGAAGCCGGCAACAAACGCCAAACCTCCGGTCCTGTCATGCCAAAGCGGATCGGGCCAGCGCCAGCAAATGTTTCTATTTCGAAGTTCAAGGGTGTGATTCGGAGTTCTCTGCCCAATCCAGGAAGATCGTTAGGATGCGCTCCAAACTAACAATACCGCCGATGCCGCGGAAAACGTCATCGGTGACTGCGCAGTGAAGCCAATCTGAATCGCTTGCGCGTTCAGTTATGGTGGTGAACGGGCGGCCCGACAATGGCGTATCCTCAATCTCCACCGTGAACATCCATCCGGGATTATCGACCGTTTCCAATTTGATCCCGTAGGTATGCTCCCAATCGCCATTGCATTCCGCAGCGAACCAACTCTCCAATCTCGAGAGACAGGTATCAGATTTTCCGCTCATAATTTTTTAACTGGTGTTGGTTCGTTTTTTGGAGTCTCGTCTGGTGTTGCCGCGCGAACTCCACCCGACTTTCGCAGCCAGGGAAACTTGACTGCATGCGGGCTGGCACGAAGGCGCTCCAGATGGATCTCGGTTTGCCAGTCTTCGTATCCCAGCAACTTGCCTTCCAGCCGCTCAAACCCTTCACTCCACCCTGTTCTTACTGCGACTGACAGCATCGCTATGAAGGCATCGATGCGCCATTCCTCTGCCGGTCGAGCGTAGAACACGTGCCTGAGTCGCCCGAGATCTACATAGTCTCTCTTAACAAACTTTCCGCTCTGCACGTAGGGCTCAAACGCCTCCTCCGGAATAATGTCTTCATTCGGTTCAGCTGGATGATCGTCGACGAAATGCGCCAGCGGCTTGCCCCGGCGCAGCATGAATTCCAGTTCGCGATTGGTGTGTATTTCGTACGTCTGTTCAGTCATCGAGGTTTTTCACCTGCAATGACGCGTTTCGATTCTCTGCCCAGCCCACAGCCGTTCGCAGAACCTCTTCGATCGCAGGGTCACTGTCTGGATGCAGGCGAACGATAATGGAAGTTGTGTCCCGTCTCGCTTCGCCGCACTCCTGTCGATGCACGTCGGTGTTGATCTCCTGTAAATAGGCATCCAATTTGCGCGCCAGCCTGAACATCGAGCGCGCATCGGCGGACAAGGGGCTTGCAACGATGACCACGAGGTCGGCTCCCCCGCCCTTTTTCGTCGCATAGATATCGATAACCTCCAGATTTGGAATGGGGTGCGCATCGTCCACTGGACCGGAATCCAGCGGCTCCCACACGGGCCCCAATCGCTGGTACAAATTCATCGAGATGGCGTACTGCTCTGATCGGTAACACTTTGCCACACCCGCAGAGGCATTAACCACCGCCCAGGGGTTTGCGTCGTCCACGACCCAGAAACTGCCGCGATCGGAAACCCCGATCAGCGGCCTCCCACTGATCTGCAGCCCGGCATTTTCGAGCACTTCGTCGAGAAGCACGAGACTGGAATCCAACGTGCCGCCGGCGCCCAGGATATAGCATCCATCTGAGCCAACGACTTTGATCTTCTCGATCATCCGCCTCAGGTTGGCGAGGGCCTGCTTTCGGATGGCCTCGACAGAGATTCCGAGCGGCTCAAAGTCAGAACGGTGCCCATACTGGATCCCATCGCGATAGTCGGCGTAAATGATCACCAGATCGGCGTTGTAGGGCTCCACCAGTGGATCAAAGCCGGCTGCCTGCCGTTGTGAGTCCAGCCAGTCACGTGACATGATTGTCGGAATGATCCGCTGGAGCTCGATAGCAGGCTCATCTGCAGCCGCGAGTGTGCCTCGAACGTGGCGCGCGATGATCTCGTCGGCTCCTCCCGGAGCCTTGGAGAACTCTTCGTACGCTCGACCGAGCCACACGTTCAGGATCTTGCCAGTGGGCAAGTCCGTGATTCGGATATCGAGGTCACCGGTCGCCTCAATAGTTGCCGCGGGAAGCTTCTCTCGCAATACGCCGAAGACCCGATCGCGAAACGACGCCTTACTCGTCCGCCCACGCCATTGAAACAGCCTCATTCGCGTCAGGTGCCATCCATCATTCTTTTCGATAGCGTCAAAGTACCCCTCTCTGCAGACAATAAAAAAGGGGCGTTACATGACGGGAATGGCCCGCCACACCGCGGACAGGGGAGTCGCGTATCGTCCTGGGCGAGAGCGGTATTGCTCGTCGCTGCGACGACCTGGTCTGATGCGCACAAGGCGCACTATCTCACCGCGGACGTTGTGTTAAAGACCGGCATGTCACCGCACGCCCGGCGCGGAGAGCGAGCCATCCTTATTGTTGATCCACCGTAGTCGCGCTGCGGGATCATCAAATCAGAAACGGATCTTGAGGATAGAGTGGGGGGAGAGAACATTGTGTTGCACCGGCGTGAGATAATCTCGCCTTCATATGCAAGGAGCACCCATGACAGACCTCTACCCATTTGTCATCGAGGCGCCCGCGCTATGGTGTTCGTCGACGGTGAAAACCTCGCCATACGGTATGGGGCCATGCTGGGTGGGATGTCGCCTCCGGCCGGCATGAGCGGTTGGTACAGGCCCGACGTTGCGGTGCGGGCTCAGTCGCTGAATCCAGCGTCTAATTCGCTACCAGGGACGCGAGTCATTCGCAAACACTACTACACTTCCCAGCAGGGAGATGATTCGGTCCGCATTGAGTCCGAAGAATGGCTCAAAGGTAGAGGATTCGAAATGCCTCGTGTCTTCAGGAGGGACAAGACGAGAGGGTCAAAGCAAGTTGATATTTCCCTGACGACAGAAATGCTATTGCATGCATCACGCAAACACTACGACATAGCGGTTTTGGTCGCAGGTGACGAAGACTATGTGCCCCTAGTTCGCGCGGTGAAGGGAGAAGGAGCACGGGTCCATGTTTGGTTTGTCTCGAATGGCTTAAGCTCACACCTACGTCGCGAATCAGACTACTTCGTTAATCTCGACGGGTACTTCGGCGTTTAGTACAGCTGTCGGAGTTCGTCCGAAACCCTTAAGCTGTCAGGCGAGCGCTGACACGACCGTTCACCCAGCCAGTCGCCTATGCGATAAGGAAGCATTCTTCCCCGACAAACCGAAGTGCCGGCGACTTAAATGCACTCAACTTCGCGTTCACCCCGATTCGCAGCCCATTTTCAAGACAACCGTGGCACCCCGGAGTCTGTCACTGTCCGTAATTGAGCCTCAAGCTGCGGCAGCGAGCTTTGAACCGTGTCCCACACGATATTTAGGTCTACGTCGAAATAACCGTGAACCATACGATTGCGCATGCCGCGCATCTGCGCCCACGGAATCTCAGGGTGCGCTGTCGCAAATTCTTTGCATTCGTTAACGATGCGCGCGGCGGCCTCTCCGATGGTCATCAGATTGAGAACAACGGCCTGTTGAGTACGCCGGTCCGTCAGAAACTCATCCTTGGGCACGCCTTGGACATATTGGCGCGCCAGTTGGGCCGCTTCCAACATGTGAGAAAGGTAGTTATCGAGGCGTGCTTTCGCCTCATCGTCGCTCATACAGGAAGGGCTTCCCGCAGAACCTTTTCACGCGAACGCTGAGGCAGGTCGCCGGGCGTCAGGAGATCTACTCGGATGCCGAGCAGATCCTCGAGCGCGACTTGAAGCCCGCCCAAATCAAAGAGCGTGGCGCCAGGGAGCGGATCAACCAGGAGATCCAAATCACTATCCTCCCTGTCTCGCCCATGGAGGACCGACCCGAAGATGCGCGGATTGCGAGCTCGGCGCTCCTCGACCAAGCGGCGAATTTGCTCGCGATGAAGTTGCAGCGCTCTCGACGGCTTCACGGGGCACACCTGAAAAGTGATGGCTGACGTAGATTTTACCCGCTATCTCCACCTAAGCGCTGCTTCATTTGCAGACTCATAAGCCACTGATTTTGCAAGCGAATCGCTAGAGCAGGCGCTAGCCATCACGCTAATCTGCTTGCCAATCAATCTCCGAGACAACGAGGCAGCACTATGGGCACCAAATGGTTTACCGGTGGGGTCATTGCGGCACCCCGCGGATGGATCCAATTTGACTTCATCTTCAACGGTATCCGATACCGCCCGACCATCAAACGCCCGCCATCAGAAGCGAACCTTCGTCGGGCCCGCGAGCGCCTAGAAGCAATCAAACAGCAAATCCGTCAAGGCACATTCACCTTCGAAGAGGAATTCCCAGACTACCGATTTCTCCGCCATCTGACTGGCACCTCCAATGCTCGCCTGTGTAACGATGTCTTCGATGCCTACCTCGAGCACTGTGAGGCGAGACTGCGTCGGGACGATATGGCGGCTGCGACGGTACGCTCGTATCGAAACGTACTCGATAGCATTTGGCGTCCACACCTCGGGAACTCGGTCTTCTCACAAGTCAGATACTCTCGCTTGGTAACCATCGCGGACGGGCACGCGTGGAGTAAGAAAACCTACAACAACACCATCAGCGTCTTGAAACGCGCATTCGAGTTTGGATACCGTGACCGGCCCGTGCATGAGAACCCGGCCTTGAATCTTCGCTGTGCACGCCTGAGAAAAGCCGACCGACCGAAGGTGGATCCCCTTTCCATGCACGACGCCGAGACGCTCATTGCCGCCATCCATCGTGACTGGGGCGAAGCCCAAGGCAACTATGACGAGTTTCGGTTCTTCACGGGCTTGCGGCCGTCGGAGCAGATTGCGCTGGCGATCACAGACATCGATCTCGCTCACGGAATCATCAGCGTCAACAAAGCTAGGGTCTCCGGCGCTGATCGTGACAAAACCAAAACGAGCGAAGACCGCCGAGTGCAATTGTGTCCGCGAGCGCTTTCGGTGTTGAGACGACAGCTTCACCTCCGTGCACGCCTCGAGGCCGCTGGTCAGATTGATCACCCACACGTGTTCTTCCTGGAGACGGGCGCGTCCTTCCGAAGCCTGCAGTGTCCGCAGGTTCGTTGGCGCAAGACGCTTAGGTCGCTCAGCATTCGTTACCGACGACCCTACACGGCTCGGCAAACCTCCGTGAGTTGGAGTCTGATGGCCGGGAGGAATCCGCTCTGGGTGGCGAAGCAACACGGCCACAGCATCGCGACGATGCTGCGTGCCTATGCCGCGTGGGCAGACGGCACCACGGAAGTCGATGTGGAAGCGATCAAGTGATCGATGAACGCGAGTGAAGCCCCGCCGACGCGAAATCTGGCAGCAAATCTGTCAGTAGCCGACGCGCTCCAGGCGAAACGCGCAGTCACAATCGGGGCGCCGCGCCGGATCGAGACCTGCGCCAACCGATTGTTCCGTCACGAAGAAGTGACCGCAGAACGAACAGAAATGGAGTTGGCTGGGGTGGAAGGATTATTCGGCCCCTGCGGGCCTCACCCCTCCGGGGCCGCCCACGGCGCCTCAAAAGAAATGCCACGCCAACCGCTCAACCAACATGAGGAGCGCGACCATACAATCCCGGCAGAGCGCCGCAGGCGTTATCCTCCCACCTCGCCACAAACACGAAGGCCCGCCAGTTGGCGGGCCCTTGTGTTTATGGCTGGGGTGGAAGGATTCGAACCTCCGAATGGCGGGATCAAAACCCGCTGCCTTACCACTTGGCGACACCCCAACACTTCAAATTCAATCAGCCCGAGTTGCTCCGTGCTCGCAGCAACTCATGCACGGGCGACACATTCAGCGCCCGCGCCACGTAACTAGTCCAGCGGTCCGGCACACGCGCCGCGATGCGTTCCGCGTCCATCGCGGTGGCGCATGACGCGAAGATACAGGAGCCCGTCCCTGTAAGCCGGGCCGTCGCAAACCGTCCCAGCCAGTCGAGTGCTTCCGCTACCTCGGGGAAACGCCCGCGCACCACTGGCTCGCAATCGTTTCGACCGCCCGCCTGAAAAAAGGCGCGTATTGTGATGACGGGGGAATTTCGTGTCAATTCAGGGCTCTGGAATACGTCACGGGTTCCCACATGAACGCCCGGATGGATGACCACGTACCAGGCCTCAGGCAGCTCCAGGGCCTGCAGGTTCTCGCCAACGCCCTCCCCCCAGGCGGAAGAACCCCGAACGAAAACAGGCACATCCGCGCCCAGCGGCAGCCCCAGCTTGGCCAGCGCGTCCACCGACAGCCCACATCCCCAGACGTCGTTCAATCCGAGCAGCACACTGGCGGCGTCCGAGCTGCCACCACCCAGCCCGCCACCCATCGGTATTCGCTTACGGACGCGAAGCGTCGCACCCAATCGGCACCCAGTAGCCTGCTGTAAAGCCCGTGCAGCACGGACAGTGAGATCCGATTCAGGATCGACCCCGACCGGACCGTCCGGTCGCTCGATGTGACCGTCATTCCGAACGACGATGGAGATCGTGTCGCACAGGTCAATGAGCTGAAAGACCGTTTGAAGCTCGTGGTAGCCGTCAGGCCTGCGGCCTGTCACGTGCAAGAAGAGGTTTAGTTTTGCGGGCGCAGGCCACAGCGTCTCGTCGGTCACGAATTCCAGCCGTCCACTACTAAACGAACACGGACGCCCTGTCGCTGGAGTGTCAATTTCGAAGGGAGCCACTCGCCGCCGACGGACATGTAGTCCGTGTACTGAATTTGCCACCCGTCTTGCTCGAGCGTCGCCAAACGCTGTTGCGAGTCCAATGACTCCTGCGCGGGATGACCAGGCTCGGGTACGCCGAGAACCCAATAGCGAAGATTATCGATGGGCGGATCGAACCCAAGTCGGTTCGCCAGCTCCGCTCTCGCAGCATCGTTGTTGAGTCGATCTCCGCGAGATGTGACGATGCTGACTCCTGATCCATTGGACGTAACCTGAACACCCCCGGCACCCAGAGGCCCGTCGAGTGACATGTGAGTCTGGTTCCCATCCTGGGTCCAACGCAGACGTGCGTTAAAACCGTCACTTCCGGTTGCGACGGCCACTCGTCCCTTCAACTCAAACTTATTGCGTGCTTGGAGCTGTGGTCGGCGAGCTTCCCAGGATTGCGCCTCAACAGGAGCCTCGTGATGAACCGGAACGGTTCGACAACTCGCAAGCATCACCACAACTGTCGCCCAAAGAAGCTTACGAAGCATCTTTGAGGAACCGAGCCATCGTTGACTTCAACAAGGGTGCATCCGGTGTGCGGGCAATCGCGGCCGCCCAGACGCGACGCGCATCCTGATGCTTACCACTGGCCCAAAGTACCTCACCCCAGTGCGCCGCGATGTCTGAATCGTGCTCCAGGGAATACGCGTGTTCGAGTTGCGGAACAGCGCCCTTTGCGTCGCCCTGGCGATAACGCACCCACCCGAGACTATCCAGCACCGCCGGACTATCCGGTGTCACCAGTAACGCCTTGTGAATCAACCCTTCGGCGCGTCCGAGATCCAGGTTGTGATCCGCGAGCATGTACCCGAGAGCATTCATCAACACGGGATCGTCCGGCCGCTCCTGCAAAAGCTTCTCGAAGACCTCCACCGACTCCTTGACACGCCCCGCGCGCTCGAGAATCACAGCGCGGTCATATTCAATCGCCGGATGATCGGGATGCCGTTCGAGCGCTTTAGCGAGTAACGCCAACCCGCCGTCCGCGTCACCATGATCAGCGAGCAAGCGCGCTTCCGAAAGCCGAGCCTGAAACTCCGAGTCAGGGTGGTCGGATACATAGTCATCCATCAAAAGCATCGCCTCGGAACGGTGGCTACGTCCGAGGAGAATGGAGGCGGCCTTCGAGCGCGCCTCGAGGGCCAGCGATGAGTCAGCCAGCCGGCGATAACCTGCTAGCGCAGCATCGGTATCTCCATCGCGCTGCGCGATATCGGCGAGATACAACAGAGCTGCGTCCGCAGAAATGCCTGTGCCTGCGATATCGGTGAAGCGTTGTTGTGCCTCTTTGAAATCACCGGCGTTGTATGCAAGCAGGGCCAGACGCCTATCAATCTCGTTGGCTGAAGCCTTGGTACTTCTGAGGCGCTCCAGCTCCTGGTGCGCCTCTTCGTTTCGGTCGAGGGCAACCAGCACCTCCGCCAGCTCAAAAGCACCGCGTGTCGAATCGTCATGCATGACTTCGCGCGCCGTGGCGATCGCCTTTGTCGCGTCTCCGCGGACCACATACGCCCGGGCCAACACCCGCTTGGCACCAAGCTGCTTCGGATCCTTTTCGAGCGCCATCTGGGCATATTTTTGTGCCCGCTGTGCATCGTTGGCGTCGAGTGCCAGCTCGGCAAGTAACGCCTCGGTATCAGGTGAAATCGACGCTGGGTCCAGTGCACTGCTCATTGCCGAAAGGACCGCCGGTGCATCCGACTGCTCGAGCAGCAGGCCGGCAAGCTCACTCAAGCCAGACGAGTCGTCGGCCTTCTGCAGCTTCGCGAAATCGACGATGGCTGACCGGGCGTCCGCGATCTTATACAGCTTGATCGCGACAGTTGCGTACATGGCCGAAGCCTCGCGGTCGCCAGGGGCTAGCGCCCGCCAGCGAACCGCGGATTTCCAGGCTGCCGGCACATGCTCACAAGCAAGCGCAACCTCACTGGCACGCCGGGCAAGAGGAACAGCGCCGTGCTGAGCCGCGTCCGCATAGCTTTCGGACGCCGTCTTGCAATCGCCGCGCGTTAACGCAATCTCGGCGACGACGGTCAGCGCGGCAGGGTCATGGCTACGCGGGTCGTCCTTGGGCGCGGGGCTGGCCGCACACCCAGCAAGCAGCGCAAGACCCGTCGTCAGAAATGGAAGAGTAATTCGATGCACAACGGCTACTTTACGGCAACGCCCGGGCGTTTGCCTTGTCACGGGCAGCAACGATCCCCGAGAATGCCGCGCCCAATACCAGCCTCGACCCTATGAAGGAATCCATACGCCTCCGCCTCGAGAAGATGACCGACCGTTTCGAGGAGGTTGGCCGCCTGCTTGCGACCTCCGACGTTGCCGGGAGTTCACAGCAGTTCCGTGACCTGTCCGTGGAATATGCCCGCCTGGAGCCCCTGGCAGCCGCCTTCCGTGGATATCACGGGCTGGAGCAGGACCTGGCCGCCGCCAAGGAGATGCTGGCGGATTCGGACCCCGATATGCGGAACCTCGGCGCCGAAGAGGTTGGGCGCGTCGGGCGCGAGATGGAGTCCTCGGAAGCGGATTTGCGCAAGCTTCTCATCCCGAAGGACCCGCGCGACGACAAGAACATCTTCCTGGAAATCCGGGCCGGAACGGGCGGCGACGAGGCGGCTATTTTCGCGGGTGACCTGTTCCGCATGTACTCGCGCTACGCCGAAAATCACGGCCTGGCGGTCGAAATCATGAGCGAGAACCGCGGTGAGCACGGCGGTTACCGCGAAGTCATCAGCCGCGTGTCCGGCAAGGGCGTTTTCTCGAAGCTGAAATTTGAGTCGGGCACACATCGCGTGCAGCGCGTTCCGGCGACGGAGGCTCAAGGGCGCATCCATACGTCGGCGTGTACTGTCGCGATCCTGCCGGAAATGGACGAAGTCGAAGAAATTGACGTCAATCCGGCCGATCTGCGAATTGACACCTATCGCTCATCGGGCGCCGGCGGTCAGCACGTCAATAAGACCGACTCGGCCATCCGCATCACGCACCTCCCGACTGGGATCGTCGTCGAGTGCCAGGATGAGCGCTCCCAGCACAAGAACCGCTCGCGCGCGATGGCCCTGCTCAAGGCGCGGCTGCTGGCTACCGAACAGGAAAAGCAACAGAACGAGCAGGCACAGTCACGCAAGCTGCAGGTTGGAAGCGGCGACCGCTCCGAGCGGATCCGCACGTACAACTTCCCGCAGGGCCGCGTTACGGATCACCGGATCAACCTGACTCTGTATCAGCTCCAGAAAATCGTGGACGGCGATCTGGACGAGCTGCTGAATGCGCTCCAACAGGAATACCAGGCCGAGCAGTTAGCCGACGAGGATTGATGGATCGCACTTCGGACCTGGCAGTCGACAGCGTCACCGGAGTTGACGTCGCACTGCCTGTGGCCGGACCTGGAGCCCGCTCTTTTGCGTTTCTGGTCGATTGGGCGATTCGCACCGTTCTCAGTGTTGCCTGGTACGTGGTTGCAGCATTGGTCCACAACGGCAGTTGGAGCATCATTGCCCCACTGACTCCGGACGCCCGTTGGTTCGTGTTTGTGATCGCGCCGCCCGCCGCCATCTACTTTCTGTACCACCCTGCCTGGGAGGTGACAACGCGTGGCTCGAGTCCCGGGAAACGCATGGCGGGAGTGCGCATCGTGAGCCGTGAAGGCGGCGCACCCGGTGTTGGCTCGCTTCTGACGCGAAATGTGTTCCGACTCATCGACAGCTTCCCGATCGCCTACGCTCTCGGACTGCTCACCACCATGTTCACTCGCAACAGTGTGCGCATAGGCGATCTCGCCGCCGGCACATTGCTGGTATACACACGCAGCGACGCACCTCTGGCTCGAATCCCGGGCCGGGGGCTCGATGCCAGGACCGCCGAGGTGTTGAGTGAGCTGCTGCAACGTTGGTCGCTGCTCGACAGCGACGCACGGCGGAAAATTGCGGCCACGATCTTGAGTGACCGG
Source organism: Pseudomonadota bacterium (assembly GCA_018241505.1). Taxonomy (GTDB): domain Bacteria; phylum Pseudomonadota; class Gammaproteobacteria; order Steroidobacterales; family Steroidobacteraceae; genus 13-2-20CM-66-19. The sequence continues at coordinate 194,133 of JAFEDS010000009.1, read as the reverse complement.
CCGGCTGAGACGGATGAGGAATTGCGCCTGCGGCTGGAAACCCTCGTAACCCGGGGGACGCTGTGAGCGAATCGACTCGCGAGAATGCGTTGCGACTGACACTGCTGCGGCGCTCCGAGCTGTGGAAGAACGCCGCTGCGCGAGCGCAACGGCTTTCCGGAAAACGCACCGACGACGCGGCAGATGCTACTGCCATGGCTGACGACTATCGGATGCTGGCGCACGATGTCGCCAAAGTCCGGCGCTTGCTACCCGACTCGCGCGCGCGTGAGTACCTGGAAAGCGCCTATGCCCTGGCGCACGCGGCCCTGCACAGGCCCGCATGGCATGCGAGCCATGCGATCCTCGGTCTCTTCCGGGACGACCTACCCGAGGTCATGCGCTGGCTCAGACCGCACATAGTCTGGGCTACCGCACTGTTCATCCTGACGATAGCCGCAGGCTACTGGATGGTGCACACCTATCCGGATCTCATTGCGCTTTTTGCATCGCCGGAGCTGATTGCAACGGTTGAGCGCGGACAGCTCTGGACTGAAGGGCTGTTGAATGTAGTGCCCTCATCGGTGCTGTCACTTCAGATCCTGACCAACAACATTGTGGTGAGCCTGTTCGCCTACTGCGCCGGTTTCCTGTTTGGCCTGGGAACCGTCTATGTACTGGGACTGAACGGCTTGATGCTGGGCGCGGTATTCGCCTTCACCGGCCAACACGGGCTCGATGACGACCTGTTCCGGTTTGTTGTGGCGCACGGCTGCGTGGAAATTTCCGTGATGTGCCTGTCGGGTGCCGCGGGAGCGGCCGTGGGTGAGGCGCTGATCCGCCCCGGCACCGCGACGCGCGCCCAGTCCTTTCAACGTGCCGCCCTGCAGTCGGGCAAGTTGATTCTCGCCTGCGCACTGCTGCTCATTGGCTCGGGACTCATCGAAGGTTATGTTTCACCAAACCCCGTCTTCTCGCTGCGTGCCCGGATTGCCATCGGCGTGAGCTACTGGATCTTCATGCTCGCGCTGTTGAATGGCTGGCTGTTTGGGCGGCGGCGCCGCTTCAGATCCGGCGCGACCGCCTGAGCGACTCGTACTGGGCCAGCACCTTCTGTTCGAGTGATTCTTCCGTGGTCGCGATCACGGGCGCGCCGAGCTTTCTCAAAAACGTCCGCTGCGATTCGGCTCGGGCCTCGTGCTCTTCGGCCGCGAGTGCAACCCAGGGATCGAGCCAGTCACGGGCTTCATGTTGCGCCAGGTCGGAGATTTCCGGGCTGCGAATGCCCGCGACTACCACGAGATGGGGCGGAGAGAGCAGCTTGACCGCACGCGCCAATTGATCGGCGATACTGGCATCGTCCAGGTCTGTCAACAAAACCACCAGCCCCCGATGCTGCAACAGGCCGCGAATCCGTACCGCGGCAGCAAGAGGATCTGTCTCGGTGGATTGCACCGAGCATTGCGCCAGGGCTGTTCGAATCCGCATGACCGCCGGCAGACCGCGGTCCGGCGGACACACCGCCAGCGGCCGGTCCGCGAACACAACCATTCCAATGCGATCGTCATTGGGAACAACGATCTCCGCGAACCTCGCCACGACGTTCGCGTACACCCCGAATCGATCCAACCGCCCCGCGCGTACTTTACTCAATCGCCCGGCATCAACTGCAACCAGCACGTCGAGATGCTGGTCCTCGCTGAATTCGCGGGTAACTAGGCGTCGGGCACGCGCGGTTGCCTTCCAATCAATTCGAGCAAGCGAATCACCCTGAACGTACTCACGAAGTTGATGCAACTCCGAGCCCGCACCTATCACTCGACGCGGTCGCGCTCCCGCGGGATTGCCTCTCGGGCGGCCGCGAGCCCTGACGAGCGTGTCCGGTGCCACCGCCATTTGCAGCGACGGCCGCAGATTGCGCGACCACCACGCCAACCCCAACGGACCCAGAAGCCTCGCGGGCACAACCGGCCACGTTTGCGGTCCCATACGAACGGCCAATAGAGTGAACGGGTCACGCTTTACTGAACCCGCAGCAGCCACGATCGTTCGAGTGTTCTCGCCAATCGGCTCGACACCCATCGGCGTCACCGGCGCGTATTCCACCGATACCGGGCGGGACGAGCCATTGTGAAAGGCATAGGCAGCGGTCTGTTCGCGGCCGAGAAATGCGCGCGGCGCGGTCTCGATTTCGGCAGTTAGGCTTGCCCTGCGAATGAACAACCCTTCCACCGCGAGCCCGATCAGCAGCAGCGCGGCAGGAATCCGCCACAGATCCGCCAACCCGGGATCCGTTGTCCAGATGCCGGCTACAGCCAACACCGTCGTCAGCATGATCAACACATAGGCGCGCTGCGAAAAATGCATCTACCGCGGTACCGGTGTATCGGCCAGCAGGGATCTGACCACTTCGACATCGGTCAGCCCTTCCAACGCGGCCTCCGGCGTAAGCACGAGGCGATGTGCCATCACCCAGGCGGCGGCCTCCTTGACGTCATCCGGAGCAACAAAGTCGCTGCCCCGCAAGCCCGCCATGATTCTGGCAGCCTTCAACAACGACAACGCACCCCGCGTTGACAGCCCAAGCGTCAATCGAGTGTGCTCGCGCGAGGCGCGCGCAATATCCAACACATAGCCGGCAAGCGCATCAGAAACATGGACACGATCAGCTTCTGCGCGCGCCGCTGTCAGCAATGTGGGGTCCAACGGACCAACGCTTTCCAACGTGGTCTGAATGGCCGTCTGCATTCCGCCGTAGCGCGCCAGGATCTCTGCTTCAAACTCGCGGCTGGGGTAGTCCATATCGATACGCAACATGAAACGGTCGAGTTGCGATTCGGGCAGCGGGTAGGTCCCCTCGAACTCACGCGGGTTTTGCGTTGCCAGCACGAGAAAGTCCGCCGGCAGCGGCAGCACCTCGCGCTCCACACTGACCTGCCGCTCTTCCATGGCCTCGAGCAGTGCCGACTGGGTCTTGGGGCCGGCGCGATTGATTTCATCGACCAGCACCACATCGGCAAACAACGGCCCGGGGCGGAAAACAAAGTTGCGCTGCGTCTCATCGAACACGTGCACCCCAATGATGTCGCTGGGCATGAGATCCGGAGTTCCCTGGATGCGTTTGAATTCGCCGCCCAGGGTCCGGGCGAGCGCCTTTGCCAACAGCGTCTTACCGAGTCCCGGTACGCCTTGAACGAGCACGTGGCCGCGCGCAACGAGCGCGACAATGAGTGCGCGCGTCGGCGTCTCCGCGCCCACGACAACGCGTCCCAGCTCGCGCCGGAGCAACGACTCGACTTCCTGGATCGCTGAGCTCATGAGTTGAGTTGCCTGTTGATTTTTCGCATGAGGTTATGCAGACGCACGAGCGGCACTCGCGCCGTGCCCGATTGGGAGTACCAGGATCTGAGCTGAGCCAGATCGGCTGCCGCAATTCGCGGCTGACGTTCCAGTACTTCCCATGACCTGTGTTTGAGAAAATGTTCGAACATCCGGCGCACCGCGGCGGCAGGCGTCAGCACGCGCGCGAGAAATCCCCCTGTGGCGCGCACCAGCTCCGCTTCACGCGGGACCGGATTCCGTGCCGTTGGAAAGCGCAGCCGGGTCGCGCCCAGCACCCATGAAAGCCACAGGCCTGCCACGATTGCAATGGTCAGATGCAGGCGCGGGTCCCGGTAGAACTTGACGGGGTCGTAGTTTGCGCCGAGCCCCTGGTGCACATCGTCAAACAACACGGCGCCGTCAACCCCGAGATTGGCCGATACGAGATTCGAAAGCAGGCGGGCGTTGTCGGCCAGTCCCAGCGCACGGTTGGTGAAAATCGAGCCTAGCCCGCTGACCACAATGCGGCCGCTGCCGAGCGGCCGCGTCCACAAAACGCCTTCGCCCGTTTCACGCTGATGTGCCAGCGCCAGCACAAATCCCTCATAGGGAACCTTCACAGTCCAAGGCTGTGACTCGTAGTCAGTCAGTGCAACCACCTGGTTCACACCAGTGAAGTAGGCGTGCTCGCGATTGGGAAGCAGCGTTTCGCGCTTCCCCGTGGGATAGTGCAGGGGCAAACGCACGATAGCATCCTTCGCGTCCGTACCCTTTCGCAGCCTCGAGTCGCGGAGTTTGGAGGATTCAAACTCCAGTCCGGTCAACAGATTCAGGTCACCGGAGGTCATGCCCCCGAAGGAAAATGCCCAGTCCGGAGTGTCAGACAACGCTGCGAGCACTACCAGCGTGTTGCCGGTACGAACCCAATGGTCCAGCGGGCGAAACTCATCCGTCTTGAACATCGCTGTGGCGGGCAACGTCACTATCAACACATTACCGGCAGGAGGCAGGCTCAGTTTCGGCAGGCGGTCGTAGCGTTCACGGAGTGAAATTGCGCGAATGTGCTCGTGATCCAGCCACAGCATGGCGGCCTGGTAGCCGTTTTCCCCGCGCTCCTCGGTGGTGGGCCGAGGCACTTCAGATGCACCCAGGCCGTGCGGGTCCTGATGCAGAAACATCGTGAAGAAAAGCGCCAATGCGCCCAGAGCACAAATGAAGGTGATGAGCCGCTCTTTCACCCTGGCACACCATCGAGACGATTGAGTAGCTCGCGACCGCGCGCAATCGGTTGGTCCAACGAGTCGGCCCGCGCGCCCGAACCTGGCCCGGCCACGACCTGCACCCGCGAGTCCGAATACCGCACCCACTCCGTAGCCAGCGCGAGCTCCGCCAACCGCGATTGGTCTTCAGCCTCGGGCAAACCCGCGGCTCGCGTGAGCTCGCGCACCGTCAGCGCCCCTGCAGGCGGCAAAATACCGCGGTCACTGAGCCGCCTGACAATGGCATCCAGCAGCAGTCGCGGCCGATCCCGAAGGGGCGCCTGCTCGATGGCGCTCCAGCTCAAACCAACAACGCTATTCGCACTCTGCCCTGGCCGCTTCCGCTCCCCGTTGCGACGCGTGGAAAACAGACCTGCTGTTCGCAGCTCGTTCACTACAATCATGCCCGCCATCGCCACAACACCTGCCAGCGCAGCGTAGATGATCAATCGGATCACTGTTTGTGAAACACCAATGTGCGAAACCATTCGAGCGAACCAACTTTCATCGGTTGGCTGCTCGCGCCGCTCCAGGATGGAACGCAGCCAGGACTTGAAGCGCGTCCAACCGGTCTCGCTGTGGCCGCCAGCCAGCGCAGCCAGGATAGGTTGCAGGCTGCGAACGTCCGGCGCTTCCACCGTCGTTGAATCTCGCGCAGCGCTCTCGCGATCAACCAGCGCACGAAACTCTTTCAGGCTGCCCGCCGAAAGGTCATTGCCCGGCTCCTTCCAGCCACGCGGCATCCAGGGCGCCCACGGACCCGATTCCAATTGCCTCATGAGATCAGGACAGCGAGCAGCGATACGGTCGTAGCCAATATCGAGTTGGGGGTCCAGGCGCGCCACGCATGCGTCAACATTAGGCAGCGTCCCAAACGCCGCGGATGAGGTCGGCGCCACCGTGGCGCCAGAACTCGCCGGCCGCGCTGCCGACACGCCCGCGGTCGACGAAATAGCCGGCACGGCGCCAAACACCGTTGCCACGCTCAAAAACAACGCGCCCAAAACCATCGCGTTGAATGAGCCCCGCCTCATGCCTCAACCGGCCGGCGCATCCGCAATCCGCCGCTCGAGGTCCGTACCTTCCTTACGTGCCTGCAGATCTCCATACAGCGCGAGCGACATCGATGTAACAAACGGCATGTACACGGCCCCGGAGGCAACAACCATCACCGCGGACACGGCGGTGGTGACCGCCAAATCGCGGGCGGCGAACAACTGGGTCAATATGCCCACGATCAGCCCAGCAGTCACCGACAACACGATAATCATCGTCAGAACGACCAGATACACCATCACCGTGCGCCACCAGTTCCCCCAGATCAAATGGGCGCTATAGCGAAGACTCGCTATCGGGCCCTTGTGTCCGACCAACAGCGCCGGCCACGAGCACAAAAACAACACGAGCAGGAAAACCGCGGGTACCGACAGCAGCCCCACTCCCCAACTGCGATGGGCAGCCGGGATAACTGCCATCGGCACAAACCAGACGCCGACGACGATGGCTATTAGCACCCCCATCACCACGACGTAAGGAACGTTTCGCAATCCCTGCAAGAGTGCCACTCGCGCCGCGGTTTGAGAGCCCGAGGCGATAGCTGCCTGCCGGATGATGATCGCGTTGATCAATGAGGCACCGATCACAGCGCCCAACACATAGACTGTCCACCACCCAGGATCGCCATTGCTGAACGCACGAAGCGTACGGCCGGTAACCATGACGTAGATGTTCTGCAGTTGGCCGGCCACAGTGGCCAACACACTGAACGGGAGGCACTTGAGCAGCGTGCCTTTGAAAATCCGAAACGCTGAGTCCAGCACTTCGCCGATGGTCTGGGGACGCGAGGGGGGATACAAAACGAATGGCATCCGCGAATATTACGGACTATGGCTGGCAATCTCACGATCGACGCGCTTTTAACCGAAGGGGTCAACCGTCTCCAAGGCGCCGGGAACCGCACCGCCGACGACGTCTCCACCCATACCCTCGACACCGAGCTCCTTCTCGCACACATTCTGGGCAAAAATCGCACGTATCTAAAAGCCCACCCCGAGCAAACGCCCACGCCGGAACAGGCTCGCCGGTACACGGCCTTCATCGACCGCCGCGCCGCAGGAGAACCTGTCGCGTACATCGTGGGTTATCGGGACTTTTGGACCCTCAGGCTCGCAGTTAATCCCGCCGTCCTGGTTCCGCGTCCGGAGACAGAGCTGCTCGTCGAGCGCGCGTTGGCGCTGGGCCCAGCGGGACCTGCGTCTGTGGCTGATCTCGGTACAGGCTCAGGCGCCATCGCTCTGGCGCTTGCCAGCGAACGTCCTCAGTGGTCCGTGACCGCCGTAGATATCTCTGCAAACGCCCTCAGCATTGCGCGGGAGAACGCGGCCACACTGGGTCTCACGCGCGTCGAATTCCTCAAGGGCGCCTGGTTCGTGCCATTGAGAAACCGTCAGTTCGACGTCATTGCCAGCAATCCGCCCTACGTTTCCGAAACCGATACAGCCCTCAAAGGCGCAACGCTGCAGCATGAGCCCCAAATAGCCCTCGCCTCCGGCCCCGACGGCCTGTCCGCCATTCGCGAAATCGTAAGCGCAGCGCCGGACCACCTGAAGCGTCACGGCTGGTTGCTCCTGGAACACGGCTCGGACCAGGCCACGGAAGTAGCGCATGAGCTTGTCGCGCGCGGCTTCGGTCACGTACGCTCCCACCGCGATCTGGCCGGCCACTGGCGCCTCACCGAGGCTCAGTGGGTGGCCCCCCATGAGGACACACTTAAATGATTAAATTCGAAACATCCCACGGCAACTTCACGGTCGAGCTGTTCACCCAGGAAGCGCCGATCAGTGCCGAGAACTTCCAGAAGTACGTGGATGACAAATTCTTCGACGGCACCATTTTCCACCGCATCATCCCGAACTTCATGATCCAGGGCGGTGGCATGGACAAGGAATTCGCGAGCAAGGAGACCCGTGCGCCGATCAAGAACGAGGCCAAGAACGGCTTGAAGAACAAGCGCGGGACTCTGTCGATGGCCCGCACCAGCGACATCAACAGCGCCACCTCGCAGTTCTTCGTCAACCTGGTCGATAACGCCTTCCTCGACAACGGAACGCGCGACTATGGCTATGCTGTGTTCGGGAAGGTGACTGAGGGCATGGATACTGTCGACAAGATTGCGGGTGTGAAGACCGGTCGGCGCAAAGGGTATCAGGATGCTCCGATGGAAGACGTCGTGATCATTTCCGCCCGCACGGTCGAGGGAAAGTAACCAACCCACTCCAATGGGTCGGCTCCTGAAATGGATCGCCTACGCGATCCTGACCTGTGTGATTCTCTCCGTGCTCGCCGTGGTGACCCTGAGATGGGTCAACCCGGCGACGAGCGCATTCATGTTGGAGACCCGACTGAGTGCGCTTTCGGAAGGTGACCGCACGTATCGAACCGACTACGAGTGGGTGGATCTCGAGAAAATCTCACCCCAGGCGGCGATTGCGGTGGTCGCCTCCGAAGACCAACAGTTTCCTTTTCATGCCGGCTTCGACTTCCACTCCATCCGTGAATCGGTGCGGGCGAGCGAATCCGGCCGGAAGAAGAAGCTGCGCGGTGCGAGCACGATCTCGCAACAGGTCGCCAAGAACCTGTTTCTGTGGAACGGCTACAGTTTCGTGCGCAAAGGACTGGAGGCCTGGTTCACGGTCGTCATGGAAGCGACCTGGCCGAAGGAACGCATCCTCGAGGTCTATCTCAACATCGCAGAGTTCGGCAGGGGCGTGTACGGTGTGCAAGCCGCATCGATGCGCTTCTTCCACAAGCCCGCGTCGCGACTGTCAGCAGGTGAGGCAGCGACGCTGGCAGCCGTCCTGCCCAACCCAATCAAAATGCACGCGGAGCGCCCCTCCGCGTATGTGTCAGAACGCCGCGAGCAGATCCTTGGACAGATGCGTGCTCTGGGCGGCGCGTCCTACCTGCAAGCCCTGGAAACTGAGTCGCGTCCGCCCCCGGTCAGGAAGGTTCGTAGCCCAAATTAGGCGACAACCACCGCTCCATGTCCGCCAGCGCCATCGACTTGCGCGCCGCGTAATCCTCCACCTGGTCCTTGTCGATTTTCCCGATGCCAAAATACCGGACATCCGGATGCGAGAAGTACCACCCGCTCACCGCAGCGGTCGGGTACATGGCAAACGACTCCGTCAGCTTCACGCCAGCATTCTTTTCCGCATCCAACAGCGCAAACAACTTGGCTTTCTCGGTGTGATCCGGGCATGCCGGATACCCCGGCGCCGGCCGGATACCCTTGTATTCTTCCTTGATCAATTGCGCATTGGTCAACGCCTCATCCGGCGAATAGCCCCAATGCTCACGGCGCACACGCTCGTGGAAGTGCTCCGCGGCAGCTTCGGCGAATCTGTCGGCCAGCGCCTTCAACATGATGCTCGAGTAGTCATCGTGAGCCCGTTCAAAGCGAGCCACGTGCTCTTCAATGCCGATTCCCGCGGTGACCGCGAATCCACCGATGTGATCCTTCACACCGCTGGATTTGGGTGCGATGTAATCCGCCAGACACTCGTGCGGCTGACCCGGCGCCTTGCCCTTCTGCTGCCGCAGAAACGACAGTGTTGCAATCACTTTGCCGCGGCTCTCGTCCGCATACACCTCAACATCGTCGCCCACTGAGTTCGCGGGAAACAAGCCGATGACCGCGCGCGCCTTCAGCCACGATTCCGACACGACCTGCTTCAACATCCTGCGCGCATCGGCGTAGAGATTGCTGGCCGCCTCGCCTTTCACCGGATCCGACAGCACGTCCGGAAATTTACCGGTAAACTCCCAGGCATTGAAAAACGGCATCCAGTCGATATAACCCAACAATTCCTTGAGTGGATAGTTGTCGAACACGGTGATGCCCGGCGCACGCGGCTGCGCGGGAGCATATCCCGACCAGTCGATCCTGCGTTTGTTGGCGCGCGCCTGCCCAATTGTGTACTCGGGCGCCTTGACCTTCTTGCCGGCGTGCGCTTCACGGCGCTTCGCGTGCTCTTCGGCGATTTTCTCCAGAAACTCAGTACGCGCGGTCGCGGAGGTCAGGGTTTGGCAAACACCCACGGAGCGCGAGGCATCCTTCACGTAGATGACGGGCGACTCGTACTGGGGCGCGATCTTCACCGACGTATGCGCGGGTGAGGTGGTCGCACCGCCAATCAACAATGGTATCTTGAAACCCTGACGCTGCATTTCGCGCGCAACGTTCACCATCTCATCGAGTGACGGCGTAATCAGGCCCGACAGGCCGATGTAGTCGGCGTTCTCGCGCCGGGCAGTGTCGAGGATCTTCTCGGCAGGCACCATCACACCGAGGTCGACCACCTCGAAGTTGTTGCACTGGAGCACAACGCTCACAATGTTCTTGCCGATGTCGTGGACGTCACCCTTCACCGTGGCAACGACAACACGGCCGTTTGAGCGCTTCTCGCCACTTTGTTCCTGCTCAATGAACGGCACCAGGTGAGCTACCGCGCGCTTCATGACACGCGCACTCTTGACTACCTGGGGCAGAAACATCTTGCCGGAGCCAAACAGGTCACCGACGATATTCATGCCGTCCATCAGCGGCCCTTCAATCACCTGCAAGGGACGCTCGAAGGACAGCCGCGCCTCTTCGGTGTCCTCGATGATGAAGTCATCGAGCCCCTTGATCAGCGCATGTTCGAGCCGCTTGGCCACGGGCAGATTGCGCCACTGCAGGTCGACCTGCTTTTTGGCTCCCGCCTCGCCTTTGAAGCGACCCGCCACTTCCAACAATCGCTCGGTCGCATCCGGGCGCCTGTTCAGAATGACGTCCTCGGCCACCTCCCGCAGCTCGGGCTCGATCTCTTCGTAAATCGCCAACTGGCCGGCGTTCACAATACCCATATCCATACCCGCCTCGATGGCGTGGTACAGGAATACCGAGTGCATCGCCTCACGCACCGGATCGTTGCCGCGGAACGAGAAAGACACGTTGCTGACACCACCGCTCACCAGGGCGTGCGGCAGTGACTCCTTGATCAGCCGCGTCGCCTCAATGAACGCTTTTCCATAGCCGTTGTGCTCTTCGATGCCGGTAGCCACCGCGAAGATGTTGGGATCGAAAATGATGTCCTCGGGCGACACGCCGGCGCGCTCGGTCAGGATCCGGTAGCAACGTTTGCAGATGGCAATCTTGCGCTCAATGGAATCAGCCTGCCCCTGCTCGTCGAAAGCCATGACGACCATGGCGGCGCCATAGCTTTGTACCTTCTTCGCATGCGCAATGAAGGCATCCTCGCCCTCCTTCAGGCTGATGGAGTTCACCACCGCCTTGCCCTGAACGCACTTCAGGCCGGCCTCGATCACAGTCCACTTGGACGAATCGATCATGATGGGGACGCGGGCGATATCCGGTTCCGCCGCGATGAGATTCAGGAAGCGCACCATCGCGGCCTCCGAATCCAACATGCCTTCGTCCATGTTGATGTCAATGATCTGCGCGCCGCTCACGACCTGCTGCCGTGCGATATCGAGCGCCGAGTTGTAGTCACCTGCTTCAATCAGCTTGCGGAACTTCGCGGAGCCGGTGACGTTGGTGCGCTCGCCGACATTGACGAACAGGGAGTCCTCGTCTATGTTGAGCGGTTCGAGGCCTGACAGGCGGCATTTCGGCGGCAACGCCGGCACCGGCCGCCGGGGATAGTTGCCCAGACTCTCGTGCATCAGGCGAATGTGGTGCGGTGTGGTGCCACAGCATCCGCCCACGATATTCAGCAAGGCGGATGAGGCGAAGTCGCGCAGTATTTGCGCCGTCTCTTCGGCGGTTTCGTCGTATTCACCAAATGCGTTCGGCAATCCCGCATTGGGGTATGCCGACACATAGGTATCAGCGACGGAGGACAGCTCGGCGATGTACTGCCGCAGTTGGGTCGCGCCCAGCGCGCAGTTGAGACCGACCGCGAGCGGCTTCGCATGCCGCACTGAATTCCAGAAAGCTTCCGTCGTTTGACCGGACAGCAACCGCCCCGAGGCATCCGAGATGGTGCCCGAGATGATGATCGGGACTTCGACTCCCAACTCTTCGAACAGGCTGCGGACCGCGAAAATGGCCGCCTTGGAGTTTAGAACATCGAAAATGGTTTCAATGAGCAGCAGGTCGACGCCACCCATCAACAGCGCGCGGCCGGCCTCCGAATAGGACGCCACGAGATCGTCGAATGTCACGCTGCGATAGCCCGGATCATTGACGTCCGGTGACAACGACGCCATGCGAGTCGTGGGGCCCAGAGCACCGGCAACAAACGCCGGTCGACCCGTCGTATGCGCAAACTGATCGGCCGTCTCCCGCGCAATCCGCGCCGCGCGATAGTTAATCTCCGGAACCAGGGCCTCGGTCCCGTAGTCCGACTGCGAGATCGAGTTGGAGCTGAAAGTGTTGGTCTCAATGATGTCCGCGCCGGCATCCAGATACTCGCGGTGAATACCTGCTATGACATCCGGCTTCGTCAACACCAGGATGTCGTTGTTACCCCGGAGGTCCTTGGGATGGGAGCGGAAGCGCTCACCCCGGAAAGCCTTTTCGTCCAACTTGTGCTGTTGGATCATGGTCCCCATGGCGCCATCGAGAAACACGATGCGCTCATCGAGGAGACCCTTCAGGCGCTTGATCCGCTCCTGGCGCTCGGTTTCATCCACGGGTGTAACGCCAAACGGCACCGCAACCGCACGAACCGCGGCATCCTTGGGCGCCTCCGGGTGCAACGCACGCGCCCCATGCTCATGCCCACACGCGCTCATGCCACCGCCCGCTGCTTCGCCGGCCGAACTCCCAGCGCGTGACAGATCGCATAGGTCAGCTCAGCACGATTCAACGTATAGAAATGAAACTCGCGTACGCCCTGCCGAGCCAACTCCTGCACCTGCTCAATCGCCACACTGGCGGCAATCAAACGCCGTGTTTCCGGATCGTCATCCAGGCCATGGAAGCGATCCTTCAGCCAGTCGGGTATGGCAACGCCGCACTTGGAAGCAAACTTCAACACCTGCGGGAAACGTGTAACCGGCAGAATGCCCGGCACAATCGGTGCCGTGATCCCAGCGGCGGCGGCACAATCACGGAAGCGCAGAAATACATCCGTGTCGTAAAAGAACTGCGTGATCGCGCGGGAAGCGCCCGCATCAATCTTACGCTTGAGATTATCGAGATCGACGCTGGCCGACAGTGCTTCGGGATGCTTCTCCGGATAGGCCGCAACCGAGATATCGAAATCGGCAACGCTTTTCAGGCCCGCCACGAGATCCGAGGCGTAGGCAAATCCATCCGAACGCGGCACATTCTGACTCTCTCCCCGCGGTAGATCACCGCGAAGGGCCACGAGGTGGCGGATGCCCTGGTCCCAGTATCTGCGCGCGATATCGAGGATTTCGCCGCGGCTCGCGCCAACACAAGTCAGGTGCGGTGCGCCAACGATCGGCGTGTCTCGCTGGATGCGCGTCACAACATTGTGTGTGCGCTCGCGGGTTGAGCCATCCGCTCCGTAGGTAACGGATACGAAGCGCGGAGCAAGCGGTGCGAGCCGCTCAACCGACTTCCACAGTGTGGCTTCCATCTCGGCATCCGCCGGAGGAAAGAATTCAAACGACACTTCAATGGGAAAATTCATGTTGTTCATGCGCGCCTCAATTGGGTTACTTCCCTGTTTGCCACCGGGGCGGCAACTGCCGCGAGTACGTGCTCGTCGGCCTCTTCAATGGGACTCAGGTGCTCGCAGCTCAGGCCTTGTTCAATCAGCAGGCGCCGCAGGCGCGCCAGGGGGTTTTCGGCGGACTTCTCGCGGGAGATTTCCAGGGACTCGTAACGCTCAAACACCCACAAGCGTCCGTTGGGCGCGAGTGCGCGCCGTGCCTGGGCCAGCAGGCTGGTGAGCTCACTGTTGGCAATCGCTAAGCGATCCACCATGACACGATTGAAAGTCTGGCCCAGACGAGCCAGGTCGCGGTCATCCAAACCATCCGCGCCGCTTGCAACCAACACGCGGCAGTTGAAGCCACGCCGCTCGGCAAACGCGCGGGCGCTCTGGGCGGCGCGCTTGGAATGAGCAATGGCCGTGCACTGAGCCGCGCCCGCGGCAGCGCTTTCGAGCAGCTCCAGGTGTTCAACACCCACGACCAGGGCGGAATCCACCTGACCTGCGGCGGCGTTGCCTTCAATGAAGCCTTTAAGCGCGCGCCCCAGCCTCGACTCCGCGGTCCGCGATGCCGGACCCGCCTCTGAATCCTCCAGTGCGCGATCCATGTCGCGGGCAAAGACGGGATCGCCGCGATCGAGCTGGGCCAACAGGCCCTTCACAAAGCTGGCGGCGGCCTGACTGGGCGTCAGCCGGTAGTGCACCCACTGGCCATTGCGAATCCTTTCAATGAGTCCCGCTTCACTCAGGATGCGCAGGTGCCGGCAGACACGCGGCTCACTCTGGCCAACCGCTTGGGCCAGGTCGGAAACGCTCAGATCCCCTTGATCACACAGAGCGAGCAGGCGGAGGCGGCTGGGTTCGCCCGCAGCCCGCAGCCACGCAATTAATTCAGGTGCCTGTGTTGCCATAATTAAAGGATTGCACAAACCTTTAATTACAATACGGCAGATGAGGCCAGCCGACAACCCCCTTGAATCAGAACGACACGCAGCCGCCGCCCTGAGCTGGGGATTGACTCATCATTGAAACAGTAGAGGAAAACCGTCAGTGAATGGAAGACGATCCAGGAACAGTCGAATCGGGAAACAACGCTTCAATGTCCGCCGGGCCAAACCGATAAGGCCGATGGCAGAACTCGCACGTCACGGTTACGGCGCCCTGCTCCTGCAGAATGCCCTTCACCTCTTCGGCGCCGAGTCCCCGAAGCAGCCCCGACACACGCGCCTGATTGCAGCGGCATTCGAACTGCACCGGCGCACCCCGGAACAGCCGCATGTCGTGCTCGGCGAACCCGCGCTCCAGCAACTCCTCAACCGGGCGGTTGAGCAAATCCGCGGCACTGAGCTTCTCGATGCCCTTTTGAGCATCGCGCCAGGTGGTTTCGATATGGGATTCGTCGGCGCTCGCAGCGCCGGGCACTTTCTGCACGAGGAAGCCGGCGCCACGATCATCGTCAGCCGCGAGAATCAGGCGCGTCGGCAACTGCTCGGATGACGCGAAGTAGGCCTCCAGCGAATCGGCGAGCGACTCGCCGTGAAGAGGCACGATGCCTTGATACCGGCTACTGCGCTCATCTGCTTCCACAGTCACCGCAACGCGGCCCTTGGTGCCGACGAGCTTGCGAAACGCGTCCTGCGAATCGATTTCCGCCACTCGCTCGGCGTCGAATCGCGCCACAGCGCGCAGACGGTAGTCATGCGTGCACTGCGCGACCAGCAGGCCGACCGCTCCATCGCCCTGTAGCTGCAGCGTCAGAGTCCCTTTGAACTTCAGTGTGGCGGCAAAGAGAACCGAGGCGGCCACCGCCTGCCCCAGCAGCTCCCGAACGGGCTGCGGGTAATCGGAATGGGCGCACAGCTCGCGCCAGGCCGCGTCGAGGCGCACCCAGTGGCCCCGAACCGGTTGATTCTCAACAATAAACCGACGCACTAAATCGCCGGCCGGCTGCTTGGATTCACTCATGACCCACAGAATGGGGCATCAGTAGTGCTATCTCAACCAGGTAACTTCTTCTTCAAGAGCTCATTCAACTGCGCCGGGTTGGCTTTGCCGCCGGTGGCCTTCATGACCTGACCCACAAAGAACCCGAACAGCTTGTCCTTGCCCGCGCGGAAATCCGCCAACTGGCCCGGATTCTTCGCCATCACCTCATCAATGGCCTTTTCAATGGCCGAAGTGTCAGTGATCTGTTTGAGTCCCTTTTCCGCAATGATGGCATCCGCTTCGGCGCCGGACGCCCACATGGCCTCAAACACTTCCTTGGCGATCTTCCCCGAAATGGTCTGGTCCGCGATGCGCTTCAGAAGACCCGCCAGCCGCGCGGCCGGCAGCTTGCCCGAATCAACCTCCAGCCCCTCTTTGTTGAGCGCCGCCGCGAGCTCACCCATCACCCAGTTGGCCGCCAGCTTCGGCTCCTTGGGCACTTCACGCGCGACCGCTTCATAGTAATCAGCGAGCTCACGCGAAGCAGTCAACACGCCAGCGTCGTACTCCGACAGTCCGTACTGGCTGCTGAAACGCACCGCCTTCTGGTCCGGCAGCTCGGGCAGTGTCGTGCGGATGTTCGCAATAAACGCATCATCGAGCTCGACCGGCAGCAGATCCGGATCGGGGAAGTAACGGTAGTCGTTGGCTTCTTCCTTGGAACGCATTGATCGCGTCTCACCCTTGTCAGGATCATAGAGACGCGTTTCCTGCACGACCTTGCCGCCCGACTCAATGACATCGATCTGGCGCGCCACCTCGTAGTTGATGGCCTTCTCAACAAAGCGGAACGAATTCAGGTTTTTGATTTCCGCTCGCGTGCCGTACTTCTCGGCGCCCTTCTTGCGCACCGATACGTTGGCATCACAGCGGAACGAGCCTTCCTGCATGTTGCCGTCGCAGATTTCGAGGTAGCGCACGAGTGTGTGCACCTTCTTCATGTACGCGACAGCTTCCTTGGCTGAGCGCATATCCGGCTCGGACACAATCTCAACCAGCGGCGTGCCCGCACGATTCAGATCAATGCCGGACACCCCTGGCAAACCTTCATGCAGCGACTTGCCCGCATCCTCTTCCAGATGCGCACGGGTGACACCGATGACTTTCTTCGCGCCATCGTCCAGGACAATCTCAATCGAGCCCTTGGCCACAATCGGCAGCTCGTACTGGCTGATCTGATAGCCCTTGGGCAGGTCGGGGTAAAAGTAATTCTTCCGCGCGAACACCGAGTGACGCGAGATCTGGGCGCCCACTGACAGACCGAATTTCACGGCCATGCGCACCGCTTCGCCATTCAACACCGGCAGCACGCCCGGATATCCCAGGTCCACGAGGTTCGCTTGCGCATTCGGCGGCGCGCCGTACGCCGTCGCCGAGCCGGAGAAAATCTTGGACTTCGTTGCGAGCTGAGCGTGAATCTCCAGCCCGATCACTGTTTCCCACTCACTCATGAAAATCGCTCCGGCACCCTGGAGTGCCAGTCAGTCTCCTTCTGGAACGCGTGCGCCGCGTTCAACAGCTTACCTTCACTGAAATGGGGCCCCACAATCTGCAATCCAACCGGCAACCCCCCGACCAATCCACACGGAATGGACATGGCGGGCAAGCCCGCGAGGTTCGCACCAATGGTGTAGATATCGTTCAGGTACATCGTGATCGGATCGGATGTCTTGGCACCGATCGAAAACGCCGGCGTCGGCGTCGTTGGCCCCATCAACACGTCCACCTCGGCGAACGCACGCTTGAAGTCAGCGGCAATCAATTGCCGAACCTTCTGAGCCTTCAAGTAGTACGCATCGTAGTAACCGGCCGAGAGCACATAGGTCCCCGTCATGATCCGGCGCTTTACCTCGGCCCCAAACCCTTCGCCACGCGAGCGCTTGTAGAGATCCATGAGGTCGCGCGGGTCTTTCGCCCGATGCCCAAAGCGCACGCCGTCGAACCGGGCAAGGTTTGATGAGCACTCCGCAGGAGCGACCACGTAGTACGCGGGCACTGACAGCGGCAGATTCGGCAGGCTCACTTCCTTCAATTTCGCGCCGAGCTTCTCGTACACGGCCAGCGCCGCGCGGACGCGCTTCTCATTTTCCGCATCCAGTCCCTTGTCAAAGAATTCCTTGAGCAGTCCGATCTTCAGTCCGGCCAACGGCGCATCGAGCTCCGCCACGTAGTCAGGGACCGGCCGGTCGACGCTGGTGGAATCGTTAGGATCGAAACCAGACATCTCGCGCATGAGCAGCGCCGCATCAGCCGCGGAGGTCGTGATCACTCCGCCCTGATCGAGACTGGAAGCAAACGCAATCATCCCGTAGCGGGACACTCGACCATAGGTTGGCTTGATGCCCGTCACACCGCACAGAGCGGCGGGCTGACGGATGGAGCCACCCGTGTCAGTCGCGGTCGCAGCAGGCACGAGCCGCGCACCAACGGCGGCGGCCGAACCGCCCGATGAGCCTCCCGGCACCAGGTCGGTGTTCCAGGGGTTGCGAACGGGTCCAAAGTAGCTCGTCTCATTGGACGAGCCCATCGCGAACTCATCCATGTTCGCCTTGGCGAGTGTGATGGCCCCGGCGGACTTGAGCTTCGCGACCACCGTGGCGTCATAGGGCGACACAAAGTTGTCGAGCATGTGCGAGCCGCAGGTGGTGCGCACACCCTCGGTGCAAAACAGGTCCTTGTGCACAATGGGCAGTCCCGTCAAAGGACCGCCACGTCCGGCAGCCAGGTCCCGGTCGGCTGTTTGCGCAGCAGCGAGAGCGGGTTCACGCAGGATGGTGACCATCGCGTTCAGCATCGGTTGGTGGGCCTCGAGCCGGTCCAGAAAGCCGCGCACGAGCTCCACGCTCGAATATTCCTTGGCCCGCAGCCCCTTGGCGAGCTGCGTCAATGACAGCAGATGAGGCTTCACTCGATTACCTTCGGTACCAGGTACAGGGCCGCCGCAACCTGCGGGGCATTCTTCTGATTGCGCTCGTGATGATCGGTTTCCGTGACGACGTCCGCCCGCAGCCGTTGGGACTGTCCGGGTAGTGGGTGGGCCATGGGGGCGACATTGGCGGTATCGGCCTTGTCCAGCTCGCCGACAAAATCAAAAATCGATGACAAGCTCTGCTGATAGACAGCCAGCTCGGCCGGCTGAAGCTCGAGGCGCGCCAGATGCGCGATGTTTTCAATCTGTTCGCGTGTCAGTGCCATGGGATCGAGTTCACGAGTAGTGAGACAACAAATGCGAAAAGCAGCCCAAAATCATACATGTTGCCTTGCTGAATGTCCTGTCGGTTGATATGTTACGCGCCACTTTGGGGGGTCCCCCGCCGCACTTTATTCCGGTCGTCAATTCATGTTCAAACGCTTGCGCGGCTACTTTTCCAGCGATCTGTCGATCGACCTGGGAACAGCAAACACACTGATCTACGTGCGCGACAAAGGTATCGTGCTCAATGAGCCGTCCGTCGTCGCGGTGCAGGACGAGTCGACCCGCAGCGGCGGGAAGATCATCGTCGCGGTCGGGTCGGAGGCCAAGAGTATGCTGGGCCGCACGCCCGGGCACATCACGGCCGTTCGTCCGATGAAAGACGGCGTCATCGCCGACTTCACGTACACCGAAAAAATGCTTCAGCACTTTATCAACAAAGTGCATGGCAACCGTATGCTGAAGCCGTCGCCGCGCGTACTCGTTTGCGTGCCGTTCGGCTCTACACAGGTCGAACGCCGCGCCATCCGTGAATCGGCCGAAGGTGCCGGTGCCCGCAACGTGGCGATTGTCAGCGAGCCTATGGCTGCCGCCGTTGGCGCGGGCCTGCCCGTCCACGAGGCGCGCGGCTCCATGGTACTGGATATCGGCGGCGGTACCTCCGAAGTCGCGGTCCTCTCCCTGAACGGCATCGTCTATGCCAACTCGGCGCGTATCGGCGGCGACCGCTTCGATGAAGCGATCATGAACTATGTGCGACGCAACTACGGCATTCTGATCGGCGAAGCCACGGCTGAGCGCATCAAGATCGAGATCGGCTCCGCCTACCCGGGCCAGCAGGTCCGTGAGCTGTCGGTCAAGGGACGCAACCTGTCCGAGGGTGTACCGCGCAGCTTCACACTGAACAGCAACGAAATCCTCGAAGCATTGCAGGAGCCCCTGCAGAGCATTGTCAGCGCCGTAAAGCAGGCGCTGGAACAGACCCCTCCCGAGCTTGGAGCCGACGTCGCCGAGCGCGGCATCGTCCTCACCGGTGGTGGCGCCTTGCTGCGCGACATCGACAAGCTGCTCACGGAAGAGACCGGCCTCCCCGTCGTCGTGGCGGATGATCCCCTCACCTGCGTTGCACGGGGTGGCGGGCGCATTCTCGAGCTGATGGACGAGCTGGGCCCCGGTCACTTCGGTCTCGAGTAGCGCTTATTCAAGGGAGCCTTTGAATGGCCTTCGGCACAGGGGCCAGCTCCGCCCGGGGAGGCTCCCCGGGTTTCCGCTTCACGCTGTATGCGATCCTGTCGATCGTCATCATGTTCCTCGATCAGAAAGGGGAATATCTCGAACAGATCCGCTACGGCCTGAGCATTGCCGCCTATCCCATCGAGCTCGCCGTCAGCTCACCCTCGGCCGCCTGGCGGTGGATCCAGGAGAGCGTTGCGACACGGGACGCCTTACGAGCTGAAAACGCCCGCCTGATCACCCGGAACCGCGAGCTGGAACTCCGGTCCATGCGTTACGAAGCGCTCGCGCACGAGAATGACCAGCTTCGGGGTCTGCAGGAGGCCCTGCCACCCGTCGCGGAGCGTTGGATCGTCGCGGAGATTGTGGACATTCAGCTCAATAGCTTGCGTCAGCGTGTGCTCGTCAATCGAGGTACGCGCAACGGCTTGTTCAAGGGACAGGCCGTTATGGACGACAAGGGGCTGCTGGGACAAACGACTCATGTCGGTCCATTCAGTGCTGAAGTCATTCTGATCACCGATCCCGAGCACGCCGTTCCGGTACAGATTGAACGGACCGGCTTGCGGACCATAGCCGTTGGTACCGGCGACACTGCGTCGCTCGCGCTTCCCTACTTACCCGCCAATGCCGATGTCAAAGCAGGCGACGTCCTGATGACGTCGGGGTTAGGTGGGGTGTTCCCGGCCGGCTACCCCGTTGGCCGGGTGGTTGAGGTTCATCGTGATGCGGTGCAACCGCTTGCCCAGGTGCGGGCTGAGCCCTTTGCGAGCATGAACATTGACCGTGAGGTCATGCTCGTCTGGTTCCGCGAGGGACACCCGGCGGCGCCTGTCTCCCTGAACGGCGGCGACGCCAAGACGGGGAACTCCAAGATGCAGCCACAGGCAGCACCACCGCATAAGGCTCCGCCTCCGGCGGCCGTTCCAGCAACGCCACAGCCAGCGCCTTCGCCTGGCGATGCGGCAACGCTTTCGACACAGCCGAAGCCAGCAGCGACAAAGCCGCCCAAGCCCGCGACGCCCGCGCCTAAGGAAGATGTGGAGGAAGGCCCGCCCTCGGAGGAAGACATTCCGCCGAAGCCAGAGCCCAAAACGACCCAGCCGAGGCCGCCGCAATGAACCGCGAAGCGCGCGGCGCCATGCTGCTCACAGCGCTTCTGGCGCTGATACTCACCGTGCTGCCTCTGCCGACAACCCTCGCGCTCGTGCGGCCGATGTTTCTGGTGCTGACGGTGCTGTATTGGTCAATCGCCTCGCCGCGCGCGGGGGGCATTGCGTTGGGTTTCTTCTCCGGCCTGATGCTCGATGTATTTCAAAGTCCCGTCTTGGGCGAGCACGCCCTTGCACTGACCACCATCACTTTCGTTGCGGTGCGCGAGCACCAGAAAATCCGCTCCAAGCCCGCGTTTCAACAATCCTTGATCGTGTTCGCGGTGCTGCTGGCCTATGAAGCCCTACTCTTCTTCATTGACGGGTGGACTCATCACCCGATCACCAATCCGCTGCGATGGGTGCACACCGTCACCGGGGCGATTCTCTGGGCGCCGGTCGCCGCGCTTCTCAACCTGACCAACGACCGGCGCCGGTAACGGAACGGGACCTCCAGCATGGCTCGTGGCGTGCACATCAAAGACCATTGGAGCGAGCAGCGCTTGTTCGACCAGCGCGCCATTGTCGCGGGCGCGCTGATCGCACTGTTGACGTTAGGTTTGCTGGGCCGGTTGTTCCTGTTGCAAGTCATCCGGCACGACTACTACGCGGAGCTCTCGCAAGGAAACCGCGTTCGTACTGAGCCGATTCCGGCTGCGCGCGGCTTGATCCTGGACCGCCACGGCGACGTCGTCGCGGGCAATCAGCCTGCCTACCAGCTCGAGCTCGTCCCCGAAGAAGTCCCCAACCTGCAGGCCGCTCTGAATGGCCTCGTGGCGCTCGACCTGATTCGGGCGGAAGACGTGGACGAGCTGAAGAAGACGATTCGCTCCCGCCGTGCGTTTGACAGCGTCCCGGTGCGCCTGCGCATGTCTGATGAGGACGTTGCGCGATTTGCGGTTCGCCGCTTTGAATTCCAGGGCCTGGATATCAAGACTCGTCAGACACGCTCCTATCCCAACGGTGATCTCGGCGTGCATGCGCTGGGCTACGTGGGTGCCATCAGTGAATCTGACCTCGCACGCATCGATCGCGCTGCCTACTCCGGCACAGCGTTGATTGGCAAGCAGGGTGTGGAAAGCGCGTACGAGACCAAACTCCACGGCGTCAATGGATCCCGTGAAATTCTCGTCAATGCCCAAGGCCGCTCAGTCGAGAAGCAGGGTGCGTTCATTCCTACCCTGCACACCCACGCACCTACGGCGGGCGATGACATCGTCCTGGCGATGGATCTGAAGACACAGCGTACGGCCGAAGAAGCTTTCAACGGCCGGCGCGGCGCACTGGTCGCCATCGACCCCAACAACGGCGACGTTATTGCGATGACGAGCCGTCCCGGATTCGATCCCAACATGTTCGGGCGCGGTATCACCAAATCCGAATACACGACTCTGAAAGACGATATCGACACGCCCCTGCTCGATCGCGCCATGCGGGGCGTCTATCCGCCGGGATCGACAGTCAAACCGGTCATCGCGCTCGCCGGACTCGCCTATCATGTGGTGGATCCCGAGCAGACCCGCTTCTGCGCCGGTCAGTTTCACTTACCGGGCAGCGCACACCTGTATCGCGAAGGTAAGGGCGGCCGCCACGGCTGGATGAACCTCACCGAGGCCATTGCCAAATCCTGCGACGTGTACTTTTACGGGTTGGCCGATCAGATTGGTGTCGATCACATCGCCTCCTTCATGGCGCCCTTCGGCTTTGGCCATTCAACCGGGATCGACATCAGCGGTGAGTTGCACGGCCTGCTGCCGGACCGCGCGTGGAAGGCCGCGCATTTTTCGCGACCGGGGGACAAGATCTGGTTCCCCGGTGAGACCGTGAACTTTGGTATCGGCCAAGGCTACCTGAACGTCACTCCGCTGCAGATGGCCCACTACGTCTCGGTGCTGGCCTCGCGCGGCAAGGTGTTCAAACCCAGACTGGTCACCGGTTTTCGCGATGCGCTGACCGGTGAGTTGAAACCGCTCGCGCCCATTCGCGAACCTGACATTACGCTCGCCACGCCCGAGCAGTGGGATCGGATCTACACGGGGATGATCGGTGCGGTCACCCATGGTACCGCGGCCCTGGCCGTGGGAAAGAACGCGGCCTACCAGATCGCGGGAAAGACCGGGACGGCACAGGTCTTCAGCGTCGGCCAGAACGAGCGCTACAACGAGAAAACCGTGGCGGAGCGTTTGCGCGACCACTCCTGGTTCATTGCGTTCGCGCCTGCGGACCAACCGCGCATCGCCCTGGCGGTCATTGTCGAGAACGGCGGCTGGGGTGCCAGCGCCGCTGCCCCCATCGCACGTAAGGTGTTGGATGCCTACCTGCTGGGTGACGACGGAAAGCTGAAGCCACCTGACCCGACCAACCAATCGTTGCCGCCCCCGCGACAGGTTCCGGCCGACGCCAATGTACCGGATCAGAAGCAGGCGACCGCGCCGGCTCCGTCAACCGGAAAGACGGGGTAACTGGAATGATTTACGAAGAAGTCACCACGGGCTCGCGAACGCGGCGCACCTTGACCGGCGCGGCCCGCGTTCTGTTCGCCCTGAAGCTGGATGGTCCGCTGATCATCGGGCTGGCGCTGGTGGCCGTGTACGGCCTGATTATTCTGTACAGCGCCTCCGGACAGAGCGCGGTCGTCATCTATCGCACGCTCGGGCGGCTTGCGCTGGGAACCTTCGCGATGTTGTTGCTCGCCCAGGTCAATCCCAACTTCCTGCGGCGAACCTCGCCCTGGCTGTACGCGATTGGCGTTTTCCTGCTGTTCATTGTGTATGGCGTGGGTCACATCGGCAAAGGCGCCCAGCGCTGGCTCGACTTGGGAATCATCCGCTTCCAGCCGTCCGAAATCATGAAGCTGGCGGTGCCGATGACCGTCGCCTGGTTCCTGCACGAGCGGCCCTTGCCCCCGAGTTACCCCACCCTGTTGTTGTTGACCGGCATGATTCTTCTGCCGGTGGGTCTCGTGGCGGTACAGCCGGATCTCGGTACCGCCTGCCTGATTGCGATCGCGGGCGCGCTCGTCATTGTGATGGCGGGCCTGTCGGTGCGCATCATGGGAGCCCTGGTGGTGATTGGTATCGCCGGCGCCTGGGCCGGCTGGGGCTTCATGCACGACTACCAACGCAAGCGCGTGCTGACCTTCCTCGACCCGCAGACCGATCCGCTCGGTGCCGGCTATCACATCATCCAATCCCAGATTGCCATCGGCTCCGGCGGCGTCTTCGGCAAGGGATGGATGAATGGCAGCCAGGCGCAGCTCGAGTTTCTGCCTGAACGCTCCACCGATTTCATTTTCGCGGTGGTGGGCGAAGAGTTCGGCCTGCTCGGCCAGGGCCTGTTGCTGTTGCTCTACCTGTTCGTGGTCAGCCGCGCCCTCTACCTGTCAACACAAACCCAGGACACCTTCGCCCGGCTGGTCGCGGGAAGCCTGGCGCTCACGTTCTTTGTGTATGTGTTTATCAACGCCGGCATGGTGAGCGGTTTGCTACCGGTCGTCGGCGTGCCGCTACCACTCGTCAGTTATGGTGGGACGTCCGTCGTGACCCTGCTGGCCGGGTTCGGTATTCTCATGGCCCTGTATTCACACCGTAAGCTCGTGAGCTCGTAGTGCTCAATCAAACGCGCATCTGCCTGTTGGTCCTGGCGCTGGTACTCTCCGCTCCGTTGAGCGCGCGTCACAAGGTGGTCCCCAAACATCCCACCTTCGACCTGAAGCGCCCCGAGATCGCCGCCTTTGTGAAAGACGTGGTCGCTCGCGATCAGTTGTCGAAGAAGCAGGTGGTGGCGTTGCTGCGCAAGGGCGAGCCGCAGCCGAAAATCATCGAGGCCATGACCCGGCCGGCCGAGAAAGTCACGCCGTGGTGGGAGTATCACGACCGCTTCCTGACCGAAGAGCGCATTGCCGATGGCGCCCAGTTCTACAACGACCATCGGGCCTCGCTCGAGCGGATTGCCGGGGCGCGGGGAATTCCTCCCGAGTATCTGATCGCCATCATGGGCGTCGAGACCAAATACGGGCGCTTTGTGGGCAAGTACCGGGTGCTGGACGCACTGATGACCCTCGCTTTCGACTATCCACCGCGCAGCGACTACTTCCGGGGCGAGCTCGAGCAGTTTCTGCTTTTGTATTCAGAGGAACATTTGGACCCCCTGAAGGTCACAGGCTCGTACGCCGGTGCGATGGGAGTTCCGCAGTTCATGCCCTCCAGCTATCGAATGTTCGCGGTCGACGGCAACGGCGACAACAAGCGGGATTTGTGGAATGACTGGGATGACATCCTGGCAAGCATTGCCAACTACTTCATTGAGCACGGCTGGGAGAGCGGTGGCCCGGTGCTGGCCGAGACCCGCCTCGATCCCGAGCCGAAATTCCAGATCGACACCCGGAATCTCGAGTTGAACGAGACGGTCGACAGCCTGAACGCCCAGGGCGTCGCGGTCCTGGGGGGCCCCACCGGCACCACGCCGGCGGTCCTGATTTCAGCCGAGCAGCAGGACGGCCCGGCCTACCGGGTTGGTTTCAAGAACTTCTACGTCATCACCCGCTACAACCGGAGCGCACGCTACGCCATGGCCGTGCACGACCTGGCCGCAGCCATCCTCGAGCGCGCCAATCCACAACGAGCCGTTGCGGCGGCGGCACGACCTTGAGACTCGCACTGGGGGCAGCGTGTGTTGGTGCCCTCGTCTTGAGCGGTTGCTCGGTCGCAAGGAAACCGGAAGCGATCGCGCCGCCGGAAGTGGTGCCCCCTCAAACTGTTGATACGACCGACGCCATTCCCCGCCGTGAGCCGCGCAGCGCGCGTGGCAATCCCCCTTTCTACAAGGTGCTCGGCAAACGTTATGCGGTGCTTGCCACCGAAGATGGCTATCTGGAACGCGGTGTAGCGTCCTGGTATGGGCCGACCTTCCACGGCGAGAGCACCTCCAACGGCGAGAAGTACAACATGTACGGCATGACCGCGGCGCATAAGACGCTGCCGCTGCCTTGCTATGCGCGGGTCACGAATCTCAAGAACGGCAAAAGTGTCGTAGTCAGGATCAACGACCGCGGACCGTTCGTGGCCAACCGGCTGATTGACTTGTCCTACTCGGCGGCACTGAAGCTCGATATGCTGAGGGAAGGCACGACCCTCGTAGAGGTGAAGGCCCTCACGGTGCAGGAGCCGGACAATCTCACCCGCTCCGCCGAGACACCGCCGCCGGCACTGTATGTGCAGGTGGGTGCGTTCGCGGATCAGGGCAATGCGCAGCGGGTGTTGGATCGACTCAAGACCGGCGGCGTTCCGCGGGCCTTCATACTCGCGCCGCCCAATGGCCAGACGCCCCTGTACCGGGTGCGACTGGGGCCGATCAGCTCAGTGCCTGAGTTCGATGCCCTGGCCGCGAAACTGAAGGGGCTCGGCTATCCCGACGCGCGCCTGGCCACGGATTGAGGCGCCGCGGGAGACCAACATGCTGCAATCCAAACGTCGCATGCTGGCCCTGGTCGCGTTCCTGGCCTCCCTGGCGACCATTCTCGCCATCGGGCTGATCAGCAACGCCGAGTTGTCAGCGCTCGCCAACTCCAGTGCGCGCGTGCAGCGCTCCTATGACCTGCTGCAGACTCTCTACGACCTCAATTCGGCGCTCACCGATACGGAAACCAACCAGCGCGGATTCCTGCTGACACAGAACCCCGCCTACCTGTCGCAATACAACACGGCGATTGCGCAGATCCGCCTCGCGATGGTCGAGCTGCGGCGCTTGAGCCGCGACGAGCCTGAAACCCAAACCGCCATCGACGCCTTGGAGACGCTCGCCGGCGGCAAATTGGCCGACCTGCAGGAGTCTCTGCAGCATGCCCAGGCGGGCTCCTCGCACACGGCCAGGGCCAATGAGGTGCAGGGCAAGGGTAAATACCTGATGGAGGCGTTCCGCCGGAATTCCGCGGCGCTCGAAAACATCCAGCGCCGCATCCTGGAGGACCGGCGGCAGCAGGAACAGGAAGCGCGCTTCTTCAGCCAGGCGGTGCTGGTTACCACGATTGTACTGAGCCTGTGTCTGGTCGGGGCTGCCGCTGTGATCAGCCGCCGTTTCGATGACCGGCGGATGTTGCTGGAACAGGAGATAGCCGAACGGCGTCGCGCCGAGAAAGTCCGCGAAGCCCTGCTCGTGAGCGAGCGCAGCGCCCGCGCCGAGGCGGAGCGGGCCACCCGTTTGAAGGACGAGTTCGTCGCGACGCTCAGTCACGAGCTGCGAACTCCTCTCAACGCCATCGTCGGCTGGGCGAGCATCCTGCGCGCCGATCGGCGCACCGAGACAGTCGCGCAAGGTGTGGAAGTCATTGAGCGCAACTCAAAGCTGCAAGCGCAATTGATCGAAGACCTGCTCGACATGAGCCGAATCCTCTCCGGGAAGTTGCTGTTCGAGCCCAAAAGCACCGACGTCGCCGAAGTGGTTGAGGCGGCGGTTGCTGCGGTGCGACCGACAGCCGATGCCAAAGGCGTATTGCTGAGTACGAAGATCGAGCCTTGCCGGGTTGTGAGCGCCGATCCCGCTCGCCTCCAACAAGTGGCATGGAACCTACTGACCAACGCCATCAAGTTCACTCCGCGCGCAGGCCGTGTGGATATCACGCTGCGCGAAAATACCGGGCAGGTCGAGCTGTCGGTCACCGATTCAGGCCAGGGTATCCGGGCCGAATTCCTGCCTTTTGTGTTCGATCGTTTCCGTCAAGCCGACGCTTCCACGACGCGGCGCCATGGTGGACTCGGACTGGGCCTCTCCATCGTCAAAAGCCTCGTTGAGTTGCATGGCGGATCTGTAGAAGCCTGGAGCGAGGGTGAAGGACGAGGGGCCACGTTCATCGTCTGCCTGCCGATCCGACTGCTGGAAAGTACCGAAGCGGCAAACGGGAACCTCCCCTCGGTCGCGTCCGAGAACCACGGCACTCCTGAGCTTGCGGGCTTGCGCATCTTGGTTGTCGACGATGAAGACGACGCCCGGACACTCGCACGCCGAGTGCTCGAAGAGCGCGGTGCACTTGTCACCACTGTGAGTTCCGCCGCGGAAGCAATTGCGTCAGTCGGCGACAATAATCCACCCAGCGTCATTGTCAGTGACATCGGGATGCCCGAACAGGATGGCTACGACCTGATAAAGCAGATGCGCGCGCTCCCCGGTGAAGCGGGCCGCGTACCGGCTGTTGCCCTCACCGCTCTCGCGCGTGCGGAAGACCGCAAGCGCGCATTGTCGGCGGGATATCAGAAACACGTCAGCAAGCCTGTCGACCCCGCGGAGCTGGTGGCTGTCATCGCGAGCCTGGCAGAGCGCGCGTTGTCAGCACGATCGAGCTAGAATTGTCGTTTCAACTTCAAACGTTTTCGAGGACCGCCGTGCGCTCGTCTCTTCTCGCAGTCTTGACTACTGTTCTCGTTGCCTCTCTTTACAGCAGAGCAGGCTACGCCGCGGTGCCCATTCCGAAGGCGCCCGATGTCAACGCCAGGGCCTACATTCTGGTAGACCACTTCAGTGGTCGCGTACTCGCGCAAGACCACGCGGATGACCGCGAGGAACCGGCGAGCCTCACCAAGCTGATGACCTCCTATGCGGTCTTCAAGGCGTTGCGTGAGAACCGACTGAAGCTGACCGACCCGGTCACCATCAGCGAGCACGCCTGGCGCTCGGAGGGCTCGCGCACGTTCGTTCAGGTGGGCAGCACCGTACCCGCGGAAGTCCTCATCAAGGGCATGATCGTGCAGTCGGGCAACGACGCCACCATTGCTCTGGCCGAGAAGATCGGTGGCACCGAGTCCGCCTTCGCACAGCTCATGAACGAATACGCCAAGCGGCTCGGCATGAAGTCCAGCAACTTCGTCAATGCCGACGGCCTGCCCGATCCGAATCACTACACCACGGCCCGCGACATGGCGATCCTGGCCAACGCCTTGATCAGCGAGTTCCCCGAGTACTACCAGTGGTACAGCATCCACGAGTTCACCTGGAACAACATCAAGCAGCAGAATCGCAACGGCCTGCTGTTGCGCGATCCGACTGTGGATGGCATGAAGACGGGCCACACTGACAGCGCCGGCTTCTGCCTGGTTACTTCCGCGAAGCGCGACAACATGCGGCTGGTCTCTGTTGTGATGGGTTCATCGAGCATCAAGGGGCGCGAAGATGCAAGCTCGGCGCTGCTCAACTACGGCTACACGTTCTATGAGACGGGGTTGGTCAAGAAGGCCGGCGACCCGCTGTTGAAGCCTCGGGTGTACAAGTCGGCTGATGGTTATGTGCAACTCTCTGTTCCCAGCAACATCGTCTTGACGGTTGCCCGCGGTCAGCTTGCCAACCTGAAGTCGACCCCGCGCTTGCTGAAGGAGCCGCTGGTCGCACCGCTTGCGGCCAATCAGCCCATTGGCGAGCTCACGATCACTGACCAGGCCGGAGCAGTCGTTTCCCGCGTGCCGCTCACGCCGGGCAAAGCAGTGCCCGAAGCGGGCCTCTGGACTCGTGCCACGGACAGCGTGCGATTGTGGTTCAATTAGCGCGATAGGCTGCGCGGTGCGGCCACGGATGTTCGTATGGCGGATCCGCTTCCTCTCAGCTACCTGAATGGCGAATATGTGCCTCTGCGCGAGGCACGAATCTCCCCGCTCGATCGCGGATTTCTCTATAGCGACGGCATCTACGAGGTCATGCCCGTGTATGACGGGCGGCCTTTCCGCTTTGCAGCCCATGCTGAGCGCCTGACGCGCAGCCTCGCCGGAATTCAAATGGAAGATCCGCACTCGCGCGCCGAGTGGCGCGAAATCATCTCAACACTGATTTCCCGCAACGGTGGTGGCAACCAGTATGTTTATTGGCAGGTGACCCGCGGCGCGGAGTTTGGTCGTAACCATGCGCCGCTGCCGAAGGTTCCGCGGACCGTGTTCGCTTTCTGCGCTCCCCTTCCGGTCACGGCGGCCGCGACTTTGGAAAAAGGCGTTGCTTGCGTCACGACGGAAGACACGCGCTGGGCGCGTTGCGATCTCAAATCCGTTTCACTGCTTGCGAATATTCTTCTGCGCCAGCAGGCAGTCGACGCCGGCGCGGCCGAAATCATATTGTTGAAAGACGGCCAGTTGCGAGAGGCCTCATCGTCCGCCGTTCATGTTGTCATTGGCGGCGTGATTTTGAGTCCCCCGCGATCGCAAGCCATTCTTCCGGGTACCACGCGCAGCGCAATGGAAGAAGTGGCCAGCGGTGCGGGACTGACGTACCGGTCCGCGCCGGTCAGTGAGCAGCAACTGCGCTCCGCGGAGGAGATCTGGATTTCCGCCGCCACCCGCGAAGTACAACCGGTGACCCAGCTCGATGGAAAGCTCGTCGGCAGTGGCAAGCCGGGTCCGCTGTGGCGGCGCATTCACGCGGCGTGGCAGAGCTACAAACAAAGCCTGGTGGGCCAGCCATGGTAGACGAGACCACCAAACCCCTCCTGCAATACCCGACGGACTATCCCATCAAGGTGGTCGGCCGGCCGTCCGACGAATTCCGGGCCCGGGTACACGCCATCATGCTGAGGCATGCACCCAAGCTCGACCCCGACCGGGTCACCGAGCGGCTCAGTGAAAACGGCAACTTCCTGTCGATTTCTTACATGCTCGTGGCCGAGAGCAGTGAGCAGATTATTGCCCTGGTGAACGACCTGAAGGCCACCGAAGGCGTGCTCACGATTCTTTGAGCGCCCCGGCCGGGCGCAGCCGGACTAGGCGTCCCCACAAAAACCGCGCTTTTTGCCGGGGGCGCCTAGCCCGGCCCGCGTAGGGGGCGGCCGACGGAGTCGGGCTCCGCGCGGCCTTTGCCGCGCCATTTAAACCAGTGTCACCGATTTATAACCGCTGATCTTGTTAGCATGGGCTCCTTTTTGGGTTCGACAACTCCAAGTACATGTCCATTACTCTGGACCAGGTTACCAAGCGCTACCAGGGCTCACCGGTCGTCAATGACGTCTCCCTGGATATTGGGGACGGGGAATTCTTCGTTCTTCTGGGCCCCAGCGGCAGCGGCAAAAGCACGCTCCTGAGGGCCATCGCCGGGCTATCCGGAGTCGATCACGGCCGCATTTCACTCCACGGGCGTGACGTCACCCACCTGTCAGCAAAAGAGCGCGGTGTCGGACTCGTATTCCAGAACTACGCCCTGTTCCGCCACATGACAGTGGCGGACAACATCGAATTCGCCCTACGCGTCCGCCGAATGAAAGCGGCGGACCGTCGCCAGCGCCGGCAGGAGCTGCTCCGCCTGGTCGCCCTGGAAGGCATGGACGAGCGCATGCCCGGTCAACTTTCGGGCGGCCAACAGCAGCGCGTCGCCGTCGCTCGTGCGCTTGCCCACAAACCAGAGGTGTTGCTGCTCGACGAGCCATTCGGCGCATTGGACGCCAAAATCCGCGAGGAACTGCGGCGCACGATTCGGGAAGTTCAACGCGAGCTGAAAATTTCGACCGTGCTGGTTACACACGATCAGGAAGAGGCGTTCGCACTAGCCGACCGCATCGGTGTCATGAACCTGGGACGGTTGCTGGAAGTCGGCAAACCGCAGGAGTTATACGCGAGCCCGGCAACGCGATTTGTCGCAACCTTCTTGGGCGCCGCCAACCTCGTCCTCGCGCGACAGACGAAGGACGGCATCCGCTTCGGCAAAACACCCGTCAGTGCCTCCACACCTGGCCCGCTTCACGGCCAACGCGAACACGAAGTTGTCGCGGTGGTACGGCCGGAGGAAGTTGAGCTCGCAGAAACGCGAGAAAGTCTCGAGTCAGGTTATCTGACCCGTGGTACTGTCGAAGAGCTCATTTTCACGGGCGCACTCGAGCGTATGCGCATACGCATCGACGATGGCCCTGATGCGCCCCCACTCACAAACAGCAACGGTAGCGGCAGCGCGCTACTCGAAGTCACACGTACTCAACACGAGCAACGCGCATTCGAGATCGAGACGGGGCAGGAAGTCGCGATTGGTGTGCGGCGTGTGCACATTCTTCCGACGCCTCTTTCGAGTTTCACGACTTGCGCTACGAGCGATAGCCTCGCAGAAGCGCTCGTACAACAGCCGCTGTTAGCTGAGCTCGCTTCACGCATGAAGACCCGGGTCTCAATCCGTGTCGAGCCCAAGTTGGGTATGCCGAACGCGCCTTGCGAGACCTCGTCGGTGTTCAGTGGCACAACGGTGATCGCCGCGCATTCAGAGGCGGCCTACCATGCGCAGTGGTTGCTGCAGCGGGGAGCGGAGGAAATCCTCGTTCTCCCGCAGAACGCGAGCCCACCGCAGCGTGTTTTGATTCATTGGGCCGATGAGTCAGTTCGGCGTGCAACCCTCGCGGTGTCCGCGAGCGTCCTGCGCCACGTTTCCGCGGAAGCCATCTACATCGGCATCCTTCCGACGCAGACTCCCGCCGCACAACGCCCACATGGCATGCGCGCATTGCTCGATGCCAGGTCAGAAGCACAGGCAGTGCACGGGCTGGAGATGCGCACCGAATTGCGTTTCGGGGACGTGTCGAACGAGTTGGCGCGCCAACTGGCTGAGTTGCCCGGTCAGATGCTCATTTTGGGTATTCGCGGGAATAAGGACCTGGCGGAACGGTTTGGGTCGTTGTTCGCGGATGCGCATTGGCCGGTGCTGATTGTGCATCGGGAACACGAAGGACCGGCTTCGTAATGGCTAGCCTCAAACAACCCAGCGTCCTTCCCGGCTTCGGCCTCACTTTCGGGTTTACTACCTTCTTCCTCAGCGCCATCGTGCTCATCCCGCTCGCGGCGCTGGTGCTGATGGCGACTTCGATGACTTGGCACGACTTTGTAAAAGTCGTCTTCAGTGCACGCGCTATCGGCTCTTACAAACTGTCGTTTGGTGCGTCCTTTCTGGCTGCCACAATCAATCTCGTCTTTGGATTCGTCATCGCCTGGACGCTGACGCGGTACGAGTTCCCAGGGCGCAAGGCCATCGATGCCCTCATAGACATGCCATTCGCTCTACCCACTGCGGTGTCGGGTATAGCCCTCACCACCGTGTTTGCCGAAAACGGTTGGATCGGCCAATACCTGCAACAATTTGGGATCAAGGTGGCCTACACCTGGGTGGGCGTCACCGTTGCACTCACCCTCATTGGGCTTCCATTTGCCGTACGCTCGGTGCAGCCAGCACTGTTGGAAGTGCAACGCGACCTTGAAGACGCCGCGGAAACGCTGGGCGCCAGTCGCTTCTACATTTTCAGACGCATCATATTGCCTACGGTCCTGCCGGCATTGCTTACCGGCTTCACGCTCGCGTTCGCTCGCGCGGTGGGTGAGTATGGCTCCGTCATCTTCATTGCCGGAAATCTGCCACTCAAGACCGAAATCACCCCGCTGCTGATTGTCATCCGACTCGAAGAGTTCGACTACAAAGGGGCCGCCGCGCTCGGTTTCGTGATGCTCGTCATCTCATTCGCATTCCTGCTGATGATCAACCTGCTGCAGGCGTGGGGGCGGCGCCGCATTACCGCGGGGGCCCGCTGATGGCCGGCATTCCAGGCACGTCGCACGATGACATTGCAACGCGTCCAGGTCGGGACACGATCCTCAGCCATATCGTGCGCTGGACGTTCATCAGCGTGTCTCTCCTGTTCCTCGCCGCTTTGTTGTTCGCACCGCTCGCAACCGTTTTCGTCACGGCCCTCGACAAAGGCATCCACGCGTACATAGCGAGCTTCGCGGACCCCGACACCGCCGCGGCCATCAGGCTCACGCTCACGACGGCACTCATCGTCGTCCCCATCAACACATTGTTCGGACTATCCGCCTCCTGGGCGATGGCCAAATTCGAGTTTCGCGGCAAGAGCTTCCTGATTACGCTGATTGACATGCCATTGGCCGTGTCACCGGTCATTTCGGGCATGATGTACGTATTGCTCTTCGGGCTGCACGGCTGGTTCGGCGTCTGGCTGCAAGAGCACGACATCAGCATCATCTTCGCGCTGCCTGGAATCATCCTGGCCACAATGTTCGTGACGTTTCCCTATGTTGCCCGTGAGCTGATTCCTCTCATGCAACAGCTCGGCAATGACGAGGAAGAAGCGGCACTGACTCTCGGTGCCGGAGGCTGGATTACGTTCTTTCGCGTCACGTTACCCAAAGTGCGCTGGGGACTCGTGTACGGTGTCATTCTCTGCAACGCTCGTGCGATGGGCGAATTCGGTGCCGTTTCGGTGGTCTCAGGCCACATTCGGGGACTCACGAATACCATGCCGCTGCACATTGAAATTCTCTATAACGAGTACAACTTCATCGGCGCATTTGCCGTGGCGTCACTACTTACTTTGCTGGCGGTTGTGACGCTTGTGGTGAAATCGCTGGTGGAACGCACGGGCTACCGACGGCGATGATCGACTCGATGCTTGAACGCATCCGAGAACTATGGGCAAAGCTTCGGCCGGACCCAGCGAAGACGAGCCTCGGTTGGTGGATGGTCGCCATACACGTAGCAATCGTCCTGCTGGTTGGCGGCGGAATTTCTTACTCTGCCATTCACATGTTGCATGACCTTGCCGACGAGCAGGGCAAATCTCGAGTTCAACTTGCCGGAGCAATGGCGCGCGAGGATCTCCGGAAAAACGCCGAAGACACGCTTACTGCCACTCGTGCGTTAGCCGAACGGCCCACACTCCAACGGCTCCTGACTGAAGGGCGAACCGACGCCATCGCCCCGCTTCTGCGCCGCTCATGTGAGGCCTCGGACATCGACGCGTGCGCCCTGTACACCGGCACGCAACTAATCGCACAAACCGGCCCCACAATCGATTGGAACAGTATCGTCACGTCAAGCACGGAACAAGGCGCAACATTCCTCGCGTTGCCCGCGAACGTGCGGACGCCCGTGATGGGCGCTTACGCCAACCTCGGAGATGCCGAAGGCACGCGGGTCTTCGGCGTACGCCTGCTCAACGAAAAGCTCGAGCGCACGTTGAGCCAACACGTCGGTCTCGAAATCAAGATCATCGACTACCGTGCGTTTACAAACGATCCAGTCAACGCCTTTACCCCCTTGTACTCTGCCAGTCTGGCCGACGGACGCTCCGCTGTACAGCGAATCAACTCCAAGGAGCTCTACGCGTCCAGTGTCCCCGTGTTTGCCTCTACGGGCGAAGCCATCGCCCTGATAGAGGCACATCTGCCCACGAAGGCAATTGACAGTAACGCCGGCCGGCTGACACATAAGTTGCTCCTGACGGCCTTGATTCTTGCCGCGCTGGCCGTGTTCGGTGGACTGCTCCTGACAGAGATCGTCGCAGGGCCGGTAAAAGCCCTGACCGAAGCTGCTGTGCGCCTGGGACAGGGCGATTTCTCGACGTCGATTCCGCCGGGCGGAGCGGCCGAAGTCGGGGTGTTGGCGCGAACCATGGAGGATATGCGGCGTAACCTCGTTGATCTGACAGGCGCTCTTCGCCGCCGTGAGGCAGAGGCCCAGGCAGTACTGGGCGGTGTGGTGGAAGGCGTCTACGCCGTCGACAAAAACCGCATCATCCGCTATCTCAACCCACAGGCAGCCCGGCTGTTGAACGTCACAGCCGATCAGGTCGTGGGCCAGTTCTGCGGCGACGTTTTGAAGCCGCGCCTCGAAGACGGCCGGCGCCCTTGCGACTTCCGCTGTCCTATCCTGCAGGCGCGTGTCGACCGCAGCGCCAAAGCCGTTGAGCATCTGCAAGTGACCGACACGGAAGCGCGCACTACCGTGATCACGAGCGCCGGCATGGTCGATGGCCTGCAGGTGCAGGTGATTCGCGACGAGACGGAGCTGGAAGCTGTGCGTCGCGCCCGGGATTCTGTGCTCGCCAACATCTCCCACGAATTCCGCACGCCGTTGGCCGCGCAGTTGGCCTCGATTGAATTGTTGATGGAGGGACTGACGACCCTTCAGCCCGAGCAGCAGCAAGAGTTGGTCAGATCGCTGGAGCGCGGGACTCTGCGGCTGACCCGGTTGATTGACAACCTGCTGGAGAGTGTTCGAATCGAGTCCGGTCAGCTCAGTATCCGCAACCAGAGCGTGGAGCTTCGCGAGATCGTGGAAGATGCGCAGGCGCTGGTCAGCTCACTTCTGACGACGCGCCGACAGACGCTGGAAGTGACACTGCCCGAAGACCTGCCGCTCATCTCGGGCGACAAACCACGGCTCACCCAGGTGTTCGTCAATCTGTTGGCCAACGCGAACAAGTTTGCGCCCGAGGACAGCGTGGTTCGCATCGGGGCCGAATCCACGGATACCCAAGTGCAATGTTGGGTCGAGGACGAAGGCCCCGGGCCCGCTGAATCCGAGACCGACACCATTTTCGCCCGCTTCCAGCGCGGGTCCGAGGAAGAACCCGAGCCGGGCGGATTGGGGCTCGGCTTGTGGATTGTAAAATCCATCATCGACCGCCATACCGGTACCATTGCCCTGGTGCGGACCGCGGCAGGCCGGACCCGGTTTACACTTTCCTTGCCACGGGAGTTGTCTGAATGAAAATGCTCGTCGCGGACGATGATCGCGACCTGCGCGAGCTGATCGGCTTCACGCTGACGCAGGCCGGCTATCTGGTGGTGAAGGCGGCCGATGGCCCTGCCGCAATGCGCATGTTTGAGGCGGAAACACCGGACCTCGTCGTGCTCGATATCAACATGCCGGGCGCCAGCGGCTTCCAGGTCTGCGAGGCCATTCGCAAGCGCTCCCGCGTGCCGGTAATCATGTTGACTGTACGCGGTGAGGAAGAGGACCTGGTGCGGGCGCTCGAGCTGGGCGCGGATGACTACCTCACCAAACCCTTCAGCCCGCGTACTTTGCTGGCCCGTATCAAGGCCCTGCTGCGTCGCGCCGGCATGGAGAATTCCGCTCCGTTGGCGGCCGGCCGGGTCGCGCTGGACATCGACGAACACACCGTGCAAATCGGGTCTGCGCAGCCCATTCGCCTGACGAAGCTCGAGCTGAGATTGCTCCAGATGCTCCTCGCCAACGCAGGCCATACCGTCAGCACCGACAGGCTTCTGGTCCAGGTTTGGGGGCACCGCAACTCGGCCGACCGTCAGCTTCTGAAGCAGTTGGTGCACAGGCTGCGGCAGAAAATCGAGGTCGATCCCGCCACGCCCCAGCTTCTCCAAACCGCTTCGGGCGCGGGGTACAAGTTGGTCGTGGATTGAGGGGTAACTTTTTAACCCCCATTTGTTACCGCGGGGCTACTGGCTTGATATCCGGACTCGGATACTCTGATGGCCGGTTATTACGAGGGCCCCGCCCTATGTCATCCCCACGGACCATCGTTATCGTCGGTGCCGGCTTCAGTGGCACGCTTGTGGCGGCCAACCTCTTGAAATCGCAACACTGGGCCGCGACCCACATCATCCTGGTGGAGCGCGCCGCAAAAATTGCGCGCGGTAAGGCTTACGCAGAGTGCAATCATCCCTACCTGCTCAACGTGCCTGCCGGGCGTATGTCAGCCGACTCCAATTCGCCGCTCGATTTCCTCAACTTCGCCCAACACCGGATTCCGGATGCTACCGCGGAAGACTTCCTCCCGCGCGAGTTATACGGCGAGTATCTGGAGGCCGCACTGTTAGACGCCGAAGTAGCCGCGGCGCCGCACGTGGGATTTCAACGCGTGAAAGGTGACATATGCAGGATCGAGCCAAGGAAAGACGCCGGCTACCGATGTCAGCTCTCCGACGGAAGTCAGATTGATGCCGACGATGTAGTGTTGGCTCTGGGAAACCCAGGCCCCACCGGCCTCCCCGGCACCGAAGACCTGGGGGATCAGTACATATCCGACCCATGGTCCGGCTCATTGACTTTCACTCCCGGCGAAACCGTACTGCTCGTCGGCACTGGCCTGACGATGGCCGATGCGACAATGGCCGCGGCGGCTGAAACGAACGATGAGGTCGTCATCCACGCACTGTCGCGTCACGGATTGATACCACCCTCGCAGACGCAGTTTTCACAAAACACCTGCAAAGCCGACACGGCGTCGATGTTCCGTGCAGCTTCGTTCTCCGCCCTGACGTTGCTCCGCAGTGTTCGTGAACTGGCCGATGAAACCGAACGTCGCGGCGGCGATTGGCGCGAGACGATCACCTTCATCCGAAACGTCGCCCCGCAACTATGGCAGCGCCTGCCCGCACGCGAAAAGCGCCGTTTCCTGCGACACGTACGACCCTACTGGGACGTACACCGTCACCGCCTGCCCAGCCAGACACTGGCACGGATGAACCACCTGCGTCGGCATCAGAAGTTGAATGTGCATGCGGGGCGCCTGCTGAAGTTCGAAGTAGTGCCTGCAGCAGAGGCTACGCGCACTAAGGTCCGCGTCACTTGGCGCCCCCGCGGCGGCGACGCGCTGCGGACCCTGTTGGTCGACCGCGTGATCAACTGCACCGGTCCCGACTACAGCATCCGCCGCTCGCGTGATCCCTTGATCCGCTCGCTGGTGGAGCAAGGACTCGCCTCCCCCGATGCACTCAGCCTTGGCATGAGAACAGGGCCCTATGGCGCCCTGATTAACGCCCAAGGTCATGAAGCATCCAACCTTTTCTACGTTGGTCCGATGCTGCGTGCGGATCACTGGGAAACAACAGCCGCGCAAGAACTGCGCGGCTACGCGGAACGACTGGCTGGTTACTTGTCCGCGCCTATAGGAAGAATGCGCGCGGTGGCCAGCGCGTAAACGCCGGGGACATCAAGGGCTCAAGGTGAGTAGATCTGGTCGAACACCCCGCCCTCCGCAAAATGAGTGGACTGCACCTTCGGCCACCCCCCGAAATCGGCAATGGATACCAGATTCAACTTCGGATATTGCGCAGCGTATTTCGCTGCAACGTCCTGATCGCGTGGGCGATAGTAGTTTTTCGCCACAATTTCCTGCCCTTCCTTACTGTACAAATACTGCAGATAGGCCTGCGCGACCTCGCGAGTGCCGCGACGTAGCACCACTCTATCGACAACCGCCACAGGCGGCTCGGCGAGCACACTGACGGTTGGGACGACTAACTGCAATTTGTCTGATCCCAACTCCTTGATCGCCAGCAGCGCCTCGTTCTCCCACGCAATCAACACGTCGCCGAGGCCACGCTGCACAAACGTAGTGGTCGCACCCCGCGCGCCCGTATCCAACACCGGCACATTCTTGTACAGCTTGCGCACAAACTCCTTGGCCGTGGCATCGTTGCCACCGGGCTGTTTCAGCGCCCACCCCCAGGCCGCGAGATAGTTCCAGCGCGCCCCACCCGAAGTCTTGGGATTGGGGGTAATCACCTGGATCCCGGGCTTGATGAGATCGCTCCAGTCCTTGATGCCCTTCGGGTTGCCCTTGCGCACCAGAAAGACAATCGTCGATGTGTAGGGCGAGCTGTTGTCAGACAGCCGGCTCGCCCAATTGATTGGCAGCAGCCTGCCCTGCGTGGCAACCGCATCGATGTCAGCCGCAAGAGCCAGCGTCACCACATCCGCCTGAAGGCCGTCGATGACCGAGCGTGCCTGCTTGCCCGAGCCGCCGTGCGATTGATTGATCTTGACGTCCTGTCCGGTCTTGCCTTTCCAATATTTCGCGAAGGCCGCGTTGTAATCGACGTAGAGCTCGCGCGTCGGATCGTAGGAAACGTTCAACAGCGTCACTTCCGCGGCGTGGGCGCGAGGCGCGCCGAAGATTACCGCCGTCATGAGAGCGAACGCGGATATGACTGCCAGACGCGGCAGCCAATGCTTGGACTTCATCAGCCTTCTCCGGATGGTTCTTGCGACCAAATCCTAAAGCCAGGCTGGTGAGTTTGTCAGTCGGGGCGCGGTTACAGGACGGTTATAAAAAGCCGAGCGAACGCAGCAAATGCGGCTCGAGGGCATCCGCAGCGCTGTCCACGGTGCTGGGGCCGCCGAGCTCGGCGAGCTGCGTCATCTCGAGGTTCTGGTAACCGCAGGGATTGATCCGGCGGAAGGGCTCGAGGTCGAGATTCACGTTGACGGCCAAACCGTGATAGCTGGAGTGCCGCCGAATACGCAGACCGACGCTGCCCAGCTTCTTGCCCGCCACGTAGATACCCGGCGCTTCCTTGCGGGCTTCGGCGCTGACGCCGAATTCGGCTACGAATTCAATTACGCACTTTTCCAGTGCAGTCACCATATCTCGGACACCTAACTTCGCACGGCGAAGGTCAATGAGCGGATACACGACCAATTGCCCTGGACCGTGGAAGGTTACCTGGCCACCGCGGTCGATCTGTACCACCGGAATATCGCCTGGAGCCAGGACGTGATCGGCACTGGCGTTCATGCCAAGTGTGAACACAGGCGGGTGTTCGAGAAACCAAATTTCGTCAGGGGTGGAGGCGTCGCGCTCAGCGGTGAACTGCTGCATGGCGCGCCATGTGGGTTCGTACTCAACGCAGCCGAGGCGCCGAATAATCGGACGCGGTTCGGCAGTGCCAACGGCGCCCGCTGTCACCGACTCCACACGCGCTGCCACTGCCTCCGCCACGCTCGCGTTCACTTACCAACGCCCAATGCGCGATTATCCAACCCCGCATTATTCCGATTGAGCGCCTGCTCGGCCCGATAGCTCGACCGCACCAACGGCCCCGACACGCACTCCAAGAACCCGCGCGCCAGCGCCCACTCACGGTACTGATCAAACTCGGCAGGCGTCACAAACCGCTGAATGGGTAGGTGATTCGTCGTCGGGCGCAGATACTGGCCGAGCGTAACAATATCAACACCCACTGCACGCAAATCATCCAGCGTCTGCACAACCTCTTCGTCCGTTTCCCCCAGGCCCAGCATCAAGCTGCTCTTGGTCAAAACCTTCGGGTTGTGCCGCTTGGCATGCTCCAGCACACGCATCGTTTGGTCATAGCCCGCACGAGGATCGCGCACCGGGTGCGTCAGTCGCCGCACGGTCTCAATGTTCTGAGCAAACACTTCCAAGCCCGAGTCAACCACCGTCTCGACATCGGCGAGCACGCCCTCGAAGTCAGGGGTTAACGCCTCGACAGCGGTAGACGGATTGCGCGCTTTGATCGCGCGAATGCAGGCAGCGTAGTGGCCGGCGCCACCGTCGGAGAGGTCATCGCGATTTACTGAAGTGAGCACGACGTACTTCAGCTTCATCAGCTCAACGGTTCGAGCTGCGTTCTCCGGCTCTTCAGCGTCCAACCAGCCATGCGGATTCCCAGTGTCGACTGAGCAGAATCGGCACGCACGGGTGCAGACGGCACCCATCAGCATGATGGTGGCAGTGCCCGCGTTCCAGCACTCGCCAATATTGGGACACTTGGCTTCCTCACACACCGTAGAAAGACGGTGTTCCTTGACGAGGGCCTTTACGCCTTGAAATCCCGCGCCTGTGGGGGCCTTCGCCCGCAGCCAGGAGGGCTTTCGCAGCACGTCCGCGGCCTGTACCACATTACCGCCACCCATCTTCACGCCATCGCGAATAGCGGTAAAGCCTTGAGGGGTAACGTATTTTTCGCCACTGCGGGGCCGGGAAGGCTCCGCTACCACGGGGATGTCCTTGAGGTTCGACATCCGCACATTGTACTCGTCTAGCGCCGCGAAGCCCCTACCCGCTCGTCCAGCTCGGCGAGACGCTGTGGCGTACCTACATCGTTCCATTCGCCGGTAAAGAGCTGACCGCGCAAACGACCCGCCGCCATCGCTCGCTTGAACAACGGCAAAAGGGGGAATTTTCCCGGCTTCGAGCCCTCGAAAAGCTCCGGCCAGTACAGGCCGATACCGGAATAAGTGAAGCGCTCGGACTCGCGCTCGACGACCCGGTCCCCGTCGAGACCGAAATCCCCACGCGGATGTTGTGTTGGATTGGGGACCAACACGAGGCGCGCAAGGGCACCGGCACGAGCGTCAGCGTCTGCGCCGGCCGCGAGTGCCGCGAAGTCGATGTCCGTGAACGTATCGCCATTCACCACCAGGAAGGGCCCGGGCCCAAGATGTTGAATGGCATTGAATATGCCACCACCCGTTTCGAGGGCTACGGGACCCTCATCCGAGTAGGTAATGCGTACACCGTAGTCGCTCCCATCGCGCAGGGCAGCGCGCAGCTTGTCAGGCAGCCACGAGAGGTTGACGACAACATCGCGGATACCCGCGCGCGCCAGCTTTTCGAGGTGATAGACAATCAGCGGCTTGCCGGCCACCGGCACCAGCGGCTTGGGAATGGAGTCAGTGATAGGCCGGAGCCGCTCCCCGCGCCCCGCGGCCAGAACAATGGCCTTCATGTTGCTGCGTGAGCCGCCAGGCCGACCGCGCCACCGGCCACCAACGCGCCCTGGGCCGACATCGACGCCGTCATTTGGCGGCGGCAGCGCGCGGTGGCGGCAGTGGTGCCCCACCGGCTGCGCCCTGCACATTCGCAAGTGCAAACGCCGACGCACCCAACACCCGCGCGTTCGCCTCTGGCAACTCCATGACAAACCGCCGCTCCACCAG
The DNA here is from genome assembly GCA_018241505.1 of Pseudomonadota bacterium. Classification (GTDB taxonomy): domain Bacteria; phylum Pseudomonadota; class Gammaproteobacteria; order Steroidobacterales; family Steroidobacteraceae; genus 13-2-20CM-66-19. The sequence continues at coordinate 151,862 of JAFEDS010000009.1, read as the reverse complement.
CTCGGCAAAAGCCTTGAGCTCCGGATAGCGATGCGCGGTATCCCGCACGTATTCCAATGTCAACGGCAAATCGCGCAAATACCCGGACTTCCCGTCGCGGTACCACAACCGAGCGAATATCCCGAGCACCTTGATATGACGCTGCATACCAATGAGGTCGAACCAACGAAGGAACTCAGCGTTGTCCCGACCACCAGGGCCACCACGTGATCGCACGAGGTTACGATAACCGCTTACCCATTGTTCGACCCGCTCACGCGGCCAACCGATGTAGCAATCCTTAAGGACAGACACGAGGTCATATCCAATCGGTCCACTGACGGCGTCCTGAAAGTCAATCACGCCAGGATTGCGCTCGCTGGTAACCATCAGGTTGCGCGAATGGAAATCGCGATGCACGAACACCGTCGGCTGCATCAGCGCTTCGCCGATCAAAAACTCAAATGTATCAGCGACGATCTGGTTTTCAGCGTCGGTGAGCGACTGCCCGAGGTGACGCTTGGTGAACCACTCCGGCATCAGCGACAGCTCGCGTGCGAGCAGCTCGCGATCGTAGGGCGCAAGCTCGCGAGCCGCATCAGTACCTCGCGTTTGTATCTCGGCAAGGGTGTAAAGCGCGTCGCCGTAGAGGCGATCCGCATCGTCTCCGGCATTGAGGCGCTGCAAATACTGAGTAACGCCAAGGTCCTCGAGCAGCAGTAAACCATTGGCGACGTCCGCTTCCAGGATGTGAGGGACGTGTACGCCGAGGGACTCGAGGAGCCCCGTCACCTTCATATAAGGCCGCACATCCTCTTTATCGGGAGGCGCGTCCATGATGACGAAGGTCTCAGCGTTGCGAAAAGCGCGGTAGTAGCGCCGAAAGCTGGCATCGCTGGAGGCTGGTTCGACTCGCTCAGGGCGAATCCCTAGGTCTTTCGACAACCAGTTGTGGACAAGCGCGAGGCGAGCGTCGTTCTCTGGCATGTGTAGGTATGGTATTTCGGCCCGCGAGGCGGGGTCGTGCCAATTATAATGCCGCCCCTCATGCTGAGATGGCGCCCACTTCACATCACAATAATCTTACTGGGCGTCACTCCGTCCGTGTGGGCAGCGGAACCGTCGCTTTGCCCGTCTCAGACGCTCCAGCCCATCGCCAAGTCCCTCGAGCCCCCGCCAGCGTCCAGCAAGGCGGCTAAGGAGAAGAAACCGGGCATAGACGATGGTGCCATCGACATCCACAGTGACCACGCAAAGGTGGCCGTGAACGGGGATGCCGACCTGAAGGGGAACGTGGTCGTCCGGCAGGGTGACCGGGAAATCCACGCCGACGAGATCCAGTACAACTCAAAAACCAACGCCTTCAAGACCGATAGCTCGCTCGAGTACGAAGATCCCGTCGTGAAGATCACGGGCAATGGCGGCGACTACTCCCCAGCTCTGGGCGCCGACTTCCGTTCGGCGACCTTTGACCTGCAGCAGCGACCCGCGCGCGGCACGGCGGACGCCATGAAGCTGACACCGCAGGGCGTGATCGACCTGAAAGGCGTTCGATTCACCACATGCCCGAAAGCGGAAGAGTCATGGCAGATCAAGGCGAAGAGCGTTACGCTCGATACGGCTGCTCGCGTCGGCGAAGCGCGTTCGGCAACGGTTGATTTTGAGGGTGTACCCATTCTGTATCTGCCGTGGGTATCGTTCCCTTTGAGCAGTGAGCGCAAAAGCGGCTTTCTCTATCCCACTATCGGCAACAACTCGCGCAGCGGCTTTTCAGTTTCCGTCCCCTACTACTGGAACATTGCCCCGAACGCCGATCTGACTTTCGAGCCGATCGAGTATTCACGCCGCAACATCGACCTCGGCGGTGAAGCGCGTTACATGAATTCGTTCGATCGCGGCTCCATTCACTGGAACTTCCTGCCGTACGACAGCGTGTTCGATGCCGGCCGGAGCCACCTCAAGGTCAGCAACGCCATGGAGCTACCGGGCAACTTCCGCTTCACGGTTGATGCCGAGAACGTCAGCGATACGCACTATTTCGAGGACTTCGCACAGGGTCCGGAAGGCACCAGTACCGCGTTTCTGCAGCAACAGGCGAAGGTCACGTATCGCGACGAGCACTGGAATATCGACGGCGAAATTCAGCACTATCGCACTACGGACTACACTCTGGCCGAAGCTGACAGACCGTATTCGCGTTTGCCGAGCCTGGGCGTCACTGCGGACTTCGGATTGGGCTCGGCCGAACAGTTGCGTTACGGGTTTCAATCCGAGGTCGTGAACTTCCATCGCTCGGTCTCGCCGGTCGAGCTGCTCTCCGACGGAAGTCTGCAAAACGTGTGCTTCCGGGTGCCGAACCCCTGCATCAACGGCTGGCGTTTCGATGCCATGCCGCAGGTATCGCTGGACTTCAGTCAGCCGGGTTACTTCGTCCGCCCCGGCTTCGCCTGGCGCGCCACTCAGTATGAGCTCGACAACACGCAGCCCGGCCAGGAGACCGCGCCGTCGCGCACCCTGCCCATTGCCAGTTTCGACACCGGCATGGTGTTTGAACGCGAGGCGGGTTCGCATAACCAGCGCCGCGTCACTCTGGAGCCGCGGCTGTTGTACCTGTACGTGCCGTATCGCAACCAGGACAACCTGCCGATGTTCGACACCGGCCTGCCCGATCTCGACCCGGTCGAGCTGTTCAGAAACAACCGCTATGTCGGCGCGGATCGGATCGGCGATGCCAACCAGATCAGTGTCGGGGTCACGAGCCGGCTGCTGGACTCCGGCGACGGTCGCCAGTTCCTCACTGCCACGGTGGGCCAGATCTTCTACTTTACGAACCCCCGCGTGGTGCTTCCCGACCAATGGATCGACGGCAGGCCGGTCCCGACCGAGACTCCGCGCACCGATAATCGCTCCGACTTCGTCGCCCAGGTCGCATTGACCGCTTTCCAGGACTGGAGCGGCGATATTGGAGTGCAATGGAATCCCCAGACCTCCCAGACCGAGCGCGCCGAGGTCAATGTGCAGTACAAGACCGGCGGCCAGTCGGTGGTCAATGTCGGCTACCGCTACCAGCGGGATGTGCTTTCGCAGGCCGAGCTGTCCAGCTCCTGGCCGGTCAGCGACGCCTGGAATATCTTCGTGCGGGGCATCTACTCCCTGCAGGATCACAAGTCACTGGAGCGCTTTGCCGGCTTCGAGTACCGTGCGTGCTGCTGGAAGGTGCGGCTGGGGGGCCGCAGCTTCGTGAGTAACCGGACGGGCTCCTCGGATACCGGGGTGTACCTGCAATTGGAACTCACGGGCCTTGCAAGTGTCGGATCCGAATCGGATTCTTTCTTGACTACAGCGATCCGGGGCTATGTACCCGCGGAAAACCCCATTCGACAACCCCAGCCCCCACCCGGGCTGAGATGAAGGAAGACCTCATGCGGCGGATTTTCAGCGCGCCTGCCCCGGTGCTGGCGCTCGTTGCCACAATGGCTGTCCAGATCCTTTCCCTTCAGGGACAAGGAGTTGCGTACGCACAGACGCGCGAGCTCGCTACCAAGGGCGTCATGCTCGACCGGGTCGCCGCCGTCGTGAACGACGGCGTGGTGCTGAACAGTGAGCTGGATGACCAGGTGGCCACCATCAGTGAGCGCCTGCGCCAGCAGAAGCTCGAGCTCCCGCCGGCGAACGTTTTGCGCCAGCAGGTTCTGGAACGTCTGATCCTGCAGGAGATCCAGGCCCAACGTGCCAATCGCGCCGGCCTGAAGGTACCCGATGAAGCCCTGAACAGCGCCCTGACCGAGGTCGCACAGCGCAACAACATCCCACTGTCTCAGCTTCCGGAAGCGCTCTCGCAGCAGGGAATCGACTACGCCACTTACCGTGAAGAGATGCGCAAGGAGTTGACGCTTGGAATGCTGCGTCAACGCGATGTGTTGCAAAGGATCAGCATCACGCCTCGCGAGGTGGATCAATTCCTGGCGAAGCAAGCCAACACGCCATCCGAAAACAACCAATACAACGTGTCTCACATTCTGATCGCCGTCGGCCAGACCGCGACACCGGAGCAGCTCGAACAGGCGGCGAAGCGCGCTGCTGAAGTTTCGCAGCGGGCCCGCGGTGGCGAAGACTTCGCCAAGCTCGCAGTCGCCTACTCAAATGCGCAGACGGCGCTCGAAGGGGGCGCTCTGGGCTGGCGGAAAGGCAATGAGCTGCCCACCTTTCTCACCGAGGTGGTCACCAAACTGAAGCCCGGCGAAGTCAGTGAGCCGCTGCGCACACCGACCGGCTATCACATCGTCAAGCTGAATGAAGTGAAGGGTTCCGATCAGAAGGCGATCGTGGACCAGGTCCACGTTCGCCACATCCTGATGAAGACCAACGAGTTAGCCGACGATGCCACGGTCCGTCAGAAGCTCGAGCAAATTCGCGAACGTGTGTTGAAGGGTGAGGACTTCGCGGGTATTGCATCGATCACCTCGGAAGATCCGGGCTCCGCGTCCCAGGGTGGGGATCTGGGCTGGGCCGGTCCGGGCAGCTTTGTACCGGAGTTTGATGCGGCCGTGGCGAAGTTGAAGGACAACGAAATCAGCGAGCCCTTCCATACTCAGTTCGGCTGGCACATCGCCCAGTTGTTGGGTCGTCGCCAGTTTGACAACACCGACGAGTTGAAGCGCCGCCAGGCCATGGACGCGATTCGCGCCAGCAAGGCCGACGAAGAGACGGAGTTGTGGTTGCGGCGGTTGCGCGACGAAGCGTACGTCGAAACGAAGATGTAAGGTGCCGCCCCCACCCCGTATAGCTCTCACCTCCGGCGAACCCGCAGGCATAGGCCCCGAGCTATGCCTCGCCGCAGCGCGCTCATCCCTCCCCGTTGAGCTCGTATGCCTGGCTGACCGCGGCCTGCTCGCCGAGCGGGCGTCCCAACTCGGCTGGCCGATCCGCCTGCGCGACTACAACCCCAACGCGCGCCAACAACACGAACCCAACACCCTGACGGTTCTGCATCATTCCCTGGCCGCTCCCAGCAAGCCCGGTCAACTGGACAAGCGCAACGGCCGTTACGTGCTGGATCTGCTGGACCGTGCCATCAAAGGCACCGTGAGCGGTGAATTCGCGGCCATAGTGACCGCGCCAGTCCACAAGGGTGTGATCAATGACGCTGGCGTCCCCTTCACCGGTCACACCGAATATCTGGCGGAGCACACCGGCGGGGCAACGCCCGTGATGATGCTCGCCGCGCCAGGGATGCGAGTGGCGTTGGCCACAACTCATCTACCGCTGAAAGACGTCAGTGGCGCCATCACTATTGACTCGCTGTTGCAGACGGCGACCATCATGGACACCGATTTGAAGAAGTGGTGGGGAATCTCCGCGCCGCGCATCGCCGTTTGCGGTTTGAATCCGCATGCGGGCGAAGGCGGCTACCTCGGCCGTGAAGAGCTCGACGTGATCTCCCCTGCCATCAAACTGATGCGCGAGCATGGCATCCAGGCGAACGGGCCGCTGCCGGCGGACACGGCCTTCGTGCCGCAAATGTTGGATCAGTGCGATGCCGTCCTGGCGATGTATCACGACCAGGGCTTACCGGTGATCAAGCACGCCGGTTTTGAACGGGCGGTCAATATCACCCTGGGCATCCCCATCCTGCGGACATCCGTTGATCACGGCACCGCGCTGGACCTGGCGGGCACCGGCCGTGCCGACCCGCGCAGCCTGATGGCTGCCATCGAGCTGGCAGGCCAGATCAGCACCCGCACGACGTGAAGCACCCTCCACGACGGAAACGTTTCGGTCAGCACTTCCTGCATGACCCGACGATCATCGACCGCATCGCTGCTGCGATCAGCCCCCAGCCTGGCGAGCACGTGGTCGAAATAGGACCGGGACGCGGCGCGCTCACTCGGCGCTTGTTGAACAACAACACTCTGGATGCCATTGAAATCGATCGCGACCTGGTGGAGCTGCTCACCCGGCAGTTTGCCGGGCACCCCCAGTTCTCATTGCACCCGGCGGATGCGCTCGACTTCAACTTCACGGAGCTCGCACGAGTGCGGGGCGGCAAGCTGAGAGTCATCGGCAACCTGCCGTACAACATCTCCACACCGCTGCTGTTCCACCTACTCGATCATCGGGCAGCGATTCGCGACCTCCACATCATGCTGCAGCGGGAAGTCATTGCCCGGATGGCGGCGAACGCCGGCGACCCGGACTACGGCCGCCTGACTGTCATGCTGGCACCCTGGGTCAGCATCGAGCACCTGTTCGATGTCGGCCCCGGCGCTTTCACACCTCCACCCCGTGTCTGGTCGGCCGTCGCCCGGCTGACCATCCGCCCGGAACCCGCATTTCAGGTCAGCGCGCACTTTGGCGAAGTCGTAGCCGCAGCCTTTGCTCACCGGCGCAAAACCATCCGTAACGCATTGCGGGATCTGCTCAGCCTGGAACAGATCGAGGCCACCGGGCTCGATCCGGGCGCCCGGCCGGAAACAATTCCGCCCGAGGCCTTCAATTTGCTCGCACAGAAAATTGTAAGATCCGCTCCAAGCGTCTGACCGAGCCGCGCAAGCAGGAAAATCGTTATGACGGACTACCGCCGCATCCTCCTGGTCGTGGACCTGACCGACGACAGCCTTCTCATCGGCCGCCGGGCTCGCGCGCTGGCCACTGCTTTGGGCGCCGAGGTCGACCTGTTGCACGTGGTCGAGTACGTACCGGTCGAGCCAATGGGAGAAACTTTGATGCCCGCCGTTCAGATTGAGGATGAATTGCTGGATAGGGCCAAACAACGTCTGGCCGCACTGGGAGAGCAACTCGGTGTGCCTGCCACCTCGTGCCGCGTGGAAGCCGGTAACGTGAAATCCGAAATTGTCCGGATTGCCCGTGAGCTGCATTCAGACCTCATCGTCCTCGGCAGCCGCGAACGCCACGGCCTGTCCATTCTGGTCAACTTCACTGAAGACACTGTGCTGCACGCCGCGCCGTGCGATGTCCTTGCAGTGCGTGTCGGGCGTTCGTAAATGGATGTCGATCCGCATACGATTCGAATCGAAGTCGAGACCGCCTACCTCGATGAGCAGTCCGATCCGAAAGAGCGCCGGTATGTTTTTTCCTACACCATCACCATACGCAACGAAGGCTCGGTTTCCGCCAAGCTGCTGACCCGACATTGGGTCATCACGGACGCCAACGGCAAGGTTCAGGAAGTCCGCGGCGACGGAGTCGTGGGCGAGCAGCCGCATCTGAAACCGGGTCAGGGTTTTCGCTACTCGAGTGGCGCCGTTCTCGAAACACCCGTCGGCGCCATGCAGGGCAGTTACCAGATGGTCACGGACGAAGGAATGCGGTTTGACGCGCCCATCGCCGCGTTCCGGCTCGCGATGCCGGGCATCCTGCAGTGACGCGCTACGCCGTCGGGGATGTCCAGGGCTGTCACGAGGAACTGAAGGAGCTCCTCGGCCTGCTGAATTTCTCCTGGGAGCGCGACGAGATTTATTTTGTCGGTGACCTGGTCAACCGGGGTCCCGCCTCGCTGCAGGTGTTGCGTTTTGTTCGCTCTCTCGGCGACAACGCCGTCGTCGTGTTGGGCAATCACGACCTGCATCTATTGGCGGTGGCGCACGGCGCACGCCGCAGCAAGAAGACAGATACCTTGGAAGCTATCCTCGCGGCACCGGACCGCGAGGCGCTGCTCGAATGGCTGATCACGCGCCCAATGGCGCATGTCCACACTGACAACAGCGGGCGAACCGAGCTGATGGTCCACGCGGGCGTCGTACCTCAGTGGACCGTCGACACCGTAGTGACGCTCGCGCGAGAAGTTGAATCCGCGCTGCGCGCCGATCCCAGGGACCTTTTCGACCACATGTATGGCGATGAGCCCGAGCAATGGGCGGATGATCTGTCGCGGAAAGATCGCCTGCGGTTCACCATCAACGTGCTCACCCGGCTTCGGGTCTGCACGGCCGACGGCCGTGTTGACTTGAAGTGGAAAGGCAAACCGCCCGCCGCGAGCTCGCCCTGGAAACCCTGGTTCGAGGTGCCGGAACGCGCGACGGGCGACGCGCGCATCATTTTCGGACACTGGTCTGCGCTGGGATTCGTGGAACGAAACCGCGTGGTGGGCCTGGATTCAGGTTGTGTCTGGGGCGGCTCGCTGACGGCAATCGACCTCGACAGCGAACGGCCCCGTTTTTCAGTGCCCTGCGGTGGCTATCAAGTTCCCGACGATTGATCGGCAGGTCCCCAGGACACCGCCATCTGGGGGGACTTCATGATGAAGACGCCGGGTGCAAGCTCCAGGTCCACGGGCTTGGTGCCCCCGCTGGCCGTCACGGGCAGCACGGTTCGCTGAGCGGCGCGCGCTTCGAGCACACCGAACTGTCCGGGCAGCACGCGAAATGCAATCCGCACAGGCCAGACCGTATGTTCGCGGGGCTTGAGAACGGCACTGCCCTGCGCGCCACCCAACCGAAGATCGACGACGAGCGTATTGCCCTTCCAATACTGGGGATACGCCGCATCGGCGCCGGCCGAATTGGTGATTACGAGCTCGTGGACCACCTCCGGAGCCGGTTCCGGTCCGTGGTGCCATGGCAAATGGGGGCGAGGCAGGTGGCTGCAGCCGGCTGCTACTGTTAACAAACCGCTCAGCAGCAGCGCTTTGGTTCGACCCAGACGTTCAGTGGTCATAAACGACTCTCTCGAGAGCGCGTAAAATACGCAAATCGCGTTCAGGAACACCGCATGGTACCGCTTAGAGCCTGCAACTTCCGGCATTGGATCGACGAAAATCGAGCCGCGCTACGCCCCCCGGTTGGGAACAAGCGCGTGTTTCGCGACGGCGATTTTGTGATCATGGTGGTCGGCGGCCCCAATGCGCGCAAGGACTACCACGTCGATCCGGGCGAGGAGTTTTTCTATCAACTGGAAGGCGACATGGTCCTGAAGACCGTGCAGGACGGCCAGCCAGTCGATGTTCCAATCCGTGAGGGCGAAATACTGTTGTTGCCCCCGCTCGTGCCCCACTCCCCACAGCGTCGCGCGGACACCGTCGGGCTCGTCATCGAACGGCAGCGCCGGCCCGGCGAGCTCGATGGCTTCCAGTGGTATTGCGAGAAGTGTCATCACAAGCTGTACGAGGAATTCTTCGAGCTCACCGATATCGAGACTCAGTTTCCCACCCTGTTTGAGCGCTTCTATTCGAGTCTCGGCCGGCGCACGTGCTCGAATTGCGGCACCGTGATGGAACGCTCACGGTGAAAGCCCGAGTCCGGCTCGACGGCCGCGACGTCGAAGTGGATCTGTCGCGGCCCATTGAGATCGCCCTCCCTCTCAACTTCGATGCAACCCAACCCCGCCACTTCGGCGCGCCGGCGGCCACCACGCAGGCCTTCGCCGTACCGGGATTTCCTGGCGCGGTGGCGCGAGGCGCCAGTTGCAACTGCAATGTCATCACACTCATTCCCCATTGCAACGGAACCCACACCGAGTGTGTTGGACACCTGACGACGGAACCGGTCGATGCCTTCCGTCTGGCACCGAAGGGCTTGATTCCTGCGGTGCTGATCAGTATCGAACCAACCGACGCAACCGGCGAAAGCACCGAGCCTGCTCCCCAGCCCGGCGACAAACTGATCACCCGTACGGCGCTCGAGCGCCACTGGCCCCGGGATCTTCAACCCCGGGCCGTTGTCATCCGCACCGGCGCAGGAGCGGGACCGTATCTTTCCCGTGAAGCGGCGGAGTTTCTCGTAGCTCGCGGCATCGAACATCTCGTGGTGGATTTACCCTCGATCGACCGAGCCCAGGATGAAGGTCGACTGACAGCACACCGGGTTTTCTTCGGATTGCCTCGTGACGCCACCACCAGCACCGTCGCCATGCGAGCGCACGCAACTGTCACTGAATTCGCCTACATTCCTGCCAACGTACCTGACGGACCCTACCTCCTGGAGATCCAGGTCCCGGCCATCAGTGGCGATGCGGTACCCAGCAGACCTCTTTTATATCCAATATGAAACCAACACTCGAATACGCCCGTGCCTGTGATGAAGCCGATGAGCTGCGCTCCTTCCGCGACGAGTTCGCGGTACCCACCAACGCAGCGGGGCAACAGCAGTTGTACCTGTGCGGTCACTCGCTGGGACTGATGCCCCGCGCTGCGCGGCGGCTCGTGGACCAGGAGCTCGATGACTGGGCGCGCTTCGCAGTGTTGGGCCACGAGTCGGCCACCCGTCCCTGGATTCCGTACCACCAGAATCTGGCCAAGGGGCTGGCCTACCTGACGGGTGCGCAGCCGGATGAAGTGGTGGCCATGAACTCGTTGACCGTCAACCTGCACCTGATGTTGGCGAGCTTCTACCGGCCTCAGGGCCGGCGAGTCAAGATCCTCATGGAGGCCGGCGCGTTTTCCTCCGACCGGCATGCCGTCGCGTCGCAGCTCGCCTGGCACCGGCAGAACCTCGACACCGCGCTCGTTGAGCTGACACCCGAGCCCGGCGCCGAGAGCATCGCCGAGGCCCAGGTCGAAGCGTATCTCGAGCGGCACGGCGCGGAAGTTGCGTTGGTCCTGTGGCCCGGCGTGCAGTTCAGAACCGGCCAGGCGTTCGATCTGCAGCGGATCATTCGGGCAGCGCGCCGCGCCGGCTGCATTGCCGGCGTCGATCTGGCGCACTCCATCGGAAACATGCCGCTTGCCCTGCATGAGCACGATGCGGACTTTGCTGTCTGGTGCAGCTACAAATATCTGAACGCAGGCCCCGGCGCCATCGGCGGCTGCTTCGTACATGAACGCAACATCGGTGCCGCCCCGGCCTCGCGCCTGCACGGCTGGTGGGGGCACGAGGCGGCGACGCGCTTTCGCATGGAGCCGCGATTCGAGGCTGAGTCCGGTGCCGCCGCCTGGCAGATCAGCAATCCGCCCATTCTGGCGGCAGCGCCCCTCATCGCCTCATTGGAGTTGTTCCAGGCGGCTCGTGCCGAGCGCTTGCGGGCGAAGTCCATTGCCTTGACGGGGTTCCTCGAGCAGCTTCTGCAGCCGTTGCAATCTTCAGTACAGCTCATTACTCCGCGCGCCGTTGAGTCGCGTGGCTGTCAGTTGTCCATCCGCATACTCGGCGGCGGCTCGCGCGGCAAACGGGTACTCGACCGGCTCACCGAGTTGGATGTCATCTGCGACTGGCGCGAACCGGATGTGATTCGTGTCGCGCCGGTCCCACTGTATAATCGCTTCGAAGAGGTGTTCCGGTTCGCCGCGCACCTCACGCAGGTGTTACAGGAAATATCCTGAGTGGGAGGCCGGTTGCGGGCTGACTCAGACCAGCCAATCAACATAGTCGGTGCGGGGCTCGCGGGCGCGCTGCTCGGGGTCACCTTCATGCGCCATGGATGCGGCGCCATCCGCTTGTGGGACCGGCGCCCCGATCCCCGGCGCACCCGCATGGAACGCGGCCGCTCAATCAACTTGGCGCTCGCCGCGCGGGGAATTCGTGCGCTCGAGCATGCCGGTGTGATGGAGAAGGTCCGGCCGCTGCTGATCCCGATGCGCGGCCGCATGATCCACGATCGTTCCGGCTCGGCAACTTTGCAGCCCTATGGCCAGCGTGAACACGAGGTCATCTACTCGATCGGCCGCGGCGAGCTCAACAGGGTGCTCATTGAAGAGGCCGCCCGGCATCAGGACGTCACAATCCGCTTCAATCAGACCTGCCTCGGTGCCGACCCCGGTCAGAACGCCCTGAGATTTCGGAACGAGGTGTCCGGTGCCGAGTACAACGTCGAGCTCACGCCCACCATCGGAACGGATGGTGCTGGGTCGGCGCTGCGCAACAGCCTGCTCGCCGCAAAGCATCTGAGTGTTCGCGAAGACTGGCTGGATCACGACTACAAGGAACTGACCATCCCGCCCGTGGACGGCCGGCCCGCGCTCGATCTGAATGCCCTGCATATCTGGCCGCGCGGCGGCTTCATGCTGATTGCGCTTCCCAACGTCGATCTGAGCTTTACGGCAACGTTGTTTCTCGCGCGCCACGGCCCCCGCAGCTTCGATGCCCTGCCGGACTCCCAGGCCGTGCTGGATTTCTTCTGCGAAGAATTTCCGGACACCGTGCCGCTGATTCCCAACCTGACAACCGAGTTCCAGGCGCACCCATCCGGCCAATTGGCAACGGTTCATGCCGCGCCCTGGCAGGTGGGCGGACAGGTCATGCTGCTGGGGGATGCGGCCCATGCCATCGTCCCCTTCCACGGCCAGGGGATGAACGCGGCATTCGAGGACTGCGTCGAGTTGGATGCGTTGCTCGATGAGGCCGAGGACTGGCCGTCGCTGTTCGCGGAGTTCGAGCGCGCTCGCCGCCCCAACACCGAAGCTATCGCGCAGATGGCCCTGGAAAATTACACGGAAATGCGCGACACGGTGCTGGACCCGGGCTTTGTGCGGAAAAAGGCGCTGTCACTGGAGTTGGAACGGCGCTTCCCGGACCGCTTCATTCCCCGCTACGCGATGGTGATGTTCCACCCCGAGATCGCCTATGCCCGGGCCCTCGAGCGCGGCACGATTCAGGCGCAGATCCTGTCGGAGCTGGATCGCGAGGACGGCAAAACGGATTTCGCGCTGGCCGCCAGGCTGATCAACGAGCGGCTGCCGGCGCTCGGTCGAGCGTAACGAACGTCATGTCATAGGGGTTGCGCTCGTCGGCGGCAAAGGCACGGCGTTCCGTCTCAACCCATTGCGAATAATCTAGCGCCGGAAAAACGGTGTCTCCGGCGACGTCCGCAGCGATTCGCGTGAGATAAATTCGGTTGGCCACCGGCAGCAGCAGCCGATAGATTTCCGCGCCACCGATACCTGACAAGGCCTCGCCCGTCAGGGCTTCATTGAGCGAGTGCACGGCAATGACACCCGCCGCTCGCCAACCGCGATCGCGGGTCAACACGAAGTTGGTGCGCCCCGGCAGCGGCCGGCCGATGGACTCGTAGGTCTTGCGCCCCATCAACACAGGCTTGCCGAGGGTGACGGCTTTGAAATGCTTCAGGTCTTCGGGGAGACGCCCCCACGGCAAGCCATTGTCGCGGCCGATGACATTGTTGTGTGCCATGGCCACGACGAGCGCCACGGCCGTCATCAGATTTCAACCGCGGTGTTGAGAACGATCACACCTTTGTAGGGCATACGAAAGAACTCCGCGGCCTGGGTACTGTGCCGCTGCATGGCGGCAAAGAAACGGCGCTGCAGGCCTTTCCAACCCGGTATCGGGCGCGCCCGCACCAGGTGCCGTCCCACAAAGAAAGAGCTGTCTTCGGCGAACACCCGCATGCCGCGAGTCCGGCAGGACTTCATGGCCTGCGACACATCGGGTGTTTCCATGAAGCCGAAGCGGGCGGTGATTTCGTACACGCCGGGCAGGATCTCCTCGATTTCCACGCGCCGCACCGGATCCTGGCGCGGTATGCCGGTGATTTCGATATTGAGAATGATGACCCGCTCGTGCACCACCTTGTTGTGCTCGATGTTGCGGACCAGCGCGGACGGCAGCAACTCGCGATCGCTCGCCAGGAAGACGCCGGTGCCCGGCACGCGGATCGAGCCATCGATCACTTTCGCCAGGTCCTTGCGCGGCACGGCGAGCTTCGCCAATGCGGTGCGCAGCTCGAGACGGCCGCTACGCCAGGTCCAGAAAACGAAGTACAGGAGCGCACCCAATGTGAGTGGAATCCAGCCGCCGGTTTCGAGCTTGGTCAGATTGCCGGCGAGGAAAATCGAGTCCATGGCCAACAACGGCAGAAACACCGCGGTTACGCCCCAACGCGGCCAGCGCCACTGGGTGGCCGCTACGAAGCCGCCCAGGATGTTGGTAATGAACATCGTCCCGACCACCGCGGCACCGTACGCACCCGACAGGGCCTCGGATGACTTGAATCCCAACACGAACGCGGCAACCGCGAGGAACTGCAGCGTGTTGACAATGGGAACGTAGATCTGGCCCTGCTCCAGCGCGGAGGTCTGCAGAATGCGGATACGCGGCAACAGGTCGAGCTGCACGGCCTGCCGCGCCACCGAGAACGCGCCGGAAATGACCGCCTGCGACGCAATGACAGTTGCCGCCGTCGCCAGAATCAACATCCAGGGCAGGACCTGCGCCGGCACGAGCGCATACAATGGATGCTCGATCATCGCCCCGTGCTCCAACAACAGCGCGCCCTGGCCGAAGTAGTTGAGCAACAGCGCCGGCCACACCAACGCGAACCAGGCGATCCGCACGGGCGTCTTGCCGAAGTGTCCCATGTCGGCATACAGGGCCTCGCCACCGGTCAGGGCGAGGAACACTCCGCCGAGAATGGCAAGCGCGGTGACCGAGTGGCTCACCAGGAGCTCGAAGCCGTAGGCGGGATTGATCGCAACCAACACCGACGGGTAGCGCAGAATGGCCATGACGCCGAACACAGCGATCACCACGAACCACAGGATCATGACCGGCCCGAACAACCGGCCGACGCGCGCGGTGCCGCGCTTCTGAATCAGGAACAACAGGGCCAACACCGCCAGCGTGACCGGAATCACCGCCTTTTCAAAGTCGGGGTCCAGCATCTCCAGGCCTTCGACCGCACTCAACACCGAAATGGCGGGTGTAATCAGCGCGTCGCAGAAGAAGAACGCCGTGCCGGCCAGAGCGAGCCCGATGAGCCACTTGAACCAGTGACGGCTCGCCTCCGGTGCGCGCTGCGCGAGGGCAAACAAGGCGAGGATTCCGCCCTCGCCCTGGTTGTCGGCCCGCATCATGACGCTCACGTATTTGAACGTGACCGACATCATCAGGCTCCAGAAGATGAGCGACAGACAACCCAACACGGTGAGACGGTCGAAGGAGCCCGTCGCGTTCAGCGCCGTCTCGAAGGCGTACAGGGGGCTCGTCCCGATGTCCCCGTAGACGATCCCGATGGCCCCGATGACCGCCGGCAGACTCCAGCGACGCGTGTCGTGCATGTCAGGTCAGCGCATCAGCCGCGCCGGCCGCCCTTTTTCTTTGCGCCGCGCCCGGCGGCGGACTTGCCCTTGAACTTGCCGCGGGCGTTAGCCCTGCCCCCGCCCTTTCCTTTGGACTTCGCGCCCGCCTTGCCTTTGCCCTTCGCGCCCGCGCCTGACTTGCCCTTCGACTTCGCGCCGCCCGTTCGCGCGCTGGCGCCAGTCTTCGCCTTCGACTGGCCACCGCCCTTCGTCTTCGCCACGGTCTTCTTCTTCGCCTTGCGCTTCTTCTTGGGCTCTTCCTGCGGCCACAACATCGTGCCACGGCAATTCGCGAAACCGCAGCGGCAGGCAAACACCTCGTCAATGTTCTCCGGATCGCCTGCCTCGCGATAGATCTGGTAGTCGTAAGTCAGCTCGGCGCCCGGCTCGATATCGCGGATGGCCTCGATGTACACCCGCCTCTTCTCCACCGTCGACTCGCAGTTGGGGTCGCACGAGTGATTGAAGAAGCGGGCATCGTTTCCGTCCGTGCCTGCGTCGATGACCGTCTTGTTGTCCACGATGAACAGGAACGTGTGGCTGTCATTCGCGTCCTTTTCCTCGTAGCGGCGGTCCGCTTCGTCGTGCGAGACGCGCTCACCCACGTACTCGATGATCCGGGTTCCTTTCCGGATGGCCTTGGCCGCGAACACGCCGAGACCGTGTACGCCGGAGCGGCGCACTTCGATCAGTTCGGACGTGACCAGATCGGACTCAACAGGGGCTACGGCCGCCATGATCAGACCGCCACCGGCGCCTTGATCGCCGCATGATGTTGGTAGTTCACGAATTCAAAATCCTCATACTCGTAGTCGAAAATACTCGGCGGGCGCCGCTTCAGGCGCAATTGCGCCAGTGGCAACGGCTCCCGCCCGAGCTGCAATTGCGCCTGTTCCAGGTGGTTCAGGTACAGATGACAGTCGCCGCCGGTCCAAACCATCTCGCCGGGCTCGAGGTCGCACTGTTGCGCCATCATGTGCACCAGCAGCGCATAGCTGGCGATGTTGAACGGCACGCCCAGGAAGACGTCCGCGCTGCGTTGATACAACTGGCAGGACAGGCGCTTGTTGGCAACGTAGAACTGGAAGAACGCATGGCAGGGCATCAGCGCCATCTGCTCCAGCTCGCCCACATTCCAGGCGCTGACAATGATGCGGCGCGAGTCCGGGTTGCGGCGTAGCTGGTCCACGGCCTGAGTGATCTGATCGACCGTGCGGCCGTCGGGAGCCAACCAGGCGCGCCACTGCTTACCGTAGACGGGCCCGAGCTCGCCCCGCTCATTGGCCCACTCATCCCAGATGCTGACGCCGTGTTCCCGCAGCCAGGCGACGTTGGTTTCGCCGCGCAGAAACCACAACAGCTCGTAGACAATCGAGCGCACATGCAGGCGCTTCGTGGTCACGAGCGGAAATCCCTCGCCCAAGTCGAAGCGCATCTGATGACCAAACACCGAGAGCGTGCCGGTGCCGGTACGGTCATCTTTCCGGGCGCCGGTCTCGCGGATCCGGCGCATGAGATCGAGGTAGGCCTTCATTGCGCGGTGGCGAAATTTCCGGACGGGGAGCGCGTGCGGTATGCGTAGGCCATGAGCACGATGCCGACAATCACCATCGGGAATGACAGTACCTGGCCTTCCGTGAGCCAGCCTCCGGCCAGGTAACCGATGTGCTCATCCGGCACCCGCACAAACTCGATCGCAAAGCGCACCACGCCGTAGATGATCAGGAACAGGCCTGAGGGCGCGAGACGTGGCCGCGGACGGGAGGTAAATACCCATAAGATGGCGAACAACACCAGTCCTTCAAAGACCGCCTCATAAAGCTGTGAAGCATGACGGACCTGGCCGTCGACCTTGAAGCCCCAGGGGACCGTGGTCACCTTGCCCCACAGCTCACCATTGATGAAGTTGCCGATGCGCCCGAAAAACAGCCCCAGGCCCGGCAGGGGCGCGGTGAAATCCAGCACGTCGGCCACATTGCGGCGGCGGCGCCAGGCAAACAACGAGACCGCGACAATCACGCCGATCATGCCGCCGTGGAAGGACATGCCGCCGTCCCAGATCTTGAAAGGATACAGCGCATCCTTGGCCCAGAACTTCAGGCCATAGAACAGCACATAGCCGATCCGGCCGCCCAGGATGACACCCAGCATGGCAAAGAAAATGAAGTCATCGACGTCCTGCGCCTTCCAGGTGGAACCGGGTTTGGCGGCCCGCAGGCGCGCCAGGCTCCAGCCGGCGCCGAAGCCCAGCAGGTACATGATGCCGTACCAATGGACCTTGACCGGGCCGACCGAGAAGGCAATGGGATTGAAGCCGGGGTACTGGATCATAAGCCGCGGATTCTAGTGCATCTGGAAAAACGGCCTGGGGCCATTTTTCCGGCTATTCACGCGTGACGCGGCAGAAGAACGCCTTCAGGTAGCGGGTTTCGGGGACGGCGGGATGGACCGGGTGGTCGGGCGACTGGCCGCCAGCCTCGAGAATCTGCACAAACCGGCCGCTGTGGCGCGCGGCGGACTGAATGGCTCCCACTAGGTCGTCGGCGGACATGTGGTACGAGCACGAGCACGAGACCAGCAGTCCGTCCCCCTCCATGAGCCCCAGCGCGAGCTGATTCAGCTTGCGGTAGGCCGCCTGTCCTTGCGGAACATCCTTTTTGCGCTTGATGAAAGCCGGCGGGTCGACAATCACCACATCAAAGCGCTCGCGCTCCTGCATAGCCTTCAGCGCATCGAACGCGTCGTCATGAGTCGTCTCAATGGACACACCATTGGCCTGGGCATTGCGGGTGGCCGCCTGCAACGCTGCCTGCGATGAGTCGACGCAGCGCACCGAGGCCGCGCCGTTCTTGAGAGCGGTGACCGCCCACGCGCCTACGTAGCTGCAGATATCCAAAACACGCATGCCGGGCCACATGTAACGCACCAGGCGCTGGCGATTGGCCGTCTGGTCGTAGAACCAACCGGTCTTCTGACCCGAGCGCAGCGGCGCCATGAAGCGCAGACCCGATTCGTAGACCTCGATCTCATCCGGAACATCACCGAATGCTGCTTCGACAGCCTGCGGCAGATGCTCGAGATCCCGCGCGCCGGAATCGTTCTTCCAAACTAATGTGCGCGGATTCAGCACATCACGTACGGCCGCCTCCACGTCCGCTTTGAGTACCTCCATGCCTGCAGTGGCAATCTGGCCAACGACGACGTCTCCATAGCGATCCAGCACCAGACCGGGCAATCCGTCGGACTCACCGAACACGAGGCGATAATAAGGATCCCTTGTCAATCGTTTGCGTAGAGCGATTGCCACCTCGAGTCGCTGAGAAATCAGTGCGCGATCCACGGGATGAGCGATGTCACGTCCAACAATGCGCGCACAAATCAGCGCGTGCGGGTTCACGTAGGCGTAACCGAGAAACTGGCCGCGATGCGATTGCATCTGCACCAGTGCACCAGTTGTGAACGCAGTCAGAGGCGTACTGGCGGTATCGACCTCATTACTGAACACCCACATGTGGCCGGCCACAATACGCCGGTCCTCGCCGCGCTTAAGACGCAGCACCGGCAGGTTGGACGGCTCGGAAAGAATTTGCGCGGAGGAAGGGATCACTTGAAACTGCGAGGGCAGCCACGACAGCCGTGATTATACGGCAAATGGCGCCGCTGCTACGTGAAGTTCTGCGGAGGTGTAGATAACGGTATCCTCCTCTCGGTTATGGCCACGGAAAAGCGAACTTCGGTTGTTCCGGATACTTCAGGTATCTACCAGATCCGCTGCCTACGCGACGGTAAAATTTATGTTGGCAGTGCGGTGGATTTGTGTGAGCGCTGGGATAAACATCGCCGCGCGCTCCGCAAAGGAACGCACCATAACGCTCATCTGCAAAGCGCCTGGTCTATACATGGCGAACTGAGCTTTGAGCTCGAGGTTCTGGAGTTCGTCCCGGAAGACCGACTGCTGGATACCGAACAGAAGTGGATTGATCGGACCGACTGCACGCATCGCAAGGTCGGATATAACATCTGCGCTTTAGCTAGCTCACAGGGAAAGAAGACGCCGCTGACCTGGCGCGGATTTCGGGACCCGAACGGCAACGCCGTTCCGATTGTCAACCTCACGCAATTCTGCCGCAGCCACAACCTCGATTTCCCCTCAATGCACCGGCTTGCACGAGGTGTGAGCAAACTGAAATCCTACAAAGGGTGGACGCACCAGAACAGCGTGCGTAAGCGCGACTATGTCAAAAGCTACGATGGCTTCGTAGACGCACAGGGGAATCCCGCGCCCACAATTACGAATCTCGCCGAATTCTGCCGCGCCAATGGACTCGACAACACTCACATGGTGGCGATGGCAAAGGGTCGGATTGTCAGCCACCGTGGATGGACGCACATGCGCGGGAAACGGCGGCAGCCCGCCCGGGAGTACACCGGCTTTGTAGCGCCAGGAGGAGCGTTCACTATCTTTACCAATCTGGCGGCATTCTGCCGGGTATGCGGCTTGTGTGTTGCGCACATGCACGAAGTCAAAAGCGGAAAGCGGCCCAGCCACAAAGGCTGGACCTGGAGAGATCACAATGAATCCCAAATTGCGCAATGGCGACGGGTCACCGAAGTACACGAATCACCTGATTTCGGAAAGCAGCCCGTATCTGCAACAACACGCTCATAATCCCGTTGACTGGTATCCGTGGGGTGAAGAGGCGTTTGAGCGTGCACGCCTGGAGAAGAAGCCGATCCACCTAAGCGTGGGATACGCTGCGTGCCATTGGTGCCACCGCATGGGTCACGAATCGTTCGAAGACGAGAGCGTGGCCCGGGTGCTCAACGAACGCTTCATCAACATCAAAGTCGATCGCGAAGAGCGACCCGACGTCGATCGCATCTATCAAATCGCCCAGCAAATGCTGACGCAGCGGTCCGGCGGATGGCCGCTGACGATGTTTTTGACGCACGACAGTCATCAGCCGTTTTTTGGCGGCACGTATTTTCCAAAGGAAGCGCGACACGGATTACCTGCATTTACCGACCTTTTGCACAGGGTCAGCGAATACTACCGAACGCACCAAAGCGAGCTGCGTCAGCAGAACGATGCGCTGATGTCAGCCTTCAATGAGCTGAATCCGCCCCCAACGCCGGGAGACACGCAACTGACGGACGCGCCCCTCAAAGCATCGCGTGAGCTGTTGGGTCGCACCTTCGATGGTCAATTCGGCGGCTTCGGGCGCGCGCCGAAATTCCCCAGTGCGAAAACAATCGAGCGGCTGCTGCGGGATTGGCACGGCACGTCCGGCCAACCCCAGCCGGATCTGCAGGCGTTGTACATGGCGACTCTGACGTTGCGTCGTATGGGCGAAGGCGGCATCAACGACCAGCTTGGCGGCGGGTTTAGTCGGTACTCCGTAGATGACTACTGGATGATTCCCCACTTCGAGAAAATGTTGTACGACAACGGTGCCCTGCTCGCAGTGTATGCGGATGCAGCGGTCGCCTCTGGCGATTCGTTCTACGCGGACATTGCTGCACGCACGGCTGACTGGGCCATCAAGGAAATGCAGTCGCCGGAAGGTGGATTCTATTCCAGCTATGACGCCGACTCAGAGGGACACGAAGGCAAGTTCTACGTTTGGGATCGCGATGAGGTGCGCGGGGCGCTCAATGAGGCGGAGTATGCGGTGTTTGCGCCGCGCTTCGGTCTGGATAGGGAAGCCAACTTCGAGGGCTGCTGGCACCTGCACGCCTTCCAGCCGGTGACGGACGAAAAACTGCTGGAGTCAGCGCGGCAGAAGCTGCTGGCTATTCGTAGTCGGCGTGTCTGGCCCGGGCGCGATGACAAAATCCTGACCTCGTGGAATGCGCTTCTGATCCGGGGGTTGGCCATCGCGTCGCGTGCCCTGGGGCGTGACGACCTGGCACAGTCGGCCACAACAGCGCTGTGCTTCATTCGCAACAGGTTGTGGAGCAATGGCAGGCTACTAGCGACCTACAAGGACGGGCATGCACACCTTAACGCGTACCTCGACGACTACGTATTCCTCGTCGATGCCATCCTCGAGCTTCAACAGGTGCGGTTCGACAGCGCAGAGCTCGAATTCGCAGGTGAGCTCATTCGGGTCGTGCTCGACCATTTCAGGGACACTGAGCTCGGCGGGTTCTACTTCACTTCCGACGACCACGAGTCCCTCATCCATCGCTCCAAGTCCTTCGCGGATGACGCGACTCCGGCCGGCAATGGCATCGCTGCGTTCGTATTCCAACGGATGGGTCACCTGATGGCCGAACCACGCTATCTCCAGGTGGCGGAACATACGCTACGCGCGGCGTGGCTCAGCATCGAGAAATATCCTCATGCGCACACAACTTTGCTCACCGCTCTCGATGAGCTACTGAATCCACCCGAGACTCTCATCCTGCGCGGACCCCGAGCTGAAATAACAACCTGGGCTAGAGAGCTGCACAAACTCTATGCGCCCCGCCGAATTGTGCTCGCAATCCCAGACGATGCTGAGAATCTACCGCCCGCGCTCGCTGAGAAATCCCCTCGCGGCAGTGCCGTCGCCTACGTCTGCAAGGGCAGTACGTGCTCCGCTCCGATTGATTCCCTGAGCGGCCTGATCAACAAGCTACGCGCCGGCGTCTAACAACTGCGCGCCGGCAGCGCCTAAGTGCCGCGGCGACACCGAACCATGCGCGGCAAGCGCCTGATAGTCTCGCCATGCGCGTGCCAACTCCGATCCCGGCTGAATTGCTGTCATGCCGGTCAGTGCCATCAGTTCAGCAATTGCCTGGCGGATCTTCGCCACGGAGAAAACGCAGCCACTGGTGATTTCCGCAAGATCCGTGGGGGCGAGCGGGCGATCAGCGCGCGCCGAGTCCCATGCCTTGTGCGCCAACGTATCCAACGTTGATTTTCCCTGTTGCCAGATTGCATGAGCAGCCCCAAACGTTGCCTGAACTACAGGATCTGTCATAAGGAGGTCGCCCGTCCCGTGCACCTTCTTCACATGAGCCAGCGACGAAAACAGGTCGAGGGCGTGACGCGCAATACCAACCGCAACTGCGGTGACGGGCAACACCGTCAACACGTTAAAGGGGAGTAGATACAGAGGTCCCGTCTCACGCGGAGCATCCGACAGCGAGAAGCTGCGGCTCTCCGGAACAAACGCATCGCGCACTTCGAAATCTTCACTGCCGGTTCCCCGCATTCCCGTGGGACCCCATACCTGGAGAATCGTCACCTGGGACGGCTCGAAAGCCATGGCGCGAATCAGGGGTTTGCCGTCGGAGCCAGTGACCAACGTTCCCCCGTCCATGACGAGGCAGTTCGCAGTAAACGTGGTGGCGTAGTGAGCGCCGCTCGCGTAGCGCCAGCAACCGTTGACGCGATAGCCGCCCTTCTCGCGCAAGGCCCGTCCGTCTGGCGCGCCTGAACCGGCGATCACCGACTCGGGTCGCGCATAGATGGAGATCGCGGTGGCCGGATCGAGATACGCGGCAAATAATCCGCCGCCGGACCCGATCATCACAGCCCAACCGATGGAGCCATCCAACCGCGCGGCCGCTTCGTAGATCCGCAGAGCCTCGGGCAGCCCGAGCTCAAACCCACCACAACGCCTGGGAATCCACAGGCGAAACAGGCCATGTTGGACGAGCGCGCGGACTACGGCCTTCGGTAGCCGCGCGCGGCGGTCCCCTTCAGCGGCGCTGTCCCGAAACATCGCCGCAAGCTCGTCGAGCCGGTGCAGGATCTCCGGCACCGATTTGGAGCTACTTACGACAACAACTCCACGTTTCCACCCACCGCGACTGTATTGATAGTCAACGTGCGTTCGTTGGCGAAGCGCAGCAGATAGTGCGGCCCGCCCGCCTTCGGCCCCGTACCGGACAACCCTTGTCCACCAAAGGGCTGCACACCCACCACGGCGCCGATCATGTTTCGGTTTACATAGGTATTGCCCACCGGCACTGAGCGGAAAACATGGTCGGCCACGCTTTCCAGCCGGCTGTGCACACCCAATGTCAGACCGAAGCCGGTTTTGCGGATGGCCGCAATCACCTGTGGCAATTGATCCGCCTTGTAGCGCACCACGTGCAGGATCGGTCCAAACTCCTCGCTGCGGAGCTGATCCAACGCGCGCAGCTCAATCAGGTGGGGCGCGAAAAAGTAGCCCGACTCATGTTTTTCATCCAGCGGGCACGCGTACAGAAGCTGGGCCTCCTGGCGCATACGGGAAGCATGATTGCGCAGTCTCGCCAACGCGGGTTGCGAAATCACCGGACCGACATCTGTCGACAGATCGCCGGGGTCGCCGATGGCAAGACACTTCATGGCTCCCGTCAGCATGCCGATGACCTTGTCTGCAATCTCTTCCTGCAGATACAGAACCCGAAGTGCGGAGCAGCGCTGACCCGCACTCGTGAACGCGGACATGACAGCGTCGTCTACCACCTGCTCAGGCAGCGCAGTAGCATCAACGATCATGGCATTCACGCCGCCCGTCTCGGCTATCAGCGGGAGAATCGCTCCGTCACGATTTGCCAGAGCGCGGTTGATCGTCGCGGCGGTAGCCGTTGAGCCAGTGAAGGCCACACCGGCCAGCGCCGTGTGCTTCATTGCGACATCACTGAATGCGGGGCCATCCGCAGGAGTCATATGCAGTACGTCCCCCGGCACACCCGCCTCGTGTAGCAATGCAGTCATTGCATGGGCAACCAATGGTGTCGCCGGAGCGGGTTTGGCGATGACGCTGTTGCCTGCCATCAATGCGGCTGTGATCTGCCCAGCGAAGATCGCGAGCGGGAAATTCCACGGGCTGATGCAAACAAACACCCCGCGCCCATGGAGCGATAGCAGATTGCGTTCGCCGGTTGGACCGTTGAGTTTCTGCGCACTGCCAAACAGCTCGCGTCCACGGGCCGCGTAGTAGCGGCAGAAGTCGACAGCTTCGCGCAGTTCGGCGACCGCGTCGGGAATGGTTTTGCCGGCCTCGCGTACCAACAGGCTGAGGAACTGCACGCGGCGCTCCTCCAGCAGATAGGCAGCGCGGTCGAGGCAGTCTGCTCGCTCAGCAGCCGGAAGCGCGTCCCAGGACGGCTGCGCTTTTGCGGCGGCGTCCATTGCGTTGCTGATTTCTTCGGCGGTTGCGTCGCGCGAGGTGCCGACGATCTCCTGTAAGTTAGACGGAGAGTGCACCGGAACGTCGGAATCTTTAGCCGTGTTACCACCGATGAGAGGGCCACCGGCGTAAAGCTGCCGGGCACGCTTCTCGAGCTCGTTCTTCAGTACCTTCAACTCCGCCGGGTCACCCCAGTCCGGGCCGTCGGAGTTGCGGCGCTCCGGCCCATACAGTGCCTGCGGCTCGCGAATTTTGGGATTGGACTCGTTGGGTTGGGACTCATTGAGTGCTGAAACGGGATCGCGCACAACCTGCTCCACCGGGACCTGAGGATTGAGAAACTGATGAACAAACGAGGTATTGGCGCCATTCTCGAGCAGGCGCCGGACCAGATACGGAAGAAGATCTTCGTGCGTACCTACCGGCGCGTATGCGCGCACTGGACGCAACGTCGGGACGTCAGCGCGCACCGCCTCGAAAACCAGCTCGCCCATCCCATGCAAACGCTGGAACTCGTATTGGGCATTTGGAGGGGCCATTTCCAACACGGCCGCCACCGTGAACGCGTTATGAGTGGCGAACTGGGGATAGATGACGTCGTTATTGGCGAACAGCCGTTGCGCGCATACCAGATAGCTGGCATCCGTCGCCGACTTGGATGTGTACACCGGGAAGCTCGAGAGACCACGCTCTTGGGCGCGTTTGATCTCACTGTCCCAGTAAGCGCCTTTGACCAGGCGCGTCGTCATGCGTCGTCCGGTGACTCGTGCAAGCTGCGCTACCCAGTCAATGACGAACGGAGCGCGTCGACCGTACGCCTGCACCGCGAGTCCGAGCCCGTCCCAACCGACAGTCTTCTCATCACGCGCCAGCGCTTCGATGATGTCGAGCGAAAGTTCGAGCCGGTCGGCTTCTTCGGCGTCGATAGTCATGCCGATGCCGACCGCCGCTGCTTTCCGCGCGAGTTCCAGCATGCGCGGGATGAGAACGCGCGCTACGCGGCCACTCTGCAAAAGCGTATAGCGCGGCTCGAGCGCTGAAAGTTTGACAGAGATGCTGGACCGGGCGTGCACAGTACCCGGCGGTTGATGACCCAGCGCATCGATGGCGTTGGCATATGAATCAAAGTAACGCTGTGCGTCAGCCTCGGTCCGCGCGCCCTCTCCAAGTACGTCGAAGGAGCACAACGCGAGAGCGGGGTTTGACCTACCGCGAGCGAGCGCGCTGTCGATGGTCTCGCCCACAATGAACGCTTCACCCAACATGCGCATTGCGCGGCGCAAGGTTGCGCGAACCACCGGGGCCAGCACCGGTTTGGTGATGGAGGCCGCAGTGAATTGACCTGCCAGTTCCGCGCCTACATTTGGCAGGAGCCGGCTAATGCCGCCCAACAAGGTGAAGCCGGTGCGCAAAAGCCAGTTGTCGCTGGAGCGATCCGCCCCCGCACCGTGTGAGGCCGCCGCCCCGCCCCCAGCCGCATCGCCGCCCGAGCTAGCCGCATCGCCGCCGCGGCCAGCGCCAGCCACCTCCTGCGATATCGGGTTGCGTCCGCCGCCCCGCACCTCCGCCAGCCGCTCCGCTATCAACTGATCGGCCCGCGCCACATCCGGCGTCCGCAGAAGCGCTTCCGCCAGGCTCATGAGCGCCCGCCCCTGAGCGCTGTCGAGAGGAAACTGCTCCATCATCGACTCGGCAAAGGGCCGGGCACGCTTATCTGCCCGAGCGACTTCCACCCAATGAGTCGCCCGGATCTTCGCCAGCGCGAGCTTGCGCTCTAGGGGACCGAGGGCCGCCAGCAGCTCGCTGATCGCGTCCGCCTCAGCACGCAGCGTCGCTTCGCTGATGGCCTCTCGAATCGCGCGCAGGAGTCCCTCGTCGGGGGGTGTAGTGATCCGTTCGGCAGCACTGCTACCAGCCATGTCGGTCGCCTTGATTGAAAAGCATGGGGAGTTAATTGTGCTTATGATATTTGTATCAACAGAGTGATTTATCTGGTTTTGGCAACCATAAAAGTCGAATCAACTATGAGTGACGCAGTTCCCGCTGACCGCAGCCTCGATCGGATCGATCATAAGTTATTGATTCGATTACAACAGGACGGCCGCACCCCAATCTCGAGGTTGGCCAGGGAAGTGAATTTAACTGTCACGCCGACGATGGAGCGGGTGCGGCGGCTGGAGGCAGCGGGCTATATCGAGGGCTACTTCGCCCGCCTGAACCCCTCAAAACTGGGGTTGGGGCTGCTGGCCTACGTGGAGGTCTCGCTCGACCGGACCACACCGGATGCGTTTGACCGCTTCAAGCAGGTGATGCTGGCCCACGACGAGGTCATGGAGTGCCACATGGTGGCGGGTGGCTTCGATTATCTGTTGAAGGTTCGCGTAATCGATATGGAGAGCTACCGGCGCTTCCTGGGTGATCGCATTGCCGCGGTTCGCGGCGTGCAGACGACTCACACCTACTTCGTGATGGAAGAGGTGAAATCAACGCACACCATTGTCGTGCCGGAGTAAGCACGGTTGGCGCCGGATGCGGCGGTGCGGACGCGCCGCAGAGGCCCGCATCAGGTCCGCGGCTTCAGGATCCCCGCCAGCCGATCTTCGGTCTTGTCCAACCGCTGCAACACCGGGTACTCGAGACCCTCGTAGTAAGGGATTTTGACCGTCCGATAGCGATCGAAATTCTTCACCAACAATTCAATCGGCTGTTTGTTCAATTTGGCGAGCTGAATGGCCGTCCGCAAGCGATCGGACCGGTACTCACGGCCGTTGACGGCAATCAACACGGTACCCAAGGTCAGTCCCGCCTCATAGGCCGGGCCACCCCAGCGCACCTCGGTCAAGGTGCCCACGGCCGCCGAAACCGAAAAGCCCAGCGAGAAAGTGAAATCAACCGCCTTGCGCTGCTCCTCCAGACTGCGCACGTATTCGGACGGCACCTCCATGAACACCAACTTCCAACCGCCCCGTGCCAGGCCATCTATGGGCGCCCCGGGGCCATGGCCGTAGAGACGCTCATTGAGATATTTCTCCCAATCAAACGGCGCGACCGCCTTCAACGCCTGAATCACGTCGGCCAGCGTGTAGGTTACGGGACCGAGGAACACGCCGTTGACGGTGGTGACCGAGGCCACAGCGCCTGCGATGCCCGCCGTCCCGGGCAGGCCGCCGCGCGAGCCGCCCGCGGCCTCGCTCGGCTGGAAAAACGCTTTGGCGAAATCATCCACCGACTTCCTGTCGCGCGTGATTTCCCGAATTCGAGTATCGATGTCGAGCCACAACAGCTCGCCTTCCGTGTAGTAATCCTCAGTTCGCTGCCACGACAGCCACGACAGCGGCCGCCGGGCCGTGATGAGCGGCTGCTCGGTTGTATCCTCGAGCGCACGCCACGTGCGCCCCGCCCTGTTGCGGTCCATGTTGGCAGCGAGACTCGCCCATGACTGGCGCGCATAGTCCTCGCTCCACAGCCCCGATCGCGCCGCCAATACCGCACCGAGGTAGTTGGTCAGACCTTCGTATACCCACAACAGCGAGTTGTGCATGGGCACGTTGAAATCGGGCGTGGCGAGCCCCGCGGGCCGGCGGAACTTGCCGTTCCAGGAGTGACTGAACTCGTGCGGCAGCAGGTCGCGCCCCGCGCCGCCCCGGTCCGCCTCGAGAAAGTAGTTGGGCGGCCGGCGATTCTCACTGGAGCGATGATGCTCGAGGCCGATGTCACCGAAGTGATCGCTGATGGCGAGCAGGAACTCATAGCGGTCGAAGTGTGGCGGTCCGAGCATCGCATACGTTTCCTGCACCAACTTGCGGTGCGCGGCGAGCTGCGATGGACGCACCTCCAGGCTCTCCGCGCTGTCCGCAAACACATTCAGGTGCACCGGAATCTTCGCGCCCGGATCGAGGTCGAGACTGCGGAAATAACGCCCGGCGAACAATGGCGAATCCACCAGTGTTTCCAGTGTTGTCGGTTTGAATCGGACCGCCGCGCCGCGCCGGCTCTCGACATCCAGCGCGCCTGCGAACTCCCAGCCTTCGGGCAGCGTAATGGAGGCAGCCACGGGAATTCTGCTGGCGTAGAAGCCCGCCGGATACAACACAACCGCGTTCCACTGCAGGCCGAGAATGTCGGGCGCGACCACCGTACGTCCCTGATCCCTGACCAGGGGCGATGTGTAATCAAACTCCAGGTCGAGACGCGTCGCACCCGGCGGCACCTGCACGTGAAAGGCGTAGACATTCACGGGATCGCGCACCCACTCGACGGCGTGACCGCCGGCGGAAATGATCAAACCCGCCAGGTCGTCGATCGGCCCCCGCGGCGCGTGGTTGCCCGGCAACCACTCCGGATACAACAAAGTCAGCGGACCCGGCTTGACCGGGATGGACTCGTGAACATTGAAGATCTTGCGATCGAGGTCGCCGAGCTCGACTTTGAGAGTGATGCTCCCCGGGTAGGTCACATCCTGGGCCACAGGGACATGTGCCCCCGATGCAGCGCCGGCGGCCGGATCGGGGATGGCGCCCGAATTGACTTCCGGCACGCCGCTCGCCGCTTCCGACGCCATTGAACCCGGATCGGGCGGCGCCGGCGCATTCGAACCCTTCGCCTCTTCCTGTGCCTGCGCGACAGACAACAGCGCGGCCACCGCGGCAAGCGCCGCCAACAACGATCGCTTCATGTACCCCCTCGAGTTCGCGAGCCCGCCGCTGATCAGGTTCGCAGAACCTGGGCAACCGCCTTGGCAAAATACTCGATGTTATCCGCGCGCAATCCGGCGACATTCATGCGGCTGTCATCGGTCATGTAGACATGATGCTGCTCGCGCAACGCATGGACCTGCGGCGTGGTCACGCCGAGGAATGAGAACATGCCCTGTTGTCTGGCAATGAATCCAAAATCGCGCTGCGGACACGCCTTCGCCAACTGCTTCACCGCCTCTGCCCGCAAACCCGCAATCCGCTTGCGCATGGCACCCAGCTCCTCGGACCACTCCTCGCGGAAAGTGGCGTCGGTCAGGATTTCATTGACAATGGCGGCGCCGTGATCGGGCGGCATCGAATAGATGCTGCGCGCAATTCGCACGAGATGACTGAGGACCGCATCACCTGCCGTCGGCGACTCGCTGATGATGTGCAGGCAACCCGTACGTTCGCGATACAGGCCGAAATTCTTCGAGCACGACATGGCGACCGCGACTTCCGGCAACTCGGCGCAGAACAGCCGGATACCGTACGCGTCCTCGGCAACTCCGCTGCCCAGGCCCTGATAGGCGATATCAATGAACGGTGCCAGCGAGCGCCGCTTGAACACTCCCAACAGCTCGCGCCATTGAGCCTCGCTCAGATCTGCGCCCGTGGGGTTGTGACAGGAGGCGTGCAAAAGCACCACGGAGCGCGCCGGCAGACGATCCAACGTCCCCAACATCTCATCGAACTTCACGCCGCCACTGGCAGCATCGTAGTAGGGGTAGCGTTCGAGCTTCAGACCGCAACCGGACAGCAGCGGGATGTGGTTTGCCCAAGTCGGTGTGCTCACGTGAACAACCGTATCGGGCTGAGCCGCGCGAAAGACCTCGGCCCCCAACCGCAATGCGCCGCATCCGCCAGGCGCCTGAATGGAGCGAACCCGATCCGCGACGAGCGCGGGATGGCCGTCGCCCAATACGAGCTTGGCCATCGCCTGGTTGAAGCCGGCATTGCCCGCCGGGGCAACATATGACTTGGTGGCCTGGCGGCTGAGAACCACCTGCTCAGCGCGACGCACAGCCCCCAGGATCGGCGTTTCACCCAGATCGTTGCGGTACACCCCCACACCCAGGTCGACTTTCCGCGGATCTGTATCGGCGCGATACAGGCCCATCAGGCCGAGAATTGGATCGGTGGGAAGGCGTTCCAGACGCTCCAGCATTAGCTCTCTCCGTCGCCGCGCCCATTGCGCGGGGGGACGGCGAGTTTAGCGGGTCGCGACCAGGCCGGGCAGGAAACCACGGCAGTCATCGACTCCATTGCCATTCCGTGGGCCCAGAGCCCGCGGCAGCGCGAGGTCGGTGCGTTCCAAGGCCGTAGCGCCCACGGGAGGTGCGTCGCATTGCTGCACTGCAACGTCGGCTACGTCGCGCAATTCCGCAATTCGCACCGCGGTCGCGGTGCCTGCTGCTCGTGCCCTGAGAGTTGCATCACGACTCCGGCAATCTGTCGCCGCCATCATCCTCGAAGGCCTCAACGAGCGGCAATTCAGAGGTAAAGGTGGACGGACATCCGCCGATATTGGAGCCGATGCACACAGGATTGTGCGCTGAAGCTCTTAAACATTAGCGGTGCGGCCACCTCGTGATTCAAGTCATTGGTTCGATTGTTGTCGTGGGATGCGTGATTGGCGGTTTCGTGCTCGAAGGCGGCCACGTGCTCGCGCTCTGGCATCCCACCGAAGTTCTCATCATCGTGGGCGCCGCACTCGGCGCATTCATGACGAGCAACCCACCCAAGGTGTCCAAGGCCGCGTTCACCGGCGCCATCGGCTTCGTCAAGGGTCCGCGCTACAAGCGCGACGACTACGTTCAGCTCCTCAAATGTTTGTATGACATCCTGGTCAAGATCCGCAAGGAAGGCCTCATGGCCATCGAGGGCTCGCTCGAGGCGCCGGACGGCGGTGCGCTGTTCAAGAATTACCCGAAGATCGTGGCCGACCATCACCTCATGGATTTCATCCGCGATTGCCTGCGGCTGATGGTGGGCGGCAGCCTCGATCCGCACGAGTTGGAAAGCCTGCTGGAGCAGGAGTTGGAAACACACCACGAGGAAGCCCACCGGCCCGCTTCCGCGGTGCAGAAAGTAGCGGACGCCCTGCCCGGTTTCGGCATCGTCGCCGCGGTGCTGGGTATTGTGAATACCATGGCTGCGCTCGAAGGCGCGGATACCGCCACGATCGGTCACAAGGTCGGCGCGGCGCTCGTCGGTACCTTCCTCGGAATTCTCGTCTCGTATGGTTTCATCGGTCCCATTGCGGCGGCGATGGAGCATCACGCCGCGGAAGAGAGCAAGGCGTTTGAAGTTGTGAAGATGGCACTCGTCGCCACCGTGCGCGGTTATGTTCCGGCGGTGGCCATCGAGTTCTCACGCAAGCTGCTGGCCTCTGACCTGCGTCCCTCATTCGGCGACCTCGAAGCCGAGCTGAAGGGCAAGGCCAAGGCCGCGGCCTAAGGACACATCGGCTCATGGCTGCCAAAGGCAACGAACGCCCGATCATCATTGTCAAGAAAAAGAAGAAGGGCGGTCACGGTCACCACGGCGGCGCGTGGAAAGTGGCGTACGCGGACTTCGTGACCGCGATGATGGCCTTCTTCATGGTGATGTGGCTCGTGACCGCGGTGACCAAGGACCAACGCGCGGCGATCTTCGACTACTTCAAGAACCCCAGCATGGAGCCCGGCAAGAGCGCGAAGCCCGCACCCGGACAGATGGGCCCTGGCGGCGCCAGCACGAGCCCGATCAACCTGCGCGGCGGGTTGGATGCCATGCGGCCGGCGGTCACGAAGCAGAAGGACATTGGCGGCACCGCGGCGCCGATTCTGTCGCGCAATGATGCGAGCCAGGATGGCGCGTCGAAGATAAAAACGCCGGATCACACCCTCAATCCGGAAGATCTCGCCACCGCCCAGAAAGAGGCCGAGCACAAGGCGCTCGAGTCGTTGTGGTCGGAATTGAAACAGGCGGTCGACAAGAGCCAGGCGCTCGAGCCGTTCAAGGACCAGTTGCTGTTGGATATCACGCCCGAGGGCGTGCGTATCCAGATCGTGGACGCCCAGAACCGTCCGATGTTTGATGTCGGCAGCGCGCACCTGCGCGATTACACGACTGCGATTCTGCGCGAGCTAGCCCCTTACCTGGATTCGGTACCGAATCGCATCAGCCTGACCGGTCACACTGACGTGCGCCCGTACCCGAGCAACAACGGTTATACCAACTGGGAGTTGTCGGCGGACCGCGCGAATGCGGCGCGGCGGGCATTGACAGCCGGTGGTTTGCCGGATGAGAAGATCTCACGTGTTGTGGGACTATCGTCCTCGGTCTTGTTTGACAAGAAGGAGCCGCAGAGCCCCATCAACCGGCGCATCAGCATTGTCGTGATGACGAAGCAGGCGGAACAGGCGGCGCTCGCGACGGACATGGCGTCGACAGACACGCCGCCTGCCGCACCGACTTCCGCTGAGCCTGCCGCGGCACCTCAGGCGATTGCGACACCGGCACCGACGACTGCAACACCGGCGGTTCCCGCCGCCACTGCGCCGTCCGCACAGGCTGGATCAACACCTGTTGCGCCGACGGCGAAAGCAACACCCGCCGCCGCGCAAACAGCGCCGGCAGCTCGCCAAACGCCGCTGGCCAAACCGACCCCCGTCGCCAACGCAACCGCCGGCACGCCGCGCGGCTGACACATCATCGTGGCGGCGTCGGCCTCGCCGCCGCCATCACCTCCGGCGGTGGCAGCTCATCGTATCGCGGCACGTCATCGTACAAGTCCAACCAAGGCGCCTTCGAAGCCACAAAAATCCGCGCCATCGGTTTCGCATCAATGGGAGTATCCAGCGTCGCCGCCGGTACGAGCGCCACCGGGAGGCCCGCCCCGTGACGCGGCACCCCGCTTCCGCATTTTGAGCAGAAACTCACGGTGAAGCGCTGCGCCTCGGGAACCTTGTAGTGCTTCACCAGCGACTCGCCCCGAATCCACCGGAACTTCGCGGGCTGGAAGAACATGTTGGCCCCGTGGCCGGCACTGCGCCCGCGGCGGCAGCGCGAACAGTGGCAAAGCATGAACAGGTCAGGCTTACCCTCAACCTCGTAAGCCACCTCACCGCACAGGCAGCTACCCTGTGCCACCCCTTCCTTGGGCACGACCGCGGGACGCTCAGTAACCTTCATGTCCCACCCGGGTGGCCACTCTTCATGTTGCGGCAGCGCGTCCCTGATCTCGTACCACGGCGCCTTCGAGCCCACGAAAATGTGGCGCTGAGGTTTGATTCCCAGCTCGCCATCCAGGTTGCCCGCCGGAATGAACACCATGCCCCGCTCGTGTTCGAAAATCGGCGTTACCGACCCGCAGTGATTGCAGAAGGAGCGCATGCCACCCGACTCTGTTTTGAACTGCGCAACGGCATCCTCGCCGCAAATCCAACGAAAGGCGCCCAGCGGCGCACTCACGTACGTTGCAAACGGGGCACCGTGATGTTTACGGCACATCGAGCAATGGCAATGAGTCATTGACCCGAACGGCCCCGACACTTCGTAGCGGACGGTGCCGCACAAACATTGTCCCTGAGTCATTTCGCAACCTCCGCTAGTGCCGCTTGGCGCGCGGCCTCGAACTCATCGCCTGGGTTCCAGCTCTGCATGGCATCCGCCTGCGCAATGATCCAGCCGGAGAACAGTCCGAGCTGCGCATCCTCGATCATGCCATCGAAATTCCAACTACCATCCAGTTTGTCACTGGGCTGGTGATATTGCTTGTCCTCCCACTCTTGCAGCTTCTGCTTGCCCCAGCCCGCCGGCCGGCCGATGAAATCCGTGCCGGCCTCGAAGTACAGCGCTGGAACGCCGATTTTCGCAAAAGCGAATTGATCCGAGCGGTAGTAATAGCCGCGATCCGGAAACTGATCGGGTTTGACCACGCGCCCCTGGCGCTGTGCGAGCCCTTCGGCAATCCGGTCTATCGAAGATTTGCCGGCGCTCACCAGCGTCACATCACGGGTGCGGCCGAAGATATTGCCGCCGTCGTAGTTGACGTTGCCGGCCATCTTGCCGGCGGGGAAAGTTGGATGCAGCGCGTAGTACATCGAGCCCAGCAGGTTCCGTTCCTCACCGCCCACAAACAGTATCAGGATGGAACGCCGTGGCCGCTCCGCAAGCGAGGCAAACGCGCGGGCCATCGCCAGCACCTGCGAACACCCGGATGCGTTGTCCTGCGCGCCGTGATAGACACGATCGCCGGTTGAATCCGGCTCGCCGATCCCGAAGTGATCATGATGCGCGGAATAGATGACAACCTCGTCTGAAAGCTTCGGATCCGAGCCACGCAAAACACCGCCCACATTGGCCGTCTGCACCCGTGTCAGCCGGTTGCTGAAGGCAACCGATGTGCGGATGCCCAGCGGCACCGGTTTGAAAGACCGCGACTTGGCGGCCGCCATCAACTTGTCGAGATCCTGGCCCGCGGCGGCCAACAACTTGCGGGTGGCCGCCTCAGTCGCCCAGCCACGCAGATGGACGCGCGGCTCGGCGGCGGCCGGTAACTCAAACTGCTCGCCACCCCAGGAGCTTTGTACAACCTGCCACGGGTAGCCGGCCGACGGGGTTGTATGAATGATGATGGCGCCCGCCGCCCCCTGACGCGCGGCGCTTTCGTACTTGTAGACCCAACGTCCGTAGTACAAGCGGCGCGTGCCCGCGAACAACTTCGGATCCCAGTCCGGATCGTTGTTCAGCATCACCAGGATCTTGCCTTTCAGGTTCGCGCCCTTGAAGTCATCCCACCGGTATTCAGGCGCCTGGATGCCGTAGCCCACGAACACGAGCTCCGCATCATTGACACTCACTTGCTCGCTCTGCAGGCCGCTCGAGGCAATGTAGTCATCGGACCATTTCAGGTCCACCCGGCCCCGCGGCCCCTGAAAACTCCAGGTCTGCGGCATCTGTGCCTTGATGCCCACGACATCGAACGGCTGCTGCCACTGGCCATTGGCAAAGGCAGGCTGGTAGCCGAGGCCTTCGAGCTGCGTGGCCAGGTACAGCCGCGCAAGCTGGTCGCCGCGGGTACCCGGCCCACGGCCTTCCAGGGCATCCGCCGCCAGGAACCGGATCGAAGCCTCGAGGGCATCGCGCGTGAGATAGGTTTTTGCCGCCTGCTCCAGGGCCGGAGAGACGGTGACGCTTGCAGCGCTCACGGCGGCTGCCGCGAGCGTGCCGCAAACACCTGCGAGCAGGTTCAGAAATCGGGACACGGACATGAGGGCCTCGCGAAGTTCCAAGCTTCGCGAAGTTTAAAGCCTGAAGGAATCTACCGGCTGACTTTCAGGTCCACGCGGCACTCAGCAACCGATGCAACCCCGTTAGCGCATCCCGCGGTCGCAGGTAGACGGGCACCGCCGCCTCCATCTGCAACGGCACACGCGCCGGCAGATTGGAAATCGACAGGATTCCGACCATGTCCTCATCGTGCGGCGTGTGGATGCTGTCATTGGCCGCTTCGCCCGGCTTGGTGGTCACGAGCGCCGTTGCTGTCGCGACGGAGGAAACAATGACCGGCGCGAACGTCGCGGCCGGCGTGGGTGCGGCCATGGGCGGAGCCGGTATCTTCGTTTTCGGCGTCTGGATCGGGCCGGTCACGGCGGTTACGCCCCCGGCCATCCGCTGTTCCAGCGCCAGCAGCTCATCCGGTGTGTTGGTTTCCTCCGGTGTGAGCAGCAATCCCCGGCGCCGCATCCACCGACCCACACTGGCGCGGCTGGTGAGCATGGTCAACGGCACTGACAAAACCAGTCCCGACAGAATCGGCATCAGCCACCAGATGTAGCGCGGCGCCATGGAGAGTATGGCGGCGCCCCAGACGAGTCCGAACAGGACGTGCCACTTGTGACGATTCAAGGCATCGAGGAAGGTGATGCCGCGGTCGCCTCGGTCCTGCGCATTCCAGCTAACCGATTTGCCAATGAGCGTCGTCAGCACGAACGTCGTGTGGAACAGCATCATCGATGGCGCCAGCAGCGTGCTGAAAATCTGCTCGACCAACACGCTGGCAATCAGCCGGACACCACCGCCGAAGGCACGCCGCAGCTTCGAATTCACCAGTGCCAATGTCATGCCCAGCACCTTGGGCATGAGCAGGATGGTCAGGGTGATGCTCAGCAGTGCCACGATCTCGGTGGCACGCGACTCCGGCCAGCTCGGGAACAGCGAATAGGTGCCGGGCTCGAAGTATTGATAACCCTGCAGTGCCTCCATGCAGGCGATGACGGAGCTCAGCATCAACACCGCCAGCCAGATCGGTGAGGAGGCATACGAGAGCACGCCGGTGATCAGATGGATGCGGCTCAGCCAATGCAGGCCACGCATGGGCAGAAGGCCGAGGTGCTGCAGGTTGCCCTGGGCCCAGCGCCGATCGCGCGCCGCGTAGTCGATGACGTTGGAGGGCACTTCCTCCCAGCTTCCTGTCACGTCCGCCGCCAGCCACACCCGGTACCCGGCCCGGCGCATGAACGCGGCTTCCACAAAGTCGTGACTGAGGATCTCACCGCCGAGAGGCGGTTTGCCCGGCAGCTTCGGCAGGTCGCAGAATTCCGCGAACTGCCGCAGGCGCAGAATCGCGTTGTGCCCCCAGTAGTTGCCTTCACCGAGCTGCCAGTACACGAGGCCGTTTGCCAACATCGGGCTGTTCAGGTGGGCCGCGAACTGAATGAGGCGCGCAAACAGAGTTTCGCGGCCGGCCGGCATCGGTAGCGCCTGCATGATCCCGGCCTCGGGATGTTTGTCCATGAGGCCGGCGAGAGTCACCAGCGACTTGCCGGTCATGATGCTGTCGGCATCGAGGACGACGGCATACTCGTACGCGCCCCCCCACGATCGGACAAAGTCGGCGATGTTGCCGGCCTTGCGGCCGACGTTGTGCTCGCGGCGGCGATAGAAAATCCGTCCCTTGCCACCTTGCCGTTCCACAAAGGCGCGCCAGGCCACTTCCTCGGCGGCGGCGATCTCGGGCTTGCGGGTGTCGGACAGAATGAACAGATCAAACATGTCCTGCTGCTGCTCGGCCTTGAGCGAGGACCAGATGACATCGAGGCCGGCGAAGACGCGCTGGGTGTCTTCGTTGTAGATGGGCATGACGACGGCGGTGCGGCCCACCAGTGTGTGGTCCGTCACCTCATCGGAGTGAACGACCGCCTTGTCACGGCCTCGCAGCAGAACCACGAAGCCGATGGCCGCCGTCCAGAACGCACCCGTAATCCAGGTAATCAGAATAAAGAACAGCACCAGCCCCGCTTTCTCCAGGGCCGTAAAACCATTCGCGCGCAGGATGTCCCACATCAACCCGGTGAGGAACGTGGACGTCAAGAACGTCAGGCCAAAGAACAGCGCGCGGCGTCTCCGCGCTACGCGCCGCAGACGTTCAGGAGTCATGGTCTACGCACCTCCGGGGGGCTTCCAAAGATAGGTCCAGGTTTCAGTCAACGCTTCGCCGTACAGAGTCAGATAGCAGCGCAGGTCCGCTGGTTTCTCGCCCGTGGTCTTGAGCTTGAATGCCACTCTCCAGGTTGCCGACTGCGGCAATCTTTGCACGGTGACCTCTTCAATCTCGCCGCCGTTGGCGCTGATCTGAGCCTGCACCGGTTGCGCCGCATACAGATCGTCCAGATCGCCACCCGCGAAATCGACCACCATTTTGCGCACATTGGGCAGGGCTTGCCCATTCGGCCCAGCAAGAATCCCGCCCGTACGGGTCGCGATCGCGCGCCCACCCGGCGGCCGCTGGCTGGAATGGGAGTACGCGGACAACAAGTACGAGAAGGGAATGGCCTTTTTTGGCTCGACCTTCGCCTCCGGAACCCAATAGGCAACGATATTGTCGTGGATTTCCTCGTCGGTCGGAATCTCCACCAGCTCCACGCCC
Organism: Pseudomonadota bacterium; assembly: GCA_018241505.1. Taxonomy (GTDB): domain Bacteria; phylum Pseudomonadota; class Gammaproteobacteria; order Steroidobacterales; family Steroidobacteraceae; genus 13-2-20CM-66-19. The sequence goes on along the minus strand of JAFEDS010000009.1, from coordinate 114,128 downwards.
CCCTTGCCCCAGTCCCCCAGCGGCTCGATCCAATAGCTGGGACGCAACTGGAAATAGGATTCAGCATCCTGGTAGTGATTGGGATCGCGATCGCGCTGCACCAACCCGTAACCCCGCGGGTGCTCGTCCATGAAGCGATTGACCCGCAACTGGTGTGGATTCACCAGGGGTCGCCACGCCCACTCCCCGGTGCCCAACTGCGTCTGCAAACCGTCGCTGTCGTGGACTTCAGGCCGGAAATCATCGAAACGCCGGCCGTTTGAATTCTCCCCATAGAGGTACATGGAGGTGAGCGCGCCGATGCCGATCTTCTCAATGGCGCGCCGCGGATACAGCTCACCGGACACCTGTACTTGCGTGGTCGAGCCAGGCCGCACTTCGAACTGATAAGCACCGGCGACACTGGGGCTGTCGAGCACCGCGTAGAGGGTGAGCGAGCGTTGTTGGGGCTCCGGGCGCACCAGCCAGAAGTCGGTGAAATAGGGAAACTCCTCGCCCCCTTCGCTCGCCGTATTGATCGCCAGACCGCGCGCGGACATGCCGTAAAGCTGGTTGCGGCCGAGCACGCGGAAATAGGATGCGCCGAGGAACACCAGCAGCTCGTCCTTGTAGGCCGGTGTATTCAGCGGGTAATGGATGCGGAATCCGGCGAATCCCAGCTCGGCGGGCAGCTTCACCGGCGGCACCTGCTTGCCGAACTCGAACATCGCGGGGTTGTACGGAACGGCGCGCACCTGGTTGTTCACCAGCTCGAAAATATTGACGCGGCGATCGAACTGGAAACCCCGGTGGAAGAACTGTACTTCGAACATTGCGTGGTCGTACCAGAGCGCGCTGGTGCGGCGGAAGCGAATGTCGCGGTACTGGTCATAACCCAGCTTCGCCAGCACCTCCGGCAGGGGAGTCGAGCGCTCGCGGTAGGGTTTGGAGGCCCGATCCTGCGCGATTTTCTGCACGGTCTCGAAGGTGAACGGCTCGGCCGGCCGCTGCGCCGGCGCGGCATGCTGCACCGCGGGCCTGGGAGCCTGATCGGCCTCTGCCTGCGGTTTGGCCGCAATGGGCTTGGGCGGTTGCACACGCGGCGCCACGGCGCGTGGCGCGGTGGGGGGATTGGCCGGTGCGGGAGTCGATTCCTGACCTGCGGCGGCAACGGTTGTAACCAGCGCCGCCAGGACGGCAAAGATGTTCGGACGATATCGACTCAGCACCCAATTCTCCGATAAGCAACCAACAAGGTTTGCCCGGCTCACAACAAAAAGAAAGCATGTCGCCCTTTGGCGACATACTACGTAAGTGACAGACAGCCCGGACAGGCAACGGAAGTCGGCAGCGGATTGTCGCAGCGCCCCGCTGCGGCGGTATCCGAAAATACTGTCAGACAATTCCTTACAACGTATGACTTTCGGTCGGCCGCCCGCCGATCCAACACCCCGCTCCCCAGGCGTTGCCCTCCCGCACCGCAATGGCATTTGTTGCGGGTGCGACCGCACCAGTGTAGTGCGGAACGTGATCTCCCGCACGCCCTGCCAAGCCGTAATGCATTAATTTTTAACGCGAAATTAACTTGGCATGCTTGATGCTTTTGCACCAGGTCACAAGCAGCGTCAAGGGCGAGGGAGGGTCCGCGACGAGTGCCTGTGTTGCAAAAACTCATCATTGAAGAGACACGGGAGACGTACATGCGCCGATATCGACATTCAGCCGCCGTCACACTGGCCACATTACTGAGCGCAGCAGCCACGGCCGCGCTGGCACAGGACGCCGCGGCGAAGCCGGCCATGACGAAGCTCGATGAGCTGCTCGACTCAGCAGGCCTCAGCGTCTCCGGCTATGTCGCCGCGTCTTATTACGCATCCAACGGCTATCCGGCGAACATTCACCAGTTCGATATCGAGCACAACACTTTTCAGCTCGACGAGGCCGGCCTGCAGGTCGCTTATCATCCCAAGGAGGGCTTCGGCGCCCTGGTCGATGTGATTGCCGGCGAGGATGCCAAGATCCTGCACCAGGCGGAGGCCAACAATGCCACCGCCAGCACCCAGTTCGACGTGCGCCAGGCCTTCGTGCAATACGCTACCGGCAACCTCACGGTCATGGCCGGCAAGTTCGTGACACTGGCCGGCGCGGAAGTCATCAATCCGACCCTCAATACCAACTTTTCGCGATCCCTGCTGTTCTTCGATTCGGAACCGTTGACACACACCGGCGTGCGCGCGGCTTATGCGCTGGGTGAATTCACACTGACGGGGGGCGTCAACAACGGTTGGAACACGACCTCGACTTCCTACGGCTCGAAGACCGGCGAGGCCGGCATTGCCTGGGCTCCGGCCAGCAAGTTGTTTGCGGCCTCGGTCAACGCCTACTTCGGCAAAAGCCAGGCGTTCGACGCCGAGAAGACCTTGATTGATGTCGTTGCGACATACAATGTCACCTCACAACTGTCCGTGGTCCTGAACTTCGACTGGGATCAACAGGATGACGGGCTGATCGACAATGGCGGCCGCTTGCACGATGCCTCGTGGAATGCGACCGCTCTGTATGTCAACTATGCGATCAACGCCCAGTTCCGCGTATCCCTGCGCGGCGAGTATCTGGATGACACCGACGGATTCGTTACGGGCGCAAGCCAGACACTGAAGGAAGGCACTCTCACCCTGGGGTACGCGCCGCTCGAGAACTTCGAGCTGCGCGCGGAATTCCGTTACGACAAGTCCGGATCAGACACGCCGTCGTTCTACCGGACCCGCCAGTCCGTCGCGCTCGCGACACCGGACAGTGACAACCTCAGCCAGTTTGCGCTGCAGGCCGTCTACAAGTTCTCGGCACCGCCGCCGGCTCCGTCGCCGTGAGCCTCAGATGCTGCCCGCGGGGCGCAAATCCCCGCGAATGCAGTTGAGATAAAGCTGCTCGAAATCCTTCTCCGTCATGGGCAACGGATTGCCGCCGGTGGAGGGATCCGCGAGCGCCTGACCCGCGAATTCGCGGGCATGCTCCAAGCGCACGCCGAGATCCGCCAGCGTGTTCGGAATTCCGATCCGCTTGCGCAGCTCCAGCACCCATTTCAACACCGCGTCAAAACCCGGGTTCGGCAATGCCAGGTAGGCCCCGAGCCGCCGCATCTTGTCCTCGATAGCCGCACGATTCCACATCAACACATAGGGCATGACCACGGCGTTGGTGAGCCCATGATGTGTGTTGAGATTCGCACCGCATGGATGGCTCAGACTGTGCATGGCGCCGAGTCCCTTCTGGAAGGCCGTAGCGCCCATCGACGAAGCGATCAACATGTGGGAGCGGGCCTCGAGATTGCGTCCGTTCTCGACAGCCGCCGGCAACCATTCCTTCACCAGGCGCATACCCTCGACGGCCACCCCTTCCGCCAACGGATGATAGAACGGCGAGCACAATGCCTCGAGGCTGTGCGACAGCGCGTCCATTCCGGTGGCCGCGGTGATGTCGGGAGGCAAGCCGAATGTCAGCTCAGGATCTTCAATCACCGCGGCCGGCATCATGCGCGGATGAAAGATGATTTTCTTGATGTGATCGGCGGGGTCGGTAATCACTGAGGCGCGCCCCACTTCGGAGCCCGTGCCGGCGGTGGTGGGGACGGCCAGAACCGGGGCCATGCCCTGCACATTGACGCGTAGATACCAGTCTTCACGGTCCTCGAAATCAAACAACGGGCGCACCTGGCCGACCATCAACCCAACGGCCTTGCCCACATCCAACGCACTGCCACCACCAAACGCAATGACACCGTCGTGACCGCCGGCCTGGTAGGTTGCCACGCCGAACATCACGTTGTCGGCTACGGGGTTCGCCTGAATACTCGAGTAGGCCACACAGCCCAAACCCACTTCCGCGCAATGTTTGATCACATCGGTCACGATCGGCAGCCTGGCGAGCCCCGGATCGGTGACCAGCAGCGGCCGTGACATGCCGAGCGAGCGACACAGCTCCGGCAGCTCGCGGATGCGGCCGGCGCCGAAGCGGATCGCAGTAGGAAAGTTCCAGTTGCCTTGCAGTTTCACGCGAGGGCTCCTTCTCAACCGAGGCGCAAGTGAAACGACTTGGGCCGGGTCAGATACTCATAGCCGACCTGCGACAGTGTGCAGCCACGGCCGGAATCCTTGACCCCAACCCAGGCGAGCGCGGGATCCAGATAATCGCAGCGATTCATGAACCAGGTACCGGTTTGCACACGATCGCCGAGAGCACACGCCGCCGCGACATCTTGCGTCCAGACCGCCGCGGTCAGGCCGAAATCGCTGTCATTCATCAGTCGCACGGCCTCATCGTCGCCGCCGACTTTCATCACACCGGCCACGGGGCCGAAGATCTCCTCGCGCATCACGCTCATGCCATGATCGACATCGAGCAGCAATTGCGGGGCCACGTAAGCGGTAGCGGCGCGGCTCGCGGCAAACCGTCGCTCGTCAATGGCAGCCCGCGCGCCTTTGGAAACGGAGGCCGCGACTTGCTTGCGGACTCGATCAGCCGCAGCCGGGCGCACCACCGGCCCCAGCGTCGTCGTGGGATCGGTTGGATTGCCGAGCACGTATTTCTCGGTCAAGGCGATCGCACCGGCCACGAAGTCATCGTACACCCGCTCGTGCACGTAGATGCGCTGGATACCGCAACAGGACTGACCGCTGTTGAAGAAGGCACCGTCGACGAGGTTCTCAACCGCGTGCGCCAGATCCGCATCGTGACGCACATACGCCGGATCGCAGCCACCCAGCTCGAGCCCCGTCCCCACGAAGCGAGACGCGGCAGCGCGCTGGATAGCGTGTCCGCCTTCAACCGATCCCGTGAACGCAACGAAGTCGACTCGCGGATCACCCACGATCCGCTCAGTGTCCTCGTGGCTCACATGCAGGAACTGGAAAACACCCTCGGGCAAGCCCGCGGCACGAAAACACTCGGCGAAGCGTTCCGCGCACAACGGAGTCTGTGCCGAGTGTTTGAGAATGACGGCATTGCCCGCCATGATGGCTGGAATCACGCTGTTCACAGCAATCAGGTACGGGTAGTTCCAGGCGGCCACCGTGAATACAACACCGAGCGGCTCGCGGCGGATGAAGCGTGTGAAGCCCCCTTTCGGAACAGGGGCCACATCCTCGAGTGTTTCGGCCGCGATGGAAATCATGTGGCGCGCGCGGTCGAGAGTGCCGTTGATTTCGCTCGCGGCGTAGCGGACGGGACGGCCCATCTGCCAGGTCAGCTCGAGCGCCTCGCTGTCGCGACGCGATTCAAACTGTTCACAGAAGCGCGTGCAGATGGCGGCGCGATCGGCGATGGACACATTGCGCCAGCCACGCTGTGCGTAGGCGGCGCGCCCGAGGATTGCGTTGATTTCATCGGAGCGAGCCAGAGGGCGCTCGCAATACACAGAGCCGTCCACCGGACTGATGGTTTTTTGCACAGCAGGCATGTAGTTACCGCAAAGTGAGGAGATTAACGCGGTCAGATGATTTCAAAATAGCGTGACAGTTCCCAGTCGGTCACGTGCCGGCGGAACTCACGCTCTTCCCACTCGCGGCTCGCGGCGAAATGCTCGACAAACTCGTTCCCGAAACAGGCTCGCGCAGCCGTGGACACCTTCAGGCGCTGCGCGGCCTCCCAAAGAGTTCGCGGTAACGCGAGCTCAGGCGGAAGCTTGCGGTCGTAGGCATTGCCTTCGATCATGGGCTCGGGCTCGATCCTGTGCTCGATGCCCCACAGCCCCGAGGCAATGGCCGCCGCGAGACTGATGTAGGGATTGGCGTCCGCCGCCGCGACACGGAACTCGACACGTTGTGATTTCGGGCTGCCTGAAATGACACGCAGCGCGGTGGTGCGGTTATCAACACTCCACGCGGCGTCCGTCGGCGCCCAGAAGCCGGGAATCAACCGCGTGTAGGAATTGACCGTGGGCGAGATCATCGCCAGGAATTCCGGCATCAGCTTCTGCTGGCCACCCACGAACCACCGCATCACATCGCTCATGCCATGAGGTGCATCGGCCTCGTGGAACACCGGCTTGCCGGCCGCATCACGCAGTGACATGTGGATGTGGCCGCTCTGGCCCGGCCAATCCATGGACCACTTCGCCATGAAGGTGGCCATGAGCCCCTGCTTCTGGGCCACGACCTTGCAGAATGTCTTGAACAAGGCCGCCTTGTCGGCCGCGTTCAGCGCGCTATCGACTCCAATCGCCGCCTCGATGACACCGGGCCCGGTCTCCTCGTGCAGGCTTTCGAGCGGAAAGTCCATGCGTTCACAGGTGTCGAGCAGCGAGCGGTAGAAGTCGCTCCACACGCTGTTGCGGATGACGCTGTAACCGAAGTTACCGGGCGCAATGGGCTGCAGATTCCGATAGCCCTTGTCACGAATCGAGTCGGGCGTTTCATTGAATACAAAGAACTCGTACTCGAGCCCGGCGAACACCTGGTAACCGAGCCCGCGCGCGCGATCCAACACGCGGCGCAGCAGGCCGCGCGGACAGATCTGCTCGGCGGCGCCTGTAAACTCGGCGAGGAAGAAAACAACAGGGTCTTCCCAGGGAAGCGCGCGGCAGCTCTCGGGAATGATGCGCACCATCGCGTCCGGATAGCCGGTGTGCCACCCCGTATAGCGCACATTGTCATAGAGTTGGTCGCGACTGTCCCAGCCGAGCACGACGTCGCAAAAGCCGAAACCGTTTTCGAGCGATGCCTCGAATTTCGCGCGGGACATGTATTTGCCGCGCAGGATGCCGTCGATATCGAACGCGCCCACCTTCACGTGGGAGAGCTTCAGCTCATCCACGATTGCGCGCGCGTCAGCCGGGGTCCGGACTTCTCTGGGCTGCGTCATCGCCCGAGTATAGCCCGCAGGCGGGTCTCAGGCGCCGGGCTTCGGTGCCGTCAGCTCGAGCAAGGGAATCTGGTACCCGATGAGAATCTGGTTGATCTGCTCGTGGTGGCTGCCGATCCACTGATCGAGCGCGTCCTTCCACGCCTTTTCGCCCTGGCGCAGACCCATGGCCATCTCGTAGTCGAACTTGAATTTCGTGTCCGGCTTGAAGGCCACGGCGGTCCAGGACGCGTGGTCGCGAGTGAGCTGTCCGGCAATGGGGCCCCAGACAACGGCGACGTCGATTTTGCCGGTGCCCAGATCGCGCGCAACGATCGTATTGGCAGTCTCCTTCGGATCGCCACTTTGCGGCGCGTACATTTCCGCGCGCTCAATCAAGTTGTTGGCCAGCAGCCAGTCGGCCGCGGGCGAATGCCCGAAGATACCGATACGCAGCTTTTGCAGTTTCTGCGGCGGCAGCGCCAGCAGATCTTCCGGGACCTTGAACGCCTTGAACTCGGGGTGCTTCTCAGTAAACACCAGTGCAAACGTCGACCGCATGTACGGCCGGGTCGTGGCTGTCAGGTCATAGCCTGTCGGCACGCCGATGATCAGATCGCATTTGAATTTCAGCGTGGTCTCATCGCGCGCGCGCAATGTGTTGCGCACGAAACCCATCCGCTGCGGGAAGAAGGTGTACTGCACCTTCTTGCCGAAATCCCTGGCGAGCGCTTCCGCAATCTTGTTCTCGTAGCCTTCGCCACGATCGTTCGACTGCGGCAGGCCGCTCGGATCGGCGCATACATGCAGCACCGGGTCAGCCTGCTCATCAGGCGGCGGCGCCTGCGCGGCGGCCGGCTCCAACCAACTCAACATGACGGCCAGCGCGCCCGCGGCGACGCCGGTCGTCAAGTTGGAATGTCGCTTACCGGTCATGACTTCGGCTTGTCCCAGCCGGCCGGTGGCGGTGGCGCGTCGGCCTGGGTCAGCGGATAGAGGTGGCCCGGGGCAATCTTGCCTTCCGAACGGCCCTTCAGATAGTTGTAGAGGTTTTCCCAGTTTTTCTGTACCAGGGCCACACCGCCGAAGTTGGGCATGCCCTTCTCGGGACGGCCGTTCTGAATGGTCGTGTGGAAATCGGCCTTGGACAAGGTCTTCAGTGAATTCACGAGCGAAGGACCTACGAGCCCTTCCTGCTCCGGCCCGTGACAGCGCTCGCACGCCATGGCGCGCCAGGTCTTCCACCCCTCCAGGGTCTTGTCATCGACCTTGTTGCCATCCTTGACGGTGAACACACCCGGCGGCTGATCGGCGCTCGCAGGTACTGCAGTCAACATAATTGCCGTGGCGCTGATCGCAAACGCAATGGCCGCTGAGATGCTTTTCCGCATAATTTCCTCGTGTTGGACGTGATTGCGCCACGCCCCGAAAAGGCGGCGTGGCGCAATCTTCAGAGCTTCTAAGGTTAGACGCTCGAAACAGACCCGAGGTTCCTCAGGTCCCTTCCGGCAGCGAGAACACGAACAGGGAGCCACCCAGTGTCGTGTATTTCGCCAGGTCCTTGTAGCCACCGACCGCGCCCAGGCCCGCAGTGGACTCGGTGAGACCGGCCGCCATGCCGATACCCGCCCATCCGCCGATACCCGAGTACACGCCTACGTACTGCTTACCGCCGTACGAGTAGGTGAACACATTGCCGATGATTCCCGAAGGCGTCTTGAACTTCCAGAGGTCCTTGCCATCCTTCAGGCTCACCGCCTTCAGATAGCCCTCCAACGTGCCGTAGAACGCAACGTCGCCGGCAGTTGTGAGAGCACCGGACCATACGGAGAACTTCTCAGGCTTCGACCAGACGATCTTGCCCTGAGACGCATCCCACGCAATGAAGTTGCCCATGCCGCCGTGACTGTTCGGAGTGGGGAACATGGTCAGCGTGGCGCCGACGTACGGCTGACCCGCTGTGTACTCCACCTGGAACGGCTCGTACGTCATGCAGACGTGGTTGGTCGGAACAAAGAACAATCCCGACTTCGGATCGTAGCTCGAGGGCTGCTCATCCTTCGAACCCAGCGCGGCCGGACAGATGTCCTTCACGTTGACATCCGGTCCCGTCGTTCCCGGCGAGTACTTCTTGTCAACGATCGGCCGGCCCGTCTTCATGTCGATCTTGGTTGCCCAGTTGACTTGCGGATCGTACTTCTCAGCCACCAACAGCTCACCGGTCTGGCGATTGATTGTGTAGCCGAAGCCGTTACGATCGAAGTGCACGAGAGCAGGAACGGACTTGCCGCCCTTGTTGATGTCGGCGAGCACCATCTCGTTGACACCGTCATAGTCCCACTCGTCGTGCGGTGTCATCTGGAACACCCACTTCGCGACACCCGTGTCCAGGTCGCGCGCGAACACCGTCATGGACCACTTGTTGTCGCCAGGACGTTGCGCCGGGTTCCAGGTGCTCGGGTTGCCGGTTCCGTAGTAGACCAGGTTGAGCTTCGGATCGTAGGCATACCAGCCCCAGGTGGTGCCGCCGCCCAGTTTCCACTGCTCGCCCTGCCAGGTCTTCAGCGATGAGTCCTTGCCGACGGGCGCCATCTTGCCGTTGGTCCAGGTCATGGTCTTGGCCGGATCCATCAGCATCTCGGCATCCGGACCCGTGCTGTAGCCCTTCCAGACCTGCTTGCCGGTCTTGATGTCGTAGGCCACGACACGGCCGCGCACACCGAACTCGCCACCGGAGATACCGGTCAGCACCTTGTCCTTGAAGACGTGCGGTGCGTTGGTGTTGGTTTCGCCGATCTTCGGGTTGCCGTTCTTGGCGGTCCAGACCACCTTGCCGGTCCTGGCATCGAGCGCTACGAGAGTGGTGTCCGCCTGCTGCAGGAAAATCTTGCCGTCACCGTATGCCAGGCCACGGTTGACCGTGTCGCAGCACATCACCGGAATGACGTCCGCATCCTGCTTCGGCTCGTACTTCCACCGGTAGGTTTGATCCTTCAGGTTGATCGCATACACATTGTTGGGAAACGGTGTGTGTATGTACATTGTGTCGCCTATCACCAGCGGCGAACCTTCGTGGCCGCGCAGCACGCCGGTGGACATGGTCCACGCCACCTGCAGCTTGCCCACGTTGCTCGCATTGATCTGGTTCAAGGTGCTGTAGCGGTGATTTGAATAATCACCTGCCTGCGCGGCCCAGTTGGACGAATCGGAAATCTTCGAATCCAGGTCCGCATCCGCGAGGGCTGAAGTCGATGTTGCCGCAGCAGCGGCCAGCACGGCGCCCCTCACTAGAATGGAACGTAACTCGTATCTCATATCTCCTCCAGCTTATGGTTCTCGAGCAATGCGACGGACCCCCTGCAGGCAAACAAGTACGAGTGAAAGCAGGTGAACCCATCCGTGGCACTACACGCTGGCGGGCGCGCGTGTGACACGTTCTATTTTCGGCGCATATCAATACACCCGCTCAGACCGGCCTGCAACCGCAAACATTGGAGGAACATGGCACTGCGGCGTAGGATGACACGCAACGAGCCCGACACTGTGTCAGGAATGGGAATGTCATGGCCGAGCGAACCTTTAGTGTGCGAAAAATGGTGCTGCCGCTGTTAAAAACCCCGACTCGAGTCCTGACGCCGCTGCTGGGAGCGCTTTGTTGGTGCGCAGTTCCGGCACACAGTGATCCATTGGCGAACGATTATCCCACCAGCGCGCGCGTCGAGTTCGTTCAGGATTGCATGGCACGCCACGGTGGTAAGCTGGAGGACCTGTACAAGTGCTCCTGCGTCATCGACCGCCTGGCGCAGAAGCTGACCTACGATGAGTACGTGGAGGACTCCACGTTCGCTCACTATTCAACGTTGCCTGGAGAAGGCGGGGGTATCTTCCGGGATCCGGACACGGCCAAACAGAAGGCGAAACGCTACCGGACGCTGGAGGCGGAATCCTTCAAGGCCTGCGGCCTGGGACCCGCGCTCCGCTGAGTGCGGCAGCGCCGCGGCGTGAGTACCCTGAGCTCAGCCGCGGCTGCTGATTCGAGCGCTTTTTGCAGCGTATCAGCGCGCCAGCACCACACCCCAGGGTGATTTGCCGACGGGGACTTTCCTGATGACCTGCAGGGTGGCCGTGTCGACAATCGTCACATCGTTCGATGAGCCATTGGCGCTGTACAACCGCTTGCCGTCATGTGAGAGCGCAATTCCCCACGGCCGCGCGCCTACAGGGATCTCGCTAACCAACTTCGGAGCGGCACCGACCTCGACGACCGCCACGGTGCCGCCGCGCCCGGTGCTGACAAACAAACGCTTGTGCGGCGCGTCGTAAATCACGCCCATGGGCCGCGCTTCCTTGCGCAGTTGCAACACCTGGGTGGCGGCGGCCGCTTCGGGAATCGCCGTCGTGTAGACGGAGCTGTCGAACTCTCCCGTGATGTAGGCAGTCTTGCCGTCCGGCGTGAAGGCAACATCGCGGGGCCGCTTGCCAACACTTACGGATTTCGACACGGTCAGGGTGCGGGGATCGACCAGGTAGATGGCGTTGCCCTCTTCGCTCGTGACCACGATCCAGTGGCCATCGGGTGTCACGCGCACTCCTTCGGGCTGCTTACCGACGGGCACCGATTTTTCGACGGCACCGTTTGCGACATTGACGACGGTGAGCGTGCCGGAATCCTCATTGGCAATGTAGAGCTGTTTGCCGTCATGGCTGAGATCGAACTGTTCCGGATCGGACCCGGACTTCAACAGCCGCGTCAGCTTCAACGTGGTCGTGTCGATGACTGCAATGCCATCGGCCGTCAGATCGCGCTTCAGTTTCGCGCACTCTTCATCGGGAACGGACGGCGGGCATTTGGGCAGCCCGCTGACGGCTACGTACAGCTCCTTGCCATCATGACTCAGCTTCAATCCGCGGGGCCGCTTGCCAACATTGACCGTGCTCACCACCTCGACCTTGTCGGTATCGAGCACCGAAACACTCTCGCCGTCCTCGTTTGTCACGTAAGCCCGCCCGGCGTGGGCACAAAAAGGGGCTGCCAGCAGCAGAACCAGCCAGGCAGCACGAGAGGTCAGTACCGGGTGTGAGCGCGGGGCAGTGAGTAACATGAATTTTCCTATAGAGGTTGGGAAACTGTTCCACGGATCGCGCAAGTGTTCCATTCGCAGGACGCATGCGATCACTGGCGACTGTGAAGCCGGTCACATTGAGGTCGGCGATGGGGGCGGCGCAAGGGAATTTCTCCCGGTCCGCGGGTAGGCCGCACCGCCCAAGGTGCCGGCCGCGTGGCATTGGGTTTGCTTGTCATTCTTCGCAGTAATCCTGCGCTCGTCATCCTTTGCCCGTGAGGCTTCACAATGAATCGCTCCATATCATTCGCCGCGTTGGCGGCGGCGGCCCTGGCCGCAACCACGCCGGCCGCCGCCGCCGAACCAACATCTGCCTATGTGACACACGTCGCACATGAGGTGCCCGTTGACAAAAGTGCCCCATCCATTGAAGGGCATCCCCTGACATCCGTAGTTGTGACGCAGTGCAACCTGATCGTCGCCGTCTATATGACAATGCCGGACGGGCGTTTACTCCGCTTCGATAAGAGTGCCGGCGTACCGTCCGAACAGCTCATGAGCATGGCGTACTCGGCCCCGCGGAGCGAGCGAGTGGAGGTCTCCTGCAATGACGCCGGCGCCGCCGGCTATGAGAGACACGAACCGATCTGAAAGAAATCGCCCCGGCTCTTGTTATTCCCCCCGGGAGACACGATGTCGGGACTAGCCGCCAGGGGTCAGGCGAGTGTTGCGGGATGGCGAATACGCAACAGTTGCCGCGGATGTTACGGCGGGCTGGGCGCCCCCTTGCTTCCTTGACTGTGAACCGCTAAACGCGATTGACCCAGACGGCTACAAAACCCCTGCGGACGTGCTACGTTACGGCCGCCTGACATTTCTATACCGTCACACAGGTAATCCATGTCGAAAACGACTCCCGCTGTCACGTCACAGCCTGGGGGGGCGCCCGAGAAAGCCCCACGAATCTGGTCTACCACCCTGATGTTCGTGATGACCCTGGCGGTCGCCCTGGTGGCGGTGCCCTGGTACGCGATCACCCACGGGTACTCCGTAGGAGCCTGGGTACTGTTCGTCGTCTTTCTATACGCGAACGGAATGTCGATTACGGGGGGTTACCACCGCCTTTGGGCCCATAAGAGCTACGACGCTCATTGGAGCCTGCGGGTGATATATCTCATCTTCGGAACCATGGCGCTGCAGAACAGCGTCTTCATTTGGGCCAGCGGGCACCGCGTCCACCACTTGAACGTGGACGACGAGGACAAGGACCCCTATTCCATCCGCCGCGGCTTCTGGTTCGCCCATATCGGCTGGATGATGCGCGAATACGAAAGCGGCAAGCCGAACCTCACCAATATTCCCGACCTGAAGCGTGACCCCATGCTGGCGTTCCAGCACCGCTTCTACCTGCCGTTGGCGCTCGCTACCAATTTCGGCCTGCCCCTGCTGGCGGGCTGGGCCATTGGCGATGTCTGGGGAACATTCTGGCTGGCGGGCGTACTGCGCCTGGTTGTCAGCCACCACGTGACCTTCTTTATCAATTCGCTCGCGCACATGTGGGGCAGCCGCCCGTACACCGAAGAGAACACCGCGCGTGACAACCCCGTTCTGGCGTTCTTCACCTACGGTGAGGGCTACCACAATTATCACCACATCTTTGCCCACGATTACCGCAACGGTGTTCGCTGGTGGCAGTGGGATCCCACGAAGTGGTTGATCGCGGGCCTTTCCTACGTGGGAATCACGCGGCGCCTGAAGCGAACCCCGGGGTTCCAGATTCAGCGTGCCCTCCTGAGCATGCAGTTCACCCGGGCCCAGGAGAAGCTGGCGAAACATCACCAGGCCGGCCATTCTCACATCGAGCAGTTGCGCCAGCGCATTGCGCATGAATACGAGACTTTCACTGCCGCTCTGTCCGAGTGGGCGAAGGTCAAAGAGCAGTGGCTGGAAGAGAAGAAGCGGCTCGTGGTGGAGCACTGGGAACATTCCCAGCTTCAACAGCGGCTGCTGGAAATCGAGGCCAGCCTGCGCATGCAGCGGCGCCGGTTGCGAATCATCAGCGCGCAACTAGCGTAATTTCAGCAGCTCCGGGTCGCGGCCCGGAGATCCCCTCACAGGCCGGCGCAGGCAACCTGCGCCGGCCTTTTTGCTACCATGGACACCATGGGACGCATATTCGAAGTCAGAAAACACACGATGTTCGCGCGGTGGAACCGGATGGCGAAGCAGTTCGCCCGGATCGCCAAGGACATCACCATGGCGGTGAAATCCGGCGGACCCGACCCGTCGTCGAACCCAGCCCTGCGGCGCGTGATTCAGAACGCCCGGGCCGTGAACATGCCGAAGGACAAAGTCGAGGCGGCAATCAAACGCGCTTCGGGCCGTGATGCGGCCAACTATCACGAAGTCGTGTATGAAGGCTACGCTCCGCATGGCGTCGCCCTGCTCGTTGAAACGGCAACCGACAATCCAACCCGTACGGTCGCCGGCGTGCGCAACATCATCACGAAGGGTGGCGGCAACCTGGCCACCAGCGGCAGTGTCAGCTTCCTCTTCAAGAAAATGGGCGTATTCCGCCTCAACCCGCAAGGCATCGACCAGGATGACCTCGAGTTATATCTGATCGATCACGGGTTGGAGGAAATGGGCGAGAGCACCGGTGAAAAAGGCGAGCCGCAACTCGTGATCCGCTGCGCGTTCTCCGACTTCGGCAAGCTGCAGGTTGCATTGGAAGCGCGCGGCCTCACCCCGCTGTCGGCCGAGCACGAATATATCTGCACTGTTCCAACTGAGCTGCCCGAAGACCAGGCGACGGAAGTGCTCACGGTCATCGACAAACTCGAGCAGGACGACGACGTCCAAAAGGTCTTTCACACACTGGCGTGAAAGTGCACGAATACAGCCTTCAGCCCGCTCGCAGCGCCGACGCCCGCCACCTCGCGGAGATGTCGCACGAGTACGTTGAAGCTGGACTGCGGCCCGCCTGGTCTGCATCGCGAATTTCCTGGCACCTGCGCCACCCCGAAAGCATCGTGTTGACTGCTCGTTGCGGCGGGACCACGGCCGGGTTTGCAATCATGCGCTACGGAGATGATGTCGCTCATCTCAATCTGCTGGCGGTAGAGCCTGCGCATCGACGCAGGGGCGTTGGCCGCAAGATCATGCTTTGGCTCGAAGAGACGGCGCTCACCGCGGGTACCTACATCATCGGACTCGAGATGCGCGCCACAAATCAGGCCGCCTACGCATTTTATACCGCGCTCGGCTATCGCGAGTCAGGGCGCGTGTCCGGCTACTACCAGGGTATCGAAAGCGCCATTCGCCTGGCGCGGGATGTTCGCACGAGCCTGGATGCGGTGCCGGGTCAATGAGCTAGTCCGGCATCGGCAGCAACTGCGGCAGCAGCACATCCTCGAAGCCGAAATTGCGCATATCCCTGATCCGCTGCGGATACAGGATACCGTCCAGGTGATCCACTTCATGTTGGACCACCCGGGCATGAAATCCTTCGACAGTCCGATCGAGAGGCGCACCGTTCTGATCGACTCCCTGGTAGCGCAGTTTTCTGAATCGAGGCACGAGCCCGCGCATTCCCGGCACTGACAGACATCCTTCCCATCCTTCATCCGCGTCTTCGCCCAATGGCGTGAGCTCCGGATTGATCAGCACCGTGTAGGGAACCGGGGCCACATGCGGGTAGCGCGGATTCTCCTTCACCTCGAAAATCACAACTCGTTGGCTGATGCCGATCTGGGGAGCAGCAATGCCCGCTCCATGAAGCGCGCGCATCGTGTCGTCCATGTCGGCAATCAACGCGTGCAACTCCGCGCCGAACTGCGTGATGGGCATTGCCACCTGGCGCAGAATCGGATGTCCCATTTTCAAAACCGGTCGGATGGCCATACGGCCATTTTAGAACGTGATGGGTCGCGCGAGAAACTCCTCGGTGCCGATCAGCATCTCGAAGCCGATCCCGATACCGAAGCTGGCGCTGCGGTGCTGATAGATGAAGTCCCGCGGCCAGTCGACACTGCTGCGCACTTCCATGACCAGCCAGCGGCGCAGGATTCCCTGCCGGTAAGCCACCTTGAATCCATAGTCATGCAACTGCACGGGCGCTCCCGTCTGACCGTCGGCACCCACTTCGAATGCCATGGCGCGCCGGTCGGTCATGCCGTGCAAAACCAGGATGGACGTGTAGCCGCGCAAGCCCTCGGACTTTTGCGAGCGCGTGCCGGAAATGGTGTAGCGCGCAAGCCAACTGGTGCGAAACACCTTCTCGAGATCGAGGCGGGTGGTTTCGCCCGCTCCCTCGCTGTTCTGCCAGAACAAGGTTTCACGAACACTGAACAGTCCCGACTCGGACCTGCCGCGCTCGAACACATAACTTCCCTTGACGTACGGGTCCAGGGGAAATGAGAGCCGCACGCCCGAACCGGCCTCAAAGCGGCTGCCCTCCTTGTCGGGCTGGCGGTAACCGATGCCCAACAGTGTTTGATCTTCCGTGGGCGGGCCGTAGGTGCGTGCGATGGCACCCGAAGGCTCGTCGCGCTCGGTGATGAACTCGTTGGGATCGAAACGCCCAATGAACGCGTGCAGGCGGTTATTGGCTTCCGGAAAGGGGAAGTTCATGTTGAACCGTATCTGGGTGCGAATTCCATCGTACTCGGTGTACAGCAGCGCGGGCGAGATGCTGCCGAACACCTTCTTATAGACCGCGTCATCCTGTGAGGGCCCAAACCAACGATCAACGTACTTCGCCGATTTCCACAGGGCGTTGTACGTCATGTCGCGGGTTGTATCGAGCCAGTGATACGGGACATCCTGGTTTGCGTCCGGCTGTGCATCATCTTGCGGTGGCGGTGGCGGTGGCGCGGGCTCAGGGGTCGCGGCGGGATCGGCAGGACGCGCAGGCGCGGCGTTCGGGTCGACTGGCGGGCCATCGACCGCGGTTACCGCGTGAGCCGTTGTTATTTCGCCTGCCAGCGCCAACAGGCTCACCAGCGCCAGGCGTAGATTCGCTGCCATGAATTCCCGCAAGCGTAGCCGAGGACATTCAATTGTTATGTGCGGCCTCACGCAGGGTCGCAGGGGATACGAGTCAGGGGCGAGAACACGGCGTCAACAGCGTGACGCGTGTCTCACTAACGAGGGACGGGCTTGACGTGCCTGGCAAGCAGCCGGTCGAGCTGATTGGCGAAGAGCTGTCGCTCACGCTGACTGAGGGCTCCAGGGCCGCCGGTGTTCACACCGCTGCCACGTAACTCGTCGAGGAAGTTACGAACCGACAAACGCTCGCGAACGTTTTCGCTCGTATACAACTCGCCGCGGGGATTCAACGCCACACCACCCTTCCCGATCGCGGCAGCCGCGAGCGGGACGTCGGCAGTAATCACGAGATCGCCTGCGGCCATCAACTCAACGATACGCTTGTCAGCGGCATCGAATCCAGCCGGGACCTGCACGAAATGCAGGTTCTGCCCCAACGGCAACCGCAACGCTTTGTTCGCCACCAGCGTCATGGTTACCCCGGTGCGCTCCGCCGCGCGAAACAGGATGTCCCTGATCACAACCGGGCAGGCATCGGCGTCCACCCAGATCTGCATCAGTGTTGCCGCGTTGGCTTACCGTCAACTCGACTGATCCGCAGTTCCTGGCCCACCACCCGGACCTTCTGCAGACTGCGGAAAATCTCGCGCGGCATGCCCTCGGGGAGGTCCACGAAACTGTGATCGTCGCGAATGTCCACATGGCCGATGTGGCGGCCTTCGAGGCCAGCCTCGTTGGCGATGGCACCGACGATGTTACCCGGCTTCACACCGTGAGCGTGGCCCACTTCGAGGCGGAAGGTTTCGAAAGCGATGCGGTTGTCGCGGTCGCCGTTGTCGCGGTCACGGTTGTCGCGGTCACGGCGCGGGCGCGTGTCATGTTGGACGCTGGCGTCGCCCTGGGCCCGTGCGTTGCCTTCGTCGCGGGCGGCATCGTCATCGCGGTGGCGCCGGCCTTGAGGAGTACCGGCGGCATCGCGGTCGCGGCTGCGTTCGTCGCGCGGGCGGCGGCCGGGGCGCGGGCTGATGTCAGCCTGATGCCGTTCACGCGGCTCCCAATTGCGAGCGCCCTGCTCCGGCTCAGCCTTCTCAGGCAATAACAACGGCGTCGAGCCTTGCAGCAGACTCGCCAGTGCGGCGGCCACATCGAGCGCTGACACGGTGTGTTCAGTCTGAAACTCTTCAACAAGGGTCCGAAACGCCTGCGTCTCTTCATCCGCAAGCGCAGCGGCAATGCGCTGCTTGAACTTCGCCACGCGCTGCTCGTTGACCGCAGCCACTGATGGCAGATTCATTTGCGCAATCTGTTGCCGGGTAGCGCGCTCGATAATACGCAACATGTTTCGCTCGCGCGGCGCGATAAACAGGATCGCTTCGCCGCTGCGGCCGGCACGGCCGGTGCGCCCGATGCGATGAATATACGACTCACTGTCGTACGGCACGTCGTAGTTCACAACATGCGAAATCCGCTCGACATCGAGACCTCGCGCCGCCACGTCGGTGGCCACGACAATGTCGACCTTCCCGGATTTGAGTGCGGCAATGGTGCGCTCGCGCTGCTGCTGCGGAATGTCGCCGTTCAAGGCAGCGGCTTCGAACCCACGTGCTTCGAGCCGCTCGGACAACTCAACCGTCTCGAGCTTGGTGCGCACAAAGATCAGCATCGCATCGAAGCTCTCGACTTCGAGGATGCGGGTCAGCGCATCGAGCTTGTGCATTCCGCTTACCACCCAATAGCGCTGGCGGATGTTGGGAGCGGTGCTCGTCTTGCTTCGAATCGTGATTTCCTGGGGCGAGCGCAGATGCCGTTGTGCGATCCGGCGAATGGCCGGCGGCACCGTCGCGGAGAACAGCGCAATCTGCCGTGTCGGCGGCGACTGCTCCAGAATCCACTCGATTGCGTCGATGAAGCCCATCTGCAGCATCTCGTCCGCCTCATCGAGGACGAGAAAGCTCATGGCATCGAGCGGCAGAGTCCCCCGCTTCATATGGTCCATGACACGGCCCGGCGTACCCACGATGACATGCGCGCCGCGCTTCAGACCTTTGAGCTGAGGGGTATAGCTCTGGCCACCGTAGACAGGCAGTACATGAAATCCCTTCATGTGCGCGGCATAGCGCTGAAATGCCTCGGCAACCTGGATTGCGAGCTCCCGTGTGGGCACGAGCACCATCGCCTGCGTCTGCGGCTTGCTCAGATCGATTTTGGACAGAATCGGAAGTGCGAAGGCGCCTGTCTTGCCGGTCCCTGTCTGGGCCTGCCCCAGCACATCGGAGCCGGCCAGCAGCGACGGAATCGTCGCGGCCTGGATCGGCGTCGGCGCCTCGTATCCGACGTCCCGGAGCCCTTGCACGAGGCTCTCCGAGAGGCCTAAGTCGAGGAAACCATTAGAGTCGGCCGCGCTTGCGGCTACCGTCGCATTCACTGAAAACACCTCGGGGTGGCAGGCCTGCTGCAAAGAAGGCCGGTCGGCCGCAGAGGCTGGAACGCTTAATATATCAGCTCAGCGGACACTCCGTCGGACCGTTTGGGAGCTGCGACGCAGCAATGAGCGCTCGGGCGGCGCTCTGCCCAGGGTGTTGGCTGCCGTCAGTGCTCGAGGATTCTGGGCACTCCCACCCGCCGTGTGAGCCGCTCAATCGAGCGCCGCGCCGCGGCTTTGGCAATGTGTTTGCACCAAGGCGGCTCTTTATGGGCCGTCCAGCGCCGAAACTTTTCACAATCGCAAATCCACTGAATGCGGTCGTCCTCCGTGAGGACCACCTGCACCGTGCGCGTCGGAAACGTGTACGTCCCGAGCACCGCCACCGGGGGCTGCAGTTTGGGTCGCCGCCGTAATCGAATTGCCATGTCGGGCAGCATAATCCCACTCGGCTGTGGATTGTCTGTGGATTACTTGTGGGTAGTCACCGCGAGCAGCAAATGAGCTGGTGCAGGCATCGCTGTATAGACCGTGCCCGCCGACCCGACCTGTGACCCCACCCAGACGTAGCCTGCGGCGGCTGACCGGATCGCAAACTCGACAGTGGGCGATTTCCCGGTAATCGTGGCCGGGCGGTCCAGGTACAACAGCATCAGGGTATGCCGCGAGTCGCCATCGAGCCAGTCCGTGCGACCAACCGGCTCGATTCCGTCCGCCTGCAACACCATGGGCGCGAGGCGGGCCACACGGGCGTCCGCCGGCGTGATTTTCAGATACGGCACACTGAAGTCGGTCGGTTCCAACGAAGCCAACAGGGCCGCGTGGCTGCGATTCAGATCGATCTCAAACCGATAGTCGGCTCCCAGGACCGGGTTGATGAAGTCGCCGGTGGTCGGCGATCCGTAGATATCACCCGCAATGTAGGGAAAGAACAGCCGGAATTGATTGCGCGCGAGCGGCGCGCGCTCAGTAGCCGGATCCGCTGACAGAAACACGAGTTGGGAGCGGATGATCCAGTCGGCGCGCGGCGCCGGCGGCTGCCGGCAGCCGCTCAACCACAGCAAAACGACAACGCACGCGGCACCCTCGAGCCGTCTCACGAAGAGAAGATCTTCGCCTTGATTGCCTCGTACTCCGCGTCCGTAATCAGCTTGGCATCCAGCATCTGTTTGGCTTCCTGGAGCCTGCGGACCGCATCCGATCCGCCGGGGGCCGCTCCCATGGAAGCCGGGCCGGAGCTGACCTGGATGCCGCCCGACCGCGCGCGCAGCTCTTCCAGCTCGCGCACCCGGCGCTTTTCGCGCCACGCCTGGTCCTGTGCCTGGCAGATACGATAGACCGCCTGCGCTTGCGATTTACGCAGGCCGGCAAAATCCAGCCGCCGCGAGCCGGTGGCCCCCTGTGAGGCCAGGTCGGCCGCCCGGCCGGCGCGAATGGTGAGATCGGCGCCGACGATGCCGACCCGCAAAGTAACTTCCTCGAGATCCTGCCAGCGCACATCGGACACATCGAAGCCGCCGATGAGGTGTCGCGTGATCATGATCAACCGGCCACTCGTGGCCGCCACCAGCACCCGCCGGTGCGAAAGCGCAAACAACCTGTGCTGAACCGCCCAGGCTTCCAGTGTTTCCTGGGGGATGAGCACCGACCGCAGGTATTCGAGCGGCCGCTGCAGGCCCGGCTCGACGGGTTCGAAGGAGTCGTTCATTGTTGTTCTCGCATTTGGATCGGGGCCGCCCCTGTTCCCGCAAAAGCCGCCGGGCCCGTGCCTGTTAGTGCGTCACGGGCTCGTCCGGCCGGTTCACGATCATCCGGCGAAACTCCAGCAGCTTCGCCTTCATGATGGTTTCGTTCGCAGGTCCCATGCGCAGCAGCAGCTTCTGGCCGGCGGACAGGCTCTCGAGCTTGGGATCGGCGAACTCATAGAACACCTTGGGCTGCGTGACCTGGATGGGTCCCTGCACGTCCGGTGCCTTCAGCATGTCATCAATCACTTCAACCAGCCGGTCGTTGAAATACTGACCCGGGTAACCGAGGTCCTCGTACGACTGCTGGAATAACGGATACAGCCTGAAATAAACGCCCACGAGCGTCTTGGTGTCAGTGCCCTGAATCACCTTGATGAGCGGGGCATAACGCTCGAAGTTCGCCGCTCCCAATGTCGTGATGTCGCCCTGTGTCGCGGTCTGCGTAGCGCCCGGGGTTGGCTTGACGGGACGCAGTTCGATCGCAACCTTCTTGCGCGGCAGATTGTCTACCGTCACGACGATGTGGCGGACGACGCTCTCCGGCACCAGAAATTGTGAAATCGCCTTGGCGCCGAACACATCGATCAGCGCCTGGCGCACCTGCGGATCGCTCTCCTTCAGGGGTGGCAGAGGCTGGGCGTCCGTGCTCTCAGGAATGGGATTGCGGACCGCCGGCTCGGTGGCAGCCTGCGGCGCTTCCACGGGCGGCTTCGGCGCCTGCGTAACGACCGGCGCTGCGGGCACGGCATTGTGGTACTTGTAATAGTAGACAGCTCCGAGGAGGCCGATCACCACAATCGCGGCCGAGCCCCAGATAACCTTCTTCCTGAATGCCTCGTCAGCGTCTGATTCCGTATTCCACATTCGCGCGGTTCCCGCTGATTGCTTGCGAACACGTACTTTACTACCCCGGCGCGGCCAGCGGCGAGTCTCACCCTTACGCTACACTGGCCGCTGATTTTCCCGGGGAGCTGCGCGGATGCTGGAGCGAGGTATCGAGAAGCTGTTGTTCGCCTGCCGCTGGCTGCTGGCGCCCATGTACCTGGGACTGTCGCTCGCACTGCTGTCCTTGACCGTCAAGTTCTTTCAGGAAGCCGTCCACTCCCTCACCCGCATCCTGGAGCTCGCCGAAACCGATCTGGTGCTGAGCGTGCTGTCGCTCATTGACCTCGCCCTGGTGGGCAGCCTCATTGTGATGGTGATGTTGGCGGGATATGAGAACTTCGTCTCGAAAATCGACGCCGGCACCGAACAGGAAACGCCCGAATGGCTGGGCAAGCTCGACTCCGGCACTCTCAAGCTGAAAGTCGCCGCCTCGATCGTGGCCATTTCCTCCATCCACCTGCTGCGCATCTTCATGAATGCGAGCGACACCCCGAATGACAAGATCCTCTGGTATGTCGTGTTGCATCTGACATTCGTCGTCTCGGCGGTGCTGTTGGGTGTGCTCGACCGGATCGCCTTCTCCGCTCACCGCGACTCGTAGCCGCGCGTTCCACGGGGCGGAACGCGCCGATCCTCATGCCGCGCCGCGGCATTGCGATGTGCGTTCGCACTTGCGTAACGCGTCTCATATCACATGTTAGAGTTTGACGGCGTCACGGGTGGCGAGTATCCATAATCTTCGTGTTTGTTGCTTGCGACAGGGACTCTCATGAAGCTGCGGATACTCCATCTCGAAGACAACGCCACGGATGCCGATCTGGTACGCGCATCGCTGGCCCGAGGCGGACTCAACTGTGACATCCAGCCGGTCAACACGGGTGATGCGTTCCTCGAAGCGCTGCAACGACCCGAATACGACGTCATTCTTTCCGACAGCGGCGTACCCGGATACGACGGCCGCGCCGCGTTGGCCGACGCGCACGATCGCTGCCCCGGCGTACCGTTCATCATAGTGTCCGGCTCGCCGCGTCGCGCCAGCGATCCCGGAGCGGTTCAACCGGCGGCGGCGGTCGCGAAGTCCGAGCTGGAACAACTCGCGCCCATCATCAGGCACACCCTGCATTCCACCTCATCGCAGGAGGAAGAGCTCGAGACCGCCTCATATGTCTGGGGCATGCAGCAACTCGTATCCGTCGTGCAGCGACTCTCGCTGGCGCGCAGTACGCAGGCCATCATCGACATCGTGCGTCATGCGGCGCGCAACCTGGTCGGTGCCGATGGCGCCACGATCATTCTGCGCGAAGGCGAGAACGTGTTTTACGCAGAGGAAGATGCGATCGGACCACTGTGGAAGGGCCGCCGTTTTCCACTCAGCTCCTGCGTGAGCGGCTGGACGATGTTGAATCGTCAGCCGGCGGTGATCAAGGATGTTTACCAGGACGCGCGCATCGTCCACGAAGCCTACCAACCCACGTTCGTGAAAAGTCTCGTCATGATGCCGGTCCGCACGCTGGCTCCGATTGGCGCCATCGGCGTCTACTGGGCGCGCCCGCATCGCGCCAGCAACCAGGAAGTTGAGCTCCTGCAGGCGCTGGCCGACAGCACCTCGGTTGCCATCGAGTCCGTGGAGCTCGTGCATGGGCTCGAGCAGAAAGTGACCGAGCGCACCAGCGAGTTACATCGGCGCTCGGTTGAACTGGATGTTCTGAACCGCGAGCTGGAGGCATTCTCCTTCTCGGTGGCCCATGACTTGCGCTCACCGTTGATCAGTATCGACGGCTTCTCCCAGGTGTTGCTCGAGGGTCACGGCGCGAAGCTCGATGACACGGGCCGAAGTCACCTCGAACGCATTACCGGCAGCGCACGGCGCATGCACCGGATCATCAACGACCTGTTGGAGCTGTCGAAAGTTGTACGCGCGCCGATGCATCCCGTCAGCGTCGATCTGTCTCGCATGGCGAACGACATTGTGCGTGGCTTGCAGGAGAGCGCCCCGGACCGGAATGTCTCGATTGTGGTCGCCGAGAGCATGGTGGTTGAAGGCGATGCCGCCTTGTTGCGGATTGCACTGGAATGCCTGTTCGCCAACGCCTGGAAATTCACCTCCCGCACGGCGAACGCGCGAATCGAATTTGGCTCGCGCATAGATCGGTCCGGCCGGCGGGCCTACTTCCTGCGCGATAACGGCGCCGGTTTCGACCCGCGGCACGGAGCCAATCTGTTCAGCCCGTTCCGGCGGCTGCATGCTGAGTCGCAATTCCCCGGCAGCGGCATCGGGCTGGCCACCGTACAGCGGATCGTGCACCGGCACAGCGGCGAGATCTGGGCCGAAGCGGCTGTCGATCGGGGCGCGTGCTTCTATTTCAGCTTGAGATAGGCACGGTACTGGCCGCGCGACCCCGGGCGCCGCTCAGGCCGATACCGATGCCCAATCGGGGGGAGGTTCCGGCGGCCATCCTGTGGTTCAATCGGCGGGATGTCGACCGCGCTCGCCTCGTTCCATCCTGCCGTAGCCAATTGGTTTAGCAGGACTTTTGTTGCGGCCACCCCGCCGCAGGAACAAGCGTGGCCGGCCATTCAAGCGCAGCGCCACGTTCTGATCGCAGCACCGACCGGCTCCGGTAAGACTCTGGCGGCTTTTCTCGCCGCCATCGACCGGTTGGTTCGTGAGGGGCTCGACCACGGCCTGAGCGACGAAACGCACATCGTCTACGTTTCACCTCTCAAGGCACTTTCCAACGACATTCGCCGCAATCTCGAAGCGCCGCTGGCGGGCATCCGGGAAGAATTACAGGCGCTCGGCCTGCCTGAGCTCGAAATCCGAACATTCGTACGTACCGGCGACACTCCGCAAAGCGAGCGCAACAGCATGCGCAAGCGGCCGCCGCACATTGTCGTAACCACGCCCGAATCGCTCTACATCCTGTTGGGTTCCGAGTCCGGCCGCAGGATGTTGGGCACCACACGGACCGTGATTGTCGATGAAATCCATGCCATGGTCGGCGGCAAGCGCGGCCTGCATCTCGCCATCTCACTGGAACGTCTCGAGGCACTGACGGGCAGACATCTGACCCGCATCGGCCTGTCGGCAACACAGAAACCGATTGAGGAAGTCGCACGCTTCCTCGTAGGTACGCGCAACGTCGGCCCCGACGGCAACGCCGAATGTACGATCATTGACAGCGGCCACGTGCGCGATCGCGATCTGGCCCTCGAAGTCCCCGGCTCGCCACTGGAAGCCGTGATGTCAGGCGATGTCTGGACCGAAGTCTACGACCGCCTGGCCGAGCTCGTCAGTGAGCATCGAACCACCCTCGTTTTTGTCAACACACGCCGGCACGCGGAGCGTGTTGCCCGTCATTTGTCCGAGCGCATCGGCGAAAACAACGTGACCGCCCATCACGGCAGCATGGCGAAGGAGCTGCGCTTCGATGCCGAGAGCCGGCTCAAAAGCGGCGCGCTGAAGGCGCTGATTGCAACCGCCTCACTCGAGCTGGGAATCGACATCGGCGATGTCGACCTGGTGTGCCAACTGGGATCGCCACGCTCCATCGCAGCCTTTCTGCAGCGCGTCGGCCGCTCGGGTCACTCCGTTGGCGGCACACCCAAAGGGCGGCTGTTTCCACTGTCCCGGGATGACCTGGTCGAGTGCGCGGCCTTGTTGGATGCGGTTCGACGGCAGGAGCTCGATCGGCTGCGCATGCCCTCGAGTCCCCTTGACGTGTTGGCCCAGCAGATTGTCGCGGAGACGGCCGCCCGCGACTGCCCTGATGATGAGCTGTTTACATTGCTTCGCGGCGCATATCCGTATCGGAACCTGACTCGTGAAGAGTTTGACGATGTCATCAAGATGCTCGCGGAAGGATACAGCACGCGCCGCGGCCGCCACGGCGCGCTGATCTATCACGACGCTGTCAACCACACTGTTCGGCCCCGCCCGAGCGCGCGGCTCACCGCCATCACATCCGGCGGAACGATTCCTGACAACGCGGACTACCAGGTTCTGCTCGAGCCGCAGGCCACTTTTGTCGGCACGGTCAATGAGGACTTCGCGGTTGAGAGCCTGCAGGGGGATATTTTCCAACTCGGCAATGTGTCCTACCGCATTCTGAGAGTGGAACAGGGCAAGGTGCGAGTAGCCGACGCACATGGCGAGCCACCCAATATTCCGTTCTGGCTCGGTGAGGCGCCCGGCCGATCGGACGAGCTGTCGCAGGCGGTTTCACGCTTGCGAAGCGACATCGCACACCGGTTGGTCAGCGGCCTCGAGCCTGCCGTGCAGTGGCTGGCCGAGAAGATCGGGATAGTGGGGTCCGCCGCCGTCCAACTCGTGAGCTACCTGGCCGCCGCGCGCACGGCGCTGGGTGCGCTGCCGACCCAGGAAACCCTGATTTTCGAGCGCTTTTTTGACGAAGCGGGCGGCATGCAGCTCGTCATCCACTCGCCTTTCGGCAGTCGCCTGAATCGTGCCTGGGGACTGGCGTTGCGCAAGCGCTTCTGCCGCTCATTCAACTTCGAGCTGCAGGCCGCGGCAACCGAAGACACCATCATTCTCTCGCTGACGACGGCACACAGTTTCGAATTGGCCGATGTCGCCCGCTACCTGCACTCCAACACAGCACGACCGATACTCGTGCAGGCGTTGTGCGCGGCTCCCATGTTCACCGCGCGATGGCGTTGGAGTGCGACGATCGCACTGGCGTTGCCTCGCTTCCGCGGCGGAAAGAAGGTCGCTGCTCCACTGGCACGGATGGCCGCGGAAGACCTGCTCACGTCGATTTTCCCCGACCAGGTCGCGTGCGCCGAGAACCTGCCCGGTGAGTTGGAAATTCCCGATCATCCGCTCATTCGACAGACCATTCGCGACTGCCTGGAAGAGGCGATGGATGCGGAGGGTTTCGAGCAGTTGCTGCGCAACCTCGAGGCAGGAAGAATACAGGTGCTCGCTCGCGACGTGGTTGAGCCCTCGCCGCTGGCGCTAGAGGTGCTGTCCGCTCGCCCCTACGCTTATCTCGACGACGCACCGCTCGAGGAGCGACGCACCCAAGCAGTGATGAGCCGTCGTTGGTTGGATCCGCAAACGGCTTCTGACATTGGGAAGCTCGATGTGGAGGCCATTCAGCGCGTTCGTGATGAGGCGTGGCCGGACGCGGCGAATGCGGATGAGCTTCACGATGCGATGTTGTGGCTGACATTCCTCACGGAGGACGAGGTCGCGCGTCACCCGGGGTGGCGAGAGTTGATTGCGGCGTTGGTGAAGCAGAAGCGCGTCACGGGAGTGGGCGCACCGGCGCCGGCGCCAGTGGCGGCCCAACCGGCGGCGGCCCAACCGGCGACGGCATCAGCGGCGGCGGTCGCCCCAGCGGCTTCAACGCCTCGGGGCGCGCACGCACTTTGGGTTACGGCCGAGCGTGTCCCCCTCTTTCTCGCCGCCTTCCCCAACACGCCCCTGCACCCTTCGGTCGAAGCGCCCGCCGCCTACGACAAACCCTGGTCGCGCGAGGAAGCGCTGATTGAAATCGTCCGCGGCCGCCTCGAAGGCCTTGGGCCAGTGACCGCATCCGCCATTGCATCCTCGCTCAACTTGCCGCAATCCGACATTGACATCGCCCTCGCTGCGCTGCAGGCCGAAGGCTTCGCGATGCGCGGACAATTTGAAACCAACGCAGACGAATGGTGCGAGCGCCGGCTCCTTGCGCGCATCCACCGCTACACCGTTAAGCGACTGCGGGCAGAAATCGAGCCAATTGCGGCGAGCGATTACCTGCGCTTCCTGTTCGAATGGCAGCGTGTAACACCAGAAGGCCGCATGGAAGGTCCCGACGCCGTTGGTGCCGTGCTGGGTCAACTCGAAGGGTTTGAGGCGCCCGCAAGCGCGTGGGAAACCGAGATTCTGCCCTCGCGAATCAGCGAGTACGAGCCCGCGTGGCTCGATGAGCAATGCCTTGCGGGACGGTTTGTCTGGACTCGGCTCGCGCATCGCTCCGCTCGCAAGGGAGACAGCGAACGAGGCGCCGCGCCTGTGCGCTCCACGCCCATTGCATTGCTCGCTCGACGGAATATCAAAGTGTGGTCATCGCTTTCTGGGACGCCGGATCCGAGCGGTTTGTCCGTCAGAGCTCGTGTAGTAGCAGAGTATATCCAGACGCACGGCGCGTCATTCTTCGATGAGATCGCCGACGGCGCCGGGCTGTTACCCAGCCAGGCAGAGGAAGCTCTGGCGGAGTTGGTTGCACTTGGTATCGTCAACTCCGATAGCTTCGGTGGTCTGCGTGCGCTGTTGGTACCGTCGGATCGACGGCGTCCCACCTCAGGTGGCAAACGGCGGCGCCGAATTGCGTTGTTTGGCATGGACGCAGCCGGACGGTGGGCGTTGATACGGCGCCAACCGTTGGCGTTGCCCGATGGCGTCGAGGCGGCGGCCAAAGCATGCGGCCCCGAATCCACAAGCGCCGCTCCTAGCGAGGCCAACGCAGGCGCGGGCGCCACCCAGCGGCAACGCGAGGCCGCTGCGAGCGCGACCAACAGCGGAACCATGGCAGCGCGTCTTCACGACCGCATCCAAGACGACGAAACAATCGAACACGTAGCGCGCACCCTCCTGCGCCGCTGGGGCGTGGTTTTCTGGCGGCTGTTGGCGCGCGAAGCTGACTGGCTGCCACCCTGGCGTGAGCTTCTCATGTGTTTCCGCCGCCTCGAAGCGCGCGGTGAAATTCGCGGTGGTCGATTCGTCGCGGGATTCACCGGCGAGCAGTACGCGGCTCCCGAAGCCATCGGCCTACTGCGCGACATGCGCCACCGGCCGAAGTCACAAAGTTATGTTTCGCTCTCCGGCGCTGATCCACTCAACCTGGTGGGCATCGTGACACCGGGAACGCGACTGCCCGCCCTCAGCTCCAACCGCGTGCTCTACAGGGACGGAGTGCCCATCGCGTTGTTGGCAGGCGGCGAAGTTAAATTCCTGGAACAGATGGAGCCCAAGGAACAATGGGAGGCTCAGAACCTGCTGCTACGACGCCACGTGCCGGCCGTGCTGGCGGATTTCGCGTAACGCTAGGTCGACCATCCATCAGACCAGGTCACCCCGGTGATTGCACCAATCACCACCGCAATGATCCATCCGAGCACAAAGCCACTGATCGCCACAATTGCCGTGAATCCCGCCGCACGCTCGGGTAATACTTTCATCGTGGTTGGCAATCCGAGGTAGAACAAGTACACGCTGTAGATCGCGCCCGCCAGCGCAATCAACCCGGAAATGCCCGGCAATATCTGGCCCACTCCGGCTATCCAGCTTGCGGTGTACGCGTAGCCCGAGACCTTGAACGCCTGCACGCGGTTCGATGCTCCACCGAAGTTCGGTGCCAGGGCTTCGACAATAATGGCGAGCACATAGATGGCGGCGAGTGAAGCCACGTACTCCACCATCGCGGCCGTGAGCCCGGCACCCATCCCGAGTCGGTAGACCCGGAAGCCGTGCCACGCATACCCCAGTATGCTGACCTTCACGAACTGACACAGAGGAGGAATGGCAGCCAGGATCATGAAGTAGTCGCGGTAGAGACCCTGGACAGTCGCGGGCTCGACTGCAATCACCGGCCATTCGGTCCGCGGGGTCACGAGCAACGCCCGGGCGCGCTGGATGATTTTGTTCAGATCCATGGTCCCTCCCGGAGATGGAATCTACTCGCCGTAGCCTACGAGTTCCACGTACCCGCGGCCCGAAATATCGCGCCCCGACTGCACTCCCCGCAAATCGACGGCTCCCTCCCAATAGCGCGGCCGAGTGGCAAGCTCCTGGTCTGCCAGCACAGGACGGACCTCAACATCCAGGCCGGTAGACGGGACGCGGACCCTCCACCGCGATGGATATCGACCCCCACGGGGGCTGGTCCAATGATCGATGACATCAATGGACACCTGATCATTGGAGAGTGGCCGCGAATGGCCGCTCGCATCCACCCAGGTCCCGGCGCTGTTGGGATCGCGCGTACCGTGGTCCTGCCGCAGGGAATAGAACATCAGGGTACTGCCGTCCTGGAGTTGGAAAGCAAACCAGTCCCAGCCCCGCTCCCCGGCACCGAGCGAGCCACTGCCCCATTCGCGATCCAGCCACGCGAGCCCATGAACATGGGATATCGCGCCGCCGCGAGCGATTGCGCCGTGAACCGCAATCCGCGGAATCGAGTAGTAATAACTGGCCGAGCCGGGCTCGGATGACTTGCGGCTGAGGCCATGGTCACCATTCAAGACAGGATCGCCCAAAGTGCCCACATCCAGAGTCAACTCGTAACCTTCACCACGGGCATGGATCTTCGACGCCCCCACTTGCCAGTCATCGATCCACGCGCGCATCGGATCGGCCCGTGCACCAGCGAGCCCGAGGGCGCCGCGTGAATAACGATCGCTGAACTTGAAGACGCCTCGCGCGACGTCGGTGATGGCGAAGTGGGCGACATACACCTCGCGTGTGCGCCAGGCAGACACGGCGTCGGCGCCGGTGGTGCCACCAACGTCAGACACAGCACCAACACTTGACCCTGGTGGCGCCAACCCCACCCGAAACACCGTCACCTCAAACCCAAACCGCTCCCCCGTGTCGGAATCCAGATTGCCCGTCATGTACCACCACTCATGACGGAAATCGGGATGCGGTCCATGGTCACGCGGAAACTCAAACGTGCGCGGTGCGTCCGCGCGCGTGAAGCCCTTAGCCGAATCCCGCAGGACATCGAGCGCCTGCGAGGGCGGAGCGCCCGCCCGGGCTACGCAACACAAAACCATCGCACTCCAGACAGCCCAACGCATCACTCTTCCCGAATATCCGCCGCAATAGTCGCAACCGCCACCCGTCGCGCCGGATATAACCCCGCGACCAGCGCCGCCACCAACGCAAGCAACAGCGCATTCCCAAATTGCGCCACCGACAAATGCACATCAATGCGCCATCCAAAGGCCCGTCGATTGATCACATCAATCAGCAACACGGCGGTCAACAGCCCCGCGGGAATCGCCGCCACGAGCGCAACCAGCCCCATGAACCCCGTCTGCCCTTCAATCAACAACCCCGCGCCGCCGGGCGTGAGGCCGAGCGAGCGCAGAATCGCGATCTCGTGGGCCCGCTCCAGCTCCCACGCCAGCAGCGCGCTCACCAGGCCGATCGCGGCAACGCCGGCGGCGAGCCAGTACAACACCCGGGTGATTACAAACGTGCGCTCGAAAATGCTCATGGACAGATTGCGCAGATCCGCGTTGGAGCGAATGAGCAGGGACTGTTTGCCGCGGGCCGCGGCACGAAAGCCCGCAACCACATCGACCAGGGAGGTTCCCGGTGCCAGGTAAAATCCCATGGCCGTAATGCCATCGTCATGCCAGAGCCGCCGATAGACCGGTAGGTTGATCCGGATGGTGCCCCGGTCGTTGCCGTACTCCCGATAGATGCCGGCAATGCGGAACGGCCGCGGCCCTGAAGCCGTCGGCAGGGTCAGCGAGTCCCCAACATGCAGTTGACTGCGGTAGGCCAGCGGGTCGGAAATGACAATTGCGCCCTTCTCGAACGCGGGCCACGTGACGGCGGGATCGCCCGCAACCAATGATTCGGTGATGTAGTCATTGTGCGCGAACTGAACGGCATCCAACGGCACAGGTCCCTGCGCCAGCTCCACTGTGACTCGTCGACTCATGCCGTAGTCGACCACGCCGTGCGTTGCGATCATCGAGGCAACCAGGCCGCTGTCGATTCTTCTTTCCGGCCGCCCTGCTCCGGGACCCGGTGCCGTCACATAAATATCGGCGCGCAGTGTCTGCCCCAGCCAGTCGCGAAGTGACTCACGGAAGCTTTCAACCATGATCGACACACCGATCATGGCGGCGAGCGCCATTCCCAGCGCGGCGACAGCCACACCGGTACGGCTCAAAGACGCGGCGACATCCCCAAACACCAGCCGTGCAACCGGACTGATGCGGCCGGCAAACCGGGCGCAAGCCTGAGCCAACATGCGCAGCACCGCCGGTGTCAGGGTTGCGGCACTCAGGAGCAACAGAAACAAGGCAGCAAAACCTGCGAACAGGCTGCGACCGGACAATCCGGCAACCAGACCGGACGCCACGGCGAGCCCGCCACTGGCAAAGAGCAGCCTGCGCGCGAGAGCCACTGCGCGCGCCTCGAGCACCGAGCGCCGCAAACCCAATTGCGGCGCACTGGCCGCGACTTCCAACGCCGGCAACCAGGCGCCGGCCAGGGCCGTACCGAACCCGGCCAGCAGCGCTTTCACCACGGAGGCAGGCGGCAGAACCGTTTCGTTCACGGCCACAACGAAATACAGGTCATTGATTGTCTGGGAAACCAGATGCACGAGCCCGCGCCCGATCACGGCGCCCAACAACAGCCCGAGGCTCGCGCCCACGACTCCGAGGACGGCCGCCTCTGTCAAAACGATGGTGAACACATTGCCCCGGGTCGCACCGAGTGCGCGCAGGATCCCGATGATCCGCCGCCGCTGGACGACAGCGAAACTGATGGCTCCGTAAATCAGCAGCGTGCTGACCATCAAGGCCAGCAGGCTCATTGCCTGCAGGTTGGTGGTGAATGCGGCAGTCATGTCGACAGTCTGTTGCGCGCGGCCCTGCGCTTTCTCGAGCCGCACACCCGGCGGCAATCGCGACGCCAGATCCGCAGCGCTCGCGCCTTCCGGCAAAGCAACATCGATGCGCGACAGCTTGCCGACGGACTCCAGCCATTCCTGCGCCTGTGCAATATCCGTCAGCACCAACGCGTCGTATCCGGCCTGGTCGCCCGTGATAGTACCGATGAGAACGGCCGAATGGCTGCGTCCACCCACAGCAATCGAAAATCGGTCATTCACGCGCAGGCCGAGTTGCTCGGCGGTGCGAGCCGCCATCACCACAGCGCCCGGCTGCACGAACCAACTCGCGCCGCCGCCAGTCCAACCCGCACCGGCCCCAGGGACCCAACCCACACCAGCGCCGGCGGTCGAGCTCGTACCGGCGCCGGCGCGCCGCGCCGCATCCAGGCCGGCGAGCGGATCGATCCCAACGAGCTGCATCGTCCGCTCACCTACGACGACGTAGCCCTCAACAACCGGTGAGAGGGTCGTGAGTGTCCTGCGCAAATCAACATACAACTGCTCATCGAGTCCCTGCGGCCCACCCACAATCGCATGACTCGCGGTGCCATTCACCGCCTGCATCGACAACTGGAAAGCGCGCCCGGAGCTCGCGGTCGCAATATCAACCGCAATAATCGTCCCCACGCCCACCGAGAGTCCAACAAGGGCCAGAATGAGTTGCGCGGGATGACGCAACAGATGCCGAATGCTGGCAGCCCAAAGAAGCGGCATCAGGGCAACGCTTCCTGCAGCCGCCCATCCCGCAGCTCCAGCGTTCGATCAGCCGTGCGGGCCAGAGCCGTGTCGTGTGTAACGATGATCAATGTCGCGCCACGCTGGCGTGTGAGTGACAGGAGAACCGGTAGCACCTGCCTCGCGGTTTCTTCATCGAGATTGCCGGTCGGCTCATCAGCCAACAGGAGCGGCGGACGATGTACCAGGGCACGGGCGATTGCCACGCGCTGCTGCTCGCCTCCCGACAGTGTATCGACGAGGCTGTGAAGACGGTCTCCGAGCCCTACTTCCTGCAGCATCGCCGAGCTGCGTTCGCGTGCTTCCGCTCCCCGCACGCCATTCAGCTCCAGAACCAGCCGGACATTTTCCTCCACGTCCAGTGTCGGAACGAGATTGAAGAACTGGTAGACAAAACCGATGTGCCTGCGCCGGAACAAGGTCAAATGCGGCTCCGTCAATGCGGTGACATCGAGGCCGTCGACGCTCACCGTCCCACTGTCGGGTCGATCGATTCCGCTGATGAGATTCAGGAGGGTGGATTTTCCCGAACCGCTGCGACCGATGACCGCGACCACTTCGCCGGCTGCGAACTCAGCCTCGGCATGTTCGAGAACGCGATGCTCGCGAGCGCCCTCCCGAAAGCTGCGACACAGATTCTTTACGCTCAGCACCCGACACTGCTCCAGCTAACGTCGCCGTTCCGCGACTTCCCTTGTACATTGACGCCAACAGCAAAAAAACGCAGCACGAAACGCTCTGATGGGCGAAACTGTCGCCCGCCGCGGTTCACGCCGTGCCCAATTCCGCACGGCCCGCGAGCCCGAGGTGCCTCATGAATGCTGTTGTTGGTCCCAGGAAGGTAAATGCACAGGACCGCTTCTTCCACCATACGGCAATTGCCGTTGTCGCGCTGCTCGGCTGCGCGCCCTTAGCCTGGTCACAGACTCCAGCCGACAAGGCAACGACTTCCACCGCGGCGGCTCCCGCTGCCGCTCATCCGAAAAAGCCAGCCGCCGCCGCGGCCGCTCCCGGAGGTGCATCCGACGTGAAAGCTCCCACCAACGCAAAAGCACAAGCCAGCTACAGCCTCGGCGTTTCGATGGGCGACCAGCTCCATCATCTCGGCCTCAGCCCCGATTCGATCGCTACCGAGCGCCTGACCCAGGGCTTGCGCGATGCACTCGCCGGCAAAGTGGCCATGACGGCCAACGACCAGGAAAACATCGCGAGCTTCGTCAAGAGCGCCCGCAATGCCATGGCGGACAGCAACCGCGCGGCCGCGAAGGCGTTCCTCACTCAGAATGGCAAGAAGCCCGGCGTCGTAACGACCGCCAGCGGCCTCGAATATCACATTGTCACCGAGGGCAGCGGCACACCGCCCAAGTCGACGGATGAAGTGACCGTGAACTACAAGGGCTCGCTGCTCGATGGCACCGAGTTCGACAGCTCGTACAAGCGCGGGCAACCGGCTTCCTTCCCGGTGAATGGCGTCATTCCGGGTTGGCAGGAGGCGCTGGTGCTCATGAAACCGGGCTCGAAGTGGGAGCTGTTCATTCCTCCGAACTTGGCCTATGACGTCAACTCACCGCCGGCCATTCCGCCGGGCTCCATGCTCAAGTTCGAAGTGGAGCTCATCAAGGTGAAGCAGCCCACGCCCGCCACTCCGGGCGCGCAGGTTCCGAAGTCCCAGTAATCAGCTACGGCGCCGGTCCCTTGGAAGACGAGGGACCGGCGTTGGCTCCCGGCATGAAGCGCATGTGTTTGGTGACGCCCATGCGCGACAGCTCCCGAAGCAACCCTTCCGCCAGATCCTTGTAGGTGGTGCGGTCAAACAGCGGCGCAGCTTCCCAGTTATACGTCCAAGGGTGCGCCGTCCGGTATTTCTCTGGCTCATCCGCGTACCGCGGAATCACGTGGGTATGCAGAGCGGGCTCCTGATTCCCGAAAATCGCGTAGTTGATCCGGGCAGCGCCGGTCAGCTTGAGCACCGCGTCTCCCAGTCGGCTGACATCCGCCATGTAGGCTGCACGTTCCTGCGCGCCCAACGAGTTCAGTGTTGGCACAACAGGATCGGGCAACAGAAGCGCGTAACCTCGCACAAACTGCCGTTGCCCGAATAAAGCCCACCCCGAGTAGAGCCGCGCAATTACCCGCGGCTCACGGCCGTCGCGCGCCGCCGCAACCAGCCTGTGAATCTCCGTTTCCGGCTCAATGGCCGACTCGTTTTTCATGGCCTGCGCTACCTCACTCGTGCCAGGAGCGTACCCTGCCCGTGTCTATGTGAACGAAATCGGACCGCGGATAGAAACCAACGCCACCGCGCCCGGCCGCCAACGCCAGGTCACGAAGTCGCGGCAGCGGACAACCCTTCAGGCGCACATCGATCGCATGCCCTTCCATATGCTGGCTGCGTTCCGCCACGGCGTGCCCCGCCGCACGAAGCTTCGCATTGGTCGCGGGCGAACGGTAGCCCGAAATGACCTCATATCTGGCCGGGACACCACATTGGCGAGCGAGGTCGGTCAACTGCATGAACAGGCCGAAAGCCATATCGTGCTCTTCGTTGACCCGGTAGTCGCGCAGGAGGTGCCGCAATGCCGCAAGGCCAGCGGGCGCGATGTCTTGCTCATTGTGGAAAGTCACGGCCAGCTTCTCGCCGCCATGGAGGTTGGTGAGCTCGAGCCGGCGTTGGCTCGCATCATGCTCCGCAGCCAACGCTGCCAGCCCGAGCACCGCCCACCCCAGGGTCATAGCGGGGTCACGCTCCCCTCATCTCCCGGTTTGGTGTTGACCGCGACCACCGTCGCCTTGGGGAAGAAATTGAACTCCGACGCGCTCGCCCACGTGTAGGCGCCCATTGCGCGTCCCACAATCAGGTCGCCCGCCTTCAGCTCGGGCAACATCAGGTTTTCGGCAATGACATCGATGCTGTCGCATGTAGGACCGGCCAGGACCGATGGCAACCGCTCCGAGCTGTCGCGCAACGGCTCGACCGGGTAACGCGCGTGATCGTAGAGCTGCCCGCTGTAGGACCCATAGAGGCCGTCATCGAGGTAGTACCACCAATGACCCTCACGCTTCGCCCGACCCATCACCGAGGCGACACCGATCGTCGAGGGGCCAACAATGAACCGGCCCGGCTCGGCGATGACACGCACCCGCTTTGGCAACTTGCCCAACGCCTCACGAATGGGTTCGCAGAATCGGATGATGTCCGTCACCGGCTGCGCGTAGTCAATGGGGAAGCCACCACCGATGTCGAGCGTATCGAATGCGCCGAGCTTTTCGCGGCGCGCGGTCGCCATCAACTTCACACAGGCATTCAACGCTTCGACATGCTTGGCCGAATCGCCCGCCTGTGAGCCGACGTGGTAAGACAAACCGCGTACCTCGACCCCGATTTCCGCGGCCAGGCGCGCGAGACTCAACAGGTCCTCCGGATCGCACCCGAATTTGCGCGACAGGTCGCACACCGCACCGGGACTGCGGAAGGACACACGCAGCAGCAGCTCCGTGTTGTCGGTGTAGCGGGCAAATTTCCGCACTTCGTCCGGGTTGTCGGCCACGAACGTACGCACACCGAAATTCACCGCGTTGCGGATGTCCTGATCCCGTTTGATCGGGTGTGTATGAATACAGCGCTTCGGGTCCGCGCCCAGCCGCTGCACCAGGTGCACCTCGCCTGTGGTCGCCAGATCGAGAAATCCACCTTCACCCAGGATCGTTGTCACCACCGCTGGATGCGGCATGGGCTTCAACGCATAGTGCAGGTCCACCCCGGGAAGCGCCTTGCGGAGCTTCTTGTATTGAACCCGCACTCGCTCACAGTCGACGATCAGCAACGGTGAGCCGAAATCCTTCACCAGGCGGCGGATGTGGGCAGGCTGAAACGGATCGATGAACCGGGGACGCTGATTTCGGCTTGGCATAGGCTTCATTGTTAGAAAAACGTGACGGCGTGACAAGGGACAGCGGCCAGTTCTGCTACATTCTCCCACCGCATGACCGCCCCTAACGTGCCGCAGGATCCGCGCCGAGAGCTGGAAATGCTCCTGGCCTCGCGCTTTGCGCTCATTGTGATTGAGTCCCGCGAAGAAGCCCGCGTGCTGGCGCTGGTCCGTGAGTCGAGCCTGAAGGCCCGCCGCGGACGTGGCTGGGGAGTATTTCAGTGGACTGTGACGGAAGGGTTGCAGCGGATCGATGTCGACATGGGCGCTCCGCAGCGCATGCTCGCCGAACCGGCCCAGCTTCTGCGCCACCTCAAGGCCACACCGATGCCGGGGATCTACGTGCTCCTCGACTTC
Source organism: Pseudomonadota bacterium (assembly GCA_018241505.1). Taxonomy (GTDB): domain Bacteria; phylum Pseudomonadota; class Gammaproteobacteria; order Steroidobacterales; family Steroidobacteraceae; genus 13-2-20CM-66-19. Next base: position 76,478 of record JAFEDS010000009.1, on the reverse strand, counting down.
CATCCCTATCTGTCCGATCCGATCAATGTGCGGATGTTGAAGGACGTCGCGCAGGGCTATGGGCAGGTGGAACGGACCATCGTCCTCATGAGCCACGAGGTCACTCTGCCCGATGAGCTCGAGAGCTTCGCCGCACGTCTGCACCTGGCGCTGCCGTCGGTGAACGAACGGCAGATGATCGTCAAACGCGTGGCACTCGAGTGGTCGAAAATGAATCCCGGGCACCCGGCCGTCATCGAGCCGGATGCACTGAGCAAACTCGTCGACAACCTCGCGGGCCTCACTGCCGCGGATGCCGAGCGGCTCGTGCGCCAAGCGATCTTCGATGACGGCGCGCTGACAATGGCGGACCTGCAGGGCGTGCTCGCGGCCAAGTACCAACTGCTCAACCGCGGCGGCACCCTGACATACGAGCCTGACACGGCGAAGTTCGCCGATGTCGGCGGACTGCAGAACCTGCGCCACTGGCTCACGAGCCGTAAACCCGCGTTCGACGGCAAGGCGCCCGAGTTGGATCCGCCCAAGGGCGTGCTGTTGCTCGGTGTGCAGGGCTGCGGCAAGAGTCTGGCGGCGCGCGCCGCCGCGGGCATCTTCGGTGTACCGCTGTTGCGATTGGATTTCGGGGCTCTCTACAGCAAGTGGCATGGCGAGTCCGAGAAAAACCTGCGCGAATCGCTCGCGGCCGCCGAAGCGCTGTCCCCCTGTGTGTTGTGGATCGACGAAATCGAAAAAGCGCTCGCGGACGGTGAAGGCGACAGCGGCACGTCGCGCCGCGTGCTCGGCACCTTTCTCACGTGGCTGGCCGAACAACACTCCCGCATCTTCGTGGTCGCCACCGCGAACGACATCACCGCGCTGCCGCCCGAGTTGATTCGCAAGGGACGGCTCGATGAGATCTTTTTTGTCGACCTCCCGGATGAAGCGGCACGCGCGGCCATCCTGGCGATTCATGCGCGCAAGCGTTCGCTGCCGATCACGCCCCAGGAAGTCCTGGCACTGGCGAAACGCAGTGCCGGTTTCTCCGGAGCGGAATTGGAACAGGCGATTGTGGCGGCGCTGTACAGTGCGCGCGCCAACGGACAACCCGTCAACGCAGCCACCATTGCACACGAGCTGACGACAACCAAGCCGCTGTCCGTGGTGATGGGAGAGAAAGTTGAAGCGTTGCGCGCGTGGGCGCAGGAGCGAACCGTTCCCGCGGACTAAGGCAATACCGCCATTGCGCCGGCGTCACCACTTTCACTGACACTGGACGCCGCACGCATGAGCCGATCGCGGATCGCATCCCACTTCTCGCCCTCGGGCACATCCTGGACCAGGATCTGCGTGCAGCCCGCTTTATCCAGAGTACGAAGGTTGGCGTACAGGTCGTGACCGTACTGCTCCGGGCGACGCCCGGCGTTGACCCAGGTGACGTACTTGTGTGACTTCAGAGGTAACCGCTGTGCCAGGACCGCAACCCGGCGGCCACCCTCTGAGAGGGAAGCCGCATGAGCGTCGATCTCGCCAGCCGGTACAACCGTCATGGGCGTGGTTGGCGCGTAGTGCGAAGAAGTGCTGCCCGGCACGCGCGGGGACTCGAGATTGGCACCGATCAGAAGCTCGCCAATGACGGTCCGGATCTGCCCTGCGGTGACCGCGCCCGGCCGCAGCAGCCGCACATTCGAACCCTCGAATGTGACAATGGTGGACTCGAGACCGATCTGCGTCTCACCGCCATCCAGAATCGTGTTTACCGAATCGCCCAACTCATCACGCACGTGCTCCGCGCGCGTCGGCGACAACCGCCCGTAACGATTCGCCGAAGGCGCCGCAATACCGCCCCCGAACGCCGTCAACAACTGTTGCGCCATAGGGTGCGACGGGACACGAATCGCTACGGTGTCCTGACCGCCAGTCACAACATCGTGAACGTTGGCCGCGCGGGCCATCACCATCGTCAGCGGTCCCGGCCAGAAGCGCTCGGCGAGCTTGGTCGCCGCCTCTGGCACCTCACGCACCCAACGATGCAGGAAGCGTGGGCTGTCCAAGTGAACGATCACAGGATGATCGGCCGGCCGCCCCTTGGCCGCGAAGATCTTGCGTACCGCCGCCGGATTCGTGGCATTGGCGCCGAGCCCATAGACAGTTTCCGTGGGGAATGCGACGAGCTCACCGTCGCGCAAAGCCTGCACGGCGGTGTCGATCTCAACCTGGGTAGCCCTGACAACTCGAACCATAGTTGCGAATTCTACCAGCCCCCCATGAACGGGTAAGGTTAGTTGGGCCTCAAGGAGCGACGTGCATCGCAAGTTCTTGCAAAGTCAGGGGCGCCGACCCTTCTGCATTGTTGGCTGCCAGCACGTAGACGTCGCGTCCGGCCGACAGACCTTGGCGCACGAGGCCCGCAATACGGCTTCGGCTGAGCTTATCGGGCGCCAGGATCCGATTGAAGGGCGCAAACCGTGCACCCGCGCTCGCATAGTCATCCCCCGCCTGGAGCATCCAGCGGATGATCAAAGGCCCCGCGCTGCCTTCGTGCACCTGGGTATCGACGGCCGGCATCCGCGAGTGAACTGTCGAGCAATGCACCGCGCCACTGGCCGCCAGGGCAGCCTCGTACCCGGGACCCAGGATTTCCGGATCGCGCAGCTCGACCGCATAGACGGGACCCCGAGGCAACGCTGACAGAAATTCTCCCAGTTGCGCGACAAACGTCCGGGGCCGCCGGGTAAAGCGCAGTCCCAATGGCGAGAATTGCAAAAGCACGGCCCCGAGCTTCGCTCCCAACGCGGTCATCAAGGGCTGGATCACTGCCCGCTGCGCAAAGGCACAATCCAGAAACACCGGTTCGATACCGCGTTGCCGGGCGCGCGGAGTATCGGGCGCCGTGGTCAGGCCCGTGTAGGCCTTCACTACAAAGCGGAAATCCTCTGGAACCTGTTCGGCCTGTTGAGTCAGCAGCACGACGTCGGGCGGCCTGTAGAACGTACTATCGACGTTGAGGGCGTTGAGAAGGGGATGTTGCGCGTAGGCACGAAGCCCGTGGCGTGCGAGTACGGCGACCCGATACTGCTCGGCGTAAACGATGCCTGCCCAACCGGGAAATGACAGGCTGGAAGTCCCCATATGGAGATTTTTCGGCAGCCGTTTCGCAACCTGCACCACTTCGGGCGACGGCACCGCCGGACGTACGAGCTGTACATCCGGCGGTGGCTCACCAAACAGATCCGGCTGAGTCGTGCGGGCTTACTCCAGGGCCCTGCGCTCCCAGCCCGTCGGGGTTTGCGTCAGCTCGTAGGCCGGGAAATAGTGCTTGTCGAGCTTCAAGGTGATCACCTCCGGCGCGTTGTTCCAGGTGATCGTTTTCAAGCGTACGGAGGCACGATCCGGGCGGCCCGTGACCGCTTTCAGGAAGGCATCGAGATCCGGCGTCGGCGTTCCGTCGACTTCCACGATCCGCCGCCCGGGATACAACCCGTAGCGGGTCGCAGGCGAGCCGTACGAGAAGTAACCGACATACACTCCGACAGGCGGAATTCCCCGCTGTGCGCTCATCGCGCGGTGCGGCGATTGCAAGGTAGCGCCCGCCCATTCGACCAACCTGTCGATATCGACCCCGGGCAACTCCACAGTGTCGACGTCGAGCGTTTGCACCCCGGTACCGCGCCAGACAGTGACTTTGACGGTGTCACGGTCGGCGGCCGCGCGTTCAACCTCCCTGAACTGCGTCACCGTTTCGCCATCGATGGCGAGCACCAGGTCGCCCTGTTGGAGCACCTGGGATGCCGGCGTGCCGCCCACCATGCGCACGACGGTCAGCACCTGGCGCTGGGTAGGATTCCTTTGGGCCAGCTTCTGCGACCACTCGTCCGACAAACCGATCTCGCGCGCAGTGGCCAGAGGTTGCACCGCAAACTCCGCTTCCAATGAGTGCAGCGGCTTGTTGTTCCTGACACGGTCGAGCATATCGGCCACGAGATCGATGGGTACGCCGCGATTGTCCTGCGCGATCTCACGTCCGCTCTCGTAGGCGAAGCTCGACCACAGTCCGAGCACGTTGCCCGCCTTGTCACTCAGGACGCCGTCGAAGTCGAGCGGCGGATTCACGAGCTGGACGGCTTCGAGGTTGCTGTCACGGAAACGCATGGTTCGCGACAGCGGCAACTCCAACGGATCGATACTCGCAATCTCGGTGTTCCGCGAGCGCAGCCCGCTGTCTGCTCCGAGACCGACCACCCAGATGGATTCGCCGGCCGCGAGATCACGCACCGCCAGCTTGGCCGATTTGACGGGTGTGTTTCCGATCAATTTGGGGTCGTACGCCACCATCGCGAGGTTGTGTTGGGGGTGAATGTAAACAACCCTGCCCGGAACCTGGACAGTCCCCGCGAGCGTGATCGTGACATCGCCGACGCCAACCGGGACGGTGTTGCGGTCAACAACTACCAGGCCGCGCTGCGCGTCCACGATCAAGCCGGTGCCGTGATAGTTGCGCTCTGTGATGCCTGACACCGAATACGGCATGTCGAAAGCAACCATGGCGAGCGACGGCGCCAGTGCCTCCAGGCGCGGGTCCTTGTATTTCGGAAACTCGGTGGTCGATACCTTGATGGGTTTCGGGGCCGGCCCCGCGGCCAGGTCCTTGCAATCCCACAGCCCTGCGCGATCGTCCCGCTCACAGTGGTGAGCCGGAAACCAACGCCGGTCCATGCGAATGGAACGCAACTGGCTGCCGTTCGGATCGTCTATGGTAATGAAACGCACCGAAGCGCGATCGCCATCGCCGAGCTGTGCAATGTGTTGCTCCACATCGGCCAGCGTGGCCACCGGCTTGGAATCCATGGCCGTGATCACGGCGCCGCGCGGCACCCCCGCGGCAGCGAACACATAACCGGGGTTCGCCACATACACACCGCGGACCGGGACATTGAAATGCCGCGCCTGTTGATACGACAGCGCATTCAACACGGCGTCCCCAAACTCCGCATAGGCGCTCGGCGTGATGGCATGCAGATCGCCCACGGGTAGCTTGGCTGAAATCGGCTTGCCGCCCCGTTCGAGATCCAAAGTAACCTGGCCGCCCACGCTGGTGTCCACAACATCATCCAACGGCTCGAACTGGGTGACGTACTTGCCGTTGACCTTGACCAGCACGTCGCCCGGCTGCAGAACGTTCTCGCTCGGCGATCCGGGCAGCACTTCGGTCACCACCAACATGCCGGTGTACTGCGGGAATGTCTTGCGCACAGCCGCTTCGGTGGAGCTGTTCAAGCCGAGGCGCTTCAGCTCATCGTAGGGCGTGTAGTTGAAGACGGTGTAGAGCGTGCCGCGGGTGACCGGCTTGCCCTGTTGTATCAGCTCGAGTGCGCGGCGCACCCGCCCGAGGGGCAGGTAGAAGCTCGAGGCGTTGCCATTGGCGCCGCCGGCATTCAACGCAACGACGCGCCCCCGGATGTCGATGACCGGTGAGCCCGATGAGCCGCCCGAGGTACCGGAGGCCGCCTGGAAGTAGAAAGTGTTGAAGTCGTTGTACTTCGCAATGCCGTACTCGGGGGCATCGCGATCGAGCCGGGCGAGAGTGCCCGCCAGGATGGAAAGCTGCTCGCCGGCGTTGTTGCCGACGACGCGGATTTCGCGGCCGATCTGCGCGCCCTCCGGATACAGGGCCAGCGCCTTCGGCTTGATGAAATGCAACTTGCTCGGATCGTAGCGATACAGGCCGAAGTCGTGCACCGGGTCGCGGTACACCGGAAACAGTTGCACTTCCTCACGATTGAGAAAGGTCGCCTCGGCCGTCACCGGGCCGGGGGTCACCACATGGCGGTTGGTCAGAATCAGACCGCGCTCGGCATCGACCACGAAGCCGGTGGCCTGGGCGGTTGAATTCCACTCGGTATCGAATGCCCGGGTCGAATCCACATCTATGGACACAACGCTGCCGGCAATCCGCTCCAAGGTGACGGCCCAGTCGGGGTTGCCCTCGACGGCGGCGGCCTGTTGCGCCACCTGTGCGTTCTGCTCCGCAGCCGCCTGGGGCGGCGTAGGCGTGGGCTGGACCGGAAGCGGCGTGGACGGGCCCTGCTTCGCCGGCTCCTGGACAACCGCGGTCGTTTTGGCAGGGGAAGGGTCGCGCGCTTCGCAGAAAGGGGAGACAACAAGAACGAGGGACAGCCAAAGCAGTCGTGCAGAGCGCATAGGACTCCTGAAGTTGAGGGCCTACGCGGCCCAGCCGCGTAGTTTACCGGCCGAGCAGAACCAGCAGCCAGACCGTGCCCAGCAGAAACAACGACATGAGGACCGCCGCCGAGCCGATATCCTTGGCCAGGCCGGCCAGGGCGTGCCTTTCGAAGCCGATCCGGTCAACCGTCGCCTCTATGGCGCTGTTGATCAGCTCCACCACCAGGGTAAGCAGCATCGGGGCAATGAGCAACGCACGCTCGACCCCCGTGTGACCCAGCCACATCGCCAGGGGTATGACGACCGCGGCGAGGCCAAGTTCCTGCCGGAAGGCTGCCTCCTCACGGAAAGCCCCCCGCAAGCCACGGATGCTCGCCCCAAGGGCACGCCACATCCGCGTGGCGCCCCGAGGCTTGAACCGATCTATGACTACGCTGTCGGCTTCCATCTGAGATCCAACTGCTTCGCCGCCCGAACGTCGTCGAGCCGTCGCACCGGCATGGTATGCGGTGCGCTCGTCACGCGCTCGGGTTCCTGTTCGGCCTCCTGCTGAATCTGCGTCATGGCGGTCACGAAGGCGTCCAGAATGTCCTTGCTCTCGGTTTCCGTCGGCTCGATCAACAGGCATTCCGGCACCAGCAACGGGAAATAGGTGGTTGGAGCGTGGAACCCATGGTCGAGTAGACGCTTGGCGAAGTCCATGGCTGTCACATCAAGTTCACGTGCCTGACGCTTGAGGGTGATGATGAACTCATGACTCGCCCGGCGGGAAGGGTACGCCGCATCAAAACCGGCGCTTTTCAATCTCGACAGCATGTAGTTCGCGTTGAGGGTGGCGTATTCGCCCACCTGGCTCATTCCCTCACGCCCCAGCATCCGCATGTATATGTAGGCCCGCAACAGTACTCCGGCGTTGCCCATGAAAGCTGACAAACGCCCGATGGACTGCGGCAGGTCCTTCTCGGTCAGCCAGCGGTAACGGTTGCCCTCATCCAAACCCACGATCGGCAGGGGCAGGAAAGGCCGCAGACGCGCGCTCACACCCACTGCCCCGGCACCCGGACCTCCGCCGCCGTGAGGGGTTGAGAAGGTTTTGTGGAGGTTCATATGAATGACATCGAACCCCATGTCGCCCGGGCGCACCTTGCCCAGAATCGCATTGAGGTTGGCGCCGTCGTAATACAGCAGGCCACCGGCCGCATGAACGATGCGGGCCACTTCCTCGATGCGCCGCTCAAACACCCCCAGGGTCGAAGGGTTAGTCAACATAATGCCGGCGGTGTTGGGGCCAACGGCACCTTTCAGGGCCTCGAGGTCGATATCGCCCTCTTCGTTGACAGGGATCTCGCGCACGACGCAGCCGCACATTGTGGCGGTCGCGGGGTTGGTGCCATGCGCCGCTTCCGGAACAATGATCTCGTTACGGGCCAGATCGCCGCGCGAGCGATGATAGGCACGGATCATGGCCACACCGGCAAATTCGCCGTGCGCGCCGGCCATGGGGCTCAGGGCAACACCCTGCATGCCCGTCACCTCCTTCAACATCTCCTGCAGCTCGTACATGCAGGCGAGAAAGCCCTGGCCGTGCGACTCCGGGCCGAGCGGATGCCTGCCCAGGAACTCAGGCAGCATCGCGTACTGATTACAGGCCTTCGGGTTGTACTTCATGGTGCACGACCCCAACGGGTAGAAGTGCGTGTCGATGGAGAAGTTGAGATGCGACAGGCGTGTGAAGTGCCGCACGGTCTCGAGCTCGCTCACTTCCGGCAACTGCGCGCGGCGGCTGCGCCGCAACTGCTGCGGCAGATCCGCGGTGGCCGAGTCAGGCAACGCCTGCGGCCATTGATCCGTGGCGCCGCGGCCCGGGTGCGAATACTCGAAAATCACCTTTTCGTGGTCTTTGTCTTGGGTTCGCATTGGGCTTTTCCTCAGGCGGCGCGCACGGCTGACTGCAGGACCTCGCCCAGTGCCGTCACATAGCTGTTGATGTCACTCAGTGTCTTCGTCTCGGTAGCGCACACGAGCAGGGCGTAGCCCAACTCGGGGTACATTTCCGAGAGGTCGAGCCCCCCCAGGATTCCGCGGTTGGCGAGCGAAGTCAGGATGGGTGCGACCGGGCGATCGAACAACACAACCGCCTCGTGGAAGAAGGGACCCGTGAAGGCCCGACGCACGCCTTTGACGCTCGTGAGCGCCATCACCAGGTCGTTGGCACGAGCATGAGAAGCGGCGGCGGTCCGCTCCAGTCCGACCGGTCCCATCAGGGACATGTAGATGGTTGCGGCGGTGACCAGGAGGCCCTGGTTGGTGCAGATGTTGGAGGTCGCCTTGGCACGGCGGATGTGCTGTTCTCGGGCCTGCAGGGTCAGGGTAAAGCCCTGGCGGCCGTTCAGGTCGACCGTGCGTCCCACGATGCGTCCGGGCATCTGGCGGACATACTCCGTCCGTGTGGTCATGAAACCGAAGTACGGCCCCCCGGAAGACAGGGGCACACCGAGCGGCTGGCCATCGCCAACAACAATGTCCGCACCCTTGCCGGCTGTGCCCCACTCACCCGGAGGCCGCAGCAACGCGAGCGAGGTGGGATTCACCACCGCAATGACGAAAATTCCGTGGGCGTGGGCCCAGTCGGTCAGGGCATCGACCTCCTCGAGCTGGCCGAAAAAATTGGGCTGTTGGATGACCAGGGCGGTGATGTCCTCACCCTCGTACTTCTTCAGCGCCTCGACGGGCGTGAGCCCGCTCTCCGGGCTGTAGGGAACATCCTCGAAGCGCAGGCCCTGGTTGCCGGCCGTCGAGATCGCAACACGGCGGTAGGCCGGATTCACGGTGCGGGGCACCAGGATGCGCAGTGACTTCGATTTACGGTTGGCCCGAACCGCCATGAGGCTCGCTTCAGCTACCGCGGATGCGCCGTCGTACAGGGAGGCATTGGCAACATCCATGCCGGTCAGGCTCGCAATCATCGACTGATATTCGTAGATGAGCTGCAGCGTGCCCTGGCTCGCCTCCGCCTGATAGGGCGTGTAGGCGCTGTAGAATTCGCCTCGGGTCGCAATAGCCCAGACGGCGGATGGAATGTGATGCTCGTAGGCGCCAGCCCCGATGAAGCACAGCGGCCGGCCATCGGCGCGGGCGCGTTCGCTCATGAGCCGCCCGATCTGCATCTCGTTCAGCTCAACCGGCACACCGTCCAGTGACTTCACGCGCAAGGAAGCGGGAATTTCATCGAACAACTGTTCGATGCTCGACACGCCGATGGTCGCGAGCATGGCCGCAACGTCGGCGGGGGTATGAGGGATGAAAGCCATCAGCCGGCCTCCGTCTGCAAGAGCTTCAGATACTCAGGCGCTGCCATCAGTTCGGCCGTGGCCGCCCCATTGGTGGGACGCACGCGCATCAGCCAGCCGTTGCCATAAGGATCGTTGTTGACCGCTTCGGGTTCCGATGCGAGGCCCGGATTGCCCTGCGTAACAACACCGGCGATCGGGGAATACACATCGGAGGCCGCCTTCACGGATTCAACCACGGCAGTCGGCTCACCCACGGCCACCGTGCGGCCGCCTTCAGGAACCTCCACAAAAACCAGGTCGCCCAGCGCGTGTTGGGCGTGATCGGTAATCCCGATTTCAACCGTACCATCGGACAGGTTGCGCACCCACTCGTGGGTTTTCGTGTATTTCAGATCGGGAGGAACATTGCTCATGCGATTACTCCGGTTTCAATCTTCGACTGGCCGAATCGTACAAACGGGGGTTTTACGACCCGTGCGTTGAGAAGTTTTCCACGGATGTCCACCTGCACCTGTTGCTGCGCGCCGGCGGGGATCCGCGCGAGCGCAATCGAGCGCTCGAGCGTTGGAGAGAAAGTGCCACTGGTGATTTCGCCAGCTCCGGCGGCCGTCACCACGCGTTGGTGGCCACGCAGGACACCGCGTTCCTCCAGCAACAGACCCACGAGTTGGCGTGACGGGGTGATGTTTTCCAGGGCGGTTCGCCCGATGAAATCACGATCGGCGGGTTGCATTGCCACCGTCCACGCCAGGCCCGACTCGAATGGATGGGTTTTCTCATCCATGTCGTTGCCATACAGGTTCATGCCGGCCTCGAGCCGAAGCGTGTCACGTGCCCCCAGGCCGCAGGATGCAACACCGGCCGCATTCAACTCGCGCCAGACGCGCACGGCATCCGCGGCAGGAATCATCACTTCGAAGCCGTCCTCGCCGGTGTAGCCCGTGCGCGCCACGAACCAGTTGTCGACCTGGGCGCCGAAGAATGGCCCGAGCGCAAGGGCCGCATCCGCGGCGGTAGCTGACAACAGTGACGCCGTCTTCGCACGCGCCTCCGGACCTTGAATCGCCAGCATGGCGAGATTGGTCAGCTCTGTGACCTCGACATCGAACTTCGCGCTGTGCTGACGGATCCACGCGAGGTCCTTGTCACGCGTGCCCGCGTTGACGACGAGCCGGAACCACGAGTCGGTGAGGAAGTAGACAATCAGATCGTCCAGCACCCCACCCGCTTCATTGAGCATGCAGGAATAGAGTGCCTTGCCCGGACGTTGCAGCTTGGACACATCGTTCGCCAGCAAGTACTGGAGAAATTCGCGTACCCGTGCGCCTTTCAGATCGACGGGGCACATATGAGAGACGTCGAACACACCGGAAGCACGGCGCACGGCGTGGTGCTCGGTGATCTGCGAAGCGTATTGAACCGGCATGTCCCAGCCGCCGAAATCGACGATCCGGGCGCCAAGTTCCTGGTGAAGCTCAAAAAGCGGGGTTTTGCGTCCCATCGGTCCTCCAAGAGAATAGACAGCACTGTGCATGCACGTGCCGCCCTTCTGTCCTTGGACCTGAGAGATCAGACGCCAGTGGGCGCCGCTCCCCTTCGGTGGGTGTCCGTGATCATTGAGACACCACTCTCCAGAGCCCGCTCGAGGCGCCTCTTATGTCTATAGAAGCGCCCACCGAGGTCTGCCGTCCTGTTGCCTGAGCGTTTCCGGGCGGAAACTTGCGCCTTCGGCGTTCCGGCAGTACCGGACTCTCTCCGAACAGACCCCTTCAGCGAGCGATGCGATCATAGCATGTAGAATAGGGACTACTCATTCCCGATCCCCCACCCCCTCCCGAATATCAATACTTATGGCACCTCCCCGCAGACAATCCGTTCAGGTTTCCGTTGGCACCGTCCGCGTAGGCGGCGCTGCACCCATTGTCGTGCAGTCGATGACGAACACTGACACGGCCGATATCGAAGGCACGGCGCAGCAGGTCAAGGCACTCGCACGCGCGGGGTCCGAGATGGTGCGCGTCACCGTCAACACGAGCGAAGCTGCCGCGGCGGTGGCACCCATTCGGGATCGACTCGCGCAGTTGGGCGTCAATGTCCCGTTGGTCGGAGACTTCCACTTCAACGGTCACAAGCTGCTTCGCGAGCATCCGTCGTGTGCGCAAGCTTTGGCGAAGTATCGAATCAACCCCGGCAACGTGGGTCGCGGCAGCAAGCGCGATCCGCAGTTCGTGGAAATGATCGAGATGGCTTGTCGCTACGAGAAGCCGGTGCGCATCGGCGTCAACTGGGGAAGTCTGGATCAGGACCTGCTGGCCCGCTTGATGGACGAGAACAACGCACGCCCTGAACCTTTGAGCGCACAGGAAGTGATGCGACATGCCGTCGTGACATCCGCCATCGAGAGCGCACAACGCGCTGAAGAAGCCGGCATGCGTCACGACCGGATCATTCTGTCAGCGAAGGTCAGTGGAGTTCAGGACCTCATCGCGATCTACACGGCACTCGCCTCCCGCTGTGACTATCCACTGCATCTCGGTCTCACCGAAGCGGGCATGGGCTCCAAGGGTATCGTCGCATCGACCGCGGGCATGGCAGTGCTTCTGCAGCAGGGCATCGGTGACACGATTCGCGTATCGCTGACTCCTGAACCCAACGGTGACCGTACCAACGAGGTCATCGTTGCGCAGGAGATACTTCAGACGATGGGTCTGCGCTCATTCACACCCATGGTGGTGGCCTGCCCCGGATGTGGCCGCACGACGAGTACCGTGTTCCAGGAGCTGGCCAAGCAGATCCAATCGCACATCCGACACCGTATGCCCGAATGGCGCCGTCAATACGAGGGTGTCGAAGATATGACGGTGGCGGTTATGGGTTGCGTGGTGAACGGTCCTGGTGAGAGCAAGCACGCCAACATTGGAATCAGCTTGCCTGGGACGGGTGAGCGACCGATTGCGCCCGTGTATGAAGACGGTGAGAAAACGGTGACGCTCAAAGGTGACCGCATCGCGGAGGAATTCCAGGACCTCGTCGAGAGGTATGTTGCGCGCAGCTTCGCCCACAAGGACCAGGATGCGGAAGTGACTGACGCGGATGTGGCGGTCGACGCATGAGCGATCTCGCCCTCGCGCAGAAAAAGTGCAAGCCATGTGAAGGTGGCGTTGCACCTTTGACACGCGAGGCCGCGGAGGCACTGCTCGCCGATCTGGATGGCGGATGGCAGCTTACGGCGGATCACCGCTCGATCCGCCGTGAGCTCGCCTTCAAGGACTTCTATCGGACCATGAGTTTTGTGAACGCCGTCGCACATCTGGCCAACATCGAGGACCATCACCCGGACCTCGAGGTCGGCTACAACTACTGCCGCATCCGGTATACGACCCACGCCATCCGGGGTCTGTCGGAGAACGACTTCATTTGCGCGGCGAAGATCGATCGAATACCGCGCGTCTGAAGCCGCACCGCGGCAATACTTCCTCCGCCACTACTTCTGTGGCAGGACTTTGATTCCCTGCGCAGTACCGAGGATCAGTACATCGGCGGGACGGCGCGCGAATAACCCTACGGTAACCACGCCCACGATCTGATTCAGCTCGGACTCCATCGCCGGCGGGTCGTCGATAGTCAGGCCATGAACATCCAGGATGTGGTTGCCGTTGTCGGTCACAACACCCTGACGCCATACGGCACGGCCGCCATGGGTCGCCAGTTGCCGCTTAACGTATGAGCGCGCCATCGGGATCACTTCAATGGGCAGTGGGAACGTACCCAACCGCGCAACGACCTTGCTTTCATCCGCGATACAGACGAACCGCGCCGCAGCGGCAGCAACAATCTTCTCGCGCGTCAGGGCCGCGCCGCCACCTTTGATCAGGTGCAGGCCGCGGGTCGCCTCATCCGCACCATCGACATACACGCCGAGATCCTCGACCTCATTGAGGTCCAGTACGGGTATGCCACCCGCCTGAAGCCGTTCAGTGGAGGCGTTGGAACTGGAAACGGCGGCTCGAACGCGGTTGCGGTACGGAATGAGCGCCTCAATGAAGAAATTCACCGTGGAACCGGTGCCGACACCGATCACGGCGCCGTCGACCACGTAATCCAGTGCGGCCTGGGCCGCCAACCGCTTCTTTGCGTCACCTTCAGCAGACATTTGGGTACCTCCAGAAACGACTATGCCCGCTTACGCGGGCATAGTCTCTCGAAGAAGTCCTCGGCGGGCGGGTTACCCGCGCCGCCGAGTTGAAATTACTTCTTCTTAGCGGCTTTCTTCTTCGCCTTCTTCTTTGCTTTCGCCATGTTGGCTCTCCAAGTGAATTAAGGTTAGTCCGGGGTCGGAGTATATAGATGCGAAATTAAATTACAAGCGAGCGAGAGTGTGCTAGGCGCGTGAGTGTGAACTCCATCCACTCCCCCTGACGCGCGCATCACTCCAGCGAGAGGATGAATTTCCAATGAGCGGCTTCCACCGGCACTACTGACAGACGGTTGCCCGGCCGCAGCAGCACCATGCCGCGCAGCTCTTTTGCAGCATGTTTGCGCAGCTCTTCGAGTGTGATGATGCGGGCGAGACGCCGCTTCAAGCGCACATCGACCATGTACCAGCGTGGCTTCGCGGGGTCGCTGTCCGGATCGTAGTGGTGATCCTTCTTATCGAACGCCGTTGTGTCGGGGTAACCCTCCTTCACGACCTCCATCACGGCGACGATGCCCGGTACCGCGGTACTCGAGTGGTACAGGAAGACCTGGTCCTTCATCTTCATATCGTCGCGCAGGGTGTTGCGAGCCTGGTAATTGCGCACGCCGTCCCATGAAGTGGTGGAACGCGCAGCAGCGGCCAGATCATCGACACCGAATGTGTCGGGTTCCGTCTTCATCAGCCAGTAGCGCATCGTACGACCCCTTTTTCAGTGACCACCGCATCCATCAGAACGTCGTGTGCGGCGGAAGTGATGTGTTCGACCTGCTGAAACGAGTAACCGAGACCAATGAGCTGCGGTGTGTGCCACGCCTTGCGCCAACGTCGGAACGCAAACGCGCGATCATAGAATCCACCGCCGGTTCCCAATCGCACACCGCGCGCATCAAAGCCGACGAGCGGCAGGAACACCACATCGAGCCAGCGCGCACCAATGATGCGCGCGCCTTCCGGCTCGCTGATTCCCAGGCGGTTGTATCGATGGCGGCTGCCGAGTTCGACGAACTGCATCTTGCGGCCGAGACTGTGGCGATCGATGCGCGGCAGGTAGATCCGGCACCCGCGCCGACGCGCAAGCTCAATGAGCGGTGTCGCATCGAGCTCTTCAGGTAACGCAGAGTAGATGGCGATGCGCCAACTCGGGCGCAGGTGCAACCAGCCATCCACGCGTTGCGCGATGACCTCTGCATAGAGTTTTCTTTCTTTGCTGGAGAGGGCGCGGCGCCTGGCACGGAGTGACTTGCGTAAGGACTTACGCACGGCCGTGAGACCAGAAAACTCATTCATAGAGACATGCGTCCACCCGCGGGTGCCGGTGCTGGCCGTTGCTCTCGGACCAGAGCAACAAGTGGGACGAACTGCAGCAGGTAAGGCTTTCCGCTCAAGGCGGACTTGCACAATTCTGACCGCAAGCCCTAATGTCCCGGGGTATACAAATTAAGGCCCGAGGTTACCCGGCCCGCTGTCGAACACCGCAGGCGACGCCCGATCGACTCTACACTAGTCATGCGCCGCCTGCTGCAGCTCGCTTTTACAATTCGAGCTGTTGACCCTTTTCGAGAGCGCCTTCGACGCGCTCACGCAGGGCGCGCAGGCGGGGCGCGACCTCGCCCTCGAGCTTCGCGTCACGATTTTTCAGCCGCAACAATTCATTGGCCAGGTTGAGCGCCACCATGACGGCGATGCGGTCGTGGCCCACAACCTTGCCGCTGTCACGGATCTCGCGCATGCGGCTGTTCAGGAATTCCGCTGCATCCAGCAGTGCCGAGCGTTCCTCGTACGGACACGCGACGACGTATTCCTTCTCCATGATCCGCAGACTGATCTGCGCGCGATCCTGGGAGGAATTCAAGCGCCGTGCTCCATCGTCTTCAGGCGCCCGATCATTGCCTCGACGCGTGTGCGAACCTGCTCATTCTTGTGCAGCAGCGAGGCGCGCTCCGTCGACAGCGATTCGTGCCGCTGCCGCAAAGCGCGGTTCTCTTCCTTGAGGTGTTCGACAGTGGCGACGAGCTCTTCAATGCGCTTTGCAAGTCGCACCAGCTCGAGATCGAGCTGCGTTTTTGTTGTATCGCTCATGCGTAGGGACTATAGAGCGGCAGTCTCAACGCGGTCAATCTTGGAGCAACGGGCTTCAGGCATAATGCCCCGTCAATGACTCCTGAGAACTACACGGAAATACAGCGCGTCCTGTCCGACGTGCGCTCGCTGGCCGATGCCGCCGAGGCCCATGGAACATTGGCGGGGTGTCTGTGCGCGGCGGTCGGCTACAGGTTCGAAGACTGGCTGCTGGAGATACTGCCGGAAGGACAGGCCGATCCCCTTGCCCGGGAAACCCTGCGCGAGCTGTATGTCGACACGGCCGGGGCCCTCGAAGGGCCGGAGATGGAGTTTGACCTGCTGTTGCCCGTGGACGAAGAGCCTCTGGATGCGCGTACCGCCGCCCTTGCGCAGTGGTGTCAGGGATTTTTGTACGGGCTCGGAACGAGCGTCGTGCAGGATGAGTCGGGGCTGCCCGGCGACATCGGCGAGATTGTGCGCGACCTCACCGAAATCACACACGTTGCCGTGGACACCGAACAGACTCCCGAGTCCAACGAGAGTGCCTACGCCGAGCTGGTCGAGTTCGTACGGGTCGGCGTGCAATTGGTGTTCGATGAGCTCGGACCCCTGCGCGATCAACCCGCTCCCCCCAACGTACCACTGCATTGAAAGCCATCCCCAGGACCGAGTTTGCCCGCCGGCGCCGTCAGTTGACCCGCCTCATGGGCCGCGATTCCATTGCAATCCTGCCCGCCGCCCCGGTCCGGCATCGCAATAACGATGTCGAGTACGCCTACCGCCAGGACAGCGACTTTCACTACATAACGGGCTTTTCCGAACCGGAAGCCGTTGCCGTGCTCATTCCCGGCCGCGAACCGGCGGAGTACGTGATGTTCGTGCGCGAGCGCGATCCCACCCGGGAAACCTGGGACGGCCGGCGTGCCGGACCCGAGGGCGCACAACGCGATCATGGCGCCGATGATGCGTTTCCCATAGGTGATATCGATGAAATCATTCCGGGGTTGTTGGAGAACCGCGAAAAGGTGTTCTACACCATGGGCGTGTATCCCGACTTCGATCAGCGGGTGGTCAGTTGGGTGAACGGCCTGCGTACGCAGGCGCGTAACGGCCGACATCCGCCGCAGGAGTTCGTGGCGCTGGATCACGTGCTCCACGATATGCGTCTGTTCAAGTCGCGCACGGAACTGGAGCTGATGCGCGAATCAGCCCGGATCGCCGCCGGTGCCCATGTGCGAGCGATGCGCTTCACGCAGCCGGGACGGCAGGAATTCGAAGTGATGGCGGAGCTCATTCACGAGTTCCGGCGCCACAACGCCGACACCTCGTATCACCCCATCGTGGGTGGAGGCCCGAATAGTTGCGTCCTTCACTACCGGGACAACAATCAGACACTGAAGGAAGGCGACCTGCTGCTGGTGGATGCCGGCTGCGAATACGAGTGTTACGCCTCAGATATCACTCGCACCTATCCGGTGAACGGCCGCTTCTCCCCTGAGCAACGTGCAGTGTATGAGCTGGTGCTCGAAGCCAATGAAGCGGCTATCGCGAAAGTGAAGCCCGGCAATCATTGGAACGATCCGCACCTTGCGGCGGTTCACGTCATCACACAGGGCCTGGTCAAACTCGGTTTACTGAAGGGGCGTGTATCGAAACTGGAACGTGAGGCTGCGTACCGGCGCTTTTTCATGCACAGAACGGGCCACTGGCTGGGTATTGATGTGCATGATGTCGGCGACTACAAGATCGGCGACGAGTGGCGCGTGCTCGAACCGGGCATGGTCATGACGATCGAGCCCGGCATCTACATTCCATCCGGCTCACGCGGCGTACCCAAGCGGATGCATAACATCGGCGTACGCATCGAGGACGACGTGGTCGTGACCAAGACTGGGGTGGAGGTGCTGACCTCGGGGGCGCCCAAATCCGTTGAAGCCATCGAAGCCTTGATGTCTGGCGCATCACATGCCTGACACGCATGTCAACGTAGCCATTATCGGCGGCGGTATGGTGGGCGCCAGCCTCGCGGTTGGATTGGCCGGCACCGGCGTCTCAACCCTGCTTGTCGAAGGCACCGCACCCGGCTCGAGCACCCAACCCAGCTTCGATGACCGCACGACCGCGCTTGGCAATGCCAGCCGACGAATCTTCCAGGCACTGGGCGTGTGGGACCGTCTCGCCGTTGAGGCTTCCGCCATTCGCACCATCCATGTTTCCGATGCGGGACGGTTCGGTTTTGCCCGACTGAAAGCCGAGGAACAGGGCATCGATGCGTTTGGTTATGTCATAACCAACAGGGTGATCGGCGCAGCCCTGTGGGACAAGCTCCAGGGCACGAGCGATGTGTTACTACGGGTTCCCGCCCGCCCCGAACAGGTCGAAATCGGGGCCGACGCCGTCACCTTTCGAATCGGCGGCGAGTCCGTGTCGGCACGCCTGGTCGTTGCCGCCGACGGGGCGCACTCGGTTGTCAGGGCTGCCGCCGGCATCGAGGCGGATGTTGAGGACTACGACCAGATTGCAATTGTTGCCAATGTCGGCGCCGATCGGCCGCATGACGGTACTGCCTACGAGCGGTTCACGGAGTCAGGCCCACTGGCGGTACTGCCGCTCCACGACGGCAGTTACGGTGTCATTTGGACCTGTACACCCGCCCGCGCCACCGAGGTTTTGTCGTTTGACAACAACACTTACCTGCGGGAACTGCAGGAGCGCTTTGGGTGGCGGGCTGGGCGTTTCGTGCGCGCGGGTGTCCGGGCGTCCTATCCTTTGAAGCTGACACGGGCCACCAGCACCGTTGCGCCGCGTACTGTGCTGATCGGGAATGCCGCACAGGCGCTGCATCCTGTCGCTGGACAGGGGTTCAACCTGGGGTTGCGGGACGCGGCCATGTTGGCGGAGGTTATCGTGGGCGCGAATGCTCGCGGGCCTCGAGGCGCACACCATGGCGCGGCGGCTGCGGGCGCGGGCGCGCATGTTGGCTTGCGCCCCGACGCTGGCGCGGAATCACAGGCGCACGGTGCGGGATCACGGCCGCATGTTGGCGCCGGGGAATTGGCGCGCGCCGCTGGCAATGGCCCGCACGGTGCTGGGCATAGCGCGCCTATTGGCGCCGACGTTGGTTCGCCCGACCTGCTGCGGCAATTCGCTGCCTGGCGCGAAGCCGACCGCCGGGGCGTGGTGGGGTTCACCGACGGCCTGGTGAAAATGTTTGCCAGCTCTCGCCCGGGCGTTGGGACCCTTCGCAACCTCGGCCTCCTGCTGTTTGATCTGTCCCCGCCCGCAAAAAGCGCGCTGTCGCGCGTGAGCGCCGGTTTCGGTGGTCCAACACCGCGGCTGGCGCGCGGCCTGGGACTGTTATGACCGATCTGTTCGACGTATTGATCGTTGGCGGGGGCCCCGTTGGCGCGTGCGCGGCCACCCTGTTGGTTCGCGGCTCATCCAACACCCGCTCACCGCTGAGTGTGTGCCTGCTCGAACCGAAGCGCCCGCAACTCCCGACAGCCGGCAGCCCGTTGGATTCTCGTGTCGTTGCCATCTCGCGCGCGAGCGAGCGCATTCTCAATTCCGCGGGCGCGTGGCCTCGTGTCACCGGGCCGCGTGTTGAAGCGTACGAGCGCATGCGTATCTGGCATGAATCTACTTCTTCCGAGAACGCATTAGTCTTCGATGCCGCGGAAGTCGGCGAACCCAACCTGGGCTACATTGTCGAAAATCGACTGCTGCAAGCCGCGCTGCTCGATGAATTCACCGCAGCGGGCGGGCATCTCCTGTCCGCCGACTTTCAGGACTTGCGCGTCGACGCCGATGCAGTAGTGGTCAACACGAGCACTGGCACGTTTTCAGCAAAGCTGGTGATCGGCGCCGATGGGGCCAAGTCGGCCGTCCGTGAGGCCGTGGGCCTCACTGCCAGCGTCGTCGAATTCAACGAGACCGCCATTGTCGCGACAGTGGCCACGGAACGTTCGCACCAGAAGACTGCCTGGCAGCGATTCATGCGCGATGGAACACTGGCGTTTCTGCCCCTCGCCGACGGCACCAGCTCGATTGTCTGGTCCGCGGACAACAACCTGGCAACTCGCCTGGATGCTCTGTCGGCAGCGGAGTTCGAATCTGAGTTGAATCGCGCGTCTGATCTTGCGTTGGGAACTACACGCCTGGCTAGTGAGCGCAGCACCTTTCCGTTGAAGCGAATCGGCGCTCATCGCTACGTGACCCAACGATGTGCTCTCATCGGAGACGCAGCGCATGTTGTTCATCCGCTTGCAGGCCAGGGTGTAAATCTCGGCCTACTGGATGCGGCCACCCTCGCGCAGATGATTTTGGACGCCCGCATTGAGCGCGAGGACCCGGGCGCATTGCGGGTGCTGCGATCCTATGAGCGCTGGCGCAAGAGTGAAGTTGCATTCATGAGCACGGCAATCGACGCGTTCGATCGTTTTCTAGCCCACGGCTCCGGGCCCGTCTCCAGACTCGCCCAGCTTGGACTGGGTTGGGTGAATCGGAGTCAGGAGCTCAAACGGATGTTTATCAGTCGGGCGTTGGGGGTGGCGGGGGAATTGCCTCGGCCAGCCCGGTGACCCCCGTCATTATCTTAGGCCCCGCGCCAAAACGCCGAGGCCCCGCAGTTGCGGGGCCTCTTCGTGTTTTGGCTGGGGGACTAGGATTCGAACCTAGGTAAACGGAGTCAGAGTCCGTTGTCCTACCACTAGACGATCCCCCACGATAATTGGCAAAAATCGTCGAGACGCGCGGTGGGCAAAGCGGCAGCCTTGCCCACCTGAAGCGCGTTAGCGCTTGGAGTACTGTGGTCCGCGACGGGCCTTACGGCGTCCGACCTTCTTACGCTCCACCTCGCGGGCATCGCGGGTGACGAATCCGGCGTCGCGCAGCGGCTTACGCAGGGACTCATCGTATTCCATCAGCGCACGGGTGATGCCGTGACGAATCGCGCCGGCCTGGCCGGTGATGCCACCGCCGTCGACCTTCACCGTGAAATCGAACCGGTTCGACAGTTGCACAGTCTCGAGCGGCTGGCGGACGATCATGCGACCCGTCTCGCGGCCGAAGAATTCATCGAGGGGGCGGTCGTTCACCGTGATTTTCCCGGTGCCGGGCTTCATGTACACCCGGGCCGTGGCGGTCTTGCGGCGGCCGGTGCCGTAGTTGCTTTGCTGAATGGCCATTTAGTCTTCGGGTCCTTACTGAATCTCGAGCGGCTTGGGTTGCTGCGCCTGGTGCGGATGCTCCGTTCCGGCGAACACGTGGAGCTTGCGAAACATCGCACGTCCCAGCGGGTTCTTCGGGAGCATGCCCTTCACGGCGATCTCAATAGCGCGCTCCGGGTGCTCGGCCAGCAGCTTCTCGAGGGCAATCGACTTGATGCCACCGATGAAGCCGGTGTGGTGGTAATAGATCTTGTCGGACAGCTTGCGGCCCGTGACGCGGATCTTCTGGGCGTTGATGACGACCAGGTGATCGCCCATGTCCACGTGCGGGCTGTAATCAGCCTTGTGCTTGCCCTTCAGGCGATGGGCGATGGCGGTGGCCAGGCGACCAAGGGTCTTGCCCTCGGCGTCAATGAGGTACCAATCGCCACGGATGGCGCCGGCTTTGGCGAAAACCGTCTGGGGGCTCAGGGGCACGCGCACTTGGGTTGAAGGCTGGTTCATAAATCAGGCCAATACCAATAAAAGGGGGGTCGAAAAAAGGCCGGGAAGTGTAGTCGAGGGACTCGTCTAATGCAAAGCCACGGCGCAAAGCTCCCTCAGGCCTGCTTATAATGACAATAATGGAGTCCGGACATCCTTTAGACCACCTGATCTCGGTAGCCGATCGTGCGTTGCGGGCCATGTTCGCCCCAGCCCACGCCTCCCGGCCCGTCCCGGACGCCCCGCCAGCCGGCGCCGCGACTGCCGCGCGCACCACCCGGCCGGCAACCCCCGACGCCGGGTCCGCCCCTATGGCAAGCGCCGCGTCACCGGGAGCCAACTCGCCCGCCCCCGCCACCCGCCCGGTGCTGTCGGACGCCGACCGCCGCAAGTCAGCCGCCCTGATGCGCGTCAATCATTCCGGTGAAGTCGCCGCCCAAGCGCTCTATCACGGTCAGTCCCTCATCTCCCGCTCCGATGCAACACGTGACATGTTGCTGCGCGCCGCGCTCGAGGAGGCCGACCATCTCGCCTGGTGCGAAACCCGGCTGAAAGAGCTGGATTCACGGCCCAGCCTGCTCAACCCCCTGTGGTATTGCGGCTCGTTCGCCATCGGCGCGCTTGCGGCAGCGGCCGGCGATCGCACCAGCCTGGGCTTTGTTGTGGAGACAGAGCGGCAGGTCGAGGGGCACCTCGACGAACATTTGGCGCGTTTACCTGCAGACGACACGCGCAGCCGTGCGATACTGAACGTAATGCGGACAGACGAGATAGGTCATGGTGCTACCGCGAAAGCGGCTGGAGCTACAGAGCTGCCGGCACCCGTCCGTGTGCTCATGCGTCACGTAGCGCGGGTCATGACAACCGCGGCCTACTGGATTTGAGTTCTCTTGAGTTCTAAAGCAACAACGCGGCGGGGGCAGCGCTTGCAGTTCTACAAACATATGTATAAAAAAGCGGGCCGCCGCTTACAGGCGACATTCGGGGAGCCGTGATGGAAGAAAACATCAAGCCGTTGAGCGACATCCCGGCTATCAACCGGTTCTTGAGCTATTGCCGCATTCGGACGGTACCGTCCAAGACGGTAGTGATTCATGCCGGTGATTTGCCAGACGTCCTCTATTACATCATCAGCGGCTCGGTCGAAGTAATGATCGAAGACGAGGAAGGCAATGAGATGGTTCTTGCCTACCTCAACCGCGGTCAATTCTTCGGTGAAATGGGCTTGTTCTATGAGCAGCCCACGCGCAGTGCCTGGGTGCGAACCCGCAACCAGTGCGAGCTGGCGGAAATGACCTACCCGCGTTTCCGGCAGATTGCCGCGGAAAGCCCGGGGCTAATTTTCGAGCTGGCGACTCAGCTAGCCACCCGCCTCGACCGGACCAACCGCAAGCTGGGCGATTTGGCGTTCGTCGATGTGACGGGTCGCGTTGCACACGCGATCATGGACCTCTGCGGCGAACCGGACGCCATGACGCATCCGGAAGGCATGCAGATCAAGGTCAGCCGGCAGGAGCTGTCCCGCCTGGTGGGTTGCTCACGCGAAATGGCTGGTCGGGTGCTGAAGGTTCTCGAGGAACAAGGGCTGCTTCGCGCGACGGGCAAGACCATCGTGGTCTTCAACGCCCGGCCGAAGATGAAGACCCGTCCCGTCATTGTCCCAGCAAAACCGGCTGCTGCGGGAGCAGCCAAGTCCACGGCCCATATGGATATGGACGATGATGAGGACGATGACGACGACGATGATGAGGATGACGAGGATTAAGCGCTGCGGCGGCCCACGGGGCCGCCAGGCTATTTAACGCCTCGCGGGGGCCGACAAGATCCGGCCCCCTACTTCGCCGGCCTCTGGGCCGCCTCGATCTCGTCATGCATCTGCCGAATCGTCTTCGCGTAATCCTTACTTCCGAAGACTGCTGATCCCGCTACGAACGTGTCCGCGCCCGCCCGGGCGATCTCCTGGATGTTCTCAACCTTCACACCACCGTCGATCTCCAGACGCACTGGACGATCTATAGCGTCAATGCGCTTGCGGACCTCGGCGAGCTTCTGGAGGGCCGAGGGGATGAACTTCTGGCCGCCAAAGCCCGGGTTCACCGACATCAGAAGCACCATGTCGAGCTTATCGAGCGTGTAGTCGAGGTAATCCAGCGGAGTCGCCGGATTGAAGACCAGACCCGGCTTACAGCCGTGCTCGCGTATGAGCCCGATCGTGCGATCAATGTGCTCACTGGCCTCTGGGTGGAAGGAAATGAACGTGGCACCGGCTTCGGCGAAGTCCGGGATGATCCGGTCCACTGGCTTGACCATGAGGTGCACATCGATCGGCACGGTCACCCCGTGCTTTTTGAGCGCCTGGCAAACCAGCGGTCCGATGGTGAGGTTCGGGACGTAGTGATTGTCCATTACGTCGAAGTGGATGACCTGAGCGCCGGCTTTGACTACGGCATCAACCTCTTCGCCCAGCCGCGCGAAATCGGCTGACAGGATGGAGGGAGCGATCCATGGTGTTTGCATAGCATCAGTCTACGCGGGGCGCCCTGTCGCGCGCGAGCCGGTGGGGTTGCTGCGCAGCACGGTGTGCCAACAGCGAACACCGCACACCGCCCTACGACGTCAGGCGCCGCAACGCTTCCAGATAATTCGCGCTCGTCTTCCGGATGATGTCCGCCGGCAATGAAGGCCCTGGCGCCTTCTTATTCCAATCCAGCGTCTCCAGGTAATCGCGCACAAACTGCTTGTCGAAGCTCGGCGGGCTCGTCCCGACCCGGTAGGTGTCGGCGGGCCAGAACCGTGACGAATCCGGCGTCAACACTTCATCAATCAGCACCAACTGCCCGGCCGGATCCACACCAAACTCGAATTTGGTGTCGGCAATGATGATGCCCCGGTTGCGCGCATGCTCTGCGGCAAAGTTGTAGATGGCGATCGCGGTATCGCGCACGCGCGCTGCCATCGCGGGCCCCACGAGCTCTGCAACGTCCGCGAACGAAATATTCTCATCGTGCTCGCCGGGCGCAGCCTTGGAGGCCGGAGTAAACAACGGCGCCGCCAGGCGTTCCGCCTGCTTCAAACCGGGTGGCAACGCAATTCCGCACAATGCTCCGGTCTTCTGATAATCCTTCCATCCCGACCCGATGAGATAACCACGGACCACGGCCTCGATCGGCAACGCCTTCAGCCGCCGCACAATCATCGTGCGCCCGCGCAGGACCGCGCGTTCATCGGCATCCTTCACAATGTCGTCCACGGACCGGGTCGTCAGTTGATTCGGGACGATGTGTCGGGTGCGGTCGAACCAGAAATTGGATATTTCAGTGAGCACCCGGCCTTTCTCGGGAATGGGATCGGGCAGGACCACATCAAAAGCCGACAGCCGATCGGTGGTCACGATCAGCATCGTTTCCGCGTCGACGGCATAAATATCGCGCACCTTGCCCTCATGTATCCGCTCGAGGCCGCGCAAAGCGGTGCGGAACACGGGTGCGGACTGTGATGGCGGGGACGACGACATGTTTGCTTTGTGCTTCAGCGCCTGAAAGAGGCTCACCGGGCTTGGTACTATAGCAGCGCATGAAGTTCGCAGGAAAAGTCGTCGGGGGCGCGATCGGGCTGCTCGCGGGGGGACCCGTGGGCGCGGCCGTGGGCGTGCTCCTGGGCCACCAGTTTGACGAATACACGAGCGGATCGCGTGACGACGCGCGCCTGCGCGCCGACCCGAACGCGCTGGCGGTCGGTGAGCACTTCTTCCGATCGGCGTTCCGCGTCATGGGCCACATCGCCAAGGCCGACGGCCACATCTCGGAAAGCGAAATCGCAGCCGCGCGCGCAGTGATGTCCGACCTGCGGCTGAATGACCTGCAGGTGCGGACCGCCATCGATCACTTCAACACCGGCAAACAACCCGGCTTCAATCTCGCGGGTGAGCTCGCATCACTGGCCAATGCGGCCCGCGGAAGGCCCGCGTTGATGCGCACCTTCATGGAGATACAGGTTCGAGCGGCGCTCTCCGGCAACAACATGGAGGGACCCGCACGCCAACTGCTCGGGTTCACGGCCAACCGGCTCAATGTCACCATGGTGGAGATGTCGCAGATCGAGGCGGTGCTGCGCATTCGCAATGGAAGCTTCCGCCAGCAGCAACAGCAACACACGACGCGCATCAACCCGGCCGAACAGATCCAACAGGCCTACAGCGTGCTGGAGTGCTCGCCCTCCAGCAGCGACGGTGAAGTGGTCAAAGCCTACCGGCGCCAGTTGAGCCGCAACCATCCGGACAAGCTCAAAGCCAACGGCCTGCCGGAGTCGATGATCGAGCACGCGAAACAGCGCACTCAGCAGATTATCGAGGCGTATGAGCTGATCAAGGAAAGACGGGGCATTTCGTAGCCCACTCAACAATGACTTCCTGAATGGCGCGCACGCCATCCGTCAACGCCGCGGGCCCTGGCTGCAGGATGATCGGCGATTTGATCTCGCGCACGAACCCATCGCGAATCGCAGGCACCTGCGACCATCCCGGCCGCGCCGCCACCTGCGCGGGCTGAAACTTCTTCCCGCACCACGACCCCAGGATGATGTCAGGTGCCCGCCGCACCACTTCCAATGGATCGGCAATGATGCGGTTGCGCCCCAGCGACTGCACGGCCAACTCGGGAAAGCAATCCTCGCCGCCGGCAATCCCAATGAGCTGCGACACCCAGCGTATGCCGGAGATCTGCGGCTCATCCCACTCTTCGAAATAGACACGGGGCCGGCGGGACAGCGCGGCGGCCCGTTGCCGCACTTCGTCCAGCCCGGCGCTCAGCCGCTCCACCAGGTGTTGCGTCTTCAACTCGCAACCGATCATGCCCCCCAACGTGCGGATCATGCGCAGCGTTTCATCGACACTCCTGTGATTGAACACGTGGACTTCGATGCCCGCGCGGACCAGCTCGGCGGCAATGTCCGCCTGCAGGTCCGAGAACCCCAGCACGAGGTCAGGTTGCAGATCAACGATGCGGCCGATCTTGGCGCTCGTAAACGCGGAGACGCGCGGCTTTTCCTTGCGCGCCCGGGCCGGCCGCACCGTAAAGCCTGAAATACCCACAATCCGCCAGTCT
Source organism: Pseudomonadota bacterium (assembly GCA_018241505.1). GTDB lineage: Bacteria > Pseudomonadota > Gammaproteobacteria > Steroidobacterales > Steroidobacteraceae > 13-2-20CM-66-19. The sequence continues at coordinate 50,014 of JAFEDS010000009.1, read as the reverse complement.
TCCTCCAGCAGGTACAGGCTCTCGGTGGTCTCTTCTGTCAGACAGACGATGCGTTGCGGGTAGCCGGAAGGGTGCGTCATTCGGGGAATGTTACCCTGTACACTGCGAGGATGATGCAACGGATCTGGGCATTCCTCGATTGGTGCTTCTTCGGGCCGGCGTCGACCCGCTCCGACCCGTTCGGCCTGCTGATCCGGACGTTGAGTTATCCCTATGCCGTGATCCGGGATCTGTGGCACGGGGACATCAACCTGCGCGCCATGGGACTGGTCTATACGACTTTGTTGTCCTTGATTCCCCTGCTCGCCTTCAGCTTCGCGATCCTGAAAGTATTCGGCGCGCATCACGAGCTCGAACCGATTGTCTATGAGTTCTTCAAGCCGGTCGGTGCCGATTCGGCCACCCAACTCACCGCGCGCGTCATGCAATTCGCCGACCGTGTCAGCAGCGGCATCGTCGGCTCGTTGGGGTTTGCACTGCTCGCCTGGACGTTGCTCGACACGATCAAGAAAGTCGAAGACAGTTTCAACTACCTGTGGCGAGTCGAGCAGCCCCGCAGCTTTGGGCGAAGGATTGCGGAGTATTTGTCGCTGCTCATTGTGGGCCCGCTGTTGCTCGTGGCGTTCATCGGGTTGTCGCATGCAACCATGAACAGCACACCTGTCCAGGAGGTGGCCAAAATGCCCATTCTGGATCGGCTGCCGGGAGCTGCGATCGCAGTCGCGCCCTACGTGATGGTGACGGCGTTCTTCATGGGCATGTACATGTTTGTGCCCAACACGCGGGTCCAGTGGCGCCCGGCGTTCGTTGGCGCGTTGGCGGGCGGCTTTCTGTGGGCCGCGGTGGGCAAGATGTTCACGGCCTTCGTAGTGCATGCGACGCGGCTGACGATCGTGTACGCCGGGTTCGCCTTTATTGTCGTAGCGCTGTTGTGGACCTACCTGGGCTGGCTGATTCTGTTGGCCGGAGCCCAACTGTCGTTCTACATCCAGAACCCGACCTACCTGCGCGTGGGACTGCAGGAGCTGAAACTGTCCTGTGTGGAATTGGAGCAACTGGCGTTGAAGATGATGTACCTGGTCGGCCAGATGCACCTGACGGGCACGAAGCGTTGGACCGTGAACCGGATGTCACGCGAGCTGCAACTGCCGGGCATTGCAGTGGCGAAAATGGCGCGAGCGCTCGAGCGGGGTGGGCTGGTAAAAATTACGGATGACGGCGAGGTGCTTTGCGCACGCGACATCGGCCGGATCACAGTGAATGAAATATTGGAGATGGCACGAAACCTGCGCAGTGGGCACATCGCGCCGCGAAACGCCGCGGTGCCCACTGTCGACCGCCTCATGGACCAACTCGACAGCCTGCGCCGCGAGCGCTGTGGCGATATGACCTTGCGGAACCTGATCGAGGAGTCGCCGCCCCTGCTCAACGGCGGTGTCAGTTCCCCGCGATAGTCATCTCGCCAATCAACACCGAGCCGGTACGAATCCCGCCACGCACATCGACATCGTTGCCGATGGCGACGATGTTTTTGTACATGTCCTTCAGGTTGCCGGCAATGGTGACCTCATGCACCGGATAGGCGATGGCCCCATCCTCCACCCAGAAGCCGCTGGCACCGCGGGAGTAATCGCCCGTCACACCGTTCACGCCCTGTCCCATCATCTCCGTAACCAACAGGCCGGTCTTCATCCTTGCGAGGAAACTGGCCGCATCCAGCGCCTTGCCAGGCGCCGCCACAATCAGGTTGTGGATACCACCGGCATTGCCTGTTGTCTTGAGGCCCAACTTGCGCGCGGAATAGCTGCCCAACACATAGCCCTGGAGCACGCCGTCGCGCACGAGGTCGCGATCGTGCGTGGCTGCACCTTCACCATCAAAAGGCGAGCTCGCCAGCCCCTTGAGAATATGAGGCCGCTCCTGCATCTGCAGAAACGCGGGAAACACTTCCTTACCGGCCGCATCCAACAGGAACGAGGCCTTGCGATACTGACTCGCACCCCGGATGGCACCAATGAAATGCCTGAACAGGCCCCGCGCCATATCAGGCGCATAAGCAACAGGAGCCTTGCGAGTCGTCAGCTTGCGCGACCCGAGCCGTGCAACCGCGCGCTCACCCGCCCGGCGGCCGATCAACTCGGGCTGGTCGAGCTCCGTCGCGTCACGCACGCTGCTGTACCAGTAGTCGCGCTGCATCTCATCGGCATGCTGCGCGATCAGAGAACAACTGATGGAGTGACTGGTGCCGGCGGTCCCGGCAAGAAAGCCCAACGAGTTGCCGTACACGCCAATATGGCGCTGGCTGTTCACCGACGACCCTTCGGAATTCGTGATGCGGGAGTCCACCGCAAGGCCGGCTGCTTCACAGCGAAGCGCGAGCGCGATGGCCTGCTCGGGCGGAAGCTCCCAGGGATGATCCAGGTCCAGGTCCGGAATTTCCCGGGCCAGGGCCTCCGGGTCGACCAGGCCTGAGAAGGGATCTTCAGCCGTGTAGCGGGCGATTGTGCAGGCCTTTTCGACTGTGTCGCGCACTGCTTGCATGCTCAGGTCGGCCGTGCTGGCGGATCCCTTGCGATGTCCGAAGTAGACAGTCACACCCAATCCGCGGTCGCGCTGGTATTCGACGGTCTCGACTTCGCCCAGTCGCGCCGTCACGCCGAGGCCTTGGTTTATGCTGGCGTCCGCCGCGGCCTGCGTCGCACCCTGGCGCGCAGCCTCTTCCAGTACGAATTTGATTACGTCTTTGAGCTGCGCAATCCCAGTATCTTCGGCCGGGGCCTGTTGCATTACGTCTGCTTGAGTTACCTGGTAGTAAGGCACAATTGTACCAGCCGCCGCCTCGTGCAAGGCCGCAGCGCATCCGGTAGGAGAAATCTTGGCTGACCGCGACGAGGAAGACCGCTTCCACTACGACAAACCCAGCAAGAGCTCGCGCAAACGCGAAGCTCATGCACTTCAGGATCTAGGTGTGGCGCTCATTGAGTTGCGCGACTCGGAGCTGGTGGCGCTCAACCTTCCGGAAATACTCGTGGACGCCGTCCGTGAGGCTCGTCGTACTTCGTCCCGTGGGGGCGGCGCGCGGCAACGTCAGTACATTGGGAAACTGATGCGCGACATCGACCCCGAGCCGATTCGTGCCGCTTTGGCAGCACGTCAGGGCAGGTCCGCGGTGGAAGCCGAGCGATTCAAGCGCTTGGAAGCGTGGCGGGAGCGCCTCGTATTGGAAGGAACGGCAGCGCTCGATGAGCTCGAACGGTGGCGTCCTGGGCTCGATCGTGCGGAATGGTTGCGCATGATCAGCGCGGCACAATCGGAGCGGGAACGAGGCGGCAAAGGGACTGCAGGCCGGGAGCTGTTTCGCGCGCTCCGTGGGGTGTTCGATGCGGAATCGCCTCCCTGAGTGCGCCCTCCGGTACAATGCCTAGATGAAACCACTCGTCGGCATCATCATGGGCTCCACCTCCGACTGGGAGACGATGCAGTCGGCTGCCGACCTGCTCACCAAGTTGTCGGTTCCGCACGAGGTGCGCGTTGTGTCAGCGCACCGAACCCCAGACCTGCTCTTTGAATACGCCTCCACCGCTCGCCAGCGTGGCCTCGAAGTGATTATCGCCGGTGCCGGCGGCGCGGCTCATTTGCCGGGAATGACCGCATCGAAAACCACCCTGCCCGTGTTGGGTGTCCCGGTGCAGTCAAAAACGTTGGGCGGGCTGGATTCGCTCTTGTCGATTGTGCAGATGCCCGCGGGCGTTCCGGTCGCCACCTTCGCGATAGGCGTTGCGGGCGCAACCAACGCGGCCCTGTGCGCCGCCGCCATTCTCGCGAACAAGCACCCGCAGATCGGTACCGCACTCGAAGCTTTTCGCGAGCGCCAGACTGCCGCCGTGCTCGATCAACCCGATCCTCGAACGACCAACAAAGTATGACTGTAGGTATCGTGGGCGCCGGCCAGCTCGGCCGGATGCTTGCTTTGGCGGGCTACCCGCTGGGACTGGACTTTCTGTTTCTCGATCCGGCGGACGACGCACCGGCGGGACAGGTCGCGCCTCAGCTAAAGGGCGCATTTACCGAAGCACGACTTCTGGACGAGCTGTCACAGCGCTCCGAAGTGCTCACGTTCGATTGGGAAAACATCTCCGTCGACGCGTTACGCGCCCTGAAAGGCGATACGCGGATCGCCCCACCGATTCCGGCGTTGGCGACCGCTCAGGACCGTGTCAGCGAAAAGAAGTTGTTTGAGCGCCTCTCGATCCCAACAACTCGATGGATGGCTGTCAGCTCGCGCGCCCAACTGACACGCGCGCTACGAGACATAGGGCTTCCGGGAGTCATCAAGACGCGCAGACTGGGATACGACGGCAAGGGGCAAGCCGTCGTCCGAACGCAGGACGAGGCACAGAGGGCATGGGAGCAGTTGGGATCCGCGCCCCTTTTGTACGAGGAACTGATCCCGTTTGACTGCGAAGTGTCCATTATCGGTGCGCGAAGCCCGCGCGGTGAGGTAGTCGTCTACCCCTTGAACGGCAACGTTCACTCGGAAGGGATTCTGCGGCTCACCCGCACTCCCTATGGACCTCCGCGCTGGCAAAGATTGGCCTCGGGTTACCTGCAAAAAGTCCTGAAGCACTTCCGCTACACCGGGATTCTGACAATCGAGTTTTTTGTGACAGGCGGCAAGCTGCTGGCGAATGAAATGGCCCCCCGGGTGCACAATTCGGGGCACGGGACCATTGAAGGGGCCGCCACCAGTCAGTTTGAGAACCACCTGCGGGCCATCCTGAACCTGCCGCTGGGTTCGACCCGCCCCCTGGGGTACAGCGCCATGCTCAACCTGATCGGCACCCTGCCGCCCCGGGAGCAGCTACTGGCCCAAGGTGAGCTGCACTACCATGACTATGGTAAACAGCCGCGTCCGGGCCGCAAGCTCGGTCATTGCACCCTGGTCGAGGCAACCGCGAGCGCGCGGGACCGGCGGGCACGGCGGTTGCTCGCTCAATTGGCGCCCGGGGTTGGCATCCCTTAAGATCGCGCAGCGCAGGAGCCAAGGGACTCGGATTAGTGACAGCCGGATTTCCCGGCTGTCGCACGCCAACAAACAAACGCGCCGGCCATCCGGCTCCCGACTACGAGCACGCATGTATCTCGACCCGTTCAAATTGAAGGAACTGCCGTTCCGTCTGAGTCCGGACCCGCAGTTCCTCTACCTGTCCAAGCAGCACGCCCGCGCCAAGGCGTACATGGAATCGACGATCTGGTTCACCGACGGCTTCGTCGTGATCACCGGGGAGATCGGGTCCGGCAAAACCACGCTGATTGAATCCTTCCTGAAGGAAATCCAGTCCGATGTGGTGATTGCGCAAATCAACCAGACACAGGTGTCGGCGGTCGATTTCCTGCAAGCCGTGCTGGTGCAGTTCGGCTTCTCGCCCTTCCGCATGAAGAAGGCCGAGCTGATTGCCACCCTCAACAATTTCCTCATTGAGCAGTACGCGGCCGGCCGCAAGGTACTGCTGATTGTCGATGAAGCCCAGAACCTGTCGATGCGCGTGCTGGAGGAGATCCGGCTGCTCTCCGGTGTGGAAACCACCAAGGAGAAGGTGCTGCGAATCATCCTGGCCGGGCAGCCGGAGCTCAACGAGAAGCTCGATGCGCCGGAGCTGATTCAGCTCACGCAGCGCATTCGCCTGAGGTTCCACCTGACGACCTTGTCGGCGCAGGAAATGCGGGCCTACATCCAGCATCGCCTGGAGGTTGCGGGCGCGGGTGACCGGCAGATCTTCGACGAAGACACCTACGCCGAAATCTACAGGTTCACTGGCGGCGTGCCGCGTCTCGTCAACACGCTTTGCGACACCTCGCTGATGGCTGCATTCACCGCGGATCGTGACGTTGTCACGCCTGTGGACATCAGCCAGGCCGTCGAAGAGCTGCAATGGGTTGAATACTCGGCGCGGAACGCCTTGCAGGTGAAAGCTTCCGAGGCTCGCGCCGCCGCTGAACGAGCCGGCTCCGTCAGAGTGGGCGGAGCGGATCCGTCGGAACCGGAGCCCGCGGCCTCTGCGCCGGTGGACGACGACGCACCGATTCACGGGCGCCTGCTGGTTGCAACCGATGGCCGCACCGTTGAAGAGCGGATGTTGCGAGTTGGTCGCATCATCGTGGGACGCACACCGGACAACGATTTGCAGATCGACAGCCGATTTGTGAGCCGCCATCACTGCCAAGTTGTAACCACCATGCATTCGAGCGTGGTGGAGGACCTGAATAGCACCAACGGTATTTACGTGAAGTCCAAGCGCGTGCGGCGTCACTATCTGAATGACGGTGACGTTGTTGTGATCGGCAAGCATGAGCTGATCTACGTGGACGAGCGTATGGCCCGATCACGTGCCGCGATGACGGACACTGTACCGGGAGTCCATGTCTCCACCGGGGTGGTGGATACCGGTGTGGTGGACGAGGAACAGCTCGAGTAGCTGAGCCCTAGTCCTCGCGTCCGAGATCGCTCAGAGACGAATCAGCCTGACCGTACTCAGACCTCATGGCCCGGAAGTCACGGCGGCGTAGCATTACCACGATGCCTCCCAGGACGCCCAGGAGGCCCAATAAGCCGATTACGAGGGCGAGCCCCCTGAAGGGGCACATATAGCTGCCAAACAGCGCAATAGCCCCTCCTGCCACGTAGATCCAGGGCAGGCCCTCATAGAGGGGGCGGGATAAGCGCTTGCCGGTGCGCGTCATGGCCCATCGTAGCCTGACGCATGCCTTGGCGGGAACTACAGCGGTGTGACGGGAACCTCGGTTGCGGAAGCTCCCTTCACCCGCCAGTTAAATTAATTCTTGGGACCGATCAGCTTTTCCATCAGGCGGCCGAAGAACGAAGGTTTCAGGGCCTCGATGCCGTAGTCCGTTTTGGGCTTGTGTGTGCCGAGGGCACTCACCAGGTCCTGGGGAATCTGCAGTGTCTGCGTTTCAGCGAGTCCGGTCTCGGCGGGCATCATGCAATCCTCAACTAGAAGTGGGCGAGAACGAGCGAGCAAGCTACGGACCCAACGAACCGGGCGGCGTGCACGCCGTCACATCTTCGGTACGCCCGTACCGACAGACATCGAAAACGGACGCACGTTCACGCCGGATGAAAATTATGTCCGGCGTTCCGCACACTCGGAATGTGCACTACTGACACAAACGCACAGCAATGGACGAGGTGTGCCAATGGTTGCGCGCGCTGTCTGCCCTTACAGACAGCGAGTGGGTGAAACGCCCACCCGCCGCCTGCTCGGTGCACGAACCGCGACAGATCCGCCGCGCAGCATGAGTTGATTGCACGTGCCACTGCTCTCTTCTCAGCGGGTGCGTCCCTGCTCCGTCCGCACGTGAACTGTGAACCAACATGTTGGTTCGGGCGAGAGGGCATTGCTGCCGGGTTTGCGGCCTAACAGCAATGCAAGCGGTTTTGGCTGCGCAAATGCTGAATTTCAGCGGCTGCGGCAGCGCAGGCGTCAGCCCGTGCCGCCGACAGTCAGGCCGTCGATTCGCAGCGTGGGCTGTCCCACACCCACCGGAACGCTCTGGCCATCCTTGCCGCAAGTACCAACACCATCGTCCAGCTTCAGGTCGTTCCCCACCATGCTCACGCGCGTGAGCACATCGGGGCCGTTGCCGATGAGCGTCGCGCCCTTCAGCGGCGCGCCGAGCTTGCCGTTCTCAATGGCATAGGCCTCGCTTGCCGAGAACACAAACTTCCCTGAAGTGATGTCAACCTGTCCGCCACCGAAGTTGACAGCGTAGATACCTCGATCGACGGAGCGGATGATTTCCTGCGGGTCATGCGGACCCGGGCGCATGTAGGTGTTGGTCATCCGCGGCAGGGTCAGATGTGCAAAGGATTCCCGACGGCCGTTACCGGTGGGTTTCGCACCCATGAGCCTGGCGTTGAGCTTGTCCTGGATGTAGCCGCGCAAAATGCCGTCCTCGATCAGAGTCGTGCATTGCGTCGGCGTGCCCTCATCGTCAATATTCAGCGAACCGCGGCGGCGCGACAGTGTTCCATCGTCGACGATGGTGCAGCCGGGGGCGGCCACGCGCTCGCCAATCCGGTTGGCGAAGGCAGAAGTGCCCTTCCGGTTGAAATCCCCTTCCAGGCCGTGCCCGATCGCCTCATGCAGCAAAATGCCCGGCCAACCCGGCCCAAGCACCACCGTCATGGCGCCCGCCGGCGCCGGTTTCGCTTCCAGGTTCACCAGCGCCTGCCTCACTGCCTCGCGACCGAGCGCCAGCGGCTTGTCGCCGGCAACGAGGTCCGCAAGCGAGAACCGGCCTCCGGTGCCGCAATAGCCCTGCTCACGCCGTCCGTTCTGCTCAACCAGCACGGACACGTTGAATCGCACCAGCGGCCGCACATCCGCCGCGAGCTCGCCCTCGCTGGTGGCGATCAGAACGACTTCGTGCACCGCCGTGACACTGGCGGTGACATGGACGATCCGCGGATCCAACTTGCGGGTCTCGCGATCGACGCGCTCCAGCCACTCGACCTTCTGTTGATCCGTCAGCCCGACACTGGGATCGCCCGGCAGATACAGCGCATGGCCGAGCTTCGACTGCCAGGCACGAACCTGTTTGTCGCCGCCTCGAACGGCAATGGCGCGTGCGGCCCGCGAAGCCTCTTCGAGCGCGGGCAGCACGATTTCATCGGAGTAGGCAAAACCGGTCTTCTCACCGGACAACGCCCGCACGCCCACACCCTGCTCGATGCTGGCGCTGCCGTCCTTCACGATGCCGTCCTCGAGAGACCAGGCTTCCTCGTGCGAGAGCTGGAAATACAAGTCGGCGAAATCGACGGAATGCGTCAGCACGCCACCGAACACCTGGTCCAGGCGGCTGTTGTCCAGGCCGCTGGGCCGCAAGATCAGATCGCGTGCAATATTCAACGCATCAACAGGCTGGTCGCTTGGCTCACTCAACATTCATTCTCCTGCGAAGACCCGATGCTGCAACGCCGGGAAGTTCTGGCGGGTTTGCGCCTGACGCTGCAGATCGGCCTGCGCCACAATACACCCGCGACCGCGCGGCAAGCGCTGCACGACGCGGCCCCAAAAATCAACAATCAGACTGTCGCCGTAGGTCTCGCGTCCATTGGGATGGAATCCCGACTGCGCCGGCGCCACGACATAACAGAGGTTTTCAATTGCGCGGGCGCACATCAGGGTTTCCCAGTGGGCCCGACCCGTCGGCGCCGTGAAGGCCGACGGCACTGTCAGAATCTGTGCACCCGCCGCGCTCAGGCGCCGAAACAACTCCGGAAAACGGATGTCATAGCAGACTGACAGTCCAACTTTGCCCACCGGCGTGTCCACGACGACCGTGCGCGAGCCCGGCGCCACGTTGGCGGACTCGCGATACTTCTCGGCTTTCCCCGGAATGTCGACATCAAAGAGATGGATCTTGTCGTAGCGGGCTACCTGCTTGCCCGCCGCATCGTAGACGAGCGATGCGGCGGCCACCCGGCCATCGCCACCCGCCTTGATGGGCGTGGTCCCGGCGATGATCCACATCCTGAGCTTGCCGGCCGTCGTGGCCAGGAAGTCCTGCACCGGGCCCGAGCCTTCAGCCTCGGCAACCTCGCGCTTATCGGTGTCCCGCAGACCCAGGAAAGAGAAGTTCTCAGGAAGCACGGCCAATTGGGCGCCGCGCCCGGCGGCTTCTTCCAGCAGAGGTTTCACCTGCTGAAGGTTGGCGGCTACGTCCGGTCCGGACGTCATTTGGATAGCTGCAATGGCACTCATGGGTCAAAAATGTACAGCAAGCGGCGCGGGGCCGGTCGTTTCAGTTCGCTGTCACTACCATCGGGTCGTCCCATGAGCCTTGCAAGCGTAGGACGGCCCTGGAGCGGTCCTGTGACTCCCCGCTGCTGAACAGATCGCGCAACGAGAGCCAGGCGGCGGCAACCCTGGGCGTGGCCCCAAAGCGCCGCACAGCCGCCGGGAGCCGTTCTTCGCCACGCAGCAACCACACCTGCTGATCGTAGTCGCGGGAGACGATGCCGATTCGGCCGCGCATCAGGATTTCGGCATCGCCGTCGAAGTGCAGGTCCGAGGTGGTGGCTTGCCCGTCGTTCAGATCGAAGTCCGCTTCCAGGTGATCGAAGTGCAGTGGCTGCTGTTCTTTGGTCAGAGAGGACCCCGCCGCGCCGGGTGCATCGAGGGCGGTGACCAGTGCTGGGACCGCGAGCAGCGCAAAGGGCTGTGGCCGCAAAGCACCCCCTTCTGCCACATCTCCTTGGCGCATGGCGTCGGCGTCCGCTACAGCGGCCGTCCGCAGGGCTCCGCTGTCGGCAACGGGCGCTTTGCGAAGGCTCCCGTCGGCCAGGCGCATGCTGAGCGTTCCTTGCACGCCTGCAAGCCATGACTGGCCAACCGCCGGATGCCACTCAACCTCACCATTCAACGATGCGGCACTCGCGGCCAGGTCCGGCGTAAATCCGAAATCCTCGAGCGTCGCTGCGGCATCGGTGCTCTCAACCGTAAATGTCAGCCGGCACGTGGGCATGGCTGTCTGACAGTGCAAACCGCCGCGCGCATCGTGAACGCCGTTGGTGAGGCGTGCACCTTCCACTGATACAACCTTGTTGGCGGAAGTCATTGTTGCCGTGAGGCGCCCAAGCGACCGGCCACGCCAACTCAAATCATCAACCGCCAGCGACGCCGACGGTGCGAATGCGGCAATCACACCGACGCCGTCCCCCGGCAAAGTACCCTCGGGCAGGCTGAGTCTCGTGAAATGCAGCTCCGCCGGCTGAGGCTCACTCAGTACAGCCAGGCTGTGCGCAGCCCGCTCAGGCGATGGCCAGCGTACGATGCCTGCCACCGCGGCCGAGTCGAGCAGCAGATTGGATCCCGCACTCGTTCGCTCCGCTTGCAGCGCTACTTCATCATAGTGATGGTCGCCTATCAGCATTTGGTCGGCGACTACTTGCGCACGGATGGGGGGTAATGCGTCCTGGCGCAGTCGTTGCCATGCCACGGCGTAGGCAGGTAAATCGAGCCGGCTCACGCGCCCCCGAACCAACACAACGTGCTCGCTTGGCAACACCGGCAGGCCGCTGTCCAGTCGCACCGAACCCCGATCCACCGTCCAGCCAACGGCCGGCTTGCGCTTCAACGCCAAAACGCTGCGCATCCGGTCGCCGAAGCTCGCGCGAAGCTGCGCGGAATCGTTCGCGCCAACAACCTCCAGATGCACGGGAACGGCCGCCACCGATCGCTTGGCGAAAGGCTCGGGTAACGAGCTGACAACACCGAGCAGATTTGAATCTGCCCGCATGCGCCACCGGGGCGACCGCGAGCCTTCAGATTGCAGATACGCCAGCTCGCCACTCCAGTCCGTACTGCCGTCCGCCGCATCCGGGGCGTTCGCCAGGGTGGCCACTTGTTGTGCGTTCAACGTTCCTTGTGCTTGAACTGCAAGCACGCGCGTCGTTTTCTCGCGGCGCTCGCCAACATGGAGTGTCACTGGCCCGCCCAGCCATGACGCTGTCAGCGCCGACCGCTGCAGGCGGCCTGCATCAAACACGAACGCGCCTGTAACACCTTCGAGTGGGGGCAGGCCCGAGACGGCCTCCACGGTGGCGCCATCCAGGAATGTGGAGACGCGGGCTGTCAGTTGAGCCGGGGCAGTTGCCTCCGGCGGCACCGTCACATTGAGATCAAACGACGCATCGCCTTGCGCGTCGACTTCGCCAACGTCGGGGGCGTATTCCTGCAACTGTGGGTGGCTGCGAACCCACGCGATAGCATCCTCGATACGACCATTGACGTGCCCCGTCAAACGAGTCGCACTTCGGCCATCCGCACCCCATTGCGCTTTCGCCGAGGCAAGTTGGAACGGACCTGCTCGCCCCGCCTCGATGACCGCTTGTATTTGCGCTCCGTGCCATTCGACGCGGGCGTCGATGCCATTGGCATCGGGCCACAGATCCCCACCGGACAAGATCGCATCCCGCAGCGTCAATGACCCGGTGAAGCCATCGTGTCTGCCGTCAAACGGCAAATCGCTGATGGGTCCGCGCAGAGCAAACTCTGCGTTTTGAATTTTACCGGCAGTCAATCGAGAAGCGGCGGCACCGAATGCTTCCGCGGTGTTGTCACCCAGGAGCCTCACGACCAGAGGAATATCGGCGCCCGTCAGCGTGCCCTTGGCGAGAATCCGGGGCTCTGCTGAGCCGCCCTCCAGCGATCCGCTCAAATTCAGGCTGGCGCGCTGATGCTCCAGTACAAAAGAGTCTGTTTCCAGCTTCCATCCATCGGGATGACTGCTCACGTGCAACGTGGATGAAACACGCACATCGGTGAGAGGCTTCTGTTGGGACTGAGTCAACTCCAGGCGTGCTGTGTGCGATTGAACGTCAATCGTGAGATCGCTTTCGCTTCCGCCAATCCGGGCGCTGAGGCCGCCGAGCACGTAGTCGCGCGATCGAGGCAAAAGGGCGACGTCCGCCAAGCTCGCGGAAGTGCGCAGCCTATCTCCCTCGGGACGCCCCGAGGCCCAGTCAAAGGTCAGATTTTGCGCGGTACCGTTGAGATGGATGCCGGCGAGGTCAAAATTCGGTGCGAGCCAACGAGTGACCGCCAGCACGGGGTCCAGCGGTGCACTTTCCAGCGTTCCACGGATCCAGTGGCCGGGCGATTCCGGTTGCGATGACTCGCTGGTATCAACAGCGAGTGACGCGAAGCGATCGCCTTTCGCCAGGTCCAGAGAGTCAACACGCAAACGCCAGCCATTGCCGCGGCGAGAGATGTTCCAATTTCCGCTGAGACGGTCGAGCACCAAAAGATCAGGGCGCGGCGGCGCAGCAATCTGCCCTTGACCCGGCGCATCAAACGTCAGTCCGCCAGCATGCACGTTGCCATGCGCCTTCATCACCTGCCCTTGCGCGAAGCTCAAATTCACGATCAGGTCACCGTGGCCACCGCGAGGCAGGTAGCGAGCGATACCGGGAGCGCCAGCGAGGAAGTCACGCGAGCCGGGAAACAACAGGCGTCGCGCTTCGACTCGCACTGATCCGCTCAATGCGGACGCACGGCCCAGATCGCCGCGTACATCCAATGTGATGTGGGCACTGCGACCAACACGGTCAGGCAAGAAGAGGAGTCCGTCGACGTTCCACTCATCATCGGATCGGCGCAGCGTCGCACGGCGTATCTGTACACTCAGTGGGTTCACACCGCCGACGGCGTCGGGCAGGCGCACGGTGCCACCCTCTATGTCGATGCGCCCTCCCCGCCAGCGCTGCAACACCGCCACGCGCCCCAACGCGGAAGATTCAACGCCAGAACCAGCCGCTACGTCGGCACCGCGACAGCGCACCGATTGTGATTCGGCCGTCGAGCACTTCCACGCTGAGCCCGGCGCACTTCCGGCCGCTCCCGCCAACCCTACTCCAACACCCCGCCGCGGCCCGCCATTGGAGAAATCAATCTCCGGCGCCACCAACTCAATTCGCCCCGCCTCGGGATGTCCACTGCGCAGCGTCCGCCAGACGTCAAATCCAACAACAAGCTCAGGCGCGCGCAGCAGCGCCTCGGCGCTGCCCGGCTCATCGAGCTCAACGTGCCGGAAAACCGCCTCGGGGCCGTACCAGCCCCAACGTAAGCCAAGCTCGGTGAAGCGAACGTCCAACCCGGTTTGGGCGCGGACGAGGCGCTCGAGCGCAGCGCGATGTTGCGGCACCCGCGCGAGGGCCAGCTCGTAAGCAAAAAGAATGAGAGCGAAGACGACGCCCGCAGCGACGGTGCCCAACAGGGCAACCTGAAGCCAGCTCCTGGCCCGGGCCGGTGTGGCCGAAGCCGGAGTGGCCGAATTGGGGCCGGTCTCCCCCAATGGAGCCATCGTTATCCCCCACAAACACCGCATCGACGCAGCCGCCTACGCGGCCCGTACCGCGCTGATAAACTAGATCAGGACTACGTCGTACTGATCCACCCCGTACAGCGCCTCTACTTGCATCCGAATGGGCCGTCCTACCTGAGCCTCGAGCTCAGCAAGCGTAGCCGACTCATCCTCGAGCAACCGATCCACAACATCCTGGTGAGCCAGTATCAGCAGCTCACGGCTCGTAAACTGCCGGCTTTGTCGCACAATCTCGCGAAAGATTTCGTGGCACACCGTCTCGGCCGACTTCACAAACCCGCGCCCCTCGCAGGTTGGACATGCCACACAAAGCATGTGTTCCAGGCTTTCCCGCGTCCGCTTCCGCGTCATCTCCACCAGTCCCAGCGGCGACAAGCTCACGATGTGCGTCTGGGCGCGATCGCCTGACAAGGCGCGCTCCAGCGCGGCGAGAACCTGACGCCGGTGCGCTTCGTCGCGCATATCGATGAAGTCGATGATGATGATGCCGCCGAGGTTGCGCAGCCGAAGCTGGCGCGCGATGGCGACCGATGCTTCCAGGTTGGTGCGGAAGATCGTCTCTTCGAGATTGCGGTGCCCGACGTAGGCGCCGGTGTTGACGTCAATCGTGGTCATGGCCTCCGTCTGGTCAATCACCAGGTGACCACCCGACTTCAGCGTGACTTTACGATCGAGAGCCTTGGCAATCTCTTCCTCGATCCCATGCAGATCGAATATCGGCCGCGGGCCCACATAGAGCTCGATGCGGGTCGCCGCATCCGGCATGAACGCCGCGGCGAACTCCACCATGTCGGCATGATCGCGCTGCGAGTCGACCAGAACCCGACTCACGCCGCGCGACAACTCATCACGCAGCACTCGCAGTGCCAGCGGAAGGTCCGCATGAACGATGCCGCCAGGCTGTGTCTCGAGCGCACGCACCCGCACATGGCGCCATAGCTTGTCGAGATACACCATGTCTTCGCGCAAACTGTCGACCGTCACGCCCTGCGAAGCCGTTCGCAAAATATAACCGCCTTCCGAATTGGGCGGAATGAAGCTCGCGACGGCCTCCTTCAGCCGCACACGTTCGTTTTCATCATCAATCCGAGCTGACACGCCGATGCCATCGCCGCGCGGCATGTACACGAGGTAGCGCGAAGGCAGCGCAATGAACGTGGTGAGTCGTGCCCCTTTGGTTCCCAGTGGGTCCTTGATCACCTGCACTAGAATGTCGTCGCCGGGACTGACGAGGCGGCGGATATCGTCCACCGTGGGTAGAACAATCGTATCGTCGGTCGGTGCGTTGGCGATGTCGGCAACATGCAGGAATGCCGTTCGCTCCAGTCCTATGTCCACAAACGCTGCCTGCATTCCCGGCAGCACCCGCGAGACGCGTCCCTTGTAGAGATTGCTGACGAGACCGCGCCGACTGGTGCGCTCGATATAGATTTCCTGCAGCACGCCGTTCTCGACGATCGCAGCCCGCGTTTCGCGCGGCGCCACGTTGACGAGGATCTCGATGCTCAAGCGCGCTCCCTGCTTGGGCTCGCGCTGTTCCAGCACTGAATGCCTGCTGCCTGCAAAAGCTCTCCCGTTTCAAACAACGGCAAACCCATCACAGCAGAATAGCTGCCGCTCAGGGACTCGACGAATACGGCACCGAATCCCTGGATGGCATACCCGCCCGCCTTGTCGCGTGGCTCGCCGGTCTCCCAGTAAGCCGCACATTCCGCCGGAGTAATTTTCCGGAAGCGCACGGTGCTCGCGCTCAGTCTCTCGCTCACACCGAACGAGCCTGCCAGGGCTACCGCGGTCAATACCTCGTGCGTCCGCCCGGCCAACTCACCGAGCATATCGATGCCCTGGGCCCGATCGCGAGGTTTTCCGAAAATCTTTCCGTCCACAACAACCGTAGTGTCGGCAGCGAGTACCGGGAGTTGCTGTCCGGTGCGCCGGATGGCCAGCGCTTTTTCACGTGCGAGCCGGATGACATAGGCGCGGGGCCCCTCATCCGGCAGAACGGCTTCATCGATATCGGCGCCGACGACGATGTGCGCAACGCCGATCTGCGCCAGGAGCTCACGCCGTCGCGGCGAAATGGATGCCAGACAAATTACAGGATTCATCAGTCCCGATGATACGGATGATTCGCCAGGACGCCATGCGCGCGATACAACTGTTCGGCCAACACGACCCTGACGAGGGCGTGCGGAAACGTCAGTCGCGACAGCGACCATTTGAAATTGCATCGCTGCAGGACTTCCGGCGCGAAGCCATCGGGTCCGCCAATCAGGAAGGCAAGATCGCTGCCATCCTGCAGGCGCCCGGCGAGCCATGTCGCCAGCTCGCGGGTCGTCATTTCCTTGCCGCGCTCATCCAGTGCAACTACGAACTCGCCCGGCCGCAAAGCAGTGAGAATCCGTTGGCCTTCGGCTTCAATGGCCTTGGCGGGAGGACGGCCCGCGGCGCGGGTCCCCGGCTCGATTTCAGTCAGGGTAACTTTGAGGGCGGAGCTGAGGCGGGTGATGTAGTCGTTGTAGGGCTCTTGCACCCACCTTGGCATTCGCGAGCCGACGGCGACTATTCGCATCCGACCCATGAGTCAGATCAAGACGGCTGCCGTCCTCGCTTGACGGTACGTGGCGGCGTTGCAGAGGCTGTAGCGGGTGCAGCAGCTACTTCGCCACCGCCGTTATCCCACAACCGTTCGAGTCCGTAGAACTCGCGTACGCGTGGCAACATGACATGAAGGATGATGTCCTGGAGGTCGACGAGAACCCACTCGCCGTCGCGCTCTCCCTCTTTGCCGAGGGGGCGATATCCCGATTTCTTGGCGTCTTCGATGACGCGGTCGGCGATGGATTTGACGTGTCGGTCGGAGTTGCCGGACGCAATGATCATCGTGTCGGCTATGTCCGTTAGCCCTCGTACATCCAGCACCTTCACATTGACTGCCTTCATGTCGTCCAGCGCGGCGGCTACGACTTCCTGCAGCGGGGAGGCGCGCTCTGGCTCCGGGGAGCGGCGCGGTCGGGCACGGGTGATCATGTGTTTAAGTGGATTCTCCTGGTAGTTGCGGTTTTGGGCCGGTTCAGCGTTGCCGGGGAGCATAGCACCTCGTATCCCGGATGATCTGCCGGACTTCTTCAGGAACGAGATACTGCGGATCCCGTCCGGCAATAATGAGGTGACGCAGCTCGGTGGATGAGATCTCGAGCTGGGTCACGGCATGCACGTAGACGCGCCCGCTCGGGTTCTGGTGCAGGTCACGAATCGTGCCAGTGCCATGATCCACCATCACTTCACCCAGCGGCCCCATGGTGGGAGCCCGCCAGCCGGGGCGGTGGGCCACGACAATGTGCGCAAGGTCCAGCAACTCACGCCACCGATGCCAGTTCGGCAGGCCGAGGAAAGCATCCATGCCCAGCAGGAGGCACAGCGAACGGTAGGGAAACTCTTTACGCACTTCGGTGAGGGTATCAACGGAATATGACACCCCGGTACGCCGGATCTCGCGATCGTCCACGACGAACGCCGGTTGGCTCGCGACGGCGGCCTTCACCATTTGCAGGCGCATCTCCGGCGTAGCGTAAGGCTGCTCGCGATGAGGCGGGCTGCCCGTGGGCATGAAGCGAACTTCCGCGAGCCGAAGCTCCTGCCACAGCTCAAATGCCGTGCGCAGGTGCCCGTAGTGAACCGGATCGAAAGTGCCGCCGAAAAGACCTATGGGTTGCATCGTAAACGCCTGTGTACACGCAGACTATTTGAGCACGGATCGAGGCGCGCGCAATGCCGGATGTCCGCAGATATCCGCGGCCAGAAGCGCCATCTCGTCCCAGGCATCACCGAACAATCGCCCTTTGATCATCCGGTCCGCGCGACCCGCACGGATGGCGAGTGTCGAAAACGGCAGGCGCGAGGCACGGCGTGCTCCTTTTTCGAGCGCCGCGGCTTGTCGTCCCCAGGCTCTAGGCCGAGCGCCCGGTGCCGCTGACACCGAGCCCCAAAGGTCGCGCACGGCCTTCGTCAATGACCAAAGGACGAGCGTCGCCTCCACGCCTTCAGCACGCAAGCCACCTAACATTCGCAGCGCCCGCTCCGTGTCGCCGGCCAACACCGACTCGCCGAGCTGGAAAACATCAAAGCGCGCGCTGTCGCCCACACTGGCCAAAATCGTGTCGGCGGTGACTTGCCCGGGTTGCGCAACCAACTTCAGCTTCTCCAGCTCCTGGTGTGCCGCGAGCAGATTGCCCTCGGTGCGCTCCGCCAGCACCTCGATTCCCTCCGCGGTGACGTCGAGTCCCAACCGCTTCGCCCGCCCGCGCAACCACTGGGTCATCCGGTCGGAGTCGATGGGCCACACCTGCACGAAGGCCCCTTTGGCTTCGACCGCCTTGACCCAGTTGGCGTTCTGCACGTCGCGATCCAGTCGCGGAGTCAGAATGAGATATACCGTATCGTGATCTTCGATCTCGAGCAGCGACACCAGCGCGGCACCGCCCGCCACACCGGGCTTGCCAGTGGGCATGCGAATCTCGACCAGGCGCCGCGAGCCAAACAGCGACATATTCGCAGACGAGGCGCGAACATCATCCCAATCGGCGCCGCGGTCCATGAAGTGAACGTCGCGCTCCCCAAATCCTTTCGCACGCGCGGCGGCGCGCACCGCGTCCGCGGCTTCGCCCGCCAGGAGCGGTTCGTCCCCCGAAATGAGGTAAGCACGCAACAACTGCTGCTCGAGGTGTCCGGAAAGGGCGTCAGTCGTGAGCTTCAAGATGCGGTATTCGGGGGCTTAGCCCGGCGTTATGTCTGCCAGCACTGATTATCCATCATGTGGCGATTTTCGTCCGGGGCAAGCTCGCGATAGGATCGGCGCTACGATGAAAATGCGTCCCGCAGTGTTTGCAGTGCTCCTGATTGTCACAGCAGTCGCGACCCTGGCCGCGAAGCCTGCGTCCGCGACCCCCGTGGCAAATTCTTCGTCCCTGGTGCCGGGACACAAAGCACTGCCTGCCAAGCCGGGTCGCATCATCGAGCTCGACTGGAAGGAGCTGTTGCCCGAAGGCGAACGCTCGCACTTCACGGCTGTCGCACCCGCGCCAATCCACGACTATCGCGGCGAAGGCGGACCTCCCGCGCTGCAAGCGCAGGACTTCAACGTCAACAAATCACTCGAGGGTGCCACCGTCCGCCTGCCGGGATTCATTGTCCCGCTGGATGCGGTAAAAAGCGGCGGCGTGAGCGAATTTCTGCTCGTGCCCTATTTCGGCTCGTGTATTCACGTCCCACCGCCGCCGCCGAACCAGATCGTATACGTCCACACCGGCCACCGGCCGGGCATCGACTCCATTTATGATGCCTACTGGATCACCGGCAAGTTGCACCTGCAAACCAAATCCACCCGCCTCGGCTCGACCGCCTACGAGTTGATTGCCGAGAAAATTGAGGTCTACAAATACTGATGAGCCAGACCGAGCGCCGGGGCTTGTACGCCCCGATTGAGCCTTTTCGCAGCGGATTCCTGCGCGTCTCCCCTGTGCACGAAATCTACTTCGAGGAAAGCGGTAATCCGGACGGCAAGCCGGCGGTTTTCCTCCACGGTGGCCCGGGTGGCGGAACCGACCCGAAGATGCGAACCTTCTTCGATCCTCAGGTCTACCGCATCGTGTTGTTTGATCAACGCGGCTGCGGTAAGAGCCGGCCTCATGCCAGCCTGGTGGACAACACAACGTGGCATCTCGTCGAGGACATCGAGAGGCTGCGCGAGCATCTGGGCATCAAACGCTGGCTGGTGTTCGGCGGCTCATGGGGTTCGACGCTGGCGCTGGCCTATGCCGAGACTCACCCCGAGCGCGTGACCGAGTTGGTCCTGCGCGGCATTTTCCTGCTGCGCAAATGGGAGATCGACTGGTTCTATCAGAACCCGGGCGGCGCCGGCGCGCTCTACCCCGACCTGTGGCAAAAGTACGTTTCCAGCATCCCGGAAGCTGAGCGCTCGCAGATGGTCCAGGCCTATTACAAACGCCTCACCAGCGAAGATCCGCAGATCATGGGCCAGGCGGCCAAGACATGGTCGATCTGGGAAGGCGCCACCAGCTTTCTGCGGCTGAACCCGGACTATGTGGCGAAATTCCAGGAGGATGAGTACGCCGCGGCGTTCGCGCGCATTGAATGCCACTACTTCATCAACAAGGGCTTTTTCAAAACCGACAATCAGTTGCTGGAGAATGTCGGGCCGATTCGCAAGATCCCAGCAGTGATTGTGCAGGGACGCTATGACGTCATCTGCCCCATGAGGAGTGCGTGGGATCTGCATTGCGCGTGGCCCGAAGCGGACTTGAGAATCGTGCCGGACGCCGGCCACTCGGCGCTGGAGCCGGGCAACATACACGAGTTGGTCAGCGCGACCGATCGATTCGCAGGTGACCGGTGAGTTGATTGCGTGCATCGAGCACGCCGTGCTCCATCAGCCACGCGCGCGCATCCTCCGCGTCTGAACCAAACCAGGCGCGGGTGTTGCCCAACCGGAAGCTGTAGCCCCAGGTGTCCATGTCGGACATCAACCGCTCGCTGCCGACACCTGGCAGTGCGTCGGCAAGCATGACCTGCAGATAACATACGCCGCACTCTTCCAGGTCGTCACCGCCGGCGTCTCGGTCCAGGCCAGAGCGCCGCTCCGGCGTCATGCAGATATAGTGACTGGCCTCGTGCAGAACCGAATGCACCGGTGTATCGAGCCGGGCGTACAGCCGGTCACCCTCGAGACCGGCTTCGCTCTCCCCCCAGTACGAACCGGGGATGAGCTCTTCGGGCGCAATCAAAGTCAGATTCAGACCGTAGCGAGACAGCAGCATCGCCAGCGCGACGCGGTCGATACCGCTCAACAGCAACACTCAAAGGCTCGAGAGCTGACGAATGACCCGGTCCGCCAGATCGTGTGCCATCGCCTGGCGCAGGATGTCTTCCTCATGCTCCTTCGCCAGCAGCCGCGTCTCATCGAAGCTGTAGCTGCGGGTAGCCGAAATATCCTGCGGCGCCAGTAACTCCCGGTCACCGGCGGTCACCGAGAAGCGCACGTTGTAGGTAATCTCGTATTCGTTCGGCTTGTTCTGGGCCGACACGGACAACGTGCGGCGGACCACATCATCCCTGAGAATATTCACCACCGATGAGGCGGTGTTCTTCTCGGCCGCGGGGCGCGCACCCGATGTCAGGAGTGCCTTGCGCAAACTCTGCGCGAAGTCGGTCTGCAGATCGGCCGCCTGCACAAAAGCGCTCTTCATGGATTCGGGCAGCGGCGTGCGGCCCTCGAGGTGAAAGCCGCAGCCCGCCAGCAGTACGGCCGCAACGCAACTGGGCCAGAGTCTGTTCATACGACAATGTTGACCAGTTTGCCCTTCACGTAAATGACTTTCCGGATCGGCTTGTCGACAAACTTGCGCACGTTCTCATCGGCGAGCGCCGCTTCCTTGATAGTGGCCTCATCCGCATCGGCAGGCACTACTATGTGCCCACGCAGCTTGCCATTCACCTGCACAACCAGGTCCAGCTCATCCTGGCGCAGCGCATCCGCCGCCGGCTGAGCCATCGGCGCATCCAGCAGATCGCCCGACTCCTTTGCGTAGCCTAATTCCACCCACAGCGCGTGAGCAATGTGCGGTGTCATCGGATAGAGGGTACGCAACAGGATGCTCACCCCCTCGCGCAACACCGGGGCCGCGGCGGGGCGATCGCCAATCGAATCCAGTGCGTTGAGCATCTTCATGGCTGCCGAAACAACGGTGTTGTACTGGATGCGCTGGAAGTCATTCAGCGCCTGCTGCAGGAACACATGCACGTCGCGACGGGTGCGTTTCAAAACGCTGTCCAGAGCACCCAATGGGCCTGCGGAAGCGATTCGCTCGCGATTGTGAAAGCAGAACGCCCACAGGCGCTTCAGGAACCGATGCACGCCTTCCGCACTGGCATCCGACCACGGAGCGCTCTGATCCGGAGGCCCGGCGAACATGACAAACGCGCGTGCCGTGTCGGCGCCGAAGCGCTGAATGAACGTACCGGGCTCCACGACGTTGTTCTTGCTCTTCGACATCTTCTCGATGCCGCCGTACATGACGGGTTGCCCGTCCTCTTTGGCGACCGCACTGACCGGAGTGCCGCGTTCATCGAATTGCTGCTCCACCTCCGCGGGATAGAACCAACGCTTCTTGCCGTTGGCGTCTTCGCGGTAATAACAGTGGGCCAGCAACATACCCTGGGTGAACAAATGTTTGAACGGTTCACTGAACTTCACGAGCCCGAGGTCGCGCATGACCTTGGTCCAGAAGCGCGCGTACAACAGATGCAGCACCGCGTGCTCGATGCCCCCGATGTACTGGTCCATCGGCATCCAATAGTCGTTGCGCCCATCGACCATGGTTGCAGCATCGGGACAGCAGTAGCGCATGTAGTACCACGATGAATCCACAAAGGTGTCCATCGTGTCGGTTTCACGCCGCGCACCTTTGCCGCACTTCGGACACGTGCAGGCGAGGAAGCGCTCGTCCTTGTTCAGCGGATTGCCGCTGCCATCCGGAACCAGATCCTCGGGAAGGACGACCGGCAAGTCTTCCTCCGGCACCGGAACGACACCGCACGCAGCACAGTGAATGATCGGGATCGGTGTGCCCCAGTAACGCTGGCGTGAGATTCCCCAGTCGCGCAGGCGATACTGAATGCGTTTCTGGCCCAAACCCTTCTTCTCCAGGGCCGCGGCGATCGCATCGACCGCAGCCTGGAATTCGAGGCCCGAAAACTCACCGGAGTCCATCGTAATTCCGTAGTCGGAATACGCAGCGATCCAGGGCGCCCGCACATCGTCGTAGGCGCCGGTCTTCGACTTCACAACCTGTACGATCGGCAGGTTGTTCTTGCGGGCAAACTCGAAGTCGCGCTCATCATGAGCAGGCACGCCCATGACCGCGCCTTCGCCGTAACCCATCAACACGTAGTTGGCCACCCAGATATCGACAGGACGGCCGGTGAGCGGATGCAACGCATGCAATCCGGTCGCCATGCCCTTCTTTTCCTGTGTGGCGAGTTGCGATTCCATCACCGCGCCGCGCGCGCAG
The DNA here is from genome assembly GCA_018241505.1 of Pseudomonadota bacterium. GTDB lineage: Bacteria > Pseudomonadota > Gammaproteobacteria > Steroidobacterales > Steroidobacteraceae > 13-2-20CM-66-19. Next base: position 27,017 of record JAFEDS010000009.1, on the reverse strand, counting down.
TCTTCAATGAACGCGGCTATCCGTGGATCGCGCTTGCCCGCGGCGAGCGCAATTGGATGTTCGGCGGCAACCGCCAGGAAGGTGGCACCGAACACGGTGTCAGCCCGGGTGGTGAACACTTTGAGCGCACCGTCGGCCTCCATGGCGGCACGGGTATCCGGCGCGAAGGGGAATGAGATCTCGCAGCCTTCACTGCGTCCGATCCAGTTCTCCTGCATCGTACGCACTTGCGTGGGCCAGCCCTCCAACCCGCTTCTGACTGTCTCCAGCAGCTCGTCCGCGTACTTTGTGATCGCCAGGTAGTAACCCGGGATTTCGCGCTTTTCGACAATCGCGCCCGAGCGCCAGCCGCGGCCATCCACCACCTGCTCGTTGGCCAGCACGGTGTTGTCAACCGGGTCCCAGTTGACGATCTGCGTCTTGCGGTAAGCAACGCCGCTTTTCAACATCTGCAGAAACAGCCACTGGTTCCAGCGGTAGTAATCCGGATCGCAGGTGGCGACCTCTCGCGACCAGTCGAACGCGAAGCCCATGGGCGCAAATTGCGCCTTCATATCGGCGATGTTCTGGCGCGTCCATTTCGCCGGAGCCACTTTCTTGTCGATCGCAGCGTTTTCGGCCGGCAAACCAAACGCATCCCAACCCATGGGAGTCATCACGTTGTAGCCGGATGAACGCATGAAGCGATACACCACGTCATTCAACGTGTAGTTGCGCATGTGCCCCATGTGCAACTTGCCGCTCGGATACGGGAGCATCGAGCACACGTAATACTTGCCCTTGGGAAAACGCGGATCGTTTTCCTTCGAGCGATACGCGTTGAGCGCGCGCCAGTGCTGTTGGGCCGCGGCTTCTACCGCGGCCGGATCGTAGATCTCATCCATCGACGTCAGGGAATCCGCAACGGTACGAAAATCTGCGCATCCTCGCGTTGAATCAACAGAGCGACGTTCTTACCCGATGACTTGGCTTCGTCCTGAAGCTCTTTGACCGTTTTGACACGCTTGCCATTCACGCCGAGGATGATGTCCCCGGGCTGAACTCCCGCGGAGGCCGCCGGGCCCGTGACTTCCTCGACCACGAGGTTGCCTTGCGTCTCCGCCTGCTCTTTCTCCTGGGCATCGAGCTGGCGAACCGTCAAGCCAAACTGGGCGGCCTGGTTGGTGGCACGCTCCTTCTGCTTGCCGCCACCGCTCTTCGCCGTCTGCTGCTGTTCCTTGAGCTCTGTGACCTTCACGATCACATTCACTTTCTTGCCGCCGCGCCACACATCCAGGCTGGCATCGGCACCCGGCTTCATGGCCGCGATGTTGCCCGACAGCTCCCCGTAGCGTTCAATCGGCTTGCCGTTCACGCCCAGAATGACATCGCCCGGTTGCAGACCCGCCTTCGCCGCCGGACCATCTTTCTCCACCGAGCTGACGAGCGCGCCTCGCGGACGGTCGAGACCGAACGACTCGGCCAACTGCGCATTGACATCCTGGATGGTCACGCCAATGCGGCCGCGGACCACCTTGCCGGTCTTGACGAGTTGGTCCTCCACATTGCGTGCGACATCAATGGGAATTGCAAACGACACGCCCATGTAGCCGCCGGTGCGGCTGAAAATCTGCGAGTTGATGCCGATGACCTCGCCGGCGAGATTGAACAGCGGGCCGCCGGAGTTGCCCGGATTGACGGCCACGTCCGTTTGAATGAACGGCACATAGTTATCACTGGGCAGCGAGCGCGCAGTGGCGCTGATGATACCGGCCGTGGCGCTGTTCTCGAAACCAAAGGGCGAGCCGATGGCCAGTACCCACTGACCCGGTTTGACCTTCGCGGGATCGCCCAGCCTGACGGTCGGCAGGTTGGCGGCATTGATTTTGATCACGGCCACATCGGTACGCTCATCGGCCCCGATCACCTTCGCCGGAAATTCGCGGCGGTCGGTCAGCCGTACTGTCACCTCATCCGCATTTCCCACCACGTGCGTGTTGGTGAGGATGTAGCCATCGGCGCTCACAATGAAGCCCGAGCCGGCGCCCCGGGCCGGCGGGGCATTGCCTCGCGGCCCCTGGTCAGGAGTGGGGATCCCGAAGCGGCGGAAGAAATCGTAGAACGGATCGTTCGGGGACAGGCCCTGCGGCCCGTTTTGGGCCTGCGCCTTCTCCACCACCTCGACGTTCACAACGGCGGGGCCATATCTCTCGACCAATGGCGAGAAATCCGGCAGCGCACGAACCGTGGTCTCCACAGCCGGGGCCGTCGGGACCGCGGCGGTAGCGGCGGCCTGGCTGCCCTGCTGGGGATGCGGCGCCTGGGCGTTCGTATTGCCTGAGCAGGCGGCCAGCGCGATGGAAACGCACACGGCCGGCCACAAAGGAGCCCGAAACGACGGCGAGGCCTCATGGCGAGGACGGCAGCGCGACACACTCATGCTCGACTCCGAGATTTTGCGAATGAGAATAAAATTGAACGCCCGGCGGGATTCAAGGTTGCCGGGCCCTATGATTCCTCACCCAGAGCCCAATCGCCAGCGCCACGGCACTCAGGCTCACAATGGGCCAGTTACCAACACGGGCGTAAGGCGTGAGCCCCTGGCGGGGCGTCACCGAAGACTTCAATACGTAGGGCTCGAACTCAGGGGCCCGCGCAACCACGGCTCCGTCCGGGCCGATGACGCCTGAAATACCGTCATTGGCAGCCCGAATCATGAAACGGCCCGCCTCGATGGCCCGCATCCGGGCAATCTGAAAGTGTTGGTGACGGGCGGTGGAATGGCCGAACCAGGCATCATTGGTCACATTGACCAGCGCGTCCGCCTTGGGCAGGACCTTGATCATGGAGCTGCCATAGGCGTCTTCGTAACAGATGGTGGCGCCGAGATTCAGGCCGGCGGCCGGCAACGGCGGCTGGTTGTCCCCGCCGCGCGTGAAATCCGAGTATGGCAGGCTGTGCAGGCGCAACCAGGAACGCACAAAGCTGGGAACAGGGAAGAACTCGGCGAACGGCACGAGATGCGCCTTGTTGTACCAGGACAGCTCGTCATCCAACGCCAGGATCGAGTTGTATCCAATCTCATCATCCGCAAAGCGCACCACGCCGGTCACCAGCGCCGAATGGTGAGCACGGGCCTCGCGATAGATGTTGGTGATGTAGTCGACGATCTCGTTCACCGCCACGGGCGGAGCGGACTCGGGCCAGACAATCAGGCGAGTACCGAGCGTGGTTTCCGTGAGGCGCTGATACAGGTCCAGGGTGGTCTGTTTGTTCGACTCGAGCCACTTCTGGTCCTGTGGAATCGCACCCTGGACTACGGCCACCGTCACCGGCGGCCCTGAAGGATGAGTCCATGCGACCGAGCCGAGCGCGGGCGCGGCGACCCAGGGCACCAGGAAGACAATGGCGGCGGCGATCCGCGTCTGCCTCGTTCCGATCAGCAGCGCCGTCAGCGCACCGGAACAGACCAACAACAGGGCACTGATGCCGTACACACCGGCCACCGGCGCGAAGTGCGCCAGCCACGTGTCGGTCTGGGAATAGCCCAGCGACAACCAGGAGAAGCCCGACAGAAACCAACCCCGCCACCATTCAATCAACAACCAGGCCGCGGGCACCACCACCAGCCAGCGCAGCGCACCGCGTTGCGGCAACCAACGCGCTACAACATAACCCAGCGCCGCGTGATACAGCGCCATGATGGCAACGAGCGCAATCATCAGTGCCACCGCTATGTACAGCGGCGCCTCACCGAATACATGAATACTGACATAGAGCCAGTAGGTGCCTGCGGTAAACGTGCCTGCGTTGAACCAGAAGCCCAGCCAGGCGGCTTCGCGCGGAGTCGCTCCCTCCCAGAGGTACATCAGGACCGCAGGGCAGATAATGGCCAACGGCCACCACTGCAGCGGCGCGAACGCACATGCGAGTATCGCGCCCGCTACGAGCGCGGTCAGGCGCCCTACGTTCACGAAGATCAGGACTCGCTGCCGGGAAGCCGCTCTGCAAGCGGCACCAGATCACGCGGCGGAACAACCCGTAGCGCATCGATCCGGCGGCGGTCGGCACGAGCGACGCGAAACTCAAAGCCATCGATGTTCGCCGCCTCGCCGCGCCGTGGCAGCCGGCCGAGCTCTTTCATCAGGAGGCCGGCAACGGTATCGAAGCCCTCTTCCTCGGAAAGCTTCGAGCCGAAGTATTCATTGAACTCATCGATGCGGGTAACACCGCGGACCGTGTACTGGTGATCGGCGTCCTTGCGGATATTCAGATCTTCCTCGACATCGAACTCATCGTCGATTTCGCCGACAATCTGCTCCATGACATCTTCAATGGTCACGAGTCCCGACACGCCGCCGTACTCATCGACCACAATGGCCATATGGTTACGGTTGCGGCGGAAATCCTTCAACAGCACATTGAGCCGCTTGGATTCCGGAACAAACACCGCGGGCCGCATGTACTCGCGGATGTCGAAGCGCACCTCTTCATTGGAGATGGCAAAGCGCAGCAGATCCTTCGCCAACAGGATGCCGACAATGTCATCGCGGTCACCATCCATCACCGGGAAGCGCGAATGCCCCGACTCCACGACAATCGGCATGATGGTGCCGGCCGCGTCATCGCGCCGCACGCACACCATCTGAGCGCGCGGCACCATGATGTCGCGCACCTGGATGTCACCGACTTCGAGAACGCCCTCGAGCATTTCGAACGCTTCGGAGTCGACGAGACCGCGCTCGCGGGCTTCACGCAGCACGGCCTTCAGCTCTTCGCGATCCTGGGGCTCGCCGGAGAAGCTCTGGGTGATGCGCTTCAGCCACCGACCGGTCGCGTTGAGGTCCTTAGCCATCATGAGCTCCGGTACGGGTTCGGGAAGCCGAGACGGCGCAGTACAGCAATCTCACGACGCTCCATTCGATCCGCGTCAGCGGGATCCTCGTGATCATACCCGACCAGGTGCAGGGTCCCATGCACCACCAGGTGCGCCCAGTGGGCACGCAGGGTTTTGCGCTGCTCCCGGGCTTCTGTTCGCAGCACCATCGGACAGATCACGAGATCGCCCAGAGGATGCTCGGGACCGACGGGCAGCACGGCCGCCGGAAATGACAACACATTGGTGGGCTTGTCCCTGCCCCGATACCGGGCGTTGAGGCGCCGGCTTTCGGCAGGCCCGACCACCCGGACACCCAGCTCGCGACCGGCCGCCTTCCGACCCAACGCCGTGCCGGCCCAGGTTGCAATGTCAGCACGGGTGGGAGCCCACTGCCTGACCGTTCGCTGCACCTCCACGGACAAAGTCATTTGTCGCGGGCCTCGTAGGCACGAACGATGCGTTGTACCAGCGGATGTCGCACGACATCGTGTGCATCGAAGAACGTGAATGCAACACCGTCGACACCGTGAAGAATGTCGATGACCTGGGCGAGCCCCGATTGTTTGCCCGCGGGCAGGTCGGTTTGGGTGACATCGCCGGTCACCACCGCCTTCGAGCCGAAGCCGATGCGGGTCAGGAACATCTTCATCTGCTCGGGAGTCGTGTTCTGCGCCTCATCGAGAATGATGAAGGACTCGTTGAGCGAGCGGCCGCGCATGAAGGCGAGCGGCGCCACCTCGATCACATTGCGCTCAATGAAGCGCGCCACGCGATCGAAGCCCATCATTTCATACAGGGCGTCGTACATGGGACGCAGGTACGGATCCACTTTCTGCGTGAGATCGCCCGGCAAGAATCCCAACCGCTCGCCCGCTTCAACAGCGGGGCGCACCAATACGATCCGCCGCACGCGATCCTGAGTGAGCGCCTCGACTGCACAGGCCACCGCAAGGTAGGTCTTGCCGGTGCCGGCCGGGCCGATGCCGAAAGTCAGATCCTGCTTGCGGATGTGCGCGAGATACTCGCGCTGGTGTGTGCCCCGCGCGCGCAAGGCGCCGCGCGGAACCCGGACCGCGTTGTCAGGTTGGTGAGGATCGCCGACCACCTGGCCGGACTCGCGCTCCTGCAGGGTCAGGTGAACCCGCTCCGGGGTGATCTCCTCGTCTTTTGCCAGATCAAACAACTCGCGCACAATATCTTCGGCGCTCTCCGCCTGCGCACCGGTCACGCGAAACCCGGCGCCGCGGCGGCGGATCTGGACGCCCAGCCGGGATTCCAACAGGCGCAGGTTTTCATCCAGCGGGCCGCATACATTGGCCAGGCGCGCGTTGTCGGCGGGTTCCAACTCGAACTCCCTGTAGGGCTCAACGGCTGGAGAGACGGATGGAGTTTTCAGGAGAGCAGCCTGCCGCGCAGAGTGTGCGCACGGAGCTCCGTGATCACCACGTCCACGAACTGATTGATCAAATGGGTAGGGCCGGCAAAATTGACCCAGCGGTTGTTTTCGGTTCTCCCGGCGAGCTCGTGCGCGTTTTTGCGGGCAGTGCGCTCGACGAGGACGCGTTGCACAGTGCCGACCATCCTTTCACTGATCGCACTGGCTTGGCGTTCGAGCTGCGCCTGCAGCCGGCTCAAGCGTTCCTGTTTGATCTCGGATTCAACTTCATCAGGCAATGACGCCGCGGGTGTACCGGGACGTCGGCTGTAGAGGAAGCTGAACGACTGATCCAGGTCCATGTCGCGCACGAGTGCGAGCGTGGCATTGAAATCACGCTCACTCTCGCCCGGGAAACCGATGATGAAATCGGACGTCACACTGATGTCCGGTCGCACCTGCCGTAATTTGCGGACTTTCTCTTTGAATTCAAGGGCCGTGTAACCGCGCTTCATCAGGGAGAGAATGCGGTCGGAGCCGCTCTGCACCGGCAAGTGCAGGTGATTGGCCAACTGCGGAACGTTCGCATACGCTTCAATCAGGCTGTCGGTAAATTCAACCGGGTGCGAGGTGGTGAAGCGGATGCGCTCGACGCCGGGAATCGCGGCAACATGATGGATGAGCGTTGCGAGATCCACCAGGGCGCCATCGGACATGGCACCGGCATAGGCGTTGACATTCTGTCCGAGAAGCGTGACCTCGCGCACTCCCTGAGCTGCAAGCTGCCGCACTTCTTCCAACACAGAGTCGAAGGGCCGGCTGACTTCATCGCCACGCGTGTAGGGCACGATGCAGAAGCTGCAGTACTTGCTGCAGCCTTCCATGATTGAAACAAATGCCGTGGCCCCTTCCGCCCGCGGCGCCGGCAGATGATCGAACTTTTCGATTTCCGGAAAGCTGACATCGACCTGGGAGCGACCGGTGCGGCGCAGCTCCGCAATCATCTCAGGCAGACGGTGCAGAGTCTGAGGTCCGAAAACGAGGTCCACAAACGGCGCCCGCTTCGTGATCGCATCCCCTTCCTGGCTCGCGACACAGCCGCCCACGCCAATCACGACGTGGGGCCGTTCCGCCTTCAACTTGCGCCATTCACCCAGCAGGGAGAAGACCTTCTCCTGCGCTTTCTCGCGCACTGAGCACGTGTTCATCAGCAACACGTCGGCCTCCGCAGGGTTGTCCGTAGCCGAAAGGTCGCCGCCGGCATGGAGCACGTCTGCCATACGAGCAGAATCGTACTCATTCATCTGGCAGCCAAAAGTCTTAATGAAGTAACGACGGACCATACGTGGGGCAACAAGGGAAGCCGCAAATTCTAAAGCTTCAGGCCCCAGGGCGCGAAGACTTCGCGCCCGCACTGCGTCACTTTCGGATGAATCCTTTCTACATCAATGAGTTATGATCTATGGACATATTGCGCCGGGCCACGCGGCGCGGCGCTAGAAGGGGATGTCGTCGTCGAAATCCTCGGCCTTGCCACCGCCGCCGCCCGACTGGCCGCTGGACTGGGAGTACTCATCGGCATACGGATCACCGCCCCCACCGCCGCCGGAACGACCGCCTGAGCCCCCACGGCCACCGCCCGAGCCACCGCCCGAGCTGCGCTCGAAGTCCCCACCGCCGCCGCCCATTCCACCGCCGCCACCGCCGCCGCCACCGCGTCCGCCGAGCATCTGCATTTCATTGCCGACGATTTCGGTGGAGAAGCGTTCCTGGCCCTGCTTGTCCTGCCACTTGCGAGTTCGCAGGCTGCCCTCAATGTAGACCTGCGAGCCTTTCTTCAGGTACTCGGCGGCGATTTCGCCCAGCCGCCCGAAGAGCACGACGCGGTGCCATTCCGTCCGCTCCTGCTGCTCGCCACTTTGCTTGTCCCGCCAGCTCTCGCTGGTGGCAATGCGCAGGTTGGCGACCGTCGTACCGGAGGGCATGGCGCGGGTCTCGGGGTCCGCCCCGAGATTACCGACCAGGATGACTTTGTTGATTCCGCGCGCCATAGACAGTCCTCAATGTGAATACCGGCATTCTAGAGGACTCGCAGGGCGTACACTCGATGGTTTTTAGGGAAAAAAGACCCTGATGCAGCAGATACGCGTCCGTGGGGCGCGCACTCACAATCTCAAAGGCGTCGATCTCGACCTGCCACGCGACCGGCTGATCGTGCTCACGGGCTTATCGGGGTCCGGTAAGTCATCACTCGCGTTCGATACGCTGTACGCCGAAGGACAGCGGCGCTACGTCGAGTCCCTGTCCGCCTACGCGCGGCAGTTCCTGTCGATGATGGACAAACCGGACGTTGAGTCCATTGAAGGTTTGTCGCCCGCCATTGCCATCGAGCAGAAAGCGACCTCGCACAATCCACGCTCGACGGTGGGAACTGTCACCGAGATCTACGACTACCTGCGGTTGCTGTTTGCACGCGCCGGAGTTCCTCGGTGTCCTGATCATCTGATCGATCTGACAGCCCAGACGGTGAGTCAGATGGTGGACCAGGTGCTGAAGTTGCCGGAGGGCACGGCCGTCGCCTTGCTTGCGCCCCTCATCAGTGATCGCAAGGGCGAGCACGCCCAGGTTCTGGAGGATCTGGCGGCGCAGGGATTTGTGCGAGTGCGCGTGGATGGCCGCATCTATGACATGGACGGCACGCCGAAGCTCGATCCGAAACGCAAGCACACCATTGAAGCGGTTGTTGATCGCACGCGGGTGCGGCCGGATTCGGGACAAAGGCTGGCGGAATCCTTCGAAACCGCGCTGCGGCTGTCGAACGGGCTCGCGCGGCTGACATTCCTCGATGCTCCGGAGCAAGAAGAACTGGTGTTCTCGAGCAAGCATGCCTGCCCGGTGTGCGGCTACAGCGTGCCCACGCTCGAGCCCAAACTCTTTTCATTCAACAATCCGGCCGGCGCATGCCCCACCTGCGACGGCTTGGGCACCAAGGAGTTCTTCGATCCCAATCGCGTTGTCGTCAATCCGGACCTGTCCCTGGCGAGCGGTGCCGTGCGCGGCTGGGACCGGCGCAACGCTCACTACTTTCAACTCATTCAGTCGCTTGCCAAACACTACGCCTTCGATATCGAAACGTCCTGGACGGAGCTCACGCCCGGTGTGCAGAAGGTCCTGTTGTACGGAAGCGGCGCGGAGGCCATTGAATTCCGCTACACGGAAGGTAAAAAAACCTCCCGCAAACGCCATCCCTTCGAGGGCATCATTCCCAACCTCGAGCGGCGCTTTCGCGAGACCGAGTCCGCCACGGTCCGCGAGGAGCTGGCGAAATTCCTAGGCATGCGGCCCTGTCCGGACTGCGGCGGGGCTCGACTCAACAAGGCCGCACGGTTTGTATTCGTAGCTGAAAAGAGCTTGCCCGAAACGGCTCACATGACCGTCGGCAACGCCCTCGCCTTTTTCGATTCCCTCAATCTCGCGGGCTGGCGCGGCGAAGTCGCCTCGAAGATCGCCAAGGACGTGGCGCAACGGCTGCACTTCCTGGTGGATGTTGGCCTCGACTACCTGACACTGGACCGGAGCGCGGAAACGCTCTCGGGTGGCGAAGCGCAACGCATTCGCCTCGCCAGCCAGGTTGGCTCGGGCCTGACGGGTGTCATGTACATTCTCGATGAACCCTCCATCGGACTACATCAGCGCGATAACCAGCGCTTGCTGGCTACGCTCAAGCGGCTCCGTGACATCGGCAACACGGTCATTGTTGTCGAGCACGACGAAGAGGCGATTCTCGAAGCCGACTACGTGGTCGACCTCGGACCGGGTGCCGGCGTGCATGGCGGTGAGATTGTCGCCGAGGGCACGCCCCGAGAAATCCAGGCGAATGCGGCTTCCATCACAGGACAGTATCTCAGTGGCAAACGGCAGATTGCCTTGCCGCGATTGCGCACTCCGCCGACACCGGACAAGCAGATCCGCATCGTCGGGGCTACGGGCAACAATCTGCGCAACGTGACCGCAGAAATTCCGGTTGGCCTGTTTACGTGCGTGACCGGTGTCTCCGGCTCCGGCAAGTCGACGCTCATCATCGATACGCTGTTTGGTCACGCCACCGCCAAGCTCAATGGCTCGGTGTTGGAAGCGGCGCCGTGCGAGCGGGTCGAAGGGTTGGAGAACATCGATCGCGTCATTGATATCGACCAGAGCCCGATCGGCCGCACGCCGCGCTCCAATCCGGCCACCTACACCGGGCTGTTCGCGCCCCTGCGCGAGATTTTCGCGGCGGTCCCTGAAGCGCGTGCGCGCGGCTATGACGCCGGCCGATTCAGTTTCAACGTGAAGGGCGGCCGCTGCGAGGCCTGCCAGGGCGACGGGGTCATCAAGGTCGAAATGCATTTTCTTCCGGATGTGTACGTTCCTTGCGATGTCTGTAAAGGCCAGCGCTACAACCGGGAAACCCTCGAGATCCGCTATCGCGGCAAGAACATCCACGAAGTGCTGGAGATGACAGTGGAGGACGCACTGCGCTTCCTCCAGAACATACCCGCGGTGGCGAGCAAGTTGCAGACACTGACGGATGTTGGTTTGTCTTACGTGCGTCTCGGTCAGAACGCCACGACGCTGTCGGGTGGCGAAGCCCAGCGTGTGAAGCTCGCGCGTGAATTGGCGAAGCGGGCGACCGGCCGCACGCTGTATATCCTCGATGAGCCGACAACCGGTCTGCACTTCCATGATGTGGCGCAGCTCCTCGATGTCCTGCACCGGCTGCGCGATGAGGGCAATACGATCGTGGTCATCGAGCACAACCTGGACGTCATCAAGACGTCCGACTGGGTCATCGATATGGGACCGGATGGCGGCAGCTCGGGCGGCCAGATTGTGGCTCGCGGCACCCCCGAGGCCATTGCGGCGACCGAGGGGTCCCATACCGGGCAGTTCCTGCGGCCGCTGCTGGCACGGACGACGCAGCGGCGGTCGGGCACCGGAGGTAAGTGACCGCGGGAGGCCGGGGCGCCTCGGAACGCCTCAATCGTGACCGGCGGCGCTTCTTGTGACAGCTTCGTTGCAAATGCGAACTGTTCTCATATACTGAGCCCCATGGACGCAGTCGCCGCACCGGGCGGAGTCGCGCTGGACCCCGGTTACATCAGCTTGAGTGCCCTGTCACCCGGTGCCACGGGGGTGATTGTCGGTGTCGGCTCCCATGAGCGGGAGCTGACCTCGCTGGATCGCCGCCTGCTCGAGCTCGGCTTCTGCACCGGGGAGCAGATCGAAATCATTGCCGAAACCCGACCGGGCCGGGATCCCTTTGTGGTCCGCGTCGGCAATACGACCTTGGCCTTGCGGCGCTGCGAAGTGCAAAGGATTTGGGTGGAGATTTCCCGTCCCGGGAAGACCTTGTGAACGCCTCAGTGGCCCAGGCCAGGGCGCAGACGATCGCACCGGCCACCGCCCCCACGCTGTCCCTCATCGGGGTGCCGAACTGCGGCAAAACGGCTCTGTTCAACCGCCTGACCGGCAGCCGGCAAAAGGTCGCCAATTACCCAGGAGTCACTGTAGAGCGCAAGGAGGGGCGTTTCGCCGGCCCGCGCTCAGGCCGCACCTACCGCCTGGTCGACCTCCCAGGAGCCTATAGTCTCGAACCTGCGAGCCTGGACGAGGCGATTGCACGCGACGTCGTCCTCGGCCGGCACTCTTCGGAGCCCCCTCCGGACCTGCTGGTCTGTGTCGTCGATGCCACAAACCTGCGGCTGAATCTCCGCCTCGTCCTCGATCTGAAGCGAATCGGCCGACCGATGCTGGTCGCGCTGAACATGAGCGATGTGGCCCAGCAGCGCGGCTACCGGATCGACCGGGCAGCCTTGGAGAAGGCGCTCGGAATTCCCGTCGTTGAAACCGTGGCGATCCGAGCGGGCGGCGAGCGAGAGTTACTCGAGGCAATCGACGGCCACGACTTCTCCAAGCCCGTGGGACCCGTCATCACCCCACCGTCAACCACCTCTGTTGCTGACATTGAGGCTACCCAACGCGAGGTACGTCGAATCCTCGACACCATCGGGTATCGGGTGCCCGCACGACTCGCGATGCTCACCCGGTTGGATGCCATCGTCCTAAACCCGATCTCCGGACCGCTGTTGTTGGCCATTGTCCTGTTTCTGATGTTCCAGGCGGTGTTCAGTTGGGCGAAGGTCCCGATGGACCTGATTCAGGCCGGTGTGGCCGCGCTGAGTGACTGGGTCGGAAGTCACATGCACGAAGGTCCGTTGCGCGGCCTGATCATGAGTGGCGTGCTGGCCGGAACGAGCAGTGTGCTCGTGTTCCTGCCACAGATCCTGATCCTGTTTGCGTTCATTCTGGCATTGGAGGATTCCGGATATCTGCCGCGGGCCGCCTACATGCTCGACAGGTTGATGGGCAAGGTGGGCCTCTCCGGCCGCGCCTTCATCCCGCTGCTGTCCAGCTTCGCATGCGCGATTCCTGGGATCATGGCCACGCGCACGATCCCTTCCGCGCGCGACCGGCTGGCAACAATCATGATCGCGCCGCTGATGACGTGCTCCGCGCGGCTGCCCGTGTATGCATTGTTGATTGGCGCATTCATTCCCGACCGTGCCGTGGGTCTCTTCAACCTGCGCGGGTTGGTGCTCTTCGCCCTGTATTGCGTTGGGGTCTTCGGCGCGATGGCAGTCGCGTTCGTGCTGAAAAAGACCATCATGCGCAGCGGGTATCAGCCCCTGCTGCTGGAGCTGCCGGAATACCGGCTGCCGGTGCTGCGCAATCTCGCGCTCGGACTGTGGGAGCGGATTCGGATCTTCCTCGGCCGGGTGGGCACCATCATTCTGTCATTGATGGTCGTGTTGTGGTTTCTGGCGAGCTTTCCGGCACCGCCTGCCGGGGCCACCGGACCGGCCATTCAATACAGCATCGCCGGCCTGATCGGCCGCGGCCTGGAAGTTATTTTCGCCCCGTTGGGATTCAACTGGCAGATTTCCGTGGCACTGGTACCTGGGCTCGCGGCGCGAGAAGTTGCCGTGAGCGCGCTCGGAACCGTGTACTCGATGTCCGGGACGAATGGCGACCTCGAGGGCGCACTGTCACCTGTGATCGCAAGCGGCTGGTCGATCGCGACCGGGCTTTCGCTGATCGCCTGGTACGTGTTTGCCCCGCAGTGTCTGTCCACGCTGTCAGTGGTAAGGCGTGAGACAAACTCGTGGCGCTATCCGCTGCTGATGGCGGGCTACCTGTTCGCGATGGCCTACGCAGCTTCGTTCATCACCTATCACGTCGCGGTTCACCTCGGGGCAGGCTGACGTGAGCGCCGAGACCCTCCTGGTGGGACTGATCGTCGCCTTTTGCGCAGTGTTCAGCGCATGGCGGTTGATGTCGGTTCGTTTGAGATTGAAAACGCTCGACACGCTTGCATGGATTCCGGGGATTGCGCACGTGCGCCGCAGGACACTGGCTAGACTGTCAGGCGGCAGCGGCTGCGGAGCCTGTCAAGGTTCGGTCAACGCGAACGCTCGACCCGTGAATCAAAAACCTGGCGCACTTCGCCGTTGATGACACGCTCCTGGTAGATGCCGCGCGTGTAGCCTGAAACCACCCGCCTCCAGAAACTGACAGCGCCCGGGTTGCGCAGGTACTCGGTGATTTCCCACCGGCCCGCGAAGCGATTGAGAATCAGGTTGACGGCCGTCCTGCCCACGCCGAGACGCCGGCTGGGGCGGGCAATGAAAAACTCGGCCATGCGGTATTCAACAGCGGGGGGTCCCGGAGGCGCCTGGCTGCGCGCCACCATCGCGAATCCCACCGGCTCGGCCGCCTTGAGAATCACCAGCGGAAAGGCATTGCGGTCACCGAACCAACGGGCGATCTGATCGGGCTCCCGATGACCCACTTCGCCCAGCACCGGGAATATGCCCGTGCTGCTCACCGGCGCGAGGTCATCCAGGTATTCGCGGTAGATACTGCCGATCCAGAGCCGGTCGCTCCTGGAAGAACGAGCATCGCGGACACTGACAGTCACGGTCTCTCGAGGAAAGGGCATGCTGAAAAAGACACGGCCCGGACAGCTCGCCTGCGCGATCCGTCCGGGCCGTCTGAGCTATTCGCTCTCTTTCAGTAATTCTCGGTTCGAGAACTACTTACTGCTTCGGCGGCGCGGCGGGAGCGTCGGCCGGAGGCGGAGCAGCGGTGCCGTCAGCCGGAGCAGCGGCAGGCGCATCGGCGGCCGGAGCGGCCGGAGCGTCAGCAGCAGGAGCAGCCGGAGCGGCTTCCGTCGTGGCGGCCGGAGGAGTCGCGGCTGAATCCGGGCTGGCGGCTTCCTGCTTCGCGCAGGCCGTCAGCATCAGCGCCGCAACGAGTGCGCTAAGAGCGAGTTTGGTGTTCATCGATCGGTACCCCAAAGAGAAGCAAGAGTGGTATGAAAACACTTCGAACGAGTTTTGTCGTTCCGCGAATCCCTACGGATCGCTGGCGGCAAATTCTATAGAGTCCAGGCTCGTTTTGAAACAGCCGGGTAACTTGTCTGTCGTCCACGACATTACACGTAATCCGGCCAGGCACTGACAGGAGGCCGAAGATGTCGGACGTTGGATCGAACTCGGGGCTGCGATTCATGCTGGATTCAGCTTTCGGTCCGCACCTGGAGGCAATCTGCCACCGCACGGCACAGGCGCTGGCGGCGAGCGGCTTCGGTGCTCTGCTGGTGCATTCCGGGTCGCCCGTGCCTATTTTCGAGGACGATCAGCCGCACGCCTTCCAGGTGAACGCGGCGTTCAAGGTGTGGGTCCCCCTTTCCGACCTCCCCGACAGTTTCATCTACTTCGTGCCGGGCTCGCGGCCGCTGCTGCTGTTTCACAGCCCGCCGGACTATTGGCACAAACCCGCCGCACTGCCACACGCATACTGGACCCGTCATTTTGACATCATCCCGGTCGCTGACCGCGAGGCGGCTCGCAAAGCGCTGCCGGTGATGGCTGCCGCCACGGCATACGTCGGCGATGTCTTCCCCGAGCTGGCGAGTTGGGGGGTCACTGCAGTCAATTCGCCTGAATTGAAACGCCGGCTCGATTTCGTCCGCGCCACGAAGACACCCTACGAGCTGATCTGCCTGCGGGAGGCAAGCCGGTTGGGCGCGTTGGGCCACGAGGCGGCGGCCCGTGCCTTCCAGGCTGGCGCCAGTGAGTTTGAGATCGAGCTGGCGTTCCTGCGTGCCTGTGGCCTGCGGGAACAGGAGTTACCCTACAACCCGATCATTGCCCTCAACGAGGGCGGTGCGGTCCTGCACTACCAGGTGTTGGAAACACAATCGCCACCGCAGCGGCACTCGCTGCTGATAGATGCCGGCGCGGAATTCGCCGGCTACGCGAGCGACATTACACGCACCTATTCCCATCGCGACTCAGACTTTGCAGCGCTGATCCGCAGCATGGACGCCATGCAGCAAACGTTATGCGGGGGCATTCACGCAGGTGTCGACTGGCGCGACGCCCACCTGCGCGCTCATCACCTGGCTGCAACAGTTTTACGAGATGCCGATATAACTTCATGCAGTCCTGAGGAAGCGGTGGCAACCGGCGTTTCGAGCGTCTTCCTGCCGCATGGCCTCGGTCACCTGCTGGGCCTTCAGGTCCACGATGTCGGCGGACTGATGCAATCCGCGGAGGGCGGCGATATTCCACGGCCGCCTGGACATCCCTACCTGCGGCTCACGCGAGTGCTCCAGGAGGGCTTCGTGGTGACCATGGAGCCGGGAATCTATTTCAACGCGCAGTTGTTGAATGCGGCGAAGGGCGATGCGCGCGGCGCGCGCATCAACTGGCCGCGGGTGGACTTTTTCCGCCCGTTCGGCGGTATCCGGATTGAGGACAATCTCGCCGTGACCGCCGGCGGGTGCGAAAACCTCACGCGTGACGCTTTTCATGGCCTGCGGCCAGGGTTCAACAGGGTCGCGTAGGCGCGACCCCGTCAGAGTAGCGGCGCTGCGCGCCGGGAAGAGCTCAGGCTTTCTTTTTCAGCAGGTCGCGGATCTCTTCCAACAGCACTTCCTCGCGCGGCGGTGGCGGGGGAACGGCGGGAGCTGTCGGCGGCGGCTGGCGTTTCAGGCGGTTGATGCCCTTGATGGCCATGAACAGCACGAACGCAATAATGATGAACTCAAACACGGTCTGGATGAAGACACCGTACTTCAACAATACATCCTTGCCCTTCGGGTCCGTGCCGATATGCAGCGCGAGATCGCTGAAGTTGACATTGCCGATAAGCTGACCGATCGGCGGCATGATCACGTCGGCCACGAGTGAGCTGACAATCTTGCCGAATGCGGCGCCGATCACGACACCGACCGCGAGGTCGATGACGCTGCCCTTCATTGCAAATTCTTTGAATTCTGAAGCCAGGCTCATGAGTCTCCCCTTATTGGTGATTCTCGGATGTCCCCTCGCCGATGGGAGCCTACGTAACGGAGGCGAAAGGCGCAAACAAAAAGGGCCGTCCAGTGGACAGCCCTTTTCGTTCAGACAGTACGCGGCGAGCTCAGGCGGCCGCGGCTTTCTTCTTGCGGGTCTTTTTCGGGGCGGCCTCGGCGGCTTCCGCTTCAGCGGCGGCTTCCGGTGCGGCAGCCTTCTTCTTTCGCGAAGCTTTCTTCTTGGCGGCGGCCGGCTCTTCGCCCGCAACCTTGGTTGCAGGGCCGTCCACGAGCTGCATCAGCGCCATGGGCGCGTTGTCCCCGGCACGGGGCAACATGCGCAGGATGCGGGTGTAGCCACCCGGCCGGGCCTTGAAGCGTGGGCCCAGGTCCTCGAACAGCTTCTCGACCACGTCGGCATCGCGCAGGCGCGAGAACGCCAGGCGGCGATTCGCATCCCCATCGATCTTGGCGAGCGTGATCAGCGGCTCAACCATCCGCCGCAGCTCTTTCGCCTTCGGCAGGGTGGTCTTGATGGTCTCGTGGCGCAGGAGCGAAACGCTCATGTTCCGGAGCATCGCGTGCCGGTGGGAGCTGTTACGGGATAGCTGCCGGCCAGTAAGTTGGTGACGCATAGAATTAAACCCTTAGATTACATCGCGCTCTTCGTCGTGCTTCAGCCCAGCGGGAGGCCAGCCGTCGAGACGCATACCGAGCATCAGGCCGTGGCTTTGCAGCACTTCCTTGATCTCAGTGAGTGACTTCTTGCCGAGGTTCGGCGTACGCAGCAGCTCCACTTCGGTCCGCTGCACGAGGTCCCCGATGTAGTGAATGTTCTCAGCCTTGAGGCAGTTCGCACTGCGCACGGTGAGCTCCAACTCGTCGACGGGACGCAGCAGGATCGGATCGAACTGCATCTCGGAGACCTTCGTGGCGGCCTCTTCCTCGCCCTGCAGATCCACGAACACAGATAGCTGGTCCTTCAGGATGCTGCCGGCGCGGCGGATGGCTTCCTCGGCGTCGATCGTGCCGTTCGTTTCGATGTCGATCACGAGCTTGTCGAGGTCGGTGCGCTGCTCAACACGAGCTGCATCGACCGAGTAGGTAACACGACGGACCGGGGAGAACGAGGCGTCGAGCTGCAAACGGCCGATGGGGCGCGTCTGCTCTTCGAACGCCACGCGTGCAGCCGCCGGGCGATAGCCGCGGCCGCGCTCAACACGCAGGTTCATGCTCAACTCGCCGGCCTTCGTCAGGTTGGCGATAACGAGATCAGGGTTCACAACATCAATGTCGTGATCCGTCTGAATGTCACCCGCGGTGACGGGGCCCGGGCCCTTCTTGTGGAGGCGCAGCTCCGCGCTGTCGCGCGTGTGCATGCGGATGGCAACCTGCTTCAGGTTGAGCAGGATGTCGACCACATCTTCCTGCACGCCTTCGATGCTGGTGTACTCGTGGAGTACGCCGTCGATCTCAACTTCCGTGATCGCGCTGCCCGGCATGGAGGACAACAGCACGCGCCGCAGCGCGTTGCCCAGGGTGTGGCCAAAGCCACGCTCGAACGGCTCAATGACTACACGCGCCTGGCGAGGAGCAACGGGCTGCACCTTGACGACACGGGGCTTCAAGAACTCGGTGACTGATCCCTGCATAGCGGCTCACTTTGCCGGCTAAAGATGCCGGCACCAATCAAAACAATACTTTGGCGAAGCTGACAACCCCGCGGGCACCGCGGGGTTGGGTCATTACTTCGAATACAGCTCGACGACGAGGTTCTCGTTGATATCGGGCAGAACATCGTCCCGCGCCGGTGGCGACTTGAAGACGCCACGGAATTCCTTGTCGTGCAGCTCAACCCAGTCGGGCAGACCGACCTGTTGGGCCACGCTCATCGCACTCTGAATACGCAGTTGCTTGCGCGACTTCTCGCGCACCTGCACGGTATCGCCGGCCTTGCACTGATAAGAGGCAATCGTCACCGGCTTCTCGTTGACCAGGATGGCCTTGTGGCTCACGAGCTGGCGCGCTTCAGAACGCGTAGCGGCGAATCCCATCCGGTAAACAACGTTGTCGAGACGGCACTCGAGCAGCTTCAACAGATTCTCACCGGTAGCACCCGAGCGGCGGGCTGCCTCGGTGTAGTAGTTCGCGAACTGACGCTCGAGCACGCCGTACATGCGGCGCAGCTTCTGCTTCTCGCGGAGCTGGGTGCCGTAGTCCGACAAACGCTGACGGCGCTCGCCCTTGATGCCGCCCGGCGGCACCTGGAACTTGCACTTGCTCTCGAGAGGCTTCGCGCCGCTCTTGAGGAAAAGGTCGGTGCCTTCGCGGCGAGCGAGCTTGCAGGTAGGACCCGTATAACGCGCCATTGATTAAACCCTTCGCTTCTTGGGCGGACGGCAGCCGTTGTGCGGAATCGGCGTGACGTCGGCGATGCTGGTGATCTTCAAACCGCAGTTGTTCAGAGCGCGAACCGCGGACTCGCGGCCGGGGCCGGGGCCGCCAACACGCACTTCCACGTTCTTCACCCCGTGCTCCTGCGCGGCAGTGCCGGCCTTTTCGGCGGCAACCTGTGCGGCGAACGGCGTGCTCTTGCGCGAGCCGCGGAATCCGCAGCCGCCGGAAGTCGCCCAGGACAGTGTGTTGCCCTGACGATCGGTGATCGTGATGATGGTGTTGTTGAAGGATGCATGGACGTGCGCGATCGCATCGAGCACGTTCTTGCGAGCCTTCTTCGGCTTCTTGGCGGCGCCGGCAGACTGCTGCTGCTGGTTGCCACTGGTTTTCTGGTCGGCCATCTGTCTGGAGCCCCTTTATGCCTTGCCAGGAGGTGCGTTCAGCTTCACCGCCTGCTTGCGCGGACCCTTCCGGGTACGAGCATTGGTACGTGTGCGCTGGCCACGGACCGGCAGTCCGCGACGGTGACGGATGCCGCGGTACGAGCCGAGGTCCATCAGGCGCTTGATGTTCATGGACACTTCGCGGCGCAGGTCGCCTTCGACCGCGAACTTCGCGATTTGCGAGCGGATGGCGTTCACCTCCGACTCGGTGAGGTCCTTCACCTTGGTGTGCGGATTCACGCCCGCGCCCTCACAAGCAGCGCGTGACCGGGCAACGCCCACCCCATAAATATGGGTGAGTCCGACCCAGACGTGCTTGTTCATCGGTATGTTGATGCCAGCTATACGTGCCATATGTCTCTACCGCCCACCAATGACGCGAAAAAAGCGCGGCATTGTACGTGTCTCACGATTGATTACCAAATTAGCCCTGCCGCTGCTTGTGCCGCGGATCCGACGTGCAGATCACGTGGACCACCCGGTGGCGGCGCACGATCTTGCAGTTCTTGCAGATCTTCTTGACCGAGGGACGAACCTTCATGATTAACCACCTGACCCTGATCGGCCGTAACCGAGCAGATTGGCCTTCTTGAGCAGACCCGGATAGTGATGGGACATCATGTGAGCCTGTAGCTGCGACATGAAGTCCATCACGACCACCACCACGATCAGCAGGGACGTGCCACCGAAATGGAACGGCACACCCTGCGACGAAACCAGAATCTCCGGCAGCAGACACACCGCCGTGACATACAGCGCGCCCCACAACGTCAGGCGCGTCAATACCCTGTCAATGTATTCGGCCGTCTGCTGCCCGGGACGGATGCCTGGGATGAACGCGCCGGACTTCTTCAGATTGTCAGCCGTGTCCCGCGCATTGAAGACCAGCGCGGTATAGAAGAAGCAGAAGAAGATGATGAGCAAAGCGTAAATTACAAGGTGCAGCGGCTGTCCGTAGCCCAGTGCCTGGGCAATATCCTGCATGAACGTGGCCACAGGCCCTTCGGAGTTCTGCCCGAAAAAGCTGGCCAGCGTAGCCGGGAACAGCAGCAAGCTGGAGGCGAAAATCGGCGGAATCACGCCCGACATGTTCAGCTTGAACGGCAGGTGGCTGGTCTGGCCCGCGTACATGCGGCGCCCTACCTGACGCTTCGCATAATTCACGGTGATTCGACGCTGCGCCCGCTCGACGAACACAACAAAGGCCGTTGTGCCGAGCACCAGAATCACCACCAACAGCGCGAATGGACCGGACATTTCACCCGTGTTTACGGACTCCGCGGTATTGCCGATCGCACCCGGCAGGCCTGCCACGATGCCGGCCAGGATGATCATGGAGATACCGTTGCCGATACCCCGCTCGGTAATCTGCTCGCCGAGCCACATCAGGAACAGGGTTCCCGTGGTCATGGTGACCGTGGCCGTAAACAGGAACTGCCAGCCGCTGATCAACGTCAGGCCGCCCTTGGCCAGTGCACCCGCGGCCGCGAACGACTGGAACGTAGCCAGCACAACCGTGGCGTAGCGCGTGTACTCAGTAATCTTACGGCGGCCCGACTCACCCTCTTTCCGCAGCTCCATGAGCGACGGAATGACCATCGACATCATCTGGATGATGATCGAGGCCGAGATGTAGGGCATGACGCCCATCGCGAAGATCGACAAGCGTGACAGCGCTCCGCCGGAGAACATGTTCACGATGCCGAGGATGGTGTTCGACTGGTCCGTGAAGAACCGCGCCACTTCGCTCGGGTTGATGCCGGGGACCGGAATGAACGTGCCGATACGGTAGACCACCAAGGCGCCCACCAAAAACAGCAGGCGACCGCGTATCTCCCCAAAACGGGCAGCGTCGCCTAGGCCGGCGGCCGGATTGCTGAATGGTGTATTAGCCAAGCGTGTCCTGCTTTATATGGGCTCGGTTTCGGATCTAAAGCCTCAGGCCTTCTTCGGCAGCTTCTTCGGCTTTGGAGCCTCGGGAGCCGCGTCCTCGATCTTGCCGCCCGCCGCTTCAATGGCTGCGCGCGCACCCTTGGTGGCGCCCACGCCCTTCAGCGTCACGGCCTTCTTGATCTCGCCCGACAGCACCACTTTGGCGCGCTCGGCGAAAACCGGAATGATGTTCGCTTTCTTCAGCGAATCCAGATCCACCACATTGCCTTCGACCTTCTCCAGCTCGTTCAGACGCACTTCGGCACGCGTCTTCAGAATGTCGGAGATGAAGCCGAACTTCGGCAACCGGCGGTCCAAAGGCGTCTGACCGCCCTCGAATCCGACCTTGTGGTAGCCACCCTTGCGGGCGCGCTGTCCCTTGACGCCGCGGCCGCAAGTCTTGCCCTGACCAGCGGATGCACCACGCCCCACGCGAAGGCGCGGACGCTTGGATCCAATGCCGGGTTTCAGTGTGTTGAGTCGCATTAGGCTTTTTCCACTTTCAACAGGTGTACGGCCGTGTTGATCATTCCCCGGTTCTCCGGGGTGTCAGCCACCGTCACCGTATGACGAATCCGCCGCAGGCCGAGGCCCCGAGCAGATGCAACGATGTTGGCCAACTGGCCATGCAGGCTCTTGATCAGCGTGACTTTGACTTTCTCAGCCATGATGCTCAGCCCGTAATCTCTTCGAGAGTCTTACCGCGCTTCGCGGCGATGTCGTCGGGGGAGCGGATGCTTCCCAGCGCCTTGATCGTCGCGCGCACTACGTTGATCGGGTTACGCGAGCCGTAGCTCTTCGCGAGCACGTTGCGCACACCAGCACACTCGAGCACCGCGCGCATTCCGCCGCCCGCGATGACGCCAGTACCGTCCGAAGCAGGTTGCATGTAGACGCGAGTCGCGCCATGCGTGCCACGGATCGCGTAGTGCAGCGAGTCGTTGCGCAGCGAAACGTTGATCAGGTTCTTGCGAGCCTGGGCCATCGCCTTGGAGATAGCGACGGGCACTTCACGTGCCTTGCCGAAGCCATAACCAACGCGGCCCGAACCGTCACCCACCACGGTGAGCGCGGTGAAGCCGAACTGACGTCCGCCCTTCACGACTTTCGCCGTACGGTTCACTGCGACGAGCTTCTCTACCAACTCATCGCCAGACTGGCTCTTCTCAGGTCTTGCCATTGTTAGAACTCCAGGCCCGCTTCACGAGCGGCCTCGGCGAGCGCCTTCACGCGCCCGTGGAACTGAAACCCTGCACGGTCGAATGCAACCTTCGTCACGCCGGCGGCCTTGCTCCGCTCGGCGATCGCGCGGCCCACGGCCTTCGCCGCTTCGACATTGCCTGTGCCCTTGAGACCTTCCCGGACTTTCTCCTGGAGAGTCGAGGCTGCGGCAATCACCTTGGCGCCGTCGGAAGCGGTGACCTGCGCGTACATGTGCTGCGCGGTGCGATGGATCGACAGCCGTGCAATACCCAACTGGCGGATATGCTCGCGCGTCTTGATCGCGCGGCGCAGGCGCCGCTGCTTCTTCGTGATAATCACTTCTTCTTCCCCTCTTTGAGGGTAATCTTCTCGCCGGAGTAGCGCACACCCTTGCCCTTGTACGGCTCAGGCGGACGCACATCGCGGATCTCCGAGGCAATCTGACCCACCTTCTGGCGGTCGATGCCCTTGATGATCACTTCCGTCTGCGACGGGGTTTCCATGCTGATTCCTTCCGGAATCGGAATGTTCACCGGGTGCGAGAAACCCAACGTCAGGTTCAGGACTTTGCCGGTCACCGCCGCGCGGAAACCAACACCCACCAGCTCGAGCTTCTTCTCGTAGCCCTTGGTGACGCCCAAGACCATGTTCGCGAGGTGCGCCCGCGTGGCGCCCGCCTGCATGCGGGACAGGCCCGGATCGCTGTACTTGACCTCGAGCTTCTGATCCGCCTGTACAACCGTGACCCCACGGGACAGCGGCGTGCTCAGGGTTCCCTTCGCGCCCTTGATGGTCACCTGTTCCGGTGACACGGTCGCCGACACGCCTTTCGGCAGATCGACCGGTGCTTTGGCAATTCTGGACATGTCTGTATCTCTACTAGCGTCAGGCCACGATGCACAGGACTTCGCCGCCCTGTCCGATCGAACGGGCCTGCTTGTCCGTCATCACACCCTTGGGCGTGGACACGATCACCGTGCCCATGCCGCCGAGAACCTTCGGCAGCTCGTTCTTACCGCGATAGATGCGCAAGCCGGGACGGCTGACACGCTCGATGCGGTCGATAACGGGACGCCCCTCGTAATACTTCAGCCCGATGGTCAACGTCGGCTTGCCACCGTCGCTCTCGGTACGGAAGTCCGCAACGTAGCCCTCGTCCTTCAATACCTTGACGATGGCCGTCTTCAACTTCGACGACGCCAACTGCACTTCGGGCTTGCCCGCGGTCTGGGCATTGCGAATGCGGGTCAACAGGTCGGCGACAGGATCGGTCATGCTCATAGCGCGGCCCTCACCAGCTCGCCTTCGTGAGACCTGGAATCTCGCCCCGGAAGGCGACTTCGCGGATCTTCACGCGCGACAATCCAAATTTGCGATACACACCGCGTGAGCGACCTGTGATCGCACAGCGCTTGCGCAGACGCGAGGCACTCGCATCCCGAGGCATCGCCTGAAATTTTGCCTGCGCGGCTGCACGCTCTTCGGGAGAAGTGCGCGGGTTGCGGATCAGCTCCTTGAGCTGTGCCCGCTTCTGCGCATACCGCTTTACGATCTTCTCGCGACGTCGCTCGCGCTCGACCATGCTCGTCTTAGCCATAGCCCTTAGAATTCCTCTTACTTCCGGAACGGGAAGTTGAAAGCCTCGAGCAGTGCTCGGCCGTGACGGTTATCCACCGCCGTCGTCGTAATCGTGATATCCATACCCCGGATCTGATCGACCTGGTCGTACTGGATTTCAGGGAAAATGATCTGTTCCTTGACGCCCATGCTGTAGTTGCCCTGGCCGTCGAACGACCGCGGCGAGACGCCACGGAAGTCACGGATACGCGGCATCGCGATGTTGATCAGGCGATCCAGGAACTCGTACATGCGAGCTCCACGGAGCGTGACCTTCGCGCCGACGGCGAGTCCCGCGCGCAGCTTGAAAGACGCGATCGCCTTTCGCGACTTGGTGACGAGCGGCTTCTGTCCCGAGATCTTCGTGAGATCCGTCACGGCAGCGTCCATCACCTTGCGGTCGGCAACGGCTTCACCCACACCCATGTTGATGGTGATCTTGGTGATGCGCGGCACCTGCATCGCATTGTCGATCTTGAGCTCGCTTCGCAAGCGAGGCACGACCGTCTCGTTGTAAAAATCTTGCAGCCTGGCAGCCATATAGGTTTTCCGCTGAACGACGCTTACGCGTCGATCATTTCTCCATTCGACTTGAAGAAGCGCACCTTCTTGCCGTCCGTGAGCGTCTTGAAACCAATCCGGTCCGCCTTCTTGGAGGCCGGGTTGAAGATCGCCACTTTCGACAACGGCAGTGGCATCGCCTTCTCGAGGATGCCGCCCTGCTTACCCGCCTGCGGGTTGGGCTTCTGATGCCGCTTCACCGTGTTGATGCCCTCGACTACCACCTGGTCGTCCGGGAGCACTTCCAACACCGAGCCCTGCCGCCCCTTGTCGCGGCCCGAGAGCACGATGACTTGATCACCCTTGCGAATCTTTCTGCTCATTCACAGCACCTCGGGGGCCAGTGAAATGATCTTCATGAACTGCACGGTGCGCAGCTCGCGCGTGACGGGCCCGAAAATACGGGTGCCGATCGGCTCGAGCTTGTTCGTCAACAACACGGCGGCATTGCCGTCGAAACGAATCAGCGATCCGTCCGGACGACGCACACCATGCTTCGTGCGCACTACAACAGCGTCATACACCTCGCCTTTCTTCACCTTGCCGCGAGGAATGGCGTCCTTGACGCTCACCTTGATGACATCGCCCACCGTCGCATAACGGCGCTTTGAACCGCCCAGCACCTTGATGCACTGGAGGGTGCGAGCACCGCTGTTGTCAGCGGCGTTGAGGAAAGTTTGTAACTGGATCATTTGGGTGCTCCAGCGGCTTTCTCGACGACCTCAATCAACTGCCACGACTTGCGGCGCGACAGCGGACGGCACGGCGCAATCAACACGAGATCGCCCTCGTGCGACTCGCCCTTCTCGTCATGCGCCAGCAGCTTCGTCGTGCGGCGGATGAACTTGCCATAGGGCATGTGACGGATCAGCCGCTCGATCTCGACGGTGATCGTCTTCTGCATCTTGGTGCTCACGACTCTGCCGGTGAGCGTACGCGCACCCTTCGCTTCAACCGCACCGGCGGCTGCGACGTTCGCTTGTTCAGCGCTCATTTCTTACTCCCGCTACCGGCGGCAATCTGTTGCTCGCGCTGCACGGTCTTCAACCGCGCAATGTTCCGGCGCACCTTCGTGAACTGGTCCGGCTTCGGGGCCTGACCCGTGGCGCGCTGCATGCGCAGCGCGAACTGTTCTTTACGGAGCTTCAGCAACTCGTCTGTCAGCTCTGCAGCGGACTTGCTGCGCAATTCTTTGGCGTCCATTAGCGAACCTGCCGTTTGACGAACGACGTGGAAACCGACAGCTTGGAGCCGGCGAGACGGAACGCTTCGCGCGCCGTCACCTCATCCACTCCTTCCATCTCGAAGAGCACCTTGCCGGGTTTCACTTTCGCGACCCAGTACTCGACGTTGCCCTTGCCGCTACCCATGCGGACTTCGAGAGGCTTGGAGCTGATCGGCACGTCCGGGAACACTCGGATCCAGATCTGGCCGCCGCGCTTCACGTAGCGGGCCATTGCACGACGGGCCGCTTCAATCTCGCGGGCGGTCATGCGCGCGCGGCTGGTGGCCTTGAGTCCAAACTCACCGAACGAAACCGCGCTGCCCCGCTGGGCCAGGCCGGCCATCCGGCCCTTGAACATCTTGCGGTACTTAGTACGTTTAGGCTGCATCATGGCTCAGGTACTCCTCAGGCCGTCGCCGGCGCTTCGGCTGCCGGAGCCGCCGGTGCACCTGCGCCCTGAGCGGCCTCACCCTCGGTCGGGGCCTGCTCGAGCTGCGCCTTGTCAAACACTTCGCCCTTGAAGATCCAGACCTTCACGCCGATCACACCGTAGGTCGTGCGCGACTCGGACAGGCCGTAGTCGATGTCAGCACGGAAGGTGTGCAGCGGAATCCGGCCTTCGCGGTACCACTCGGTGCGGGCGATTTCGCCGCCGTTCAAACGGCCCGAAACACGCACCTTCACGCCCAGGGCACCACTGCGCATCGTGCTCATCACGGCGCGCTTCATGGCGCGGCGGAACATGACGCGCTTTTCAATCTGCTGCGCAATGCTGTCGGCGACGAGTTGCGCATCCAGCTCGGGCTTGCGGATCTCGGCAATGTTCAAACGAACATCCGTGACCGCCATGCCGAGCAGCTTCGCCGTTTCCTGGCGCAGCTTCTCGATGTCCTCGCCCTTCTTGCCGATCACGCCGCCCGGACGTGCCGAGTAGATCGTGATGCGGGCGATCTTGGCGGGGCGCTCGATCAGCACGCGCGAAACCGACGCGTTCTTGAGCTTCT
>JAFEDS010000008.1 GCA_018241505.1 Pseudomonadota bacterium | reverse complement strand
CGGTGGGGCTCGGCGCGGCGGTGGAGCTCGGCGCGGCGATGCCGACGGCGGTTTCGTCGCTCGGGCTCATCGATGCGAGGCCTTGAGTTTTTTGCGGGCGCGAGCCTTCATGCGCTTCTTCTTTGCGGGGCGTGTTGAGCTGCCGCGCGCGCCGGTGACCTTCGCGGCGCCAATCGTGGGCGCGGTTTCTGGCGCGGACGCGACCCCGGATGCGGACGACGGCGTGTGCGCCGGCGCGGGTGTAGGGGATGGGGCCACTGCCCGCACCGCAGCCTTTCCCGCTTCCGCTGACACAGGTTCACCACCGAAGTCCAACTCCCCGGACCGCAAAAACTGCTCCAGCACCGCAATAAACTCTTTTCTGTGCGATAAAAACGGCGCGTGCGCGGCGCGGCGCATCTCAACGTATCGTGCGTCGGGCAAGTTGGTCGCCAACACACGTGACGCCGCTGGCGCGGTGATTCGATCATTCTGGCCGGCGATGACTAACGTCGGGGTTCGTACGTGCGGCAGCGTGGATCGGAGATCACTCGTGGCCAACGTATTGAGGCCGGCGGCCAGTGCTTCCGGTGCGGCTTCACCATGCACCGATAGCGCGTTGCGCAGTTGCTCAACTACACTGGGTCCATCGATGCTTCCTCTAACCTGCAGATCGAGGAAGTCCCTCACCGTCCGCTGATAGTCCTCGCGCAGTTGAGTGGCCATCTTCGTGATGGCTTCCAACTTCATTCCATACGGCCAATCCGACGTTGCAGTGAATCGTGGCGTGGTGGCCACCAATACCAGTCTGTCAATTTGCGCCGGCATTGCAGCCGCAAGATCCAACGCAATCTGGCCGCCCAGCGACCAACCCAACAGAGAATAACGATTGGAAATAGGCGTCAATGTGGAGTGAAGCAGCCACGCCTGCTCAGCCGGCGTATTGCGGCCGGGAGCCCAGGTGCTTTTCCCATGACCCGGCAGATCAACAGCAATCAGACGGAACCGATCGCGCAACTCCGCGACGAGCCCGTCCCAAACGCGCACGTTGAGGCCCCACCCATGCAATAGCACCAGGTCAGGACCATTGCCGCTAACTTCGACGTATAGCTCCGACATTAGGAAACCATGCGCTGTGCCGCGCACACACGGGTCAAGTTTTCGACGAGCTCATCCACCTGCACCTCGGTGTGTGCCGCCGACAACGTTACTCGCAATCGGGCGCTACCTTGGGGAACTGTCGGGGGGCGTATAGCGACGACGCAGAAGCCGGCAGTGAGCAGCGCCTGTTGTGCCCGCAGCGCCGCGTCCGAGGAGCCGAGCAACACAGGTTGAATTGGCGTCAGCGGGGGTGCCGCGCTCGCGGCCATCAACGGTACGCCGAGTTGCCTCGCCGCATTGCGGAACCGCGTTGTGAGCGCCAGCACCCTCTCGCGACGCCAAGTCTCACGCTGCGCAATCTCCAACGCCTTTCGAGACGCGGCCGCCACCGGCTGCGGGAGCGCCGTTGTGTAAATGTATGACCGAGCCTTTTGCATCAAAAGCTCAATTAATTCCGATGAGCCGGCAACAAAAGCACCAAAGGATCCAAATGCCTTGCCTAGTGTCCCCACCAACACAGGCACCGCGTCCGCATCCAAACCGAAATGCTCTACTGCGCCACGCCCTGTATTGCCGATCACACCAAGCCCGTGCGCATCGTCGACAACCAACCACGCATCATGCGATTTGCTGACGTGCGCGAGGTCCGAGAGCGGCCCCACATCGCCGTCCATACTGAATACACCGTCAGTAGCTACAACGGATGTAGTGTCAGAGTGCTCGGCAAGCGCAGATTCGGCACTATCGGCATCCGCGTGCGGAAATCGTTTGAAGCGCGCGCCGGACAACAAGCCGCCGTCGATCAATGAGGCATGGCTCAGCCGATCCAGCAGCACCGTTTCGCCGCGGTTTGCGAGCGTAGTCATCACTGCTAAGTTCGCCATGTACCCCGTGGAGAACAGCAGCGCCCGTTCGCGCCCCGTAAAGGCTGCGAGATCTTCTTCGAGCTTCGTGTGTTCGGCCGCGTGGCCCGTCACCAGGTGCGATGCACCGCTCCCAGAGCCGCAACGTTCAGCACACTCGCCCATCGCCGCGGCAACTGCTGGATGGCGTGCAAGCCCGAGATAGTCATTGCTGGAGAAATCGACGAGCGGTCGCCCATCAACCACTGCAGTAACGCGACTACCCGGTTCGACAAATTGATCAATCGTTCGCCGTTGGCGCCGCAAATGCTCGCGGTCCAACTGGTCGAGCACGGACCGCAGTTCAGATGGCCTGCGCTTCATGCACCTTCAGCTCATGAGTATCGGCTGCACAAGCGCCGCAGCCGCCAACATGCGCCGTCGACGCAACGTGCCGCTCACGTTCAGCAGCCCCTTCTGGCGTAACGGCGCCTTCAGCCTTCAGGCCCAACCGCGAGAACAACTCCTGATCTCGCACCACGTCGGGATTACCCGTGGTGAGCAGCTTCTCACCGTAGAACATGGAGTTGGCGCCCGCCATGAAGCACAGCGCTTGTACTTCGTCACTCATGTTCTGCCTTCCAGCCGAGAGGCGCACATGCGAGGCGGGCATGAGGATTCGGGCGACGGCAATCGTGCGGACGAAATCAAACGGATCGACCCCCGCTTTGCCATGAAGCGGTGTGCCCGGCACTTGAACCAACTGGTTGATGGGCACGCTCTCAGGATGCTCCGGCAGATTCGCAAGAGTGCGCAGAAGCTGTGCGCGGTCAGTAATCGTTTCGCCCATTCCGACGATTCCACCGCAACAAACTTTCAACCCGGCATCACGGACAGCGTCGAGCGTGTCGAGCCGGTCCTGATAGGTACGCGTGGTGATGATTTCGCCGTAGTACTCAGGAGAGGTGTCCAGGTTGTGGTTGTAGTAGTCCAGCCCGGCGTTCTTCAGTTGCTGTGCCTGGTCCGGTTTCAACATTCCCAATGTTGCGCACGTCTCCAGCCCTGTGGCGCGAACCTCGCGGATCATCTCGGAGATGATGGCGATGTCCTTCGCCTTCGGGGCACGGTACGCGGCGCCCATGCAGAAACGGGTGGCACCAGCGGCTTTCGCGCGTTCCGCGGCTTCGCGGACGGCTGAAACTTCGAGCAACGTCTCGCGGTCCAGGCCGGTGTCGTAGTGAACGCTTTGGGGACAGTATTTGCAGTCCTCAGGGCACGCTCCGGTCTTAATCGACAACAGCGTGCTCATTTGGACGGTATTCGGAACGTGATTTTCACGATGGACGCGTTGCGCGTGAAAAAGGAGGTCCATGAACGGCAGGGCGAACAACGCCTCCACCTCGGGAAGGGACCAATCGTGACGAACGGAGCCGAGCGAAGCTGGGTTCATGGAGTCTCTCAGGTGTCGAGGCGGACGGGATGTTCACGGGCCAGGCGACTAGTTGTCAACTGCGTGCCGGCTGCATAGTCGACAATCGGTCAAAAAATGATCAACCGCTCGGCGCCGCACCTATGCCGGCGTTTCGGCGATCGATCACTGCGCGTAAATGTACTGCAGCAGTATCCCCACAAAAATTACCATTCCCACGTACTGATTATTGAGGAACGCCCGTAGACAGCCCGCAGGATTGCGATCGCGAATGAGCCACTGCTGGTAGAGAAATAGGAGCCCCGCGGCGGTCAGCCCGGCGTAGTACCACTTCCCGAAGTGCATGCTCTGTCCGGCAAGGACTAGCGCCCAAATCATCATGACCTGCATGACGAAGATGATCACCTTGTCCATGTCGGCGAACAGGATTGCGCTCGATTTGACGTCGATCTTCAGGTCGTCTTCGCGGTCGACCATCGCGTAAACGGTGTCGTAGATGGCCGCCCATATGACGGCGGCAATGTAGAGCACCCATGCGACACGCGGCAGCTTGCCTGTCTCGGCCGCGAAGGCCATCGGGACGCTCCATCCGCCGAATGAAATGCCCAGATAGAGTTGTGGCATTGGGAAAATACGTTTCACGAACGGGTACGACACCGTCAGGGCCGCGCCGATGAACGCCAGCTTGATGGTCAGCAGGTCGAGGAACGTTACGAGATAGAGTGCAATTGCCAGGAGCACAACAAACAGGACGAGTGCTTCCACTGGAGATACGCGGCGGGCGGCGAGTGGACGATCGCGCGTCCGTCGGACGTGGGGGTCGATGTTGCGGTCCGCAAAGTCATTGATGACGCAGCCGGCGGCACGCATCACAACGACGCCCAAAACAAACACAATGAGCACCTTCTGATTCGGTACCCCTTCACCCGCAATCCATAGCGCCCACAACGCCGGCCACAGAAGCAGCCACGTTCCTACGGGCCGATTGAACCGCGCGAGCAGCGCATACTCTTCGAGCCGCCGGGACAGGCGGTATAAGTAGGGTGCTTCTCCCTTTTTGGAGGGGCCCAGTGAAAGTTCTGGCGAAACTACAGCCATCAGATACTCGGTAATGTCCTACCCGACTCGCCCGTAGCGCTCAGCGGTTCCCACCCAGCGCATGGCGAGCGCGGCAATATTATCCGGGTAGGAGGCTAACAACAGCTCGGCTGTCTCATGAACGTGAGGCAGCAAGTCTGCGTCACGGACAAGGTCGGCGACGCGCAACTGCGCCAGGCCCGTCTGCCGGGTTCCGAGCAGCTCGCCCGGTCCGCGCAATTCGAGGTCCTTGCGCGCAATCTCGAACCCGTCGTTCGTCTCCCGAATGGCCTTTAGCCGTTCCCGCGCGAGCTGCGAGAGCGGTGACCTATAAAGGAGCACGCATGTGCTTGCTTCACTCCCGCGCCCGACGCGTCCGCGAAGCTGGTGTAGCTGTGCGAGTCCCATGCGCTCGGCGTTCTCTATCACCATCAGCGTGGCGTTGGGCACGTCGACGCCGACCTCGATTACGGTTGTGGCCACGAGCAGTTGAATTTTGCCGTTCTTAAACGCGAGCATCGCCGCGTCCTTTTCCGCCGGTTTCATCCGTCCGTGAACGATACCGACGTGCACACCAGGCAAAGCTTCAGCCAGCGAGGCGGCAGTTTCCTCTGCAGCTTGCGAGCGCAGCTCTTCCGATTCTTCTATCAAAGGACAAACCCAGTACGCCTGCCTGCCCTCCTTGCAGAGGCCGACAATTCGCGCGACGACAGCAGCTCGCTTTTCCTCTGGGATTACCACTGTCTTGATGGGCGTACGGCCGGGAGGCAATTCGTCAATGACGGAGATATCCAGATCGGCATAGGCCGTCATGGCCAGGGTTCTGGGGATAGGGGTGGCGGTCATGATGAGCTGATGAGGGAATCGCCCATCCTTCTGGCCCTTCTCCTGCAGACGCATGCGCTGCTGAACGCCGAACCGGTGCTGCTCATCCACAATCACCAGTGCGAGACTTTTGAAATCCATGCCTTCCTGGAACAGCGCGTGAGTTCCCACGGCAATGCGTACCTCGCCCGAGGCGATCAACTCGAGCGCGGACTTGCGTGTCCTGGCGGGGACTGATCCTGAAACCAGCGCAACATCGAGCCCCAGGGGCGCGAACCACGCCTTGAAGTTGCGGTGGTGTTGTTCCGCCAACAGCTCCGTTGGCGCCATCAACGCAACCTGCAACCCGCTGCCGGCGGCGCGGGCGGCTGCCGCGGCGGCCACAACTGTTTTGCCGCAACCAACATCACCCTGAATCAACCTGACCATGGGCCGGTTCAAACTCAAGTCGGCATCCACATCGCGCAGCGCACGCCGCTGGGCGCTGGTCAACGGGAACGGCAGCGATTCAATAAACCGGTCCGCGAGGCCTTCGCCATCGATCAAAACGGTCGCGGGCTCGGCCTTCGCTTCGTGTTTGATGAGCTTCAGGCTCAAGTGATGCGCCAGCAGCTCTTCGAAGGCCAGGCGCCGCTGGGCCGGGTGAAAACCCGCCGCCAACACCTCGATTTCCGCTTCGCGGGGCGGCCGATGCACATATCCCAGGGCATCCTGCAACGGGGGCAGGCCCAGCGAGCTCACCACTTTCGCGGGAATCCAATCCCGGATGGCTGTTGTGTCGAGCTCATCCAGAACCTGTCCGATCAGTGCCCGCAGGCGGCCTTGCGGCAAGCCCTCGGTAGTCGAATAGATGGGTGTCAGCGTTTCTTCGAGCGGCGCGGGTTCCGCGGCGACGCGCCGGTATTCCGGGTGGACGATCTCCAACCCGAATGGGCCGCGGCGGATCTCGCCGAAGCAGCGGATGCGGGTCCCGCGCTGCAGCCCATTCTGCTGCGCCGCTGAGAAGTAGAAAAAACGCAGGGTCAGGAAGCCGGAGCCATCCGAAATCCGACACAACATCTGGCGGCGCCGGCGAAACGTCACCTCGGTGAGCTGGACCTCGCCTTCCACGACCGCACGTGTGCCGGGGATCAGCGCACCGATCGACTCGACACGGGTCCGGTCTTCGTAGCGCAGGGGCAGAACAAACAACAGGTCCTGCACCTGCGACACGCCGATGCGCAGGAGCTTTTCGGCGAGCGCGGCGCCGACGCCCCGCATGGCCGTAACCGGCCGCTGCTCGCTCCGCGCCGTGTTTGGATTTGCTGCCACGTCAGCTAGCGACCGCACCGGGTGAAATCAGCCCCGCCATTCAGCCCAGGAACAGCACGGCCTCGATTTCCACGCGCGCTCCACGGGGCAACTGCGAAACACCCACGGCAGCACGGGCGGGAAAAGGCGCCGTGCAGTAGGTTGCCATGATGTCATTCACCTTGGTGAAGTGGGACAGGTCCGTGAGGAAAACATTGACCTTCACGGCGTTGGCCAACGAGCCGCCGGCCGCTTCCGCGACCGCTTTGAGGTTTTCAAACACCCGGCGGATTTCGGCCTCGATGTCACCCGTCACCAGTTGCATGGTTTCCGGATCCAGGGGTATCTGGCCCGACAGATACACGGTATCGCCGGCGCGCACGGCCTGTGAATAAGGACCGATCGCCTGCGGCGCACGGTTGGTCTGGATGATCTGGCGGCTCATTTATCTCTCCTACTCTATTTGTCAGCGTCTTCCTGGTCGTCGACGATTTCGTCGGTCTCTTCCTGCTGTTCACCGGCCACGCGGGCATGCGCGGCCAGCGAGCGGGCGACCCTCACTACATCCGGCATGCGCCTGATGACGCGAATGATCCGGGCAAGATGCTCCCGATCGTGTACGCGCAATTCAAATATCAACACAACAGCGTCGTTACCGTGCTCATCAATGGCGACACGATCGACATTGGTTTCGAGGTTGGCAATGGCCGCGGCGACCGCGGCCAGGATACCGGTACGGTTGACTGCATAAACCCGGATTTCCGAGCTGAACAGGCGATCGGCCGCGGCCTGCCAGGTGACCGGCAGCCACTTCTCGGGATGTTTGCGATAATCCTCGACGTTCACACAATTTTCGCGATGAATCACCACGCCGCGCCCGGCCGACAGGAATGCGAAAATCGGGTCGCCCGGGATCGGGAAGCAGCAACGCGCGTAGGTGACGAGCAAGCCTTCCGTGCCGGCAATCGACAGCGGGGCCAACGTGCTCGAGCCGTCTTCTGTTTGTGTCCCGGGCAGCAACCTCCGCGCTACCAGCGGTGCCAGGCGTTCGCCGAGGCCGATGTTCTCGTACAACTCGTCCAGGTCCTTCATGCCCAGCTCGCCGAGGACCGCAGCCTGAGCTTCCGGTGTTACATCATCCAGGGACACACGGAATTCGCCGAGCGCCTGATTCAGCAGGCGCTGGCCCAGGGCGATCGCCTCGGTACGTCGCAAGCTCTTGAGATAGTGACGGATGGCGCTGCGCGCCTTCGCCGTGACCACGAAGTTGACCCATGACGGGTTGGGCATCGCGCCCTTGGCGGTGATGATCTCAACAGTCTGGCCGTTACGAAGGACCGTGCGCAGCGGTGTCAGGCGCCGATCCACCTTGGCGGCAACACAGCGGTTGCCGATATCGGTATGGACCGAATAGGCGAAGTCCACCACCGTCGCGCCGCTCGGCAGGCGTAGAATTTCACCCTTCGGGGTAAAGACATAGACCTTGTCGGGGAACAGGTCGACCTTGACGCTTTCGAGGAATTCTTCGGAAGAACCGTCTTCCTGCAGCTCCACCAGGTTGGAAATCCACTCGCGCGTGCGCTCCTGTTGAATCGAGCCCACGCTGTCGCCGGCCTTGTATTTCCAGTGGGCGGCAATGCCGGCCTCCGCCACCCGATGCATGTCTTCGGTGCGGATCTGCGCTTCAATCGGCACGCCGTTGGGACCAAACAGGGTGGTGTGCAGCGATTGATAGCCATTGACGCGGGGAATGGCAATGTAGTCCTTGAATCGGCCGGGCATGGGTTTGAAGACCGAATGCACGATACCGAGGGTGCGGTAACACGTGTCCGAACGATCGACCACGATGCGCAGGCCGTAAACGTCGACGATTTCGTTGAGGATGGCGCGCTTGCGCCGCATCTTCTTGTAGATGCTGTAAAGGTGTTTCTCACGGGTTTCCACCCGGGCAACAATCTCGTTCTTGACCAGCGCCGCTTTCAACTGCTGCTCGATCTTCTTGAGAAACTCCTTCTGATTGCCGCGCGCTTTCTTCAGCGCTCGCTCCAACACGAGGTAACGGCGCGGATACAGTGCTTTGAAGCCGAGGTCTTCCAGCTCGAGCTTCATGTTGTAGAGGCCGAGCCGCTCGGCGATCGGCGAATAGATCTCCAGGGTCTCGCGCGCTATCGCCCGGCGCCGCGGAGTGGACATCGCCTCGATGGTTCGCATGTTGTGCATGCGGTCGGCGAGCTTCACGAGAATCACACGCAGGTCGCGCACCATCGCCAGCAACATCTTGCGGAACGATTCCGCCTGCGCTTCTTCCCGGCTCTTGAACTTGATCTGATCGAGCTTCGTGACGGCGTCCACGAGCTCGGCCACGGCGGCTCCGAATCGCGCCGCCAATTGATCCTTCGGCGTCGGCGTGTCTTCGATTACGTCGTGAAGTATCGCGGCGACAATGGTGTCGCCGTCGAGCCGCAGGTCCGCGAGGATGGCCGCGGCTGCAACCGGGTGGGCTATATATGGTTCGCCCGAAAGGCGCTTCTGCCCCTTGTGTGCCGAAGCGCCGAACTCGGCTGCTTCGCGAATGCGAGCGACCTGCTCCGCGGGAAGGTAGGTTCCCACCGAGGCCAGCAACTCCTTTAGCCCCGGGGTGCGCCTTCCGCCGGGGAGAAGTCCCAGGAGCGAAGACGCGTAATCCATAGGTCAGAAATCCGGTGGGTCAGTCTCCCAGGCCGAACTGCGGAGCGCGGAAGGTGGATTGAACATCCATTTCCGGCACCGGAGATTCGACCGGAGGCTCAGGCTCGCGCAGCATCTCGACGGTCACATTACCCGCCGCAATTTCACGCAGGGCGACGACGGTCGGCTTGTCGTTCTCCCATGCCACGGTTGGCTCGGCACCGTTCGCCAGACGACGGGCACGCTGCGCCGCGAGCAGCACGAGCTGGAACAGGTTATCGACGTTCGTCAGGCAGTCTTCGACAGTAATTCTGGCCATGTTTACGACTTTGCCACACTGAAAATTTGGATGGAGGCGCCGCGACAATACCCGCCGGGGCGCAGAAGGTCGGTCAGTATACGCGAAAGGCCGCTGGGCAGGCCAGTAAGGCCGATCAGGAGGCCCCGACCAGCTCTTTGAGCAGCGGTGCCAGCTCCTTCCGATGTGCGTCGAGCGCCTGCCCCCGCTTCTCAACGATGCTCACCAGATCCTCGACTGCTCTCTCAAAGTCGTCGTTCACGACCACGAAATTGAACTCGTTCCAGTGGGACATATCGCCTACCGCATCTCTGAGGCGACGGGCGATGACGTCCTCCGAGTCCGTGCGGCGATTTCGGAGGCGCTCTTCGAGGGAAGCGCGCGACGGCGGCAGAATGAAAATGGTCAGGCACTCGGGCAGGGACTTGCGTACCTGCTGAGCCCCTTGCCAGTCGATTTCCAGAACCACGTTATTTCCGCGCGCCAGCTCGGTTTCGACCGGGCGCCGTCCGGTTCCGTAGAAATTGTCGAAAACCTGGGCATATTCGAGAAATTGGCCTTGGGCCTGCAGACGCTGGAAATCGCCGACCGATACAAAGTGATACTCGCGACCGTCTTCCTCCGTGGGGCGCTTTGGCCGTGTGGTGTACGAGATAGACACGTGCAGCTCGGGCTTGCGCTGCAGTAGCGCCTTCACGAGTGATGTCTTGCCGGCGCCCGAAGGGGCAGCAATGACGAACAGACGACCGCGGGTGGGTGAGGAAGTCATGGGCCGCGAAACATACACGCCGCCCCTAGGCGGGTCCACTCTTACTGCGGACCGATTTTGAGCCGTTCCAGATACTCCCGCACGACATCGCGATGTCCTTCGCTGCTCGTGACCGTCGTGCCTCCGGAGAGCACCAGGATGAAATCACCACGGGGGGTGCGGCTGATTTCACGGATGTGATTCGTATTCACAATGCAGGACCGGCTGATCCGCAACATCGGCTGTGACTGCAGCGACTTCTCCGCCGCCTGCAAGGTGCTGCGTGCAATGAAGACCTCGCGTCCCACCGTCAGCTTCACGTAGTTGCGGTCCGACTCCAGCAACTCGATCTGGCCCACATCGAGCATGTGCATTCGGCTGCCCGACTCAGCGAGGATCCGGGGGCGATTTTCAGCCGCTCCGCGCGCGCTTCGCTCGATCTGGGCGAGTACCGATGCCAATGCCGCCTGCCGCTCGGCGACCCCTTCGGCCTCATGCCGCTTGCGAACCCGCTCCAATGTCTTGCGAAACCGCTCGTCGTCGAATGGCTTCAACAGATAGTCGACGGCGCTGACCTCGAACGCCTCCAGCGCGTACTGATCGAAGGCCGTGACAAACACAATCAGGGGCAGCTTGTTGGGATCGAGGGCGCGTGCAATGCCCACGCCGTTCATGGAGTCGATCTGGATGTCGAGAAACAGCAACTGTGGCGGTTGGGCGCGGATACCCTCCAGCGCCGAGCGGCTGTCACCGTACTCTCCGATGATCCGCAGGTCGGGGAAGCGCAAGCAGCATTCACGCAGCGTACGCCGTGCGGTCGGCTCGTCATCTACTATGATTACATCCAACATGTTGGTCATTATGCCGCCACGAGCTCGGGACCGTCGCGCAACAGAGGCATGCGGACTTCCGCAATCCAGTTGGTGGCGTCGGCCGCAGCGGCGGAGAACGTGGCGCGTGCGCCGAACTGTACCTGCAGGCGTTCGCGGACGTTGCGCAGACCTATTCCGTCGCGGCCGGCTACTGCGTTGGGCGCCATGGTGTTGATTACTCGGAGTACCAGGTTTTCACCGCAGACCGTCACTTCAACCCGGATCTCCACTCCGCCACTGTGTCCTGCCAGGCCGTGAACCACTGCGTTTTCAATGAGCGGCTGCAGAATCAGGCTCGGCACCCACAGTGAAGGAATGCCATCCAGGTCCGCCATCCAGATGGTGAGACGGTCGGCAAAGCGCTTCTGTTGCAGCTCCAGGTACAGCCGGCAGAAGCGCAGCTCATCCGCCAACAGCGAGAACTCGCGCTCACCCGCTGTCAACAAGCGGCGCAACAGATCGCCCAGTTGCACCACCATGGATTGCGCGGCCCCCGGATCCCACCCGATCTGACCTCTGATGGTGTGCAGGAGGTTGAAGAGCGTATGCGGCGACAACTGCATGCGCAGCGCGGCGAGGTGCGCTGAGGTCAGTGCCCGCTCCAGGGCCGCGGAGCGCAGTTGCGAGTCCCGATAGCGTTGATAGATCCCGAACCCGGTAATCAACGCGAGACCGAAGCCGTAAGTCAACTCGAAGTTGGTGGCCGCCGCGAGCCACATGGCCGGGTCCGGGCCCTTGAGGAACTCGGACCACGTCATGTGCTCGCTGTGTGCCCAGCCGTCGAAGTTGCCGATCAGCAGCTCCGACAGGACCATGGCGGGGGAAGCGAGGAAGGAAAAGGCCAGGCCCATCGCGATTTGCAACGGCACTGCGCGCCACATGGGCGTCCAGCCCACGCGGACGGAGCCGAACGCACATAGCAGCAGAAACGGATACAGAAACACGTGCTGCAGCACGCGCTGGTCCCAGGGCGCGAAGTAATGGCCCGGGTTCATGCTGGCCAGGCTGGCCTGCATGCTGGTCGCGTACAGCACATTCGACAGGGTTACATAAACCCAGAAAGTGGTCAGGATCGCCAGCAGGGGCCAGAACCTCACACCCGCGCTCATGGAATCGCGCAGGCCGTCGGCGAGGCTGCCCCCGTGCCCTGACCCCAGAATCGGACGACTCGAGGTGACGGCGTTCATCTATAACTCTCCCGCAATGCGTCTAGGGTACTCCACAGGAGGCCTAAAGCTTAAAAAAATGCATCCCTCCCGGGACGACTCCGTGGTACGCAGGGACGAATCCGCCGCAGCCGGTGGAACCACTTCCGCCGCGCTGCTCCAACAGCCAGTTGACTCATGCGGCGCGCCCAAAAACCCACAGGTACGAACTCGTCAGGGCGCGGGACCAACTCGATGTCAGGCCGCAGACGCAGCGGGGTGCGTCGGTGTTTCATATGCACGTCGATCAACCCCCGATACCCCAGGAGAGAATCATGACCACTGTTGTTTCAAAGCTGACTCTGGCTGTTGTGAGCGTAGTTGCCTCGGTAGCCGCCTTCGCCGCAACTTCGAGTGTTGATGTGCCGTCCGTGTCGGTTCGCTATGACGATCTCAACCTGTCGACAACCGATGGAGTGAATTCTCTGTACCGGCGGATCTCGTCGGCGGCACGCGAAGTGTGCCCCGGAGTCGACTCCCGTGAATTGAGCCTGCGCGCTGCCGCGCACCGTTGCGAGGCGGATGCGGTTGCCAGGGCGGTGAGCCAGGTCAACAATGCGCATCTTGCCATGGTGCACGCGGCTCACGTCGCCCACGGTTGATGTTGCATTGTGTTGTGCGATGGCGGTGCACCGGCGTTGGGCGCAAGACGCCGGTGACCGACCAGGGTTGTTGAGAATGTTTGTTGGAGTGGGGCGGTAACGCCGCCCGCTTGTGTTACGGTGCGACCTCTTTCACTGCCTTCGAGGTCGCCGTCATGCCGGACCCGCGTTGGGTTGCTCTCATCGCGCTCAGTCTCGGTGTGGTGATGATTGTTCTGGACGGGACGGTTGTCACCGTCGCTCTGCCGCTGATCAGGTCCGACCTTGGATTTTCCCAGGTCGCGCTCGTCTGGCTCATCAATGCCTATATCCTCACTTATGGCGGCTGCATGTTGCTGGGCGGCCGCCTCGGTGACCTCTACGGCGCCCGGCGGGTGTTCCTGACAGGTATTGTGACCTTCACGCTGGCATCGCTCGCGTGTGGGTTGTCCACGTCACAGACCGCGCTGATTTGTGCGCGCGCTTTTCAAGGCATCGGCGGTGCTGTAGTCAGTGCCGTAGCGCTATCGCTCATTACCAACATGTTCACTGAGACAGGTGAACGCGCGAAAGCGATCGGTATCTACGGATTCATTGCTTCGGCCGGTGGCACCCTGGGGGTGCTGCTCGGCGGGTTCATTACTTCATTCCTCAACTGGCACTGGGTTTTCCTGGTCAACATTCCGTACGGTGCGCTCGTCTTCGGGCTATGCGTGCGGCTGCTGCCTCAGGCGCTCGCCGATCGGCAGACACCGGGCCGTCTGGACTTCGGCGGTGCCGTCACCTTGACCGCAGCGTTGATGCTGGCCGTTTACAGCATCATCAGCGGCGGGGAGGTAGGTTGGTATTCGGGGCAGTCGGTCGCGACTTACGCCGGTGTCCTGCTGCTGCTGATGGTGTTTGTTCTTATAGAATCGCGCGTGCGCAATCCGCTGATGCCGCTCGGGTTGCTGCGCCATCGACCGCTGGTGGTGACCAACATTACAGCGGCGCTGGCCGCCGCGGCCATGTTCTCGACCTTTTTCCTGACTCTCTATTTACAGAGAGTGCTGGGGAAGAGTCCCCTGCAGGTTTCTTTGATCTTCCTGCCGACATGTCTCATCAGTGCGGTGCTCGCGCTCGGTTTTTCCGCCCGGATTGTGCATCGCTATGGAATCAGGCGACCGTTTGCCGCCGGACTCCTGGCAGCCGCACTCGGACTCGCCCTGCTCGCCGCAATTCCGGTGCAGGGGGATGTTTTGATGGACCTCTTTCCCGGTATGACCCTGTTCACAATCGGGGCGGGTGTTGCCGGCAATCCGCTGTTCCTGTCGGCCATGCAGGGTGTTGCGCCCAAGGACACCGGGCTCGCCTCGGGGTTGATCGGCACTTCGTCAATGATCGGCGGATCGTTGGGGCTGGCGATCCTGGCCGCGTCCGCGGAGGCGTGGACGCGCAAACTGTTGGTCCTGGGCGCGGATCCCATGGTTGCGTTGATTGGTGGTTATCACGTGGCGTTTGCCACCGGGGCGGTGTTGGCTGTC
The DNA here is from genome assembly GCA_018241505.1 of Pseudomonadota bacterium. Taxonomy (GTDB): domain Bacteria; phylum Pseudomonadota; class Gammaproteobacteria; order Steroidobacterales; family Steroidobacteraceae; genus 13-2-20CM-66-19. The sequence continues at coordinate 24,492 of JAFEDS010000008.1, read as the reverse complement.
GTGACTGCGGGGCTCGGGCTCTTGTGGCTGCCCAAAGCAATACATGCCTCGGTTCCCGCTTCAGTGTCAGTACATTAACCAAGTCACAGTTCGCAGGTTCGCGTCACTGCTATGGTCACGTCATCCATCAGGGAGGATCGCCGTGGCGCTGTGCCGGCGTGCAGCCCGGCGCGAAGATCGAATTCCAGGGCCGCGAGCTTCTGGAGACTCCGGACATTGACGCGGCCGAGGTGCGGTTGGCCAATGCACTGCTCACCGAGCAATGTTTTGACCAGGCTGTTGCGCTGGTAACTGAATTTACCCAGGCGCACCCTGACAACTACCAGGTGCTCATCCATACGACTGACGAGAACGGCCACAGCCTGATTTGCTCCGGCGTCATGTTCACCAATCCGGCAATGGTGAAAGCACAGTTGTCGGAAGGTGCCGATCCGAATGGAAAGTGTTGCCACGAAACGCTGGTTGGCTACCTGCTGTTACAGGTGGCGAGCGGCAAATTCCCGGAGCGGCAGTTTGATGAGCGACGCGCCAAGACGCGCGGGGCAATATGAAGAAGCGCGTCCGAGATCCTCGCCCTGGTTGAGAAGGCGGCGAAACATCGCTCAACGCCCTTGACTACCCGATGTTCTGCACCTGCTCCCGCAATTGTTCCCTAAGCGTCGCGTGATGTACCGCGGGACGATCGGCGCCACTTCGGCTTCACCCGCTTCACCTTTGTGGTTTTGCGCGAGGGCCCACCTGCGATTGCGAGCTTATCCCTGATCCATTCCGGTGCCAGCTCCGGCGCGCGCCGGTAGATCTGGTGTTGAACTTCGAACACTGCGACGAGTGCCGAGCCGATTTTGGAAATGTTCTCTCGTGGATTGAGTCGGGTATCGCGCAGATCGTGAGCTGCAGCATCCAGCAACTTCACCGCCCTACTGAGTTTCCGGTCGATTTCGGCAAGCGATCTGCGCCTGACTTTCTTCATGCGGCAGCAACAGGCCAAAACATCACTCGATGTTCTGCACCTGCTCCCGCATCTGCTCAATAATCACCTTCATATCCACCGCACTACGCGTCGTCTCCAGGTCCTGCGACTTGGACGACAGCGTGTTGGCTTCGCGATTGAGCTCCTGCATGAGGAAATCGAGGCGGCGCCCCGCCGGCTCGGCGCCGTTGATGATCCGCCGGATCTCAACAATATGGCCCGTCAGCCGATCGAGCTCCTCGTCGACATCGAGTCGCTGCAACACCAGCGCCAGCTCCTGCTCCAGGCGGTCGCGGTCGACATTGATTTGCAACTCGCTCAGGCGCTCATTGAGCTTCGCACGGATGCGCGCCTGGACGTCGGGCAGACGCCGGCGCACCTGCTGGACCAACGTTTCCAGTGCACTGCAGCGTTGCTCCAGTAGCTCGCGCAACCGAAGTCCCTCCCGCGCACGCGCCGCGGCGAGCTCTCCGACCGTCGCATCGAACAGCGTACGGGCAGTCGCGAGAAGATCATCCGCTGGGTTCGAGTCGTCCCGGAGCACACCCGGCCACCGGAGTATGTCCAGTACGTTGACCGAATGTTCCGGCAGCAATTTGCTTACTTCCCGCACGCGCGCGGTCAGTCGCTCCAGCGCACCGGGATCGACCTCGAGTGTGCTGTCCGCCCCCTGCAGGCGGCGATATGACATAGAGCAATCGACCTTCCCGCGCTTGATCTCCTTCGCAAGCCGCTGTCGCAGCTCGGATTCTGTCTGGCGGAGCTCATCGGGCAGGCGAAACCCCGGCTCCAGGAAGCGGTGGTTGACGCTGCGGATCTCACAGACGAGAGTCCCCCACTGCCCCGATAGCTCGCGGCGTGCGAAACCTGTCATGCTGGCTATTGTTGTCAAGGCGGGAGCGGAAACTACGCGAGTATGCTGCGGGGTGATATAAAGCGGCAGTCTAACAGAAGTACGGAAATCTTCTTGCGGGTGGACCACGCAGATATCAGCCTTCTCGGCGGGCGCGAAGAGAACCAGGACAGGGTCTCCTGCGCTGTCGCGGAGCATGCTGCCTTGCTTGTCGTTGTCGACGGCATGGGTGGCCACGCCAATGGCGCCCGGGCAGCCGAGGTGACGCAGCAGGTCATTCTCGAGGCGTTCTGGCACACATCGCAGCCCATGTTCGATCCCATGGGCTTTCTGCACCTCACGCTGGGCAGAGCGCACGAGGAGGTTGTGAAGCTCGGGTCCAACCTGCCCATTGAACATCGGCCGCGCGCCACCTGCGCCGTTTGTGTCATTCAGCAGGGCGCAACCTGGTGGGCACATGTAGGCGACAGCCGTCTCTATCATTTGCGCCAGGGTGGTGTCGTCTACCGCACGCGCGATCACAGCCACGTCGAGTTACTGCTCCGCGAAGGATTGATTACGGCGGAGCAGGCGCAAGTACATCCCATGCGCAACTTTGTGGAATGTTGCCTGGGCGGAGATCCAATTCTTCCGGATATGACGCTCGCCAAGCGTCGCCCTTTGGAAGCAAACGACGTTCTTCTCGTCTGCACTGATGGGATGTGGGCGGGCGTGCGAGATAACGAGCTGGCGAGCGAGTTGACTGCTCCGGGTGTGAACCTGCGGCAGACGCTGACCGATCTTGCAGAGCGCGCAGTCATACGTAGTGGCGCAGCGAGCGATAACACGTCAGCGGCAGCGCTGCGTTGGATAAGTGAGTAATGAGTTTCAGCAGACCTAGCAATCGGGCCGCCGACGAGCTGCGGCCGGTCACTTTCACCCGACGGTTCACCAAGCATGCCGAAGGCTCCGTGCTGGTGCAGTTTGGCGATACCCATGTCCTGTGCACTGCGAGCGTCGAGGACACCGTACCGTCGTTCCTTCGTGGCAAGGGCCAGGGCTGGGTGACGGCGGAGTACGGCATGCTGCCACGCTCGACACATACTCGATCCGCTCGCGAGGCCGCGAAGGGCAAGCAGAGCGGTCGTACCCAGGAAATCCAGCGGCTCATTGGACGCTCACTGCGAGCCGTCACGGACCTGAAGGCGCTCGGCGAGCGCACGGTCACTATCGATTGCGATGTGCTCCAGGCTGACGGCGGCACGCGAACCGCGTCAATTACAGGTGGTTTCGTCGCGCTTGCGGACGCCTGCGAAAAGCTGGTCGCTCGCAGGGCGATTGGTGCGAGCCCGTTGCACGGTCAGATTGCGGCTATATCGGTGGGTATATACAACGGTACGCCCGTGTTGGATCTGGACTACGCCGAAGACTCGACCGCCGAAACTGACATGAATGTGGTAATGAACAACGGCGGCGGCTTCGTTGAGGTTCAGGGTACGGCGGAAGGCCATGCGTTCCGACGCCATGAGCTCGATGCGCTTTTGAATCTCGCGGCAACGGGTATCGGTCGATTGTTCGCGTTACAAACCCAGGCCCTGCAGTCGGCCTGATTATCGGCGCGCCATGCGTGTAGTTCTTGCCAGCAGTAACAAGGGCAAGCTTCGTGAGCTTGCTGCTCTGCTCGCCCCGCTCGGCTACGACGTAGTTGCCCAAAACACGCTGGGAATCGAAACGCCGCCCGAAACCGGCGACAGCTTTATCGCAAACGCGCTCCTGAAAGCGCGCTATGCGGCTGCTGCTTCGAGTCTTCCCTCGCTGGCCGACGACTCCGGAATCGAAGTGGATGCGCTGGATGGACGCCCCGGGATTTACTCCGCTCGTTACGCGGGTGAGGGGGCGAGCGATGATGAGAATCTTCGCAAGATGTTGCGCGAAATGGCGGGGGTTCCCGAGGGAAAGCGCATGGCTCGCTACCAGTGTGTCATTGCGTTCGTCCGGACCGCTGATGACCCCCACCCGATATTGGCCGCCGGCGTCTGGGAAGGGACGCTCATTACGGAGCCGAGGGGCTTGGGAGGCTTCGGGTACGACCCCATATTCATTCCCAGCGGTTTCGACCGCACAGCCGCAGAGCTCGACCCGGCGGAGAAGAACTCGCTGAGCCACCGGGGTAAGGCTCTGCGTTCTCTCCTCACGCAACTTCAGAACGCATGTCCCGGCTCATAGCACCCCCTCTCTCGCTTTACCTGCACTTCCCGTGGTGCGTCCGGAAATGCCCGTACTGTGATTTCAACTCGTACACCTTGCACGGCGAGTTGGAGGAAAGCAGCTACCTCGACGCTCTGGGGCGCGACCTGGAAAGCCAGGCGCCCGATGTCGCCGGCCGTGAAGTCATCAGTATCTTCATGGGCGGGGGTACACCGAGCCTGTTTTCGCCGTCTGCGATCGAAAGGGTACTCGACACCGGGCGAAAGCATCTGACATTAGCGTCCGATGTTGAGGTCACGATGGAGGCCAATCCAGGGACGATCGAACGCGGCCGTTTCGCCGAGTATCGGGCTGCAGGCGTGAATCGGGTGTCTCTGGGTGCGCAAAGCTTCAATGCGAAAACGCTGACAGCGCTGGGCCGAATTCACTCGCCCGATGAAACGCGTCGCGCCGCTGAAGAGCTGCACGCCGCGGGGCTCACGAACTTCAATCTCGACTTGATGTACGCATTGCCGGGGCAGGATGTGTCAGCAGCGTTGTCAGATGTGGAGTGCGCAATCGCGCTCAAACCAACACATCTGTCGCACTATCAGCTTACATTGGAGCCGGGAACAGTGTTCGCGGCCCAACCGCCGACGGATTTGCCTACAGACGATACGGCGGCGGAAATCCTGGCAGCGTGCGGTACCCGTCTGGCCGAAGCCGGTTTCGCTCAGTACGAAGTGTCCGCGTACGCGCAGCCCGGAAGGCAGTGCCGGCATAACCTCAATTACTGGACCTTCGGCGACTATCTCGGTGTGGGTGCCGGGGCGCACGGCAAGATCACGTTCCCCGCAACAAACACCATCGTCAGGACCACCCAGCCGCGCGAGCCCAGGCGCTACGTCGCCGTAGCACCGACGGCGCCCGCGGCAATGACCCGAAAGGCCGTTCCCGAAGCCGATCTACCATTCGAATTCATGCTGAATGCCCTGCGCCTGGTCCACGGCGTCGACATCGAAACTTTCACCCAGCGTACCGGGCTCGAGTGGCAGGCGATCGCCGCCCAGGTGGAAAAACTCATTCAGCGCGGCCTGCTCGCTGTCCAGGGCCCGCGTCTCGTTACCACAACGGTCGGCTTGCAGTTTCTGAACGAGCTCCTGCTCAGCTTCCTGAATAAAAACCCCGGATTGACCGGGGCTTTTGGATTGTCAACCGCGATTTGAGAAGATTTCCCGGCCGCTCGCGGGCTTTATACACAGGTCGGAGGGCCTCGTCGGCAAATGAGTACATTACGAGCAAAACAGGCGATGTTGCTCCATGATGTGGCCATAACCCTTTGAAAAATCAGCCTGAAATACCCTGGTCATTTTTTCACCAAGGTAATAAATATGCAATATGGCCGCGCTTTTCGACCTCGGTAGCCTGAGAAGTCCACAGAGTTATCCACAGCTTCTGTGGATAAGGAAACGCTTGCTCGGACCCGTTCCCCTCTGCTGCTGTGCACCCGGCCCAGCTTCCAGCGACGCTTCAGCATCGAAAGCTTGAGGACGGGTGGAAGTGCCGCTAAACTCCCGCGCCCTTTATTTTCGAACCCGTCGCCGCCATAAACCCGGTCGGCACCTATTTCAGCTCAGCGGTGACTCCATGAAAGCCACAGGCCATCCCGAATACAAAGAGATCTCGGTCAATTGCACTTGCGGCAATTCGTTCAAGACCAGCTCGACCCTCGGCCACGATCTGCAGGTCGAGGTGTGCTCGAACTGCCATCCGTTCTATACCGGCAAGCAGAAGATTGTCGATACCGCCGGCCGCGTCGACAAGTTCCGCAAGAAGTACGCCGCCGCGGGCGCCGCTGCGAAGTAACGAAGCATCGGTCTACAGTTGCGGACCATGGAATTCGCCGTGGTCCGTAACTTCATCCTCTCGGCCGCTGCATCTGTCTTAACGGCGGCCTGCGCTTCCAATCCCGCAACGGGTGGTCATAACGTCGTTCTCACCTCGGTGAAGGGCGAACAGGATCAGGCCAGGCGCGTTCACCAGGAAATCATCCAGTTCTACGGCCTGTACGAAGACCAGTCCGTACAGGACTACGTGCAGCGTATCGGCGCAAAAGTCGCCGCCCAAACACCCATATCCAACTGGAACTTCCGTTTCTTCGTGCTCGACGACGAAGAGGTCAACGCATTCACACCGGGTGGCGGCTACGTCTACATCCATCGCGGCTTGCTGAACTACCTCAATTCCGAAGCGGAGCTGGCTGCAGTTCTGGGCCATGAGATTGGGCACGATGTGGCACGACATCCGGCACGCACGGAGACGCGGGGCGTGTTGATGACAGTGGGAGCGGTGGCTGCCGCAATTGCCACCGGTTCAGAAGCAATCGCCCAAATGGCGAACATCGGCGCAACTGCCTGGTTTCAGGGCTACGGCCGCGAGAACGAGATGGAGGCGGACCGCCTGGGGCTCGAATACGCCGCCCGGGCGGGCTATCGACCGGAGGCCATGACCGCCCTGTTCAAAGTATTGAAGAGCCAGGAGGCGTTCGAGCTGCGGCGGGCGAAGGAGGAATCCCGCGAACCCAACATCTATCACGGCGTGTTCTCAAACCATCCCGCGCCGGATGCGCGCGCAATTCAGGCCGTGCAACAGGCCGCGCACATTTCCGGCGCGCCGCCTGGCGGTTGGGTGGACAATCGTGATGCATATATGCACGCAATCGACGGGCTCCCATACGGGTCCAGCCGCGAGCAGGGCATCGTCCGTGACAATCGCTTTTATCACGAAGGCATGGCCCTGACAGTTGCCTTTCCCCGGCAATGGAACGTGAGCAATCTTCGCGATCGTCTGCTCGTCTATTCGAAAGCAAAAGATGCGCTGCTGCAGATCACCACGGAAAAACGCTCTGAGCTGTCGCCCCGGGAATTTCTGCTGAAGAAGTTGAAAGGCGGCGGCTTCTCGCGAGGTGCCGATATTTCGGTGGACGGCATGGAGGGTTACACCCTCATTGCACGCTCGGGTTCGCCCCTCGATGGGGGTGAAGGTCCTGTGCGCTGGACGGTGCTCTACCGCGACAGGAGCGCATTCCTCATAGGCGGTGCGAGTCGCTCCAGTGCGAATGGTGCTCCCGTCGATGACGGGATCTTCATGAGCTGCATTCAGACGATGCGTCATTTGAAGCCCGCGGAATATCCGCTGGCTCAGCCGTACAGAATCAGAATCGTGCCGGTGACCGGCAAGCTTGGACTTGCGGATTACGTCAAGCGCGTGCCCGATGAGACATTTCAGCAGGAACGCCTCGAGTTGCTGAATGGACTGTATCCAAAGGGCGAAGCGCGCGCGGGTGACTTTCTCAAAGTGATCGAATAGCGAGCCGCGCCGCGCGCCTCTCGTGCGGGCGGCCTAAAAAAAGCCTGCCGACTCTACCGTCCGGTAACTTGATTTCAGCGCACGGACGCTGTATTTCTCAAACGTTGTGCCGCGCTCGACGCCGTGTCGATCCTTACGCGGTCCCACCAGGAAACTTAAACCGCATGACCGAGAAAAAGTTCGAGCTCGTCGATCGGGCCACGGAGCGCAAAGCGCAGCTAACGGTCCGCAACGGCACCATTGGGCCGTCGGTCGTTGACATTTCAACGATCAACAAGGACCTCGGCATTTTTACCTATGATCCCGGCTTCGGGATGACGGCGGCCACCGACAGCAAGATCACTTACATCGACGGTGATGCGGGCGTGCTGCTGTACCGCGGCTACCCGGTCGAGCAGCTCGCGGAGCAGAGCTCGTTCATGGAAGTCGCCTACCTGCTGCTGCTGGGCGAGCTGCCGAGCCAGAAACAGCTCGGCGAGTTCAACGGCAACATCCGCCTGCACACAATGATCAACGAGACATTGCTGCGCTTCTTCAATGGTTTCCATCACAACGCCCATCCGATGGCGATGGTGTCCGCGGTGATTGCCTCGATGTCGGCCTTCTATCACGACACGATGGACATCTATAACCCGCGCCATCGCGAGATCTTCGCCCATCGCATCATCGCCAAGATTCCCACGATTGCTGCGGCGGCACACAAGCACTCGCTCGGCCAGCCCTTCATCTACCCGCAAAACAACCTCGACTACTGCAGCAACCTGCTGCACATGTTGTTCGCGGTGCCGTGCGAGCCCTACCAGGTCGATCCGGTCGCCGCGGAAGCGCTCGACCTGCTGTTTATTCTGCACGCCGACCACGAACAGAACGCGAGCACCTCGACGGTGCGCCTGGCCGGCAGCACGGGTGCCAATCCCTATGCCGCCATCTCCGCCGGTGTCTCCGCTTTGTGGGGCCCCGCGCACGGCGGTGCGAACGAAGCCGTGCTCGCCATGCTCGAGCAGATCGGCACGGTGGACAACATTCCGAAGTACCTGGCGATGGCCAAGGACAAGAGCAGCCACTTCCGCCTGATGGGCTTCGGTCACCGCGTGTACAAGAACTTCGATCCGCGCGCCAAGATCATCCGCGAGATGTGTCACAAGGTGCTGGCGAAGCTCGGGCGCACCGACAATCCGCTGTTTGAGCTCGCGTTGCGGCTGGAAGAGATCGCGCTCAAGGATGAATACTTCGTGTCGCGCAAGCTGTACCCGAACGTCGATTTCTACTCGGGCATGATCTACAGCGCCATCGGCATTCCGCGCTCGATGTTCACCGTGATGTTTGCGATCGCGCGCACCGTCGGTTGGGTGGCGCACTGGCAGGAAATGATCTCCGACCCGGCGATGCGGATCGGGCGCCCGCGCCAGCTATACACGGGCGCCACGAAGCGCGACTACGTGGCCATCGGTAAGCGGACGGAGAAGGCCCCGTCCGACTTGCGCAGTCACAACTAGCTGTCCAGCAGCGCTTCCACTTCCAACTTATTGGCCCGGCGCATCGGTCTCCCGTCCACCGGGCTGACCGGTGCCTGCCGGATGCCATCGTGGGGAAACACGGTGGCCTCAATGGACTGGTCATCGAGCTCAAAGCGCACTCCCGGGTAGGCCAACACCCGCTCCGCGTTCATGCGGACCTTCTTTTCCGTCACTTCGTGCGGAATGCCCTCGTCCATGAGTTTGATCGTGACCTCTTCGGCGCGATCGACAAACAGATGCAACTGCACATCGGAGTGTTCGGTGGCGGTGCCGCTCAGCACCGAGCCCACCAGGCGCGGCTCGAACTCGTGCAGATATAACATCGCATTGAGCGCGGCGCGGCGCTGGTCGCGCAGCGATTCCAGATGCGAGGCCCCCCCGAACAGACGTTGGTACTCGGCGAGCGCTTCCTCGATTTCCACATTCCGCGGCAGCACCGCCGCCGTGTCCGAAACCCCTAAGCGCTCCGCCGCCTTGCGTTTAGCGACCAGAAAATCCCGAATACCGTGTTCCGCCATGATCCGAGCGGCCTCCTGTGCCAGGGCGCGTCGCAAGTTCTCTGATCTTTGTACATTGTGTCTGCTCATGTTCGGGACCATCCGCGCAAACGTGGGGGATTAGAAAATGGGCTCTGAGCTTTGGGTGCCCTCCTTTTCCTGTACGACCGCCCCTTCCTCGGTACCCGTGGGGAGGTGGTCTGCCATGAATGTTTCCATGTAACCGTCCGGGTTCTCCGGGCCGACCAACGCGCCCGTCCGCGACGACACGCGCAACTGAACGAGCCCGTCCGGCATCGGTCGCCGTTTGTCGGGGACTCCCTTCAGGGCCTCTCTCATAAACTGAATCCAGATCGGCAAGGCCGTGCGCGCGCCTTCCTCGCGCTCACCCAGCGGCCGCTCCTGGTCATAACCGACCCAGACAGTGGCCACGAGATTGGGGGTAAAGCCGTTGAACCAGGTGTCCTTGGCTTCGTTGGTGGTGCCAGTCTTGCCCGCGATGTCGCTGCGACCCAGCGAACGTGCACGAACGCCGGTACCGCGCTTGATTACGTCGGCCATCATGTCAGTCATGATGTATGCGTTCTGTGGACTGATGACACGCTCCGCGAGCTGGTCCGCAGGCAAGGGTCCGCGCCCCCCGCGCAAGGAATCCGCCGCCTGCAGATTGTCTTCGGGCTTGCCGGTCAACATCAAGTCTCCCAGGTCCACAGGCCGCTCGCATTCTTCACAAGCCACCCGGGGCTTGGACTGCCAGACGACCTGCCCAGCCGCATTCTCGATCCGGTCGACAAAGTAGGGCGTTACTTTGAAGCCGTCATTGGCAAACACAGCATAACCGGTTGCGACCTCCAACGGGGTGGCCTGTACGGTACCCAATGCCAGTGTCAGGTTCTGCGGCAAGGTGCGCTTGTCGAAGCCGAACCGTGTCACATAGTCGGTTGTGTAGGGGATGCCGATTTCACGCAACAACCGGATCGAGACCAGATTGCGCGACTTGACCAGCGCCTCGCGCAGCCGCATCGGGCCGCTGAACTCGCCATGCGAGTTTTCCGGCCGCCACGAAGCCTCGATGCCGTCGCCCTCCAGCACGACAGGCGCATCGAGCAAGACACTTGCCGGCGTAAACCCGTCCTCCAATGCGCCGGAGTACAGGAAAGGCTTGAATCCGGACCCGGGCAGGCGCCGCGCCTGGATCACCCGGTTGTATTTGTTGCTGAAGTAATCGAAGCCGCCGACGAGCGCGGAAATCGCGCCGTCTTCGGGATCGAGTGACACCAGCGCGCTCTGTGCTTCCGGTATCTGGCCCAGTTGCGCGACGCCGTTGCTGTTGGCGACCACGTAAATGACATCACCCTTGGTGACGATCTCGCTCGCGGTCTTGGGCGGCGCGCCCATCGGCCCACCGCCGGTGGCGACCTTGCGCGCCCATGACATGCCGTCCCAGTCGATCTGGGCGAAACCGCGGCCTTTCACATACACACGGACCGCTTTCTCCGCGACTGACACAACAATCGCCGGCGACAGGATGCCCACGCTGCCGTATTCCTCCACCTGGCTATCCAACTGCTCAGGCCGCCCCTCCGGGGCCACATTGACATGGCCAACGGGACCGCGATAGCCGTGGCGGCGGTCGTATTCAATCAGCCCGATGCGCACCGCGCGGTTGGCCGCGGCCTGCAGGCGCCCATCAACGGTTGTATAAACCTTGTAACCGGCGCTCTCGGCGGCAACGCCGAACTGCTGACGGACCTGCAGGCGGGCCATTTCCGCGATGTAGGGCGCTTCCACGTCATACAAGGGGCCGTGCGCGCGGGCGTTCATCGGCTCCTTGTTGGCTGCCTCGGCCGTCGTCGCGTCGATGAAACCCACATCGGCCATGCGGCGCAGGACATAACTGCGCCGTGCGGTCGCCAGTTGCGGGTTGACGATGGGATTGTAAGTAGAGGGGGCCTTCGGCAGGCCGGCCAGGGTGGCCGCCTCGGCCACCGTCAGCTCGTCCAGGGACTTGCCGAAATACGTCTCCGCCGCGGCCGTGACGCCGTAGGCGCGCTGGCCCAGGAATATGACATTGAGGTAGAGGCCGAGAATCTCCTCCTTTTTGAACTCATGTTCCATCTCATATGTCACGAAAGTCTCTTGCAATTTGCGCCGCACCGACTTGTCGAGAGTCAGAAAGACGTTGCGGGCGGTCTGCATTGTGATGGTGCTGGCGCCCTGCGTCTTGTGGCCGGAGATCGCATCAACCAACACGGCGCGCACCACACCGATGTAGTCGATGCCGTGATGTTCGAAGAAACGGTCATCCTCGGCGGCCAGGAACGCGTGTTTGACGAGGTCGGGAATCTGCTCGTACGTGGCGGGAATGCGCCGCTGCTCGCCGATCTGCGCAATCAAACCGCCGTTGCGCGAATAGACACGCAGCGGCACTTGAAACTCAACGCTGCGCATCGCCTGGGGCGTTGGTAACGTCGGTGACAGATAGACAAAACTGCAGATAAAGGCGTATGCGGCCAGAAGTGTGATTAGCGTCACACAGGCGGCAACAGCCCCAGCGATCCGAAAGTAATTCCATTTCACAGAAAACAACTCTCTTGGCTTGCGCTCCCAACGGGCGCTATGCATAGTAACGGCCGTTTCAAGGGCAAACTCACCGAAAGGTGGGGACGCAAAGCCTCCGGTCTACGGGACGATAGTGTCTACGACAGCGGGGTTGCCGGCTCGAACGTTAACCCACCGGCGCGCAGGCCACCAAGCGAGCCTTGCCGTGGGTTCGGCCGAACCTCGCAATCGCGAGTGTGGCAAATACGCCACCTTCAGACTGTCAGCTCCCGTCACCCTGAGCTCAATGCGTCTCCTGGACGATAGTTCGACATGGCGCAGCACAAATGGTTGTCCCCGGTTCGCGGCATTACTGCCTTGCGTGAGATCCGTAGCAATTCCCGTCGTGCCGTCCTGCACACACGGCTGTTGTGTGATGGGGCGCACGTTCTATTTAACAATGCGCTGTTATATAGTGGCCACCGCTTTCGTGCGCAGGTCAAGTTTTCAGGCGTAACTCCCTGAAAAGGAAATAAAATAATGTTCCTCTTCCAGCGCAAATACCGTCCTTTGCTGGGACTCGATATCACCACCTCGTCAGTGAAGCTGATTGAGCTGGCGATGGCGGGTGGCCAGTATCGGGTCGAGGCATATGCAGCGGAGCCCACGCCACAAAACGCCATCAATGAGAAGGCGATTGTGGATTCAGAAGCCGTTGGCGAGGCCATCCGCCGTGCTGTCAAGCGCGCCGGGGCCAAGAGCGGCGAAGTCGCCATTGCCATCAGCGGCGATGCGGCCATCACCAAGGTGATCCAGATGCCGCGCTCGCTGCGCAGCTCGGACCTGGAAGCCCAGGTTGAAATGCAGGCCGACCAGTACATCCCCTTTCCCATGGACGAAGTCAGTTATGACTTTGAGGTCCTCGGGCCTTCCGAGAAGGATCCCGAAACGAATGATGTCCTGCTGGTAGCCACGCGCACCGAGAATGTTGAGCAGCGCCAGGCCGCGGTCAAAGCGGCGGGGCTGACCGCGAAGATAGTCGACGTCGAGGCCTTTGCTCTCGAGAATGCCTGCAAACTGATGACACACCAGATGCCGGACGGCGGCATCGACCGCGCCATTGCGGTTGTGGACTTCGGGGCGAGCAGCACCACCTTCAGTGTGCTTCGCAACCTGAAAGTCGTGTACACCCGGGATTTCGCCTTCGGGGGGCAGCAGCTCACCGAAGAGATCATGCGTACCTATGGCCTCTCCATGGAGGAAGCGGGCCGCGCCAAGAAGGAGGGCGGTCTGCCGGGCAACTACCAGTCGGAAGTGCTCGACCCCTTCATTGACGACATGACTCAGCAGGTGAGCCGCTCGCTGCAGTTCTACCTGGCCTCCGGTTCCGGCCGCGAGCAGCCGGAGAAGATCGTTATCTGCGGCGGTTGCGCCAACATCCCCGGCGTGGCCGACGTCATTTCCAGCCGGGTGGGGATTGCGGCCGAGAAGGGCGATCCGCTCGGCCAGATGAAACTGTCCTCCCGCGCCAAGGCCCAGGCCGTACAACGCGATGCCACGGCGCTTCTCACGGCCTGCGGGCTCGCATTGAGGAGCTTCGACTGACATGCCACGCATAAACCTGCTTCCCTGGCGGGAAGAAGAACGCAAGGAACGCAAGCTCGCCTTTACGGTGGCGCTCGGCGTGTCTGCCCTCGGCGCCGCGCTCGTCACGTTTGCCGTGTACCTGATGTTCGGCTCCATGATCGATGCCCAGGAGGCGCGCAACGAAAAGCTGCGCGTTGAAATCAAGAAGCTCGATAAGCAGATCGAGGAAATCAACAACCTGGAAAGCGCCAAGCAGAAGTTCATTGCGCGCATGGAGATCATCGAGAAGCTGCAGCGTTCGCGGCCCGAGATCGTGCACGTGTTCGATGAAATCGTGCGGACGCTTCCGGACGGTGTGTATCTCACCGGTGTGAAGCAGACGGACAAGAAATTCAAGTTTGAAGGCGTGGCGCAATCGAGCACCCGCGTGTCCTCGTTCATGCGCAACATCGACGGTTCCGAATGGCTGCGCAACCCCGAGCTCGAAGTCGTGCAGACGGGCAAGGACAAGGCGCCGGGTTCCAACTTCACGTTGTACGCCCAGCAGGTTTCCAACGCCGCGCAGGACGACGGCGCGGGCAAGGGCGGTAAGGGCAAGCCGGGCGCCAAAGTCATGGCCAGCCGAGGTGGTGCGCGATGAACCTGATGGAAGAGCTGCGGTCACTCGACCCGCGTGACCCGGGCCGCTGGCCCCTGGCCGTGCGAGCCGGTGCCGTGGGGTTGTGTTTTGTCATCCTGAGCGTCGTGCTGACCTACGTGTTCGTGTGGGACGAGCAGGTGCCCGAGCTGCAGAAGCGCGAGGACACGGAGCAGACGCTGCGGACGGAATTCAAGACCAAGCACTCGAAGGCCGTGAATCTCGATGTCTACAAGCAGCAGTTGAAGGACATCGAGCGCTCCTTCGGCGCGTTGCTGCGGCAGTTGCCGGGCAAGACCGAAGTGCCGAACCTGCTGGTCGACATTTCGCAGACCGGCCTGTCGGCCGGCCTGGAGGAAAAGCTGTTCCAGCCGCAGGCCGAGGTGCACCGCGATTTCTACGCGGAGCTGCCCATCAAGATCACGCTCACCGGCAGCTATCACCAGTTCGGCGAGTTTGTGAGCGGCATTGCCGCCCTGCCGCGCATCGTGACTTTGCATGACATCGAAATTAAGACAGCAAATAAGGATGCTTACGATCAGCTCACACTCGATCTGACGGCAAAGACGTATCGTTACCTGGATGAGGATGAAGTCCAGGCGAGCGAGGCGAGCAACAAGGCTGCCAAGCGGCCGAAGCCGGGTACCTGAGTATCAACATGAGCAAAAGTAAGAGTCGCATTGGCGGAGGGTGGGCATGCTTGCTGCTCGCAGGCTTTGCTGTTGGTCTCACAGCCTGTTCGAGCGCGGACGATGAGCTGACACGCTTCATTGACGACACCCGCAAGGAACCGGGCGGCCGCGTCGACCCGATCCCCGAGGTCAAGCCCTACGAGACCTTCGTGTATTCCGCGGCCGAAATGCGTTCGCCCTTCATTCCGGGCGGTTCGGGCAGCAGCTCGGGAGCGCCGGGGCTGCGCCCGGATTCCAAGCGCAACCGCGAGTTCCTCGAGCAGTTCTCGCTCGACACTTTGAAGATGGTGGGCACCTTGAAGCTCGGTGGCCGGATGTACGGCCTCGTGCAGACCAAGGATGGCCTGGTGCATCGCGTGTCCGACGGCAACTACATGGGCCAGGCGGACGGCAAGATTACTGATATCACCCCCGGCAAGATCACTCTCACCGAGATCGTGCCGGATGGTCTCGGCGGTTACATGGAGCGCCCCGCGGCGCTCGGTCTCAACGAATAGTCAGTCAGCGTCGATTCTTCAGGGAGCTCTCACGAATGAAACGTCCTAACCCGATGAGTCGGATCCTGGCCGCGGCCGCGTGGCTCGTGATCGCAGGCGTTCTCGGGACTCTCCCGAGCCAGCCGGCCCGCGCCGAGGATGGCCCGAAACTCGAAGCCGTGGATGTGCAGCCGCTGCCTGGCCAGCAGGTGCAGATCACCCTGCGGTTGTCGGGTCCGGCACCCCAGCCGCTGTCCTTCACCATCGACAATCCGGCCCGTATTTCATTCGACCTGCCGGGGACGACGCTCGCTCTGCCGAACCGCCGCATCGATGTGCACACCTCCGGTGTGGATTCGATCCTGGCCGCGGAAACGAAGGATCGCACCCGCCTGGTCATGAACCTCGACAAGCTGGTGCCCTATGACACCCGCGTCGATGGCAACAACATCGTTGTGAACCTGGGTGGTGCCAACAACGCGGCCGTCAGCACTGGAACCGCCGCTTCGGTCGTCCGCAGCAACGCGGCTGTCGCATCCGGTCAGCGCGCCATTCGCAGCATCGACTTCCGCCGCAGCCAGGATGGCGCCGGCCGCATCCTGGTACGTCTCACCGACCCGCACACTCATATCAACCTGCGTCAGGTTGGAAATCAGATTGTTGTCGACTTCGATGCCGACCTGCCGAAAAACCTGGCGCGCCGCTATGACGCCACCGATTTCGGCACGCCGATCAGCTCGTTCGACGCCTCGCGCGCCGGCAACGGAACACGTATCGCCATCAATGCGACCGGCGACTATGAGCAGCTCGCTTACCAGTCCGACGATCAGTACGTTGTCGAGATTCAGCCGCAGCGCAAGGCCGCTGTCGTCCAGGACGACAAGCCGCAGTACACCGGCGAGCGTCTGACTCTCAACTTCCAGGAAATCGAGACGCGCGCGGTTCTGCAGTTGCTTGCCGATGCGAGCGGCCAGAACATCGTGGTCAGTGACACGGTGAACGGCAACGTCACCTTGCGTTTGCAGAATGTTCCGTGGGACCAGGCTCTCGATATCGTTTTGCGCACCAAGGGCCTCGACAAGCGCAAGCAGGACAACGTCATCATTGTCGCTCCGCAGGAAGAGTTGGCGGCGCGCGAGAAGGCTGACCTCGCCGCCCGGAAGGACATCCAGGAGCTGGCGCCGCTGCGTTCCGAGTACCTGCAGGTCAACTACGCCAAGGCTGCCGACATGGCCGGCCTGATCAAGTCGCAGGGCGGCAGTCTCTTGTCCGCCCGCGGCAATGTCGCGGTGGATGACCGTACCAACACACTGTTGCTGCAGGACACGGCCGACCGTCTCGCCGACATCCGCCGCCTGGTTGCAACTCTCGACATCCCGGTGCGCCAGGTGTTGATTGAAGCGCGCATCGTGATCGTGAACGATGACTTCAAGCGCGACCTCGGTGCCCGCGTCGGCTACACCACCGCCCAGGCGAATGGTAACGGCGTGTGGACCACCAGCGGTACGGCCGCGGCGACCGATTCGGTGATCGGCTCGGCGCTCGCCAACCAGCAGTCGACCGGCCAGTCATTCCCGGTCCAGGTTCCCACCGGAGGGACGGGCGCTCCGCAGCGTTACAACGTGAACCTGCCTGTGCCCTCACCGGCCGGCAGCTTCGCGCTCGGCATCCTCGGTTCCAACTACATCGTCGATCTCGAGCTGTCGGCCGCGCAGGCGGAGACCCGCGCCGAAGTCATCTCTTCACCGCGCGTGATCACGGCGAACCAGAAGGAAGCTGTGATTGAGCAGGGTACGGAAATTCCGTACCAGCAGTCGGCCTCGAGCGGCGCGACCACCATTTCGTTCAAGAAGGCGGTGTTGTCCTTGAAGGTCAAACCGCAGATCACTCCCGACAACCGCATCATTCTCGATCTCGACGTGCGCAAGGACAGCATCGGCACCATCACCGTGGCCTCGGGCGGCGTGAACGTTCCGTCCATCGACACGAAGGAAATCCAGACGCAGGTGCTGGTAAACGACGGTCAGACGGTGGTGCTCGGCGGCGTGCTCGAGACCAATCATCGCGAAGATTTGACCAAGGTACCTCTGTTGGGTGACATCCCGGTTCTGGGTGCGTTGTTCAGGGAGCAGCACAAGCAGAACGACAAGGACGAGTTGCTGATCTTCGTTACGCCGAAGATTGTCCGTGAGGGAGTCAACGTCTACTGATCGGCCGTGCTGACGGCGGGTTGGTTTCATATCAGGGTGGGACATGCATAAGTTGGTATCAGTCACAGCGCTTGCCGCTGTCACAATTGCGCTGGCCGGATGCGGCGGTAACTCGTTCCAGGGCTCCGGCTCATCGAGCGGGGGTACCGGGGGTACCGGGACCGGCGGAACCGGTGGCACCGGGACGACGACCTATAGAATGGGCAGTGGAACCGGCACTGGTTTCACCTCAGGCTCAATCGACCTGTCCAGCACATCGATTGCTGCCGGCGGCACGGCCAGCATGACAATCAACATTGTGGACAAGACCGGTGCGTTGTACACCGGTGGCGCTGTCTCGGTGGTGCTGAACTCAGGGTGTGTTGGTACAGGACTGGCAACAATTACGCCGACTGGCACAACCACGGCGGGATCATCGCCCGGCACGGTGTCTACCAGCAGCGGCACGGTTACGGCGACGTACACCGCCAAGGGCTGCAGCGGATCCGACACCATAACGGCTTCTGCAACCGTCGGCGGGACCAGCCTGTCTGCTTCCGGTGCGGTTACCGTCGCGTCCGCGGCGATCGGTTCGATCCAATTCGAGTCGGCGTCACCCGGCGAGATCGGTCTCAAGGGCACGGGCCTTGGTGAAACGTCGACAGTCATTTTCAAGGTAGTCGATGCCACGGGCGGCGCGCGGCCCGGCGCGACCGTCAAATTCAGTCTCGACACCACAGTTGGCGGGTTGACATTGTCGCCGGACACAGCGACCTCCGCTGCTGATGGTACTGTTCAGACAGTGGTCAGCTCGGGAACCGTGCATACCACCGTCCGAGTGACTGCGGCGATTGATTCGCCGGCGCTGACGACTCAATCGAGCGCGTTGGCAGTCACAACGGGCATTCCATCTTCGAGCGCGTTCTCGATCGCGACGGGGCCGGCTCTGAACCCGGATGGCACCAAAGTACCCGGCACCGGAGCCGGTTGCCCGAACGTTGAAACCTTGAATGTCGACGGTATCAAGATTCCCATTACGGTCCGACTGGCTGATCGATACAACAACCCGGCTCCTGCCGGCACGGCAGTCTCTTTCACCACCAACGGCGGACACATTGACGGTAGCTGCGTGACCAGCGCGGACGCCAACAACAAGCCGGATGGCACCTGCAGTGTCAACTGGGTCAGCGCCAATCCACGGCCGGACACCAGCAGCGTACCGCCTGCGAGTGGCACCGGACGCGTGATGGTATTGGCCACCGCGATTGGGGAAGAGTTCTTCAACGACGCCAATTCCAATGGTTTCTACGATTCGGGCGAGGCCTTTGCCGATCTGGGTGAACCGTACCGCGACGACAACCAGAACGGCGCGTATGCGGTCGGCGAGTACTTCCTGGACTTCAACAAGAACTCCACTCGCGATCCGGGCGACGGTACTTTCAAAGGCATCACCTGCACCGCCACGAGTTGCAACACGACAACGCTTGCGATCGGTGTCAGCATCCCGATCGTCATGTCGTCCGGCCACGGCGTTATTACGTTCGGGGGTGTCACGGGAGGCTTTACCGGAAATTTCAGCGGCGCGGGCCTGTCAATTGCTCGCAGCGCTTCGGGAACTGTGAATTTCAACCTGAAGGATGCGAATGGCAATTCGATGCCGGCTGGAACAACGGTGGCTGTATCAGCTCCCAGCACAGTTGGCACTGTGACTCAAACGCCCAACCCGTATGCGGTGGGTTGCGACGCCGGTACTACTGGGGCGACTGTGCCCTTTAGCTTTACCGCCGCGACGGCTGCAGGCAGTGGGAATCTCACGATTCTCGTAACCTCACCGGGCCAGATTGCCACTGTGCTGACGGTTCCGGTCACCATCACCTGATCGCGCGGGATTCGCCTGATCCCCAAACGGCCGCCCTCGGGCGGCCGTTTCGTTTTAGGTATGCTGCTGGCCTGAATGCTCGCCAAATCCAACCTCTTCCTGGTCGGACCCATGGGTTCCGGCAAAAGCGCCGTGGGCAAGCAGCTCTCGCGGCTGCTGCGCCGTCCCTTCTACGACAGTGACGTGGAAATCGAGCGCCGCACCGGCGTGGACATTCCCTACATCTTTGAGAAGGAAGGCGAGGCTGGATTTCGCCAGCGCGAAAGCGAAACCCTGGAAATTCTGACCGCCATGGAGCGGATTGTCATGGCCACCGGTGGGGGCGCCATCCTGCTACCGGAGAACCGGCGGTTTCTGGCGGAGCGCGGCCGCGTCATCTACCTGAAAACCTCCGTGGCACAACAGGCTGAGCGCGTCCGCCAGGGTCGGGCCCGGCCGCTGCTCAGCAACGTGGATCCTTCAGTCAAGCTTCAGGCGCTCATGGACATTCGAGCGCCCCTATATACCGAAATCGCCGATATCACGGTTGTTACGGACAACCGCCGGGTCCGTCACGTTGCTGAGGACATCCTGCGAGAACTCGACGCTACCGGGATGGGCCGCTAGGCTGACGGGGTGAATACCCTCAAAGTCGAATTAGGCGAGCGCAGCTACCCCATACTGATCGGGGAAGGGCTGCTCCATCAGCCGGAGCTTCTGCGGCAGCATGTCCCAGGCCGGGACATCCTCGTCGTCAGCAATACCACGGTCGCTCCGCTATACATGGCCTCACTGGTCGAAGCATTCAGCGGCAGTCGCGTGGTCGAGGCGATTCTGCCCGATGGCGAGTCGCACAAGACACTCACCACTGTCGCCCGAATCCTCGACGTGCTGGTTGCGAACCGCTTCGGTCGCGACTGCACTGTGATTGCTCTCGGTGGAGGCGTTGTTGGTGACATGGCTGGGTTCGCCGCGGCTTGCTACCAACGTGGGGTGGCGTATGTCCAGGTGCCCACAACTCTGCTGGCGCAGGTCGATTCATCGGTGGGCGGCAAGACTGGGGTGAACCATCCCGGCGGCAAGAATCTGATCGGGGCGTTTCATCAGCCGGTGGCTGTGATTGCGGATGCGTCGACGCTTGCTACGTTGCCTGTGCGGGAGCTGCGTGCCGGAATTGCGGAGGTCATCAAGTACGGACTGCTGGGCGATGCCGCCTTCTTTGACTGGCTCGAATCTCACATGGATGAGCTCCTGGCCGCCGACCCGAAGGCGTTGTCGCACGTGATCCAACGATCGTGCGAGATCAAGGCGGAAATCGTTGGGCGCGACGAACGCGAGCAGGGCGACCGTGCTCTACTCAATCTCGGTCACACGTTCGGTCACGCGGTTGAATCGGCGACCCACTACACACGGTGGCTGCACGGCGAAGCCGTTGGCGCCGGCCTGCTGATGGCTGCCTCGATGTCGCAGGAGTGTGGAATGGTTGATGGCGCTCAGGTTGAGCGCCTTCGGGTTTTGCTGGAGCGCGCCGGTCTGCCTGTGCGAATCGATGGGGTGACCCCGGAGGTGGCTCTGGAGCACATGCGCATCGACAAGAAGGCGTTGGGGGGGCGGATGCGGTTGATCCTGTTGCGCCGGATTGGGGAGTCGTTTGTTACTGCCGATTACCCAGAGCAGGCGTTGCATCGAACTCTGGACGCCTACTTCGGATGATGATGTGAACGAGATAAGCCGAGGTCACGGTGGGCCGTCGAGCGCTGAGGTTGATGATGCATCGGCGCCTGACGCTCGCGATGCGCCGCCGTTGACGGTCCCTTCGGCGGAATCGCCAGCGTCGGCCGAATCCCGGGTGTCTGCGCAGTCGCTGCCATCGGCGCCGTCACCAAGGCCGCCGCTGGATCCCGCCGCCGCCGCGCCTGACACCTATGTGCTCGCACCCTACGCCGCTACCGACGCCCAATCTCGCGGGCGACGTCACCCCGAGCCCCCACCTGCCTTCCGCACCGAATTCCAGCGCGACCGCGATCGCATAATCCACGCTAACGCCTTTCGGCGCCTGGTCTACAAGACCCAGGTGTTTGTAAACCACGAAGGCGACCTCTACCGCACCCGCGTTACCCACTCCATCGAAGTGGCGCAGATCGCCCGCTCCGCCGCGGTAGCGCTCCGCCTCAACGAGTCCCTGACCGAAGCCATCAGCCTCGCGCATGACCTCGGGCACACCCCCTTCGGTCACGCCGGCCAGGATGCGTTGAACGAGTGCATGAAGCCGTACGGTGGTTTTGAGCACAACCTGCAGTCACTGCGGGTGGTCGACGAGCTCGAAGAGCGCTACGCCGAGTTTCCGGGCCTCAACCTGACTTTCGAGTGCCGCGAAGGGATCTTGAAGCATTGTTCGGTCCGCAATGCACGCAACTTGGGCGAGCTCGGCGAGCGATTTCTCCTGCGCCGCCAGCCCGGTCTCGAAGCCCAGATCGCGAACCTCGCCGACGAAATCGCGTACAACAACCACGACGTCGACGACGGTATCCGCGCCGGCATGATCGAAGTCGGTGAGCTGCTCGATGTGCGCCTGTTCCGGCGCCAATACGACACGGTCGTGAGCAAATACCCCGGCTTGGGCGAGCGCCGCCTGGTACATGAAGTCATCCGGCGGATGATCAACTTCATCCTCACCGACCTGATCCTCACCACTCAGTCCAATATCGACGCCGCCCAGCCGCGTTCGATCGAGGACGTCCGCCTGCAGCCGAAGCCGCTCGCGGCGCTGAGTGTGGCGGGCCGCGAAGAGCACACCGAGCTGATGACGTTTCTGCGGGACCGTCTATACCGCCACTACAAGGTGGTCCGCATGACGTCGAAAGCCCGTCGCGTCCTGCGCGAGCTGTTCGACGCCTTCTTCAACGACGTAAACCTGCTGCCCACCGAGTACCGGACGCTTGCCCAAGCCGCCGAAAAGGCCCGCGGCGTCGACGGCCGCGCTCGCGCCGTCGCAGATTACATCGCTGGCATGACCGATCGGTTCGCCATTGGCGAGCACGCTCGGCTGCTCGATCCTACGGAGCGGAGCTGATCTCGCGCCGCAGCTTCCGGCGGTTCGCCCGCCTAATCTCCCCCGGCCCCCGCCTCATCTCCCCCCAGGCGCCCACCTGAGCCCCAGCGCCCTGAATCGATCTGAAAGTCCGCCGCGTTCCTGAATTGGCAGGCCGGGCTCGCTCCGCCTCTCGGTCCTTTTTTTCGGCCTTCAGCCCCGTCGCCGCCCACGGCGCCGATCGGCGGGACGTTGGTCCTGATTTTTGGTGCACCACGGCAGGTTTTGAGACTGAAAAACAACCCGTGGATTCAATAAGTTAAATGGGAACGGAGGCGGCTGAGACGGCGTGTCAACGTCTTCTTGCAATTGATTGACGGCTGTCACAAATCGCTGCTAACTTGGGTGACATAACACAACACAGTGTCGGTGGTTAACGACGCTGTATTCGGGAGGTTCATTGGTTCCGTATCCGCGTTTGATGGCTCGACCGGGCCACCGAGGCGGAATGCGTGAGCAAGTATTGCTGCGACGCAGCAGTTGCGCCTATGAGTAAGACAAGCAAAGAAAAGGAAGCGGTCCTCGACGTATTCGCTCGTCTTATCAAGCCACTAATGCGCGCTGCTTTTGAATACGGCATCTCTGCCGGTGAAATCTCCGGAGTTGTGCGGAGGACTTATATCCAAGCACTAGAGGCGCGTCTTTCTGACCAAAAGCGCCCAACGACGGACGCACGCATTGCCGCGATCGCCGGGCTGGCGCGCACCGATGTTACGTCTCTTCGAGATGCTCTTCGGACGGGTGCGCCGCACAGTCTGAGAGAGACTGTAAGTCCCGAGCGCATTGGCAACGTACTGACGACATGGCACACGCACGCAAACTTCTCGGGCGCATACGGACTGGCGATGGATTTGGATCTGGTCCCCATCACCAATTCGCCACGCCATTCATTCAAAGAACTCGTCGAGATTGCCTGTCCGGGGGCGGATGAAGACGCCTTACTCGATGCTCTTGTTGCTGCCAAATCAGTCGAGGTGGTCGACGGCGTCACCGTGCGATGCCTTTCACGCGCGTATGTAACTCCGTCGTCGGACGTGACTCGCATAGAACAGATTGGTCAGTTCATGGAAGTCGTAACTTCCAATTTCGTCTACAACCTGTTGCGAGCTGAGAATGAGCCGAAGTATTTCGAGCGCGCAGTAGTGTCTGACGGGTTGTTGTCCGAGGCCGGTCGAGACGAATTCATGAAGATTTCCGGTCAAAAAGGCCAGGAATTACTGTCAGAGTTGGACACCATACTCACCCAGTTGGACTCATCGAAAACAGAAGCCAACGGAAAGCGGTACGGGCTGGGGATCTATTTTTTCGAAGATCAATCTGTCAATCGGCCAGAAAGCCGAAATCAGGAATTGCGTACTTATAAGACCGGCGAGAACAAAGTTCCAACAGCGCCGGCCGAAATTGACGTTTTAGCGGCATTGCCAAAAAGAAAGAGCTGAGTATTTCGCACAGGGAGAATTTGATGAAGGGTCTAGTTGTGATCGGCGCAGTCGTTGCACTTACGGCTGTTACATCCGATCTTTGGGCTTCCTCTGTTGTCCGCGCACCGCAAGTGAGCGCGCAGCGTCTGCTGTTGGAAGGCCCAGTCGAGTCCATCAATGAAAAGAATGGCACGACGGTTGTGCTCGGGCAGAAGCTGTCGGTAAGGCTCCCTGAAGGCGTCGTCGTAGGCGATTCAGTGTCGATTTACGGCAAGCTGAACGACGACGGTACATTCGCTATCTCGAAACTGACGAGCTCGGGCGTCTATGTGCCGGGGGCGAGCCACGTATTGTTGACCGCGGTGGTTCAACAAGTACAAAAATCTGTTGGGCGCGCGAAAGTCGGTGGGGTAGATGTGGATCTGACGTCTGTCATAGCGACAGAAGGGTCTCCGTCGGTCGCATCGGGCAATGTTGTGCAGGTTTCCGGTACCCAGCCAGCGAGTCGTGGCGTCATACTCGCCGACGCTATTGTGGGTGGTGGCAAGAACGCTAACGCGATTGTCGGCGGTGGCAAGAATGCCAATGCAATTGTAGGTGGCGGGCTCAGCAGCAATGCCATCGTTGG
>JAFEDS010000007.1:212960-213495 GCA_018241505.1 Pseudomonadota bacterium | reverse complement strand
AGCAACAACGTCAAGGACCAGTAATCTCGCGGCCAGCGTAAGCGACAGCGGCGGCCATCGGGCTGCCGCTTTTTTTTGGTTCGTCGCCCCACTCAACCTCAAAGGAGTCACTGACATGAGCAACCTGAAAGCCGGCAACCGCCGGCAGACCGGTCAGGGCATGGTGGAGTACATCGTCATTGTCGGCCTGGTGGCCATCGGTGCCGCCGGCCTGTACAGCGCCTTCGGTAACACCGTGCACTACCAAACGACCGCCGTCACGAACGCTCTGGCCGGCCAGGGCAGCCAGGCCCAGGAGGCCGTCAAGCAGGCAGGTATCAATGGAAATCTGTCTTCGCTGCTGTCCTCGGTGCCCCTCGGACTCGACGACTACGCCGAGAACGCGACTGAATGGTAGTCGGGCGGCACTGACTTTGGTCAATAGGCGCCGCCCGCCCGAACCCGCACGATGCGTCTCAACAGGTAACCCCTGCAACGCGATCCCAACTCAACATCAACGGAGCAGTAGACAATGAGCACATTCAAAGCCAACAAC
>JAFEDS010000007.1:0-212806 GCA_018241505.1 Pseudomonadota bacterium | reverse complement strand
ACGTCAAGGACCAGTAAGCGCAGCGGACAGCGTAAGCGACAGCGGCGGCCGGCGGCTGCCGCTTTTGCTCGCGCCCGGGTAGCCACTCAACCCAAAGGGAGTAACTGACATGAGCAATCTGAAAGCCGGCAACCGCCGGCAGACCGGCCAGGGCATGGTCGAGTACATCATTATCGTGGCCTTGGTTGGGATCGGCGCCGCCGGCGTATTCGGCGCCTTTGGTTCAACGGTGCAAAGCCAGATGGCCGGCATCACCAACGGCCTGGCCGGCAAGGGCGACAACGCCCGGAAGGCCGTCAAGATCGCGGGCCTGCATGCGCAGATCGCGACCATCGACGCCGAATTGAAGCTCGGCATGGACGACTACGATTTTGGAGTCACCCAGAAGAAATAGTCACACGGTCCGCACTGACTTAGGTCAATAGGCAGCGCATTCGCAAATACGCACTATGCATCCCGACAGGTAACCCCTGCATCGAACCCAAACCCAACATCGACGGAGTAACAGATCATGAGCACATTCAAAGCCAACAACCGTATCGGCCGCAACCGCAAGCAGACCGGCCAGGGCATGGTGGAATACATCATCATCGTAGGCCTGGTGGCGATCGGCGCGGTCGGCGTGTACAGCGCCTTCGGCCGCACGGTGCAGTCGCAGATGGCCGCCATCACCAACGGTCTGGCCGGCCAGGGCAGCCAGGCCCAGGCGGCTGTCAAACAGGCGGGCACCGAAGCCGGTGTGGCCACCACCGATGCCGGTACGGCGCTCGGACTCGACACCTACAGCAACAACGTCAAGGACCAGTAAGCGCAGCCGCGCTGGAGTGACGGCCGCGGCGGCCGCTGGCCGCCGCCAAGTGACACAAGCAACCTGAATGGAGTAACTGCAATGAGCCTTCTGAAGGCCGATGAGCGTATCGGCCGCAACCGCCGCCAGACCGGCCAGGGCATGGTGGAGTACATCATCATCGTGGCCTTGGTCGCCATTGGCGCGACCGGCGTATACGGCGCCTTCGGCAAGTCGGTGGAACAACAAACGACCGCCATTGCCAACGGCCTGGCCGGCCAGGGCAGCCAGGCCAGGCAGGCGATCTCGGGCGCCGCGCTGGCCGGTATTGAAGCGACCACCAATGCCAACCAACCCCTCGGACTCGATACCTACAGCATCAATGTCATGGAACATTGAGGCGACGCCCATTTGACGGGAGCGGATTGCGGCAGCCACGGGCTGCCGTTTTTTCAACTGAACGTTTTCCCCCGTTGACTTTGGTCAATAGGCACAACCCGCGCCAGCGCGCACCCTAGGCATCAACAGTCACCTCACCCCACTTTGACATCGACGGAGTAGCCGCAATGATCCACCTGAAAGCCGCCAGCCGCCGCGGCCGCAAGCATACCGGCCGCGCCCGCCAGGGGGGCCAGGCCATCGTCCTCTTCATGGCCATGGTCGTTGCGTGCTGTTGCATTCTCGCGCTCGTCTACAACGTCGGCCAGGTGACCAACCGTAAGGAGGAGACCATCAATGCGGCGGACGCCGCGGCCCTGAGCGGCGCGCTGGTGGAGGCACGCATGTTGAACTTCCAGGCCTACCTGAACCGGGCCCAGGTGGCCAACGAAGTGACGATCGCGCAGCTCGTGAGCCTCGAATCCTTCGTCAACTACAACCAGACGCTGTTTCAGAATATCGCCACCTACACCGCGATCATTCCCTATCTGGATGAAGTCACGCAGGCCGCCTCCGACGGCGCAACGGCCATCCAGGAAGTGACCGAGCCGATCATTGCCGCGACCATTCCCGCGGTCGAAGCGGTCAACGCGGAGCTCAATGCGGTGCAGCTCGCTGCCTACTTTGGGGCTGCTGAAGCCGCCCGCGAAGTCTCGCAGAAGGTCGCGCAGGCGAACCAGACTACGTTCGACGGGCGGGACGACGAGCAGCCGAAGTTGACCGCTGGAACCGTTGCGTTTGCCATCAACCAGGCGTCCTGGCTGCAGTTCACGGATGCCGCCGACAGCAGCGTCACCAAGAACATGGTGCTCGTGTCACGCGACCCGTTTTCAACGCACCGCGACAACGGTTTCCTGCTGGACTCCCTGAACTACGCATTCGAGGTTCTGGGCGGCTTTATCAGCTACACCGTGCTGGACAAGACTTCCGGGGACACCGTGCTCGACGGCAACGATCACTGGATTGCCCAGGACTCGTTGGATCTGGCGAGTGGCGGTGTCCAGACCACACTGGGCATCCCCACGGGCTACGGTACGGAGGTCGATCCGTTCAGCCCGCCTCTCGGTTATGGCCGCTCGGAGGCCGGCTCGGGCAAGAAACACAACCTCTGCACGGAGACCGGCTTGTTCGGCGCCCCCACCGTCAACTGCCAGCTCGCCGAGGACAATGCCGTGAGCCACTCCTACAACGGCCTGCCCGAGCTGCGGGACCTGGCGACCGACCTGTCCAAGAACGATCCCTGCTCCACCAACAATGGCAGCGACAGTCCCTCTTTACCCTATGTCATGGCCGTGCAGAGAAGCGGCAACTCGACCAAAACAACCCAGCGGCTCGGTATGGACAATGTTGCACTGCCGGACCCGGGCGATGCGACAGGCTCGCCCCAGCTCACCGACAACCTGCAGAACGGCGACAGCGTGACCTCCATCGCCGAGGCCTGCGTTTTCTTCTACCGCCCGGACTTCAACACCGCCGACCACACCGAGGGTGGTCTGCCGCGGCCGGACGGAATCCATGAATTTGCGAGTTTGTTCAATCCCTACTGGCAGGCACGGTTGACGACGGCCGACGCGAAGTGGAGTGCGCTGCTGTATGCAACGATCCACCAGGCCGGCGTGGATGTGGCATTGAATGCCGCGTCCAGATTGTGAAGCGCCAACACCGCGGCCCGTAACCCGAAGGAAAACCATCATGCAAAGCAGACACTCACAGCGCGGCCAGGCAATGAGCGAGCTCATTACCGCCATGGCGTTTTTCGTTCCCCTGGTGCTCGCGGTGATCTATGTCGGCAAATACGTCGACATCAAACACCAGGCCATCCAGGCGAGCCGCTATGCCGCGATGGAACGTGCCATGGACCCGAAGGACCACGAAGATGACACGACCATCGGCAACGAGACCGTGGCGCGTTTCTTTCGCGATGGCGGCAAGCACAACATCGGTTTCCGGGACAAGGCCGACGAGGCCACCGCCGGGGACCTCAATGCAAACTGGATGCAGCCTGCGGCCGGTGGCGCGCCGATGATTGCGAAGTATTCCGACATCACTGTGAAGCTGTCCAAGACCGACGTCACCGGCGCCACGCTGGCGGGCCTCGAAGCGCCGGCCGGCGTGCAGTTCAGCGGGTTGGATACCGGAGAGTTTGGTGTGCAGGCGAACGTTGAAGTACCCATTGCCAATGTCGCCGATCACGGCCCCCTCACGGCGTTGATGCAAGGCCTGAATTTGAAGGTGGCCGCCACCACCGTGATGGCCGGCGATCCCTGGAACGCGGCGAACACACAGGATGTTGCGAACCACTTCACGCCGCTATCGGTTCCCGCGCGTGCGCTGTCGAGCCTCTCCGACGTGTTGGACCCCTTGTTTAAACTGCTCACCGATCAAGGTGCGCCGCGTTTTGGTTGCGTGAAGGCCGATGTGGTCCCACCCGCTGCCGCCCACGGTGCGCAATATGACCCGATGGACAACCCCGTGAGTCCCAGCAACCCCAACGACAAGTGCCTGTAGTAAGGAGAAGAGAGATGAGCTCGAAGAAACATTCCGGACGACGCTGGATCGCTGCGGCCACGCTGGCCTCGGTGCTCGCTGTGTCGGTCATGTCAGGCCCCGCGTCGGCTGTTGAACCCTGGCCGCACATTGACGAGCCGCCCAAAGGCAGCGTTCAGTGGGTCGCGCGCAGCATGATGGTCAATGGAGTTCCCACGAGCGTCATGCAGTTCAATTCGCCTCTGTCCCTCCAGCAGATTGCGGATTACTACAAGAGCCGTTGGTCGCAGGGCTACGACCACCCGCCGTCGGTTCACCACGTGGGTGATGCGACAGTGGTGGGACAGATGCACGGCTCCTACCTCATGACCGTCAAGGTTTCCGCAACCCCGAATGGTGGCAGTCAGGGCCTTCTCTCAGTAGCACAGGTACTCGGTTCGAAGGCGGATCGTGACCCCGGAGTCGTGCCTGTCATCTCCGGCGCACACGTGCTGTCAGTCGTTGAGTCGCAGGACGCCGGCCAACACAGCCGCCAGGTATTGATTCTCGCCACTCAGTCACCGGCCGCGGTGGCCGACTACTACCAGGCTGCGCTGACCAACTCGGGCTGGCGCCAGGTCCAGGGCAATGAAAGCACACCGCCCGCGAGCCTGGGCGCCGCAACGAGCTCCGCCGGCAGCTTCCTCGCCTTTTCCCAGAATGACCAGGAGATCCAGATCAGCATCGCAGGCTCAAAGCAGGGTCGCGGCACGAGTGTCCTGGCGAACGTCATCACTCACGGTGCCGGGGAAGTGGCGCAGTGATGTGACCAAGGGCACTGGGAGCGAGCCGGTCCGGCATTCACAGTAGCGCCACGCACTCACCGAGGAACCCACATGAACATCCGGCACGGACATCCCGCAGTCAGCACCCGCCAGCGCGGCAATGCGACGGTCGAATACACGGTCATTGCCTCGTTGCTGGGGCTGGCCCTGTTCGCGGCAGCCACGCCGGCCGGAAAAATGTTGGTCCAGGCGATCCAGGCCTTCTACTCGGATCTGACCTTCTTCCTTTCACTGCCCTAAGAGGACCAGTCAATGAAACTTCCCTTCCAAGTTCCGCAACTCAATCGCAACTTCCTGTCGCTCGGACTGGCCGTGGGCGCGGGACTGGTTGCCTTGCTCCTGAGCCTGAAATACCTGAAGGATCAGCGCAATCTGATCGAGGAAGAGGCGGCCGGCCACCACAAGATGGTGACGGTGGTGGTGGCCAAGGAGGATATGCCGCGCGGGGCGATTGTGCAGCCCGCGGCCTTTGCCAAAAATCAGGTGCCGGTGGAGTACGTTCCCAGCTCGGCCATCGACCCCCAGCATTTCCGCCTGGCCGTCGGCCAGAAACTGGCCGTTCCCCTGCGCCATGGCGAGGCCCTGCTGGTGATGCACCTCGAGTCCACCGCGCAAGTGTTCTCCGCGTCTTTGCAGAACGGCAACCGCGCCATCACCACCGAGGTGGACGAGGTCAACTCGATTTCGGGGCTGCTGCGGCCCTCCGACCATATCGACTTGATGGTGACCGCCCGGGGATCCAAGGCGAACGCCCGGGAGGTGACGTTCCCCCTCATGACCAACGTGGAAGTGCTGGCGACGGGCCAGGTGACACGCAAGGGCGAAGGCAATACCGGCAGAAGGACTTACACCACGATCACTCTGTCAGTCAGCCCCACGGATGCCCAGCGCATCGTGGTTGCGAAGAGCTCCGGCAAGCTGACCGCCGTGCTGCGCAATCCGCAGGACGCCGACGCGAGCGCCATCAAGGCCATGAATATCGACGACGTGCTGCCCAACAAGAAGCCCGCCGGCGAACGGTTCGCAGTGCAATACATCATAGGAGGTCATTGATCGACAAAGCTATCGGAGCGTTTCTACTTTCCCCCGGCGCCGGCAGCCCCCTTTCCCCAGGGCTGCCGGCGTCGTCACATCCCGCCCCCGCCGGCGCCAAGGTGCCTTTAGTCACTTTGACCGCGCCATCCCCCCTCCAACATGCCGTTAGTCACTATGTCGGCTTTCGCATCGCATGCACGATGGCGCCATCAGAAACGCAACGCCCGACCAGCTATAGGAATTGCCCTCATGAAAGCCCACTTGCACCAGTCTTTGATCGTCCTCGGCCTGCTGTCGCATGCGGCATTGGCGGCGGCGCAAGTTCCCGCCGGGCAGGCTCCTGACGCGCAGCCCGCCGTGGAATCGTCCGCCCCGGCAGAGGCGGTTGCTCAGCCACAACCCTCAGACCCGGTCGCCGACGAGGCCCCGGTTTCCAACGCACGCGCAACCAATGCAAGCGCATCCCGGACGACCTCAACGTCCCACGACGCGATTGAGGGCCCGCCACTGTCCCTTTACCACGGTGAAGTCCAGGTATTGGACCTCGCCAACGTATCGCGGATCGCGGTCGGCAACGGCGGCGTCCTGCAGGCGAACGTGGTGGCTTCCAGCCAGGTTGTCCTGATCGGACAGGGCGCCGGAAGCACCTCGCTGCGGGTATGGACACGCAGCGGTACCCAGTTCCACTACGAGGTGACGGTTCGCAGCTTCGATGTCGCGCAGATCCTGCGGGACGTTCAGGACCTGTTGGCCGGTGAACCCAACATCTCCGCCCGGCAGGTCGACGGCCACGTGTTGATTGAAGGCGACTACACCGCCGCCCGGACCGCCACGCGCCTTGCCGCTCTGATGAAAATCTACCCCCAGATCGTCAGCACTGTTGCGCCACACAAGGAAGAAGTGGTCGTTGCCCAGGAACGCATGGTCTACATGGATGTGCGGGTGGTCGAGGTGCTGAAGACCGCCAAGCGCCAATTGGGTATCAACTGGCAGACCGGCATCCCCGGCCCGAATGTCGGAGTCAACTTCAACGCAACCCACAATCTGGCGCGGGCGGCCGCCAACTCCTCGGTGTTCGGTATTGCCACGAATCTCGCCTCCAGCCTCGACCTGATGGAAGCCGCCGGTGAGAGCTGGACACTGGCCGAGCCCACGGTGAGCTGCAAGAGCGGCGGCGAAGCCAAGTTCACGGTCGGCGGCGAAGTGCCGATCCTGACCCCGAACGGCCTGGGCACCACCACGGTGACCTACAAGGACTACGGCATCATCCTGCAGTTCAAGCCGGTGGCCGACAACCAGGGCAACATCAGCTCCACGATCGTTGCCGAGGTCAGCGAGCCCGACCAGAGCCTCACCAACGTGGGTAACAACGGCCTGATCGCGTTCAAGAAGACCCGTACCGAGACGGTTGCGACCCTGAAAGAAGACCAGACACTGGTGCTGTCAGGTCTGCTGAGCAACAGCGGCTCGCACGCCGCCAACGGCATCCCCGGTGCCAAGGACATCCCGGTCCTGGGCAACCTGTTCAAGTCCAAGCAGTTCCAGAACGATCGGACCGAGCTGGTAGTGTTGGTGACGCCGCGCTCCGTGGCGGCCCAGCAGCAGTTGATGGCGGATGGCATCCGCCATGCCGATCAGCTCGAAGCCAAAGTGAAGCCCACCATCAACAACATCAACAGCAAGCTGGCGGAGTAAACGAGCCATGTGGACCATCAACCTGCAAGCAGCCAACGGCCGTCCCGGCCAGACCTTCGCCAACGGCAAGGTGAGGATTGGCAAGGATTCCGATTGCGATCTGCGCCTGCCCGGCTGGCGCATCGGGGGCCGGCACGCGGAGCTGTTTGTCTCCAATGATCAGGCGTTTCTGCGTGATCTGGGCAGCTCCGTCGGCACCTTCGTCAACGGCAAGCCCGTCAAGACGCATGGCCCCCTGTTGCCGAGCGACCAGATCCAGATCGGCTCGCATGCCTTCACCGCCGCCTGGAATGCGAACAAGGCCGTAGCGCCTGCCGCCTCCTCACGGTCCGCGGCAGCACCCGCGAGCGCCGCGGCGGCTGCGCCAAAGGCCGCATCCCCGGCTGCGTTTGGAGCGGATCCCACCTCGACAGGCAACCCGCCGGCGGCATTGCGGGCGGGAAGGGATTCCATCACCGGGAAGATCGATGCACTGTCCGGACCCGCGGCCCAGGACGAGTTGTTTGTCTGGCGGCGCATGCTGCACGAGCGTTTGCTCGAAGCCTTCGACGTCCGGCGCGTTGACGTGCACCGGATGACCGATGCAGAGCTTCGCTCGCGTACCGAGAACCTCATTTCGGAGCTGATTGAGCGAACGCCCGATATTCCCGCGAGCATCGATCGGACCGCCCTGATGGTTGCGGTCCGCGACGAGGCGATCGGTCTCGGGCTGCTCGAGCCGCTCATTGCGGATCCCACCGTGACTGAAATCATGGTCAACCGCGCGGACGAAGTCTTTGTCGAGCGCTCCGGCAAGCTGGAGCGCTATCCACTCGCCTTCACGAGCGATCGCGCGGTGACCGGCATCATCGAACGGATCGTCGCGCCCATTGGCCGGCGCATCGATGAGAGCTCACCCATGGTCGATGCGCGCCTCAAGGATGGCTCGCGCGTCAATGCCGTGATCCCGCCGCTCGCCCTGAAAGGCCCCAGCATCACCATCCGCAAATTCGCCAAGCGCAAGCTGCAGGCGGAAGACCTGATGAAGTTCGGCTCGGCCAATGCGCAGATGATCGAGTTCATGAAAGTGATGGTGGAGCACCGCAAGAACGTGGTGATCTCCGGCGGCACCGGCTCCGGTAAGACCACCCTGCTGAACATCCTGTCGAATTTCATTCCCCGCAGTGAGCGCATCGTGACCATCGAGGATGCGGCCGAGTTGCAATTGCATCACCCGAATCTCGTCTCCCTGGAATCGCGCCCCTCCAACATCGAGGGCAAGGGCCAGGTGGTCATCCGTGACCTCGTACGCAACTCGTTGCGTATGCGGCCGGACCGGATCGTGGTGGGTGAGTGCCGTGGCGGCGAAGCTTTGGACATGCTCCAGGCAATGAACACCGGCCACGACGGGTCGCTCACCACAGCGCACGCAAACAATCCGCGCGACGCCCTGTCACGTCTCGAGACCATGGTGCTCATGTCCGGGCTGGAGCTGCCCGTGACCGCCATCCGCGAACAGATCTCTTCGGCACTCGACATCGTCGTGCAGCAGACCCGGTTTGTCTGCGGCTCGCGCAAGATCACCCATATCTCCGAGGTGACCGGTATCGAAAGCGGGCGCATCCAACTGCAGAACATTTTCGAGTACGTGCAGACCGGAATGGATGCCGAGGGCAAGACCCAGGGTTATTTCACGGGCTGCGGTTTCGTTCCCGACTTCTACGATTCGTTGCGCAAGATCGGCATTCCGCTCGATCTGAGCATTTTCGACCGGTGCGATCCCCCCGGAGGCCGCTCGTGAGACCGCGCTCGGCCGGCGGGGTGCCCTTAGTCACTAGGAGCGATCGGGGTCCACAGGCACGATGGGCCCACTTGGACAGCACCTGGGGAATCAATCCATGAACACAATGATGATCGCCATCGGCATCGCCGCCTTCGTTGCCATCATTGGCGTCACCCAACTTGCCATTGTCGGATACGACAATTACAAGCGGCGCTTTACCTCCATGGCCCAGGGCAAGCTGGAAGAGCAGTTTGTTTTCTACGACGCCAACAAACTGTTCACCTTCCAGGTGATCGCGCTGGCGCTGCCGGTGCTGATGTGGTTCATGATGGACGGTTGGTTCGTGCCTGCGGTCTTCGCCGTCGTCATTGTGGTTGCACCCCGCGTCATATTTGCAGTGCTCGCCCGCAGGCGCTCACTGAAGATCGTACTCCAGCTTCCCGACATGCTGTTGATGCTCGGAAGCTCGCTGCGGGCCGGCACCAGCTTGCAGATCGCGCTCGATGTCGCCATGGCGGAAACTCCGGCGCCCCTGTCCCAGGAAATGGGCATCGTCGTGCGCGAGCAGCGTCTGGGTGTCGCGGTGGAAGATGCGCTGGAAACGATGGGGATGCGCCTGAAGTTGGATGAAATGGATCTGGTCATCGCGGCAATGACCATCGCGCGGGATGCCGGCGGTAACCTGGCCGAAACTTTGGACCAGCTTGCACACACCCTGCGTGCCAAGGCCACCATGGAAGGCAAGATCCGCTCGCTGACCGCACAGGGCAAGTTGCAGGGTTGGATTGCCGCGGCATTGCCGCTCTTGCTCCTGGTCGTGATGTCACACATGCAGCACGACGCCATGGCGCCCATGTTCAACACGTTGGGGGGCTACGCGACCCTGGCAGTCATCGGCCTCATGGAACTGTGCGGGTACTTCTTCATCCGCAAGATCGTGAACATCGACGTCTGATTCGCAACCCTTTTCGTAAGGAGTGAACCGAAATGCTGTACATCATCGGCGCCCTGATCATGCTGACCTTCGTCATGCTGATCACCTCCACACGCCGCATTGTGGACGAAGTCCCCCAGGATCAGCGCGAGTACATGGATCCGCCGCCGCGCTTTTATCGGCTCACCTGGGTGTTGGTGCGGGTGGTTTCGCACTACTGCGGCTGGGCTGTGCCCGAAGGCACACAGTCCCGCATCCAGGAGTCCCTGCGGCGCGCGGGCCAGGACTACACACTCACTCCCGTACAGTTTTTTGCCGGTAAGTTGGTCGCATCGGCCCTGGGCGCCGCCATCCTTGCCTACGGCACCTCCAAGGTGTCCATAGGGCCGCTTGCGGGCATCATTGTCGGCGGCGGTTTCAGCTTTTTCCTCCCGGAGCTGTGGCTGTGGGAGATGACGAAGAAACGCAACCTGGCGATTCTCAAGCGCTTGCCGTTCTTCCTGGACATTGTGGTGTTGGCGGTTGAGTCCGGTATGAACCTGTCGTCCGCACTGGCCAAGTCGGTGGAAAAACTGCCGCGCGGGCCGTTGCTGGCGGAGATCAATCGGCTGTTACGTGAGATCCGGGCCGGCAAGCCGCGAACCGACGCGTTGCGCGACATGGGCGCCCGTCTCAACTTCGGGCCGATCAGCAGCCTCGTGAGCGCGCTCGTGCAAGGTGAGATGATGGGCAGCAGCATCGGATCCATTCTGCGCGCCCAGGCCGAGCAGCGGCGCAACGAACGTTTTCAGCGGGCGGAGAAGCTTGCGCTCGAGGCACCGGTGAAGATGCTCTTTCCTCTCATTTTCTTCATCTTCCCCTGCACCTTCATTGTGATCGGCTTCCCGATTGTCATTCAGTTCATGCGCTCGGGGTTGTAATGGCGCACGCAACCTGCACGACACCCGGCGGAGCCCTGCGCGTACGGGTGGCCGACACTTTCATTACCCGCGGGCTCGGATTGTTGGTGGGTACGCCGCTCGAGGCGGCGGAAGGCTTGCTCATAGCGCCCTGCTCGAGTATCCACACCTTCGGAATGCGCTACGCCATTGATGTTGTTTTCATCGATCGCGACGCACGGATCGTGCGAGTTTGCCCGGACGTCAAGGCGGGCAGGGCGCGGTTTGCCGGCAAGGCACATGCCGTGCTCGAGCTGCGCGCAGGGGTCGCAGCCCAACAGGGTCTCACGGCCGGCGTGCGGCTCGAGGCGTTGGCGCCTGTGCTCGCAGCAAAGCCGTCCTGAAGTCAGCGGCGCTCGCGAACCGCTCGGTGGGCTGCCTGGCCAGGGCTGTGAGCACCACCGGATCGAACGGCCGCAGCTCACTCGAATGGCCGGCGACCGAAGGCGCCGGCGGCGTTTCATGACATACGGCGGACATGATCCGATCCGGTGTGCCGCTGAAAGGCGGCGTATCGGTCAACAGTTGGTAAAGCACCACGCCCGCGGCAAACACATCGACCCGCTGATCCACCGAATCGGTTTGATAGCTCTCCGGCGCAATATAGCCGGGAGTACCCAACACGGTCACCTGCGTATCCGCGGACTCCAGCCGCGCAATACCGAAGTCGGCTACTTGCAGCCGATCCTCGCCGCTGACGATGAGGTTGGCCGGTTTGATGTCCCGATGCCAGACGCCACGATCGTGCGCGTATTGGAGGGCGTCGAGCAGTTGAGTCATCAGATTCACTGCGCGCGGGCGGCTGAAGCGGACGTGCCGGTTGAAGTGCTCCTGGAGGCTCGTCCCTGGCGAGTACTCCATGACCAGATAGGCTGCATCCTTCTCTTCGCCGTATTCGAGAACCTGGAGGATGCCAGGATGATGGAGCGCGCTGGCAGCGAGCGCCTCTGTGCGCAATAGCGCGCGAAAATCGTCACCCGTGTCCCGCAGCAGCTCGCTGTGCACCACTTTGACCGCCAAAGGCGTCCCCGTATCGGGATCCTTCGATGCGTACACCGTCCCCATCGAGCCTCGGCCGATCAAACCGAGCAACGGGTACTTGCCGAGACTGCGGATCTCGGCCACCGCGATCAGCCCCGCCAGCGGAACAACAGGAAGGCGGCGACCGCGAGCACTACAACAATGCCGGCCACCACGACCAGCCAGCGCCGCTTCGTGCCGCCGCCATCGGCCGCTTCAATTTCCTTTGCTTCCTGCGCCTGGCGCGCAGCCCGCTTCGGGAGCTGAAAAATGCACTCCACGGGGCCGAACGTAATGCGGTCCGCCGAAGCGAGATAGCTCATGGTGCAGCGCCGCCCGTTGACGAAGGTGCCGTTGGCCGACAACTCATCAATCACTTTCCACTTCGGCCCTTCATTGACGATGCGGGCGTGCAGGGCGGAGACGCCCGGGCGCTTGAGGAGTATCTCCCGCTCACCCTCACTGCCCACGCGCCATTCCCGCGCGCCCGATTCGGTTGCGCGAAGCTCGATCCGCTCCGTGCCCTGTGGGCCGAGCACCACCAGTTGGGGTTGCTCCACCTGCTCGAACGCCCGATCGATCATGCCGGCGTCGGCCAGCCGCTTCTGTTCCTGGCGCCGTTGCTCCGGCGTAATGAACTTGGTCTTGTTGCCGCCCTGTTCGGCCTCCAGCCAGGCTTCCGGGGTACGGCCCTTGCCACCGGCGGCCACCAGGTCGGCCTCGGCCGGCCGCTGGACGGTGAGGTCCATCTGCGGCTCGTCCGACTCGACCCGAAACGCAAACTGCTCGACATCAAACCGCACCTGGTCGTTCGGCCGCAGCTTCACCTTCATGTCAATGCGCTTGTCATTGACATAAGTCCCGTTCGCCGAGCCCAGGTCTTCCAGAAATACGGACTCGCCGGCCATGCTCAGGTGCGCGTGACGGCGCGAAGGTCTGCCTTCCGTGAGCTTGAGGCCGCTGTCAGGGCTGCGGCCAATGGACAGATCACCGGTCAGGGGAATGTCGGGACCATCGGGCAGTTTTTTTAGTAGGAATCGTTTTGCCATCCGAGCGATTATAGGCAAGCGGGGCCTCGCGGAGGACCCCGTGTAGACAATGTGCTTGCGGCCGCCCCGCTAGAACTGGCCTTGTACCGACCGGGCGACCGTGGCGAATTGCGTGGGATCGAAGGCGGAGGCCCGGCCGACCGCGTCGTACAAGGACTTCAGGGCGTCTTTGTGACGGTCATGGTCGTTCGCCGCGTAACTCAGGGTGTCCATGCACATGACCACCTGCTCGGCCGCGCCGAAATCGCTGGTCCGGTCCTCGGCGGCGTAGCGGATGACCGCCTTGCGCACTTTGGCAATGTCGGCCGGCGAGAACTGCCGCCGTGTCCAGTCATCGTGCGCGTCAATCCAGGAGTGAAGTTTGAGCGCCGCGGCCTCAAGCGTCGCAACATCCTTCCGGCCGGCACGAACCAACCCGTCGGCGGAGGCTGTGAGTTGGGCCAACTCGTCCGGTGCCAGGACCTCGGTGATCGCTTCGAGCATGGTGAGATGGTACTTCTGCAGGCGCAGCGTGCCGGGTTGGATGCCGGCTCCCGCTCGGGCCCTCGTCCAACGCTGCTTGTCGAGGGGGTGATGACACCCGAAGCAGTCATACAACGCGAATTCCGGCAGGAATGAATCCGAGACCGTGATCCGTGTCTGCAACAGCTCGAGATATCTGCGCGCATTCTCGAGCTGGCCGGTGATCCACAGGTTCATCTTTTCAATCCGGCCTTTGCGCCGCACATAGTCTTCGTCGATGACCACGTGCGCGGGCTGGTTGAAGGTAAACACCTCCATCTCAAAGCGCAGCCGCGGGTGCCCGGCCGCCATGATTTCGTGAGTGGCCAGCTTGTCCCGGGTGCCCATGTGACACGACACGCACAGCTCCGCGCGCCGCAGGGGCT
The DNA here is from genome assembly GCA_018241505.1 of Pseudomonadota bacterium. GTDB lineage: Bacteria > Pseudomonadota > Gammaproteobacteria > Steroidobacterales > Steroidobacteraceae > 13-2-20CM-66-19. Next base: position 198,950 of record JAFEDS010000007.1, on the reverse strand, counting down.
GTTCCGTCGGATACATGCCCTGGGCCACATTCTCCTTATGCGTCTGGGTTTTCTGGGCATGGCTCTCGACCCATTTCTCCGCCCCGCCGTGGCAGGCTTCGCAGCTCACGCCATCGGAGAGTTGGAACCTGGGCCCGCGCGCGGTGGCGGGTACGTTGTCAGCGTGGCAGTCGAGGCAGATTTTCGCCGTGGCCGCATTCGGCAGTCCCAGCTTCGCCGCCATGGCTTGCGATTGCTGATTGCTCAGGTCCTTGTAGGCCCGCGAGTGATAGTCGTCACGGGACCAGACGCGGTACTCGTTCAGGGCCACGTTCCGGTCGGTCTGCTCGGTGAGCTTCCCGTGGCAGACATTCGATGAGCAGCTTGCAACACCCATGTGCTTGGTGACGCTCTGGGCCAGCGCACCCGCGCTGGCCGCGCAGAGTGCCAGCAGCAACCCGTACAACGGGTCCGGGCGCCACCGTCTCACCGGGCGGCCTCCTTCACAAACCAGGGCTTGCCGGACTGATCCATATAGAGCTGCTGCATCTCGGTCACGCTCAGCGCCCGCGTGCCGCGGCGCCCGAAGACCGCGATCTGCCCTCCGGTCTCATCGATCGCGCGATCGCGGTCGAGGCCTTTGGACAGGCTGAGCGCCGGTTTGGCGGTGGCGTAGCTGGCAATCAGCTCCGGGCGCGGCTCGGGGCTGAAACCATAGAACTTCGGCTGAGTCGCAGGCGAGAAGAGTTGCACGACCTTGAGTCCGCCCGCGCCGTCCGCCACGTACGCGAACAGTGATGCGTTGGTCGATGCGACCACCACATCGCGGCTGTCCTTCAATTGACCGCCGGCGTTGAATCGCTGCAATTCCCGAAGCGCTTCAGGCCGCTCGGCATTCACGATGACGAGCCCATCCTTGCCAGCGGCGACATAGGCGTAGGTTCGCGCGACATAGACCCGGTTCGCCGACTGCATCGGAATCATATTGTTGGGCACGAGGCGCGGCGCGTCGGGATGGGTTACATCCACGACCTCCAGTCCTTTGGCATCCGTCACAAAGAGATACCGGAACTGGAGAGCAGACGCCCGAGGATCTTCCATATTGAGAGTGGCGACGAGTTTGGGGTGCAGTGGATCGTCGACGCTGACAATCACGAGTGCCTTTGGCGTCGTGATGTAGATGTAGTAACCCCCGATGGTGAGATGCCGAGCGCCGTTCAGAACGCCATCCGGATTCCAGGTGACCGCTCGCTTCAGGAAGTTGTTGCGCGGCTCGCCGTCCGCCAGCGTGTTGATATTCGTCAGGATCAGACCTTCCTTCGCATCCGTGATGAAGGCGTAGTCATACATTGGATGGAATGCCGACTCCTGGTTGTCCCCGCGCATCTTGTCCCCCTGGTTCCGAGCAGGGTTGATGGGCTGGTTGGTCGGCAATGCAACACAAGTCGCATCTGTCGACGGGATGTGGGTGTTGTCTCCCAGCGGACTGAACGGGGACGATATGACGCCTTGCGAAACGCCTTTGTTGCCAACGCTCGCTACATCGTAGACGCGCATGCCGTGGCTGCGTTCGGCCACGTACAGGAACTCGCCACGCAATTGCAGACAGGGCGCTTCACCGGATGAGTGACTGGCCGCATGCTCGAGCTTACGGTCATTCTTCAGGTGCTTCGCGTACCAGTCCGGATAAGCATAGCGGTGCAGGTAGCTGCCGATGACCGCTTGCGGCTCGTCCCATTCCGTCACCTGCACTGCGTCGATTTCGCCGGCCCCGCCCACATACGCGTGATAGCCGATGAAGTTGACGAAGTTGGTGCCCAGCATCAGCAGTTGCGCCATGATCGCGTTGTTGTCGTTGCTGCCCGAGAGGTGACAGTCATCGCAGGTCTTGGTTTCGACCTTGCGCTCGGTGTGCGGGTAGTGGGCGTTGAAGGCCTGGCTGCTGAAGCCGCTCGCCGCAATCGGCGGCTGTTGCACATAGATGCGCTCGCGGTTCGCGTTGGTAGAGGACAGCACCAGCGCCGAGCTCGATCTGAACGGCGCTATCCGGCCGCCCGCGGCGGTTTCGCGGTGGCCGATCATGAACATGTCATCGCGCGCCACTTGCGGGTTATAGGTCGCGTAGTTGCGCGTTTCGCCGCCCTCGTAGTGATGCCGTGCCGTTTTGGCGTTGGCTTCAATCGGCAGGTGACAGCCGCCGCAGCTCGTAGTCCAGGACGTGTGGCACGTGTAGCACTCCATCTTCTGATCACCGTGCGCCAGGTTGCCCATGGGCACCTGCAGGCCCCAATCCTGTTTCGCGGTGTCATTGCTCATCAGTTTCGCGCGTGCCGCCTTTTCGTTGTACGCCGGATTACCCGGCGTCACCGAATCCTTCACCAGGCTGACCTTCCACTCGAGCTTCGGATCCACCATGGAGCGTTGGTAGAGCTGGCCGGCGACCCACTCGAAGCGCTTGCGCCCATCCGGTGTCCGCAGTGCCAGCAGGTCGAGCCCGCCGTTCAAGGCCGCCGGTCCCGAGGTGTAGGCGTTGGGGTAGGTGCTCACTGTGCCGTGACAATCCTTGCAACCGATCTCCACGGCGGAGGCGACTTCGCCGTTGATATGGCCGCTGCCATGATTGTCCTGCGAGAAGTGACAGTCGACACACTGCATACCGACATCCACGTGAGTGGATGACAAGTGGACCGCTTTCTGGAATTTCTGCGGATCGTCATCGGCGACCACCTTGCCGTCCGCATCGAGCAGGTCGCCCGCCCGGTCGCGCTTGTAGACCGCGCGGAAATTCCACCCGTGGCCATGATAGTCCGCGAATTGCGTGTCCTTGAGCTGCGGGTTGAGATCGGCTACTTGCTTCGTGAAATTGACGTCGGCCCACTTGCCGCGCGGCGCCGCTCCTTCCGGATTGCGATCGAGTACCGCGCGGACCTGCGCTTCGCTGGGAAACTGCTGTTTCTCGGGCCACATGGATGGCGCGTCCGATTCGTAGTCCCACATGGTGTAGCCGAGCATGCTGTTCATGAACATGTTGGGCTGATGCATGTGGCAGACCATGCACTGGCTGGTTGGAATCGAGCGCGTGAATGCGTGCTTGAGAGGATGCCCGGGCTGCGTCTTGTCAATCGTCGGGTCGGCGGTCTGGGAGGTTCCGTCGTGACCTGCCGCGGCGTACACGCTCGAATGGCGTGGGTCGCGGTCGTTCGCATAGACCACGTGACAGGAGGCGCAACCTGATTGGCGGTAGTCGCCAGGCTGATCGTTGGTCCCAATGAACCAGAGATTGGGATCGTTGAGGCGCGTCTTCGTCACATTGATGATCGGCACTGAAATGCGCGCGCCGGTCCCCATGCCGCGGTTGGAAGCGCGGAAGTCCGGCCGGCCGGGCTCTTCAATCCGCTGCAGCTCGCCTTGCGAATCCGGCAGTCCGGTTTCGGAGAACAGATTGCTGGTGTTGCGGCCACCGCGCTCGAAGATGCGGAAGATGTCTCCCGGTTTGAGCGACTCCCAGTTCGGCAGCGGCAAGAGCTGCGGCACAATGCCCGCTTCGTAGCCGGTATGGGGATCCTTCAGCACCGGGCCGCGCAACAGCACGCCCGAGCCTTCCCGGTTGTAGGACTCGCCCAGGATGTAGTTCTTGAAGTCGAGAATGCCGTTGTTGTAGGAAGCACCCCCCCAGAACATGGCGCCCGTAGCGTGCAGGCTGCGCCGCGATGCCTCGATCACATCCTGATGGCACGCGCCACACGCTTCCGAGGCGACCCGATAGTCGGACGGATTCATGAAGCGGATGAACTCCGGTGCCTCGCGGTTCAACAGCGTGTAGCTGCGTTCGGGATTGGCGCTCGAGGGGAAGTGCCATTGCGACGGAAATCGCGGCAGCACGTGAGCGGCATCCATTGCCTTCCGATACTCAGGCGAGCCGCGTGCGCTGCCGGCAGGAACCCGCACGTCATGATTTCCGCCGTGACAGTCCGTGCATCCGAGTTGCACGCCGGTGTTGGCGTGCATGGTTGGATTGTCCGTCTGTGTGTGACAGGACAGGCATCCCGCGCTCTTGCCGGCCGCCATCTCCTTCGACTGAGTCATAGGTGAGGGTGGGGCGGTCACGTAGTGTCGGTCGATGGGTTCGCCGGCAACTGCCAGGCGGGCCGCAAGGACCCACACGCAAAGGATCAGGTGTCTCGACAGGCGGGTGTAAGCTGACATGTCTGGCACCGGCATCAGTAGGCAAGGATCGCGTTGAGAAGGAAATACTGCGGGTTCTCTTTCGGAAAGAGAGCGTTCGCGCCGCTCGCGGTGAACAGGCGGGCGTAGGCCGCGCGCACCACGATGTTCTGTGACATCAGCGGCCTGTAGGTCAGGGACACGGAGGCATCTTCGCCGATGTGCTTGTTGTCGAACGCCTGGTTGCGCAACGTGGCGATCGTCTGCGTTTCCGCAAAGAACAGGCTGTTCAGATTGAATGACACGCGCAGGGTCGGCAGCACGTCCAGGTCCGCCCCGAGCCCACCCAGGATGACTCCCGGGTTTTCAAAGTTGGATTGACCTTCACCTTTGGATGAGCGCAGGTCTGCCAGCACTCCCTTGCCGGACGTGAGAGCTACGCCGCCGCCGCCCACCAGGGGCACCGCCTGGCTGATCCAGTAACTGGTGTCACCGCCGGCGAACTGCGGATTCTCGAAAATGGCATCGAAGCCGGTCGCCTTGCGGTCGTACGGGTTCGAATCGCCGCTGGCGTACAGACCGGACAGCCGCAGGCGAATCCAATCGAAGTCTCTCGACAGCTCGGCCGCTGCGAACGCCGCGCTGATTTTGACTGAAGCGCTGGCAAAAACACCGGGCTGCTCGTGGCCGGTCGCATAGTAAAACGACACAGTGGCATTGGTACGGCCGAAATGCCCGTCGCCGTTGTAGCCGATATAAGTGACCGAATAGTCGTGCCGGGATTCGAGTCCGATCTCCGCGGGCCGCACCAGCACCCCATTGGTATCGTAGTGCTCCTCGTCGTTTTCCCGGTTCCGGTTGTAGACGACCGTGGCCTGCGAAGTGAAGCCCTTGACCGGCATGTCCTGCCAATACAGGTTACCCACCACAATGTCATCGTGCCGGAACGGATGCGTCAGGTCATTGAGCTCGCTGTTGGTATCCTTCTCCAGCCGGCGGAAATACGCCAGGTTATATTGAAAGACATTGTTGGCCCGCGTGCCGAACAGGCGCACGCCCGGCTCGTTGTCCTGGAACAGGAAACCGCGGAAGTCGGTCGAGAAGGGTTGTATTCCCACCCGGATGCTGTCGAAATCGTAGCGGTCGGACACGTTGCGCAGGTGCTTCTCGGCGAACAGATTCTGCACACCCACAAAGCTGTCCGAGCGGCTCGTCCCGCGGCGCGGATCGACATTCAACACGCCGACCTCGTCCACCTTGGCGTAGTTGTAGTTGAACACCGGCGTGAAGCGGAATTGCCAGTCCGGCGGCTTGAACACGGTGTCGCCCTTGTAGACGGTGAAGTCCGCGGAGACCGTCTGTGAGAGCAGATAACCGCCCGAGTGACCAAAGACATCATTGCTGCCGGGACGCTCAATGGCGGCAATCCCGGCGGGCGTCACCACATTCCGATATTCGTAAGCCGAGTCGGAAATCAACCCCAGGTTGAAGAACCAGTCGCCGTGAAACGGCGTGTCCGCCTTGAGCAGGTTGCGGTTGTAGGGGTCGAGCAAGTTGCTCTTGTAGCCCAGCGCGTCAACGATTCGCCAGCGGTTGGGCAGTGGGACGGAAGCCACGTAGTCCGTGATGCCCGGTACTGGAATGGGCGAGGCGGCGGGCGGCGGCCCGCGATTCTCGCCGCCGCGCTCAGGCGGGGGCTGTTGCGAGGTCGTTGTGGCCGGAGCCGTGCCCGGCCGCGGAAGTTCAGGCGCCGTCACGGCACTGGCCGGGCAGGGGACTTCAACAGTGCCCGGCAGGCGGCGCCTGAGAATGCGGCCGGTGTCGTCCCGATAGCAGGTGTCAGCGGCTTCAGACAATGAAGGTAACACACCCGCGACCAGCGCCACTGCCAGGCAGATCCGCATGTCAGAGCCCCTCACAGACGTTCTCCTGGTTGCTGTTGAGGAAGGGCGATTGCGGACACTGCACATACAACAGCCGGCTGCTCTGCGGATTCAACGTATCGGCGCGTCGGCCGGCCGGGGCCTGATTGATCGACCCGTTCAGGCTCTTGCTGGCGTTCTGCAGACCGAGGAAGGCGACCATATCGTCCTGGTCAACACCATCTCCTGACACGCCAATCGCGCCCACGAGTGTGTCGCCGCGGTAGATCGGTACGCTACCCGGAAAAATCTGGATCCCATTCGCGAGCACGGGCGCGGCTGTGGTCGGCTGTATGCTCGCGGCCGGTGTCACCGGCGGAAGCGACAACCCAACCCCGGCGCAACCGGTTGCCACATCCGGTATTCCCGGCACCCCTGCCGCATACACCACGTGCTGCAGGATCGCGTTGATGGACAGATCGAGCTGCAGGCCCGTTGAGAACACACTCCACTGCCCGACCGGCTTGCTGAACGGCCCGTTGGGAGTTCCGTCGATGCCGTCGGGAAAGAACGGGCGGGCCAACAGTCCCAACGCGCGATTGCTGTAGGCGATGTGGCCATCGGCGAATGACTGGTTGTTGCCCAGGAAAGCCTGGGCCGCACTGGCATAACCGCCCAGCGGGACCTGTCCGGCGGAGACGAGGCCGGTTGAATTGATCGAGGCATATTGAGCCGGCGGCAACGAACCGAGAAACGCCGCGGCGCCAGTGGAGGAGAAAAGCGCGGCCGTGCGCGCCTTCTGCAACGCGACATCCGCCCCGAACAGAGGCGCATCGCGCGATCTGACAAACCCGAGGGGTGTCCCCAGCGTATCGACCACGGTCACGGACACGCGCGCGGTATCTCCAAGCGGTAGGCGAATCTGCCCGCGGGCCTTCCGTGCAATGTCCATCGCGGAGCGCAGGACCTGTAGCACCTCATCGCGTGACAGCGCGTTCGCCCCATCGGTGCCCGCACGCACGGGGAAGCGTGGGGTATTTGTGGCATCCACGAGCACAAACGCGTCCGCGCCGGGAAAATCAACTCCACCCTCGGCGCGCACTCCCGATGAGGGTTGACCAAATGCCGTACCGGCATGAACCTGTCCATCGGCATAACCGGTGACACTGATCAGTCCACCCACCGCGGCGCCGAGTGATGAGAACGCGGGCGCGGCGCCCGCCGTGGCCGCAAGGCCGCTGTACTCGGTGTTGGTATATTTCAGGCTCAGGCCGCCCACGGTAATTTCATCCGCCCGCCGATCGGGCGGCGCCCCGAAATTGAAGGTGGCGGCCATCGCTATCGCTTCATCGAGGTCGGTGTTGCGCGAGTTGAAGTCGGTGTCCAGGCTGTATTCGCCATCGGCCAACACACCAACACCGCCGACCACGGTGCCGCCTTTGTACAACGGAAAGCCGCCGGGGTCCGCGGCGAGACCGAGCGGGGAGCGCTGGGGTCCCACGGTGGGCGCCGTGCCGGTGGAGCTCATGACCAGGTCCGAGCAGGCCAACTGACTGAATTGCACCCCGAACAGCGGGCCGCTCGGGGCGCCGGAGGTTCCCGGGTCAAAATGTTGCTGCACGATCTGGCTCGCCGTGCGGCTCGAGAAGGCATTGCCCTCCGACGACAGGTAGGCGCCCGTGATGGCCTTGGCAATCGCCGCCAGCTCATCCAGATTGATGCCGCTCAACGCTCCGGACGCGGCCGGCAGCCGGATTCCCTCCAGGCCCGCATGAACGGCGGCGGCGCCCGAGCCATCGAGGCTGCTCGCGATGAGGGTGGAACGGGTTGCGGCGTCACCCATCCGATACACCGCCAACACGTTGCCGACCCGGTCGACCACCGCGATGGTTGCATTCGCCTTGCGTGCCTGCGCTTCCGCCACCGCCTGGGCAATAACCTGCTGGACGTCGGCGACGCTGAGCAGAGTTGTTGCAGAAGCACAGTTGCCGGTGCAACCACTGGCAACAGGGTCGGAGCCGGTGGAGGTGACGGCGGGACCGCCGCCGCCACCACAGGAGACGAGCGTCGCGGCCATCAATGCAACCAGGGCTCTCATTTTGCGCTCGCCTCCCTCAGGCGATCAGTTGTTGTTGGATGGTAGCTGTGGCAGCTTGCGCATTGGAGCGTAACACGGTCCGCGGCCAGGCGTTCGCTGTGACACTCCAGGCATTTGTCGAGTTTGGGTATGAACACATCGGCGCTCGATTGCGAGTGCCGGACCTCGTGACAGGACAGGCAGGCCGCATCCCCGCTCTTGTCCTTCTGCACTGCGTGTTGCCGGTGGCTGAAATGCACCTGGGGGAAATAATCCGTGGTCAATCTGACGGGCGCGACGTCGAAGCGGCTGAGGACATCGGGCGTGTGTTTGTCCACGACCTGGTGGCACTCGGAACAGCCGAGGTTGGTGGTGAACTGGTTTTCAATCTCCGCCTGGGCGCGCCGTTGGGCGCAGGTCAGCGCGGAGTCGGTACAGCGGCTCGCCTCGGTTTGATCCGGCAACCGCCGCCGCTGAAAGGCGGCCGTCTGGGCGGCGGGCGCCACGGCCTGACGGACAAAGTAGTCTTGAATCAGCAACATGGCATCTCGCGGCCGGCCATGCGGCAGGAGGCGCTCCGGTGCGTCCGGGTCGAACTTCAACTCATGACATCCGGAGTTGCCGCACGAGCGCTGCATGGTGATCGGTACAAAGTGCTGGCCGTCCGCCGCGAGTGAATGACAATCGCTGCAATTCAACGCAGCGCCATCAGTTGCGCGCGTGACGTGTTGTGGATCGAGATGCGCCGCGTGCGAGAACTTGAGGTTGGATTGCTCCCGGGCGGTCGCGATCGGCTCGCGCCGGAGCGCCCATTGAAGCTGCCCGCGGTCATCCGGCGCACCTTGGGGCTTCAGCAGGCTGACCGCGAAAGCGGGGTGAGTGTCGAGCGCGAAGCCCGACGTGCGCTGCACTTTGAGCGGCCCGAATGCGGCGGCGGGCTTCGAATGACAGTTTACGCACAGACTGTTGTCACGCACCACCAGCCCCGTAGGCGGCGCGTGGTGCTCACGATGACATTCGGCGCAGCGCTGTTTCGGGCCGAGTTGCGTGTGTTGCAAATCGCTGTCGCGCACGTGATCCGCGATCGAATGGTGACATTCCTGACAGTCCTGGTCGCGCACATGCACGAAAAGCTGCTGGTGGCAGTTGGCGCAGCGCTGGCCCGCCGCGAGCTGATGGGCGGGAATCAGGCGTCCCGCATTCCAGAACTGGTCGCTCGGCAGGAAGGCAATGCTTTTGGAATGCGCGCGCTGCGGCGCAATACTGATATAGGGAATCACAAAGCCCATGAGCAGCACGAGGCCGAGCGCCAGCCACGCCGCCGGGCGCTTGGAGAGCCACGTGGCGGCCAGATCGGTGCGGAAGGCGCGCTCGTAGGCACTCGGCTCCACCTGCGCATCCAACTCGAGCTCAATGCCCAGATCGAAGCCCGCCGGCGGCTCGATCAGCCGCAGCCGGTGGCCGCCGATCTCAACCAGGTCCGTGGCCCGCAGGGTGGCCGATGGGGTTGGTTTGCCGTTGAGAGTGATGAAGAGCCCGCGCCCGCAGGAGAGGGCCCAACGGTCCGAGCTCGGGCGTATGAATGCGTGATGCGCACCGACCCGCTCGCCGAGCAACTGGATCGTGCAGTCCGGCGCGCTGCCCAGCGACAACTCGTCCGCGCTGATTTCCGTATCCTGGTATTCCGTGCTGCCCTCGGGGCCGGGCTGTACCAACCGCAACAGAACCTTCATGCGTTCACCAGTACATGAAGGTCGTCACGATATGGACGACCAGGGCGCCGAGCAGCGCCACCGTCAACGGCACGTGAACGTAGAGCCACAGTCGCAGCAGCCCCTGGAGTTGAATATCGCGCCGGATCCGGCGTAACACCGCCTGCCGCCGCGACAGCACCACCAACAGCGCCTGCAGGTTGGCGGTTTCGGCGCGCTTGGCCGCCTGTGGCACGCGCCGCGCCACAAAGTCCATAACCGCCTGTTGGTCGAAGTTGCTGGCAAGTTGGACTCCCGCGGCCCCCTCAACGGAGGCGGAGGCGACGAACAGCGAGCGATCGACGGCCAGCAACTGTCGCAGCACGCCACCGCCAATGCTGGTTCGCTCGATGCTGCTGCGAATGGCCTGGTTCACCACCGGGTCGCACACGCGTGCCAGGTCGCGGCTCTGGCGATCGAGACCAAACAGTTCCTCGAAAAGGGCCGCGCGGGGTGCGCCGCCGCTGTTCAGCGAGAGTTGGCGTGGCGTCGACAGATAAGCGTACAGCCCGACAATGCCGCTCACGATGACGATGCACATCAACGCATACGCCAGTGTATGAACGTTCCAGCCAAACAGGCCGGCGCAATGCAAAGTGGCGACCAACAGCAAAGCGAGGCCCAGCCAGATGTGTGCGGAGGTCCATCCCTGCAGTGAGCCCGATCGCGAGTTGTATTGGCGTTTGCGCATGCCCAGCAGGCTCAGCCAGACAATCAGGAGCGCGCCGACTGTGCCTAACACATAACCCTGCCAGGTGCCGCCGCCCGGCCTGCGATTGCCTCCCTGAGTGAGGTACAGAGCGGCTGAGGCCATGCTCAGGCCAAGCGCCCACCAGGCATAGCGGGCATTGCGATAGCGCAGCACGTTCTGATGGATCATCGCTGCTGCCGCTGATCGGCGAGATCGAGAAATTGCGCCGGCCCGATGCGCAAGGCGGCCCCCGTCGGGCACGCCTTCACACACGCCGGCCCGTTGCGCACACCGCTGCAGGCATCACACTTGGTGGCCTTCTTGCCCTTGGCCTTGGCCGCCTCGGTTGGATGATAGTCCCGTTCTTCGCCAACACCCGGGCCGGCGCCGAACAGCAACCAGCGCCACAGGCTCGGTTTGGGGGGCGCTTCGTAGGTCATCCGGATCACACCGTACGGACAGTTGACCTGACAGTTGCCACACCCGATGCAGGTGTCATCAATGAAGACTTCGCCATTGGCGGAGCGCTTGATGGCGTTGGGGGGGCAGTCCTTCATACAGTGCGGCTGCTCGCAGTGCCGGCACGATATTGGAACGTGCACCTGGGCAAATGAAGCGCCGGCCTTGCGATCCAGTCGCGAAATGCCGCCGTGGGTTTCCGCACAGGCCTTTTCGCAGTTGTCGCAGCCCACGCACAGCGACTCGTCAATGACCAGCGCGTTGGTGGCCTCGCCCAAACCCTGCGCCATCAGGAAGTTCATGACCGAGCTGGCTTCCGGCCGGACCTCCATGCGGGCGTTTTCGGCCACGTGCTCGCTCGCGGCCCGTTGGAGTAACTCAACGGGTGCATCCGGCCGCCGGATCAACTGGAGGAATTCTGCGCGCCCCACTTCAATCAGGTCACTGGCAACCGTGGCGCGCGCCGTTTCGCGGCGTTGCGAATCGCCCATCAGCGACATTTCACCTACGAGCTGCCCGGCGGGGATCTGCGCCACCAACAGGTCCCGCTCCTGGCGCCGGCGCGACAGCGTGAGACTGCCGGAGCGCACAATGAACAGGCTCGATCCGGCCTCGCCTTCCGAAAACAACAGCTCGCCGGCCTTACAGGAGCGGACCGTCACCCGGCTGGCGATCTCCCGCAGCTCGCGCGCCGTGGCGCGGGGCGCGAAATGGCGTTGCAGCTCGCGGACCACAAAAATCCAGTCAATGCCCTTGCGCACCGATTCATTCGAATTCATGAGCTTGATCATGGTGCGGCGCGGCGTTTCCATCAGGATGCAGCCGGGACCGGCCACCGCGCGCTCGGCCCGCGGGCGGCCGGAAAGGAGGCTCATTTCACCGAAGAACTCGCCCAGTTGCAGTTGCGTGCTGACGGGCGTTGGCACGTCGGTTTGCAACGTCACTTCGCCGTAGGCGAGCGTAAAAAACGAGGTCCCGAACTCGCCGGTGTCATAGATGACATCCCCTTCGCGAATCACTCGTGTTACGCGGGGCCGTCCGGGCTTTGAGGCGATTTCCTGGCGCACCGCCGCGACCTTGCGGCGCGCCTCCTCGTATTCAGGCCCATCGGGGTAGGCGGCAATGACCTCGCTTTCAATAATGAGCTCGCGAAAGGCCAGTGAGTTGAGCTCCTGGAACATGGGCACGATGGCCTTGAAGCGCTCCAGCACATCTTCGGTCGCGCGCTCGAAGGGCAGGCCACAAAGCTGCCATTGCAACAACGGGTGGTCGGCGGGCTGGATTTCGCGCCCGTAGGCGTATTCCGCGACATCGTAGCCCTGGTTCATGGCCTGTTTGATGAGCGGATAGCCCGCCAGAGAGCCCACTATGTAGATGCCCGGAACGTTGCTCTCGTAACGGCGCGACAGCGCAGGAATGGCATCGCGTTGCGGCCCGGGAAACTGCACCCCGGTGGACTCGACGAAGCCGCGAGGAGGATCGGACCCCAGGCGGGCAATGACTCGATGACACGGGAGCGTCCGCTCGCCTGTAGGTGTATCCAGGGTCATTGCCAGGGGGACGTCCTTTCCGGTCCGGGCAATGCTGCGGGGGCGGGTCTCGTAAGCGCAGTTGAGACGGCGGCTGGGATCGCTGATGGCGGCCAGGATGGCCGCGAGGTTGGCATCCTTCGCGCGGCTGAACTCCTTGCCGCGATTGATGATCCAGACATCGTTCTGCTCGGCCAGCGCCAGAGCATTTTCTATGGCCGCATCTCCCGCGCCGACGACGACAATGGTCTCGTTGCGGAACTCCCGCGGGTCATCGAGCTGGTACTGGATTTCATCGAACTGCTCGCCCGGTACACCCAACTTGCGCGGATTGCCTTCCAGCCCGATGGCCAGAACGACCTTCGCCGCCCGTACGCTCGTGCCGTCGGCAAGCTGTATGACAAACCCGCCCTGTTCGCCGCTGACTTTGCGCACCTCCGCATTGAAGCGGGTGTTGATGGTCAGGCGCTGCGCATCCTGCTTCCAGCTTTCCAGGATGGCCTCGCGGCTGCCGGCCCCGAAACGCAGATCGCTGCGCAACTCGAGAAAGCCGGGCTCGGCCATGACGTGCTTGCCCTTCTGATAGCGCTGAATGGTCTTGGCCAGGCGCGGCGAGCCCTCCAGCAGAACATAGGTCGGGGCGGGTGCCTGGCGTTCGGCATCGATCCGCGCAGCCCGTGCGGCGGCGCTCAGTCCCGCGGGCCCGGCTCCAATAATGGCGAGGTGAAAATCGCACAGCATGTTCTGATTGAATGAATCGATCTTGTTGGTTGGTCGCGACCGCAACAGTCGGAACTTCTTCCCTGCGGATCCAACGTTGTCCGCCGGCGCTCTTTGTTTATCCAGCTATCATAACGCTAAAAGCGGGACGGGAGCGCCGTCAGCCGCGGCGCCGCAGGTTGGATTGGCCGCCAATGTCGCTTTTGGCGCGTCAAAATGCGTATCAACAGGCAGTCACGTCGTAATGGTGCGAGATGCCGCGGTTCCCTTTACACTGTTCCCCGGGCAGTTACGGAATTTCCATGAGTTCGCCCAGACACACCCCCAAAAACAAAGTCTGCGCGGCGCTTTTGGGCCTGACAGTCGCGATGGTGGCCGGGGCCGCCGGCGGGAAGGAGGCGCCCGAGCTCGTGGCTCGCGCCCAGATCGCCGCGGCCAATCTTGCCGATGCCGTGGTGGTCGACTGCCAGTTACCCGGCCGGCTGCAGCAATTGGGCGGTATGCGAACGTATATGACGCCGGGCGTGTTGACTCGCCTGGCGGCGATCGATTGCCGCACGCGCGGCGGTGAATACACGGTCGGCGATCTCGCGAGCGGTACCCTGTCGTTGGCCCGTTGGCTGCCGTTGGCCGAGAAAGGGGACAACGTCGAGGCGCAGTACTATGTGGCGCGGATCTATGCCAACGGCATGGATAATGTGCCCGTCGACTATGCCAAGGCGGCCGAGTGGTATCAGCGCGCCGCCAAAAAGAAATTCCAACCCGCCATGCAGGAGCTGGGCTACCTGTATGAGCAGGGGCTCGGGGTGCCGAAGGACCCGTTGATGGGATTGAACCTGCAACGCGAAGCGTCCGGCCTCGGTGAGCAGCTCGATTATGCGGCGAAGATTGCGGCCAACGAGCAACAGAACGCGCAGCTCGTCAGCGCTCTCATCGGACAACTGAACAGTGCCAACGGCACGGTCGAGGACCTGCGCGGCGAGTTGGATCAGGCAAACGACCGGCTGGCGGCCGACACGGCCCAGATCAACCGTGAGCGTAGCCGCCTCGCCGACCTGCATCGCCAGCTCGACGTGGCCCGCCAGGAGGGCACGGGACCCAACACCGCCAAGGTTCAACAGTTGCAGGAGCAACTGGCCGCCGCCGAAAAAGAGGTGGCACAGAAGCAGGAAGCCATCGGTACGCTCAACGCACAGTTGGCCGTGCAGCAGACGCAGATGTCCGAGGAGTTGGCCCGCACTCAGGCCGCCAACGCCAAGCTGAATGATCTCGTGGCGAGCAACCGTGATGATGCCGCGGCGTTGCGGGTGCGCCTGGCGCAATCCGAGCAGCGTCTGAATGAATCGCAGCACGAGTTGGGCAACCTGCGAGCGACCTACCTCCAGGAGACCACGGCACTGGCGGCGCGCAGTGAGCAGGTGCAGCGCCTGCGGGCGCAAGGCACCGATAACTTCCAGAGCCTGTTGAGTGCCAAGGAAGGCGAGTTGCAGCAGCAACGAGTTGAGATTGATTCGCTGCAGAAGCAGGTGGCTGCGATGCGGCAACAGTCGACTCAGGCCGGCGCGGGTGCGGCCTCCGCCGCCAACCGTGCCGATAGCCTGCAAAAATCCCTGGACAGCCTGCGAGCACAATACGATTCGCAACAGAAGGTACTGGAGGCGCAGCGCGCCGAATCGTTGCGGGTCCAGACGATGTCGAAGGACGAAAAGGCGGCTTTGGCCGCACAGATGGCCACCCAGCTCGCTGCGAAGGCCGCGCAGCTCGAGGCCAGCCAGAAGCGCCTGACCGCTCTACAGTCAGAATCCGATCAGTTGCGGGAGGCCGTGGCCCATGAACGGACCGCTCGTGCCCAGGATGTGGCGCAAGCCAGCGGCGCCGCCGATCGCGATCGGGCGGCTTTGCGCGAAGCGCAGGGCAAGGTTGACCAACAACGCACCGCGCTCGAAAAGTTGCAAATGCAACTGGCCGCCAGTCAGCTCGAGCTCGTGCAGGCGCGAGAGCACTTCGGCCAGCAGTCGAGCACCGCGGCGCAACAGGCGAGTGCCGCCACACAGGCTGCCCAGAAGCGGGTCGCCGAGTTGGAGGCGGACGTCCGGGCCAAGGACAAGCAGATCACAGATCTGAGATTTGAGTTGGCGAAAGCCGGTGAGCCCGCCGCCAGGCCCGTGCCCGTAGCAGCCGTCCGTCCCGCGCCTACCGTCATATCGGAACCGGATGCGCTGATCCGGATGGTGCGCAGCCTCGGGACCGCGAACTACCACGCCCTCATTATCGGTAACGGCAAGTACGCGCACATGCCTGCTTTGCCGACACCGGTTAATGATGCGAAGGATGTGGGCGAGCTACTCAAAACACGCTATGGCTTCGATGTGAAGCTGCTGACGGATGTCACGGCAGACGACATCATGAAGGCCATAAATGAGTATGCGCGGACGCTGAACGACTCGGATCGGCTGCTCATCTACTACGCCGGCCACGGCGATACCAAGATTTTTCCGCCCGAGAGAGCGTTCTGGCTGGGTACGGATGCCGATCCGGAGCTGCCGTCTACGTGGCTGTCGGCGCAGACTGTTGCGGATGCAATCTCGATGATTCACGCGCGGCACATACTGCTCGTGGCGGACTCGTGCTTCTCGAGTGCGATCACGCATGTGGCCTCAACGACCGTGGTGCGGTTGGATGATGAGCGCAGTACCGCCATCCGTTGGAACAAGGCCGCCCGCATGGTGCTGACCTCCGGCGAGAACGAGCCGGCCACCGATGCGCGGGTGCCCGATCCTTCGCACTCCATGTTTGCTTATTTGTTCATTGCAGCACTGCGACAGAACAATATACTCATGTCCGGTGAGATGCTGGCACATGAATTAAACAACCGCCTGGCAATCTACCCAGGTCGTGCCGGGGCGAAGCCGGCGGCGACGTATTCGAATCTGCAGGATCCACAACATAAGTTCGGCGATTTCTTTTTTGTACCGGTCGCGCGGGGCACTCAACTGGCGGCATTGACGCCATGAGCAGTCAGGGACGGCGACAGGACGGGTCAGCCGGCTAGTGAAACAATAACGAGGAAGGCTCTAGGTTATGAGATCAAGAAAATTGACGCTGGCGGTGGCGGGTTCGATCGCGGTCCCGGCCATGTTGGCCGGCCCGGTGTGGGCGCAGCAGGGCCCCCCCACGGTGAAGGGCGCGAATGGGCTGCAGCAGTCGGTCTTCAATGCTGTATTCAACATGTGCACCAAGGATCTCGACAATCGTCCCCTGGTCGGTGCCCAGGTCAACGACCTGCACGACCAGTGTCATGCCATCGCCGTGTCCTCGCTTACCAACACCGGTACGCAGTTGACTTCGGCGCTGGGCGCATTGCAGCAGGTGTCGGGCAACCAGATTTCGACCCAGGGGTCGCTGGCCACCCGCGTCAGTGCCGGCCAGTTCGGCAACATCACCGGACGCCTGAACGCCCTGCGCCTCGGCTCCGGTTTTGCCGCGACCCACGGAATCACGGCGTTCAACGGCAATCCGTCCGATGGCTCGGCGCTGTCGGCCTCGACCGGACGGCCCTCTTTCCTGAACGGCTCCTTCAACGGGCCGACCGGCGGCGCGAGCCCTGACGGCTTCACACCGGTGAGCTTTCAAACTCAGGGCGGTTTGATCACCACCGATTATTCATCCGATGCACCCCTGCGGGTGGCCCAGGCGGGCGCCGGCGGTGGCGGATTTGCCGCGGGCCCGGTTGCGGTACCCAATCCCTGGGGCTTGTTCCTGGAAGGTAGCTACAACTCCGGTCACCACGACGAGACCGCCAACGAGGACAAGTTCGACTTTCACGCATCGAGTGTGACAGCGGGCCTGGATTACAACTTCGGCAGTGCCGTGCTGGGCGTATCGATCGGCCACGACGATTACAACGCCGGCATCCCTGCATCGGGCGTCAATGTATCCGCCAGCAGTGCCCGGGTTCAGGGCACCACCGGGTCGCTCTATGGGGCCTGGTTCGGACAGAGCTGGACCGTCAACGCGATCGCGACGTATGGACATCTCACCACGGACCTGACACGTGGAGTCAAATACAGCGTCGCCTACAACGGCATCACCGATCCGGATCCGCAGGGCACCATCAACGACAACTGCCCCGGCGGCAATTGCGTCGTCAGTGTGGATCGCGTGCTGCGGGGCAGCCCGGGTGGAAATACCGCGGCGGTGGGTGTGACCGCGGGTTATCAGTACTCCGTCGCCAACTTCGACCTGGTTCCGTCGCTGAGCTTCAACTACCGGCGGGCCAAGTTTGATTCCTTCAATGAGGCGGATGCCAAGGGCGATGCCACCAACGGACTCGGCCTGGCCTTCAATGACCAGACTGTGGAATCGGCGCGCAGCATCCTGGGCCTCGACATGTCGCGTCCGGTCAGCACATCCTTCGGTGTCGTCACCCCACTGGTGCGGGTGGAGTGGAACCACGAGTTCAAGACCGGAGTGCGGTCCATCCAGGCGCACTATGTGTTCGATCCGACAGCCAATGGCGTGTGCGACAGTTGCTTCCGCTTGCCCACGGATGCACCGGCAGACAACTACGGCATCGCCGGCGCCGGGTTATCGGTGACGCTGCCGCACCGGATCCAGTTGTATGTGTACGACGAAGCCCTGTTCGGGTTTTCCAACTACCACAGCAACTCGGTCACGCTGGGATTGCGCGGTCAGCTCTGACCGGGTCCGTCGCGTTGGCCGGGCGGTACGCCGCTCGGCTGACAGATGCCGCAGGCCCTGGGCGCAGGCGCCGGATATTTGTGAATAAAGCGGCTCAGCCGGGCGGCGTGCCCGGCTGACCAATACCGCAGGCGGTCGGCGCCGCACTGCAAATCTGTCTCTTCAACATGAACAAGCCGAGCGTGTGGCGGAAGTTCTGGCCTTCGCGCAGCAGGCGCATGGCCTCTTCCGGCTTCTGCGCCGCGAACAACGCCCGTACCTTGTCCGCGTAAAGACGGGTTGCCTGTTCCGTCATCTGCAGCGCCTGTGGGTTGGCGGGCTGCAGGCCCCGAATCCGCTTCAGCAGATCCAACAGGTTGTTATCGCCCTTGGACAGAATCGCTGACAGCTCTTCCGGCGACTTCGCGTTGCCGGCCTGCTGCAGGTTGATTTTCGACAGGTAGAGAAAATCATCAATGTCGCGTTTCTGGTCGGCGGTGAGCTGCGGCGCCGGCCCATCGGTCCTGGGCCAAAGCTGGGCATTGACCGCCTGGTCCTCGACATAGTCGTTGTAGAACTGAGTTCCAAAGAACAGTACCGTGCCCGTCACGGCGACCGCGGCCGCTCCCAACAACTTGCGATGCTTGTGCCACCACGTGCGCGGTGCAAACTGGCGCAGAAACTCATCAATACTCGGAATGCGGTCCTGGCGCTTGAACGCGAGTCCGCGGCGCAGTGTTTCCCACTGCAAACGAGTCAGCGAGGGGATGCGTTGCGGAACGAGCCGGGTTTCCATGGCGCGCTTGGCCGATTCGCGTCCGAACGGGTGTCGGCCGCTGAATATGTAGTACACGACGCATGCAAACGCATATATATCGTCGCGCGGATCCGGGGCTTCGTAGTTGATCTGCTCGAGGGAGGCGTAGGCCGGCGTCAGGGCGCCCAGGCGCTCGGCCGCATCAAACCGGGTTGTATCCGCTTCTTCGGCGACCGCTCGCAGCGGCCGCGCGATACCGAAGTCCATGACCTTGACGGTGCCTTTCTTGCACAGAAAGATGTTGCCGGGCTTCAGGTCCGAGTGCACCACACCGTTCTTGTGCGCACACGACAGGCCGGCTCCCACCCCACAGATGATGGACCAACGGCGCTCCAACGCCGCATTCGCGCTGGATTCGTCCTGTAGCCAGTCTTCCAGCGTGCGGCCTTCCAACAGCTCCATCGTCATGTACGCGTAGGTGCCGTCGTAGTCAAAGTCATGGACTCTGACAATGTTTTCGTGCGTCAGGCTCTGGGCCCGCACGGTTTCCCTTTGCAGTGCCATCCGCGCGTCCGGATGGCGCCTGAATTCCCCACCCAACAGTTTCAATGCGATGTAGGGGTGCCGGTCCTGGAACGCGACACGGTTGGCGTCCATGGCCTTGTACACCGTCCCCATGCCACCGCGGCCGAGCTCGGCAACCAGCGTGTAGCGCCCGTCTAGAACGTCGCCTTCCTGCAAGTCGTGAGGGTTGGCGGCCGGTGGCTCCGGAACGCTCCCCATTTCCGACGGATCTCCCAACGCCGCATTTGGACGGCTTCCCAACGGTGGCCGATTTTCCAGCGGCGCGCTTGGACGACTCCCTGGCGGTGGCTGATTTCCCGACGGTGCGCTTGGACGGCTCCCCGGCGGCGAATTTCCCTGCACCGGTGGATAGCCCGCCTGCGGCGCATTTCGCGACGGAGAGACACGGGCCACTGACTCCTGCACCGGCGACCGCCGGGCGCGCGCGGCATATCCGTTTGTCGCGTCAGGATCCTCGTCCGCCGCGTTGCCGAGAGGCTGCGCGGCGGACGCCGGCTTCTCAACATAACCGGGCGGCGGAACGCTAACACGCGGGGGACCGCCAACACCCGCCGCGGCGGCGCCGCGCGAACCGCCCGATGGCAAAGACCCAGGCCCCGTTTCGTCACCCACTCTCGTTATCCAACCACCGTTGACGCCAACCACTTCCGGGGCGCGATTGCCAGCTCCCCGGTCGTTGGAACGCCAGGGGACAACAGTCGCATCATCATCATCCGAGGGTCCGGCATACGCGGGCATGACCTCGCGGCCGCCGCCAACGGTGCTCAGGCCCTGGGTACCCACGGCTGCACGGGCTGGTGTCAACGCAACCGGAGTACCCAGGAAGTCCTGTTCCTGCAAGGCGTTATGCCGCATCAAAAGCTGCAGCAGACCCGCTTTCAACTTCGGGTCTGTGCGGCCCAGGCTCTCCAGCCAGGCCGGCCGCGCCGCCTCATCCAGGTCGAGGTACGCCTCCATCAACCCCAGCAACCGTTTCCAGTCCTGTTTTTGGATCGTCATGTGAGTCGCACTGTAGTCCGGAACGGTTCTTATTGTAATTTCATTTGATTGTGCGCCGCGATGCCGGCGGCTGCAACCGGCCGGCTCAGCCGCTGAGCAGGCCCTTGCGGGAGTCGAGCACCTGGCGTGCATGCCGGTAGCCTATGTCAATCACCCGCTCAAACGCGCTCCAGTCGAGCAGGTCCACGCCCTCCAGCGGCGGGCTCAGCAACACATCGGCCAGCTCCCGGTGCTGGATCGACAGAGCGGCACTGTTCAACATGCCGGCCCGCAACAGCACCTGCATGATATTGATATTCCCGCGCCGCTTGCCGAACAGCCCCGGCAAGCGCCACAGAGGCGGCGTCTCGGTCATTTCGAGGTCGGTGACGAAACCTCGTTGGCCCCCGGCATCGACCGCAACTATTCGGCCGTGATGATCGTCGCGCATGACATCGACCGGCAGGTTGTTGAGTGTTGCGCCATCGACATAGGCCTGGCCGCCGGTGAATACGGGCGGCAGTATTCCGGGAATGGAAATCGAAGCGCGCAGCCAGCTCCAGAGCCGGCCACTGCGATGCACGGCGAGTTGACCCGAGGTGAGACTGGCGGATACGCAGAAATACGGCAGTTGCAGATCCTCAATGTCCGTGTCACCGAACTCGTGACGCATCAAGCGGCACACCTTGCGGCCGCCGACCAGTGACAGCAGGGGAAGCGTGTAGTCGCTCAGCGGATTGGTCGCCACAAATCCGCGCCGGATCCGTTCCAGCATTTCCTTGTAGTCCCAGCCGGCCGCCCAGCCAGCGCCGATGACTGCGCCGATACTCGCCGTGCCGATGGAGTCGACATCAATCCGCGCTTCGTGGAGCGCTCGCATGACACCTATGTGTGCGAAACCTCTGGCACCGCCACCGGACAGAACGAGCCCCAATCCTCGCCCCGTCAGCAGCCGCGCGACGCGCGCAACATCTTTCATCGCGTGCACGTGGTGAAGCCGCCTGCAGCGCTGCGCTTTCAACCATCTGCCTGCAATACCGGCTGTCGGACGACTCCGGTGCAACAGAAGCAACTCCGCCGGGCGCACGTCGATGGCCCCATCCGTTGAGCCTCCCAGCGCGGGCCATGGCCGCGGCTCAGCGTCGCCGTCGGCGGCGAGAAGCAGCATATCCGCCTGCCTCATACACAGCCTGGTCCAACTGGTGGGCTGCAGGTCCGCCACGTAGATGACGAAGTCGTTTGCCCGCTCGAGACGATGGAACCAGTGCGTTGTGCGATCGGTGGCCTGCGAGCTCGTGACCAGCTCGGCGCGCCCGAAGCGCCTGAGGCAGGTGACGAGATCGCCGCCAACCCGGGTGGCATCGACCGCGGCATCCGCCGGAACGAGCGCAAAAGTCTTCGGGACACTGAGCGGCCGCGCGCCCGGCCGTTGCAGAGTGTCTACCCGGTCAGCCAGTTCCTGCACGATATAACGCAGCACCTGCGGATGCTCGCGAGTCAGTCGCTCGAATGTTGCGGGCGACAGGCGCGCCACCTCGCTGTCCCGCAGCGCAATGACGGTGGTTGTGCGCGCGCCGCCGGAAATAGCCTCATTCTCGCCGGCCGTATGTCCTGCTGACAGTTGACCAACATAACGTGATCCGCCGCCCGCGTGACCGGTAAAGACTCCGAGGGCCCCGTTGATCACTACATAGAGGCCGTCCGAGACCTGTCCGGTCGAATAGAGTGTCGTGCCTCCCTGCATGGAGAACCACTCAATCTCCTGCGCCAGCAACTCGATCGAGCCGGAGCTGATTTCCTTCAACAGGGGCAGCGCTGCGAACAACGCCGGGAGGTTGCGCCGGTCCGCGGCGATCTGGATCAGGGTGTCGGGACCGGGGCCAGTCACAGGTCACGTCGATTTGAGCGCTTCGAACAGAAATACGCGCGCTTTTTCCCAGTCCCGCTGCGCGGTGCGCCGGGCGATACCCAACGCCTGTGCCGATTCCTCCTCGCTCAGACCGACGAAATAACGCAGCTCGACAATCCGCGCCAGCCGCGGCTCGATGCTTGCCAACTCATCCAGGGCCTCGTGAACTTTGATCAGCTCCGCGTCATCGGCGGCGACCGAGTCCCCGATGTTGGTTGTGAGAGCAACGATGTCGCGGCCGCCGCCGCGCTTGTCCGCGAGCCGCTCGCGCGCCAGGTCCACGATCACGGAGCGCATGGCGGAAGCGGCATAGGCCAGGAACTGACTGCGGCAACCGGGCTTGAGTTGCTTGCGATTGCGCAGGCGCAGATACGACTCGTTGACGATCATAGTTGTGTCGAGCGAGCGCTCATGATCCCGCTTGCGCAACTGGCGGCGGGCCGCGGCGCGCAGATCCCGGTAGAGCAGGCTGTACAACCGGTCGACAGCGAGGTGCTCGCCGCGCTGGGCCGCTTCCAAAAGCAGGGTCACATCGCCCATGGGCGCCTCGTCCGATGCGCGTCGTGCGCGCAACCCTGCTGATTCTAAGCCAAGCGGCGCCGCTCCCGCTGGATTGAAACGTCGGCCGCGTGGCCGGCGGATCGAGCGGTCCTGGCTTGCCCGCGCGGGCCAAAAAAGCCCCGCCGTTGCCTACTGGCGCGGGCCAAAAATCACTGCCGTTGCGCGCCGGCAAGGGACAAAAAAAAGCCCCGCCCATGCGCACACGGGCGGGGTCTTTGTGTTGGCGACGAGTTATGAGCAGGGCTTGTTGTGATCCGGCCGGGCACCCTGTGCCTTGGCATCGGCCTCGCTCATGTACTGGCCTTCTTTGGTCTTGCCGTACCAACGGTCGCCCGAGCAATGATAGACCTTGGAGGCTGTGTTGACCCATACCTGTCCCGGCGCGCCGCCCGCTGCTGCCGTTCCATTCGGTACCTGCGCACGCATAGCGGATCCCGCGGGAGGTGGTGCCGCGGTTGGAGTTGGCGCCGAACGCGAAGGTGCGGGCGCGGGTGGAGGTGGCGCGGTGGGAGCGGGCGCCGCTGGCGGTGGCGCCGCGCTGCCGGCGGTGCCTGACGAGCTACTCGCGGCGCTCGCGGAGCCCGACTTATCTACACCGCCGTGGTGACTGCAGGCGCCTCGGCCCCGTTTTGTCGCGGTCGTTCCATCCTTGCAAAGCACGGACCCTGCCGCCGCGGGAGCGGGCGCCGCCGGCGCGGCGGAGGGAGCCGGAGCGGCCGGCGCCGGTGCTGTTGCTGCAGCGCCAGAGGCCGCGCTCTTCGACTTATCGATTCCACCATGGTGACTGCAAGCGCCCCTGCCGGTTGTGGTGGCAGTGGTTCCGTCCTTGCAAACCGCGCCGCCCGTATCGGCGGCGCTGCACAACAATGGCAGTGCCAACAAACCCGCCAACCAAGTTACTTTCGAAAGTTTCATGTGGGATTCTCCTGTTACTCAGCCGCGCAGCAAGCGCTGCGCGACTGTCGCGAGCTGACTGCCGATATCGCCCTGGGGCATTTGTCCGTTGGGTGTCAGATGGTCAACGACCTGAGGCAGCAGCGAGGACAGATGCTGACTCACCTCGTTGGCCGGCAGGCCCGTGGCCTGGGCGATCTTGGCAATCCAGTCGGAACCGAGCGCGCCCTGCAGTTGATCGGGCGACACGGGCAGGTTCTGGCCCGTCGCAATCCACGACTGGAAAATGTGCCCGAGGCCGCCCTGCTGAAACGACTGCAGCAGTCCACCCAGCCCGCCGGGCCGGTTCTGCAGCATGGAAATCACTTCCGAAATCAAGGCTCCGGAAGAGGCGATACCGCCCAGGTTGATGCCGTTGGAAGTGCCGCTGCCGGCATTGGGCGCCCCTTCGAGTGCGCCGGCGAGAGTGCTCAAAATGCTCATGGTTAACTCCGCGAGCTCGTTGTTGTGTCTGGTTCGAGCATAGCGCAAATACACGGCGGGGGAAGGCGCGAACGTAAAATCTTGTAAAGCCGCCGGCGGCACGACACCTGCCGCATTCACGGTCCGTTCATGAAGCCGAACGAACGCTCCGTGCCAACATTGCACAATCCATTGCACGAACGGCAAAAGATGATGTGACCCCGAAGGACGCGACTGGACAACTGGTATGCGCCGGAGCTAATATTAGCTGATGGGACGAACGTTGCGAACTCAGGTGGCTCTCTATCTCGATGACATTCATATCGAGCTGTTGGATAGGCTCGCCAGGAAGTCCGGCCGCACAAAGCAGGATCTGCTGCGGGAAGCCGTCAATACCCTGCTACTCGAGTATCAAATGATCAAGCGGCCCCTGCGGCGGCGGTTTGACGCCGGCGGTTGATACCCGCGACAAAGACAACAAATTGGAACCGCCCGCGGTATTGCCTGACGGTGGGATTGAGCTGCAAGCGGTATCGGTTGTAGAGTCGAGCTCCACGGCAGAAGCTCACACTCGAAGGATCGACGAATGAGGCACTTCGTTACGCCACTGGTGTTGATCAGCGCAGGGATCTGCTACGCGATCGGCTTCGATGGCGCAGTCTTCGCTGCAGTTTTGGCCGCCATGGGGCTGGAGCTCCTGTTCTGGACACGGATAGCTCGCTTTGGCAGGCCCATTCGAAACCGCTAAACCTCCGTTCAATCGGCATGGCCGCGACCGGGGCAATCGAGCCGTCCTGCTTCTGCAGGCGCTGGCCTGCGCTCTTTTCATTCCCATCAGCATGGCGCAAATCGCCCCTGAGTCATCGGAGCCGCGGTGGGAAAAGGTGGATACTTCCGCCAGCAGCGACGCGAATGGCGATCAACTGTTCGTGGAGACTTCGAGTCTGAAATCAACGACCGAGGGTGTTGAGGCGAGGATACTCGTTCAACTTCGAGACGCCCGGGCCCGGTACGACGCCAGTGATGAAATCAGATCTATCGTCCGTATCGAATACGTGGATTGCTCGAATCGCAGGATAGCGCTCACAGCCGTCAACACTTTCGCCGACTTCCGCGCCCGCGGCAGGCCCGTCGCATATATGGATATGGCAAGACATCCGCTTCAATGGCGCGACGTCCCACCCGGCTCCGCTGATGAGGCGGCTCTCAAATTCGTGTGCGGCCATGTGGGGACGTCAAATTCAGCTCGGGTCCCGCCGGAATGAGGCCGCCCGGATTCAGGTGCCGGTGACTGCCGTAGTAGTGCATCTTGTATTCCTCTATTGACACCGTCGCCGCGTTGCCCGGCATCTGATACAGCTCGCGGGTGTAGCCCCACAGGCCCGGATACTCGTATACGTGCCGCAGGTTGCACTTGAAGTGCCCGTAGTACACGGCATCAAACCGCACCAGTGTTGGAAACAAACGCCAGTCGGCTTCCGTCAACAGGTCCCCCAGCAGGTAGCGATGCTGCTGCAACCGGTCCTCCAGCCAGTCCAGTGAATCAAACAACTGCCGGCAGGCCGTCTCGTACGCGGACTGGCTGGTCGCGAACCCGGCGCGGTACACCCCGTTGTTGACGGTTTCATACACGCGCCGGTTGATCTGATCGATTTCCGCCGCAAGCGCCGGCGGGTAGTAGTCCGTCAGCTCATGCGTGATCTCATCGAACTCACGATTGAACATCCGGATGATGTCCGCGGACTCATTGTTGACAATTGTATGACCCTCCTTGTCCCACAGAACGGGCACCGTGGCGCGCCCCGTGTACAGCGGATCCGCCTGGGTGTAGAGCTCGTGAACGTAGCGGACGCCCGTGAGCGGGTCGGGTTTGGCGAACACCCAGCCGTTATCGAATACGAACGGCTCGACGTAGCTGACTGAGATGACGTTTTCCAGCCGCTTGGCCACGCGGGCCAGCAAGGTCCGATGGCACCAGGGGCATGCGCGCGCAACAAACAGGTGATACCGTCCGGGCAGTGCGGGAAGCGAGCTGTCCGAACCGATCCAATGTCTGAACGTGCTGGTGGCGCGAATGAATTCGCCACGGCTGCTCGTGGCGAGCGGCGTGTTGCGCCATTCACCGTCAATCAACTGACCCATGTCACTTGCCGGGCTTCATTGGTAACCCGTAAGCGTAGCCGGGAGCAGGAAATCGGGCTAGAGGGCCTCAGAGCCTCCTGGCGCGGAACGCTGTCACTTTTTGGCGTCGTCCACCTTGTCCGAAACCTTGTCGCGGGCGTCGTTGATGTCATCCTTGATCGAATCGCCCACCGGCTCGTGGCCGCCGTTCTTGATGGTATCGACGGTGTGGTCAATCTTTTCACCCGCCTTCTCAGCCGGGCCCCGGTTGTCGCACGCGACAGTCCCCAGAGCCACTGCACACGCCAAAGCCGCAAGTGCTGTCGTACGCATCATATTCTCGAGTTGCTTAACATGGGGCGCTAGTATTGGACGCCTCAGCTCGAGCCGTGCAGTCGGGATTTTGAGAACATTGTGTAGGAGGGGTCCGACGTGGAACGCCTGAGTCGCTGGTTTTGGGTCCTTGTCATCGCCTGGGGCGCCTGCGCACATGCGGAAGCCGCCCGCTTCACGAGCGAGCAGGCTGAAGTTGAGCGCATTCTGGAGCTGGCGGACCAGCGGCTGGCCGTCATGCCCGCGGTGGCCGCCGTGAAGTGGCAAACCAGGGCCCCCATTTTCGATCCACCCAGAGAGACCGCCGTCATCCAGCGGGCGGCAGATCTGGGCGCCCCCATGGGTCTGGCCAGTGAACCCGTGAAACATCTTTTCCAGTTGCAGGCGCGGCTCGCGCGCGAAGTGCAGACGTCGCTGCACGAGCAGTGGCAGGCGCATGGGTACTCGTATGCGGAAGCCGTAACGACGCTGGCCGCTCTGCGCCCCAAGTTGGATGGACTGACGATCGATATTCTGCAGGCCGTCTATCTGGCTGCTCCGGTGTTGCAGCGTGAGAGCTTCGAGGCCCAATACGCCGCCGCGGCCCAACAGAAATTGCGAGTGTCCGGTTGGTCAGATCAGAGCCGGCACGAGTTGCTGGCAGTCTTGCATACTGTTGCACTCACCCCGGTGCCTGCCCTCCAGCGGATCGCATCGAGCGGTATGTTGCGTGTCGGTACAACCGGCGACTACGCGCCTTTCAGCCTCGACTCAAACGATACACTCAGCGGCTTTGACATCGACCGCGCGCAAAAGCTGGCGGCGCAGTTTCACGCGCGTCCCGTTTTCATTCACACGACCTGGGGAACCCTGACCGATGATCTCAGTCACGGCGCTGTCGATGTTGTCATGGGTGGCGTATCGATCACGCCGGCCCGTGAGGCGGTCGGCACCTTTTCCGCCCCGTACGCATCCGGTGGAAAGACCATCCTGGCGCGTTGCGCCGTGTCCCGGCAGTTTCGCAGTGGCCTCGCCGCCGTGGACCACCCGAAGGTGCGTGTCATCGTCAACCCGGGCGGTACCAACGAACAGTTCGTGCGCGCCAACGTGCATCAGGCGCAGATTGTTGTGTTTCCCGACAATCGCGGCATTTTCGACGCGCTGGCAACTGGCCGTGCGGATGCCATGATCACGGATGATGTGGAAGCGGACCTGCAGGCGAAAAATCACCCCGGGAAGCTGTGCCGCGCCTTTTCGAGCACCCTCACTCGTGCGGACAAGGCGATTTTCATGCCGCGCGATCCGGAGCTGGTGAAGGCGGTCAATGACTGGCTGATTCCCACAATCGCGCCCGACGCGGCAGTCCACGCCCACTAGCCCGGCCCGCTTTATTCACGAACCGGTGGCGCCCGCGCAGCTCGCAATCAACTGGCCGCAACCGGCGCCGGCTCTTCCTTCAGTCCCAACGTCAACTCGTTCTGCGACAGCAGCCGGATGGGTACCCGCGACACTCGCCAGATATCCTGCGCGTATTCGCAGATGGTCCGGTCGGATGAAAATTTGCCCGACCGCGCCACATTCAGAATGGACATGCGGCTCCACTGAATCTGATCCTGGTACACGGTGTTCACCAGCGCCTGGCACTCCGAGTAGGACTGGAAGTCCGCCAGCAGCATGTAGGTATCCCAGTTGAGGAGGCCCTCCACCAGCGGCCGGAACACATTCACGTCGCCGCGCGAGAAGAAGCCGTCGCGAATGAACTCCAACACCCCGCGCAACTCGGGATCGCGCTCGTAGAAATCCATGGGCCGGTAACCCCGGCTGCGCAGCGCCTCCACCTCGGAGGCGCTGAGCCCGAACATGAAGGCGTTCTCGATGCCTACTTCACTGCAGATCTCGATGTTGGCGCCGTCCATGGTGCCGATGGTCAACGCGCCGTTCATGCAGAACTTCATGTTGCCGGTGCCCGAAGCCTCCTTGCCGGCGGTGGAGATCTGTTCCGACAGATCGGCGGCCGGATAGACGCGCTGGCCGTTCGTGACATTGAAGTTCGGCAGAAACACAACCTTGATGCGGTCGCGGATCTGCGGGTCGCGGTTGATGACATCGCCCGCCGCGTTGATGAGCTTGATGATCAGCTTGGCGATGTGATAACCGGGTGCCGCCTTGCCGCCGAAAATGAACGTGCGCGGATGAATGTCGTAGGTTGAATCCGTCTTCAGCCGGTGATACAGCGCGATGACGTGCAGGATGTTCAGGTGCTGGCGCTTGTACTCGTGGATGCGCTTCACTTGCACATCAAACAGCGAGTCCGGGTCCACCGCCACGCCCGTGCGGCTGTGGGCGATGCCCGCCAGCTCCAGCTTGTTGGCTCGCTTGATGGCGCGCCAATCGGCCTGGAAGGCCGGGTCATCCACGAACTTCTCCAGGTCGATCAGGCGCGCCAGGTCCTTGATCCAACCGTCGCCGATCGCGTCACAAATCAACTCGGCCAGGCGGGGGTTGGTCAACGCCAGCCAGCGGCGCGGCGTGACGCCGTTGGTCTTGTTGCTGAATTTTTCCGGCCACAGCTCGGCGAAATCCCTGAGTACGTCCTGTTTCAGCAACTGGGTGTGCAGATCGGCAACGCCGTTGATGGCGTGACTGCCCACGCAGGCCAGGTGCGCCATGCGCACATAACGGCCACCGGACTCATCGATCAGGGACAGACGCGCGATCCGCGCCTCATCGCCGAAGTAGCGGATGCGCATGGCGTCCAGGAAGCGCGCGTTGATTTCGTAAATGATCTCGAGATGCCGCGGCAGCACCTTCGCAAACACCGAAATAGGCCATCGCTCCAGCGCCTCGGGCAGCAACGTGTGATTGGTGTAGGCGAGCGCCTTTTGCGTAATTTCCCAGGCGTCGTTCCAGGGCATGTCGTGCTCGTCGACCAGCAGCCGCATCAGCTCCGCCACGGCAATGGCGGGATGCGTGTCATTCATTTGTATTGCAAACTTCTCATGGAAGCGCGTAATCGGAATGTGCTGGACCTTGAGAATGCGGAACATGTCCTGTAGTGAGCAGCACACAAAGAAGTATTGCTGCTCCAGGCGCAACTCCTTGCCCTGGATGGCCTCGTCATTCGGATACAGTACCTTGCTGATATTCTCCGAAGTGACCTTCGAGTTGACCGCACCGTAGTAGTCGCCGCGGTTGAAGGTGGAGAAATCAAAAGACTCCGGTGCTTCCGCCCGCCACAGCCGCAGCGTGTTGGCCGTATTCACCCGGTAGCCGGCTATCGGTGTGTCATACGGTACGCCGAGCACCACTCGCGCCGGCAGCCAACGGATGCGCAGCTTGCCCTCGTGGTCCGTATATTCTTCCGTGCGTCCGCCGAGCTTCACCTGTACCGCCCACTCGGCACGCGGCAGCTCCCACGCATTGCCGAACCGGAGCCACTTGTCGGTCTTCTCTATCTGCCAGCCATCGGCAATCTCCTGTTGGAAAATGCCGAACTCATAGCGGATGCCGTAACCCAGCGAGGGGATCTCCAGGGAGGCCAGGGAGTCCAGAAAACAGGCCGCCAGGCGCCCGAGGCCGCCGTTGCCCAGTCCGGGCTCATCCTCACAGACAATCAGCTCGTCCAGATCGAGCCCAAGCTCCCGCATCGCCTGGCGCACCTCTTCGGTGATTCCCAGATTCAGCAGGTTATTGCCCAGGTGCGGGCCCATGAGAAATTCGGCCGACAGGTAAACCACGGTCCGCGAGCCATGCCGCGTGTACGTTTCGGCGGTGCTCATCCAGCGATGCAGCAACCGATCGCGAATGGTGTACGCCAGTGCCATGTAATAGTCGTGGCGCGTCGCCAGAGTCGGAATCTTGCCCTGGACACAGAAGAGGTTGTCGAGGAAATCGCGCTTGAACGCCTCCTTGCTCATCGCGACCCGTTGGTCTTCAGTCTTCGGGTCCGTGCCTCGACGATAGTGAATTTGAGCGTTCATTGTTCTCGAGTATAACTTGCAGCAATCCGGAATCTAGCCATTGCCCGAGCGCAGTGCAGTGAGCTTTATTCCAGATTTGCCGGCCCGGTGGATTCCCGGCGGATCAATTGATAGGGCAGGCGCGCCGTGCGGCCCGTACCCCCATCCTTCAATGACTGGAGCAGCAGATCCGTTGCGCAAAACGCAAGATCGTAGCTGGGTTGATGCACGGTCGTGAGCCGGGGCCAGACTATGCGCGAGATGTAGGTGTCGTCGAAACCCGCGACCGACAATCGCTGTGGCACCGGAATGGCGAGCTCATGAGCGGCGAGCAGTACCCCGGCGGCCATGTCATCGTTGCTGGCGAATATGGCGGTCGGTGGCTCGGGCAACGACAGCAACTCGCGCGCGGCTTGCAGTCCCGACTCAAACACAAAGTACCCTTGTTTCACAAAGCCGGGGTCGAAACCCAACCCACGTTGCTCCAAGGCAGTCCGGAAGCCGCGCAGCCGCAGACTGCTCGCCAGGTGGTTGGGATGTCCGACAATGAAGCCAATGCGCCGGTGACCTTCCGAAATCAGGTATTCGGTCATCTCGCGCGCCGCCCCCGCATCGTCCATATCAACATACGGCGAAGAATGTTGTAGATCGCCGGGCGCGATCCGCACAAACGGCAGCGCGCGCTGCCCGAGCGCCGCCAGCAGCGGCAGCGACTCTGACAACGGCGATGAGACTATTAGACCATCCACGTGCGTCTGGTCGATCAGCCCCATGACATCGCGAATCAGATCGTCGCCCTGCCCGCTGCACTGATGCACAAACAGCCGGAACTTCTCCTTGCGGCAACGGGCCATGGCGCCGTGCTGCAGGTCCACGAGGTAGTTGGCGCTGGGATTTTCGTAGATCAGGCCGATGAGATAGGAGCGCCGGCCCGCAAGGCTCCGTGCCGAGAGACTCGGCAGGTAATGGAGTTGCTCGGCCGCTGCCAACACGCGTGCGCGCGTCTCAGGCCTGACATTGGGCTCGTCATTGAGCACCCGCGAGACGGTCTTGATAGCCACACCCGCGGCCCTGGCCACATCGTGAATGGTTTTTCTGCTCACCGCAGGCCACCCGTGATTTGATTTTTGATCAGCACAGACCTGTCACCTTTTTGCCGGCGTTTAGTTGCGCGCGGTTGTTACGGTGTCAGTCCCCCGCAATGTCGGAATCGGACCCGCTTCGTACGATGAATCACTTGAAGTCTCATAGAACCGATCTAGCTGGGTCAGCCACTCACTCGGTGGGATCCAAACCCAAAACAATTTAATCCGAGCCGTATGCATCTCAGTTCCATGGAAACACCCGGCCGAGCACGTATTCAGACGCGCGGTCTGGGGTGAGGATCACACGGCTATGACAGCGCTGTCAACGAAAGGTCATTCCCTATGCTGGAGCAAACAAGAGTTTCCCATTCCGTCACGGATGCAGCGAGCGGGTTGCAGGCCAAGCGCGTTGTAGACCCGGTGCAGCCGTTTACGGACTTGCCTGATCTGTTGCTGGTCGAGCGCACTCGCGGGCGCGATACGCGTGCCTTCGAGACGCTGATGCGCAGGTACAACCGCCGGCTGTACCGCATTTCGCGAAGCATTCTGAGCAACGATGACATGGCCGAAGAGGCGGTGCGCGCAGCCTACATCCGCGCATTCGCCAATCTCGACCGCTATGAACCCGCCGGAAAATTCGGTGCGTGGCTGGCACGCCTCGCATTCAACGAGGCCCTCACGTTACGCCGGCACGCATCGGGCACGGCACCCGCCGCTGCACCGGCGCCGACTGCAGAAGTTGCATCCGCAACGGATGAGGCCACAGCGAGCAAGCAGCAGCTCGAGGCTGCAATCGACGCATTGCCGGAAGTATTCCGCACGGTGCTCGTACTGCGCGTCGTGGAAGATCTCAGCGGAGTAGAGGTTGCGGTCTGCCTCGGCCTGAACGAGACGACTGTGCGTACACGCCTGTATCGAGCCCAGCAGAGGCTGAAGGTGGATGTCGCCCGCCGCTTGCGCGCGGAGCCATTCAACATCTTCGAGCTTTCGCCGGAGCGTTGCGACCGGATCGTGACGCAGGTGTTCTCGAAGGTACATGCCGTGAGCCCGGTGGTTTCCGACGTCCGGTAGCCGCGGTCGCCCGGCGGGGATTTTCCCGGGAACAATTTACGATAGTGGCTCTGTCGGGGGCGGCGCGTGCCGGTATCATGCGCCGCCTATGCGTTCCCATACCCGCCTGGTGACAGCGGTATTGTCACTGCTCGCGGCCGCACCGGCGGTTTTTGCCAAAGACGTACCTCTGCAGACCGTTGCAGAGCAGTCAAAGTATGTGCGTACGGGGCGCTACGACGAAGTAGTGCGCCTGTGTGCTGAATACGAACGAACCTGGCATGACGCCGTCCGTTGTACGACCTTCGGTCAATCGCCCGAAGGTCGACCTATGCTCGCGCTCGTCGTATCCCAATCGGGCGCCCTGACTCCTGAAAAAGCCCGCGAGCAGAAGTTGCCCGTGATGTTGATGCAGGGAGGCATTCACGCCGGCGAGATTGATGGCAAGGACGCCGGATTCCTCGCGCTGCGCGAGCTGCTGAGCGCTGCGAATCCGGCGCTGAAGTCGTTTGTGCTGGTGTTTGTGCCGGTATTCAATGTCGACGGCCACGAGCGCTTCGGCCGCTGGAACCGGCCGAACCAGGTCGGGCCCGAGGAAATGGGCTGGCGCGCCAATGCGCGCAACTTCAACCTGAACCGCGACTACACCAAGGCGGACACCCCGGAAATGCAGGCGATGTTGCGCCTGTTGGGCAGTTGGGATCCTACTTTGTACGTTGACCTGCACGTCACGGATGGGGCCGAATTCCAGCACGATGTGTCCAACACCCTGGAGCCGTTCTACGCCGGTGATGCGCAGTTGCATCCGCTCGGCGGCGCGCTGGTCGAGGAGCTCAACGCGAAGATTGCGGCGCAGGGCTCCCTGCCGCTCGATTTCTATCCGAGCTTTGTGGTCGATGATGATCCGGCCTCGGGTTTTGCCGCGGGGCCGCCCTTGCCGCGCTTTTCGAACGGCTACTGGGATCTGCACAACCGCTTTGCGTTGCTGGTCGAAACACACTCCTGGAAGGACTATGCAACCCGCGTACGGGTCACCCACAACATCATTGTGGCGCTCACTGAAATGATGGGGAAGGAGGGCGCGCAGTGGCGAGCCGCCCAACTCGAAGCGGACACGCGTGCCACGCATCTCGGCGGTCAGGATGTTGCGCTGGACTTCGAAAACGGCCCCCACGTTACGACTGTTGATTTCAAAGGCTACGCCTACACGCGCGAGCTGTCGGCCGTCTCAGGCAATCTCGTGACCCGCTACAACAACAAGAAACCGGAAATATGGCATCTGCCCTTCAAGGATGTGGTGATTCCAAAGACGCACGTTGCGGCGCCGACGGGCGGTTACATCGTGGCCGCCGCGGATGCCGCCTGGCTCGGCGAGAAGCTGACACTGCACGGCATTCATTTCGAGCGTATCGCGAAGCCGCAAGACGGCGCTCACGTCGAAACATTCCGTGCCGCCAAAGTTGCTTATTCAAAGGTGCCCTTCGAAGGTCACACCACCATGACATTCGAGGGGCAGTGGCAGCCGCAGACTCGTGACATTGCCGCGGGGTCCCTGTTCGTACCCATCGCGCAGCCCAACGCGCGGGTGTTGGTTGCATTGCTCGAACCGCGGGCGCCGGACTCGTTTGCCGCGTGGGGTTTCTTCAATACGGCCTTCGAGCAGAAGGAATACCTGGAGGCCTATGTGGCCGAGGATGTCGCGCGCGACATCCTGGCCAGGGATCCGAAGGCCGCCGCCGCCTTCAAGAAGAAGATTGCGGAGGACCCGGAGTTTGCCGCCAATCCACAGGCGCGGTTCGATTTCTTCTACCGTCTCTCCCCGGCATGGGACGAGCGGTTGAATCTATATCCGGTGTACCGCGTGGCGGACACGTATCGTTCACCTTCCGGCTAACCTTCTGCCTGCGCGCCGACGGCCACCCAAGCCAGGTCCGCATTCGACACGGACTCGAGTTTGAATGCCTTCGCCGCGGCAGCCATGCGGGTCAGGGCCTCCGCGATCGGCATGGGTGGCTTCGTGTCACCCTTCTTGACCTTGTGAAAACGCACGGGGTTGATTCGCGCCACCACGTAATTGCGCAAATACGGTGACTTGAAGCCTTTCGCCTGCAGCGCGGCGATGATCTTCTTCGTCTGCGCATCGATCTCCAGCAGGCGTGCCGCATACCCTTCACGTTCACGCAGGCTCACCGGCAGCGTACGCTCACTGAATCGATCCACCTTCTTCAGCAGCGAGCTGTAGGCGCCACCGGCAAATCGCGACGCCTTCTCATACACAATGCCCAGTGTCAGCAGGTCCGGCGACTCGAACTCGGCCGTAAATTGTGACTCCTTGGCCGTGGCGTGTTGTTTGGCCAGGCTGCGGGCCATGCGAATGACCTCCAGGCTGCGATCGCGCAGGTTGTGCGCTTTTTCGGTGTTGAGCGCCAGGATGCGATAGGCGAGCCGGTCGTTCGGAGAAATGAGGGCCGTGATCTGCTTCAGGCCGAGCACCTTGCCCGCGGCCAGGCGGTGGCGCCCGTTGGGCGTCCAGAAGCGCCCGTCTTCGCCGCGAACGACAATGAGTGGGTCGAGAAAGGCAGCCGTCTCATCAATCTTTTGCGCCAGCCGTTTCGCGTGCGTTGGCGACAGGTCGCGTTGAAACGGCGTCGGTTGGACGGCGCTCAACGGAAGTGACGCGAGCATCAGCGGCAGGCCGCCGAGTGGCTCGCGATACGCACCGATCGGCGCTCCTCCCGCTTCTGTGACGACCTTGGCCAGCTCGACCACGTCCGGGCTGTCCAACGTGATCGCAACTTCGGCCGCATCGATGCCGCGCGCCTTCTTTCCGGGGGCCAGTTTGCCCCGCGCCCGTTTGACCGGGGCCTTCTTTTTAGCCCCGCTCCTGGCGGGACTCTTCGCTTTTCGGGTTGCCATGACCGATAAGGTGCTCTATCGACACCAGCGGCGGCAAGCCTCGTGTGCGAAAATAACCGGCTTGGGTGCCGCGCCCAGCGGCCCCGCCAGCAACCATGAATACACGCACCGCTTCCATCAGCGTTGCCGGCACATTGCCGGCACAAAGAATCGACTCTTCCGGCACGCCCAAGGTGGACCAGCGGGCGGTGCTGGCGCTCGCCCTGCCGCTGATGGCAAACAGCGCGATTCAGATCGTGCTCAATCTCACTGACATGTGGTTCATCGGGCATATCTCAACCGCTGCGCTGGCGGGCGTCGCTGCTGTCCAGTGGCTGGTGCTGGTCTGCGTGTTGACTCTGGGTGGCACGGCTTCTTCGGTGCAGACGCTGGCAGCGCAGGCGTTCGGCTCGCGACGCTATGGGCGCGCCGCGCGCTCAGCCTGGATCGGCTTGTGGGCGACGCTGTGCGCGGCGCCGCTGTTTGTGTTGGTCGGGGCGTCGGGGCGGCTTATGCTGGCGCCGTTCGGCCTGAGTCCCGAGATCAGCACGCTCGCCGCCGATTTCTGGTTTCCGCGCGTGGGGGGTGCGACTTTCGGAGTCGCGGTCTGGGGCATGCTCGGCTTCTATAACGGCATAGGCCGCCCGCGCATCACACTCGTGATAACGCTCGTCACGACGTTGGCCAATGTTGCACTCAACTACCTGTTCATTTTCCACTTGCATTGGGGAGTCGCCGGATCGGGTTGGGC
Source organism: Pseudomonadota bacterium (assembly GCA_018241505.1). GTDB lineage: Bacteria > Pseudomonadota > Gammaproteobacteria > Steroidobacterales > Steroidobacteraceae > 13-2-20CM-66-19. The sequence continues at coordinate 162,719 of JAFEDS010000007.1, read as the reverse complement.
GACTACGGTGGCCCAGATCCTGGGGCTCGGCCTGAGCCTGGCGCTCTTTCTGCGCCAGCCCTTCCGCGATCGCTACAAGTCGCATTTGACGTGGCATCCCCACTGGCAACCGTTGCGCCAGCAGTTGAAGTTGGGTTTGCCGACCGGTCTGTTGCCCGCGGCCGACCTGCTCGGCATCTCGCTCTTTCAGATGATGCAGGTGCGCCTGAGTATTGTGGATGGCGCGGCGACACAGATGGCCATGTTGCTGACGGCCATTGCCTACATGCCGGGTTATGGGATCGCCTCCGCCGGCACCACCCTGGTGGGCCAGTCAATCGGCGCCGGCGATCGTTCCTGGGCCATGCGGGTCGGCTCGCGTGTCATCCTGACGACCGCGGTGTTCATGTGCGCGATCGGCATTCTCCTGGCGACCATCGCTCCTTTGCTGCTGCCGATATTCACCGGGGTCCACGACGCAGACGCGCAGGCCGCGGTGGCCCTTGGCGGAACCCTTCTGTGGTTCGCCGCGATTTATCAGCTCTTCGACGGTCTGAACATGGGCAGCGGCATGTGTCTGCGGGGCGCGGGCGATGTCGTCGTGCCGGCCGCCCTGGTCATTCCCGTCTCGTGGCTCGTCTTCGTGCCGTTGGCGCACGCACTCACGTTCGCGCCGGGGCAGGGGTGGGTGAGCTTCCTGCCCCAGTTTGGCTATGGATCCGTGGGCGGCTGGGCCGCTCTCGTGATCTATGTAATGCTGCTCGGTACCGCTTTGTGCTTACGCTGGCGCTCCCGGGCGTGGCAACGGATCAACCTCTGATATTGTTGTCAGCGCGGGGTGCCCGCGGCCGTTGCTGGCGGTAAGTTGCGAGAAAGGTTGATTAAATGCTGATGGTTCGCGCCCGTGGGATTCTCCCCGCCCTCGTGGCGGCCGCCGTGCTGCCCGGTTGCGGCATTTCCCGGCTGAATGAGAGCCCTTCCAAAACCGTGGATATGAACGGTAGCTGGGTGCTGGATCGAGCCGCCAGCGACGACCCCAAGCCGGTGCTGGACAAGCTGCGACCCAAGCCGGTCAGCCGGGGTTGGGGAGCGCCGCCGCCGGACGACAGCATGGTCGATGACACGGGGCCGCCGGGTGGCCAACAGGGTGGCCAAGGTGGCGGTGGCCGTGGGCGCCGTGGTGGGGGCGGTCAGGGCCAGCCCCCGGTGATCTATCGAAACAGTAACGACGCCTACGTCCACACTACCGTGATCAGGATGTTGCAGGCGGACCTGGCGCGCGCCGGCTACCTGACAATCAAACAGTCGGAAGATCGATTCTCCATTGACTACGGCAGCGCCGTGCGCAGCTTCACGCCCGGGTCCATCAGTGTTGTATCGGCCGCGTGGGGCGTGGCCGACCAGAGCTCGGGCTGGAAGGGCAAGGACTTCGTGATCCAGGTGAAGCCGCAGACCGGTGTGGCCAGCTACGAACGGTACTCTCTGTCAGAGGACGGCCAACGCCTGACCGAAGAGTTGCAACTGGGCGGCGGTGACTTCCCGTCAGCGAAGCTCAAACGCGTCTACGATCGCACTGACAAACCGGTACCCCGATCCGTCCCCAACAACGACTGAGACTTCGCTCACCCAAACCGCGTGCCCCAACGAGAACCCACGCCCTGATTCTCCCCCGCAAACAGCCGACGCTTGCGCCTACCCGCCGCGCGGCAGCCCCCGCGACGCCGCGGCCTTTGCGGCCAGCGCCTCAATCTTCACCCAGTCCCGCGCGGCCAGCACGTCAGCAGGGCTGAGCCACGACCCACCTGCACACAGCACGTTGGGCAAGTCGAGATACGACTTGACCGTCTCCTGGGAAATGCCGCCGGTAGGACAGAACCGCGCATCCGGAAACGGCCCCGCAAACGACTTGAGCATCGGGATGCCGCCGGCTGCGGCGGCAGGGAAGAACTTGAAGCAACGGTAGCCGGCGGCGAGTCCGCTCATCAGCTCAGAGGCGGTCGCCACCGCCGGAAGATACGGAATGGTTGCCATCGGTCCCGCTGCCAACAGTGTCGGCGTGGCGCCTGGCGAGATCGCGAACGAGGCACCCGCGTTGGCGGCTGCGTGCAGATCCGCAATGGACAACACGGTACCCGCGCCTACAACAATGTCGATTTTCGCTCGCGCGATTTCCTCAATAGCGCGCAACGCGGCGGGCGTACGCAACGTGACTTCGATCACTCGAATTCCGCCGCGCACAAAGGCCCGTGCCAGGTCCGCGGCAATCGAGGCATCCTCGATGGTCACGACCGGCATGACAGGAGACAACTTCAAATAATCCGCAATTTCCGCCACTGATAATCCTCTAACGCCGCACGGTAAAACCCGAGTCGCGCAGCAGATTCTGCACCTCGGCAATGCTCACCAGGTTGAAATCCCCCGGAATCGAATGCTTCAGGACCGCCGCCGCGACGCCGAAATTGACGCTGTCCTGGTCATCCATCTGGGTCCGTACACCGTGAAGTATGCCCGCGGCGAAGGCATCGCCGCTGCCGATACGGTCGATGATCCTTCCGATTGAATACGTCCGTGTCGTGCACAACCTGTCGCGCGAAAGCAGTGCACCCGACAAGTCGTGATCGTCCACGCTGCGTTGAACTCTGACTGTTGTGGCGATCCGCTTCAAGTTGCGGAAGGTATCGAAGGCCATCTGGCCCGCGGCTGCGAACTGCGCGGCGGTCGGCAGGCCCTCAAAGCTGTGGCCGAGAATCAGGCTGATGTCGCGCTGTTCCGCGAAGAGCAGGTCTGCGTGGTCCACCAACTCGCGCAGAATGGGGCGTGCATCCCCATGCCAGCGCTCCCAGAGCTTTGCGCGATAGTTGCAATCAAAGGACACCGCGACCCCCAGGGAGCGGGCCGTGCGAGCCGCCCGCAGTGCCGCTTCCGCGGCCTGTGGCCCCACCGCCGGGGTGATCCCCGATAGATGCAGCCAACTGACCTGCGACAGCACGGCAGGCCAGTCAATGAGCTCCGGAGGTGCCAGCGCAAAGGCGGAACCCTCCCGATCGTAGAGCACTTCAGACGGTCGCTGACCCGCGCCGACCGTCAGGAAATACAGGCCCATGCGGCCCGGCCGGAATTGCACGGCGCCGGTCCTGACGCCGTGACGCCGGAGCTCGCCGGCGGCCGCGTGACCGAGGCCATTGTCGGGCAGAATACTTACGACGGTCGACGCGTGTCCCCACTGCGTTAGAGCAACGGCCACGTTGGCTTCCGCGCCGCCAATATGTCCGACGAAAGTCCTCGTTTGGAGCAGCAGCTCACTGGGCGGCGCAGCAAGCCGCAGCAGAATCTCGCCGAAGCAGGCAATGCCTGCCCCTGCTGTGTCGTTGTTTCGAATCATCCAAGTGGCCTGAGCAATCGTAGGTCTACGCCATTATCGTCCAGCCGCCAGGCCGTCGTAAGCTTGCGTCAGGGCGCTCGTGAACAGCTCGTTACTCGCCAGTGCCGGTGGAAATACCTGCTCCAGTGCCACAAACAAGAGCAGATCCGTTGACGCACGGTTCTGGCAGCTCCGGCCGATTTCAAACAGCGGGCGTGCCAGCGGGTCCACAACCTGCTCGCCGTCCAAGGCCTTGCGGCGAACAAAGTGCATCCACGCCGCGATCGGCACACACAGCCGGTCGATGGGCCGGCCGGCCTGCAGGTTGTCCCGGATCGTCCCGAGCAGTCTGAAGGGCAGCTTTTGCGAGCCGTCCCAGGCGATCTGGGCCAACGCATGGCGGATGGCCGGATTGCGGAAGCGTTTCAGGATGGCCTGGATGTAAGAATCCAGATCGAGCCCGCGCGGTGCCGCGAGCGTGGGCCGAATATCACGCTTCATCATCGTCGCAACAAACGCCGCCAGGTCCACGTCGTCCATCGCCTCCGCAACCGTTTCATGCCCCGCGAGCAACCCGAGATACGCAAGCGAAGAATGCGCGCCGTTCAACAGGCGCAACTTGGCGCGATCATAGGCTCCCACATCGCTCGTAACGATCACCCCCGCGCTCGGCCAATCAGGAATGTCTCCAGCCGATCGCTCCTCGATCACCCATTGCACAAAGCCTTCCCGCTGCACGGGCCACTGGTCCGTCATGCCCAATACTTCCGCGACGCGCTCGCGCAGATCCTGGGTGGTGGCGGGGGTGATGCTATCGACCATTGTGCGTGGGAAAGCGGCTGTGTCTGCAATCCAACGCGCGAGGTCGGGATCTCTGACCTGCGCAAGCTGTTGCACCGCCCGACTCAGGCGCGTGCCGTTGTCGACGAGGTTGTCACAACTGATGATTGTCAACGGGCCTGCGGCGTTCGCGCGCCGGCGGCGCAAGGTTTCCACCAGGTAACCGATCAGGCTGGTGGGCGCGTGGGGTGTTTGCAGGTCGCGTTGAATATCCGCGTGCGCCAGGTCCAGGTTGCCGTCGGGGCCGAGACAATATCCCTTCTCGGTGACGGTCATGGTGACAACCCGGGTGCGCGGTGCTGTTAGCTGCTCCAACACGCCCCGCGGGTTTTCGGGCGCCACCCGTGTTTGTTTCACCGCGCCGATGATCTGAAAAGAGGTCGTCTCATCGAGCGAGGCAAGCGTATAGAGCCCGTCCTGCGGTGCGAGCGCGTCGCGAACATCCGTGCTCCGCAACGAGACCTCGCAGATTCCCCAGCGCCGGTCGCTCTCCAGCAGCTTGTCAACGAACCACGCCTGGTGAACGCGATGAAAAGCGCCCGGTCCAAAGTGGACGATGCCGACCTCGATGGCCTCTCGATCGTAGGCAGGCCGTTTCACCTCGCGCGCCACGCGCGCAAGGTTGGCTTGTGACAGGAATTCCGGCATCAAAGAGTGACACCCGTTTTCCAGATGGCAATCTCGCGCTCGTCATTGAGCTCGTTGCGCGCGGGTTTGCCGGAGGCGGTATCCAGGATGAGCTGCATGAGTTGGCTGGCGGCCTGCTCCAGGTTCGTGCCGGCCAACACCGGGCCCGCATCGAAGTCGATCCAGCGCGGCTTTTTCTGTGCGAGCGCGGAGTTGGATGCAATTTTCAGGGTCGGGACCGGAAAGCCGAGCGGCGTGCCGCGGCCGGTCGTGAACAACAGAATGGTGGCGCCCGCGGCAACCAGCGCGGTCGAAGAAACAGCGTCATTGCCCGGCGCTTCGAGGAGTGCGAGCCCCGGCTTGCGGGCACGCTCACCGTACAGGAGCACCTGGCTCACCGGGGCATGGCCGCCTTTCTGTACCGCCCCGAGGGATTTTTCCTCGAGCGTGGTAATGCCCCCGGCGATGTTGCCCGGCGAAGGATTCTCATAAATAGGCTGGCCGTGATCGAGGAAGTACTGTTTGAAGCGGTTCACCACCGATACCACGTCCGCGAATACGCCGGCATCCACCGACCGCCGCATCAACAGTTGCTCGGCGCCGAACACCTCGGGAATCTCCGTGAGGATGGGGGTTCCGCCAGCGGCGCAAACCTGGTCGGCGACCCGGCCCACCAGCGGGTTGGCCGTGATGCCGCTGAAACCATCGGAGCCGCCGCACTTCAGGCCGATGGTCAGTGCCGCAAGCGGACAGGGCTCGCGCTCGTCGCACTCGACGATTGCCACGAGCGCTTGCAGCGCGGCGAGGCCTTCTTCAATTTCATCGTCGCTGGCTTGCGCGCTGAAAGAACGGATTCGTTCAGAATCGTAATCACCCACCTCGGCCAGTAGTTTGCTGAGTTGGTTGGATTCGCACCCGAGCCCCACAACAAGCACGCCGCCCGCGTTGGGATGCACGATCAGCGACGCGAGAAGCTTCCGCGTATGCTCTAGATCATCCCCGAGTTGAGAGCAGCCGAACGGGTGGGTGAGCGCGTGTACGCCGTCGACACGACCGGCAAACCGCTCCGAGCCCAGTCGCGCAATCCTTTCGGCGGTCCTGCTTACACACCCCACTGTCGTGACGACCCAGATTTCGTTGCGCGTGCCCACGCGGCCGTTGCGACGGCGATAGCCCATGAATGTCAGCGAATGGGGCGGTGAGGAGATACCGGCCCTGAAGGGCGCATCCGGTTGGTATTCGTACTCGTTGAGTCCGGTGAGCTGCGTTGACAGGTTTTGGGAGTGCACCAGCGAGCCCGGCTCGATGTCACAGCGTGCGCGGCCGATTGGCCAGCCATATTTCACAACAGCGTTCCCCGCGGCAATAGCGCGAAGCGCGACCTTGTGTCCGCTCGGAATCAACTCGCGAACGATCAGAGAGTCGGGACTCGAATCGTTCGAGCTGACGGTTTCGCCAGGCTCGAGCTGCCGCAGCGCCACGGCCACATTATCGGACGGGTCGATGAGGTGCAGAGCGTGCATGAGAATTGCGCTATGTTACGCCGTGATTGATCGACCCCGAAAGCCTCACGGGCTACGTATGGCGAAGAAACTCGTACTGCACCCTGACCGACTGTTCCCGGCGGACCCCGCCATCCGGGCCATTGCCCGCCGCCTCTACGGCGCTGTTCAGACACTGCCGATCATCAGCCCGCATGGTCACACCGACCCGGCCTGGTTCGCCGACAACGAGCCATTCGGCAATGCCACCGAGTTGCTGCTCGCGCCCGATCATTACTTGTACCGGATGCTCTACAGCCAGGGCGTTCCGCTCGCGAGCCTCGGCGTGGCGAGTCGCAAGGGTCCGTCCGACGCCGACCCGCGCGATGCCTGGCGGCTGTTCGCGCGCAACTTCACTTTGTTTCGCGGCACGCCCTCGCACCTGTGGCTGAGCCACGTCTTCAGCCTCGTGTTTGGTCTGGACACCGTGCTCGATGAGAAGTCGGCCGATCATTACTTCGATTCGATTGGCGCGGCTCTACGCACCGAGCCGTTCCGGCCGCGGGCCCTGTTCGAGCGATTCAACATCGAAGTGCTGGCGACCACGCAGTCGCCGCTCGACCCGCTGGCTCAGCACCGCAAGATCCAGGCGAGCGGTTGGAACGGCCGGGTCATCACAACCTATCGGCCGGACACCGTCGTCGATCCCGAGCACGAACAGTTTCACGACGCCCTGCGGCAGTTCGGCGAGTTGACCGGTCAGGATGTTCACGGCTGGCGGGGTTATCTGCAAGCCCACCGCCTGCGCCGCGCCACCTTCGCCGAGGCCGGAGCGACCGCTACGGATCACGGCCATCCAACAGCGCGTACCGCGGATTTGAGCGAGGCGGAGTGCGAGCGGCTTTTTGCCCGCGTGGTCGCGGGCCCGGTGAGCCCGGAGGATGCCGAGCTGTTCCGCGCCCAGGTCCTGTTTGAAATGGCTCGCATGAGTCTCGATGACGGACTCGTCATGCAGATCCATCCGGGCGCCTGCCGGAATCACAACCGCTGGCTGTTCGAGCAGTACGGCCGTGACAAGGGCGCCGATGTCCCGAGAGCGACGGAGTACGTGAGCGCATTGAAGCCCCTGTTGGATCGCTTCGGCAATGATCCGCGCCTGTCGATCATTCTGTTTACCCTGGATGAGACTTCGTACAGCCGGGAGCTCGCGCCATTGGCCGGGCACTACCCGGTGTTGAAGTTGGGCCCCGCATGGTGGTTCCACGACAGCCCGCAAGGGCTGCTGCGCTTCCGCGAGCAGACCACCGAGACAGCCGGCTTCTACAACACAGTTGGGTTCAACGACGACACGCGGGCTTTCCTCTCAATTCCCGCGCGACACGATGTAGCGCGCCGGGTGGACTGCGCCTTCCTCGCGCGGCTGGTGGCTGAGCATCGCCTCGATGAGGATGACGCGCGGGCCGTGGCGGAGGACCTGGCCTATCGGCTGCCGAAGGCCGCCTACCGCCTCTGATGATGAACAGCCGTCAGCGCACTCGCATCGACGTTCGCGACCGCAGCATCCACAGCCCTGACATAGCACTTCTTGAACTCCATGTAGTGATCGATTTCTCTCGCGAACGGCTGCTCGCAAACAATCTGCGCCGCGCGTTGGATCCGTTTGTACAACTCAGCCGTGGCCGCGGGGTCGCTCAGGTCGGACTGCGTGTAGTTGACACTGCGCGTCTCGACTATTTGTGGCGGGGCCGCGAGTGCCGCGGTTGCGAGGAGCGCAGTCGTGCCCAGCAGGGCCAGGCCGCTCAGGATGCCGAACGAATGACAGGGACGCATGAGGATTCTCCTGGCAGGAAACTCGGGGGTCTCGGGCCCGTTTTATTGACGGGCGTGCGTATAGATGCCGGTGCGGGTGCCAGGGTTTGGTCGGCCGGTCGTGAGGGCAGGGCACCTGGGCTCGCCTGCGACGAAGCGAGCGGTCGCGTAGAATGAGTACCGTGAAACGACCCAAAGCCCGTGAGCTGGACCCCTTGAAGCGCCGGATCGCCGATCTGGATCCCAGCAGCATTGATGCGCTATATGGACTCGAGCCTGTCTATGAGCCGGGGAAGGGCCCGCAGGGGCTGCTGCCGGAAGAGTTTGTTGCTTTCCAGTGCCCTTATTGCGGCGAACGGTTGGAGACTCGCGTTGATCTGACGGCCGACGAGCCGTCCTATATTGAGGATTGCCAGGTCTGTTGTCGGCCCATTCAGTTCGTCGTTGAGCGCTCCGACAGCGGCGGACTGCTCTGTGTCAAAGTTCAGCGGATAGATTAGTCCGGCGTCCTCGAACGACCGCCTCCTCCCATGCAATCCCGCGAGCTGCGCACCGTCATGCTGATCCACTCGATCGAGGAAACCGATCGCGCGGGTGAGGTCATTCCCCTGGCCGACCGGGCGGATGCCTCGCGGGCGGCGCTTCGCGACAGCCCGGCTGGGCAAGCTGCAGCGGCACTGTCGCCGCAGTTGCAAGCGTTTCTGGTCAACCGGTCGCAGCGCCTGTTCGAGCGGCTGCGCTTGCGTTCGCCGGTGGTGAGTCACGTGCTGGCCCTCTCGGGAGGACTCACCTGGCTCGGCCGGTTCGTGCTGGTGGCGGCGGTTCTCGTCGGGGTGTCGCTGTCGGCGCTCGACGGTAGCCGGCGCATCAACATCCTGGCATTCCCGCTCATCGGGCTCATTGTCTGGAATCTCTTTGTATACGTGGCGCTGCTGGTGACGTGGATCAGGGCGCGCGGACGGGCGCCGACGGGATTCTGGTCCGCGCATTTCTACGAGCGCTGGATTGCCGGCCGGATTGAATCGTTGATGCGACACTCCACGCGCTATAACGTCCCACTCACCACCGGTTTGCGACGATTCTCGAGTCAGTGGGGTTCTCTCGCTCAGCCGCTTCTGTTTCTGCGCGCCAAACGCCTGATGCACTTCGCCGCGGCGCTGCTGGCGATCGGACTGATTGTTGGTCTGTATATTCGCGGTATTGCTCTGCGCTATGAGGCTGGGTGGGAGAGCACGTTCCTCGGCCCTCGAAGTGCCTACGCACTCATCGCCTTGTTGTATGGGCCGGCGTCCGTGCTGTCCGGGATCTCATTCGGCACCCCCGCTGACATCAGCGAATTGCGTTGGACCGCGGCCGGGGGTGGTGGCGATGCGGCCAACTGGATTCATCTGATTGCCATCACGGCCGGGCTGTACATTGTGTTGCCGCGGCTCATTGCGGTCGTTGCGACGTCGTTCGGCCTGTGGCGGGCGGCGCGGAAGATTCCTCTACCGCCTTCTCTGCTCGGCTATGCCCGAGCGCTCGTGATGGGTGTTGGCAACGGTACGGCCGGCGAGACCGCCAGTGTCGTTTCCTACGCCTATGAACCCAAGTCTCCCTCCATTGCCGGTCTGGAATCCCTGCTGGCGGCGACTTTGGGTGCCAACCTCAAAATCCAGGTGCGCGAACCGGTCAAGTACGGAGAGGAAGAGACGGTTACCACACGCCTCGCGGAAATCACCGCGACGTGGCATGTTATCCTGATGACGCTGGCGTCCACTCCGGAAGTTGAAAATCACGGCGCGTTTCTCACCGCGTGGCGTGACTGGCTGGCCAAAAACGCCACCACCGCGCCCTTGTTGATTGTGATCGATGAAGGCCCGTACGCGGCCCGGATGCGGGGCGACGTTGTGTTCGAACAGCGTATGCAGGAGAGGCGCAAGCTGTGGCGCGGTTTCGTGGCCGGTTACGGCCTGCGGGCCGTGTTTGCCGATCTGATCCAGATCAAGCCGGGTGCGGCCTCGGAAATCAATGCACGCGATGAGGCTCGATCGGCTTTGTGGACGGCGAGCGAGCTGGCATGAGCAGCCCCACGGGGTCCCGCGGCACCGCGACCGGCACGTGCAAAATCAATGTCAGTCTCCTTTCTCATACCAACGTAGGCAAAACAACCCTCGCCCGCACGTTGTTACGTCAGGACATCGGCGAAGTGGGCGACCGGCCTCACGTAACCGAAGTCGCCGAAAGCCATGTGTTGATTGAAACTCCCGCGGGCGACTCCCTCATCTTGTGGGATACCCCGGGCTTTGGTGACAGCACCCGCGTATTGAAACGCCTGCAGCAGGGCGACAAGCCGATCGGCTGGTTCCTGTCCCGCGTGTGGGACCGGTTTGCCGACCGGCCGTTCTGGTGCAGCCAGCAGGCCATGCACAACGCCCGCGAGACCAGCGATGTCGTCCTGTACGTAGTGAATGCCGGTGAGCCGCCGTCCTCGGTGGGTTATGTGGATGCCGAGATCCGCATTCTCGGTTGGATCGGCAAACCCGTCATCCTCCTGTTGAACCAACTCGGGCCGCCACGCGATTCCGCGCAGTCGCAGGACGATGTGACGCAATGGCAGGCGCATGTCGCTCAGTACAAGTGGGTTGAAACCGTCCTGCCGTTCGATGCGTTCGCGCGCTGTTGGGTGCAGGAGGGAACGCTGCTTGCGCAGGTTCAGCGTGTGCTGGCGGAGCCGCGCCAGTTGGCGTTCGGACGGTTGAGGGAGTCCTGGCGGGAGCGCAATCTCGCCGTGTTTCGCGACTCCATGCGGACTCTCGCCGACCAGGTCGCCGCGGCTGCGGTCGACGTCGAGTCGGTGCAGGAGCGTGACATCCAGGGAAAGGCCCGCGCCTGGATCGGTTCCGTGGCCACGGGCGTCGAAAGCAACGACCCGGGACTCGAGCGCGCGCAGGCGAGCCTCGCCGGACGGTTGGATTCGAACATCCGCGCGACCACGGCGAAGCTGGTGGAGCTGCACGGACTCACCGGGCGCGCCACGGACGAAGTTCTCAAACGCATGGGCAGTGAGTTCACGGTGGATCGTCCCGCCGATGCCGACAAGGCCAGCGTTCTCGGCGGCCTGTTATCGGGCGCGCTGGGTGGGCTCGCTGCGGACCTCGGCGCGGGCGGGCTGACATTTGGGGCGGGCGCGTTGATTGGCGGGGTGCTGGGCGCGTTCGGTGCTCGCGGTATTGCAAAGGCCTACAACCTTGCCCGAGGCGCGAACACGGGAACTGTCCGATGGTCTCGTGAGTTTCTGTTCGCGCGTGTGGCGGCCGCGCTGATGAGGTACCTTGCCGTGGCTCACTTCGGTCGCGGGCGCGGTCAGTTTGTGTCAGGGGTCGCGCCGGCACATTGGCAGGAGGCTGTCCAACAGGCGTTGGGGCGCCGCAAGGCAAGCCTCGATGCTGTCTGGGCCGGTACCTCGGCGTCGGGCCAGGTCGCCCTCTCCGCCGCGCTGCTGCCGCTCGTGACGGCCTCTGCGCAGGAAGTGTTGCTTTACCTGTATCCGGATGTATCACACGTATTTGAATAAACAGAGGTGCTCATGACTTCGAGGAACAGCGTTGGAATGCCGTGCCACAGATCTTCGTCGTGGTTGTCGGGCACGGCCGTTGCCCTGGTCGCTGTGACCGGACTGGTCCTGGGCGGCTGCTCCAAACAGGCGCCTGCGCCTGTGAATGTCCCGCCACCTCCCGACCCGTCGGCCACGGCCCGCGCCGCCTGGACCGATTTCGCCTCGTCGTTCATTGAAGGCTACTTCAAGAGCCACCCCTTCTTCGCAGCCCAGGCCGGCCGCCACGAGTTCGATGGCCAGATGGCCGACTGGAGCGCGGACGGCTTCAAGGCGGAGATAGAGCGTCTGAAGGGCCTGCGTGAGAAGGCAGCCGCCATGGACCCGAGCCCGCTCGAACCCGCGCAGCAGTTCGAGCGTGAGTACCTGTTGACTGTCATTGACAAGGAGCTGTTCTGGTTGGACCAGGCGAAGGCGCCCTTCAAGAACCCGGCGTGGTACATCGACAATCTCGATCCCGAGCTGTACCTCAGTCGCAACTATGCTCCGCTGGAAAAACGCCTGACCGGCTACCTGGGCTATGCGCGCGCCATTCCCAAAATCACCGAGCAGATCAAGGCCAACCTGCAGTCGCCGCTGGCCAAGCCGCTCATTGATCGCGGGATTGCCGGCTTCGGTGGCTTTGCCGAGTTCTATCGCAACGATGTGCCCAAGGTCTTTGCGTCCGTCCAGGACCCGCAGGCCCAGAAGGACCTCGCCGAAGCGAATACCGCCGCCGCCAAGGCGATGGAGGATTTGAAGAGCTGGCTGGTGTCCGAGCGCAAGAAGGGCACCGACGATTTCGCGATGGGGCCGACGCTCTACGCGGCCATGTTGAAACAGACTGAGAGGGTGGACGTACCCGTTGCGGATCTCGAGTCCATCGGGCGCGCGGATCTGGAGCGCAACACCGCTGCTTTGAAGGCGGCATGTGAGGAGTACCTGCCGAAAGGAACCCTCCGCGCCTGTATCGACAAAATGAGCGCGAACAAACCGAAGGGTGGCGCCGTCGAAGGCGCCCGCGCCATTCTGAAAGACCTCAGAGCGTTCATTGTGGCCAAGGACATCGTCTCAATTCCCGGCACCGAAGAAGCATTGGTCGCGGAAGCGCCGCCGTACATGCGCGGGAATTTCGCGTACATCAATGTCCCTGGTCCGTACGAAAAGGGCGTAGCGTCGGTTTACAACATCTCGCCGCCTGATTCGAAGTGGAGCGCGAAGGAGCGAGCCGCGTATATCCCGGGTATCGCAACTCTGACGTTCACGAGCGCGCACGAAGTCTGGCCTGGCCACTTCCTGCAGTTCCTCCACGCCAACCGCAATCCGTCGAAAATCGCGGCCCTCTGGGTCGGCTACGCCTACGCGGAAGGATGGGCCCACTACTGCGAAGAGATGATGTGGGAAGAGGGCTACGGCAACGGTAGCGCCGAGATCCACATTGGCCAGCTCAAGGACGCTCTGTTGCGCGACGTCCGGTTCCTGTCGTCAATTGGCCTTCATACGCACGGCATGACCGTCGCGCAGTCGGAGAAGATGTTTCTGAATGAGGCCTATGCGGACCCCGGCAACGCGCGCCAACAGGCGGCTCGTGGGACCTACGATCCGGCGTATCTCAACTACACGCTAGGTAAGCTGATGATTCGCAAACTCCGCGCGGACTGGGTCGCCCAGAAGACATCGGGCGATGCGAAAGTACAGCCCATGAAGGAGTGGAAAGCATTCCACGACACCTTCCTGTCCTATGGCGGCCCGCCCATTCCGCTCGTGCGCAAAGCCATGATCGCCGGGGACAAGGGGTCACTCTTCTGAGGTCGCCGACTCCAGGAAAGTGAGCTGTGCTGTTGTGGCGTCCAGGCGGACTCGGATGCCCAACGGCACAGGCTCATTCACGTCGCCGTGGCCTACCCGGAAGCCGGTTGCGCAAGGCAGGCCCGTCGCGACAGCGAGATCCCGCAGTATGTCCTGGCTGCTGTAGTCCGCATCGCGCTCTTCGCAGTGCGTGAATGATCCGAGCGCAATGCCTGCGATTTGACGGAATACGCCGGCCAGCTCCAGGTGGGTCCACATCCGGTCCAGGCGATACGGGCGCTCGCCAACATCCTCGAAAATCAGGATTGCGCCCTCCAGGTCGGGCATGTAGGGCGTACCCAACAGGCGCGTAAACATGGAGAGGTTGCCGCCCAGCAAGGGTCCCTCGGCGGTTCCTTCTACGAAGGTCGCAGTGCCCCGCAGGGGCGCGGCCGGTTCGCTGGACTCCAGCAACGCGAACAAGCGCTCACTCGTCTCCCGGCCGAGCCGACCCAACTGAGTCAGTACGGGGCCGTGAATGCTCACGAATCCCTGGCTCTGGCGCCACTGGTGCAGGGCGGTGATATCCGAGAAGCCGATGATGGGTTTGAGCCGTCGATCGGCGCGGGATCCGGTGTCAGTCGGCGCACTCTGCCGCGCGGTGCCGTGGCCCGCCGTATGCAGCACCCCGTGTCGGTCGCCGCCGCTCGCCGCCAGCTTCGGGAGCAGCCGCATCGTCCCGTACCCGCCGCGTGCGCAAAAAATCGCTCGCGTCTCACGGTCGGCGAGGGCGCCACTCAGCTCTTTGAGCCTGCGGGCATCGTCACCCGCCAGGTAGCGGCGACGCTGGAAGATTCCGGGGTCGTAATGAACGCGGTAGCGTTCGGCGAGGATGGCGAGGCCGGCTTCAAACGACTCGCGTTCGAAGGGTCCGGCGGGTGCAATGGCGGCGACCGAGTCGCCAGGGCGCAGAGCGCGTGATTTATGAAAAATGGTCTTCAGTCGCCAGGGTTCGGAAGCCGTCAATCCGAGAGGGCCTTCAGGTCACGCATCAATGAGGCACGTCCACGATCGAGCTGGTCCAGGCGCTGCGCCGCATCGCGCAGGGCAATGATGTTTTTCACGGGCGCTTCGTGCAGGCGGCGGTACGTGTTGCGAGCTGCGAGCCACTGACGGGTTGTCGTCTGGTACCGGGCCGCGAGCTCACGGCGCATGGTGATAATGGCTAAAGGGCTGGCGTGCATCATTTCTCAGTCCTGTGCGGGCCCCTCACCGGGCCGATGTGCGCGAAGAATGCCGATGAGTCATGACAGGTGTGCGACAAAAGGCGGTACCGGATAACTGTCTGCGGATGTATCACATGGACCGTTGGACAAAGTGGACGTTCATCACATTCGTGCCGATGAGTGCGCTGAAACACGACTGAAACACAATCTGTGTGAAGCTGACAACTGTTTTCCCCTGCCACCGCTGACAGGGCGACCGCCCATCGCCGTCCGGTGTTGGCACCGCCCCGCGCGGCCGCGTCGTCCCGGCTCACCGCGCCCGAGGTTTGATCCTCAACCGGAACGGCGCCGCGCCACGAACCTTCGGTCGCCACGCCAGCAGCTCTCCCGTCTGAAGCGTCACCGGATCCACCTGCGGACAGGCAATTTCCGCCTTCTGACAAAACTCCTGAATCAATTCCTCCGGTGAGTGACCGGTGGCGAGCAACAGGTTCACTTCGCCGAGTGCCGCTGACGTGAGCTGCTTTGGCCGCGACGCAATCTGCAGCAGGCTTGCAGCCGCCGCGCCTCCTTCGGGCGGTGCTTTTTCGCTGTCGATCACCAGCCAGTGCGGCCGCCCGGTCCGTGACAGCAGGTCTGTCAGGTGCGGCAGTAACGATGTAATGAATGCCTTGCGCTCCCCCACCGCCAGGCCGGAAAGGTTGATGACACCGCTGCGGTCAGGGCTCCTGAACAGCTTCAGTATTTCCTCGATACTGGGTGGCCGCTCGCGAGTTCCGAGCGACACAGCCCCGGTGATCGTTTCGTAACCGCCGTCGGAGTCCATCACGCAGAAGCTGTACTTCGATTCCGACAGCGCCTCCAACAGCGCCGCGGCCGACTCCGACTTGCCACTGCCGGTCTCCCCGGTCAGCAGAATATTCTCTCCATATGGATGGATCCGGACTTCCTGGTCTGCGGCATCCACCCCAAACACGATGTGCCGCCGCGTCAGCTCGGCTTCGCGTGAGGCGAGATCGTCCGTCAGCAAGCCTTGAATCAGCTCGCTAACACCCGCACCCCGTGCGCCTGTCGTGACGAAATCAGCCGCTTCCTTCAGTGTCGGCAAGGCATTTGCGGTGGCGACACCGCACTCGCACAAGGCCAGCAGCGCATGGTCGTTTTCCGCATCTCCAATCCCGACAGCGTTGTGCGCGGACACACCCAGTTTCTCGAGCGCCGCGAGCAGGCCGCTCGCTTTGTTCACGCCGGCCGGCAGGATCATGACCGCGCCCTTGTTGAAAATGACCTGTAACTCGAGGCCGTGGTCCTTGATGGTTTCGAGCACGACCGTTTCCCAGGGCTCCCAGGTCGCGATGATCACGCGGCCGACGGAAATGCGCTCCACGCCGCGAGCGCGCAGCGCAGCGACAAAGGCGTCGGGTGGCCGCTCGGCCAGCGGCGTCTCGGTGTCGGTTTTGGGTTCGTAGAGCAGGGCGCCGTTTTCGGCGACCACCCACTCGAACAGGTGCAGGTACGGGCAGACCGTCTTCAGCTCATCGAGCTCGCGGCCGGTGACGAGCACCGTTTTTCGGCCTGAAGCCAGCAGTTGCTCGACAGCGGCAACGGTTTCGGGAAATACCCTGCCTTCAGTGGCCAGGGTTCCGTCGTAGTCGGTGCATAACGTGAGATAGCGCATGGTCCCCGGGGGCTCGCAAGTAGCATTCCGGGGCCGAGTATGACGGGGTGCGGGCCGTCATACCCGGAAGGAACTATTTTTTGTGCGACGTGCGCGCGGGCACCTTCGCCTGCTTCGCCTTGAGTTGCTGCAGCCGGCCGTTGACCCAATAGCCGCCGATCATGCCAACCACCATGGCAATGACGCTGATGCTGCTGTCATCGAGTTGGAAAGATGAAAAGTCCATTGCGCGCTCGTCCCCGTTTGGCTGCCCTGGAACATAACAGCCGATGTGCGGCCAGGGGGAGTCGCCAGTCGGCGACTTGCCAGCTTTTGTTCAATTCCTGGAGGTACGTCGCGTAAATGGCGCATGGCCAAGGCCATGCCAAAGTCCCTGCCGCCGCCCACCGTCCCGTCTGCACCACGCGCCTCATACACCGCACCCACGCCGCACCCGCCGCCGCACCCGTCGCCGCGCCCGTCGCCACACCCACGCCGCACCCGCCGTCGCGCCCGTCGCCGCACCCGCCGCGCCCATCGCCGCGTATGCACCGCGCACCTCATACACAGCGCGGCCCGCACCCGCGCCGCACCCGCCGCCACGCCCGTCGCCACGTTTTCTCACGCCGTCTTAACGCCGCCGCCCCTACATTCCCCGCCATGGACAAGTCAAACATCGCCTTCGCCCTGATTACCGGGCTCCTGGGCGTCTACATCGCCGTCGCGCTGCT
This sequence comes from Pseudomonadota bacterium, assembly GCA_018241505.1. GTDB lineage: Bacteria > Pseudomonadota > Gammaproteobacteria > Steroidobacterales > Steroidobacteraceae > 13-2-20CM-66-19. The sequence goes on along the minus strand of JAFEDS010000007.1, from coordinate 145,646 downwards.
GCTTTCCCGCGTGGCGGGTAAGGGCAGGGGCAACCGGTTGCGCAACAAACACAAAAGGAGTGGTCCTTGGACCTCGTTTTCATCCTGATCATCGTCGCCCTGTACGCCGCCACGCACTGGCTCGCCTGGGCGCTGTCCCGCCTGGGAGGTGTCGGGTGAGCGTCGTGTACATCGTCAGCGGTGCGCTGACAGCGGGGCTCTTTGTGTACCTGCTGTACGCGTTGTTCAAACCGGAGAAATTCTAGTGACGCCCGTCTCAATCGTCCTTGTGGCGGTGTTCTTCCTGCTGCTGCTCGTGACTGTAAAGCCCTTCGGGTTTTACATGGCCCACGTGATGGAAGGGCGTCCCATCTGGCCGCTGCGTGTCGGCGCGCGCTTCGAGGCCTTTGTTTACCGGTTATGCGGCATCGACCCGGATGCCCAGATGAGCTGGAGGCAGTATGCGGTTGCCCTTCTCATCTTCAACACACTGGGCGTGCTCTGCCTCTACGCACTCCAGCGCTTCCAGGCATGGCTTCCCCTCAACCCGCAACAATTCGCCAACGTATCCCCCGACTCCTCCTTCAACACCGCAATCAGCTTCGTCACCAACACAAACTGGCAGGGCTACTCCGGCGAGTCCACCCTGGGCTATCTGGCTCAAATGGCGGGTCTCGCGGTACAGAACTTCCTGTCGGCCGCGTCCGGCATCGTCGTCGCCATCGCGCTCATACGTGGGTTCGCGCGGCACAGCGCCGGCACGATCGGTAATGTGTGGACCGACCTCACTCGGTCGACTCTCTACATCCTGCTTCCGCTGGCTCTCCTGTTGGCCCTCCTGCTCGTGGGGCAGGGCGTCGTGCAGAACTTCAGTGGCTACAAGGACGTCAGCACCATCGAGACCCAGAAACAAACCCTGCCGATGGGCCCCATGGCCTCGCAGGAGAGCATCAAGGAGCTGGGGACCAACGGCGGCGGCTTCGCGAACGCCAACTCGTCGCATCCCTTCGAGAATCCGACGGCGCTTTCCAACCTGTTCGAAATGTTCGCGATGTTGCTCATCCCGATGGGATTGACGTACACATTCGGCCGCCTGGTCGGCGATACCCGGCAGGGGTGGGCCGTATTCGCGGCAATGACCCTCCTGTTCCTGCCCCTGGTGGGCCTCGGTGTGCACAGCGAGCAGCAGGGCAATCCCCTGATTTCGAAGTTGGGAGTGGACCAGGCCGCCGGCGCCCTGCAGCCGGGTGGCAACATGGAGGGGAAGGAGTCACGTTTTGGCATCGGCTCATCGGCGCTGTTCGCTTCAGTCACGACAGCGACGTCCACGGGCGCTGTCAACTCGACGCACGACTCCTACACGCCGCTCGGTGGTTTCGTACCCCTGTTCCAGATGCAACTGGGTGAGGTTGTGTTTGGAGGGGTGGGTACCGGTCTGTACTCCATGCTCATTTTCGCCATGGTCGGTGTGTTCATTGCAGGCCTGATGATCGGGCGCACCCCGGAGTATCTCGGCAAGAAGATCGAAGCGTTTGAAATCAAGATGAGCTCCATCGCAATCCTCGTCATGCCGTTCATTGTGCTGGCCGGAACCGCGCTGGCAGTCAGTGTGGCCGCCGGCAAGGCCGGTGTGGCAAACCCGGGCGCACACGGTTTCTCCGAAATTCTGTATGCCTTCTCCTCGGCCGGTAACAACAACGGCAGCGCCTTCGGCGGCATTTCAGCCAACACGCCGTTCTACAACATCGCGCTGGGCCTCACGATGTGGTTCGGGCGTTTCTGGCCGATTGTAGCGGTGCTGGCCATCGCCGGTTCTCTCGCGGCCAAGAAGCGCGTGCCCGTGACCGCCGGGACGATGCTGACCCACGGCCCGACGTTCGTAGTCCTGTTGATCGGTACGGTGTTGCTGGTGGGGGCGTTGACCTTCGTGCCCGCGCTGGCGCTCGGACCGATTGTTGAACATTTGACCCTTGCGGGGTGCTTGAAATGAATGAGCTCCCCGCCCGCAAACTCTCAATGTTTGATCGGGCGCTGATGGGCCCCGCGGTGGCCGAGTCCTTCAAGAAACTCGACCCCCGCGTCCAATGGCGCAACCCGGTCATGTTTGTCGTGTACATCGGCAGCATCCTCACCACCGCGCTGTGGGTCCAGGCGCTGGGCGGAGCCGGCGAAGCGCCCGCCTGGTTCATTCTCACCGTTGCGATCTGGCTGTGGTTCACCGTCTTGTTTGCCAACTTTGCCGAAGCGCTGGCCGAAGGCCGCAGCAAGGCGCAGGCGGCCGCCTTGCGCGGTTTGAAGCAAACTGTGCTGGCAAAGAAGCTGACATCCCGCAAAGAGCGCATCCGCCACTCGACGGTGCGCGCGGATCAGCTCCGCAAGGGCGACATCGTCCTGGTCGAAACCGGTGACTACATCCCCGCGGATGGCGAAGTCATCGAAGGTGCCGCCTCGGTGGATGAGAGCGCCATCACCGGTGAATCCGCTCCTGTCATCCGCGAGTCCGGTGGCGATTTCTCCGCCGTGACCGGCGGTACGCGCGTGCTGTCCGATTGGATCGTCATCCGTGTGACGGTCAATCCTGGCGAAACCTTCATCGACCGGATGATTTCCATGGTCGAAAATGCCCAGCGCCAGAAAACTCCGAACGAGATCGCCCTCACCATTCTGCTGGTGGCGTTGACTCTGGTGTTCCTCTTGGCAACAGCGACGCTGCTGCCGTATTCGCTCTATGGCGTGGAGGTCGCCAAGGCCGGAACCCCGATCACCGTCACGGCATTGATCGCGCTGTTGGTATGCCTGATCCCGACCACTATTGGCGGCCTGCTGTCAGCCATCGGGGTCGCGGGCATGAGCCGCATGCTCCAGGCCAACGTCATCGCCACGTCCGGCCGTGCTGTTGAGGCCGCCGGCGATGTGGATGTCCTGCTGCTCGACAAGACCGGCACCATCACCCTCGGCAATCGCCAGGCCGCCGCGTTCATTCCGGCTTCCGGCGTGACGGAAGAAGAGTTGGCGAGCGCGGCTCAGCTTGCCTCCCTGTCGGATGAAACACCGGAAGGGCGCAGCATTGTCGTGTTGGCCAAGCAGCGATTCAAGCTGCGCGAGCGCGATCTCGCGGCGCTGAATGCCGTGTTTGTGGCCTTTTCCGCGCACACGCGCATGAGTGGAGTCGACCTCGGAAGCCGCCGGATACGCAAAGGCGCCGCCGATGCCATCCAGAAACACATTGGCGATTCTTTTCCCAAGGCCATCCTGACAACGGTGCAGGAAGTCGCCCGCCGCGGCAGCACCCCGCTGTTGGTCAGCGACGGGCCCCGGGTGCTGGGTGTCATCGAGCTCAAGGACATCGTCAAAGGAGGCATCAAGGAGCGGTTCGGCGAGCTGCGCCGCATGGGCATCAAGACCATCATGATCACCGGCGACAATCCACTGACAGCAGCGGCGATCGCAGCGGAGGCCGGGGTCGACGATTTCCTCGCGGAAGCGACCCCTGAAGCCAAGCTCGGGTTGATTCGCTCACACCAGGCTGAAGGACGGCTGGTCGCGATGACTGGAGACGGCACGAACGACGCACCCGCGCTTGCACAGGCCGATGTTGCCGTCGCCATGAACACCGGCACCCAGGCTGCGAAAGAGGCCGGCAACATGGTGGATCTCGATTCCAACCCCACCAAGCTCATTGAGGTGGTGGAGACGGGCAAGCAGATGCTGATGACTCGGGGTTCGCTGACCACGTTCAGTATCGCCAACGACATCGCCAAATACTTCGCCATCATTCCCGCGGCGTTTGCCTCGACTTACCCGCAACTGAACGCTCTCAATGTGATGGGTCTGGCCAGCCCGTTTTCCGCGATCCTGTCAGCGGTGATTTTCAACGCGCTGATCATCGTGTTCCTCATCCCGCTTGCCCTGAAGGGTGTGAGATACAGGCCACTGGGCGCGGCCGTTCTGCTCCGCCGCAACCTCCTGATTTACGGCCTGGGCGGCATCATCATTCCCTTTGCGGGAATCAAGCTGATTGACATCGGCCTGGTGCTTTCGCACCTCGCCTGAGAGGCTCTCCTCATGAATCCCATCATCCGGCCGGCAATAGCTCTCTTCCTCGTCATGACCGTGCTCACCGGCGTCGTGTATCCGTTCGCCGTGACCGGCATCGCCCAACTGCTGTTCCATGACAAGGCTATGGGCAGCGTCGTGATCTCGGGCGGGCATGCCGTAGGCTCGCGGATCATCGGGCAGAGCTTCACTGACCCGAAGTATTTCTGGGGCCGCCCGTCAGCCACCGCACCGCAGCCCTACAATGCGCTTGCCTCCGGCGGTTCCAACCTCGGTCCCTTGAACCCCGCGCTCACCGATGCCGTGAAGGGCCGCATCGCTACCCTGAAAGCAGCCGACCCGTCCAACCCGCTGCCCGTTCCGGTCGACCTGGTCACCGCCTCAGCCAGCGGCCTCGACCCGGATATCAGCATCGCCGCCGCGCAATACCAGGCGGCGCGGATTGCTCGCGTAAGAAGCCTCGACCCCGCCGCTGTACAATCACTCATCGACGCACACGCGCACGGGAGGCTCCTGGGCTTCATCGGCGAGCCCCGCGTGAACGTCCTGGAGTTGAATCTCGCCCTGGATGCTTTAAATGTGGCACCGCCTCCCGGCGCGTAGCGCCGCTTCACGGACGGGGTCGCGCGAAGCGCGATCCCCGTTGAACCTTGCGCGCAGCGCATGAAAAGGCCTGATCCGGATACCCTGCTAGCCTCCGTCCAGGCCCAGGAATCCCGCGCCGGCCGGGGAAGGCTGCGCATTTTCTTCGGCTCCTGCGCCGGTGTCGGCAAAACCTACGCCATGCTGGAAGCCGCCCGCGCCGTCCGGGCGGCAAACACGAGCGACGTCGTGGTCGGTTACGTCGAGCCCCACGGCCGAGCCGACACCGAGCGCCTGCTCGAAGGCCTGGAGATTCTCCCGACCCTGGCGGTCAAGTACCGTGGCATCGTCCGCAAGGAGCTCGACCTGGACGCCGCCCTCAAACGCCATCCCAACATCCTGTTGGTCGACGAGCTTGCCCATTCGAACGTGGTGGGCGGCGACCCCCCGCCGCGCCATCCCAAGCGCTGGCAGGATATTCAGGAGCTCCTGGAGGCTGGCATCACGGTCTGGACGACCGTCAATGTCCAACACCTCGAGAGCCTGAATGACCTCGTCGCGCAGATTACCGGTATCCGTCAGCGCGAGACCCTGCCTGACCGCATCTTCGATGAGGCCGACGAAATTGAGCTCATCGACCTGCCGCCGGATGATCTGCTGGCCCGGCTGCATGCGGGAAAGGTATACGTAGCGGACGAAGTAGCAACCGCGGTTGAGCGTTTCTTCCGCACTCCCAATCTCATGGCCTTGCGCGAGCTTGCCCTGCGCCGCGTGGCCGACCGCGTTGAAGCCGCCGCCCGCGCACTCCCAACAACGCGCGGCCGTTTCGCCAACGATCGCATTCTCGTCGCCATCGGCCCCGATAGCCAAGCGGAGCAACTCGTGCGTGCCGGCAAGAGAATGGCCGATGCGCTCGATGCCAGTTGGTTTGTTGTGTACGTGGAGACTCCCGCGTTGCTGCGTTTGTCCGAGGCCGAGCGCGATCGTCGAATCGATCTGTTGCGGCTCGCGGAATCGCTCGGGGCCGAGACCGTCACGCTCGACGGCCCCTCTGCGGCGGCGACCCTCATCGAATACGCCCAAACACGTAGTGCGACTCGCGTCATAGTCGGGCATTCCAAACGCAAAGGCTGGCGCGCCTGGATCCGTTCTTCGACCACGACCCAGCTCGTCAAAGAGGCGCGCGGCTTTGATGTCATTACAATCGCGGCCAACGCTGACTCGACCCCGCGCCGCCCCAAAGGCCAGGGTGCTCCCTCCCAGCCGGTCAGGTGGGATCGTTATGCCTGGGCCGTAGTAACGACCGCGATGTGTACCGCGGTCGCGTTCGTCATGTACCCACGCTTTGAGTTATCGAACCTGGTGATGGTGTACCTGCTGGGCGTGACTGTGGCAGGCCTGAAGCTAGGTCGCATACCGTCGCTCGTGGTGGCATTGCTGAACGTCGTTGCGTTTGATTTCTTCTTTGTACCGCCGCGCTTCAACTTTGCGATTTCGGACGGACAGTATCTCGTTACTTTCGCCGTGATGTTGATCATTGCGCTGGTAATAGCCAGCCTGATGGCCAATATTCGACAGCAGACACGCGTCGCGGGCGCTCGTGAAAGACGTACAGCCCTGCTGTACGCAATGAGCCGGGAGCTGGCAGCCACCCGCGGTCTCTCGAGTCTCGCGCAAGTGGCCGTGAGCCATGTGGCGGAAGTATTCCAGTGCAAAGCGGTGATCCTGCTGCCGGATGCCACCGGCAAACTCCAATACCCACGCGACCGCGGCCTTCCGGTCTCCTACCGGCGCGCCGATCTGGCCGTCGCCCAATGGGTTGTCGATCACGGCCAGCGCGCCGGTCTCGGCTCAGACACACTGCCGGCCGCCCCTGGTTTGTATTTGCCTCTCGGTCAAAAACTCGGCGTGTTGGCGGTGCTGCCGGCCAATCAGCGCCGCGTCCTGCTTCCCGAGCAACGTCATCTGCTGGAGACGTTTGCCGGCCAGATTGGCATTGCCCTCGAACGCGCGCGGCTGGCTGAAGCCGCCGAAGCCGCGACCCTCGATGCGGAGCGCGAGAGCTTGCGTAACACCTTGCTCGCCTCCATATCGCATGACCTGAGGACGCCGCTTGCCGTGATGGCAGGCGCCGGGAGCACACTCGCCGATCGGGGCGCGACCCTGGATGAAGCGACTCGTGTTTCGCTCGCACGTTCCATTGAGGTCAAAGCGCGCGAAATGTCCGACCTGGTCTCCAACGTTCTCGACCTGATGCGGTTCGAGTCCGGACAGGTCGTGTTACGTACTGAGGAGGAAACGCTCGACGACCTGGTGGGGACTGCGTTGCATGGGCAGCTCGCCAACCACGTGGTTGACGTGCATCTGCCAGCAGACCTGCCACCCGTGCTCGTAGATGCCAAGTTGATTGTCCAGGTGCTCACGAACTTGTTCGACAACATCGCTAAATACACCCCCGCCGGCACCCACGTGTCAGTTTGGGCGGTGGCCGACAACAATTTTGTGCGAGTCCGGGTGGATGACGCCGGTCCGGGTCTGCCGCCCGGCAATCCCGCCCGCCTGTTCGACAAGTTCCAGCGCGGTGACGGTGAGGGCGCCATTGTTGGAGTTGGGCTGGGGCTGGCCATCTGCCAGGCCATCATCAGGGCCCACGGCGGCGCAATCACCGCCGCCCCGCGATCGCCGACGGGTGCGAGATTCGAGTTCACGCTGCCCACGGGCAGCGCCGACGCATCAACATGACCCAAGCCATGCACCAGGTCCTCGTGGTCGAGGACGAGCGCGACATCCGCAATATCCTGCGCGCCCTGCTCGAAACCGAGCACTATCGCTGCATTGAAGCCGAAACTGCCGCACGCGGCGAAATCGAAGCCCGCAGTCACAAACCCGACCTCATTCTCGTCGACCTGGGCCTTCCAGACGGCAACGGCGTCGATCTCATCCGCCGCATCCGCGCGTGGTCCCCAGTCCCGATAATCGTACTGTCGGCACGCACCATGGAAGAGCAGAAGATAGCAGCGTTGGATGCGGGCGCCGACGATTACATAACAAAACCCTTTAGCACGCCGGAGTTGCTTGCCCGCGTGCGCGCCGCGCTACGACGAAATGTGCGCAACTCGGACCAGACACCGTTATTGCGCCTCGGTGCAATCCAGATTGATCTCACGCGCCGCGAGAGCCGCGGCCCTCAGGGGGAGTTGCGCCTGACACCGCTCGAGTACCGCGTGTTGGAATCGCTGGCGCGTCACACAGGCCTGATTGTCAGGCAGGCGCAGTTGATCCGGGAGGTGTGGGGGCCGGAGCGGCAGGGCGACACGGGCAGTCTGCGCGTGTGCATCAAGAACCTGCGCGCAAAGATTGAACCGGATCCCCGCCGCCCGAAGTACCTGGTGACGGAGGCGGGACTGGGGTACCGCCTCCGGGCGGACTGACTTCTATTTCAGCGAAACGATCAGTTTCGCCGAGTGACTGCGCCAATTGATGGGAATGACAAACGACCGCGCGCCCGGCACGTTGGGCAGGTCGGGCTTCTCGCCCGCCAGCACGCTCGGCACCGAGATCACGAAGTCGCGTCCGAAGTCACGGCGCGCATTGCCGGAGATCGTGTTCGCCACTTCACCGACGAGGTCGCGCATCGTCTCGTGACTGAAGTCGTTTTCCTGCATCTTCATCAGCAGGACGGTGAGCATCGCTCTGGGAGCGGTGAAGTACACCACGCCTTCACGTTTGCCCGAGATGTTGATGACACCGGTGTAATCGTGGACGGCCGGTGACCCTTCGGTGAGGTAAGGCGAGCCGATCGAAGCGGGCTGCTGGGCCGCCACCTCGAAGTAGTTCGTCGTCCCCTCGACGAAAGTTTTCAGCTCCTGTTCCTGCAACATCTTGTCTACTCTCTGATGAGGTCCGCAATGGCCTCGTTGAGTTGCCGGTCAGTGAACGGCTTGTTCAGGAAACCGTTCGCCCCTTTCTCCATCGCCTCGACCGCGGTTGCCTTGTCGGCCAGGGCGGAAATGACCAGGATCCGGACGGCCGGCTTCAGCTCCACCAGCTTCGAGATACACTCGATACCGTCCATCTGCGGCATCGTCAGATCCATGGTAACGACATCGGGATCGGCCTTCTTGAACAACTCGAGGGCTTCGAGGCCGTTGCCGGCCGTACCGATCAGCTCGAGCTCGTCAAAATTCTGCGACCGTTCGATGCGCCGCCGCATGATATTCGAATCATCGACGATCATCAGCTTATACGCTCTTCTCGCGTTCATTGATTCCGTTCCAGTGCCGAAAATTAAACAGCTACTGCCGCGCCGCTATTGGCGGCTTCCGCCGCCGGCAGCACAATCTTGAACCGGGTGAATTTGCCGGGATTGGTGCTCACGCCGATTTTGCCGCCCAGGGCGTAGACGCTCCGGGCAACCACGTCCATGCCGACGCCGCGGCCGGCGTCCATTGAAACTTCCTCTTGGGTCGAGAAACCGGGGCGGAAAATCAGGGCCATGGCGGCCCGGGTGTCCATGCCGGAAGCTTCCTCTTCGGTCAGGATCTGCTTGCGCACTGCGGCAGCTTTGAGCTGGTCCGGCGAGATGCCGGCACCGTCATCCTCAAATACGAGCTCAAAGCCGTCACCCGCCTTACGGAAGTCCACACGGACCACTCCGACGTCATCCTTCGTTTGCGCCCGGCGAACATCGCTGGCCTCAATGCCGTGGACAGCCGAGTTGCGGAGCATCTGAATCACGCAGTCCTTGACGGTGGCAATGTACGCATTGGGCACCTCGGCCAAGCCCGTCATCTGCAGCTTGAACTTCTTGTGGTGGTCCTTCGCAAGGCGCTCAGCAAGCGCATGGAGCGTCGGGGTGAGGTCGTCGCCCGACTTGCCGCCGGCCTTTGCACGCGCTGGAGCGGAGGCCACGGGGGCTGGGGTTTCCTGTGCGGCCGGAACCGCGTCCTTGAGAGTGGTGAGGCGGCCGGCCATTTCGCGCACGCCGCGAAGGTGGGCCAGCAACTCATCGAGCTTGAGGACCATTGGCAGGAAGTCGTTGCCCGACAGCTCGACCTTCTTCTTGAGCTCACTGACCATGTCTTCGAGCGAATGCACGCGATGGGCAATGCTCATGAGGTTCATGGCCGAAGCCTCGCCCTTGATGGAGTGGAGCTCGCGGAACAGGCCGTTCAGTTTCTTGCGGAACTCCCCGTCCGTGCGGGCGGGCTCTTTCAAGATCGCATTGATGAGCTGCAGGCCGGTTTCCGTGCTGTCCAGGAAGGACGTCAATTGCAGCGGATCGACGTGCATCATGCCCAGCATCATGTCGAGCTGCGCATTCGCGTTCTCCTGCGACTCCTGCAGCTCCTTCGCCAACAGCACGCTCGAAGTGATATCGCCCACGGAGCACAGCACGTGCTTGATGCCCTTGGGGCCCATGACGCGGTGGAAGTCGAACTGCAGGTAGCGGGTTTCCTTGCCGCCGTGACCGTTGTCCATGCTGATTTCGAGCTGACCCAGCGGGTTGATGCTCTTCATCAGGTTTTCGTGCGCGCGGTCGCCCCACAGCAGCTTGATGTATTTCATTGCCGTCGCGAGCGTGTTGGCGGGCACGAGGTTCTTCAGCAGGTCCTCGAAGCTCAGGCCGGCGAAGTCGTTGCGGCTGAACATGCGGGTCAGGGCGTCCGACCACACTGAACCGATCTTGTAGTCCGCGTCGAGGAGGAAGAAGCCTTCACGCACCGTCGTCAGAATGTCGCGTGTCTGCTCCTGGGCTTCCTGGGCTACGCGCTCGTGACGGGAGCGGGTGATCTGGAAATAGGCAGCCGCGGCAGCGAGAACCAGGGCCGCGAGCACACCCGCTGACAGCAACTCGCGCAGCCGCGCGGCGCCGTCGGATGCGTTGGTCTGGAGCTGAGTGGCCACGGAAGTCAACTGGGTCTGCAGGCCTTTCTGGTTTTCTCCGGCGAAGAGCTGGCCGCGCTTCACGTCCGCGTAGTATTGGCGTCCTTCCTTCGAGAAGGAGCTGCCGGCGTCATCCGACTCGACGTACGGTTGACCGTTGAAATTGACGACCGGATTGATCACCGGCTCGTACTGATGCCACAGCAGCAGGGCCTGTTCCAGCTCGCTGGAATGAACCGCGCCCCCGTCGCTGAGCTTCGCGAGCTCCGTGTTGAAGTGCTGCACCGTTCCCTTCAGGTCGGAAAGGGCCTGGCCCGAATAGGCGCGGGATTCCAGGCGGTCACGCAACGCATTGAATTGTTGAGTGATGGTGGCGGGGTAGGTCTGTAACACCGAAGCCGATTGCAGGGCTGTGATGTTCGCGCGCATCTGGGTCGCGAGCCGGAACCCTGCGATCAGAACCGCACCCATGACGAGTGTCAGCACTGTGCCGATACCGACCGTGACGAGCTGGCGATTGCGGTCTTTGCCTGCCAAATTCATTGTGGACTGCTCCTGAAGAGGGCTCGCGTCTTATTTAGGTAGCTCGAAGCGGATCGACGTGCGTACCGGAACTTCCACCGGCGTGCCGTTCGCGACCACCGGCTCGTATTTCCAACGTTTGATCGCCGCGATGGCAGACTTGTCGAAGACTCCCGGCGGAGTCGCCTCTATGACGCGCACATCGCGCGTCTCGCCGTTGGTATCTACTGTGTACTCCACCGTGACCGCGCCGCTCAAGTGTTGTGAGAGGGCTTTGTTCGGGAATTCCGGGGCGATGTAACGAGTGCGCTTGAGACTCGCCGCGAGTGACTGCGCGCTGACGCCGGCAGCCTGCGCGGATCGGCCGGCAGGGGTCTTCTGCGTGCTGATAGCTTGCACCGCGGCGACATCCTTCGGATCGGCGCCGAAACGCTTTGCGAAGTTCAGATCGCCGTCCACCGTCGTGCCGCCCTTGCCCGTCTGTGCGGAAGCGCGCGCACGTTCCACGAACTTGCCGGCAAGGTCTTTGTTCAACTGCGCGACGACCGGGTTGTTGGCGTCCGTCGCTTGGAGCTGATTGAGGTAGTACACGGCGCTGTCGTTCGCCGGGTCACTCAGGCGCCCGTCGCGCATCCGATCGCGGACGAGCTGAGCCACACGATCGCTCTCTGCGTTGATAGCCTTCTGGCGAGCGCTGGCCAGCTCCTTCTGGAAGGAGGTGATTTCACCGTTACTCACGCCACCCGCGCGAGCCTCGGCCAGCCAGCGATCCGCTTCTGAACCCTTGTTGGCAATCGCGGCTTCGCGAGCCTTGCGCATGTAGGCGGCGTTCAGGTCGCGGGTCAAACGCTGGGTCGTGGAGTTGGTCGGCGCGGCGTCATGCAACTGTTGCATGTACAGCTTCGCGCTGTCGTCGGCAGGCTCGACCAGGCGTCCGTCCCGGATGCGGTCGGTCACCATGCCGGCCATTTTCTGCACCTTCGCCTCTTCCTGGCGCCGGCCGATCTCGATTTTCCACTTGTTGATCTGGTCAGCCGAGAAAGCCGGGGAGGCCGAGGCCTGGCGTACGTAGTTCTGAGCACGGTCGATGTTGCCGTCGGCCAGGGCCTTCGTGATCTGCGCCGTCATCAGGCGCACTTCCATGGCTGGAATCTTGCTGTCATTAGGGGCTGCCGCCTTGAGGTTGGCGAGCGCGAGGCTCGCCTCATCCAGCTTGCCGCCATTCATGGAGTCGTCAAAGCGGGCTGCCAGAACGGCCGCAACACGCTGCAATCCGTCGATCGCCTCGCCGTTGTTGGGGTCCGCGGCAGCAGCCGAGCGGTAATACAACAGTGCATTGTCGCCGACAGGCTCGGAGTAACGGCGCTCGCGCATCGCGAGGCGCGCCTTCTCCAGCAGGTCGTCAATTTTACCCTTGATCAGTGATGTCTCGACCTGAGGGCCCTTGTCCTCCGTTGCCGCTGTGTCGGCGGCAGGAGCGGCCGCGGCGGCGGCTACCTTGGAGGGCTGACCGGCTGCAGGAGGTGCCGTGCCCTTGTTCTTGCCCGTGAACAGAAAGGCGCCCGCGGCGATAGCGGCGACCGCCACACCAGCCCCGATGATGAGGCCCATCTTGCTCTTGCCTTCGGGAGCCGTGGGTTCACCGGAATCGGTCTGCGCCGCCTGGAAGGGCTCGACGCTGACACTGGGGCTGCGGTCCGGGGCGCGCAGGCTGGCTTTGCGGGCAACCGCATCGGCCATCGCACCTTCCAACACGGCGCCGGTCTTGCGCTTGTCCACCGGGATCGGCAGTACGGCGAAGACGTTGGAACCCTTGACTGCCGCGCCGACCGCCTTCTCGTTTTCGGCGGCGGTGAAAACCAACACGACGGCGTGGGCCGCCTGGCTGTGCGCGCGATCGATATCGCCGCGTACGTCCGTTACGTCACGTGCATCCACGACGAGTACCTGGCCGCGCTTGGCGTTGGTAAGATGTTCCAACGCGGCCGAGATCGACTCGACGGGCCGTATGGAGGCCTGTCCGCCCAGCGCTTCGCCCAGCTCCAACAGGAAGTCATCGCGTGTTGTTATCGCGGTGACGTCGACCGATGGCCGGCTGTTGGTACCGGAGCCGCTGCTCGCGGAACCGGGCGCGGAGCTGGTTGTCTCAGCACGAGAGGCATTCGATGCACTTGCCACGGAGTGTCTCCATCACATCAGAAGGCTGCAAGGAAAGAGCGGTAAAAGACCTGCCACAACAGCATGAAGTTTGCTGCTGCAGCACCGCAACGCCACAGTTCACAATAATGAGAGTGGGGCGTCTGCGACTGCAGACGCATGGACCGATGCCCGCGCGCGCTCCCTGACCACGGATCCTTTTTTGTGACTCAAGTCCTAAGTCATGCCCATTTTGTGCGCTGCGGCGAGTTATCGCAAGGATTGGCGCCGTGCGGCGGAACTCGACAGAATCACGCCTGACCCGTTTTCCCGGGCCGGTGGGCAGGGTGAGGCTGAAAGCATGCGAATCGTCCGAATCGCGGTCATAGTCGTGGGAACGCTCATCGCGCTGGCCGTTGTCGCGGTCATTGCGCTGCTCTTATTTGTAGATCCGAACCGCTACCGCGGCGACATAGAAAAAGCCGCCCGCGAGCACAGTTCGCGCGTGCTGACCATTCGCGGCAAACTCGAGCTGAAAGTCTTTCCCTGGGTCGCCCTGGGTGTGCACGACATCGAGCTCAGCAACCGGGCCGGTTTCGGCTCACAGCCTTTTTTGACTGTGCAAAACGCCAGTATTGGTGTGAAGTTGCTACCCCTCTTGAGCAAAAAGCTGGAAGTGAGCCGCGTGAAGCTCGAAGGCGCCAACATCAATCTGGTGAGCCGCGGCGAGCAGAACAATTGGCAGGATCTCAGCGAGTCCCAGGAGACCGAGAAGCCCGCCAGCGAGCCGGCCGGCCCGCCACCGGCCCTCTCTATAGAAGGTGTGGACGTCAGTAAGACATCGGTTGTCTACACCGATGAGATCAAGAAGAGCACCATGCAGGTCGGCAACCTCGAGCTGCATACCGGGCGGCTGGAGTCCGGCCCCGCCCGGACCGCACTGGAAAAAGTCGAACTGCAGGGGACTTATTTGGCCCAGCCGTCCGCCACGGACGCGGCCGCCGCAACCAAGAGTGCCGGTGGCACGCGCGCTGCGTCCACGGAGGGAGCTTCGAAGGAGCCAGTGAAGCCACTGGCATTCTCGCTGACGACTTCGGCAATTGCCCTCGATAACACGGCGCACACGCTCGCGCCGGTGAAGATCCAAATCAAGGTGGGCGATGTCGCGCTGAACGTTTCGCTGGCTGGTGAAAAAATGACCACTGCGCGGGTACTCACCGGCACCGTCGCCGTGCCCTCCACGTCGGCGCGTAAGCTGTTGCAATCGCTTGGTATTGCGCCGCCCATCACGCGCGACCCCAAAGTGTTGTCGACGTTCGGTCTCGAGACCAACTTCAGTCTGACACAGAAGCAGTTACAGCTTACGGCGCTGCAACTCACCCTGGACGATACGAAGGTACAGGGGACCGCAGGTGTCGAGGACCTTGACACTTCGGCGTTGCGTTTCAACCTCAATGTAAACGGGATCAATATCGACCGTTACAGGGCCCCTGAGGTGGTCGAGAAGCCTGCTGCGGCCAAGCATCCGGCATCGCCTCCACCCGCGGCGCCCCCTACACCGCTGCCGCTCGAGACACTGAGAAAGTTGGACGTGAATGGAACGCTTCGAGTCGCGAGTGCAACCTTTGCGAATCTAGTGTTCACGGACGTGGTTATGCCACTTGTTGCGAAGGACGGACATGTGCGGCTCGGACCTACGCAAGCGCATCTGTATGGTGGATCTTACAACGGTGACGTCGTTCTGGACGCCCGCCCTGTGCAAGCGCAACTTTCGCTCAATGAGCACCTAAAAGGCACAGATATCGGCGCGTTGGTGAAAGCAGCGGTTGATAGTGGACGCTTGTCCGGACGTGCGGATGCTGACGTGGCTGTTACGGGTGTCGGAAATACTGACGATGCCATCAAGCGCTCCTTGAATGGCAAGATCGATCTGATTGTAAAACAGGGGGCGGTGGTCGGCGTTGACGTTGTTTATGAATTGCAGCGTGTCAACGCTTTGTTGAAGCGGCAGGTGCCTGCCGCTCGCACCGGCAGTGGGCCTCCCCGCACCAATTTCAATACCTTACAGATGCATGGTGGCCTCGACAAGGGAGTGCTGCGAGTCGATGACTTACAGATGGCGACGGACTTTCTGAAAGTCAACGGCAAGGGTACTCTGGACACCAGCACCGAGGCGATCAACTATCAGCTCGTTGCCGCGGTCAACAAGCTCCCGGTGGGTAATGCGCCCGCAGGGGGTGGTCTCGATGCGCTGGGCGCGGTGGAAGTGCCATTGACCATTACGGGGACGATGTCCAGCCCGACTGTGAGGCCCGATATCGAGGCACTGGCGAAGGGCAAGCTGGGGCAGGAGGTGAAACAGAAGGCCAGTGACCTGGTCAAAAAGAAACTCGGAGACAAGCTGCAGGATCTTTTCAAGCACTGAAGACCCGTGGCGGAACGGCCACTTTTGCGCGCAAAGCCCGCCTGCCGTGACCCGATTTGTGACAGGCATGCATATTGCTTTGCAAAGCTCACCTCAGCTCCTGTGCGACGCGGTGACTTTTTTCAGCGAACGGGAAGGAACGGCGCGGCTTTTGCTCGAGTCATGCACGACTGAACAATCCGTTGTTGTGACAGTCTTAACGTAACAGCAGGGCTGGGTATTGAGGGCCATCACATACCGTGACAAGCGTTGGATCTATGTTAAGAGCCACGCTGGCATCGCTAGCACCCCGGCCGAGACGTTTGAACTCTACGGGAGGGAAGGACGATGCGATCGCTCTCTGAAGATTCGGACTCCGCGACCCATTCTGCGTTCATTGAGTCATTGAGCTCCTACAGCCGTCTGCACCGCGCCCAGCGGTGGGAAGGCACGTTCGGTGAATTTCTCTCCACCATCCTGCCGGCCAATCCGGCCGCGATGGCCCGTTCCAGCCATCAATACATCTGGGACATGTTGGGCTGGCATGGCCGTGCCGCCCAGGGCGAGCTCACCGACGCCCAGCGCGCCAAG
The DNA here is from genome assembly GCA_018241505.1 of Pseudomonadota bacterium. Classification (GTDB taxonomy): domain Bacteria; phylum Pseudomonadota; class Gammaproteobacteria; order Steroidobacterales; family Steroidobacteraceae; genus 13-2-20CM-66-19. Next base: position 129,490 of record JAFEDS010000007.1, on the reverse strand, counting down.
GAGTTGTTCAAACGCGAGCTGTTCGGCATCGACGAGCCGCTGTCACGGGTGGTCGATTATTTCAAAGGCGCCGCGGCCGGTTCCGATGTTGGCCGTCGCCTGCTTCTGCTGCTAGGCCCGCCCTCCGGTGGCAAATCCACGCTGGCCATCATGTTGAAGCGGGGCCTGGAGGAATACAGCCGGACCGATGATGGTGCAATGTACGCCGTCAAGGGCTCGCCGATGCGCGAGAACCCCCTGAATCTGGTTCCGTCGGGGCTCCGTGCCGAGTTCCGCGAGCGCTATGGTGTTGATATTCAGGGTGAGCTGTCGCCCTGGGCTCGCGACTATGTTGAACGTGAGTTTGACGGAGACTTTGTCCGCGTGCCGGTGGAACGGGTGTTTCTGGCGGAGTCTTCCCGGACCGGTATCGGTACCTACGCACCGCACGATCCCACGACGGCCGACATTGCCGATCTCGTGGGCTCGGTTGATCTCGCCAAGGTCGCTCAGATCGGCGATGAAGGCGATCCGCGCGCCTGGTCCTGGTCCGGAGCCGTATACGCTGCGAGCCGCGGCGTCCTCGAGATGATTGAAATTCTCAAGGTAAAGAGGGAGTTCCTTTACCTCCTGCTGACCATGACCCAGGAGAAGAACGTCAAGGTCTCGCGGTTCCCGCTCATTCATCTGGATGAGACCATTCTCGCGCATACCAACCTCGCGGAATTCCACAAGTTCCTGCAGGAGAAGGAGAACGAGGCCCTGCTGGACCGCATGGTCATCATCAAGGTCCCGTACGCGCTGTCCTATAAGGATGAGTCGCGGATCTATCAGAAGCTGGTGGCGAGTGCCCCGGCTTTCCGTAATGTGCACCTGGACCCGCATGTCCTCAATCTGGCAGCGGTGTTTGCCATCCTGACTCGCCTCGTCAAGACCGAGCGCGAGGGGCTGGATATGACCAAGAAGCTGCGCCTGTACGCAGGTGAGGCCGTCGAGGGTGTTCCGGAGTCTGAAGCAACGCGCCTGCACGCAGAGGCCACCGACGAGGGACTGACAGGCGTCAGCCCGCGATTTGTCATCAACGCCATCTCAAACGCCATAACGCGAGGGAATACACATAGTCTGACGAGCATGGAGCTGTTGCTCGCGATCAAGGATACGATCGAAAGCGATGCCCGCATGGAATCGAAGCAGAAGAAGGCCTGGGTGGATCACCTCGTGACCGCGCGAAAGGAATTTTACAATCGCTGGGTCAAGGAGGATGTGCACCGGGCGATGTTTGCCTCGTTTGAAGAAGAGGCACAGCAACTGCTCGAGAAGTATCTCGATGAAGTGGAAGCCTCGCTGGACCATCGCCAGGTCACGGATCCCATTACCGGTGAAACGCGCCCGGCGGATGAGCGATTCTTGCGCTCAGTGGAAGAGAAAATCAAAGTGTCTGACTCCGGCAAGATGTCGTTCCGCCAGGAGGTCGTACGCAAGGCCATGGTGGCCTTCAAGGCGGGAGAGAAGTTCAAGCTCGCGAGCCACGCACGCATGCGCGAAGCAATCGAACAATATCTGTTCGAAGAGCGCCGTGATGTGCTGCGACTCGTGACGTCCACCGCGCGACCCGATGAGGAAGCACGGCAGAAGATCTCAGTCGTGCAGCAGCGGCTGGTGAGTGAGTACGGTTATGACGAGCACAGCGCCAAAGAGGCACTGAGCTATGTAACAACTCTACTGGCACAGGAGTAGTTTGCTTACATCCTAAAATTTGCCTTGTACGCGCGACAGGAGTATCACTAGTCACATGCCCGAGACCAGCGAACAGCCTCCGTCTACTGCGGCAAAGTGGTACGACTTGTTTTCGCGCGGTGCGCGCGACTGGCTGCGACACGATGAGAAAGTTCGTGAGTCGGTTCGCAAGCATCTGCCCCAGATAGTCTCCGGCGCCGACGTCATCAACGAGGGCGCGCGCACCGTGCGCGTCCCCGTTCGCATGCTGGAGCATTATCACTTCCGGCTCCGCCGTCCCGAGGAACAACAGGGCGCGGGGCAGGGAAAAGCCAAGCCTGGCGATGTATTCTCCGACCCTTCCAAGCAGCGCGGCCCGGGCGAGAAAGGCCAGGGCGGCCAGGACGAGGGCGAAGTCTCGCTGCTGCTGGAATTCAAAATCGACGATATTGTCGATTGGTTGTGGGAGGAGATGCAGCTTCCCAATCTGAAGGCCCGCGTGGGACCGTCCGAGGATTCGGACTGGGTGCGGGAAGGTTACGACCGGCGCGGCGCCCGTTCGCGCCTGGACCGGCGGCGCTCCTTCAAGGAGATGGTCAAGCGGCGCGGCACTCCGGGCGCCACTCCAACATTCATTGACGAGGACCTGCGTTATCGGCAGCTCGCGCGCCGGCGCCAGCCGGCGGTGCATGCGGTCGTGTTCTTCATGCTCGATGTCTCGGGCAGCATGTCGGATCGCGACCGCAAGTTGGCCAAAACCTTTTTCTTCTGGGTGGTACAGGGGTTGCGCCGCGAATACCGCTCCCTGGAGACGGTGTTTGTGGCCCACACCACCGAAGCCTGGGAATTCAATGAGCCGGAATTCTTCCAGGTGAGCGGCACCGGCGGCACGGTTTCCTCCACCGGCTTGAAGAAAGTGCGCGAGATCATCGATGCCCGCTACAACCCCGCGCGCTGCAATATCTATTTGTTCTACGCCTCGGACGGCGACAACTCGGTGAGTGACAGCGCCGATGCGCGTGAGTCCCTCACATCCATCACGGCCGATGCGTGTTTCACAGGTTATGTTGAAGTCTCATCCGGGCTGTCACGCCAGTTGGCCACGGAAACGGGACGATTGTTTGCCGAGCTGCAGTCCGCGGGCTGCGCCGCCGGCAGCTATGCATTGAATGATTTCGATGATGTCTGGGGCGCCGTGCGTCATTTCTTCTCCGCAGAGGCAAAGGCGCTAGATGGCACATGATTCGCGTCTGCCCGGCGCGCCGCGCCGCTATATGAACCGACTTCGCGCGGCGAAGGCGGTTGAACCCTGCGCGCAGCGCATGAGAATCCGGTTGAACCCTGGGCGCAGCCCATGACAGAGGACTGGAAGAACTATACGCAACGTATAGAAGAGCTCGCGGCCCGATCCGGCCTGTCATTCCACCCTGTTGAGTTCGAAGCGGTCCCCGACACCTTCATGATGGAGATCGCCGTCTACGGGCTACCCGTGCGCATGCCGCACTGGTCGTTCGGGGTGCGGTATATCTATCAGCTCATTCAGCGGCACATGGGCAACTCGCGGCTGTTCGAGGTCGTGTTTCCGGGCAATCCCGGGCATGCCTACCTGGCTTCGAGCAACGGCCTGGCTGAGAACATACTCGTCACGGCCCATGTGTTGGGTCATGCCGATTTCTCCCGCAACAACCTGATGTTCCGCAGATGCCAGGGCCAGGTCAGCGAACACATCGTCGAGCATGCTGCCAACCACGCGCGCCAGATTCAACAGGCGATCGAGCAACATGGCATGCAGCGCGTCGAGGCAGTGCTGGATGCGGCGCTGGCGCTGGAGCAGCACATCGATGTCGATCAGGCTCTGCGCCGCGAACGATATCCGGAATACGCGCCGGAGCCCAAGTCACTCGCCGACGATGAATTCCGCAAGCGCTTCGCGCAACTCGAGCCCACCGCCGCCAGCACGGGCGTGGAGGTCAAGAAGCGTGCGCCCATTCCGCCTCACCCGGAGCGCGATCTGCTCTGGTTCGTGGCCCACTATGCTCCCGAAATGGAAAGTTGGGAGCGGGATATTTTTCTCGCGGTCCGCGAGGAATCGTTCTATTTCTTCCCGGTGTTTGCCACCCAGATCATGAATGAGGGCTGGGCTTCCTACTGGCATGCACGGTTGCTGCGCGAAGCCGACTTTGTGCCCCAGCAGGCCTACGTCGACGCCATCAAGTGCCATTCGGATGTGGTGCGGCCCGTGGCGGCGGATCAACAGGTGGCCTTGCACATCAATCCGTATCACCTCGGCTTTGCGATGTGGGAGAAGATTGTCGAGCGGGATGGCCTCGATGGCGCCCGCCACATCATGGAGCAGGACGACGACTTCAGCTTCATTCGCAATCACCTGGACCGTGAGCTGGCCGACGAGTTGGGCCTGTTCCGCTTCAGCGCGCGCAATGACGGCCACATCAAGGTTCTGGAGCACGACCTCGGCGGGCTGCATGAGGCCATTCTCGGTCCGAAGTACAACTTCGGTGCGCCATCCGTGAGCGCGGGCCATGTTCGAACCGATGGGACCCTCGAGTTGATCCACGACAACTCGGTGGATGGCCGCGGACTCGATCTCGAGCGCAGCCGGCGGGTACTGGACTACGTGCAGCGCGTATGGCGGCGCCCGATCGTGCTGACCACAGTCAACCAGGCAGGCTCAACCCTTGAGTTGACAGCACCGTAGCTCATTAGCCTGCGCCGATGCGCTGGCCGGCGTGGCCGGTGCCTCTGCACCGGTAAACTAGCGTCCCCGCTCACGCGATTCCGGAGGCGCCGCAGGTCCCGGCTCGCCCCAGTCCTCTTCCTCCTGCGACGTCACAATCGACACAGGATCGCTCGCTGGAAAAGAGTCCTCCAGCGCCTCATCCAACTGCTTCTGCACCTTGCGCCGCTGCCGCTCGGACTCTTCGGGTGTCATGTTTTTCCGGCCCATGTGGAGGAGCCCCTATTTTGCAACCTCTTCTTCATTGAACACCACCTCACTCCGGCGAGCCTTCTCCGGCTCCAAAGGCGGATCGTGGATCTGCTGATCAGGTGAAGGTTGCGGGTCCCCGGGAACGGGCTCGGGATCGTCCGCGGGCGTAATGGGCTTCGGTGCAGGCTCGGGCTTCGGTTGTGGGTCGGGCATAGTCCCTCCGGTTCTATGCCCAACACTTCAGCATGCAATGTGCCTTTAGAATTTGTAGGTGGCCCCCAGTGTGAAGAACGTGCCGATGGCGCCCTGCAGGTGCAGCGACGGATTCCACGGCACCAATCCCAGCGCACCGCCATAGGTCGCCCAGTCGAGGGGCGCCTTGGTGTTGAACAGGTTGGTGACCGAGGCGTGCAGATTGAACTGACTGCTCACATCGTAGCTGCCGTAGAGATCGACCGTCGTGAAGTGTTTGACGTTGCAACTCGTTTGCGGCGGAATGACACCGCTGTTGAGCGGCCCCGCGTAGTCATTGCCGGCGGCGCCGCCTTCGTTGGTCAGAGCCTCCAGGCAGGTGCCAGCCGGGATACCCTCGAATGCAATCAGCGTGGGATCCGTCACATTGAAGGCACTGGTGTAGTTCACGGTGGCGGTGAGCGACCAGTTATCCCGGCCGATGGTGTTGGCCCAGTTGGCCCGGGTTTTCGGATTGCCCGTGTCGCCGGAGAAGAACGAAGGACCATGGGTTCCCGCCAGCTCGTAAGTGACTCCGCCGTCGGTCAACTGATACGCGTGGATATAGGTCAATGTCGCGTTCGAGCTGTATTGCCAGCCGGAGTCAAATCGGTGGTGATAGTCGATGCCCAGGTCCAGGCCGTTGGTCTTGGTGGAGTTGGCATTGATGAAGGACGTGGTGAAATACAGGATCGGTGCCACGGGAGGTGCCACTAACACTGTGGTGCCGTCGGCCTGATACTTCGGCAGCGGCGACAGGTTGTCGCCACGCACCGTGACCGACGGGCCCCCGGCAATAATCTGGTTGTTGATCTGCACGGAGTAGATATCCACAGTTGCCTTCAGATCGGGAATCGGCTGTGTCACGAAACCGAACGTGAAAGACTTGGAGACTTCCGGCTTCAGATTCGGGTTGGTGCCCTGCAAACCGGGAATCGACACATTGCACTGACCGGCGAAATTTCCAGCGGCCGTGAAGCTTTCGGGGTGCTTGCACAGTATGGGATCGGCTTTGCTACCGGCAAAGAACGTCTGACCCGCCTGGCCGTTTTCGGCAGGGCCCGGTGCCCGGAAGCCTCTCGAGGCCGTGCCGCGGATACCGAATTCGTCAATGGGCTGCCATTTGAAACCGATCTTCGGGCTCGCCTGGCCGCCTGACAGGTTGTAGTGGTCGTAGCGAATCGCTGCGTCGATGTCGAGAGTCTTCAGCACGGGGGCGTCGATTTCCGCATAGGCCGCGGAGACGTTCTGCGTTCCTACCGTGAAGTTGTTGCTCGGACTGCCGTAGGGGGATCCGATCAAGCCATTCGCTGCCGCCGCGGGCGCGAGCGCGAACTGCTTACGCTCATACCAGTCGCCACCGAAGGCGATGGCGAGCGGGCCGCCCGGCAGATCGGTAATGGGCGTGGTCGCACCGGCGTGGGCGAAGAACAACTTCGACGAGTCATTGGTTTCTTCGGGCGGCGCAATCGAGTTGATAACGGCGGCCGTATTGCGTTGACCGACTAGGTAGGGTGCAGTGGTGCTGTTGAGCGCGTTCTGCAACAGAACAGGCTGCACAAAATGCAGGTCGTCGACGTGCAGTGTCACTTCGGTGTAACCGACGGCGCCATCCAGATTCCACGCGCCAACCTTGCCGTCCAAGTCCGCCACGGCTCGGTACGTCTTGGCATTCGTATGAACTTCCGTAGGCCCGATGTCGAGAAACGTGTATTGCAGGAAGCCTTCGGTCAGCCCTGTACCGGTGGGAAAGCTGGGGTTGGTACTGGGGATTGTGGTGGGTCCTAGAGCCGGCAGCACCTGGGGAACCACGCCGGGACCCGAGGTGACGCCCTGGTAACCGAGGTTGAAGGCGCGGGACGGAGCGCCGACCTGCACAGACTGGCTTTGGAAGTAGGTGCCCGACAGGGACAGTTTCCAGTTTTCAGCAAAGCTCTGTGTGAACTTCGAAACAATGTTGTAGTTCTTGGTCCCAGGCTGTATCTGGTTCCAGGTATCAGGGAAGGTACATTGGCTGGCCGCGTACGCGGTCGCGTTACACCCGGGCATGAATCCGGCTATGGCGCCCGTATCCTCATTGATCACGTAGCCGGTCGCTGAGCGCGCGAGACCGCCGTTGATCGGGTTCGGTGCACCGAAGTTGAGGTTATAACCCCCCGTGGCGGTGTAGTCCTTGTTCTCGAAGATGCCGCCGCGATCCAGAAACCGGATCTGCTGCTGGTGGCGAAACTCGCCGGCAATGTAGAAGTTGTGCCCGTCGTTGGCGAGATCTCCGAAACCCCAGGTAGCGGCCGCGTGTTCGGTTGTCCCGTCCGCGTGGGCGGAAGTTCCGGCGTCGGCGGTCACAGACGCTCCCGTGAAGGTCTTCTTCAAAATAATGTTGACTACGCCTGCGATCGCATCGGACCCATATACGGCCGAAGCACCGTCTTTCAGCACCTCGATGCGCTCGATCGAGTCAAACGGAATATCCGCCACGTCGACGAAGGATCTTTGGCCGTCATCGCCGATCGGATATGGAGCGCTGCGGTGTCCGTCAATCAACACGAGCGTGTAGCCAACGTTGAGGCCGCGGAGTGCGATACCCGCGGCGCCCGCGGCGAAGGCGCCGGAAAAGCTCTGTGAAAGCGTTCCCTGGCCGTTGGCCGTCAGGTTCTTCAGAACCTCCTGGGTGTTGGTATAGCCCGACTGCTGCAGATCCGCCGCACTGATGACCTGCACCGGGTTCGGTGTCTCGGTATCAGAATGAACGATGCGCGAGCCGGTCACTATGACCGTGTTCAGAACCTCGGTGTTCTCTGCGTTCTGGGCGGGTCGTTGTTGTGCCAGCACTGCAGTGGAACTGAAGAGCGCAGCGGTCCACACAGCGCCGATCGACGGTTTCGCCATGATTCACTCCATGTTTGGTTGTTTGTTGTTCGTTGTGGATGCACAACGAACAATCCCCCTTTGGAGTGGCTCTTATAATCGGAGTGGTTTTAGTTTTCTACGACCAAGTTGCGCCGCGGGTGAATTCTCGAGTTCCCCTCAAGGCAGGCGCGCTGGGAACGTGGGTGACAGCCTTGCATGTGTCACTTGTTCGAATGCGAACGCGTACGAAATCAACTTCGGTTCGCTCCACGCTGTTGAAACAAACGACAGGCCCACCGGCAAATGGCGTACAAACCCCATGGGAACGGTGATGTGCGGATAGCCGGCAACAGCCGGCGCGCTGGATGTTCCGCCACCAACAAAATGATCGCCATTCACCCAGTCGGTAAGCCACGCCGGGCCCATCGTGGGCGCAATCAACGCATCCAGGTGTTCCTTCTGAAGCGCGGCATCGATGCCTTCGGCACCGGCCAGGCGCCGGGCGCGTTCCCGTGCCTCAACATACTCCGGCGTGCTGAGTGGCCCCTTCTTCTGGGCATTCACAAACAGCTCCTGGGCAAAAATGGGCATTTCCCGTGCGCTCTCGCGAGTGTTGTACTCAATCAACTCCGCCAGCGAGCGGGGCGTGGCGCCGCGTTGTTCCAGGTAGCGGTTGATCCCGTCCTTGAATTCGTACAACAGGACCGTCTGCTCTTCCGAATCAAACTTGCTTTGTGTGGGAATATTGACCGGATCGACCACAATCGCGCCCTGCGCGCGCAAGGTCTCGATGGCGCGCTCCAACAGCGCATCCACTTCCTCGTGGAACCCGGCGTTCTGCCGCATGACTCCGATCCGCACACCCTTCAGGCTGTCGCGCTTCAGGAACTGCCGGTAGTCCACGGCGGGACGTGACTGCATGGGCGCGGTCGCCGGGTCGGCCGGGTCATAGCCCGCCAACACCGTCAACAAGGTTGCCGCATCGGTCACGGAGCGCGCCATGGGGCCGGCGGTGTCCTGGCTCGCCGAGATCGGAATGATGCCGGCACGTGACACGAGGCCCACGGTCGGCTTGATTCCAACCAGGCCGTTGGCGCTGCTTGGACACACAATCGAGCCGTCGGTTTCCGTTCCAACCGCCACCACGGCGAGATCCGCGGCAATGGCGGCGCCGGATCCCGAGCTCGAGCCGCAGGGATTGCGGTCGAGTGCGTAAGGGTTGTGAGTCTGGCCGCCTCGGCCGCTCCACCCGCTGGAGGAGCGGCTGGAGCGGAAGTTGGCCCACTCACTGAGATTGGTTTTGCCCAGAATGAGCGCGCCCGCCTGGCGCAGCTTGCCCACAATAAAAGCATCGTGAGGCGTCTTCGACCCGACCAGGGCAAGCGAGCCGGCCGTGGTCTGCATGCGATCGGCCGTATCGATGTTGTCCTTGATCAGGACGGGAATGCCGAACAGCGGCAGCGAATGATTCGCGCCGTTTTTCAGGTCCGCCGCGATTTTCGCCGCGTCCGGATTGATCTCAATGACCGAGTTCAGCCGCGGGCCGGCGCGGTCAATGGACTGGATCCGGCCTTCATAGTGGCGTTCCACGGCGGGAACGTCGAAGCGGCCCGCGGCCAGACCCTGTTGGATCTCGAGGATCGAGGCATCCGCGGGAATGGCATCACGGGCGGCGTGGGCGCTGGCACAAAGAAAAACGCCGCTCAACAGGCAACCCATTGAGCGGCGGATGCGGACCATACGGGCCGCAAAACAGTGTTGGTCAGAACTTGTATTTGAGGCGAGCATTCCAGAAGGCACCTGGGAGGTCGTAGGTGCCCGCATCATACCCGTTCAGGCTGCAGCTATAGCAAACCGGTGGGCTCTTGCCGAAGGCGTTGACCGCCCCCACCGACACAGTCAGGTCCTTCAGAGCGAAGGCATTGTTCCAGGCGACATTGATGTCGTTGTAGGTAACGGAAGGCAGCGCATGCAGCGTCTGGCCCTCGGCACACCCGGGAACCTTCGAGCTGATGGCGTTGCCGCAGAATTCACTGACCGCGGAGAGGTAGCGGACCGACCAGGTCGCCTCGAGATTCGCGATGCCGTAGCCGAGCTGGGCATTCATCCGCCACCGCGGAATCGCGCTGTTGTTGACTTCGATGCCAACGGTGCGCTGCGCGACGTTGCCGTCCTGGTCCACCGCCTCATAGGTGTTGACGCGAGTCGCCTGGGTACCGATGGAGAAGTGCCCGAAGGGGAACGGCTCGGAGGCCCAGTTGAACTTGATATCCTCACCGGAGGTGGTGATCTGGCCCAGGTTGGCCAGGAAGTTCTGTGGTGGATTCAGGTTGCCGTTCGCCTGCCGGCTGAACGGTCCGCAAGCCGCCACGCCACTGCCCCCCGCGGCCAGACAGGTATTCAACAACTGTTGAATGTCTTCGGCCTGGATCGCGCCCTTGATCTTGTCGTGGTAATAAGTGGCCTCCAGGGTCATCCGGTTGGTGAAGAACAGGCCGCGTGCCCAGCTCGCGTTGTATACAAAGCCCGCCGTATAGCTGTCCGACTTCTCGGGGCGCAGCTTGGCGTTGCCGCCCGTAAAGCTGCTGATCTGCGTGTTGGCCTGTTGAAAGCCGTTGGGAACGCCTTGCGAGCGGCAGGCCGCGGCCAGCGCCGAGGTCGCGGTGGGCGTCACGACGGGCGGAGAGCCGGTCGGGCCGCAGGGATCGACCAGGGTCGCCGCAAACTGGGTGAGTCCGAACAACTCGCCCAGGTTCGGAGCGCGAAAGCCCGTGGAGTAGTTGCCGCGCAGGCCGAAGTCTTCCACCGGCTGCCAGCGCATGCCCACCTTGTAGGTGGTCTGGCTGCCGAAGCTGGAGTAGTCCGAGTAACGGACCGCGGCGCTCGCGCCCAGAGTCTGCAACACCGGGACACTGAACTCACCGTAGGCTTCATTCACGCTGTAGCTGGCATTCACCGGGAAGGCCAGGGAGTCCTGTGACAGGCCTTCCTGCCGCAGCGGATCCGGGTTGAAGATACCCGTGTACATGCGGTGCTCGCCGCCGACTGCGATACCCACCGGGCGGTCCTGGATGCTGAAGGGATGGCCGGTGACATTGACGGAGTAGATCTTCAGGTCCTGTTCGCTGCGGTCGATCTGGATGGCCTGAATGTATTTGAGCTGCGCCGGGGTGATCGGGCGGGTCTGGCCGCCGAACAGATCGAGCGGCGTGCAATTGGGGACCAGTGCGCAGATGGCTGGATCGCCGAGCGCGATCTGGATGTTGCCGATGTTGTAACCGCCGGTGAAGGTCTGCGACGCCTTGTTGGCTGAATTGACGTAGTTGGCGTCCCAGTGATAATCGTTGCCCAGGAGCTCGAACGAGCCGCGCAGGCCCGTGCCGAAATAGTAGGTGTTGACGTCCTGGTTGAACTGGCGGGGGCCCGCCTCAATCGGTCGCCGTGTTACGAATCCGGCCAGCGATACCGGCTCGCCGGCCAGTGCCTGCGGTGATCCCGGCGCGACCAGGTCGATGCCGAACGGATTGAACGGATTCTTGGCCGACACGGAAATCTTATCGGCCAGGCCGCCGGTGCCCGCGGACGGACCGATCACAATCGGCTCGGGAGCCGCCTGGTTTTCCGAGTTGCGGGTAATGAACAGTCCCTTCATGTACACCTCGACGTAGTCGTTCGCCTTGTACGAGAGGTTGGTGAAGATGGACTTGCGCTGCGAAGGGGTCAGAAGCAGGTTGAACGGCGCGTAGTTGAAGCGGTCCGGGTTGTCGAACCCGTGATAGTTGCTCGCCGCCGGGTCGTTGAAGTTGAACGGTTGCCCGGGCACCGCCCCTTTGTTCAGAGTGATGTTGTACAGGCTCGCATCCACGCCGCCGCCACCGCAGTAGCCCGGCGCTCCGGGCGGTTGGGCCGGGTTGCAGAATTGGTCACGGCCCTGGGGTGTGGTCGAGCTGCCCGCGGTGTTGCCGGTGAACGGCTCGGGCGAGGCCGATTGCCACCAACTGTTCGAGCTGATGTCCGTCTGGTTGAAGTAGCTCGCCACGAACATGGCCGAGAACTTGTCGGTTGAGCCGCCACCGGTCATGCTGACATCGGTGGTATGACCGCCCCGGCCCCAGCCGCCGACGTAGCCGTTGAATTCGAGGCCATCGACTTTTTTGCGCGTAATGATATTCACGACGCCCGCGATGGCATCCGAACCATAGATGGAGGAGGCACCGTCCTCCAGGATTTCGATGTGATCCACAATCGAGATGGGAATCGTGTTGATGTCCGCGCTGCCGCTCACGCCGGAGGCGGAGGACTCGTTCACCCAGCGGATACCGTCGACCAGAACGAGCACGCGCTTGGAATCCAGGTTGCGCAGACTCACTTGCGCCGAGCCCGCGCCGATACCGCCGCCGTCCGGCGGATAACCGAAGTTGCCGGATGAGTTGAATTTCGAGTTCAGGGCCTGGCCGCCCGTGGTCAACTGCTGCAGCAACTGCCCGACATCCGACAGGCCGCTCTTCTCGATCGCTTCCACATCAATAGTGGACAGCGGCTGCTCACGCTGTGCTTCCGTCTGATAGATGCGCGACCCGGTGACCACTACTTCCTGCGGCGCGCTCTGCTCGGAGGTGCTGGTCTCCTGCGCCGTGGCCGATGTCACCCATGTTAGTAGCGAAGCCGCAACAACTGAAACCGGTATTGCTGTCCCTAAGTCCTTCATACCACTCCCCAGTAAGGCTTATACGTTCCCTTGAGGCGGAAAAACCAGCTCAAAGTCGATGTGACTGTAGGAGGGTTATCTTCAGATGTAAAGTTTCCGGCCCCGTTTGGAGCGTGGCCAGTAGCGTTGCCGGAATGCAACGACGGGACAGTTAGAAGTCTCGAGTCGTGGCAATGACACCTGCGATATCTTCAAAGACCTCGACCCAATTGCCGGCCGTCCGTTGGCGAAAAAGCCGCATCGACGGGTACCAGGGGCTGTCGCTGCGGTCCACCAACCAACGCCAGTCCGGCACGGACTGCAGAACCAACCACACTCTGACTCCCAACGCGCCGGCCAGGTGGGCGAGGGCGGTGTCTGCGGTGATGACGAGGTCGAGACATTTCAGGAGGGGGGCGGTCTCGGTGGCGAGCTCGGCCGCGCCCATGTGTTGTGGATCGGTGAGTTGCACGACCCGATCCGCGAAATCAACCTGCCGGCGCTGCTCGGCGCCCGGGCCTTTCTGCAGCGAAACGAGCGTGACGCCTGACAGTTGAGCCAGCGGCGCGGCCGCGGCCAACGGGTAGGATCGCGCCTGCAGTGCCGATATCTGCTCGGCCTCGGGGTTGCCGTGCCACAGGATCCCGATCTTGCGGCCCGGCAAGGCGGTGAGCCGCTCGCGCCAGGTTTGTTCAGCCTGTGTGTCAACTGACAGATAGGGGGCCCCGCCCGGAATCGTGTCGAGGCGTGTTTGCAGGGCCAGGGGCAGGCTCAGCAGCGGCGTGTGAAAGTCCGTGTCAGGGACCGGATCGCCCCGGGCGATCAGCGTTGCCTGTGTTGGCAGTGATCGCAGCAGTTGCATGAGAACCGGCTGGACCTCGAAGACGACTCTCGCCCCCAGATCTTCCAGCGGACGGATGTAGCGCGCGAATTGCAATGTATCGCCCAGCCCTTGCTCGGCATGGACCAGCAGCGACCGTCCGTTCAGCGGCTCGGCGCCCGTCCAGCGCGGGCGGTTGTAATTGCGTTGCAATTGGCGCGCGGGTTCCAACTCCAGGCGCGACTCGTACAGCGGCCAGCCTTCGGCAAAATTCCCCCGTGAGAGTTGAATGAGCGCCTTGCTCCAGCGCGCCGTGAGGTCGCCGGGTTTGAGTGTCAGTGCGTGGTCGAGCTGCTGCAGTGCCGCTGAATATTGCCCCAGTCCTTTGAGGGTGTTGCCATAATTGACATACGCATCCGCGTAACCCGGGTTCAGCTCGATGGCGCGCCGGAAATCGGCGATCGCGTCCGCCGGGCGAAACTGGCGCACCAACACAGCGCCACGGTTGTTGAAAGCTTCCGCCGAGCGTGCATTGCCCGCTATGGCGGCGCTGAAAGCGGCAACCGCTTCGTCCTTGCGATTCAAGCGTGCGAGGGTGATACCGAGTTGGAAGTTCGCTGCGAAATCTCCTGGAGCGAGCGTACAGGCCTGCTGCAGGCTGGCCAGTGCCTCCGCCGGGCGTCCCATCTCCAGGTAACACTTGCCGCGCCACATCAGTGTGGGTACCGAGCCCGGCGCGAGTTGCAAGGTCCGCTCGAAACTCTGCCGCGCTTCGTCGTAGCGTGCCAGGCTCATGAGAGCGAGTCCGCGGTTGTGGCTCGCGGTGGGGTCGTTCGGCTGCAGCGCGAGCGCGCGGTCGAAACTGGCCAGCGCCATCGCCGCCTGCCCCAGCGACAGCAGGATGACTCCCATGCTGTTGAGCGACACTTCGTCATTGGGCGCGAGTCGAACCGCCGTGTTGAAGCTGGCGAGGGCCTCCTGCGCCTTGCCGAGCTGCATCAGTGCCATCCCGCGGCCGCGATGCGCGATGGCCAGGCTCGGCTGAATCGCCAGCGCGCGGTCGTAGCAGGCAATGGCTTCCGCTTGGCGGCCGATGGAGCTCAGGGCGAGCCCCATGAGTCGCAGGGCATCGACGTTGCGAGGCTCCGCATGCAGCACCTGCTGGTAGAGCCGCATCGCCTCCTGGAGACGCCCATTCTGGTGGGCGCCGATTGCCTGCGTGAGTGTCGCGGCTGTGTTGGTCATCAACGTTCAGTCATTTGACCGCGTGCCGCGGCTCGGGATAGCGCTCGACCAGGTCACCCAACGCCTCTTTCAACGGATTCAACCAGGGTTCGTAGTTCCGCCACTGATCGACGCTCTCTGTATAAATCGGCCGGCGAACCTGCTCCGAGCTGATCGTCTGCACTACCCGCCGATTGCGGTGAAACTCCAGGCACTGCTCCTCGAAGGGCAGCCCGCAGTAGTCGAGCAGCTTCCGGATCTCACCGTCCGGATTGGCAACGACCTGTTCGTAGTGAACGCGATAAATGCGTCCTGGCAGGACGGCATCGAAATGATCCATCAAGCTCGCGTAGTCGCGGTAGTAGCGGCCCATGTCGGATAAGTCGTACGTAAAGCCAAAACCGCGGGCAAACTGCTGCTTGTAACACGAGAAGCCGCACGCGAGCGGGTGACGCCGGGTATCGATAATGGAGGCGTTTGGAAACAGTAGTTGAATGAACCCGATGTGAGTGAAATTGCCGAGCATCTTGTCGACGAATCGCGGGCGTGCGAGCCCGCGCAACACCGAAGCACGCGAGAGATAGCGCGCGCCGAGTGCGTCGAAGTCCGTTCGTTCCAGCGTGGCCAGCGACTCCGGGTACGGTCTGGATGTGGTCTGATTTGGCCGCGTCATCGTTTCAAAGGCGAGCGCCGGGATGTATACCAACTCCCGCGTTCCCTCCACCTGCGAATGGGTGGCCAATATCTGTTCGAGCAATGTGGAGCCGGAGCGGGGCAGGCCCACAATGAATATCGGTTCCACGCTCGCGCTTCCCCATCCGGAGCGTTCAGCGAAGAACTCACGGGTGAACAGCGTCCTAACCAGCTTGGCATCTGAAGTGACTGCTTGCGCATCATGCGGAACGACTGAACGCTGCAACGAGTTGCCGCTCGCATAGTGTTTGAAAGACTCTTCGAACCGTCCCTCATCCTCCAGAGCTTTGCCCAGCGCAAATTCGAAATGGGTGCGCTCGCCGTGCCGCAGACCTGCGTGGGACAGTTGGACCCGCATGTCCGTGACCTGCTCCGGACTGAATCGGTAAGTCTTGAGATTCGCCAGCGCGGAGTACGCGTTCCCGTACTGGGGGCGTATCTCGATGACGTGGCGATAAATCTCGATGGCGCGGGGCTGTTGCCCGACCTCGCGCAGCAAATGGCCATATAACAGCCACGCGCGCTCTTCATTCGGATGAGTGGCCACCGCCTGATCCATCAGAGCAATTGCCTCGGTGATGCGTCCGAGGAGGCGCATGGCGTGCGCCTGCAGGCTGACGTAGTCGATGTTGTCAGGTTCGGCTGCGAGCAACCGCTCGATCAGGGGCAACACCTCTGTATCGCGGTTCTGCAGGTGCAGCAGGTTCGCCAGATCGTAGCGAGCTTGCGCATACCCGGGGGCGAGAGCGAGACAGGTTGTGAGGCGCGACTCCGCTTCCGCAAGGTTCTCCTGGAGAGTGGCAATTTCCCCGAGCATGCGCAGGGCGATCACGTCGTGGGGTGCCTTCCGGAGCCGCTGCTTCAACAGCGCTTCCGCGGTTTCGAGCCTGTTCTCAGCCAATGCTACCGCCGCGTCAGTGAGCTCTGGAGGGCGCGGTGCCAAGCGGAAGTAGTGGCCGTAGGCCGTGTCACCACCACGAGTGTCCCCGGTGACAAATAGCTGTGCCGCCAGCTCGTGCCAGGCGTCCGCCAGCCCTTGATCGAGCGCAACAGCCTGGCGGAATGCCGCGATCGCGGCCGTTGTGCGCCGGCTTGCGGCGTAGGCCCGACCGAGCTCGAGTTGCATGAATGCGGAGTCACGATGCGCCTCGGCGAGCGACTCCAGCACGGCAACCGCCTCTTTTGATTGACCGAGCCGCCGGCTCGCGGATGCCAACAGCAAGCTGGCCTCGGGATGACCCGGATGGCCGGCCAGGATTTCGCCGGCGGCGCGGGCTGCGGCGGCCGGATCCGAATCGAGCAACAGCGATGCGCGCATCAGTGCGAGTTCGGCGCTTCTAGTCTCAGTCAAATCGCAGCTCCAGGGGCAGGACGTCAACTCGGGCCCGGTCTTTCCGCGTACAATGCCCTATTTTCCAGGAGATTTCGTGGTGAATAGCGCAGCATCCGCACCCTTGGACGATGCGGCCATCATCCGCGCACTGCAGGCTTCCAAAGCCGAGGCAGCCGCGGGGCGGATGGCCGAATCAGACAAGCTGCTGGCACGCCTGGCGACGCAGGCCCCGCAGCACCCTGCCGTTCTGAACGAGCTCGGTGTGCGGATGATGAACCGTGGCGCGGCGGAACAGGCGTACGAGCTGTTTGCGCGGGCCACGGCCGGCGATCCCAGGCATCCGGCGCTGTGGGCCAATCTGGCGAACAGTTTGAATGTGCTGGGCCGTCGCACCGATGAGTTCAATGCCCTCGAAAAGGCACTGGAGCTGGAACCGCGCCATCTGTCGGCGCTGCTGCAAAAAGGCGCCTGGTTCGAGCAGTCCGGTGACGTTCGTACCGCGGCGCGCACCTACCAGAATGCCCTGGCGTGCTTTCCTCCGGGCGCCGAGCCACCTGCGCCAATACGTGATGCGCTCAACCATGCCAGGGCGGTGGTCGATGCGGATCTGGCGGCTCTCACCGCTACACTCGAGCAGCCGCTGGCCGCCGTCCGGGACCGGTACGGTGGCAAACAACAGCGGCGCCTGGACATGTGCCTCGACACGCTGATGGGTAAGCGCAAGACCTATTACTCGCAACCCACGTGGATGTACTTTCCCGAGTTGCCCGCAATCGAGTTTTTCGAACGCGCCGATTTCCCGTGGCTCGACGCGCTCGAGGCGGTGAGTGATGAGATCCGTGCCGAGCTGCTGCGTGTGTTGGTCGCCGACCGCGAGGGTCTTCAGCCGTACATCGACTTTCCCGCCAGCATGCCGCTCGATCAGTGGCGGGATCTGAACCGCTCACGCCGCTGGAGTGCGTATTTCCTGTGGAACCAGGGCACGCCGAATTCAGGCCACCTGGCGCGTTGCCCCGCAACCGCGAAAGCTCTGGAGGCAGTGCCTCGGCCCACCATTGAGTCGCGCGCGCCCACGGCCTTCTTTTCGATCCTCGAGCCGAAGACGAAGATTCCTCCGCATACTGGCGTCACCAACACGCGCCTGACCGTACATCTTCCGCTGATCATTCCGGAGGGTTGCGCATTCCGCGTGGGCGCTACGACGCGTGAATGGGTGCCGGGAAAGGCATGGGTCTTCGATGACACGATCGAGCACGAGGCGTGGAACAACTCGGACACGCCGCGGGCGATCATGATTTTCGACATCTGGAATCCTCTATTGACGCCCGCTGAACGCGACATGGTCCAGATCGCTACGGAGCACTACGTGCGCCACTACGCTTTGCCCCCCGAGAGCCACGCATGAATCCGCTGTTTGTTGGAATGACGCGTGCCGCTCTGACATTCGTTCTTGCCGGACTGACTTGCGCGGCGCTTGCCGAGCAGCGGACGGTGGATGTGAGCGATCTGGCCCGTTGTCGCGCGATCTCGGGTGCAGGCCAGCGGCTTGCTTGTTACGACGACCTCGAAGCGCGTGCCGTTGCGGGAGCGCAAAACGCTCCCGCAACGCCAACCGACAGCGCGCCATCCCGGACTGCGGCGAGCGGGGCGCAGTCGGCCCAGGCGCCTGCGGGAACTGCGGCAGCTACAGGCGCGAGCGCTGCGGAACCTGCAGTAGCTGCTGCCACCACCCCGGAAGGGCAAGCGGCCGGTACGACTGCAGCGGCCCGCCGTTCGACCGATGTGGATGACCCCGCCAACTTTGGATTCTCGCTCCATCAACTGAGGGCGACTCCTACTGGGCCCGGCCAGGTGAAGTCCGTGGTCTCGCGGATGACGCAAGATCGCCTCAACAATGTCGACCTGGTACTCGACAACGGGCAGACCTGGCGCCTCATTGAGTCCGATCCCAGAGTGCGGCCGGGCGACACCGTGACCATCAAGCGAGCTGCCTTGGGCTCCTATCTGTTGGTGACGCCCAGTCGCAGAAGCTACCGCGTTGAGCGCACCAACTGAGCACGACGTTGGCAGTTGAGCGCCCGGCCAGGTGAGGCGTTAGCGCGAGTACCCGAGGCGCTCAACCCATTTGTTGAGCACGGGCATCACTGGCTCGAGCGCCGAGCTGTAATGCTTCCAGTGCACGGTGCGCGAGCGATCCAGACCCCGTGCAAGTTGGGCCGTGCTGGGCGTGCTGCGCTCCCGTTCACGGGCGCGAACCGCAAAATCGTCCATGCCTTCGAGCCACTCCAGGCCGAGGAATTCGCAGATCGCACGCATCTGGCCCGTGAAATCGGCGACGAGGCTCTCATACCGCACGTCCCGCCAGCGGGCGCCGAATACCGGCCGCATCAACTCCGCGAAGGGCATGACTGCGTCGTACAAAG
This sequence comes from Pseudomonadota bacterium, assembly GCA_018241505.1. Classification (GTDB taxonomy): domain Bacteria; phylum Pseudomonadota; class Gammaproteobacteria; order Steroidobacterales; family Steroidobacteraceae; genus 13-2-20CM-66-19. Next base: position 110,587 of record JAFEDS010000007.1, on the reverse strand, counting down.
CGGCCGCGCCGGCGGTCGTCAGAAACTCGTACGTGGCCGGATTCATTTTGAAGCGCCGCCGAAAGCAGGCAAGCACCACCTCGCGCGGGTCCCGAGCGGCAAAAAGGATGCGCGCGTCGGGAAACAAACGCGCAATCAACGGCAACTTCAGTGTGCTCATCGGGTACTTGTCAACGAAGACTTTGCCGGATACGTCAATCTCGTTCTCGCGTACGCGGTTCCAATAAGCTTCACGCAGCGGGCGCAATTGTGTTTCGTTGGCCTTCTCGAGATCGGACAGATCGCGCGGATCGGCCATGTATCGCTGAACACTTTCTGTGAGCAGCTCGTGCTCGTCGAGGCTCGCCACCTGTGGGTGTCCGTCGAGAACAACCTCGAGCAGCGTCGTCCCTGAACGCGGAAAGCCGATCAAGAACACGTGCCCGCGCGCGGCGGTAACAGGTGCCTGCGACTCGCCGCCTCGGCGTGCATATCGGTCCACGTCACTCCCGACTGTGGTAAGCAGTTGGTTGGTGTAGGTGGTGAGGCTGGTTCCGGAGGCGAATCGGTTGTGGATCCGCCGTAAGGCTTCGTTACAGGCCGAATATGCAGCCAACGCTTCGGTGTAACGCCTGTCCGCGTCCAGCACATCGCCCAGCAGTCCGTTGGCCCGTGCCTTGTCGATTGGGGACACGCGTTGATCCGCAAGGAGCTGGCGTAACAGCGCTTCCGCTTCAGCGAGCGTGCCACCCGCGAGCTCTGCGGCCGCCAGGGCGATGACGGCATCTGGAAAGTTCGGCACTACCGCGAGGACTTGCCGTGCCCAGGTGCGGGCCTCATCGTGGTTGCCACGATGGCTTGCAATCGATGCCAGGGAAGCCAGCGAGCTGACGTTACCGGGTTCCAGCTCCAGGGCACGCAAATGACTGCTTCGCGCGCGGCCGAGATGCCCCAGGGCAATCAGCGCATTGCCCCTGTTGGCGTGCGCGAACCCCAAGCCCGGATTCTGTTTCAACAGAACGTCTGTATGACGCAGAGCCTCGGCGGGCCGCTCCAGGCGTTGGAGACACAGCCCCAGCGCATTGCGTGCGCCGATATCTTCGGGCGCGAGCTCGACAGCGCGCTCCAGCAGTCGCAATGCGTCCGCTAACTTTCCCTCCTGTTCCAGGCAAGTGGCCGCCACGTTCAGTAACAGCGGGTGTTCGAAGCCATCTGCCAACGCTTGGTTGGCGATCGCGCCGGCCCGTCCGAAATCCCGCTTCTGCGCGAGGGACAGGACTTCGCGGAGCATGGCCTGGTCGGCTTTGAGATCGCGTGGCATCGCCTGATGATAACCCGAAAAAAAAGCGGCGGGCCGAAGGCCCGCCGCGCTCGTTTGCCAATAATCGGCAGAAAGTCGTTAGAACTTCATGGTCACGTGTGCATAGAGGTAACGACCGAGCGAGTCGTAGGTACCCACCCAGGTGTTGTCGTTGCAGCTCGTGTTCGGGCAGTCGGACAGGGTGCCGTTCAGGATGAGCGGCGGATTCTTGTCCGCAATGTTGTTGACGCCCATCCGGAAGTCGATCCAACTCGTGACCGGCATGGATGCCGACACGTCGATGTAGTTGTAGCCCGGGATGTGCGCCGTCGACACGTAGTAGGCGGCGTTCAACTGCGGGTTCGAGCTGGAGCGATCGACTTTTGACGGACCGACCAGGCGCCAACGCGCCGTCAGGTCGATGCCGAACCACGGCAGGCCCCAGGTCGTGTTCAAAACATGACGCCAGTGTGGCAGCGGGGCTCCGCAGGTGGTTCCCCAGTAGCCGGCGCAATCGTATGAACCGCCTGTCGGCAACGGTTGTGTGTTGAAGTCCTTCGTGTACGTCCCGGTCAGGTTGAAGGACAACTTGCCGAGGTTGCCGACATCCATGTGGTAATGCGATGAAACGTCCAGGCCGCGGGCGGAGATCTTGCCGATGTTCTCGTTGGTCGCGGTTACGAAGTTTGCGGTATTGAACCACAGCGAACCGGTTGGGCCGCGGTGGATCAGGCCGCACAGAGCGGCATCACCCGTCAGTGCGCAGTCGTTGATGATCGTATTCGATGACAGCGACGTGATGGTGTTCCTGATCTTGATGTAGTACGCATCGAAGGACGCCACCAGGTTCGGAATGAACTGCGGCTGCAGGACCACACCGAACGTGTAAGTGTCGGCAATTTCAGGTTTCAGCGCGATATTGCCACCGACCTGGGTGTTGATCTGCGCGGCCGGGTTGACGACGATGTGGCCGTACTGGGCTTGGGTGACGCCGGTGCGTTCGCACTGTGCCTGCGACAGGACCGGATTGGGGCCCCAGCACGGGTCCGCCGTACCGCCGGCGCCCACCACCGGCGGCTCGAACAGTTCGTCGAGGTTCGGCGCACGCACCGCGCGGTTGTAGCCGCCACGCAGACGTACATCGGGAATAGGCGCCCATTCCACGCCGAACTTGTAGGTGTTGGTAGTGCCGCCCAGTGTGTAATTCGAGAACCGGTAGCCAGCGTCAGCGGACAGGCTATACGCGAAGGGCAAGTCATTCATGATGGGCAGGCGCACTTCGGTGAACCCTTCCCACACGTGCAATCGACCGTCGATCGCCTGCGATGGCGCGCCGCCGGCCTGCAGGCCGTTGGCGAAAATGAAATCCGGGTCGAACTTGAACTTCTCTTCGCGATACTCGGCACCGACGTTGATCGACAGACCGTCCTTCGCAGTCGGAAGCTTCACGCCATACTTGCCGAGATCACCGGTAACCGAACCGTCCCAGATGTACTCGGTTGCATTCGAGGCGTAGGTCGCCGGGACTGACAGATACTTCAACTGATCCGGCGTGACACCGCCCGGTTTGTAAATGTTCCAGGGTACACAGGTCGGATTGGCTCCGCCTGGCAGGGCAGAACGGCAAACCGCAGTTCCCGCGGCAACACCTGGTATGCCTCCGTTGGCCGCAGTCGGATTCGGTATGACATCCAGCGCAGCGTTAATCTGCGGCACGCCGAGGAAGTTACCCTCAATGTCCTGGAACTGGGTGATGCCCACCTGGGCGTACGTGTCGTAGTTCCAAGCGTCGGCGAACGAGCCCTTGACGCCGATCAACTGACGGATTGAGCTCGACTGGTACTGGTCCAGACGTCCGCCGCCTTCGACGTTGCGGCGGCCGAGATACATGGTGACCTGGTTCGGATCGGTTCCCCCGAACACTGCATGGTTGGCCGCGACGTTGGCCGGCGTGAAGATAGTGGCTACTTGCTCCGGTGTCAGCAGTGGGTTGTCTTTCTGCAGCGGGTAGGCCGTGAAGGCGAACGCACCGCTGGGTCCGTACTGTGCGGTGGAGGTGTTGCGGGCATACATGGTCTCCGTGTACACGCTCGCGTAGTCGTTGATGTCATAGTGCAGGAAGCCGCCGGCCGTGTAGCGCTCCTGACTTCGCTGGAAATAGCTCAGCGCCCCGTAGTTGTATGAGTCGGTATTGCCGTTGTACGCCCGGAACGCTCCCGTCTTGGGGTCGACAGTGTTGTCGACCACCGCGGTGGTCGTTTGGCTCGGCAAGCCTACGTTCAGTTTGCCTAACAGGAAAAATCGTCCCGGGCCGCTCGTGCTCGAGCCGCCGCAAAAAATCGCGCTCGTCGGGGTTTTACCCGCATTGAGGGTACAGGCGGCGTGGTCAAACTGATATCCGACCGCCGGCAGAGAGTTCGTGTAGGTGAAGTACGTGGTCGCGTTGCCCTTGCCGTCCGCGAAATTCGCACCGGCGAGAATCGATACGTTCCTGTTCTGCCCGGTGTTGACTGTGTCCTGCGGTATCGGCTGGTTGGCTGCTCTCAGGTAGCCCAGATACGTCTCATTGTCGTTTTTATGGTTGTTGAAGCTGTAGTCAGCATCGACTCTCACGCCCTGGTAGTGCGTGTTGAGTACGAAGTTGACGACGCCTGCCACGGCGTCCGCGCCATAGACTGCCGACGCACCGCCTGTCAGAACGTCGACGCGCTCGATCAGATCGGCCGGAATCTGGTTCAGGTCCGCCGCGTTGGAGGAACCACCCGGGCCGGTAACACCGCCCGCGCCGCCAGGATTCATGCGCCGGCCGTCGATGAGCACCAGGGTGCGCTGTGACCCCAAACCGCGCAGGCTGACGGTGTTGATACCGACGCTGCTGATGGAATTGCCGGAAGGAGACTCGGCACTGATCGACGGCAGATTCTGGAGGACGTCCTCAGTTCGAATCAGACCTGTCTGCTGGATGTCTACCGCCGAGACGCTCGTGATCGGGCTGATTGAGACGTCGTTGGGCGATTGGGCAATGCGCGATCCTGTAACTACGACTTCCTGTACCGCATCCGGATTCGCGGGTGCCGCGGCGTCCGCGCCGAAAGCCAACGGTGCAGCAGCCGACGCGCACGCGGCGAGGGCGAATTGGACCGCTTGCCGCACGTTGCGACTTCTATTCGTCATTCGTTGAACTCCCCAATTTTGTAGCCGTTGAGACAAAACGGAAGGCGAGCACCCCCGCTCCTATGTGGCGGAAACCCCCCTCTTATGGCGGAAATACTACGCCGGAGACCTAACATTGCAAAGTTTGCTGAAGCATGAAACTATTGCAACTGTCCCCAATTCTCCGGGATTTGTCCCGGGCGTTAACCTGTTCGTCCCAACGGGTAGCTTGTCTGCGGACGTTTGTTAAATCAGGCTCGGTTTTGTGTCGCGGTGGTACAACAGCAACCACCCCTGACCGGGCGCCTCAGGCGAACCAACAATTGGTCGCGACGGTGATCCGCGTGTCCCCGCCGTAGAAGGGCGTGACTTCATGGAAGAGGTAGGAGGGAAAGACCACCAGGTCGCCCGCCGCCAGCCGAAAATCCAGTGATCGCAACGCAAACGGGGGGTGCAGATGCTCGTTTGCGGGGTCCAGGTAGGCGTTGGCGCCTTGTCGCGGGTCAAAAAATCGCAGCAGGCCGCTTTGCGGGTGCTCCGGCACGGACTCCCCGGGACGAACGCAGTAGACCGCGGACCAGGAGGCCAGGGGATGGTTATGGGCCACGAACGAGCCGGCGTACCGTGTTATGTGGAACCAGGTGTGATTGTTGAACCTGAGCCGCGCCAGCGCCTCGGGCGTGAGATTGCTGGCCTGCAGCACGGCGGCGGCCACCCGATCGAGCACGAACCGCCGCAGCTCCTGTATACACGGCTCGGGCCAGCGAAACAGGTTGAAGCGGCTCTCAAACGTCTCCGCCTGGGGGATGTGGCTGGGTGTTGGGTTGCGGTACTCTTCGCTCTCCCGCGCGAGAAACAGCGCCTCGAGAGCGCGATTGAGCGCGTCGCAAGGATTCAAACGTGCCTGCAGGATCGGCACGGCGAAAGCGGCGTTCAATTGCAGCGGCGGGCTCACCATCGCGATAGTCCTTCCTGGCCGGGACCCACAAAACGCGTGCGCACCGCAATAAAGACCAATGGAGTATCCGACCGGATCAGCGGAATTTCATGGCTGAGCGAGCCCGGGAAGACTATTAGCTGCCCTGGAGTGGCACGCCATGTGTAGTGACCGGACGTGAAAGGGACGCGCATCGCACTGCTGGTGGCATCGGACAGCATGGCTCCGAACCGCGATTCGTAGAACCGTACGACCCCGCTATCGCCTCGTTGAGGCGCCGGCGTTGGAGCCTGGAGACAATAGATTCCGCACCACGCTGTCAGGGAGTGGCTGGTCGCGGGCACGCAGCCGTTGGGTTGTACGATCGTGAAAGCGGCCCGCGCCTGCATCGATAGCGATTTGAGTTGCTCCGCGGTCAGTGTGGTAACCGCGGCTGCGGTTGACCACACACCGCGCAGAATTTCGCCGCAAAGTTGCCGCACCGGCTCATCAGTCCAATCGAGGAGGTCATCAGCGCTTTGGTAACTCAGCCGGGCCGCTCCCGGCGGCGCGGGATTCGCCGTCACATGCTGCGCAAACAATTGCGCCACCCGCTCGTTGGTTTGTGGCGCCGCCGGCACCGTCACTATCGCCAAGGGTGTGGCGAAGATGGGTACGATGGATATTGAGCCCTGACTCATGATGTCGGCAGCAGATCGGACAGCAGCGCGCGTAACTCACCCAACTGATCGCGGTAGTGTGCCGCTCGTCCCGACGAGCGGGTATAGATCGGCTCACGCACCTGCCAGACACTGGCGGTCTTCACGGCGCGGCCGCGCGATTCGGGCTCCAGGTAGCGATCATCCCAATCGAGGCCGAGAAACCCGAACAGCCGGGCCGCCTGCCGGGCCGGTTGGTGGACGAAGGTATCGTAGTTGAGCTCAAACAGATCGTGGGGATAGCAGCGCTGCCAGTGTGCCATGAGGCGGCGGTACTGGCGGAAATAGTGACCGATATCCAATAGATTGAGCGCGTAGGCCATGCTGTGGTCCAGGTGCAGGAAGAAGATCGACAGACAATTGTCGAGCGGGTCGCGGCTCGTGTGCACGATCGGTGCGTCAGGAAACAGGCTCTTGATGAAACCGATGTGCAGGAAGTTGTCGGGGCGCTTGTCGGTTACATAGGCCGCGCCGGGAAACATCCGCCGCAACTGCGCCCGGTAGGTTGCGGCGAGGGACGAGGCGGGCGCCGCGGTCGCAGCGAGTCGCGGCAGAATATCCAACTCACCGCCCGCCGCGAGCTGCGGGTGTCTCGCCAGCAATTGTTCGGCGAGCGTCGACCCCGAACGAAACATACCGCAGATGAAAATCGGCTGCGGCTGCGTGCCGGCGGCCTCCAACCCGCCAGCCGCTGCGACGGCTCCAGCCGGGTAACGCAGAATCAACTGGTCGACCAGATCCTCCTGCCGCTTGCGGTTGTAAGTGGCGGTGCCGGGAGCCGCGCTCGCGCGGCTGCGCGCATTTGCTGCCGTGTACGCCTCGAACGCTGCTGCGTATTGCCCTTTGCCATCTCGCAGGCGGCCCAGAGCAAACAGTAGACTCGCTTGCTCGGCCGCGGCGGCGGGGGCTTGCAGCGCCTCCTCAATTTCCACGATCAAGCGGTTGTCGGCGCTCGCAGCCGGTTGCAGATTTGCGAAGCGCGCCAGGGCCTCGAAGCAACGCGGATTCAGCGTCAGTACTCGCCCATACAACGCACCGGCTTCCGAACGCCCGCCCCGGTCTTCGTGCAGGTTGGCTAGATTGAGCAGCGCCGGAATGTAGTTCGGGTTGTTCTGCAGCGCCTGCGTCAGCTCCTGCTCCGCGGCCGAGTCCTGCCGCAGATAGTCGGAGTAGATGACCGCCCGGTTCAGGTGCACTTCCTCGGGCGCCGAAATCCCGTAGTCCAATGCTCGCTGGTACGCGGCGAGCGCCTCCGGAAGCTGGCGCTGTTGACGCAGCAATACGCCGAGGTTGTACCAGCAATCGGCCCGATCAGGCCGCTCCCCGAGGGCCTTCTGATAGGCCTGAATGGCTTCGGGAACGCGCCCTTGGCGCTGCAGCGCTTGCGCCTCCAGAACCATTCGATCCAGGCCGTTCGTCAAGGTCCACCCCAGGCAACTTTGGACTCGCCACCCGACCTATAGCACGGCGGCCGGCGCGCGTATCCAATACGATGACACGGACAAAGGGGGCCGCTCGTTGAGAATTTTGCGCATTGAGTGGGCGTTGCTGCTCGTTCTGTCGGGTACGCAGGCGTTCGGCAACCCGCCGCCGGCGGGGCCGCCGGACGGCACCGTCCTATTTGCCAGTCCTACCCGTAAGGATCAGATCGGCCGGATTCTCGCGCCGGTCATGATCAACGGGCGTGGGCCCTTCCGGCTTTTGGTGGACACGGGCGCCAGTTACTCGACTGTCTCGCCAGAGCTCGCCGCGACGCTCGGACTGGAGTCGAGCGATGACTATCCCTTTGTGGTGAACGGCGTCACCGGCTCCGTCCGTGCGCCATCGGTGCCCATCGATGTGCTGAAGGCCGGCGATCTCGAGTTGCGTTCTTTGCGATTGCCCGTGATCTGGGCACCCATCATGGGCGGCGCGGATGGAATTCTCGGTGCGGCGGGATTGCGGAACGAACGGATCATGGTGGAGTTCACCCGCAACCGCGTCACCATCTCGAGGCCGAACATCGGACTGGCTCCCCGCGGTTTCCAGAGGATTCGCGCCAAGATCATGGAGAACGGACTGATGACGGTTGACGTCAGGGTCGGCGGAGTGCATGCCATTGCCATCGTGGACACCGGGGCCGAGCGCTCTTTGGGGAACCCGGCACTCCGGGAGGCCCTTCGTCACTGGCAGAGCTCGAGAAAGGCACCGAATTTCACGGACGTGTTCGGGACGTCGAGCGACATCGCGAGAGGCGAACGGGGGCTTGCGCCAATCATTGAATTCGGCCCGCTCAAGCTGATTGATGTAGACCTCATTTACGGCGATTTCCATATTTTCGACGTCTGGGATCTGCAAAAGCGGCCGGCCATGATTCTCGGGATGGATGTGCTGGGAACGGTTCGCTCACTCGGTATCGATTTCCGCAATCGCGAGTTGTATTTCGAAGGGGCGTACCTGGGGGTGGGGTAAAATACGCACCATGAGTGCAATTCCAGTCGACGACACACAGGTACGTGCGTGGGTTCAGCAGTTCGAGAGTGCCTTCAACAGCGGTGAGACCGCCAAGGCGGACCAGCTCCTGGCGCGCCTCGAATCCATGGCGCCGCGCCATCCCCTGGTTCTGAACGCCCTCGGTCAGCGCTACATCCATCGGGGCAACAGCCAGGCTGCTCAGGAAGTCCTGCAGGCGGCGGTGGCCCTCGATGCCACCAATCCCGCCTTCTGGGTCAATTTGAGTGCCGCGCAGAGCCAGCTCGGACTGGCCGATGACGAAATGGTCTCGCTGGAGAAAGCGCTGGCGATTGAGCCGCGGTTTCTGCCCGCCCTGCTGCAGAAGGGCTCTCTGTTGAATCGGCTCGGCCGGACCCGTTCGGCGGCGGCGGCGTATCAGGCAGCCCTGGCCTCGATTGCGCCGCGCGCGAATCTGCCACCCAGCCTGAAACCGGCCATCCAGCTTGCAGTCAACTGCGTGCGCGAGAACGGCGAAGCGCTCACGGCATTTCTGCGCGACAGGCTCGGCCCGACGCGCTCAGGCCTGGCCGATGAGATGCGCTTTGATCACTGCCTCGAAATCCTTCTCGGCCGGCGGCGCCCGTTTCTGCCGCAGCCCACGTTCATGTATTTCCCCTATCTGCCGGCCTATGGGTTCTATCCGCGGAGCGAATTTCCGTGGCTCGCGGAGTTGGAAGCGGCCGCGCCGGCGATTCGCGCGGAGTTTGAGCGGGTGTTTGCCCAAGACCAGGACAGCCTCGTGCCTTACGTAGCCTTTCCGGAGGGCGTGCCCATTGATCAGTGGAAAGAGTTGAATCACTCGCGCCGCTGGAGTGCTTTCTATCTCTGGCGCGAAGGCAAGGCATTTGCCGAGCACCAGGCGCGTTGTCCGGCGACGGTCGCGGCGCTTGCCAAGGTGCCTCGTATCGAAATCAGCGGACACGGGCCCACGGCGTTCTTTTCAATTCTCGACGCAAAAAGTCACATTCCGCCGCACAATGGTGCGACCAACACCCGCCTGACCGTGCACCTGCCGCTGCTACTGCCGGGCAAATGCACATTCCGGGTGGGCGGCGATCGCAGGCAGTGGCAGGCCGGTGAAGCCTGGGTGTTTGATGACACCGTGGAGCACGAGGCGTGGAATGAGAGCGATGCACCGCGCGCCATTCTGATTTTCGATGTCTGGAATCCGTATCTGACCGAAGCGGAGCGCAAGTTGGTGACCGAGACGGCGGTGGGGGTTGAAGAGTTTTACGGCGGCGTCAATCCCTGGCAGATTCAGCACTGAGTATCGATATGCGATTCCTGATTTTGAGCCTTTGGGCCGCTGTTGCAGTCGCCCATGGCGCCGACAATTCAACTTCCCGGATTCTCGCCTGCGCCGCTGTGCCGGCCGACGCCGCGCGCCTGTCATGTTATGACGGAGTGGCGCGGGGGTTGCGGTCCCAACCGCCACCCGCGGCAGCAACCGGGGCCCCGGCCACCGCTGCCCCGGCAAGCGCGCCGGCGGCGGCTGCGGTACCTCGAACACCGGTGGCGGACACTGGCGCGGCGAAGCGCGATTTTGGCCTGCCCCCCGTCAAACGGGAGATTGTCGAAGAGGTCAAGTCGGTCAAGGCCACTGTGACGGCCACTCATCACCGGCCCAATGGCGCGCTCGTCATGGAGCTCGACAACGGTCAGCGTTGGCAACAACTGGGAAACGCCGACCTGGGCGTGCAGGTGGGCGACTCCGTCACCATCTCACGGGCGATGCTGGGATCCTTCTGGATGCTGCCCCCCAGCGGCCGAGGCTCGAAAGTCAGCCGGCTACGATAGTTTATCAGCGCGGCACTGGCCGCGCGGAGCCCGGGTCCGCCGTCAGCGGGTCCCCGGCGGATCCTGCATCGTAAACCAACAATTGAACGCCACGGTGATGCGCTCGCCTTCACCCTGGAACGGCTTGACGTCGTGCAGGATCCAGGACGGAAACAACACGAGCTGGCCGGGCTCGAGGCGGACGTGCCGGATGTGATAGGCAAACGCGCCCTGCAGGTTGGCCGTGGCGGCATCCATGTACATCGCCGATGCGACGGCCGGATTCATGAAGCTGAGTAAACCGCTGTCACGCTGATCCGCGTCATGTTTGCCCGGATCGACGCAATAAACGCCGGACCAGGACGCATTCGGATGGTTGTGCAGGGCGAAGAAGCCGCCGCGCCGCGTGATGTGAAACCACGAATCCGAATAAATCATCATGCGGCCCAGGGTCGCGTTGTCATAGCCGTTCAGTTGGCCGATGAACTGCATCAGGTGGTGCCAGCAGAATTCCTTCAACTGCCGCACGCACGGTTCCGGCCACTTGAACATCTGGAATTCGCTCTCGAACACCTGGCCGTTGCGCTGAGTGAGCGGCCGTGGATTGGCGTACCGCGCACCTTCGGTCGCGCGCCGGCGGAACAGGTCCGCCAGCTCGTTGTTCAGGGCCTGCGCCGGTTCGAGCTTCGCGAAGCCGAAGGGAATGGCGAAAAAGGGAGTGGCTTGCACGCCGGCAACTCTACCAAAAAAAAGGCGGCGGGCCCTAGGGCCCACCGCCAGTTGCAATGCTCGTCGGAACGAACAGTTCTCGTGCTTAGAACTCCGCTGTCACCATCATGAACAACTGCCGACCTACGGTGTCGTAGATCACCGGCCAGGTGTTGCCGTTGCAAGGTCCGGCCGGGCAGACGCTCGCGCCAATGATCGGCGGATCCTTATCCAACACGTTGTTCACGCCGACCCGCAGGTTGTACTTGTCGTACTGGTAGCTGGCCGTCAGGTCGAGGTAGCTGCGGCTGGACATACGCTGATCCGACGGATTGTCGGAGCTCGTATTCTTCAGGAAGCTCAAGCCCGGAGCGTTCGAATCGTCCTTGACCGCATCCAGGAAGCGCCACGTTGCCGCAAAGTCCAGGCCCTTGATCGGGGTCGTGTACGATGTGGTGAAGTTGCTGCGCCACTTCGGCAGCGGAGCGCCGCAGATTCCGCCGAAGTATCCGGCGCAATCGTAGGACGCACCCTGCTGGGCGTGGGTGATGTACTTGCTGGTATAGGTCCCCGTCAACTGGAAGCCGAGCTTGCCGGCCGCGTTGAGGTTCAGCTTGTACGACGAGTCGATATCCACGCCGCGCGTCTGCAGGCTGCCGATGTTGGTCAGCAAGTCCTCGACATAGCTGTTCGAGGGCGAGCCGTCCAGCGAGCCGGTGGGATCGCGATGGATCTTGCCGCACAGTTCCGGATTGCCGGTCTGCGAGCACAGCACCATCGTGAAGTCCGCGTTCGGGTTCTGAATGGCGTTCTGAATGTCGATATCGAAGTAGTCGACCTGGATGCGCAGGCCTTCGAGGAAGGTCGGCGTCAGGCTGACACCAAACGACTTGGTGATGGCCGTTTCCGGCTTCAGGTTCGGGTTGCCGCCAATCAGGCCGTTGTACTGCGCGGCCGGGTTCTGATCGACCGAGTTGCCGTACTGAGAGGGTTTGACACCCTGGAGCTCGCACTGCGCGAGAGTCAGGTTGGGCGTCGTACCGGAGCACAGGTCGGTCACGCCGTCCAGGCCGACCGCGACCGGGCTGTACAGCTCGCCGACGTTCGGTACGCGGACCGCGCGCTGGAAGCTGCCGCGGAAGCGGATGTCATCCAACGGCGACCATTCGACGCCGAACTTGTACGTGTTGGTCTTGAAACCCAGGCTGTAGCTCGAATAGCGATAGCCGGTCTCGAGAGACACGCTCTTGGCGAACGCCGCATCCTCCACCAGCGGTGCGCGGGCTTCCATGAATCCCTCACGCACGGAGTACTGGCCGGCGATCGGCAAAGTCGCTCCGCCCTGGCCCGCACCCAGGCCGTTCTGGAATGCATAGTCAGGCAGGAAGTCGGACTTCTCCTGGCGCCACTCCACACCGAAGTTGACCTGGACGCCGGACTTGGCCAGCGGCGACTGAACGCCGTACTTGCCGAGGTCGCCGGTGACGTTGGCGTCTGCGACGCGTTCGGTGACCGTGCCGGTTGCCAGCAGCGGAATGCTCAGGTAGTCGGTCGCCGCCTTGGTCACGCCGCCGGGCGTGAAGATGTTCCAGGGCACGCACCGGGGGTCGGTGCCGTTGATGACGGACTGGCACTGCGGCGTACCATTCACGTTCTCGACCAGCAGCGCGTTCTGGATGTTGGTCCAGGACAAGTCGTTGCGGAACGAGCTGGTGAACTGCACCTCACCCTGCTGTGCATAGGCGTCGTATTTCCATCCGTCGACAATCTCGCCACGCGAGCCGACGACCACGCGCCAATCGGTGTGAGTCAGTGATTGCTGGCGGTCGCCACCTTCGATGTTGCGGCGGCCGATCAACAAGTTGGCGGTACCCGCCGTCGAGCCACCGCACCACTGTGTCAGCTCGTTCGCGTTCAGGAACGGGTTGCTGCAGTTGACGTTGAGTCCGCCCGTATCGCCGAACGGATAACTTGCGTAGAACGCGCCGCTGGGTGCGATCTGGGACGTGGTGTTGTCCCGCATGAACATGAACTCGGAGTACGCATCCGCATGATCGTTGAACTCGTAATGCGCGAACGCACCCGCGGTCCAACGCTCGTCCGGCCTCTGGAAGTAGTTCACCGCGCCATAATTGTAGTTGTTGGCCGCTCCGAACGGACTCAGCGTGCCGTCCGCATTCAGGCTCTGGTTGGGACCCACGGTGCCATCCGGGAACGCCTGGCGGAAGCGGCCGAAAGAAGTTGGCGGCCCGGTGGTGGACGAACCACCGCACGTCAGTGTTACGCCGGAGTTCAGAGTACAACCGGAGTAGTCATACGGTCCTTCCAGCACTGCCGAAACGGTGCGGAATGTCGCGTAAGCCGTTGCGTTACCGCGGCCGTCCGGCGAGTTCACGCCCAGGATCAGGTTGACATCCTTTGCGAAACCCGAATCCACGCTGCTCGGCGTGTTGATGACCGGGGTGTTGTTCGCAAGGATGCTGTCAGCCGCATCATTGTGATTGCTGTGCTGGTTGAAGCCGTAGGACGCATTGACCTTCACGCCTTCGAAATGATTGTTCATTACGAAGTTGATGACGCCTGCAACCGCGTCCGCGCCGTAAGTTGAGGAGGCGCCGCCCGTCAGGACGTCGACGCGCTCAATCAACTGCGACGGGATCATGTTCAGGTCGGCGCCGTATGTGTTACGCGCGAAGCCGCCCGTTGGGTCTCCGGGACCGAGCCGGCGGCCGTCGACGAGCACCAGGGTGCGCTTGGAGTCGAGGTTGCGCAGGTTGACGAGTGCCGTACCGTTCGAGCCGTTCGACACACCGGAGTTCTGCGAACCGAACACCTGCGGCAACGTGTTGAGTACGTCCTCAACGCGGGTTCTGCCGGTGTTGGTGATCTGTTCAGCGGAGATTGCGGTGACCGGACTGATACTGGTTTCGTTGGGAACGACGATGCGGGAACCCGTCACTGTCACCGTTTCGAGTGGTGCGCTGGGTGCGGCGGCATCGGAGTCACTTCGATCCTGCGCGTGCAGCGGCATGCTGCTGGCGGCGGCGATTGCACCCAGAATGAGTGCACGGTGTACCGCCCGCGCGATTTGACCATTGGCAGTCATTAACTTTCCTCCCTAAAGAGCGCTCTGCGAGCTCCTGGAAAATGAAAGGCCTCGGGGCCTGACTGGGGCCCGGGGCCGATGTGGGCATCGGCAGAATGGGGACACTTGCCGAGAGGGGACAGATGGTAGCAGCCGCGCTACAACACGGGAAGTATTTTGGTCTTAAAGCAACAACAGTTTTTAGGTACTGCCACGTTGACGATTAGTGCGATTTCTGCCAAGAAAAAGCCTGGCAGCCGCGTTTTAGTTAAAGAAGGCTCGAGACACCTGTGTTGCAGTTCGACTACACAAATAAATGTGTTGCGTCCAGTACCCGTCCAGACAATTTTCATGGAGCCAGTGCTTGACAGAGACCTTGGTCGGCAGCAGCGCTGCGCGAAAAAAAAGCGGCGGACCGCGAAGGGCCCGCCGCCTCATGAGTGGCTCGTGGCTACGAGCAGATCTTGAGCCTAGAACTCCGCCGTCACCATCATGAACACTTGGCGACCCACGACGTCGTAGATCACCGGATAGGTGTTGCCGTTGCAAACAGCGGGCGCGCAGACGCTCGCGCCGATGATCGGCGGATCCTTATCCAACACGTTGTTCACACCGACCCGCAGGTTGTACTTGTCGTACTGGTAGCTCGCCGTCAGGTCGAGGTAGCTGCGGCTCGACATGCGCTGATCCGATGGATTGTCGGAAGCCGTGCCCTTGAGGAAGCTCAAGCCCGGCGCATTCGAGTCATCCTTGACCGCATCCAGGAAACGCCACGTTGCTGCAAAGTCCAGGCCCTTGATCGGAGTCGTGTACGATGTGGTGAAGTTGTGACGCCACTTCGGCAGTGGCGATCCGCAGATCCCACCGAAGTAGCCGGCGCAGTCATAGGCGGCGCCAGCCTGGGCGTTAATGATGTACTTCTGAGTGAAGGTCCCCGTCAACTGGAAGCCCAGCTTGCCCCAAGTGTCGAGGTTCAGCTTGTACGACGAATCGATATCCACGCCCCGGGTCTTCAGGCTACCGATGTTGGTCAGCAGGTCTTCGACGTAGCTGTTATTGGGCGCGCCATCGAGTGATCCGGTGGCATCGCGATGGATCTTGCCGCACAGGGCCGGATTGCCGGTTTGCGAGCACAGGACCTGCGTGAAGTCCGCGTTCGGGTTCTGAATCGCGTTCTGAATGTCGATATCGAAGTAGTCGACCTGGATCCGCAGTCCCTCGATGAAGCTCGGTGTCAGGCTGATACCGAACGACTTGGTGATCGCCGTTTCCGGCGTCAGGTTCGGGTTGCCGCCAACCAGGCCGTTGTACTGCGCGGCCGGGTTCTGATCGACCGAATTGCCGTACTGAGAGGGTTTGACACCTTGGAGCTCGCACTGCGCGAGAGTCAGGTTGGGCGTCGGACCTGAGCACAGGTCGGTGACGCCGTCGAGGGCGCCTGCAACCGGGCTGTACAGCTCGCCGACGTTCGGCACGCGGACGGCCCGCTGGAAGCTGCCGCGAAAGCGGATGTCATCCACCGGTGACCATTCGACACCGAACTTGTACGTGTTGGTCTTGAATCCGAGGCTGTAGCTCGAGTAGCGGTAACCGGTCTCAAACGACAGGCTCTTGGCGAGGCGTGCGTCCTCCATCAACGGCATGCGGGCTTCCATGAAGCCTTCACGTACCGAGTACTGTCCGGCGATCGGTAGAACCGCGCCGCCCTGACCTGCACCCAGGCCCTGCTGGTAGGCGAAGTCAGGCAGAAAGTCGGACTTCTCCTGGCGCCACTCGACACCGAAGTTGACCTGTAGACCGGATTTGGCCAGCGGCGACTGCACGCCGTACTTGCCGAGATCGCCGGTGACGTTGGCGTCCGCGACGCGCTCGGTAACAGATCCGGATTGCAGCAGCGGGAGTGACAGGTAGTCAGCCGCTGCCTTGGAGACCGCATTGGGCTGAAAGATGTTCCAGGGAACGCAGCGCGGATCCGAGCCATTGATGACGGATTGGCAGGTGGGCACGCCGTTCACATTGTTGACCAACAGCGAGTTCTGAATGGCAGACCACGACAGGTCATTGCGGAAGGAGGTGCTGAGCTGAACTTCACCCTGCTGGGCGTAGGTGTCGTATTTCCAGCCGTCCGCGATTTCGCCGCGTGACCCGATGAGTACGCGCCAATCAGTGTGTGTGAGCGACTGCTGACGGGGGCCGCCTTCGACGTTGCGGCGACCGATATTCAGTGTGGCACTGCCGGCCGTCGAGCCGCTGCACCATTGCGCCAGCTCGGTGGCTGACAGGAACGGGTTGCTGCAGTTGACCGTCAGTGCGCCTGTATCGCTGAACGGGTAACCACCGTAGAACGCGCCGCTGGGTGCGACCTGGGACGTGGTGTTGTCCCGCATGAACATGAACTCGGAGTACACATCCGCATGATCATTGAACTCGTAGTGCGCGAACGAACCCGCGGTCCAACGCTCGTCGGGCCTCTGGAAGTAGTTCACCGCGCCGAAGTTGTAGTTGTTGGCAGCGGTAAACGGACTAAGGGAGCCGTCCGCATTCAGGGTCTGGTTGGGACCCACCGTGCCATCCGGGAATACCTGCCGGAATCGGCCGTTGGACGTCGGTGGCGCGGTCGTCGAGGAGCCGCCGCATGTCAGTGTCTTTCCGGAGTTCAGCGTACACCCGGAGTAATCGTACGGACCTTCCAGAGCCGACGAGATGGTGCGGAAGGTCGCATACACGGTCGCGTTGCCGCGACCGTCCGGCGCGTTCACGCCCATGATGATGTTGACGTCCTTGGCGAATCCCGAGTCCGCGCTGCTCGGCGTGTGAATCACGGGGGTGTTGTTCGCGAGAATGCTGTCAGCTACATCATTGTGATTGCTGTGCTGGTTGAAGCCGTAGGACGCATTGACCTTCACGCCTTCGAAATGATTGTTCATCACGAAGTTGAGCACGCCCGCGACCGCGTCCGCGCCGTAGGTTGAGGAGGCGCCCCCGGTCAGAACGTCAACTCGCTCAATGAGCTGCGACGGAATCAAGTTCAAGTCGGCGCCGTACGTGTTACGCGCGAAGCCGCCCGTTGGGTCTCCCGGACCGAGCCGGCGGCCGTCGACGAGCACCAGGGTGCGCTTGGAGTCGAGGTTGCGCAGGTTGACCAGCGCAGTACCGTTCGAACCGTTCGACACACCGGAGTTCTGCGAACCGAACACCTGCGGCAACGTGTTGAGTACGTCCTCAACGCGGGTTCGGCCGGTGTTGGTGATCTGTTCAGCGGAGATTGCGGTGACCGGACTGATACTGGTTTCGTTCGGAACGACGATACGCGAGCCGGTCACCGTGACCGTTTCCAGCGGTGCGCTGGGTGCGGCGGCATCCGAGTCACTTCGGTCCTGCGCGTGCAGCGGCATACTGCCGGCGACAGTCATTGCACCCAGGATGAGTGCGCGGTGTACTGCGCGCGTTATTTGAGCATTGACGGGCATCAAACTTTCTCCCTAAAGAGCGCTTTTCACAAGCTCTTGGAAATACGCGAGAGCAGGCGTGGCGTCGAGTACCCATTGCGCCATTTAGCGGACAGTTTGTGCGGGCAGGGCCGCGCAAAAAAAAGGCGGCGAACCCGTCAGGGCCCGCCGCCTGTGAAATAGCTCGTGGCTACGAGCAAATCTTCTATTTAGAACTCCGCCGTCACCATCATGAACAACTGGCGGCCCACGACATCGTAGAGCACCGGCCAGGTATTGCCGTTGCAAGGACCGGTCGGGCACACGCTCGCGCCGATGATCGGCGGATCCTTATCCAACACGTTGTTCACACCGACCCGCAGGTTGTACTTGTCGTACTGGTAGCTCGCCGTCAGGTCGAGGTAGCTGCGGCTGGACATGCGCTGATCCGACGGATTGTCGGAAGCCGTGCCCTTCAGGAAGCTCAAACCCGGCGCATTCGAGTCATCCTTCACCGCATCGAGGTAACGCCACGTTGCCGCAAAGTCCAGGCCCCTGATCGGGGTCGTGTACGATGTGGTGAAGTTGTGACGCCACTTCGGCAGGGGTGCTCCGCAGATACCGCCAAAGTAGCCGGCGCAGTCGTAGGAGGCGCCAGCCTGGGAGTTGGTGAGGTACTTCTGAGTGAAGGTACCCGTCAACTGGAAGCCGAGCTTGCCGGCCGCGTTGAGGTTCAGCTTGTAAGACGAATCGACGTCGACACCGCGCGTCTTCAGGCTGCCGATGTTGGTCAGCAGGTCCTCGACGTAGCTGCTCGAGGGCGAGCCATCGAGTGATCCGGTGGCATCACGGTGGATCTTGCTGCACAGGGCCGGATTGCCGGTCTGCGAGCACAGGACCTGCGTGAAGTCCGCATTCGGGTTCTGAATGGCGTTCTGGATGTCGATATCGAAGTAGTCGACCTGGATCCGCAGTCCCTCGATGAACGTCGGCGTCAGGCTAATGCCGAACGACTTGGTGATCGCTGTTTCCGGCTTCAGGTTCGGGTTACCGCCCGTCAGGCCGTTGTACTGCGCCGCCGCGTTTTGATCGATCGAGCCGCTGCCGTACTGCTTCGCCGTCACACCCTGGAGGGCGCACTGTGCGAAAGTCAGACTCGGGGTCTTACCGGAGCACAGGTCGGTCACGCCGTCGAGGCCGACTGTCACCGGGCTGAACAGCTCGCCGACGTTCGGTACACGCACTGCGCGCTGGAAGCTGCCGCGGAAGCGGACATCATCCACCGGCGAGTATTCGACGCCGAACTTGTACGTGTTGGTCTTGAATCCGAGGCTGTAGCTCGAGTAGCGATAGCCGGTCTCGGCTGACAGGCTCTTGGCGAATGGTGCATCCTCCATCAAGGGCATGCGGGCTTCCATGAACCCCTCACGCACCGAGTACTGCCCGGCGACCGGCAAAGTCGCACCGCCCTGGCCCGCACCCAAACCCTGCTGGAAAGCGAAATCAGGCAGGAAGTCGGACTTCTCCTGGCGCCACTCCACACCGAGGTTGACCTGAAGACCGGATTTGGCCATCGGCGTCTGGACGCCGTACTTGCCCAGGTCACCGGTGACGTTGGCGTCCGCGACGCGCTCGGTGACGGTGCCGGTGGCCAGCAGCGGAATGCCAAGATAGTCAGACGCTGCCTTGGAGACCGAATTGGGCTGGAAGATGTTCCACGGAACGCAGCGCGGGTCAGAGCCGTTGATGACGGATTGGCAGGTCGGCACGCCGTTGACATTGTTGACCAACAGCGAGTTCTGAATGGCAGACCACGACAGGTCGTTGAGGTAGCTGCTGGAGAGTTGAACTTCACCCTGCTGGGCGTAGGTGTCGTATTTCCACCCGTCGGCAATCTCGCCGCGCGACCCGATGAGGACCCGCCAATCGGTGTGCGTCAGCGACTGCTGGCGGGGGCCGCCTTCGACGTTGCGGCGGCCGATATTCAGCGTGGTATTGCCGGCCGTCGAGCCGCCGCACCAGGCGCCGAGCATTTGTGCTGTCAGGAATGGGTTGCTGCAATTGACCGTGAGGCCGCCGGAGTCGCTGAAAGGATAGCCGCCGTAGAACGCGCCGCTGGGCGCGATCTGGGACGTGGTGTTGTCCCGCATGAACATGAACTCGGAGTACACGTCCGCGTGATCGTTGAACTCATAGTGCGCGAACGAGCCGGCGGTCCAACGCTCGTCGGGCCTCTGGAAGTAGTTCACCGCGCCAAAGTTGTAGTTGTTGGCAGGGCCGAAAATGCTCAAGGTGCCGTCCGCATTCAGGTTCAGGTTGTCACCCACAGTGCCATCCGGGAAAACCTGGCGGAATCGGCCGTTGGACGTCGGTGGCGCGGTCGTCGATGAACCACCGCACAGCAGCGTCTTTCCGGAGTTCAGTGTACAGCCGGAGTAATCGTACGGGCCTTCCAGGACCGGGGCGATGGTACGGAAGGTCGCGTAGACAGTCGCATTCCCGCGGCCGTCCGGCGAATTCACGCCCATGATGAGGTTGATGTCCTTGGCGAATCCCGAGTCGACACTGCTCGGCGTGTGAATCACGGGGGTGTTGTTCGCGAGAATGCTGTCAGCCACATCATTGTGATTGCTGTGCTGGTTGAAGCCGTAGGAGGCGTTGACCTTCACACCCTCGAAATGATTGTTCATCACGAAGTTGAGCACCCCCGCGACCGCGTCCGCGCCGTATGTCGAGGAGGCGCCGCCCGTCAGGACGTCGACGCGTTCAATCAACTGCGACGGGATCAAGTTCAAGTCGGCGCCGTATGTGTTACGGCCGAAACCGCCTGACGGATCGCCTGGACCGAGCCGACGACCGTCGACGAGCACCAGGGTGCGCTTGGAGTCGAGGTTGCGCAGGTTGACGAGCGCCGTACCGTTCGAGCCGTTCGACACACCGGAGTTCTGCGAACCGAATACCTGCGGCAACGTGTTGAGTACGTCTTCAACACGGGTTCTGCCGGTGTTGGTGATCTGTTCGGCCGAGATCGCAGTGACCGGGCTGATACTGGTTTCGTTGGGAACGACGATGCGGGAACCCGTCACTGTCACCGTTTCGAGTGGTGCGCTGGGTGCGGCGGCATCGGAGTCACTTCGATCCTGCGCGTGCAGCGGCATGCTGCCGGCGGCGGCGATTGCACCCAGAATGAGTGCACGGTGCACCGCCCGCGCGATTTGACCATTGGCAGTCATCAAACTTTCCTCCCTAAAAGAGCGCTCTTCGAGCTCCTGGAAAAATTGAGAGACCCGGGGATTGGTGGTCCGGGTTGACGATTACGGCGGCAAGCGTTGGGGACACTGACCGTAGTGGGGGCGGATGCTAGCAGTCGGACTACAACACGGGAAGTAACTTGGCAACAAAACAACAGATACAAACAGTAAGTGTCACGGTGTTGATTCCGGGGATTTATGCTAGGGAAATTGCAACACAACTGCGTTTTGCACGGGCCCTGTCACTTGTCTGCAAACGCTGTCCCCTATCTGCATGTTGTAGTCCGGCTACGCGGAACAGACGGGTGGGAACGGCGGGAGCGCGGCTACAAAAAAATGGCGGCGCACCGTCGCCGGCCGCCGCCATTCGAGTGGCTCGTGGGCACGAGCCGTTTGCGAAGCTTCAGAACTCCGCTGTCACCATCATGAACAACTGGCGACCCATGACGTCGTAGATCACCGGCCAGGTGTTGCCGTTGCAAGGACCGGCCGGGCACACGCTCGCGCCGATGATCGGGGGATCCTTGTCCAACACGTTGTTCACACCGACCCGGACGTTGTACTTGTCGTACTGGTAGCTCGCCGTCAGGTCGAGGTAGCTGCGGCTCGACATGCGCTGATCCGATGGATTGTCGGATGAAGTCCCCTTGAGGAAGCTCAAGCCTGGCGCATTCGAGTCGTCCTTGACCGCATCCAGGAAGCGCCACGTCGCCGCGAAGTCCAGCCCCTTGATCGGGGTTGTGTACGAGGTGGTGAAGTTGTGGCGCCACTTCGGCAGCGGTGCTCCGCAGATACCCCCAAAGTAGCCGGCGCAGTCGTAGGAGGCCCCCGGCTGCGGGTTGGTGATGTATTTCTGCGTGAAGGTGCTCGTCAACTGGAAGCCCAGCCGGCCCCACGTGTCGAGGTTCAGCTTGTACGACGAGTCGATGTCCACCCCGCGTGTCTTCAGGCTGCCGATGTTGATCAGCGTGTCCTCGACATAGCTGTTCGAGGGTGAGCCGTCGATCGAGCCGCTGTCATCACGATGGATCTTGTTGCACAGGGCCGGATTGCCGGTCTGTGAGCACAGCACCATGGTGAAGTCCGCGTTCGGATTCTGAATGGCGTTCTGGATGCTGATATCGAAGTAGTCGACCTGGATGCGCAGGCCTTCGATGAAGGTCGGCGTCAGGCTGATACCGAACGACTTGGTGATCGCCGTTTCCGGCTTCAGGTTCGGGTTGCCGCCGGTCAAGCCGTTGTACTGCGCGGCCGGGTTCTGATCGACCGAGTTGCCGTACTGTGCCGCCGTCACGCCCTGACGGGCGCACTGGGCGAACGTCAGTGACGGGGTTGTACCTGAGCACAGGTCGGTCACACCGTCCAGCGCGACTGAGATCGGACTGTAGAGCTCGCCGATGTTCGGCACTCGAACCGCCCGCTGGAAGCTGCCGCGGAAGCGGACATCATCCACCGGCGAGTATTCAACGCCAAATTTGTACGTGTTGGTCTTGAAGTCCAGGCTGTAGCTCGAGTAGCGATAGCCGGTCTCGACCGACAGGCTCTTGGCGAACGGCGCATCCTGCAGCAACGGCATGTTGGCTTCCATGAAGCCCTCGCGTACCGAGTACTGGCCGGCGATCGGCAAGGTCTTGCCGCCCTGACCCGCGCCCAACCCCTGCTGGAAGGCGAAGTCAGGCAGAAAGTCGGACTTCTCCTGGCGCCACTCCACACCGAAGTTGACCTGGAGGCCGGACCGGGCCAGCGGCGACTGGATGCCGTACTTGCCGAGGTCGCCGGTGACGTTGGCGTCCGCAACGCGCTCGGTCACCGATCCGGTGGACAGCAACGGAATGGACAGGTAGTCGGCGGCCGCCGGCGTCACACCACCGGGGGTGAAGATGTTCCAGGGCACGCAAGTCTTGTCGGTGCCGTCGATAAATGCCTGGCACTGCGGAGTGCCGTTCACGTTTTTGACCAGCAGGGCGTTCTGGATCTTCGACCAGGACAGGTCATTGCGGAAACTACGGGTGAGCTGAACCTCGCCCTGTTGGGCGTAGGTGTCGTATTTCCAGCCATCGGCAATTTCGCCGCGGGTGCCAACGACCATGCGCCAGTCGGTGTGCGTAATCGACTGCTGCCGGGGGCCACCCTCGATATTGCGGCGACCGATCAACAGCGTGGCATCGCCGGCCGTCGAGCCGCCGCACCACTGCGCCAGCTCGTTTGCGTTCAGGAACGGGTTACTGCAGTTGACCGTCAGTCCGCCGGAGCTGCTGAATGGATAGTTGCCGTAGAACGCGCCGCTAGGTGCGATCTGGGACGTGGTGTTGTCCCGCATGAACATGAACTCGGAGTATGCGTCCACGTGATCGTTGAATTCGTAGTGCGCGAACCCGCCCGCCGTCCAGCGCTCGTCAGGTCTCTGGAAGTAGTTCACCGCGCCAAAGTTGTAGTTGTTGGCCGCTGTGAACGGACTCAGGGAGCCATCCGGGTTCAGGGTCTGGTTGGGACCACGCGAGCCATCCGGAAACGCCTGGCGGAATCGGCCGTCGGAAGTGGGCGGTGCGGTCGTTGATGAACCACCGCACTTCAGTGAGTCACCGGAGTTCAGTGTGCAGCCGGAGTAGTCGTAGGGGCCTTCCAGCGTCGGGGAGATGGTACGGAATGTCGCGTAGACAGTCGCGTTACCTTTTCCGTCCGGCGCGTTCAGGCCCATGATCAGGTTGACGTCTTTTGCGAAACCTGAGTCCACGCTGCTCGGCGTGTGAATGACCGGGGTGTTGTTCGCGAGAATGCTGTCAGCCGCATCGTTGTGATTGCTGTGCTGGTTAAAGCCGTAGGAGGCGTTGACCTTCACGCCTTCGAAATGATTGTTCATCACGAAGTTGATGACGCCTGCGACCGCGTCCGCGCCGTATGTCGAGGAGGCGCCGCCCGTCAGAACGTCGACGCGCTCGATGAGCTGCGACGGGATCATGTTCATGTCGGCGCCGTACGTGTTACGGACGAAACCGCCGGTTGGATCGCCGGGGCCGAGCCTGCGGCCATCGATGAGTACCAGGGTGCGCTTCGAATCGAGGTTGCGCAGGTTGACGAGCGCCGTACCGTTCGAACCGTTCGACACGCCGGAATTCTGTGATCCGAACACCTGCGGCAACGTGTTGAGTACGTCTTCAACACGGGTTTTACCGGTGTTGGTGATCTGTTCGGCGGAAATCGCCGTGACCGGACTGATGCTGGTTTGGTTTGGAACCACGATACGTGAACCCGTCACCGTCACCGTTTCCAGCGCTGGGCTGGGTGCGGCGGCATCCGAGTCACTTCGATCCTGTGCGTGCAGCGGCGTGCTGCCGGCGGCGGCGATTGCACCCAGAATGAGTGCACGGTGCACCGCCCGCGCGATTTGACTATTGACAGACATTAACAATCCTCCCAAAGAGCGCTCTTGGAGCTGGCTCAGGAAATACCTAAAGGCTCGGTACTGGGAGGCCCGGGTGAGTGTTCAGCGGCAGCGTGGGGATACTGACCGTGACGGGTGAGGATACTAGCAGCCGCTTTACAACGCTGGAAGTAGTTTGGCAAGAAAGCAACACTCTCCATGGGCAGCACCCAGGGGACCAAGGTCGGGGTTTACGCTACGAAATCCCTGCTGGCGCGCATTCCCCGTCAGCCGGGGGTTTCATCGCGTTGCGCTCAAATTGCACAATGAAAAGTGTTGCGCCCAGTACCAGTCGCTTCCGTTTTCAGGGAGCCTGCTGCGCGCGCGGCGATAATTTTCACATTGCGATGGATGTCGAAGCGTGGCGTGCCAATTAGGAGTAGTGTCGCGCTCAAGAGCTCGTGATGAGTTTGTTTGCATGCGGTGGCCAGAAATACGGTTGATCGTATACGCAGTGATGTGCGTCATTGCGGCCAGGGTCTCTGCAGTCGAATCCGGCAACAATGCGCCGGAAAAAAGCACTTTGAGTCCGAGCGTCCAGGACCCGCCCGCATTGGGCTCGCGGCTCGGACCGTCACCGGAACCCGCGACCTTGTTTGCTTCGCCCACCCGCATGGATCGCATCGGGCGCATCCTCGTGCCCGTGTCAATAAATGGGCACGGACCGTTTCGAATGCTCGTGGATACCGGTGCTGCGCAGTCCACTCTCTCTCCGGCGCTCGCGCACGAGCTGGGCCTCGATTCCGGTCCAACCTCCAAAATGATTCGGGTCAATGGCATCACCGGCACGGCTGACCTGCCGTCCGTTTCCATTGACAAGCTGCAGTGTGGCGAGTTTGTTGTGGAGAATGTGCAAGTACCGGTGGTGCTTGCGCCGATCATGGCGGATGCCGATGGAATCCTCGGCCTCGCCGGCCTGCAGCGCGAGCGGCTCGTGGTTGATTTCCAGCGCGACCGCGTCTCATTGGAAAAGAGCCGTGCGGTTCTGACCGATTTTTACCGGGTTGCCGCCAAACGCCTGAGCGGTGGGCTGTTCTCCGTTCCGGTGCGCATCGGCGGCGTCAAGGCCACGGCCGTCATCGACACGGGCTCACAGCGTACCCTCGGAAATGTAGCGTTGCGCGATGCCTTGAACGCGAAACATCCCGACCTGGTCTCGCATCTGACCGATGTGTATGGTGCGACCACCGATGTATCGACGGGTGAAATGCTGTTGACACCCGCGATTTCCATGGGCGAGGTCACGATGGCGAATGTGACCGTCGTATACGGCGATTTTCACATTTTCGAAGTCTGGGACATGCAGTCGCAGCCCGCGATCATTATCGGCATGGATGTGCTCGGCACCTCGAGAGCGTTCGTCATCGATTTCGCGCGCTCTGAGGTGTACTTCAAGGGCTTCCACGAGGGGCCTCGCGAGATCAATCACGGTCTGACGTCCACCGCGCTGGCGCCGGGTGAGGTGTTCGCGGCCAACACGCGCTGAGTGGCTCCCATCATTTCGCAGTGAGTGGCCCCAGTCATCGCGCGCTGAGTGACCCCAACGGTGGCCTCGATCATTTCGGGCTGTTTGGTGGCGCATCCTCGAAAGTGATGTTTCCGGCGAAGTCAAAACTGTTCACCAGGATCGTCTGTTCGCTGTTCAACGCTTTCACCGGAGCTATGCAGAACCCACGCGCAATGACGCGGTAGGTACGTATCGGCCCACCCAGCGCGCCCACACGCTCTTGTTTGAACTCGTCCACGGTGCATTTATCGTCGCCGCGCGTGGCGAACATTCGCTGCTCGCCTTCAAATATGACTGTCAAGTTGGTGGGCAACTCGCGGCCGAGGGCACCTTCCTTCGCTTTGCCAACGCCAAAAACCATCCGCAGTCGCCGGCCATCCGAGCGCGCGGGGCCGGCAAAGCTGACACGGATACCGCTGCCGTCCGGGCGCGGGCCGCCGTCGCATTCCAACTCGGCGTTGCGCAGGTTCACATCGAGTACGAGAGCGCCGCGAATGCGGGCACGCAAATAGCCGTCGCCACTGGCGAGACAGCCGTTGGGATTTTTAGCGCCCGCCGCAGGCAAGGCCGACAGCGGGTTCGCGAGCGCCCCGGTCTGCGGCGCGACCGAGGTCGCCGCGGCCCCTGCCGCGATGCCCGCGGTCGCCCACACGCTCAACACCAACGCCGTGCCCACGTTTCTCTTCATCCGCGCAAGCCTACATTCCCGGCTTGACCAGCAGAGCGCGCGCAAGCATCACCTGCATATGGCCGATCCCGCGGGAAGCGTGCATGAGCGATGTAAAGATCAGGACTCCGATAGCGATCGTGAACGGAGCCACCAGCGGCGCCGCCATAAAGGCCGGTTGCATCACCGAGATCCCATCGTTGAAGTCCCAGCCCAGGTGCTGAGCCAACACCAGGAAAGGCCCCACAACCAACGCCCCCGCGACCGAAATGCCCGTAACCGCCACCACGAAGTAGAAAATTCCCAGCGGCAGCATCAGCAGCAAGTAGGCGAGGGTCGTCCAGGTTCGTAAGTCCTTCAACATGTCACCGATACGCGCCCAGATGCCGGATCGCGGTCCGGGGTGCAGCGGCCTCCGCGGCATGCGTTCGCCGGTAATAGCCTCGAGCAGCCGGCCCTCACCCAACGCGAGCACCCGCGCGATTCCGATGAATGCCAGGAAAAAGGGCAAGCCGATAATCAACACGGACAGTCCCGCCGAGAGCGACAGCCCCGTGACCACAAACACAAAATAAAGAATGCCGGTCACGAGCGTGAGCAGCATATAGAAGAGTGACAGATAGGCTCGGGAATCCGAGTACACGCCGAAGAACCGCCGCAGCGGATTCGGCGACTCGACGCTTCGCGGTGTGACGGGTCGAAGCGCCGCGTTGACCTTTGCCTCCGTGTCCCGATACGCGGCCGCGACCTCCTCCGGCGCTCCGTAGGTACTCGCGATCAGCTCGAGCACATCCGCTTCCGACTTGTCCGGATGCGAAGCACACTCGGCTCGCAGATATTCCTCCGCGTCGTAGAGGGCGTCCTGGATCAGCGCCGGGTCTGCTCCCTGCAGTGCGTCACGCAATTGCTTGAGGTACTCGTCGATGGATCGGGGGGCGCGGTTCATTCTTGTGCTCCTTCAATAAATCGATCGACGAAATCGCGGGTCTGCTGCCAGATTCCGCTCCAGTCCCCGAGCACGGCACGGCCTTCCTCGGTGATCCGGTAATACCGCCGCGGCGGTCCGGAATAGGACGGGACGATCCGGCTGGTCAGGAGCCCGTTGGCGCTCAGAGCGCGCAGCACGGGGTACACCGTCCCTTCCTTGAAGAGGGATTCTCCCTCATTGGCTTTTTGCAGCCGCTTGGCAATTTCATAGCCATACAGATCCTCCGCGCTGCGGCTGAGGACGGCCAGCAGCACCAGTGCCACCAGCCCGGCATTGAGATCCTTCTGAAATTTTCGGCCATGACTATCGTCCACAGGCCAGTATTGTGAACTTACTAATAGAGGGCAGCAACTAATACTGGCCGATCCCGTGAACGGTTCGTCGCAACTGTCCGAGGTTGCTAGACTCGCCCCTTCGCTCGCTAGAGGCCGGAATTTCATGAGAAATGTGTTACTCGAGGTCACCCCGGTCCTGCCCTCCAGCCTGGCCCGGCTGCCTGAATTGGCCGGTAACCTGTTCTTCAGTTGGCACCGCCCGTCGCGCGCCCTGTTCGAAGACCTCGACCGCGAATTATGGAAACAAAGCGGGGGAAATCCCCGGCTGATGCTCCGTTGTGTCAGCCAGGAGAATCTCGATCGGGTTGCCCAGGACCCTGTCTACCTGGCGCGTTACAACCAGGTGCTTCAGTCCCTGGATGCGTATCTGTCAGCGCCGCCGCCCTCCGCGGATGCTCCCCTGGTGGCGTATTTCTGTGCTGAGTACGGATTCCACGAAAGCTTCCAGATCTATTCCGGGGGTTTGGGCGTTCTGGCGGGTGATTACTGCAAGTCCGCGAGCGATGCGCGAGCCAACTTCGTTGCGGTCGGACTGCTCTACGAGCAGGGATATTTCACCCAGACGGTCGACAACGACGGCAACCAACTCGCGGAGTATCGCGAGCGCGATCCGCGCGACCTGCCGGTCGAGCCCGCACTGAATGCCAACGGCGAATGGGTGCAAGTCACGGTGAGGATCGCCGGCCGTGACGTGGTCGCACGCCTGTGGAAAGCAAAAGTAGGCCGCATCCCGGTCTACCTGTTGGATACCAACTGTTCGCAGAACGCTCCATCGGATCGTGACATTACCCATCGCCTCTATGGAGGCGATGAGTCAACTCGCGTTCGCCAGGAGATGATCCTGGGAATCGGTGGCATGCGCGCCTTGCGCGCTCTCGGGATCGCTCCCGCGGTGTGGCATTTGAATGAAGGCCACGCGGCCTTCCTGATTCCCGAGCTGCTGCGCGAACGAGTCGCGGAAGGGCTGCCGTTCCCTGCCGCGCTCGAGGCGGTCGCGGCGGATTGTGTGTTTACGACGCACACGCCCGTGGCGGCAGGGCACGATGCGTTCTCGCACGATCTGATGATTTCGGTCTTTGGCGACTTCGTGCGCGAGCTCGGCATTTCCATGGAGCGTTTCCTCGAGCTTGGGCGCTCGCCGTCCGTGGGCGGGTTGTTCAATATGACCCGGCTCGCATTGAATGGCGCGCGCCGCGTCAATGGCGTCAGCCGGATTCACGGTGTCGTCAGCTCGCGCATTGTCGCTGACCAGTGGCCCGAGATCCGTCCCGATGAAAATCCCATAGGATTCGTCACGAACGGCGTACACGTACCGACCTTCCTCCATCAGATCTGGGCGGATTTTTTCGACGCGGAGTTGGGACGCGAGTGGCGCGACAAGCTGCGTGATGTGCCGTTCTGGACCGGCCTGGAACAAGTTGCCGACGATCGTTATTGGGCGACTTCCCAGTCGGTGAAGGCGCGGATGCTCGCGAGTGTGCGCGAACGGCTGCAGCGTGAGTATGCCCGCAAGGGCTTGAGCCCTGCACAGCTTCGCCACGTCAGTCGACTGCTGGATCCGATGCGTCCGGACGTGCTGACGATTGGCTTCGCCCGCAGATTTGCCACCTACAAGCGCGCTACGTTGCTGATGCGTGATCGCGCGCGATTGGCCAGGATCCTGCGCGATGCCGACCGTCCCGTGTTGCTGCTGTTTGCCGGCAAGGCGCATCCGGCCGACGAGCCGGCCAAGCAGGTGTTGCGCGAGGTGCGCCAGCTCATGACCCACCCCGACTTTCTGGGTCACATTGTTTTTCTCGAGGATTACGATCTGCAGTTGGCCCGCTGGCTGGTCTCGGGCGTTGATGTGTGGCTGAACAATCCGATCTATCCCCTGGAAGCCAGCGGCACCTCCGGTATGAAAGCGGCCATCAATGGCAAACTGAATTTGAGCATTCTCGATGGCTGGTGGGCGGAAGCTTGGATGAATGACAACGGTTGGGGTATCCCGCCGGCCAATGTCCAGGACCCCGAGCGCCGCGATGCGCTCGAGGCGCAGATGCTCCTGGATGCCCTGGAGGAAGAGGTCGTGCCTTTGTATTACGACCGCAAGGACAGCACCTGGTCGCCCGAGTGGGTCCGGCGCAGCAAGCGCGCCATGAGCACCGTCATTCCGCGATTCAACATGGATCGCATGCTGTTCGATTACACACGCGGCCTGTATCAGCCGGCGGCTGAGCAATATCGCAAGCTCGCGGCCGATGGCTTTGCGGGCGCGCGCCAGCTCGCCGACTGGAAGCAGCGAGTGCGCCAGGCCTGGCCCAAGGTGAGTCTGCGGCTGATGGCGGACGCCGCTCCCGATGTGCCGCGAGGTCAGAACCTGCGCCTGACAGTGGCGGCCGGCTTGAACGGTCTGCTGCCTGGCGATGTGCGGGTCGAGTTCTTTGCCCGCCGGCGGTTGCCGGAAGCGGACTCGGGCTCGCCGCCCTTGTCTGCCTATGGACAGCCGGAGCCGGATGGCCTGTGGAGCGCCGCGTTCAAATCGACAGGTGAGCAGTCCGAAGATGCCGCAGTATTCGCGCTCGATGTGACGTTGCAGGAATGCGGCCAGTTTGCCACCGAGGTGCGCATCTACCCGTGGCACGAGCTTCTGTCGCATCCCCACGAGCTCGGGTTGATGAAATGGCTTTGAATTGTGGAATCTGTACCTTGCGCGGGTACGCCTGATCGGGTTTAGTTCACAGTACTTCCGCTCTCCAACAACGAGCCAGCAGCGACTCATGCCTCGACAGCCCGCAAGAGCTTCCTCCGGACGCTATGTGAGCCGCCTCACCGGCGGAACATTGGCTGTAATCATGGCGGGAGGTCGGGGCGAGCGTCTCAAGGACCTGACGGCGCACCGCGCGAAACCCGCGACCCCCTTCGGCGGCAAGTTCCGCATCCTGGATTTTGTACTCTCGAACTGTGTGAATTCCGGCATCCGCCAGATTTCCATTCTCACCCAATACAAGGCGCAGTCCCTGATTCAGCATGTGCAGCGGGGCTGGAGCTACCTGCGCGGCGAATTCGGCGAATTCGTGGAAGTGATTCCGGCGCAGCAGCAGATGGGAGCGCGTTGGTATATCGGCACCGCGGATGCCGTGCACCAGAACATGGACCTGTTCCTGTCACACCGTCCGAAGCACGTCCTCGTGCTTGCCGGCGATCACATCTACAAAATGGACTACGGTCCGATGATCGCCTACCACGTTGAGAAGGGTGCGGACATTACCGTCGGCGTGGTGGAAGTCCCGGCCTCCGACTCGATCCATTTTGGTGTGCTGACCGCCACGGAATGGAATCGGGTGACCCGATTTTCAGAGAAGCCGAAAGTGCCCGACACGCTGCCGGGCCGTCCGGATTCGATCCTGGCGTCCATGGGCATCTACGTGTTCAACACCCGGCTGCTGGAAAAGCTGCTGGCCGAGGATGCGGCTGACAGCGGCTCGTCGCATGATTTCGGCAAGGACATTCTACCGAAGGCCATTGGCAACAACCTGCAGGTGTTTGCCTACCCGTTCCAGGACGTGAAGACACGCGCGCAAAGCTATTGGCGCGATGTTGGAACTGTCGATGCCTACTATGATGCGAATCTCGAGCTCGTGCACGTGAAGCCGGAGCTCAATATCTACGACCAGGACTGGCCCATCTGGACCTACCAGATCCAGCAACCGCCCGCGAAGTTCGTACTCGATGAGGAAGGGCGCCGTGGCACGGCCATCAACTCCGTGATCTCCGGCGGCTGCATCATCTCAGGGGCCATCGTCCGTTCGTCGCTGCTGTTTTCCGATGTTCGAGTCGATGAACGCTCCAGCATCAACCGCTCTGTCATCCTGCCGCACGTGGAGATCGGGGCCAACTGTGTCATCGAAGGGGCCATCATCGACGAGCATTGTGAAATTCCCAGCGGGATGCGCATCGGGGTGGATCGGGAACAGGATCGGAAGCGTTTCCATGTCACGGAGAAGGGCGTAGTCCTGGTTACACCAGACATGCTGCGCAGCCTGACGACCCAGCAGCAATGAGCTCTCAGACACGTTTACCGGTGGTGCTGCTGTGGCACATGCACCAGCCGCAGTATCGCGACGCCTTGACCGGCGAGTACGTCCTACCCTGGACGTATCTTCACGCCATCAAGGACTACACCGACATGGCGGCGCACCTGGAGTCCATTCCAGCGGCCAGGGCGGTGGTGAACTTCACGCCGGTGCTCATCGAGCAGCTCGAAGAGATTGCGCAACGGACCAACGCACACCTGCAGACGGGCTCACCGCTGCCCGACCCGGTGTTGGCCCTGTTGGGTCCGGACCCGGTGCCGCGGGATCCCGCCGCGCGGCTCGAGCTCATGAAGGCGTGTCTGCGTGCCCAGCGCAAGCAGATGATCGAGCGATTCGGTCCGTACCTCGAGCTGGCCACCATTGCGGAGACACTGGCGACGCCTGAGCGCATCGCCTACGCCTCGAACCAACTCATACACGACCTGGCGGTCTGGTATCACCTGGCCTGGCTCGGTGAGACGGTCAGGCGTGCCGATCCGGTCGCTACCGCATTGACGACTCAAGGTCGTGGTTTTACCGAAGCGCAGCGCCGCCAGCTCCTGGCGGTCATTGCCCACCAGGTCAGCTCCGTGGTGCCCCGCTATCGACGTCTCGCCGAGCGCGGCCAGTGTGAATTGTCGATCACACCGTACGGACATCCGATCGTCCCGTTGCTGCTGGATTTCCAATCTGCGCGTGAAGCGGTGCCCTCGATGGCGCTGCCGCAGCATGCCGGCTATGCCGGTGGCGCCGAGCGCGCTCAATGGCATGTTGATGAGGGTCTTCGGGTATTCATGCGTGCATTCGGTGTGCACCCCGCCGGCTGCTGGCCCTCCGAAGGCGCGATCAGCCGCGGTACGCTCGAGCTTCTGGATCGTTCCGGTTTCAAATGGGCAGCCAGCAGCACGAACGTGTTGCGCGGCAGTCTGGGCGGCGCCGCGGCGCCTACCGATCCGCTTGCGTACAACCGTCCGTACCAACTGCCTGGCACCTCGCTGAGTGCCTTCTTCCGTGACGACGCGCTGTCGGATCTCATTGGCTTCACCTACGCCACCTGGCACGGCGATGATGCAGCCAACCATCTCGTGAATGAGGTGGCCCAGCTCGCGCACCGCTATGGAGACTCGCCCAACCACGCCGTCGTCATCGCGCTCGATGGCGAGAATGCGTGGGAACATTATCCGTTCAACGGGTATTACTTCCTACGTGCCCTGTACACGAGTCTGGCGAATCACCCTTTGCTCGAGCTCACTACATTGTCGGAGTGCCTGTCACGCGGTATCCAACCCGCACCGCTGCCTCAAGTGACGGCGGGGAGCTGGGTGCATGGGACGCTGGCGACGTGGATGGGCGCGCCCGAGAAGAACCGGGCGTGGGACCTGTTGTGCGATGCGAAGCTCGCGTTCGATCGGGTCATTCGCGTGGGACACTTGAGCGCCGAGCAGAAGGAAACGGCCGGCCGGCAGTTGGCCTTGTGCGAAAGCTCCGACTGGTTCTGGTGGTTCGGTGACTACAACCCGCAGGATGCGGTCAATCAGTTTGACCGGCTGTATCGCCGGCAGCTCGTGAACCTGTACCGTCTCCTGGAGCTCGCGCCCCCGGAGTCGCTGTCACAACCCATTTCGGTGGGGCGGGGTGCACCCGAGCATGGTGGGGTGATGCGTCGCGCGAGCGGCTGATGCGCGGACGGTCCTGCGTTTGCAGCGCGCGTGTTGCGGCTCAGTGCGTCGGCTCGAGGGGTGACCGATGCGCCTGAGTGTGTTTGATCGGCGGCGCGCGGGTGTGTTGCTACATCTGGGCTCGCTCGATGCCTCCCTGGGCCGCGGTGGGCGGGCATTCATTGATTGGCTGGCCGAAGCCGGCTATAGCGTCTGGCAGATTCTGCCGGTCGGCCCAACCGGAGCCGACGGCTCACCCTACTGGGTCCGGTCCGATTGCGCGGGCCGCTACGCGTTCGTCGATCGGCAGGAGCTTCCTGACACACGCTCTCCCGAGTACGACGCGTTTCTGGCCGCTTCAGGTCACTGGCTCTCCGACTACGCCCTGTTCGAATCGTTGAGCGCCGCCCGCAACTGGGAGCCCTGGTGGCAATGGCCCGCCGACATCCGCGATCGCGATCCGGCCGCCTTGGCCCGCGTGAGTCAGGACCTGGCAGCCGAGATTCAGCGGGTGAAGTCAGAGCAGTTTGCCTTTGCGATGCAGTGGCGAAGGCTGCGTGAGCACGCCCAGTCGCGTGGTGTGCGCCTGCTGGGCGATTTGCCTTTTTATGTGGCACCTGACTCGGCGGAGACCTGGGTCCATCGGTCGATGTTCCAGTTGGATTCGCAAGGCAGGCCGACCGCGGTGGCGGGCGTTCCACCCGACTATTTCTCCGCGGACGGTCAATTGTGGGGCAATCCGCTGTACGACTGGCAGAAGATCGAAGCTGATGGGTTTGCCTTGTGGCGAAACCGGGTCGTGCAACAACTCGATCGGGTTGATGCCCTGCGCATCGATCACTTTCGCGCGCTCGCCGCGCATTGGGCGGTGCCTGCCGGTGCTCCCAACGCACGGGGCGGCGAATGGCGGCCAACCCCGGGTGAGAAACTGATGCGCCTGCTGCAGAAGGATCTGGGGGACATTCCAATTGTTGCCGAGGATCTGGGAGTGATTACGGAGGATGTCGAAGCACTGCGCAAGCAGTTCAAGATGCCCGGAATGAAAGTCCTGCAGTTCGCCTTCGGCGGCACCGGCGACAATCCGCACCTGCCCCACATGCACGACCGTGATTGCGTGGTGTACACGGGGACGCATGACAATGACACCACCCTCGGCTGGTACTCGACCCTCGACGGAGAGTCGCTCCGGCGAGTCGACTATTTTTTTCGTCTGACAGAGGGCCTCCGTCCGACACCCGGTGCGATTCCGGACGCCCTGATTCGTGCGACCCTCGGTTCCGTTGCCCAACTCGCGGTCATTCCATTACAGGACCTGTTGCGATTGGGCTCCGAGGCGCGGATGAACACGCCCGGTACCGCTGTTGGCAATTGGAGCTGGAAGCTGCCGCCGGGATTGCTGACACCGGAGCTCGCGCGCGAGTGCCACCTTTTGAACAAGGTTTACGGCCGGGCATAGTGTCGCGACGCGCCCGTCGTATGTGGCCTGTCGAATGCCGCGAATGTCTGCCAAAGCGCGACTCTCGTGCACGCCCAGGCTCGTTTCGCTTTGTTACTATCGATTCATGCGCAGGGTACTGATCCTTCTTCTCGTGCTGAGCCTTCCGGGCTGTTCCCTGTTCGTTCCCAAGCTCGAGCGGCCGACCCTGTCAGTCGTGGGGGTGCAGCTTCTGAAAAGCGACCTGTGGCACCAGGAGCTCAAGGTTCGCCTGCGTGTGCAGAATCCCAACGACCGCGCCCTGCCTGTGGAAGGCATCACGTATCAGCTCGATGTGGAGGGTCAGGAGCTGGCCCATGGCATGTCGGGCGACCGCTTCGTGGTCCCGGCACTGGGTGAGGCGGAGTTCGACCTGGGCGTGTCCGCCAACATGGCCAACATGGTCTTCAAGCTTCTCAATCACAGAACGAACCAGGTCCAGTACCGGGTCTACGGCAAGATCTCACTATCAGCCGGACTGTTGCGCTCCATCCGGTTCGATGATCAAGGGACTTTCAAGTGGTAGCGGCGGCTTTCAATGCAGCAGGCCGAAGATGGCTACCGAGTTGGTGGTTCCCACAAACACCCTGCCTGCCGCCACCGTCGGCGTAATAAACTTGTTGCCGGTACCGATCTGATCGCGGTTGCCCGTCGCCTGCGTGTTGTTGTACAGCTCGGTGGCGAGATTGGCGGCATCATAGGCATGCAGCACGGCCTGGCCATTTGATGAGCTGTTTTCGTGTGCCCAGACGATCCCGTTCGTGGTGCCGTTCGCGGAGATCGCCGCCGATGTTCCCGGGTATCCAAATGTAGCCGTCGACTGCGATGTCGCGGCGCTCGAGACCTTCGCATTCGTCACACTGAACGCCTTCAGGGTTGCGCCACTCGCACCGTAGTACAGGTTGCCGTTGAAGTAGGCGGGCGATGAGCGGACGCTGCCGCCCAGTGCGCCATCGACTTCCTGCCAGATGGCGTTTCGGTTCGAATTGAACTTGCCCATGTTGTCCCGATCGACGACATATAGTTTGCCGTCCTTGCCGGCGCCGACGACCAGGCGCCTCACCGTGTTGGTGCTATCGGTCAGGTCCGGAAGGAGCATCTCGCCACCCGAGCCGAGGTCCTGGTCCTGTGCCGACAGGTGAACCGCGTTAAATGTGGCGAAGTAGTCCGCGACCGTCAGGGTGCTGCCACTCGGGCTGAGCTTCACGAACGCATTTCCATAGTCTCCCTGATTCGGGAAGCCGTTAGCATCGAGCGTCGTCTCGAAGCGCCCGTTGCCCGTGAGAAAGTAGATGTTACCGGCCGCATCTGCGGCGGGACCATCGCCGCTCATCCAGATGGCGGGGCCATTGCGGGAGTATTGAGAATCGTCTCCCGATGGCCCTCCGGCGGTATTCGGGTTGCTGCCCGGGGCGACATTGATGACCGCCGCGCGGCTGAGATCCGATTGCTTGAACGCAATGACCCAGCCACCGTAGGGAGCGATATCACAGTGAGACGTCCATGTCGTGTAGATCACGCCTCCGGAGAGCAGGAGGGCGGCGCGCTCTTCATATTGCCCGGGGTCGAAGGTCGTCGTGCTGCCGTTGAAAGTGAAGGTACCGGTGATTTCTGTCGGACTGCCGGGCAGCTCAGCACCAGTCGTCACATCGAGCGCGTGCAGGCGCTGATGGTAGTTCGACGATTTATCGAGTGACATCGCGACAACATACAAGGCACCGTGCGGGCCGGCCGTGCGATCGATGACAGGCGTTGACGTAATCCCGATCTCGGGGACGACCTGGCTGCAGCCCTGACTGCCGCTGAGGACTTCTCCGGAGGCAAGCAATGAGACCTGCCAGAGGGGTGATCCGGAGTCGGCGTCAATCGCGTACACCGAGTCATGCTCGGTGGCAACAAACACGACATTGTGCG
Source organism: Pseudomonadota bacterium (assembly GCA_018241505.1). Classification (GTDB taxonomy): domain Bacteria; phylum Pseudomonadota; class Gammaproteobacteria; order Steroidobacterales; family Steroidobacteraceae; genus 13-2-20CM-66-19. Next base: position 73,760 of record JAFEDS010000007.1, on the reverse strand, counting down.
CGGCGCCCTTTACGGTCAATTGAGAAAGAAACAAGGGCTGCGCATCGACCTTGCCGTCGACCACGGTGTTGTGCAGCAGCCCGAATGAGGTGGAGTTGACGTTGGCGGTGGTCAACGTGCTTTCAGTCAGATATTGGCCTGTGCGCGCAACGTCATTCTTGAAAGTCGTGACATCCGCGGCTGTTGTGCTGCTCGGCGGTGGAGGTGGCGGGGTATTGGCGGGGGGGTCTGCAGGAGACGAGTTGTTACCGCCGCCGCCGCAGCTCGCCAGAAGGGTTGCGACTATGAGCCCGCCGAGAGTGTGCTTCATGCGTGTTTCCTACAGCAAGCGATCGCCCCGCTCGAGGTCGAGCAGGTACTGTTTGCGGATCAGCCCGCCCCCGAAGCCACCGAGCTTGCCACTCGAGTTGATGACCCGATGGCAGGGAATGAGAATGACAATCGGATTCTGGCCATTGGCCTGCGCCACCGCCCGAATGGCGAGCTCATCGCCCACGCGGCGCGACTGCTCCAGGTATGAAACCCGCTCTCCATAGCCGATTGTGCGCAACGCCTCCCAGACCCTGCGTTGAAAGGGCGTGGCAGCGAAGCTGAGGGGAACTTCAAAGACGCGCCGCTGGCCGGCGAAGTACTCCGCCAGCTCGCGGCGTGTCTGCTCGAGAATGGGCGTGCTGGAAGATACATGGCCGGGACTGCGTTGCCCGTTCACGAATTGCAGGGTGTGCAGGGCGCCGTCGGACGCGCCCGCGCGCAACAGTCCGACTGGACTGTCGATCCACGCAATCTGCGCGGGTTCAGGCGATGAGGCGTTGATAGAGGTCGACATACAGCCCCCCTTGCCGCTGCCAGGAAAAATCGCGCTCCATGCCATTTCGAACGATACGCCTCCAGCGCTCAGGCTCGGCGTACCAATCCAAGGCTGTATTGATACCCCATTCCAGCGCCTCTGCATTGTAATCATTGAATACAACGCCGGTACCCTGTCCCGTGGCCGGATCGTAATGTTGCACGGAATCGGCCAGACCGCCGGTCTTTCGCACTATCGGCACAGTCCCGTAGCGCAGACTGTACATCTGGTTGAGCCCGCACGGCTCGTACAGCGATGGCATCAGGAACATGTCGCAGGCCGCTTCGATCCAGTGTGCCAGCTCATCGTCGTAGCCGCGCCGGAATACCACTCGGCCCGGGAAGCTCTGTTGCAGCTCGGCGAAGAATTTCTCGTACGGGGGGTCGCCGCTGCCCAGGACCAGCAGTCCCAGCTCCCGCCATTCCAACACGGCCGGCAGCGATTCAAACATCAGGTCGATGCCTTTCTGGGAAGCCAGCCGGCTGACGACACCCGCCAGGGGGACCTTGGGCGCGATCTGCAGGCCCACGCGCTGCAGCAACTGTTGTTTGAGCTCCGCCTTCACGCCCAGGGTGTCCGGGTCAAAGTGCTTGGGCAGATAATGGTCGTTTCGCGGGTCCCACTCGGTGTAGTCGACGCCGTTCAGAATTCCAACGAGCGCCCCGCCGCGCGCGCGCAGAGAGTCCTGCAGTCCCATTCCGTACTGATCCGTACAGATTTCGTGAGCATGCGTGGGACTGACAGTGGTGATTGCGTCGGCGTACAGGATGCCGTGACGCAGGGGATTGATGCGTCCCGCGTGCAGGTCATCCTGGTGCAGCAGGTAGTTCTTCGGGCCGAGCGCCAGGTCCTCAATAAATGACGAATTGAAGGTGCCCTGATAACCGATGTTATGAATCGTGAGCACCGAACGCGTGTTGGCAAACAGGCGGTCCCAGTCGTACTGGGCTTTCAGGAACAGGGGAGCGAAGGCCGCGTGCCAGTCGTTGCAGTGCAGGATCTGGGGTGACCATTGCATTTTCTGACAACAGATGAACACGGCGCGCGTGAAGGCGAGAAACCTCAGGTGCTCATCTACATCCGCCGTGTAGAGGGTAGGGCGCGAATACAGCGCAGGGCAGTCGATCAGATAGATGCGCGCGGTTGAGCCGGGCATCTGTGTGCTCATGACTGACATGACATAGCTGTGCAGGCCGACGCCGACATCCATGTTCTGCAATCCTTCAACCGGCTGCGGGGGAAACTTGCTGCGATTGATGGACGAATACAGTGGAGTGAACAGCCTGACGTCGTGACCCGCGGCATGCAGGTATTTCGTGAGGGCAGAAGAGACATCGGCGAGGCCGCCGGTTTTTGACAGGGGGGCCGCCTCGGACGCCAGCAGACAGACGGTCAGACTCATTGTGTGATTACCGGTTTAAAATGTCGGGTATGTCGATGCGCCGCTTCATTATCGGGCTGGTGGTTGGGCTGATACTCATTGCGTCGGTCGGGATCGGCGTTGTTGTTGCAAAGTGGCCGGATCTGTTGCTGTCCTGGCAGCCGGACCGCGCTCGCTAGAGCATCCCGGGCAGCAGGTCGCGCCAGCTCGACCAGGTATGGGCGCGGCCCAGCCCCCAATTACTGAAGCGACAGGGAATTCCTCTGGCTTCGAACGCAGCCGCCAGGCGCTGCGACTCGGTCGGATTTTCGTACTCGCCGGCGCCGCTTCCCAGTGCGATGGCGCGGGACTTCAGTTGCTCGACTTGCGCGACGGTAAGCGCGGTCACGAAGGTGATGGCGCCCGTGGCGCTCATGGTGCTTGTGGAGCCGATAGTGCTCGTGGCGCCGATGGCGCTCGGAGAGCCGCTGGTGCTCGTGGAGTCGATCGTCCTCGTGGAGCCGCTGGTGCTCGTGGAGCTGCCCGCCGCGTCGCTCATCGATTGGCCACATTCGCGCCCGTCACTGTAGAAACCGCTCAGTCCAATCGCGCCTCGGAACACATCAGGATGCCGGCACAGCGTGCGGATCGCTGTGCTCGCGCCGAGCGATGCCCCAACCAGCAGTGGCTCGATACGCTCGTCCTGACAGTCTGACCGGATGCGTCGCAGCACCTCCTCATATAAGAAGGTGTCGTAGCAGTCATCGATTCTGGTGGTCCCGGAAAGTCGAGCGCGCACGGCCAGGCCGTCTACCGAGTACACCTTGATACGGCCACCGTCGATCAGTGAGCCCAGCGCCGCCACTAGTCCGAACCGCTCGATTTCTTCGAAATCGCCGCCAGCCGTTGGGAAGATCAGTATCGGCGTACCGAAGTGTCCCCAGCGCGCCATGCGTGCGGGCTGCGGGAAATGTGCTGTCGTCCAGGTCCAGGCTTGCTTTTGCATGGGGCGGGAAGTGTAGCGGAAGCGATGGTGGCCCCGCGCCGCGGGCCGGCGTCGCTCCAGCAAGATTCGGGTCGATCGGCGGCCCTTAGTCTCCCTATGATGTGCGCCATGGATTCCCCCGAAAGCACGTTCATTGACAGCCGTGACTTCGCTCGTATCGCGCGGGCGATCCACTACATCGACTCGCGATTCCGCGAGCAGCCGAAGCTCGCCGCCGTTGCCGCGCACGCAGGTCTGTCCGAATTTCATTTCAATCGTCTGTTTCGACGCTGGGCGGGTGTCACGCCCAAACAGTACCTCGCCTTCGTTACGGGTAATGCTGCGAAAGGTGCGTTGCTCAGCCAGCCATCGGTCCTCGACGCTGCCTATTCAGTGGGCTTGTCAGGACCCGGTCGCCTGCATGATCTGATCGTAACCATGGATGCAATGACACCCGGCGAGCTGAAGTTACAGGGACGCGGCACGGTCATTCGGTACGGATACAGCGATACGCCCTTTGGGCGCGCACTGGTGGCCACGACCGGCCGCGGAGTCTGTCACCTGTCCTTTGTTGAGGCGGGCAAAGAGAAGTCCGCGCTGCGAGAGCTGCAGGAACGGTGGCCCGATGCGACGCTCGAGCAGGACGATGCGCACGCGCTGCAGATTGCGAAGCAGATTTGGGCGGGCGAGGGTGAATCCGCGCTGAAAGTCAGTGTCAGCGGCACAAACTTTCAGCTCAAGGTGTGGCAAGCGCTCATTGATCTGGGTGGGCAGGCGAGGACAACCTACGCAGCCCTGGCCGATGCCATTGGTAGTCGGACGGGGTCACGGGCTGTGGGCAACGCAGTCGGAGCGAATCCGGTGGGCTGGTTGATTCCGTGTCACACCGTGTTGAGAAAAGATGGCAGCCTCGGCGGGTATCACTGGGGAACGGATCGCAAGCGCGCCATGCTGGCCTGGAAATCCATGCCCGCCGTTGCACAGAATATGTAAAACCAATACAGCCTGGCCGGCGGCGTGTCAATCACTCCATGACATATCCAAGTATTTGATTTAGCTGAGAAAGCTGCCGGACATCACGAGCTTGGCCGCAGCCCGCTGGTAAACTACCCCCGGTCGTTCAGTTCGCGCCCCGCAATCCGGCGGGTCCGCCGAGGACGGACCCGGGTATCAAACCAATGTCAGCGTCACCGTATAAGCAACTCGAACAAGAGTTCAAACGCCTTCACGCATTCCGGGGAGCCCTTTCGCTCCTCCGATGGGATGCGGCCGTCATGATGCCGCGCGGTAGCGCGGACGTCCGGGGCGAACAGCTCGCGGCGCTCGAGACCGAGCATCACGCGCTGCTGACGGCTCCTCGGATCACTCGTCTGCTGGATCGTGCCCAGGCCAACAGCCAGGGTCTCGTCGATTGGCAGGTCGCCAATCTTCGCGAGATGCGGCGGCAGCGTGACCACGCTATTGCAACTCCCGTCGCTTTGATCTCCCGCCTCACGAAGGCAGCGTCGCGTGCGGAAGCGCGCTGGCTCGAAGCGCGGCAGCAGGGCAAATTCGAAGTGTTCGCCCCGCATCTCGAGGAAGTCGTCCACCTGGTCCGCGACAAAGCGGCACTGCTCGGACAAGCGCTCAATCTCGCGCCCTACGACGCGTTGGTCGATGAGTTCAGTCCTGGAATCACCACCGCTGACATTGATGCCATGTTCAAGGCGCTGGGCCGGCGCCTGCCGTCGCTCATTCGCGAAGCCATTGCGCTTCAGGAAGCGCGTCCACTGCCGCCGTTGACGGGCAAGTTCCCACCCGGCAAGCAGAAGGCCGTCATTGTTGAAGTCATGAAGGCGATGGGCTTTCCGTTCGATCGCGGCCGCCTCGATGAGAGCGAGCATCCCTTCACCGAAGGGGTGCCGGGCGACATTCGTGTCACGACGCGCCTCGATCCCAACGAACCGTTCTCCGGTCTGCTGGGTGCGCTCCACGAGACCGGCCATGCGTTGTATGACCTCGGCCTGCCGCAGGATTGGCGCGACCAACCCGTGGGCCGCGATCGCGGCATGGCGCTGGAAGAGAGTCAGTCATTGCTGGTGGAGATGATTCTCTGCCGCAGCCGGCCCTTCGTTCGTTACATACAGCCGCTGTTCCTCAAGCACTTCGGCGTCGGCGGCCCTGAGTGGGAAATCGAAAACGTCTACGCGCACCTGACACGCGTGCAGCGTGGGTTGATCCGTGTCGATGCCGACGAGCTCACATATCCGCTGCACATCATGCTCCGCTACGAGTTGGAGAAGCAGTTGCTGAGCGGGGAGCTCGCGGTGCGCGACCTGCCCGAGGCCTGGAATGCGGGCATGGAGCAGAGGTTGGGAATTCGTCCCGAGAACGATGCCGACGGCTGCCTGCAGGATATTCATTGGGCTGTGGGTTCTTTCGGGTACTTCCCGTCCTATGCGCTGGGCGCGGTGATCGCGGCACAGCTCTACGAAACCCTCCGCACCGATGTTCCCGAGCTCGATGAGCAATTGTCGAAGGGCGAGTTTTCCGGCCTGCTGGGTTGGCTGCGAACCCACGTTCACGGTCTCGGCGCGAAAGTGCCCGTCCAGGACCTGCTCAAGAGCGCGACCGGCAAGCCGCTCGCCGCGGTGTCATTCATACGTTATGTTGAGTCCAAGTACCTGGAGAGCGCCGAAAGCGTGGCGGCCGCCTGATAACGCGTTCGGCGGCTGATACTATTGTTGCTATGACTGAGGCGGCTGAACTCAAGCCTTCGCGTACCTTTCACAAGCTGCAGGCCCACCTGCGCGGTCGGGTCGGCAAAGCGATCGAAGACTTCGGCATGATTGCCGAAGGCGATCGCGTCATGGTGTGTGTGTCGGGAGGTAAGGATTCCTACACGCTGCTCGACATCCTGCTGTCATTGAAGCGCAGTGCGCCCGTGCACTTCGATCTGATCGCCGTCAACCTGGATCAGAAACAGCCCGATTTTCCAACGCACGTGCTGCCGCAGTACCTGGCAGCCCTCGGTGTTGAGTACCGCGTGATCGAACAGGATACCTACAGCGTCGTCAAACGGGTGATCCCCGAGGGGCGCACGATGTGTGGCCTGTGTTCCCGGCTGCGCCGTGGTGCCCTGTACCGGTTCGCGAGCGAGAATGGTATTACCAAGGTCGCTCTCGGCCATCACCGTGACGATATTGTCGAGACCCTGTTCCTGAATCTGTTCTTCGGCGGCCGCCTGAAGGCGATGGCACCGAAGTTGCTGTCGGAAGATGGCCGGCACATTGTCATCCGCCCGCTGGCCTATGTTGCCGAGCGGGAGATTGAGCGCTATGCCCGTGGGCGCGAGTTCCCGATCATTCCCTGCAAGTTGTGCGGGTCCCAGGACAACATGCAGCGTGTCGCCATCAAGAAGATGCTGGCGGATTGGGAGCGCGATTTCCCCGGGCGCACGGAAACCATTTTTTCGGCTTTGCGCAATGTCGAGCTCGAATCCCTGGCCGACACCCGCAAGTTTGATTTCGCCGGGCTCGAAGCGCGGCGCATTGCACCGATGACCGAAGCGGAAGAACGCGAGCTCGAGTCGCTCGCCATTCCTGCTTGACACACGGATCATGTTTGCCTCCATGAGCGCGCCTACCGCCGCATCGCACACGCTTCCCTTGCGAAACTGCTACTGGGTCGTGCCCGGCCTGCTGCTCGCGGGCGAGCATCCCAACGGGCCGACGCGCGACAAGACGAAGGAGCGGCTGAAGAAGCTGCTGGGAGCCGGCATCGAATGTTTTGTTGATCTGACCAAGCCGACCGAGCTGCTGCGCTACGACACTTTTCTGCCCTTCCACGTGGAGTACACGCGCAAGGCGATCAAGGATCACGGACTGCCGAACAATCGTGCGCAGATGACCGAGATCCTCGAGTACATCGCGAATGCGCTGCGCGCCGGCCGGCCGGTGTATGTGCACTGTCGCGCCGGCATCGGCCGCACGGGCACGGTTGTTGGTTGTTTCCTCGCCGAGCGCGGAATGCAGGGTAACGACGCGATCGATGAGTTGAACCGGTTGTGGCAGCAGTGCCGCCGCTCGCGCAGTTGGCCGTTCATTCCGGAAACGGATGCACAGACTCACTTTGTCCGTGAGTGGACGCCGGCACTGGAGGGTGGCTTCGATCTCAGCTCGCTCGCCACGGCCGTGGCTGGTGTGGGTCCCATGACCGCCGATGGCGGTGTTCGCGGGGGGATGGTTGGAGTTGCAGAAGCCAACGTGCGCGCGCGCGGCGGATTGGCCGATGGCGCTGCTGGGGCGGTGGGGGATGTTGGTTTGGGCACGAGTGCCGCGCCGGGCGCGGCCGGGCGGCCGGGTCGCGCCGGGCAGGGGGCTGCTGGCTCGTCAGCCCGTGCCGGACAGGGCAGCGGCGCTGGAGGTACGTCGGCTCGTGCAGGGCAGGGCTCTGGCGCTGGAGGATCGTCGGCTCGCGCAGGGCAGGGCGCTGGCGCTGGAGGTACGTCGGCCCGCGCGGCGGGTCAGGGCACAGGCGCTGCTGGTTCTTCGGCTCGCGCTCAGCAGGGTTCAAGCGCTGGAGGTTCGTCGGCTCGTGCGGGGCAGGGGAGCGGCGCCGCGGGTTCGTCGTCTCGTGTTGGATCGGGCGCGGACAATGGTCGGGGATCTACGCGCGGGGCGAAGTCCGCTGCGGTTGGTGCTGGCCGCTCTGCTGGCGCGGGGTTGCGCGCCGCTGCGGAGCAGGCTCGCGCGGCGGTGGAGCGAGGTGAGGTGCAAGTGAAGGCGCCGCCAGTGCCTGGCTCCGCGACCGCACCCAGCGTGCCTTCGGGCGGCAACAAGACCAAGGGCGCACCCGACGTGGCTCCCGGCGGCAGTCCTAGCGCCTCGGCTGGCGCCAGCTCCAGTGCGATGGCTGTCAGCGGCCCTAGCGCGTCGACTGGCAGCGGCCCCAGCGCGGGGGTTGGCAGCGGCCCCAGCGCGGGGGTTGGCAGCGGCCCCAGCGCGGCGGCTGGCTCCGGCTCCAAGGTGGCGGTTGGCTCCAAGGCGGCGGTTGGCGGCAGCCCCAGCGCGGCGGTTGGCGCCGGCCCAAGCACGGTGCCCCAGTTCGAGTTTCAACGCGGCGAGATCTCGCCGTCCATTCGCGCCGAAATTACCGATGCCCTTGCCGGGCGGAACTCGGGTTCGGGCGCCGCCGAGGCATCGGCGACACGATTCTTTGGGACGCACGGCACCGCCGCGCCCAACGGCGGCGAAGAAGCACCATGGGCGAACGTGGCGGATTCGTTAGGCGCCCGAGATGCGTCAGAAGACCCGTCGATCGGCGCTTCACGACGGGCTGCAGGCACCTCCTCCACAGACGGTGCCGGCCTGCAACCGAGGCCAAGCACTGCTGCCGGGGACGCTACCGGCGTGCATCGAAAACCCGCTGCCTCGACCGGGGATGCCAGCAGCCTTCAATCGAGGTCAACCGTCGCTGCCGGGGACGCTACGGGCGGCGCGCATCGAAAGCCCACCGGCGGCCCGGCCTCAGATGCCACCGGCCTCCAACCAAGGCCGGGTGCCACTGCGGCGGACGCTCATCCAAAGCCCATCGGTCCGTTCTCGGACGGTCTAGGCGCTCACAGCCAGCCTGCTGTCCCGGGCACTACCGGCCGTCAACCGAAGCCATCCGGTGCGGCGACCGACGCCACCGGCGTTCGTACACAGCCCGCCGCCCCGGCCTCGGATACCGCGGGCCGGCACCCACGGGTGGTGGCGCCCGCGCCGTCCACCTCTCAACCGCCCTCCGACCCGGGCGCCGATTTCGACCCTCTGCTCGACCCCGATACACTGGCCGCTGCGCGCGGGCTCCGCGAGCGCTTCGTCGGCACACTCTTCGGGCTCGCAGTGGGAGACGCCGTGGCGGCAGCAACCCAATTCCGCCGGTCGGGGACCTTCACGCCCATCGGCGACATGCTCGGTGGTGGTCCATTCGATTTGCCGCGTGGCGCATGGTCGGATGACACGGCCATGGCGCTGTGCCTGGCTGAGAGCTTGCTCGAGCGCGACGGGTTCGATGCCCGCGATCAGGTCCAGCGTTACAGCCGTTGGCAACAGGACGGCTATTTAACCTCGACAGGTCAATGCGTTGGGATCACCGCGAGCACGGCGCGTTCGCTTGCGCTGGCGAAGTGGCGACGCGGGCTCGTCTTCCCCGGCTCACATGATCCGGATCAGCTCGATCCCGAACCCCTGTCGCGGATCGCGTCGATCGCGCTGTTCTATTTCTCGTCGCTGGAGACAACGCTCCTGCAAGCTGCCGATTCGGCAAGGATCACCTGCCAAGCCACCGCGGTTCTCGACGCCTGCAAGCGGCTCGGTGGCGCTCTCAACGCCGCTCTGTCGGGACAATCAAAGACAAAGATCCTCGCGGAGGCCGGGCCCCTCTCGGAGGCGGCCTCGCAAACGAACACCAATGCGTCAACGGCGCTCTCAGCCGCCTTCTGGGCCTTTGGCTCCACGGACAATTTCCGAGACGCCATATTGCGCGCGGCGAACGTCGGCGGTAACTCCGACGTCGTCGCCAGCGTCTGTGGGCAAATCGCGGGAGCGCACTACGGCGCGACCGCCATCCCCCAGTCCTGGCGTAGTGGGCTGATACAGAAAGATTTAATTGAAGGTATTGCCGACCGCCTGCTCGCGCACGCGCTGGTGAGCCTCAGCAGCTAGACGCCAGCGCGCCGTTCCAGCGCGGCTCGGGGCTGCGCTTCGACTGAGCACCGAAGCTTGCAGGCGCCCGCGTAGCCCAAACGCCGACGCGGCTTTCGCTGGCGCCCCAGCAGTCCAAACTTCGACGCAGTCCCTCGCTGGCACCCCAGTAGCCCAAACGCCGACGCGGCCCTCGCGCCCGATTTCCGTTACTCCCCGTCCCGCCTGGAAATTTTTTTTCGCGGCCCGTCGGGCCGCAGACAAGCCCCGTCCACATTTGATAACGTCTCGCGCAATCACGAGAAGGAATCCAGTCGTTGGCACAGGCCGCTCCGAGCCGGGCCGTCGCCGCCAGGCACTCTAGTAATATCCGGAAGCGGGCCGTCCCCCTTCCGTGGACGCGTCTGTCCGATGAAGAGCTGCTCTCGCTCCGCTTTTGCGATCTGGATCTGTCCATCGAACGCTCGCCGCTGAAGCGTCGAGTAAACCGCCTGTACACCGAGCTCGAAGGGCGTGGCATCAACGTTCGCCCGCACGTGTGGCTCGCAGAGGAATGGTTCTCGCCGGATGGCGTGCCGGGCATTGCCGTGCCGTTCTACCTCGCACATCCGCGTCTCGAAAAACTCGAGCGTCACATCATGCGCGAAGTGGAGGGCGGCAATTTCCGGTGGTTCATGCGCATCCTTCGGCATGAAGCAGGCCACGCCGTCGACAATGCCTATCGCCTGCGGCGCCGAAAGCGCTGGCGCGAGGTATTTGGGCCTGCGTCGTTGCAATATCCTCATCACTACAAAGCGCGTCCAGGTAGCCGACGTTATGTGCATCACCTTGGCGAATGGTACGCACAAGCGCATCCCACCGAGGATTTCGCGGAAACCTTCGCCGTCTGGTTGAAGCCGAATTCCAACTGGCGCCGCAGTTACGCCACCTGGCCGGCCTTCAACAAGCTGAGTGCGGTCGAGGAGTTGGTTGCCAGTGTGCGCGGCAAGCGCGCCCCGGTCCGCAACCAGATCCGGATCGAGCCGCTCGAGGACAACACGCGCACGCTCGCCGATCACTATCGCCGCCGCCTCGCCCGCAACGATGTGTTCCGCCGCGGACTCGCCGACGAAATCCTAAAAAGAATCTACGATACCGAACGTCCGCGCCAGGGGGCGCTGCGCGCATCATCTTTCATGCGCGCCAACAAAAACCCGCTCATCGACGCTGTCGCGCGCGAGTTGGACATGGAGCGCTACAGCATCCACCAGATCCTGCGCATGCTCATTGAACGCAGCGAGTCCCTGAAGTTGTTTGTACGCGGCAATCAGCGCGATGCCTTGCGGCACACCCGCTGGATGCTCGGGCGACTCGCGCGGCTGTATTCCCAAGGCGAGACCCCGCAACTCCGCTTATGAAAAAAATGCGCACGCTCGTGGTCATGCACGAGAGTTTGGTGCCGCCGGAAAGTCTAGAAGGTCATACAGAGAAGGAAATCGACGAGTGGCGAACTGAGTACGACGTCACGACGACCCTGCGCAGGGCGGGGCACGACGTCCGCTGCATGGGGGTGTTGGACAGCCTCACCGAGTTGCGTAGCGCCATCGCGGAGTGGAAGCCGGATGTCGTTTTCAACCTGCTGGAGGAATTCAACGGTATCGTCACCTACGATCAACACGTGGTGGCGTTTCTCGAGCTGATGCGCCAGCCCTACACGGGTTGCAACCCGCGCGGCCTGCTGTTGTCGCGCGACAAGTCCCTGTGCAAGCAGCTTCTGACTTTTCATCGCATTCCAACTCCCCTGTTCTTCGTTGCACCGCGCGGAGCGCGCTTCCACGTGCCGCGCAAGGTGAAGTTTCCCTTGTTTGTAAAGTCGACGACCGAGGATGCCTCCCTCGGCATCGCGCAGGCGTCCGTTGTCGATGACGCCGCCAAGCTCAAAGAGCGTGTCGAATTCATTCATACTCAGGTCGGATCGGACGCGCTGATTGAGGAGTTCATTGAAGGTCGCGAGCTCTATGTCGGTGTGATGGGCAACGACCGGCTCACGCGCCTGCCGGTCTGGGAGATGGTGTTCGGCTCCATGCCCGAGTCGCTGCCGGCCATTGCCACCCGCAAGGTCAAATGGGACAAGCGCTACCAGGCGAAATACGGCATTACCACCCGCGCCGCGGAAGACTTGCCGCCGGCCGTGCTCGCGACACTGGACAAGCTGTCGCGACGGATCTATCGAACCTTGGGACTGTCAGGGTACGCACGCATGGATTTCCGGGTACGGCCTGACGGCTCGGTGTATGTGCTGGAAGCCAATGCCAATCCGAACCTGGAGGCTGCCGAGGATTTTGCCGAATCGGCGCGGGCGGCCGGGGTGGCTTATGAGGAATTGTTGGAGAAGATCATGGGACTGGGATCGTCGTACCGGGCGGAATGGCGGGCTTTCTATGGTTAAGAGATTGTTGAGCTTCGTGTTGGCGAGCATGATCTTCGCCGGCTCGGCGGGCAGCAAGGAGCCGAAGGCCGAGATCGAGATCCTCGATCTCATCCAGATGTTTCCCGGCCATTGGGACAACACCGCGCAGGTCCAGGCGGAAGCCGCCAAAGGCGCCCCGCAGCACGAAGCGATCGTGCTCGATATCGTACCCATCGATGCCATCATGCTGGGCGACCATGTTTTCTACGTGCAGGAAAGCATTGCCGGCGATCCCCGGCGCGTGCTGGGTCAGAAAGTCGTCATGTTTGGTGTGGTCAAGAAGAAGATCATTCAGACCGACTTCGCGCTCACCGAACCGAATCGATGGCGCAACGGGCAGAACAATCCCGACCTGTTCAAGGGGATCATGACGGCGGATGTACGCTCGATCAAAGGCTGCAGCCTGAGTTGGAAGCGCACCGAATCGGGTGATTTCGCAGGCGCCAACGAGGCGAAGACCTGCCACAACCGCATTGCCGGAGCCGGGGTGGCCGCCATCGATCTCAAGGCCGAATTGAGCCCCACCGAGTACGCCACGGCGGAACAGGCGGTGGACAGGTCGGGGCATCCGCTGTCGAAGCCGCAAGGGGATCTGTTCTACCGCTTCCGCAGGCAATCCCGCGACGTCGACTGACCGGGGCGCGCAGCCGGGGCCGCCCAGGCCGGGGCGCGCAGCCGGGGCCGCCCAGGCCGGGGCGCGTAGCCGGGGCTGCCTGGGACGCGGCGCCCGGCGACAAACACGCTCGCCGCCGGGCAGCCCGCGTTACTTCTTCAGGTGCTGATCCAACCACCCCAACACGTTCTGGTACCACTGCACCGAATCGGCCGGCTGCAATACCCAGTGATTCTCATGGGGGAAGATAATCAGCCGGCTCTCGATCCCGCGGCGCTGTAGCGCCGTGAAGGTCGCGATGCCCTGGTCGTAGGGAATCCGGAAGTCCTGCTCGCCGTGGATGACCAGCATCGGGGTCTTCCACTTCGACACATTGTTGACCGGGTTGAACTGCTCGTGGCCTTGTGGATTCTCGTACTGCGGGCCGCCGTTTTCCCACTCATTGAACCAGAGCTGTTCGGTCGAGTAGTACATCATGCGGTTGTCGAAGATGCCGTCGTGGTTGACGATGCAGCGGAACCGGTCCGGCCACGCGCCCTCGATCCAGTTCATCATGTACCCGCCGTACGATCCGCCGAGTGCGCACGCGCGTTCGCCGTCGAGCCAGGGATACCGGGCAAGCGCTGCCTCCAGGCCCTTCTGCAAGTCCACCAGCGGCTTGCCGCCCCAGTCGCGGCTGATGGCGTCCGTAAACTTCTGGCCGTAGCCCGTCGATCCATGGAAGTCGATCATCACCACCGCATAGCCGCCGCCGGCGAACGCTTCGGCATTCCAGCGATAGGTCCAGAAATTCTGGAAGCTGCTCTGCGGGCCGCCGTGGACGACAAAGGCAATCGGAAATTTCCGGCCGGGCTCGAACCCATAGGGTTTGACCACATAGCCGTACACCGTCTCCTGGTTCGCACCCTGGAAGCTGAATTGCTCAAACTCGCTCAGCTTGCGCCGGCCCAGCAATGTCTCGTTTACCTGAGTCAGGCGGTGAGGTGTGCCGCTGCTGCCGGCGAGGATCGAGAACAGATCGGGCGGCGCGCCGATATTCTCCCAGTTGAATACGATGGCGTCCTTGCCGGCGCTGAAATCACTCACGTGTCCGGTTCCAACCAGCTTGCGCGGCGTGCCGCTCGGGATGTCGATCGAGAAGAGCGCCGTCTGGCCGATGTCATCCGCGGTGGCCAGTAACTTGCGCCCGTCGCCACTGGCGTGCAGGTGTTGGACCGATCGATCCCACGATGCCGTGAGCGGTTTGTTCGTTCCCGTCTTGGCGTCTCGCAACATGACGTGGAAGCGATCGGCCTCGAATCCTGGCCGGTCCATTGCCAGGTAGGCCAGGTCGCCGTTCTTCAGGAACACCGGTTGCGTGTCCCAGGCCGGGTTGTTCGCCGTCAGGTTCTTCGGCTCGGCCGCGTGATCTACCGGGACTTCGTACAGGTCGTAGTTGGTTGACCAGGGCTCGCTGTGGCCGGAGATGCGCGCAGAAAACACCAGTTGCGTGCTGTCGGGACTGAAGTCGTATTCCTCATCGCCGCCGAAGGGTTTGGAGGGCACGTCGGCGTCGAGTGACTTCGTGAGATCCACCGGCGAGTCCGCCTTGCCGTCGGCGTTGATTCGCGCCACAAACAGATGGGAACGCGAGCCGTCATACCACGTGTCCCACTGGCGAATGAACAAGCGGTCGTATACACGCCCGGTTGCCTTGTACTTCTGACGCGCGGCGAGCGTATCGTGCGTGCAGCGCAGATCGCCGCATTCGGGTAATACCTCCATGCTGACAGCGATGCGATTGCCGTCCGGTGACACCTTCAATGAGCCGATGTCGAGCGGATAGTCGGTCACGCGGGAGGCTTCACCGCCCGCAAGTGACAGTCGCCACACCTGTGATTGACCGGAGCGCGTCGACAGAAAATAAATGGTGCGGCTGTCAGGAGCCCAGCGCGGGCTCGAGTCATTGGCGTCATTCTGCGTCAGCCGCCGCGGCGTCGCATTCTTCTGCGTCAGGTCCACGAGCCAGATGTCCGTGCGGCCCCGGTTGGCTTCCATGTCCGTTTCCCGAATCACGAAAGCAACAGAGCGGCCGTCGGGCGACACCTGCGGGTCGGTGACACGCTCGAGCCTGACAAGATCGTCGGCGGTGAGTGGCGCAGAGGCCGGTGCGGCCACGGCTGCGGACGTCAACAGAAACAACGGCAACATATATCGAATCACTTCAACCCCACGTCGTAACCCGGAACGGTCCATGTTTCATCTTTTGCCGCCAGCAGCCACTTCTGCATGGCGGAGTCCTCCAAAGCGGAAGCAATGTACCAGCGCGCCACTTCGGTCAGCGGCGCGCCGTACGTGTTGAAGCGAAGTACCACGGGCGCGTACATCGCATCGGCAATCGAATACTCACCGAACAGCCAGGGACCGCCCGTCCGGCCGAATCGCGAGCGGCAGTCGGCCCAGATTTCCTCGACCCGGTCGATGTCGGCCTGGAGGCCCAACGTCATGGGAGTATGTCGGTTCCGCGCCGTTGCGTTCATTGGCCACTGGGCGCGAAGGTTAGCAAACCCTGAATGCATCTCGGCGCAAACCGATCGCGCCACGGCCCGCGCCTCGCGCCCGGCCGGCCAACCGCGCCCCGACAGTTCGGCCACGTACTCGCAGATCGCGAGCGAATCCCAGATGGCGAGCTCACCATGCCGCAGCACGGGCAGGCGCCCACTCGGACTGAAGCGGCCGACCTCGTCTTTAAATTCAGGCGTGTGGAGCTGTACGATCGTTTCCTCGAACGCCAGCCCCAGGTGGGTCATCAGGATCCACGGGCGCAGCGACCAGGAAGAGAAGTTCTTGTTTCCAATAATGAGGTGCAATTCTGACATGAGGCCCCCTCTCTCGTGATCCGTGCTGTCGCTTTCGATCTGGATAATACGCTCTGGGACGTCGATCCGGTGCTCGAGCGGGCCGAAGGCCGCTGGTTGCAATGGCTGCGCGATAACTGTCCGCGTATCCCCGAGCGCCTGAGCCTGGATGAGCTGCGGGCGTCGCGCATGGCGTTGGCAGCGCGCGAGCCGCACAATGCTCACGATTTCACCTACCTGCGAATTGCTTCGCTTGCGCAACATGCGCGCGAATGTGGTTATCACGAGAGTATCTCCGAGCAGGCTTTCGAGATATTCATTGCAGAGCGCAACCTGATCGATCTGTTCCCGGATGTGCGGCCGGGATTGGCGCGCCTGAGCAGCCGCTACGCTCTGGCATCACTCAGCAACGGCAATGCGGACCTCGCGCGAATCGGTGTGGCCGAGCTCTTCAGTGTCTCATTGAACGCGCGCGGCATTGGCGCCGCCAAGCCGGATCGACGTTGTTTCGAGCGGCTGGTGCAGGATCTGCACCTCGAGCCGCGCGAGGTCCTCTACGTCGGGGACGATCCGCTGTTGGATGTTGAAGCCGCCAGGGCCGCGGGTTTGCCGACGGCGTGGATGAATCGCACCCGGCAACAGTGGCCCGCTGCCATCCCACCGGCGGACTTCAACGTCGCCGACTGCCTGGAGCTCGCCACTCAACTCGGGGTGTAACCGCCCGCGCCGCCCGGCCACAATCCGCCACAATTGACCCACGGGTGCGCCATTCGCGCCCGGCACGCTGGCCTCTCAATCAAACGGAACAGGAGAGGGCGGTGAGCTCGGCATTGAAGAAGGGTTTTGCGGTCATTGTGGTGGTGCTGTTGTTGATGATTCCCTTGATCTGGCTGCGCGGGCTGGTCAATGAGCGCACGTCCCTGCGCGAGCAGGCGATTGCCGCGGTTGCCCGCGGCTGGGGCGACCGGCAGGTCGTGAGTGGCCCGGTGATCGCAGTTCCTTGAACTGGACCGGCAGCGACGGCCACGTTCAATCCAGCTTCTGGTATGTGCTGCCCGAGTCGCTGCACCTGGATGTTGAAATGACCGTGCAGCCGGAGCGCCGCAAGCTGGGTATCTACGCAGTGCCTGTGTATGTCGCCAAGGTGCATGCCACCGGTCAGTTCGATCTTGCGCCGGCAATGCAGCGACGCAGCGCATCGGATGATACGGTTCGGTTGCATCTCGACAAAAGTCATCTGTTGATTCCCGTACAGGACCTGCGGGGTGTGCGGCGGTTGGAAGATGCCGTGACGCCTGTGACCCAGGGCCGGTTTGAGCCCGGTAGTGGCTTCCCGTTGCCCACCCTGAGCGCTCCTGTGCGCGCGGATCTCAACCTGGCCGGGGGTAAACAGGCATTCGATATCACGTTCGAGGTGGCTGGTACGCAATCGCTCGCCTTCGAGCCGCTTGCACGGGTGTCACAGGTGGATCTGCGCGGGAATTGGCCTGATCCCGGGTTTGCGAAAGGCGTGCTGCCGCTCGAGCGCCACCTGCGTAACGGCCAATTCGATGCGAACTGGCGCTCACTGGATCTGAATCGTTCCTTTGCCAGCGACTGGGTCCAGGGAACCGTGGCAATGGAAGCTCTGCAGCAGGAGCAATTCGGCGTCGATCTGGTGCAGCCGGTCGATCTGTACCAACAGGTCGAGCGTGCCACCAAGTATGCCGCCGTGTTTATTTGCCTGAGCTTTCTCACCCTGTTCATCTGGGAGCACCTGGCCCGGCGCGCGGTCCATCCCATTCAGTACGGGCTCATGGGGCTGGCATTGAGCGCATTCTTTCTGCTGCTGCTTGCCCTGGCGGAGCACGTTGGTTTCGGGGCGGCCTATGTGATTGCGGCCCTTGCCCTGTGCTCATTGCTCGGTGTCTATCTGGCCGGAGCCATGAGCAGCTCTCAGTCCGGGGCAACCGCCAGCGGCTACTTTGCCGTATTGTATGGATTCATGTACCTGTTGGTGACATCCGATGACTATTCATTGCTCGCGGGGGCGCTCGGCCTGTTCGCGATTCTGGCGGTCGCGATGGTGTTGACCCGCAAGATTGACTGGTATCAGGCGGCCTGAAGCGAGCGCCCGCGGGTTTCCACGATGTAGAGCCGCGCGGCGAGGCCGGCGATCAGGGGAATGACGCCTACCCACAGCAGCGTGCTGTTGAGAACCGCGCTGGAGCCACCCGCTCGGGCGGAGACCATACCCACAAACAGCGGGCCGCCTGCGGCGATCAGGCGGCCGATGTTGTAGCTGAAGCCGGCGCCTGTGGCGCGCAGCCGGGCGGGAAACAGCTCGGGCAGGTAGAACGGGAACGTTCCGAAAACGCCGTACACCCCGGCACCGACCAGAAAGAGCATGGTCAGGCGAGTGGTGGGCTCGAGATCCAGGCCGAATGTCACGAATATCATTGCGGCCGAGAAGAGGAAGTAGACAACATACATCGGTCGGCGTCCGAGGCCGCGGCTCAACGCGATGGCGGCGAATGCGCCCAGCAGGCCACCGAGATTGAATGCGTTGGATCCGCGCGCTTTCCAGGCTTCAGCCAACAGTCGGGCGGCGTCGCCTGACAAACCCACATGCGCGGCGTGCTCTGCGGCCAAAGTGCTCCCCAGAAGCGGCACAAACGCATTGCAAGCCCACCAGCACACCACCGCCGTGACAGCGACCCCAGCTCCACTGATGGTGAGCTTGCGGATGCCGGGCGCGAAAAGCTCGCGCGGTGAGGGCGGTCGTGCGCGTGCCACCGCGGCATTCCAATGGGTACTTTCGTGTACGAATATTCGGATCAGCAGGGCCAGAACCACCGGCGCAAGTCCGGCAAGAAAGACATAGCGCCAGGACGTTTGCGGCGAGCTGGCGAACCAAACTCCCGCAATCAAATAGTTGACACCCGTGGCCATCACGAGACCGAGCGGCGACGAGGTCTGCAGGATCACGCCCGCTTCAACCCGTTTGTTCTCAGGTACCGCCTCGGCAACCAGGGCCGCGCCGATGCCCCACTCACCGCCGATGCCGAGGCTCGCCAGCATGCGGAACGCTATGAGCTGCCACATATTGGTGGCGGCGGCGCACAGCGCCGTTCCGACCGCATACAACGCAACAGTTGCAAACAGAGCCCGTTGCCGCCCGATGCGGTCGGCGATCCAACCGAATAACACACCCCCCGCGGCCCAACCCACGAGCAGGATCGATGAAATGAGGCCGGTCCAGAACACGGTGGCCGAGTGGGCCGCGGGCGAGCTGGGCGGCAGCCCGAGAAGTACCGGGACACAGTTGGGTGCTACAAAGTTGAAAAGCAGGGCATCGAACACATCGAAGCCCCAACCGGCCCACGCCGCGGCAATCACCAGCCAGTGATAACCCGAGAACCCTAAGAATCCGCGTCCTGACGCTGCGGCCATCCGCCACCTGTACGAGCCCTGTTAGCAGTCTACAGGTTCCGCTGCCAACCTTTCATGCAGGCGCATGACTTTTTTCACGTGTCAGCCGCGAGCGAAATTGGTGGAATGGGTCACGGCACGGACCCCGCCTGGGGAGTGAACTTTAGGCGCCCAGTGCCGTTTATATAGGTAGAGCCGGAAGAAGTAGAGCCAGAGTAACCAGTCAGGAGGCCATTACTGCCATGACAGACGGTCACCCCTCGACACGTGTAGTGCCGGTCGCCAATCTGCGCGAGTTCTTCCGGGACGAGCTGCACGGCGCCCTGGAAAAACAGCAGGTCGTGGTCGAAGACCAGACTGAGCACTACGTCGTCAACCTGCTCACCCTGTTCTCGCGTTCCGAGGCGTTGTATGAAAACACCCCGGACGGTACCCGCCTCAAACCACTCGTTGTCATGCTGACGGAAGCACTGGAAGCGCGTTCCAGCGAAGACCGCAATCGCGGCCTGCAACGCCTCGGCGATGTCTCATTGTTCATCGCGGGATTCTTTGCGCGAAGCTTTGCACGCAAGCTGATTGATATCGACTATCACATTGCCATGGGCGGAAGAGCCTACGCGACGCTGGCCGATACAATGTCGCGCGGCCGCGGTCGCGTGCTGGGCAAAGTGTTCGGCGAGTTGTCGCAGAAGTTCCAGCCGATGGTGGATGCGTTGAATGAGGTCAGCGAGACTTCCTACACACACTCCGACAAGGACATCCTGCGGCTGTATGAAATCTGGCTGAAGACCGGCAGCCGCCGGTGCTTCGAGCTGCTCAAGCGCCTGGGTGTCGATCCCACCAACGCCGGCGGAACGGCGTTCGCACACTGACCGCATGATCCTGAAGCGACTCCAGGATTTCATCGGCGACATCTACGACGTGAGCATCGCTCACGATGTGTACGACTTCCTCGTGACCGACCGGCAACGTCTGCCTCCCGAAGTGCGCACCCACGGGCCCACCGACGAAGAGCTGATAGTCGCGCAGCCGGCAGAGGGCGAGTTGGCGATGTCGCTGTATCTCGATCCCCAGTTGCTCGAGCGCCTCGATCGCGCCGATCCCATGGAGCGCCTGCACGACGGCAATGTCGCGGACTACTGGACTGCGCTCGAAGGCGTCAGCCATTTCATGTACCTCGCCTGGAATGCCGGCCACGACAAGCCGGTGTCGCTGCTCGAGCTGGAAATGCAGGCCGAGGTGGACAAGTACGTCGCGAGCTATTGGCTCATGCGCCGGCAGCTTCCGGACCGGTTTCCGGCGGAGTTGCTGCGAATCCTGTTTGAGCGGACGCGTATCGATCCGCGTCTGGCGGCTGGACGGGAGAGCCTCTATCGCGAGGCAAGCCGGTACGCGCAGATGTTCTGCACGCGGCTGGAACGGTCCCTGCGCGGCTCCCGTGGGCGTTCGCAGGCGGAGGTGTTGACCGAGTTACGGCGCTTCTATCGCCTGACCAACGCGCGGAAGATGGCGCACATCCAGCGCACCGCGTAACCGCTCACTCGTCGTCGCGGTTCTTCTTGGCCTCTTCCAACGAACGCATCATCTTGATCCACGCCGACAGCTTGCGCAGGTCGGTCCGTTGTCCCGGCGCGCGCTTGCGCTCGATCTCCGGAATACGCGTGTAGGGATTGTGCGAGTCTTTGTTTTCGATGGCGAGCGAGCCCGTGCCGAGTGACCGCCGCGGCGGCGTGGCCGGTGCGCGTGCACCCTCGATCTCGAATTTCCGGCGGTCCGGTTCGCGGTCGGCAGGCGCATCGAGCCATTCGACCACGGCATTGCCTTTGTGGTCGTGGACAATACGACTGAAACGACGTGCATCCTTGGACATGTGTCTGCTCGACCCTCGCTGTATTACGTTCAATCATCGCCGGTCGAATCCGGCATGGTCACGTTACGCGGTGGGTCAGCCGTGTTTCCCCGACTTCCGTCACGGATTGTTCCGGGGCGCCCCCTCATGCAGCGCATCAATGGAAAAAACGCGAGCGAGCGCAATGATGGTCTTGGCATCGCGGATCTGGCCGTTCATGGCCCACAGATAGGCTTCGGAGAACGGCACCCAGTGGATTTCAATCACCTCGGAGCTCTCGTGAGCCAGGGCGGCCGGCTCGAGCTCAGCGGCATAAAACAGGTGCAGGACCTCCGAGAAGACACCGGGCGATGACAGGGCGGTGCCGAGACTCTGCCAGTGCCGGGCGCTCATTCCGGCTTCCTCAACGAGCTCGCGCTTCGCGGTCTCGAGCGGCGGCTCGTTGGGTTCGAGCTTGCCGGCCGGTAGTTCCCAGATCCAGCCCTCCGCCACGTAGCGGTACTGCCTCAGCAGGCAAACCCGTTGCTGGGCATCCATGGCAACCACGGCGGCGCCGCCGGGATGATGGACGACATCGAGAGTGGCGCGATGGCCGTTCGGCAGGATGACTTCGTCGGCCGTGACCGTGACGACACGCCCGCGATAGTGAACAATCGACTTTTCAGGTTTCATACGCCCGAGTATGCGGAAGTTTCGCTTATTGATCATTACCGGCCTGCCGGGCACGGGGAAGACCACGCTCGCCCGGTACCTGGCGCGCCATCACGGGCTCTCCCTGATCTGCAAGGACACCATCAAGGAGCCTCTGCTCGATGTGTTGGTACCGGATACGGCTCGCTCGCGCGAGATGAGCAACATCTCGTTTGCGATCCTGTTCGCGTTGGCGAGGGAACTACTGGCGCTTGGCAACAGTCTCATTCTGGAAGGCAACTTCAGGGCCGGCGAGCACGAGACACCCCTGCTGGCAGCGTTACCGACGCATAGTCCCAACATCACCCAGATACTGTGTCGCGCCGACGAAGACGAACGCCGGGCGCGGCTACTCAGCCGCACGCAACCTACCGGGCACCACACCGTCCATCAATTGGAGCCGGTGGCTGCCTGCGACGCGTTCCTGGATTTGCCGGGAGAGCGGCATGTTTATCGTGTAGGCTCCGGAGCACCATGCGAATACCCTTTTTGACCGGACTCGTAGCCCTGCTGCTGTGTGTGAATGCACACGCCGAAGTAGACATTCCCTACCAGAAATTTGTACTGCCGAACGGCCTGACGCTGGTCGTACACGAGGATCACAAGGCGCCCATCGTTGCGGTGGACGTCTGGTATCACGTCGGCAGCAAGGATGAGCGACCCGGCCGCACGGGTTTCGCGCATCTGTTCGAACACCTGATGTTCACGAACACTGAAAATCATCACGACGAGTTCTTCGAGCCGTTGATTGCCGTCGGTGGCACGAAAATGAATGGCAACACGTGGCTGGATCGCACGACGTATTTTGAGAACGTGCCGGTGAACGCGCTGGATACCGCTCTGTGGCTGGAATCCGACCGCATGGGCCACCTGTTAGGTGCCATTGACCAGAAGAAGCTGGACGAGCAGCGCGGCGTGGTGCAGAACGAAAAGCGCCAGGGCGAGAACCGGCCCTACGGCAAGGTGGATGAGCTGATTGCCGGCAGCACCTATCCGGCCGGCCATCCGTACTCCTGGACCACGATCGGCTCCATGGACGATCTGAACTCGGCCGCGCTGGAAGATGTGAAGAACTGGTTCAAGACCTACTACGGCGCCGCCAATGCCGTGTTGGTGATTGCGGGCGACGTTCAGCCTGAAGATGTGCGGCAGCGTGTTGAGCACTACTTTGGCGACATTGCGCCGGGCCCGGTCCTGAAGCGCACCGACACCTGGATTGCCAAGATGAGTGGCGAAAAGCGCGCCACGCTGCAGGACCGCGTGCCGCAGGCGCGTATCTACAAGACCTGGAATATTCCGGGTTACACCACTCGCGATTTCACGTTGTTGCAACTCGCGTCGGAGGTGCTGGCCAGCGGCAAGAACAGCCGCCTTTACAAGCGACTGGTGTACACAGATCAGACTGCGACGAGTGTCAGTGCGGGGATCGGGCCGTTTGAGATCGGCTCGCAGTTCGAGGTGGTCGCTACAGTGAAGCCGGGCGGTGATGTTGCCGCCGTTGAGAAGGCATTGGACGAAGAGATGGCGCGCTTCCTCGACAAGGGGCCGACCAAGGAAGAGCTGGAACGCATCAAGACGGCGGATTACGCCTCGTTCGTGCGAGCCGTCGAGCGAATCGACGGCTCCAGCGGGAAGGCCGCCATCCTGGGTGAGAGCATGCTGTACGGCGGCTCGCCCGACTTCTACAAGACCACGTTGGGCTGGCTACGCAATGCCACCGTCGCTGAAGTGCAGCAGGCGTCACGCCAGTGGTTGTCGGATGGGGTGTTTGTTCTCAATGTTGAGCCGTTCCCGGAATACCACGCGGCTGCCTCAGGCGCGGATCGCACCAAGCTGCCGACGGTGGGTAGCCCGGCACCGTTGAAGCTGCCGCCGCTGCAGCGGGCGACGCTGTCCAATGGGTTGAAAGTCATGTTGGCCGAACGGCACGCCGTGCCGGTTGTGCAGCTCAGTCTGATTGTTGACGCCGGGCATGCTGCCGACAGTCTGTCCAAGCCCGGCACTTCCAACCTCGCGCTTGCCATGATCAGCAATGGCACGAAGACCCGGAATGCCCTGCAGATTTCCGCACGCTCCGAAGAGCTGGGTGCCGAAATCGGCGCCGGCTCGACGCTCGACACCTCGTTCATTTCGCTCAATGCCCTCAGCAGCGAGCTGGCCAACTCACTCGAGCTGTTCAGTGATGTGCTGCTGAATCCAACTTTCCCGCAGGCCGAGCTGGAGCGCCTGAAGAACCAGTCCATTGCCGCCATCCAGCAGGCCAAATCGCAGCCGCGGGGCATTGCCTCGCGCCTGTTCCCCAGCCTGGTCTATGGTGAGGGGCACGCCTACTCGAATCCGTTCTCAGGTGCCGGCACCGAGGCATCGGTGAAGTCCATGACGGTCGAGGAGCTGCGCGCCTTTTATCATCGCTGGGTGCGGCCGGACAACGCGACCTTGTTGATTGTCGGTGACACGACGCTGCAACAGATTCAACCGTTGCTGGAAAAGCGCCTGTCGGGCTGGCAGGCGCCGGCGGAGCCACTGCCTGCCAAGCAGTTGGCCCGCGTGCCGCTGCCGACGAAGCCACGGGTGTTCCTCGTCAATCGCACCGCTTCCGAACAGTCGCTGATTTTTGCGGTGCAACTCGCGCCGCCGCGCTCGGATCCCCAGGACGTCGCTTTTGAGACGGTCAACACCGTGCTCGGCGGCAGTTTCATCTCCCGGATCAACATGAACCTGCGCCAGGACAAACACTGGTCGTACGGGGCGGGCAGCAGTCTCATTGATGCCAAGGGCCAGCGGCCGTTCGTGGTCAGCGCCCTGGTGCAGACCGACAAGACGGCGCAGTCCCTGCAGGAGACCTTGAAGGAGCTGCGGGGCCTCTCGGGTGCGCACCAGGCCACGGACGCCGAGATCCGGGCGGCCAAGGATTCCCTGGTCCTGACTCTGCCCGGCAGCAACGAGACAGCGCGCGAAGTCGCCGGTTCGTACGCCGACATCCTGACGTTTGGACTGCCCGACAGCTATTTCAACGAGTACGTGGACAAGGTTGAAGGCCTGACCGCCGCCGACCTGCAGTCGGCCGCTGCCCAGCTCATCCACCCGGAGGCCTTCACCTGGGTCGTTGTAGGTGACCTCGCCGCCATTGAGGCGCCCATCCGCAAACTCAGTATCGGAGAGGTCAAAGTGCTGGATGCCGATGGGCACGTACTGCGTTGAGGAACTTGTGACTGTTGGCCGTGACAGGCGCTAGCGGGCTTCGTATATTCCCCCAGTCATGCCGACTACGTCACACCTGGAAAAACTCAACGGGCCGCAGCGGAAGGCGGTGACTCATGGTGAGCCGCTGCCGAACAACAAGGGCGTGAAAAGTGGGCCTTTGCTGATTGTGGCCGGTGCCGGCACGGGCAAGACTGACACGCTCGCCCATCGCGTCGCGCACCTGGTGATCCATGGCGTGGATCCCGGTCGAATCCTCATGCTGACGTTCACGCGCCGGGCGGCCGTCGAGATGCGCCGCCGGGCACATGACATCGTCAAGAAGGCCCTCAACGAGTCACTCGGTGGCCTCAGTCAGACGGTCACACAGCGATTGACCTGGACCGGTACGTTCCATTCCATCGGCAATCGGCTCCTGCGCCATTACGCCAAGCACCTGAAGCTCGATCCGCAGTTCAGTGTCATGGACCGCGGCGATTCGGCCGACCTGCTGGACAGCCTGCGCCAGGAGTTGGGTCTCGCCTCCAAGGAACAGCGTTTCCCGCGCAAGGAAACCTGCCTGCAGATCTATTCCTACCGGGTGAATACCCAGAAGCCTCTCAAGGAAACCCTGGAGCAGCAATACCCCTGGTGCGCGCAGTGGGAGGCCGATCTCACCCGGCTATACCGGGCCTATGTCGAGCAGAAGCAACGCGCCGCCATCCTCGACTATGACGACCTGTTGCTGTATTGGAACGTCATGATGTCCGAGCCGCGGCTGGCTCAGCACGTCGGCGCGCATTTCGACCATGTGTTGGTGGACGAATACCAGGACACCAACAAGTTGCAGGCGCAGATCCTGCACGCCATGCGCCCGGACGGCGCGGGACTGGCCGTTGTGGGCGATGATGCCCAGGCCATCTATTCCTTCCGCGCGGCGGCGGTCGAGAACATCCTCGGCTTCCCCGATCGCTTCAATCCCAAAGCCGAAGTGGTCGTCCTGGCGCAGAACTATCGCTCCACCCAGGAAGTGCTCGACGTGGCCAATGCGCTGATGGCCGAAGCGCCGCGCCAACATCGCAAACACCTGTTGTCGGCCCGTGGCAAGGGCGCTCGCGCCAGGCTCGTCACCGTAGAGGATCTGCAGACCCAGGCCGAGTACGTCTGCTCCGAAATTCTGCGCCGGCGCGAAGCCAATGTGCCGCTGAAGCGCCAGGCGGTGTTGTTTCGCAGCTCGAGCCACAGCGATGTTCTGGAAGTGGAGCTGGGCAAACGCAAGATCCCCTACACCAAGTACGGCGGCCTGAAGTTCCTGGAAGCCGCGCATATCAAGGACATGATGTCCGTGCTGCGCTGGGCCGACAACCCACGCAACGCGCTCGCGATATTCCGCGTAGTGCAACTGCTTCCGGGAGTGGGTCCCGCCAATGCACGGGCCGCCGTGGAGCATCTCGCGGCCAACCAGTTCGCCTTCGCCGCGCTCAAGACATTCGCCGCCCCGGCGCCGGCCCAGCATGGCTTCGAGAAGCTCACGGATCTGTTGCTCGCCCTGGGCGATCCGCAGCGGCCGTGGCCGGGCCAGGTTCACATGACGCGCGAGTGGTACAAACCGCATTTCGAGCGCATCTACGAGCACTTCCACACACGCCTGGGCGATCTCGATCAACTCGATCTGCTGTCGGGTCAGTATCCCTCCCGCGAGCGTTTCCTCACCGAGTTGACTCTGGATCCGCCCAATGCCACGAGTGACCTGGCCGGCACCCCGCAGCTCGATGAGGATTACCTGACATTGACCACCATCCACTCGGCCAAGGGCATGGAGTGGGACACGGTGTATCTGCTCAATGTGGTGGATGGCAGCTTCCCGTCGGAGTTCGCGACGGGCAAGGCCGAGTTGATTGAAGAAGAGCGGCGCTTGTTCTATGTGGCGCTCACCCGTGCCCAGAATGACCTGGTGCTGGCGGCGCCGTTGAAATTCCACCTGACCAATCAATCGCGCCAGGGCGATGCGCACGTGTACGGCGGCCGCAGCCGCTTTCTCTCCGAGAAGGTGTTGAAGACATTGGAGCCCACGACGTTTCAGGGCTCCAACATGGGTGATGTGACCTTGTCGGCGGGCGGCGGCGAGTCGGCGCTCGACATCACGGCCCGCCTGAAAGACATGTGGTAGGTGTTGCGTCGGCCGGGTGCTACTTCGGCTTCACGAACTTCAAGGTAAACCGGTCGCTTTCGCCGATGTCGGCATACTTCTGCCGGTCCGTGTCGCCCAGCCGGTAGGAGGGCGGCAGCGTCCAGACTCCCTGTTCATAGCCCTTGGTGTCCTTGGGATTGGCATTGACCTGCGACTCGCCCACGAGCCGGAATCCTTGGCCTTCAATCAGGCGGATCGCGTAATCCTCATTCACATAGCCGCTTTTGGCCTTCGGATCCTGGGCCACCGCGGCATTGCCACGATGCTCGACGACGCCGAGTACCCCGCCGGGCTTCAGCGCCTCGTACAGAGTTGCAAACACCTTTTCCGCGCAGTCCCGCGCCATCCAGTTGTGGATGTTCCGGAAGGTGACCACCATGTCGAGCGTCCCGGCAGGTACCACATTGCCGCCATCCGTCGGCAGAGTGACCAGCTCCACGGCACCGTACACAGCGGGGTTGCCAGTCAGTTTCTGTTGGTAGTTGGCGAGGCGCTCGGTGACGTACTTGCTGCCCGGATCCGGCGCAATCACCGCCGCATAGAACCGACCCCGTTCCCGCACCAGGGGCGCGAGGATCTCCGTATACCAACCCGGCTCCGGCCACACTTCCAGCACCTTCATTTCGGGCCGGATGCCGAAGAACAGCAGGGTTTCCTTGGGGTGCCGGTAGCGGTCGCGGGCGCTGTTGGCGGGCGCGCGCTGGCTGCCGGCCAGGATGTTGTCGAGAGCCGCGGCTGTGGTCTCGCGCGTGCTGGTCGTGGAGCAACTGGCCGCCAGCAACAGCGCACACACGAGCAGCAACAGGCAGGTCTGCTTTTTCATTCCCATAGCATACCGTGCGCTATCGTCTACTGGCGCGGCACTGTCCCTGCTAGGGATACGGCCGTGCGGAGCCCGGGGCGCGCAGTCCGGCTGCGCTTGCGGCACGCCGTCAGCGCCGGAAGGGCCCTCCGCCCTGGCGCGGCCGCTGTGGCCGCTCCTGGGCTTCATTGACGCGCAGCGGCCGGCCGCCCATCTGGAACCCGTTGAGGGCCTGGATGGCGGCCTGTGCCTCATTCGGCGCCATGTCGACAAAACAGAAGCCGCGCGGCTTGCCGGTTTCACGATCGTTGATGAGTTTGACCGAATCCACCTTGCCGTGGCGTTCGAACAGGGACCGCACATCCGCCTCGGTGGCCGAGAAGGGCAGGTTCCCCACATAGAGCGTCGTCATCCGTAAAGTCTCCCAACAACCAACACGCTGACGCCAAATAATGCTACTACCGGTGTTTGTGGGACGCAAACACCGGTACGCGCCGTCGCATTACGAATTCAGCGTATTGGCTGTGGTGCGGGCGCTACGGCCCGGCCGGCTCGAGGTAGGAGTACCCATCGAGCTCGCCCTCATAAAAGCGTTTGAGCTTCTGGGTCTCCGCAATGGTCATGCGGCCGTCGCGGATGGCGCGCTCGCAGTCCCGGGACAGCGCGGGAGCCAGCTCGGCGACGTCGTACTCCATGTACTCCAGCACCTTGTTGGCGGTGTCGCCCTTGACGATTTCCTCGATCCACCAACCGCCCTCATCGTGGAGGCGGATATGCACCACGTGGGTGTCGCCGAAGAGGTTGTGCAGGTCGCCGAGGGTTTCCTGGTACGCCCCGACGAGGAAGGCGGCGAGGTAGTACTTCTCGCCGTCCTTGAGCTCGTGCAACTCCAGGGTTCTTTTGACGTCCCGCATGGAAACAAAGTGATCGATCTTGCCGTCCGAGTCACACGTGATGTCGGCCAGGACGCCCAGGCGGGTCGGCCGTTCATCCAGCCGGTGAATGGGCATGATGGGAAACAACTGGTCGATGGCCCAACTGTCCGGCAGCGATTGAAACACCGAGAAGTTGCAGAAGTAGGTATCGGACAGGATCACTTCCAGGTCCGCCAGCTCTTCGGGCATGCGCTCGAGCTTGCGGCAGGCATCCCGGATCCGCGCCAGCGTTGCCCAATACAACCGCTCGGACAAGGCACGGAACTCGAGCGACAGCAGTCCGATCGTGAACATCTGCAGGATCTGCTCGCGGGCGGTGAGGGCGTCGTGGTAACACTCGACCAGGCGCCGCTCGGTCACGGAGCGATAGGCGACAGCCAGGTCCTTGATGGGCGCCGGTAGTTCCTGCGAGCCGTTGTAGTCGGCGACCTCGTTGCCGGTGACCTGGAATTTATCCAACGCCGAAGATCCCAGCGTGTCGAATATCAACACGCTGTGGTAGGCCGCCACGGCGCGCCCCGACTCGCTGATGATCATCGGGTGGGCGATGTTGCGGGCGTTGCACACGCTTGCGATGCGGTACACAACATCGCTCGCGTATTCGTTGAGCGTATAGTTCATCGACGACGAGAAGTTGGTTCCGCTGCCGTCGTAATCGACACCGAGGCCGCCACCAACATCAATGTACTGCAGGCCGGCGCCCATCAGCTTGAGCTCCGCGTACACGTGGGCCAGCTCGTTGATGGCATCCTTGACGCGGCGGATATCCTGGAGCTGGCTGCCCGGATGGCAGTGCACGAGTTGCAGGCAGTCGAGCATGTCGTGCGACTTCAGGATGTTGAACAGCTCCATGATCTCGGTCACGAACAGGCCGAACTTGGACTTCTCGCCGGCGGAGTCGCGCCAGCGGCCCGAGCCCTCGCTGAACAGCTTCACGCGCACGCCAATGCGGGGGCGTACGCCGTAGGTCTGGGAGTGCTTGAGAATCAGGCCCAGCTCATCGAAGTTTTCCACCACCGGGATGATGGTGCGGCCCAGCTTGGTCGCGAGCGTGACCGCCTCAATGTAGCTGTCGTCCTTGAAGCCATTGCAGACGATCAGCCGGTCCCCTGTGCTTTCGGTCATGGCCATGACCGCCAGCAGCTCGGGCTTCGAGCCGGCTTCCAGCCCGAAGCCGAACTCCTTGCCGTAGCGGTAGACCTCTTCGACCACCAGGCGCTGTTGGTTCACCTTGATCGGAAACACGGCGGCGTAGCGGTTTTTGTAGTCGTTCTCGGCAATCGCCTGTGCGAACGCGGCCGCCATGTGCTTCAGCCTGTGCGCGAGAATGTCCGAGAAACGGACGACGACCGGCGTTGTCAGCTCGCGGGCCTTGAGACCCTCCACGACCTCATACAGGTCGATCTCACGATCGGGTTGGGTGTCCGGACGTACGACGACATGACCCGCCGCATTGATTGAGAAGTAGCCCTTGCCCCAGGCGTTGACGTGGTACAGCTCTTCGGAGTCCAGGACCTGCCACGGCTGGGCGGGGTTGTACTTGCGGGAGCCACCGTTGCCGGTGTCGTGAATCTTTGGATCTGAGGCCACTGGGTATGCTTCCCCAAAAACGGCGGACGATAACAAAAATGTATGACGGGCAAGAGTGGGTTTTTCGCTGCGGCTTCAGCGCCCGATCGGGCGCGCTGCATCGCGAATCCATTCACTCCATGACCCTGCATACAACCGGGCGCCTGGCAGTCCCGCGACTTCGAGCGCCAGCAGATTCTGGCATGCAGTGACGCCGGAACCACACATGGCGATCGCATTGGAGGGAGTCTGGCCTCGCAAAGTTTCGAGCCATTGGGACCGCAGGGTTTCCGGGGGCAGGAACCGCCCTTGTGCGTCTACGTTGCGCAGGAAGGGATGGTTGCGCGCTCCCGGTACGTGGCCTGCGACGGGGTCAAGCGTCTCGTTCTGACCAGCGAAGCGATCCGCCGCACGCGCATCCACCAGGACTCGCTCTCCGCTGTGAAATTTGCCCGCGGCCTGAAGCGCCGCAATGTCAGCGGTTGTGACGAACTCGGCCGGCGCCTGGCTCGGCGCGAAGCGCCTCGGCTGTTTGACACCGGCCTGTTTGCTCACCGGCAAGCCGGCTTGTTGCCACGCGGCGAAGCCACCGTTCAGGACTGCGACGCGTGCGTGCCCTGCCCAACGCACGAGCCACCACAACCGTGATGCGTAGGCGCCGTTACCCTGATCATAGGAAACTACCTGAGCAGTCTCGTCGACTCCCCACCGCCCAAGTACTGCCAAAAAAGCCTCCCGAGAAGGCAGCGGATGCCGCCCGCTAGTCCCAGTCACGGGGCTCGAAAGATCCCGATCCAGATGCGCATACAACGAGTTCGGCACATGGCCGGCGGCGTATTCGTTTTCGCCCCACGCGGGTCGCGCGAGATCGAAACGACAATCCAGCACGACCCAGTTGGGGTCGCCGGTGTGGGTGGCGAGCTCTGCGGGTTCAATCAGCGTCGTATACATCGGGTTTCACCTCACGTTCATTTTCTGCCGTGTCCTGTTGTAGATACAATCGCATCAGGAATTCGAGCGAGAAACCGATGGCGATCGACGTTTATTGGGGCAGCGGCAGTCCTTACTCGTGGCGGGTGCTGCTCGCGCTCGAATACAAGCGCCTGCCGTACACGAGCCACGTGCTGCAATTTTCGAAGCAGGAGCACAAATCGCCGCAGATGCTCGCGCTCAACTGGCGCGGCAAAGTCCCGGTGCTCAAGGATGGCGACTACGTGTGCTTCGAGTCGCTGGCGGTGCTGTACTACCTGGATCTGAAGTACCCGGAGCCGCCGATTTTCGGCCGCACGCCCGAGGAAGCGGGCACTATCATGCGCGTAATCTGCGAGTACCAGGCGTACATCGAGCCGCACCTCATCACCATCCTCAACGCGGTTTTCGGCAAGCAGAAACTCGACACGGAGGCGGTCACGGAAGCGATGCATCACGCCGCGAGCGAGGCGCGCACCATCGAGGCGCGCCTGTCCCGGTCGGACTGGGTAGTGGGAGAGAGTTTCTCCGCGGTAGACATGGTCATCTTCCCCGGGTTTCAGTTGCTGCGCCGGGCGTTGGAGCGTCCCGAGGCGCGTGAGTTGGCATCCCGATTCCTGCCGGTGGAGGTCAATTATCCCGCGCTCGGTCGATGGGTGCAGCGCGTGGAGGCCCTTCCCGGTTACGATCGCACATATCCGCCGCATTGGCGGCGGTAACCTTTCTGCAGGCAACGTTGGAGTAGGATGAATTGAATCACAAGGTATACGTCGAATTCCCAGGGCGCATCGTCATTGTCGGTTTCGGCAGCATCGGCCAGGGTGTCTTGCCACTCCTCCTGAGACATATCGGCATATCACCTGATCGCATCACGATCGTTACCGCCGCCGACCGGGGTCGAAAAGAGGCCGAAGAGTACGGCATCAAGTTCGTCAAGGAGCCTCTGACGCGCGAGAACTACCGCCGCATCCTGACTCCGCTGGTGGGTCGCGGCGACTTCGTGCTGAACGTGTCGGTCGAGGTCTCGAGCATTGCGCTCGTCAAGCTTTGCTGGGAACGAGGTGCGATGTATCTCGACACGTGCATCGAGCCGTGGCCGGGCGGTTACACCGATCCAACGGTTCCTGCGGCGCGCCGGACCAACTATGCGCTTCGCGAGGAAGCACTGGCGCTGCGTCCAGGTAACCAGCGTGCGCCGACAGCGGTGGTCACCCATGGTGCCAACCCTGGGCTCGTGTCGCACTTTGCCAAGCACGCAATGCTCACCATCGCCAAAGACATCGGGCTCACCGGAGTTGACCCGAAGTCGCGCAGCGAGTGGGGCGACCTCGCTCGTCAACTGAGCATCAAGGTGATGCATATTGCCGAGCGCGACAACCAGGTGACGAATGTCCCGAAGCAGCCGGGAGAGTTCGTCAACACCTGGTCCATCGATGGTTTTGTCGGTGAGGGTTGCCAGCCAAGTGAAATGGGCTGGGGCTCGCACGAAAAGAACTTCCCTCGGGATGGGAAGCGTCACGATTTCGGCTGCATGGCCGCGATTTATCTCATGCAGCCCGGTGCGGGCACGAGAGTACGTACCTGGACGCCCAAAGCCGGGCACTTCCATGGGTTCTGTATTACCCATGGTGAAGCCATCTCGATGGCTGACTATTACACGGTGCGTGAGGGCACGCAGGTCGCCTATCGTCCCACAGTTCACTACGCGTACCACCCGAGCGATTCCGCGGTGGTTTCGGTGCATGAGCTCCTTGGACGCAACTACGTCCAACAAGAGCGTCAGCGCATCCTGATGGATGATATCGAGTCGGGCGGCATTGACGAGTTGGGTGTGCTGCTCGCCGGACACAAGAAGAACGCCTACTGGTATGGCTCGCAGCTCTCCATCGACGAAGCGCGCAAGCTTTGCCCCTACAACAATGCAACCAGCCTGCAGGTGACGGCTGCCGTGTTGTCAGGTGTGATCTGGGCGATGGAGAACCCGAACATGGGACTCGTGGAACCGGACGAAATGGATTTCCGGCGCAACCTCGAGATCTGCACACCGTACCTGGGACCGCTCGTGGGTGCCTACACGGACTGGACGCCACTCAACGGGCGCGAGCGGCTGTTCCCGGAGGATCTCGACAAGACCGATCCGTGGCAGTTCAAGA
This sequence comes from Pseudomonadota bacterium, assembly GCA_018241505.1. Taxonomy (GTDB): domain Bacteria; phylum Pseudomonadota; class Gammaproteobacteria; order Steroidobacterales; family Steroidobacteraceae; genus 13-2-20CM-66-19. The sequence continues at coordinate 40,252 of JAFEDS010000007.1, read as the reverse complement.
ACGTCCGGGTTCTTTGGTAGCGGCGTAGCTGATTTCAACAATCACAAACTTCCGGGCGCCCCCCGGAAGTTCCACTGTCACTTCATCGTCCAGGGCCTTGCGCAGCAGCGCCCGGCCCATGGGCGAGTCCATGCTGATATAGCGCGGTTCCATGTCGAACTCATCGGGTCCCACGATCCGGTAGGACGACTCGTTGCCTTCTTCCGATTCGAGCGTCACCCACGCGCCGAAAAACACCCGCCGCGGATCCGAGGGCGGCTCGTTCACCACCACCATGCCGTCCAACCGTTTGCGCAGGAATCGCACGCGGCTGTCGATCTCCCGCAGCCGGCGTTTGCCGTAGGTGTACTCGGCATTCTCCGAGCGATCGCCCTGCGCGGCCGCCTCGGACACCGCCTGGGTCACCTTGGGTCGTTCGTGCTTCCACAACTCATCCAGCTCGTCTTGGAGGCGCTGTGCGCCCTGGGGGGTGATGTATTGCGATCCAGGCTTTTGGGGCGGGCGGTAGCGGCTCATTTCGGCGGAATTATGTTGAATTGGGTTTGACAAATCGAGGCGATGTTCTGTGGGCCATTTCACGGACGACCGCGGCGCGTGGCCACTACTCTTTAACCATGGCAACCAAGTACTACACGCACTTTGTAACAGCACGCGCCAAGGCCGCCGCGGCTGCCGCTGCAAACGCCAACGAGTGGAGTGGAGTGGTTGAGCTCCGGCACCCGCTCGAGCACACCGGTGGTACGAAAGAGTTGCGCGCCCTGTTGGCGCAAAGTTTCGATCTGGAATCAGAGGATATCAAGATCCTGCACTGGGCCAGACTGCACTGAGTTCTTGCCGTTTATCCCCTAGCGGACTTCCTTCCCTTCATCGAAAGTCCGCATTTTCAAACCCCAGGAGTCACATCCTGGGGTTTTTTTTGCCTGTGGCAGGGTCAAACCTTGCGCAATACTCGCGAAATCATCGTGTCCTCGAGGCTCGGCGGCACGCGCTTGGATTCTTCGATGGGGTGGTGGTGCGGCAACAGTGTCAGGAATTCCACCGGCGGCAGCGGCGGGCTGCACAAATAACCCTGGTACTGGTCGCAGCCGAGCGAGCGCAGGAACGTCAGTTGTTCCTGGGTCTCGACGCCTTCCGCAATCACCTTCAAGTGCAGGCTGTGCGCCAGTGACACAATGGCGCGCACAATGGTCGCATCATCGCGGCTCGTGACAATTTCACGAATGAACGAGCGGTCGATCTTGAGCTTGTCGAGCGGCAGGCGCCGCAGATAACTCAGGCTCGAATAGCCGGTGCCGAAGTCATCGACCGAGATCCGCACGCCCAGATCGCTCAGGCGGCGCATGATCTGCACCGAGGCTTCCGCGTCCTGCATGACCGCGCTCTCGGTCAACTCCAGCTCCAGATAGCGGGGTTCGAGCCGGGCGACCGACATGGCATTGCGCACGGTCTCAATCAAACCGTCCTGACGGAACTGGCGGGCTGACAGGTTGACTGCCATGCGCAGATGCAGGCCCTGGTCCTGCCACTCGCGCGCCTGCCGGCACGCTTCATACAGCACCCACTCGCCCAGCGGCACAATCAGGCCGGTTTCCTCGGCGAGGGGAATGAACCCACCCGGGGGAATCAGGCCTTTCTTCGGGTGTCGCCAGCGGATCAAGGCCTCGGCGCTCTCGATCCGGCCCGTGGCGACATCCACCTTCGGCTGGAAGTGCAGCTCAAACTCGCGTTGCGCCAGCGCCGCGCGCAACCCGCTTTCCAGCTCGAGCCGCTCGCGGGCGAAGGCGTTCATGGCGGGGGCGAAAAACTGGAACGTGTTGCGGCCCTTCTTCTTGGCGTGATACATCGCCGCGTCGGCGTGTTGTAGCAACGTTTCGGAATCCACTCCGTCATCCGGGCACATGGCAATACCGACGCTCGGTGACACATGGACATCGAGGCCGGCGAGCCGCACCGGCAGGGCAACCTGAGTCAGCACTTTGCTGGCCACGGCCTCGGCATCCTGTGCACTCGTCACCTCGTGAATGACCAACACAAACTCGTCGCCGCCGAGGCGGGCGAGCGTGTCGTCCTTGCGCAGCAAGCCGGACAGGCGCCGCGCCACTTCCTGCAGCAGCTCATCGCCCGCAATGTGTCCCAACGAGTCGTTGATGGCTTTGAAGCGGTCGAGGTCCACGACCAGTACGGCAAAGCGGATTTCGTGGCGCGCGGCGCGCGCAATCGCCTGTCCCATCCGGTCGGCGAGCAGGACGCGATTCGGCAGTCCGGTGAGTGCATCGTGAGTGGCTGCGTGCTGCAGCTTTGCGTTGGCGTTCTCCAACATGGCGTTGTAGCGACGGGCGTTCGATTCGAGATGCGCGTCGTACACGAGCAATATGGTTGTAATCGCAAGGAGGCCGAGGGCTATGGTGGCAATGACGAGGGCCAGCCATCGACTGTCCATGCCACTGCCCGCGAGAGACGGAGTCAGGCAGTAGGAGTTGGCGGCAAAGCGCGAGGCGGCCATGCCGGTGTAGTGCATGCCACTGATGGCCAACCCCATGATGAACGCGGCGCCGAGCCGGGTTGCACGGACCCGCCACGTGTTTTCCGTGCCCAGGTGCGTGAAGAGCCAGAGCGCCGCTAACGAGGCCCCGACGGCGATGCCCACGGACGCCAGTACGAGTCCGAGCTCGTACCGAATCATCGGTACGACCTGAACGGCGGTCATGCCGACGTAATGCATGCCCGAGATGCCCGCACCCATAATCAAGGCGCCGACACTCAAGCGTTTGAAGCCGCTATCCGGGTGACTGGCCAGCTTCAGGGCGAAGCCGGAGCTGGCAATGGCCAGCGCCAGGGAGCCGATGGTGGGAGTCAGGTCATAGGACAGCGCAATCGGCAGGGAGAGCGCCAGCATGCCAATGAAGTGCATCGACCAGATGCCCGTGCCCATGGCGACGGCGCCGCCCGCCAGCCAGATCCGGGCCGTCGATCCCTTGGCGCTGGCCACCCGCGCGGCCAGCCGCAGGGCGGTGTGGGACACGACGATCGCGACCAGGATCGAAAGCAGGACCAGGGCGTAGTTGTACGTGCCCGTCATGCGGCACTGCTCCATTCACGGCATTCCCTCCGGAAGGAGGGGTATCAGCCATGCTGCTTGAAGACCCTGGTCACGTCTGTGATTGAATACCGTACCGCAGGCGCACGTGGGACAATCCGTATCTCCCCGGCTCATTTGCTGCGCCCCAAGTACTTGAAATCTATAGATTCCATCAGGAGATCGCCATGCGTGCCCGGATTCTGGCCTGCGTCGCAGTTTTGACCATTGGTCTGTCCGGCTGCGGCTACAGCTCACTCACGCGGCAGGATGAGGACGTCAAGGCGGCCTGGTCCGATGTGTTGAACCAGTATCAGCGGCGGGCTGACCTGATTCCGAACCTGGTGAAGGCGGTGCAGGGGTACGCGAACCAGGAGCAACAGGTGCTGATTGGCGTGACGGCGGAGCGTGCCAAGGTGGCCAGCTCGATTCAGCTCACGCCGGAACTGCTGAACGACCCGGACGCGTTTGCGCGCTATCAGGCGGCGCAGGCGCAATTGACCTCGTCGCTGAAAAGCCTGATTGCCGTGTCCGAGGCGTACCCGGACCTGAAATCGAATGAGAATTTCCGCGACCTGCAGGTGCAACTGGAGGGGACGGAAAACCGCATTACGGTGGCACGCCAGAAGTACATCGAAGCGGTGCAGTCGTACAACACGACCGCCCGGGCACTGCCCAACCTGCTGACGGCGAAAATGTTCGATTTTCAGTTGAAGCCGAATTTCACGGTGGCCGAACCCCAAGCCATTTCGAAGCCGCCGAGTGTCGACTTTGGACCGGGCCCTGCGCGACCTGCGAACGATGCTTCGACGCCCCCCACTGGCAGCGCGATGCCGCCCGCGCCAGCGCCGCCGTCGCCGCCCAAGTGACCCCCATGCACCTGCGTGGCCTGTGGGCGCTGTTGATCCTGACACTGGGGGCCATCGGGCCGTGGGCACCCGCGTTCGGACAAACACAACAACCCGTTCCCAAGCTGAACACCCGGGTCACCGACCTCACCGGCACTCTCACGGCCGAGCAGCAAGCGACCCTCGAAGACAAGCTGCGGACGTTCGAGGCCCGCAAGGGCGTGCAGATCGCGGTGTTGATCGTTGCCACCACCGAGCCCGAGGACATCGTCAACTACTCGTATCGCGTCGCTCATAACTGGAAGCTCGGGCGAGCCAAAATCGACGACGGCGCGCTGCTGATTGTCGCGAAGGACGATCGTGAGTTGCGCATCGAGGTGGGGCGTGCGTTGGAGGGGCCGCTGACCGATGTCACAGCCCATCGCATCATCTCTGACACCATTGTCCCATTGTTCCGCCAAGGTGACTTCTACGGCGGTATCAACGCCGGGCTCGACCAGATCATCCGCATCGTTGACGGCGAACCGCTGCCGCCGCCCGACCTGGCATGGCAAGGAACGGCGGAGAAAAACATCTCTCACCTCGTGCCCTTCCTCTTTGTGGCTGTGTTTTTCGGATCCGTCATGCTGCGCGCGGTGTTCGGCCGTGGGCTCGGCGCGGTCATTGCCGGCGCCGTGGCGGGCGGGTTGGTTTATCTCGCCGGGCAGTCGATTTTTGTGGCGGTTGTGGCCGGATTGCTGGCGTTCCTGTTCGCTCTGATTTCCGGCTTTTCCGGGGGCGGCCTGTGGTCCAGCTATCCCAGAACCGGCGGCTGGGCCGGTGGTTTCGGCCGCGGCAGTGGCGGCGGCTGGAGCGGCGGCACGAGTGGTGGCGGCGGTTTCCAGGGTGGCGGTGGCCGTTTCAACGGCGGCGGCGCCTCGGGGAGTTGGTGAGGTGACGTTAAGATTCCCATGAGCTCGAGGCTATGAACGCAACCCGCTTTCTGCGGCACATCTTCGCAACCCGCTGGTCCACCCGGCAGCACTTCGGTCCAACGGTGCTGGGTGCGATCGAGGCGGCCATCCGTGAAACCGAGGCAGAACACGCCGGTGAGATTCGTTTCGCCGTCGAAACAGCGCTGGACATGGCAGAGCTCGTTGAGGATCTCTCACCCCGGCGCCGCGCGATGCAGGTCTTCGGTCAACTCGGGGTATGGGATACGGCCCACAACAACGGCGTTCTCATCTACTTGTTGCTTGCGGATCGCGTCGTCGAAATCGTCGCCGACCGGGGAATTGCGGCCCGTATCCCGCAACCGGAGTGGGAAGCCGTGTGCCGCGAGATGGAGCGCCACTTCCGCGAGCGACGTTTCAGCGAGGGTTCAGTGGCCGGGGTCTATGGGGTAGGACGCCTTCTGGCCCGACACTTTCCGGGTCGCCGCCGGGATGCCAATGAATTGCCCAACCAGCCCGTACTCCTTTAGCGTGCCCTATAATCCGCAGATGATGATGTCCAGAGCCAGCGCGCTGCGCGCCACTGCCGCGGCGACTTTGTGTGCCCTCGTTGTAGGTTGTTCACTCTTCAAGCAAAAAGAAAAGGAACCGCCGCCCCCACCCCCACCCCCGCCCGTACCGGTGTTGGCAGCGCCAACGCAGACTCAGCGGTTTGAGCTCGCGCCGGACCAGGACGTGGTCGGCGTGGTTCAGCTCACGAACACCTCGAAAGACGACACGCTCACGGACATCGCGCGTCGCTTCAATATCGGCTACGAGGAAATCCTGCGGGCCAATCCGAAGGTGGATCCGTGGCTGCCGGGCGCCGACAAGCAGATAGTCATTCCCACCGAGTACATCCTTCCGAACGCACCGCGCGAAGGGCTGGTGGTGAACATCGCGGCGATGCGGATTTTCTACTACCCGAAGCCGAAGAAGGGGGAGCCGCAGGTGGTCATCACCCATCCCATCGGCATTGGCAAGGTGGGCTGGAAGACGCCGGAAGGGGTGACCAAAATTGTCCGCCGCCAGAAGGATCCGACCTGGCGCGTGCCGGTGTCCGTGCTGAAGGAGCACAAGGAGAATGGCGAGATTCTCGACAAGGTCATCGGTCCGGGTCCCGACAATCCCCTCGGCAAGCACGCCTTCTATCTGCAGTGGCCCAGCTACCTGATACACGGCACCAACAAGCCGGCGGGCGTGGGACTGCGCTCGAGCCATGGCTGCATCCGCCTCTATCCGGAAGACATCGCGCAGCTCTTCGACATGGTGCCGGTTGGCACACAGGTGCGCGTCGTGAACCAACCCTTCGTGTTCGGTTGGAAGGACGGGCAACTGTACATGCAGTCCTTCGATGTGCTCGAAGACGATCCGCGCGACTGGAAGAAGGCGCAGAAGAAGCTCATCAACAAGTCGCTGGCCGCCACATTGCAGAAGCAGCTCAAGAGTCACAACGAGGAGGTGGATTGGAATTTGGTCTCGAATCTGTCGCACGAGCCGCGCGGCCTGGCCATACCGATTACCCGGTCGGATGGCAGTGTGGAGCAGGTGCTGGCGGCGGCTTCCAAGGTCCAGAACGCCATTCCCGAAGGCTCCACGTGGGATGGCACAACGGACCTGCCCATGGATGAGGGCACTTTCCGCCAGGTGATTTCCGACATGCAGCCGCCCGATCCGGGCGCGGCCGCACCGGGACCTCCCGGCACCAAAGGTGATCCGGCGCTGACGCGGCCTGCCGGCAATGGCAAGCGCGACCCGGCACTCAATAAGCCGGCCGGCGAGGAAGGCACACCGGGTGCGGAGGCGAAGAAGAACTGATGGCTCAGTTATCCGAATGGCTGCAGATTATGCTCGCGGAGATTGCACGCAAGCGCGAGGATGGCGATCGCGCGCGCGAAGAAGACGTCAAACGAACAAGGGAAAAGGACGACGCTGCATCGCACGCTGACGCTGCACTGTCCAACCGAGCCGCCAGCGTCGCCTCGTAATCCTGACGACTCGCTAATACGCCTATGCTAGAGTTCCCTGCGACGCAACAGGGGATAACAACTTGGCGCCGGCTGACAGCCGAACGTCCGGGCTCGAAGACGCAACAAGAGAGCACACGCTCCAACCGATAGGGCGTGTCCCTACAGGTGTTGCCGCGTTTGTTGGTCGAGCGCTGAAAGGGCCCGTCAACCGGCCCGTCCCCCTCTCCAGCTTTTCCGAGTTTCAACATATCTTCGGTGGGCTCTGGCAGCCGGCGCCGCTGTCCTACGCCGTGGATCATTTCTTTGAGAATGGCGGACGTCGTGCGTATGTCGTACGCGTGGTGAACGGCGCCCGGCCTCCGACTTTAACTTTGCCTGCGGGGTCATCGAGGCTGCGGCTCGTGGGAGTCAACGCGGGCTCACGCGAATTTCTGCGGGCATCGGTCGACTATGACGGCCTGGGCGAAAAGGATGCAGATTCATTCAATCTGGTGGTGCAACGGGTCCGCTCCGCGGGGTCGGAGCTGATTGAAGACCAGGAAATTTTTCGCCGCCTCAGCGTGCTCACGGACTCTGACCGCTTCATTACCAACGTCCTGCTGGAATCGCATCTGGTCCGAGTCCAAGGTCCCGTACCCGCCCAACGTCCGGAGCGCTCGTCCTTGGGTGGAAGCCGCTCGGCGATAGGTTATGCCGTATCCAATCCCGATGGTGACGATGGCGGTCCGCTGACCGACTATGACGTCATCGGCTCCGCGGTCGATAACACGGGCTTATTCGCTCTGAAGGCGACGCCCTTTTTCAACTTGTTGTGTATCCCACCCCTCACCCGGGATCACGATGTCGGCTTGAGCACTCTGCTCGTAGCGTCCAAATTTTGTCGCGAGCGCCACGCCGTCCTGCTTGTCGATCCTCCCTCTACGTGGATTTCGGCGAAGACGGCACTGGATACTTTGCGTAACTGGCCTTTCCGAAGCGACAACGCCGTCATGTACTTCCCCCGCGTGCAGTCATTTGACCGCCTCCGGGGAAGAGCTGAGACGTTTGCATCCTGTGGTGCGGCGGCGGGGATGATTGCGCGTTCCGATGAAGTCTCACCTGTCTGGTCGGCTATCGAGACGGAGGAGTCTTTCCTGCGCCCCGGATTGCGTCCGGCGGCAGTCGTGTCCGATCAAGAGCGCGTCCGATTGGCGCAGGCGGGTGTGAATACCCTTGTGTCTTCGCGGTCCAGCGTTCGGCAAGGGTTGAGTCCGCGTACGCTGGCGTCGGGCAGTACTGGTGCCTCCGATTGGAAGTACCTGTCTGCGCGCCGACTGGCGCTGTTTGTTGCCTCGAGCATTGAACAGGGAACGCGATGGGTGTTGTTGGAGCCGAATATCCCTTCCACCTGGGAGCGGGCTCGGGCACAGGTGGATGCGTTCCTGGAGGCGCTCGCGGAGCAGGGCGCCTTCCCGGGCACGCCTCCGGACGAAACCCACTTCGCCATCGCCGATGACCGGGTAAACCGGGAGCAGACGGTGGCAGAAGGCAAATTCAACCTGCTGTATGGATTTGCCACCAGCAAGCCGGGTGCATTCGACACCTGGATGGTGACGCACCACCCGGGAGCCAGCCGCGTGCGGCCGGTTTCCGTCAACCGCCTGCAAACGTCCCGGCACCGCGTTGAGTGGGAGATCGAGACGGCCATCCTGCGCGGCTGACGTTGGCGTTCGCGGCAGCCTTCCCGGCGCCGCGGTTGTCAGCAGGCGGGTGCCGGTCCGTTGTGCGGCTAACGCGGCGGCCCGAAGCCTCCACCGCCGGGCGACTCGATGGTGAGTAGATCGCCGGGCTCCACGTCGAAACTCGCAGTCGCTCCCAGAGTCTCCACAGTCCCCGATGTCCTGCGGATCGAGGCGGCGCCCGGTGTTGCCGCGTCACCGCCGTTGGCACCGAATGGAGCAATGCGCCGGTGATTCGCCAACAGTGCGCCGGACATCGGCGCACGAAACTCCAACTTCCTCACGGTGCCGTCACCGCCGCGGTAACGACCGCGGCCGCCCGACCCCCGCCGCACGGAGAACTCGCGGACCAGGACTGGGAATTTCGCCTCGAGGATTTCCGGGTCGGTGAGCCTGGAGTTGGTCATATGTGTCTGCACGGCACTGCAGCCATCGAAGTCAGGGCCCGCGCCCGCGCCGCCTGCAATGGTCTCGTAGTACTGCAGGCGCGCGTCGCCGAATGTCAGGTTGTTCATCGTGCCCTGTGAGGCCGCCAACACTCCCAACGCCCCGTACAGCGCATCCACTATGCATTGCGAGGTCTCGACATTGCCCGCCGCCACCGCCGCGGGCGGCGAAGGATCCAACAGTGAGCCAGGCGGAATGATCACTTCGAGTGGCTCGAGACAGCCTTCATTGAGCGGGATGGGCCGGTCGATCAGGGTGCGAAACACGTACAGCACCGCTGCCAGACACACGGCGCGCGGCGCATTGAAGTTGTGGGTGTCCTGAGCGGACGTTCCCGTGAAATCGACACGGGCATTGCGTGAAGTCGGGTCAATGTCGATCCGAACCGCTATGACACCACCATTGTCCATTTCGTACCGGAACTCACCGGGCTTCAGATGCCCGATGGCATTGCGTACGCTCATGGCTGCGTTGTCCTGAACGTGTCGCATGAAGCTCCTGACCACCGGCCGCGTGTGCCGCTGCACGGCGCGCTCAATCTCGGCGATGCCCCGGGCATTCGCTGCCAGTTGCGCCTGGAGGTCTGCTACGTTCTGGTCCGGGTTGCGTGCCGGATAGCGTGCGGAACGCAGAGCGTCACGCAGCTCGCGCTCGCGCAGAGTGCCGGCGCGAACGAGTGGAAAACATTCGAAGAGCACGCCTTCTTCTTCAATGATGCGACTGAATGGCGGCATGGACCCTGGCGTCGTGCCGCCGATATCCGCGTGATGCGCACGCGAGGCAACGAAAAAGTCGGGCGTGGCTGAGTCGTCGAGGAAGACAGGTGTGACGACTGTCATGTCAGGCAGGTGAGTGCCGCCGTGATAGGGACTGTTCAACAGCCACGAGTCGCCGGGCCGCAGTGTTTGGGCGTTCATGACTGCCCGCACGCTGGCTCCCATGGATCCCAGGTGGACTGGCATATGCGGTGCATTCGCCACCAGGCCGCCCTTGCCGTCGAATAGCGCGCAGGAGTAGTCGAGGCGTTCCTTGATGTTGACAGACTGGGCGGTGGCCTTCAGGACCTCGCCCATCTGTTCCGCAATGTGCATGAACAGGTTGTTGAAGATCTCGATGCGCGCGGGGTCGGCGGCGGTGCTGTCGGTTGTTGACAGCGCGCCTCCAGCCGACTCCAGCATCAATTCGCCGCTCGCCAGACGCTGTGCGCTCCAGCCACGCTCCAGCACCACCGTTGAGTTGGGGTCCACAATCAAGGCGGGGCCTTTGATCTCACCCTGCAACGCGCTGCTGCGTAACACGGGCACATCCGCCCAGCCATCGAACCAGGCACGCGCGGTCGACGGCAGCTCACTCCTGGCGCCTTCGTGCGGCATGCGCAGTGAAATGGGGTCGATTGAGGTCATGCGGGCCTCGATACGGACTGCTTCAATGGCAACGCTGCGCTCGGCGGCGGCAAAGCTGAAACGTTTGAGGTGCATTGCTGAAAAGGCCGCGAGCACTTCGTCATAGGCCGCGGCGGGGACGGACAAACTCGTTTCGCTGTCACCGGCGCGCAGCTCGAGCCAGTACTCGATTCTGACCGCAGTGCTGCTGTCGAACGCCGCCAGCTCGGCGCGCGCCTGAATTTCCAGCTCCCCGAGCTTTTCGGTGGCGGCGACCAACGCGGCGGTTGTCAGGGGCAGCCGCAAGCTGGCGCGTCGCATGGCGAGGCGATCGGCCACACCGATTCCGAATGCCGACAAGACGCTGGCCAGCGGATGCACCAGGACCTTGCGCATGCCGGCCGCTCGCGCCACCCGACAGGCGTGTTGGCCGGCCGCGCCGCCAAAACAAAACAGCGTGAACTCTGCGGCATCCAGCCCCTGGCGCGTCGACACCTGTCGAATGGCATTCGCCATGGCCTCCACGGCGACTTCGAGGAAGGACTCCGCGACGGCCTCCGTGTTTGCGTTTACCTGCGCCGCGAGAGCGGCGAACTTCCGCGCAACCACCTCCGTGTCGATCCGCGAACGCCCGTCCTTCCCAAACAGTGCGGGCAGCGTGTCAGGTCGCAGATGTCCCAACAGCACCTGTACATCGGTCAAGGTCAACGGACCGTCGCGGCCGTAGCTTGCCGGCCCCGGAACGGCGCCGGCCGAGTCGGGTCCCGCCGCAAACCGACCGTCGGTGAAGTGAAGGATGGAACCGCCGCCGGCGGCGATCGTGTGAACATCGAGCATGGGACTTTGCAGGCGAACACCGGCAATCACGTGTTCGAAGCGTCGCGGCAGCTCGCCGTCGAGCAGTGACACGTCGGTGGACGTACCGCCCATGTCGAATCCCACCAGCCGCGCAATACCCAGTTGGTTCCCAATCCACTGCATGCCGATCAGCCCACCCGCGGGCCCTGACAAAATGCTCGACATCGCATGGAAGTTGTCCGCGGCGGCCAGGCCGCCATTACTTTGCATCAGCTCGAGACGCGCACCCGCATCGAGGTTGTGGAGCTCGCGCTGAAGGCCCGAAACGTAGTGGCGCAGGGGCAGCGCGAGATAGGCATTCACCACGGTCGTGTCACCTCGGGACACATACCGGACGAGGGGCGATAGCTGGTGGGAGACCGAAATCTCTTCAAACCCCAGGGAGCGCGCGACGCCCGCGGCTTCCTGTTCGTGCCGCGGGAACTTCCAGCCGTGCATGAAGACGATGGCAACCGCCTTCAGGCCCGCTTCCCGCGCCTTGCGCAGCTCGCGATGCAATCCCGCCGCATCGAGGGGCGTCAGGGTCGCGCCGTCGGCGTCGATTCGCTCCGCCGCTTCGATGACTAAGGAGTACAGGCGGTCAGACAGGACAATATGGCGAGCAAAAATGTCGGGACGGTTCTGGTAGCCGATCTGCAGGCCGTCCCCGAAGCCCCGTGTGGTCACCAGGAGGACAGGCTCGCCTTTGCGTTCCAGGAGCGCATTGGTAGCCACCGTGGTGCCCACTTTGACCGCGTTTACGCACCCGACAGACGTCGACAGAATGTCGTGCGCTCCCCGCATCCCGGGGTCTCCTGCCCCGCTCGTTTGGGACAGGACCTTGCGGACGTGCAGTTGACCGTCAGGGGCGACCCCGATGACGTCCGTGAAGGTTCCACCCCGATCAATCCAAAATTGCCAACCCGCGCTCATTTATTTTCTATCCGTGCAGTCATCTTGGCGTTGCAATTGCATTGCCTGCATTATTCTCCCACCCTCGGGTTTCAGCCGGACAAAATGTGGAAGCGCCCGTAGTCAATCGCCACGTCGTCTTCTCCCATGGCCAGGAAAGTGGCCCGTGGGGGCGGAAGATTGCCGCGTTGGCCGATGTAGCTCGCAGTGAGGGCTATGAGGCCCACTCCGTTGACTATCGTGGCATCGATGAGCCCCGAGCGCGCGTGGCGAAGCTGGTGGACTTCTGCAAGGAGCTCTCGGGCGATCTCGTGCTCGTTGGCTCGAGCATGGGCGGTTACGTTGCAGTAGCATCTGCCTCGCTCTTACATGCCCGAGGGGTATTCCTGATGGCGCCTGCGCTGTACATGGAAGGCTTGCCCGAGTTGCGACGGGGCATCCTCGACTGCCCCACATCGATTGTTCACGGTTGGCAGGACGAAGTAATCCCAGTCGACCACAGCGTTCGTTTTGCCCAAAGCTATCGGGCTGCGTTGCACCTCGTGGACGGCGATCACCGTCTCCACAACCAGATCCGCGTCATTCAATACCTGTTCGAATACTTCCTGATTGCGCTCGACCTGCCGCCCATTGCCTTCCAGTAACTGAATGGACCGGGCTCGAAGCTGGTTGTTGCGGCGCCTACTCGCCCTCTGGGTGCGCTTCAAGGTTCGGCCGGATGAGGCCGTTTCCCGCGTACGGGATCGGGACAAACCGGTTTGCTACGTGCTGGAGAACCGCAGCGTCACCGATCTTGCGGTCCTTCAGGATGCCTGCGTCAACCTCAAACTGCCGCGTCCGCAGAAGCGCCTGTTGCACGAGTTGAAAGATTTGCGCTCATGCTTCTACCTCAGCCGCCCGCGCGGTTTCTGGGACGAACGCATCGACCGGCGCACCCCGCCGCAGCTCCAGCAAATGATTGCCGCGTTGGCTGCCAACCCACAGCTCGATGTCGAGCTGGTGCCCGTCGCCATGTATTGGGGCCGCGCTCCGCAGAAGGAGCGTTCCTGGTTCCGCTTGCTGTTGGTGGAAGACTGGGCAATCACCAGCACGGCGCGCAAGCTCATGCAAGTGCTGTTCAATGGGCGCAACACGCTGATCGAGTTCGACGAGCCCATTTCGTTGCGGGCGCTGATGGGAGATGACGCAGGCGCGGCCGTCAGGGGCCGGCGGGTGACACGCGCTCTGCGGACCCTTTACGCAAAGCAGCGGGCAGCGCGTATCGGGCCCGACCTTTCGCATCGCCGAACGATTTTGAACCGGGTGTTGCGAACACGCGCGGTGCGAGCGGTCGTGGCCCAGGAAATGCGGGAAAAGAAGCTCACCCGCCGGCAGTCGATGCTCAAGGCGAAGCAGTATGCCGAAGAAATCGCCGCCAACTATTCGCATGCCTTCATCCGCTTCATGGAAGCCGCTCTCGCCCGGTTGTGGAACCGGCTGTATGACGGCGTGGTGTTTGGCCACGTGGAGACGCTGGAGCAGACGGCGGAAGGCAACGAAATCATTTATGTGCCCTGCCACCGCAGCCACATGGACTACCTGTTGCTGTCGTATGCGATCTACGTACACGGCTACGCGATTCCGCACATTGCCGCCGGTATCAACCTCAATCTGCCGATTGTCGGCCGCTTCCTGAGAAAGGGCGGCGCGTTCTTCATTCGCCGCAGTTTCCGCGGCAACGCGCTGTATACCGTGGTTTTCATGAAGTACCTCGCCGCCATCATGGCGCGCGGCCACTCCATCGAATACTTCATTGAGGGGGGCCGCAGCCGGACCGGCCGGCTGTTGCAACCGAAGACGGGCATGATCTCGATGACGGTGCGCAGCTTCCTGCGGGACCCGGTCCGTCCCGTTGTTTTCATACCGGTGTACTTCGGCTACGAGCGGATCGTTGAAGGCTCGACCTACATTGGCGAGCTGTCGGGCAAGGCGAAGGAAAAGGAGAGCGTTTTCGGGCTCGTGCGTACCTTCCGCAAGCTTCGCGAGAAGTTTGGGCAGGTGCATGTGAACCTGGGCGAGCCCATATTTCTGAACGAATTACTGGACCGGTATGACGCGGATTGGCGCACCCGGGTCGTTGAAGATGACACCCGCGTTCCCTGGGTTGGGTCGGCCGTAGACGATCTGGCGTCGACGATCATGCGGCACATCAACGCTGCCGCGGCAGTGACGCCAATCAATCTGCTCGCAATCACGCTGTTGGCAACGCCGCGCCTGGCGCTTCCCAAGACAGACCTGCTGCGGCAAATGGATCTGTATCGCGAGCTGTTGCGAAGCGTTGCGTACAGCGATCGGGTGACGGTGACCTCGATGTCGGCCACCGACATGCTGGCGTACGGTCAGTCCATGAAGGTGATTTCCGTCCAGCCTCATCCGCTTGGCGACATTGTCCGGATGAGTGATGAAAGTGCGGTGCTTGCGACCTACTATCGCAACAACGTTCTGCATTTGTTCGCCATGCCGTCATTGGTGGCGTGCGCGTTTGTCAGCAATGCCACTGTGCGCACGGACGATATCCAGCGTCTGGTCTGGCGCATTTATCCATACATTGCCGCGGAGCTGTTCCTTCGCTGGAATGAATCCGAGCTGGGGGATGTCGTATTGCAGGTGCTGGTGGGCCTCGAACGGCAGGGCCTGGTTGAATCGGACTTCGAGCGGACGCAGTGGCAGCGGCCGCCGCCTAATTCCGAAAAGGCCATGCAACTGTCGCTGTTGGCGCAGGCGACCATTCAGACCATTGAGCGTTACTACCTGGCCATTGCGATTCTGCTGAAGGCCGGCAGTGGGGAGATCACCCAGGTTGCGTTGGAAGAGCGTTGCCAGCTCACGGCCCAGCGCATGGCCCTGCTCTATGGCTTGAACTCGCCCGAGTTCTTCGACCGCGCCATGTTTGAGCATTTCATTGACCTGTTGCGCTCACGGGGGGTGGTCCGCCTGTCCAGCCGCGGCAAGCTCGAGTTCGATGAGGTGCTGATGCGGGTCGCGGCCGATGCGCAATTTGTTCTCAGCGAGCAGATCCGCCACAGCATCCTCCAGGTAACCCACAGTTAACCCATGCCATAATCGGCCACTATGAGCACAAAAGGATCTTCCCAGAAGCGGGGGCTGCTGATTGTCGGCAGCGCGGACGTCAAGCGCGCCTTGAGCATGTCGGATTGCATCGAGGCAGTCGACAAGGCCATGCACGCACTATCCAGTGGCGGCGCCGATGTCCCGCTACGGACGGTGATGAAGCTTCCCGGCGGCCGCAATTTCTTCGGGGTAATGCCCGGCTATCTGGCGGAGCCCCGCGGCCTGGGCACGAAAATCATCACCATTTTCCCGGACAATGCCCAGCTCGGCCTGTCATCGCATGTTGGGCTCGTGCTGCTGTTCGATTCTGAAATCGGGTTTCCCCTGGCTGTCATGGATGCCGGAGAGGTCACTGCCATTCGTACCGCCGCCGCGAGCGCTGTGGCGACCCGAGCGCTGGCTCGTCATGATGCCTCGCATCTGGCCATCCTCGGAACCGGCGAGCAGGCCATCACCCACCTGGAAGCGATCTCGAAGGTCCGGACTCTACGGACAGTTCGGGTGTGGGGGCGGTCGCCCGACAAAGCGGCTGCTTTTGCGAAGGAGCATGGCTCGCGATTGGGGTTGAAAGTGGAGGTTGCCGCGACAGCGGAGGCCGCCGTCAGCGGCGCGGATATCGTTTGTACCGTAACGTCTTCGCGCGAACCGATCTTGAACGGGGCGTGGCTCCAGAAGGGTGCGCATGTGAACCTCGTGGGCGCGAGTCAGCTCGTCAGCCGTGAGGCCGATGACGATGTCGTCGCCTTGTCACGCTTCTTCGTCGATTCGCGTGTGTCGGCTCGCGCCGAGGCAGGTGAGTTGAAGCACGCCATGGATGCCGGGTTGGTGAGCGATAGTCACGTGCTCGGCGAGATTGGCGAGGTGTTGAACGGGAAGGTCGTTGGCCGCACCGGCAATCACGACATCACTGTTTACAAATCCCTGGGTGTGGCGGCACAGGATATGGCGGCCGCACGCATCATCTACGATCGCGCAGTGCGCGATGGAATTGGAACGACCGTACCCTTTTTCGGACATTAACGAGCATGGACACTGAAGAGTTCCGCCGGCTCGGCCACGAGTTGATTGACTGGATCGCGGACTATCGCGAGCAAGCCACGCGCGGCGAGCTTCCGGTGTTGCGACATGTCGCACCCGGCACGGTCAAGCGTGCGTTGCCGGCCGCGCCACCGGCTGGGCCCGAGCGATTCGACGCGATCCTGGGCGATCTGAACAGTGTGATTGTACCTGCGTGCACGCAGTGGCTCGATCCTCGATTCTTCGCCTACTTCCCGTCAAACAGCTCGTTGTCGGCGGTGCTCGGTGACTATGTCAGTACCGGGTTGGGTCAGTTGGGACTCAACTGGCAGGCGAGCCCGGCGTTGACCGAAGTTGAAGAGGTCGTGATCGACTGGCTGCGGCAGATGTTGGGATTGTCTGATGCCTGGAGTGGCGTGATCCAGGATACCGCCTCAACCGGTGCGCTCGTCGCATTGATTTGCGCCCGGGAGCGGGCAACTTCACACGGCGCGACCCGCGGCGGGCTGCAAAGTGAAGACAAGCCACTGGTGGTTTACGCATCCAGTCAGAGTCATAGCTCCGTCGATAAAGCGGCGCTGATGGCGGGCTTTGGGCGTACATACGTGCGTTCCGTGCCTGTGGATGAGGGGTTTTCCATGCGCGCCGATTCGCTGGCGCAGATGGTTCGTGCCGATTCAGACAACGGCCTGTTGCCGTGCGCTGTCGTAGCGACCACGGGTTCAACGGCGACGACCGCCTGCGATTCGCTTGCGGCTATCGCCAGCGTCGCCCGGGAGCATCGGCTGTGGATGCATGTCGACGCGGCGTTGGCCGGGTCGGCGATGATCTTGCCGGAGTGCCGGAGTTTGTGGGATGGCATCGAGGGCGCCGACTCTCTCGTAACCAACCCGCACAAGTGGTTGGGCGCCTCGTTTGATTGCTCGACGTATTTTGTGCGCGACCCGGAACACCTGATCCGGGTAATGTCGACCAACCCGAGTTACCTGCGCTCTGCGGCAGACTCGCAGGTGAAGAACTTCCGCGACTGGGGTATTCCGCTTGGCCGCCGTTTCCGGGCACTGAAGCTGTGGTTCCTGATACGGGAGCAGGGTGTCAGCGGCCTACAGTCTCGTTTGCGTCGGGACATCGCCTACGCGAAGTGGTTCGCTGAGCGTGTGGACGCTGCGCCGCAGTGGCGGCGGGTGGCGCCTGTGCCGGTGCAAACAGTTTGCGTCCGGCACGAGCCGCCGGGGTTGAGTGGCGAGGCCCTCGACAAACATACGCTTGGCTGGGTGAAGCGTATCAACGAGTCAGGCAAGGCTTTTTTGACGCCTGCGATTCTGGATGGGCGGTGGATGGTGCGTGTTTCCTTCGGCGCCGAGGCCACCGAGCAGCGGCACGTGGAAGAGTTGTGGGAGTTGATGCAGGCTGAGGCGGCGCGCGGCGGCTGAGTTGGCCGCGGCAGTTGGAGCGGTACCCGGTGCGCCGCCCGTCAGTTCAGCGATGAGCAATGCGGTCGCGGCGGCTCCGAAAACCTGGTCCGCCCGCTGAATGCGGCGGGCTTGGATGATGGTCAGCGGCGGTTTGAACAGCACCACTTCAGCGACGAGTGCGCCCGCTACGGTGAATGCAGCGAGGTGGTGGAGGAAGGCCATGAGGGCGGATGCGTACATCGGGTGCCTCCGGTTCTCGGTGGCTCATTCTGGCATACGAGTCATCCTGCTGCATTTCTCTCTTTTTTCGTACATAACACCCCGTTGACTGTGTGGACCTCGGTGCCAATGATCGCGGGCGACAACGACGAAAGGGGAGTTACCGTGAGCGAGTCCAAAGGATTGGATGTCGTGCCGGTCGAGCACATTGCGCAGTCGATTCTTGTACTGCGCGGACAGCGAGTGCTGCTCGATACAGACCTTGCGGATCTTTATGGAGTGTCCACAAAGCGATTGAACCAGCAGGTTCGCCGTAACCTCGAGCGGTTTCCGGCGGATTTCATGTTCCAGCTCACAGGTGAGGAAGCGCTGACTCTAAGGTTGCAAAATGTGACCTTAAAGAGGGGCCGCGGGCGCCATCGCAAGTACCGGCCCTACGCATTCACGGAGCACGGGGCCATCATGGCCGCGACGATCCTCAATAGTGGTCGCGCCGTGGCTGTGAGTGTTTTCGTGGTGCGAGCGTTCGTGAAGCTGCGCGAGGTGCTGGCTTCAAACCATGAGTTGCTCCAGAAGTTCGAAACGCTGGAGCGCAAGCTGGAGACTCACGATCAGGCGATTGTGGGCATTCTGAAGCAAATCCGGCAGCTCATGAATCAGCCCAAGCGCGGCGCCAACGGCCTTTAAGGTCGCAAATTGCGACCTCGAGTTTCAGCGGCTAGTCCCACCGTACCTTCCCGCGCAACCCCTTTGTACGCTGCGCGCGGGCCTTGGTCTCCAGTCGCCGCTCCTTAGAAGCGCGCGTGGGTTTCGTTTTCACTCGGGGTTTGGGCGGCACCAGGGCAGCGCGAATGAGGTCCGCCAGGCGTTCGCCCGCTTCGCGGCGGTTGGCTTCCTGGGTGCGGTGATTGCGAGCAATGATCAGGATTGCACCGTCGTCGTTGAGGCGGCGGCCTGCAAGGGCGCGAAGACGCGACTTAACAGCGTCGGAAATCACCACGGTCCCGGCAAGGTCGAAGCGGAGCTGTACGGCGGACGCAACTTTGTTGACGTTTTGCCCGCCGGGGCCGGACCCGCGAACAAATGACAGTGAGAGATCCCCGTCGGGGATCACAACACTGGGCGTGACTTCAATCGTCATCCTGGTCAACCCCAGTCTTCTCCGGCGGTTTGAAGTGCCGCGACGGGAGGGGCTCGAGCATTCGTAGCTCCCGTTGGGCGACGGGAATCTTCACGCCGTTGTCCTTGAACAGGCGCCAGATTGCGCGATTGACGTCCGATCGCACGTTGTTCACACCGTTCATGGGGTCGGCGATCCAGAAGCGCACTTCGATGCGCATTCCATAGTCCTCGAACGCCATCAACCGGGTTACCGGTGGCGGGTCATGCAGAATGCGTGGGTGGTTCGCGACCGCGTCAAACAACAGTTTCAGCGCGAACTCGGGATCGTCATCGTAGCTGATCACCACGGGCAGGCGGATGCGCACCCGCTGGTCGGAATAGCTCCAGTTGATGACCGAGTTGGTAATGAGGTTCTGATTCGGAACCAGCGTTTCCACTCCGTCCCGGTCCCGGACGACCACATAGCGTCCGCGCAGCTCCTGCACCCACCCGAAGTTCTCGGTGCTCGTGCCGGTGTGTCCCGTGAAGCTGATGACATCGCCGGGCTTGATGGACTTGTCAATCAACAAGACGAAGCCGCTGACGAAGTTGCTGGCAATCGCCTGCAGGCCAAAACCCAGTCCGAGACCGATGGCACCGGTCAGAACGTTGAGGGTGGTGACATCGACGCCGGCCTGGTTGATGCCGAGCATTGCGCCGATGCTGACGAGAATGAAATAGGCGAACTTGGAGATGCCGATGCGGGTCGATACGGCCAATTGCTGTGCCCGCATGACGCGCTTCTCCAGCGCGCGGGCGATGAGGCTCGTGATGATGACGAAGGCGGAAACAATCACCACGCCTTTGAGCAGAGCCCAGAGGCTGAACGCCTTCCCGGGAATGAGGTTGATGTGGCTGAGGGTGCTTTCCACCACATCGAGCCAGCCGACGAGGGAGAACGACATCGTCAGCCACAGCGCAAGAGTGATGCGGTTTTCCCACGTCCGGATCCAGGAGTCAGCTCCCATCATCACACGCAACAGGTAGACGCCCAGCCGGACGAGTACCAGCGCCGTTGTTAGCTGCAAAGCCGTGTCGATCGCAGCGGTATGGCCGTGCAGGGATCCGAGGATTGCGCGGACGATCAACAGTACGATCAAGGCGACGAGATAGGGGGCAACGATGACCGTGCCTTCCTGGACATCCGCCTGCCACCCTTCGGGCCGGCCAACATCGGCATGCCGCTTGTGCCACGCCTTGACGAACTGAGCCCCCGCCAACGCAATGAGGCCGGCGCAGGCGATGGCAATGACTTCGGTCAGGATTTGGGGAGACGTCAGGCGCATGAAGACGCTCATGACGCCGCTATCGCCACTATCCAATTGATTCACAGTCCATTTGATTCACGGGCCACACGCAGCTCACGCGTTCATGTCGGGGATCAACTGACTTTCCATGCGCGTGATCTGATCCTTGAGCATCAGCTTGCGCTTCTTGAGGCGTTTCAACTGCAGCTCGTTGGTGTGGATATCCATGGTCAGGCGCTCGATGACCTCATCGAGATCGCGATGCTCAATGCGCAATGCCCGCAATTTCTCAATGTTGCGGAACAGCTCGCGATCGACGTTGTCTTCGATTTCCGCCATGGCTGGTGCAGCCCGCGGGCTGCCGTCAGATTGGGCCGCCGGCCCGGTATGGGGTGACGGCGAACGTACAGGACGGCTCGGCCGTCACGTCCTAGCTTAACACACGGACCGCCGGCGTTAGTGCCGGCCAGCGGGCCGCGCCTCGCCTGCGTCAGGCGCCGGGTATGATACGCCAAATGCCTGCCGCCAATCTGAATGATCCGGTTGAAAAGCTGGATTGGGACCAAATAGATACGGTGCTTCTGGATCTCGACGGAACGTTGCTCGACCTGGGTTTCGACAACGACTTCTGGCTCGACTTCATTCCCGCCGAATATGCCGCGTCGCGGTCGTTGACGCTGGAGCAGGCCAAGGCTGACCTGACACCCCGGTTCCGTGCCTGTGAAGGAACGATGAACTGGTATTGCATCGACTACTGGACCCGTGAGCTCGGCCTGGATATCGAGGCTTTGAAGCGCACCCAGAGGGAACGGATTGCCTGGCTGCCGGGCGCCCAGGGTTTCCTCGAGCGACTGCGCGCATGGGGCAAGCGTCTCGTGCTGATCACCAACTCACACCCAGAGGTACTGAAACTAAAGGACGAGCAAACCGGAGTTACACGCTACCTCGATGTGGCGATCAGCTCGCACGTGTTTCGTGCACCGAAGGAGAGCGAGGAGTTTTGGAGGGCAGTCCGAAAGGTAGAGCCGTTCGATTTGCAGCGGAGCCTGTTCGTCGACGATAGCCCTTCGGTATTGCGGGCAGCCCGGGCGGCGGGAGTCAGGTGGGTGCGTGGCGTACGCCGAATTTCGGCGGCACGGGGCGGGCAATGGCGCCCCGCGCAAGACTATGGTGACACCCTGGCGGTGGAGTCGGTGGGTGACCTGGTCGTGGGGCATGCGGCGGCCCCAGCGGTGGCTGGCTAAGCGACTTCGACGCGGGGCTGGCCTCGTTGCGGTCGCCTGCGGCGCCTTAGCGCCCGCGGCCTCCGGCCTTTGGACGGGCCCCTCGACGGCCCGGGGGGCGCCGACCTTGGCTATGGTGGCCTCCGGGCCTGTGCGGACGTGCGCGATAGCCATGTTCGCCCGGCGGCGCGTGGGCTACCTCGGTAGCCAACAGCTCCGGCGGAATGGGTGCCGAGGGGACCTTGTGCCCAAGATAGGCCTCGATTTCCGGCAGGGAGACCGCATATTCCTCACAGGCGAAGCTGATCGCGTCACCGTCGGTTCCGGCTCGGGCCGTGCGGCCGATACGGTGAACGTAGTCAGCGGCGTCCTGCGGCAAGTCGAAATTGAACACGTGACTCACATCGGGGATGTGCAAGCCGCGGGATGCAACATCAGTTGCAATCAATACCGCCAGGTCGCCGTTGTGGAAGTCGCGCAGGAACTTGAGGCGCTTGTTCTGCGGCACATCTCCAGACAGAGCCTGAGCGTGCAGACCATTCGCCTTGAGCGTGCTTTCCAGGCGTTCCGCGACGCGTTTGGTGTTGACGAAGATCATCGTGCGGCGCGCTTCAAACTGGCGCAGCAGCCCGATGAGCAGAGGCAGTTTTTCCTCCATCGAGGGGTAGTACATGATCTGCCGTACCCGGTCGACCGTCATCTTGTCCGGCTCGATGCGTACGAGCTCGGGATTGTTCATGTGCTCGTATGCCAGCTCCAGCACACGGTGCGACAACGTGGCGGAAAACAGCATGGATTGCCGCTTTTCCGGGTGCGGCATGCGCCGGAGCAGGTAGCGGATGTCGGCAATGAAGCCCAGATCGAACATCCGGTCGGCCTCATCCAGCACCAGTACCTGGGCGTGCCGCATGTCAAAGACATGTTGTTTAAAATAGTCGATGAGACGTCCCGGTGTGCCAATGAGCACGTCGATCCCGTCTTCGAGTTGCCGGCGCTGCTTGTCGTAGTCAACGCCGCCAAACACGACAGCCTGCTTGAACCCCGTATGCCGTCCGATAATCTCGGCATCGTGGTGGATCTGCACTGCAAGCTCCCGTGTCGGCGCTACGATCAAGGCGCGGATGGAAGTCTTGTTGCGATTGCTCGACGCCGGGTGAGTCAGAAGCGCCTGATACATCGCAACCAGGAACGCGGCCGTCTTGCCCGTCCCCGTCTGTGCCTGGCCGGCAACATCGCGGCCGGACAGCGCCACGGGCAATGTCTGTGCCTGGATCGGAGTGCAGACGGTGAAGCCCGCATCGCGGATGCCCTGCATGAGGGGCGGTGCCAGGCCGAAGGACTCAAATGGGGGGGAGCCGGATTGTGGGTCAGTCATCAAATAGTTCTATACCGTGAATGGGTTGGGTGGCCGGGCCTTGCAAATGAGCCTCGGAAGCGCTACAAAGCTCTCAAGACAGCGGACCTTCTGGCAACCCCAATGGGTCCGAACCTGCCAGTAAGTATCCGGTGGCCCGAAGGGGCCAAATCCTGCGAAAGCTCAAAATTCCGTACTCACCTCGCGAGTTAGTGTAACCGTTTGACGGGCGTTTCTGGCACGGCTTTCGCGACTTATGGCCGCCTGATCCAACCTGAGCCCAACCCGGCTTGAATATCTCAAGAGCTCCAAAGCCTTTTACCCCCTAAATCCCAATTCCCACGCTCTGCACTCGACGGAGGTTGAACCGCGTGAGTAGCCCGCACATTGTGCACACCACCGATGCCACTTTTGCCCAGGACGTCCTGAAATCCGACAAGCCCGTGCTGCTGGACTTCTGGGCCGAATGGTGTGGCCCCTGCAAGATGATTGCGCCGATTCTCGATGAGATCGCCACTGAATATCAGGATCGCATCAAGATCGCGAAGCTCAATATCGACGAAAACCCGCAGACGCCGCCCAAATTCGGCATTCGCGGCATTCCCACCCTGATTCTGTTCAAGAACGGCACGGTGGAAGCCCAGAAGGTCGGTGCGGTCTCCAAATCCCAACTCTCGGCATTTCTGGACAGCAACCTGTGAGAGGCTATCTTGGTAACCAGGGCCGTAATCGGCCCAACAAAGGCCCGCGCCATGGCGGCGGCAACCGCGATGGAAACCGCGGCAACAGCAACGGTAACGGTGGGGGCCGGCCCGATGACATGATGCATGAGCCGGAGATGTTCGACGCGGACGATGCGGAGATCATCAGCCCGGCGGAGCTCACGCAGTCGCGGGCTTCAATGAATCTGACGGAGCTGAAGTCCCGGCCCATTCATGAGCTGGTGAAACTCGCCGAGTCGATGGGCCTGGAAAATGTGGCCCGCTCCCGCAAACAGGACATCATTTTCTCCATCCTCAAGGCGCACGCGAGGAATGGCGAGAATATCTACGGCGACGGCGTGCTGGAGATCCTGCAGGACGGCTTCGGCTTCCTGCGCTCCGCCGACGGCTCGTACCTGGCCGGGCCGGATGACATTTATGTCAGCCCGAGCCAGATCCGCCGCTTCAATCTGCGCACCGGCGACACCATCTCCGGACTGATTCGTCCGCCTAAGGATGGCGAGCGCTATTTCGCGCTGCTGAAGGTGGGCGAGATCAACCTCGACTCGCCGGAAAGCTCGCGCAACAAGGTGTTGTTCGAGAACCTGACACCGTTTCATCCCACGAAGCGCTTGAAGCTGGAGCGCGGCAACGGGTCCACCGAGGACCTGACTGCGCGCACCATCGACCTCGTGGCGCCGATCGGCAAGGGGCAGCGCGGCCTGATCGTCTCCCCGCCGAAGGCCGGCAAGACGATGTTGCTGCAGAACATTGCCACCGCCATCACTTCCAACCATCCCGAAGTCATTCTCATCGTGCTGCTCATCGACGAGCGGCCGGAGGAAGTGACCGAGATGCAGCGCACCGTGAAGGGCGAGGTTGTGTCGAGCACGTTCGACGAGCCCGCGGCCCGTCACGTGCAGGTGGCCGAAATGGTCATCGAGAAGGCGAAGCGACTCGTCGAGCACAAGAAAGACGTGGTGATTCTGCTCGACTCGATTACCCGCCTGGCACGTGCCTACAACACCGTGGTGCCGTCGTCCGGCAAGGTGCTGACAGGCGGTGTTGATGCGAATGCGTTGCAGCGTCCGAAGCGTTTCTTCGGTGCGGCGCGCAACATCGAGGAAGGCGGCAGCCTGACCATTCTCGCCACGGCACTGGTCGACACCGGCTCCAAGATGGACGATGTGATCTTTGAGGAATTCAAAGGCACGGGTAACAGCGAAATCCATCTCGACCGGCGTATTGCTGAAAAGCGTGTCTTCCCTGCGGTCAACATCAACCGTTCCGGCACCCGGAAGGAGGAGTTGATCACCGACCAGGGAGAGCTCGCCAAGATGTGGATCCTGCGCAAGCTGCTGCATCCCATGGACGAGCTGTCAGCCATCGAGTTCCTGCTCGACAAGATGAAAGATACCAAGTCGAATGGGGAATTCTTCGAGGCCATGAAGCGGTAACAGCATGTTGCTAATCAGCGACGTTTTGCGCCGCTGATTAGCGAAATATGTGTTGTGGGTTTGCCTTGCAGGCCGCGGACGATGGCATGATTCGCGTATGCGAAACTGGGTCCATCTAACCGCGGCGTTGCTCGCAATCCAGGCCGTTCCGGCGCACGCGGAACGCGACCCCGTTTCGGGGGCTCCGATCAAGCCGGAGAAGAACCGGATGACCCCGAGCCCCATTACGGACCGGTTTGCCGTCGAAGGCATCTTCTTCAATCCCGCGATCAGCACGACGCTGCGGGTCGACACTCAGAGTCCCGCGTTCGGCATCCCGGGCACGACCGGAACTACATTGAGTGGCGAGCGGGATTTCGGCATGGACAGCCGCAATCCCATGGGCCGGATGGAGATCATTTTCCGGCTGCGCCAGAACAACCGCCTGCGGGTCGACTACTTCGAGACCGACCGCCGCGCCGATCACGCCATCAATCGCGAGATCCTGTTTGGCGATGAAACTTTCCAGGCCAACGACCGGGTGACGAGCAGCCTGGACTGGCGTCAATTTGCTCTGACCTACACCTACTCTGTATTCCGCAACGATCACTTCGAGGCGGGACTGGGGCTGGCGATCCATTTCGTGGAGGCGGATGCGCGCGGGGCCGTGCAGGCCAAGCAGCTTCGCCAGGAAGTGTCAGGATCGGGTGCGTTTCCCACCATCCCGGTGGATATCACCTGGCGCATCTGGCACGGACTGGCGCTGTCGGCGCGCGGTCAGTACTTCCACGCCTCGGTCAAGAGTTTTGAAGGCTCCATCGCCGAGTATCACGGCGATCTGCAATGGCGCTGGCGCCGCTGGCCCAACTTCTCACTGGGCGCGGGCTACACCATCATGCGCTCATCGCTGGATGTGAATGACACCAACTTCCCGGGCGCGTTCCGCTTGAACGTCCGCGGTCCGGAAGGCTTTTTCAAAGTCAGCCTCTAAGCGGTTCCCACCAGCCCACCCAACACTGCCGTTTGCGAGGCGTGTTTACGCCAGGTGCCGAACGCCTTGAGCAACCGGGCGGGCGAAGTCATCGCGTCTTCCAACAGCTCAAAGTATTCCGCGCGTGCCTGCAGGGTGGCGGCAACGGAAGCACAGTATTGATTTTCGAACCAGTCGGCGGCCCGATTGAAGCTGCTCATGGTTTATCCCCATCGTTTTCGTCTGACCGTAGGTTGCAGCAGTGGCAGATGCAACCGTCATGCCAGAGGCGGTGGGGCGCCAGGGGTGAGCCAGCGTGGGCCGGCCCGTGGAAAGTTACTCTCGGGTCCTACAGGGGCCTTTGGGCGTTGTCCTACATGCGTCGGAAACTCTGCTTCCCGGGTGTGTAGTTTGTACTTAGGCGCTGCCATGGAACCTTTCACCGGGCTTGCGAATTGTTCCCCCGCGGCATCCGCCGTAACTGTTCGAGGCGTGCAATGAATATCCTGATCTGGCTGATTATGGGCGGCATCATTGGCTGGCTGGCCAGTGTGATCATGCGTACGCAGGAAGGGATTCTGCTGAACATTGTGGTCGGCATTGTGGGTGCCTTGGTTGGCGGCTGGCTGATCAGCCCGTTGGTCGGGGCGGCGACCATCAACCAGGGCGACCTGAGCCTGGCGGGCCTGGGCGTCTCCCTGCTCGGTGCCATCATCCTGCTGGCGATCGTCAATCTGTTCCGGGGCGGGCGCTCACGTCTATAGTGGGAACGTAGCTCTTCACAAAGGATTCCGGCATGCGGCAGGCGCGGCCGGAATCCAGATTGATGCAGACATAGTCGGTGCGCGCGCGCGCCAGGGTTGCGCCGTCCGCCACGCGTCGGACCTGAAAGCGACGCTCAACCCGCAATTTACAGTCGGTGCTCACGATCCAAGTGGCGACGGACACACGGTCGTCGAGCACGGCGGCCCGTTGATAATCGATTTCCGCGCGGTGTGCTGCCATGCCCCGGCGAATGCGCGTGCACTCCTCGAGCGGAATGCCCAGCGCCGTGGAATGAGACCACGCAGCGCTATCGAACCAGGACAGGTAGACGGAGTTGTTGACGTGGTTGTAGGCGTCAATGTCGGCCGCGACAACTTCGAGCGCAACGACATGCGGAGTGGGAAAGTCCCAGTCAGCGTCCGGCATGCTCACGTGCGATGGCCCTGTAACCTACGTCGTGGCGGAATTGAACACCGGTCCAGGAAATCGAGTTGACCAGCGCGTAGGCCTGGGACTGCGCGGCGCCGACACTCGTTCCTAATCCAACAGCGCAAAGAACACGCCCGCCGCTCGTGACAATGTGGTCTGCGTCCTCGCGCGTCCCGGCATGAAACACTTTTCCCGGCTGGCCGGCCGCGCGCTCTAGACCGTTGATGATGTCGCCTTTGCGCACGTCGTCCGGGTAGCCCTCCGCGGCCATGACGACACCGAGGGCAGCCCGCGAGTCCCAATCGGCGCGCACCCGATCGAGGCGACCCGCGAGGGCAGCCTCGCACAACTCGGTCAGATCCGACTTCAACCGCATCATGATGGGTTGCGTTTCCGGGTCACCGAAGCGGCAGTTGAATTCGAGAACGTTGGGGGTTCCGTCCGGGGCAATCATGATTCCGGCGTAGAGAAAGCCGGTGTAGGGCATGCCGTCGGCCGCCAGGCCGCGGATCGCCGGCTCCATGACTTCCTTCATGATGCGTGCATGCATTGCGTCAGTCACGACGGGGGCAGGTGAGTAGGCGCCCATGCCGCCGGTGTTGGGACCCTGGTCCGCGTCCAGCAGGCGCTTGTGATCCTGTGAGGTTGCAAACGGAAGGATGTGGGTTCCATCCGCCATGACTATGAAGCTGGCTTCCTCGCCCGGCAGAAATTCCTCAATGACCACCACCTCCCCGGCATCGCCGAACTGGCCCGCAAACATCGCTTCCGCAGTCGCGATCGCCCCTTCGGCGGTGTCGACGATGACAACGCCCTTGCCGGCCGCGAGGCCGCTTGCCTTGACGACTATCGGGGTTCGCTGACGTTTGACGTACTCCCGATCAAACGTGTCACGGGTGAAGGTTGCGTAGCTGGCGGTTGGTATGTGGTGGCGGCGCAGGAATTCCTTCGTGAAGGCCTTGGAGCCCTCGAGCTGCGCCGGTGCGCGCCGGGGGCCGAAACATTTCAAGCCCGCCCGTTCGAACTCATCGACGACCCCGATGACGAGCGGCGCCTCGGGACCCACGATGGTCAAATCAATCTGCTCAGCGCGCGCAAGTGCCACGAGCCCCGGCACATCGTCCGCGGCGACTTTGACATTCCGGACTTTGGGTTCGGTGGCGGTGCCGGCGTTGCCGGGGGCCACGAGGACTTCGTCAACGCGGGGCGAAGAGGCGCATTTCCAGGCCAACGCGTGCTCGCGTCCGCCACCGCCAATGATTAACACTCGCATCAGCGTTTGCTCTCGCCCGGCGCGTTTCGCGCCGCTTCATGGTCGGGGTTCGCGCGCAGCGCGATCCCCGTAGACAGTTGCGCGCAGCGCATTTAATGTCGGAAGTGGCGCATGCCGGTGAAGACCATGGCAATTCCATGCTCATCCGCCGCGGCAATGACTTCGGGGTCCTTTTTCGAGCCGCCGGGCTGAATGACCGCGCGAATGCCGTATTCCGCCGCCACATCCAGGCCATCGCGGAACGGGAAGAAGGCATCGGAGGCCATCACGGAACCGGCGACTTCCAACTGTTCGTCGGCGGCCTTGATTGCGGCAATGCGGGTCGAATATACGCGGCTCATCTGGCCCGCGCCGACGCCGATTGTCATGCGGTCGTGGGCAAAGATGATTGCGTTGGACTTGACGAACTTGCAGACGCGCCAGGCAAACATCAGATCCACCAGCTCCGCCGGGGTTGGTTTGCGGCGGGTCACCACCGTCAACTGGGCATTCGACACCATGCCGGTGTCGCGGGTTTGCACGAGAAGGCCGCCGGTGACGCTGCGATACTCGAGCTCGCCGGGCGGCACCTGTTTCAGGTCGCCCAGGACCAACACGCGCACATTCGGTTTGCCGGCCAACACTTTGGCCGCTTCCGCCGACACGGCGGGGGCGGCGAGCACTTCAACAAACTGGCGGTCGACGATCGCCGAGGCCGTGGTGGCGTCCAGCTCGCGGTTGAACGCGATGATTCCGCCGAAAGCCGAGGTGGGATCGGTGCGATAGGCGCGGTCGTAAGCCTCGAGAGGAGTGGCCGCAACAGCCACTCCGCACGGGTTGGCGTGCTTGACGATCACGCAGGCGGTGCCTTCAAACTGGCGCACGCATTCGATCGCGGTATCCGAGTCCGCGATATTGTTAAATGACAGCTCCTTACCCTGCAGCATCTTCGCTGCCGCCACACTCGCGCCGCGTGGTGTTGGATCGGTGTAGAAGGCAGCCTGTTGATGCGGGTTCTCGCCGTATCGCAGGTCCTGGGCCTTGTCGAACACCAGCGGCAGGGTGTTGGGGAAACGGTCCGCGGGTACCTGATGGACCGCGCCCAGGTAGCTCGCCACCATGGTGTCGTAGCGGGCCGTATGCGCGAACACTTTTGCGGCGAGCCGCGAGCGCGTGGCCAGGGTCGTCCGGCAGTCGTGAGCCTTCAACTCATGTAACAGCGTCTGGTAGTCGGCCGGGTCGACCGCAACCGCCACCGATTCGTGATTCTTGGCCGCTGCCCGCAGCATGGCGGGGCCGCCAATGTCGATATTCTCAACGGCGTCCGGATAGGTGCAGTCCGGTCGGGCAATCGTCTCGGCAAAGGGATAGAGGTTCACCACGAGCAGATCGATCGGCTGAATGTCATGGCTCGCCATGACTGCCTCATCGATGCCGCGCCGGCCCAGCAGGCCGCCGTGAATCTTCGGATGCAGCGTTTTTACGCGACCGTCCATGATTTCCGGAAATCCGGTATAGCTGGAGACTTCGCGCACCGCCACGCCGTTGGCCGCCAGCAGCTTCGCTGTGCCGCCGGTGGACAGGATCTCGATGTTGCGTTCGGACAGCGCGCGCGCGAGCTCCACTATGCCGGATTTATCGGAAACCGAGAGCAGTGCGCGGCGGACGGGCAACAACATCAGCAACTAAAGGGGCGTCAAAGGCCTCAGGCGCCTTCCGACAATCCCAGCTCCTTCAGCTTCTTGCGCAGGGTGCCGCGATTGATTCCCAGAACTTTGGCCGCTTCGCTCTGGTTGCCTTCCGCGTAATCCAGCACCACGCGAAACAGCGGCTCTTCCACCTCGCGCAGCACGAGATCGTACAGATGAGCCGGCTTGTGACCATTCAGGCTGGTGAAGTAGTCGCTCAGCGCCCGTTCGGCATGATTACGCAGAGGCAATTCTCTGGTGCTCAACCGGACACTGGAGTCCCCCCTGGCTCGACTCTTCTTTTTTGCTGTCATGTATGGTCCCCAAAAACGTCATCAGGTCAGGCCGCATCGGCGCAAGTCCGTGGGACTTCCGCAACCCAGTCCTCCAGGCGGTCGTGCACGAGCGCAAACTGCACGGAAGTCGACTCAGCCGCCATCAGCGTGCGGCGCGTGTGCGCCGGATCTGTCAGCAACTGTTCGCAATACCAGCCGAGATGTTTGCGCGCGATCCGCACTCCGAGATCCTCGCCATAGAAGGCGTACAGAGAGCTGAGATGCCCGAGAATAATATCACGCACCTCTGTCCGCGATAGCGCCGGAGCAGTAATTCCTGAGTGCAGATACGTGTTGACAGATCGAAAGATCCATGGCGCACCATGACTCGCCCGGCCCAGCATTACTCCGTCGGCGGCGGTGAAATCAAGCACCTCGCGCGCCTTTTGCGGTGTTTTGATATCACCATTTGCAAAGATCGGAATGTTCACCGCGGCTTTGATGTTCCGGATGGTCTCGTACTCGGCCTCGCCTGCATAAAAGTCCGCACGAGTACGCCCGTGTACCGCTAGCGCTTGGATGCCGGCGGCGGCCGCGAGCTGCGCAATCCGTACACCATTACGATTGTCACGATCCCAGCCGGTGCGGATCTTCAGCGTGACGGGCACGCTGACTGCGTTTACGACCGCGGTGAGAATGTCGGCCACGAGCGATTCATTCTGCAGTAGCGCGGAGCCGCAAAGCTTGCCGCAGACTTTTTTCGCGGGGCAGCCCATGTTCAGGTCAATGATTTGTGCGCCGAGGTCCACATTGATACGCGCAGCTTCCGCGAGTGCCTGGCTGTCGGAGCCGGCAAGCTGTACTACGCGGGGCTCGGGCTCGCCTTCATGACTCATACGCAGGCGTGACTTGGAAGTGCTCCACAGTCGTGTGTCGGACGTCAGCATCTCCGAGGCGGCAAGTCCGGCTCCCAGCTTACGGGCCAGTATGCGAAACGGCCGGTCGGTCACGCCCGCCATGGGGGCGAGAACAACAGTGGAGGGTAGAACGTACGGTCCTATCTGCATGACGACTGGATCTGAGCTCAGCGCGCGATATCGTTGGCGCAGGCAATTCCGCCACCGGGCGCCGGGAGGCAGGCGTCGATCTCGAATCCGACCGCGTCGGCGCCCGGATCGACGAAGGCCATTTCCGCATCAATACGCTGCCCGGCGGACAAACGCGAGGTACTGGGTATCGCTCGCGGCAAGTAGGACTTCGGCGGAACATCCCGCGAAGCAATACGATTTCCGAACCGATCCTGCAGAGTGACGCGCAGAAGCGGCAGCGGCTGTGCCTGGTGCGCGCCGTTCTTGACACTGGCGAGGACGGTTATCTGGCCGGGCGCATCGGCGCTGGTGGACGCGCCCAACTGGCGCACTTCGTACGCGGCCGGATCCCAATTCGGCACGATCGGAATTCCCAGCGCCGCGTAAATCGAGGTCAGGGGACCGTTGAAAGTGGCCGTGGCCGCGAGGTCGTGCCGGTAGTGATGGACGATTTGGATCAGGAGCATCAGGAGCAGGATCGCGCTGCCGGCGGGCCACGCTCCGGCAAAGAGCGATGTTGGTTGCTCGGCGGATCCCTCATCGGCACCGCCTAGGGTGCGCTTGCGCGGCGACAGCAGGTCACGCAGCGCGGCGGCGGTGTCGGATGGCGTGCCGCGCGCGTCGTCCGGCGCGAATGCGGCCGCGGGTTTCGGTATTTCCGCATTGGGCCGGGTGTCAGGTTTGGTGCCGGTTTTCGCAGCGTCTGCCCGGGCCTTGGCCCGCTCGGCCAGTCTCATGGCAGGCGGCGGCTCAGCGGGCGGTTGGGACAACTGCGATTGTTGGGGCGCGGACGCCTTCGCACCCGCAAGCGCCTTCATTGTGCCGGTTGCGGATGTTGAGTTGGTTCCAGCAGGCGCCGGGGGTGTCGCAGCCGGCGGCGGGGTGCCGGCTGTCGCGGCGAACACAGCGGCGGAGAAGTCGGATTCGGGTGTTGGACCGAGGCGTTCCTCGCGGTTCTCGGTGAGATGCGCCATGGTCGCGAGCAGGTCCGGATCGATCTCGACATCGACCTGGGTGTCGACCGGATCGAAACTGTCCTGTGTGTGCTCGGGCGCCTCGCGCTCGCCGGTGCGGGCCAGCTCCTGCTCGATCCGCGCCGCATCCTCCGCCTCCATGCGGATGGCCTTGAATGTACCGGTGGCCGCCGTGAACTTCGGACTGGGCGGCGGCTCGACAAACACCTTGTTGATGTCAGTCGCGTCCGGATTGAACTCGAGATCCTCTTCCGGAATCTCGGTGTCATCGCCGTAGCGCATCGGCTCCGGTGCCGGTGGCGGCTGAAGCGCCTTCGATCGGGACGTTGCGTCGGCGCGTTGCGGCGGCGGTGGTGCTGTAGGTTTCGGCGCAGGCGGCGGTGCGGGTTCCGGCGCCGCCTGAGGCTGAACGGACGTGCCGGTGGTCTGAGGGACCGCTGCGGCTCCCGCCTGGCGGTCTTCAGATAGCCGCGATAGAGCGTTGAATACGTTGGAACATCGCCCGCAACGCACGTAACCCTGCGCGACGCGCAAATCTGCGGCAGTCACGACGAGCGTCAGTGAGCACTTGGGGCAGACAGTAAACATGCTTTACGGGCTAAAGCCTGTTAGGTCTGCCGGACGGACTCCAGAAGGAATGCTAGCTGCGCAGCGCATGAGATTTCCGCTCCCCCGCCAGACCGGACCAACCCTCGCGAACCTCGAAGGGTCGTATATCAAACCACGCGGTGTAAGCCTCTGTCACGTCGGCAGCCTCGCGTTCCAGCAGCCCGGCAAGCACTACCCAGCCGCCCTCGCGTACGAGCGAGCCGAAAGTGGCTGCCAGGTCGCAAAGCGGCCCGGACAGAATATTTGCGACAAGAATGTCGACACCCCGCGGCAGTGCGCCTGCTGTCTCGTAGGTGCTGACCCGGGCTCGGAGCCCGTTGGCCGCGGCGTTTTCGCCCGTGGCCGTCAGTGCCTGCGGATCGATATCGAAACAATGTGCTGCGCTCGCTCCCAACTCGACGGCGGCAATGCCCAGTACACCTGAGCCGCAACCGAAGTCGATGAGCTGCTCGCCGCCGGCAATGTGACGGTCGAGCCACTCCAGGCACAATGCGGTGGTCGGATGCGTTCCGGTGCCGAAAGCCAGGCCGGGGTCCATTTTCACGATCACGGCGCCGGGCTCAGTCACCTGCTCGTGATGCGGGCAGATCCACAACCGTTGCCCGAATCGCATTGCGTGAAAGTCGCGCAGCCACTCACGCTCCCAAACACGATTCTCCACCCGTTCCCTTTTCAACCCGGACGGTGGAATGGCTAGCGCATCGGTCAGCGCCTCGGCAACGGTGTTTGCATCGGTTTCACCGGGAAACAACGCGCGCAGCCGTGTCGTGGGCCACAACCGGAATTCACCCGGCAGTGGCTCGAGGACCGGGTCATCGTGCGCATCGACATAAGTGACCGATGTCGCCCCGAGCTCGAAGCAACAATCCTCAGCTACGTTCGGATCCCGGTCGCCGAGCTCGAACGAAAGCTGCCAGAAGTCACTCACGCGCGCCCTCTAACGCAGGCCCAACCGGCGCTCCAGGTAATGAATGTCCGTACCGCCCTTCTGGAAGGCGGCGTGGTTGAAGATTTCCTGGTGCAGCGGCACGTTGGTCTTGATGCCCTCAATGACCATTTCAGCCAGCGCGTTCTTCATGCGCGCAATGGCCGCTTCACGACTTTCGCCGTAGGCAATGATCTTGCCGACGAGCGAGTCGTAGTTGGGAGGTACGTTGTAACCCGAGTAGATGTGGCTGTCGACGCGGATGCCCGGGCCGCCCGGGGCATGCCACAGTCGGATCGGGCCCGGCGAGGGCATGAACGTCTTGGGATCTTCGGCGTTGATCCGGCACTCGATGGCATGGCCGCGGATCTGGATATCGCTTTGCACATAGGGCAGGCGCTCGCCCGCGGCAATCAGCAACTGCGCCTTTACCAGGTCGATGCCGGAAATGAGCTCGGTGACCGGATGCTCCACCTGGATGCGAGTGTTCATTTCAATGAAGTAAAACTCGCCATCTTCAAACAGGAACTCGAGCGTGCCGGCGCTGCGGTAGCCCACGGCTTTGCAGGCCTCCACGCAGCGATCACCCATGATCCGGCGCTGACGCGCGGTGATGCCCGGCGCGGGCGCTTCCTCGATCACTTTCTGATGACGCCGCTGCATCGAACAGTCGCGCTCACCCAGGTGAATGACGTTCCCATGGCCGTCGGCCAGCACCTGGAACTCGATGTGACGCGGCCGCTCCAGGAATTTCTCCATGTAGACCTGATCGTTGCCGAATGCCGCGCGCGCTTCCGCCTTGGTGATGCCGATGGCATTCAACAAGGAGGCTTCGCTGTGCACGACGCGCATGCCGCGGCCGCCGCCGCCGCCCGATGCCTTGATGATGACCGGATAGCCGATATCGCGTGCGATCCGCAGGTTCTCATCGGGATCTTCGCCCAGGGGCCCGTCCGATCCCGGCACGCAAGGCACACCGTGTGATTTCATCACCTTGATGGCGGACACCTTGTCGCCCATGGTGCGAATGGTCTCGGCCTTGGGTCCGATGAACACGAACCCACTGTTCTCGACGCGCTCGGCGAAATCGGCGTTCTCGGACAGAAAGCCATAACCGGGGTGGATGGCGACCGAGTCGGTGACTTCCGCGGCGCTGATGATGGCCGGCATGTTGAGATAGCTGCCGGCCGAGGGTGGCGGCCCGATGCACACGGATTCATCCGCGAGCAACACGTGCTTCAGACTGTAGTCGGCGGTGGAGTGCACCGCGACGGTTTTGATGCCCAACTCGCGGCACGCTCGCAGAATCCGCAGAGCGATCTCGCCCCGGTTGGCGATGACGACCTTCTCCAGCATGGCCACGCTATTCGACTACAAACAGGGGCTGACCGAACTCGACCGGGTCGCCGTTGCGCGCCATGATCGAAGTCACCCGTCCGGCCTTGTCCGACTCGATCTGGTTCATCATCTTCATGGCCTCGATGATGCACAGAACGGTACCGACCTTGATTTCATCGCCGATCTCAATAAACGGCTTGGCGCCCGGCGAGGGTGCGCCGTAGAACGTGCCGACCATCGGGGCGGTGATGACGTGCTCGTTGGGTTTCGCCTTGGCGGCGGGAGCGGCGGCGGCCTGGGGGGCTGCCGCGGCAATGGGCGCTGCCAGGGGCGCCGCCGGCAAGGGTATTTGCATCGGGGCGAGCTGGGCAGCAGCAATACCTCCGGTGGGCATGCGGCTGATGCGCAATGCTTCTTCGCCCTCCTTGATTTCGATCTCAGCAATACCGGATTCCTCCAGCAGCTCGATCAGTTTCTTGATCTTTCGGATATCCATGAAGGGGAACGCTCCAGTTGGCGATTATTTGGTTTCGAGCTGCCGCACGGCGGCTCGCACTGCGAGCTCATAACCGAACGCACCCAGGCCGGCGATCACACCGACCGCAATGTCTGAAAAGTAAGAGTGATGCCGGAAGGCTTCACGCGCCTTCGTATTCGATAGGTGTAACTCCAGGAACGGCAGACGCACTCCCAGCAGCGCATCGCGCAGCGCAATGCTCGTGTGAGTGAACGCGCCAGGGTTGAATATCAGGAAACGAATGCCATCGGCCGCGGCACCGTGAATTCGGCCGATCAGCTCAGCTTCGGAGTTGCTTTGAAAGGCCACGAGCTCGTGGCCGGCTTCCCGGGCCAGCTCGGCGGCGCGCTTTTCAATCGATTCGAGAGTGTCCGCTCCATACACGCCGGGCTCGCGACTGCCCAGCAGGTTGAGATTGGGTCCATTGAGAAGCAGCACTCGCGCCATTGAATGGTTGCAGCGACAAAGAAACGGCGGCGAATGTAACCCAATTCGCGGCGAATGGGGTACTTAACGATGCGATTTTCGCTTAAGTGGCGGGCGCGGCCTGGGTCTGTTCCGGACCGTCATCGTGCCGGGCCCGCTCGGCCGCCAGCGCGGCAATGCCGTCGGCAATCTCTTTTTTGGCGGCCACCAGGTCCAGGCGGCCCGAATCGACACCCTTGACCCGATCCAGAATGAAACGTGCCTCGTCGGCGTGCAACTCGCCTACCTTCAGGGTGACGATACGCCCCCGGGCATCGGCGAACACCGTAAACGGGAAGACTGTGTCCATTCCGAATGCCGCAATCGCGTCCAGGCCATCCTGTTCGCCCACCAGGACAGGATAATCGATGCCCATCTGCCTTGCGTAGTGCTGCACAGCGTCGCGGAAGTCGACGGCGATGCCGACGATTTCGATACCGTCAGCGGCGCGCTCCTTGCGCAGAGCTTTCAGCAGGGGGATTTCGCGGCGGCAGGGAGCGCACCAGGTCGCCCAGAAGTTGATGAGCAGTGGACGGCCTTTCCATTCGGACAGGGCGTGTTTGACCCCGGCAGGGTCGGCGAGAGAGATGTTGGGGAGCTGCGTCGGGATGGGGCGTGGCGCGGTCGTTTCGTGCGCCTGTTCTGTCACAGCCGCGGGCGGCGGCGTTGGCGACGTGTCGACAACCGCCTGCGTACGAGCAACACGGGCCAGGTGCGCGACGAAGAAGCCGGCTACGGCCCCCAAACAGATGATCGCTACGGCGATCGGAACACGCAGACCGTCTCTCACGTCGAGCCGGGAAGCGCAGAGCTCGATGCACTGAGGTTGGGGCGCGTCGCGCGTGTCACCAGGGATGCGAAGTCAGCGGCTTTCATATAGCCCACGACACGGAAATTCTGGCGCTCTTCGCCATCGGGACCGTAGAAGGCGATGGTGGGCGGACCCAGGATGTTGAAGTGATGCATCAGCTCCTGATCGACCGGGTCATTGGCCGTGACATCGGCGTGCAGCAGCACCGCGTTGGCGAGGGCCGCCTGCACGGTCTTGTCACTGAAGGTGTAGCGCTCCATTTCCTTGCAGGACGTGCACCAGTCGGCATAGAAATCCAACATGACCGGCCGGCCTGAAGCGGCGGCCGCGGCCACCCGCTTGTTGAGATCGTCGAGTGACTTGATGGTTTCGAAGGCCAGCGCCGGCTGCTGCGCCACCACTGCGCCCGAGCTGGCGCGCAGGGTGCTCAGCGGCTGCAACGGATCGTTGCTGCCGGCAGCCACTCCGATCAGAAGGATGATGCCGTACACAATCGCCAGTAGGCCGGGCGCTCGGACGGCCGCGGGTGCCGGGCTCCCGTCGCGTCCCTTCAGCGCGAAGATCCAGAAGCCGGATATGACCGCCAGTGCCGACCACAGCAGCATGCCCACCGAGGCCGAAATCAACGGCTGGAGGAAGTAGATGGCGAGGGCGAGGAACAACACACCGAAAAGCGACTTCACGGTGTCCATCCACGGACCGACCTTCGGCAGCAGTGAGCCCGCGGAGGCGCCCACGAGAAGCAGGGGGACGCCCATCCCCAAACCCGTGAAATACAGCGCGGCGGCGCCGCGGACGATCTGGCCTGTCTGGCTGATAACGGACAGCGCAGCAATCAAAGCGGGAGCCACGCATGCAGTCACGACCAACGCCGACAGCGCGCCCATCACGAAGCAGCCGACATAGCTGCCGGACTTCTGTTGGTTACTGGCGCTTGTCAGACGTGTCTGGACTGCATTGGGCATCTGCAGCGTATAGACACCGAACATGGCAAGAGCCAACGCCACAAACAGCGCCACAAACAGCATGATGATCCACGGCTGTTGAAAGAAGGTCTGCGGGGCTTGTTTGAAGGCGAGGACGAAGATTGCGCCGGCGGCGGCGTAGGTCAGGGCCATTCCCTGCGCGTATGTGAAGGCCAGGGAGAAGCCGCGTGCCGGGGTCACTTTGTCGCCCTGGCCGACGATGATTCCCGAGAGGATGGGGATCATGGGGAGGACGCAGGGGGTGAGGGACAGCAGCAGGCCGATGCCGAAGAAGGTGGCCAGCACTACCGCCAGATTGCCGTCGCGGATCAGGACTGCGAGCTGGTCTTGCTCGGAGACGAAGGCGCCGGTGGTGGCGGCAGATGGGCTGGTAGTAGCCGCCGCAGTGCCCGCCGCCCCGCCGGCTAGGGTGACCGCGCTGCCAGCGCCGGCAGTTTGGGTGGCGCCGGCGTTGGCGGCACCGCCTGCATTGGGACTGCCGGCGGCCAACCTACTCGCGCCGCCTGTGCTGGCGGCATGGGGCGCGCCTGCCCCTGGCGCCGGGAGTGGGACATTTACCACCTTGGTAATGGGCGGGTAGCACAAGCCGGCTGTGGCGCACCCCTGGTAGGTGACCTTCAAAGGCACGGTCAGCTCGCCGGAGCTGGTGCGGGCGACGGCGATCGAGGCCACCACATCGTGGTGATACACCTCCTGCTTGCCGAAATACTCATCCATCTTCGTCTCACCCGCAGGCAGGGTGAGGTCTCCCAGTTTGGCCTGGGTGGTGTCGCTCGATGCCTTGATGCGTGCTCTATATAGGTAGTACCCGTCGGTCACGCCCCAGATCAGGCGGATCGAGTCCGGGCCGTCCGGTAGCGCGCTGAAGCGAAACGCTTGATCGGGCGGCAGGAAGTCCGGCTCCGCCGATTTACCCAGGACGGCGCCGATGCCGGTGGCCGGTTTCGAATTGGCATTGGCCGGCAGATCGATGCCGGCTCGCGCGAACTGGCCTGGCAGGGCAGCGAAGAGTGCGGCGAGCACTACGGCCGGCAGCACGGTCATCGGCGCTCTGCGGCGGGCAGTGAGGGTCATGGCATTCCTGTTCATAGTCATGGATTTTCGTAGGTGGCCGTACGGGCCGCCAGCGGTTTGACCGCACGGCGCGAAAAAACTTCCCGGCAAGCTTGAATTTACCCGTTCTCACACTATCATTAGCAGCCACTCAGGGAGAGTGCTAACAAGCTCCCGGGTGCCCATTTTCCTTTATTAATCAGCATCTTTTAAGGAGCGACTTCCATGAAGATACGTCCTCTTCATGACCGCGTCATCGTGAAACGTCTGGAGAGTGAGCGCACTTCTCCGGGCGGCATCGTGATTCCCGATTCCGCGGCCGAAAAGCCTGTGGAAGGCAAGGTCGTAGCGGTCGGCAAAGGCAAGATTCTCGAAGACGGCCAGGTCCGTCCCCTCGACGTCAAGATCGGCGACAAAATCCTCTTCGGCAAGTACTCCGGTACGGAAGTGAAAGTCGATGGCGAGGACCTCGTGGTGATGCGCGAGGAAGATGTCATGGCCGTGATTGAATCCAAGTAACTGAAGGATTACGACAATGGCAGCTAAAGAAGTCAGATTCAGCGACGACGCGCGCCAGCGCATGTTCAAAGGCGTGAACGTCCTCGCCAATGCCGTCAAGGCAACCCTGGGTCCCAAGGGCCGCAACGCGGTGCTCGAGAAGAGCTTCGGCGCCCCCACCATCACCAAGGATGGCGTGTCGGTCGCGAAGGAAATCGAGCTGAAGGACAAGTTCGAGAACATGGGCGCGCAGATGGTGAAGGAAGTTGCTTCCAACACCTCCGACGAAGCCGGTGACGGCACGACCACCGCAACGGTGTTGTCGCAGGCCATCATCCGCGAGGGCCTCAAGGCCGTCTCGTCCGGCCGCAACCCGATGGACGTCAAGCGTGGTATCGACAAGGGCGTTGCCGCCGCTGTCGAGGAGTTGAAGAAACTCTCCAAGCCCTGCAAGGACTCCAAGGCCATTGCGCAGGTCGGAACGATTTCCGCGAATTCCGATGAGTCGATTGGCAAGACCATTGCCGATGCAATGGAAAAGGTCGGCAAGGAAGGCGTCATCAC
>JAFEDS010000006.1 GCA_018241505.1 Pseudomonadota bacterium | reverse complement strand
GACCAGCTCGCGCGGGAAGCGATGCTCCTCAAAGCATTTTTGGATGATGGGCAGGATCCGCTCGTCCACCAGCCGTGCCACCGAATCCTGCACCATGCGCTCTTCTTCAGTGAGTGCGCTGCGAACGTCGAACAGATCGACGGGATCGAGACTGCTTGCCGGACTTTGAGCCACAGGATTCCCCCTCTCAATCGAAACGTGCGCCATCGTATCATCGGGGTTTGCAGGTGGGCCGCCCGTGAAGATTCCCGAAATACTGATTGTCGAAACCATCCATCAGCCCGGGAGCCTCGCCAGCGTGCTGCTCGTGATTGCCGAAGCGGGCCTCGCCATCGAGCACCTGACCGCGCTGCGCCGTGACCAAGGCAGAACGGTCTGGGAAATCACGCTGGAAATGGACGAAGAGGCGGACCGCAGTCTCTACGATCGCATCGACCAGTTGCCCAATGCGCGCTTCGTCGGCAAGTCGGATCGGGTCTTCAATCGCCACCGCGGCGGTAAGATCAAGACGGTTGCCAGTCTGCCAATCAACACACTGCAGGTGCTCAGGGATATCTACACACCGGGGGTCGCGCGTGTTTGTCTGGCGATCAAAGCCGATCCCCGGGCAGCGCACGAATTCACCAATCTCGACAACACTGTGGCGATCGTCACCAACGGTACTGCCATTCTCGGCTTGGGCAACATCGGCCCGTTGGCCGGGTTGCCCGTGATGGAAGGCAAGGCGGCGTTGTTCGCGGATCTGGTGGGCTTGAGCGGCGTGCCCATCCTATTGTCAGAAACGCATCCCGATCGGGTGGTCGACATCGTTGCCGCCATGGAGTTGTCGTTCGGTGCAATTCAACTCGAAGACATTGCCGCACCCGAATGTTTCGAAATCGAGCGGCGGCTGCGCGAGCGCGTGGCGAAGCCGGTGTTGCATGATGACCAACACGGCACTGCGGTTGTTGCATTGGCGGCGTTGCTCAATGCGGCAAGGCAAGCGGGGCGCAGTCTGAAAGATAGCGTTATCGGGCAGATCGGGCTCGGCGCGGCCGGCACCGGCATCGTGAGGCTGTTACGCGCTTACGGAGTTGCGCACGTGCTTGGCGCGGATCGTAGTCCTGATGCGATTGCGCGAGTGGTTGCGTTGGGTGCGGAAGGCGCGTCGCTCCAGGAAATCATGGCGCGAGCGGATATCGTCATAGCGACAACCGGCGTCAAGGGTTTGATCAAACCTGAGTGGGTTCGCCCCGGGCAGGTCATCCTGGCGCTATCGAATCCGGACCCGGAGATAGAGCCCCTGGTGGCGCGGGAGCGCGGTGCCGCGTTTGCAGCGGATGGCAAGGGAATCAACAATGTGCTGGCATTTCCGGGATTGTTCAAAGGCGCACTCAGTGCGCGAGTGAGCCACTTCTCGGACGCGATGCTGATGGCCGCGGCGGATGCCATCGCCAAACTCGCGGGGTCCGATGAGTTGGTGCCCGATCCGCTCGACAAGACAGTCCACGAGCGTGTCACCGAAGCAGTGCACGCCGCCGCTATCGGCGGTATCCCGGGCAGCGATCCTCAATAACTCAATCCGACTTTCCGGTAGGCCGCGGCCAACAACCACAGCGGCCCGATCAACAGGAACTGCAGGTCCTTGAAGAACGACGGCCGTTTGCCTTCAATGGCGTGACCTATGAACTGCCCGATCCACGCGACTACAAAGATCGTGATGGATGTCAGCCACAGTGGCCACGGCAGTGTCGCCAGCCACTGTGTGATTGTCAGTAGCACCGCGAAGGCAATGAGTATTCCGACCGTAAGGGCAGGGGACAGCGCAAGGTAGTACAGCAGCGCCGCGAAGGCGGCCACTGTCGCCCAGTTGACCCAGGGTGAGATGCCCGAGAACAGCAAGGGCACGGGCACCGACCAGAGCAGGCCGAACACGGTCAACACAATCAGCGGGACACAAATCCAGTGCAACAACTCGTTGGTTGGATTCTGGTGGCTCGCGCCGTATTCGCCCAGCCAGTCCCTGACGGTTCGCATGCCCGCGACGCTACACGTATTCAGAGTCTCTCGTAAAGGCCGTGGACTACTCCGCCCTCGTTGTCGAAACAGTCGCGAATCGAGTCAAAGAAGATTCCGTCGCCCTGTTCATAGCGTCGAAACAGGGCGAAGGCAACCAAATCTGCAAGTTGAATCAATCTGGAGGCGCGCGAATCCAGGAATACCGGCACCTCGGCGTAGTTTTTTGTGGTGCCCCATCGATGTCCAAGGTACTGATCGCATCGGTGATCCATGCAGTTCAATCGAGCCGGGATTCGCTGAATCGAATCTCGCTGCGATCTTCTGAAGTTCCTGTTCTATCCAGTGCGTGCAACGCTCGAATACAGCAACTCCAGCGAGCACAAAATACTTCTGGCTGGGGTCCACGACTGACCCGGATTCGTCGAGATAGAGAAGGTGCATAAAAAAACGGGCTGCTAGAAAGGCAGCCCGTCAGTAAAGGCAGGCCGGGAGGCGAACGAATCGCCTGTGCGCCGCAAATGGTCAGCGCGCCCGACCCTGAGCAGAGTATGGGGGCTCGACATTTACAGATCAATCCGAGGTTGCTCACATGTGCGTTGCATCGAAACTCGTCCTCGCACTATCATTCACCACGTGAGCCCCGGTAGCGCCTCTGCATCGCAAGCGCCCGGGGCATTTTGCTTTCTGGAGTTGAATCTTCTGCTCGCGATTGTCGGCCGTGTTGAATAGCCGACCACGGACAGTTGTCAGAAATTTCATCTGGCCACGACGTTGCATCGTGGCGTAGTTCGAAGCGTCCGTACGGACGCTGGTTTCGAACGGTGCGGGCTGACGATGCAGCCCGAGGTCATCCCGACCCCGGGCCGCACCCCTCACTCAACGTTACTGCGGATTCTCAGTAACAGGGCTCTCCTTGGTGCTCCCCGCGCCTTCCACCTTCACATCACCCGGGTTGCTGACAACAAACATCACCACCCGGCGATTTTTTGCGCGGCCTTCCGCGGTCTTGTTGCTGGCAACAGGCTTCGCCGGTCCGAATCCCTTGCTGACGAGCTGGTCGGCGCTCGCACCA
The DNA here is from genome assembly GCA_018241505.1 of Pseudomonadota bacterium. Taxonomy (GTDB): domain Bacteria; phylum Pseudomonadota; class Gammaproteobacteria; order Steroidobacterales; family Steroidobacteraceae; genus 13-2-20CM-66-19. The sequence goes on along the minus strand of JAFEDS010000006.1, from coordinate 212,906 downwards.
CTGGAGACCAGGTACTCACGCACCGAGTCCGCACGCTTCTGCGACAACTTCATGTTGTACGGAACCGAGCCGGTGCTGTCGGTGTAACCCTGGATTTCCACCTTCAGTCGCGGATGCTTCTTCAGGCCTTCGGCAACAGTGTCCAGGGGCGGATGCGAAGCCACGGTCAACGCTGCTGAGTTGTACTCGAAGTTGACACCCTCCAGGGTGATGGAGCCCTTCAACGGGCAACCAACCGCGTCTACCTGAACTCCCGCCGGGGTGTTCGGGCACTGGTCGATGTTGTCCGGCACACCGTCATGGTCGCTGTCAGGCGGTGTAGCAGGCGCTGCCGCTGGCGCCGGTGCCGGCTGCGCTTCCGCAGGAGGTGGCGGTGGCGGGGCCGGTGGCGGCGGAGCGGGCGTACGGCTGCCGCCAAACGAGTACTGGAAGCCCATCATGGCGATGTAATCGACCAGATGGTCCCCGTGGCCCGGATCATCCCAGCGAGCTTTGATTTCGGGGCGCAGCGAAAACGCGCTCGTACCGTCGGAGCTTCGCCACAGGTTGATGTACGTGCCGACACCTGCCTGGGTCATCAGTTTGGTCTGATTCGTGAGCGCGTTGCCCGGTACATTCACGTTGCTCTCCGCGCCGACGCCAACGGTCAGGTACGGGGAGATCAAGCCGGTCCTGTTGAGAATTCCCAACACGTCGAGCGAGTAGCCGTAGGTGTCGAGGTGGCCGGTGCCGCGGCCGTTGTTGACACGCGCACCGTTGAAATTCAGCTCCATGTTGATGAAGGGCCCCATCTCGCGTCCGACCGCGAGACCATACAACCAGTCGTTGTGCCTCAGATCGCGTTGGTGATCGGGAGAAATGCCTCCCACCTGCGGCGTGATGTACCACTCGTCGCCGGGCACTGCGGCTGCCATCGTGGAGGCAACCACGGCCGGCACGCCAAGGGCGCACATCAACAGAACTCGCTTCATCATCGGCTCTCCTGGGTAATTACGATGCCTTACAGTGTGTTGTAGATACGCAACAATTGCTGCTCAGGCGCTACACCACACTGAGAACGATGATAAATTGCGAAAGTTCCCGAGTTGTAAAAATGTGTCAAGCGGGGGCGGGGCGGGGGCTCCCGAAAGGCAGAGGCCCAAATGGAAAAAACCCAACACCTGTCAGAGTGTTGGGTTGGTTGGCTGCCCCCCAGGCGGCAGAAAGAACGAGATGAGTCTGACTCTTCGGAAGAGGGGGCTGCTGTTATGCAGCAGCCTCACCCATATACCCGCGGAGCTTGCCGAGGGCGTTGGCTTCGATCTGACGGATGCGCTCGGCCGATACGCCGTACGTGTCCGCGAGCTCGTGGAGCGTAGCCTTGTCGTCGGCCATCCAACGCTTCTGCAGGATGTCGCGACTGCGGTCGTCCAAGCGACTCAGAGCGCTGGCCAGGCGATCGGATGAATCAGACTCCCACTCGGCGTTCTCCACGCTCTCGGCAGGATCTGAATCAGCCGCCGGCAGATACGAGGCCGGGCTGTAGACTTCTTCGTCATCAGACTCGGGCGTCGGATCGAACGACATGTCGCGCGCGGCGAGACGCTTCTCCATCTCGGTAACTTCACCCGGGCTCACACCCAGGTCACGGGCAACAGCAGCAGTTTCCTCAGCGGTCAACCACGTCAGGTTCTTCTTCAACCGGCGAAGGTTGAAGAACAGTTTGCGCTGAGCCTTCGTGGTCGCGATCTTCACGAGGCGCCAGTTGCGCAGCACGTACTCGTGGATCTCCGCACGAATCCAATGGACGGCGAACGACACGAGGCGCACATTGACGCTTGGGTCGAAGCGCTTCACGGCCTTCATCAGGCCAACGTTGCCTTCCTGGATGAGATCACCCATGGGCAACCCATACCCGCTGTAACCGCGGGCGATGTGAACAACAAAGCGAAGGTGCGAGAGGACGAGCTCACGCGCCGCGCCGAGGTCATCCTTGCCCCGGAAGCGCTCTGCGAGCTCCTTTTCCTCATCCCGACTCAAAACTGGAATACGGCTGACCCGGTCCAGATAAGCGTCGAGGCTGCCGAGCGGACCGGCCAGAGCCAGATCACTATTGCGGGCGACGATTGCAGTACCTGTGGTCATTGAATCTCCCTTATTGGGTCCATATCTTAGCACTCGGACATTTGGAGTGCTAAAGCGGCAAAAAAGTTCCCTTCACCAGGGTGCTGTTAGTGTAGGCTATCGCCTTCGGAAACAAGAGCTTAGCTGACCTATCAGTGGGGTTAGCCGGGCCTCTCCCGAAGGGGCGAAACGGCCCGCCCGGCCGCTGGTTCCCCGCTGAGCTGCGCAGCATTAGGTTAAGTCGGCGCTGCCCACGGCGGCCCCGGGGGTGAGCTGATGGACCCACACGCGCTGCTGCTGGCCCGGATCCAATTCGGGTTCACCATCAGTGTCCACATCATCTTCCCAGCGTTCTCCATCGGCTCATCCGCCTTCGTTGCCACATTGCTCGTGCTTTGGCGGCGCAGTGGCAGCGACCACTACCTTCGAATAGCCAGGTTCTGGACCAAGATATTCGCAGTGTCGTTTGCGATGGGCGTGGTGTCCGGTATTCCGCTGTCGTACGAGCTAGGTACGAACTGGAGCCGCTATTCGCTGGCAACCGGCAACGTCATAGGACCGCTGATTGGCTACGAAGTTCTGACGGCGTTCTTTCTCGAATCCACTTTCCTCGGGATCATGCTGTTCGGGTGGACCCGGGTGCCACCGTGGCTGCACGTCACCTCCGCCGTCCTTGTCGCCTTGGGGACGATGATTTCGGGTTTTTGGATTCTGGCGGCAAATAGCTGGATGCAGACCCCTGCGGGTCACACCGTGGTCAACGGCATCGCCATCCCGGTCGACTGGTTTCACGTCATCTTCAACCCCAGCTTCCCGTACCGCTTCACTCATATGATGACGGCCGCGTACCTCACGACGTCAGTTGTCGTCCTGGCGGCCGGAGCGCGATACGTACTGCAAGGCAAGTTCCCCGACGAGTCCCGCACAATGCTCAGAATGGGCATCGGCATGGTGGCCATCCTCGGCCCCGCGCAGTTGTTCGTCGGCGATCAACATGGCCTGAACACCCTGGAGCATCAGCCCGCGAAAATCGCTGCCATGGAAGGCCACTGGGAAAACACCGGCCCGGCCGCCCTCGTGTTGTTCGCCATTCCCGACCAGGAGGGCGAGAGAAATCGCGCGGAGATCGCCATCCCGCGCCTGGGCGGGCTGATCCTGAAACATGACCTGAACGGGCGTTACCTGGGGCTGAAAGATTTTCCCAAGGCCGACCGGCCCCCGGTGCTGCCCGTATTTTTCGCGTTTCGCATCATGGTGGGCATCGGCGTTCTGTTGATTGCGCTGGGCCTGACCGGTGCGTATCTGTGGGGTCGCGGTAAGTTGTTCACGACACGCTGGTACCTGCAGGCAGCCACCTATTCCTGGCCGATAGGCTTTATCGCCATTCTGGCGGGTTGGATTACGACAGAGTCGGGCCGGCAGCCCTATGTTGCGTACGGAATCACGCGCACTGCAGACGCGCTGTCTCCTGTTGGTTCTGCGACGGTTGCGACTTCGCTCGTGGCGTTCGTTCTGGTCTATACCGTTGTCTTCTCGATCGGGATCTACTACATCCGCAGGTTGGTGCTGACGGGTCCGAAGCCGGCTCCCGCACCCGAGGCCCTGCCCAATCGACCATTGTCGTTGGGGGCTCACAAATGACTGCCACGTACGCATTCTGGCTGCCGGTCGTCAGCACCGGCATCGTGGGGCTCGCTGTAGCGCTGTACGTCATCATGGACGGGTTCGACCTGGGAGTTGGAATCCTGTTTCCGCACTTCCCGCAGGAGGCGGACCGGGATCAGATGATGAACTCGGTTGCGCCGTTCTGGGACGGCAACGAAACGTGGCTGGTGCTCGGCGGAGTGTGGCTGCTGGTGGCGTTTCCGCTCGCGTACTCGATCATCACGCCTGCATTGTATGTTCCGCTCATCACCATGCTGCTGGCGCTCGTGTTCCGCGGTGTTGCGTTCGAATTCCGCTGGGTGGCCAAGCCGCGGCATCGCAAATGGGATATTGCCTTCGCTGCAGGCTCAACCGTCGCCGCATTCGCCCAGGGCACCATGGTGGGCGGTATTCTCATCGGCTTTCGCGTTGCAGACGGTCAGTTTGTTGGTGGGCCGCTCGACTGGCTGACGCCCTTCAGCGTCATGTGCGGCGCCGGCCTCGTTGTGGGTTACGCCCTGATTGGCGCCTGCTGGCTGGTGATGAAGACCGCAGGCGGTGTCGAGAAGGAAGCGCGACGTGTCGCGAAACCCCTGTTGATTGCGTTGGTTTCGTTCATCGTCCTGATCAGCGTGTGGACGCCGCTTCAGTTCGAGCGCGTGGCGGCACGCTGGTTCGGTGGTTGGCACATGGCTTATCTGTCCCCAGTGCCCTTGACTACCGCCGCCCTGGCGGTCTCATGCTGGCGCGGTCTCAGCGGCCGCCATCCTACCGTTGCATTCAATGCGGCGGTCGGCCTGTTTGTGATTTCGTTTGTGGGTCTCGCGATCTCGACGCTGCCCTATCTGGCACCGCCGTCAATCACCTTGTGGGACGCGGCGGCCTCACCGAAGTCGCAGACATTCATGCTGGTGGGAACCACGGTGTTGGTGCCGTTTGTGCTCGGCTACACGGTATTTGTGTATCACACGTTTCGCGGGAAGGTACGGGCGGGAGAGGGCTATCACTGAAGTCCGGTCCGAGGCGGAGTTTCTGCCCATATCCCTGACTTAGTCCCGCTATTCCGCGTCCCCCGCCCCCCGCACACTAGCGTCCTCCCACGGCAATCGCATGAGAAACCCAAATGACTCTGCAAGTGAATCAGCAGGGAACCCACTGCGTCCCCGCTCCGGTCATCCGCCCAATCAAGCGGCCACGCCTCGTGCCGAGGCGCCAGGTCCGATGCACCGTGCCAAAACGTCCCGCCATCAAATACTGGCCCGATACCGACCGGCCCCGCGAAAAGCTGCTGGAGCGCGGCGCACAGGCTCTGTCCGAATCCGAGCTCATTGCTTTGTTACTGGGCTCGGGGACCAAGGGCCGCTCTGCAGTCGACATTGCTCGCGCGCTGATTGTGGAGTTCGGTTCGCTGCGGGAAATGATGCATGCGGACAAGCAGCGCTGGGAGGCCCGGCTCGGCATCGGACCGGCGCGCTACGCGGCGCTCATGGGCGCCATGGAGATTGGGCGGCGCTGCCTGCAGGCGCCACTGCGGGTGACCTCCACCCTGTCGACGCCCGAGGAAACCCGCGAATTTCTATTGTCGCAACTGCGTGATAGGCACTATGAGGTGTTTTGCTGCGTTTTCTTGGACAATCGCCACCGAATGCTGGCTTTTGAAGAGTTTTTCCGCGGAACGATCGATGGGGCGAATGTGTATCCAAGGGAGATCGTTCGTCAGACGTTGCTCTATAACGCCGCGTCGGTCATTGTGGTCCACAACCATCCCTCGGGGGCCGTTGAGCCCAGCCTGGCGGACGAGGGGGTCACCAGGCGCCTCCGCCAGGCCCTGTCCCTGATTGATGTGCGCCTGCTCGATCACTTCATAGTGGGCGAGGGAAAGTGCTATTCATTTTCGGAGCACGGCTTACTCTGAGCCGTGCTTGTCCCAAGGCGCTGACGCTGGTATAAAGCCCGACTCCGTAAGGCGCTCCAGCCCTGCCCGCAGGTCCTGTGTCCCGCCTAAGCTACTGAATTTTCGAGGTTGTTTCGTATGTCCCGCGTCTGCGAGATCACCGGCAAGCGGCCGGCCGTTGGTAACCGCGTCTCTCACGCGAACAACAAGAAGCGTCGCCGCTTCCTGCCGAACCTGCACACCCAGCGTTTCTGGGTCGAGACCGAGAAGCGGTGGGTTTCGCTGCGCCTGTCGGCCAACGGCCTGCGGACGATTGAGAAGAAGGGCATCGACACCGTCCTCGCCGAGTTTCGCGCCAAGGGCGTGAAGCTGTAACGCCCGCCAGGAGAACTGCACCATGCGTGAAAAAGTCAAACTGCTCTCCACCGCGGACACCGGCCACTTCTATGTGACCACCAAGAACAAGCGCTTGCATCCGGACAAGATGGAAGTGAAGAAGTACGACCCCGTTGCCCGCAAGCACGTGGCGTACAAGGAAACCAAGATCAAGTAAGCGCACTTGCCGCTGACACACACAAAGCCCGGCACCGCCGGGCTTTTTTTTCGCACTGCCTCGCCCCAACAATAGGCTCCATGCCAGAGCTACCCGAGGTTGAAACCACTCGCCGCGGTATTGAACCCCACACCGTCGGGCGGCGGGTCGTGGAGCTGCGACTGTACGAAAAGCGCTTGCGCTGGAAGATCCAGGCGGATCTGCCCGATCTGGTCGCCGGTCAGGTCATCAAGCACGCGACGCGTCGCGCCAAGTACCTGCTGCTGGAGCTCGAATCCGGCACGTTGATGCTGCACCTGGGGATGTCAGGAAGTCTGCGGGTGTTGCCCGCCGACTTGCCGCGCCTGCCGCACGACCACCTCGATCTCATTCTCTCATCGGGCAACACGCTGCGTTTCAACGATCCACGGCGTTTCGGCAGCCTGCATTACGTTACCGGCGATCCGAACGAACATCCGCTGCTCGTGAAGCTCGCCCCGGAACCGCTCGGGGCGGCATTCGACGCTGACTACCTGTGGCGCGTAACCCGCCGCAGGAAGGTGGCCATCAAACAGTTGTTGATGAACAGCCAGCTCGTGGTTGGCGTGGGCAACATCTACGCGAGCGAAGCGCTGTTCAAGGCGAAAGTGCGGCCCAAGCGGGCGGCGCACAGCCTCACGCGGAAAGAAGTCACCCGGCTGGTAAAGGCGGTGAAATCCGTTCTGTCGATGGCCATCAAGGTGGGCGGAACCACGCTGCGCGACTACGTGGGCGCCGATGGGCAGCCCGGCTATTTCCGTCAGAAACTGTTTGTGTATGAGCGTAACGGGCAACCGTGCCGCAACTGCGCGACGCCGGTGCGCCAACTGACGCAGGGCCAGCGCTCCACCTACTTCTGTCCCACCTGTCAGAAGTAGCTGGAGTCACATCAAACGCGCCGTTGTTTCTTCAGTTCCGCCTCGACAATCGGGTGCACGAATTCCGCGACGTTGCCACCCAGGACGGCAATCTCGCGCACCAGTGTTGAAGAGATGAATGTGAACTGTTCCTGGGGCGTGAGGAAGACAGTCTCGATGTCCCGGTCGAGGTGCCGGCTCATGTTGGCGAGCTGAAACTCAAACTCGAAGTCGGATACCGCCCGCAGGCCGCGCATCACTACCGACAGGCCGTTCTCGCGCGCAAAGACCACGGTGAGACCGGAATATCCCACCACTTCGACATTGGGGAGGTCGTGCAACACGCGCCGCGCCATGTCGACGCGAGCCTCCAGCGGAAACATGGGCGTCTTGTTCGGATTCGCGGCAATTGCGACCACAACACGGTCAAATATGCTCGCCGCCCGCCGCACCAGGTCATGGTGACCATTCGTGATGGGATCGAACGTGCCCGGATACATCGCGTTGCGTTTCATGCGCCAGCTTCCCCCCTCGTCAGCAGATGATACCCCACCGCTCCCGCCTGCTTGGCTCTGGTTACGGCCCACGTTCCGGGCAGGGCCGGCAGGCCGCTACCGGCATCCGTTTCTACATAGATCAGGGCATTTGCACTGAGCCAGTGCTTGTCTTCCAGAAGTGCCGCGATGCCCGGCAGCAAGCCGGAGTCAAAGGGCGGATCCAGGAAGACAATTTCGAACGGCATCGCTGAGCCACCCAGAAAACGCATGGCCTCTGTGTGCTCCACCTGCCCCCCAACCGCGCCCCACTCAGCGAGCCGCGCGCGCAACTCCCTGACGGCGATCGCATCCCGCTCTATAAATGTCACCTGGGCTGCGCCGCGCGACAGCGCTTCCAGGCCCAACGCCCCGCTGCCTGCAAAGAGGTCCAGGCAGCGTGCGCCCACGACGCGCGGGCCCAACCAGTTGAACAGTGTTTCCCGGATACGATCCGGAGTCGGACGGATGGCTTCCTGCGGTGGGAAACGCAATCGGCGGCCGCGCCAGGTCCCGCCGATGATTCGTAGAACGCGCGACTGGCCCGCACGGGCGGTGTCGGTTTTTTTCACATCCAATCCGGCGGTGCAGCGGCTTGCTACCCTTCTCGGGCGCAGCGTACCCTAGCTGCACGCTCAAGGGAGGTTATGGACAGGCTATTGAGGGCTGCCGCCATGGCAGTAGCGCTGCTGATCAGCGCCTGCTCGGGAGGTCACGGAACTGTCGGTGGCACCGACATGAGCGGCAGAAGCGCCAACCCGACTGTCGCGGCCATCGCCCGGCAGGCCTCTACCGCGGCTCTCTTCCAACCCCTGCACGGGATTCTCCCGTATCCAACCGACCTGTACTTTGCCGGTTCGACCGACGGCACATTGAATATCCGGCCCGCGAATGGCCTGCAGCGCGCCGTCAATGCCCTGGACGGGTTTTCAACGACGGCCGTCATTCGCGCCCGCTTCGGGGGCCCTCTCAGTCCAACATCCTTCACAGCTCAATCGGTCATCGTCCTGCAGGTCACGATTGACAACGCAACCAAAGCAACTACGGGTGTCGTTCAACCGCTCGCCTTTGGAATTGACTACACGGCAGGCCTCGGCACCGAGTCCGGTATCGGTAACACGATCCTCGAGATCCGACCGACCCATCCGCTCGTGCCGAGTACCGGGACAACCAACAACGGCTACCTGGTATTGCTGACCAGGGCAATCACGGATGCCGCTGGCCATGCGGCAACTCCTGACAAAGACTACGCCAACATCCAGGCGGCCCTGCCGACGTGCGCCGCGCTCCCGGATCCGTCACTGCGCGCAATCTGTCAGCTCACGGGGTCGCACCTGCAGATCGCGCGGGGCATCGGCCTGAATCCTGCCGATGTCGTGTTGTCTTTCAGCTTTTCCACGCAGTCGATCGCCGACACGCTGGGCGTCATCGAGCAGACGGCTGCCGCGCAACCCATCAAAGTGCACAACACGGGGCTGACCACGGCGCAAGCCAATCCACGCCTGTCGGGTCATGCCAACATTTACGTCGGTACGCTCAGTGTTCCGTATTATCTGAGCCGGACCGAGCCGCTGAGCGGCTATTGGCACGGTAACCCGTCGCCGCTCGATCCCAACAGCCGGCTGCTGACTCGATTCAACCCGGTACCCGTTCCCACCGAAACCCTGCAGATTCCGCTGCTCCTCAGCGTCCCCAATGTGAACTCCGTACAGCAGGGAGTCGAGCCCGCGAATGGCTGGCCGGTGCTGATTTTCGCGCATGGTATCAACCGCAATCGCACCGACATGCTGGCAGTGGCGGATTCGTTTGCGGACAGCGGTTTCGTGGTGGTGTCCATCGACCTGCCGCTGCACGGGGTGACGGATCCCAACTCGCCATTGTATGCATCGGCGGCCAATCCCCTGTATGCGGGCCTGTCGCTGCCGGCGAATGGCTCGATTGAGCGGACCTTCGACCTCGACGTTTCCAACAACACTACGGGGGCCCCCGGAGCGGATGGCCAGATCGATCCTTCCGGCGCCAACTTCATCAATCTCACGAGCGTGCTGACCACGCGCGACAACTTGCGCGAAGGCGCGGCGGACCTGATAACGCTGACACGCTCTCTTGCCAACCTGAGCCTCGGCAACGGGTCGAGCGCCGATATCGATCCGACCCGCATCCATTTCCTGGGCCACTCGCTGGGGGCGATGGTCGGTGGTGTTTACCTGGGAGTCGCTTCGAAGCACGAAATCAACACAGCCACACTGGCCATGCCGGGCGGAGGGCTCGCCAGCCTGCTGCGCGACTCGCCCACGCTCGGACCGAAAGTGGTGGCGGGACTCGAGGCACAGGGCGTGATGCAGGGCACGACCGTCTTCGAACAGTTCCTACGCGATGCACAGGCGGTGCTGGACGCCGGCGATCCGGTCAACTACATCGCGGCAGCGGCCACACAGCATCCGATTCACCTTCTGCAGATTGTGGGTAGCACTTCGAGCCCAGCCGACCAGGTCGTGCCCAACTCCGCGACTCAGCGGCTGATTGAGACGGCTGCGCTCGCCAGGCTGCAGGCGCCTTCAGCCCCGGGCCCGGTTACGAGCGCCGGCGGATTTCGCTCGTACGAGAATTTCGTGGTGGGTGACCACGGATCCATCATCGACCCGACAGCGAGCCTTGCGGTCACTACCGAAATGCAGGCTGAAGCAATTACATTCGCGGGGGCACCCGTGCCCCCCATTCCGCAGCTTGCCTTTTCGGGGTTCCCGCCCACGGCACCCGGTACCGCCGTGCTCGTCCTCAATCCCACGGTGATTCAGCCCTAGACGTTCATGCCGGCCCGTTACAATAGGGCGCATGCTATTCCGACGAAAACCTCCTGAAGCGGCGGCGACGCCGGCGACCCCTGCGAAGCAGGAAGAAAAGCAGGGCTTTTTCAGCCGCCTGCGCGCCAAGCTCAATCGCGGAAACTCGTGGCTCACCTATGACCTCGCCGACCTGTTCCGCGGCCGCAAAATCGACGCCGAGATTCTCGAAGAGCTGGAGAGCCGGCTGCTCACTGCCGACGTCGGCATCGAGGCGACGGAGGCCATTCTGTCGAGTCTCCAGAAGCGGGTCGCTCGCAATGAGCTCCAGGACGTTGCCGCCCTGATCACGGCGCTGCGCGCCGCGATCGTGGAAATACTGGCTCCTTGCGCACAGCCATTGGTGATCGACGAGGACCGCGCTCCATACGTCATCCTCGTGGTCGGAGTGAACGGATCCGGGAAGACGACGACCATCGGTAAGCTCGCGCGCCGCCTGACCGACGCGGGCCACAGCGTCATGCTCGCCGCCGGCGACACGTTTCGTGCGGCTGCGATAGAGCAGTTGAACGTCTGGGCTGAACGCTCAGGATCCGATTTCGCAGCACAACAGGCGGGCGCCGATCCCGGCGCCGTAGTTTTCGATGCAATTCAGTCGGCCAAGTCCCGCCGCACGAACATTCTCCTGGCGGACACCGCGGGGCGATTGCACAGCCAGTCGCACCTGATGGAAGAGCTCAAGAAAGTGAAGAGGGTGATTCAACGGGTCGACCCGACGGCTCCCCACGAGGTACTGCTCGTCCTCGATGCAAACCAAGGTCAGAACGCTCTTTCGCAAGCCATTCAATTCAACGATGCGGTGGGCGTCACTGGGCTGGTCCTCACCAAGCTCGATGGCACCGCCAAAGGCGGTATCGTCGTTGCCATCGCGCGGCGTCTCAAATTGCCAATCCGTTTCATTGGAATCGGTGAACAAGCGGAGGATTTCGGCGAGTTCGACGCGCTAGCGTTTGCCACCGCGCTGGTGGAAGGGCCGAAGAAGTGATTGTTTTCGATCGGGTCAGCAAACGCTATCCGAACGGGCGCGAAGCTCTCAGCAATTGCACCTTCGAAGTCAACACGGGCGAGATGGTGTTTCTGACAGGTCGATCCGGTGCGGGGAAGAGCACGGTTCTCAAGCTCATCGCCTGCCTGGAGCGCCCCACACGCGGAACGGTCGTTGTGGGTGGCAAGAACACCACGACCCTGAAAGCGCGCCACATCCCTGCGTTCCGACGTCACATCGGCGTTGTGTTTCAAGATCACAAACTGTTGGCTGATCGTCCGGTGTTCGACAACGTGGCCCTCCCCCTGGTGGTCGCCGGTCTGCCGTTCAAGGACATGGATAAGCGGGTGCGTGCCGCTCTCGATCAGGTGGGGTTGCTCGGCAAGGAGCGGTTATCGCCGATGGAGCTGTCCGTCGGTGAGCAACAGCGCGTTGGCATTGCCCGCGCCGTCGTCAGCAAGCCTCCATTGCTGATCGCCGATGAGCCCACCGGCAACCTGGACCCTAACCTCGCGTTGGAAATCATGAACCTGTTCCGGCGCTTCTCGGATGTGGGTGTGACAGTGGTTGTCGCAACACATGACCTGCACATCGTGCGCGAATTCGCTCAGCGCGAGCTGGTCATTGAGAATGGAGCGATCCATGGGGAATTGAACAGTAATCTACCCAGCGTCATCGCTGTCAGATGAGGATGAGTGTGTCGGGATCCAGACATGTACATGCACTCGTCGGCTCGCTGGGCCGCCTGGCGCGAGCTCCATTTTCAAGCACCCTGACGGTGTTGGTCATTGCACTGGCGCTTGCTTTGCCGACAGCACTGCGCCTCCTCGTGTTGAACGCCGAGGCGGCCACGGGCGGCTTCTCCAACGCCATTGACATCTCAGTCTATTTGAAGACCGATGTGCCGCTTGTCAAGGCACAGCAACTCGAGCACAGCGCCCGGGAGCGACCGGGGGTGGGTCGAGTGGAGCTCATCACGGCCGACCAGGCGATGGAGGAATTCCGAACGTACTCCGGCTTCGGATCCGCACTGGACGCCCTGAAGGAAAACCCGCTCCCGCACGTTCTGCACGTCCAACCCCGAGCCGACGCTCAGACGGCCGCGGCTGTCGAGTCGTTGCGCCGTTACTTCACGGCCTGGCCCGAAGTGGACCTCGTGCAGGTGGACACGGACTGGGTCATGCGCTTCAACGCGATTCTCGATGTGTTGCGCAATCTGCTTTTGATTGCCGCTGTGCTGCTGGGCGCGGGAGTGCTCGCCGTCATTGGCAACACTATCCGACTCGAGATACTCAACCGCCGCGCGGAAATCGAAGTGACCAAGCTCGTGGGCGGCTCAAATGCGTTCGTCCGCCGGCCGTTCCTCTACACCGGCGTTCTGTATGGCCTGTGCGGCGCTTTGCTCGCCTGGGCGATTGTCGAGATTGCGGTGGTGGTCCTCGGCCGGCCCATTGCCACCCTCGCGCAGGTGTATGGCAGTCACTTCGCTTTACTGGGGCCGCCCCGTGATGATGTGGGGGTGCTGCTGGCGACGGGGATTGTGCTTGGCTGGATCGGGGCGTGGATCTCCGCTGCCCGCCATTTGCGGCGCATTGAGCCGCGGGCTTAGCCACCCCTTCTGTAAAATCAACCACTTGGTTCAGGCATACTGGCCGAAATCCCAATATTCCCACCGGTTGTTTGCACCCCCGGTGACCTCGGCCGGATAATTGATCGCAACTGGGTAAACCCGACGACAGGGGCCCTCAGGGGGCCCACATCAATGCAAGGTAAACGCATACTGCTCGGAGTGACTGGCGGAATAGCCGCCTACAAGAGCCCTGATCTCGTGCGCCGCCTGCGCGAGCAGGGGGCCGAGGTCCAGGTCGTGATGACCGCCGCCGCCCGCGAGTTCGTCACTGCCGCAACGTTCCAGGCGGTGTCCGGCCGGACGGTGCGGACCGACCTGTGGGATGCAGCCGCCGAAGCGGCCATGGGACACATTGAGCTCGCCCGCTGGGCTGAGCTGATTCTGATTGCGCCCGCCAGCGCCGACTTCCTGGCCCGGCTGGCCACGGGACAAGCGGATGACCTGCTGAGCACTCTGTGCCTGGCGACCGAATCACCGATTGCCGTGGCTCCGGCGATGAACCGGGTCATGTGGGCAAACGCGGCTACGCGCGCGAATGTCGCTACGCTGCAGCAGCGTGGGATTCAGGTGTTTGGGCCCGGCGAGGGCGACCAGGCGTGCGGTGAGGTGGGTGCCGGCCGAATGTTGGAGCCCCTCGAGCTGGTTGATCGCGCCCGCATCCAACTGACTCCCAACGGTCCGCTCCGCGGCCGGCGCGTGTTGATTACGGCAGGTCCCACTCGTGAGCGGATCGATCCCGTGCGTTTCATCAGCAATCGCAGCTCCGGCAAGATGGGCTTTGCGGTGGCCCAGGCGGCCCGCGAGGCAGGCGCGGAAGTGGTGATTGTCTGCGGACCGGTCAGTTTGCCGACTCCCAGTGGCGTGCGGCGGATTGATGTTGAAAGCGCGGCCGACATGCTGAACGCGGTGTTGGGTGAGGTGGCCGGTGCCGACATTTTCATCTCCACCGCCGCGGTGGCGGACTATCGGCCGGCGGCGCCGGCCGAACAGAAGATCAAAAAGACCTCCGACCACATGGACCTGAGCATGGAGCGCACGCCCGATGTGCTCGCCACGGTGTCCGCCCTGCCTGACAGGCCGTTTGTGGTGGGTTTTGCGGCGGAGACTGAATCGGTTGAGCAACATGCGCGCGGCAAGTTGATGAAAAAGAACCTGGACATGATTGCGGCCAATGAAGTTGGCCACGACAAGGCGTTCGACTGCGAGGACAACGCGTTGATTGTGCTGTGGCGCAATGCGCGCCGCGAGCTCGCCAGGGCGCCGAAAGTCACGCTGGCGCGGCAGTTGGTTGCGCTCATTGCGGAATCGTATGCCGCCGGTAAGAGCGGACTGGCCCAGCGCGGCTCGGCGCTCGCGTGACCGGCGTCAAGGCAGCGGCGCGTCACCCGCTGAAGGTGCGCATCCTGGATGCTCGTATCGGCGGCGAGTTTCCTTTGCCGGCGTATGCCACGAGCGGCTCCGCGGGCATGGACCTGCGGGCCTGTATCGACAAGGACCTGTTGCTCGAGCCCGGCAAATCCGAGTTGATTCCCACCGGCATTGCGATCTACTTGGAGGATCCGGGGCTCGCAGCGGTGGTCCTGCCGCGCTCGGGGCTCGGACACAAGCACGGTGTGGTGTTGGGAAATCTCGTGGGCCTGATTGATTCCGACTACCAGGGGCACCTGATGGTGTCGTGTTGGAACCGGGGGCGCGAGCCGTTCACCATCAAGCCGGGCGAGCGCATTGCGCAACTGGTGGTGGTGCCCGTCGTGCAGGTGGAGTTGGAAGTGGTGGAGGACTTCGCCGCGACCGCGCGCGGTGGCGGCGGCTTCGGGCACTCAGGCAGCCATTAGGGCTGAGCGATTTTCGCCCGCAGCTCCCGATAGCGCTCAATATCCGCCTGGAACTGCGCCTTGGTGTTGGTTTCTTCTTCGGTCTTCGAGCTCAACGCGTTGCTCTGGGTGCGCAGCTCATTGAGCGTGTGCACCAGGTCTTCCGCCACATCGTCGGGCATGCGATGCGCGGCCGGGCGCGAGTTGTAGGGTTTGAAGTTCTGCGCCCGGGTCTGCAATGCGCTCAGGCGCGAATTCAGGCTGTCCACATACTGCTCGGCAGCAACCCTCTGGCCGTGCAACTGGTCGAGGCGCAGATCCCGCAATGCTTCGATGTCCTTCACTGACGTATAGGTGTTCATCAGGAAGGCGTCGTGCTGCTTCTGCTTGAGGACTTCCTGCTGCGCGCGCTCGGCGGCGGCGACCTGTTCCGGCGTTTTCTGGGCATCGAGCGTTCGCACCTCGACACCCCGGCTGTTGAGAACCGCGCGCTCCTTCTGGGCGTACTGCGGAGGAACGCTGTCGCCGTAGTGCACAACTCCCTGGTCGTCGGTCCAACGATAGGTGACGCCACCCTTGCCGGTGGGGCTGCTGGTGGTGGCGGCCATGGCATTGGGCAGCCAGCCGGCAAACGCCATCAGCACTGCGAGCACACCCGGCCGAAACCGCGCCGACATTCAAACCCCCTTCACTGTTAGAGGCTGCACTTTACTATTCTGACTCAGTCAGCCTGCGTCGCAAGTCTCAGCTCACGCCATAACGTTGTCGATAGTCCCGGAGCGATGTGAGCTGTTCGGCAGAAATCCGCGCCTGGCCGTCCGGCGGGTGGGCCAGTGTCTCAATCAGGTCGGCGAGTGTGACGACGCTCACACAAGTCAGCCCGTGCTGGCTCGCGATTTCCTGCACTGCGGAAGTGTTGCCTTGGCCGCGCTCCTGACGGTCGAGTGCCAGGGCCACGGCCGCCGGCTGGGCGCCGGCGTTGCGGATGATCTCCAGCGATTCGCGAATGGCCGTGCCCGCGGTGATGACGTCATCGACCACGAGGACCCGCCCGCGCAGGGGAGTACCGACCACCGTACCGCCTTCGCCGTGATCCTTTGCCTCTTTGCGGTTGAACGCATATGGGACATTGCGGCCGTGACGCGCGGACAATGCAATCACCAGCGCCGTGGCCAACGGAATGCCCTTGTAGGCCGGCCCGAAGATCATGTCGAACTGCACCCCGGACCGCAGGATCGCGGCGGCATAGCATTCGCCCAGCACCGCCGCGGCCTCGCCGTCACTGAACAGTCCCGCATTGAAAAAGTACGGGCTCTCGCGCCCGGACTTCAGCTTGAAATTGCCGAAGCGCAACGCGTTTCGCGACAAGGCCAGGTCAATGAATCTAAGCTGATAGTCCTGCATGGTGTTGAAGAGTGAGGCAAAGGTGTAATGGCGCGGGACGCGCAGTCCGCGACGGTGCCACTGCTTGCTTTGTACTGTCAACGGATGTCGTGCCAGTATGCCTGCGACCTGATGGGTGACCGAGGATGATAGAACATTGAATGCGGCGTCCCTGCCTGCCGCCGAGGAAAAGCCGTCCCTGCGGCGGATCCTGGCGAGCCCGAAAATGCTGGCCATCATGCTGATGGCCGCCGCGTCCGGGTATCCGAACCAGTTGACCGAGAGCGCCCTGCAGGCATGGCTCAAGGACTCGCACGTTTCGAATACCACCATTGGCGTGATGTCCTACGTGGCGCTGCCGTATCTGCTCAAGTTCCTGTGGGCGCCGTTCGTGGATCGGTTTCCGATCCCGCTGCTGGGACGGCGGCGGGGATGGATCCTGGTCACCCAACTCCTGCTGGCGGTGGCGATCGCGATGTTCGCGGTTCAGAACCCCTCGGCGGCGCTCCTGCCGGTCGCAGTCTGTGCCGTGACGATCGTTTTTCTGTCAGCGACCCAGGATATTGCCGTCGACGCGTATAGAACCGACGTTTCCCTTCCCACCGAACGCGGCCCCGCGGCCGCCGTGACCAATCTCGGTTATCGGACGGCGGCCTGGTTTGCCTCGGCCGTGGCGTTGCTCGTGGCTGACTACTTCGGCTGGCGCCTCGCCTTTCTGATCCTGGCGGGGGTCATGACCCTGTTCTGCATTTGCACTTGGCTCGCCCCGGCGCCACCGGCCGTGCAACAGCCGCCGCGCTCGCTCACCGAGACGGTGGTGATTCCCCTGAAGGAATTGTTGGCAGGCCCGGGGGCTGCCGCATTGTTGTGCGTGGTCGCGGTCTTCAAGATCGGCGATGCCTTTGCCATGAAGTTCTTCACGGCGTTCATGCTGGACACCGGTTTTTCCAAGACGGAAGTGGCTGTTGTGGTCAAGCCGCTGTTCACCGCGGGCGCCCTGCTCGGTTCGGTGGTGGGCGGGATCCTGATGGTGCGGCTCGGCCTGCTGCGCTCGATGTTGATTTTCGGCATTGCCCAGGCGGTGACCAACCTCATGTATTGCGCCCTGGCGGCGGCCGGCAAGAGCTATCCCTTGATGATTGCCGCCGTACTGATCGAGCACGTGGCCGGAGCCATGGGCAACATCGCCCTGGTCGCCTTGATCATGGCCCTCTGCGATGTCAGGTACAGCGCCTTTCAATACGCCTTGATGTCGTCCATTGCGCTGCTGCCGCGCTACGGTCTGGGTTATCCCGCCGGCTGGGTAGCCGACCACGGCGGTTGGTTTGTCTACTACGTTGTCAGCTTCGTGGTGGCGTTGCCCGGTCTCATCATCGTGTGGCTGACGAAGGACAAGATCAACGCGTTGGATCAGCAACGCGCATGAGCGAGGCGCGCCAGATCGATGTCGAGCGGGTGGTCTGCCGGCTGGACGATCTCGATGCCGGCGGCGCGCGCGGTTTCTCAATCGGCGCAGGGGATTGGCCGCTGCGGGGTTTTGTAGTCCGGATCAATGATCAGGTTCGGGGTTTCATCAACAGTTGCCCGCACGCGCGTCACCCGTTGAATTTCAAACCTCATCAGTTCCTGACAGCGGACGGATCGCTCATCCTGTGCTCTTCGCACGGCGCGCTGTTCGAGAAACTGACAGGCTATTGCATCGCCGGGCCCTGTGCCGGGCAATCGCTGCGCACGGTACCGCTCGAGGTTACCGACGGTTACGTCATGTTGGCCCACGACGCGGGCACGGCGTTACTCGAATAGGTCGATGCCGTCCAGCGAGCTGGCGCGCAGCATGCTCTCGTCGCCCGAGATGTCGCTGCCGGTGGCCGAATCATCAGTGGATTCAACATCAACCGAGCCTGACCAATCCTCCGGCGGTTCGGCTGTCTCGAGAGCCCGCTCCGCCCACTGAGTGTCCCAGTCCTCGGTATCCATTTCCTCGACCGTACCGTCGAAATACTGGATTTCTATGGTGCCGTCGTCTTCATCGAATGCCACGACTTCGAACGAATCGCCGCCGGTGTGTCGGTACCACTCGCCGATACTGGGATTGGGGGCTGCCATGATCTGAAGACGTCCGTCAGCCTTGGGGTGGTTTCATGTTGCGCCTCGAATGGCGCGCTTTCAAGTTATATTCCGTCCTGCCGGCTGCGCGGCAGCGCAGTCAACGGCGCTCGAACGCGATGTCCCATACATCGTGACCTAACCGTTCGCCGCGCCGCTCGAAGCGAGTCGGATTGCGCTCCCCGGGTCTCGGAATGAATCTACCGTCGGGTGCGATGTTGTGCAGTCGCGGGTTGGCGTTGAGTAGCTCCAGCACAGCATCCGCATAGGGTTGCCAATCGGAGGCAAATCGCAGCACTCCCCCCGCCTGTAACCGGTCCGCAACCAACTCGACAAACGGCCCCTGCACCAGGCGTCTTTTGTGATGGCGCTTCTTCGGCCAGGGATCGGGAAACAGAATGAGCACTTCCGCCAGAGTTTGCGGTGCAACCTGGTGTGTCAGGACTTCGACG
Source organism: Pseudomonadota bacterium (assembly GCA_018241505.1). Taxonomy (GTDB): domain Bacteria; phylum Pseudomonadota; class Gammaproteobacteria; order Steroidobacterales; family Steroidobacteraceae; genus 13-2-20CM-66-19. The sequence continues at coordinate 194,091 of JAFEDS010000006.1, read as the reverse complement.
GCGTCGTGGCAGATGACTTTTGCATTGCAAAGCTGCCGTTCTGCCAGGCTCAGCATCAGGTGGCCGACCCCCGGGCGATGCACTTCCACGCCGAGGTAGTTGCGGTCCGGGTGCGCTGCTGCCTGGGCAGCCAGGTTATCGCCGTTGCCGAAGCCGATCTCCAGGGTGACAGGAGCCGGGCGGCCGAAGGCCGCAGCCAGGTCCAGCGGCACTGGCTCGAACGCAATGCCAAAGCGGGGCCACAAAAGTTCCAGGGCCCGTTGCTGGGCTGCCGTAATCCGTCCGCCCCGCATCACAAAAGAGCGAATGGAGCGGGGATGTTCGATCTCAGCCATGGGCGACCATCGCAAGGCGGTCAGGCCTTGCGTCGAAAGTCTACAGGGGTCGGCCGGTACGCGGATCGATGCGGATGGTGGGCAGGCCGACGGCTTTCCACTCGGAGATGCCACCGGCCATGTGAGCCGCGGGCTGGCCTTGTGCGAGGCGCTGCCGCGCCGCCGTCAGGGAACGGCCGCCGGCCGCGCAGGAGAACACCACCTGGCGCGATTCATCCGGCGGTAGCTGGGTCACGTCGAACGTCGACAATGGGTACAACAGGGCACCGGGAATCCGCTCGGCGGCGTACTCCGCCGGTTCGCGGACGTCGACCAGCAGGATCTTGCCAGTCTCCAGAAGCTCTTTGACCTCTTCGGGGTCGTATTCGGTTACTTGGTCGGCAGTAGTGTGCGGCATCCATGGATTGTACCTCGGCGGTGCGATCGGGCGCACGCGACCAACGGTTCGTCGCGCGAGACGGGGCGACTTGCCGCGCTGTGGTATACGTCGCCGATGAAAAAAATCGCACTGGCACTTTCCCTGGTTTGTCTCGCTGGCATTGCCAACGCGGACGAAAAGCCCGCCTCCCTTCTGGAGGCCTGTCAAACCGACGTCAAGGGTGACAAGAAGGAGGAGTGGAAGCGGGAGCCCAAGGCCGAAAGCTCGGTGACCCAGCATCATTTGAATGCGGGCGGAAAGAGCTTCGATTACACGGCGACGGCCGGCACCCTCGTCATTCGTGACGATGACGACAAGCCTATCGCCAACATCGGCTATATCGCCTACACACGGCGGGACACAAAGGACCTCGCGCAGCGGCCCATAATGTTTGCGTTCAACGGGGGCCCGGGATCTTCGTCCCTGTGGCTGCACATGGGTGTGTTGGGTCCGAAGCGCGTGGTCGTTGGCGACCCGACGCCAACTCCTCCGGCGCCTTACAAGACGGTCGACAACGAGTACGGTGTGCTCGACAAGGCCGACCTGGTCATGATCGACCCGGTTGGCACCGGCCTGAGTCGCGCGGTGTGCGATAAGAAGGACGAGGACTTCTGGGGCGTGGACCCGGACATCGATTCGGTCAGCCGCTTCATTGCCCAGTACGTCAGTGACAACAATCGTTGGACCTCCCCGAAGTACCTGCTGGGTGAGAGCTACGGAACCACGCGGTCGGCGGCGATTGTCGACTGGCTGCGTTCCCGGCGCTCACTGGCATTCAATGGCCTCGTCCTGGTGTCCGTGGCGACCGATATCGAGGCGATTTTTGCGGGATTGCCGGGAAATGAGCGGCCGTACGCGGCGTACCTGCCGGCCTATGCCGCCGTGGGTTGGTATCACCACATGATCCCGGGTCAGCCCGCGGCCCTCGAGCCATTCCTCCAGGAAGTACGAACCTACGCTTCGGGTCCTTTCACCGCCGCCTTGTTGAAGGGCGATGCGTTGACCGACGCCGAGCGGGATGCCGTTGCCGAACAGGTCCACAAGTACACAGGGCTCAGCCCGGAGTATGTGAAGGCCGCGAACCTGCGTATTGCCGAGATTGCCTTCGCTCACGAACTGTTGAAATCGCGCCGCTTGACGATAGGTCGCCTGGATGGCCGCTTCGCGGGGCCGACACAGGATCCGCTGGAAAAATTCGCCGACTATGACCCGCAGTCAGCCGCCATCAGCGCCGCTTTCACCGCGGCCTTCCAGGACTGGTATCACGTTGATTTGAAGTTCGGCCAGGGCAAAACCTATCGGGCCACGAATTTCGCCATTGGCGATAAATGGAAGTGGACCCACAAGCCGATTGATGCTCCCGGTGAGCAGCCGGTCGTCAACTCCGGCGTCGATCTCGCCCAGGCGTTGGTCCAGGATGCGAACCTGAAGGTCCTCGTACTCAATGGGTACTACGACCTGGCGACGCCGTTTTCGGCTACCGAATACATGATGGCCCACCTCGGCCTGCCCCCCGGGACCTCGTCCCGCATCCAGATGAAGTACTACGAGGCGGGACACATGATGTATGTGCATCCAGGTTCCATTAAGAAAATGAAGGCCGATGTCGACGCCTTCATCGACTCCACCCACTAACGAGCGCATCCAATCCGTCGCCTGGGCCGTATAGTCAGGCGATGGATGCCGAAAACTCGCTCGACCAGCAGCTCCAGACGCTGCTCGACCGTTGCGCCGCAGCGGATTCGGGCGCTCTGGAGCGTTTGTATGAGCTGGCCTCACCCCTGCTGTTTGCCGCCCTGACCCGGATTCTCCGGCGGCGTGCCCTTGCTGAAGAGGCGCTGCAGGACGTGTTCGTGAGCATCTGGCAGCGGGCATCGCAGTTCCAGGCATCCCGCGGGCGTCCGATGGTGTGGATGATGTCGATCGCGCGTTATCGGGCAATCGACCTCCTGCGCCATGAGCGGTCAGCGCCCATGCTCGTTCCCGAGCTCCCGGAGCGCATTGACGCGGGCGACGACAAGGAAGAAGCGGGTTCCTGGATGCCCGCGGCGGGCCTGTTGGAACGCTGCCTGGGCCTGTTGAACGACCAACAGCGCAGTTGCCTCGAGCTGGCCTATGTGGGAGGCAACTCGCACGAGGACATCTCCCGTCTGACCGGCAATCCGCTGGGCACGGTCAAGAGTTGGATCCGGCGCGGCTTGCAGAGCCTGCGCAAGTGCCTGGAGTCCTGACGTGCAACCGCAGGACCACCCCGACATCCTGGCATCCCTGGCGGCCGAGTACGTGCTGGGCACATTGCGCGGTCCGGCGCGGCGGCGCTTTGAAAAGTGGCGTGCCGCTAGTCCCCAGGTCGATGAGCGCTGCCGCTTTTGGGAAGGCCATCTGATGCAGCTCGCGAAGGGCTCGAGGCCGGTCCGTCCGCCGCCACACGTCTGGCAGGGCATCCGCGCGCGGCTGAACTTTGAACCTGCAGTCGAGCGGCGTCGTGGACGGTCATGGGCCATCGCCGCCAGCGTGTTGGTGTTGGTCGGCCTGTCGGCGTTGATCTACTGGCGCAGCACGGCACCGGGCAGGTTGACCGAAGTGGCGACGATCGCAACTCCCGCGGGCGCGCGGTTGTGGGATGTCGATGTCTACCGCGACAGCGGTAGTTTGATCCTGCGCACCGGTCAACTTCCGGCGCATGCTGCCGATCGCGACTTCGAGCTTTGGGCGCTGCCCGCGGGCGGCAAGCCGGTCTCCCTGGGTGTGATGCCCAATGGTGGTACCGCTCAACGCAAGCTGACAGACATCCAGAAGCAGGCGCTCGCCAATTCCGCCCAGGTGGCGATCACCGTCGAACAGTTGGGCGGCTCACCCACCGGCCAGCCCACGACCACGCCGATATACGTCGTTCCGCTGCGTAGCGCCGGCTAAAAGACGCGCCAACCATGACGGTTGGCGCGTGTTGAAGCAGTCACTTCCAGGTTTGCGCGATCAGAACGAAACGAATGCGCCCACGTTCGCCACCCAGGCCTTGTTCTCATCTCCAACCTGGTTGCGCGACCACATGGAGGTGCCTTCAGCCAGCAGCAGCAGGTTCGGAGTGAGCTGGTCGTAGACACCGAGCGTGAACTTGTCGTTGAGCTTCACCAGCGTGTTGTTGACTTCGTTGTCGGCGCGGCTCAGGCGGCTGGTACCGTAGTTGAAGCCCAGCTTGAAGTTGGTTTCCGGGATCTTGTAGGTCACCTGGGCGAGGCCGCCGTAGGATTTGCGGTTTTCGCCGTAGCCCGCGCTGGCGGGGTTGGTGTCGGCGCCGTAGACGAACAGGCCGGTGGTGCCCAGGCCCTTGGCATAATAGGCCCAGGCGGCAACCTGGATGCCCCCCGGAATGTCATATTTGCCGCCGAAGTCGAAGCCGGTGCCGTCATAGGACACCTTCTGGCCGGAGATCAGGTTGCCGAGCGCATCGGAGCGCTGGAACTCCTGCTTCTCATACAGGAACGAGGCCGACAGATACAACGGTCCGCCGTTCTTGAAGGCGACCTTGCCGTGGAAGCCGGGAGTGGCCTTCGGCGTAGGTCCGGTACCGTCCGTCAATGACTCGACCGGGTCGAAGATACCGACGGTCACCTTGACGCCGTTCATGTCAGGAGTCGTGTAGTCGATCTGCGCCAGCCAGTCCGTGTAGATGTAGCCGTAGCCGATCGAGCCGAGCGACGTGTTGGTCGGCGCGGCATTGCTGCCGCCGGCGCCCACTCCGAGCAGTGTCATGTCATTGAGGATGGCGTCCGCACCGAAGAGGCCGATGTTGCGGCCGGCCAGCACCGTACCCATCTCCTTGTTGCCGAATGTGAGGAAAACCTGGCGGACGTCGAGGCCGGCGCTGCCCAGGGCGGTGTTGCGGGTGGCGGATGTGTTGGCGAGGTTCGGGCTGCCGCCGTCGTTGGTGCTGATTCCGGGGTACAGGCCGAATGTAACGCCGATGTCGTAACCCGCCTGGGTAGTCGCGGCGCTGATGCTCAAAGCGGCAGGCAGCAGGCCGTTGCTCACCGAGGAAGATGACCTTTGTCCGTCACCGGGCGCGACGCAGGTCAGGCCACCGCCAATCGTCTTGGCGCTGTCCAGGGATTCGCAGTTGGAATAGATGTAGTCAGCATTGACGTTGCCGTCGAAGCTGAGCTTCCAGTCACCGGCCGTGACGTCAACAGCGTGTGCGGCGGGGGCACACATTGTTGCCACCAGTGCGGCGATGGAAAAGCGAATTTGTTGCTGTTTCATGGGAGCGTTCCTTCGAGTTGTGCGGCGGTGCGCGCTCACCTGGTTTTTTGCGTCGCGTTACGCGCTGCCACATTCAGACTCCGCGACGACGGCGTGCATGCGGGTGCAACCGCCGTGCCAGCGGTAAAATAGCGATTCATTTACGTGTCATCGACGCAACAAACGCTCCGGCATGGAGCGCAACGTGTTCCATTTCGAGAGTTGTTTGATACAGGGTTGTCACGATTATGGAACGCGAGGGCCCATGCGCTGCTGTGCGGCAAACGAATTGCTGCAGTGTGGGCGGGGTAAAGACGACTTGCAGTGTTTGACGTGACGTGTTTCTCTATCGTGACACTGTAACGGCACGCCTGCGGCAGAACGGTGACTGTGTGAGGGGGAGTTCGTATGGCAAACGCAACGGGTACCAGGCGCTCGGATGAGCTTCTGCACTCCGGTCACGGCTTCGCTGCAGCCACCGGGGAGAACCGCGAGGGCGCCGGGAATCGCGACCAGTTGATTGCTACAACAGCACTCGAGCTGGATCGCCTGTATGAGCGGATCTGCGAGTCGGGTTGTGTTCTGTTGCTGACCGACAGCGAAGGCGCAATCCTCCACGAGAAAGCCAACGCCATGTTGAAAGGCTCGTTCCGCGTGCAGCGGCTCGGGACCGGCGCGGCGCGCTCGCTGCCGCAGGAGCGCGAAACCATTGCGCTCAACTGCAAACCATCCCAACAGACACTGACACTGGAGGACCTGGCGGGTGAAGATCCGCAGATGCTGCGCAATGTGCGCAGCGCCTATCGAATCGCCGATTCCGGCGTCTCGGTGCTGATTCAAGGGCCGACGGGCTCCGGCAAGGAGGCGTTCGCGCACGCCATGCATCTAGTCAGCCGGCGCGCCGAGCGCAGCTTCGTTGCCGTGAATTGCGCGGCCATTCCCGAAACCCTGATCGAGAGCGAGCTGTTTGGTTACAAGGCGGGTGCGTTCACCGGCGCGCGCAAGGAAGGCATGCGCGGCAAGATCCTGCAGGCGGCCGGCGGCACGTTGTTTCTCGATGAAATCGGCGACATGCCCCTGACACTGCAGACGCGGCTGCTGCGCGTGTTGGAAGAGCAGGAAATCATGCCCCTCGGCAGTGAAACGGCCATCAAGGTCGATCTGCATGTCATTGCGGCCTCTCACCGCAACCTGCGGGAGATGATTGCCAACGGTACTTTCCGCGAAGACCTGTACTACCGCTTGAACGGCATCACTCTCGAGCTGCCGGCCTTGCGTGACCGGGCCGACAAGGAGCGCGTAATCCATCATGCGCTGGCGGCCGAGACCGGCAACGGGCGGCCCGCGGCGATTGAAATGGATGCGTTGCAACGCCTCGTTGCCTATCCCTGGCCGGGCAACGTTCGTGAGTTACGGAATGTCATTCGGACTGCGCTTGCTATCTGCGAGGGCGGTGTCGTGCGCGGTATCGATCTGCCGCGCGAAATTCGCGAGTCAGAATCCAACATCGGGGCCGCCATGGTGCCCGTGTCATCCGTTGCGGAGACGAGCTCGCCCGTCAATCCATTGAGGGCCGCCGAAAGGGCGGCCCTCGTCCGTGTCATCGCCGAATGTCACGGGAACATGACGCGGGCGGCGTCGCAACTCGGGATGAGTCGCAACACCCTGTACCGGAGAATGAAGCGCCACGCGATCCCGCTGGCGCACGGCGGCTGAGACAGTCAACAAGCTTCTGGCCCGGACTTTGCAAAGGTCTATCGGCGATGCACGCAAGTGCAGTTTTGCCGGCTCGCGCGGGAATTGTTTCCGGCGCACGGCGGAGCCAGAGGATGAAGGACAAAGCAGTGTCGCGAACGAGCAGGGTTCGGCTCGCTTCGGGACGTCAATTGCAGAAGGACCCGGCGGGCGACGGCCATTTCCTGGCCGGGCCATCGGGGGTGGTACAACTCAATGAGAGCGCCGCCGCGATCTTGGCGCTGTGCGATGGCACTTTGACGCGGGAACAGATTATTGCGCGTGTGCTGCCGCGGTCGAAGGACGACAGTTTCGCGATGGATGCTCGCGAGTTCCTGAATGCCGCGCGCCGCAGGGGTTGGATTGTCGAAGAGTAGGGCCGGGGATTCCCGGCTCCGGCGCCGCCAGCCGGGCCGTGACGCTCAAGCCTCTCGGGTGAACACTTCCGTGCCGCGCGATTTGAGCACGCGGTGTACCACGATGAATATGTAATACGTTGCCAGGCACCACACCACCCGCATGAGCGTCGGCGTGGCGCCGGTATTCGGCCAGAGCGCCTCGCCAATCAACGGCGCTGCAAACCAGCCGGCCACCAGCAGGACGATCGCAGCACCGAAATAAACACGGCCGGATGGCGCCAGGTGCAACGGACCGGCACCTCGGCGCATGTACTGCATCCGGGTGCGAATCCAGATCATTCCCACAATGAATAATGAGGTGAAAGCAACTATCAGGTCTTGAGCATTCATGTGCGCACTTGTCTACTAGCGCGAAGGCGTTCGCGCGGGCGCCCAGTCGATTACGGTCTAGTTTAAATGAGCGCAAGGGGAATGTGATGGACCTTCAACTGAATGGCAGGCTGGCCGTCGTATCCGGCAGCACCGCCGGCATCGGCTTTGCGATTGCCGAGACGCTGGCCCGGGAAGGCGCGCGGGTAGTGGTCAATGGCCGCACGCAAGGAGCGGTCACCGAAGCCGTTGCGAAGATCGGCCACGGAGCCGTGGGTTTCGCGGGCGACCTGAGCGATGCGGCCAGAGCGGCCGAGCTGGTGCGCAAGTACCCCGATGTTGACATCCTGGTCAATAACCTCGGCATTTTCGAGCCCAAACCCTTTGAGGAGATTCCGGATGAGGATTGGCGCCGGTTCTTTGATGTGAATGTGCTGTCGGGAGTCCGGCTCGCGCGGAGTTATCTTCCGGGTATGCGGCGCCGGGATTGGGGGCGGATCATTTTCATTTCCAGTGAAAGCGCGATCCAGATTCCGGTGGAGATGATTCACTATGGCATGACGAAATCGGCGCAGATAGCCGTGTCCCGGGGTATTGCCGAGTCCCTGGCAGGTACCCGCATCACATGCAACTGTGTGTTGCCTGGACCGACCCAGTCGCGCGGCGTCACCGACTTCGTGGAACAGATGGCACAGACCAACAAGGTGTCCGTTGACCAGGTCCAGAAGGAGTTCTTCGCGCAAGTGCGTCCCACTTCGCTGTTGAAGCGATTCATTACGCCGGAAGAGGTGGGCGCGTTTGTTGCCTTTGTAGCGAGTCCGCTCGCGGCGGCGACGAACGGTGCGGCGTTGCGTGTGGACGGTGGCGTGCTGAAGGGGGCGTTTTAAACCGATGCGACAAGTGATACCTGCAGCGGGTGGGGTGGGTCTGCTACTTCGGCGAGGTGAGCAACTGCGGATCATCGATCCCCAAGGTGGGCAGAGCGGCGACCTCGTTGCGTTCTCCCCGGATGGGCGCCAGCGCCTGTCGAATGGGCGTACGTTCGACTACGGCGGCAAGATCTATCTTTCGAAGGGAGATGTGCTCTGGTCCGACCGTAGCGAGCGGATGCTGACTATCGTGGCCGACGATGTTGGCAGGCACGATTTTCTCTACTCCCCTTGTAGCCTCGAGATGTACCGCATTCAATACGGAGCCACGGGCTACCATGCCAACTGTTACGACAATCTGTGCAGTGAGTTTCGGAAGTTGGGCATCGAGGCGGAACCATTGCCGAGCGCATTCAACTTCTTCATGAATGTGGATGTGCGCGCGGACGGACACCTCGCGTTCGCGCCACCTCCATCCCGCGCGGGCGATTCGATTGTTGTGCGTGCGGAAATGGATCTCGCGGTCGCAGTGTCGGCGTGCCCCGCGTCGACCTGTAACGGCGGCGCGCCGCCGCGGCCGTTGGAGCTCGAAATTCTCGGCCCGCCGAAGGCTTCAGTGGGAACCCTTCTGTCCAAATAACCGTGCGCACGGCCTCGGCAAGACCGGGCGAAAAGCGGAACTTTCAAGATCGCAAACTGCGATCTTGAAAGGCGGGCCATGCACGCACCGTTCGCAATTAGCTCTTGCCCGCGGCTTTGCGGCGTTGGCGGCTCGCCTCCACAATCGGCGTCATGTCGAAAATCGGGCGGATCTCGAATGTCGAGGTGCGGATTGCGGGGTGATTGGACCACAGGGTAATCGCCTCATTGAGGTCCTTCGCTGCCATGATCATGACTCCACCCAACTGTTCTTTCGTCTCAATATAGGGGCCATCGGTAACGGATACCTTGCCGTTCTGGACGCGGACGGTCGCCGTCGCGCTCCCGCTATCCAAGGCTTCTCCGCTCAAAAAATGTCCCTTGGCCCGCAGCTCGTCATCGTAGGCGCAACAGACATCGTAAAAGGCGTTCCGCTCGCTTTCGGGCATCTGCTCGAATTTTTTGGCATCGTAGTACCCGAGACACAAATATTTCATGGTTTCCTCCGGATCAGGTGTTGGGGTGGCTCTGGCCTTTGCAGCAGATAGTCGCGGGGAGTAACGGAGAATCGACAGCCACCCGAAAAAAAAATTTAGGGCAGGCCGGCCAGCCGCTTTTCCAGGAACCGCCGCTGTTGCTCCTGGTGGGTGAGGGCCAGAGCCCGCTCGAAACCAGCCCGGGCTTGGTCCAGCCGGCCGGCCCGGCGGCATAGCTCCGCTTTGGCCGAGTGTGCCAGTGGGTAGTCATTCAGTTCCCCCTTCGCGAGCAGGGCTTCAATCCGACTCAGTCCGGCTGCCGGTCCGTCACGCATGGCAATGGCTACGGCGCGATTCAGTTCCACCACCGGTGAAGGGTCGATCCTCAACAGCAGCTCATACAAGCCAATAATCTCGGACCAGTCAGTCGCTGCGCTGCTTGGCGCTTCCGCGTGCAACGCCGAGATCGCCGCCTGCACCGTGTAGGGTCCCAGGCGCCGGGAAGCAAACGCGTGTTGTACCAGACCGATGCCTTCCTCAATCAACTCCCGGTTCCACAACGAGCGGTCCTGATCCTCCAGCAGGATCAATTCTCCATCGGGGGTCGCTCGCGCGGGCCGCCGCGATTCATGCAGCAACATCAACGCAAGTAACCCTTCAGCTTCCGGATCGTGCAGCAGTTGCAGAAACAGGCGCCCCAGCCGGATTGCCTCGCTCGACAGGTCGGCCCGCATCAGGGTGGTTCCAACCGAAGTTGTATACCCCTCGTTGAACACCAGGTAGATCACTCGCAACACAATGTCCAAGCGGTTCGGAAGCTCAGCGCGCGCGGGCACCTCATAAGGAATGCGTGTCTCGCGGATTTTCGCCTTGGCGCGCACGATGCGCTGTGCGATGGTTGGTGCGGACGTCAGGAAAGCCCGCGCGATCTCTTCTGTCGTCAGGCCGCACACCTCTCGCAGAGTCAAGGCAACCTGCGCGTCGGGTGGCAATGCCGGGTGACAACACGTAAAGATCAGCCGCAGCCGGTCATCTTCTATCTCCGGCGCGTCCATCTCCGTCGAGTCAGGTGTCGCTTCGAGCTGCTCGATGGATTCCAGACTCAGGGAGCTCAGTCGTGCCCGCCGCCGCAACCCATCAATCGCTTTGAATCGGCCCGTGGAAACGAGCCACGCGCGTGGATTGGCCGGCAGTCCCTCCTGTGGCCACTGCTCCAATGCGGCGGCAAACGCCGTTTGCAGCGCTTCCTCGGCGAGATCGAAATCTCCCAACAAACGGATCAACGTGGCAAAGACGGCGCGCGACTCTGAGCGGTAGATCGCAGCCACTTGCGCGCCAAGGGGCGGGCTCGACGACTCTTTTCCCATAGGCGCCTATACTGAACTCAACTGGCGCCGCTTGGGGAGAGTCTTGGGTCTTGTCAGGCGGCGGATTTGCATTCTCACTCCTGACATTCGGCGCCTCCCACTTTGACAACTTGAAGTTGATTGCGTCCGTGGTGCCGGCCTATGTCAAATGCACTTTCATCTTTCGCTCAGGAACGGACGCTGACGGTCCTGTTCCAGCGATCCGGGCCATAAGGTTAGCTCTGCAATGCAAAGTACTTGACGCTTCAGCCGTGCAACCCCTAAAGTCACACCTCTCGCCTACAACGACACGGGCGCGGGGCCGATGTGAGCAACCCAAGATCGAACAATACTGTTGCAATCGACAGTCACGCTCTCGGAACACTGAACTATATCCGTGCCTCGATTGAGGCGGCTGGCGCCTTTGCGGTGCCGGGCATCGCGGGAATCGCCATGGGCGTGGTGGGACTCGTCGCGACGTTGGTTGCGTCGGTGCCGGGATTCGCCGCCTACTGGCTCGAGATCTGGCTGATTGCCGCAATGGCGGCGGCGGCAAGCGGCGTACTGTTCATTGCGCGCCATTCGCGGCAACCGGCGCGCGGAATGCTCTACCGCGGGCCGGCCCGGAAGTTCGTGTTATCACTGTGCCCCTCACTCCTGGCGGGCGCGGTGTTGACGGTGGTGCTGTGGGACGCGGGGCTGAGCTCGCTGATTCCGGGCGCGTGGCTGGTGTTGTATGGCTGCGCCGTCCTGTCGGCCAGCATGATGACCAACGCGGCGATGGTGCGCCTCATTGCCATGATGGGCGGGTTGTTTGTGGTGTGTGGTGTGATTGCCTTTCAATTACCGCCGCGCTGGCACAACCTCGCGTTGGGGATGGGTTTCGGTGTGTTGCACCTGTTGTTCGGAATCCTGATTGGACGGACCGATCGTGTCGAGTAAAGCGGCTACGCACAAACCTCCGCCCGTGACCCGCGATGACGCGGCGCTTGCCGCCCACAAACCGGTGGCCGTCCCGATTCCGCCCAACACCGCCGAGGACGCCCGCTTCGACCGGCTGGTGTATGAGCGCGTGCGTCTGGGCATCATGAGTGCCCTCGCCGTCAATGAGCAGCTCACCTTCAATGAGTTGAAGGCGCTGTTCAAGGTGAGTGACGGTAACCTGAGCGCCCATGCCCGCAAGCTGGAAGAGGCCGGCTACATCGACTGTTCCAAGTCGTTCGAGGGCCGCCGCCCGAAATCCGAGTATCGTCTGACCCAGGTCGGCCGCAAAGCACTACATCGCTACCTCGAGCACATCGAGGCTGTCATCAAGGCGACGCGCAGGGCCTGAATAATGAAAACGCCTTGTCTGTGCGTCTAATAACTCTGTAAAGCAAAGTAATTGTCAATGCAAAAACCCCATGTTGGCATCATCATGGACGGCAACGGCCGCTGGGCTCAGCGACGCGGGCTGCCGCGTACGGCTGGTCATGTTGAAGGCGCCAAGGCCGTCAATGAGATTGTCGAAACCGCGGCGCGCGCCCACGTCCGCGTTCTTACTCTGTACGCGTTCTCGTCGGACAACTGGCGGCGGCCGGGTGCTGAAGTCACGGCTCTGATGGGCCTGCTGCGCCGTTACCTGACGACCGAAACGCGGCGTTGTATCGAACAGTCGATCCGCATCAACTTCATCGGCCGCCGCGACCGCCTCACTCCGAGCCTGGTGCGCGCGATCGAGCAGAGCGAGCAGCTCACCGCCGGTTGTGCGGGCATGCATCTGCGCATTGCCGTCGACTATTCCGCCCAGCACAGCATTCTCGAGGCGGCGCGCCTCGCCGGCATGGAAACCGGGGTGGATGCGGCGCGGTTCCAGGAATTGCTGGACCAGGTGGACCACTCGGGGGCGGCCGCCGGCGCTGTCGACTTGCTCATTCGCACGGGAGCGGAACGGCGCCTGAGCGATTTTCTATTGTGGCAGTCCGCCTACGCCGAGCTTTATTTTGCTGACTGCATGTGGCCTGACTTCGATGCGGCGGGCTTCCATGCGGCGCTCGACTACTACCATGGTCGGCAGAGGCGCTTCGGACAGGTGATGGCGGAAGCGGCGACCTAACGGGGGGCGGAAAAGGACCCGGTCTCCGCGCGGCCAGTGCCGCGCCAATAAATAATATACTCCCGCTCATGCTCTTTACGAGCTTCAGGGAGTTTTCATGCGCTTCATTTACGCAGCAGTGGCCCTTGCGGTCGTCGGCACCGCGGGTGCCAAACCGGCCGATTCACCGTCCCACTCGTTTGAAGGCAAAGATATCTTCAGCCTTCAATGTGTCACCGATCCGCAAATCCGCCCGGACGGGCACTCAATTGCTTACGTCCGGGTGTCCTACGACATCATGACGGATCGTCCGCGCCGCTCGATCTGGCTCGTTGATGCTGACACGGGCGTGCAGACACCGTTGGGAACCGGGTCGGGGTCGAGTTACTCACCGCGTTGGTCGCCGGATGGCAAGCGGCTCGCCTATGTTGCGAGCGATGGCAGCCACGCGCAGTTGTTTGTTCGCTGGATGCAGACGGAGCAGGCTGCTCGCATCACCGACCTGACAGAAACACCTGAGGATCTGCAGTGGTCCCCGGATGGCCGCTCCATTGCGTTCGTCATGATGACGTCGGATGAGAAGTCGACGCTGGGCGTGGCTCCGGCGCGGCCGGAAGGTGCCAATTGGGCTGAGCCACTCACAGTCATCACGGATGTCAAATACCGTGCCGACGGCGAAGGCTATCTGAAGCCGGGCTACACTCATGCCTTTGTTGTTTCCGCGGAAGGCGGTTTTCCACGCCAGCTCACCTTCGGTGCCTTCAATGAAGGCGGCCCGCTCGCCTGGACACCCGATGGAAAAAGCATCCTGTTGAGCGGCAATCGCACTGAAGGTTGGCAGCGAGAGTCGGTTACAACTCAAATCTACCAGGTTGGGGTAGCGGATGCGGTTGTCACGCCTCTGACTCATCGCGTCGGGCCTGACAAGTCGCCGAGTGTGTCCCCCGACGGCAAAAAGATTGCCTTCCTTGCCTTTGATGACAAATTCCTCGGCTATCAGAATGTCCGTGTCCATGTAATGGATCGCGATGGGAGCAACGATCACTCCATCAGCGACTCTCTGGATCGGAGCGTCGACAAAGCTGAGTGGGCATCCGACAGTCGCAGCCTGTTTATTCAATACACCGACGAGGGGATCACGCGCGTGGCGCGCCTGACACTCGACGGCCATCTGCAGAAGCTGGCGGATGGGTTGGCTGGATCCCAGTTGGATCGCCCCTACTCGGGAGGCGAGTTCAGCGTTTCTTCCAACGGCATCGTGGCTTTCACCAGTGGCGCGCCGGATCATCCGGCGGATCTGGCAATTGCGCGCGGGAATCGCGTAACCCGTTTGACCCGCCTCAACGACGACCTGTTCGCTGTCCGGAAGTTGGGGAAAGTGGAGCCGCTCGCGGTCAGCTCATCAGTGGACAAGCGGCCCATCGGTGCCTGGCTGGTCACGCCGCCCAATTTTGACCCCGGCAGGAAGTATCCGCTGATACTCGAAATCCACGGCGGTCCCTATGCGAGCTACGGCCCGACCTTCTCCACCGACGACCAGCTATATGCCGCGGCGGGCTACCTGGTGTTGTATACCAACCCCAGGGGCTCGACCTCGTACGGCGAGGAATTCGCCAACTTCATTCTGCACGACTATCCCAGCCACGATTACGACGACCTCATGAGCGCGGTCGATGCGGCGATTGCCAAGGGCTCGGTCAATCCCGACCAGCTTTTTGTGACCGGGGGCTCCGGCGGTGGCGTATTGACCGCATGGATCGTCGGTAAAACCCACCGCTTCAAGGCAGCCGCGACCCAGAAACCGGTCATCAACTGGGGCAGCTTTGCACTGACCACGGATATCTCGACCTATGTCCCCAAGTACTGGTTCGGCAAGCAGCCATGGGAGGATCCGGAAACCTACTGGAAGCATTCACCCCTGGCGCTGGTGGGCAATGTCACGACCCCCACCCTTGTGGTGGTCGGCGGCGAGGACTACCGGACGCCGGTCAGTGATTCCGAGCAGTATTACGCCGCGCTTCAGCTTCGGGGAGTGCCGACCGCGCTGGTAAAAGTGCCCGGGGCTTCCCATGGCGGGCTGGCGGCGCGACCATCGCAGTCCGCCGCCAAGGCCAGCGCCATTCTGGCCTGGTTCGAGCGCTACAAGCGATAATGTCCCCCTTCAGCTAAATCCCAGGAGCTGCGCCGCATGGCCATCAAATTGACAGTGAACAATCAGCCGCAGGAGCTGGATGTCGATCCCGAGATGCCGTTGTTGTGGGCTCTTCGGGATCACCTGAAGCTCACGGGCACCAAGTTCGGGTGCGGGATGGCTTTGTGTGGTGCCTGTACCGTGCACATTGACGGGCAGCCGACGCGGTCCTGTGTGACTCCGATTTCGGCCACGGCGGGTAAATCCGTCACGACCATCGAAGGGTTGTCGGGCCCTGCGGGCAAGGCGATTCAGGATGCGTGGGTCGGCCTCGACGTGCCGCAATGTGGTTACTGTCAGAGCGGCCAGATCATGTCCGCCTCCGCGTTGCTCACGGCCAACTCCAAGCCGACGGATGCGGATATCGACGCGGCCATGTCAGGGAACATCTGTCGATGCGCGACTTACGTGCGCATCCGCGCGGCGATACACAAGGCGGCCGAGGCACTGCCGGCCAAGGCCTGAGGGGACGTCATGCACTTGCCCAACATAGAAGACTCCCTGGCGGCCTGGCCGCCGTTGGCCCGTCTGGTTCGCAATGTCAGCCGGCGCGACTTCCTCAAATTCACCAGCATCGCCGGCTCGGGGTTGACGCTCGGAATAGTCGTCCCCGCGGCCGGCAAGAACGGTTTGACCGTGCTCGGCGTCGAGGGCACGCCAGGCGATTATTCAACGCCGTTCGTACGAATCGATCCGGACAACACAGTCACCGTTATCTGCAAACATGTTGAAGCCGGCCAGGGCGTTTGGACCGGCTTGCCCGCTGTCGTGGCGGAAGAGTTGGATGCTTCCTGGAGCCAGATGCGGGCCGAGAGCTCACCGGCGCAGGTTCCAACGTACGGCAATTTCGCGTTCGGCCCGAAGGGAAACGTGCAAGGCACCGGCGGATCGACGTCGATGGCCAACTCCTGGGATCAATTGCGGCATGCGGGTGCGTACGCGCGCGCGATGTTGGTTCAGGCGGCGGCCAATCGGTGGAAAGTGCCTGCTGCCGAAATCACTGTCAGCGAAGGCGTGGTTGCGCACAGCTCGGGCAAGAAGGCGAGCTTCGGTGAGCTGGCCGCTGCCGCCGGCAAGCTGCCCATTCCCAAGGATGTGAAGCTCAAGGACCCCGGCCAGTTCAAGCTCATTGGCAGCGAGAAGCGCCTGCCGCGCCTCGACAGCCATTCCAAGTCGACGGGCACACAGACTTTTGCCATTGACGTGATGCTCCCCGACATGATGACGGCCATGGTGCTGCGGCCGCCGCGATTCGGTGCAAAGGTCCAATCCATTGACTCCACGGCGGCGAAAGCCGTGCCGGGCGTCGTCGATGTTGTCCAGATTCCCCGCGGCGTGGCGGTTGTGGCCCGCGACACCTGGTCGGCGAAGAAAGGCCGCGAGGCATTGAAAGTAACCTGGGACGAGTCCGGCGCGGAGAAGCGTGGGACAGACACACTGTTCAAGGAATATCGCCGGTTGAGTGGCGGCAGTACCGCCCTGAAGGTGGACGACAAGGGCGATGCCGCGGGCGCCTTGAAAACAGCGGCCAAGGTGCTCGACTTCGAGTTCGAGTTTCCGTACCTCGCGCATGCGCCCATGGAGCCACTGACGGCAGCCGCGAAGCTGAGTCCCGGCAAGTGTGAAATCTGGGCGGGTTGTCAGTTCCAGACGGTCGACCAGGCCAATGCGGCGCAGGCCGCGGGACTCAGGCCCGACCAGGTCACCATCAACACGCTGGCAGCGGGCGGCACGTTCGGCCGTCGGGCCAACGTTGAATCCGACTACATAGTGGAAGTGGTCGGCATTGCCAAGGCGACCGGTGGCAATTATCCCGTGAAGTTGATCTGGACCCGTGAGGATGACATCACGGGCGGCCGCTATCGTCCGGCGACCTATCATCGCGTGCAGGCGGGTTTGAGCCAGGATGGCAAGCTGGTTGCCTTCAAACAGGATGTGGTGAATCAGTCGATTGTGGCGGGAACTGCGTTTGCCGGCATGATGAAGGACGGCGTCGACCCGACTTCAGTCGAAGGGGGAACCACGGAAGCATACGATGTTCCACATGCCCATGTGACCTGGGCGCAAGCCAAGGTGGGCGTGCCGATCTTGTGGTGGCGCTCCGTGGGGCACACTCACACGGCCTTTGTGAAGGAAGTGGTGATTGATGAGCTGGCCGCCGCGGCCGGCAAGGATCCGGTGGCCTACCGCTTGTCCTTGTTGGAAAAGAATCCGCGCAGCGCGTCTGTGTTGAAACTGGCCGCGGAAAAGGCCGGTTGGGATAAACCCTTCCCGACAGGCAAAACCGCCAATGGCGCGTTCCGCGGCCGCGGTATCGCGGTCCACGAATCGTTTGGCTCCGTCGTCGCGCACGTTGCGGAGGTCACCGTGACGGATGGCTCGGTCAAAGTCGATCGAGTCGTGACGGCCGTCGATTGTGGAATTGCAGTGACTCCGGACGTTGTCCGCGCTCAGATGCAAAGTGGCATCGGCTACGGGCTATCAGCCGCTCTCTACGGCAAGATCTCCCTGACCGATGGCCGCGTGGATCAAACCAACTTCCACCAGTACCGCGTGTTGCGCATCAACGAGATGCCGCGGATCATTGAGATTCACATCATCCCGTCCACGAACGCGCCCTCGGGCGTGGGTGAACCGGGAACGCCGCCGATCGCGCCGGCCGTAGCCAACGCGGTGCGCGCGGCGACGGGCATTCATTTGCGCAAGCTTCCGTTTGATCTCGCGGCAGCAAAGGCGATGAAGACCTGAGCGTTGATCGGCTGTTGTATGGGCTGATACGGCCCTGGTTGTTCGGCTTGGATCCGCACCGTTCGCAAGTGATTGCGATGGCGGCGTTGCGGCTGCGGAACGTGTTTGCGCGCGACGCGCTGGCGCCTTATTTGGCAGGTGGCCCCGGGGCCTCGGCCGGGCGGGTGACGGGTGCTCAGCGCGATGCGGGGACCGTTGGGGTGCCGGCCGCCGCTGTGCCGGGCGGCAGCCCGGATACCTCGGCCACCGGCGTCGGGCTCATGGGCCTGCGCTTTCCCAACCGTGTTGGGCTTGCCGCCGGCTTTGACAAGGACGGTTACGACGTCGACTCGCTGGGCCGACTGGGCTTCGGCTTCATTGAAGTTGGCACTGTCACGCCACGCCCCCAGGCGGGCAATCCGCGACCCAATCTTTTCCGCCTGGTCCCCGACGAAGCCCTCGTCAACCGGCTCGGATTCAACAATGAAGGTGCCGCCGCGGTTGCGCAGCGCCTCGAATCGCGCCGTTACGCGGGGATCCTCGGAGTCAACATCGGCAAGAACTTCGACACTCCGCTGCAGAAGTCCGGCGACGACTACATGAGTTGCCTCCGAACCGTCTACGGTATCGCCGACTATGTCACCATCAACGTGTCGTCGCCGAACACTCCGGGCCTGCGCGGCCTGCAGGATCCCGGCGCGCTTCGGCCCTTGCTGCTCGAGTTGGCTAATCTGCGGGAGCAACTGCAGCCCGTGCATTCGAAGCGCGTTCCGCTCCTTGTCAAGCTTTCGCCGGATTTGACGGATGAGCAGGTTGCAACTGTGAGTCGGGAGCTTCGCGAGCTACCTGTGGATGGCATTGTCGCCACCAATACGACCATTTCGCGCCCGCAACCACTGAAGTCCGCCGCTGCCGCCGAGACTGGAGGCCTCAGTGGAAGTCCGCTACACGCGCGCAGCATTGCCGTGTTGCGCTCGCTTCGCGCCGCATTGGGTCCCGATTTTCCCATCATTGGCGCCGGCGGAATCGTTTCGGCGGAGCGGGGCGCAGCGACGCGCAACGCGGGTGCCGACCTGCTGCAGTTGTATACCGGCTTGATTTATCGAGGGCCGGCGCTGATTCGCGAGGTGCTCGCCATCGTGAGATGATTGTCCTATGAACACGAGTGATGAATCACAAGCGTCACGATCTCGGGCCGTGTGCGTCTATTGCGCTTCCAGCCGGTCGTCTCATCCAGAATATCGCGAGGCCGCGTTCAGGTTGGGAGAGGTTCTCGCGAGCCATGGACTCGGGATCGTCTACGGTGGCGGTGCCCGAGGGTCGATGGGCGCGCTCGCGGATGGCGCACTCAGTAAAGGCGGTCGCGTGGTCGGCATCCTGCCGCGTTTCATGGCGGACCTCGAGTGGGGCCACCCAGGTCTGTCGGAGCTGGAGCTCGTTGAGGACATCCGTGTCCGCAAGCACTTGATGCTGACTCGCAGCCATGCGGCGATTGCACTACCCGGCGGTTCCGGGACGCTCGAAGAGTTGCTCGAGGCCATTACGCTGAAGCGGCTCGGGCTGTATCTGAATCCGATTCTGCTGGTCAACACGCGCGGGTTCTTCAACCCGCTGATCGACGTACTCAACCACGCTATCGCGGAGCATTTCATGGACGAGCGCCATGCTCTGATGTGGGAGGTGGTGGATCGCGCCGAAGATGTTCCGGATGCGTTGAATCGCGCACCCGCTTGGGGGGAAGAGGCACGGGCGTTCGCTGCTGTGTAGTGTTCGTGCGCGCCAACGCCTCAGCTTGGTGAGCCACGCATCCGCGCGCGGCGGACGCTGCCGGCGGGTGCTGGATGTGAGTGCGGTTGGCGTCGCCACTTTTTGCCCGAATTGCACCACGGTCTTGCCACAGGCGTGCCATACGGTCTGTGCCGTGTGTGGGTCAATAGGGAAGCGACATGAATACTCCAGTGAGTCGACGTGGGTTGTTGGTTGGGGCGGCCGCGGTTGTGTGCGGTGGGCGAGTTGCGTTGTCAGCAGCGTTGGAGAGTGGCACTGCTGCGGCAGGTGCCCATTCGGCTGCTCACAGCGCTGCGGGGCGCCTGGCCGCTTTGGAGAAGCGCGAGGGCGGCCGCCTTGGCGTCGCGGCTCTCGACACAGCAACCGGCCGACATTTTCAGCACCGAGGCGACGAACGATTCGCCATGTGCAGTGTGTTCAAGTTTCTCGCCGCCGGCGCTGTTCTGAAGCGAGTCGATCTCGGCACCGAGCATCTCGATCGGCGCATCGATTACCACGAAAGAGACTTGATGGAATACGCCCCCGTGTCCAAGGAGCATATGAAGGAAGGGGGCCTGACCCTCGGCGAGTTGTGCGCGGCAGCGGTTCAGTGGAGCGACAACACCGCCGCCAACCTGATCCTGACTGCACTTGGCGGGCCCGAAGCCGTCACTGCATTTATCCGATCAACGGGCGATCAGGTTACGCGGTTGGACAAGATGGAACCCGAGCTCAACCGGGTCCGTCCAGGTGAAGTGCACGACACAACCACCGGATTGAGCATGGTGGGTCTGCTCAACTCGGTTGTATTGGGCAGCGTCCTCTCGGATGCTTCTCGGTCGCGGCTGCAGGCTTGGATGCTCGATGCAAAGGTGGGTGAGCACCGCATTCCCGCAGGACTGCCGGCCGGCTGGAAGATTGCCCACAAGACGGGCACCGGCTCGGACCAAACAAATGATGTGGGTGTGATCTGGCCGCCCAATCGGGCGCCGATTATTGTTGCCGCGCTCTACTCACGTGATGGTACACGTCCGGAACAACGTGAGAATGTTCTGCGCGAAGTCGGACGTATTGCCACGGCGGCGTTCTAACGCCTCGCTTCTGCGCGGCAAATAACCGTAGCGACATCCCGCCGGCGCCCGTTTTTACGGGCGCCCTCAATCGTCATTTCTGAGCCAAATACCTGCGAACGCCTGTTGTTTCGAGCACTGTCGGCGCTCACAATGCGCACTGTCCCGTGATTCGCAGGGGTCGGAGATGGATGAGTTGGGGCAACTTCAGGTACAGGTTTCGAGACTGTCATCAGACGTTGAATACATCAAGAAAGACGTTGCAGATCTCAAGGTCGACCTGCGCCGCATGAATGACCGGATCGGTGTGCTCGATGACAAGATCGGTGCCGTGGATGCGCGCCTGTACAAGATGGACAAGGAGCTGACTGAGAAATTCGGAGGCATCAATGAGAAATTCGGTTCCGTAAAATTGTGGTTCTTCGGCCTCTGCGTCACGCAGGCGGCCAGCACGCTGTTGGTCATGGCCAGAGGCTTCAAATGGCTGTAACGGCATCGCCCCTGTCCCTTCCTGATTGGCCAAAAGTCTCATCCCGAGGCAAAATACCCCAAAAATACATTCAAGGGGGCTGCACGTGGAAACTGCTCTCGCTGACGGCACAACCGTCCGGTCCGATACCCGACGCTTCCATCTGTGGATGGCTGGCGTATTTGTACTCATCGCCTTTGGTGGCTTTACGCCAACCTATTGGTTGCCGCTGGCCAATGGAGCGATCCATGTGCCACCCATTGTGCATGTGCACGGATTTCTCTTGTTCTCCTGGACCCTGTTCTATTTCTCGCAGACGGCACTCATTGCATCCGGACGAACAATCTCCCACCGATCCTGGGGGTTGTTCGGCATAGCTCTCTTCAGCGTCATGATTTGTTCCATCATTGCCACCAGGGTCACGATGCTGAAGTTGGACGACGCTCATGGTGTCGGTGAGGCCGGCAAGCGATTTTCGGCCGTGGTAGTGCTTGCATTGCCCCTGATGATTGGTCTTTTTGCGACTGCCATAGCAAACATCCGCAAACCCGAAGTGCACAAACGGCTGATGTTGGTGTTGCTGGCTAGCATGATGACGCCCGCAATCGCGCGAGTGTTCTTGACGTTTCTGGCTCCCGCGGGCGCAGCGGCGGCAGGTCCGCCACCGCCGTTTGTGGCACTTCCGCCATCTCTGGTTGCTTTCATGCTCATCGTTGTGGCGATGGTGTATGACTGGCGGACGCGAGGCCGTCCGCACAAGGCATATGTCTACGGCGGGTTGTTCTTTTTGGTGGAGATATTCGCCGTGGTGCCGGTCTCGGGCACGCAATGGTGGCTGAGCGTCGCCACCGCGTTGGAGCATCTGTTCGGCTGAGCTCCCGCTGACCTGCCGCCCCGCTGACCTGCGGCCCGGCGCCTAGAGCCATTCACCGCCCCAGCGGGCCGGCGACCCCGCACCCGTGCAGGCCTGCCCCGCGCTGACCCGCGCCGCGGTGCTCACCGCCGCGTCCAGGTTTGCGCCAATAATCAACCAATTAGTTGACAATCAACAAACTGGTTGATAATAATCCGCCATGATGAATATGAGCTCCGCTCTGCGGGTCATCACCGAAGACGGTGAAACCAGCGAATCGGCCCGCGCCGCGGTCGCCGAAGCCCACCTGGACCAGGTCTTTGCCGCCCTGAGCGACCCCATTCGCCGCCGCATCCTGCAATTGCTGGACGGCCAGGCTTTGCTGGTGTCCGAGCTCGCATCCCAATTCAACATCTCATTGCAGGGTGTCTCGCGCCACATCCAGGTCCTGGTGCGTGCGGGGCTCGTCCAGCAGGAGCGCAGCGGCCGTATCAACCGTTGCTCGCTCGAAGCAGGACCGCTGATGGAAGCATCGGTGTGGCTCAATAGATATGCCAAGTACTGGCAAGGTCAGTTCGACCTGTTGGCGGCCACACTGGCGCAGATCGACGAGCGCCGCGCCACCGCGGCCGTGCCACAAACGCAGCGCCGAAAGTCCGCCGAGCGCCGCTCACGCGGCCCACAGCCCAACGCAGCGAGCACGGCGGCCCCACAGGACCCACCAACAGGCCCGCGCTCAAAACGCCGCAAGTAACGGAAATCCCACAGGAGCCCCCATGATTGATCATCAGGTTGTATCCCGCGAGGAATGGGTCGACGCCCGCCGCCGATTCCTGGCCAAGGAGAAGGAATTCACCCGCCTGCGCGACGAGCTCAGCAAGGAGCGGCGTGAGCTGCCGTGGGAGCGTGTTGAAAAGCGCTACGTGTTCGAAGGCCCGGGCGGCAAGCTCACGCTCTCCGACCTGTTTGCCGGAAAGAGCCAGCTCGTGGTGTATCACTTCATGTTCGCGCCGGAATCCGACGCGGGATGTCGCGGCTGCTCATTCTGGGCCGACAACTACAACGGCATCATTCCGCACCTGCAGCAGCGTGATGTGTCGTTTGCGGCGATCTCGCGTGCGCCGCTGGCCAAATTGCAGGCATTTGCCGCGCGTATGGGCTGGAGTTTCAAATGGGTGTCGGGCGCGGAGACTGACTTCAACTACGACTACCAGGCATCGTTCCGCGAAGAGGACCTCGAGCGCGAGTCCGCCGTTTACAACTACGAGCGGCTGCGCGATCGCATGTCCGACAAGCCGGGCTTCAGCGTGTTCTACAAGGACGAGAAAGGAAACATCTTCCACACCTATTCCACCTACGCGCGCGGCATCGACCCGATGAACGTGACGTTCCAACTCCTGGACCTGGTGCCGAAAGGGCGGGACGAGGCAGGGTTACCCCATCCGATGTCGTGGGTGAAGTTGCACGACCAATATGAGACGCCCAGATGAAATACGCCGCCGCGACACAGAAGCTGAGTGACTTCCGGCAGCAGATTGCTCAAATCCGCAAGGAAATGCGCAAGGTGCAGGCTGCCATCGAGCCGCAGGAAGTGGCGGACTACCGGTTCCGGGTGCCGGATGGGGTTGTTGCTCTGTCGGAGCTGTTCGGCGATCACACGGATCTCATGGTCGTGCACAACATGGGCACATCCTGCCCGGGCTGTACACTGTGGGCGGACGGCTACAATGGCATACACCAACATGTCACGAGCCGTGCCGCGTTCGTGGTATCGAGTCCCGATTCTCCCGAGGTCCAACAGAAGTTTGCGCAGAGCCGCGGCTGGGTGTTTCCCATGGTGAGCCACATGGGAAGCGCTTTTGCTCAGGACATGGGCTATCGCTCCGCCACCCGCTGGCATCCGGGCATGTCCGTATTCAAGCGCGAAGGAGCAAAGATTTTGCGCGTGTCCGATGTTAGGTGGAGCCCGGGCGACGATTTCTGCACCCTCTGGCACATGTTTGACCTGCTCCCCGACGGGCCGGCCGGCTGGATGCCCAAGTTGCGGTATTCTGACAAATCAGCCGCCGAGCGGGGTTCGGGCTCCAAAGGGTGTCACTGATGTGTCCACTATGCGTAGGTACGGCAGTGTGGCTCGCATCGAGCGGCACTACGGCGGCGGGAGGAATCGCCGCCTGGGCATTGAAACGAAGGTCCCGATACAGATCACTACAAAGAGCTACAGATGCGGATGGCGCCCCAGGGAGGGTTCTGCGACCATTCACAAGTGTGTCTGAAGTGACGAACGGGAGATCGGGTCGGTGGGCAGGAGGAAAGTCGGTGGCGCCGCTGCGGCCATAGTCTGCCTGCTGTTCGCGGCCGCAAACGCCGCGGAAACTGCCGCGGCCGAGTCGAGCAGCGCCGCTGGACCAACCGCCGGGGCCGGACCAACCACCGCGGCCAACGCAGTCGACTCAGGCGACGCCTCCGGACCAACCCGCTCGCCCACCGCCGCCGAATCGAAATGTGACGCACCGTCGGATGATTGTGTCACGGTCGGGTCCTGGAGTTTGAGCGTGGCGCTGGGCGCCGGTGTGCGCACCAATCCCGTAGTGAACGGACGCGACATCCCGCTGGTGGTGGTGCCGCAATTCAGCTATTACGGCAAGCGCTTCTTCATAGATAACCTCGACCCCGGTGTCACACTGTTCGACGGCGAGTCGAATACCCTGAGCCTCGTCGCGAGCCCCGGTTACGATCGCGTCTTTTTCTATCGCAGTGACCTGCAGAATATTTTTGCCTTCTCGCCGACCTCATTCAGCGGGGGCTATACCAGCTATTACGCCCACCCGCCGCCGGCTGACCTGCAGGCGCAAACCCCGTCCGCCTTCCGCGAGCTGCCGCGGCCGGCCCGCAAAGTGACCTACCTTGCGGGCCCCGAGTGGACATTCAAACAGGGGAGCCTGTCGGGCCAGCTCGACTACCTGCATGAGATCACCGGGCGCACCCACGGAGATGAAATTCGCGGCGCCGTGGGGCTGCCGCTCGGTTCTCTGCTGGGCGGTTCGGTCAACGCTCGTGCCGGTTTCACCTGGAAGAGCGCCGCCACGGTCAATTACTATTACGGCTATCCCGGGTCGTACAAGCCCGGCTGGGCCTTGAATCCATTCGTGAAATTGGGGTATTCCAGGGACTTGAGCAGCAAATGGAGATTCGACGCGTTGGTGCATCTCGAGCGACTGGGCAACGCCATTTCCGACAGTCCGATCGTCGATAGGCATTATGTGACCACGGCATTCATCGGCGCTACCTACGTGTTTCACAAGTAAACCGCGTACATGCACCAGGGGATGGGCAGTCACAGCAGCACCCGGGCTACCGCGCTCAGGCGGATGGCTATTGTCGCGACGACCTGCTTGTCATTCGCGGCCGCGGCACTCCCGGCACGCAGCGCGGCGGATAACGGAATCCGGCTGCAGATCAGTCCGCGCATTTGCACGCTCACCGGCAATGACAAGCAATGCGCAACGCCCGTGCGCGCGCAATGGCGCGCCGCCCATGACGAATCTCTGTGCCTGGTTGTTCTGCAGCGCCCGGAGGTGCACCGTTGTTGGGAGCACTACTCGGCCGGCAGTTACACCATTGACCTCGTGTTCACCGAGGACCTGGTCTTCCAGCTTCGCGATGTTTCCCTCGAGCACGTGCTCGCCACCGAGGCGCTGCGCGTAATCCGCGAGGCGCTGCAGTATCGCCACAAGCGCCGCCAGCCCTGGAACATCTTCGACTGACACCCGCGCATGAACACCGAAATTCAACATTCGATTCTGCTGGTGGAGGATGACCTGCGCCTGGCCGATCTGGTGAGCCGCTACCTGGTCAATCACGGCTTCATTGTGGCGGTCGTCAGCCGTGGCGATGAGGTTGTGGAGCGCGTGCAGCGCGACAACCCGGACCTGGTCATCCTGGACCTGGGACTGCCGGGCGAGGACGGCTTCTCCATCTGCCGGCGCCTGCGCCCCGAGTATGCCAACCCGATCCTGATACTGACCGCGCGCGACAACGACATCGATCACGTGTTGGGTTTGGAGTTGGGCGCGGATGACTATGTCATCAAGCCGGTGGAGCCGCGGGTGCTGCTGGCGAGGATCGGGGTGCTGCTGCGCCGCAATCGGCCGGCACCGGCGCCGGGGGCCAGCAAGGTCCTGACGTTCGGGCGGCTGCTGATCAACATAGTCTCGCGCGCCGTCAAGTGGGATGGCCGCGAGGTGGCGCTGTCGCGCAACGAGTTTGATCTGCTGGTGTTTCTCGCCAGCCATCCAGGGGAGATTCAATCGCGCGAGCGGCTGTTCAAGAGCCTCTACAATCGCGACTACGACGGCCTCGACCGGATGTTGGATATCCGGATCTCGCGGCTGCGCCGCAAACTCGACGACGATGCCGAGAATCCGCAGCGGATCAAGACAATCTGGGGACAGGGATATCTGTTTGTGCCGGATGCCTGGTGATCCGTGGCGCGGCACTTCCTGGGCCTGTACCTGCTCATTGTTGTGACCCTGGCCGTGGTGAGCTGGGGGCAGGACCGGCTCCTGCAGGTGTACAGCAAGCCCGACCCGGGGGAAATGCGGCCGGTGGCCGCCATGATGTCCCTGTTGACCGATCGCCTGCACCAGGCGCCCCCCGAGAGCTGGCGCAACCTGATTGCCGGCGTGGCCGCGCGCACGGGGGTCGATGTTGAAGTGTTCGCCACCCACGAGATTGCCGGCGCGGATACCCTGGAGAAGCTTGGCCGCGGTGAAAATGCCTACATGCGCTCGTCGCAGGGCGATTCATGGGTATTGAAGCGCATCGATGACGAGCACGTGCTGGCGCTGCGGTCGCGCGAACCGGTTGCCAAGCGCGGTGTGCTCGACTGGGCCGTGACCCTCTTGTTCTACGCGTTGATTGCCCTGGTGCTCATGTTCTGGATCTGGCCGTTGACCCGCGACCTGCGTACGCTCGAGAAGGCGGCGGCACAGTACGGCAACCGCAACTGGCAGTTTGCCGCGCCGATCAAACAACACTCGCAGATCTATCCGCTGGCGCAGACGTTCCGCAAAATGGCGGCCCGCATCGACGGCCTCATTGCCTCCCACCAGGATATGTCGAACGCCGTCTCCCATGAAATCAAGACGCCGCTGTCGCGCATGCAGTTTGAAATCGAGCTGGCGCGCCACGCCACGAGTGTTGCTGAGCTGAAGGGCTCGTTATCCAACATCAAGACGGATATTGAAGCCATTGATGGGCTCGTCAAGGCGACGCTCGGCTACTCGATCCTGGAGCGGGCCGATCTGACACTGAATCTGTCGGAGCATGACTTCACGGCGCTGATTCCGGCGATTGTGCAGTCGGCGCAAGGCGATGTCCGCGGCGGCATTGCCATAACATCGACGGTGCAGAACGATGCGACGCGCGTCATCTGCGATATCCACCTGTTCGAGTCCGTGCTCAGGAACCTTCTGTACAATGCGGGCCGGTATGCGGCCAGTCAGATCAAGGTGTCGTTTGCGGTGCGCGCGGGATTGAACGAGCTGCGTGTGGAGGATGATGGGCCCGGTATTCCGGAAGACCAGCGCAGCCGCGTGTTTCAGTCCTTTGTGCAGCTCAATCCGCAAGCCGGCCGCAAAGTGGGCTATGGCCTGGGGCTGGCGATTGTGAAGCGCGCGATTGAATGGCATGGCGGCGATGTGCGGATCGGCGAATCCGCATTGGGCGGAGCGCTCGTAGCGGCGAACTGGCCGGTGACCCCCACCAGCACTCGCTGAATGATGGCATGATGCCCGCCTCAGCAGCCTCCCGTGGAACGGTCCGAGTGCGTTTTGTTTCAATCTTGATTGCCGCCACCCTGGCGTGGCAAACAGCGCACAGTGCGCAACCGCTGACTCTCGCCGCGGAGGCCAAGCTCATCCTCGGTGCCGATCAGGGTGTTTACATTGAAACCAGCGGCGGCAAGTCGTTGCTCGCGCAGCAGGCGCAAAAACCGGTGCACCCGGCTTCGGTTTCGAAGGTTCCCACCACGCTTGCGCTGTTGCGCAAGTTGGGGCCCGACTACCGGTTCGTCACGACCTTCTCAACACGCGCACCTGTTGCAAACGGCACGCTGCAAGGCGACCTGCTCGTTGAAAGCAACGGCGATCCGGCATTTGTGGATGAGAATGCGCTGTTGGTAGCGGATCGCTTGCGCGAGTCGGGAATCACACAGATTGCGGGTGACCTGCGGCTGCACGGGTCCATGACATTCGATTGGGAGGGAGATGAGGATGGCGCGCGCCTGCGCCGGGCGCTCACCGGCTCCGTTTCACCCGCCGCGCTTGCGGCAGTCCGTGCCTTCGAGCTCGAGAATGCAGCCGGGCCGGCGCCCGTCCGATTGTTGCCCACCGGCGTGAAATTCATCGGAGGCGCGGATTCCACGGCAGCCCCCAGTGCGGCCCGAACGCTGCTCATTCACCGGTCGCAGCCGCTTCTGCCATTGGCGAAGTCGCTGAATGACTATTCCAACAACATCTTCAAGCCGCTGGCGGATGCGGCCGGCGGCGCAAGCGCTGTTCAGGCGCTCGCCCGCAGTGCGGTGCCCGCGGCAATGCAGTCGGAGATTACGTTGGGTGACGGAGCCGGTACCGATCCAATCAATCGACTCAGTCCCCGGGCCGCGGTGAAGCTGCTGCGCGCGTTGGAGGATGAGTTGAAGAAGTCGGGCCACGCGCTGTTCGATATCCTGCCGGTCTCCGGAATCGACGCGGGCACCCTGCGTCACCGTCTCGACGGACCTGACGAAATGGGGCGGATCGTTGGAAAAACCGGAACCTACGGTGACTACGGGGCAAGCGCGCTCGTGGGCGCGATCCCGACGACCAACATGGGTACTGTGTACTTCGCCATTCTCAATCACGGCGTGCCGGTGCCCGATGCCCGCCGCCGGCAGGATCGGTTTGTGCGTGCGCTGTTGACACATCTCGAGAGTGCGCCCTGGAACTACCAGCGTGATATCCGGCCCGCGATCGCCCGTGCCGAAATCACGATGCCCCAGTTGAACGGACGTTGAACGTAGGGCTTAATCCACGGCTGCTTCCCTGCAAGGAACCGCCATGCGATTGAGCCTCCTGTCCTGGCCGGCAGCCGCGCTGCTGGTGTTTGGATTGATGACCGCGCCGCAGGTGCCGGCGAAAGATAAAAGTGATGCACCGGCCGCCAAAGAAGACGGCAAAGGGGCCCCTAAGGAAGAGCACCCCGCGTCCGACGACGATTTCAAGCTGCCGTCGTTCCCCCAGGACAAGACGGTCCGCCAGAGCGTCCAGATCGGTGGCCGCACCGTCAATTACGACGCCACCGTAGGTTCGCTGCCGGTTCTCGACGAAAAAGGCAAGATAGTCGCCGATGTGATGTTCATTGCCTACACGGTGCCGGGTGCCAATCGGCCCGTGACCTTTGCCTTGAATGGCGGACCCGGCGCGGCCTCCGTGTATCTGAACCTCGGCGCCATCGGCCCCAAGCGCGTGCAGTTCGGTGCCGAAGGGGACAGCCCCTCGGATTCCACGGCGCTGAAGGACAATCCGGGCACCTGGCTGGATTTTACCGACATGGTGTTCATCGACGCGGTCGGCACGGGCTTCAGTCATGCGCGGGTGAAAGACGATGAGGCCAAAAAGCGCTTCTATAACCCGAAGGCCGATATCGAATACCTGTCCCGGGTGATTTTCGACTGGCTCAACAAGAACGAGCGCCTGCAGTCGCGGAAGTACTTCGTGGGCGAAAGCTACGGTGGTTTTCGTGGGCCGCGCATAACTTACTACCTGCAGACGCGGCTCGGCGTTGCCATGAATGGGGTCGTGCTCGTCTCGCCGTTCCTGGATCCGGGTGCTTCGTTGGATCGCGAGCTGTCACCGTTGCCCTGGATGCTCACTCTGCCGACCATCGTGGCGGCGAACCTCGAGCGGCAGGGAAAGCTCACCGACGCCAAGATGGCCGAAGTCATCGAGTACACGCGCGGCGAGTACGTCTCCGACCTGCTGAAGGGACATTCCGATCCGCAGTCGCTGGAGCGGATCGTCAAGCGTGTAACGGACCTGTCCGGCCTGGATCCAACCTTTGTCCGGCGCTCCGGCGGGCGCCTCGAGACCCAGGCCTACCTGCGCGAAGTGTACCGCTCCGAAGGCAAGCTCGGCAGCCGCTACGACTCGAATGTCACGAGCTACGATCCCTTTCCGTTCGCGCCGACACAACTCAACAACGATCCGATCCTGGACAGCATCATTGCGCCCACCACCACGGCGGTTGTTGATTTCATTACCCACACCGTGGGTTGGAAGTACCTCGGGCGCTACAACGCGCTCAGCTACGAGGTGGGCAACTTGTGGAACGATGGCGATGAGCATGAAAAAGGCGAGGACGGCCTCGGGATTCTGCATGGCTCGGTGAAAGAGCTGCGTGAAGCGGTGGCGGTCGACCCCAAGTTGAATGTCCTGATCGTACACGGCTGGAGTGATCTGTCGTGTCCGTTCATGGCCTCCGTGCTGATTGCCGACCAGATGCCCGTCATGGGCACTCAAAGCCGGGTGCGCGTACGCGAATACGCGGGTGGCCACATGTTCTACAGCCGCGGAGCGAGTCAGGCCGCGCTTCGCAACGATGCAATGAAGTTGTACGCGGAGCATTGAGAGCATCGTGAACACTCGCAGAGCCTTCCTGGCAGGCCTCGGCGCTCTCAGCGCCGGGGTTACTCTGGCTGTCCGGGCGGCTGCGCCGTCGCCCGCCTCTTTGCGTGTAAACGCAAAGAGGCTGCAGCAGTCGTTGGAAGATCTCAGTGTCTTTGGCCGTCCCGCCGGAGGCACGTTCGCCGATGGCGTCAGTCGCATTGCGTATTCCGAGGCGGACGTCGCCGGACGGAAATTCGTCATGGATCTGATGCGCAAGGCGGGTCTCGATCCGAAGATCGACACGGCGGGAAATATCCGCGCAACCCGGCCGGGATCACGCCCGTCGCTCAAACCGATCGTGTTTGGGTCACACATTGATTCGGTACCGAACGGCGGCAACTTTGATGGTGATGTGGGATCCATGTCGGCCATCGAGGTGATTCAAACACTCGGGGACGCCGGCGTGCGGACACGGCATCCGCTCGAGGTCTGCATCTGGTCGAACGAGGAGGGCG
Source organism: Pseudomonadota bacterium (assembly GCA_018241505.1). GTDB lineage: Bacteria > Pseudomonadota > Gammaproteobacteria > Steroidobacterales > Steroidobacteraceae > 13-2-20CM-66-19. The sequence goes on along the minus strand of JAFEDS010000006.1, from coordinate 162,993 downwards.
GCACCGTGGGAAGCCACAGCGCCGCCGGAGATCTCGACCCGGCCACGCTCGACCGGGAATTCAATGGCATTGCCATGCGTCCCGGCTTGATCCGCATTGGCGGCGATCCCACCCGGCTGGCGGATGCGCGCCGCAGGGCGCAGTCGCTGCATTGCTATCTCGAGTTGCATATCGAGCAGGGTGGCACCCTCGCCAAAGCCTCGATTCCCATCGGCGTCGTGGACGGCATCGTCAGCATCGATCAGTACGCTGTTGAAATCCGGGGATTCGCCAATCACGCGGGCACCACTCCCATGCCCGAACGGCGCAATGCGCTGCTCGCCGCGGCGAAGTTGATTGAAGCGGTGCAGGATGAGGTCACGAAAATTCCCGGACGGCAGGTGGGGACCGTCGGACAACTGACCGTATTTCCAAACGCCCCCAATGTAGTCCCGGGTTTGGTCAAACACACCATTGAATTCCGCGATCTGTCGGAGGAGACACTGCTGCGGCTGGGTGAGGCGGCCCGTCAACGGGCCCGTGAGATAGCGGCGCAGACCGGAACCGAAATTACCATCACTTCGATTGAGCACCTGCGGCCTGCGTTGGCGGCTCCCGCAATTCAGAAGCAGATCGAGGCCGCCGCCACGGGCCTCGGCCTGAAGACGATGCACCTGCCCAGCGGTGCCGGGCACGATGCACAAAACATTGCGCAGATCGCTCCCATGGGAATGATCTTCGTGCCCAGCATCGGCGGCATCAGCCACTCGCCTAAGGAGCTGTCGAGCTGGGAAGCCTGTGCGAACGGTGCGAATGTGCTGCTGCAAACCATTTTGCGGATTGACGCCACCTGAGCCCGGAGCTTCAGGTTGCTGGCGTTAAGGCGATCCGCAAGCGCGGGCACCAGGCAGGGATTCGATGGCTCGCGACATCCAGCCTTTCAGCTACCGCACAGACCCGGCCGTTCCGGCGTTTCCCGACGATCACCCCATCATTGTTTATGACGGCAACTGCCGGATGTGCTCCGGTTTTGTGCGTTTCATACTGCGGCATGATCGACACGACCGCTTTCGTTTCATAGCGGCTCAGTCGCCCCTGGGAGCCGCGCTCTACCGGCACTACGGCCTCGATCCGGTCGACTACGAAACCAACATCCTGATAGAGCAGGGCCGCCCCTGGCTCGAGTCTGAAGGCTCGATCCGCATGTTTCAGCATCTCGGCCTGCCGTGGTCCGCAATGGCGATCGGCCGGCTTTTGCCCCGATCGCTCCGGGATCGCCTCTATGAATACATCGCGCGTAATCGGTTACGCTGGTTCGGCGTCCGGCAGACGTGCTATCTGCTGGAGCCGGGCGCGGAGAGCAAGTTTCTCGGCTGAGACTCGAGGAGGGACCCTTTGTCGCTGAAAATACTCGTTGTGGGAGGCTACGGTACCTTCGGCGGCCGGCTCGTCGATCTACTGGCCGATGAGTCGCGCCTGGAGATCCTGGTTGCAGGACGCTCCGAGCAGCGGGCCGCCGACTTCTGCGGACGTCGGAACGCCCGGGCGCGATTGACACCCACCGCGTTTGATCGAAACACGGACGTGTCCCAACAGGTCCGGGCTCTGGCACCGGACGTCCTCGTAGACGCCAGCGGTCCCTTCCAATCCTACGGTGCGCGACGTTACGAGCTCATCGAGGCGTGCATTGCGCAGCGAGTACACTATCTCGATCTGGCTGATGGTGCCGACTTCGTAGCCGGCGTTTCCAACTTCGATTCCGCCGCGCGTTCCGCCGGCATCAGCGTTCTGTCAGGCGTCTCGAGCTTTCCCGTGTTGACTGCCTCCGTCGTACGCCGCCTGTCAGTCGGCATGACACGGGTCACCAGCATCCGCGGCGGCATTGCGCCTTCCCCCTACTCGGGCGTCGGCGCAAACGTGCTTCGAGCGATTGCCAGCTACGCCGGAAAGCCGGTCCGCCGTGGGGCAATCACCATCGGTTACGGTTTTACGGGGAGCTGTCGTTTCACAATTGCGCCGCCCGGCAAGATCCCGTTGAGAAACACACTGTTCTCTCTAGTCGATGTTCCAGACGTGCGCGCGCTGCCGGAGTTGTGGCCTGACGCGGATGAGATCTGGATGGGCGCTGGACCCGTACCTGAGGTTCTGCATCGGGCTCTCGTCGCGTGCGCCTGGTTCGTGCGCTGTCGCCTGCTGCCATCGCTGTCCCCCTTCGCCGGTTTGATGTCTCTTGTTGTGAACAAATTGAGATGGGGCGAGCATCGGGGCGGCATGTTTGTTGAGGTTCGTGGCACCGATGAGCAGCACCGCGATGTGAACCGTTCGTGGCATCTTCTGGCGGAAGGCAACGACGGCCCTTTCATTCCCAGCATGGCCATTGAGGCCCTCATCCGCAAAATGCTCACCGGCCAACAGCCGGCCGCGGGCGCCCGGGCCGCGGTTCGCGATCTCGAGCTGACCGACTACGAAGCGCTGTTTGCCAGCCGCACGATTTACACCGGCGAGCGTGATGACCGCAGAGTCGCCGCCGCGCCATTGTTTGAGCGGCTTCTAGGTGCCGCGTGGCACACCTTGCCGGACGCTGTCAGACGACTGCATACGTTTGAATCCGAGCATGAGGTACGGGGACGCTGTACGGTCGAACGCGGCCGCGGGTTGCTGTCAAACATCGTCGCGTTCCTGGTTCGTTTTCCGCCGGCAGGCACGGATGTGCCGGTATCGGTTCGCTTCAGAAGTGAAAATGGCAACGAGCGCTGGATCCGGCGGTTCGGACACCATCGCTTTGCCAGCACGATGCTGACGGGGCGTGGCCGTTCGGAGCGGCTGTTGAGTGAGCGGATCGGGCCGATCGACTTTGCACAAGCCCTGGTGGTTGACGGCGATCGTCTGCGCCTCATCCCGCGCCGCTGGTCGATTTTCGGAATTCCCCTGCCGCTATGGCTCGCACCCCGTGCCGACGCCTACGAGACTGAGGAGAACGGACGGTTCCGTTTCCATGTGCATATCAGTCACCCCTGGATGGGATTGATTGTGCGCTACCGAGGCTGGCTCGAATGACTACGCCGACTGCATCAGCTTCGCATGCAGCCCTTCTGTTGCTTCATCCGCGGGATACAGACATTCGATGCGCAACTCCTGGGCGGCGATAGTCTGTGGAGTGCCGACCGTCGTGACCAACGAAAAGTAGCAGAGCGTAGCGCTCTGCCGGTTGAAGGTCATGGGGATCATGGGCAATGGGTTGCGTGTTTCGGGCGCCTGCCAATCTGGTGGCACGCCCGGGAAGGCGAGCAGCTCCGCCAGCAGCTCCTTGGTCTTCTGATCGACAACATGTCCCACGGCCTCGCGCCTCACCCGCTGAATGAGTGCTCGTGCGAGAATTTCCCAATGAGCGATGTGAGGCCGCATTCCCTGCGGATCGAACATCAGGCGCAACAGGTTGCGCGGCGCAGGCCACCGCGACAAGTCAATGAAACAGTTGAAAAATCGTGGCGCCGCATCGTTGCTCAAAACAACATTCCAGTAGCGGTCCATGACAAACGCGGGGTATGGCTCATGTTGAGCAATCATCCGCTGCAGCGCTTTGCCAATGCTGTTCATTTCTTCGGAGTTCCACGCCGCGTCCGAATACATCGGCGCGTAGCCGGCCGCCAGCAGCAGGGTGTTGCGCTCACGCAAGGGAATCTCCAGCACCTGCGCAATCCCCAGCAGCGTGGAGCGGGTCGGTACACTGCGGCCGCTTTCAATGAAGCTGATCTGTCGCTGCGATATCCCGGTATCAACCGAGATATCGAGTTGACTGCGGCCGCGCAGGCCGCGCCACTGCTTGAGCAACGTTCCCAATTCACTCACGGTGCACTCCAGGCATGGGCTTTGAACGCCGCCTCCACAGGCGGCTGCGCTACATTGCCTGTGTAGTTGGTGATTGTCGAAGCAGCGACAACGGCAATGACCTCGAGCAGGTGGGCGCGGGTGAATCCGGCCTCGAGGAAGTGCACCTTGTCAGGCTCATCGAGGAGCCCGCGCTTCTCGATCAGGGTCCGGGCCAGTATCGACAGCGCCGAATTTCCGGCCTTGCGCGGGGTGCGGCCCTGGCGGATCGCTTCGACGTCGGCCGGATCAACGCCCTCCTCGAGGGCCAGAGCCGTGTGGAAGGCGACCGCCCAGGGGCAGGCGTTCGTAACCGCGTTGGTCAGCAGAAGCACCTGGATCTGCTCTTCGCAGAAACTGCCACCGTGAACCTTCTGGAACAGCGCTACCAAGGCGCTGATCAGCACCGGCGACGTTGACATGGCGCCCGCAATGTTAGGAAGGGTCCCGAAGACCCCCGTCAGGATCTCCAGTGAGGGCCTGGATGGTGCGGGCGCGGACTCGAGGGTATGGACAGGGAAGGAATTCATGGTTCGGCCTCATGGGAAGTGAGGCGAAATCATTGTCGAGGGCCGGCGGGCGGGCAATTACACGAGATGTAATAATTCGCTCTCGCGCCAATGCGAGGGGGAGACTCGATCATGAAAATAATCCTGGCAGCTTTGCTGTTCGCCGCGACAGCTACGGCGGCCCCAGCCACTTCAACGTCCGACCGGGCTCTGATCAAACACGCCCGGCTGCAACAGAATGCCGCCATTGTGCGGCACGATGTCGATGCCATTGCTTCCTACTGGACTGATGATGTGACGATCTGCAGGGGGCTGGGCCTGCAGTTGGCGGGGAAGGCCGCCTACCGCAAACTGTTTGAAGGGGACGATCCGACTTCAAAGGACGTCATTGTCTATGAGCGCATTCCCGTCAGCATCGATGCCAGCTCCGTGTGGCCACTTGCATATGAAACCGGCATCTGGAAAGGTCATCGGGGCAGCGCCCAGGGCCCCACCGTCCTGCAGGGGCGTTATTCAGCCCAGTGGGTCAAGCGAGCCGATCACTGGCTCATTCGCTCCGAGCTGTATGTGGCACTCGAAGGCTTCGACCAGGGGCTCAACATGAAGGCGGCCCCCTGATTCAGCGGCCGGACGAGCGCTTTTGTACCTGGATGGTCAGATGGCGAACGCCGGTCTCGCTCAGAGAGTCATCATTGTTTTCCCACACCTCACTCGAGGCCAGCAGCTCGAGCGTCTGTTCCAGTGAATCCTTCTTGCCGCTCGGTTTGGAAGCGGGCTTGGGATTCGCAGGAGCGGCGGGCGGTGACGGAGCTAGTTGATTGAAGGTATCTGTCAAAGAGGCGGTCTCGATGCGGCTCCGGGCGGAGCGGGCGCGCTCATCTTCGGTTACCGGCACCACGGCGACCGAAGCAAAGCTCGAGCGTACATAGGAGGCCACCTGCTTGGCGGAGATGGCGTCTTTGAAAAAGCCCAGCCGGATGCTGTACCAGGTTCGACCCTCGCGGCAGTTCTCAGCGCAATACAAGGTGTGCGCTCGAAATATCGACACCAGCGGCACCGTGTTGGGATCAATGGGCTGCACCGACCACATCAACTGCACGGCAAAGGAGACGGGCGCATCGCCGGCAACCGCAGCTCTCAGGACTCTCCGAACTTGGGTGTCTTCAGGGCGCAGCAGCGCAATTTCGGCGCTGTTAGTGTCGGGCGCGTTGAGCTCGAGCGGAGAAACACGGCGCTTGTCCAGAATATCCAATATCTGTGTATCGGAGAGTGCTGTCGGGTCGACAGCTTGCAAGGTGGGGACGCCGGAATCCGGTCGCGTCAACAACGTCGGAGGTACGCGTGTCGCGACGGCCTGTGGATAGGCGCCGCGTCGAACGAGTTGCGCCCAACTCTGCGCCTCGGTGACCGTGGTGAAATAGCCCATGTGGAGGTGGAATCGATCGCCCCCGTCGGAGTGGCGGAAGCGGCTGGTGAAGAATTTGAACTTCTTCAGTTGCGGAGCATCGGGAGGTTTTATGGTAACCGGTGAGGCCAGGCGACACAGCGTCAGCATATAAGTTGGCGTCATCAGATTCCCCGCAACCAACGTCCGCAATGCGGGCAAGTCTGAAGATCGGTGGCACTTGCAGTCAATGAAGTGGAATGTGTACTGGCCCGCAGAAAAAAACGGAAGTGGATCGCAAGGTCCCACCTGCGACGAGCCGGATGTGTTATGTAACGCCGCGACGATTCAGCCAGTGCGCGCTCATCAGGGAAAACCTTAGTGAAAGCCCCAGCGAGACTCTCAGTGAAAGCCATACTCATTCAAATGCTGCGCGGCATTTTCCTCGCCGGCTGCGTCGCGAACGCCATCGGTGGAAACGCCATCGGTCCGGCTGCACCTGCCCCGGATTATCAACACGACATCCGGCCGTTGCTGGAGCGTCGCTGCCTCGTGTGCCATGGCTGCTACGATGCTCCCTGCCAGTTGAAACTGGATTCCCACGAGGGCTTGACACGAGGCGCCAGCAAGGAGCGCGTGTACAGCACTGACAGGCTCGTGCCGGCGGCACCATCCCGTTTGTTTGAAGACGCCCAGACCACTGCGCAGTGGCGCGCGCACGGCTTCAGCCCGGTTCTGCCTGACCAGCTCAACGCATCGGAGGCCGACAGGCGGGCGGGAGTGCTGGCGAGAATGCTCGATCTAAAGCGAGAGAACCCACTCCCCGCGGGCAAGCTGTTGCCAAAGACCTTCGATTTTTCGCTGAATCGCGCCCAGCAATGCCCACGTGTGGACGAATTCAACACCTTTGCCAGCCGGTATCCGCAGTGGGGTATGCCTTTCGGTCTGCCGCCGCTCACTGACTCGGAATATCACAAGGTCACGGAGTGGTTGGCAGCCGACGGGCGGGCCACCGAGCCTGCGCCCCTCAGTCCCACGCTTGCGAAGGAAGTGGAATATTGGGAGTCGCTCTTCAACGGCGACAGCCTCAAACATCAGCTCGCGGCGCGCTACGTTTACGAGCATCTTTTTCTGGCGCACCTCTATCTGGAGGACCGTGGTGCCAACACAGTGTTCTTCAAAGTCGTTCGCTCACGCACGCCACCCGGCGTGCCGCTGGACCTGATCACGACTCGTCGCCCGTATGACGACCCCGGTGTCTCGCGTGTGTATTACCGCCTGTGGCGCGATCCGGCCTCCGTTGTGGCCAAAACCCACATGCCCTATCAACTCACTGCGGCGCGCCGCGACCGATGGCGCAAATGGTTCATTGACGCAGACTACAAAGTCGATCGGCTACCGGGCTACGACCCCAGGACGGCATCCAACCCGTTCGTGACATTCGAGCGCATCCCCTACGCATCGCGCCATAGCTTCCTGCTCGATGAAGCGCAGTTCACCATCATGAACTTCATCAAGGGTCCCGTCTGCCGTGGCAGTGTGGCCCTCAGTGTCATCCAGGATCGATTCTGGGTGTTCTTCACGTCGCCCCAATCTGCCGTCGGCCAACAATTCGCGCAGTTCCTCGCGAAAGAGGACGAGCAGCTCGAATTGCCCGCGGCAGCAGGCAGTGGCATCTGGTCGGCGACCAAATGGCGCAGTTACGCCCGTGCGCAAAGCAAATACCTGCAGGCCAAGGGCGATTTCATTCGCGCCAACGCGGCCGCGCTCGACAAGGGCGGGTTGAGCTTGTTCTGGGACGGAGAGGGCACCAACGCCAACGCGGCGCTTACCGTCTTTCGGCACAATGACAGCGCTACGGTTGTGCAGGGTTTGGTGGGGACTCCACCGCAGACCGCCTGGTTGATTGACTACCCCATCCTCGAGCGCATTCACTATCTGCTGGTGGCCGGCTTCGATGTCTATGGCACGGCGTCGCATCAGCTCATGACACGCATGTACATGGATTTTCTGCGCATGGAGTCGGAAATGAATTTCCTCGGTTTCCTGCCGCAGGATGCGCGCATCGCCGAAGTTCGCAACTGGTATCGCGGTGCCGACCGAAGCGTGCAGGCCTACCTGGATTCCTACTACCAGCACGGGGTACTGGCGCCCCCCATGGATTTCAAGACCGATCGACCCAAGGCAGAGCTCTTCCGCGCCCTCGAGTTGCGCCTGGCGAAAGTACTGAACCATCGCTATGAGCTGCAAAAGTCCGGCCTGACGGCCCAGAGCATCGCGTCCCTTGCGCGGCTCGACCAGGTACGGGGCGTGGCGGCGTCGATCCTGCCCCAGGCCGTCATCATGAAGGTCAACGGGCACGGTCTGCTCACGCTGTTGAGTAACAGCGCCTATTCGAACATCTCGTCCCTGCTGAACGCGGCAGGCAACCGCCTGCCCGCCGAAGACACACTGACAATAGTCAACGGTGTCTCAGCCGCTTATCCCAATGCTTTTCTGGAGCTGAACGAGTCCGACATTCCCGAGCTGGTGACGCGGATTGAACAGATTCGCAGCGAAGCGGACTACGCAGCGTTGCTGGATCGCTACGGCATCAGGCGCACGGACGAACGTTTCTGGAAGTTGAGCGACCAGGTGCTGGCGGACTACCAGAACGCCGAGCCGATCAGCCATGGTGTGCTGGACTACAGTCGATACGAGAATCGCTAGTTAGATCAACGCTGCGGCGGGCAGTATGGTCCAGCGGGTAGCAGTGGTCTCTGAGAGAGACTCGCCCCTCAAAAACTTGGAGGGTGAGACGCCCAGGACACGCCGGAAAGCGCGAGAGAAGTGGGATGCGTCCTCGAATCCGACGGCCATTCCGGCGTCGGTCGCGCTGTGAATTCCTTGCTTCAGGAGCTCGCAGGCACGCCCGATCCGGTAGCGCAGCAGGTATTGCCGAAAGGTTAAACCAAACTCAGCCTTGAACGCCCTGCTGAAGGAGCAGACCGTCATGCCGCACGCGCAGGCAACTGCCGATTGCCGGAGTTTGCTGGCGTAGTGCTGTTCTACTTCTCGTAGCGCTGGAGCCAGCGGCGCCGTGAGCACCGAAGTGTCGGCCACATCATCCGGTATCAATGTGCCGACGCAACGGGGCGCTCGCGCCGGACCCTGCCTGTCGGCGACCATTCGCGCGAGTACGTCAAAATTGGCTCGTAGCTCACTCGTGCGTACCGGCTTCACCAGGAAGTTCCACACCCGGACCCGGAACGCCCAAACGGCGAGGGACTCTGAGTGTTGGGCAGTCAACATCAGCACGGGCATGGAGGGATGCTCGCGCTTGAAGTCGCGCATGGCGCGCAATTGCTTGCCATTGGTCTGCTCGAAATCGAAGCAGACCACTTGGGGTGAAAATTGCTGCACAACAGCACCGGCGTGAGCGCCGCTGCAGACCTCTACTTCGAAGTAGTCCTCAGCAATACCACGTGGAATATCGGTAGCGGCGAAGTCCGCTGTTCGTACCCACAATAAACGCGGTCGTTGCATCTAACCCCCGAAAGCGGCCGGTTGTTGGCGCTTCCGTGCTTAGCCGCGTAGTGGACAACAGCGTAAGAGACGCGTGAGTTGGGAGATGAGACGGCGCTCACATTGCGCATCGACTATCTCGAGATGCGCTAAGCAATCTGAAGGTGACGCGCGTTACGTCAACTCCGTGTACGTATTAACCGCAGCAAGAAAGTACCGGCCGAGCGCAACTCGGGGACAGCAGTCGTGCCCGTGCTCCCTACACACTTTCCCTCACTGCCGGGTTCCATGCACACGCGGCGGTCTCACCTCCACGGTGAGTCGTGAGTGGCATCTAACAACATAAAGAAGGATGAAGATTCATGCGTAAAGAAATACTCGCGTTTCTGCGCGACGAAGAGGGGTTGACGATGGTGGAGTACGCCGTTGCCGGGGCGCTCATCTCAGCCGCTGCGGTGACCGCATTCACCGACCTTGGCAATGCCGTCATCGCCAAGATCGGCGCCATTACCGCTGCGATCACCGGCCCCGCCGCGCCGTAATCGGTCGCCTCCCATGCAGGACCTCACGCCACAGCTCTTCGCCATCTTGGTCGGTGCAAGCGCATGGGCTGTGCGTGAGGACCTGTTGTTTCATCGCATTCCCAACCGCCTGACGGGCTCATTGTTGTGTCTCGGCCTCGCGCTCCATTTCACGTCGGGTGGATGGAGCGCGCTCGGCACCGCCGCACTGGGCGTGCCGGTCGGTCTCGCCGTGTTGCTTCCGCTTTACGCGCTACGGGCAACTGGAGCGGGTGACGTGAAGCTGTTGGCGGCAGCCGGTGCTGTGTTGGGTCCTTACTGGATCGCGTTGGCTGGTGTCTATTCATTGATGGCCGGTGGCATTCTTGCGTGTGGATACGTGCTCTGGGGCGCGACCAACGCCGCTCTTGCTGCCGCGGGTAACCCGTGGCCCATCCGAATTCAATCCGCTTGCGACCGGGCTCAACAGCTCCGCCGTGAGCGATTCCCTTATGCGCTCGCAATCGCCACCGGTGTTTTGGCGGCAGCAGCGCAAAACTACTTTTTGCAATCGAGGTGAACCATGGTGCGCCGTAGGGGCCCGTTGCTTCTGATGTTCTCGCTGCTGCTGGCAGCGCTCGCTGCCTGGGTAGCGAACCAATGGCTGGCGGCTCGGGTGGTTGCCGCGCCGGCCCCTGCCCAGGAGCAGGTTGTCGTGGCGGCCATCGACATTCCGCTCGGCACCAAGATTGAGGAACGGCACTTGAGTGCCATCTCGATGTTGCCCGGGCAAGCCCCGAAAGGCTCGTTCCACAGCGCCTCCGATGTGATCGGCAAAGTCGCCAGCAGCTCTCTCATCTCCGGCGAGATTGTGTTGGCGCCACGCCTGGCGGACTCCGCAGGCGGAAGCTCACTGGCGTCGGTAGTCGACAAGACGATGCGCGCCGTTACCGTACGCGTAGACGATGTAGTCGGTGTCGCGGGCTTTCTGCTGCCGGGTAACCGTGTCGACGTCATTGCCACCGAGAAGGACGGGCTGGGCACACAGGTACGTGCTTCGACCATCCTCAGCAATGTGAAAGTACTCGCGGTCGATCAGACAGCCGCCTCTGACAACAAGCAACCGGTAGTTGTCCATGCTGTCACTCTCGAAGTAACGCCGGCCGATGCCGAAATCCTCCTCAAAGGAAAGACCGCGGGCGCCATTCAGCTCACCCTGCGCAACCCGCTCGATGAATCGGATGCGCGTACACCGCGACCTGAGCCGCCCAAAGCGGCTGCTGTCAAGGCGCCAACGCCCGTCAAAGTCGTCGCCCCCGAAGTAATGGTGCTGCGGGGTACGCAGTTGATGCGTACAGGCACCGCAATAGCGCTCTCCGGACAGCCTCACTAACTCAACCGAACATCAGATTATGAATAACAACAATAAACTGATAGTCAGTCTCGCCGCCGCGCTTCTGTCCGCAACCGGTGTGCTCCAGGCCGCCGATACGGCGGAACCCGTGGCTCAGCCGCCCCAATCTGCCGCCCCTACCGCACGTCTGCCCGACGGCGGCTCAGTCGATCTGTTCGTGCCTTTGTTCAAATCCCGCATCGTCAGCGTGCCCGGCGGCGCACATCGGGTGTCCGTTGGCAGCCCTGACATCGCGGACATCGTGGTCATTTCGCCCACACAGATCTACGTGCTGGGTAAGGACATCGGCACTACGAACGTTCTACTCTGGGATGGTAACAACCATCTCATCGGGACGATCGGTGTCGAGGTGCAGCACGATCTGGAGGATCTGAAGCGCAAGCTGTCGGAGATCCTGCCCGGCGAGGCCATTGAAGTGCGCTCCACCCAGCGTTCGATTGTGCTGTCCGGTCACGTCGACGATATCGAAAAAATGAATGCCGCTGTGCGCATCGCCGAGGCCTACCGCGCACAGATCCAGTCGACGGTGAACGCCGAGGTCTTCAAACAACAGAACAACTCGCCGCGGCCGGACAAGACCGTCGGCGAAGTGATCAATCTCATCAGTGTGGGCGGTGTGCAGCAGGTCATGCTGGAAGTGAAGGTTGCGGAGATCACCCGCACGGAGGTGCGCAGCCTGGATGCGAAATTCAACTCCTTCCGCCAGGGAGGCAACTGGAACTGGGGCGGTGTCAACGGCGGAGCCACCTTTCCCCCGTTCAAGGATGCACAGAACCTGATGTATCCCACCTTCAATCCCACCCGCAACGGTTGGGGCCCACCGGTGGACACCTTCATGCCCAATCCCCTGTCGATTGTCGACCAGGGCTTGTTCGCGAGCTTCTTCAACCAGAGCTTCTTGTTCAAACTCGCGCTGGATGCTGCGAAGAACACCGGCATGGCCAAGATACTGGCCGAGCCGACCCTGACCACACTTACGGGTCAGGAGGCCAAATTCCTCTCCGGCGGCCAGTTTCCCATTCCAGTCGCCGCCAGCTACGGAAACGTGACCGTTGACTACAAGGACTTCGGTGTCGGCCTGACCTTCATCCCCGTCGTGCTGTCGAACGGCCACATCAATCTGAAGCTCAATGTCAGTGTGAGCGATCTGGTGGACACCAACGTGCTCGGTGTCAGCGTGGCCAACGCGAACTCGACCTTCGTGATCCCGTCGCTCTCGACACGCAGCGCCAGCGGCACGGTTGAGTTGGGCGATGGCCAGACGATCGGCCTTGCCGGCCTGCTCAGTGAAAACCTGCGGCAGTCCGTCAACAAGTTTCCGGGACTGGGGTCCGTGCCGGTGCTCGGTGCCCTGTTCCGCAGCCAGAACTACCAGAAAGGCAACACGGAGCTGGTCATTCTCGTGACCCCGCACCTGGCCAAGCCCCTGCCGAAAGACAAGATCAAGTTACCTACCGACAGCCTGGTCGAGCCGAGCGATGCGGATTTCTACATCTGGGGCCGCATGCAGGGCGATGCGAAACCGGCCGAGCAACGTTGAGGAGACTGCTATGCGAATCATCCAGATTGGTGCCCTCGTGTCAGCCTTGCTGTTGAGCGCCTGCGAAAGCACGGCGGTCGAGGACAACATGGGGAAGGCGGTCGCGCAGATGAAGCGCGATCAGACCAGCAACCCGGCCACTTCGATCGGTCCCAATGATGCGCCCGTCGCAGGCATGGATCCTGACTCCGCCAACACTGCGCTCGAGAGCATGCGCAAGGACTCGCCGGAACGCAAAGCCATCAGGCGGGACATCCTCATCAACGTCGGCTCGCAACAGGCCGGCGGCAACCAGTAATGAAACCGCGCAGCCAACAGCGGGGCATTGCCCTCGTCACGATTGCCATCGCCATGCTCGCCGTGATTGCGATGGCCGGTCTGGCGATCGACATCTCGCATGTCACCGTGAACAAGTCGCGCATGCAGTCCGCGGCCGACGCCGCGGCCTTATCGGCGGCCAAGATCCTCGACACCACAGGCTCGACTTCGCAGGCGACGGCGGCGGCAAACAGCGTGTTCTCACTCAACGCCGCGAATACTCCGGAGCTGTCCGCCGCCAGCGGCATCAGCAAGACAGTCGAATATTCAAACAGCCTGCTGCCTTTCGCCGCCGGAACCAACCCGCCGCGGTATGTCCGTGTTACGGTGTCCGGTTTCAGCATCGCGGCGACGCTCTCGAAGGCCGTCGGGATGAATAATTTCAACCTGGCCGCGAGCGCAGTCGCAGGGCCCAGCCCGGCCGTCAACAAAGCGTGTAACGTTGCGCCTGTGATGATGTGCGGCACGAGTGGCGCCGCCGGATACGGTTATACACCCGGTCAGATAACCGCCCTCAAGCTCTCCTCGGGCAGCCAGGGCGCCGGCGTCGGCCCGGGCAACTATCGATTGCTCAGCCTTGGAGGAACGGGCGGCAACATCGTTCGCCAGAACCTTGCGGGCAGCTACGGCAGTTGCTCGACGACCGGTACCACCGCTCTGACCCAACCTGGTAACCAGGCGGGACCGGTCGCTCAGGGACTGAACACCCGCTTCAATGAATACTCAGGCGGTGGCCTCGACAGCGCTACCTATCCCCCCGATGTCATTACATACCAGCCTACCGGTAAGAACCGGCTGAGTTGTTCCGACGCGTCGTGCGCCACGCTTGTCACGGGAACCGCGAACACCGTGGTCACGAATGCGAGCCAATATGGAAGCTACAGTTATGAAGGGATGTACCAACCGCGGCTCCTTTCATCCAACTACGATGTTGCGCCGGCGCCCGGCGGCATCGGGGTCGTTGCCCGCCGCGTGATCGCGGTGCCGGTGGGTGACTGCTCCGTGGAAGCACAGGGACGCAGTGATATTCCCGTTTTGGGGCTGGCCTGCGTGTTCCTGCTGCAGGATGTGGATCAGGGCGGTAATGGCGGTCAGATATTCGGTGAGATCCTCTCGAACTGCCAGGTGAACGGCACACCGGGGCCTGCACCCAACAATGGTCCGGGACCTTACCTCATCCAGCTCTATCACGTGGATGGAAGCCCGCAGTCATGAGAAGCCAACGCGGTACTGCAATGGCCGAATTTGTCATTGGCGCGCCGATCCTGCTGTTGCTTCTGTATGCCGTCGTCGAGCTCGGCAGGGCACTCGTGCAATTCAGTCTGCTGACGGACGCGACGCGGGATGCGGGCCGTTTTTTGGCGAGCAAGGCGCTTCAGGGCACCACTGGGGTGGTGAACGTCTCCGGGGCCGACAGCGGCAGCGCCAGGAACCTGGTGGTCTTTGGCAATCCAGGCGGCACCGGAACGCCGCTGCTTCCGGGACTCAATGTCGGGCAAGTGACCATTTCCAGCGACGCCAGCAACAACGTAGCGATCAGCGTGAACTACCCGTATCAATCTTTGTTTGGAGGATCGATTCCGAGATTTGTTGGATCGGGATCGATCTCCACCGGCTCCATGACGCTGCACGCATACACGGCGGTACGTGCACTATGAAGCGCCGGGAAATGGGCCTCACCACTGTCGAGTTCGCCGTCGTCGCGACCGCGCTGTTCATCATGCTGTTTGCAGTCATCGAGTTCTCACGAGTCATGTACTCCTTCGCCGTGCTGTCCGAAGGTACCCGGCGAGCCGCTCGATTGGCGACAGTTTGTCCGCTCAACGATGCGGGAGTAACCGCCACGGTCAACTTTTCAACACTGCCGGGGTTCTCCTCCGGCAACGTGCAAGTGAGTTACCTCGATGCCGCCGGTACCCCGACGGGCACTTATTCCGACATCGTCTATGTGCGAGTTCAGATCACCGGGTACTCGATTCCGTTGTCGATCCCATTCGTCAATCCCACGGTCACCTCGCCGGCGTTTCCGGTCACGTTGCCTCGAGAGAGCCTGGGCGTTACACCCACCGCAACGTACACCTGCAGTTAGAGGGCGCACTCAGTGACCAAAGTTTTGCTGACATCACGTAACTCCGCCGCGCTGCGCCCCCTGCAGCAGTGCCTCGCACAGCAGAGCGAATTCGAAGGGCACGCGCGTGTCGTGACCAACGGTTACACCGATCCGCTCCACGGACTCCCGTTTTCACCTGACATCGTCATCCTGCGTGTTGATTCGGAGCATCTCGCGGAATTGACCGCGTGGAGCACAAAAAACGGCGCCTCACGCCCGCCCCTGATTGTCGTGGGTCCGCCGGGGCAGGTTGAGGCGATGCGCCTTGCGATGCGCTCGGGTGCGAAGGATTTCCTCGTGGAGCCGGTCGCACCTGCTGACCTGATGGCCGCGTTACGTCAGGTTCGTACCGATGCAGGCAGCTCTGCGCGGACCGGCGCACACGGCGGTGTTTACGCCATCGTGGGCGCAGCGGGAGGCACGGGTACCTCTTTCATCTCCGCGAATGTCGCTCGCGTTCTGGCCGATGACAGCGAGCGCACCGGTACCGCGCCGCCGATGCTGGTTGACCTGGATCTGAACTTCGCACCGCTGGCGCACCACCTGGACCTGCATCCGGAGCGAGGTCTCCTCCAGGCCATAGAGGAAGTGGATGGGCTCGATGAATTCGCGTTGAGCGGCTTTGGTGCCCGGCATCGCAGCGGACTGCGCCTGCTGAGCGCCACCGGCGCCGCCGCTGTCCTTTCCAAGGACATATCGGCGGAGAAGCTTTCCAAGCTGCTGGATGTGCTCACCGCCAATCACCCGCAGGTGCTGGTGGACATGCCGCACGTGCTCGACAGTCTTACGGCGACAGTCTTCAGCATGTCGGCGCACATCGTGTTGGTGTTGCAACAGTCGGTCCTTCACGTGCGCAACGCCGCGCGCTTCATGAACATTCTGAAGACAGAGCTCGGTGTGTCTCCCGAACGGGTCCGCATCGTGCTCAACCGCTATCGGAAGGATGCCCTGGTTGAATTGGACGATGTCCGGCGCAGCCTCAACGTAGACACGGTGTTGACGGTTCCCAGTCATTATCGCAGCGCGCTCGAGAGCGTGGACACGGGTGTGCCCCTGTTTGAAATGGACCGGAATTCGGCGGTTGCCCGCTCCGTGCGGCAGATCGCTATCACGCTCGTCGGTGAGGATGAAGCTCCGCGAGCCGGCCTGCTGCAACGGGTCCTGCCAGGCTTCCTCAGGAATAAACAATGAGCACTACACTCAAAAGCAGACTCGGTATCGTCGAATCCATCACGGGACCGGCCGACCGGATCCGGCCCATGACGGCGCTCGAGCTGGAATGGAAACAGCGCACCTACGACAAGCTGCTGCAGGTCCTGGATCTGTCGCTCATGGGCTCGGTCGAAGACGAGCAGGCGCGCAGCCAGATCCGGGAGATCGGCCTGCGCCTGCTGGTTGAGGCAGCGGCGCCCCTGAGCCTGGGACAGCGGCAGTTCATTGTCCGCCGCATCGAAGATGAAGTCATGGGACACGGCCCGTTGGAGCCGCTTCTCGCCGACCCGACGATCTCGGACATCCTGGTGAATGGTGCCGATCAGGTTTATGTGGAGCGCCGCGGCAAGCTCGAGCGCACCGAGGTACGCTTCAACGACGACCAGCATCTGCTCAACATCATCGACCGCATCGTCTCGGCTGTCGGCCGCCGCATCGATGAATCTTCGCCCATGGTCGATGCGCGGCTGGCGGACGGATCGCGCGTCAACGCCATCATTCCACCACTGGCTCTCAACGGCCCCGTCGTCTCCATCCGGCGCTTTGCGGTGGAGCTGCTGGGTGTCGAGGACCTGTTGAAGATCGGAACACTGACGCAGCCGGTGGCCGATGTGTTGAGAGGCGTAGTGGCGGCGCGCCTCAATGTGCTCATCTCCGGTGGTACCGGAGCGGGAAAAACCACTCTGCTCAACATCCTGTCAGGCTTCATCCCGAAGGACGAGCGCATTGTTACCATCGAGGATTCCGCTGAGCTGCAACTGCAGCAGCCGCATGTAGTTCGGCTCGAAACGCGGCCGCCCAACATCGAGGGCCGAGGCGAGATCACCCAGCGCGACCTGGTCCGCAACAGCCTGCGCATGCGACCGGACCGGATCGTCATCGGTGAGGTGCGTGGCGCGGAGGCGCTCGACATGCTTCAGGCCATGAACACAGGCCATGACGGATCGCTCACGACGGTCCATGCCAACACGGCGCGAGATGCATTGAGCCGCGTCGAAAACATGGTCTCCATGACCGGCTTGCCGTTTCCTATCAAGGCCCTGCGGGCACAGATCGCGTCCGCCATCCAGGTTGTTGTGCAAGTCGAACGCAGCGAGGACGGCAAACGGCGCGTGACCAGTGTGCAGGAGATCAACGGCATGGAAGGCGACATCATCACGATGTCCGAGATCTTCTCATTCCGGCGGACGGGCATTGATGAACAGGGACAGGTGCAGGGGGCACTGGTCCCGACCGGCGTAGTACCGGCGTTCCACAAGCGTCTCACGGTCCGCGGTTTCAACATCCTAACCACGGCGTTCCGGCCCTGAAAGGCGTGACCCAACATGTCCATCAGCATCTTCTTGGCATTGGTCGGCGTCGCAGTGTTCCTGTTGATCCAGGGACTGGCGGTACCGGCGTTCGGCGATCAGGCACGCGCGCGCAGGAAGCTCAAGCGCCGGCTCGCGCAGATCGAGACGGAGCTGGGCGGACAGTCCACCGCCTCGCTGATGCGCGAGAAATATCTGCGCGAGCTCTCGCCGTTGCAGCGGGAATTGGAAAGCCTGCCGATGATGGAGGCTCTGGCCCGCATGATCGAGCAGGCGGGGGGCGGCCTGCTCGCGCACCAGGTCGTTGTCGTCAGCGCGCTCCTGGGCGTGGCCGGTGCAGTCGCCGGCGCCGTCCTCCTACATACAGCTCTGGCGATGCTGGTTGGCGCAGGCATCTGCATTGCATTGCCGTTCCTGAAGCTTCGGTTCGACCGCAATCGCCGCATGTCGAAGCTCGAAGAGCAGTTGCCGGATGCCGTGGATGTGATCCGGCGCGCGTTGCGCGCGGGACATCCCTTCAGTGCCGCACTCAAGCTGGTCGCCGAGGACCTCGAGCAGCCGATCGCCAAGGAGTTCGAGCTGACCTTCGGTGATCTCAACTATGGCAACGACGTCCGCCGCGCCATGCTCGGGCTGCTGGATCGCGTGCCCAGTGTCACGATGATGAGCTTCGTAACCGCCGTGCTGCTGCAACGTGAGACGGGCGGAAACCTTGCGGAAATTCTCGAGCAGATCAGCAAGGTGGTGCGCGGGCGATTCAAATTCTTTCGCAAGGTACGCACGTTGTCGGCCGAAGGTCGCATGTCCGCCTGGGTCCTGGCGCTGGTGCCGCTGGTGTTGTTCGCGGCGATCTCCATGACACAGCCCAACTATCTGCCCACGCTGGTGCACGATGAGCTGGGGCGGAAGTTGGTTGTCGGCGCGGTGGTGTTGGGCCTGATCGGCACGTTGTGGATCCGCAAGCTGTTGCGCATCGAGGTATAGCCCGTGGTGAACAATCCTCAAAACCTCGTATTGATCGGCCTCATCGGCCTGGCGACGTTCCTGTTCGTCTGGGGTGTGGTGATTGTGGTAAGTGGTGCCACGGATCCCGCGCGCCGGCGCCTGCAGGCTCTGGAGAGCGCCGGAGCACGTAACACGCGGTCGTGGACGGCCGTGATCGCCGATGCCGTCCAGCCGTTCGCCCGTTACCTCATGCCCACCAGTGGCAAGGAACAGGGCAGCATGCAGGAAAGGTTTACCCGCGCCGGCATCTACTCGCCGCGGGCCATGCCGGTCTTCTACGGAGTGAAGACGGCTCTCGCCATCCTGTTCCTGGTGAGTTGGATGTTGGCTTCCTCGCTGTTTCCCAAGCTGACTTCTCAGCAGGTTATTTTCTACGGCACTTTGGTTGCTTTCGTCGGGCTCATGATTCCCAACTTCGTGCTCAATCGGAAAGTGGAAGCTCGCCAGCGCGCCCTGCGCAACGGATTCCCGGACGCACTGGATCTTCTGGTGGTCTGCGTCGAGTCGGGTCTTGGACTGGCTGCGGGACTGCAGCGGGTTGCCATCGAGCTCGAGGTCAGTCATCCGGAGCTGGCCGGGGAGTTGGAGCGGGTTACGGCGGAGATGCAGGCGGGCCTGGAACGTGAGGCCGCGCTTCGCAACCTCGCGACGCGAACCGGCCTGGAGGATATCCGCAGCCTGGTGGGTCTGTTGGTTCAGACCATGCGTTTCGGAACCAGCGTGGCCGACGCGCTGCGCGTCTACTCCGAAGAATTTCGTGACAAGCGAACCCAGGCCGCTGAAGAGCTGGCCGCCAAGCTCGGCACCAAAATGATCTTCCCCATGGTCTTGTGCTTCTTCCCCAGCTTCTTCCTGGTGGCCGTGGGGCCGGCGATCATCCGCCTGGTCGCGGCCTTCAGCAACACCGGAACTCATTAGAAAAATTACCGGAGTACAGTCACATGTCAGTCTCATTCGCGCATCGCCTCAACCCGCCCCTCATACGAGCTGCACTGTGGGTGGTGTTGGGCTCTGCGTTCCTACTGAGTGCAGGTTGTGCCGGCACCGCCGCCCGGGAGAAGTCGCCGGCGGCGGCGCAAGCGAAAGCGACCGAGACATCCCGGAACCCGGCGCTCGCAAAGAGCTTCGAAGACGCCGTATCGCGCGGTGATACGGCGTGGAGGTCCGGTGAGGTCGACATGGCGATCTACCTCTACATCCAGGCGCTTTCATTTCAGCCTCGTGATGTGACCACGTTGACCAAGCTCGGCACAATCGAGCAAATCCAAGGGAATCTGCAGCTCGCCGCGCGCGCGTTCGAGTTGGCGGTCAATGCGAAGCCGAGCGATGCGAATCTCGCCGGGCGGCTGGGTTTGATCCTGACGGTGCTCGGAGACAAAGACAACGCCTACAAATGGCTCAAGCTCAGTGTCGACAATGGGAGCATGGACTGGCGCGTCGTTGACCAGCTCAGTGTGATTGAAGCCAAGGAGGGGCGCTATACCAATGCAGTCCAATACGCATCGCAGGCAGCCGCCCAGGCGCCGAAAGTCGCGCTGCCGCTGTTGCATCGGGCGGACGCTTATTACGGCATGGGCAGGTACGAAATGGCTGAGTATGCCGCTCGCGATGCGCTGCACCTCTCGAACCTGCCGGACGCCTGGCGTTTGTTGGCAAAGATACAGGCGAAACAACGTGCGTACCCGGCGTCTGTTGACTCTCTGTTGCAGGTCATGGACGCGGCGACCGCTTACAACATGGCTGGACAACTGGCTCTCGACAACGGCGATAACGCAGTTGCACTGCGCTTTTTCGAGAGGGCCTCAAACGCTTCGCCTGTGTACTCGACAGAAGTCCAGCGCAATGTGGCGATTGCACGCGAACGCCTGACTGCCACGGTCAAACAATGAGAGCGCCTGTGATGATTCCGGAAACCGGACCGCTCGCGCCCCAAGCCCAGCGTCTTGCCCCAGGCCCTGTGAATCTGCGGAGCCTGGCCTGCAATCTCGGGCTCGCCGCCTGTTATTTGCTGTTCAGTTGGGGAATGCTGCAGGATTTCATGGCCACGCATCGTTTCAGCAGCCTCATTCTGACCGTCTTTGAATCGCTGATCGTTTTCTATTCGCTGTTTCGGCCCGCGCCCAAGCAAGCGAATACCTCGCTCTATGACTGGAGTGTAGCGCTCGCCGGTACTTACATTCCCTTGCTCCTGCGACCCGCTCCGCAGGTGCACGATCACCCCGCCATCATTGCGGTACAACTCGTGGGGATGTCCATTTCCCTGGCTGCGCTGTTCAGTCTGAACAAGAGCTTCGGTCTCGTTGCGGCCAATCGCGGCGTCAAACGGGGAGGGCTCTACGGCGTGGTTCGCCACCCGATCTACGCTGGCTACTTCATCTCCTTCGCGGCCTATGTCACACAGAATCCGACCGGCTACAACGCGGCGTTGTATGCCGTGTTCGTGTGTCTCGAGCTGCTGCGCGTGGCAGCCGAAGAGCGTGTGCTTTCGGGTGATCCTGAGTATGTGAGCTACGCTCGCTCGACGCGGTGGCGGGTAGTGCCCTTCGTCTATTGATCTCGGAACGCGCAAAGTAGCGGTATTCGATACATAGCGCGAACGAGCTGCATAACAGAATTGGCACATCAGAGTAGGGAATTGCGCCGAGGTCGAATCCAAGGCTGCCAGCCAGTGTTGGAATGCCAGATTTGAAATCCCCGTAGAGAGTGACCAGGCGCTTATCACCCAACAGTTGCCGTCTGGAGACATTGGCCAACCAAGTCCGGGTGGCCGCAATGGCGGTGTCGGCGTTTCCCGCATGGGCGTGAATATCCATGCCCGCGATATCGGAAATAAACTTCTGATAGCGGTATTTTTCAGTATCGAGGATCAGTGGACGAAATCTGCACCCGCGAATTGCAAAGATCAGTGCGTGGAAGATGCTGAAATAATCGTCATCGAAGGGGCAATTGACGAATACGTCTTCAGGGGGACGTCGCAACGGACGCGGCCAATTATCAGTCAGCGGTGAGAGTCTTCAGCGCACGTACGGCGCGTCTCACTTCTGATCTCGAGACAGATGCGCCTTTGGCGGCGGACTTCAATACCAGAGCTCCAGTGAGAGGCTCGATGGATATCCTGTTGAGGCGGGCGAGTCGGCGTCACGGGATTGGAGCGGGTGAAGGGAATCGAACCCTCGTCACTTGGTTGGGAACCAAGAGCTCTACCATTGAGCTACACCCGCGCCCATGGAGGACCTCGTCGCAGAGGCATCCATCTCGGATCTGGAATGGTACATCCCCCGAGGGGGTCGAACAATCACCCAGTGCAGGCCCGCCATTCACTTGCTCCAGCATCCTCTACCTCACACGGCCTCCGGGGATCACGCGAGTTCTTCAGTCGCGAAGACCTCTAACAAGGGTGCGAGTAGTGTGTGCAGTTCTGCCATTGAACTACACCGGCCTGTCATTCCATTCTATGAGCAATGCCGGAGGGGGCATAAATCACGTGGGGAGCTATGAAGAAGAACACCTTTGTGCTGGCTGCAGCCGCGGCCGCGTGGATTTCGATCGCCGGGTTCAACGCTGAAGTCGCCCTGGCGGCTGAAGCCGCTCACCCCGCTCCTGGGGAGGAAATGTACGACGCCGGCGCCAATGACACGGTCAAGGCGCCCGCGCCGGCGCCGAACCGGCGTCCGGGTGAGGGGCTCGGCCCCTATAAGCGCCTGATCATCCGCGGCGCGACCCTCATCGATGGCACCGGTGCTCCACCGGTAGGGCCTGTGGATATCGTGATTGAGAACGATCGCATCGCTCGCGTGGCCAGCGTGGGATTTCCGCACGTCCCCGTCAAAGACGCAGGCCGGCCGGCGAAGGGGGATCACGAGATCGATGCCACCGGCATGTACGTGTTGCCCGGGTTCATCAACGCGCATGCTCACATAGCGGATTCCCATCAGGGGCTGGTCGGCACCGTGCCGCCCGCCGAGTACGTGTACAAACTCTGGCTGGGTCACGGAATCACGACCGTGCGCGAGGCCGGTTCCTTCAACGGACTGCGCTGGACAATGAATGAACGCCGCCGCAGTGCTGCGCACGAGATCGTCGCTCCCCGCATCGCGGCTTATGCCGGGTTCCCAACGGATCAGGATGTTCCTGGCGGTGTTCACAACGCGGCCGAAGCGAAGAAGTGGGTCGATGCCGTGGCCGCCGCGGGTGCCGATGGCATCAAATTCCTCGGATCCCCGCCCGATGTCATGCAGGCCGCGCTTGCGGAAGCAAAAGTGAAAGGCCTTCGCAGCGCCTGTCACCACGCCCAGCTCGCGGTGTCGCGTATGAATGTGCTCGACACTTCCGCTTGGGGACTCACCAGCATGGAGCATTGGTACGGTTTGCCGGAAGCGCTGTTCACCGACCGCACCATCCAGGACTACCCCGTTGATTACAACTACAGCGATGAGTCGGACCGGTTTGGCCAGGCTGGAAGATTGTGGGCTCAGGCGGCGCCGCGCGGCAGCGAGCGTTGGAAGTACGTGTTGGATACGCTCCGCAGTCGTGACTTCACCATCGTTCCCACCTTCACGATCTACGAGGCCAGCCGGGACCTGATGCGGGAACAGCGTGCCGAATGGCACGACGAGTACACACTTCCCCAACTCATGCGCTGGTACTCCGCGGATCGGGAAGCACATGGTGCTTACTGGTTCCACTGGACAACGGCGGATGAGATCGCTTGGAAACAGAACTACCAGAAGTGGATGTCATTCATTAATGACTACAAGAACGCCGGTGGCCGTGTCGCCGTGGGGGACGACGCGGGTTTTATCTACAAGTTGTTCGGTTTTGCCTGGGTCCGCGAGCTCGAGCTGCTGCAGGAAGCGGGCTTCCATCCTCTGGAAGTAGTGCGTTCCGCTACATTGTCGGGCGCCGAGCTGTTGGGAATGGCGGATAAGATCGGCACTGTCGAGTCAGGCAAGAATGCTGACTTGGTGATTGTGGGCGAGAATCCCCTCGCGAATTTCAAGGTGCTGTACGGCACCGGGGCCCAGCGGCTCAATGATGCAACTGGCAAGGTCGAGCGCGTGGGTGGCGTGCGTTGGACGATTCACGATGGGATCATTTACGACGCCAAGGCATTGCTTGCGGATGTGCGTAAGATGGTCAGCGACGAAAAAGCGAAGGAAGCGGCAAAGTGAATACACGTCGGCGATTTATTGCTCAGTCGTCATTGGGGCTCATTGGGGCGGCCGCAGTAGGCGACACCTTGCGCGAAAGGACGCTGGCAGCGGCAGGCGCGACGGCACCTGTTGGTACTCCCGTGGCGGCAGGCGCTTCGGCGGCGATGGGTACCAATGCGGCGGTGGCTGCTTCAGCGGCGGCGGCCAGCGCGGCAGCGGCATCGGACGCGGCTAGCGGGCCTGTGCTCCGCTACACCCCCAAGCACAACGAGTTGGCCTACACCTTCGGCGGTGTAGTTCCGCGCCATCGAATCCAATCCGGAACGCGCATCATCACCTGGACTGAAGACTGTTTCGACGGGACTATCAAGACCTCGGCGGATCTCGTCTCCAAGGTGACAGTTCCCGGCCATGACAACCCCCAGACCGGGCCTTTCTTTGTAGAGGGCGCACAACCGGGTGACACACTGGCGATCCGGATCCTGAAGTTGGAGCCCGCACGCGACTACGCCATCTCCACGTTCATCCCAGGCTTCGGAATCATGGTCGGCAACGATCGCACCGCGATGCTGGGTCCCGATCTGGAGGAAACGACGTGGCGCTACGACGTTGATGCTAAACGGGGCGTAGCTCACACCAAATCAAAGGATGGCAAACACTCGTGGGAGGTGCCTCTTGCGCCGTTCCTCGGGTGCATTGGTGTGGCTCCCGCAGGCGGTGAAGTGCGCTCGACCATTGTCCCCGACACATTCGGGGGCAACATGGATTGCCCCGAAGTACGGGCGGGGAACACCGTTTACCTCGGTGTCAACATGCCTGGTGGCCTGCTGTCATTCGGCGATGGCCACTACGCAATGGGCGACGGAGAAATCATCGGCGCGGCCATTGAAGGCGCGATGAATGTTGATGTGGTCGTGAGCCTGATAAAGGGCGTAAAGACCCCCATTCCCCGAATCGAGAACGAGCGCGAAGTGATGTTTGTGGGCGCTGCGCGTCCTCTCGAAGATGCCGCGCGGGTAGCCTTCAAAGCAATGATCGGCTGGGTGCGTGCGAAGTCGGGGATGTCCGAGTTGGACGCATACCAGTTCGTGTCCCAGAACGCACATGCGCCCGTGATCCAACTCGTGGATCCCGAGTACACGGTTCTGGTCAAGATCGACAAGAGCCGCGTGCCCGCGGCGTAATCTCAGGCTGAACGTTGTTCAAACATTAACGTGCGCACAGCATGCTGTAGGGGCCTCCACTTTGGGAGCCCCGAGGGCACATCATGCGCACTTTCAACCTCCTGGTCGCGGTCTTCGTCGCAAGCGCGGCCTTTTCCGCCAACGCCGCTGATATCAAACAAAGCGGCTTTTTCGCCGTTGTACACCGGCGTTGACTTTGAAACAGCCACGGTACCGTCGAACCCGACTGCAACGAGCGTTGCCACTACGAGCAAAGCCTACATTACGCGAGTCGATCTGAAGGCGCCGGGCATCGCTTTCATCGCGACGCCCCACAGCGGCTCGCTGCAGACTACCTCTGAAACCATCTCGCAGTTCGCCGTCGACCAGAGAGTGTGGATTGCCATCAACGCCAACTTCTTCTCGCCCTGGTGCAATCCGACCGCCGAGCCCAAGAACGTCATCGGCCTGGTGCGTGCCGACAAGATCGGCGCGCCCTACGTTGTCAACAACCCGAGCGGCGGAGCCGAACGCTTTGATGCCGCGGCATTCGGCGTCTACGCGCTACCGCTCTTGCCCTTACCGTTCGAGTAGTTCGAAGCGCGCGGTTCGACCCGTACGCCACCTCGATTGACCTGTTCAATCGGAGATCGCGGGTCGAGCCTGCGTTAACCAGCCAGCCAACCAGCATACCCTCAAAGTCGATGTAGGTTATGGTGGGTTCGTCAAGGCCCACTTTGCCGGCGAGAGTCGGAAGATCTCCATGAAATCTGCGGTAGATCGCGATCAACTGGTGGCTGCCAGGAAGTTGCCGGCGCGACACATTCGCCAGCCAATTGCGAGTCTCGGTGATTGCGCACTCGGGCTCTGCTGCGTGCGCGTGAATGTCCATGCCCGCTATGTCCGACATGAACTTCCGATACCGGTATTTCTCGGTATCAAAAATCAGCAGCCGTTTCTCCCTTTGTAACCGCGACCCGAATCGTCTGGCACCCATAAAGAGTCCCAGTTCGAGTGGCATGTTAAAGCGAGGAAGAGTGTTCCTATCTAACTCGACGCGCGAGATGTGTCAAAAGGGCAAGTGACGAATACGCCTTCTGGAGGCGTAGCTTCGTTAGCGACCAAGCACTACTCGTCTCCGGACGCGTACATAGCGCGCACGGCACGCCTCACTTGGACTAGCGTGACAGTTCCGCCGCGCGCGACCGGTCGCAGAATTCGAGTTCCTGTCAATGGACTTCGACCCAATGACTCAGCTTTACGCCTCGAGCGCTTTGCGGGCGCGGATTTGCCTTTTTTCTTCATACCCTGATTTTGCGGCTGAAGCGTCTGCGCAGCAAATGACTCTTGTCGGTTTCGGCTACTTCCGCTGCAAAATCCCAATCTTCTCCAGAGCCTGCAGATACTCCATCACCAACTCCTGCGATACCGGCCCGTATTCAACCGACAGCGCATCAGTGATCTGCCGCACCGACCGGCTGCCATCCACAAAGTTGAGCGCTTCGTAAGCGTATTCCTCACCCGACCCCCACGCTCCCTCATAGTCCAGCAGCTTGGGTTTGGGAATGCCCGCTGCCTTCGCATGATCAGCGAAGTAGTCATAGCCAAAGATGACCATTTCGCCGCGTGGCTCCGGGCGGCGCTGGAATATCGACGCTTTCGCAGGCCGCGCGGGCGCTCGCGCGAATACATCGTTCCGCGCCAGAATTGCATCAATGCTGGTTTCATACTGGGTCAGGACAGCCGCATCCTGCCCCCGTTCCATCGCCTGAGCAGCTCGCAGCAACCGCCCCACGGCGACCGCCCGTCGCGTCGCCGGAACATCCGCCGTCGAGAAATTGGCGAGGAAGTAGCCGCTGGCCGCACCGATGAACGCCGCGCGCTTCAGCTTCGTGGGATCAATGTTGGCGGCGCTGTCAAAGTTGGTATGAATGTAGCGGTCGGGCCAGTCGTTCAGGTAGATGGATGGGATCCCGAACGACGAATCCTGGTACACGTCATGATCGCTGCCCATGGTGTAAGCGGAGTACTCGGCGCGCAGCGGCTCCTTGCCGCCTTCGGGCGCAATCATCGGATAGTCGGACCTGCCCCCGGCTGCGAACTGGTAGGACTCGGTGTTGATCCAACTCGCGAACGACCAGGCAACGTCGTGGACGAAAGAGGGGAGGCTCATGGGGCCGCGTGTCACATGAAACACACTCTTTGTATCGAGGCCGCCGCCCACCATATCCATGTGAATGGCCGCCTTGATGTGCTGAGCAAGGTCCGGCCGCGCATTCAACAGTGTGGTGGTGCCTTCAATTTCCGGTGGCCAGATGAACCGGAGGGTCCGGGTGGGTCGCGCCAGCTTGCCGTCGGCAATCAGCTTCTGCAGTGTGCGTGCCGCTTCGAGGATGGTGACGCACCCGCTCGCATTGTCGTTGGCGCCCGGCCGCTGATGGTCGAGGTGGCACGAAAACGCGATCTGCGATTGCGCATCGGAAGTGCCGTCGATGGTCGCTGTCACGATTTCGTAAGCCGCCGGGTGTTGGCCCGCCTTCACCCGGGCGTGCAGCCGGATATGCTCGCCGTGGAGCAATCGGTCCTTCAGGGCGCGTGCCGTCCGCAGCGATACCTGGAATGCGAAAGTGGGATTGGATGAGAACGACTCCAGGTGACCCCAGCGGACCAGGTTGTCGTTGTCACCCGACCACGCGGTCTTTTGATTCTGTGCGTAGCTGATGATGCCCGCGGCTTTGAATCGACCGATGGCCAGTTCCTGAGCGCTGTCCGCGGCGACCGCCACGAGGACGATCTTGCCTGACACGTCTTTGCCGGCGTAGTCACTTTCCTTGGTGCCGTCACCGACGTCGACCAGCTCAGTAGTGACATCGGCGGACTCGCTGTCCTCGGCCAACACCACGGGTTCGGCGGCGAAGCTGGCCATTTTGATCTCGGCGCCGTCCTTCAGCTCGGACAGCTCGCCTTCCTCGGCATCCCAGGCCAATCGCGATCGTTGCGTACCGTAGAAGATCTTCCCATCTGCAGGAAACTTCAGAATCTCCACATGCTGCAGGCCATAGGCGCGGGCGCGTTCGGCAATCAGCTCGGCCGCAGAGTGGAAGCCCTGCGAGCCGCGCTGGCGGTGCAACCGCGCCAGGCCTTCGAGGTTGCGTTTCGCTGTTTCGCCACTTAGCTCATTGGCGAGTGCGGCCACTGCGGGTTGGGGCAGCAGCGTCGGCGGCGTTTGAGCAAAAGCGGATTGGACGAGGAGGGCGAGGGCAGCCGGCAGGAGAGTTCGGTGCATGCGCGTGTCCGAAGCAGTGCGATGCCAACAGCATATCTCATGCCGGGGCACCGCCTGCAGTCATTCAGACGACAGGCCTTGGCCGCTGATTCACGAACAGGTGGCGCAGTGCCGGCGGCGCCCCTCTCGAGTGAGCCACCGCTTTCACGCTGTGCGGTTCGTAAATCAAGCGGGCGCTAAGGGGCGCACACTCCTCCTCCGCACTCCGCCTCCGCCGCGTTGGTTCGGAAAAGCCTGAACAACTCGCGCCCGACGCCATGCTCGTTGGCGCTGAGATCGGCTTCTGCGTTGGGTCGCGGGTCCCAGATCGCCGAGGACACATGCGCGTCCAACGTTCCGGCGATGCTGTCCAACCTGAGGATGTCGCCATCCCGAACCTTACCCAACGGTCCGCCGCCGATGCACTCGGGGCTGACGTGTATGGCGGCCGGGACTGTGCCGGACGCTCCAGACATTCTGCCGTCGGTCACCAGTGCCACTTTGAATCCCTTGCTCTGCAGTGAGCTCAGGGCCGGTGTGAGCTGGTGCAGCTCCGGCATGCCATTGGCCCTGGGTCCCTGGAATCGCACCACCACAATCACATCCCGCGCCAGCTCCCCGGCTTTGAAGGCCGCAATCACCGCCTCCTGGGAATCAAACACCCGGGCCGGTGCTTCAACAATCCGATGCTCGCTCGTGACAGCCGATACCTTGATGACGGAGCGCCCGAGGTTGCCGCGCAGAAGCTTCAGGCCGCCGTCGTGACTGAACGGATTGCTCGCCGGTCGCAACACGTGGGTGTCGCCGCTTTGTGCCGGCGCCTCGCGCCAGGCGAGACCGTTGGCTGAGAGCCAGGGTTCCTGGGTGTAGGCGCGCAGCCCTCGGCCAACAACAGTTTGAACATCCTCGTGCATCAGGCCCGCCTGTAACAGCTCGCGGATCAGGAAGCCCATGCCGCCGGCGGCGTGGAAATGATTCACATCGGCGCCGCCGTTGGGATAGATACGCGCCAGCAGGGGAACGACATCGGACAGCTCACTGAAATCATTCCAGTCAATGGTGATACCGGCCGCCCGGGCCATCGCAACCAGGTGCAATGTGTGATTCGTCGAGCCCCCCGTGGCCAGCAGGCCCACGATCGCATTCACTACCGTTTCTTCACTGACCACAAAAGCCATCGGAATGTATTCATCGCCCAGGGAGGTGATTTTTGCCGCCCGGCGGGTGGCCGCCGCCGTGAGCATGTCGCGCAGGGGCGTGTTGGGATTGACGAACGCGCTGCCCGGCAGGTGCAGTCCCATCACTTCCATCAACATCTGGTTGCTGTTGGCCGTGCCGTAGAACGTGCACGTTCCCGCCGAGTGGTAGCTGTCCGCTTCGCACTGAAGTAGTGCATCGCGCGTGGCCTTGCCCTCGGCAAAGAGCTGGCGGATGCGGGACTTTTCCTTGTTGGGCAGGCCGGACGTCATCGGGCCGGCCGGGACGAAGATCGTAGGCAGGTGGCCGAATGCCAGGGCGCCCATGACCAGCCCCGGCACAATTTTGTCGCAAACGCCCAGGCACAAAGCCCCGTCAAACATGCGGTGCGACAGCGCAATGCCGGTTGACATGGCAATGACATCGCGGCTGAACAGCGACAATTCCATGCCGGCCTGACCCTGCGTAACCCCGTCGCACATGGCCGGCACGCCGCCGGCAACCTGCGCAGTTGCACCAGCTTCGCGCGCCGCGGCACGAATCAGTCCCGGATAGCCTTCGAACGGTTGGTGCGCGGACAACATGTCATTGTAGGCCGTGACTATGGCAAGATTCGGCCACCGCAGTTGCTTCAGCACGTCCTTGTCGGCAGGGCTCGCCGCCGCGAATCCATGTGCCAGGTTGCCGCAGGACAATTTTGAGCGAGTGCTGTTTACCGCGGTTTCCGCCTGCATGCGCGCGAGATATTCGGATCGCTCCTTGCGACTGCGATCTCGGACGCGTTCGGTCACTTGGCTTACGATCGGGTTCAGTTGGGCGGTTGACGTCGACATGAGAAATTTTCCGGAGGTTTGATAGCGTGGATAAAGCCCAGCCCTTGACTGGCCAGCCTGCGTCGTTCGACATGCTGCTGTTTGGTGCAACAGGCGACCTTGCTCTGCGCAAGCTCGTGCCCGCGCTGTACCGCAGGCATCTGGCCGGCCAGGTCGTTGCAGGCTCCCGAATTCTGGGTGTAGCCAGGACCAGCCAGACCCGTGAAGCATACCTCGCTCAGATCGAAGAGACCTGTCGAAAGTATCTGCGCGCGGAAGAGTTCACTGCGGAGCGCTGGACCTCGTTCGCCGCGCTCATTGATTACGTAACCGTCGACGCGACCCAGATCCAGGATTTCCACAAGCTGGCGGCGGTGCTCAGTGGGCGCGACGATGTCGTGCGAGTAATTTTTCTCTCAACTGCGCCGAGCCTGTTTACTCAGATCTGCAATCACCTGGCCGCGGTGGGTCTCGTGACGCCGAAGACCCGCGTAGTACTGGAAAAGCCGCTGGGCCAGGATCGTGCCTCCGCCGAGGCCATCAACCAGAGTGTTGGAGCGATATTCCGCGAGCACCAGATTTATCGCATCGATCATTATCTGGGCAAGGAGACGGTGCAGAACCTGATTGCACTGCGCTTCGGCAATACCTTGTTTGAGCCGCTGTGGCGCCGTGGCCGCATCCGTCACGTGCAGATCACCGTGGCCGAGCAGTTGGGCGTCGAAGGGCGCGGCCAGTTTTACGATCAGACCGGCGCGCTGCGCGACATGGTGCAAAGCCATCTGCTCCAACTCGTGTGCATTCTCGCCATGGAGCCGCCGGCGAGCAGCGATCCGAACGCCGTGCGCGATGAAAAGCTGAAAGTGCTTCGGGCACTGCGGCCCATTACGGATCGCGATGTGCAGACCAAGACGGTCCGCGCGCAATACCGGGCCGGCGCCTCCAATGGTCAGGCCGTTCCCGGTTATCTGGACGAGGCCGGTGTGCCGGCCGACACGACCACGGAGACATTTGTCGCGCTGAAGGCTGAGATCGACACCTGGCGCTGGGCGGGTGTGCCTTTCTATCTGCGTACCGGCAAGCGCCTGGCGGAGCGGCTGACGGAAATTGTCGTCACGCTCGAGGATGTGCCGCATTCCATTTTCGAGGGCCCGAGCAGCGATCGCTCGCCGAACCGGCTGGTCATCCGACTACAGCCGCAGGAGAGCATCACACTCAGCATCCTGGCCAAGCAGCCGGGTGAAACGATGCGACTGAAGCCCGTCAATCTCGCGCTCGATCTGGCTGGGTCGTTCAAAGAGAAGCCGGTCGACGCCTACGAGCGACTGCTCATGGACGTGGTCAAAGGCAACCTGACCCTGTTCATGCGTCGCGACGAGCTGGATGCGGCGTGGCGATGGATCGACCCCATCCGCGAGGGGTGGGCGCGGAATGATGAGAAGATCAAATCGTACGTGTCGGGGAGCTGGGGGCCTGCGGCGTCCAGTGCGCTCATCAGCCGCGACGGGTTTGCGTGGCAGGACGAAAGCTGAGGGCGCTGGATGGAACCATAGCGGTGTGGCCTCGTTGAACGCCCACTGCTTGATTGGGATACGGTTGGAGAAACTCAGCATGAATTCAAAGAATGGCGATCTCGGGGCCGGAGCGGATTCGGAACAGGTCAAGGAACATCTGCGCGCCGCAAAAGATGCAGCCGCCAGTGCCGCACGGGCACGCGCCCGGCAGGCGCGCGATTGGGCGAGCTCCCGGATGGACGATCTCCAAACGAGTGTGGAGGCTCAGCCGTATAAGGCCAGCGCCTGGGCGCTGGGGGCGGGGTTCCTCGCGGGCATCCTGGTGATGAGCCTCATCCGGAACAGCCGGCGGTAAAGCGCACAAAAGTGTGGGCTCCGGCAGGGGCCCATGACTGTTCAATGACACACGGACCGGGCGGCCGTGGTCTCCTTCCCCCATGCACCAGATTGGCGTGGTGGGGCTGTCCTATCGGCACGTGGGCGTCGATGAGGTCGCGCGTTTTTCGGTTCCCAAGACCGAGGTAGCGGCGCGCCTTCCTGCCTTGCGGGATGCCTTGGGCGTGTCCGAGGTGTTCTACGTGGGCACCTGCAACCGCGTGGAAATCCTGTTTTCCATGCCCGATGGTGCCGCTGCGGGCGATGCCCGCCGCGAAGTATTCCGCGCCCTCATCGGCCGAGACCCAGTGGGCGGTGAAGCCACGCGCATTCTCCGTGCGTGGACGGGTGAAGCGGCCGTCGAGCATCTTTTCCTCGTAGCCTGCGGGCTCGATTCCGCGCAGGCAGGTGAGCAGGAAATCGCGGCTCAAATCCGCCTCGCCTGGGAGACCGCTCGCGACGCTCGTGTCTGCGGTCCGACGCTCGACAAGCTGCTCAGTGAAGCCCTGAGCATGGCGAACCGGGTGCACAAGCTCGAAGCGAATGTACGCACCCCGTCGCTGGCTGATCTCGCAGCCGATCGCATCATCCGCCACTTCAACGGCAAACCAGCTACCGTTGCTCTTCTCGGTGTCTCGCCCATGACCAAGCGCTGCGGGATGATCCTGCATCGGGCCGGAATCCCGCTTCTCGTCGTCAATCGGACATTGCAGACAGCCGAGGAATACGCGGCGACTGTCGGCGGCCGCGCGGTGCAGTTGGATCAGTTTCGCGAGGCACCATCCGACGTGGGCGCGCTGGTTTTGGCGGCGGGCGGTAATGAGCCCTTGCTCGACGGGAAGTCGCTGCCCAAAGT
Organism: Pseudomonadota bacterium; assembly: GCA_018241505.1. Lineage (GTDB taxonomy): Bacteria > Pseudomonadota > Gammaproteobacteria > Steroidobacterales > Steroidobacteraceae > 13-2-20CM-66-19. The sequence goes on along the minus strand of JAFEDS010000006.1, from coordinate 130,006 downwards.
AGCTGCCGCGGCCGGGCCCCGTGCGCCACTATTGCTGGATTTCGGTGTGCCGCCCAACGCGGATCCACAGGCCACAAAGGCGGCCGGGATTGCGCGAGTTGGCATGGACGATCTGATTCAGGCGGCACAAGAGCGGCGGTTGTCGCAGTTGATGCGCCTGGCGCCGGTGCGTGCGGCCATTGATGAGCGGCTCGATCGCTTGCGCGGTGAGCTCGCAACGCGAGCCATTGGGCGCCAGTTGGCTGATTTGCGAGGCTCGTTCGAGCAGATTGCGGCGGAGGAAGTGGAGCGTGCGTTGGCGGAAGAGTTTGCCAACCTGGATGCGTCCCAGCGGGAAATGTTGCAGCGATTCGCTTCGACCGTTGCGCGTCGCCTGGCGCATTTGCCGTTGGCCGGAATCCGGGCTGCGGCAGCGCACGCCAGCGCCGACGCAGTGGATGCATTTTTTCGCGAAGCAAAGTTGCGGCGGCCCGAAACCTGACACCTCAACGCCCCGGCGGCGTTGATATTTCAAGAGTAACACTGTGACAAAACACCCCCGTTCCGAACAGTTATTTGAGCGTGCCTGCCGCGTCATTCCGGGTGGCGTCAATTCACCGGTGCGTGCATTCAAGGCCGTGGGGGGTACGCCGCTCTTCGTGCAACGGGGCGAAGGGCAACATCTCATTGATGCGGATGGCCGCAAGTATCTCGATCTCGTCAATTCCTGGGGCGCGCTGATCCTGGGCCACGCGCACCCGGCAGTGGTCGCGGCGATTGTTGAAATGGCCCGCAGCGGCACCACCTTCGGCGCCCCCTGCGCCGGTGAGGTTGAATTGGCCGAGCGGATTGTCGGATCGTATCCGGGGCTCGAGCAGGTCCGTTTTGTGTCCTCCGGCACCGAAGCGGTCATGAGCGCAATCAGAGTGGCCCGCGCCTGCACCGGCCGCGACCTGATTGTGAAATTCTCAGGCTGTTATCACGGCCATGCGGACCATCTGCTGGTGGCTGCAGGCTCAGGTCTTGCGACATTCGGCACGCCTTCCTCCGCGGGCGTGCCTGCAGCGTTTACAGGTTGCACGCGCGTGTTGCCGCTCGATGACGAAGCCGCTGTGGATGAGCTGTTCTCGCGCGAAGGTGCGCAGATCGCCGCTGTCATCATTGAGCCGGTACCCGCCAACCACGGTCTGTTGTTGCAGCGGCGCGAGTTCCTGCAGAAGCTTCGCGATGTGACGCGAAAGCACGGCTCACTGCTGATTTTCGACGAAGTGATTTGCGGTTTCCGGCTGGCTCGCGGGGGTGTCGCGCAGTTGACGGGCATCGTTCCTGACATGGCGACGTTCGGCAAAGTGATTGGTGGTGGCATGCCGGTCGGTGGTTTCGGCGGCAGTCGCGAAATCATGAAGCGGTTGGCCCCCCTCGGCGACACCTATCAGGCCGGTACGCTCTCGGGCAATCCGGTTGCCATGGCAGCGGGTATCACCACTCTCGACATCATGATCAAGGAGTCCGGTTGGGAGCGGCTGGAGCAAATCAGTGCCGCGGTGGAGCGAGCGCTGCTGCCCGTGTGCAAAGACGCTCCGTTTCCGATTCACTTCGTCAGGGCCGGCTCGCTGTTCTGGATGTCGTTTCATGACGGCGCCGCGCCGCGAACCGCCGCGTCCATGAGTCAACAGGCGGTACAGCGATACAGCGCGCTGTTCCACGCCATGTTGGATCGTGGCGTTTACTTGCCGCCGTCAGCTTACGAGGCGTGCTTTCTGTCGCTGGCTCATACCAACGCGGACATTGAGCAACTTACCCGCGCGCTGCGGGAGTCGCTCGCAACCCTCACATGAAGGCAACCCGGGTCTTTCAGGTCACAGCACTCGCCCTGGTTGTGGTGGCCGCGGTGCAGGCCGGCTGGTGGCTGTTCGATCAGCGCTCCTCCGCGATCGAAAAGGTGCGCGACGAGCGCGCGCTGTACACCCAGCAGATTCTAGCTGCGCAGGCCCTGTTGGATGGGGGCACGCCGGCCGACAAAGTGCAGGCAATGATGCCCGGCATTGCCATTGACGGTCAGCGCGCCGCCCTCTCACCGAGTGTCGATGAGATGCTCACAGCGGAAGAGCATCGCCGCATCAATCAATATGCCTGGGAAGGTGGTTTCTTCCTGTTGGCCCTGGCTGTGTGCAATGGCGTGATTTTCAGGGCGTTGCGCGCTGAGGCGCGGGTCCGGCAGGAGCAGGACAACTTTCTTGCGCTGGTATCCCACCAGTTCAAAACGCCAATGGCCAGCTTGCAACTGTCTCTCGAGACAATGGCCATTCGCACCCTGTCGCCCGAGCAGGCGCGCACTCTCATCGACCGGATGCTGGCGGATCTCGCCCGCATGACCGCCATGGTCACCCAGATCCTGGAAAGCAACCGCCTGGAGCGCGGCCGCATTGATCTCAAGATCGAGCCGATCGAATTGGGCAGCGCGGTCGATCGCGTCATTTCGCATCTGGATGTGCGGGCGTTCAAGGAGAAGATCACCATTTCTGCCGACATCGCCGGCGACATGGTCGTCATGGCCGACCCACTGTCGTTGGATGTGGTCGTGCGCAATCTGCTCGAGAACGCGGTCGCCGCCGTAACGCCCGTGGGTGGCGGCACCATTTCATTGACGGCACGGCGCCTGGATGCAGAGATCGAGTTGTCGGTGAAGGACACGGGAGTTGGTTTCAGGCCGTCCGACGGCGCGCGCCTCTTTGAGAAGTTTACGCGCCTGCATCCGGGTGGCGGCAGCAGCTACTTCGGGACCGGCCTCGGGCTGTACATCGTCAAGCGCCTGATGCATCTCGCCGGTGGCCGTGTCAGCGCACATAGTGAGGGTGTGGGCCAGGGCGCGAAGTTTGTGCTTGCCTGGCCGGTGGCGCCCGCGGAGCCCCTGTGAACGCCGCATCTGCGTTTTTCAATCGGGTCCTCGTGGTGGAGGACGATGCGCTGCTTGCTGCCGGCATTGTGGAAAACCTCCGTGCTGAAGGGTACGACGTCTCCACGGCGACCGATGGACAGATCGCACTCGACTGGCTCGAAGCCGAGCAGTGCGGGCTCATTGTTCTCGATGTGATGTTGCCACGAGTGGATGGATTTACGGTTTGCCGTACGCTGCGGCAGCGAGGCGACAGCACGCCTGTGTTGTTCCTGACGGCGCGCGGCGACCCGGCCGATCGGGTAACCGGCCTCGAAGCGGGCGGCGATGATTACCTGGCGAAGCCGTTCCACTTGCAGGAGTTTCTGCTGCGCGTGCGCGCGATCCTGCGGCGTTGGGACTGGTACCGAAGTGCCTCGGCGACGCCGGCCAGTGCCGTGTTGCAGTTCGCGGGCAACGAGGTCGATTTCAGAGCCTTCCGGGCGCGCTCGTGGAACGGTATCGCGCAGGAGCTCACTGAAAAGGAAGCGATGATATTGAAAGTGCTGGCGGAGCACCCGGGCGAGATTGTCTCGCGCGAGGATCTTCTGGAGAAAGTGTGGGGCTACGATGTCTTTCCATCGACCCGCACCGTCGACAACTTCATTCTGCGGCTGCGCAAGCGCTTTGAGCGCGATCCCGCCAATCCAAGGCACTTTCTGACAGTCTGGGGTGTTGGTTACCGGTTCATGATCGAGGGTGAGCCATGACAATCAGGCCAGTGACGATCAGGATCGGGACGCGTGGCTCAGCGCTCGCATTGTGGCAGGCGCATCATGTGGCGGCGCTCGTCAAATCGCAGCCGGGTGCCCCGGCCGTGGAGTTGGTGCGCATCAAGACCGAAGGCGACGTGCGAACCGACGTGCCCTTGTGGCAGATCGGCGGCCGCGCCTTCTTCACGAAGGAGATCGACAAGGCGCTCCTGGGTAACGAGATCGATATTGCCGTTCACAGCCTCAAGGACCTGTCGACGGTGTTGGACTCCGGCATCGAGCTCGCGGCCGCGCTGGAGCGCGAAGATCCGCGCGATGCTGTGCTCAGCCGGACGGGCGCTGGGTTGATGGATCTGCCGAAGGGTGCGCGTGTTGGCACCAGCAGCCTGCGCCGCCGCGCCTTCATTGCGCGACTGCGGCCGGACATCGAGCTGTTGGAGCTGCGCGGCAACGTACCCACTCGCATCGAGCGCATGCAGAAGGGCGACTACGATGCCATCATTCTGGCGGCCGCAGGCGTTCGTCGACTCAACCTCGATCAACACATTTCCGAGCTGTTGTCCGTGGGTGAGTTCCCGCCCGCTGTTTCGCAGGGCGCGATTGGCGTTTGTATGCGAACGGGGGACGTTGAAGCAGGCCGATGGCTTCAGAAGCTCGACAATCGCGCCTCACGTTTGGCGACGACAGCCGAGCGGGCGTTGTTGAGGAGGCTCGAGGGCGGATGTCAGGTTCCGCTGGGAGCCCTGGGCACTCTCGATGGCGAGACGTTGCGTCTGCACGCGGCTGTTTGTGCGTTGGATGGCACGAAGATCCTGCAGGCGAGTTCGGAGATGCCGGCCTCATTGGCCAATGCCACGAGCCTCGGTCAGCGAGTTGCGGATGACTTGTTGGCACAGGGTGCTGCAGAGTTGATGGCCAACGAGCGCACCGCGCGCAGCCTGGCGAGCGGGGGATAGGCGCAGTGGACGACAGCGCAGCCAAACCAGTCGTGGTCACGCGCGCGGAAGCGGTCGACGGCCCGCTCAGCTCTCACCTGCGCGAGCTGGGCCTCGAAGTCTTGTTATGGCCCGCGGTGAGTGTGGGCGCTGCCGAGCCCAGCCATCTGGACGAAGCGCTCAACAACATCGACCAGTTCGACTGGATCGTCTTCGCCAGCCGTCACGCCGTTGCCGCGGTCATTGAGCGAGTAGCAGCGCCGCCGGCAAAATTGCGGGTTGCCGCGGTGGGTCAGGCAACCGGGCAAGTACTGCGCCAACGCGGCTGGCCGGTGGATTTGCTGCCCGAGGAAGCCAACGCCGCGGCGTTGGTATCCGAGTTTGCCACGAAGCCCCTGCAGGGCACGAAGGTGCTCTTCCCCGCCAGCTCGCGCGCATTGCCCACGATTGCCGCAGGCTTGACCCAGATGGGCGCAACAGTCACCCAGGTAGAAGCCTACCGCACCGAGCCCGCATCACTCGACGTTGCCGCCTGCCGAGCGTGGATCGATCGCGACGGTCTTGGCGCGGTCACATTTGCGAGCCCGTCCGCCGTCATTGAGTTGGAACACTCACTCGGCAAACCCCATTTCGACCGATTGCTGAAAACCACGCGGGTGATTGCCATCGGTCCGACCACCGCGCGCGAGCTGGTTGAGCGCGCCTGCACTCCAATCATGGCCGAGTCCGCCAACTTGCGCGGACTGGCAGCAACCACTTTTCGCTCATTGCAGACGAGGGATTGATCATGGGATATCCGTTGCACAGACCGCGGCGGACGCGGCAGTCAGATGCGTGGCGCCGGATGGTGCGTGAGACGCGGCTGACGCTCGACTCGCTGATCTATCCGTTGTTCGCCGTGCCTGGGCGCGGCGTCAAGAACCCGATCAGCAGCATGCCGGGAATCGCGCAGCTCTCGGTCGATGAGGCTGTGAAAGAGGCGCGCGCCGTGTCAGCAGCCGGAATTCCGGCGGTGCTGTTGTTCGCGGCGCCGGCGCAAAAAGACGCCAAGGCGAGCGCTGCCCTGGATCCGAAGGGCCTCGCGGCACAGGCCATTTCAGCCATCAAGGACGCGTGCCCCCAGCTCATCGTGTGGGCGGATGTCTGCCTGTGCGGTTCGACCGACCATGGCCATTGCGGCCACGTCACGCCGAAAGGCCAGATAGAAAATGACTCCTCGGTCGAGACACTGGCGCAGGTCGCGCTCAATTATGCGCGAGCCGGTGCAGACGCGGTCGCGCCGAGCGACATGATGGACGGCCGAATCCTGGCGATGCGCAACCTGCTCGACCGCGAAGGGCATGCAGCGACACCGATTGTTTCATACGCGGCCAAATTCGCCTCGTCATTCTATGGACCGTTTCGCGAGGCAGCCGAATCGGCACCCGCGTTCGGCGACCGCCGCTCGTATCAGATGGATTCGGCCAACTCGCGCGAAGCGCTGCGCGAGGTCCTTCTGGATGTTGAAGAAGGCGCGGACATGGTGATGGTGAAGCCGGCCGGGGCGTATCTCGACATCATCCGGCAGGTGCGCGATGCCGTGAATCTGCCTGTGGTCGCCTACCAGGTGTCAGGTGAGTTCAGCTTGATCAAGGCAGGCGCCGAGCGCGGTTGGATTGATGAGAAGGCGGCCGCACTCGAGACCCTCACGGCAATCAAACGCGCCGGCGCGGACCTGATCATCACGTACTTCGCGCCGAAGATGGCGGAGTGGTTGGCAGGATGAGCGCGCCAACACAGTCAGCGCCGCCGGCTGGTGGCACGGCGCCCACCGCGCCACAGCCTCCACGGACTGACGCCGCGGCCAACACGCAGTCCACCTTCCTGGCCGCCTGCCGTGGCCAACCAGTCTCCCACACCCCCATCTGGGTCATGCGCCAGGCCGGCCGCTATCTGCCCGAATACCGTGAGCTGCGCGCCAAGGTCGATTTCGAGTCTCTGACTCGCAAGGCCGAGTTGGCGGCGGAAGTCACTCTGCAACCGCTGCGGCGCTTCGATCTCGACGCGGCCATTCTGTTCAGTGACATCATGACGCCGCTGCAGGGCATGGGCATCGATCTGCATTTCGATCCGGGCCCGGTGGTGCGCAATCCGATCCGTACCGACGCCCAGATCGACGCATTGCCGGCTTTGCGGCCCGCGCGTGATCTGCCGTTCGTGCTCGATTCAATCAAGCTCATCCGGCCCGAGCTGCCGCGGGGCGCGCCCCTCATCGGTTTCGCGGGCGGTCCCTTCACCCTGTTGTGTTATCTCGTCAGCGGCAAGCCGTCGAAGGAATTCGGCGTTGCGCGCTCCTTCCTGTATGCGCAGCCGGAATCCGCCGAACGCCTGTTGGACCACCTTGGCGACGCAATGGCCGCTTACTTGGGCGCCCAGGCCGCAGCCGGCGCACAGGCTTTGATGATGTTTGAATCCTGGGCCGGCCTGCTGGCGCCGCGCGAGTTCAACCGGTTCGCCTTGCGTGCGGTCCGCCGGACGATGGCGAAGTTGCGCGAGCAAACAGACGTGCCGTTGATCTACTACGTCAACCAGGGCTCGGCCCTCATGCAGAGCGTCGCCGACCTCGATGTGGATGTGATCGGCGTGGACTGGCGCTCACCGTTGAGCGAATGCGCCCGCATCCTGGGACCCAACAAGTCACTGCAGGGCAATCTCGATCCGGCGGCGTTGTTTGCGGCTCCCGGCGAGCTGAAGCGCAGCGCTGAAATCGTGCTGCAGGAAGGCCGTGCGGCGCGCGGGCACATATTCAACCTGGGGCACGGAATCTGGCCGGAAACGAGCCCGGATGCGGTGGCGCGCCTCGTCGACTACGTCCATGAGAGCAGCTCCCGATGACAATGGATATGGCTGCGCCCGCGGGCGCGTACTTCCGTGACCTGCAAAGCCGCATCTGCGCGGCGTTCGAGGAGTTTGAAACGGACCACCGCTTCGAGCACCGCTCGTGGAGCAAGCCCGCAGGGCATCGATTGCAGGGCGGCGGCGAGTCGCGCCTGATGCGCGGCCAGGTGTTCGAAAAAGTCGGAGTCAACTTCAGCCATGTGTGGGGCGTGTTTTCGCCCCAGGCGCGCGCTCAGGTGCCCGGTGCGGAAGAATCCGACGGGCGCTTCGTGGCGTGCGGCATTTCGCTCGTGGCGCATATGACCAATCCCTATGTCCCGGCGGTTCACATGAACCTGCGCTATCTGCGCACGAGCCGGGGCTGGTTTGGCGGCGGTTCGGATCTGACTCCAACTTTCCCGATGCCTGAGGACACAAAGGACTTTCACGCAGCCCTCGAGGCTGCCTGCAATACTTATCGGCCGGAAGCCTATGCCGAATACAAAGCCTGGTGTGACCGGTATTTCTACCTGCCCCACCGGCAGGAACCGCGCGGCGTGGGCGGGATTTTTTTCGACGAGCTGGCGAGCGCGGATGTGGCGGCGGATTTTGCCTTCGTCAAAGCCGTGGGCGAGGCCTTTCTAGGCATTTACCCAACACTGGTGGCGCGCCGGAAAAACACCCCGTTCGATGACGAGGCTCGCCAGAAGCTGCTGCTGAAGCGGGGACGTTATGTCGAATTCAATCTCGTTTACGACCGGGGCACGAAATTCGGTTTCAGCACGGATGCGGAGCCGGAAGCGTACCTGATGAGTCTGCCGCCTCTGGTGAGGTGGTGAGCTGAGTGCGCCAACTCGTGGCTTTCGGCCAGAACGCGTCCAAGCGTTGCGATTTCGCCGCAGTCCAATGGGCACTGAACACGGAGGCGAGGCTGTCGATGGCTTCGGCGGGGGGCTGCCACACCCAGTTTTTTGAGGCTTTCACACTGACTCCTTCCCTTTCTTGTAGTCTGTTATAGGGGAGCGATTTAACGCAGCCAAAGTTCCCAATAATTGTGTCGTGTTCCTGAGACAGGCCCCCGGCGCATGGGCCGGGAGCCAGGCTCGCTCAGCCCTTCCTGGCGGAGGCCACCAGAATGCCCCCGTACCCGTACTGGATATTCTCCGGACAGGGGATCACATGAACATCCATGCTCCGGCGCGTGAAGCCGGTGGCGAGCAGGGACTCGATGAGATCGTCCTCGGACAGATCGGCACCCGGAAACATTCGCTCGCCGACCTTGTAGGCCTTGCATCGATACAGCGCGTGGAGAATCAACAGCCCGCCCGGCTGCAAGGTCGACAGCACATTCGACATGCAGCGATGCCACACAGCCTTCTCACTCGAGACCGCATCCAGGCAGAACCCGGATACCAGCAAATCATAGAAGCCCTGCCTTTTCGGACCCAACGGGTGGCGCCAACGGGCATCGCTCACGTGCAGGTTGCGGATGACCTTGCGCGTTTGTTCCTCGCGCCGCTGGATCCGGGAAGCATCGACTGCCTCGCCCCGGCTTTCGCAGGTTAGAATGTAGTCAGTAAAGCGATTCCAGTCGGTGTTGGCGCTGGTGGCCGCGACCCACTCGCGCACCTGCGCGAGATTGTCAGGTAGCCAGTCGGCCATATCGATTCTGAATGCGGAACGGGCGGCCGCGATTGCGCGGTGCAGGGTGGGTCCGCAGCCGTATTCCAGCCCGCGGCCGAACGGGTGCCCGGCGCGTTTGAGGGTTTCGATCTGGTAGGCCAGCACGACCTGCTCGTCGGGGAGCACGACCTCGCTGTAATAGGTTTTGAAGTAGTCCTGCGCCTGCCACTGTGAATAGTCCGCGACCGCCGGACTGACGGATGTGCGCTCGTTCAAGGGATGACCTCCTGTGTCGTTGAACAAAATCCTGTGCGGCACAGCCTATACACTCATAAATCTTGAGATACAGGCTCAGTCAGTGCAGATTGGCATCGATTCGTTTCTGATGAGGCATCGCGCCGCAGCATGCGCCAAATAACAGCCAAGGCAGGCTCCCTGGCAACCCCGCACGAGGCCCAGGTCGGCACGTGGCAATGGGACATCGGCACACGGAATTTCCGTGTCGACCCGGTGTGGTGCGCTGCACTGCGCCTCAATCCCTGCGAAGGGCAACATGCCCTCGATAGCTGGACGCGCCAGATTCATCCGGATGATGTGGCCGAGTTCCGCCGGAAGCTCGAAGCCGTGCAGCTCGGGCGGCTCGAGCGCTTCGACATCGAATACCGCCTGGCTGTTGGCGAGTCCCGTTGGATCTGGGTGCTTCAACGCGGCACGGTGCTGACCGTGGCCACTGAGGGTCTGCCGGCTCGTGTGTCCGGCATCTGCCTGGAAATCGATGAGCGCAAGCGCGCAGAAGTCGCGCTTCAGGAAAACGAGGCGCGCCTGGCGACCGCCCTGTGGGGTGCGCGCGCGGCCTTCTGGCAATGGCACGTTGCCACTGATGTCGCGGTGATGAGCCCGTTGTGGTTCGCGATGACCGGTTACACCCGTGAGCTGTGGGAGTGCATTCCGAACCCGTGGTTCTCGCGCATTCATAGTGACGACCGGCCCGCCGTGCAGCTTCAGATCCGCAAGCACCTGAGTGGCCAGAGTACGTCGATTGAAACGGAGTACCGCATTCGTACTGCCAGCGGCGAGTGGAAATGGATGCTGACGCGCGGCCGCGCGGTTGCGTGGGATTTCGAAGGCAAAGCCACTTCCGCCATCGGTGTCTCCCTGGATATCGACGCGCAAAAGCGCGCGGAGCGTGAGCTGAGGTCGAGTGAGACGCGGTTGGAAACGGCTGTCTGGGGCGCGGGCATGGGCCTGTGGGAGTTGGATTTCCGCACCGAGCGCACACGTTGGTACAGCGACTGGTGCGACCGGTTGGAGCTGCATTCCTGCGAAGGTCCGGACCATGTTGCCCGTTGGGATGCCAACATCCACGCCGACGATGTTACGACCGCGGCCACCCGCTTCAACGATCACGTTGCCGGCAAAGCTGATTATTACGATGCCGAATACCGTATCCGGGATAAGAAAGGCCGTTGGCGCTGGCTGTTTGAGCGCGGCCGTGTAGTTGAACGGGATGACTACGGCGCCGCCTTGCGCATGGTCGGCGTTTGCATGGACATCGAAGAGCGCAAGGAGGCCGAGCTCGAATACATCCGCAGTCAACGCCGCCTGGAGACGGCGCTGGAAAGCGCGCGCGGCGGAATGTGGGACTGGGATCTCGCCAGCGGCGAGGCTCGCCATGCCGAGCCCTACTATCGCATTCTGGGCGTGGTTCCCAAGTCCGGGGATCGCACCTGGGCATTCTGGAACAAGCGCGTGCATCCGGAAGATGCCACCCGCATCGAGGCCGCGCTCCAGGATGTCATCGCCGGCCGCCGCGAGCTGTACGAAGCCGAGTACCGCCTGCGCCATGAAGATGGAAGCTGGCGTTGGGTTCTCGATCGCGGCCGGGTACCGGAACGCGATGCCTACGGCCGGGCCACCCGCATGGTTGGTTTTCTCGTGGAGATCACCGACCGCGTGCACACCCAGGAAGCTTTGCGGCAGAGCGAATTCCGCTATCGCACCGTTGCGCAGATGGCACCGGGTTTTGTGTTTGAGTATCGCTACAATGCGGACAACCGGCCGGAGCCGGTCTGGGCGAGTGACGGCATGCAGGCCATTTTCGGCTGTACGCTGGAGGACCCGCAGGGCAGTGGGGATTCACTGATTGACGAAGAGTGGAAACCGATCGTTGCGGCGCGTTACCAGCGCATCCTGCAGGGCGAGCCGCAGGCGGGCGAGACCCGCATCCACACCGTCCACGGCGAGAGCAAGTGGTTGTATGTTAGTACGCTGCCGGTACGCGATCCGCAGACCGGCGCTGTCACCGGTGTCCTGGGCTCCGCCTATGACATCACGACCCGCAAGCTCGCCGAGCAGGCTGTACGGGAGTCCGAAGCGGTCCTGAGAGCGGTAACAGAGAACACGCCGGACTGGCTCTTCCTGGTCGACGATTCGCTGCACGTGCGCTTCATGAACCGCCAGTTTGGTGAATACCGCTACGAGGATGTGGTGGGACGCAGCCTGCTGGAATTCATTCCGGAGGCGCACCGCGCCTACGTGGAGGAGATGTATCGCGGTGTGCTCGGCACGGGCGAGCCGGCCCGCTTCGAGCTGCGCCACCCGAACTCCAACAACACACTTTCCCATCACGAGCATCGGGTCGTTCCGGTCATTGACAGCGGCGTGATTCGGTCGCTAACTGTTGCCGTGACGGACGTAACTGAAAGGAAGCGGGCCGAAATCGCCTTGCGCGAGTCACAGATGACGCTGCAGACGGTCGCCGCGAGCTCGGCCGACTGGCTCGCCCTGTTCGATCGGCAGCGCCAGTGTGTGTTTCTGAATCGCGCCATGCATGGGGTACCGCCCGATGGCTGGATCGGCGCGCCAGTAGAGGATTTTGCGCCGCCGGCCGACCGTGCTTACATGCATGAGATATTCGAGCATGTCATGAACACGGGGGAGCCGCGCGACTTCGACCAGGTGATCATTGATCCGAAGCGCGGTCCGCGTTACCTGGAGTTGCGGGCCCGCGCGGTGCAGGCCGACGGCCGGATCTTCGGTGCGGTGGTGAATATCACGGAAGTGACCGAGCGGCACGCCCAGCAGGACGCGCTGCGCACGCAGGCCCGGATCCTCGAGACGATGCGTGAAGGCGTGGTGCTCATTGATTCGACCACGCATCTGATCACACTCACCAACGCGACATTCGATAAGATGTTCGGCTTTGGTGCCCTGGAGCTGCTGGGGCGCTCCATTGATCCGCTGTTCAGCATGCCTGCATTGCAGCGCAAGCGCTTCGAGCGGACGTTGCGGGACAACGGCGAGAACGGCGAGGTCGTGCCGGTCGAGTTTGAATGTCGGCGCAAGGACGGCTCACGGTTTGTGGCCACCTGCGTCATTACGCCGTTGCGCATCAGCGGCACCGAACGCTGGCTCGCGGTGTTGAACGATGTCACCGAGCGCAAGCGCCTGGAGCGGGAGATCATTGAGATTTCCAACCGCGAGCAGCAGCGGATCGGCAGCGATCTGCATGACGGGCTCGGCCAGGATCTGACGGGGATCGCCTTGATGCTGCGGGGAGTGGCCGCGCAGTTGCGTAAGGAAGGGTCGGCCGCGCGAGTGGATGTGGAGGAAGTCATAGGATTGGTCAACAACGCCATCGAGAGCACTCGCTCACTCGCTCGCGGCCTGTCGCCCGTGAGCGGCGAACGCGGCGGGCTCGCGGCGGCGCTGCAGACGCTCGCGGCTCGTGCCAGCGAACGTTACGGAGTCCATGTTGATTTCAACGCGAATTTTGATGAGCCGTTGCTCCTGAGCGAGACGTCGGCAACGCACGTGTATCGAATTGTTCAGGAGGCCCTTACCAACGTCATCCGGCACAGCCGCGCGAGCGATGTCACCATCAGCCTGGAAACCTCGGGCGGTGAGTTGCATCTGCGTGTAGATGACAATGGCCGCGGTTTCGAGCAGGTAACGCCGGAGGAGTACGGAGGGTTGGGATTGAAGATCATGCGCTATCGTGCGCAAATGCTGGGTGGCGATCTGATACTCGAGTCAGGAACAAATGGTGGCGCCTGTGTGCGCTGCTCGTGCCCGCTGGACGGTTCCCAGGAGGGAAACCGAGTGGAGCGTGACTCCGCACCGCGGGCTTCGGCACCACCGTCGCATTGATTGCCCGGGGTGCCTCAGGTCCAATGTCCACGTCCCTTGGCCGCTAGCCGTTCATGAAAGTTTCCCCACGCATGCCAGGTTTTTCGGGTGTCACCGCACAACGGCGTGTGTTGATAGTCGATGACCATCCGATTGTTCGTCAGGGCTTGCGCCGCATGATCGAGCCCGAGCCCGATCTCGTGGTGTGCGGTGAGGTGCAGACGGAGCGCGAGGCGCGCGCGGCAATCCGCGCTCTGGCACCCGATGTGGTCATTGTTGACATATCGCTGGCCCAAGGCGACGGCCTCGAGCTCGTCCGCGACGTGCATGCGCAGCGTCCCGAGCTGCCGATGCTGGTCCTCTCCATGCACGATGAGTTGATTTACGCCGAACGCCTGCTGGCCGCCGGCGCGAGTGGTTACATAATGAAGCAGGCGGCCTCCGACCAGCTTCTGATTGCCCTGCGGAAAGTGCTCGAGGGCGAGACGTACCTGAGCGAATCGCTCGCCGGCAACCTCGGCCGGATTGACGGCGGCAGTGGCGGGGCCGGGTTGGGGGCCGATCCCATCGACCGGCTCAGCAACCGCGAGCTGCAGGTGCTGAGCCTCATTGGCCGGGGCCTGTCCTCCCGCGAAGCCGCCGAAGCCCTGGGCCTGTCCGTGAAGACGGTCGAGACCCACCGCCAGAGCTTGAAGCGCAAGCTCAACCTGGCGACCAACGCCCAGTTGCTGCAGTACGCCATCAATTGGTACGCCAGCCGCAGCACCCCCCCGGCGGCCGCCTCGGTCGAGCCGGATCCCCCGGCCTGATTTAAACCCTTCATACTGCGGTAGCCTCTAACTAAACGAATGAAAGAGGCAGGGCGGCAGGAATCCACGGTCGATTGGGAAGGTGCGCTCATTCAGCGTGCCCGGTCCGGGGATCCCCGCGCCTTCGAGAGGCTCTACCGCGAGCATGCCGGCCGGGTTTACGGCTTGTGCCTGCGGATGACCCGGGATGAGGCCCTGGCCGAGGATTGCGCCCAGGAAGCGTTCATCAATGCCTGGCGCGCTCTCGACCGGTTCGAGGACCGCAGCTCGATGGCCACCTGGTTGCACCGGATCGCGGTCAATGTGGTCCTGGGCAAGCGGCGCAAGGCTACCCCCGCCATGGTCGACTGGGACAGCCTGGCGCCGGCGGGCGAGGATGAGCCGATTGAGAGCGAGTGGACCCTGGAATCGCCGCTCGAGGTGAATGACATCGAGGCCGCGATTGGTGGTTTACCGGATGGTGCGCGGGACGTTCTGGTGTTGTATGCGATTTATGGTTATTCACATTCCGAAACGGCAGCGATGCTCGGCGTCGCGGAAGGCACCTGCAAGGCACAACTGCATCGCGCACGCGGCCTGCTACGCGACCGGCTCGGAGTGGAGGTAGGTTGATATGAGTGGCAATGACAAGCGCAGGATCAGCTCGCTTCGCGACCTGCCGCAGGAAATCGCCCCTCCACGGGACCTGTGGAAAGGCATCGAGGCGCAGATTGCCGCCGAGCGCCAGCCCGCCGCCGGAACGCCGGTCCCCCGTTCCTCGCGCGCTGTCCCATTGCGGGTGTTCGCGGCCGCGGCTGTCATTGTTGCGTTGGCGGTAGGTGTCTGGATTGGGCGGGAGATGCTGCCGGTATCCGGTGGGGCGCGGCCCAATGACACCGGCCTCACTGCAAGTAACCGTCCGTCCGATGAGCCGGGTGCATTTCATGCAGCGTACGTAATGGGTCCCAAGTACATCAATCAGCGCGCGCAGTTGGTGAAGGACCTGGAGTCCCGCCTCGAGCACCTGCCGCCGCCCTCACGGGCCAAAGTGCTGGCGAGCCTCAAAGCCATCAACGACTCGAAGCGTGACCTGGAAAGAGAGCTCGGCAAGGACCCGAGCAATGCATTGCTACAGGAGTTGCTCGTCAACACTTATCAGGATGAGATGCGCGTGCTGACTGCCGTGCACGAAGCCGGCAGACCCGGCGAGGGGATCTGATCATGTTTACTCGTACGCAGGCTTGGGTGCTGATCGGCGCCTGTGCGGTCTCAGGACTGGCGCACGCCGAGAAATTCGAGCGGCGCCTGGCCGTCCAGCCGCACGGCTCCGTCGACATCACCAACGTGGCCGGCAAGATCGAAGTGTCGGGTTGGGACAACCAGGAAGTGGAAGTCCACGGCGACATCGGGCCGGGCGTCGAAAAAGTCGACGTCGACACGGATCACGGCCGTACGACCATCAAAGTGCGCGTCCCCAATTATACTTTCAGGAGTGCCTCCGCCGACCTGTACATCCGTGTGCCGCGCGACAGCGAGTTGGATATCTCCGGTGTCAGTGCCGATGTTACTGTCGCGGACGTCGAGGGCGAATTGATGGCTAAAACCGTCAGCGGCAATGTCAAGGCCGACACGTTCGGGCGGGATACGGAAATCAAGACAGTCAGCGGCGATGTTGTGTTGCGCGGCAAGGCGAAGGAAAGCGCCAACAATGCTGAAATCCACATCACCACCATCAGCGGCAACATCCGCGTCGATCGGGCCGGTGGCGACCTCGAAGCGACGACCGTCAGTGGCGACGTCAATCTCAAGCTGGAGCCGTCGCGCAGCATCCGCCTGCGTTCCACCTCGGGTGACATGGGGTTCGAGGGGAAGCTCGTGAAGGGCGCCACCGTGGATGCTGAGTCGGTCAGTGGCGAGCTCACGGTCCGCGCCAGCCATGAAGGCAGCCTGGATTACCAGGTGAGCACGTTCAGTGGCGATATCAAGAACTGCATGGGCCTCGAGTCCGAGCGCGTCAGCAAGTATGGGCCCGGCCGCCGGTTGAATGGCACGCGCGGCAGTGGCTCGGAAGAGGCGCGTATCCGCCTGAAGACCATGAGCGGCGATGTTGAGTTGTGCGATAAGAGTTGACGCACCGTGTCAGCTTGCGGCGCCGCGGGCAGGGCGCTGCGCTTCCGCGGTGACGGGCCGCCAGCTACTGTTGCGCCAAGTCAGACAACGACGGCCGCTGCAGCCCCAGGGCACTTGCCGCCTTCTGCAACGACAACACCAGGTCCTCGCTCGCCGCGCGTAACCGGTCCGAATCAATATCCGCCAAGCTCTTCGGCTGCAGCGCGACCTGCAGCTCCTCGATACGGGCTTTCGTGGCGCGCGCCAGCACCGGCTCACGAGCAGTGAGCTCCGATTCAAACACCAGTCGATAGGCCGCCGCGATTCCATCGGCATTGTTGCGCATGTCATCGAGCGATGTGCCGCTGAAGCGGGACTCGCCGCCATCGGCCTTGCTCTCGCCGATTTCATACGCCAGCTTCGCTGTGCCTTCCAGCATTCCCTGGCCCGTCAAGGGCGTGGCGCGAACCATCATCTTCAAGTTGGAGAGATGGAATATCAGGGCATCGGTGGCCGGCAGCACATCCATCTGCTGCGCGCCGAACAAGCGGGCCTCAATGAAATGAAAACCGTCGACCGCACTGGGCCAGCTATCGATGGCGGCATCCAGCTCCGACGTGAAGCCACTTGTGAAAACTTCAGATCGCTCCCAGCCGACGCGCGCGGCAATCCAGGCTTTCTTGGCGCCCTCGAGGTCTTTAGCGACGATGCGTTCGCGCAGGGTCTGCGCGCCTGCCAGGCATTGCTCGACCGACGCGGCCAATTCGGGGCGATAGCGTTCTGCCGCGTTATCCAGCGTTCCGGGCGCAGTTGAATGCGCACAGAGTGACACGGACACCAGGAGTCCGGCGCAGCCGCTCCTGAGATTTTTCTGGGTTCTCATTGCGCACATAACTAGCTGCGATATGTGACGGTTGTGTGACGGGGGAATCTCGAGAATCGTCAAGAGTTGGTGGCGGGGAACCAACAGCCGGATGCCCTGCAACAGAAATGCAACGCGTGACGCCTACAACGCAACACCAGCAGCGCAACAAACCCAGTGGGCCCGCGCCACCCACCAACTCTTTCGGGGAGAGGATTGTGAAATCAGGTCATTCCAAGTCCATGGTTGCCGCATTTGTGGCAAGTGCCGTCGTGGCGGCCGGCATTGCCGCGCCTGCGCCGGCGATGTCAGCTCAACCGGATAACCGCGGTGGCGGCTCGACGCGCACACCCATCAAGCACGTCGTCGTCATCTTCGGCGAGAACGTCAGCTACGATCACTACTTCGCGACGTATCCGCACGCGAAGAACACCGAGCAGCCGATCTTCAAGGCAGATTCGGACACGCCGCGGGCCAACGGCCTGAGTGCCGGCATGCTCACGAACAATCCCAACCTCTTCAATCCGAAGCGGCTGGGTCACCAGGATGCCTACTCCTGCTCGTTCAATCACGACTACACGGCCGAGCAGAAGGCCGCCGACGGCGGCCTGCTCGACAAGTTCGTACAGGCGACCTCGCGTGTCAGTGAAGGCTGCGCGACCGACGGCTCGAGTGTGATGAACTACTTCGACGGCAACACGGTGACAGCGCTGTGGAACTATGCCCAGCACTTTGCGATGAACGACAACTCGTTCGACACAAACTTCGGACCGTCCACGGTCGGTGCGATCAACCTGATCTCGGGCCAGACCGGCAACGCTCACCTGGCTACCACGTTCGCGCAGGGCAAGGTTTCAGGCTTCAAGCCTGTCACGGTCACCGGCGATCCGGATCCGGCGCTGGATGATTGCGGTGCGGATGCTGGTGGTACCGCAACAGGTAAGGGAACAGTCGAGATGCAGGGACGCAACGTCGGCGACCTGCTGAACCTGAAGGGTGTCACTTGGGGTTGGTTTGAAGGCGGCTTTGCCAAGACCGGCGACGCCGTGGTGGGTTCCGACGGATCGACCACGACCCCGGCGAAGTGCGGCCAGTCGCACACTGCGCACCAATACAGCGAAAACGGCAAAGTGCTGTTGACCGTTCCGAACCCGACCATCAACCCGGGCCCGGACATCCACGTGGCGACGTCCGACTACTCGCCGCACCATGCGCCGTTCCAGTACTACGCTTCAACACGCAATCCGCATCACATCGCACCGTTGAATGTGGCTGAGATTGGTCACAATGGACGGGCCAACCACAACTACGACATCACGGATTTCTACAAGGCGCTGTCCGCCCACAACCTGCCGGCCGTTTCGTACCTGAAGGCCGCGAAGTACCAGGATGCACATCCGGGCAATTCCGACCCGCTGACTGAGCAGGTGTTCATTGTCCAGGTGCTCAATGCCCTGCAGCAGTCTCCGGAGTGGAAGGACACGGCTGTGTTCATTCAGTACGACGACTCTGACGGCTGGTACGATCACGTCAACGGCCCAATCGTGAATCCGTCCGCGAACGCGAGCGGTGTGGACGATGACAACACGAACGCGAACGACTCGTTCATTCCGACGATCCCGTTGTCAACTTCCACGGCTCCTGCCAACTCGAATGCCATCCAGACCTCGGGCATTTGCGGTTCGCCGTCCACCAGCGGCACTGCTTTGGCGGCTCGTTGCGGCTACGGTCCGCGTCTGCCGTTCATAGTGATCTCACCTTGGGCGAAGCAGAACTTTGTTGATCACACTCAGACCGATCAGACCTCCAGCCTGCGCTTCATTGAGCAGAACTGGGGCCTGGAGTACATCGACGAGCAGCCGCCGGCCGCCGGCGCGGGCTCCTTCGACCGCGTCGCGGGCTCAGTGATGAACATGTTCGACTTCGACGGCACTCCGGAGAACAAGAAGCCCTTGATCCTGGATCCGCTGACGGGCACACCCGTCAAGAAGTGGTAAGTTAGATGAGAGCGGGGAGGGCGGCCCTGTCGTGCGCAGTTTGGCTGACATGCCTGCCCTCTCTCGGGATCTGTGCCCTGCCGGGGAGCAGCCTGCTTCCCCTGGGCACCGATCTCGGTGACGGCGCATTCGATCGTCCGCGTGAGGTTTTCCGCTCCGAGAGCGCGGGCGGTCACAAGTCCTATATGGTTGTGTTGGGCGATGTCGCTTTCAGCTCGCCGAAGCTGTTGGGAGGCGTTGCACGGCAGTCGGGTATCAGTTGCGGCACCTGTCATGTGAACGGCGCTTCGAGCTCGCTGTTCTACATTCCGGGCCTCTCCACCCGGCACGGCAACTTCGATACCACCAGCCCCGTGTTCAATCCGAAGACCGACGACAGTGTGCTGGATCCGCTGACCATACCGAGTCTGCGCGGTGCCCACCTGTTGGCGCCCTACGGTCACGATGGCCGAACGAGCTCGTTGCGGGATTTCGTACGCAACGTGGTGGTCAACGAATTCTCAGGCCCCGAGCCCTCACCCCAGGTGTTGGATGCGCTCGTGGCCTATGTTGACGATATCGACTTTGTGCCGAACCCGCGTCTGGGTGCCGGCGGCCGGCTCGTTGGGGAGGTGTCCCGGCAGGAGAGGCACGGCGAGAAGCTGTTCAATCGGCCGTTTCCGCACGACCCCACGCTGAGTTGTGCCGGCTGCCACCAACCGGCTGAAGCCTTCGTGGACCATCGGCAGCACGATGTCGGCTCAGGCGGGTTGTTCAAGACCCCCACCTTGCGTAATGCCAATTTCAACGCACCGTATTTCCACGATGGCCGCTTCGACAGCTACGAGCAGGTGGTCGATCATTTCAACCGGACGTTCGAGCTGGGCTTGTCGGCTCGCGACCGGGCGGATCTGACGGCTTATCTGAAAGCCATTGGCGGCGGTGATCGCGGTGTGACGGCGGATGATGTGCCGACGCGCATCAAGGAGTGCACTGACTTCGCCACTGCGTTGGACACCGCGATCCCACAACGCGATGCGGCAGCCGCCATTTTGGTCGTGGATACGTTGGACCGAGAGTGGCGTGAGCTCACTGAAAAGTTTCCGGAGCCGAAAGACACCACGGTGACCGGCGGTTTGGAGCAGCGAGCCAAGGCACGCGTGGCCGCCAAGGCGATGGTGCTGGCGTTACGCGAAGTTGCTCGCGCCTTGGAGGAAGGGCATTTCGATGAAGCCGCGGCAGGGCTCGGTCGCTACCGCGAGCGCCTGCCTGCTACGGTGGCTGCCATGGAGGAAGCCAAGTCGTGGTCGTTGTTTGATCGGCCGCTGCATGACAAGCATTTCGCGGCGATGCAGACCCTGTTGGAGGTTGGCGCGCTCAAGACCCAGTGACTTTTGGCTGAGACTCGGCTGTCAGGTAAGGCACGTGGTGGAAGTCCCGTATCTGCGCGATGCGCTCGCCCTGGACTGTCAGCTCAACAAAGTTTCCCGAAGGCAGGACCAACAGCCCTTCGCGTCCGTCGAGCCGAGCGGGAATGACGCGCCAGCCGGTTCGGCCGGCGTAGTTGGTGAAATAGACGCCGACTTCCTTGCGCCCTCTGCGGCTGGTGGCATCGACCACTTCCAGTCGAACATCATCAATGAGCAGGTCTCTCACGGCATCCCAGTTCCGGTCATTGAACAGACTGGCGTAGCGGTGGACCGTGGGCGAAACGTCGACCAACGTTGCCTCCGGCTGCATTACGAGCGATTTGAGCCGGGTTCGACCCCGATGCAGGGCGGCCTTCACCGCCGGTAGAGTGAGATCGAGACTGAGCGCAATCTCTTCCAGGGAATAGTCCAGTACGTCCTTGAGGATCACGCAGCTTCGTTGACTCGGTGCGAGCTCCAGGAAGCGCGCCATCGCGAGCGTGACGGCCTGTTCGCGCGGCAGCAGATTCCCCGGGTCCGACTCGATGTCGGTTGCTTCTTCCTGGTTTTCGAGCGGCTCACTCGGGCGCCGCAGGCGCAAATAATCGAGCGCTCTATTGTGCGCAATGCGGAACAGCCATGATCGCAAGGCCGGGGGATTCTGCAGCGCGGACAACTCGTAGTAGCCGCGCGCCAGCGTCTCCTGAACTACATCCTCACCGTCAATGACAGAACCCACCATACGCGAGCAGTAGCGATGCAGGTCTGGACGGAGCGCCGCCACGAGCTCCAGAAAGTCCTTCCGGGCCTGCTGGAGCTGTGGCAGCGTTGTGTTGGTTGGCGTTGTACTCATGCCGCTCTAGGTTGTGCCGCCGCCGCCCGGCCTGCGCGGGCCCAGTGCTCCGACTGGCTCATCCGTTCGAAGTAGCTGCGAATGTGACGGAATGGGGTGAAGTCATAGGGGACTTTGTCGATGTAAGGCGAGAACGTGGCCATGGAGTAGTCGGCCAGTGTCAGCCGCTCATCGACCAGGTACTTTCGGCTATTCATATGCGCATCGAGCACGGGCGCGAAACGGTTCAGTGTAGCTCGGGCTTGCGCAACGAGCGCCGCATCGGGAGGCCCCATGTTGTGCTTCGCTTTGGCTACTGCCTCAAAGGCGAGAGTCCCCAGTGCGGCATTGAAGTACAAACCTTCCCAACACTGCCAGCGGGTAATGTCCGCGCGCAGGCGCGGGCTCCTTGGAAACAGATCTGTGTTGCCCACCTGTTCACAAAGATATTGCATGATTGCCGTCGTTTCCCACAGGACGAAGTCGCCGTCCTGGAGTGTTGGCGCCTTCGCATTGCCGTTGAGCGCAAGATAATGGGGCAGTTTGAGCTCGCCTTTGAACAAGTCGTAATGGCGCAGCTCGACCGGCAGGCCCAGGTGGGAAATGACAGCCTCGACGCGGCGGCCATTGGGTGATCCCGGAACAGTGTGCAGAATCATGAGAGGTACTCAGTGGTGGGAAGATGCCACTAAGACGATTCGGAGCGCAAAAAGGATGCGGTCGGTGTCGGATGGCGGCCGCTTCGGGCGTCCTTGAATATCTGAGAATTGGCGCTTCATTCAAATCAAGGAGATACGCGATGGCTGACCTGGTATCCGCAGCAGCGCTGGCGCAGAAGAATGAGACTCGGTTTCCCAATGAGTCGGCGGAGTATCGCCGGGCACGGCAGGCCCTGCTCGTGGAGGAGATTGAGCTCAGGCGTCACATTGAGCGTGTGGCCGAGCAACGGCGAGCGCTCCCGATGGGCGGTGAGGTGCCAAAGAACTACGCGTTCGTTGGCGAGAGTGGCCCGGTCACGCTGCGCGAGCTTTTCGGTGACAAGCAGTCCCTGGTGACCTACAGCTATATGTTTGGACCGCAGCGCGAGCGACCCTGTCCCATGTGCACCTCGCTTCTCGGTGCCTGGAATGGCGAGGCTCGCGACATGGAGCAGCGGGTGGGGCTGGCGGTCATTGCACGCTCGCCCATCGAGAAGTTGGTTGCTTTCAAGAAAGAGCGCGGCTGGCGGGACTTGAAGTTGTATTCAGACCCCAGTGGCGAGTTCAGCCGCGACTATTTTGCGATTGCACCCGACGGCTCGGATCTTCCGGGGCTCAATGTATTTGCGCTGCGGGACGGCAAGATCCGCCACTTCTGGAGCGGTGAGATGGGCTCTGACCAGGCGGACCCGGGGCAGGATCCGCGCGGCGCGCCGGATCTGATGCCCATCTGGACCGTACTGGACTGCCTGCCCGAGGGCCGCGGCAAGGACTGGTATCCGAAGTTGGATTACGGCAGGTAACTAGGCCGGCGGATGGCCGGTCACGGGGATGGGTTTCGGCTCATCCCCGCCCACCCAGCGATACACGAAGCCGGCCACCACGGCACCGGCGAGCGGCGCAACCCAGAACATCCAGAGTTGCGCCAGCGCCCACCCACCCACAAACACGGCCGGTCCGGTGCTGCGCGCCGGATTCACCGAGGTGTTGGTGACCGGAATGCTGATCAGGTGAATCAGCGTCAGGCACAGGCCGATGGCCACCGGAGCGAATCCCTTGGGTGCACTGCCGTGGGTTGAGCCGAGGATCACAAACAGAAAGCCGAAGGTCATGACAAATTCGGTGACCAGGCAGGCCACGAGGTTATAGCCGCCCGGCGAGTGCTCCGCATAGCCGTTGGAAGCGAATCCGCCCGCGAGATCGAAACCGGGGTGGCCGCTTGCGATCACATACAGGATGGCTGCGCCGACAATGGCCCCCAGGACCTGGGCGATAATATAGGGAATCAGGTCTTTGGCGGGAAACCGCCCGCCCACGCACAGGCCCAGCGAAACAGCCGGATTCAGGTGACATCCGGACACGTGGCCGATGGCGTACGCCATGGTGAGAACCGTCAATCCGAAGGCGAAGGCGACACCGACGAATCCAATGCCGAGCCCCGGAAATGCGGCCGCCAGGACGGCGCTGCCACAGCCGCCGAGAACCAACCAGAGTGTGCCGATGAATTCCGCCGTGAGACGTTGCCCAATCTGCATGGTGAGGTCCC
Source organism: Pseudomonadota bacterium (assembly GCA_018241505.1). Classification (GTDB taxonomy): domain Bacteria; phylum Pseudomonadota; class Gammaproteobacteria; order Steroidobacterales; family Steroidobacteraceae; genus 13-2-20CM-66-19. The sequence continues at coordinate 106,617 of JAFEDS010000006.1, read as the reverse complement.
TGAGAGTTGATTCTTGTTTCTTCCGCGACGATGGTAAGGGCGAGAGCCCGGTATTGTCTACCGGGCCCGCGCGACCTTCGAGACTCAGGTGGTCAGCGGCGTCAGAGTCAGCTCGACGCGCCGGTTGGCCGCCCGGCCTTCGGGCGTCGAGTTGTCAGCCACGGGCCGTGTTTCTCCCGCACCGATGGTGACTACGCGGTTGCTCGCCAGCCCCTGGGTCTCCAGGTACTGCGCTACCGAGTTCGCGCGCTGCTCGGAAAGCTGTTGGTTGTACTGAGCGCCGCCAGTGCTGTCGGTATGGCCGGCCACCTCGACCACCGTCTTGTTGTACTTCTTGACGACGATGTTGACTGAATTGAGTACCTTGTAGAACGACGGATCCAGCTCGGCGCTGTTGCTCTTGAAGGTAATGTTACCGGGCATGTTGAGCGTGATGTTGTCGCCCATGCGGGTCACACTGACACCGGTTCCCTGCAGATTGTGCCGAAGCTCGGCCTGCTGGCGATCCATGTAGTTGCCGATGGCTCCGCCGGCCAGAGCGCCCACGCCGGCAGCAATCAACGCGTTCTTGCGGTGCGCCGCAGCGTCGCCTCCGGTCAACAGGCCCACGACGATACCCGTGGCGGCGCCGATTCCTGCGCCTTTGGTCGTGTCACTGATCTTCTTGTCGCCCGTATACGGGTCGTACGTGTAGCAGCCCGTCAAGGTAAAGCACAGGACCAGTGCGGTGATGGCAGTACGCTTCATTCAGTCTTCCTTCTCGCCAGGTTGGCCGGAAGGCGAATATTAAGGAATCTGAACTTGCGTGTGTAGCATTGACTCAGCCGCGCTTTCTGACGGAGATGACGTTCGCCGTGTACCGATCGCCTCGCAGCCAGGAGTGACTGTGTTCGATCGCTATGCGGCGCGCGTCGTAAGTGGTCTCCCGGACAAACAACAACGGGCTGCCCACGGAGGTTTCGAGCTTGCGCGCCTGTTCTTCCGTGGCGGCCGTTGCGCCGATCTCTTCCTCTGCCCAACTCAACGTCCGCCCGTATGACTTCTCAAAGAGATGGTATAGAGAGACCTTGGCCAGGTTCTGCTGTGCCAGGTCAGGAAAGAGCGTGGCCGGCAGGTAACTCGTCACCAGCGCAACCGGCTTTCCGTTCACATACCTCAGACGCTGCAAGGTAAACACGGCTTCCGTGGGTTGCAGGCCCAGCGCCTGGGCGATCTCCGCGTCGGCCGGCATTTCCTCGAGTTTCAACACGCGGGTGGAGGGAGTCAGCCCCCGGCGTTTCATCTCTTCCGTGAAGCCGCGCAGCTCCTGAAAATTCCACGGCACCTGCCCGGAGCCGATGGTCGGGCGGCGGCCCTTCTCTATAACGAGCAGCCCTTCCGAGCGCAGCTTCGCGAACGCCTGCCTGACAGGCATCTTGCTGATACCCAGCGCACTCGCCAGCTCGCCCTCTGACTGAAACACATCGCCCGCCTGCACGGCCTCGGATTTGATGAGATCGCGCACCTGCTCGACGATCTGTTGGTAGTAGGGCACGAAGCTGTGAGGGTCGATCTGAAAATTCAACCGCACCAGCGGTCCGTTGCTGTCGAGTCGCTTCTGTTGCATGGGCCGCCGCTGCCGGAACCGGTCGTTCCATTATAGCGGAGCGCCGGTTGCGTTTATGGTTATACACATAGCATAATAGGATGGTAGGTAGATAAGATGAATAGAGAACATCGCATGGGCAGGGGTGAGAAGTGGGGCATCACGTGGGGCGGCACGTGCGGCGCCAGGTCGGCGGGAACGGTGGGTGCGCTGGTGCTCGCCGGAGCGGTGGCGGTAGCCGCGGCTGTGGCGGCTGAGTCAGCGGCGACTCCGGCGCCGGCGGCTTCGGCGGCTTCGGTGCCGGGGCCGGCCACGGTGGTGGCGCCGGGGTCAGCCACCACGGTGGTGGCGCGGGCGGCCGCCGGTCCGGCATCGGTGGCTGTTGTGTCGGCGGCTGCGGCGCCGCTGGCTGCGGTGGCGACCGGTGGCACGCGGGGCCACGGCGCCCAGCTTCCAGCGGTCCGGCTGGAAGGGGACTACTTCACCTCCGGTGGCCGGCCGTTCCTGTCTGTGGGCGTGCATTGGATCCCTGCCAAGACCGGACTTCAGTGGCCGCTGGCCTGGGAGCCGCGCGACATTGAAGCCGACTTCGCGAAGATGGCCGAGATGGGTTTCAACACAGTGCGCCTGGATCTGTTCTGGGCATGGTTTGAGCCCCGGCCGGGCGACTACAACCCGGTGGCCTTCGAGCAATTCGACGCGCTCATCGCCCTGGCACACCGCTATCGCCTTTATCTCAACCCAACTCTGTTTGTTGGCGGTGAAGTGGGCGAGGCCTATTGGGATGTGCCGTGGCGCCACGGTCGCAACCCTCACTCGGACCCCGAGATGCTGCGGCTCGAAACCAACCTGGCGCGCGAGTTCGGCCGCCGCTATGCGCGCGAGACAGCCATCCTCGCGTGGGATCTGACCGATGAGCCGCCCTTCTGGATTACAGGCGGCACCACCGATGCCATGGCAATCAACTGGACGCGGCTGATCGCGCAGGGAATCCGCAAGTTTGATTCCATGCACCCGATTGTCGTCGGCGTCAGCATGGAGGATGTCGGCCACGGTCCGTTCCGTCCCGACACGATCGTCGATGACGTCGATTTCCTGAGTGTTCATCCCTACACGATCTATAAGCCTGAGCTGTTCCCGGATCCGATGGTCTCGCAGCGCGGCACTTACGGAGCGGCGTTTGAAACGACTCTGAGCCGGGACGCCGGCAAACCGGTGTTGGTCCAGGAGCTGGGCGCCTCGACGGCCCAGTATTCGCCGGAAAAGATCAGCGCGTTTGAACGGGTATCGGTGTATTCAGCGTTGGGCGCCGGGGCGAACGGCATGCTGCTGTGGTGCTACACCGATGCCGCTCCCGAGCAGTATCGCAAAGTTCCCTACCTGCGCTCGCCGCATGAGACGCAGTTCGGCCTGACAACCTGGGATCGCCGGATTCAACCGCAAGGCGCTGCGTTCCAGGAGTTCATCCAAACGTCCGGGCGCATGCGGTTGGAACACCTGGCGCCGGCGGCGGCTGACGTGGGCATCATCATTCCCCACGAATGGTCGCGCACCGCCGGTGACTTCTCGCACTTCGGGCTGAGCGGGCCTGAAGCGATTCCCTATGTATCGGTAGCGGAGGGCGGTGTAGTCAACGGCGAGCCCGCCAAACCCTTCGACGGCAACCTGGCGGTGATGACCTCCGTTCTGGCGCAATTCATCCTGGCTCACCAGGCAGGAATGAAGCCCGCCCTGCCGCGCGAGTTGGGAAACTGGGAGCAGTATCCGATGCTGTTGCTCCCATCGCCCACGACCGCGACCGATCCGGTGTTTGTTCATGTGCACACCGACTTCTGGGAGAAGGTGCGGCGCTATGTCACGAAGGGCGGCCTGGTGTATGCCTCGCTCTCGGCAACTTCTGCAATTCCTGAAATGGCGGCGCTGTTTGGCGCGCGCATGACGGATTCAGTCCCCGCGGGCGACCTGACCCTGACGGTCGTCGAGCCTCTCGGCGATCTGAAAGTGGGCGAGACTTTCGCGTTCAAGACACCTACCTCCAACCCGCCTCACTGGGGTACCGGTTTGGAAGTGCAGGGCGGCGAGGTCATTGCGGTTGACCAGGATCACAGACCCGCTCTGGTGGCCTACACCCTGGGCAAGGGAAAGACGCTGCTGTCGGCGTATCCCCTGGAGTCTTACCTCGGAAACACGCCAGCAGCCTTTGAGGGTTCGCAATCAGCCTACCGGCTGGTGCGCGCACTACGTGAATGGGGCGGATTGCATCCGTTGGTCAGTACGGATCAACCCGCAGTCGAGGCCTCGACTTTAACCGCCGGCACGCATGGCTACATTGTTCTGGCGAACCACGCTGATCAGTCACTCACCACTCATCTCACGAGCACCTTGTCCATCAAGTCCCTGACGCGCCTGACCCCGACCGGCACGCAGCCGGTTGGAAACAGTCAGGGCGAGTGGAGTATCGACGTGCCTGCCTACAGCGGCGCCATCCTGGAGTGGCAGCGGAAATGACTGCGACTCTGACGCAACCGACAGCCGTCGGCGCAATTGACATCGGTGGAACGAAGATAGCGGTGGCGGCCGTCGACTCGGGCGGCAAAATTCTGGCCAAGGAGGAAATTCCCACGGCTCCTTCGCGTGGATTCACCGCAGCCATGGAGGACGTCGTTTCCAGCCTCGACCGCGTGCGATCGATCGCCGGCGTCGCGCTGCGCGGCATTGGCATCGGCTGCACAGGACCCGTCGATCCCATTCGCGGCGCGATCTGCGAGGTTGAATTTCTACCCGGATGGGAAGGTTGCAATCCGACAACGCTGCTCGGCGAGCGCTTCGAACTGGGTGTGGTCATGGAAAACGACGCGGATGCCGCGGCACTCGGGGAAGCGCTCTGGGGAGCGGGCAAGGGCAGACAGAATCAGATCAGTGTCACGGTCGGCACCGGTATCGGTGGCGGAATACTGATGAATGGAGCGCTGTATCGCGGTGCTGGCGGTGCCCATCCGGAAATTGGCCACCATGTCATCGACTCATCCGGTCCGCCTTGCTTCTGTGGCGCCGGTGGCTGTTGGGAAGTGCTCGCCAGCGGCCCGGCGCTCGTGCGGCATTTCATTCAACATCAAGCGGCGGGCTCAGCCGCGCACACTGCGGCTTCGATCTGCGCTGCCGCGCGCGCTGGAGATTCCGCCGCACAACGCGCCGTAGCAGTCGAGGGCCGCTATCTCGGCATCGGCCTTTCCAACCTGATCACGCTGTTCATGCCCGAGATCATTGTGCTGAGTGGCAGTGTCATGGAGAGCGCCGATCTGTTCCTGCCCACCATTCAACAGGTCATCGACAGTTCCTGCGGCCTCGTGCCCGCCGGGGCGGTCGAGCTGGTGTGCTCGTCATTTGGCCGGCAGGCCCCTCTGATTGGCGCAGCGGCGGTGTGGCACTTTCGCAATCAAAGGACACTTTCGTGCTGAAGCAGGGCGTCACTGTCATTGAAGGCCGCTACTTTCAGGATCTGATGGCGCAACCCGCGGCGCTCCAAGCAACACTCGACTGGCTGCGAGGCGCGCAGCGTTGGCGCACCGTGCGGGACTTCCTGACATCCAGGCAATGGAAGCGGATTGTCCTCACCGGCATGGGCTCCTCGTTCCACGTGTTCCATCCGCTCAATCTGCGGTTGATTGAGACCGGTGCGACTGCGGTCCTGATGGAGACCGCCGAGCTCATTCACTATGGGCATGGACTGCTCGATGAAGATACTCTGCTCATTGCCGCCTCGCAGTCGGGACGAAGCGCAGAGACGCTCCGGCTCCTGGAAGTCAACCGCCGCTCTGCGATGTTGGCCATCACGAACACGCCGGACAGCCCCCTGGCACGGGCCAGCCAATGTCTGCTGTTGACTCAGGCGGGCGAGGAAACCAGCGTCTCCTGCAAGACCTATGTGTCGATGCTGCTGGTGGTTCGCTGGCTGGCGGGTGTGATAGGTGGCGAGCACGACACCATCCGTCTCCTGGAGCCGTGTGTATCGCTCGTCGACCAGTACCTGCGGGGCTGGCGCGAGCACATTCAACAGCTCGCCGAAAGATTGCACGATACGCGCGATCTGTTCCTGATCGGCCGTGGCTCCTCGCTCGCGGCGGTGGGGACGGGCGCGCTGATCATCAAGGAGTCAGTGCGCCTGCATGCAGAAGGCCTCAGCAGCGCGGCGTTCCGCCATGGTCCGATGGAAATGCTCGACAGCGACATGCGGGCCGTTGTTTTCAGCGGCGAGCCGCGCACGCGCGAGCTCAATCGGCAGTTGATTCGCGATCTGCTCGCAAGGGGCGGCCGTTGCGATGAGATAGGTGTGGATGCGCCACTGCCCTCATTGCGACTGCCTGACAGTGTACCTGCCATCTGGCCGATTCTCGAGATACTGCCCGTCCAGATGATGACATTGACCCTGGCCGCGCTGGCGGGCAAAGAGGCGGGTCTTTTCCAGCACGCTACCAAGGTCACCGCGGTCGAGTAGTGTCATGTCTGCACACATGAATAGATTCATTGTCGGGCTGGTGTTTGTCATCTTCTTTGTTATTTCATTCCTAACCAACATACTCGGACCCCTGGTGCCGGACATCATCACCGGCTTCCACGTCTCGCTGACCCTGGCGGCCGTGCTGCCCTTCTCCTTCTTCATTGCCTACGGCGTCATGTCCGTTCCCGCGGGCTTTCTCGTCGAGCGCTGGGGTGAGAAAAAACTCCTGGTAGCGTCGTTTGTGCTGGGCGCCGCGGGCTCGCTGAGCTTCGCGCTCGTGCCCACCTATGCGGTGGCTTTGGTTTCCCTGTTTGTGATGGGCAGCGGCATGGCGGCACTGCAAGTGGCCATCAATCCCCTGTTGCGAGTTGCCGGTGGCGAACAGCATTTCGCCTACAACTCCGCATTTGCCCAACTCGTGTTTGGCCTGGCGTCCTTCGTCAGCCCATTGGTATATACCTACCTCGTCAGCGGTCTGAGCAGCCGCAGTGATCCGTTGTTGCGCCTCCTGGGCAACGTGACGCCAGCGGACCTGCCTTGGGCGTCGGTCTACTGGTTATTCGCGGTGGCCACTGTCGCCATGGCTATTTTCATCGGCGTACTACGTCTCCCGACGGTTCAGCGCACGGCCGACGAATCCGCGGGCACGCTGGAGATGTACCGCACGTTGCTGCGCAATCCTACGGTGTGGCTCTATTTCTTCTGTGTGATTGCCTACGTTGGATCGGAGCAGGGCGCTGCCGATTGGATGTCACAGTTCCTTTTCAGGTACCACGGGCTGGATCCACATGTCGCGGGCGCTACCTCGGTCTCGCGATTCTGGGGCCTGCTGACCGCCGGCTGCCTGATTGGAATGGTACTGCTGAAGCTGTTCGACAGCCGCAAGGTGCTCATCGCTTTCTCACTGGGCGCGCTTGCGATGTTGACACTGGCTCTGTTTGGGCCCGCGAATGTGGCTGTGCTGGCCTTTCCGTCCATTGGACTATTCGCTTCAATCATGTGGCCGACCCTGGTGTCGTTGTCCCTGAACTCCGTTCCGACCCATCACGGCCCGCTGGCAGGAATTCTTTGCACCGGAATCATGGGAGGCGCTGTGTTACCCCTTCTCATCGGCTATGTGGGAGATCTGTACGGCTTGCGCGCCGGCATGATGCTCCTGTACGTCACGTTCGGCTGCATTCTCAGTGTTGGATTCTGGGCGCGGCCGATCATCAGCAACGCGGTGATTCGCAGCCGCAAGAAGGCTCCGGTCGCTGCCGCCGCTCTGTGCGCGGTTGTTCCGCTTCGTCACGCCCAGGCCGAGCCGGCGGCATACCTGCCTCTGTCCGAGCCCCAACCGGTGCTCGAGGTGGCGCAGTCCTGGGAAGGGGATCAGCAGCCGCATACGCTTTCAGTGCTCGAGTTGAATCGAGACGGATACCGATACTGGGGATGGTATGGCCTCAACCACGGGCGCGGGATGGGCCTCGCCCGCAGCAATGACCTGGTCCACTGGACCAAGTTTGAGAAGAACCCATTGTGGACGAATGCGCGGTGGCCGTCGGTCCTGGAGGGTGCGGATCACACACTGTATCTCGCCGTCACCCGCAACTATGACACGCCCACGAGCCATATTGTGCTGGCCACCTCGATAGACGGGATTCACCTGACTGAGGTCAAGACGCTGGTTGCCGCGGTCGAGAATCAGCGCAACCAGAATCCCAACCTCTTTCGCGATCCGCTGAGCGGCGACTTCCTGCTGACCTTCTATCGCGGCAACGACCGCGACTATTTCGACATCGTCAGCAAGAGGGCACGGCGCATCGAGGACCTCGATAACGCTCCCGAGAAACTGTTGCTGCACAGTCAGGAGACTGTCGCCGCACCCACGCTCCTGTATGTCCGCGGAAGCGGCGGGCACAAGGGCGTGTATTACCTCGCCACCGAGATCTTCCCTCATCGTTACAACGAGAGGGACCCGGGCGTATGGCAGGTGAAGGTTTTCAGCGCTGACCGGCCCGATGGCCGTTTTGAGCCGGTGGCCGGCAATCCGATTGAGAGCGATGGACGCGCCTGTTTGTTCCAACACGAGCTCCAGGGCCGCTTCTACGGTTACCAGTGCCGCCTGGATGCGGCAACAGACCGGTGGAAGATGGAGCTCGTCACTGCGCCGTTACCGAAATAGTCAAAACATACGATCGCTCAGGGGTCTAACATGTCATTCAATGTCGATGGATGTCGCGCGAGCGGCTCGCGCACGTGGGTGCGGCTGGCAACGCTGGTGATGGGGCCCTGCGCGGTGCTGCCCGTCCTGGCGGTGGCACAGGACTCGCAGGAGCTCGCCGAGATTGTGGTGACGACGGGCGTGCGCGCCTCCGAGGCAGCGGCGGTCGAGCTGAAGCGGGAAGCTCAGCTCATCCAGGACAGCATCAGCGCCGAGGATATCGGCAAGCTGCCCGACACCACGATCTCCGATTCGTTGCAGCGAATTACCGGTGTGCAGATCGATCGCGAGGGCGGTGAGGGTACCGTGGTCAATGTCCGCGGCCTGCCCCAGGTCGGAACCCTGCTGAATGGCGAGACCTTTCTGACCACCAACACAATTGTCAGCGTGCAGCCTGATTTCGGTGACATTCCCTCGCAGCTTTTCGCGGGCGCGGATGTGCTCAAATCCTCCAACGGCAGCCTGTTGAACAGCGGCATTACCGGGACGATCGACCTGCGGACGCGGCGGCCGTTTGACCTCGACAGAGGCTGGACGATGTCAGGCGCGGCGGAGGGCGCTCACGGCACCTTGTCCGACAAGTATCAGCCGCTGGTGGATGGGCTCGTCGGTTTCCACGGCGAACGGTGGGGCCTGCTCGCCTCCGCGGCGTATTCGGATGTGACGCTGAAGAACTCCCAGGATGGCATGGATCAGTACAGCGGCTCCCTGTTCGGCGAGACGACTGACAGTACGGCCAGCCCCAACGGCTTTCTGAACTCCTATCTGGGTGCACCACTGCCTTCGGGTCTACGCTTGCTGCATCCCGCCGCGTGTGTCAATGACTCAGGAACCTATTCGGCGACGACACCCAATGGTTGCGATGTGGATGTGAATGGGGATGGCAAGGCGAATGGCGCCTTCTACGGCTCGCCGGATTTTGCGGCGTTGGACAAGGAGCTGGAGCGGCAACGGACGGGAATCAATCTGTCCGGCCAAGTGGACGTGGGTGCGGGCTTGCGCCTGACTGGCGATTTCTTCTACACCGACGAGCATCGCCACGACCGGACCACCGGTTATCAGCTCAACAATGCCACTTTCAGCGGCGCCACCTTTCTGCCGGTGACCGCACGAGATACCGGTGTAGGCGTCTACAACGGATTCAACGGCGGCGGTGATACCCCGTTGAACGATTTCTACACGACCCAGCGCTACCAGGCCTACCTGGGCGATATCGAAACCTACTCCGAGAATCACCAGACGGATTCCATCTCACGCAATGGCAACCTGCAGTTGCGCTACGACAACGGCGGCAATTTCACGGCGGATTTGCGCGGGATCACCGCCAACGCACACCAGTTGCATCTGGAAAGCTACACGCAGTTCGCGCTCTCCGATGGCGGATCCTGGCCGAATGAGCCGGTGGACGCCGCTCCCTACGGGTCAATGGTCTATCCGGGCGGCAACCGTGTATTCGATCCACCCGCCTTGGGCGTGTTTCCCGCCAATGTGGTGCCCGCCATGGTGGATCTGACCGGTAACCACATGGCGATTCAGCTTCCGGGCTCGCTGCAGAATCTGCTTGCCAACGAAAACGCGTACGCCCTGAAGACCATCGCGTCAGAAAATGACTATGAGCGCCGGGCTGACATTCACGTGGCCCGCTTCGACGGCCACTACAAGTTCGGTGAGACACCGTTCCGTTTTGACTTCGGCGCCCGGTATGGGGTACGGACCGCATCCAACACCAACTTCGCGCTCGTGGCGCCGGTGTATGGCGGCAATGGAGCCTTCAACAACCCGGTCGACCCGGTTACCGGCCTCGAGGATACTTCTGTCCAGATACCCAACAGCACGGGTTGTTACACCCGCTATAAGGCTGTGGACGTCATCCTGGACGGCGGCGGAATCGCCGGTGGCTGCAAGGCTGGAGATCCCACCACCGGCTTCTACCGCGCGGGCGTTCTATCGGCACAAGCGCCGGCGGCCCTTCCCGCGGTCCTGGCAAACAACATGAATTACTACAAGGGACTCGCCGGCGTCTCCGGCGTGAGCATGTACGATCTCAATCCCCGCGCCATGGACGATGTCATGGCTTTCCAGAATGCGCTGTACCCCGGGGAGGTTCGCAGCATTGACCCGGGCGGCACCTGGCGGGTCCACGTGGCTCAGAAGAGTGGCTACCTTCAAGCTGCCTTTGCCGGCGACGCATGGCTGCATTTCAGCGGCACGCTGGGCGTGCGCCTGATCAGGACCGAGCTCGACATCGATCAGCACGAAGTCGGCGAGCAGCCGGCCTATTTCGTCAACCCGGCCGATGCGGGTGTGATTCACACCGATAAAACATTCACCGATGCGCTTCCCGCCCTGAACCTGGCGTTTGACCTGCGCGACAACCTGAAGCTGCGCCTCGCCTATGCCAAGAACATGCAATTGTTGGATCTCGACCAGTGGGGCGGTGGCCTGACCCTGCAATACGGCATCATCGCGGGCTCGTCGCCGCCGATCTTCGCCGTGTTGTCCGGCACTCAGGCGGGCAACCCGAATCTGAAGCCGTGGCGCTCATCGAACTACGACATGTCTTTGGAGTACTACGCCGGGCGATCGAGTGTGCTCAGTCTGGCGCTGTTTTATGTAGATGTGGCCAGCTTCATTGTCCAGGGGAGCACTTTGCGCTGCGATCTTCCCGACGAGGATGGAGTCGTTCGCAATCGTTGCATCTCCGTCACCGGGCCCATCCAGGGACAGGGCAAGGCCTTGAAGGGTATCGAGGCCGGAATCAAACAGTCGTTTGATTTCCTGCCGGGGTGGTTGCGCAACTTCGGCACGGATCTCAACTTCACCTTCTCGCCGAGCAACGTGGGAACCGACGTGGCGGGCAATTCAATTCCGTTCCAGGACAACTCGAAGGAGCAGGCCAACGTCGTGCTCTGGTACCAGGACAAGCGCTTCCAGGCCCGGCTCGCGGGCAACTACCGCTCCAAGCGGGCCTTCATGCAGGACTATGGCGGAATCAGCGGCTTCGAGGTGTACCAGGCGCCCACCTTCTACCTCGATGCGTCTGTGAGCTACGACATTTCCTCGCACGTACAGGTCTACGCTCAAGGCACGAACCTGACAAAGGAGCGGGAGCGGTATTATCTCGTGTGGCCGGACCAGGTACTGCATACGGGTACGTTCGAAACGCGCTATACCTTGGGGGTTCGGGCACGTCTGTAAGCGGAACAGCCACCCTTTTCCGGCGTTAGGTCTTCAACTGGGGACCGCTTGGAGGGTGGCCACATGCATTCGCATCATTTGCGTCTCTGGGTGGGAGCGTTTTTGTGCACGCTTTCCGGTGCCGCGATGGCGGAGAACGCTGTCACTACCGAGGTGGCCAGCGTCCGGGCTGGGCCCGACGATGCCTATCCGGAAGTCGCACAGCTCGATTCTGACTCACCTGTCGAGGTGGTGGGCTGCCTCGACGATTGGAGTTGGTGCGACGTTACCTTCGATGGCAACCGCGGCTGGCTGTATTCACCTGACATCACATTTGAATATGAAGGTGGATACGTTCCGTTCTATACCTACGCGCCGGCATTCTCGATTCCGGTAATCTCATTTACGGTTGATACTTACTGGGGACGGTACTATCACGATCGGCCGTGGTATCGGGACCGTGACGAGTGGTCGCATCGAGAGATTCAACATCGGCAGCCACCGGGACCGCGACCACGCTCGGGTCCCCCACCGCGCGAAGCAGTGCGTATGGACAGGCCGCATGGCGGCCCGCCGGGAGATCGGTCGATTCGACTAGGCCGCGCTGAACCTCGACCGCCGTCCCACATTCCTTCGCGGGACGAACGTGAACACCGTGAGGCTGACGCTGCGCGCGAACGCGCGGAGACTCAGCGCGACAGGGACCAGGGAGATCGTCGCCCGCCCGAACGCAGCGGTGATCGTGCGATGCCAGAGCGCACAAGGGACCGCGACGTCCCAGGGAGCGCTGCGCCAGATCAACCCGCACCGCCGCACGCCGCGTCGCCGCGTCCAGCCCCGCCGCCGATGCACACTCCACCTGAGCATCAACCACCTGAGCATCAGCCCCCGCAGCATGACGCTCATGCGGGCGAACGCGACTCTCACGAACACAGGCGCGACGAACCGAAGCGCGACGAACCTCGGCATCACGATGAGCCGCGGCCGCCCGGCAGCTAGCGCTGAGCGACCGTCGTTGACAGGCCTATAGCGAGAATCTAATCTCTTTTCGTAGACAGCGCCGCCAGCGGACGGCCGCTGGATTGCCGGTGTGGCAACAGGAGAGAATTCGCGCCTGACAGATTTTCCGCGGAAAACCCACGACGATGGCCAACGACAAGAACACGCTGGGCACACTGATTCGCCTGGTGCGGCAGAAGAATGACTGGACGCTGCGCCAGATGAGCGCCAAGGTCGGCATTCCGCTGTCCACGTTGGCCAAGGTGGAGGCGGACAAACTCTCACTGACTTACGACAAACTGCAGCAATTCACCTCCAGCCTGGGGATGACGCTCACGGAGTTTCTCGGCCAGGCGGAAGGCAGCCGCGCGGAACCCGAGCAGCGCGTGGTGACCGCCCGCCGCAGCCTCACCGGTAAAGGCAACTCCGTCCCGATCTCAACACCCACGTACGATTATGAATATCTGTGCGCCGATTTGCGCGAGAAGCGCATGGTGCCGATTCTGTGTCGCATCCGCGCCAAGAGCATCGACGACTTTGAAGAGCCTCTCAAGCACGCGGGCGAAGAGTTTGTGTATGTGCTGGAGGGAACGATTGAAGTTCACCTGCAGTTCTATACTTCCGTGGTTTTGAACGCAGGGCAGGGAATCTATCTCGACAGCTCCATGGGCCACGCCTATGTTGCAAAGGACTGTGACTCCGCGCTGGTGCTGGCCGTCTGCTCCAGCGAGGATGTGAACCTGGCGAAGGAGCTGATGAGCCTCGCCGAAAGCGAATCGGTCGAGGCCTGAGCCGGCCGAGTCAGTCGAGGCTCGAGCCGGCCGTTTGGTCGTCGCCTGACTGAGCCGGCCGATTCAATCGGCGGCCGGGCCCGCCGCCACTCGCGAGAAATTCAGATCCTGGAAGTCATAGCTGAAATCGGTTGATGCCGACACCGCCTGCATGGTGAAACCCGAAACCTTCCCCGAGTAGTCCGTGGCAAACCGCACGTAGGCGTCCGCGTTCAACGAACGATCGTTCCAGTGAACTACAAACAGGTTCAGACCCACCGGTGTAAGGGGTCCTGACAGCGCGTTGGTGTGACTGAACGTCAGAGTCAACACGTTGCCTTGCAAAGCCACCGTCGCTTCGCCGCGCCACGGGTCCTTGAAGGTGCCCGCGTAAGCGCCGGGATCTGACGGAGTCCAGGCTTTCGCATTGTCTGCCGGCGGGGCACTGGCGGCGTCGGCCTCCTTCATGCGTTGTTCGCGTTTCTCGAGATTCGCCTTCGAAGTGGCGACCCAATCGCGCTTCGGCGCGTTTGTGTAGGCTTCAATAATCTGCATGGACACTGCTTCGAGCGCGGCCGATTGCTGTTGATTCGTCAGAACCACCACCCCGAGGTTCAGCTCCGGTACCAGGCTGACATGGGTCACCATCCCAGGCAGACCGCCGTTGTGTGATACGCGCTTGTAGCCGTCGATGTCCTCCAGCCCCCAGCCGAGCCCATAGCTCGCGAAATGAGTGTGCGTGAGGGCTAAACGCTCATTGGCGCCGGTGGGCAGGATGGTTTGGGGCGACCACATTTCGGCGCTCTGGGCTGCGCTGAACAGTTGGACACCGTCCGGCGATTTACCTCTGCCCAACTGCGTGCGCACCCACTTCAACATACCGGTCACGTTGCAGTTGACAGCGCCCGCCGGTGCAACGAGCGGAATACTCAGCGCCGGAATTTTTGTCACCTTGCCATCCATGATGACATGGGGTGCGGCCATATTGCTGCGATCGGCGAGGCGGGTGTCGACCACCGCGCAATCATCCATGTGCAGCGGCTTCAGTAGCCGCGCGGTCACGAAATCTTCCCAGCTCTGCCCGGTCACGACTGGAATGAGCTGGCCGGCAATCACATACAACAGGTTGTCGTAAGCAAAACGTGAGCGGAAACTGCTGACGGGCTTCAAGTAACGCAACGCACGCAAAAGGTCGTCCCGCGTGAAATCCGTCGGTGTGACAAACATGAGGTCGCCGGCACCGATGCCCAGCCCGCTGCGATGGGTCAGGAGGTCGCGGATGCGGAACTCGCGAGTGACATACGGATCCCACATGCGGAAGTCGGGCAGGTAGTCGATGACCCGATCGTCCCAGTGAATCTTGCCCTCATCCACCAGGATGGCCAGGGCCGCTGTTGTGAAGGCCTTGGTGTTGGAGCCGATGGCAAACGTGGTGTTGGCATCAACCGCCGCCGTTCCGCCTTGTTCCCGGACCCCGTAGCCCTTCGCCAGGACCACCTTGCCGTCCTTGACGACTCCGATGGCAAGTCCCGGTACCGCAAACTCTTTGAGTGTCCGGGTGGCGAGGCGGTCGATGTCGGCCGTCGTAGGGGCGGCGGCGGCCGCTGAGAAACTGAGGGCGCCTGCGAGAGCGGCCAGGCCGCGAATGAAGGGGGTCATCGCTCGGTTCTCTCCGTTGGCCGCTTCTGCGGGCGGCGGGCTTGCACTTAGCATAGAGACTTGTTCTCATATTGGGCAAGCGAAACGCCTAAAAATAGACAGGGGGCCCCATGAAGACCACTCCGCAGGCTGTATCGGTGCTCAAGCGAGCTCTGATGGGAATCGGAGTCGCCATCCTGGCGATCGGCTCCGTACGGGCCGGTTCCCCGGGGGACGCGGCGACCGAGGGCGTGATACCGAATCCGTCCACCACGCCTCACACGCTGGACAAGACAGACCTCGAATCGTGGCTGGACGGCTTCCTGCCCTATGCGCTGGAGACCGGAGATATTGCCGGTGGCGTGGTCGCCGTCGTGAAGGATGGCGAGCTGTTGTTTGCCAAGGGCTATGGCTACTCGGATGTGGCCGCCCATAAACCCGTTGACCCGGATAGAACTTTGTTTCGTCCCGGCTCGGTGTCGAAGCTGTTCACCTGGACGGCGGTGATGCAGATGGTGGAGCAGGGGAAGCTCGATCTCGACAAGGATATCAACACGTATCTCGACTTCCATATCCCGGACCGGCCGGATGGCCCGATCACCCTGCGCAACATCATGACGCATACGCCGGGGTTTGAAGAGCAGATCAAGCGGCTCATCACGACGGATCCCAAGGCGTTGGTGTCGCTGGCGGACTACTGTCGCAACTCGACTCCGACCCGCATCTTCAAGGCCGGATCGACACCGGCCTACTCCAACTATGCCACCGCGGTGGCGGGCTACCTGGTGCAGCGGGTGTCGGGCCAGAATTTCGATACCTACATTGAGAAGAACATATTCGAGCCGCTCGGCATGACTCATTCGAGCTTTCGCCAGCCGCTGCAGGCCGAGTTGCTGCCCCTGGTGAGCAACGGCTACCAGGTCGCCAGCGAGCCCGCCAAACCCTATGAGTTGGTTCTGCCGGCTCCGGCGGGCAGCCTCGCGGCATCCGCCACTGACATGGCGAAGTTCATGATTGCCCATCTGCAGGATGGGGAATACAACGGCAAGCGCATTCTGCAGGCCCAGACCGCCGAGCAGATGCACACCAGCGCCACAACCATGGTGCCGCCGCTCAATCGCATGGACCTGGGTTTCTACGAACAGAACTACAACGGCCATCGCGTAATCAGTCACGGCGGCGACACGGAATGGATGCACAGTTACCTGCACCTGTTCCTGGATGATCACGTCGGCATTTTCATGTCATTCAACAGTCAGGGACATGAGGGTGCGGTGGGGCACCTGCGCCAGGCCGTGTTTGATCAGTTCGCCGACCGCTACTTCCCCGGCCCTTGGCCGAGCGGGTCCGTGTCGAAGCAGGACGCGGCCGCCCACGCGCAATTGATGGCAGGTTACTACGATGATTCGCGCCGTCCCGACAGCTCCTTCATGAGCCTCGAGGGGATTTTCGCGCCCCCCAGGGTGCAAGTGGCCGCTGACGGCACTCTCATGATGTCTTTGATGAAAGGGCCGACCCAGGTGCCGGTGCACTACAAGGAAATCGCGCCGTTTGTCTGGCGTCAGACCGATAACGGGCGGCGGATGGCCGCCAAGGTTGTGGATGGAAAGGTTGTCCGCGTGAGCATGGACGAGCTCTCTCCCTTCATGGTGTTTGATCCCACTCCAGCCTGGCGATCCCCCGCATGGCTGTTGCCCGCATTCTTTGCTTCACTCGCCGCGGTGGTTCTGACTGCAGTGTTCTGGCCGATTGCCGCGATCTCCCGGCGCCGTCACGGTGTGCGGTTGCCACTCACAGGAGTCGCGCTCAAAGGCCACAAAGTGTCGCGCATCGCCGCCGCGGCCCTGGCAGCCATCACCGGGGGCTGGTTGTTGCTGCTGATTGGCGTGGCCAGCAATCTGGAGAACCTGGCGCCCTCCCTGGATCCGGTTCTGCTGCTGATGTACACGCTATCCCTCATCGTTTATGTCGGCGGAGCAGCGGCCATGCTCTGGGCCGGTTGGATCGCATTGACGACGGGCCGACCCGTGGCCGCGCGCATCTGGTCCGTGATTCTCGCCGTCGCGGCCTTGATTCTCCTGTATGTCGCCCTGCTCTATCACCTGATGTCGTTTGTAACGAAATACTGAAATTGCCCGCGTCCAGCCCGGGACTGGGAGAGTCCCGGGCGCTCGTGCATGATGGCGCGCAGTTGTGGCGGACTTGCGCATTCTCATGGGACTCCATTCCAAGCTCTCCAGCCTGCTCCCGTCCAAGCATGGGAACGTGTCCGTGTGGGCTTTTGTGCAGACCTTCGTGCCTGCGGCACTCATCTGCGCAGTGCTCGTCTGGGCGGCACTGCATTTTGTGCACTCGGCGCCGCCCCATACATTGACCATCAGCACCGGTCCCAAGGGCAGCAACTTCGAGACCCTTGCGCAACGGTACAGCAAGATCCTGGCGAAGAACGGCATCAAGCTGAATGTCGTCACATCGGCGGGCTCGCTGGAAAACCTCCAGCGCATGTCCAACCCCAAATCCCGTGTCGACATTGCGCTGGTCCAATCAGGCGTAACCAACAACGTCGACACGGAAGACGATCTCGAATCGCTGGGCGGCATGTTCTACCAGCCCCTGTTGATTTTCTATCGCAGCCCGAAGCCGCTGCGCCGCTTGTCCGAGCTTGCCGAGCAGCGCATTGCGATCGGGCCGGAGGGCAGTGGCACGCGCTTTCTGGCGTTGGCGTTGCTCAAGGCGAATGGAATCGAGCCAGGCGGAATCACTGCGCTGACGAGTCTCGAAGGCGAGGCGGCCCGGAACGCGCTGTTGCGCAAACAGGTCGATGCGATATTCCTGACGGGAGACTCGGCCTCGACCGCCACGTTGCGCGAGCTGATTCATACCGACGGTATCCGGCTTTTCGAATTTCCCCAGGCCGACGCCTATGTGCGGCGCTTCGCCTACTTGAGCAAACTGACACTGCCCGCGGGCGCGTTCGACCTGGGTGAGAACCTCCCCCCGGAAAACATGAGCCTGCTGGCACCCACCGTCGAGCTCGTGGCACATTCCAACCTGCACCCGGCACTGATCGATCTGCTGATAGAGGCAGCGACCCAGGTGCACGGCCGCGCCTCGTTGTTGCAGACGGCGGGCCAGTTTCCCAACCCGTCCATTCACACGTTTCCCCTCAGCTCGGAAGCGGCCCGCTATTACAAAGAGGGCGATCGAAGCTTCATTTACCGCTACCTGCCATTCTGGCTCGCGAGCCTGGTCAGCCGGCTGTTGATAGTGATTGTGCCGCTGTTTGTGGTGATAGTTCCCAGCTTGCGCTATCTGCCGGTGCTGTATCGCTGGCGAATCGACAGCCGCATTCATCACCGCTACGGCGAGTTGATGGAGCTCGAGCGGCAGACACTGGAGCCCCTGTCGGACGAGAGGCGCGCGCAGATGCTCGAGCGGCTGGCGGCCATTGAGAAGCAGGTCATTTCCCGCAAAATGCCCGGGTCCCACGCCGAGCAGGTCTACATACTGCGGGAACACATCGACTTTGTGCGCAAGAAACTCACCGGCGATCCCAGTCCCCCGGTGCACAGTCACCGTAGTTCGGCGGACTAACTCAAAAAGAGTTGTCAATCCAACTCGGCGTCGTTATGCTGCGCGCACAGTTGTACTCAACTGCGCCGCCCGGTGGCGCACTCAACCCAAACGAAACGGACATGAACCTGATCCTCGGAACAGCCAAACACGACACGTCATGCGAGCTGCATCGCATCGCGTC
This sequence comes from Pseudomonadota bacterium, assembly GCA_018241505.1. Classification (GTDB taxonomy): domain Bacteria; phylum Pseudomonadota; class Gammaproteobacteria; order Steroidobacterales; family Steroidobacteraceae; genus 13-2-20CM-66-19. Next base: position 87,990 of record JAFEDS010000006.1, on the reverse strand, counting down.
CGGCTGCCTGTGGATGTCGGGTAGCCCGCCCCTGGTCGCAATCAGTTATCGCGATCAAGGGTTTATGCGCGATAGATAGCCGCCTTCAGGGCTTGCGAGCTCCGAAGGCGAAAGCCGGACGAGCACCGCGGGAGCCCACCGCCAACTGAGATGCCTCTCAGTCCTGGCAAAAAACCACCCAACAGTGTCTCGGCCGCGAGGTAAAGCCCTCGACCGGTTGCACGCGCGTTTGCGCATGCGCCCCCTGCGCCGCTGGTTCGGCCAGGATGCTGTTTAACAACTTGATTTTGTCGAGGGTTCTCACCCTCGTGTCGCACTGTGCCCTGTTATTCCACAGGTGCGCCGCTCGCTTGCGCGTCCAACATGCGATGCGAGTGGGTGTGTATGCGAGGGTGAGAATCCTGGGGCGGGTGAATTTTCAAGCACGTGCGAGCGTGAGGGGATCATTCGGCCCGAAATTCAAGAAATTCAACCCTGTTGTTCATCAAAGGAGGGAGTCACGATGAGTCTGCACATTCTCGCGCTCGACGCAGCCGGCGCTCCACACCGGTGGATCAACACGCGCGGCGCTGCACTGTATTACGCGACCAACATGGTCGCCTGGGAGATCGGCCAACACGAGTTCGTCCTCCGTGGCGGCACGCAACGGCTCACGGGCCAGCGATCCGTTATTCGCGCGAGCTCGATCATTGCGATCAAGGGCCGAAACCATATGGTCCGGCAGTTCGGTCGCGTGCCGACGCTCACCAAGCAGATGCTGTTGGCTCGGGACCGCTACATCTGCGCGTACTGCGCGCAGCGGTTCCCGTTCGAGCAGCTCGATATGGAGCACATACAGCCGAAGTCCCGGGGTGGGGCTGACTCGTGGATGAACCTCGTCACCGCCTGCAAGGCGTGCAATCACCGCAAGTCAAACCGTACTCCGCAGGAAGCGGGAATGAAGCTGCACTACGTGCCGTACGTACCGAACCGGCATGAGGCCTTCATTCTCGGCAACCGGAGGATTCTCGGCGACCAGATGGAGTTCTTGATGCAGGGAGTGCCGAAGGGTTCGCGTATCCACCTGGATACGTACAGAGGTCGAAGACCGGCGTTCGCGTCAACGGTCGTGGTTTCAACCGCACTGGCACGCTGCAGCCCTGCTGCTGTGTGTACCGCACAAACCGCCGCTTCAGCCACCACTGCGATGTAGCTCAGATGGGTAGAGCAGATAGTTCCAACTATCGTGTCGAGGGTTCGACTCCCTCTATTGCCACAACTCAAGGTGTTGTTTGACAACCTTTTAAACCGCGGGGCGAAAGCTCCGCACCGAAGCGCCCCGGCAGGACTGCAACTGCGGCGCGTATCATGCCCTGAGCGTCGATGCTCAACGTGCGCCTGGCTCAACGATGAAGCGTGCTGATGCCGCCCTGGGGGACGGATGACCCGGCCGGCGACGGCTCGTTGACACGTTGGGGAAGGACACGGAGAGCGCGGCGACCGCGCGATAGGCGTGGGGTGGCTTCGGATCATTTTTTACAACAAGGAGAATGTGATGATTATGAAGCGAGTATGGATCGCTCAGCACGAGCGAGCGCTCGTGTGGAAGAACAAGGCGTTCGCGGGCGTGCTGACGCCGGGACGGCATGGGCTGTTCGCGCCGTTCAGCCAGGTTGAGCTGCAGGTCTGTGACCTGACGGTGCCGGAGTTCGAACATCCCCGCGTGGACTTCCTCGTGAAGGAAGCGCGCAAGACTCTGGAGCCCCACTTCGACATCGTCGAGCTGACGGAGAGCGAGGTGGGCCTGGTCTACAAGAACGGCAAGCTGGCCGGCGTCCTCGCGCCCGGTAAGCGGCAGTTGTACTGGAAGGGTCCCATTGAAGTGAAGGTTGAAAGAATCGACATTTCGGTGGACTTGGAGGTCCCGGCCCGGGTTGCACAGCTATTGGCCCGCGCAAAGCCGCCGCTGGCCGTGCAGTCAGCCGAAGCCGTCGCCCTCATTGAAGTGCCGGATACGTCAGGCGCGCTCCTGATTGTGGACGGCCAGTTGAGGAAGGTATTGGAGTCAGGACTGCACGTCTTCTGGAAGTTCCAACGGTCGGTGAAGTTTGAGACCGTGGATCGCCGGGCCGCGTCCGGCGCCCCCCGACTTAACCTAATACCAATTCTGAGACGCGAGCCCGGGTCCGGCCCGGCCCCTGCCTGTACCCTTTGACACATTAAGTCAAAGGTGTGCCCGTGTCTCGCAACCCCCAGAAGGGCCGCCGGGAATGAAGTTCTATTCCCGGTCGGGCCTCGATCAGTTGCTGTTCGAGAACTTCTTCCGCGGCAAGCGCGGTGGAGTGTTCGTCGACGCGGGTGCAACAGACGGCGAGACAGCCAACAACTCCCTTTTCTTTGAACGCTTCATGGACTGGCGCGGCTTGTGTATCGAGCCCCGGTCTGAGCACTTCGCCAAGCTTGCTGCCGTGCGTAAGTGTCAATGCGAGCAGGCGCCCGCGCAGCAGTTGGCCGCGCTGCTCGAAAAGCATTCGTTGCAGAAAGTGGACTATTGCTCAATCGATGCCGCCGGCGCTGACTTCAAAGCGCTCTCCGAGCTCGATTTCGAGCGTGTCGACATCAGCCTGATTTCAATCAGAACGCGGGACGCCGACGGACAGATCGCAAAGCTGCTCGCGGCTCGAGGCTACGAGCTGTTTGCCAGTTTGGAACAGGATCTCCTCTTCAAGCGAAGCGACTGCAAACGGCTGCCGCGCACCAGTGTGATCTGCGCTGTCTGGCATGGCGATGCCAACCGCCATCGCCTGCTGGAAGGCCACGTTGAGAATCTGGCCAAACAAACCGTCCCGATCGAGCCGGTATATATCTTCGACGGTCGCGACGAGCCGCCGGCGGGGCTCCCCGGCCGCAAAGTAGTCGTGCACGAGAACATGAGTATCTACCAGGCGTGGAACGTCGGACTGGCCATGGTGGGCACGCCGTTTGTCATGAACCTCAACCTGGATGACCGACTCGCCCCGGATGCCGTGGAGCATCTGGAAAATGCCCTGATTCGAGAGGGCGCGGCCCTGGTTGGGGGCGATTGGAAGATCTGCTATTCCCAAGCGGAAACCGACGCGGTCGCTCCTTGTTATCCGGCGGCAGAATTACCCTTTGCCGCTCAATGGCCACCCCCACCCGGCACTCGAACGCGTCTCGGCAGCGGTACCGGTGAACGAGGCACCCTGGGCCCAGCGACCTTGTGGCGTATGGATGCCCACGTCGGAGCACCTCGCTATCCCTGGCGTTTTCCCGATGGAACGATTGTCAAAGTCATCGGCGACATGTGCTGGTGGACTCTGGTAACACAACTCCTGAAAAAGAAGGCCGTGCGCCTGGCGGATGTCATCGGGCACTACCACAGTCATCCGGGTGAACAGGCGGAGTTCAGAGGTCCGTCCAACGAGACGGCGTTGATGAACGCGCTTGGCCTCAGTCTGCTGTAAGCATGGCCAAGCGCAACACAGCGGCTCCGGCTCTGCAACCTGCCTTGGCCCAGGCCATGCAACAGGCACTGGCACTGTATTCCAATCGTGACTGGGCGCAGGCGGAGCAGGTCTGCCGGATGATCCTGGGCGCGCAGGCCAACCATTTCGATGCATTGAATCTGCTCGGCATCATGGCCGCACAGACGCAGCGACTTCCTGAGGCCGCCGAGCTGTTCGCCCGCGCGGCTGGATTGCGGCGTGACGAGCCGACGATACACAACAATCTCGGCAATGTGTTGCGCAATCTGGGCCGGCACCCGGAGGCGCTCCGCAGCTATAACCGGGCAATCCAGATCAAGCCCAACTATGCCGAGGCCCACTACAACCGAGGCTTGACCCTGCAGGACCTGACGCGCCTCCCGGATGCGCTGAGCAGCTATGACCAGGCAATCAGGTTCAATCCGGAGTACGCCGCCGCTTATAACAACCGGGGTGTTGTGCTTCGCGAGCTGAAGCGCCGCGAAGAGGCGGTGGCGAGTCATGACAAGGCGATTGCCCTGCGCTCCGACTATGCGACGGCCTACAACAACCGGGGCGTGGCATTGCAGGAGCTGAAACGCACCGAGAGTGCTCTCGAGAGCTATTCGAAGGCGATAGCGATCACGCCCGACTACCCGGAAGCCCTGCATAACCAGGGAAACGCGCTTCGCGAGCTGCATCGTTTCGAGGAGGCGCTCGCGAGTTTCGAGCGCGCGTTGGCTATCAACCCGAGCTACGCGGACGCTTACAACAGCCGCGGGGTTACCCTGCAGCACCTCGATCGCGAGCGAGACGCGCTGGCCGACTTCGATCGCGCTATCGCCATCGACCCCAACAATGCCCAGGCGCATTACAGCCGGGGCAACGCTCTACGCGCCATCGGCCTGACCGAGCAGGCTCGCAGCGGCTTTCGCCGCGCTTTCGAAATCAACCCCGACCTGCCGGTAGACCATTACAAGCACGCCTCCGTTCTGCATGAGCTGCAGCTTTTCGACGATGCGCTGCCGAGTTACCTGCGCGCGCTCGAAGCGGATCCGGAGCAGCCCTGGCTGCGCGGAATCTGCCTGCAGGCGAAGATGCGGATCTGTGACTGGACGGATTTTGATGCGCGGATGGCGGAAGTCGCTTCCTGTATTCGCGAGGGGAAAAACGCAGCTCCCCCCTTTGTGGCGGTGACGATGTTTGATTCAGCGGAGCTGCAACTGCGCGCGGCGCAGATCTGGGTGCGCGAGGCGTGTCCGGCGCAATCAGCGTTGCCGCCCATTGTCCGCAGGCCACGAGCAGCGAAAATCCGTATCGGCTATTTCTCTGCGGACTTCTACAACCACGCCACGGCCTTGCTCGCCGGCGGCCTGTTTGAGCGGCATGACCGGGAGAGATTCGAGATTGTCGCTTTCAACTTTGGATTTGGCGCGCACGATGAAGTGACCGAGGCGCTCAGGAACGCCTTCGATCAGTTCATTGATGTACAGTCAAAGAAGGACGAGGAAATAGCACAGTTGGCGCGCGATCTGGAAATCGACATTGCGGTCGATCTCAAAGGTTTTACGCTGCATCAGCGGGCGGGGATTTTTGCGCATCGCGCCGCGCCGGTCCAAGTGGCCTACCTGGGGTATCCCGGCACCTTGGGCGCTCCGTTCATGGACTACGTTGTCGCCGATGAAGTCGTGATTCCGAAGGAGTCGCGGAATCAGTTTTCCGAGAAAGTGGCCTATCTGCCCGGAAGCTACCAGGTGAACGCCCGGAACCGCCCCACGGGCCGCTCCAACATCTCGCGCGCCGATGTGGGTTTGCCAGCCGAAGGGTTTGTTTTCTGCAGCTTCAACAACGTCTACAAGATCACGCCCGCGGTATTCGCTTGCTGGATGCGGATTCTGCAAAGGGTGGATGGCAGTGTGCTTTGGCTGCTGCAGGAAAATGACCTCGCATCGCGCAATCTGCGCGAGGCGGCGAAGCAGGCGGGAGTCGACCCGAAGCGACTGGTATTCACCGGGCGCGCACCCCTGGCGGAGCATCTCGGACGCCATTGGCTCGCCGATCTTTCAATCGACACTTTCCCGTGTAACGCCCATACCACTGCGAGTGATTCCTTGTGGGCGGGGCTGCCACTTCTCACCTGCGCGGGCGAGTCATTCTGCGCTCGAGTCGCCGCGAGTTTGCTCCATGCGGCCGGGCTACCCGAGTTGGTAACCACAACACTGGCGGATTACGAAGAACTGGCTGTGAGTCTCGCCCAGGATCGGAGGCGGTTGACGGCACTCACCGAGCGGTTGAACGCCGATCGCATGACCCTGAGCCTGTATGATACCGACCGGTTCGCTCGGAACCTGGAAGAGGCCTACCGCCAGATGTATGAGCGGTATCAGGAAGGCCTGGCGCCCGATCACATTCAGGTCAGCGGCTGAACTGAGTGCCTCAAGTGTGACGGTACGAGTTGCCCGGTTCCCATAACTTGCGCTTGCGCGCGAACCCATCCAACGCCTGGTTGATTTTCGCCACATAGACATCCGGTCTTCGCGTTTGCACCAGCGCGTGTCCGTTGGCAACGAGCTTCGCTCTCAGACCGGGATCCGACAGCGCGGCGATCTTGGCAACGCAGTCGTTGGCATCCAGACCTTCAAACAACAATGCAGCGTCCCCCATCTGTTCGCGCGCACCGCTAAATGCCGCGGACACCACCGGACAGCCGAGGGCCATTGCTTCCAGGGGCGGCAGGTTGTCAGGCCCCAGCAAGGACGCGAATGTCATGGCGTAGGCATTCAGATAGAGCTGATGCAGGACCGGGGTTTCCACAAACCCTGCGAATACCACCCAGTCCTTCAGGCCACGGCTGGCCACGTAGTCTTCGACGTATTGACGGTTACCCTTATCGCTTCCCGTGAAAATCAACTTCATCTGTGCACCAGCGGCATGCAGAGTCGCCAGGGCGTCGATCAGGGTGATGTGATTCTTGTGTGGCCAGAACTGCGCCGGATAGAACAAGTACTCACCTGGCGTCAGACCGTATGGTTGCAACAGGCCCGGTTCCCTGCTGACCGCTTGCAGCGGAGTCGTATTCACGGGTAGCGGAATCTCGCAGATGTTCTCGGGGCGAACCCGGTAGAACTCGTTTACCGTGCGGGCTCCGACACTGTTGCCGATAACAACCAGGCCGGCTCGAGGCAGCACGTGACTGTAGTACGCCTCACGCTGATCGAACGTCCAGCCACTGAGCGACAGCTCGGGGAAGTAGGGCATTTCGCGATGGCCCAGATCCCACACCGTCGTAGCGAAAGGAACCTCGACGGGTTCGAAGTAGGGCGACAGGAACCAGACGAAGTCGATCTTCTTTTCGACCACCCACGATTGCACCACACCCTTACCGGGCGTGGGTTGCACATAAGAGCACTCGTGCGCGCTGCTCATCTTTTGCAGGCCACTGAGTACGGTCTGTTGAAAGGTGGCGCTGCCACCGTCCGTTGGACGGTCGGATGGATTGCCTACGAACAGAACTTTCATTGAATGTCCCGATGCCTTGCGCGGGGCCTGACTGCGCGGCGTTTCGCCACGGATTCGACGCACGCCCAGGGCTACTTCATCTTTGTGTTGGCTCAGCAGCTCTTCAAAGCGCCGCTTGGCCCATGCATACAGCTCGAAATCAAAAGGATTGGCGCGCTCAATGGCCGCGCGCGTTTCCGTGTCGACCTGCCCTTTCTCCGGAGCCACGTTGAGGCTCTCATAGGAGGGCGTCCAGTCCCAGCCCAGCCGGATGGCCATGAGTGCCAGGCTCTCGTCGAAACGCTCCGCCAGCCCCGCAACCGAAAAGTGACGCTCAATATTCTGCTGCGCCTTCTTTAACAGCTCGGCACTGCACGCGCCCAGAGGGAGATCCTTCTCACTGACGATACCTGCCAACATACGTACCTGACCGTTGTCGAGCTCATCCGACAGTCGGGCGGTCGCGTAGTCCTTCAGGCTCATGTTTCGCTCAACAATCTCCTTGTGCAGATAGTGAGTCGGGTAGCGTTTCGCGTAGTAGTAGTGCGATTTGACCCGTTCGACCGGATCACGCAATACGGTGATGTAAGTCGTTTCGCCGACGAGCGACTCGTGCAACCCGAACGCCACATGGCCTTTCAACAGTCGGATGGGCTCGCGCTTTGCCAGCGGCCACGCGGCAAATTCCTTTGCGGCAATGTCCGGGTCATAAATGCTGTAGGTGTTCGCTGGAGGGTAGTGACTTTCCAGGATGGAGTGCAGCGTGGTTCCGGCAGCCTTGGGGATATGCAGGAAGATGAGATTGCGGTAGGTCATGTCCGACGTGCTGTCACAACGGCCTGCCAGCTTCGGGCGTCCAACTCATCATCCGACATCCACCGTTCCGCGTGCAACAGCTCCATTCCAGCCGCCTGGAGCATGAATTTCAACTCCGGCAGGAACAGGTAGCGCATGCGGTGAGTTTCCTCGATCTCCGCGACCGCGCCATTGCGATGCTGCTTCACCCTCACATTGTAATGAACGTCCACCACATTCTCGTTCGGGTGCAAGTGCGGCTTCGCCGTCCGAACGACCTCAATGACTTCATCTTTCAGATTTTTCACACGCTCGGTCGGTGGGTCCGTGAGGACGCCGGGCCCGTACCAGAAATCGAACACGAACAGGCCGCCGGTCTTCAGATGAGCCGCGGCCGTGGCAAGCATACCCGCCAGATCCTCGTTCGTGGTCTGGTAGCTTGCGACGTGAAACAGTGAGATGGCGGCGTCAAACAGTCTGTTGAGGCGGGCTGAACGCGCATCGCCCACATCGAACCGAATACGCTCCGAAGAGGTTCTGCGCCTCGCGATATCGACCATGGAAGGGCTCAGGTCGATGCCATGAACCGAATATCCGAGCCGCGCCAACTGCTCGGCATGCTTACCCGTGCCGCAGCCCAACTCCAGGATCTCGCCTTTGTCGACCCCGCCCCGCTGCAGAAGCGATCGTACGTACCGGGCCTCTGCCGGATAGTCCTTGTCGCGGTAGAGCAGGTCGTAGTAGGCCGCGTAGGCGTCGAATACTTCGGTCATTTGAGTATCGAACCGACCGCTTCGGCGACTCGCGTCATCTGCGCTTCAGTCAGCGCCAGACCGCTGGGAATATAGAACCCATTTCGATACATCCGCTCCGCCACCGGATAGGACTCCCCCGCGAACAGGCCCCGTTCCAGCAGCACCGGCTGTTGATTCATGGGACAGAAGAACGGCCGGCACCCGACGCCCAGGGAGGCGAGCTTCTTCATGGCTTCGGCGGCATCGAAATCCACGTCATCGGCGAGCACGAGCCCGTAAACCCAGTAGATGTTGTCGGCGTATTCGGTCTGTGCCAGGGGCAACTGCAACCCGGCAACATCCGACAACAACTCAGTATAGCGCTTGCCCATCGTGCGCTTGCGCGTTGCGAACTCGTCCATGCGTTCGAGCTGGGCCACACCCAGGGCCGCCTGGAGGTTGGTCATGCGCAAGTTCCAGCCCAGGCGTTCGTGTACGAAGCGCCTTTGCGGCTGAAAGCACAGGTTGCGCAGGCTGTAGCACGTGGCAGCCAGACCGTCGTCGTTGGTGACGATCATGCCGCCTTCACCCGTGGTCACGAGCTTGTTGGGATAAAAGCTGAATGTGCTGATATCCCCAAAACTGCCGCAGGGATGGCCCCGATAGGTCTGTCCATGCGCCTCCGCCGCATCCTCAATCACGGCAACACCGTGGCGCTTCGCGATGGCGAGGACGGGGTCCATGTCGACAGGCAGACCGTACGTGTGGACGACCATGATGGCCTTGGTACGGGGAGTAATCTTTGCCTCGATCTGATTGACGTCCATGTTCCAGGTGCGTGCGTCGCTATCGACGAGCACCGGCCGCGCGCCACAACGGATGATCTGTCCGATGCAGGAAATAATTGTGAAAGCCGGCAGGATGACTTCGTCGCCGGGTCCGATGCCGAGTGCTTCGATTGCGGCATCCAGCGCGGCGGTTCCGTTGCACACAGCCACGCCCCATTTTCTGCCGACGCGAGTCGAGAATGCCTGCTCGAACCGCTGCACAAACGGGCCTTCGGAGGAGATCCAGCCCGTGTCCAGACACTCGGTCAGGTATTTCTTCTCATTGCCGTCCAGCAACGGCTCATTGACCGCAATGAAGTCGGAGCGCTGCACGGGCTAGGCCGGAATGCGGATACGGCCGGCCTCGACAGGCTCGAGAATGGTCTTGTCCTGGTCGCCTGCGTAGGGACCTTGCTTGACCTCAATAATCTCGCTGTCTTCCAACATCTCAAATCCATGGCCGCCGGCAGCGAGCAGAATCACATCGCCCGCGTTCAGGATCCGGCTCTCCACGTACTTGCCGTTCTCGCAGTAGAAATCCACCCGCAGCTTGCCGGACTTGATGACCAGCACTTCACGCGTGAAGGTCACCGCTCGCGGCACGGCGTTGTGAATGTGCGCGGCAATTCGATAGCCGGCGCGGCGATTCATGTAGCCCAATTGTTGCGAGTAATCGTTGGGCGTGAGGAAGGTGATTCCTTCACGTACATAACTCGCCCGGATGATGATGGCGAGCTCCGTTGATCCCTGGCGAATATTTTCAATCACGTGGGCTTCCCGATTTAACGTAAAGATACCCGTGATCGGCGCCCCGTTATGTGAAGTGGGTCTGGTTCAAGCAGATTGCTGCGCCGCTTCGCCCTTGAAAATAGCCTTCAGCCCTTCCCGATAGCTCGGGTATCGCGGCTGCCATCCTAAGGTGCTTCTGGCCCGTGCATTGGAGATCCGGCGGCTCTCCAGAAAATAGCGTTCGGCGGCGTTTGACATGACAGCCGACTCGAACGGCTCGGGTGCCGGCGGCTCCACGCCAAGAAGCCCGGCCGCATAGGTGACCACATCGGATGTGGACGCCGGCTCGTCGTCGCAGACGTTGTAGATGGAATGATTCGGGTGTTGGAGCGACGCATCGAGCAGGGAAACGATGTCGTCCACATGGATACGCGACAGGACGTGGTTGTTCTTCTCGATCCGGCGTGCCCGGCCTGCGCGGATGCGATCGAGCGCCGAGCGACCGGGCCCGTAGATGCCTGCCAAGCGGAATATCACCAGGGGCAGGCTCGTGGGCCGGCACGCGGCCATCCAGGCGTTTTCAGCGTTGAGCCGTCGCATACCCGTGGGGGAAGCCGTGTTGAGTGGCGAGTCCTCTGTCGTCCAGTGGCCCTGTTGGTCGCCATAGACGGCAGTGGACGAGGCGTAACCTATCCAACTCATGCCTTGGCGGTCACGCTCCGATACGGCCGGAGTCAACGCCTGGAGGGCGGGGCCCAACACCTCCAGGGCCGGGCAGCCTGCTTCCGTAGGCGGTGCGACCACCAGTAGGGCATTGGCCTGGCTGACCGCCATCGCCGCGTTATTGAGCTCAATGGGCATCGCACCCAGAGCTTCAACCCGCTCGCGCGTCTCCTCGCTTCGGACGACAACCTGGACCTGCCAACCCGCGGCCTGCTGCCGCCGGCAAAATCGTTCGCCGCTGTAACCGAAGCCAAAGAGCAGAAGCCGGCGTTCATGAGCCTGCATAGAGCTGGAATACTCCCCAGAAGATCGGCTTGCGATATGTGCGTGGCGAATGCATCAGCGACAACTCTTCCGGTTCTGCGGGGGGCGGCGACAGTACCACAGCCGAATCGAGCGGGCTGAGGCGGCTCGCGGTACCGTGGGCCGCGAAATGGATGTAGCGGAAGTCGCCGGGGTTGCTGGTCGCGTACGCGGCGGGGATGGCGCTCTTTTGGGATACCACCACTTCGCTGTCCACCTGAAAATGCTGCCGCACCTGTTGGATTTCCTTCGCCGCGTCCGGCAGGGGCGCGAAATCGCTGCGCGCGGTCGTGGGATCGCCTATCAACAAAAGATTCTTCGCAACCCCGGCCGCCGCCCTGGCCCGTGACAGCCCCGGCCTGTCTTGCTAGCGCCCTGGTCGCTCGGCCCGTAATAGACAACGGGTCGCGAAAAAGCTCAAGACCGCTATGGCAGGGAGTGTTGACAGTGGAAACCGTGGAAAAGTTACCACGATCAAAGTGGCCGGAAGCACGCTACCTGCAAAGTGGAGGGTGAACCACATGAGCTTCTCTTCCGGCGTCAGCCTCGCCGGAGCGCCATCAGCCGACGCCGCCGAGCTGAGTGTGGCGATCTTCTGTTTCAACATTTCCTCGAAGAGGCGTAATTTGTTCGGGTCCGCCAGATCGGGGTGGGTTCTGAGTAAGGACTCGACGACTCGATGCAAGTCCAATTCATTTCCGGCAGTGTCTTCGTTCACTGTTTGATTCTCCATTTTGGGGTCACGAGGAATAACTCATCGCAAAGACGGCGTATGCGACAGAAAGCCGATATACAAGGTGGTGCCGACAAACACGATCGTGAAAGCCTGGAAGATGCATTTCGGCCTCCAGGTCCATGTTGCACCTCGATTTGTCATCGCCGCAACCAACAATAGCAGGCAGATGATGCCCACAACGACACATCCCCAGCCAAGCGCCAAGCGATGGCTCGAAAGGGTGAAGTCCCTAACCGCGTTTTGAGCCGCTATCATAGTTGCTCCGTAGAGCCAACCCAACGGATCAGCAGCCTCTCCCCAGCGATAGGTGAATTCCGACGTTTCCACGGCGGCGGCGTACGTGCATACGCCCCAGACAAGGTAGATCACGCCTGCACCGAAAAGAGGGAGCAGTCCTTCCAGCAGCAACCAGGAAACTTGCGGAACCATCCCAAGATGTTGACACGAAGCAGCGGCTGCTATTGCGGAATTTTGCGCAGTAATGCGAGCGCACAAACCGCGTCAACCGGGTGTGACCCTCCCGGGTAGGACGTCTTGATTGCGTGTTAGATCAGACGCTGCGGCCACACGCCTGGGTCCTCACGTGCGCGGAGACGTCGAGCATGCGAGGGTGCGCGACAGCGCAGGATGCCGCGGCGTCGGTCATCCTGATTCGCCACGTCCGAGGTGCCGGTTGCGGTGCCATCGGAGCATCCAAAGCCGGAACATCACTCGCCTGACGACGTTGGTCTCAGTATGGCAGTCAATGTATGAGGGCCGGGCGGAGGGGCGGTGGGCGCTTCAGGCCCATCGGACGCGCCCTCGGTCTTCTCCTGCTCCTGGCCAGCTCCGCCGCGCGAAGCGCCGATCCTCAACCGTACAAAGCGAAGCTCGCCGACACCCGGGACAGTGCCTTGAATGAAGCACTCCAAAGCACCTCCGATCTGCTGAACCTGCGCAAGAGCGCGCCGGTCGGCCCCTTCGGCCTGATCGGCCGCGCGCAGAATGACCTCAATCGTCTGAAGATTGTGCTGGAAAGTGTTGGTTACTATCAGGGCAGCGTTTCCATCACCATCGACTCACTGCCGTTGGATGACCCCCGGTTAGGTGAAGAGCTCAGCAACCGCTCTGCCAAGGACGACGCCCAGGTTGAGGTGTCATTCAATCTCGGACCGCTTTACCACCTGGGAACAGTGGAGCTGACGGGAGACGTGCCGCCGAAGGCCGCCAACTCCCTCCAACTAAAAACCGGTGCGCCGGCGGTTGCGGCCGACGTTCTCGCGGCAGCGGGTCGTGTGCGTCAGACCTTGGCCGACAACGGCTACGCTTACGCGAAAGTGGACCCGCCGCGCGCGAAAGAGAACTCCTCCGAGAAAGTACTGAATGTTTCCATCCATGCCACTCCGGGCAAACGCTACCAGTTAGGTGAGCTTCACCTGACTGGCCTGAAGACCATCAATGAGTCGCACGTGCGCAAGCGGCTATTGATACACAGTGGCGACGAATACAACGCCTCCGCCATTGAAGTGGCGCGGCGGGACCTCCTGGCAGTCGGCGTCTTCACCCAGGTCAACGTCGAGCTCGCCCCCAAGCCGGACCCCGACGGCCGGGTGCCGTTGACAATCCAATTTCGCGAACGCAAGCCACACGCGGTGGGACTGACCGGTGCCTACTCCAGCGACCTGGGCGCGAGCGTGGGAGTCAACTGGCTGAAGCGGGAAATTACCGGCAACGCGGACTCGCTGGCCCTGTCGGCGGATGTCATCAACCTGGGCGGTGGCACGGCCTCGAACGGCATCGGCTATGACCTCAATGGCAAGTACTCGCTGCCAGACTGGAAAACCCGCGATCAGACACTGCAGGTGCAACTGGGCGCGCTCAAGCAATCTCTCGAGGCATACGACCAGAAGGCGGTCACCACCGGTGTGTCAGTGATCAGAAAATTGTCGAGTATCTGGAGTGTCAGCGCCGGAGTTGCCGCTGAGCGTGAACAGATCATCCAGGAGTCGCCGCCGGATGCGATCGAGAGCGCCGCTGTGGGCTGCACTTCCAACATCGTCGCTCCGCGCCCGGGCACATCCGAACCGCGCTGTACCTACAATTATACGTTGCTGAGCCTGCCTCTGAGCGCAACTTACAACACCACCGGACAAACATCCCCTCTGGCGGATGCCATCAAGGGGCTGCGTACCACATTGATGCTCACACCGACATTCTCGTTGGGGCACCCCAGTGCCAAGTTTGTGGTGACTCAATTGACCGCGTCGACGTACTTCGATCTGCAGAAGTTGGGACTCGCACACGATCCGGGCCGCAGCATCCTGGCGCTGCGCGCGCTCGGGGGGTTGGCGGCGGGCGCAACGCAGTTCAGTCTGCCTCCCGATCAGCGCTTCTATGCGGGCGGCAGCGGGACCATTCGCGGCTACCGCTATCAATCGGTGGGTCCGCTGTTTCCTGACGGCAATCCGATTGGTGGCACTGCCATCAATGCAGGGACCATAGAGTATCGGCAGCGTATTGGCGCCGCTCTCGGTTTTGCCACGTTCGTGGACGCGGGGAATGTCAGCCGTAACCTCAATCCTCTCAAAGGCGACCTCAAAGTAGGTGTTGGCGCCGGCGTGCGTTACTACACTCCGCTCGGACCCTTGCGGGTCGACTTCGCCGTCCCCCTGCAGAAGCGAAAGGGTCCGAACGTGTCTAATCCGGATGATTCGTTTGAGGTCTATATCGGCCTCGGGCAGGCGTTCTGATGGTATCGCGCCCGGCAAGGATTGCGCTGTGGATCGGAGGCGGGCTCCTTGGGATAGTGCTGCTTCTGGTGTGTGCCGCCTTCATCATCCCCAACACCGACAGTGGCCGTGCATATATTGTGCGCAAACTATCCGAGGTGACTGACGGTAAGGTACGGATCGCTGGAATTCACGGAACGTTCCCGGCGGCGCTGGATCTGGATCGGTTGGAGCTGCGTGATTCGCGCGGGTTGTGGTTGTGGGCTGACCGTGTTTCGTTGCGCTGGTCGCCCAGCGCGCTGATCGGGCGCCATGTGGATGTGGATTCCCTGCATGTTGGCCTGCTGCATGTCGAACGCGCACCGGTCCCCGAAAAAGAGCAAAAGCCGACCTCGACTTCATCGGTTCCGAGGACCGACCTGAGGGACCTCACCGTGGAGACCCTCGAGCTGGGAAAGCCGCTCGCGGGGGATCCCACCTCACTGACAGTTAAAGGCAACGCCCACCTGCGGTCGCTCGAGGACGCCGACGCGCAACTCACTGCGCAGCGGACCGGTGGCAATGGCACCTATGAGGTCACCGCGCACTTTGACCCGGCGTCCATGAATGCCACCGTGAAGTTGCAGGAGCCAGCCAATGGCCCACTGGAAAACCTGATCAAAGTACCCGGCCTCGGTGCGCTCAACGCGTTGGTTGAGCTGAAGGGTCCGCGAAATGCTGAGGATCTGCGCCTGTCAGTGGATGCCGGACCGTTGCAGGCGCGGGCGAATGGACGCATCGACCTGAAGAACAGCCGCGCCGATCTCAACTATTCCTTGAGCGCGCCCGCCATGTCGCCGATGCCGGGTCTGACATGGCAGCGCGTCGATCTGAAAGGGCGCCTGCACGGGGCATTCAGTAAGCCGGCCACGGCGGGACATCTGGTGATTGAGAAGCTGCAGGCGCCGGGCGGCGCGCAGCTCGCCCTTCTCGATGCGCAAGTCGAGGGCGATCGGGGTTTTGTGGCGCTGAAGGCGGGTATTGACGGCCTACAGATTCCGGGTTCCGCGCCCCAACTGTTTGCCGACTCGCGGCTGACCTTGGACGGCTCGATCCGGCTGGATGATCCTAAGCGGCCCCTGCAGCTCACCGCCCATCATCGTCTGTTCGCGCTGGACACGAAAGCAATCACGGCTGGGCAGCAAAGCGCGGATCTGACTCTGCGGATCCCCGACTTGAAACCGTTCTCGCGCTTCAGTGGCGCCGCGCTGCGGGGTGATGCCGAGCTCGGCGCGCATGTTGATTACTCGCCGGCGCTCACCCGGCTCACAGCGAACCTCAGCAGTCACCTCGATGGAGGGGCCGCGGCCTGGGCGGGTCTGGTGCGCGGCGGAGTCACGCAACTTCGGCTCGCCGGTGAAATGAGCGAACGGCAGTTTGCACTGCAGGACTTGCAGCTTACCGCACGAGCGGTGTCACTGAACGCCGAGGCGAGAGCCGATCGGGGCGGTGACCAGAGCATGAATCTGCGCTTCACTCTCGGCCTGCCAGATCTGACTCGCGTCTCTCCGGCGCTGGCGGGCAACTTGAAAGCCAATGGCAGCGTGACGGGGCCGCGCCAGAAACTGAGCACTGACATGCGCCTGACAACCAGCCTTTCCGTGCACGGCTCGCCGCGCGGAACGGTCACTGCACGAGTCCAAGCCAGCGGCCTGCCCCAATCGCCGGATGGAGTGCTCGAGGCTGGCGGCGAGTTGGATGGCGCGCCACTGAGCGTCAGTGTCCAGGTTCAACCCGTCAACAATGGCGGCTACCACGCCGTGATCCATCGTGCAGATTGGAAATCCGCACACGCGGATGGAGATGTCACGCTGGGCAAGAATGTCACCGACGCGCGCGGGAAAGCCACACTTCGAGTGGCTCAACTGAGTGATTTCAACACGCTGGCGGGCAGCTCAATCTCGGGCTCCGTCAACGGCCAGATGTCGATGTCTTCCCGCGGCCGCCGTCCGACGGCACAACTCGACTTCAGGGCTCAGAACGTCGCGGCAGGTGGGGTGACGGTCAATGCACACCTCAACGCCGACGGACCCATGGATGCGTTGAAAGTCACTCTCGCAGGTGATTCACCGGCGGTTGCAGGCGCGCCCGCCCGCATCAACACGGCGACGACGCTCAATCTGACCCGCAAGGAGCTGCGGCTTGCGAGTCTCGATGCGTCCTGGCATGGCCAGGATCTGCGGCTGTTGAATCCAGCGAAGATTGATTTCGCCAGGGAGCTGAAGATTCAACAACTCGCGCTGGGTATTCAGGACGCCCGTATCGAGCTCGACGGTCAGCTCTCTCCGACCCTCGACCTTCGCGCGGCCGTCAGGCAGATCAAACCGGATCTCGTGAACGCGTTCATGCCCGACACGCTGGCGAGTGGCACCGTGAACGCTGAAGCAACGGTACACGGAACTACGGCAGCACCGACTGGCAATATCCATTTTCAGGCGCTGGACGTCAGGTCCATGAATGCCGCAGCTCGTGGCCTTCCCGCAGCGGACCTGCGCGCTGACGCCAATCTCCGCGGCGAGACGGCTGACGTCAACGTGCAACTCACCGCGGGTCCTAACTCTAAGTTTTTAGTGATGGGCCGCGCTCCATTGTCTGCAAGTGCGGTGACCGACCTCAAATTGGCCGGTGCCCTGGATCTCACGTTGGCCAATCCCATTCTCGAGGCTGGCGGCCGTCACGTCGCCGGGACGATTGCAATTGACACCACAGTCAAGGGAAACGCTCAGAATCCGCAGGTCGCTGGAACAGTCCGTCTGGCTGACGGAAGCTTTCGGGACTACACGCAAGGCGTCAGTCTCACGAACATCACCGGGCAACTGAGCGGCGACCAGAAAGAGTTGCGCATTGATCAGCTCACTGCCAAAGCGGCTCCCGGCAACCTGTCAATCCAGGGCAAGGTGGGAATCCTGCAGCCCAAGACCCCCGTCGATCTGCATCTGACCGCCAAAAATGCGCAACCGGTCGCGAGCAATCTCGTGACGGCCAATCTCGATGCTGACATCAATGTGACCGGCACGGCCCGTGAGCAAATGGACGTCAACGGCAAGGTTCACCTGAATCGCGCCAACATCAACATCCCGAGCGGAATGCCTCCCGAGGTGGCTGTTCTGGACGTGGAACGCGACGGCGCGCAGGCACAGAAGCCGCCCGAGAAGCCGCTCGTCATCAATCTCCACCTGGATGTGGATGCACCCAATCGGATTCTCATCAGCGGACACGGCCTGGATGCGGAAATGGGCGGCAATCTCAAGGTCCGCGGTACCACGGCGGCACCGGCTGTCAGTGGCGGATTCGAGCTGCAGCGCGGCTTCTTCAACCTGGCCAACAGCAAGTTGACCTTCACCAATGGAACCGTGACATTCAGCGGCACGGGCGTGCAGAAGAAGCTCGACCCGTCTCTCGATTTCACGGCACAGACGCAGGCGGCGGAGGTCACTGCCGTCGTTCACATCACCGGTCTTGCGGATGCGCCGAAGATCGAGCTCAGCAGTACTCCCGAGCTGCCACAGGATGAAATTCTGGCGCGGTTGCTGTTTGGCGAGCCGGCTGCGCAACTCACGGCTTTGCAGCTCGTGCAGACGGGGGCCGCGCTTGCCAGCATGCGCAGTGGTGGGGGTGGCTCGAATCTCAATCCGATTGCGAAGATCCAGAAGGCGTTGGGTTTGGATCGTCTGTCGGTCGGAGGCGGCTCGAGCGCGTCGGGCTCATCGACATCCAGTCAGCAGAGCTCAGGAACCAGCGTCGAGGCGGGCCGTTACGTATCGAATCGTGTGTATATTGGTGTGAAGGAAACCACCACCGGCGCGAGCAAGGTGAATGTCGATGTGGATCTCACCAAGCGGCTGAAACTGCAGGCCAGCCTGGGCAATGGCACCACCACGGCCCAGGGTGTTACACCGGAGAACGATCCCGGCAGCAGCCTGGGGCTCGCGTACCAGTTTGAGTATTGATCCTGCGGGAGCCAGGCTCACCGCTGCGTGTCCGCCCCGGTTGTATCATCGTTCCTGCCGCCATGCGGCCGCCACGCACGCAGCAATCACGGCCACGGCGCCGAGCGACACAGACGCGCGATTCGCTACGGCCCAATCTGCGCCCGAACGAAGCGAGCTTTCGGTGCGCCGCTTTGCTCGGCGCCACGCCACCTGTGCGCGACGGCGCGGCGAGAGCTCAAACTGCAAGGCTGTGAGGGTCCGATCGACCGCACGCCGGGTGATGTCAATTTCGCGCTCCAATTCGTCCGCGGCCGGCGAATTCATGGCTGCGCCTTTCTCAGCAATACGTCCTTGTCCTTCTTGAGTGACTGCCCCAAATGGGCTGGAGCGAGATGAGCCTGTTTGAGATGCCTTCGTCCCGATAGCACCAGCATCATTCCAATGAGCAGCGCCCCGCCACCCAGGCTCAGGGCAGCGAGCCACAGGGGCAGCAACGTTGCGAGGCCCGCCACGGCGGAAACGAGCAGCAGCAACGATGCCACGTACAGGAAGACGATACCTGCCACGACCGTTCCAACACTCGACAACACTGTCATCAGCGATTGATACAGCTCGGTTCTGGCCAGCGTCAGCTCCTGGCGCAACAGCGTTGCTAGCTGCAGTGTCAACTGATGCCACAAGCCCGAGATGGACTGGCTGGGCTCGGCAGTCGGGCTCTCAGGTCTGTTCATGAGAAAGTAAACGCCTGGTCGGGGTTGGCGTTCCCCCCGCGGCCACGCGTCAACCTAACAGTGCGGTCACGCCTGCGTTGATCGCAATGCCACCGGCAATCAACCATACAAACAGAATTCCCGCCAGGGCCAGCGGCCGCAGGCCGGCATTGCGAACGGCCGATGCGTGCGTGGTCAGACCCAGCGCCGCCATCGCCATTGCCAGCACGAAAGTGTCGAAAGACGTTGCCATCGCGGCAACCGCCGGTGGCAGGGTGACGAGCGAATTCAGCGCGGTCACCGCCACGAATCCCAGCGCAAACCAGGGAATGGAAATCCGCACCCGCTGCTCGCCGGCGGATTGGTCCTCGCGCGCCAGATACATCGACAAACCCAGCAGGAACGGTGCCAACAGCATGACCCTGACCATCTTGGTAATCACAGCCGTTGCGGCGGCCTGCTCGCCGATCGCGCGCCCGGCGGCAACCACCTGTGCCACTTCGTGAATCGTCGAGCCGGCAAACACCCCATACGCCGCCGGCGAGCCCGAGCCCACCACGTGATAGAGCGCCGGATACAAAAACATGGCGATTGTGCCGAAGACGACGACTGTCGAGACGGCCATGGCCACCTGGTCGGCGCGTCCGCGCACCACGGGCTCGGTGGCCATCACTGCTGCGGCGCCGCAAATGGAGCTGCCGGCGCCAATCAACATGGCCGTGCGCCGGTCGAGACCTAACAGCCGCGTTCCCAGCAGCCACGCAATTGCGAACGTGCTGCAAACCACAACCGTGTCGATGACGACACCGACCACACCGACGTGCTGAACGTCCTGGAAGGTGAGTCGAATTCCATAGAGGACGATTCCCAACCGAAGCAGCGTCTGCTTGGAGAACTGAACACCTCGGTTGCTGCGGTCAGCGATGCGCGGATAGGCGGAATTACCGACGGCGATGCCAAGAACGATCGCCAGGGTCAACGCACTGATGCCGTGGGTCTGAAGCCAGCTCGAATTGCCGAGTCCAATGGCCAGCAGGGCGATGGCCGCCGCGAGAGCGGCCCCGGGTACCAGCGTGCGAAGGTTCTCCATGCGGCTATTCTGTGCTTCGCGCTGTAACCTAGAAAACGTATAATTTCTCTATAACCTACCTATAAAGCAGCTATGCACCTCACCCTGCGCCAATTACTGATTTTCGCGGCGGTGGCCGAATCGGGCAGCACCACGGCGGCCAGCGGCCGTGTCGCCCTGTCACAGTCGGCTACCAGCGCTGCGTTGAACGAGCTCGAAAAGGTGCTGGGTGCGCGGCTTTTCGACCGCGTGGGCAAGCGACTCATCATCAATGACAACGGCCGGACGCTGTTGCCACAGGCTCGCGCGGCACTGGATGTGGCTTCGGGAATCGAAAGCGAGTTCAGTGTGGGAACGCGCGATCCGCACAGCGTCCACCCACCCATCAACCTGCGAATCGCCGCGAGCACCACCATCGGCAACTACCTTCTGCCCGGTCTGATAACCCGCTTTCGCAGGCAATTCCCGCGCGCGCGCTTTGAAGTGCGGATCAACAACACCCGCCACGCGAGCGAGGCGGTGGGCCGGTTTGAAGTTGACATGGGCCTGATCGAAGGTCCGTCCTACGAGCCCGATGTGAACATGGAGCTGTGGATTGAAGACGAGCTGGCAATCCTCTGTTCGCCGCGGCATCCACTGGCAGCCGGCAATCAGCGCGTGAATCTCAAGGCCCTGCGGGAGGCCTCCTGGCTGCTGCGGGAGCCGGGTTCAGGCACGCGCGAGGCCGTTGAGCAGGCGCTGCGGCCCCATTTGTTCCAACTGCGCGAGGATGTCCAGGTGGGCAGCACGGAGGCTATCAAACACCTGGTGGCCGAAGGCCTCGGACTGACCTGTCTGTCGGTTCACGCGGTGGCTGATGCCCTCACGCTCGGCAAGCTGATAGTGCTGAACACCACGCTGCCGCGGCTCATGCGGCCTCTCTATCTGATACATCACCGGCACAAGCAGATATCTACAGGACTCCAGCGCTTCATGGACCATTGCCGCAGTGCGTCCGTGGATGTTTGAAATGTCGGAAAATGGCGTATACGTTGTTGGAAAGCGACATGTCTGCCTCGAGATGAGGCAAAAGCCCTTATCGCCCCGTAAGCGCTTGCGCTTGTAATGATTTTATGGCTAACGTTGCGGGCTATTTTCAAGGGGAGATGAGCTTGAAATACAACAAACGGCTCGCTTATGCGATTTCGGTTGCGCTTGCATCGGCCGCCGCGAATGCGGCCCTGGCCGCGGATGCACCCGCCGCACCGGCCGAAGAAGAGCAGCCCTCTGCCGGCATCACTGAAGTCGTAGTCACTGCCCAGCGTCGCAACGAGTCCATCCAGGACGTCCCCATCACGGTCCAGGCTGTCACGGGTGAGCAACTCAAGGCGCTCGGCGTTCAGTCCTTCAACGAGTTGATGAAGTACACCCCGAACGTCACGTTCAGTGGGAACGGACCGGGCACGGGCAACATCTTTCTGCGCGGCCTGGGTGGCAGCGGATCGGGCAACCAGTCGCAATCGACGACTGCGCCGTTTCCGAACGTCGGTGTGTATCTCGACGATCAGTCGATGCAATTCCCCGCGCGCAACAACGACGTGTATCTCGTCGACATGGAGCGCGTCGAAGTCCTCGAAGGTCCCCAGGGAACCTTGTTCGGTGGCGGCTCCCAGGCTGGCGCGATCCGCTACATCACCAACAAGCCGAAGTTCGATGCGGTGTCCGGCGAAACCAACTTCGGTTACGGTGTCACGGCCAACGGCCGGCCGAACACGGTCATGAACGGCACCATCAACATCCCGATCACCGACAATTTCGCCATCCGCGCGGTTGCTTTCTCCGACCATCGCGGCGGCTATATCGACAACGTACCGTCGACCATCGGCTACTACCCGGGCACGGCGCCCTTCGATCTCGGCGGCAATCCGACCGCCAACAACGGGCCGGTCCAGGGCACTGACACCAATCCGGTCACTTACCAGGGCGCACGCCTGTCGGCCCTGTGGAAGATCAACGAGGATTGGGATTTCCTGCTGCAGCAGAATTACCAGGACATGCAGGCGGACGGGTATTTCTATGCCTATCCCACCAGCACCGACGGCAGGCCGCTCGGCAAGTACCAGATCACCGCTTTCGCACCTGGCAATAACAAGGATCGGTACGAGAGCACGGCCTGGACAATCAACGGCAAAATCGACGATCTGCTCAACGTTGTCTACACCGGCAGCTACATGGTCCGGCACATCGACGGCCAGCAGGACTATTCAAACTACATGCGCAGCCAGGTCGGCTCGCTGTACGCCTGTATCGGCGGCCAGTCCGCCTATTTCAGCTCGACCAATGCCTACTTCCCGCAATTGTCAAAGAAGGGCATCCAGTGCTCGACCGCGGTCGGCAACTGGCGTGACCTCGTAGACAACCAGCATCAGAGCCACGAGCTGCGCGTCAGCACCAATGCGGACTGGCGCCTGCGTGGGCTCGCCGGTTTGTACTGGGAGAAGTTCAACATCGACGACGACATGAACTTCAATTACCTCGGTATCCCTCAGTGCAGCGCGGAGGTCCTGGCGCGTGAGCAGGCCGGCGGCCCGGACTGTCTGTCGGCGGTGGGGCCGTTGCCAGGGGCCTTTGCGAGCCATCCTGGCCTGCGGACCGATGCCAACACCGCCTTCGGCGAGGACGTGCAGCGCGGTTATCGACAGCGCGCCGCCTTTGTTTCAGCCGATTTCGATATTATCCCGAAGGTCCTGACAATCACCGGCGGTGCCCGTTTCTATCATTACGATGAATACGAGCACGGTTCGGAATACTACACCGCGACCGGCGCCGGTGGCGGCATCGTAGTCGATAACCTGAACGGCGCGTGTACCGCGCTCGGCCAGTGCGGCTTTCCCATCAGTCTCGACAAGAGTGAGAGCGGCCACCGCCTGCGCGGCAACATCACCTGGAAGCCCACCAGCAACATCATGGCGTACTACACGTACTCCGAAGGGTTCCGTCCAGGCGGTTTCAATCGAACCAGCTCCGTGCCGGGCGGCGTGCCCAAGCCCGGTGCGGTGGCGCCTTTCTATGCCGACGGCTCAGGCAAGCAGTTGTTGAAACCGGTGGGCTTCGATTCGGACCAGTTGACCAACCACGAAGTGGGACTCAAGACCTCCTGGTTCGAGCGCCGCCTGATTGTGAACCTGTCCGGGTATGTCATGAAGTGGAGCAACATCCAGTTGCCGCTGTTTGACCCCGTGCACCTGGGTAACACCACTTTCGACATCAACGGACCGACGTACCGGGTGAAAGGCTTCGAGGTGCAGTTCGATGCCCGCATCACCGACGAGCTGTCCGTCCAGGGCTCGAGCTCGGTCAACAGCCCGGAGCAGATCGACGCACCTTGCCTGGCGAGCAACCGGCCTACCCCCGACAATCCAACGCCCATTGGACAGTGCATCACCCAGGTCAAGGGTCTGCCGTACACAAATCCATACGGCGTGCTCGGCACGCGCCCGCCGTTTTCGCCGCCCTGGATGTTCAACATCCGGGCTCGCTACGACTTCCCCATGGTCAGCGAATACAAGCCGTTCGCGTGGGTGGGTGCCAGCCACATCAGCGGTCAGAGCAACCAGCCGGCGAGCTTCCCGGACGGAAACGATCCGGCCCAGGCCAATCCGACTACCACGCTGCTGCGCTACCAGATCCCGGGCTACACCACCTACGATGCGGCTGTCGGTGTGGTCCGCGACGCCTGGACGGTGCAGATTTCCGGCCAGAACCTGTCCAACGAGTACGGGCCGACCAATATCTCGTCGGGGCAGTTCATCAAGTCGGAAATCCCGCTGCGCCCCCGCGTGGTGATGGCGAATGTCACCTGGAAGTTCTGACGAGTTAAGATCCCGGGGCGGACACGTGTCCGCCCCTTTTCGTGTCAGGCATGGATCCCGCTCCGACGACCGACCTTCGGGAGTTGCTGCGTCAGCAGCGCTTCGCCGAGCTGCTGGCCACCGCCCAGTCCGTGCTCTCGAGCCATCCCGGGCACCGGGATGCCTTGCTATTCAGTGCCATCGCCCAGCGTTTGCTGAATAAGCTGCCGGAGGCCCTGGGCACGCTCAGCGAGTTGGAGCGGCAGTACCCCGCGTTCAGCCGGCTCTACGAAGAAAGAGGGCGCTGCTTCGTTGCCCAGCGCCAGGCGCGGCCCGCCATCCAGGCCTTTGTGAAGGCCGTACAGCTCAACAACTCACTGCCCGGAAGCTGGTCCATGCTCGAAGGCTTGTACCGGATGCAGGGCGAAACTCAGAACGCGTCCGTGGCCGCGAAGAGCGTCGCCGCCTTGCGTGCGCAGGCCTCGGAGGTGGTTCTCGCGGACAGCCTGTTTGCGGACGGGGATCTGGAAGCGGCCGAATCGTTGATCCGTGACTATCTGCTCCAACACGGTGACAACATTGAGGCGATGCGCCTGCTTGCCCGCATAGGCATCGCGCACGAGGTCTATCTCGATGCGCAGATTCTGCTTGCCGCGGTGCTGCAACGAGCTCCCGAGCACCGGGCGGCCCGTCACGAACATGCGCTCGTACTGGTTGAGCTGCAGCGCTTCGAAGAAGCCGCACGGGAAGTCGCCCACCTGTTGACCGACCAACCCAACGATCGGCAGTTGAAAATCCTGGAAGCCGCGGCCGCGGTGGGTCTGGGAGAGTTTGAGCGCGCCCTGGCGATTTATCGCAATCTGCTCGTCGGCACCGTGGAGGATGCCGAGGCGCACCTGTCGATCGGTCATGTGTTGAAGACACTCGGACAGGCGCAGCCGGCCATCGAGTCCTATCAGCGCTCCGCCGGGCTGCGGCCGGATTTCGGCGATGCGTACTGGAGTCTCGCCAATCTCAAGACCTATCGCTTCGCTGCGCAGGAGCTGGAGCAGATGCGCCGCGCCGTGGATGCGCCGGCGACCCCCCTCGTCGATCGTTATCACCTGTGTTATGCAATCGGCAAGGCTCTGGAGGATCGACAGGAGTTCGCGGAGTCGTTCCGCTACTACCGGCTCGGTAACGAGCTGAAGCGCCCTGAGTGCCGCTATGGCGCGGCGTTGATAGAGCGCAACACCCGGAAACAGATCGAGGTGTGTACCGCCGGGTTCTTCGCCGACCGGCGCAACTGGGGCGACCCGGCGCCGGATCCCATCTTCATTGTGGGATTGCCCCGCGCGGGCTCGACGCTGCTGGAGCAGATCCTGGCATCGCATTCCAGGGTGGAGGGAACTCAGGAGCTGCCCAACATCCAGCAGATTGTCACCCGGCTGCACGGGTTTGGCCCCGAGAACGAGGATCCGCGCTATCCGCGGATCCTGACCAACCTCGGTGCCGGGGATCTTGCCAGGCTCGGCGCGGAATATCTGAGCGCCACGCGCATTTACCGCAGGAGCGGCGCGCCGTTCTTCATCGATAAGATGCCCAACAATTTCCGGCACGTGGGCTTGCTGCATCTGATGCTGCCGAACGCGCGCATAATCGATGCCCGGCGCGAGCCCATGGCCTGCTGCTTCAGCAACTTCAAACAGTTGTTTGCCGGCGGCCAGGAATTCACCTACAGCATCGACGACATTGCCCGCTACTACAGGACCTACATCGAGCTGATGCGGCACTGGGACAGCGTACTGCCCGGCCGCGTGCTGCGCGTGTTTCACGAAGATGTCGTCGATGACCTGGAGGGCAGCGTGCGACGCCTTCTGGACTTCTGCGGTCTGGAGTTCGAAGAACAGTGCATTACGTTTCACCAGAACAAGCGCAGCGTCCGCACGGCCAGCTCCGAGCAGGTACGTCAGGGAATCAACCGCGAAGGTCTCGAACAGTGGAAGCACTTTGAGCCTTGGTTGGGGCCATTGAAGGAAGCTCTGGGCGATGCGCTGCACCGGTATCGCGAGTGAAACCGGGGCGAAACGAGCCTTGCTCCTGCGGGAGCGGTCAGAAGTTCAAGCATTGCTGCGGGAGGCTGGAAGCTGCGCCGGTTGCCGGGTTGGCTGCTGCGGAGCTTGGAACGGCAGAGGACCTGCTAAATAACGGCCGACGGCTGCTTGGATCGCGCCGGCCTCGGCTGGCGGCCGATAGTTTCCGCGCCGCAATCAGCAGGCAGCCAAACGACCTAGCTGCCTATCTCGGATTGGCCACGGCGCAGCGCATCCTGGGCCTCATATCGGACGCAGAGTCAACGTGTGAGCAGGCGCTGACACTGGACCCTCGGAGTCCCGGAGCGCTCGTGCTAAGAGGTGAGCTGCACACGGATCGAGGTCAGTTCGAACAGGCACATGAGTTGTTTGAGCGCGTTCGCACTGTGAACCCCCGTTACGCGCCAGCGTATACGAGCATTGCCTTTCACAGACGCATGCAGCGGGCGGATGTGTCATGGTTCGATGGCGCCCAGTCACTGTTGAAAGAAACTCTGTCGCTGTCAGATGAAGTGGGATTGCGTTACGCGCTTGGAAAGTATTTCGACGATGTTGGTGCGTATGACGATGCATTTGACAGTTACGACCGCGCAAACGAGCTGAACAAACGCCGTGCGGGAAAATACGACGAGGCTTACCTGACTTCGCACGTTGCGCGAATCATCGACCAGTGCGACGGGTCTCCCATGGCGGGCGCGTCCGACGCGGAAGAGCCGGTGTTTATTATCGGGATGCCGCGATCGGGTACCTCGTTGGCTGAGCAGATTCTGGCTTCCCACCCTGCAGCGTCAGGGGCGGGAGAGGTGATTTTTTGGGAGCGCGCGTTCGAGTTGGTCTCGCAGGGAGCGCGGGTTAACCTCGCGCAGGACTATTTGCACCGCCTGCACGCGCGAGCGCCGAGCGCCCTGCGCATCACCGACAAGATGCCCGCCAACTTCTTTTACGTGGGTTTGATCCATTCTGTGTTCCCACGGGCACGCATCATCCACATGCAGCGCCATCCGCTCGACACCTGCCTGTCAATCTACTTCCAAAGCTTCTTCGACCCGACGCCGTACGCGAATGATCTCAGCTCGCTCGCCCACTACTATCAACAGTATCAGCGCATCATGGCTCATTGGCGCAGGGTGTTGCCGTCACATGTCCTGTTGGAAGTCCCATACGAAGGGTTGGTGCAAGATCCCGAGCTGTGGACCCGGCGCATGCTCGAATTTATCGGACTGCCCTGGGATCCTGCCTGCCTGCAGTTTCATCGAAGCGATCGAGCGGTAATTACGGCGAGCCGCTGGCAGGTGCGGCAGAAAATCAATGCCGGGTCGGTGGGGCGGTGGCGGAATTACGCGAAGCACCTGGCGCCGTTGCGCAGCCTCGCGCCCGAAGATCTCCAGTAGCGGTGATCGTCTTCAGCCGCCGCGCCTCAGCGGAACCGCGCCCCTTGCCGGGCCAGCTCCGCCTGCACCGCCGCGATGTTGAGCCGATCAAACGGCTCATCCCGCTTGATCGAAACGGCCGCCGCAACGCCCGCGCCCTGTCCGCTCACCGCGCAACACATCATGTTGCGAGCGGAAGCATGCGATACCTTGTCACCACCGATCGAGCGGCCCGCCACCAGCAGGTTGCCAACACCCTGCGGGACCAGCGCCCGATATGGCACGTGCCAGTATCTTCCCGTGGTCGGCAGAATCAATATCCCGTAGCCATCAATGAATTCCGGGAAAATCCCAATGGCATCATCAAACCGGCCCTGCTCGCGCACGTCAGTGCCTGTCAGGTTATAGAGCGCATCAATCTTCCGCGTATCTCGAATGCCGAGTGTCATGCCGAAGTTGCGCAGCTTCGCGCCTTCGCAGCCCGGCATGAACCCCTTCAATGCGTCCAATGCGTAGATCGCTTCACGCCGACCCCGCATCTCACCCACTGTCAGGTCGTTGGGATCCGTGCCATCGATCTCCGGAACGTGCACGAGGTTCAGGTACGTGAGATCGCCCTGATCCGTTACCGTGCCCCACGTACCCGCGATCGTATGCAGGTTGGCCGGAATGAGCCCGGCGTCGAGGGCCTGTTTGAACGGCTTACGCAGGAAGGGGGAGAACATCTTGTCCTCCTTGCCAGTGGTCTCGTAGTCCCACTCGCCGTTGCCCGACCAGTCGGCATAGGTCTGCGGGTCCGCTTTCACTGCTTCAATAAAACGCTGCTTGTTGACACCGCTCATGGAGAACATGACGGACACGGCCATCATCTCGTTCTTCGGCGACTTCCGATAGGGTGCTCCGGCGCGCGCCGCAATGTCAGCGTCGCCAGTAGCATCAATGACCCGCTTGGCGAGAATGGCCTCTCTGCCAGCCTTGCTCTCGGTTATGACGCCGGTGATCGCACCGCCCGCGAGGATTGGCGCCACACCCATACGGTGCAACAGCGGCGTAACGCCAGCCTCCTGCACCAACGTGTCAGCAACCCACTTGAACATCTCAGCATCGAGCGCCTGACTGATAGACTGCGGCTCCGGCATGGAGGCGCCCATGGCTTTCGCGCGCTGCTCAAACTCAATGCCGATTCCTTCGCAATCGACCGTCTTCTCATGCCGATACCACGCAAACCCTTCGACGCCTACCTGAGTAATGTTGCCGCCGAAACAGCCGTTACGATCCAGCAGGGCAGTTCGAGCGCCGGCGCGAGCTGCGGCGAGGGCCGCGGCCAGGCCTCCGGGACCGCTGCCGACCACCAGTACATCGGTTTCCAGTACCACATCGATTGAGCGCGCCGGTTCGGTGATGGTTTTCATGGATCGCAGACTACCACGCTAAAGTTACAATACAGGCCATGAGAAACGATCTCGTGGTGGTGGGCGCAGGCATCCTGGGCCTTTCATGTGCGCTTGCCGCTGCGCGACGCAATTTGAATGTTCTCGTCATCGAACGCGGTACACGCGCCCTCGGCGCGTCTATCAGGAACTTCGGTCTGATCACAGTGACCGGTCAGGATCCCAAGCGGGTCTGGCCACTCGCGCGGCGCACTCGCGATGTTTGGGTTGAAGTGGCGGCGAAAGCCGGTATTCCAATATTGCAGCGAGGCGTTTGGATTCCGGCCCAGCGCCCCGAATCCGCCGCTGTACTCGAAGCGTTCATGCGCACTGCGACCGCCGAAGGGTGCGAGCTGCTTACGGCGGCTGCCGCTCTTGCCAGATGCCCGCATCTGCAAACACGGAACCTGCAAGCTACCCTGTGGAGCCCGCACGACCTGAGAGTTGAGTCGCGCGATGCGATCCCCGCGTTGACCGACTGGCTCACGCGCGAGCATGGCGTCCAGTTTCTGTGGGAAACGGTGGTTCGCGAAGTTGAAACACCGACCTTGCAAACATCCCACGGACCCATCTCTGCGCCGGCAGTTGTGGTGTGTCCGGGTGATGACCTGGAGACTTTGTATCCGGAGCAGATGAGGGCAGCCGGGCTCAGTCGTTGCACCCTGCAGATGATGAGGCTCGCAAACCCCGGGTTCGTGCTGCCCGGTACGCTGATGTCGGATCTGAGTATGGTGCGTTATGAAGGCTTTGCCGAGCTGCCGGAAGGCGCTGTCCTGCGTCAGCGGCTTCAGAGCGAGCAACCTGAGTATTTGCAACATGGCATCCACCTGCTGGTGGCGCAGGGCGCCGACGGCAGCCTGGTGGTGGGTGACAGCCATCACTACGGAATGGCACCGCGAGTTTTTGCAGACGAGCGTGTTTATGAGTTGCTCAACGACGAATTTCTCGCGGTGACCGGCCGGCCGGCCCCGCCTGTGCAGCAGCGTTGGATTGGAACCTACGCGGTGGCTGATCGCGGTCCAACACTCGTGGTATCCCCATCACCTCGAACGAGGCTCGTCATGGTCACGAGCGGAATCGGGGCATCGACCGGGTTTGCCGTCGGCGAACAGGTTATTGCGGAGTTGTTCGGCTGACCTCAGTATTGAGCCTTTGGAGTGTTGAATGGAAAAGCCGAAGAGCCTTTTGGATGAAGTAGGCGAGGGCCTCGATGGGCTCGCGCAAGCCCGTGCCATGCTCGCCGCCGGGCGCAAGCCGGGCATCGCGCGCTCCCTCGATTTCGACCTGGTCGAAATCGAGGCGGGGAGGGCGGTATTCGCGGGGACACCCGGCGAGCATGCCTACAACCCGATCGGGATGGTGCATGGCGGGTATGCCGCTACACTGCTTGATTCAGCGTGCGGCTTCGCGGTGCACTCGAAGTTGAGTGCGACGCAGGGATACACCACGCTCGATCTGAGTGTCTCGTACCTTCGTCCAATCACCACGACTACAGGTCTTCTTCGGGCGGAAGGCATTGCGAAGCAGGTTGGCAGGCGTGCCGCGTTCGCCGAAGCGAAGCTCACAGGCGCGGACGGGAAGGTGTATGCCGCGGCGACTTCAACTTTGTTGGTGTTTGATCGTTAGGAGCGCAGGTACGACGCACCGTTGATATCGAGAATGGCGCCCGTGAGGCTCGCTGGCGCATCGAGCGCACAAAACGCCACCACCTCTGCCACCTCGTCCGGAGTCGCTACTCGCCCCAGCGGTTGATCGGCCAGCACCGCCGGATCAGTTATCGACTTGGCGACTCGCTCCGTCGCCACCCACCCTGGGGCAACTACGTAGACAAAGACGCTCTTCGGCGCCAATGCCTTCGCCAGCGATTGGCTCATCGCATTGAGCCCGGCCTTGCTCGCAGCGTACGCCGGTGCCGTCGGCTCGCCCCGATACGCCCCACGAGAGGAAATGTTGACGATCCTGCCGCCGCCCTGGTCAGCCATTGCCCGCGCGGCAAAGTGTGACAGGTGCGCCGGGCCCAGCAGGTTCGTCGTCAGAGTGCGCTGCCAGGCAGCGGCCCAGTCGTCGAAGTCAGTGGTGAGGGGTGGATGATTGGGGAAGATGCCCGCGTTGTTCACGACGGCGTCGATGCGCTGACCCGCTGAGGCCTCTTGCCAGAGTCGCCCGATCGCTTTCGGATCGGTGAGGTCAGCCTGAACTATCGAATGTCCGTCTCCTTTCAGCGTGCGTCGTGTCGATTCCGCCGCGTCACGTCCCTTTTGGTAATGCAGTACGACGGTAACGCCGCGTGCAGCCAATGCTCTGGAAATGGCAGCGCCAATTCCACCCGAAGCTCCCGTCACGAGTATCTTTGCCATGCAGCGAAGAGTAGCAAACGCGTGAATCGAGAACTCGGTTCAGGCAAGATCCGAATGCGACCAGTCAAAATTAATGGCGACCTCGCCCGATTACATCACTGGCCAAATCTTCTCGAGAGAGCTCCCATGATCTGGACCGTTTGGGCCGTACTGCTCCTGACCCATGGTGCACTGTCACGTTGGGCAAAGAGCTCGCGCTTCTTTGCGCAGGCCTCCATCGTCGCCGACAGCATCCTCATTGCGATCGCGCTCATCACAATGGCGCAACTGCAAGACCTCAAGGTGCTCGAAGTGGCGCGGATCGGGGTGTTCTTTATTGCCTTCGGGACGGCCGGGCGCCAATTGATGAACAGCGTGCTGACCCGGTTCCCGGCGGTGGCAACGCGGGGTGCGGGGTCGGCCTGAGCTCCGTTTTCGCGCCTACTGTCGTTTCTTTTTTCGCCGCTTTGGTTTGTGCTTCTCAAAAACGGGTATCTGGCGCTTCATAAATGAGTCGAACAGGGGGACCGTAAATGCGGTCTCACCGTGGCGCTGACTCCAAGCCATCCCCTTGTCAATGAGTTGCTGACGAATTGTCGCAACGGCCGCTGCCGCGACTCCGAGTTCCGCCGCGATGTCTCTGGTCCTGTACGGCCCAGGGCCAAGTTGCGCCATGGCCCGTAGATATTTTTGTTGCAGGGCGGTCAGGCGATCGAAGCGCACGCGAAAGAAGTTCGCATCGAGGTGCGCAATGACGACCGGGGTCATTCTTTGGACGTCTGTTCGGCGGATTCGGTTGTCCGCCGCTGCATTCCAGACTTGGAATCCCCATTCCTGCAGGAAGTACGGATAACCCTCGGTGACGCGTAGAATTTCCGCTACGGCGTCATCGTCAAAACTGACGCCTTGATGCTGAGCGGGGTGTACCAGAGCATTCCTTGCCGCTTCAAATCCGAGCGGTCCGATTTGTGGGTAGTTGAACAGCCGCTCTGCATAGGATTTGGCATTACCCGCCAGCGCCGCCAGTTGAGGTAACCCAGCACCCATAAGGAGAAAAGGGAGGTTCGCCTGTGCCATTTCATGACAGCCGACAATGAGTGCTCCCAGCTCCTTGGATGACAGGTACTGCACCTCATCAATAAACAGGATAATCGCCGAATGGCGCTCGTTGGCGGCCTCCGCCACGGCTGCAAACAAATCGGGCAGATCGTGTTCCAGGCTTCCCGTATCGGCACGGCCGGGCGCCGGCTCAATGCCGAATTCGATCTCACCGGCTTTCACTTTGAAGGCACCGACGAAATTTCTAAGGACCGAGACTGCCTGTCGCAGCCGACTGCCCGCGGCAGTTTTCAGATCCAGCCCGTACAGAATTCTGCGCAGCTCGGGTGCCAACAGTTGCGGCAAGGTGCCACCTTCGGGCGCCTCTATTTTCGCTGTGTGAATTCCTCGCGCAGTAGCCATCTGATACAGGCGATTGAGTAGTACGGTCTTGCCCGCGCCACGTAGTCCGAGCAGCAGCATTCCTCTGTTGGGTCGTCCGTCGAGCAGGCGATCCATGTCGATTGCCGCGTCCTCGATAAAACGGTCGCGACCGGCCAGTTCCGGAGGCTGCAAGCCAGCTCCGGGTGCGTAGGGATTAGTGCGGCGGTCCATCCTTTGATTATATTTAAATTACATGCGTTAATGGCTTGTGCATTAATGCCATTAATAATAAGAACTGCCGGTGAGCCGCTAGAATCGGCTGCGGAAGGGGTTGAGGAACACGGCAGAAGCGGTGCGAATAGCGACAGTAGCCAAATGGACAGCGATCATCCTCGGCGGGCTCGTGCTGCTGCTGGCAGCGGCGCTATTCGTGGTCACGTCCGTGGTCGATCCGAACCGATATCGGCCCAAAATCGAAGGTATCGTCGCCGATCTGACCGGCCGGCCGTTTGTGATCGAGGGGAATCTGGCGCTCACATGGTATCCGTGGCTGGGCATACGCACTGGCCCTGCGCATTTGGATAATCCCCCGGGCGTGCCCGGACCACCAACGGTCGAATGGCAATCGATCGCGATTGCGGCCAAGGTTTGGCCGCTGCTGAAAGGGGATGTCGTGGTTGACCGGATCAGGCTGCAGAGCCCGGTGATACATCTTCGACGTGATGCCCAAGGCCGTGGGAATTGGGAGGGGCTGGGCAGACGCTCGCCCGACGCGGGAACCTTGGTCGGGCCCGCAACTCGCACCACCAGCAAGCAGGCTGACGCCGGGTCGGGGCCTGCAGGCCGCGCGACCGCCAAAAAGACTGACGCCGGGTCGGGACCCTCGGGCAGCGCCACGTCAGCAAACGCCCCCGCCCCATCATCACCTGCCCGCCAGCTCCAGATCGCCGGCATCGAAATCCGCGATGGCACTGTCGACTACGTCGACGAGGCCAGCGGCCAGCATGCAATCCTGGCTAACGTGGAGTTGGACGTCGGTGAATGGCGCGCCGGCCAATCGCTCCCCGTGCACACACGATTCCTTACCCACATGGCCTCACTCCCGCCGGATGGTGTGTGGGTTCAGCTCGACGCGCCCGAGCTCGCCATTCGCCCGGAGCCGCTCAAAGTCGCCGAGCCAAAGCTGACCCTGAAAGTGGCCAATGCCCTGCTGGACGGCGATATCACCTATGAACAGACGCCTGCGGTCCGCGCGCATGGGTCTGTGGTGTTGCGCACGGATTCCCTGCGAAAGCTGGCCAACGAACTGGCTCTGAATCAAACGCTTCCACACGACCCAACGACACTGGGTCCGCTCGAGTTGGCCACGACCTGGAGTTACAACGACGGCGCTCTCGAGGCGAAGCCGTTGGCACTCAAATTGGACGGTGTCAGTTTCAACGGCTGGTTGCAACGGACTGCGCCGCCGGAGGCGATGTGGGGATTCGAGTTGCGGGGCGATCGCATCGATCTCGGCCGGTATGTGCAGGTCGACAGCACCAACCAGAAGCCTTTCGAGTTCCCGGCGGAAGCTCTGCGGGCAATCAAAGCGAATGGCAGCCTGATCTTCGATCAGGTGGTGTTGGCCGATACACACATGACCAATGTGCGCCTGAAGTTACAGACGCCGGAAGCAAAGCAATGACCCGCTATCCTGAGTTCGCAGCAGCCCTACTGGCGTGGCACGCCGAACGCGGACGTCATGACTTGCCCTGGCAGCTCGACAGGACTTCGTACCGTGTCTGGGTGTCTGAAATCATGTTGCAGCAGACCCAGGTCGTCACGGTGATTCCGTACTACCAACGTTTCATGGCGCGCTTCCCGACCGTCACCTCGTTGGCCGATGCTCCCATCGACGACGTGCTGCACTTGTGGACTGGCTTAGGCTACTACGCGCGTGCGCGGAATCTACATCGCGCGGCCGGCATCATCCGTGATCAGTTCAACGGTGAGTTCCCAAAGACTTTCGAGGAAGTGGCGAGTCTGCCGGGCATTGGGCGCTCAACTGCGGGTGCCATTCTCGCGCTCAGCAGGAGTGAGAGATTTCCCATCCTGGACGGCAACGTCAAACGAGTGTTGGCACGCTATTTCGGCGTGGAAGGCAGCACGGCTGACAAGTCGGTGATTGATCGAATGTGGCAGTTATCAGATGCCTGCACGCCCGACCAGGGTGTCGAGATCTACACGCAGGCCATCATGGATATGGGCGCCACCGTATGCACGCGGCACAAGCCGTTATGCGCATATTGTCCGCTGTCGGAAAATTGTTTCGCCCGAGCGACCGGCCGCCAGGCCGATCTGCCAACACCGCGCAGTGCCAAGGGCAAGAAGCGCCGCTCGCGCGAAGTCTTCATGCTCGTGGCCATGCGCGACGATGGCAGCGTGTTGCTCGAGCGGCGCCCGGAAACCGGTATCTGGGGAGGCCTGTGGTGTTTGCCGGAATTCGACACGGAGTCGGCCGCGAGCGCCTATTGCGGCCAGTCGCTGGCGGCGGCGCAAAACCAACCCAGGCCCTTGTCCATAGTCGAGCATGCCTTTACGCATTTCGACCTGGTCATCACGCCGCTGTTGACCTCCTGCGCCGGCCACGCAGGCGTTATGGATGCACCTCCAATGCTCTGGTATAACGCCCGCGACCCGGCCAGGATCGGTCTGCCGGCACCGATCAAGACACTGCTCGAGACACTCTCGAGCCCCACCCTGTTCGACTCGAGTGATCACCATGTCTCGTAATGTGCAATGTGTAGTTTTGAAAACTGAAGCCCCGGGCCTCGACCGGCCGACCTATCCGGGCGAGCTGGGCAAGCGCATCTTCGAGAATGTCTCGAAGGAGGGATGGGCGCGTTGGTTGAAGCATCAGACAATGCTGATCAACGAGTACCGCCTGACGCCGATTGAGCCCAAGGCGCGAAAGTTTCTTGAAAGTGAAATGGAGAAGTTCTTCTTCGGCGTGGGCTCGAAGGCCCCGGATGGTTTCCAACCGCCGAAGCAGTAACATCCGCGCGTGTCATCTTTTTGCGCGCCGGAGCGTTGCTGAGGGGACGGCTCGAAGCGTACGAGGATCGCGCATGGAAATGTCATTGCGGACCGGAATCGAGACGGCTGAGACAGTCGACTCATCTCTCATGCATCAGCGCGAGCCGCTGCGGACCTGGGCCGGGCACGGCACCGGAGTGACGTGCAACGGCTGCGGTGAGCCTATTCAGGCACACGAAATCGAATACGAAGTTGAGATGCCGGCCGGCAACGGGGCGCCGACGTTGAATTTCCACCTGAGGTGTTATCGGAATTGGAGCGGCCGCGGCAATCGCTGAAGGTGCGGAAATGGCCGGCGGCGGCTTTGCGCCTGCGGTGGCCCGGGTGCTGGTGAATCGAGCGAGGTGCTCGCGAAGGTATCGCGATAGGGCCGGGACGCTGGAAGCGCGCGAGGCCGGCCCCTGCAGCGGCGCGCTACAGGCGGATCATGCCCCGCTTGTGCGCCACGGCGACCGCTTCGGTGCGGCTGATGGCGTCGAGTTTGGTCAGGATCGCCTTGACGTGGGTCTTGGCGGTTCCTTCGGTAATCGCGAGGCGGCGCGCGATGTCCTTGTTGCTGCGGCCCTGGGCCACCAACTGCAACACATCGAGCTCACGTTGAGTCAGGCTGGGCTTCGCCATGCGCTGCAAAGCTTTGGCAGCCACCGACGAGGACGTATACGGACGGTCTTCGCTGACAGCGCGAATTGCTGAGAGGATCTCCTGGCGGGGAGCGTCTTTGAGCAGATAACCTTTGGCGCCCTGGC
Source organism: Pseudomonadota bacterium (assembly GCA_018241505.1). Lineage (GTDB taxonomy): Bacteria > Pseudomonadota > Gammaproteobacteria > Steroidobacterales > Steroidobacteraceae > 13-2-20CM-66-19. The sequence continues at coordinate 51,442 of JAFEDS010000006.1, read as the reverse complement.
TGAGACACTGGAAGATATCTTCGTCGCCGTCGTACGTGGTCATGATGAGAATGCAGGCCTTCGGGTTGCCTTCCAACACTCTCTGAACCACGGCAACGCCGTCGCGCTTGGGCATGCGCAGATCGAGGACCATGACGTCGGGGCGGTGTTGCTCATAGAGGGCGATGGCCTCGTCGCCGTCACCTGCTTCCGCCACTACCTCCATGTCGGGCTGCTGGTTGACCATAGTCGCCAGGCCGTCTCGCACCACCGGATGATCGTCCGCGAGAATCACCCGAATCTTCCGCTTGAGTACCGCAACCATCACACTCTCCGCTTCGGTAGCCGCACGCTCACTCGCGTGCCTGCACCGGGTTTGCTTTCAATGTGCCACTCTCCTCCAATGGCTCCTGCACGCTGTTGCATGCTCGTGAGTCCAAATCCTTCGCCGGCCAGCTCGGCGTGCTGTTCCATGCCCACACCATCATCCGAAACCGCCAGGACCCAATGAGCGGGCTCATCGGTCATCTGGATCAGAACATTCGACGGCCGGGCGTGACGCATGGCATTGCTCAACGCTTCCTGGGCAATGCGCAGCAGCTCGTGCTCATGTTCGGGCTTGAGTCCCGTCCTCGTGAAGTCACCGCCCTGAAAAGTACAGGTGACACGACCCGGAACCGTTGACCGATCGCACAACTGCCGCAGGGCAATCTCCAGCCCCGCGCGCCGTGTTTGATCCAGTCGCAATGCCATGACCGAACGGCGCGCTTCGGACAAGCCGTCACGGGCCAGGTCACGGATGCGATTCAGAACACCGGCCAGCTCCGAGTTCTTGCGCTTGCAGGGCTGGAACTCCTCGGCAGCGCCGAGCTGCATGAGAATTCCGGTAAACGCCTGCGCCAGGCCGTCATGAATCTCCTGGCCGATACGCGTGCGCTCAACTAGCACGGCCGCTTCCTTGGCGGAGTAGGCCAGGCGGGTGAGCTGCACGGCCAGCGTTGCCTGCTGGGCCAACGCGACCAACAACTCGCTGTGTTGAACTTCGGGTGCCTCGCGTCGGAAGGAGAGAATGAAGAAACCGACGTTACGAGCACCAAACACCAGCGGGTAGATCAGAACACTGGAATAACCTTCACGGCGATGGAACTGCAGCGCGCCGGGCCAGATCTCCCAGTTGCCGCGCTCAATATTCATGTAGCGAGGCTCGGGGCTGCGGCCGAAAACCTCGGTAAACGGTGACCCGGCAAACGGCACGCTCGTTGCAAAAGGAGCATCCGCAAGCTGACCGTCCCGTACGTGAGCCAACACTCGCCATTCCTGCAGCGAATCCTTGGAAACAATCACCGAACCGGAGGCGGCGTCGAATTGACGCGTCGTCTCCAACAACATATGACCCATGAAGCTGTGCAGGTCAGGCTCGCTCGCCAGCCGCTCCAGGTTGCCGCGGATGACGGCATTCGCCTTGGCCAGCTCGGTGACCTTCTCTTCAGCGGCGCGCTCGCGCGTGCGGCGCACATCGTCTACCAGGCGCTCGCGGTGCAGCGCGGCACCGATGACGCCGGCTGCCGTTTCGAGAGCTGACAGCTCGGCGGAATCAATCGCACGCCGCTGTTTGGTGTTGTCAAAACCCACGATACCAGTGAACTCGCCGCCGACAAAAATCGGCACAATGGCCTTCGTCTTGGTGCCGACCCCTTCGAAGCCGATGGTCGGCAGGCTCGAGGTGTCACTCATGCTCAAACAAACACTGCGGCCGGCGCGCAGCTCCGAACACACCGCGGAGAAATTGCGCTCGTCGCAACTGCAGGTTGCGGGATCCTCGAGGTGGGGCACGACACCGTCGGCAACCCACTCGCTGGCAACAACCAACAGCGGCTCGCCGCCCGGGCCGGCCTGGGACAACATGAGATTGACGCGATCCACACCGGCGGACTCGCCGATCAGGCGCAGAACATTGGGCACCACCGCCCGTACGTCCGGAGCTTCGAGCAGCAGGCGGCTGGCCTTGGCGGAGGCGGCCAACAGCCCCTCGCGCCGCTGCAGCGACTCATTGATCTGAGTGAATTCCTTCTCACACTCACTGACCGCTGTCTTGGCAAAATTCTCTTCAAGAACAGGTAGTTCCACTACATTGGCATTCATTCAAAGGCCTCCGGCCGGGGGCGCCACGCGCGTCCACCCGAGCCCTCAATGTGGGGGTTCGGGACGCCTTGAGCAAGCTCGAGCATGGCGGCTCCGTTACGTTCTAATTCGATGCCTGAGTGTAGCGCGGGAAAGCCGCGCCCTCCCAACCCCCACCCAATGCCTTGTAGACGGCAATGAGGCTGGTGGCCGTGGCGGTCCGGGTCTGGGCCAATTGATCCTCGGCCACGAGCTGAGTCCGTTCCGCATCAAGGACTTCCAGGAAGTCGATGATGCCGCCCTCGTAGCGTACCCGCGCCAGTTTGGCGGCGGCGGCGCTCGATTCGGCCGCATCCGTGGCATGGACGAGCTGATCGCGGGCCCGGGCGTGCGTCACCAGGGCGTTTTCGGTCTCTTCGAGGGCACCGAGAACGGTTTTTTCATATTGCGCCAGGGCGGTGCTGTTGCGTGCCTTGGCTCCGGCCACCCGGGCATGCACCCGGCCGAGGTCGAAGGCGGCCCACGAGATGCCGGGGCCGATGGTATAGGCGCGGCTGGGGCCCGTTCCCAGGCCGTTCAGAGTCTTCGCGTCGTAGCCGAAGCTGCCCGTGAATGTGACCTTGGGGAAGTAGTCTGCCACCGCGACGCCGATCTCCGCGCTCGAAGCCGCCAGATCGCGCTCGGCCACCCGGATGTCCGGGCGGCGACGGAGCATTGATCCAGGGTCGCCCACTGCCAGAGTCTTGGGCAACTCCGGCAGGTCCTTGACCGGCGTCAACAGGCCCTGCAGGGCGTTAGGGTCGCGTCCAGTCAACACGCTCAAACGATGGATGGAGCGCTGCACGGCGGCTTCCAACGGGTCGATGGTGGCCAGCGTGGTGCTCAACTGTGCGTTGGCCCGGGATGTATCAAACTCGGTACCCCGGCCGTTCTTCAGGCGCACATCCACGAGGTTGAATGTGGATTTCTGGTTCTCCACGTTCTTGCGCGCCACGGCCAGCTCGTACTGAGTGCCGCGAAGCTCGAAGTAGGTGCGCGCCACTTCCGCGATCACTGAAACCTGAGCGTCGTGGAGAGTAGCCTCGGCGCCCTGGAGTTGGTCCTTCGCGGCTTCGTTCTCGCGCCGCACCCGACCAAACAGGTCGAGCTCCCACGTGGCATCAAACCCGACATCATAGAACGAGGCGGTGAAGGGCAGGCCTGCCTGAACCTCGGGCACCTTCTGTGTGGTGTGGCCACCAGCGGCAGTTACCGTCGGCCCGAGGTCATAGAGCGACTGATGGCGGGCGGCGCGCGCTTCTGCCAAACGACCGACGGCAATCCGCAGGTCGTGGTTCGCATTCAGTGCATCGTCCACCAGCTTGTCGAGCGTCTCGTCGTTGAACTGCTTCCAGAATTGAACCTGGGCGTTCTCAGCCGTGTACAACGCCTGCTCAGCCGACCCATACGTTGGGGCGGTTGAGGTTTTGGGTTGGTGATAGTTGGGCCCCACTGCGCAGCCGGCTAACGTGCCGGCTACGAAGAGGGCGACTGCCGAGAGGGCGCGGGCCCTGCGGGCTGCGTGAGCCCTGTTGGCGCTGTGCTTTGAGCTATTCATCAATGCGTCTCCGCAGAGGCAATGCGGGCCGGTGCAGGGGCGTCGCCGTCAACGGGCTGACGCTTGCCGAGCTTCCGAACCAACACATAGAACACGGGGGTCAGCAGCAATCCGAAGAAGGTGACACCCAGCATTCCGCCGAACACTACAACACCCAGAGTGTGCCGAACCTCGGCGCCGGCGCCACTCGCCAGCACCAGCGGTATGACACCTGCGATGAACGCGATGGATGTCATCAGGATCGGGCGCAGGCGCAGGCGAGCGGCCTCCAGCACTGCCGATACTGTATCCATGCCACGCTCTTCTTCCAGATGCTTGGCGAACTCCACGATCAAGATTGCGTTCTTACACGCCAACCCCACCAGCACGATGAGGCCAACCTGTGTGAAGACGTTGTTGTCTCCATGCGTCAGCAACACACCTGTGATGGCGGCCAGCAAACACATCGGAACGATGAGAATGATGGCCAGCGGCAGCGTGAGACTCTCGTACTGAGCGGCCAGCACGAGGTACACGAAGATCACGCACAGCGGGAACACCAGGAAGCTTGCGCCGCCAGCCAGTGTCTGTTGATACGCGAGGTCCGTCCACTCATAGCTCATGCCGTGCGGCAGAGTCTCCGCGAGGATCTTGCTGATCGCCGCCTGCGCCTGGCCGGAGCTGTATCCCGGGGCAGGGCCTGCGTTGATGTCAGATGCACGATAGCCGTTGTAACGCTGTACGACGTCAGGACCGAAGGCCTCCTTGACGCTGAGCAGCGATCCCAGCGGGACCATGTCACCCGATGCGTTGCGGGTCTTCAGCGGCAGGATGTCCTCCACATGTGACCGGAACGGTGCATCGGCCTGTGCCAACACCTGGTACGTACGACCAAACTTGTTGAAGTCGTTGACGTACAGGGAGCCCAGGTAGACGTTCAATGTCTCGAACAGGTCGGACATCTTCACGTTCTGACGCTTCACCTTCGTGCGATCCACGTCCACGTCGAGCTGCGGCACGTTGATCTGATAGGTGCTGAAGCCACCGAACAGCGCAGGATCCTGGTACGACTTCTTGATCGCGGCCTGGGTCGCCTGGAACAGAGCCTCTTCACCGAGATCCGCACGGTCCTCGATCTGCAGCTTGAAGCCACCGAGGGTACCGAGGCCGATGATCGGCGGCGGCGGTACGACAATCACAAAGGCGTCCTGGATGCTGGACATCTTCGCGGTCAAAGCGCCGGCAATCTCCTTCGCGGTCAGCCCTTTGCCTTTGCGCTTCTCGAAGTCATCGAGTCCGAAGAACACGATGCCGGCGCTGGAGCTCGGCGTGAAGCCGTTGACGGACATGCCGCTGAACTGCACGGCATGTTCGACGCCGGGCTGCTTCAGACCGATTTCGCCGATCTTGCGGATGACCTGGTCGGTGCGATCGATTGTGGCTGCGGGGGGCAGTTGCGCGATCGCGATGATGTACTTCTTATCCTGCTCCGGTACGAATCCGCCCGGCACCATGTTGAAGCCGAAGTACGTCAGGGCAATCAGGCCACCGTACACAACCAGCGCAATTCCAGTCCGACGGACGATGGTCGTCGTCGACTTGGAGTACGTGTTGCCTGCACGCTCGAAGCCCTTGTTGAAGCGCTTGAAGAAAGGTCCGAAGACCTTGTCCATGCCGCGCGTCAGCCAGTCCTTCTTCGCGCCGTGTGGCTTCAGGAGAAGGGCGGCCAGAGCTGGCGACAGCGTCAGTGAGTTGAATGCCGAGATCACCGTCGAGATCGCGATTGTCAGAGCGAACTGGCGATAGAACTCACCTGTCAGTCCGGGAACGAATGCCACCGGAACGAACACGGCGCACAGGACCAGGGTGATGGCGATGATGGGGCGGCTCACTTCGCCCATTGCGGACTTGGTGGCTTCCAGCGGGGATTGGCCGCTCTCAATGTGACGTTCGACGTTTTCAACCACCACGATCGCGTCGTCAACGACGATACCGATCGCCAGCACGAGACCGAACAGCGACAACACGTTGATTGAGAAGCCGAACCCGAGCAGCACCGCCATGGTGCCGATGATCGAGACGGGAACCGCAATCAACGGAATGATCGACGCACGCCAGGTCTGCAGGAACAGGATTACAACGAGCACGACCAGTGCGACGGCTTCCAGCAGGGTGTGAATGACCGCCTCGATCGACTGCCGAACGAACACCGTGGGGTCGTACACAATCGTGTAGTCGACACCGGCCGGGAAGTCCTTCTTCAGCTCTTCCATCTTCTTGCGCACGTCATTCGAGAGCTGCAAGGCGTTCGAATTCGGGGCCTGGAAGATCGGGATCGCCACCGCGTCCTTGTTGTCCAGCAAGCTGCTGATGGAGTAGCTCTGGGCACCCAACTCAACGCGGCCGACGTCACTCAAGCGAACAATCTCGCCTTCGCCGCCGGTCTTGATGATGATGTCGCGGAACTGCTGCTCGTCGGTCAAACGACCTTTGACATTGAGCTGCAGTTGGAACTGTGAAGTCGTGGAGGGCGGAGCACCGATCTGACCCGCGGCTACCTGGACGTTCTGTTCCCGGATGGCCTGGATAACGTCACCGGCAGTCAGGTTACGGGCAGCCAGTTTCGAAGGATCCAGCCATACACGCATGGCGTAATCGCCACCGCCAAAGAGCTGCACGTCGCCTGCGCCCTGAATGCGCGCGAGGGTGTCACGTACGTTCAGAGTTGCGTAGTTACGCAGGTACTGTCCGTCGTAGCGACCGTCGGGTGAGGTCAAGTGCACAACGAGAGTCAGGTTGGGCGAGCTCTTGAGGGTCGTAACGCCGAGGTTGCGAACTTCCTCAGGCAAGCGCGGGAGCGCCTGCGAGACGCGGTTCTGAACCTGCACCTGGGCTCTATCAACGTCGGCACCCTGCTTGAAGGTGACTGTCAGATAGAGGGAGCCGTCACCCGTGGACGTGGAAGACATGTACATCATGTCCTCAACACCTACGATTTGCTGCTCCAGGGGCGCCGCAACGGTATCCGCTACAACCTTCGGATTCGCGCCAGGGTAAGTGGCGCGAACCACCACGGACGGCGGAACCACTTCAGGGTATTCACTGATCGGCAGTTTCAACAGTGCAATGGCACCGCTGATCGTAATGAAGGCCGAGAGGACCGCCGCGAATATCGGGCGGTCAATGAAGAAGTCCGACAGTTTCACTGCTGGTCTCCCGAATTTTGGGCATACATGGTTTTGTTAACGCCCGGATGAATGTTCTGCTCGCCCATCGCTACCTTCTGTGGGGTCACAGGGGAGCCGGGTCGGACACGCTGCAGACCGTTGACCACGATGATGTCGTCCGCCTTGAGTCCGTCACGCACAACTCGCAGGCCGTCAATCACCGGACCCAGCTTCACCGGGCGGTACTCGACCTTGTTGTCTGCTCCGACCACCAGTACGTACTTGACCGTCTGGTCTGTACCCACGGCGCTGTCGTTGATCAGCAGTGCGTCGTACTTCTTTTCGCCCAGGAGCCGGACGCGGGCAAACAGGCCGGGCGTGAAGGCACGGTCGTGGTTGTCCAACTTGGCGCGGATGCGGATGGTGCCGGTCTGAGGATCCACTTCGTTGTCCTGGAAGACCATGACACCGGCGTGGGGGAAACCGCCCTCATCAGCCAAGCCAACCAACACCGGAGCGGCTGCTTCCTTGTTGCCACTTGCCGCGGCGTCTTTTGCTTCCTTCACCGAGCGGAGGAAGGCTTGTTCGTCGCCGTCGAACCGCACGTAGATGGGGTCGAGGGAGACGACGGTCGTGAGCAGCGTTTGGCCGTTGGTCACCAGGTTGCCCAGGGTGATGTTGGCGCGGCTGACGCGGCCGTTGATGGGCGACGTGACCTTGGTGTAGGTCATGTTGAGTTGGGCGGTGTCCAGAGCCGCCTCGGCGAGCTGCACATTGGCTCCTGCCTGCTCGGCGCCGGAGGTACGAGTGTCGTATTCCTCTTGGCTTATGGCGTGTTGAGCGAGGAGGTTGGTCGCGCGGACCTTCTCGGACTGGGCGAGCGATTGTGCGGACTTCGCCTGGGCGAGCTGAGCCTGGGCGCGCTTCAACTCCGCCGCGTAGGGGCGCTGGTCGATGACGAACAGCACGTCGCCCTTCTTTACTTCACTGCCTTCAGTGAAGTTGACCGACGAGATGTAGCCATTCACCCGCGGGCGGACTTCGACGCGGTCAATGGCCTCGAAGCGGCCGGTGAACTCGTCGAACTCGGTTACGGGCTTGGAAATGACGGAGGCCACTGTCACCTGCGGGGGAGGCATGTTCGCGCCATTGGCCGCGGCCTCACTGCCGCCGCATCCGGAGAGGATGGCTGCTACTGCGGCCAGAACGGAAAGGGTCAGAGCGGGGGCGGAGAAAGATTTGAAACCGGAATGCATGGAGGACTCCCTAATCGATCCTGGATCTGCTGATGGGCGCTTTGGGCTCCGTTCAATGGAGTCTGCGCAGGATGGGAATAGTGGTTGCGGGACCACTGCATTGATATGCACCGGGCGGGGAGGAGGGGGAGCGCCAAAGCGTTAGGGGAGGGCTATCTCTTTTGGGTGGGGGTTATGCGGGTTTGTCGTTGTGGTGCTTTGCGAGCGAGGGGATCAGGGGATTTTGGTGTGGGATCAGGGGGTTGGTGACGGGTGGGTTACAGGAAATGGGCCCTTTTGGCGCCGAGCGGGCGTCGCGCGCTGGGTAGTCCGTTCGGTCGCGTGAACGCCTCTTTTTTGGCGTTAATGGGGGGATTCGGCGCTGTGGGCTGGCCGGGTCTGGCACAACCCAACCGCCCGGACTACCCAGCGCGCAGCGCCTTGACGGTGGTGCGGGGTTTTTCGCTGGACCGGAGGTACAGGCAGAGGAGACTCGGGGGATTTGCCGGTTGGCGGTGGGGTGGCTGTTCAGGGAGCTGCATAAAGAGTCCCTTTGCGGCTTTGAGGGCGGGATTTGCGGTGATGGTGCCTCGTGGGCCTGAAAATCAAGGGGTTAGAGGCGCGCAACGGGGCGGCTTTGCTTGACGGGGGCGGTGCGGGCCGGTCTAATACGCGCCCTCGCTCCGGCGGCCAGGTAGCTCAGTTGGTAGAGCAGCGGACTGAAAATCCGCGTGTCGGTGGTTCGATTCCGCCCCTGGCCACCATTAATATCAGTCATTTAGCTTACGCACTCGTCGAACCCGACGTTCCAGACAGGCGGATCAAATATCCGATCGCCGCTCTGACAGGTCTGCATCCGCTCGGCCGGTCGCCGCGTCAGATGTTTTGTTTGAGCAAGAAGGAAACGTTGATAGCCATTTCTTCCGACGACAACCAATTGGCGCCGGGCGCAACGAGTAGCATCGGCTCGACTTTCTTGAGGATCGACTGCCCTTGCAATTTGCTTCTAACTAGAGTTGGAGACATGCGGCCGAGTGTGGCCAGTATCCAGTTCTTGGCTCGCGGGTTTTGCTGATAGGCGAGCGTTAGCGACTGCAGCACGGCATCCGAACCAATCAGGCGCAAAGCGGCGCTTGCTGCTGGTGAGACCGTCTTGTCCAACAGGAGGAGCTTCTCGATCAAGCGCTCAATTACGCGCGGGGGCGTATCCTGGCCAAAGGCCGCAATCGCGTGGAGAACAACGTTTTCCTCGCGGTCGTCGAGAAATTCCAATAGGTCCTCATATGCTCTGAGACCTCCTTTTCCCAAACCCCAGACAGCGGCCTGACGAATTTCGTTTCCTGCAAAACGTTCTGCGCTTGCGACCTTTTGGAGTTGGTCTCGCGTAAAGCCTCCTGGCCCGAGCTCCGTCAGTATCAGAACAGCTTCCATTCGCATCTCGGGAGCCGTGTCTTCTTTCCAGAGGAAATCTTTGATCACGTCCTGACCGAGCGATGAAGCGAGAACGACGGCAGAGCCGGCTGCCTCCAATCGGACCCGTTGTTCACTCTCTTTCCTTATGAGATTTTCGAGTTCAGGAAGTCTTCGCTTCTTTGCAATGTCGTCGCGGCTCCGTAACGCTTTGACTCCGGCATAGCGGTCCACTGCGTTGTTGGAATGCAACCCAGAAATCGGATCGTAGTCTTGCGATAGATAGTCAGCCACGGTGGCCATCGAAGCAGGTGTGCCGCTGAGAAAGCGCGAGCCTGCCTCAAATGTATCTCCTGGGCGAACGTAAGCTGTCTTTCCATTGAGAGTGAAAGTTTGATTGCGCGCGCCTTGGCCGCTCGTAGCGAACATCTGCGTGACGATTTTCTCGGAGGTAACTTGTATTACCTTTCCGTCGCGTGCGGGAATGGTGGCGGGCCAGATCCGGTCGCGCTCCGCTCCCTCAGATGCTGATTTCGGCGGACCAAGCCTAGATGACGAGGCAGAGTTCCTAAGCGCTTCGGCAGTGAAGAAGGAAGGGGTGTCGAATGGCGCGGGGCCTTGGTCGGTATCCTTGCAGGCCACGAACGCGACAAGGTCTTTGTTGCGGAGTCCGGCATCCCACACGCGATCGGGCTTGGTCGGAGCATCGCTCATCCTGATCTTGAGGTCGGATTTCGCTTTGACCTCAACACGCAACCCGGTACGAATGCAGAGGAGGTCGGGCAGGCGAAGCCGTTTTACTTTTGTCGCCCAAATCTTGTTCGAGCCACAATAGCGCTCGAGCTCAATTGGGCTAAACCCGACTTCGGACAATCGTGTCATCGTGTGATGAACACCACGTGCACCCATCGTCAGGAACTTCAGGAAGCTTGTATCAGCCTTGAAGCCCATTATTTCTTGCCTTCTACCGGGAGGCGGACCAGGGCGGACGGTGTCGTGCCAAGGGCTTCAGCAAACGCGAAGATATTTTGCAGGGTGACGTTTCTATGGCCGCCTTCGACCGAGCTTACGTAGGTGCGGTGCAAGCCGGCGCGATCCGCGAGCTCTTCCTGCGACAGGCCCGCTTCCGTGCGCAGACGCCGAAGGTTTTCGGCGAGCACTTGCTTCGCAAAAGAGCTTTTCACCGCTGTTATTCTTTGTTTGTTTCGGATTTCCTCATTGATCCCAAGGCTAGGAATATGTTACTTATGCGTCTACAGACTTTGCGTCACCCATCTGGGTGAATCACCGAGCAGAGCGAAGAGGATAAAGGATGGCAAAAGCAGCTTCCCTGCCGGAAACGATCACAGCACCCCGGACGGACCCCATCTACAATTGCCACTCGTATCTGACAAAAGTTCCCATCGAGGCTATCAAGCCTTTCATTGAGAAGTTCACAGAGCCGGGGGAATCTGTCGCGGATTTTTTCGCCGGGTCCGGAATGACGGGACTCGCCGCATTGAGTACAGGCCGCTCCGCTCGGTTGAGCGACATCTCAGCTCTCGGCCAGCATATCGCTCTCGGGTATCTTCAGAATGTTGATTCATCGAAATTGCGCACGGAAGGAGATCGCGTACTCAGTGTCGCTCGAAAGGCGATAGGCAATCTCTATAACACGAAGCGCGCGTCGGATGGCAAGACTCAAGAGGTGATCCGGACGGTGTGGTCCTTCACATATATCTGTCCGGCTTGCAGCTCACCTCTCGTCTATTTCGAACACCTCGACAAGAAGGGAAAACCTCCTGCGACATGCCCATCATGCCGCGGCCCGTTTACAAAGCGCCTATGGACACGAGGGGAAGATGTGCCCGTTTCTGTCGTTGTCGACGGGGAAGATGGCAAACAGGTCGAGCAGCGACTCTCCGAGTACGACCACAAGGCGATCAAGAAGGCATTGGGTGACAAGCGGCTCGATGAGATTCCGAGTCAGAAGATCGAGCAACATCGAGAGATGTATAGCCGATCCGGCCTGGCAAAGGTCGGCATGACCGAAACGAGGAAGTTCTTTTCGTCCCGCAACGCCATCGCCTTGCTTGAATTGTGGAAGGCGATAAACGCAGTTAAGAGTAAGAGCGTTCGGCAAAAACTGCGCTTCGCATTTACGGCAATTCTTCCACGAGCTTCCAAGCGCTATCAGTGGAGTGCCCAACGGCCTCTCAATGCGCAGAATCAAACTTACTACATTGCGCCCGTGTACTACGAATGGAATGTCTTCGATCTTTACAGCCGTAAGGTAAATGCCGCGATAAGCGCCAATGAAGAGTTGTTTGGAAAGCCGTCCCTATTCAATGCGCCTGGCAATGCCGATGTCTCATATGAGCTGGCGTCTGCTGACAAACTGACGCACCTCGCCAATAATTCTATCGACTACGTCTTCACTGATCCTCCATTCGGCAGCAATATCTTCTATAGTGACATGAGCCTGTTTCATGAGGCATGGCTCGGTCGACTCACGGACTACAAGTCCGAGGCGGTTGTCCACACGACGGGTAAGCGAAAGAATGGGGCGGAAGAACGGTACCAACGCCTCTTGCAGAAGTCATTCGAGGAGGCATGGCGTGTTCTCAAACCCGGTAAGCACATGTCTGTTGTATTTGGAAACAGCTCCGGCCGTATTTGGGGACTGGTGCAGCGGGCACTCCGCGACGCGGGCTTCAAAAGTACCCCGGTTCATGTCGCCATCCTGGACAAAGGGCAGCGCTCGGTAAAGGGATTGAGCTCTGGCTCCGAAAGCGTGGTTACAGTGGATCTGATTCTGACGGTGCAGAAACCGCTACGCAACGAAGAACGCGATGACGCGAGAGCATTAGTCAGCGGAGATAAGCAGGCACTTATCAAACAGGCGGTGCGTGAGCTGTCCACGGTTGAGGCCCGCAATCCAAGTCATGTATACGCACGCGTTTTACGGAAAGCGATTCAGAAGCACTTCGTCCTCGATGACCTTCATCTCGGCGACGTTCTGGTCTCATTGCGCAATGCGGGCTATTCGGTCGATCCAAAAACCGGTGGCCTCCTCGAGGCGAAGCTGGAAGAAGCCGCAGCTTGAGGTCGCGGCTTGGATGCCGGTTCTGCGTCCAACCCAACTTGAGTGTGCCCAAACTGTGCCCGGGTCTTGACTCGGTCTTTTCAGGCGCCCGGTCACAAGGGCAGAAGTGCGTCGGGCTTCACATCGGCGACGGAAGCGTAGGTATGTGTTTCCCTGACGCCTGGTAACGGCAGGATGACCCGCTGCAGAAAGTCCTGAAACATCGCCATGTCTGCAATTCGTGCCTTCACCAGATAGTCGAACCCACCCACGACCATGTGACATTCCAACACTTCGGGTGCTTTGGTGACGGCTTTCGCGAATCGGTCGAAGACATGTGGAGCGGTCTGGTCGAGGCGCACCTCTATGAACACGAGTGTCCCTCGACCCAGCTTCTGCGGATCGAGCACTGCCCTGACAGCCTTGATGTAACCCTCACGAAACAGGCGCTTTACCCGTTGGCTCGTACCGGTGGGGGACAATCCAACACACTCGGCCAGATCGAGGGTAGTGCGGCGACCGTCCTCCTGGAGCAGGCGCAAGAGTTGCAGATCCACGTTGTCCAGATTGGTCATTCTGATTCCACGCTAGAAGCGGCAGAGTTTAGTGAATTTCACTCAAAATAGATCGAATCGGCATATTTAATCACACGCCTCATTTCAATATCCTGCGCTTTCCTCGCGTCAAATCAACGGCCTGATGGCAACCCACCTGCAGACACGGGGCCGCGATGGAGATTGACTGCACATGATTGGAGAGCTCGACGAAGGTAACCAGAAAACTGCCGTGGCGGCTGGGCTGGCAATGGTGGCAATCACGGCTGTCCAATTCGTTGCGGCTCGCTTCAGTCTGCGCGCGCACCTGACTTCGGCTGATATCGCAAGCCTGCGCTTCGCAGGTGCGGGGGTGGTTTTTGTCCCCATCATGTGGCGGGTGGGCTTCGTAAAAATGAGAGCGCTTGGCTGGCGACGCGCTTGCATATTGGCGCTTCTTGTGGGGTTTCCCTATCCCCTGATTATCAATTCAGGCCTGGTCTACTCCCCGGCCTCTCACGCCGCTGCGCTTTGTCCCGCGTCGATTGTTTTGTTCTCCTTCCTGCTGTCGCGCATCGTCTTCAAAGATCCGATCCCAGCATTGCGAATCATTGGCATTGTGATGATCATCGTGGGCCTTCTCCTGTTTGTCTCTACCGCCGCTGGCGCCAAAGGGGACGACGTGCTCTACGGTGACGCCCTGTTTGCCGTGGCTGGGATCATGTTCTCCACGTACTCTGTTCTCCTGCGGCGCTGGTCGGTCGATCCACTCAGCGCAACGGCGGCTGTAGCATTCCTGTCTTGCCTGCCACTCCCGTTCGTTCATTTCCTGGCACCGACCGGCCTCGGAGCGGCATCGGTTATCGAGATTGGTATTCAGACAGTGATACAGGGCTTCCTTGCGGGCGCGGCCGCCGTATTTCTCTACGCCTATGCCGTAAGGCAATTGGGGACACAGATGGCATCACTATTCATGCCTTGCATTCCAATCACGACCGCATTGACCGGCATGGTGGTACTCGGCGAGATCCCGACGACACAGCAATTTGTTGCGATTGCGATTATGACGGCCGGTATAGCCCTGCCGTGGCTGAAAAGGCAGAGCGCGCCGGCGCCACGATCTGCAGTCGATACACGTTGATGCCGACAATCCGGCATTCGCTCTCGAAAGGGGCGGAAAATTTAGGTAGTTCCCATGTCCTGCACGAACGTCGGGTATACCTTTGTCAAGAAATACTCGTCGAGCAGCTGGGCGTTTCGAGGCTTAACATTCGCCAACGCCGAGTCGAATGTGACATGCGCTCCGAGGTGCGACTCTGCGCCAACCTCCCAAACAACGGTCGTGTTGTACTCGCCGCCAAGGACCCCACCCTTCCATGACACAGTCATCTCAACCTGGATATGCTCACCGAGCTTGGAGACCCCGTATTTCGTCATCAGGGGATGTGAGCCGGTGGGGTTCGTAATGGCTTGAATTGCAGAGGCCATTCCAACCTTATTGAGCTCAACTAACTTGCGAGCGGCTGTATCTGCCCTGTCGGTCCAAGGAATTACCTGTTTGCCAATTCCAGTTTGAGAGGCAAACTGACTGATGGAATCTTTTGCCTGTTGCCCTGAGAAGGAATATATCAACCAGATTCCTGCCAGTGACGTTACGGCTATTAGCAGAATACGTTTCAGTGCAGCGAGGTTCTTCCTAGGATCGAATACCGCATCGAGGCCAGACTGTGGATGAGTCGTCCGCGTTGACGCCGCGGCCAGTAGGTCCTGCTGTTGCTGTTCGTAGACGGCAGCCGTAATTAGACCTCCGTCGTGCATTTGCTTGAGTTCCTGAAGCTTGGCTCGAATGTCCATTGCATCCTCTGGATCGAGTATCGGCGGTGGCGGATCATGCGAACGTGCGAACCAGCTCTACACGTTGATCTGGACTCAACTCCGGCGGCACGAGCACGAGCCACTCCCGCGCGGTGCGCGAGTCATGCCGCGCGCCTGCGTGCTCCATGGCATCCCCCTGAGTCCAAGCCATATCTGCGCGTCCTTCCAGCTCCAGCGGCAGAACAACTTCCTTGTAGGCTATGTCCCGCCGATCCGAGTGCTCGAACGTCTCTCCTGTCCTCTCGTCCTTGATCCTCTCACCCGCCCGATAGGCAGCCGCTCGCGTGGCAAGCGATCCCTTGCCCCGAGATATATGCATCGACCGAAGGAAGTAAGTTGCCATCGACGTTGGCCTTCCCTGCGCCGCCGAACATGTCTAAGTTCTCACAACGTCACCGCCGTGCACAAACAACTCCGAGAAATTGCCACTTTTGGCAATAATGCGCGCGCCTCAACTCGCCTCCAGACACCGCACCATTCTGACTCCTGTCAGTTCCCGTCCACTTCCCCGCATTGCAAAGTATTTGTCCGACCTGCCGGATTCGCGCGGGAAGTCCACGGGCACTCAGTTACGAGGTACTAGATGCATCGTGATTGCGGGACCGAATGGCGCGGGAAAGACGACTTTTGCCCGCAGGTATCTTCCCGAGCTCGGGGTCATCCACTTCAGGAATGCCGACCTGATCGCGAGCGGGTTGTCGCCGCTCCGGCCTGAGTTAGCGGCTAGGCCGCCGCCCGGACGTTACTGTGGGAGTTGGACCGTTTGGCGGCTGAAGGGTCCGATTTCGCATTCGAGACGACGCTTAGCGGCCTGAGCTATGTGCGCAGGCTTCGGACTTGGAAGCAAGCAGGTTGTTGCATAGAACTGGCATATATCCGGTTCGGCACCAGTCAATTGGCCCTGCGGCGGATCGCCTCTCGTGTCCGCCAGGGTGGCCACAGTGTCCCACGCGCCGATGTCGTTAGAAGATTCTCGAGAAGTTGGATAACTGTCAAACGGTCTACCGCGTATTAGCGGACAGATGCGCAGTCTTCGACAACTCCGGCAACCAACCACACGTCCTTGGAGACGAGTTGACACACGAGAAAATAGGGGCTGAATCGAGTCGGAATCCGGATTTTGCAGATGGAGTTGGTCGAGCTCTACGCCGTGCGGGGAAAGACGCACGGAAAATTGCGGGAATGTACAGGACGCCGATCTATGTGTTGAAAAACGGCAGGGTCGTTGCGGAAAGGCCGTGACGCCTCGCGCATCACCTCTTGTGGCGGCGGCCTTGCCGTCCTCAGATTAAATGGGCGGAAACAGCAAGCGGCCTTGAGTTAGCGCCTGCACCCACGAGGCCCCTTGCCATCCGTATGGGCCTGCTCATCTTTTGAGGCGGCCCGCCCACCCGAAGCCTGTCTTCAGTGCTATAACCTCGCTAGCAGCGCCTAAAGAGGAAGCACCATGAAGACCGGGCCAGACAGCTTCAGCAGTAGTTTTGCAGATGCGCGGGCACGATTTCGTGAGCAAGCTGCTCTGGCAGGCGGTGTTCTCGAAACCATCAAGCACCCGGAGCTCGGCCCAAATGGCGCGGATCTATCCACGGACGTGGCCCGTTTCGGTCCCGAGTCAGCGCCGGCGACCCTCGTGATCATTTCCGGCACCCACGGCGTCGAGGGTTTCGCTGGATCGGGAGCGCAGGTTGATATCCTCAAACGGGGGGAGATGCTGAAGCTCCCGCTCGATGTGAGTGTGGTAATGATCCACGCAATCAATCCGTATGGATTTGCTTGGTGCCGACGCGTCACGCACGAGAATATCGATCTGAATCGAAACTGGATCGACTTCGAGAAACCCCTGCCATCGAATCCCGCCTACGATGAAATCTCGCAGCTCGTGTGCCCTTCCGAATGGAGCGACGGCGTCGTGAAATCGACAACGGCGGCCCTGCATGCTTACGCCGCTGCGCACAGTTTTGACGCTCTCCTCCAAGCAGTGACGGGCGGCCAATACACCCACCCCAAAGGTATCTTCTACGGCGGGACCGGCCCCAGTTGGTCGCGAATCACCCAGACTGCGATATTCAAACATTACCTGAAGCAGTCTGAACGTGTCGGCATCATCGATCTCCATACGGGCCTCGGCCCGTACGGTTATGCCGAACAAATGATAACGGCGTCTAGTGAAAGCGATGCGTACTCAAGAGCGTGTAAGTGGTTCGGATCGACGGTAACTCCCGTAGGAGGCGACGACTCAGCATCGGCGGAAATTTCCGGCGACGGTCTCAGCGCAGCGGCGCCGCTCCTTTCAAACGCGGAAGTCACAGGTGTTGCGTGGGAATTCGGCACGCAGCCTCCTCTCGAAGTTCTGCATGCACTGAGGGCTGACGCCTGGCTACACGCCTACGGCGATCCTGCCTCCGCGATCGGCGAATCGATCCAACAGCAGATGCACCGGGCTTTCTTTATCGATGAGGATTTCTGGAAGGGCATGATAGTTGCCCAGACGCTGACTGCTTTCAGAGAGGCACTTGCAGGTCTGTCGACGCAGCCGCGCCGAGCGAAGTCGTAACCAACGCGGCGTCTCTCACCATTCTCGCAAACGCAGTCGCGGCCGAATCGTGCACCTCGGGCAGGAACCCACTCTCGCAATTGACATGCACAACGCCGCCAAAATACATCCCGAGATAGCGGAAAGTCTCCAGAAACGCCCCCATGAATTCCGGGGACGGCTCATCGCACACCGACGTACACACGACGTACGCGTTCTTACCTCGCAGGCGGCGGCCTTCGGCGAGCAGCTCGGGAATGTCCAGGTAATCCGATATTCGGTCGAGAAACACCTTCATGGCCGGACTGACCGCATACCAGTAAATGGGTGTCGCGAAGATGATCTGATCGCATGCCAACACACGCCTCATCAGCGGCTCGAAGTCATCGTCCCGATTGCCGTGGTGGTAGTCATAGCAGGACATCCGCAGGCCTGCCAGATCGACAATCTCGATTCCCAGCTCCGATGCGATGCGCTCCATCAGTTGACCGGTGTTTCCCTGCCGCCGTGCGCTTGAAAACAACGCGATTGTGCTCAGCATGTCGGTGTGGTGACGTATCTCGAGCGGTAAGAGACCGTAAGGCTTCAACTCCACTTGAAGTCAAGACAATGCGACGAAGGTCCGTCCGGCCCTGCAAATCGCCAGGCAGGTCAGTGCCTGACGATACCCGCACCTAAGGAGACATCCGCGAGATGAAGGTTCCGTATGCGAAAAAGTGGCAAAAGGAAATAGACGCGCTGAGGAAGATTGTCCTCGGCTGCCGCCTCGTCGAGGAGTTGAAATGGGGCAAGCCCTGCTTCACCCACCAGGAAAAAAACGTGGCGATCATCATCCCACTTAAGGATGCGTGCGCGCTCTCGTTCTTCAAAGGTGCCTTGCTGAAGGATCCGAAGCAGATCCTCACAAAGATCGGAGAACACACACAGGCGGGTCGCTGGATAAAATTCACCTCTCTCGAGGAAGTTGGGGCTTTGCGGCCGACCCTCAGGAGTTACATCGGCGAAGCCATTCGGGTCGAGGAGTCGGGAAAAAAGGTTCCCCTGAAAAAGGCTTCGGAGTATGTGGTTCCCGAAGAGTTGCAAGTCAGGCTCAATGCGGCTCCGGAGTTGAAGGCTGCGTTCGAGGCCCTGACGCCGGGACGGAGGAAATCGTACATCTTCCATGTTTCGGGCGCGAAGCAGTCGAAGACGCGGATAGCTCGAGCAGATAAGTGTGTGCCAATGATCTTGAGTGGGCGGGGGTTCAACGAGTTCAATTGAGCCTCCGCTGTAAGGGCCTTTCGATCAGGCGCCTCCCCAAAGCAAACGTTCAGTCCTCACTCACAGGTTGGCACAGATGCCTTCATGACAACTCAGTTCGAAGGAACCGCAGCCGGGTCCATCCACATCGCTTCCCAGACATGGCCGTCGGGGTCGATAAAGTTGCGGTTGTACAGAAAGCCGAGGTCTTGAACCGGGTTGACGTCGGCTCGGCCGCCGTGCCCATCGGCGGCCTTGTTCATAGTGTCGACAACGGAGCGACTATCGCAGGACAGCGCCAACATAACTTCGCTCGACGTGTCGGGCGGGATGGGACGGGTGGTGAAGGTGTGCCACTTGGCGTGTGTGAGCAGCATGACGTAGATCGCCTCGCTCCATACCATGCAGGCCGCCGTGTCGTCGGAAAAGTTCGGGTTCTGCTTGAATCCCAGTGCTTCGTAGAAGCGCTTGGATCGGGCGAGGTCAGTGACAGGCAGGTTCACGAAGATCGATTGGTTCACGAGAGGTCTCCTTCTGAAAGCCGCGAGCACCCGCGCCCGCGTGGGTCAGAAAGGTACGGCCGGGGCCTTCTCGCCGCATTGACGTTTGGTAATGCCGGCTGAGCCGTCAACCCACACCCAGGGCAATCGCTTTCCTGATGCGGCTCAGGCTCTCGGGCGTGATCCCGAGCCACGCCGCAACGTGATGCTGCTTCAGGCGCTTGTGCAGGTCGGGCTCTCTGCGAATGAAGTCGCGGTAGCGCTGCATCGCGTCGTCGCGGCGGAACGCAACTTCTGCTGGTTCTTTCTCGATAATCCAGTGGCGCTCCATGTATCGAATGTAGAAGGCCGCGATATCGGGGAACCGGGCGACCAGTGTCTTGAAGGCGGGGAAGTCGTACTCGAGGACGGTACTGTCCTCAATGGCGGTGATCCCGAAAAGACTGGGTTGTGCCAGCAAGGTGGCGCTGACGGAAGCAGCGATTCGTCCCTCCGGGAAGAAGTACTTGATCACCACGTCGCCCTCCGGACCGACATAGTGTTGTGAGAACAGCCCCTCAACCACGAAGGCGAACGTTGTCGGTACTGCACCGGCGACGATGTAAGGCTCGTCCCTCTTATAGTGTCTTTGTACGAGAAGCATCGACCATGCTTGCTCTGCCTCGTCAGAAAGCGATGCATAGGATCGGATTTTCGTGAAGAAGGGTTCAACGGTCACGGTGTTCCTGCCTCCTCATTGCTCGCTCACCAATCACGGTATTCATCTGAATTTTGACAGCATGCGTTTCGGAGGGCGAGCTGCGACGGCGTTGTCCGAGGCGTTCTGGAAGGCAGTCCCCATGGCCGTCGGCTCCTAGTTGCGGGCCTTCGTTGCTCCAATTGACGGCGAGGCATACGCTAAAAGCCTCGAACACACCTGTGCCCCGTTCACTGAAAGCTCGGAGGTGCCGTGATGGATAAGCTCGCACGCTCGTGCGCGGTTGCTGTGCTCCTGTTGCTCTCGCTCGCTCTCACCCCCACCCGCGTGGCCACGGCCGCATCGTCGGCCAGTCGAGTCACCGTGCTTTACGACGCCTTCGGAAACCCCTCCAAGCTCGTCAAAGACTGGGGCTACGCTGCACTGATTGAGTACGGTGGCAAGCGCATCCTCTTTGACACCGGCAATGACGCGGGCATTCTGGAGCACAATGTCAGGCAACTCGGCATTGACCTGAGGCACCTGGACGCGGTGGTCATCTCGCATCGACACGGCGATCACACGACCGGGCTCGCTTACCTTCTGAAGGTGAATCCGAGCGTCGTGATCTACGTTCCACAGGAAGGCGCGTTCTTTAAAGCGCGCTTGCCGCTCAGCTTTCTGGAACGCGATCCCAGCCTTCCGGCCGATCTCCACTATTACGAAGGCAAGCCGCCACAGCGTTGGGTGTCAGGTACGCCGTGGGAGCAGGCGAACTTCCAAATCGTGTCACAAACCACCGAAGTCTTTCACGGCTTCTTCCTGATCAGCACGCAGTCACACAAGCCGGGGACTCAGGAGATGAACGAAATCTCGCTTGTAATACGCACGCCCCGAGGGCTGGCAGTCATCGTGGGCTGCTCGCATCCTGGCGTGGAGAACATCCTTCAACAGGCGACAAAGATAGACCCGCACCTGTATACGGTCACCGGTGGCTTCCACCTTGTGTTGACGCCGCGCGAGGAAGTAGAGCGCGTTGCGCGCACCTTGCATGAGGACCTGAAAGTGGAGCGTGTGGCGCCCTCCCATTGCACGAGTGAGCTCGGCTTCGCCGTCTTCCTCGCCACGTTCAAGGAGCGATTCGATCATGCCGGCTTGGGCGCGGTGATTCCACTGCCGAGCGGGTAGCCCGGAAGAAAACACCGGACGCCCATCGCGGCGGATTGAGGCTACGAGCCGCTTGCGAATGGGGGGGGGCACCGGGCCCTGCCTGGCAGTCCGATAGTATCTGCTACACCCGCCGCCGCGACTTCCGGAATTCCGAATGGGCGTTGAAAGCTGCCGCCGTCAATTCGACATCGGCCCGCGAAATATGCTGCCGTTGGGCTACGTTCCGCCACCTGTCGACGGCCGCGGCAACTTCTTCAACAACGTTCAGCGCCCGCTCTTCGGGCAGTCCATAGAAAGTTGCTGTACTCAGAGTCAGCTCCACGCCCGGTCGGTTATCAGAATCGTCGATGTTCAGCACATGATCGGCTTTATCGATGTTTGGATTGACATCAAACGCCGGTGCCAGTCGCCAGCCGTTCACCTGACAAGGCGCAGAGAGGTCGCTATCGAGCCAGACTTCCAACAGTCCGCTCATGTTGAGGAGTCCTTCTTCAACACCCTGGGCGGTGACTGCGGAACCGAATCGGTCGGCATTCGATTGCTTCGCCTCCCACGCTCACCTTTCCACGCTCCTCAGCTCTCGTAGCAACCGCTGCAAATCCACAGGTTTCACCAGGTGCCGGTCGAAACCAGCCTCCCGAGCCCGGCGAACATCCTCGGGCTGACCGTATCCGGTAAGTGCGATGAGCCGCGCATTGGCGCCGCGCCCTTTCAGTTGCCTCGCGACTTCGTACCCGTCAATGCCGGGCAGGCCGATGTCGAGAAGAACAAACTCGGGATCGAATTCGGCGGCTCGCACCAGCGCATCCGCCCCGGTGTACACCGGCTTTGCCCGATGGCCGAAATGATTCAGGATCATGGCGAGCGAATCTGCCGAATCGGCGTTGTCGTCCACAATGAGTACACGTCGTCGCGCGAGAGCCTGCTCGGTCTGCTCCTCTCGTACCGACAGCCCGATACCCAGGCCACCTTGCGACCGATCGAGCGGGCGGTTGTTCTGCACGAACAGCTCGAAGATGCGCGGCAAGAGTCCCGCAGGGATGCCCACCCCGTTGCGCTATGGCCAGCCTTCGCGTATCCCCGCTGCCGCGTGTGCAGCCTGCACCAACACAAACATCATGAGCATTGTCCAACCGAGCCAGCGAAAAGCCTCAACGGACCGTGAGTGATGACGAAAACGGCGTGTGTCCATCGCACTGTCCTCCACAATTCGATGTGTTGCATACACCAGGTCGAGGCGGCGGGCATTCACCCGCCGCCCTTTGGGTCACATGTCAAAGTCTCCGGTGGCATGAAGGGCGTCCTCAACACGCGCTTTCTTCGATCGCATTGGGGCCCAGGGTCGCCTTCACGGCTCACTTCTTTGCCAGCCATTACTCGTCCTCCAATAAATAATGGTTGAGGGTGTCAGGTTGAAAACTGTTGGGGGTTATTGCCGCTCGATGACCGCCATGACCTCGTCCTCGCGCTTCACGACAACCCGGTCGTGCAATGGACGGATGTTCACGGTACCTCCTATGTATTTGAATATAAAGGGGTTCACCTGCCGGTTTAGCACTCGGCATGCACGAGTGCCAATCATATTCATGGCGGAGAAATCTGCAAGAGGGTAACCCGGATCAGAAAAAAAATGAGCGGGCGTCCTCTTGAAGGTGATCGGGCACGCCCTATATGGCGCCCCAGAGAGTCGTGTGTTTGTTTCAGACATCGCCTCGAGGACAGCGTGCCAACCAGAGGAGGACATGAGTCATGGCTGTTACACGTTATGAACCCTGGAACGTAGTGTCGCAATTGCAAAACGAGATCAATCGTGTCTTTGGGAATCTGAACGAAACCGAGGGCAACAGCGCAACATCGGAGTGGAGTCCGGCGGTGGATGTACGCGAATACCCGGATCGCTTCCAACTGCTCCTGGACGTGCCGGGTGTTGAACCGAAGGATGTGGAGATTACCCTGGACAACGGAGTCTTGACCGTCTCTGGAAATCGGAGCGAGGAGCAGTCCGCCGGCACCAATGGGGCGGACCACCCTCAGCAACAACGTATCGAGCGCCGCACGGGACGCTTCCATCGGCGCTTTATCCTCCCGGATACAGCGGATGCCGAGAACGTAAACGCCGCAGGTCGTAACGGCGTCCTGGAAATTGTGATCCGGAAGCAGCCGAGAGCACAACCGCGTCGAATCACCGTGAAGTAGCGCGTCCCGTTTGTGAGCTACAACCACGCCCCTGGCGCAGCCATGCCCAGGGGCGTGCCAACAGGACGGATGTTGTTTCGCCTCGTCAAACGACCGCGGTCATCTTGATCGACACAAGAACGTTCGGAACCTCGACGCCAAGCTTCGCCACTGCCCGAGCAGGCGCATCGGTCGGAAAGTCCTTCGCATACTCTTCATTGAGCCCCGCGAAGTCGCTCGGGTGCGCGAGCAGCACGAGGACTTCCACGACGTTCTCAAACTTCGCGCCGGCGGCGCGCAAAATGCTTCCGCAGTTGATGAGCGCTTGGCGTGTCTGGTCCTGGATGGTCGCACCCACCAGTTGGTTCGTCTTCGGATCGATTCCGACGATGCCCGACAGGTACACGGTGGATCCTGCCTTGACTGCCTGACTGTACAGTGCAGAGTTGGGTGCGTCCGGCGTTCGGATAATTTGCCTTGTCACTGCAGACCTCCTCGGATGCTTGTTGAGAAAGTTGTTGCGTGTGCCACTACTCTCGCGCCTGGCAACGACACCAACACTCACTTATATCACGCGATTGGCTCGAGACCGTGGTTTGCGCGACCCGCTCTGCTGTTCCTCATGAGGATGGCACCCCTAGTCAGCCATGGTGAGTCCGGATCCCCCCATTTCCCGCGGTGTGTCCTGCATCTTCGGCTGGCCATCATGGATGCGTAGTACCGTCTCCTGATAATGGACATGCACGCCGGCTTCGAAACGCAGCGATGGCAGAAGCGCCGCATAGATGTCGACGAGATCCCAGCCTGGGTGATCGGTAAACAGGTGGCCGCCACACCGGGTGCACCACTTGCGCACACTGTTCGCGGTCTTGCTGAATGCTCCAATGCTGGCCGCGCCCCGGCGAATCGTGAGTTCGGCCGGCTTCCACAGACTGAAGGCGTTCACCGGGGCCGCCGCCCACGCCCGACATGACTCGCAATGGCAATAGCCCATTGCGACCGGCTTTCCTTGGACTTCGAATTCGACTTCGCCGCAAAAACACCGGCCCGCGTGTACCATATATCGCTCTCCTTCATGCTTTGGGACTGCAACTCTCAGGGGGTCAGGTTACCGGGCGCAGCGATTCAGGCGAATGACCGGCCTACCGGCTCTCATGCTCAATCGTCCAGCGGAGTGAGCTATGGACCCTTTATCCGATGTGTTGCGTGCTGTACGGCTCACAGGGGCCTTCTTCTTTGATGTTCAGGCGACCGATCCGTGGGTCGCCGAGACGCCATGGGGCCCGTCAGTCGTAGCCGCAATGCTCCCCGGATCGGAACACCTCGTTTCGTATCACCTGATACTGGAGGGCACGTGTTGGATTCGCCTCGATAACGAGCCTGACATGCAACTCGTTGCGGGCGACATCGTCGTGTTGCCGCACGGCGACGGGCACGTGCTTTCGAGTGCCCCGGGTCTGCGGCGCGCGCCGGAGATGCAGATGTATCGCATGCCGAAGGACGGCCGAGTGCCTGTGTCAATCGCCGTCGGAGGTAGTGGAACAGCAAGCGCCCACTTCGTCTGCGGATTTGTTGGCTGCGATGCGCGGCCATACAACCCGATGTTGGCTGCACTGCCAAGGGTATTCCGCCTCGGGGATCATCTGAACGGGCCGCTCGGAGCCTACTTCAAGTTCGCGCTCGCAGAGTCCAGGGACTCGAGATTGGGCGGCGCCGGTGTTCTCAACCGAATCAGCGAGCTCATGTTCGTTGATGCGATCCGGCGCTATCTGGAGAACCTGCCTGCCGACAGGAACAACTGGCTTTCTGGACTGCACGATCCCTTCGTCGGCAAGGCCCTGACATCCCTTCACGGCGATCCGGCGCGGTCGTGGACACTCGAGTCGCTCGCCAAGCATGTGGCGCTCTCGAGATCCGCGCTTGCGGAGCGCTTCAACCAGTTTGTAGGTCAGCCTCCGATGCAATACCTCAGCAGTTGGCGAATGCAACTCGCCGCCAATCGTCTGTGCAGTACGACCGAGGGAGTCGCGGCGGTCGCCAGCCGGGTCGGCTACGAGTCGGAGGCAGCCTTCAGTCGCGCCTTTAAAAAGGCAGTTGGGGTCTCGCCCAGCCAGTGGCGGACGCGGCAGCGGCAGTCGGTTTAATCGCAACCATCTGCCAATTGTCAGCCTTGCAGCAACAACCGGATCCACGCATCAGTCAACCATGACCCGAATTCCTGCGCCGACCAGCCGCGCTGTCCGGCCAGCAGCAGATAGAGCTCAGGCGAGTTCATAGTCCACAGCACATCGGCGACAACTGCCTGTGGTGATGACTTGGTCGCCGCATGCGCCGCCTGTGGACTGGCTGAATCTACGCGATATGTGGTGGCGTTGGCACATCCTGCGCTTCTGCGCGGGAGCTGTCGGCCTGTGTCTGTTGATTTGGGCTGCCCTACGGCAGCGCGTTTGAACTGCAAGGCAAGCCGCTGATTCACTCCTGGGGCGTGCGTTTGCGTTAGCGGCCGCAGTCGAGCTGCTTTCTCAGTGCAGACAGATTATCCTCATCCTATGGCTCATGTGTTCGAACCCGCTTCGAGCGGTCGCTCCAAATGCCGTGGCTGCGGCCAACCCCTCCAGCGCGGCGAGTTGCGCTTCGGCGAGCGTGTGCCCAATCCATTTGGTGAGGGTGAAGCGACGCTGTGGTTTCATCCGCTATGCGCGGCCTACAAGCGACCCAATGCCCTTCTCGAAGCGCTTGCGGAGACTACGGATGAGGTGCCTGATCGGGAGGGGCTCGAGAGCGCGGCACGCAAGAGCTTGGCACATGAAAGGCTCCAGCGTGTTGACGGCGCTGAACGATCTCCGACCGGGCAGGCCAAGTGTCGTCACTGTCATGAGCCTATCGCCAAGGGCAGTTGGCGTATTCGCGTTGTGTTTTATGAGGAAGGGCGGTTTGCTCCTGGCGGATACATTCACCTCGCGTGTCGCGAGGCTTATTTTGAGGTCGGTGGGATTTTGGAACAGATTCTCCAGTTCAGCCCGGACTTGAGCGATGCCGATCGTGAGGAATTGAGCCACGCCTGTGCTCTCAGTGAAGCAGGCCCGCGGCCATAGATCAACCCGTCACAGCGCGCAAATATCGCTCAAACGACCCATCGACCGCCCCCCGGCCCTCGCCGATGATGTTCCGGCCCCACGTATATCCGTAAACATCCTCAAAGTCGTACTTCGCAAGGCGCTCCCTCATCGCGACCACATCGCTGGTGCGCATTGGAATGAGATTCGGGTAACTGTACATGAACGACACGTGGCGCCGATCCATGATGACCTGGAGGGCATCGCCTGACAGCAGCGCGCCGCCGGGTCTGGGCTGACCGGCGCAATGTAACACCGTGCTGCCGGCGAAATGCCCACCGCAGCGTATCAAGGTGATCGTCGGCGAGAGCTTCAGCACATCGCCGCTCCAATGCTCGATGCTCGGGTGAGGGCGCAGAATCCATTGCCGATCCGCCTCGTGCAACAGAATTGGCACGCCACCCAGCGCATCGCTCCACTGGCCCATCGCGGCGTAGAAGTGTGGATGCGAAATGATGATGCGCTGAACGCCGCCCCTGGCGCGGATCGCAGCAACGGCCTCGTCGGTCACCACACTCAGGCATTCCCACAGGAAGTTGCCCTCCTCGGTCGGGATGAGTAAGGCTCGTTGGTTGATCGCGAAATCCGGTGAGAGACCGAGCCCTGTAAAGCCAGCTTCGTCCTCGAAGCGAATTGAGTGGGCGCGCGCAAGCTCCTCGTGGGTCGTCCAGCGTTGCCCTGACCAGCCTATGTACTGGCGCTCGTCTGTGCAGATTGCGCAGTAGGCCGGCGGGGTCGCTGTGTCTTCGTGCTCGGTACCACAGGTGCTGCATATGAACTTCATGTCGAGCTCCTTACGATTGCATCAGCCTGCATCGCTGCGGCCAAGTATCTTAGCGCTAAACTATACTACCTTAGTGCTAAGATACTTGCTAGAGTTCCGTGCGATGGCAGACCACCTCGATTTCATACTCAGCCAATGGCGGACCCAGCGGCCGGACCTCGATGTTTCCCCCATGGGAATCGTTGGTCGCGTCTCGCGGCTCGCGCGAGTGATGGGTGATGAGCTCACCCGTACATTCAATACGCACGGCCTCGACCGCCCATCTTTCGATGTGCTGGCAACTCTCTACCGTGCGGGTCCCCCACACCGATTGACGCCCCTCGCGCTCATGCGCTCCTCCATGGTGACCTCGGGCGCGATCACACAACGCCTGGATCGCCTGGAAGAGAGCGGCTTGGTGAAGCGCACCCCGAGCGACTCGGACGGACGGGGCGTGGATGTGACGTTGACGAACAAGGGGCTGTCGCTGATCAAGGAAACGCTGCCCGATCATCTCGACACGGAGAACCGGCTTCTTGCGCCCTTGACACGCAAGGAACGCGCGGACCTCGCCGATCTGCTCCGCAAGCTTCTGGAACCCCTCGAAGAATAAAAGAGCCGGGCGCTGGGCTCGGCGGCCCGGATTCTTGTAGTTTGTGGCGCCTAATGTGGCAATGCGAGCGCTGCTTGCGCATCGGCATGTTCGAACGCGGGTGCGAGCTCAGCGACCTCAGTCTCGCTCAGTCCTACATCCTTGGACGCGGCAATCTCCTTCCACTGAGCCAACCGTGTTGCAACACCGTGAGCGGCTGTCTCGGCCTCAGCACGCGTGAAGCCGAAGTAGGGCGCGTCGGCGAGCAACTGTTGGAGCGAAGTGATCGGTCCGGAGGCCTCGCTGAGCCAGGTCTTCGATTCGCGCGCCTTTTCGGGGAATGGGTTCACGTCAAAGGCGGGCGCCAGGCGCCATTTCCCATCGCCGGCGTAGAGAAAGCCGACGTTCCACAGATGATCATCGACATTCGTGATCAAGAGGTTGATTACCAGACGTCGCCAGAGTTCCCGCACGTCATCGGTCGGTGCGGCACCTATCCGACGGATTGCATCGGCGAGTTCCGTGTACGCACGATCCTCGTCGCGACGTGCCTGCAGCAGGGAGCCGCCGGAGAGATACGGCATTCGCGAGCCATCAGGATCCCGATCAAAGCGACGGATCACGGCAACGTCGGTGCCTTCGATTGTGACAACACGCGCGTGCGCGGCCTGAGCGCCGGCGTGCGCGACGAGCCTGAGTGCAAGCACTTCGCCACGGACGATCGAGCGTTCGTCCTTGACGCTAGCGAATTTACCGATCGCAAGCGCACCATCCTCCTCGAGAACGGTGGACTTGGGCCGCAATCCGCCAAGCGATGTCGCCTTTCCCTGCAGGTACTGAAGGTCCGCCGCTGTCTCTGTTCCCTTTTCAACCTTGTGTGCGGCAGCCGCGATCCTGCTGAGGTCGATGAGTTGGGGCGTGCGGTATTGCGCGCCGGACCGCAGGAATTGACCCTCCGCATCGACGAGGCGTAGTGCGCCGATGCGACTGAAGTCATCGACCGATGCGAGGTAATCGAACTCAGTCAGGGGCGAGAGCTTCGGGTCTTTAGCACGACGCTTCGCGTGAGCGCGGTTGATGATGCGTTTGCCCCACGCGTCCGGCGCAGTATCGGCGATTGCAAACGGGAACACCGAATCATGATCGGTCGGCGCACGCCGTGTCACGAATCCCTCGCGCTTCGGCAGATCCGGCGAAATCTCAAAGCCGTCGCGCGAGCGGAGCCACTCAGTCGCGTACGAGAACCCCGAGTATGCGCGTCGACCATCGCGCACAAACGTGAGCTCGCCAACCGGCACCGCTTTTGCGCCGATCACTATCTGCGCTTGGTGCTTGGTGGGTTGTGCGCTCACATCGCCCCCTTCGTTTGTCGAGGCCGGACGCGCTGCGGCAGATCCTCGTCCATCATGACGAGACCAACTTCATCGGTCCCGGTGTCCAGAAGTCTCTCGAGCCGTTCGATCTCACCGAGTACGTAAAGGACGCGAGCCAGATGCTCGATCGAGCCGCTCGATGCGTCCTGCTCCAAACGCCGGACGGTGTTGAGCCCAATCCCGCTTCGCTCAGCGAGGGAAGCCTGCGATAGACGGCGCCGTCGCCGAGCGAGCGACAGGTCCCGCCCCAGCTTCGACAGGGCGCGGGCGGCGGGCTTTGGTAGTGGAAATCCGCTCATAAGAACCCCAATATGGGCGATAAATAGCTTTAAGCGCCCTTAAGTGGGCGATTATAGGTCTCCACAGAAACCCGTGCAATCATCTTCGATCAAAATCACCCATTTATGGGTGCTTATCTTTATTAACAACCCATTTATGGGCGCTTACAGCTCAAGCCAGAGCCCATCGAAAGCCGACGGCACGGCCAGGGAGGAAAAGTGCCGTCTCGTAGTCATCGCGGCCCCTCAAACAACAACCGCTCGCGCTGGGCGAGATCGAGCAGAAAGTCAGCCACAACGCGGATACGTTGGTTTGTCTGCACGTCGCGTCGGGTCAATAGCCACAGCTCGCGCGAAGGCGGAGCTCTGGACAGATTCAGCTCGACCAGCGCCGGATCGCCGGCAGCAAGAAAGTGCGGCAGCAGCGCAATACCAAATCCCGCCCGCGCCGCCGCAATCTGACCTGTTTGGTTATTACAGCGCAGCGCGAACGTTGCGTCTTCAAACTGCTGTGCCAACCACTGGGCTTCAGGAAAGTCAGTGCCTGCCTCGTCGAAGCCAATGAAACGCGGGGCCGCGCCCCTTTCGATCCGGGCGCGCCAGACCGGTGTCGCATAGAACCGATACGCGAGGTTGGCGATGCGACGCGCTATGACTTCACCTCGCTCGGGTCGACCGAAGCGTAGGGCGATGTCCGATTGATAGCGCCGGAGGCTCAGCGCACGGCGCTCGGCGGTGATCTCGAGGTTGAGCAGCGGATGTTGCTGCTGTAAGGCGGCCAGCCTTGGAATGAGGAATGTCTCCGCGAGGCTCGGTGTTGCTGTGATTCGTACCAGCCCCGTCAACGAACCTTCAGGCTTGAAGCGCAGAAATCCGGCTGCTGCGCTCTCCATTGCCTCAGCGGCTCGTAGCGCGCTCCGCCCCGCGGCGGTGAGCTC
The DNA here is from genome assembly GCA_018241505.1 of Pseudomonadota bacterium. GTDB lineage: Bacteria > Pseudomonadota > Gammaproteobacteria > Steroidobacterales > Steroidobacteraceae > 13-2-20CM-66-19. The sequence goes on along the minus strand of JAFEDS010000006.1, from coordinate 21,129 downwards.
GTACCCGGTCGGCAGTCGCTCGAACAGCTCGACGCGGAGAACGTGCTCGAGCGCTCCGATTCGTCGAGCGACAGTGGCGTGGTTGACTCGGAGCGCCCGCGCTGTGCCTGACAAGGTGCCATGGCGTGCCAAAGCCGCGAAGAAACGCACGTCCTCCCAATCCAGGCGCCTTGTGCGAAAACGATCAGCCATTGCGCCACATTAGCGAATTCCCGCTCGGGCCGCCAGGACCTATGCTGATCCGCAAGACAGTGGAACAGGTCACACCGCAATGAGTACGACAATCAGTGCAATCGACAATCATCCGCGACGGCGCATCAAAGTCCTCGACAGTGAGATCAGCTACGTGGACGTGGGGCAAGGTGATCCCATCGTGTTTCTACACGGCAATCCCACGTCGACTCATCTCTGGCGCAACATCATTCCCCATGTGAGTGGCCTGGGGCGTTGTCTCGCTCCGGATCTTGTTGGTATGGGGCAATCGTCTCCCTCTCCCGGCGGCGCCTACCGCTTCCGTGATCATTCACGTTACCTCGATGCCTGGTTCGAGGCGCTCGGGCTCGTTTCCAACGTGACTCTTGTTCTGCACGACTGGGGCTCGGCGCTGGGCTTTTATCGTGCCTACCGGCACCCCGAGCAGGTTCGCGCCATTGCCTATATGGAGTCGATCGTCGCGCCGCGTCGTTGGCAGGATTTCCCGCCAGGTCGCGAGAAGTTCTTCCGTGCGCTGCGCTCCGAGGAGGGTGAACGGTTGGTGCTCGACAACAACTACTTCATCGAAACGGTGTTGCCCAACAGCGTCATCCGTAAATTGAGCGATGCCGAGATGGAAGCGTACCGGGCTCCGTTTCGGACGCGCGAAGCGCGCATGCCAACGCTCGTCTGGCCGCGCGAGCTGCCCATTGATGGTGAGCCGGCGGATGTGGTCGACATCGTCGAACGGTATGGCGCCTGGCTCGCGGGCTCGCAGTTGCCGAAGCTTTTCATCAATGCCGAGCCCGGCGCGATTCTAGTGGGTGCCGCTCGCGATTTTTGCCGCAGTTGGCCGAATCAGCAGGAGGTCAGTGTGAAAGGAATCCACTATGTCCAGGAGGACTCGCCAGCAGAAATCGGCGGCGCCTTGCGCAGCTTCATTTTGAATGGCCGCTCAGGTCCAAGTAGCTCCGCCTGAGGCGGTGGAACTTCGGTTACGAGTAACCGGCGGGGCCGCCGTTTGCGGCCCGCCGCCACCCGGCAGCCGGCGCGCCATCCGGCTGTGGCATCCTTACGTCGATGGTTACGTTTGGAACCCGCGGGCGACGGTGGTTGCTCGGAGCGATCGCCACGGCGCTGGTTGTAAGCGTGGCCGTGCTGTTGCTGAGACCCGTGCTCGAGCGCGCTGTGCGTGCGCGCATCGAGGCCGCGGCCGTGCGCCATGGCATGGTCGCCCGAATCGGGCGGGTACACGTCGGCGTCTGGCCGTTTCTGCGACTCGAGGGATTCGATCTCGACCTCGATCATGGCGTCCGACTGCATGCCGACAAGATTGCAGCCACGTGGCCCCGCCGCCTGCGACTCGCAGCTCGCGCCGCAACTCTCTCGGGCCCAGCGGGGGTCACTGTCAGCTCGCCGGCAACTACCTGGGACATTGCGAGCATTCGCGACGGGGACTTCCAGCTCACGCTGGTGGCGCCACAGTCCGGCCTGTCGATTCACAAGCGCGCGGATCCGGTGGGCAGCGCGTGGCAGATCGAGGCACGTCGGCTCGACGTCGGCCATCTGTTCGACGTGCGGCGCGACGCCTATCCGCTGCTTGATGGGGGTATCGCGGACGGCCGAGTGAATCTGCGGGCCAGCGCCGATGCACTCCATTTCCACGTGGACATCGGCGCGCTCGGCGCACGCTTCAGAGCGCTAGCGGATAACGCCGCCGAAGAACCGCAGCTCGGCGATCCGACGGACGTAACCATGCGATTCGATGGCGCCTGGGGGCGGGCCGAGGGCATGATCGAGATACCCGACGTCCACGCGACGTTGGCCGGCGCGGACCTGTCCGGCTCGATCGCGCTTCGTGATCTCAACACTGATCCGAACGTCGATCTCGCGCTCGGCGTGCAGCATCTGGATTTTGCGCAATTGCTGGGCACGTCCGGGCTCGCGGTGCCCGAAAGCTTGGGAATGGCGCCCGGCGGCAGCCGTGATCTTGGCTTGGCCACGATCGACCTGCGTGTACGCGGCCGCCTTGCCGACCCTGCCTCGCTCTCGGTAACCCAAAAGATCAACTTCAAGCCGCCACGGCAGATGCCGCCGGCGATTGCGCGCCTGCGCGGCGATTTCATCTTCAGCTCCGATGAAGGAGCCGGGCCGCACCGCCCGATCGACGTCTCGCCGACATCCCCTGACTTCATCGCCCTGCGCGACGTTCCACCGCTGTTTGTGCGCACTCTGCTGATTTCCGAAGATGCAGGCTTCTACGGTCATCGCGGCATCGATCTTCGCGAACTACCCACAGCGCTGCTCACCAACTGGTCGCGCGGCGGTGCCGCGCGCGGCGCGTCGACAATCACCCAACAGCTCGCCAAGAACCTGTTCCTGTCGCGCGACAAGCAGATCGGACGCAAGCTGCAGGAACTGGCAATTACGTTCCTGCTCGAGTCGGCGCTCGGCAAGGATCGTATTCTCGAGATCTACCTCAACATCATCGAGTGGGGGCCGGATCTGCGTGGCCTGCGGCCCGCAGCCCGCCACTATTTCGATCGCGAACCACAGGAACTGACACCGGCGCAGATGGCCTTCCTGGTCGCGATCATCCCCGGGCCCATCAAATACCAGATTTCATTCGCGCACGGTACGCCGGGGCCTGGGCTGCGCACGCTGATCGACGCGCTGCTGGCGAAGCTGCGTTCGGTGCATGCGATCGGCGAGGAGGAATATACGCAAGCCCTCGTGGACCCCATAGTCGTTGCCGCCAGCCGCCCGGCCGGATGATCGCCCCAACGCCTACTAACGCGTCGTCTCCGCACGTTCCGACAGGCGTCGTGGCAAAAGAGAAATGCCAACAAAACCAGCGTTTAGAACGTTGACACAACCGCGAGCGCAAGCGTAGAAGATCCGTCATTCTCAACAGGAGTTGAATCATGGATCATTTCAAAAGCGCCGGCGGATGTTGGAATGCAAAGTCTCATTGTATATAGCCATCCCGGCAGGGATTCGAGCTCGAACAATGTTTCTCGAGGCGGCGGAGGCCAAGTGGAAGATATTCTGAAGCGACTGGGTAACGTGGAGGCCGACGTTTCCGAGTTGAAGCTAAATGTGAACACCGTTATGGCCACCATTCCTCATTTGGCCACCAAGGCTGATGTGAAGGATCTGAGGACTGAAATGGAGATCCAGTTTGGCTCACTGCGAGCCGACATGTCAGCCCAAAATGGCTCACTGCGCGCCGAAATGGCAGCGCGCGAGACCGCCTTCATCAAATGGATGATCGCAACGGTTCTGACCGCAGCAGGCCTGGCGTTCACCTTTGCAAAGTTCGTGCATTGATCCGATGTCTTGCAGGCACAGTATGTTTGTATGCAGTATGAGCATCTGATGGATGATCCTGGGGAACAGGTGGCGTAATGACCTCTCGACTCATGAAATGTGCCCTTTGGTTGCTGCTGTGGCCCATCCAGTTGATGGCAGCAACCACAACCGCCTGGATCGGCACCTACACAGCCGACGACAGCCACCACAACACCGGATCCTCAGGTATCTACAGCGTCCAGTGGAACTCAGACAGTGGCACCCTCAGCGCCCTGCACGTGGCAGGAAAGACCTCAAATCCCTCATTCCTGGCCCTGCATCCAAACGGCCGCTACCTGTACGCAGTAAATGAAGACTCCGCCACCGTCGGCACGGATCGAATCACTGCGTTCTCCATCGGCGATCCCGGCTCCGCACAGCCGCTGAAAGAGTTGGGATTAGTGTCCTCTCAGGGCGTCAGCCCGTGTCACCTGATTGTCGATTCAACCGGGAAATGGTTGTTCGTGGCCAACTACACATCGGGAACTATTGCGGTTTATCCCGTTGGAGCCGATGGGCGGCTGGGCCAGGCACATCAGACTATCCAACAGCGGGGCTCCGGCCCGGTCAACGGTCATCAAGAGAGTGCTCACGCCCATGAAGTCGTGCAGTCGCCGGATGGCCGCTTCCTGCTGGTCGCTGATCTGGGCGCCGACAGGGTTTTCGTCTACCGCTTCGATGTCGCTACGGGAACGCTCAGCCCCAACGACCCTCCGGCCGCCGTATTGCCGGCAGGCTATGGACCGCGTCACATGGTGTTCTCCAGGGACACAAAGCGGGTGTACGTTTTGACGGAGCTGAAATCGGCAGTGGTGACGCTGCGTTGGAATCCTCAGCTCGGCACACTTACTCAGGTCGCTCTGACACCTGCTCTGCCGGCCGGTACGACAGGAGAGCAGAGTGGGGCCGAAATCGCATTGCATCCCAACGGGGAGTTTCTTTACGCATCGAGCCGCGGCGACAGCAACACGATTACAGCCTTTCATATCGGGCACGACGGCGTCCCGGTTGTCACTGGCAACGTCCCGTCAGGTGGGCGCGAGCCGCGATATTTCGGCATCGACCCTTCCGGGAGGTTCGTCATTGCGGCGAATCAGTTGACGGGTGACCTCTTCACGTTCCGCATTGACCCCGCTTCCGGCGCTCTGAGCCGTGTGGGTGATCGATTCCCAGTGCCGGCGCCGGTCCACGTGCTCTTTGCGCCTCCGCGAGGCCACTGAATTATGAGGTTCGCGTGAAGTCCATGTACCAGTTGGTTTCCCAGGTCTTGCCCGCGTCTGGGGAATAGGCCTGTTCCCAGTGCGCTGATGTCGCAGTAATCCTCGACCAGGTGTACCGGGTCCTGACAGGTTTTCCGTTCAGCATGCCGTCGGAATAAAACATGCCGACGCCGTTCTCGAATCTGCCCTTCACGGGCGGGTCGAGAGCGCCATGCGGGTCTCGCCCATCGATCCACCAAATTGCCCACTGGGCCGTTTTGGAATCATAGGCACGCAGTCCCACTCCGGTGGTTGTGCCGTCCGGCCTGTTGAATACATTGTCTTCGACGTTGCCTGCGCCTGACATCAGTAATCGAGTGCTACATGTGCCTTCAAATTCAAACCAGTCGCCCGTCGCGCGCTTGACACGATGATGAACTTTCCAACTGCCCACTTCAAAGTCGAAGTCATGCACGCCGCTACGGCCACCGGCGGGCGAAGGCGCGTCTACGCTTTGCGCGATTCCTGCGAATCCGAGTAGGGCAATGACACACGCGGCAGACCGTAACAGCTTGTTCATGTGAGTTCCTGAAGCCGTTGTTGCGGCAGCATGCCTGCCGGGATTCCGTGGCAGCGAGAGCCACATCCGCGGTTTTGAAGTGGCCACCTTCGGGTTGCCAAAAGGGGAACTTTGCAGGACCATTTCTCCATGAACCGCGCTCACCGCCTCCTACCGCTCATCCTCATCTACGGCGCCGCAAGCCTGGTGCATTTCCTGCACAACGCCGTCTATTTGGGGTCTTACCCGAACATGCCGGTGTGGCTGACACCCCTGGGCGTCTTGGCCTCCTGGCTGGTGGTAGCCGCCACGGGGGCGGTCGGCTATTGGTTGCTAAGACATGGTTGGACAGCCGTCGGCCTGATTGCGATCGCCCTATACGCTGTCCTGGGATTCGCCGGCCTCGATCACTATGCCATTGCCCCAGTCTCCGCCCATTCATGGGCAATGAACGCAACCATCCTCATTGAAGTCATCGCCGCTTCGGTTCTGCTGCTTGCGGTTGCCCAGGTGGCAGTCCGGAGAACTGCGCTTTCATCCATCTAACAAAATGACACTCTTCCGATTCATTCCCCCACAGCAGCCAATAGCTGCCCGGCCCCTCCAGTCTCCAAGGAAACGGATCAATCAGCACCCCTTGCACGCGCAGATCAGCAAACAGCACCGGCGACAGTAACGCTGCGCCAATACCTTGTACCGCCGCCTGGGCCTCGAGCTCGTAGTTGGGAAAGCGGGTTGCCACAAACTCGGGTTTCGCATTCGCCACGCCGGCCAGCTTGAACCATGCGGACCAACCGGGATCGGGAATCAACGGTATCTGCACAAGTGCCTTGGCGGTCAAACGTCCAGGCGCCCACTTCGGGCTGACCATCGGTGTCCGCTGCTCCAACATGAGTTGGACGGCGTTGTAGCCGGGCCAGGGGCCGACTCCGTTTCGAATGGCAACATCGAAACTGCCGGCCGGTAACACGGCCTGGATGTTATCCAAGGCGATTGCATCCGCTCCAGGGAGCGAGTGATAGGTTGCCAGCCGCGGCACCAGCCAACGTGCGGCAAAAGTCGGGGCGCAAGTCACGCGAAGCGGCTGTTTGACGCGGCGGCAGTCGTCAACCGCCGTGTGCATGAGCGACAGCGCCTGCTCCAGCCGCTGCCCGAGCGCCTTGGCACGGTCGGTAGTGGTCAACTTGGGCCCATGCCGCTTGAACAGCTCGACTCCCATTTCAGCCTCGAGCGCGCGCATCCGCTGACTCACAGCGGTCGGCGTGATCCCGAGCTCCGCGGCGGCTCGCGAAAAATTCCCATGCCGGATGCAGGCAGCCACCACACGCAGCGAATCCAGTGGCGGTAACTTTTTGCGCATGTTCCATTTGAAGCTGTGCTTCAAATGAATGTCAAGACTTACCGTTATGACCCTGCGGCCCGGCCCGATAGACTGCCAACAACGTAGTCAAGGGCTTGGTATCTCATGAGACAACATCTCGTTCGTCAGGCGCCCGCAATCGTGGTCTGTCTATTTGCGGCCTTCACTGTCTTCGGCGCTGACACGCCCAGCGAGCCCATACCTCCCGGATACTCAACCACACTCACCGGCGACATGCATGACTTCGACTACTTTGTCGGCGGATGGACCACGAAGCAGCGCCGCCTGAAAGCACGCGGCGTGGGTAGCTCCGATTGGGAAGAGTTCACTGCCACCGAGTGCCTCAGCCTCTATCTGGATGGCCAGGCCACGGTCGACGAGCTTTACATGCCTGCCAAGCATCGCGCAGGGCTGACGGTGCGAGCGTTCGACCTCCAGAAGCATCAATGGTCGATCTATTGGGTGAGTGGTGAGGCCGGCCCGCTCGACCCGGTTGTCGGCGGATTTCAGGGCAACCACGGCGAGTTCTACGCAACGGACGAGGAAAACCATCGGCCGGTGAAAGTGCGCTACCTGTGGGACAAGATCGATCACGATCACGCCCGCTGGCAGCAGGCGTTCTCATTCGACAATCGAACCTGGGAGACGAACTGGATCGGCGAATTTACCCGTGCAGACACGTCGAAGATCTGCGAGAACGGCCGGCCCAGGCGTTAACGGCTCGATCGCGTCCGAGCGGGCTCATTGATCTTGTCCAGCAGTGCACGCAGATACCGGTGTGAGCCAGTGGAAGTCATCTCAACATCATTCGCGGCGGTCATGAATGAAACACGATTGCGGCCGTTTCGCTTCGCGTCATACAGAGCCGCATCCGCGCGAGCGATGATGCTCTCCGGACCGTCCATCGTGGCACACTGGGCCATTCCTATGCTGATGGTGACTGTGAGGGGCTGGCCATTCAATACGAATGGGTCATCGGCAACACACTTGCGTAGTCGCTCGGCAGCGCCCTCCAGCTCTGCACGGTCCCGGCACGGCAGAACCATCATCAGTTCCTCACCTCCGTAGCGTCCGAGCCAGTCGCCTTGACGAACCATTGAAGTCAGCCGGCGTGCCAGCGTACGCAACACCTCGTCTCCGCACAGATGTCCGTGGTTGTCGTTGACGAGTTTGAAGTGGTCCACATCGATCAGGCCAACGGCCAGTGGCTGACCGGTGCGTTGGGCCTGATTCATTTCACGCGTAAGGGCGTCGAGGATTGTGGCGCGATTCCACAGCCCCGTAAGCGCGTCGCGCGTTGCGCGCTCCAGGAGTGCTTGTCGCTCCCTGAACTCTGCCTCCAGCGCACTGCGGCGGGCGCGCAGTTTGACAATCTGCCAGCGCCACGCCAGCGCAACCAACAGCAGCACTAGTGAGACGATCGCAAAACGGAAGGTGAGCGTGCGCCACCACGGCGGCAGAATTTCAAACGTCAGCGAAAGAGTTCGGGACTGGCGCGCATGGGGGAGGTCGACAGCCATGACCTCCAGTGTGTATTTGCCTGCATTCAACGCCGGCACGTGAATTTCGGGACTACGGGAGCCAAACCACTGCGATGACAATCCAATCAGCCGGTATCGGAACTCGGTCTGCGCCGACCGGGAGAAGCTGTGTGAGCTCAAGTGCACATCAAACGCGCTGTCCGATCGCCATGGCAGCTTGGACGTTCCCGTTGTTTCCAGCAACTCAGTTCCCAACCGCGCGCGAGCGATGTTCAGCTCCAAGGGTCGCGGAGCGCTCATGACATGCTCTGGGTCGCGGATGTGCGTTAATCCTGCTGATGTACCGATCCACACGGATCCGTCGCTGTCGGCGAGGAAGCCATATACCTGCGTGTCATTCCAAACGAGACCGTCTTCCTGGTCCAAGCGTCGCCAAAGATGTCCATCAAACACGATGACACCTTGATCGGTCCCGAGCCAGATCCATCCGCGGGAGTCCGTGCGGACGAAATACACCGATGTGCGCGCGACGATCTCTGCCGGCACCCACTCGCGGTGCTCGAAGTCCAAAGATGAGGCTCGTAGCAGACCTCTCCCATCGGATGCACCCCATACGTCACCATTGGGTGACGTGGCGACCGAGTCGAAGACCGTTATGGTGCCCGCAGGGTCTCTGGCGCGGGACAGATTCCAACTATCCTTCTCCTTGTGGAATAGACCTTTCGACCCCGCGACCCACAGCCGACCCTGGGAGTCTTCGGCCATGTCACAAATGCGAGACCGACCGCCGGGCAGCTCGACCTTCTCCAAACGCGTCAATTGAGGATCGAGTTGAAACAGGCCGCCATCCAATGCGGCAACCCATCCGCGTCCCGACCGGTCGAAATACATTGTCGAAATCTCCGGTCGACTGGTATCCGCTGCGAAGACCAGGTGCGCCCGTGACTCGTCGTGGCGGCTTCTCCAGATTTCACCGTTGGTGAAGCCCCACCAAAGCGCCTTCGTCCCATCAACGACAATCGCGCGCAGAGCTCGGTGCGGTAAACCCTCCACCGGGCAGGCCGCTACCTGACCCGTCCGCTCATCGAGCATCTGACAGCCAGCGCTCGTACCGAGCAGCAGTCTTCCGCTCGGGTCGCGCAAAAGACTCCATATCTTGTCGGAGACGAGTCCCTGGGCCCGGGTCCAGGACTCGAGATGGTCGTAGTTGCGCCACCTCCAAAGCCCCAGTCCGTTCATGCCCAACCAGATGTTACCCTCCGCATCGAGTTGGGTTGCGGAGATCGACGCGGCGGGCAGTCCATTCGCGAATGTAAATTGCTTCCACTGCCCGTTGTCCCACCGGGCCAGGCCCGCACCGGTGCGGACGAGCACGCGCCCATCGGGATCCAACATCATGGCGAGGTTGTCGCGGATCTCACCCAATTCGGGCTGCGGAGGATCCCGGAGCATGAATGTCTTCGCGGTACGCTCGCGTACCAGCAAATGTTGCGGGCTTCTCACCCACAAACGACCCTCGTGATCTTCCAGGTAGGTATTCCAATCGTCTTCGGCGACGCCATCGATCTCGTGCCATTCGCGTACCGTGTCGCCGCTGACGCTGCAAATCTGTCTGCCGCAGCTCAGCCAGAGCGTGCCTTCGGAGTCCATCCAAAGCCGACGCACCGCTCCCAAACGAGCGAGTTGCGCTGTCTGGCCTGGATTGAGATAGGTACTGGCAACCCAGCGCTTGCCGTTCCTGTGAAGTTGGACGATTTGACCGCTACTGATTGCCAGGATCCGGTTCACATCCAGGACGGCAACCGGCGTCCTGAAGTCTACTCGGGCGTCACCGCCCTGCGTGCTCACAGCCTCGAACCGTGTTGCTCCTGGCGGTCGGGTATACAGGCCTCTGACCAGGTTGATCCACACGCCGCCCCAGCGGTCCGTCTGAATGCCTCCCACCTGGTCGGGAGGCAATCCGCTCGCGGTATCAACGGGCTCGAACGCCGTTCCATCGTAGCGGAACAAGCCTCCATCCGTTCCGACCCAAAGGTCTCCGCTGGCCCCCAAGGCAAGGTGTCCGACCGCCAGATTGGTGAGCCCCTCGGCGGGCGTGTAGGGACGGAAACCGAACTGTTGCGCCTGCGCCCCAGCGCACACCATCAATAGGACAAGCAGTGGCCATAGAAATTGGCGGCCAAAATGCGCGCGCGAGCGCGCCACCCTGGGTAGGGGGCGCATTGTTGCATCGCGGCGTTCGGACATGACCAATGTCGACTTCCTAACGGGAGCCGGTCCCTGACACGGGTTGTTTGCCTGATGGATGTTCCGGCAGATTGCGCGGGACTTATGTTACTTGCCTCCGATTACCGTTTATCCAGTTGAGACCTGGTTCGCAATTTTGAGGATGGCCGTTTGTCCGAATTGTTATAGCCACGCAGCCCGCAAATCGCTAGTTTGACGGCAACGATCCGGTATCCGCGTCAATGCAACAAACCCCTCGAGACCCGGCGGCAGCGAATTCGAACACCCTGCGAGCCACGCTCAGCCGGCTGGAGCTGCTGTGCCTGGGCGTTGGCACGATCATTGGCTCCGGGATCTTCGTCATCCCGGGACCGGCCACGGCCCTGTTTGCCGGGCCGGCCATTGTTGTCTCTTTTTTGCTGGCCGCCCTGGGCTGTTCCCTGGCGGGATTCTGCTATGCGGAGCTCGCCTCAATGTGCCCGGAGGCGGGCAGCGCCTACGCCTACACCTCGAGAGCCTTCGGACGTCCGCTGGGCTGGCTGATCGGCTGGCTGTTGGTCCTGGAGTATCTGTTCGCCGCAGGCATCGTGGCCCAGGCGTTTGGCAGCTATGCCGCGAGCTTGTTCGACATTCATGACGACACTATCCGCGCGCTGTTGCGGGTGGCACTGCCGACCCTGGCGCTCATCGCTGCCACCACGCTCGCCCTTCGTGGCATCGAGATTTCGGCCCGTGTGACGGCTGGGATCGTGGTGATGAAAGTGGGTCTCATTGTGCTCATCATTGTCGTCGCCGCGCGATTTGTGAACCCCGGTCATTGGCGGCCGTTTCTGCCTGCCAACACGGGTTCCTGGGGCGAGTTCGGTTGGAGTGGCGTGTTGCGAGCCGCCGGCATCGTCTTCTATACCTATCTTGGATTTGACACCGTTTCGGTCGCCGCCCAGGAAGCTCGCCGGCCACAGCGTGACGTGCCTTTCGCGTTGATCGGTTCGCTCCTGATATGCACGATCCTGTTTATCCTCCTCATGCTCGTTGTGACGGGGTTGGTCGACTACCGTGTCCTCAACGTCGCCAATCCGGTTTCTGTCGCGATCCGGTCGGCGCCCGCCGCCATTCATTGGCTGGCGCCGCTGGTCGAAGTCGGCGCCATGATCGCCATGCTGTCGGTCCTTCTGGTTGTGATCGTCGCCCACTCGCGAATTCTCTATGCAATGGCTCGCGATGGCCTGCTGCCTGAACCCTTGGCGCGATTGCATCCAAAATGGAAGACACCGGTCGCGAGCACGGTGCTGACGGGCCTGCTGTCTGCCGTATTGGCTGTCTCGATTCCCGTCGGCGCTCTCGGTCAGATGGTTTCAATCGGTGTGCTGTGCGCGTTCATTGCTGTAGCCGCGGTTGTAATTCGTTGGCGGCGTCAATTCCCGGATGCACCGCGAGCTTTCCGCACGCCGTGGGTCCCCGCTGTGCCAATCGCGTCAATGTTGGTATGTACCTATCTTGCCGCGAGCCTCCCCGCGATGACGTGGGTACGTTTTGTAGTCTGGCTCTTCTTCGGGATTCTGATCTACCACTTCTATGGCGCACGACGTGCCGTTCGTCTGATCGCCGAACAGGACAGACCGTAGCCACCAACGCGCGTCGCGGCCAGGCCACATGGCGGAAGCGAGCCATCACTTGTCGACATTCTTCTAGGGCACCCACCGGTCCCGGCCTATCTTGCGCAAACCGGCCCGCCGCCGGGTGTTGGCGGCGACGGGCCGAATCGTCGTCGTGGTCAGCAGCGGCTGGTATTACCGGCCGTCGAACCGCCGCACCGCGCGGCCAGCTCGCCGGCTGACAGCAAGGGCAGCAGCGGCCAGCTTGGGCTAGCGCTCAGTCGCGGTCGTGATCCCCGCGCTTTGGGGCACCTGTGGCCAGTGACAGCGTCTGCTGCAGGGCGGTGTATTGCGGCTTGGTGTTGAGGTTCACATCGTAGATGTCAGCGTCACCTTCACCCGCGAAGGTACCTGGCACCCACGACTCCGCATCCGCAAAGCCCCACACGGTAAACGAGATACACGCCTTCACAGCCAGGCACGATTGCAGCATCCCGTTGTACCAATCCGCCGCTGCGGGATCCGCGGTGTGGTTGGGAGTCAGGTCCGTGCGCGAGACAATCGGAGTCTGGCTGCTGTCCGTGGTTTCTACGAACGTGCGGACATCCGCCTCAGTGATCGCGACTTTGAGGCCGAGGTTGGCAAATGCCTGCAGATCCTGGCTCATGAGGATCGGGTTGAACCCGAACTGCAAGTCGAGGTGGCCCTGGTCTCCCACGCAATCGATGGGTACCCTCTGCGATAACAAGCTCTTGACCAGCGTGAGGGCAGCGTTGAACTTGGCGTTGCTGCCATCCTCACCGGCAATGTTGTAGTCGTTGTAGCACAGGAGTGCGTCGGGGTCGGCGGCGTGCGCCCAGCGGAAGACGTCGGCGAGAATGCCCGTGCCGAGGTGCGAGATCCAGAAGTCGGTCGGCTTGACCTGAGACGGGTTCGAGTCGGCGAGCATCTCATTGACTACGTCCCATTGCCAGATTCTGCCGCGGTAGCGGCGCACCTCGGTGGTAATGTGTTGGTGCAGCAGATCACGCAGTTGATCGTTGCTGATGGTGCCATTGGCGACTCCCTGTGTGAGCCAGTTTGGTAGCTGGTTGTGCCAGACCAACGTGTGTCCTCGCACGCGCTGATGGTTCGCCTCGGCGAAGTTGACGAGGTTGTCGGCGCCCGTCCAGTTGAAGTTGCCCTGCTCCGGCTCGACGACCTGCCACTTCATCTCATTGCCGGGGGTGAGGACGGAGAACTGCTCGGCGGTGATCTGGGACAGGGTTGGGTCGCTGAGATCGGACGGAATGGCCGCCGTGCCGATGTGCAGTTGGATGTGCGCTCCCAGCGCACGCAACGTCGACGCGCCGGTCGACCCCTCCGCTGCGATCACGGGCCCTGTTAGTGCAAAAGCGGCTGCCGCTCCCGCGGCTATCAAGCGGAAATTCATGACAAACCTCCCTGGGTACTGGGCACTAAGGTTGCAATGTGAGCGCTACCATGAGCGCAGGGAAGTCTAGATACAGCAGCGACGGAAAGTCAACATACGCAGCGCGGCTCTGTTGGTATGCGTCGATCCAACATCGGCGCCGCAGGCTTTGACTTCGCCGCTGGGAACGAATATATGTTCCCGGTGGTCGTAGCGAACGAGACAACGATCGACCTCGGCGGCGGCATGCAAAAGCAGGACTCTCGATGCTGAAGAAAGTGGTGTTCTTTTTGGCGGCCGTGACGCTGGCACTTGCCGGGCAAGTCCACGCCGCTGACCATCCACGCACCCAGCATGTCACCGCGGCGCTGTACGCCAGCTCTTTGCTGTTGGGTACCCAACTCGGTGCAAAGTCGGGGGCGGAGCAAGGGAAAACTCCGCCGTCAGTTCTCGAGTGTCTACTGTCCCTGGATGCCGCGAGTTTGACGGACCTGGTCGAGTCGGTGCTTGTCGCGAGCCTGACGCCGGCGGAATTGCAGGCCGCCGACGCGTTCTTTGAGTCCTCGGCCGGAAAGAAGTACGCGAAGCTCGGGACGTTGGATCTCTACCTGTCCGCCGGTGAGGTTCCGCCGGAGGACGCACCAAGCATCTCCCCCGAGGAAAATAAGGAAATAGCGCAGTTCAATGGTACAGCGACCAACAAGAAGTTGTGGAACGCGCTGAATGGCGCGTCGGCGCGCCGAGTGTTTGGTACGCGTTTGCTCGAGCTGGAGAAAGCATGCGGCGCCGGCAAGCGCAAACAGTGACCGCCGTCCGGATTCTTCTGCACAGTCGAGCGCCACAATTCGCCACATTTGACCATCATTCGGCCAGAAAGCAGGCGCACGATCCCGTGCATGCGCAAATCCACTCTCATGATCGGGCTGTTCGCGTTGACATGCGTCCAGGCGCAAGCCGCGCAAACCCAAGCCCAAATCCCGATCTGGCCGGGCACCCCGCCTGACGCTCAAACCGCCCCAGGGCCACAGACTGACTGGACGAACATCACACGTCCAACCATGACCGTTTACCCGCCTTCGCGAGACAATACTGGAGTCGCGATAGTCGTATTTCCTGGTGGCGGTTTTGAAGGCCTGGCCATCAATCTGCAGGGCACCGAAATCTGCGACTGGCTGACATCAAGGGGAATCACCTGCGTGTTGTTGCGGTACCGTGTACCGAGTCTTCCCTATGACTGGCATTGCAAGTGCCGGCCAGACAATCGCACCACTCCGACACAGGCCCTCGAGGACGCGCGAAGAACCCTCGGCCTGGTACGTCATCGCGCCGGCGAATGGCATATCGACCCGCAGAAGATCGGGGTGATGGGTTTTTCGGCGGGTGGCTATCTCGTCGCGGAAGCCAGCACCCGATACGCGAACCGTCTCTACAAAGCGGTTGATGCCGCCGATGAGGTAAGCTGTCGCCCGGATTTTGCTGTTGCGCTCTACCCGGGGCATCTCTGGGTCGGCGGCAAGACATTGGGACTGAATCCGAACGTGCCCGTCACTCACCAGACGCCGCCAACCTTTTTGGTGCAGGCCGAAAACGATGACGTCGACAGCGTGAATCATTCGATCGCGTATTACATAGCACTGAAAGATGCGGGCGTTCCTACTGAGCTGCATCTGTACGCACTGGGAGGCCATGCCTTCGCGCTTCGTCCAACCGATCTTCCCATCGGCCAGTGGCCTGTGTTGGTGGAGCGGTGGCTGCACACCGTCGGCGTGCTCAAATGAAGAATCCCTGGTGCGGTATTCCGCTGTCTGACTACGAAGGACACATGGATCTGCCCACTGTAGGGCAGGCGTCGCTCATTGCGGACGAATTCGCACGAGTCATCGAGTGTTATAGGCCTTCGAGCGCTGCCATGCTCGGATGTGCAGGTGGTAACGGGCTGAATCGCGTAGCGGGCTCCACAGTGCGCCGACTCGTCGCCGTTGATATCAACCCGGACTACGTGGCCGCGACCCATGCCCGATACCGGAACCATATCGATGGATTGGAAGTCATCGTCGCGGATGTGCAGAACGACGCGCAGGTCTTTGAGCCTGTTGGCTTGGTATTTGCTGCTCTGCTTCTCGAATATGTCGATCTTCAGCGATCCCTGCAGTTTGTGCGGCAGCACTGTCAATCCGGTGGAATCTTCGTGGCTTTGCTACAGCTACCGAGCGCCCATATCGCGGAGGTGACGCCGTCACCCTATGTGAGCCTGCAGGATCTCAGCTCCATCATGCGGTTGGTGCCTCCAGCGCAATTGCGCCAGCAAACTGCTGACGCGGGTTTCGTCCATATAACCTCAAAATCTGTGGCGGCCTCAGGCGGCAAGTCGTTCGCCGTGGAGCACTTTCAAAAAGATCGGTTGTCGTGAATCCGCTTTTGCAGCAGGTCGTATACGTCGCACCCTAACCAAATCGTCTTCGTCGTCAACGTGGCAACCTCCGCGGTACGTTCGATTCTTCATTTCGACGCCCGCGGCTCCAGCCAAACAGCATGCCTGGCAAAATCAGTAGTAATCAAAAATCGCCGCAGCACCGCAATCCCGATATTGACATCCGTCGCGCTGGGTCGCGTATCAATCGCGGCCGGCAGGTCCGTGATCCGCTGACCGGCGATGTCGAGTGAACGCAAGATCACGACCTGCCGCTGCAACTCGCCCCCGAGTCCACCGCCCGCGCTGACCTTGTTGGGCCGGCCATCGCTCAGCAGATGGAGTTGGTCGGCGAGCTTCGCGCCGATGAGAGTTTCCGAGCCGTTGCCCAGGTCGAATGCGGCCCGCACGCCATCATGATCCTCAATCCGGACGGGGAGGGTTTCGATTCCGTTTTCAGTGACCAGTGCCAGCTCCACTCCCCGCGGTACCGTCTTCGGGTCTCTTGCGATGACAGTGATCCGCTTCCCCTCGATGTCAATTTGCAGGCGAGCCGCATCAAAGACCTCGCGGCCCAACACAACATCGAGCGAATGGCCCAGCAGCCTGCGCCCCACATCACTGAGATCGACCACCGCCACCGTTTGATCTTTCAAGGTGAGGCCGAATGCCTGCAGAGTGACCCCCTTCACTGCCGCGGCCTCGAAGCTTTGCGCGCCGGATCCCTGGCCCGTTACCGCCGTGCCGCCCGAAACCTGGAGAGATTCGGCCACCTTCCGATCAATCAAAGTGCTTTCGGCGGCGGAATCGAGCAGCGCCTTTACGGAGTGCCCGTTGATGCGGGTGTCGACCATGAGCCGGGACCCGCGGGTCAGCGTCAATGGATAGGAGGTTCCGGCGGCAGACTCCGCTGCGGGGGCCGGAACAGACAGCAGCGCGCCGATCGCAAGGGAGACTGCCGCTAGTGTGCGGCGGTTCACTTCTCACGCCCGCGCTTGCCCGACTCCCACGCCGACCACAACCCCTGGGCCTTCATTTCCTTGTCGAGGCCGGTACTCTCGAGCAGCGTCGTAATTTGCGCACGTGACAAACGCCCGCCGAGCGGTTGGGCGCGATCTGCAATCTCATAAACAACCGCTGCGATGGCCGCGGTGTTTTGCGCGATCTGATGCAAATCAACTTTGTCGTAAGTGTCCGAGGCTGCGTGATAGTTCTGCATGTAGGTAGCCGGCTCCTGGTCGGCAACCAGTGTCGGGACTCCTTCCAACATGAAATCGACATTGTCTGTGCCCAGACCTCCTGCCAGGCTCAACTGGCCAACATCCAGGTTGGACAGCGGCTCGAGCAGATCCTGGAGCGACTCCCGCGCATCCCGGCGGCCCGAGAGCGAAAATCCCGTGATTCGCCCGCCGCCGTCGTCGACAACGACCATGGCTCGAAGATGGTCGAGCTCGGATCGATGCTGCTGTACATAGGCGCGCGAGCCTTGGAACCCAACTTCTTCGCCGCTGAAGAGCACGAAGCGGATGGTATGTCGCGGACGAACACCAGAGGACTGGATGGCGCGCGCCACCGCGATCACCAGCGCCGCATTGCATCCGTTGTCCAGCGCACCGGTACCCAGGTCCCAGGAGTCCAGGTGGGCGCCCAATACCACGAAGTCGCTTGAATTCTCTTTCCCGCGAATTTCGCCAATCACATTGCGCTCTTCGGCCGGACCGCCGACAACATTGGGCATCGACAGGCGCACGCGCACAGGAGCCGACTTGGCGTCGACGAGCCGCGCAAGCCGCATTGCATCTTCCCGCGCAACAGTTGCCATAGGCAATGGCGACAACTCGCCGTCAACCGTATCCGTATGTCGGTATAGCAGCCGATGATCGCGAGCGGAGGTCCACAGCACAGCGCGAGCACCTGCTTCCACGGCTCTCTGTTTGATGGGCAGCGCACGGTTATACTCGTTGTCGAGATCCTCCCAGGTTTGGATCACCTGGGCGTCAACCAGCAGGATCGCACCGCGAGTCCGCCCGGCGGCCCGCGAAAAGTCAGCCTCGGTTCCATCGCCGATATGCACCAGCTCGGCCTCGATGCCCCCAGCCGGTGTCGGTGACGACCAGCCCTCCGAAACGAGCGACACCGGAAACGCCGAACCACCGAGAATCTCGAGGTGGGTGGTGCCTTCCGACCAGGTGAGAGGCATCCGGTAGTGTTCAGTGTGAGTCTCGACCCCAACGCTGCGAAAGGCGGCCGTTGCCCAGTCGATCGCGCGTGCCATAGCGGGAGTACCGGACACACGGCCACCCACCTCATCAGTCAATCGGCGCAGATCCGCCGCGAGCGGCGACATAACGAGCGCCCGCCCGACGATCGTAGAGACATCCTTTTCCTGCGCGGCCGCCGCGCCCATCGCAACGACCGAAACCAAAAAGAGGCCCATTTTCCGACAGCACGCCTTCATGCAGATCCCCCCTCTTGAACCGTTCTTAATCTTACTCCACAAGCTTTAGAAGGTCTGGTTCCAGCAGCCGGATATCCAAATGCGCGCGCGCTCGTTGCGCCTCCCACCCCGCGTGTACTTCCCTCGAGCAGTCGAAGTTTGATGGGCGTGGCTGATGCGCACGCGGCCTTAGGCCGGCTGCAGGGCGCTCTCAAACACATTCCCAACGCCGATATGGTGACCCGGACGCTCGCACGTCGCGAGGCGGTCATGAGCTCCCAGATTGAGGGTACAAAGTCGGACCTGCGCCAATTGCTGACTTACGAGGCCACGCATGGCACCGGTGGTATGCCTGCGGACGTAAAGATCACCGAACGTTACGTCCAGGCGCTCCAACATGGTCTCGAGCGAGTTCGCACAGGCGGCCGTGCCGCGCTCAACCTGCCACTCATTCACGAATTGCACGCTTTGCTCATGCAGGATGAGCCAGCCGACTTTCCCATCGGGGCGTATCGCACAGACCAGGTCTGGATTGGCTCGTCCCCGCGAATTGAAGATGCGACGTTCATTCCGGCACCCCCTGACAAGGTGCAAGGCTGCATGGATGAGATGGCGGCAAACATCCTGCAGTACGCACCGCGCGAGGACGAACAGACCGTTCTCCCCATACTCGCGCAACTGGCGATTGCTCACGCGCAATTCGAAACTATTCACCCTTATCACGACGGCAACGGCCGAACGGGGCGGCTCATCCCGCCTCTCATGCTGGCCGCGGAAGGGTATCCACCGCTCTATCTATCTGGAACACTGTTACGAGCGAAAAAGGAGTACTACGCCGCGCTTGCGGACATCCAACTGAGAGGCGAATGGGGACCCTGGCGAGAGCTCATTGGTCGCGCAGTAGTTGAATCATGCGATGAATCGGTGTCGATTGCGGAA
This sequence comes from Pseudomonadota bacterium, assembly GCA_018241505.1. Taxonomy (GTDB): domain Bacteria; phylum Pseudomonadota; class Gammaproteobacteria; order Steroidobacterales; family Steroidobacteraceae; genus 13-2-20CM-66-19. The sequence goes on along the minus strand of JAFEDS010000006.1, from coordinate 1,969 downwards.
GATCTTCTCGCGCTCGCCGAGCGCTGGGAGCAGGACCTCGGCAAGTACCGGGCGGACTCGGCAACACGCCGCCTGCCTCGCTTTTTGATCGGCCACCCGGTGCTGTCAGTCCAGCAGGCTGCGACGGGTCTGGGAATCTCCGTACCTGCGGCAAACGCCGGGCTCAACAATCTGCTCGGCACCGGCATCGTGAGCCTCGTCAACGAGCGTCAATGGGGGCGTGTGTTCCAGGCCAAGCAAGTACTGCAGCGCATTGATCAAACTCCCCGGGCGCGCCGATGACCTGGCCTCATATCACCAAAGCCTGATCCGAACGTCACACGCCGCAGCCTGCTATCCGCCGGTGCTGGCCCCATTACCAATCGATAGCGGGCCCAGCCCTCCGATCGCGCTAAAATGGCGGATTCGACCCCCATTCAGCACGGCACCGATGACCCGCCTCCGAGAAATTCCCTACAATTACACCAGTTTTTCCGATCGCGAGATCATTACCCGCCTGCTCGGAGACGCGGGCTGGCAGCTCAGCGACGAGCTGCGCTCCGAGCGTCGAACCGGGCGCTCAGCCCGTATGCTCTATGAGGTCCTGGGTGATCTCTGGGTCGTCGAGCGCAATCCTTACCTCGAGGACGACCTGCTCGATAACCCTCGTCGCCGCGATCTCCTGGTAGACGCGCTCCGGCACCGGCTGAAAGAGGTTGACCAACGGCGGGACCGCGACGACGCGGATCGGGATGCGAAAGTCAAAGAGCTTCTCGGCCTTGGCGCCGCCGCGGTCGACCGATTCCGTTCTCGATTCGACGAGATAGCCAAGCTGCGCCGCAAGGCGAAGCGGCTCTTCGGACGTCACACGCGTGACGACAACATCCGCTTCGACGCGATGGCGCGCGTCTCACATGTGACCGACGCGACCGATTGGCGCGTTGAGTACCCCTTCGTCGTGCTTTGTCCAGATGAGGAGTCGGAGATTCCGGGCCTCGTGCGAGCGTGCGCGGAGCTCGATCTGACAATCATCCCACGTGGGGGTGGCACGGGTTACACGGGTGGCGCGATTCCTCTGTCGCCCCGGTCTGTCGTCATCAACACCGAGAAGCTCGAAGAGCTTTCCAACGTGGAGCTGTTGGCCCTTCCGGGCGTCCGCCGTCCGGTTCCAACGATCCTGTCAGGCGCGGGCGTTGTCACAAAGCGCGTCAGCGACGCCGCTGAGCGGGCTGAGCTCGTATTCGCCGTGGATCCAACTTCGTCCGAAGCTTCCTGTATTGGCGGCAATGTTGCGGTGAATGCCGGTGGAAAAAAGGCCGTCCTGTGGGGCACCGCCGTCGATAACCTTGCGTGGTGGCGCATGGTCGATCCTGAGGGCAACTGGCTCGAGGTGACTCGACTGGCCCACAACCTCGGGAAAATACACGACGTCGAAGTAGCAGAGTTCGAGCTGACCTGGAAGGACGGCCGCAAAACGCCTGACAAAGCCCCAGTGCTTCGAACCGAGCGGCTATCAATCCCAGGCCGGGCATTCCGCAAGGCGGGGCTCGGAAAAGACGCGACTGACAAGTTCCTGGGTGGGCTTCCGGGAGTACAGAAAGAGGGTACTGACGGGCTCATTACAGCCGCGCGCTGGGTGCTGCACCGGATGCCCAGGCACGTCCGGACGGTGTGTCTCGAGTTCTTCGGCCAGGCACGCCAGGCCATTCCCTCCATTGTTGAGATCAAGCGATTCCTCGATGACGAGACAGCGACAACCGGCGTTCAACTCGCTGGGCTCGAGCATCTGGACGACCGTTATCTGCGCGCGGTCGGCTATGTAACCAAGTCGAAGCGGGGTGCCTTCCCCAAGCTCGCCTTGTTTGGTGACATCGTAGGTGATGATGCCGATGCTGTCGCCGCGGCCACCTCTCAGGTGGTTCGCCTCGCCAACGCGCGTGGCGGAGAGGGTTTTATTGCGGTGAGCCCCGAGGCGCGCAAGAAGTTCTGG
>JAFEDS010000005.1 GCA_018241505.1 Pseudomonadota bacterium | reverse complement strand
AGCGGCTTTTTCTTGGCCTTCATGATGTCCGGCAACTTCACATAGCGCGGCTCGTTCAAGCGCAGATCGGTAGTCACCAGGGCAGGGAGGTCGACCTCCAGTGTCTCGAGGCCGGCGTCGACTTCGCGCGTGACGCGTGCCTTGCCATCCGAAAGCTCGACCTTGGAAGCAAACGTCACCTGGGGACGATTCCACAGCGCCGCCAGCATGGGTCCAGTCTGGCTGTTGTCGTCATCAATCGCCTGCTTGCCGACAATCACCAGGAAGGGTTGCTCCTTCTCAATCAGCTTCAGCAATGCACGTGCGGCCACGAGCGGCTCGATGACGCCATCGGCCTGGACGTGCAGCGCACGGTCGGCGCCCATCGCGAGCGCCGTACGGAGCTGCTGCTGGCAATCTGCAGGCCCAATGGTCGCCACGACGACTTCCTCGGCACCACCGCGTTCCTTGATTCGAAGGGCTTCCTCGAGCGCGATCTCGTCAAAGGGGTTGATGCTCATCTTCACCCCGTCCGTGACGACACCGGTGCCGTCCGGCTTCACGCGGATGCGCACGTTGTAATCCACAACGCGCTTGATACCGACCAGAATTCTCTTCATTCAGGACTCTCCAGTGAGACTTCCCCGCAGGCTGTAGGGTTCGGGGCGCCGTCCGCCAGTATAGCGGGCGGAGGGCCTTGGAGGGCGCCTAGAGAGGCCTGGAGCCTGCTCTCGCAGGCTCCGTAGGCGACGTCAACGTGCCGGAATGGGACGGAGAGCCTGATACGGGGGATCGAGCTGCTGCTCAACGAACGTCTGGCGGATCCGCGTGGCCGCGTCCTGCAGCCTCGGCACGAAGCGCTCAGCAGCCGTCTTGAGAGGCACCGCCGTCTCGGCGAATCGCACAACGACGGTGGCCAGCACCTGTTCCTCCGACAAAACCGGCACGGCGATACTGATTTCGTCAGACACCCGCCGGGTGTGCACGGCGCTCGCGTAACCCCGCTCACGTGTGTCGTCGAGGATCTTGTCGAGCTCGGCGCGGTCCTGAGCCAACTTGTCCACTTCGTGCGTCGATCGGCGCAGAATCTCCAGTAGCGATTCACGCTGCTCAACCGGGCAAAATGCCAGGTGCGCACGTCCCGCCGCCGTTGTGAGCAACGGCAGGCGCAGGCCGGGCGAGAAGCGTTCGATGGCCAGAGGGCTGCGATGGTCGGTCGTTTCACGAACGAGCATCTGGGTCCCCGACAATGAAGCGAAGGCCACAGGCCACATCACTTCCTTGCCGAGCTCGTCGATGCAGGGGCGCGCAATCTGCGTGATCCAGGCATCGTCGTCGAATCCGTCGGCGAGTCGATGGACCATGATTGTTAGCCGATAACGGTCATCGGCCGGATCGCGGTAGACGTAGCCCGCGTGTGTGAGTGTTTCGAGGATGCGGTACGTGGTGGTACGGGGCAACCTGATTTGTTGGGCGATTTCGGAAACCGTGGCGCCGTTTCGTTGATTCAGGGTGGTCAACGCATCGAGGCCGCGTACCAGTGCTCTTATGGGTCGGGTCGATTCCATGGATCGGTCTTATTGAGTTGTAGTGGTATATGAAATCAGACGAATTGCGGAGTTTAGAAACTGTTTATGCCGCAGCGCAACGGCTTACGATGCAAAACATATGTTTTTGTATGTCTGAAGGGCGTTTTTGATGCTTCGATACGCTGTCCGCCGCATCGTCGGCGTCATTCCGACACTTCTGGTCATCATCACGGCGTCTTTTTTCATTGTCCGGCTCGCTCCGGGCGGTCCCTTCGACCAGGAACAGACTCTGTCGCGTGAAGTGCGCGCGAATCTCGACCGAGTCTATGGTTTCGATCAACCGATGACCGTTCAGTACGCCCGGTATCTGCGCGCGTTGTCACATGGCGATTTCGGGCCGTCATACAAGCAGCGTGATTTCACGGTTACCGAACTGATAGCCCAGGGATTGCCCGTCAGTGCGGCGCTGGGCATCACGGCGATGCTACTCGCGCTCGGGTTGGGGGTAGGTTTGGGAATCACCGCGGCCGTTTATCCACGGACTTCGGTCGATTTCGGCATCACCGGTCTGGTTGTGTTGGGCATGGCGCTGCCTGCATTTGTAGTCGGGCCGCTGCTGGCGCTGGTGTTCGGCGTGTATCTGCAGTGGCTGCCGGCAGGTGGTTGGGAGGCCGGCGAACCCCGCTATTTCGTGCTTCCCGCAATGACGCTCGCAGTGCCTGTGAGTGCCTATATCGCGCGTCTCACTCGCTCGAGCGTTCTGGAGGTTCTGCGAGCCAATTTCATTCGCACCGCGCGGGCACGTGGTTTGGGTTTTCGGCGAATTCTATGGGGCCACGTGCTTCGCCCGGCGTTGTTGCCCGTTGTGAGCTACGTCGGACCGGCAACGGCGTTTGTTGTCACGGGGTCATTGGTGGTCGAAACGGTGTTTGGCCTGCCGGGTACGGGGCGCTATCTGGTCCAGGGCGCCATCAACCGTGACTACACGTTGGTCATGGGAATGGTCATTGTCTACGGTACGTTAGTCGTCTTTCTTAACCTTCTGACTGACCTCATGTATGGGTGGCTCGATCCGCGCGTGCGGCATGACTGACTCATCGGCGCCGACAACCACCCCATCAGACTTTCGTCTCGGTCGAAGTTTGTTTCGAGGGGGCCGCCACCGCGCGGCGCTGGTTGCGGGCGGTGTCATATGCCTCCTGATTGCGGTGGCTGTCCTCGGACCGCTCGTCAGCCCCTTTGCGATTGATTCCCTCGATTGGGAGCACATGGCTGCGGCGCCGTTTGGCGCCGGCCATCACTGGCTCGGCACAGACAGGTTGGGTCGCGATTTGTTCGTGCGGACACTCAACGGCGTGCGCATCTCGTTGGTTATCAGCCTCGTTGCGACTGCGATCAGCCTCACGATCGGTGTTACCTGGGGTGCGGTGGCCGGATACGTCGGCGGGCGGGTGGATGAGCTGATGATGCGATTCGTCGATATCCTTTACTCACTGCCGTACCTGTTCATCGTCATCATCCTCACCACGCTTTTCGCACGCGGCAGCCTGCCGGTGTTGTTCTTCGCGATCGGCGCCGTGGGGTGGCTGACTACCGCTCGCGTCATACGAGGGCAGACGCTTTCGCTCGCGCGGCGTGAGTTCATAGAAGCGGCCCGCGCCACGGGCGCGAGCACCCCAGCTATCCTGCTGCGCCATATCATCCCCAACCTCACGGGGCCCATCGTCGTTTATGCGGCGTTGACCATTCCGCAGATGATCTTGTTTGAGAGTTTCCTGAGCTTCCTGGGGCTGGGGGTGCAAGAGCCGCTCGCCAGCCTCGGCAGCCTGATAAACGACGGCGCGCAGGAAATGCAATCGGCTCCGTGGATGCTGCTGGTGCCAGCAACATTTTTGGTAGTGCTGTTGATGTGTTTCAACTTGGTGGGCGATGCGTTGAGTGATGCGTTGGACCCGCGGGATGTGGGTGAGGCGCAGTGAGCAGTGGTGCGGCGCCGGGCGGCGCGGTGTCGGCTGGCGTTGATGCATCCCTCACAGGCGCGGTCAGCGCTGCTGCGCCGGTCGGTACTGGCGCCTTGCTTTCCCTCGAACGCCTCAATGTTATTTTTTCGTCGCGTTATGGCAATGTCCACGCGGTGCGCGATTTATCACTGAGCGTGGCGCCCGGCGAATGTCTCGGCGTCGTCGGTGAATCCGGCGCGGGCAAAAGCCAGGCGTTTCTCGCCGCTCTCGGTTTGTTGTCCACAAATGGCCGCGCAACCGGCCGGGCGCTCTTTGGCGCCACCGATTTGTTGACGTTGCGACAACCAGAGTTGGATCGTATTCGAGGGGCCCGCATCGGTATGGTGTTCCAGGACCCCATGACGTCGCTGACGCCTCATATGCGGATCGGTGACCAGATCGCAGAGCCGATCATCAAACACATGGGTGTATCCGAGAAGGAGGCACAGATTCGCGCGCTGGCGCTCTTGAATCAGGTGCACGTGACCGACGCTGAGCGACGCATGCGCCAATATCCGCACGAGCTGTCGGGCGGGATGCGACAGCGCGTGATGGTCGCCATCGCGTTATCTTGCGATCCTGAGTTACTCATTGCTGATGAGCCTACCACCGCCCTGGATGTAACCATCCAGGCGCAAATCCTGGCGCTGCTGGCGGAGCTGAAGCGCTCGCGTGGCATGTCCATGGTGTTAATCACGCACGACATGGGCGCCGTCGCCGGGGTCGCCGACCGCGTCGCAGTGATGCGGGGTGGGGCGGTTGTGGAGGTTGGGTCTGTGGGCGCGGTGTTCAAAGCGCCTCAGCATGCCTACACGCGCGGATTGTTGGCGGCTGTCGCGTCGGTTGCGGGTGGGGGTGCGGTTGCGGGTGCGGGAGCCGCCGCGCGGGACCCTGGCACCGCAGCGCGGGACCCTGGCACCGCCGCGCGGGATCCTGGCACCGCCGCGCGGGACCCTGGCACCGCCGCGCGGGACCCTGGCACCGCCGCGCGGGACCCTGGCACCGCGCCGGTACCGACGCTCGCGCTGAACGACATCCATGTGCAGTTCAAGGTTCGCACAACGCCATTCGGCAAACAGCAAATGCTCCGCGCGGTCGACGGTGTCAGCCTCGCACTGGCACCCGGCGAGGCCCTGGGAGTAGTGGGCGAGTCCGGCTCCGGCAAATCAACACTGGCGCGCGCCGCCCTGCAACTGCTCCGCCCGCAATCAGGACGGGTGGTCTGGTTCGGAAGAGAAGTTGACGCGCTCGCCCCATCGGCCCTCCGGCCACTTCGTCGCGACGTGCAAGTTGTCTTCCAGGATCCATTGGCGAGCCTCGACCCCCGTATGACCGCAGGGGAGATTGTTGCCGAACCGCTTCGCGTTCATCGCGCGGACCTGGGACGTGCAGGAAGGGACGCCGCTGTTGCCCGTGCGCTGGAGTTGGTGCGTCTCGATCCTGCATTAGCGACTCGCTATCCTCACGAACTCAGCGGCGGCCAGTGTCAGAGAGTTGGTATCGCACGCGCGATGGTCACCCAACCGCAACTGTTGATTTGCGATGAGCCGATCAGCGCTCTCGATGTAACTGTCCAGGAGCAAATCGTCAATCTCCTGGCGGACCTCAAGCGCGAAGCCGGCGTGGCAATTTTGTTCATTAGCCACAACCTGGCGGTCGTGCGGCAACTATGCGACCGAATACTGGTGTTATATCTGGGGCGGATGATGGAGCTTGCCCCGGCGGAGTCGATTTACGCGCGTCCGCGGCATCCCTATTCGGGAGAGTTGCTGGCGTCAGCGCCGATCCCAGATCCTGATGTGCAGCCCTCCAGGCTCGCGCGTACCTTGCCAGGCGAACCTCCGTCACCGTTGTCTCCGCCCAGCGGCTGCGTATATCGCACCCGATGCCCGCACGCTTTACCCGTGTGCGCCGAGCGGGTCCCTTCGTGGGAGACGCAGGGTACGCGATGGGTGGCGTGCCATCGTTGGCGTGAATTGGCGCTGTAGTCGGGCTGCGGTATCCTCTCGTCGACCCATCCATCATCAGCTCTAGTCATTGCTATGAAACCCGACCTCGCCGTCCGCCCCAGCGAAAACCTTCGCCACGTCCGATATGAGATTCGCGGTGGACTCGCGCGGCGCGCCCATGAATTGCAGCGCATGGGCTACGAAATCATTTCGCTGAACATCGGCAATCCCGGTGCATTTGGCTTCCGCACGCCCGAGACCATGCGGCTGGCCATGATTGAAAATCTTTCCGACTCCGAAGGATATTGCCACCAGAAGGGCATATTCCCGGCTCGTGAAGCTGTGGTTATGCAGCAGCAGGGTCGCGGCGTCACTGGCGTGACGGCTGATGAAGTCTTCATGGGTAACGGCGTCAGCGAGCTGATCGACCTCGTCTTGCGCGCGCTCATCAATGAAGGCGACGAAGTGTTGGTTCCCAGTCCCGATTACCCACTGTGGACCGCCGCGGTCACATTGAACGGAGGCCGCGCGGTGCATTACCCGTGCCGGCCGGAGAATGGGTTCATTCCTGATCCGGAAGAGGTCGAGTCACTCGTCACCCCACGAACCCGCGCGATTGTTGTTATCAATCCCAACAATCCCACAGGCGCTGTGTATTCACGCTCGGTGCTGGAGTCGTTGGCACGGATGGCTGAGCGGAAAGGGTTGGTTGTGTTCTCGGACGAGATATATGACCAGATGCTGTACGACGGCGCTGAGTTCGTCCCGATGGCTACCATTGTTCGTGACACGTTGTGCGCCACACTCTCAGGACTATCGAAGATTTACCGCGCGTGCGGTTACCGCGTTGGCTGGGCCGTATTCTCCGGCCGCGTGCATGCTGCCACTGAATACCTCACAGGACTGGAGCTGCTCAGCTCCCTTCGCCTATGCAGTAACGTCCCCGCACAGTGGGCCGTCCAGACCGCCCTGGGCGGCCACCAGAGTGTGCGCGAGCTGGTTTCGCCCGGCGGCCGGTTGTACGAATCACGCAAGGCAATACTCACGGCCGTCCAGAACAGCCGCTTCCTGAAGCTCGCCCCGCCCGCGGGCGCAATGTATGGATTCGTCGGGGTGGACACTCGCGATCTGCCCGATTTCGACGACCAGAAATTTGCGCTCGATCTGCTCGAGCAGAAGCATGTTTTGATCGCCCCTGGCGTCAGCTTCAACGTCCCGTACCGCACCCACTTCCGGGTCACCAATCTGCCGGATTCCGCTATGCTGCGCGACGTGTTCGGACGGATCGACGAGCTGCTGACTTCATACGCCAATGCACCCGCAGGCCAAGGAAAGAGCAACGTGGTTGAGGCGGGCAAACGCTTCAAGTAGCTTCCTCAAAAAGGAAGCTAGTCTCTTGTTTTGATTAAACTTCCTCGCGACCTGTTGGAGATCGTCCTAGGGGGCGGCACGGTGTTGGTGCCGTCCCGGCAGAGGGCGCACGCCGCGCGGCTGGCGTTCGCTGCGACGCAGCTTGAGAACGGTGTTCGCGTCTGGTCGACGCCGGATATCCTTCCGGTTGATGCGTGGTTGATCCGCGAAATCGAACAGTTTGCCACTGCGTCCGGCGCTGCTTTGCCGCGTGTACTGTCACCTGCAGAAGACTGGCTCCTTTGGCGGCAATGCACTGCTGATGCGACGCGCGACATCGAGCTGCTGAACCGCGGTGCGCTCGCTGAGTCTTTGCGGCACGCGAGCTCACTCGCTGCTGAGTACGGAATCGACATCTCCAAATTGCCCAGCTTCCCGGGCGCCGAATCCGAGTTGCTTCATCGGACGCAACTCGCAGTGGACGAACGCTATCGATCCTTTGGCGCAGCGTCTATCCAGTCCCTCTTCGCCCAACTGCCGGTACGCGAAGTTACCTGCGCCGGATTCTTGAAGCTGCCACCGCGACTTGCTGCCATCGGTGGAACGCGATGGTCGGTAGATGGTGGATCATACGCGGACCCAGATGGTGACCCCCAACAGTCGGCAGAGTCTCCGTCAACTCGTCCAACGGTGGTAATTGCCGGTGACGAGTCAGATGAACTGGAGCGCATCGCCGGTTGGTGCAAACGCCAGATTGCTGCGCAAGAGGACGCGCGTCTGTTGGTCATCCTGCCCGGCAGTTCAGGTGCCCGAGAGCGACTCGCAACGTTGATTCGACAAGCCGTGGACCCGCAAAAGTGGCTTTCGTCGAGCGTCGCGGATTCTGCCGCCCAGAACCTCGTCACCATCGAAGGAGGAGCTCCGTTAGCTGGTGTACCCGTTGTTGCCCACGCGCTATCCACTTTGAAATGGCTCGGCGGATCGAGTGGTGAGTTCGAGGAGGTCAGCGAGTGGCTAAGGGCCGCGTATTGGGATGCGCCTCGCGCTGGGGTGCGTGCGCGTATGGATATGTGGTTGCGTGAGACTGGGCAGATGTCAGTCAGCGTTCGAGATTGGACGTCGCTGTCACCGGCCGTTCCGTCACCCATTCCGGAGGGGTTCCAGGAGTTGGGTGCGCAAATTGGCGCTGCCGTACGCGCATTGGGTGATGGCACTGCTTCACCGCGCGAATGGTCGGAGCGATTCCGCGCGGCTCTCGACGCTGTTCATTGGCCCGGTGAGCGGGTGCGCGACAGCAGTGAGCAACAGACGGTCGTACGCTTGCACGAGTTGCTCGATGAGTTTGGTCAACTGGCTTCGTCCGCCGGCCCTATGGGTCGCGCGGAAGCGATTCACTGGTTTAGCGAGCTCGCGTCTCGGACGGCGTTTCGCCCTGCCGACGACGATGGAGTCGTGACAATTTCTGCCGCGCTCGCGGACCCTGTTGTGCTGTACGACGGCATTTGGGTTGCCGGACTCCATGCTGAGGCATTCCCTCAGCCTGTGCAGCCCGACCCATTTCTGCCGTTGCCAGCGCAGGTGGCAGCGGGCATTCCCGCGGCGTTCGCGAGCGGCCGCTTGGCCGAAGCACGCGGTTTAATCAATGCGTGGCGCAATGCCACCCACTCGTTGGTGTTGAGTGCGCCATCCCGTGCGGAAGACCTCGAGCTGCTCCCAAGCCCGCTGCTAGCTCCGTGGCTGCGCGCCAGTGCAGAGACCTCGGCGGAGGCCACGGTTGGAGCAGGCACTGTCGGCGCCAGTGCCGCGGCTGGAGCAAGCAGCGTCGGCACCAATGCCACGGCTGGAGCAAGCACCGGTCCGGACTCTGGAGGCGGAGCACGTGCGCGGGCGACGGCCGGAGATATCGCGGGCACGCGCTCAGACTCTGCGATCGGGATAGACCAACACGCGGGGGGCGCCGTGATAGCGGGAGACCAACGCGCTGACACCCTGACCGCCGCCGCGACGCCCTCGCCAAGCTCCTCCAAGGGCACCTCAAAGGGCAGGGGCAGCTCCAAGGCACGCGCTTCCAACCCACTGCAGGCCGATCTCTTCTCACCACAAACGCCACCGCCAGCCGTCGCTACCGCTCCATCTCCCGTAGCACCCCCGGTGCCAGATCAGCCATTGGAAATCGATTCAACCGCACCTGTTGATCAGTCTTCCTGGCTCGCCGAGCGCATCCACCGCTCCGGCATGCTTGAGTACCTAGACGACTCCATCGGCATTCCCTGGCCCCAGGGACAAGCACTACCCGCTGGCACCCGCAGCCTTGAGCTGCAGAATCTGTGCAGCTTCCGAGCGTATTCAGAGCTACGGTTGGGCAGCTCTGAACTCGGTGTCCCCGAGCCCGGCGTCGCACCAGACGAGCGCGGACAACTATTGCATGCGGCCTTACAGATATTGTGGCGAGAGCTTCGTGACTCGGCGACGCTTGCGGGTCATGCAGAACCGACACTCGATAACCTCATCGAGCAAAGTGTCGCCAACGCGGCTGATGCCGTCTTGGGTCGGGCAGATGACAACGTACGATCGCCGTTGCTCGACCGCGAATGTCGTCGCACCGTTCGCCTGATCAAGAGACTGTGTGCGTTGGAACTTACTCGCGAGCCGTTTCGCGTACGTGACACCGAGTTCGAGAAGACTCTGACGGTTTCCGGTGCGCAAATGAATGTCCGTATCGACCGTCTCGACACACTCGGAAGCGGCGGACACGCGATACTCGACTACAAAAGCGGACGGCGAACTACCGCAGATTGGTACGGCGAGCGGCCTTCGCACCCGCAATTGCTCGCTTATCTTGCAGCGCTAGGCGACGAGGTTGTGGCAATGGCGACGGTGAACGTCACTGCCCGCGAAGTGCGTTTCGACGGAATCGCTAGCTCTGGGCAATTGCTTCCGAAAGTGCGGGGTGTCGAACCTCCTGTCGGCGACGCATCAGGTGACGCATGGCAGGTGCGCAGGCGCGAATGGATGGCTTGTGTTGAGCGCCTCGCAGCGTCGTTTCTTGCTGGACGCGCGCTTGTGGATCCCAAGCCAGGTGCCTGCGACTGGTGTCACGCCGTTAGCGTGTGCCGTGTGTCAGATGGCGGCATCGATGTAACCGCGGAGCTGTTGCCCTTGAAATTTGAGGGGCAGCCATGAGCCTGAGCCGTAGCACGTCGGCCGCCGAAGTTGGCGCCGCATCGGCTGACATCGCCGCCGATGCGCTTGCGCGTGAGCGTGCCTCCGACCCCCGTCGCTCGGTCCTGTTGCAGGCCCCCGCCGGCTCCGGCAAAACCACCGTCCTGACCGAGCGACTGTTACGACTTCTGTCCGAGGTCGACCAGCCAGAGGAAATTCTCGCCATCACCTTTACGCGCAAGGCGGCCGCGGAAATGCGGGCCCGAGTGTTGAAGGCGCTGCGTGGCGAGACAGAGACGTCGAGTGCTCAGGGCGCGCGGATGCGTAAATTCGCAGACGCCGCGCTGGCACACGCGACTGCGCGCGGTTGGGACCTTGCGCAGGACCCTGGTCGATTGCGCATACAGACTATTGACTCGTTTAATTTTCGACTGGCGACACAGCTCACGGTCACCGCAAAAGCCGGCGGCTCTCTGCTCATCACTGAGCGACCAGGCGAGCTTTACAACCGAGCAGCCCGTCAGACATTGGCTGCCGCAGATCACGACGAACAGCTTGCGGCGGATGTTGAGCTGCTGTTCGAGCGGCTCGACAACAATTGGGGCAACGTCCAGCGGCTGCTGGCAGATATGTTGAACCAGCGGGGACACTGGCTGCGGTATGTATTGGGACACGAGCCCAGTGCACTGTGCAAACGGATCAGCAGCAGTCTCGGCACGATCGTGAGCGACCACTTGCGTTCCGCGGCGGCGATACTCCCTAATTCGCTGCGCAATCAGGTTGGCGGTCTTCCGCGTGTAGGCGCGCTCGGTACAGACCCACTATCTTTACGCGCTTGGAAGGAGCTGGCTTCACTGACTCTGACGGGAAAGGGTGAGTGGCGCAAAGCCGTCACCAAGGCGTTGGGCCCGGAATATGAGAGCGCGTCTGCCAAGGCGGCGCTGAAATCCGCGATCGAACTGCTGAGCGGGGTTCCGCGATTTCAACAAACCCTCGTCGATCTGAATGCGCTACCTGCTGCGACCCTCAGCAACGCCGATGCGGCGGCCATTGAGGCTCTTTCTCGAGTGCTGCGCGCGGCAGCCGTGTATCTGCAGGCAGAGTTTGCTGTCAGTGGACGCATAGATCATACATACGTCGCTGGGGCTGCGCGTCAGGCATTGGCAGATGCGGGGGAGCCCACGGACCTGGCTTTGCAGACGGGAATGTCACTGCGGCACATTCTCGTGGACGAATTCCAGGATACTTCTCTCGCGCAGTTTGACCTCATTGAAATACTGACTGCCGGGTGGGAAGAGGGCGACGGCCGAACGCTGTTCGTCGTCGGCGATCCGATGCAGTCGATTTACCAATTCCGAGAGGCGGAGGTGGGGCTGTTTTTGCGCGCCCGGGACAGTGGTATCGGGAGCGTCCGGCTGGAGTCACTGCGTCTGACGCGCAATTTCCGCTCGGTGCCCGACCTCATTGGTTGGATCAACGATGCATTCAGCACTCTGTTTCCGGCGCAGGATGACCTTCGCGCAAGCGCGGTGTCGTTCACACGAAGTGTGGCGGGCAAAGCTGCCGCAGGGCCCCAGACGCAACTGACCGGCGTTCCCACTCCCTCGGTTCAATTTCGCTTGTTCGATAACGCCGCCCGCGAATCGGAAACGGCAGCGATCATTCAACGCATCGCCTATCTGAAAATGACAGAACCGCAATCCTCGATTGCGGTGCTGGTGGCATCGCGGTCGCATGCGGCTCCTATCATTACGGGTCTCGAGGCCCAAAAAATCGATGCAGTCGGTGTGGATCTCGTGCCGCTTCGGGAGCTATCGATCGTTCGCGATCTCGTCGCGCTCCTGCAGGCCACCAGTCACTTGGGGGACCGCACTGCGTGGCTCGCTGTGTTGCGCGCTCCGTGGTGCGGTCTGACACTCGAAACGCTCACAGTGCTCTCCCGGCGCCGCGATACGAAGTTGGTATGGGAGGCGATGGCCGACGAGCAGCGTCTCGCGCGGTGCTCCCCCGCGGAGTTGGCACGACTCGTGCGCGTGAGAGATGTGCTCGAAGCGGCCATGAGGTCTTGCAACAGCATGCCTCTGGCCGACTGGTTGGAGTTGACGTGGTTGAGGCTAGGCGCTGCGGATTCCTATGCGGAGCAAGAACTGAGGCACGCGCGTGCATTTTTCGAGGCTTTGAGTGAGCGCGTTGCGAGCGGTGAGTGGTCGGGTCCCCAGGATCTCGATTCGCTGCTGGGCGGGCTTTATGCGCAACCACAAACGACTGCCGCGAATCCCGTGCAGTTGATGACCATTCATCGCGCGAAGGGGTTGGAGTTCGATCATGTGTTTGTTCCGTCCCTCGAACGCGAGCTCAATAGGGGCAGGGAGCCACTATTGCGTTGGCTCGACCTGCCGCGAGCCGAAGGCGCGAGCGACCTCATTATGGCGCCGGTGCCGGCGATCGGCGATGACGAGGGTGGCGAGGTTACCAGTTACCTGAAGCGGTTGATTGCGCGGCGCGCGGCGAATGAGCAGACCAGACTGCTGTACGTGGCTGCGACGCGCGCGAAGCATACACTTGCGTTATCGGCCGCACCCAAGCCCCGGGCGGATGGCTCCGTGATCCCGCGCTACGGGACCCTGCTCGCAAGCCTGTGGCCGGCCGTGACACCCATGTTGGCGGCGGAAGCAGCCCGCGCGGCGCTCGAAGCCGAGGCCGCCGCCGCTGCCGCCGCGCTGGCCGATGACGCCGCCCAGGCCGATGCCATCTCAACAGCCAACCCCACCCGAACCCCCCAACCCATCCTGCGCCGCCTAGTCCCAACCTGGTCCCTCCCATCCCTAACTCCAGCCCCCACCCTGGAGCACCTCCCGGTCGCCCACCAATCCCTGGACCCACCCGAGTTCAGTTGGGTAGGCGAGACCGCGCGCCACATTGGCACCGTGGTGCATGCCGCGTTGGAGCAGTACGCCGCACAAAAGCTGCCCTCACGAGCGTCGATCCAAAGCCAGCGGGACTTTTACGAATACCAACTCCGCCGGCATGGTGTCCCGGAAAGCGACCTGCAGCGTGCGGCGGCAATCGTCCTGGAGGCACTGACGCGGACTGTCAGCAGCGATCGCGGCCGCTGGATATTCGCTCCGGAGCACAGCGAGTCCCAAAGTGAATGGGCACTGACAGGAATAGCGGGGGGCAGGCTCACCAATGTAGTCATCGACCGGTCGTTCATTGATGCCCACGGCACACGTTGGGTCATCGACTTCAAGACCAGTCGACACGAGGGCGGCGGATTGGATGCGTTCCTGGAACAGGAAATGGACCGCTATCGCCCGCAGTTGCAAACATATGTGGCGCTCGCGAAAGGAATGGGCCCTGAGCCGGTCAGGGCAGGGCTGTATTTCCCGCTGTTGGATGTCTTCCGTATTCTTTAATTGGCGCGGCACTGGCCGCGCGGAGCCAACGTTCTTTTCCGCCGGACTAGGCGTCCCCGCAAAAAGCGCGGTTTTTGCCGGCTGCATTAGTGCACGGCGCCTGCGGCGCGTTAGCGCCGCGCGCGCTGTTCCGCCCTCTGCGCGGTATGACCTAAAACGTCGACTCGAACGAAAACTGCCGCCGCCCCTGCTCATCCGGCGAGCCCAGCATCCGTAGGTCCTGCACCAACTCGGCCGACGCCGACGGGCGCGCCGCCACGAGCCCTTGCACATCGAAACCTGGCGGGGACGGCGTGAGCTTCAACGCTCCCTGGACCGCGAGCGGCCCTGTACCAAGGTCCTTGAGCTGCCCGATGGGAACTCCGGTCGTGGGCGGTGGGAAGGTGACGGCATAGCTGCCCCACTGTTGCGCGCCGTCGCTCAGATCGCGCGCCTCGATGACCCCCTCGACAGCGCGAATGGCCTGATGTTGGTCGAGGAGCAGATAGGCGATCTGCGCATGAACCTTGCCGCGCAGCCCGCGAAGGTTCGGGCCCAGCGCCGCGGCCAGCTCCTGGTCGATCGGCAGATCCAACACCACGTCGCGCGCAATCAGCTTCTTGTCGAAGCCGGATTCAACATTGCCCCGCAGGGCACCGGTGGGGCGGGTGAGCACGATGTCGGCGTTGATTTTCCCGGACAGCAGCCGCATCGCGTGGAGCTCCCACGCGAGATCTCCGATGGGTTGATTCTGGACGGTGAGGCCGCTGCAGGAGCCGTTCCACACGGTTCCGTCAGCTTCGCTGCAGGTCATTCCCGACTTCGGCCCTGGCAATACCCAACTGGCTGGCAGGCGCGCCACCACAATACCCACGAACACGAGCACGCCAAAAACAATCAGCCAGATTGTCCGCTTCACTGTGGCTTTAACACAATCGCCGCGTTGACGACTCCCGGCGCGCCCGCGCCGTCAATCGTAGCGCCTTCCACGCCGATTCCATTCTGTTGGGACAATCGTGACAGCCAGCCGATGATGGCATCGAACGGCGCTTTCTCCAGGCGCACCTGGATTCCGCCGGCGCCGCTCGGGTCGGTGCCGGCCAGGGATTTGCCGAGCCCGGATTCGCGCGCCGAGCGGTCGACAATCACAATCAGGGACTCACCGTTGTTCTGGTGCATGGACCCTGCCTGGGCCGCCAGGAACGGCGCGACGCCTTTCATCCAGACGAGGTCCTGCTGCTTCTTGGTGATTCGCGTGCGTGCCTTGGCGACGCTGCTGTCGAGCGGCATCAGCACACCGAACAGCAAAATAGCCACCAGCGCGATGGCGCCGAACTTGACCATTTTCTGTTCGCGTTCCGACAACGTGTCGTAGTTGAATTTCATGTGTCTACTTGCCGCGGATCTGGATCCGGCCCTCGTAACCCGTTTCCGTGTTGTTGCCGGAAGTCAGCTCCGCCTGCCAGCCGTGTGTCTTCAGCGACTGGCTCATGTGATCCAGGCTGGTCGCATCCTTTGCGTTGAGCTTCATATCCACCGTGCCCTGACGGAAGCTCAGCGCCTTGAGGGTCGTTCCGGGCGCCACGGTTCGCGCATCAATCACGGCCTGCAGTGCCGGCAGAAATCCACCCTGTCCGCCGCCGTTCTGGGCGGCGGAGAGCCGCATCTCCATCTGGCGGCGCGGATCGAGTGGTTTGGGCTCACCGGGCATGGCCATTCGGAAGGTGTCACCGATCGAGGCGTCGAGCTTTTTCTCGCTGTTCTTCAGCGCCGTCAATTCGGCGGCCTTGCCGGCAACATGCAATCCAACGAGGCACGCCAGCAGGATGACCGCTACTTTCCACGCTTGCCAGCCAACCGTGCTCGCCTTGGTCGGCGCATACGAGCCTTGCAGCAGGTTGATGGGCGCGACCGTGGGTAGCTGCTGTGCAAACAAGGCGAGCGGACCGGCGCTGAGAAGTTGAATCTTGATGCCATCGAAGCGTTCGCGCAGAGCTTCGATCTTGGCGGAGTGCTGATGCCACTCGGCGGCGCCCGTGTACAGAATCAGGCCGCGCCCGCCGGTTGCTCCCTGCTCGGGATCGCCCTGTTGGGCAATCTCCAATGCTTCGCTCAATGCCTCGACCGGAAGAGTGACAGGTGCGCCCGTGGGCGGGCGGACGACGACAACATCTTCCTCCATGAGCGCAACTGACTGTCCCGGGTTCTGGGGCAGAAGGTCGCTTTCGGTGTACATGGACTCGGGTTCGAGCCCGTTCGAGCGCAGGGACACCAACCATTCATCCATCAGCGAGCGCCGAATGACGGCAACCGGCGTCCGCGACGAATCCCCAGCGCGTTTGCCTATGGCGAAGTGCAGATCGTCGATGTCATCCGCAAGCTGCTCTTCGAGCGCAAACGGCACAACCTGTTGCAGCTTCGTCCCCGCCTTCATGGGCACTTCAGGTTCAGTCAGAAGCACATCGGTGCCCGGCACGAGGACACACACGTGTCGTCCCACCGCACGCGGTGCGGCAAGAGACAGGGGGCCGCTTTGCGGCGGCCCGGAAGGATTGCCCCGGGGATCGACGGTGAGCCAGGTCGCCGGCTGTTCCGCTGTGCGGGGTAACCTGATGAGCAGCCAATCAGCCATGTGTGAATGCCTGCATGAGCTCAGTCCGGCGAGAAGCTGCGCTGAATGGGATGAACAAAGTAGCCCTGGCCATCCAAATAAAGAAGACTGTACAGATTGAATTCCGCGCTGCCAATTGTGACCAGGCTGGACAGGCGGAAATAGCTGGACGACGTCTTGAATCGGGTGGTGCTGTTTCCGAGCTTCGACGCATCGGCGCCGAAGCTGGCGCCGTAATCTTTCAGGTCCGGGAAACAACCGGGGGCCGACGCACGGTTCTTTTGCAGCGCCGTCTCATCTTCCCATTCGACTGAGTTCGGATTGAAGGCGTCGAGAACGCGGCCCTTGGCGGTGCAGATGTTCAATGTCGTGGCGGGCGGCAACGCGGCGATGTAGGGAGCCAGCTTCTCATAATTCTCGCGGCCGAAGCCTGGCAATGCCAGCAGCTCCGTGGTGCTCGTGATGTATTGATTGGCGGCCAGGTACGGCGGGTTCTGGCTCATGTAGGCGCTGTCCTCGGCGCCCTCGGTTTGCGGCTGCGTGTCCCGGTCGATCCAGTCGACCACCATGTCAGCCCATTTCTGGTCGACATCCGAAAGCTGCAGCAGCTTTTTGAAGGCCGCCAACGCGCTCGGATCGGGCTTCTGGGCAGTTGCGCCCTGATAGCCCACCAGCCAGTTCAAATTGAATCGCCCCTGCATGTCTTCCAGGTTGGCTTCCAGGGTCACTCCGGGCACGACCTCGAGAGGACCCACAGGTTGCGCCCACGGTTGCGCCGCATAAACATCGGGGCCGCCGCTCGCACCCGGTTTGCTGTTTTGCATGACGGTTTTCAATCCGTAAGCCGCCAACGCCTCGGCTCCTTCGGTCACGAGTAAAGCCTCGTCAAACGACAGCGTCGCGGTCGAGCGACGCGCCGACATGGCGCTTTGATAGGCGATGTCGGCGGCGAGAATAGTGCCAAGAGCCACCAGCAAAATCGCGACCAACATCGCGATTCCGCGTTGCCGCGCGGGAGAGCGTGGAAAATCACGCCGGCGCCGGAGCAGGGTGCGCGTTGTCGTCATCCCGCAATCTCAACGTAGCGGACAATCTTGCCCCATTCTTCCGTATCCAGCGTGATCTCGACACCGATCGGCCGGTACCGCCGGTTGTCCTGGTTCGCGCCATTGACGGGCGGCCAGATCGGGCTCCAGTTGATGTTGGCTCCGGTGGGACTGTCAGATGAGCCCGGCGGAGGCGTCTGCGCCGAGGTGTTCGACTGCACATCCATGAAGCGCAGTGACACGGACTTCAAATGGCTGATCAGGTCGCGGCGCACCGCTTGGCTCGCCTGCGTCGGGTCGAGCACGGTCCAGTATTCGCGCCGCAGCGTGCCGTCCTGAAAATAATAGGCGACGCGCTGCAGGCCGGGGCGTTGCAATCCCGTCGGATTGGTCCAGCCGGTGCGGGTGAGCACCACGACCGGTTGAGTGCCGCTGCTGCTACCCAGGCTGCCCGAGCTGCTGCTGTTGCTGCTGCCGAGTCCACCACTGGATCCGTTGGAGTTGGCCAGCAACGCCGGCTGATAGGTGCCGCCCACCGGATCGCGGATCGGACGCGGTGCCAGTTGCACAAAGTCCTGTTCCATGGTCCGTATCGCGGTCTGCAGCTCCAACAGCTTCTTCTGTTGTGCCTCCAGGCCCTCGCGGCTTTTCACGGCCTGGTTGATGGTGCCGTAGCCCATGGCGAAAATGAGCGCCGCAATAAACATGGCGACGAGCAATTCCAACAGGGTGAAACCGCGCGAACGCCGCATTACTGGTTCCCACCCTGTGGCGGGGTCGGTGTGGGCGTCGGTGTCAGGTTCGGCGACGGGTTCGGCGTGGGATTCGGGTTGTTCGGCAAAATCCCCGGGTTATTCCCGGGCCCACCCGGAAGCCCCCCAGGGCCGGTCAGATCGGGGTCCCATTGCACCATCGCCGCGGCGCTGCCGGGTGCCGCCAACGAGTTGCCCGCCAGCCCCGTCACCGTGACATACCAACTATCATCATCCCCGCCCTTGACCTCCTTGGGCCGGACCTTGAAGTCGATCCGGTCGATGCCGGGAACCTCGCTGGCCTTCACATCCTGGCGCCAATGCCAGCTACGGCCGGCAAAGTCGATATCCCCGTTTGTCGAAGTCTGGGGCGGCAGTTGTCCCTTTTGAAGCTGCAGGCGCAACAGCGTGATCTGGTTGAGCGCAACCCATTCCGCGAAAGTCCGGTCCTGCAGGTAGACCACGTTCTTCGCCGACGAAGTGAGCGTGCTCATCAACACACCCATCCCGACGGCAACGATCACGAGTGCCACGAGCACCTCAATGAGCGTGAACCCGGTTTGCAGGCCGCGCTTCCCGGTTTCCGGGTTGCGCTTCAAGTCCTGGTCTCCACCATGGGCTCGAGAATCACCTCGCCCTTGTCATCCTGCGCCAGGGTCACGCTGCGCACGCCGCCTTCACGCTCCAGCGTGATCTGGAACGAGCTCAGATCACCGTTCGCGTAGATCATGATCTGCGGTTCGATCTTCTTTGCCTTCGCAAGCGAGCTGTTGTCGTCAGCCCCCATCTTCCGGGTGCCGGTCGCTTCCTTCAGGCCGGCCGCATCCGTCACATTCTTCAGGTCCGCCAGCGTCTTGACCTTTTGCCTGTCCTTCGGATCGTCTTGTTTGATCTCACCGGTGGCCTGCAGGACCACGGGGCGCGCGTCCACCGTCAACTTGAAATCCAACCCGGCCGGCAGCATGCGCAGGTGCAGCGCATCGTCCTCGTAGACCTCGCGCCACAATTGACGGCGGGTGTCGTACGCCACGAACTGATAACCGTCATCGTGCACGACAATTCCGAAATCCCGCGTCTGCATCTCCGCCTGCTCGCGCGCATAGTTGACCAGTGCCAACAAGCGGTCGCTTTCCTTCTCCAGGTCCCGGTCGCGTCCCGTCAAGTTGACTGACAACAACACGGCCGCCGAGATGACGCCGATGATCACCACGACGATCATGATCTCGATCAGCGTAAAGCCGCTCGATCGAGATCGTGATTGCAGCGCGGTCACTACAGGCTACTCGTCGCCGATGTTCCAGTTGCCGATGTCGGCGTTTACGCCGTCGCCGCCGGGCTGCGCGTCCGCACCGAGTGTGTACAAGTCAAATTCCTTGCCGTGCGTGCCGGGCGCCGCGTACTGATAGTCGCCTCCCCAGGGATCCTTCGTGATCCGCTGCAGATAGCCGCCTTGTCGCCAGTGACGGATGGAAGGATCGGTGGGTTGCACCACCAACGCCTGAAGACCTTGGTCCGTGGTCGGGTACTTCGAATTGTCCAGCCGGAACATGGTGAGCGCCGTCTCCAGTGCCTGAATATCGCTCTTCGCCTTACTGATCTTCGCGTCATCCACCTTGTTGATGACCGTCGGCACGATCACCGCCGCCAGCAGGCCGATGATGATGACCACCACCATGATCTCAATGAGCGTGAAGCCGCGCTGCCCGGCGCGGCGCGCCAGGCGATGTCTGTTAACCTTTTTAGCGTCCTGTACTTGGTTCATTTGGTGGGTTCCAATGTCGGTAAGAATCTGCCCGTTCAGGGCGCGCGGATCATAACAAATCGATGTGTCTCGACCCGTGAACGCTCTCAACAGGCTGCTGAAGTCTCTCAATTGCGACGGCAGGCTGGGGGTGGCGCTGCTGGCGTCCTGCGCCGTACTGCTGCTGCCGGTCCTGGCCGGGGACGCCGGCCGCTATGCGTTGCGCTACGACCGGGCCGCACTGGCCGCCGGCGAGTGGTGGCGCCTCATCAGCGCCCACTTCGTGCACCTCGACTTCGACCATGCCGCACTCAACACCCTGGGCCTGGTGCTCATGTGGGCCCTGTTTGCCCGTGACTATCGCCCCCTGCACTGGCTGGCCATCCTCGTTGGCGCCATAGCCGCGATCGATGCGGGCCTTTGGCTACGCGATTCGACAGTCGCCTGGTACGTGGGTTCCTCAGGAGCCCTGCACGGAATCATGGCTGCGGGTACGCTCGCTCACTTGCGCCGCCGCGATCTGGACGGTTGGCTGCTCGCCGCCTTCATTTTGGTGAAGCTCGCGTATGAGCAGAGCGCTGGCGCACTGCCGTTCACTGACAGTCACGCCGGTGTAGTGGTGGATGCCCACCTGTTCGGCACGATCGGCGGAGCGGCGATTGCTGCTTTCCTCGCGCCGCGCAGGGAGCCGCTATAATCCCGCGATTTGCGGTTCCTTGGGAGATTCGATGTCCTTTGCTTTCGTGTTCCCCGGCCAGGGCTCTCAGTCCATTGGCATGCTTGCGGCCCTGTCGCAA
Organism: Pseudomonadota bacterium; assembly: GCA_018241505.1. Lineage (GTDB taxonomy): Bacteria > Pseudomonadota > Gammaproteobacteria > Steroidobacterales > Steroidobacteraceae > 13-2-20CM-66-19. The sequence continues at coordinate 582,766 of JAFEDS010000005.1, read as the reverse complement.
ACCGATCCGGTTGTGCGAGCGACGTTCGAAGAGGCGTCCGCCGCTTTGGGATATGACCTGTGGCAGCTAACGCAGGAAGGGCCGAAGGAGCGCCTCGACTCTACCGAATGCACGCAGCCGGCGATGCTGGCCGCCGGCGTAGCCACCTGGCGGCTTTGGCACAAGCGAGGTGGCATCGATCCGATTCTCGTGTCCGGGCACAGCCTGGGTGAATTCACGGCATTCGTTTGTGCGGGCGCAATCGACTTCGCGGCCGCTATCGACCTGGTCCGATTCCGCGGCAAGGTCATGCAGGAGGCGGTACCCGCGGGTCAGGGTGCGATGGCGGCCGTCCTCGGTCTCGAGGATGCCGATGTCGAACGGGTCTGCCGGGAAGCGGGCGGCGGCGAAATCGTCGAAGCGGTCAATTTCAATTCCCCCGGACAGGTTGTGATTGCAGGGCAGGCCAGCGCAGTGCAGCGCGCGGCCGAAGCCGCCAAGGCCCAGGGCGCCAAGAAAGTGATGCCGTTGCCCATCAGCGTCCCTTCGCACAGCAGTTTGATGCGCAGTGCGGGTCAACGTCTGGGAGAGCGCCTGGCCAGCGTCGAAATTCGGACCCCGCGAATCCGGTGTCTGAGCCCGGTGGACGTGGCCATCCACGCTCAGCCAGAGGAAATTCGCACTCATTTGAGTCAGCAGCTTTCGCGCCCCGTGCAGTGGTGGGCCACTGTCCGTGCGCTCGCCAAGGAGGGCATCTCGCAGATGATTGAGTGTGGCCCCGGCAAGGTGCTCACCGGCCTCAACCGGCGTATCGAAAAGCGGGAGGGTCTCGAGTTCATGGCTCTCGAAGATCCCGCCACGCTCGATGCCGCTCTCGCCGCCACCCAGCGTTAATCCGAAGGAGTAGAAGACAAGTGCTCGAGAACAAGGTAGCGCTGGTTACAGGAGCCTCCCGAGGCATCGGCAACGCGATTGCAATGGCCCTGGCCGCCGCAGGGGCCACTGTGGTGGGCACCTCCACCAGCGAGGAAGGCGCTTCCGCCTTTTCCAAAAGCCTGTCGTCGCACGGATACAACGGCCGTGGCGCCGTATTGGACGTCGGAAGCAGCGCTTCGATTGATGCCCTGATCCAGGACCTGGAGGCGGCCGGCCAGATGCCGACCATCCTCATCAACAACGCGGCCATTACGCGCGATACTTTGCTGCTGCGCATGAAGCAGGATGACTGGGACCAGGTGCTCTCGACCAACCTGACGTCGGTTTTTCGTCTGTCCAAGGCGTGTCTGAAACGGATGATGAAGGAGCGGCACGGCCGCATCGTCAACCTGACATCGATCGTGGGTGTGACCGGCAATCCCGGACAAGCGAATTACGCGGCGGCCAAAGCAGGCATTCTCGGTTTCACCAAGTCGCTGGCCCAGGAAGTTGCCTCGCGGGGGATCACAGTCAACGCCGTGGCTCCCGGTTTCATTGATACCGATATGACGCGTGCGCTGAGCGATGAGCAACGCGCGGCGTTGTTGGGTCGGATCCCCATGGGACGCCTCGGCTCGGCCGCGGACATCGCGGCCACGGTGGCGTTTTTGTGCTCGGATCCAGCGGGCTACATCACCGGCGAGACGATCCATGTGAACGGCGGGATGTACATGCCGTGAGTGCCGTTGCGCCTGCGTTGGTTGAGCGCCACACCAGGAGCGCGGCCGTTACATTCCCTGCAGGAACGCCCGCTCTGAGTTTCGTCAGCAAAAACAACCACTCGCATTCCGTTTGAGTGGCAGCCCAGGGGGTGTTCCCCTACAATACCGCGCCCGCGCCGGCCGGCTACAGTGGCCGCTGCCGGTTGCGGGCTATTACGAGTTAACGACTACAAAAGGACAATGCGCTAATGAGCACAGTTGAGCAGCAGGTCAAAGCCATCGTTGCCGAGCAGCTGGGCGTCAAGCAGGAACAAGTCACGAACGATGCGTCGTTCGTGGACGATCTGGGAGCTGACTCACTCGACACCGTCGAGCTGGTCATGGCTCTGGAAGAAGAATTCGAGATCGAGATTCCCGATGAGGACGCCGAGAAAATCACTACGGTCCAGCAGGCCATTGAGTACATCAACGATCGCCGTACCAAAGCCTGACGCCTCGCGTCACGGGCTGCGTGCCCAAGTTGGGCGCCCCTGGTCTGGGCGCCCCCGGCTTCCGGCGGGCGGGCTTCGACCGTCGCCGGACAGCACGGCCCAGCGTTTCATCATCCCCTTGAGTCTTCATACAGGTAACGTGTGAGCAAGCGTCGCGTCGTCGTCACTGGCCTGGGCATCATTTCGCCCGTTGGCAGCACCATTCAGTCCGCGTGGGACGCCATCCTGCGCGGTGAGAGTGGCATTGGGCCTATCACCCGCTTTGATGTGTCCGCTTTTCCGGTCCGCTTCGGTGGCGCGGTACGGGGTTTCGATATAACGCAGTACATGACGCCGAAGGATGCTCGGCGCATGGATGAGTTCATGCAGTACGGCGTTGCTGCTGGAATGCAGGCGGTCACAGACGCGGGCATCGACTTCAGCAAAATCGATCCCGAGCGGGCTGGCGCCATCACCGGTGCCGGGATCGGCGGACTCGACACGATCGAGGCGGAGCACGACAACTGGGTGAAGGGCGGCCCGCGGAAAATCTCGCCGTTCTTCATTCCGGCCTCGATTATCAACATGATCTCCGGACACCTGTCCATCAAGTACGGCTTGAAAGGTCCGAACCTGGGCGTGGTCACGGCGTGTACGACCTCTACGCATGCGATTGGTATCGCGATGCGGACGATTCAGTACGGTGATGCCGATCTGATCATTGCTGGCGGCGGTGAGATGGCCACGACGCCCGCGGGACTCGGTGGCTTCGCGCAAGCGAAGGCGCTGTCGCATCGGAACGATGCTCCGGCGGAGGCCAGTCGTCCGTGGGATCGCGATCGGGATGGATTCGTGTTGGGTGATGGCGGCGGAGCCATCATTCTCGAAGAGCTGGAGCACGCGCGCCGTCGGGGCGCCAGTATCTACGCCGAGCTGATCGGCTTCGGTATGAGCGGCGATGCTCACCACATTACCGCGCCTCCCGAGGACGGTGCCGGCGCGCGCTTGTCGATGGTCAACGCGCTGAAAGATGCCGCCATCAATCCGAGCGAGGTTCAGTACGTCAACGCTCACGCGACCTCGACGGAACTCGGCGACAAGGCCGAAACGTTCGCCATGAAGAATGCATTCGGCGAGCACGCGAAGAAGCTGGCCGTGAGCTCCACCAAGTCCATGACCGGGCATCTGCTGGGTGCGGCGGGTGTGGTCGAGGCGATTTTCTCGATTCTCGCGATCCGCGACGGCGTGGTTCCGCCGACCATCAATCTCCACAACCCGGGTCCGGACTGTGACCTCGACTACGTGCCCAACACGGCGCGCAAACTGAAGGTCGATATCGCGCTGTCGAATTCATTTGGCTTCGGCGGCACCAATGGCTCGGTCATCTTCCGGCGCTTCAACAGCTAGGCCGGCCGACGGGGCATCGACCACGGTTCGTGAGATCGATGTCCCCGCGGACGTGCTGCGGCAGCTCGCCGCTCGTTTCCCTCAGCGCTATCCGGTTCTGTTCGACAGCGCCGCCGACGGCCCGCTGAGTCGTACCAGCATTCTCGTTGCCGAGCCGCGCGCCGCGTTGTGGCTCGATTCGGATGGCCGAGTGGGCGCGGAAGGCTTTACCCCGCGCGGAGCGGGCTTTTTCGAGGCGTTGGAAAACTGGTGGCTATCGGAGCGGCTCCCCGCCGCATCCGCTCAGACGTTTCCATTCAACGGCGGTTGGGCGCTGTTCCTGAGCTACGAGGCGGCCCAGGAAATCGAGCCGCTGTTGCGATTACCTCGATCGAGCTTGCCCTGGACAGCGTTCGCTTTGCGAGTACCGTGCGCGCTGATACACGACCGAGGCTCCAACAAGGTCTTTGCCGTAGCAGAGTCGTCAGCCTCGGACGCTCTGGATAGCATAGAGGCAGACGCACGCGCGATAGTGGCGAGCACGCCCACCGAGGTCCACGTACAGTCCGTGAAGGAGGAGGATCCGTCGGCCTACCTGGGGCGTGTTGTTCGCGCCAAGGAGTACGTCCGGGCGGGCGACATTTACCAGGCGAACCTCTCCCGGCCGTGGCGAGTTGAATTGACGCGCGAGCCGGATATCGGTGCGCTCTACAATCGGCTCTGCAAAGCAAATCCCGCGCCGTTCGCCGCACTGGCGCAATGGCGTGGCGCCACGATCCTGAGTTCGTCGCCCGAGCGCCTCGTTCGCATCAATGACGGCCACATCGATACCCGGCCTATTGCCGGGACCCGCCCGCGCAGTCGCCGCCCCGGTGATGACATCGCAGAAATGACCGAGCTGGCTGCTCATCCGAAAGAGCGCGCCGAGCACATCATGTTGATCGACCTCGAACGGAATGATCTCGGTCGCGTCAGCGAGGCTGGCACTGTGCGAGTGGACGAGCTGATGACGATTGAGTCGTATGCGCACGTGCATCACATCGTTTCGAACGTCAGTGGCGAGTTGCGCTCGGATGTCACTCCCATAGGCGCTCTGAGAGCCGTTTTCCCTGGGGGCACCATTACGGGCGTTCCCAAATTTCGGTGCATGCAGATTATTGCTGAGTTGGAAGGAATCGGGCGCGGTGCTTACACGGGCTCGCTGGGATTTCTGGGACGGGACGGTTCAATGGATATGAACATCCTGATCCGCACGCTGAGTGTGCAGGGTCGAACCGTCGAATTGCGTGCTGGCGGTGGCATTGTGGCGGACTCCGACCCACATCGTGAGTTGGAAGAAACCCGCGCCAAGGCGCGCGGCATGCTTGCAGCGTTCGGGGCGGTCACATGAGCATGTTGGTAGACGGCGTCCCGGCTACCGAGGTGTCCGTGCTGGATCGGGGTCTGCACTTCGGGGAGGGCGTGTTTGAGACCATAGCGTGCCTTCACGGTCGCCCGCGCTTCCTGCCATTGCATCTGGAACGCCTGGAATTCGGTTGCCAACGGCTGGGAATTCAACCACCTGATCGCGACTCTGTCGCAACGGAAATACAGGGGTTGGTCGGCGGTGTCGAACGCGCAATTGTCAAACTTCTGGTGACGGGAGGGGAGGCGGTTGCACGGGGATATGCCCGTTCCGGCGGCGAGAGAGCGACGCGCATCACAATTCGGTATCCCTGGCCGCACGAGAGCGAAGCACCGTTGCACGATGGAGTGATGACTCAAACACTCTCCATGCGCCTGGGTGAGAACGCGCGCCTTGCCGGGCTGAAGCATTGCAGCCGCCTGGAGCAGATTCTGGCGCGCGCCGAGCTCGCGAACGATCCACGGCTCGCGGAAGGCATTCTCTTCAGCAGCTCCGGAAATCTCATCTCTGGGACCATGACGAACATATTTCTCGTGCGTGAGTCCTGCTTGCTGACACCGCGCATCGATCAGTGCGGAGTCGCGGGCGTCATGCGGCGGGTCGTTCTACGCGAAGCGCGCGCTGCCGGAATCCCGACACGGGAATGCGAGTTGCGTGCGGAGAATCTTCAGGCAGCGGACGAGATTTTTCTGACCAACGCACGCATTGGAATCTGGCCGGTGCGATCAGTCGATGACCGCATATTGACGCCGGGCCCGATCACCCGGCATCTGCAGGCGCTATTGAAGCCGCTGTTGAACGAGCCCGCCAATGCGTAAGGTTCTTGTCGCAGTGGTGCTGGTGGTCGTGGTTGCTGCCGTGGCCGTCGGCGTTGGCTACTCGTGGCTGCAGAATCAGTTTTACTCGCCCGGTCCCTCGACCGACATCGTGCGGATCCAGGTCGCGCAGGGCGAGAGCGTCAGAACGGTGTTGACCCAGCTTGCGAAACTGGGTGCCGTGCGCCAGCCGCGCGCCGCTGAGGTTTACTTGCGGATCGCTCGCCATACCCAGGGGCATCAGCCGCGGATCCAGGTGGGCATGTACGAGATCCCGGCCGGCTCCAGTCCGGCGCAGATTCTCGAGTTGTTCGACCAGGGACGGGTAGTGCTCGAGCAGCTCACGATTGTCGAGGGCTCCCGTTTCGCCGATTTCCGTCACCTACTCGACAATCACGCGGCGATTACGCACACGCTGCTGGGCAAGAGCGATGCGGAAGTGATGACTGCCCTCGGGCACCCGGGGGAGCTGCCGGAAGGTCGCTTCTTTCCGGACACCTATCGATTTGCTGCGAAGACCCCGGACGTTGAAATTCTGGGGATGGCATACAACGCCATGCAGCGGGCGCTGGATGAGGCTTGGCAGCAGCGCAGTGCGGATCTCCCGTTCCAGACACCCTATGAGGCGCTGATTCTCGCTTCGATCGTTGAAAAGGAAACGGGTCTACCTGCCGAGCGCCCGAAGATTGCCGGTGCGTTCGTGACGCGCTTGCGCAAAGGGATGCGACTTCAGACCGATCCGAGCGTGATCTATGGACTAGGCGCCAGCTACGATGGCGATATCCGGACCAAGGACCTGACGACCGATACGCCGTATAACACGTATACTCGCGCAGGCTTGCCGCCGACGCCGATTGCGCTCCCGGGACGGGAGTCCATTTTGGCCGCTGTGAAGCCCCAGGAAACGGGGGAGATCTATTTCGTAGCGACGGGCACCGGCGATGGTGGACATCATTTCTCGAAGACCCTCGAAGAGCACAACCTGGCCGTGAAAAGTTATCTGGAACATTTGCGCGCCCAGCAGCACGGCGGTGTGGTTGCGCATGGACCGGTATCGGCCGGCGGTAGACCCAAGGGCCAGACGCAAACGGGAGCGCATGGCGCAGTCTCCCAATAGAGGGCGCTTCATCACCCTCGAAGGCATCGAAGGCGCCGGCAAATCAACAGTGGCGCGGCTCGTGAGCGAGTGGCTCACCTCCCGCGGACTGACCTCACGCGTGACGCGGGAGCCGGGCGGGACGCCCTTGGCGGAGCGCGTCCGCAAGATCGTCCTGGACCGCGGTGACGAGGCGGTTTCGCCACGCGCGGAAACGCTGCTGATGTTTGCGGCTCGCAGTATTCATGTTGAGAATCTCATCCGGCCGGCGCTTGCGCGTGGCGAGTGGGTCATCTGCGATCGATTCACCGATGCTTCACGGGCGTACCAGGGGTACGGACGCGGCATGGACCTAGCCTGGATCGAGCAACTGGCCGGTGCGGTGCATGGCGACCTGCAACCGGACTGCACGTTGTTGCTGGACCTGCCGGTTGAAGTTGGATTGGAACGAGCTCGCGGCCGCTCCGGGGTGGCTGCCGACCGTTTCGAGGCTGAAGCCGCGGAATTCTTTGAGCGCGTGCGCCAGGGTTATCTGAGTATCGCGCGCGCGGAGCCGAAGCGCGTACACATTATCGATGCTGCCGCCGCCTTGCCTGCCGTCACGCAGCAGGTGACGAAAGTGTTGGAAGGCCTGTGAGCGTTCCCTGGCTGGAAAAGGAAATGGCCGCGCTTCGGGCCGCCTACGAAACGGACCGGATGCCTCACGCCCTGTTGATCCATGAAGCGCCCGGGGCCGGTGGTGACTGGCTCGCCAACTGGACGGCGCGCATGGTCCTGCGAACCGAACGCGAGCAGCACCCAGACTGGATCCGGGTGCATCCGATCGATGAGTCGAAACAGATCCGCATTGAACAGATTCGCGAGCTGGGTGAGGAACTGTCCCTTACGAGCCATCAGGGCGGGTACAAGGTCGGCGTGATTTCGCCGGCCGACGTGTTGAATCGGTTCGCGGCCAATGCGTTGCTGAAGACGCTGGAAGAGCCGCCACCGCGCACCGTGCTCATACTGGTTGTCACACAGCCATCGAGGCTTCCGGCGACGATCCTGAGCCGCTGCCAACGGGTTCGTATTGCGGCGCCGGAACGCGCTCAGGCGGTAGCGTGGTTGGAAGCCAATCGGGGTCCCGGGAACTGGAACGCTGTTTTGGATATCGTAGGCGAGGCGCCGATGCAGGCGGCCGAAGGCGATCCGGAGGCCGTGGTCCAGATCGGGAGCGAGGTGCACCGCGGGCTCGACGAGATGAAAGCAGGGCGCGCGGATCCCGTCGCGACTGCAGAACGCTGGGCGCGTGCCGAGCTGCCGTTGCGCTTGAGGTGCTTTGAGAACTGGCTCACGGAACGGATCCGCGACCACAGCGGCAGCCCGGCCTTTTTGACAGAAGTGGGCGCTGTAACCTACTTGAAACGGCCGCAGACGGTCTTGAATATACGGGGGCTGTTCGAGCTGCTGGATGGGGTCCGTGACCTCAGGTCGGCGCTGGATACGCCCATCAACCGGGGGTTGGCGCTCGAGACACTGTTTCGGCGCCTCGAGAGGTAGGAATGCGAGCGGGCGGCAATAAACCAGGTCTTCTCACACTGACGATCAAAGACAAGAGTGCTTTGTATCTGGCCTATATGCCGTTCGTGCGTAATGGCGGACTGTTCATCCCGACCAACAGCAACTACCGCCTGGGCGATGAAGTCTTCATGCTGCTGAACCTGATGGGCGAGGACGAGAAGCTGCCCGTGGCCGGACGCGTCATCTGGGTGACCCCGAAGGGCGCGCAGAACAAACGCACCGCCGGCATCGGCGTGCAGTTCAGCGATCAGGATCGCGGCCAGACCCAGAAGAAGATCGAAACCTACTTAGCTGGAGCCCTGCAGGGCGACAAAGCAACGCACACGATGTGAGATATCAGGCAGACCTGCGAAGCGCGATGGCGCTATTCGTCAGCCCACCCTGCAACACGTACGCATCGAATCCCCGCTCAACGAGAATGTAGGCCGCCGCCGAGCTGCGCCGGCCGGTATCGCAATACACCACATAGGGCGTCTTGCGATCGAGCGCCGACAGCTTCAGGCGAATGAAATACAGCGGGATGTTGAGCGAGCCCTCAATCGACATGTTCTGGTGCTCGCTGGGCAACCTGACATCCAGCCAGCGGCCGCCCTGGTCGATGATCTGCCGCGCCTTCTCGTACTCGACCCACTGCAACAGCGGCTCGTTCATGAGCTCGCGGAAGTCCTGCTTGTTGAGCCTCATCAACACGCCGTCGCTGAGCATCGTGACCGTGGCGTTACGCTTGGCCTCGGCAATCAGCGATTCTTCACCGAACGTATCCCCGACTCCCAGCTCCGCGAGCTTGATGCCCTCGCGGTTCAACGGCGTCTCGCGCGTCACCACGCACTTGCCGCTAACAATGATGTAGAAAAAGTCGCCTTCGTCACCCTGTTTGATGACGACTTCGCCGGCCTTGAACGGCGTGCGCTGCAAGCGCAGGAAGATCGCCTGTATGTTGGCCGGGGGAATCCGGTGAAACGCCTTGGTCTGCAGCAGCGTGGTCATCCAGTCGTCGCTGCCCGTCCCATCCATCTGAGCCTGGAGCTCCGCGACCTCGTACGTGCCGGTCTGGTCCCACGTGATCATGACGTCGAGCAGCTCACTGTCGATGGACAGATAGCTGATCTCATCAACGGCGCGCGCGCTGACTTTGCGGGGGGTCTTCGGGTAGAGGGGATTGCGTGCGTCGGGAGTCCCGCCGCGAATCATGGCGATGGTCCGGTCGCCTTCCTTGATCTCGACCATGCCCGACACGAGCCAGATCGTCCGTTTGTCGGTGTCACCTTCCTTGAACAACAGCCGGCCGGCCGACATGGTTTTCACGCTCACCTTCTTGGCAAGCGCGGCGAGGTTATCGCGCTTTAATCCGTCGAGCGGCGCAAACGTTTTGAGTAATTGAACGCTGGCTTCGCGTTCTTCCTGCATATCTTTCCGGGCCTGGACGCAAAAGGACCAAAGTGGGTGCGTCGTATCTCATTGATAGTAGCACAGGACCTTGGTCCCCCTGCCGATTGTGTCACGGAACCGCCGTATCGGCGGCTAGGGGGAATGCGCGCCTGTCGAGCCCACCAGGGACCAGCCCGGATCAGCCGTAAATCGGCTCCCGTGGCGTGCGGCGAGCTCGCCCAGGCGGGCAACGACTTTGTTCACTCCCCGGGCCTGCGCATAGGCGAGGGGGCCACCGCGAAACGGCGCGAAGCCCGTCCCGAAAATGACGGCGGCATCCACCAGATCAGGGTCCTCAACGACCTTCTCGCGCAGGCAGGCGACACATTCGTTCACGAGCACGAGAATCAGCCGGTCTATCAGGTCCTGCGGTGCCGATTGGCCATCCGCCGGCGGCTTGTGCGGTTTGCCGTCCTTCCAGAGGTAAAACCCTTCACCACTCTTTCGTCCCAGCTTCTTGGCTGCCACGAGCTCGCGCAAGCGAGTCAGATCCGGAGCGGGCCGTCCCAGCTCCGCGGCAATGATCTCGCCCACATGAGTGCAAACATCCAACCCGACGACGTCGGCCAGTTCGATGGGCCCCATGGGCATTCCGAAGCTCACGGCCGCCTTATCGATGATTGCGAGAGGCACCCCTTCCTGGGCGGCATACATTGCCTCGTGGAGGTAGGGCATCAACACGCGATTGACTATGAAACCCGGTGCGCTGCGGCACGGGACGGGGAGCTTGTCGAGCTTGCGGGAAAATGCGACCGCGGCCTGCATGACGCTTGCATCGGTACGTTCCGACTGCACGATCTCGATCAACGGCATCTGGGGCACGGGATTGAAGAAGTGCAGTCCCACGAGGCGCTCGGGACGTGCCAGCTTTTCCGTCAGGGGTTCCAACATCAGGCTCGATGTGTTGGTTGCCAGGATGGCGTCAGGTTTCATCCGTGGCTCGAGGCGCGCGTAGAGCGCCTGCTTTGCTTCGAGGCTCTCGAAAATCGCCTCGATCACGACTTCCGCGGCGGCCGCCCCGACGCCCTCGACGTCCGCTTGCAACCTCTCCCGTGCCGCCTTGTTCTTCGCAGGGTCCTTGATGCGTTTGTCGAACAACTCGTGCGCGCGCTTGATGGCCGGCTCGATAAATTCGACGCCCCGATCTTGTAAGGTCACCGTGAAGCCACGCAGAGCGGACCAGGCGGCAATGTCGCCACCCATCACTCCCGCTCCAACCACGTGAACGTGTTTGACCTCCGGTCCGCCCTTGCCGCCGAGCGCCTTCAGGCGATCCTGCAGCAGGTACACGCGCACGAGGCTGCGTGAAGTTGAGCTCAGGAAGAGCTGAGCGATCGATCGTGCTTCTGCTTCGTAGGAGTTTCCGCCGTTCGCCCACAGGTCGATCATGGCGTAGGGCGCGGGATACTGATCACGCCGCGCTTTCGAGGCAACTTGCGCCTCCAGTTTGCCTCTGATGAACCCACGAACGATCGGCCAACTCAACACCCGTTCGCTGAACGGCGGTTGGTGCGGGGCAGGTGCTTGCAGTGCAATCTCTTTGGCGGCTGCGCGAAGCTGGTCAGCGGAGACCAGTTTGTCCACGAGCCCGAGGCGCAGCGCCTTGTCGGCTCGAAGCGGCTTACCCGTCAGCATCATTTCCATCGCGGCCCTTACGCCGATGAGCCGTACGCTGCGAATTGTCCCGCCGAATCCCGGATGAATGCCAAGCTGCACTTCGGGAAGTCCGAGCGACAGCTTCTCGTCATTGACGGCTACACGGTAGCGGCACGCAAGGGCGAGCTCGAGTCCACCGCCCAACGCGAAACCGTGGATTGCCGCCACCGTCGGGCACGGCAGTGCCTCGAGTCGGTTCAGCACCTCCTGGCCCGCATGAATGAGGCGGAAGCCTTCTTCAATGTTGGTGATGCCGGTGAATTCCTTGATGTCGGCCCCGGCCACAAAGCCGCTCTTCTTGCCGGAGATGACAATGACCGCACGCGGCGGCTCTCGAGTCAGCGGCGCCAGTATCGTGTCCAGCTCACGCAGTACGTGGCTCGACAGAACGTTGGCCGACGTGTTGGGCTTGTCGATCGTCAGCCAGACGACCGAGTCGGCATCTTTGTCAACTTTCCAGGATTCATTCATGGGTCAGGCTGCAGCCGTTCTTCGTGAAGCCGCGCCCGGCGGCACATGGAAATCGCACACCAGGGGCCGGTGATCGGAGAAGCGCACATCCGGTACGCGGAAGTCGGTGACCTCAATGCCTTCACTCACCAGGATGAAGTCCAGCTCAACCCGCGGCGTGCGCGCCGGGAAGGAGGGCAGGCCGGCGGAGTTGGCGCTGCGCAGACCGGCGGCACGCATGAACAGATAGATCTCGTGCGTTCCCCAGAATGTGTTGAAGTCGCCGGCCACAATGACGGGCTTCGGCGATTGCACAATCAGATCGTGCAGGGAGCGGAGCTGATACTGGCGGTGGCGGAACTTCAGGGACAAGTGCACCAGGAAGACACACACATCATCGAGCTCCAGCTCGATGATGAGGCGCTTGATGCCGGTGTCGAAGTAGTGAAAGCGTTCGCCGTGCACGTGCGGAGCCGACAGGAATGCGTTCGCCTGCTTGCGCACAATGGGGACGAAGTTGTTGACGGACCCCGTTCCGTACTTGCACTGAAACGTCGAGTAGTGGCCGATCTCGCCCGCAATATGCTCGGCCTGGTTGATCATGCCCGTGCGGATGGAACCGGTGTCGACCTCGATGAGCCCAACCACGTCGGGATGTTCGTGACGGATGAAATCGGTAATGCCGTCGAGCACCTTGCGGTTGCTGCGCAGATAACCGGCCCCTGGCAAGGGCAGATGGAAGGAAGGACCGGTACCTGTAGCGTAGCGAATGTTGTAGACGAGCAGCCGCACGATCCGTTCCTTATCTCAAACCCCGCATTCTATAGCCGGGAAGCTGCGGCCGGCTTCAGTTTCGCAGCCGCGACGCTTGTGCGAGACTGCGCCGATCCAAAGGCAATCGAGCCGCAGTGCACCCTCATGTCGCAGGCCAATCCCATCCGGTTGTTCGTCACCCACCTGTGGGAAGACAGCGATGATTATCTGCGGGTTTTCGAGTATCTCGAAAGCGCCCGGAATTTCTTCTACCGCAATACGAGCAAGCCCGAGCTGCGTCCGGAGGGCGACAAGGAAGCCCAGAAGGAAGGGCTTCGCAAGCAGATCGCCCCGGTGGAAGTGGTCATTGCCTTGTCGAGCCTCTACGGGGTCTCGCAGGACATGCTGACCTTCCAGTTGCTGTACGCCCAAGCCAGCCAGAAGCCGGTCGTGCTGATGAAGCCCTTCGGCTCGCAAGCCCCGGTTCCCAAGGTGCTGGCGGACCTGGCGGACGAGGTCGTCGACTGGGATGAGCGGGCGCTCGTGGATGCCATCAAGCGCCAGGCGCGTCATGAGGACACGACGCGCTGGGATACGATTGAATTCAAAATGGACTAAGGGTCCTAAGGGTCGCTTCAGCCCGCGGCCGCATGGAGCGGTACCACGTTCGTTTTCGGACTGGAGGTCGTCGTCTCATGCGACACGGCCATCGCCCGCGACACGGCTCCGAACATCCGGACGACCGCGGATGCGGCGACTTCGGCATCGTTGTTGGACATCTTGCGGACCGTGGCTCGCAACGGATCGTCGCCGCGCAGCTCCGGATCGACACGAGTCAACGTGTCAGCGAGCGCGCGAAACTCTTCGCACACATCGACTGGCAGGTCCTCCTCGTGGATATATACGAGGTAGTTTCTGTAGGCATCCGCGATTCGATCCTTGATCGGCGCGGCCTTTGTCAGCGACACGGTGGCCGCTTCAAACAGGTCCAATGTGGTATTCATCTGCCGTTCCCACTCGAGCGCTCGAGCCCCGAATATAACTCACAGTCGATGAACTTCAATGCTCGGCGCTCACGGGCTCCCAGGCTCCCATCATGCCGCCATTTGAGGTGAAGACTAAACTGTATCTAATTGATTTGCATCCAATAAATATGATGCACAGCGAGGTGAAATGGCGCTTGGAACGGCGGTTAACGGAAATTAATATTTCGCCAATCTGGCATAAACCCGGCGCCCCGTAGGGTGCTAGGCTGAACCGCAAACTGTTCTGTCGCCTCGTGAAACGCTCGCACCCGATACATTTGTGCCTCATCGCTTGCGCGACGCTCGTGCTTGCCGCTTGCAATATCCTCGGGCCGCACTACAAGCGGCCTGACATTGCAGCGCCCACCGGGTGGAGCGTTGATACAACGCAAACACCGGGCGAGTCGGCGGCGACCGCACAAGCGACTGAAGCGATAGCGACTACTCGTGCCGGACCGCCGCCGAAGCCATCATCACCCAATCCGCCGCCGCCAGCAGTGGCCCAGGCCACCACGGTAGCCGCGTGGCCATCCGCCGAGTGGTGGCGTGGATTCGGCTCAGCACAACTGAACGATCTGATCTCGCAGGCGCAAAAGGCGAACGACGACATCGCCTCCGCCATCGCCCGGGTTCGACAGGCGGACGCGCAGGTTCAAATCGCAGGCGGGCCGTTGCTGCCCGCCGTCGGCGTCAGCTTCGATGGCAATCGGCAGCGTGCGAAGCCGTCAGTGACCGCGGCGCCCGGCACCAAGCCCATTACCTACAACCAGTTTGCCGCCCAGGCGTCGGCCAGTTACCAGCTCGATTTCTGGGGCAAAAACCAGGCTGTTTTCAATTCGGCGCGCTACGCCGCCCGGGCCTCGCGCTACGACCACGCGACGGTCGAATTGACAGTGATGACGAGTGTCGCCACAACGTATTTCCAGGCCCTCGAACTGCACGACCGCCTGGATGTAGCGCAGCGCGATCTTGCAACGGCGCAGACCATCCTCAAGGACCTCACCTTTGAAGAAACCGTTGGCACTGCCAATGCTCTCGATGTTGCCCAGCAGGCGACCACGGTGTCAGTGATCAATGCGTCCATTCCCCCCCTGCGGCAGCAACTGCGGCAGAGCCTCGACGCCCTGGCCGTGCTGGTAGGGAAGATGCCCCAGGACCTCGAAGCGCCAAGCGGTACCCTCGGCGACCTTGCGGAGCCTGAGGTAGGGCCTGGATTGCCCTCGGAGCTTCTAGCTCGCCGCCCTGACGTGGGCGCCGCGGAGGCGCAACTGATGGCCGCCAATGCGAATATCCAGGCCGCCCGCGCGGCGTTCTTTCCCAGCATCGACCTCACCGCCAGCGGCGGGTTCGTGAGCACTGCCTTGTCGGGTCTCGTCGCCCCGCAAAACCGCGTGTTTTCGCTCGCCGGTACGGTGGCACAAGACATATTTCAAGGCGGCGCGCTCGTCGGCGGCTATCGCCTGAACAAGGCCCGGTACGACGAGCTGCTGTCCGACTATCACAAGTCCGTGATTTCCGCGTTCAGTAACGTGGAGGACGCCCTGGTGGCCACCCAGCAGACCGCGGAGCAATATCGCCGCCAGCAGGATGCTGTGGCCAAGGCCCGGCGCGCTTACGAGATCACCGAAATCCAGCTTCACGCGGGCACCGTCAACGTGCTCGCGGTGTTGAATACCCAGAGCACGCTCTTCAGTGCCGAAGACGCGCTGGTTCAAGTCAGATTTGCGCACCTGCAGGCGCTGGTGCAGCTTTTCAACGCCCTCGGGGGCGGGTGGCAGCAGAGCGCGGCCCAAAGTTGAGTAACGAGTCTATGGATACGATCAGTCGCGTCATCAAAAGTCCCCGCTGGGTGATCGGTGCCGTGGCCCTGGTGGCCGCCACTGTCTGGCTCTGGTTGCCCGACCGGCGCAGCGATGCGGCGGGTCCCCATCACGCGCCGGGCGGCCCGATTTCCGTGGATGTGGCTGATGTCAGCCGTGCGGATGTGCCTGTCTATCTGGATGGCCTGGGCACGATGCAGGCATTCAACACCGTGACCGTGACGGCGCGGGTGGACGGGCAACTGCAGAAGATCGCCTTCGAAGAGGGCAGGATGGTCAACAAGGGGGAGCTGCTGGCGCAGATCGACCCCCGGCCGTTCCAGGCGGCCCTCGGGCTCGCCCAGGCGCAGAAGGCCAAGGACGAAGCCCAGCTCCAGAGTGCCAAGGCCGACCTCGAGCGCTACCTGACGCTCGCACCCGAAAATCTCGCCAGCAAACAGGTCCTGGACGCCCAGCGCGCCACGGTCGCGGGGCTCGAGGCCCAGATCAAGGGCGATCAGGCCAACATCGACAACGCCCGCACACAGCTCGAATACACCTCGATTACCTCGCCCATTCAGGGGCGAACCGGTATTCGCCGGGTCGACGTGGGCAACAACGTGCGGGCCACCGATACCAACGGCATCGTCGTCGTGACCCAGTTGCAGCCGATTGCACTCATTTTCACCCTCCCCGAGGACACGCTCGGCGTCATCGCCAAAGCAATGAGTGACGGCGGCGTGACGGTCGAGGCGATGTCGCGAGATGGCCGTCAGGAGTTTGATCGCGGCACGGTGACGCTGGTCGACAACCAGATCGACCAGACAACGGGCACCATCCGCTTGAAGGCGGTCTTTCCCAATCCGGAGAACAAACTCTGGCCGGGGCAGTACATCGATGCCCGCGTCCTCGTGCGAACGGACAAGGGAGCGCTGACGATACCGTCAACCGCCGTGCAGCGCGGTCCCGACGGCATGTTCACGTACGTCGTCAAATCGGACTCGACGGTGGAAGTGCGGCCTTTGAAAGTGGGCGAGGAAAACGGTTCGCTGATGGTCGTGCAGGACGGTATCAAGGAAGGAGAAAGAGTGGTGACGAGCAATCAATACCGCTTGCAGCCGGGCGCGCATATCACGATTGCGCACGAGGTGCCTGACAAACAACTCGTCGGACGCCGGCAGCCATGAGTGTCTCGGAGCCCTTTATTCGCCGACCGATTGCGACGTCCCTGCTCATGGCGGGGATTTTGTTGATTGGTATCGTCGCATTCCCGTTGCTGCCCGTGGCTCCGCTGCCGCAGGTCGATTTTCCAACCATCCAGGTGTCGGCCAAGCTGCCGGGGGCGAGCCCCGAGACCATGGCTTCCGCGGTGGCCACGCCGCTCGAGACCCAGTTTGCCGCCATACCGGGGGTTACGCAGCTCACGTCCTCCAGTGTGTTGGGTACGAGCCAGATCACCATTCAGTTCGACCTCGACCGCGCCATCGACGGAGCTGCGCAGGATGTGCAATCGGCGATTGATGCGGCCGGTGGCCAGTTGCCGAAAAATCTGCCGTCGCCGCCGTCCTACCGCAAGGTCAATCCGGCCGACTCGCCCATTCTCATCATGTCCGTCCACTCCGAAGTTCTGCCGCTCACCCAGGTGGATGATTACGCGGAGAACGTTCTTGCCCAACAGATCTCACGCATTCCGGGCGTTTCCCAGGTCGCCCTGGGCGGACAGCAGAAACCGGCGGTGCGCGTGCAGGTGGATCCGGCCAAGATCGCCGCCCTGGGGATCCAACTCGAGGATATCGCCTCGGTCATCAATGCAGCGACAGTGAATGCGCCGAAAGGGGCAATCAACGGCGTGCGCCACAGCTTCGCCATCTATGACAACGACCAGTTGCTGAAAGCGGCGCCGTGGAACGATGTCATCGTTGCGTACAAGAATGGCGCGCCCGTGCGCATACGCGATATCGGTGTCGCGGTCGACGGGCCCGAAGATCACCTGGCGCTGGGGTTCCAGAACGGCAAGAACGGCATCATGTTGATGATCTTCAAGCAGGCCGGTGCGAACGTCATCGATACGGTCAAGAGTGTCAACAGGTTGATGCCGCAGGCGCTTGCCTCGGTGCCGCCGTCCATCAAGGTCGACACCATCGTCGATCGCACCCAGACCATCCAGGCGTCCGTGCACGATGTTGAATTCACGTTGCTGCTGACGATCGCCCTGGTCGTGATGGTCATTTTCCTGTTCCTGCGCAACTTCTGGGCGACGGTCATTCCGGGCGTCACGGTGCCGCTGGCCTTGTTAGGTACCGCCGCGCTCATGTACTGGGTGGGATACACGCTCGACAACCTGTCGCTGATGGGCCTGACCATCGCGGTCGGATTCGTCGTCGACGATGCGATCGTGATGCTGGAAAACATCTATCGGCACATTGAAGAGGGACTGTCGCCGTTCGAGGCGGCCCTGAAGGGCTCGCGCGAGATCGGTTTCACCATCATGTCCATCAGCCTGTCGCTGATTGCGGTGTTTATTCCCTTGCTGATGATGGGCGGCATCATCGGGCGCCTGTTCCGGGAATTTGCGGTCACCGTCACCATGACGATTGTGGTGTCGGCGTTCGTATCGCTGACCTTGTCTCCGATGATGTGCTCGCTATTCCTGCGCGATGAGCGGCGGGTGACGCACGGCAATGCCTACAATTTTGTTGAGCATGGTTTCCAGAAACTGCTGGAGGGCTACACACGCGGACTGGACTTCGTGCTCAAACATCAGAAGCCGACGCTGATCGTGTTCCTGATCACGGTAGTGCTCTCGGGCGCGTTGTATGTCGTCACGCCCAAGGGATTCTTTCCCCAGCAGGACACCGGCATCATTGCCGGTATTTCCGATGCCGCCCAGGATGTTTCGTTCACGGAGATGTTGCGGCTGCAGCACCAGCTCATGGACGTGGTGGGTCAGGATCCCGATGTGGCTTCCTGGGCCACCGGCCTGGGCGGTTCGCGCCCCGTCAACAATGGCTGGGTGTCCATCACTCTCAAGCCGCGTAGTGAGCGCACGGCAACCGCGGATCAGGTCATCCAGCGGTTGCGGCCGAAGCTCGCGCAGGTGAAGGGCGCGGAGTTGTTCCTGCAGGCTTCGCAGGATCTGGGCGTGGGCGGCCGCACCACACGCACCCAGTATCAGTACACGCTCCAGGACTCGGACCTGCAGGAGCTGAATGAGTGGTCGCCGAAGGTCCTCGAGAGAATGAAACGGCTGCCGATGCTGCGCGATGTGGCCACCGATCAACAGACCAACGGCACCACGCTGTCCTTGACCATTGATCGCGATGCCGCGGCCCGGTTCGGCATCCAACCGGCGGCCATCGATGCCACGCTCTACGATGCCTTCGGTCAGCGCCAGGCTGCGCAGTTTTTCACACAACTCAACGCCTATCACGTCATACTGGAAATCACACCGGAGCTGCAGAGCGATCCCAACACCCTCAACAAGCTCTACATCAAGTCCCCCGTCACGGGACAACAGGTGCCGCTCTCGACCTTTGCTCACTTCGATACCCAACACGTGAGCCTGTTGTCGGTCAACCATCAGTCGCAATTTCCGGCGGTGACCCTGTCGTTCAATCTCGCACCCGGGGCGGCGCTGGGCGATGCGGTCACGGCCATCCACAATCTGACCGCCGAAATGGGGCTGCCGCCGGCCATGTTGGGTACTTTCCAGGGTACGGCGCAGGCATTCGAATCGTCACTGAAGTCGCAGCCCTACCTGATTCTCGCCGCTTTGGTGGTGGTGTACATCATCCTCGGGATGCTCTACGAGAGTTATATCCACCCCCTGACGATTCTGTCCACGCTGCCGTCGGCAGGCGTCGGCGCGCTGTTGATGTTGCTCGCGTTTCGCATCGACCTGTCGGTGATTGCGCTGATCGGCATCATTCTGCTCATTGGCATCGTCAAGAAGAACGGCATCATGATGGTGGATTTCGCCATCCAGGCGGAGCGCGAGCACGCGTTGTCGCCCGAGGCGTCGATCCGCCAGGCGTGCCTGCTGCGCTTCCGGCCCATCATGATGACCACGATGGCGGCTTTGCTGGCCGCACTGCCGCTCATGCTCGCGAACGGGACCGGCTCCGAGCTGCGCAAGCCACTGGGCTACACCATGGTCGGCGGGCTCATCCTGAGTCAGATGTTGACTCTGTTCACCACGCCGGTCGTGTATCTGTATCTGGATCGTCTCAATGCGCGGCTCACACACCGCAAGGGTGCCGTGGCTGCTGCCGAGGAGTCCGAACAAGCGCGGCGCGAGCCGGCGACAGTCTGACAGGTTGTTGATGGCGATGAGAGGAATGCCGTGAAAGTATTGCTGGTCGAGGACAACGAGCGGGTCACTCGCTTTGTGGTCAAAGGCCTGCAGGAAGCCGGTCACGTGGCCGACCATGCGGACAATGGGCGCGACGGCATGTTCCTGGCCGCGAGCGAGCCCTATGACGTCATCATCATGGATCGGATGCTACCGGGCCAGATCGATGGCCTCGCCATCATTGAAGCCCTGCGCAAATCAGGCAACCGCACCCCCATATTGATTCTCAGCGCGTTGTCCGATGTAGACGAACGCATCAAGGGCCTGAAAAGTGGCGGTGACGACTACCTGACCAAGCCGTTCGCCTTCGGCGAGCTGCTGGCGCGCCTGGATGCCCTCAGCCGGCGCGTGCAGGGCGGTGGTACGCAGACCAGCTTGCGCGTAGGCGACCTGCACATCGATCTGCTGTCCCGCAAAGCTTCGCGGGGCACCCGCGCCATTGCGCTGCAGCCCCAGGAGTTCAAGCTCCTGGAGTACCTGATGCGTCACGCCGGCCAGGTGGTCACCCGGACCATGTTGCTCGAGAATGTCTGGGATTATCATTTCGATCCTCAGACCAATGTGGTGGATGTGCATATCAGCAAGTTGCGGCAGAAAATCGAGTCGGATACGGAGCGGCCGCTGCTGCGGACGGTGCGCAACGCCGGCTACATGCTGACGGCGGATGAATAAGTTTCTTCGCTCGTCCGCGTTTACTCTGGCGTTCGGGTACATCGCCTTCGGCATTGCCGCGCTCATCCTGTTCGCCGCGCCACTCTGGTACGCCTACTACGTCACTCTCCAGGAGGCTCGTACCGAGTCCCTTCGCACCGAGTCTCAACGCCTGTCCGAGATTTTCCGCCGCCAGGGCCTGTCGGGACTGTCGACCTACATGGACAACCGGGTGAGCATGCAAATCCCCGGCGATCGTATCCTGCTGCTCGCCGACCCAACATTGCGTCCTTTATCCGGCAACCTGCCGGCGTGGCCTGCGGGGGTTCCGCCCGAGACCGGGGAGTTCGATCTCCCGGTCATTCTCGAGGGCAGGCACACGCGCGCCATGCTCGTGCAAAACGTTCTTCCCGGTCACTATCATCTGTTGGTGGGGCGCGATCAGGCATTGTTTGCGCCGCTGGCGATGCGTTTCTGGATTGGTTTGTCCGCGGCGATCGCCGTGTTGTCCATCGCAGGCGTCATGGGCGGTTTGATGATCCGGCGCGCGGTCCTGGTGCGCGTCGACAGCATTCACAGCACCGTTCAAGCCATCGTCCGGGGCGATTGGAGTCATCGGCTCCCCACCAAGGCCGGCAGCGACGAGTTGAATACGCTGTCCGCGACCATCAACGGCATGCTCGATCAGCTCGAGCAGTTGCTGCACGGGGTGCGCGACGTTTCCAACTCCATTGCGCACGATTTGCGTACCCCGCTCGCCGAGCTGCGCTCGCGCCTGGAAGAGCTGTCGCTGACCCGCCCGGAATCGGAACAGACCTTTGCCGAAATCGAGGAGGCGGTGGTCGATGTCGATCGCGTGATCCTGATATTCAACGCGCTGCTGCGCCTGGCGGAAATCGACACCGGCATGCGGCGTTCCGGTTTTGTGTCAGTGAAAGCCGCCGATGTAGCCCGGCAGGCGGTTGATTTCTACCTACCCGCGGCCGAGCTCAAGGGCGTGGCCCTATCGTATCGCGGTACCGGTCTTGCCCAGATATCGGGTGATCCGGTGTTGCTGGCACAGGCGATCGGCAACCTGATCGACAACGCGCTCAAGTACACCAGCGCGGGCGGCGTCATCAGTGTCGAGGTCAACGAGCTCGCCGACAGCCGGATCCAGATTGCCGTTGCCGACGACGGACCCGGCATTCCGGACGCGGAAAAACCCAAGGTCTCGACTCGCTTCTACCGGGGGGACGCGAGCCGTGGAACTCCGGGAGTTGGGTTGGGGCTGACGCTCGTGGCTTCGGTGGCCAAGGTTCACGGCGGAGCGTTGGAGCTGGCTGACAACCACCCTGGGTTGCGCGCCAATATGGTGATTTCAGCATCTGCAGCGGGAGCGTTGCAGCCGGTGGTAGCGTCAGGTGGTGCCGCGGCCGCAGCGGATGCCACGACGATTCCGGTCAGTGGTGTCCCCGATGCCGCGGCCGGGCCCAGCGGCGCCGCTCACAACTTGCGGATCCGCTCCGTAAGCTGAGACTGCAGATCCCCCAGGCGTCGCTCGACGCTGCGGATCGTCGCCGTGATGCGCGAGGTGTTGAGCACAATCACCGAATCGCACTGCGGGCACTTCATGTCGCGGTGCAACCGGATCCAACCAATGGTTTTCTGCGATTGTGCGCCGCATTTTTCGCAGGCGATGGTCAGCTCGTAGTTGCTGACGATTTCCGAAATTGTTTCCGTTCCCACGATCGTCCTCGCGCGCTTCACCACTGATTTTTTACACCACTCGCGCGCGTTTGAGTAAGCGTTGCCGGTGTTTGTCCGATGTTGCAGACGAAAACATGACGCGCGTCACTGTTTGCAGCGCGGCTGCGGCCAGGCATTGCCGGCGCCGATAGGGCGCATCCAAGAATCGGATTTTGCAGCCTGGGTACGACTCGCTAGGCTTGCTACATGACCGCGGGAGGGGTGCCGATGCCAGTCGTCCGTAAAGCGCTCGTAATCGGGGGAGGTTTCGCAGGGACCTGCTCGGCCATCCAGATGCGCAAGGCCGGGATCGAGGTGGATCTCGTTGAGATCGATCCCGGTTGGCGCTCCTATGGCGCCGGAATTACCCTCAATGGCGCGACCCTGCGGGCCCTGGGTGAAGTAGGGGTGCTGGCGCAGATCATGACCCAGGGCGCGTGTTGCGACGGCGTGGAAATATTCACGGCCCACGGCCACAAGTTGGCTGAGCTGCCTACCCCGCGCCTGGCGGGGCCCGACGTTCCCGGCGGTGCCGGTATCCTGCGTCCCGTACTTGCCAGGATTCTCGCGGAGGCGACGCGCAGTCTGGGCACCCATGTCCGGCTGGGCTGCCATGCAACCTCCATTGATCAACAACAGGACCTGGTTGAAGTGACCTTGAATGATGGCACGCGCGGGTCCTACGACCTGGTTGTTGTTGCGGACGGAGTGCGATCTCGAACGCGCGACCAGATCTTTCCCGGAGCGCCCAAGCCGTTCTATACGGGGCAGGGCGTCTGGCGGGCAGTGGTTCCTCGCCCCAGCGAAGTGCAGCGACCGTGTTTGTATATGGGAGCTCGGGTGAAGGCGGGCGTCAATCCCGTCTCGAGCACGGAAATGTATCTTTTCCTGACCGAGGATCGCCCAACCAACACACATGTGGATGACGTTGAGTTACTGCCCCAACTTCGCACCCTGTTGGCTGAGTTTTCCGCGGCGGTCCCCGCGCAAGTTCGTGAGGTGTTGAGCTGCGAGTCGCATATCGTCTTTCGGCCGCTGGATGCACTGCTGATGCCACAGCCCTGGTATCTGGGTCGGGTCGTGCTGATAGGCGATGCCGCGCATTCATCCACGCCGCACCTGGCTGCCGGCGCCGGCATGGGAGTGGAAGACGCTATTGTGCTTGCCCAGGAGTTGCAGAAGGCGGTGTCGCTCGAGCAGGCCCTGGCTGATTTTCAACGGCGGCGTTGGCCGCGGTGCCGGCTGGTTGTCGAGAATTCGGTGCGGCTCGGGGAGATTGAGCAGACCGGTGGTTCCAAGGAGGAACATGCCAACATCATGCGCGCGAGCATGATGGCCATGGCGGCGCCGTACTGAGCCGTCGTCGCGCCCGAACCGCGGGGCCGGCTCGCGCTGCAAAGGCTTCGAGCGCTGCGCTCACTCCGGCGCAAAGAATGCATTTCGCGTCGAGGTACTCGTCCCCAGCAGCAACCCGGCCTCGCGCCGCGTGACGCTGATCAGCCAGTCCAGCACCTTCCTGACAGCCGTGTTGCGCCGTTGCTCCGGCAGCACGAGAAGCCAGATCTCTCTCACAATGAGCGGCTTCGGGCCGCTCAGTCGTTTCAGCTCGGGCCGCGCGTCTCCCTCGACGCAGGTCATCAGCCCGACCCCGTTACCCCGGGTGACCACCTCCGAATACGCGGGTCCGCCATTGACGGTGATGGTCACGTGCTCGCGTGGCACATTGCTCGCAATCCACTCAAATTCCGGCCATCGATCCGCCACCTGCGCAAAGCCAATCCACGGCAGCTCCTTCTGCCAGTCAGCGCCACTGCGCAACAACGATTTGTGCGCGTATACGGCGGATCCCAGCTCGCCGATCTTGCGGACGGTCGAAGGCCCCCGGGCAGGGCGTACATAGCGGATCGCGATGTCCGCCTCCCGCTGCTCCAGCACCGATTCGCGGTTCTCACAAATGAGCTCGAGCTGGATGTTGGGAAAGCGTTCGGGAAAGGCGGGCAGATGCCGAAACAGAAATCCCGTCACAAAGGTCTGGATCACCGACAGCTTGACAATGGCGGGACCCTGTTCGGGGTCGTGACTCAAATCATCGCGCAGTGCCCGGCTGGCGGACTCCATTTCCTGGGCGCGTCGAAACACAATCATTCCCTGCCGGGTCGGCGCCAGGCGTGTGCCGCTACGATCAAACAACCGCGTGTCGAGTCGCCGCTCCAGCCCGGCAATGCGCCGGCTCAAGGTTGTCTGGTGGACCCGTAACGCCTCGGCGGCCCCCGCCATTGTCTGATGCTGCACCAGAGCCAGCACATGACGCAGGTCGTCCCAATCGAGATCGATCATCGGCGTAACCCCCGGTACGTTGTTGCCTGCAGTCCACACCACGCTCTGCAAATTTGCAAGGCGATTTTGCAAGACTATCAATTGTAGCGGGAGCGCGGCCTGCCCCATGATGCTCGCACCATCGATACCGAGTTGGGGGAGCATGACAGCCGCATATCGTGAGGTCGATCGAGGGCCGGGACTGTGGGTTACGGATACCGAGCCTCCGAGTGTCGACGCCGTCCAACTTCGCGCCGAACGCCTGGCGAAGCTGCGCGCCATGATGCGGGACAAGGACTACGACGCGCTCGTGCTGCTGGATCCCTACAACCAGCGGTATGCCACCGGCTCGCGCAACATGTTTGGTTACTTCCTGCGCAACTCGACCCGCTACTTTTTCGTGCCCACCGAGGGCCCGGTGATTCTCTTTGAGTACCCCCAGAGCGCGCACGTATCCGATTGCCTGGAAACCGTCCAGGAATCGCGCCACTCGAAGATTGTCTGGTCCTCGGTGGGCAATCGGGACACCGAGACGGCGGCGCCCTTTGCCCAGGAAATCGCCGACCTGGTGCG
This sequence comes from Pseudomonadota bacterium, assembly GCA_018241505.1. Classification (GTDB taxonomy): domain Bacteria; phylum Pseudomonadota; class Gammaproteobacteria; order Steroidobacterales; family Steroidobacteraceae; genus 13-2-20CM-66-19. Next base: position 557,688 of record JAFEDS010000005.1, on the reverse strand, counting down.
CCAGTATGGCCGCGGCAGCCGCAAGGTCGGATTGGATCGCTGCTCGCACCTGCTCGCACTCGCCCTCGAGGCGCAGAAGTGCGTCGTCACCGATTGTCAGCAGGAAATCCTGCACGTGCGGCGGATCAAGACCGCCAACGAGATTCAGTGCCTGCGGCTCAGCATGGCGGGTACCGAGTACGCGGTAGCGGCCGTGCGCGAAGCGCTCCGCCCGGGCATTTCCGAGAATGAGCTGTTCGCGCGCTTCTACGGAGAGGTCATTCGCCACGGCGGCGAGTTCGTGGAGACCCGCCTGCTGACTTCCGGGCCCCGGACCAATCCCTGGTTCAAGGAGGCGAGCGGTCGCTGCGTCCGTCCCGGGGAACTGCTGGCGCTCGACTCCGACACCGTGGGCTGCTTCGGCTATTACTCCGATTTCTCGCGAACCTTCCACTGCGACCCGGGCAGGCCGACCGCCCAGCAGAAACTGTTGTATCGCCATGCCTATGAGCAGATCCAACACAACATCGGCATCATTCGCCCGGGCGCGAGCTACCGCGAGCTGGCTGAGCGCGCCTGGAAGATTCCCGACCGGTTCGTTGAGCGCCGCTACACCTCGGTGATGCATGGGGTCGGGATGCATGGCGAAGCCCCTTTCATCGCCCATGCCCAGGACTACGGCAGCTTCGGCGGCGAAGGGATAGTCGAGCCGGGCATGGTGATCAGCGTCGAAAGTTACATCGGTGAAGTGAACGGACTGGAAGGGGTCAAGCTGGAGGAAGAGCTGCTGGTGACGGACACCGGCACCGAGCTGCTGTCGCAGTTTCCGTTCGAAGACAGCCTGCTCGGTCGCGAGCTGTGAGCGCAAGCAAAAGAACAAACCATCCATTTTTGGGAGGCCTCGTGAATCGCAACCTTACTGTTTCCGCAGCCGTCCTGGCGATTCTCAGCGCGCATGCGGCATCTGCGGCGGATGCGCCTGATCGCACCGATGCCGCACAACCCCCGCTGCTGCAGGAAGTCATTGTCACCGCGCAGCATCGGGAAGAGAGCATCCAGAACGTCCCCATCACCATGCAGGCGCTCACCGCCGAAACGCTGACTCACCTGAATGTCAGTACCTTCGATGACTACGTCAAATATGTCCCCAACGTGACGTTCGCCGGCAACGGTCCGGGACAGAGCAATATCTACATGCGGGGTCTCGCGACCCCCAGTTCCGGCGTTGAGGGTTCCGGTGCGGTCGGGAGCTTTCCGAACGTAGCGGTGTATCTGGATGAAATGTCCGGCCAGGTGCCCAACCGCAACCTGGATATCTACGCCGCCGACCTCGAGCGTATCGAGATCCTGGAGGGTCCTCAGGGAACTCTGTTCGGCGCGGGCGCCCAGGCGGGCGTCATTCGCTACATCACGAACAAGCCGAAGCTCAACGTGATCGAGGCAAACTTCAATGCCGGCTACTCAGTCACCGCGGGCGGTGACCCGAGCTCCGACCTCGACGCCACCATCAATCTGCCCCTGATAACGGACAAGCTCGCAGTCCGCGCGGTCATCTACAACGAAGCGCGCGGTGGCTATATCAACAATATTCCGGGCACGTTTGAACGCTTGCCCACGGACAAGGCGATCATCGCCTATTTCGGCGGCGTCGTGCCCCAGAACTCAGGCCCCATCAACAACTATCAGGTGGCCGGCAGGGCGTTCAATCCGGTCACCTACAAGGGGATTCGCGGCGAGGCCCTCTATCAGATCAATGACGATTGGAACGCGCTGCTCACCCAGTCGTATCAGAACATGGAAGCAGACGGTGTGTTCTTCCAGGAAGGTTACGACGGCGCCGGCAAAACGCTGCCGGAAATGTCGGTGCAGCTTTTCAACCCGTCCTACAACCGCGACAAATGGGAAAACACGCAGTTGACGGTCACGGGTAAAATCCAGCAGTTGAAGCTTCTCTACGCGGGGGGCTACCTCAACCGGAATGTCAGTCAGCAGCAGGACCTCACCAACTATTCCCGTGGCGTGTACGCGGACTACTATCAGTGCAACTATCCGGGCTACCCCTTCAACACGGTAGGCGGCAAGATCACCCCGACGCCCGGTTCGGCCGGCTATTGTTTTTCCCCCAGCGGCTTCTGGCAGGATCACGAGCGCAGCACCCATCAGAGTCACGAGTTGCGCCTCTCAACCCCGGATGACCGGCGCGTCCGGGCGCTCGGCGGCCTGTTCTGGGAGAACTTCACCATCCACGAGCAGACCGACTGGTTCTATGGCAGCAGCCCGAACTTCCACCCGGTCGGTCCGCCCAGCGTGGACCCGGCCACGGGCGGCTCCTTCCCCGTCACGGCCAATAATCCGAATGTCAGGCCGCTCAACGATGCCTTCTTTGATGACATCACGCGCGGCTACAAGCAGAAGGCCGCCTTCCTGTCGGTCGATGTCGATCTGATTCCGAAGGTCCTGACCCTGACCGGCGGCACCCGCTACTACGATATCGAGGACTTCGAGAAGGGCTCCAATGTCGGCAGCTTCGGTTGCGAAATCAACGGTCCGTATAACGGCAATGTGCCGCCCAATCCCTGTGTGAGCACCCCCGCGACGGGCGTGCTGAGCAATCTCAACAATCTCGATGCCAAGCACCTGAATAAGACGTACAAGGGTTGGAAGAGCCGCGGCAATCTCACCTGGCACGTCCTGCCGGACGCATTGCTGTACTACACCTGGTCACAAGGTTTCCGGCCGGGCGGTTTCAATCGCGCCCAGTCGATCATCAAGCCCGGCTCACCGATCTACGGTCTGTTTGTCCCGCCGCTGGCCTATGATCCGGATACCCTCACCAACAACGAAATCGGCTGGAAGACCGAATGGCTCGATCACCGGGTGCAGTTCAATGGGGCCGTTTACCAGGAGGACTGGAAGGGCACGCAGATCGCGATTTTCGACCCCGGTGTCACGGGCAATCTGATTTTCACGACCAATGGCCCCGACTATCGGGTGAGGGGCGTCGAAACATCATTTGTTGTACGCCCCTTGCCGGGTCTGACGTTGACCGCCAACGGCGCGTGGAACAGCAGCGAGGTTGTGAAGACTCTCAACCTGAGAAATCCCGCGGGCGAGCCGATCAACATTGTGAATCCCTTCGGTGAGCTCGGGTCGCCGCTGGCCCAATCGCCGCCGTTCGCCGGCAGCATTCGAGCCAGGTACGAAGTGCCGTTCGGAGACTACATGGCATTCGGCCAGGTGGGGGCCAATCACCAGGGAGGCTCGTACGCGTCCACTGACAAGCTCACGAAGACTCTGCAGGGCAACTCCGTCGCGTTCTACGATCCCGGATTCACGACGTACGACGCATCCGCCGGCATCTCCAAGGACGATTGGGCCGTGCAGGTCTACGCCCAGAACCTGACGAACGTGCACGCCAATCTATATTCCAGCTACAACGATTTCATCAAAGCAGAGACCGTCAACCGTCCGCGGGTGGTGGGGGTACACATCAGCTACCATTTCAAACAAAATCACTGACGTGAAATGTCTCGCCGTCATTCTGTTGTGCGTCCTGTCGGCGCCTCTGAGCCTCGCTGCCCCGGTGACTCGCGCCTGTCTGACCGCTCAATGCGTGGCCGACTACGACAGCCGCAAGCAGTCCGTTGTGCTCGACAACGGACAGCGGCTGGCCTACATCGAATCGGGCTCCGCGGCCAACCCCGGAGTGCTGCTCATCCACGGTTATACCGACAGCGCCCGGGACTGGCAGCCGATCGAGCCATACCTGACCGCGAAGTTTCATCTCATCATCGTCGATCTGCGCGGACAGGGCGCGTCGGACAAGCCCGAGTGCTGCTACACGAGGTTCGATTTCGCCTACGACCTCGCGTTGCTGCTTCGGAAACTACACATTGAACGGGTCGACGTAGTGGGACACTCTCTGGGCAGTCTCGTGGCTCAAACGTTCACCGAACTCTGGCCCGAGCACACGCGCAAACTGATTCTGATCTCTTCCACGGGAACCTCCTTCGGCACCGGGTCCTGGCTCGCTGACGTGCAGAAGCTGTCGGACCCCATAGACCCCGATTCCGTCTTCATGCGCTCATGGTGGCAGCAGTCGGTATCCATCAATCCGCATGCCTTCTCCGAGCGTCAGCGACGAGATGCAGCCGCCATCCCCGCGCGCGTCTGGCGGGCAATCGCCGATCAGAGCCTCGTGGGGGTGGATCTCGCTCCCATGTTGAATCGAATTCACGCACCCACGCTGTTGATCTGGGGTGCTCGCGATACCTTGGTATCGGCTGAAGGTCGGGACAGCCTTCACACGGGCATCCACTCATCGCGCGTGAAGATCTTTCCAACCCTCGGGCACGATCTGTTTTGGGAAGAACCCGAGAATGTTTCCGCCTCGATGATTCAGTTCCTGACGGCGCAATGACGGCGGTCATACCCGAGCGCGCACGGATCGACTACGAGGACGCACCCCTGCGTTGGTTTCACCTTCGTGTGGCCGTGGGGGCCTCGGGCGGTGAGTTCAGCGAGGGATTTGGGCTTGGCATCATCGGCATTTGTCTCAACCAGGCCGCCCCGCAACTGAACCTGAACCCGGTGTGGCTGGGCGGATTGGGAGCCGCGTCGCTGGCCAGCTTGTTTGCCGGTGCGCTGCTCACGGGTGCCCTGGCCGATCGAATCGGACGCCGGCCCGTGTTCGGATTCAACATGGCGGTCCTCGGAGTGTTGTCGCTCATGCAGGGTCTGGTACACACCCGCGGCGAGCTGTTGGCACTTCGGCTGGCGATTGGATTCGTACTGGGCAGCGATTACGCCGTCAACAAGGCAATGTTGATCGAATACACCCCGCGGCGGGTGCGCGGCCGGATTCTCGGTCTGCTCTCGCTCATGTGGGCCGCGGGCTACTCGACTGCCTACTTTGCAGGCTTTGTATTGAGTGAGCGGGGCCCGGAATCGTGGCGCTGGATGTTGATGGCCAGCGCCATCCCGTGTTTCGCGGTCCTGCCGATCAGAGCCTCCGTACCCGAGACGCCCATGTGGCTGACTTTGAACGGGCGGTCGGAGGAGGCGGCACGAATTGTCCGCGACCGGATCGGCGCCGCCGTGACGCCCCCGTTGGCGACAGCACGGCAGGAAGCGAGAGGGACCTGGTCCGAGCTGTTTTCCCCTGCCTGGCGGCGCCGCACCGTCGTGGCCTGCGTATTCTTCACCTGCCTGGTGATTCCGTATTTCGCTGTCGGTACGTTCGTCAGCGAAGTCATGTCTGCGCTCAATACCCAGAGCGGCTACCTGGGCGGCCTCATCTACAACTTCTCACTGCTGGGCGGGGCGGCGCTGGGTTTACTCATTGTCGATCGCGTCAGCCGCCGGACATTTCTGATCGGCAGTTTCTGGCTGGTGGGATGCGCCACCCTGGCGCTCACTCTGTGGAGCCCGATGCCCCTAGCCGTCATGATGACCTTGTTTGCAGTCTTCGCCGGCGTGCTGTCGGCGGCCTCCAATCTCGTCTATGTCTATCTGCCGGAATTGTTTCCCACCACGCTGCGTGCCTCGGGAATCGGCTTGGCGAGCGCCGTTAGCCGTATTGGGTCCGCCGTGAGCACATTTCTCCTGCCGCTCGTAGTGGCCACTTACGGTGTGCAGGTGGCGCTCGAAGCGTGTGCCGCCGTACTCGTGATCGGCGCGATCCTGTGCCAGATGTGGGCACCGGAGACTCGCGATCTGCGTCTGGAGAACCTGGACCAGACGCCATGAGCGGTGCTCCGCACGGCCTGGAGGACAATGCGCTGTTTTGTCCAGGTCAGGCTGCGCTGCCGGCACTGCCTTTGGCTGTACGCCTACATTTGCGCCAAGCACGGATGTCATTCGCTCCGGCGTTGGCGGTTCCCACGGTCCTGGGGCGCGATGCGCGGCTTCTCCCCGCATCCGTACTGGATCTTGTCACCCTCGACTCTGTGTTGGTGCCAGTGCAATGGGGTGAAATGCTGGCTGAAACGCCCCCTCAGACTACGCCCAGCTACTGGTCGCTCATCCCCCAGTTCGGCCGGGTCTGGTGCGAGCTGGGTGATCCGAGCGGCTGGAGCCGGGCGGCACTCTCCCTGATGTTGGTCAACGATCTGGAAAACCACGCACATCAAGGCCTGGTGCGTTTCCAGTACCGAGGCATCGAGGTCCGGGACTTCCAGTTTCAATTCGTGCAGCAGACCGCTCCCTATCTGATCAAGCAGCACTTTGTGGCGTGGGGCAGGGCACCCGTTGAGTCTTCCGCGCTCGGTTTGGAGCTCATAGAGCCAGCCCGTGCGCGCGCCCGGCGTGCTTTGAACAGCCGTCTGCCTTTCCAACCCTGGTCCGCGCTCGAAGAAACAACCCCCACCGACCTGTCCCGCTTCGGGCAACCGCTCGCTCCCGAGTCGACAGTTTCAAAAGCCTTCGTGCGCCCGTCGGGCAGGGGCCGTGATGCGGCGGTGTTCTATCAGGACTCGGTCACGCCGGCGGGACCCTATCCGTATCCCCAGGAAATGCGCTTTGGCGCACGCTCCATCACCAAGACCATTGCCGCGCCGCTCGCTCTGTTGCGTCTCGCGCAGATTCAGGGTCCGGAGGTATTGAATCAAACCATCGGCCGATACGTGCCCGGCCTCGATCCAAAGTACGCCGAGGTGCGATTTATTGATGCGACCAACATGGCGTCGGGGTTTGGCGGCACCGGGACGCTCCAAACCCAGCCCAATGACTACGAAGACGGCTATCTCGACGCCAACTATGATGGGTGGTACACGGCACCTTCGCACGCTGAGAAGCTGGCCCACACCCGCAAGTGGCTCAAACCCTATCCCTGGAAGCCGGGGACGGTGCTCCGCTATCGCGATGAGGATGTTTATCTGCTGGGTGCGGCCCTCAACAGTTACATCCAGGGCGACATCTGGGACTTCTTGTGCGCAGAGGTCTTCGAGCCCATTGGTATCTACGCAGCACCCACGACGAGGACCCGGGAGCCCACAGGGGAGCGTGGCATGCCTTGGTTCAATGCCGGCTATTTCCCGACGCTGGACGATCTGGCGAAAATTGCACTCCTCTATCAAAGCCACGGCGAATTGAACGGCGTGCAGATTCTGCATCGCCAACTGACAGCCGATCTGTTGTCGGCGCGGGGGGCGCTGTCGAAACGCGACGGCACAGCGCTATCCGGGTATGGCGCGGACTCACTGCCGCCAGGCGAAGGCACGGCCGCAACGCCGACTCACTACCGGATGGGATTTCACTTCACCCCGTATCTCAGCCCGCGGACGCGGCGATTGCACTATCTGCCCACCATGTGGGGGGCCGGCGAAAGCGAAGTGATTCTCTATCCAAGCGGTGGGGTTTCCATCCGCATTGGCAAGTCTGTCGGCATGCCGGGCACGGTGCTTCCCTACAATGTGATCAGTCACGCCACGATTGAGAGCGTAGAGCAGATGGAGCCGTGGCCGGAACACCCGTAGAATTTGCTGAGCCAAGTGTCAGCTCGGCACGCCGCGGCCCTCCTCAACGCGGCGCGCCGCGGATCACCTCTGCCCACGGCGGTCGCTTGAACCGCTCGGCAAGCCAGTCACTGAAGGCTCGTGTCTTGGTCGCCTGGCCCGCTCCGGACGGTGTCACGACGTAGATGGCCCCGGAATCGATCACCCGCCAGCGAGGCAGCACGGGCACCAGGCTCCCAGCGGCTATCGCCTGTGCCAGAAGCCAGTCCGTTCCCTGCATCACACCCAGACCGGACTTCGCTGCCTGCACGAGCATCTCAGCGTCATCCGACACGAGTCGGCCGTTGACGTCCACCGACACAGACTCGCCACCTTTGGAGTTGCGGAGCCTCCAGATGCGGGGTGTTTTCAGACTGCTGAGGAGCAGGCATGGATGACGTGACAGATCGCTCGGGTGTTTGAGCGCCGGTGCACGTTTGAGGTAGTCGGGCGATGCGCACAAGAGCCGCTGCCGATTCGCAATCTTGCGCGCAACGAGCCGTGAGTCCGCGAGCTCAGCCAGCCTGACGGACAAATCGAAACGCTCCCCCAGCAGATCCACGAAGCGGTTGGTGAATTCCGCCTCAATGGTGATATCCGGATGCGCCAGAAGAAACTCACTGATCATCGGCGCGAGCCACAGCCGGCCGAAGCTCGATGGCAGCGCCAGGCGCAGATGACCGCGGGGCGCGCCGGTTGCATAGCCGGCTGCTTCCTGGTCGGCGTCGTCCAGCGCTTGCAGAATGTTGCGCGCCTTGTGCAGATAGGCGCGTCCCGCCTCGGTTAGCGAGACGGAGCGGGTTGTCCTCTCCACCAGGCGCACGCCCAGCCTGGCTTCGAGCGCGCCGACACGCCGCGACACAATCGTCGGATCGACGCCTAGCTGTACGGCGGCCCGTGCAAATGAGGACCGTTCCGCAACGGCGGTGAAGGCATGAAGCTCCGCAAACCGGGGTTCTGAATATTGCTGCATTTTTCACAGGTCAGTATGGCCACTCCTGCCCAATTATCCGCATTGCGCAGCACAATTCCAGCACCGGTTACAGCAGCAGGATGTGTGCGATGAAAGCAGTGGCAACCCCCGGCCTGAGCAATCCCCAACTTCGTGCGCGCGGCGACGAGCTGATGCGCCAGCTCCACGGTGGCGAAAGCGGTGAGCAGCTCGTTCGTGCCATGCAGGACATCTGCCCGGACTTCGCGACCATGACCATTGAATGGGCCCTGGCCGGCATCATGGGGCGGCCGGGCCTGGATCTGCTGACGCGCGAGCTGTTGTTGATCGCTTCCTGCGTCACCTTGGGTCACGCAGTGCCGCAATTGCGTGCGCACATTGCATCGGCCATCAAGCTGGGTGCTACTCAACAACAGGTCGTTGAAACGATCCTGCAAATGACCTTCTATGCAGGTGGCGCCGCCGTAGCGAATGCGCTGGCAGTGGCCGCCGAGGTGCTCAAAACCAACATGGAATGATGGTGCGGCGCACAGCGCTCCTGAGTTGAAATCTTGAACGGGTTCGTGGAACGCAACATCGGTCTGCGGCCTAATGCCGGCTTCGGTCTTGCCGATACCCGTTGGCTGGCGGGCTCCGGAACAGGAGCCCCCTGAGATTCAAAAGCAGGAGCAGAGGATGTTCTCGGATCTGAAAGTAAGTACCCGGCTGACGCTGGCGTTCGGTGTGGTCGTGTTGCTGCTGTTGAGCGTGATCGGTGTCGGCGTGACCCGGATGGCACGAATCAACGAAGGAATGCGCAAGGTCGCGGAGGTAAACAATGTCGAAGTGCGCCACGCTGTGCAGATGCGCTCGGCCGCCTATGAAGTATCCGTGACCATTCGCAACCTGATGTTGCAGACGCAGGATGAGAAGCTCAAAGCGGAAGACGGCAAGCTGCACAAGGCGTTCGACCAGTTTGACGCGGCGTCGACCGGCCTGGAGAGGCTCTACAACTCGCTTGCCGGCACCAGCGCGGCGGAAAAGGACCTGCTCGGCAGCGTCATCAAGCAGTGGAAGGCGTTGCTTCCCGACTTTGAAAAAACCGCAGCGTTGGGCCTCGCCCACAAGCAGGCGGACGCCTATGCGTACTACTACTCCTCGGGCGCTTCGGTGAACAACGCCGCCATGCGCGAGACCCTGGACCAGCTCGCGACGCTCGAAGACAAGCTGAGCGATGAGGAAGCGGCCAAGGCGCGCGACACTTACGCGACCGCTCGTAACACTATTCTCTGGCTCGGCGCGATCGCGGTCCTGCTGGCGGTTGCCGCGGCAATTCTGGTGACCCGCAGCCTGCTCCAGCAGTTGGGCGGCGAGCCCAACTACGCGGCTGCCGTTCTGCAGTCCGTTGCCGCCGGCGATCTGTCGGTCTCGGTTGCCGTCAAGAAGGGCGACGACAGCAGCATGCTCCATGCCGTTAACAACATGGTCACCAAGCTTTCGTCGATCATCACGGAGGTCAATACAGCTTCGCAGTCCCTGGCGAGCGCTTCCGAAGAGGTCAGCAGCACTTCACAGTCGCTGTCGCAGGCCTCGAGTGAGCAGGCGGCGAGCGTTGAAGAGACGAGTGCCTCACTCGAGCAGATGACCGCATCCATTGCACAAAATACCGACAACGCGAAGGTTACCGACGGTATGGCCGCGAAGGCGGCCAGTCAGGCGAGCGAAGGCGGCGAGGCTGTCAAGGCCACTGTGGCGGCCATGAAGCAGATCGCCCAGAAGATCAGCATCATCGACGACATCGCCTATCAGACAAACCTGCTGGCGTTGAACGCGGCAATCGAGGCTGCGCGAGCCGGTGAGCACGGTAAGGGGTTTGCGGTTGTTGCGGCGGAGGTGCGCAAGCTTGCGGAGCGCAGTCAGGTCGCGGCTCAAGAGATCGGCACGGTAGCCACCGGGAGCGTGGATCTTGCGGAAAAAGCCGGATCCCTGCTGTCCGAGATGGTTCCGAGCATCGGCAAAACGTCCGACCTGGTGCAGGAGATTTCGGCGGCATCGCAGGAACAGTCGACCGGCGTTGCCCAGATCAATAGTGCCGTCACTCAATTGAGTCAGACCACTCAGCAGAACGCCGCGGCGTCCGAGGAATTGGCCGGCACGGCCGAAGAGATGAGCGGTCAGGCGGAACAACTCCAGCGCACCATGGCCTTCTTCAAGGTCGCCGGCGCTGAACCGCCGCTGGCCCGCAAGGCCCAGACCCGCCGCTCGGCGCCCAGGCCGAAGTTGGCTTCCAAGTCCCTGACGGCCGCGGAGGTTGACTCCGTGCTGGATGATGACAAGCAGTTCGTGAAGTTTGGCTGAGCCTACGGATCAGGAGAGCCCGATGAGTCGGCCAAACATCGAATCGGCCACCCAGGCCCCGGGCCGCCCGCCGCTCACGCAGGCGGGCGAGCCGGACCACATCCAGCAATATCTCACATTTGTACTGAGCGGCGAGGTATTCGCAATCGGGATTCTGGTCATCAAAGAGATCATGGAGTACGCAAACATCACGGCGGTGCCGATGACGCCGCCGTATGTGCGCGGTGTCATCAATTTGCGCGGTGCTGTAGTCCCCGTGTTGGATCTGTCGGTGCGCTTCGGCAAGCCGGCGAGTGCGGTAACCAAGCGAACTTGCATTGTGATCATTGAGGTGGGAGCCGGCACCGCGCGTCAGGTCATCGGTATCGTGGTCGACTCCGTGCAAGCCGTGTTGGATATTCCAGGAACCGAGATCGAACCCGCGCCGCGCTTCGGGATGAACGTGCACACCGACTTCGTGCAGGGCATGGGCAAGGTGGATGGGAAGTTTGTGATTCTGCTGGATGTCGATCGGCTGCTGGGGCCGGAGGAAGTGGAGGCGCTGGCGGAGGTCAGCGAGGGCTGAGCTGGGGTCTTCCGGGCAGGGTCCGACCGAGAATTTCTAGCCCGACAACCAGTGAACCCGCGCGATATCCTTCAGTATGGTGTTTTCCTGGGTCGTCTCGTTCAGGCGTGACTTGACGATGTCGCCGAGGCTCACAATGCCGATCGGCCGGCCGTAGGCGACCACCGGTACATGCCTGGCATGTGTGGCCGTCATCACTTCCATTACCGACACGACCGTATCCTCCTGCCTGGCCACCGGAACATCGGTTCGCATGACATCGCCCACTACCGTGGCCATCTCGTCAGAACCTTCCAGGTCCAAGTTGCGAATGATCTCGCGTTCCGACACTACCCCCAACAGCCGTTCGTCTTCATTGATCACGACGAGGGCGCCGACATGCTGGCGCACCATTTCCGCAATGGCGGAGCGAATGGAGGTTTCGGGGGACACGACGACGACGCCCGGTCGCTTCGCCTGCAGGATCTGACTGATAAGCATATATCCTCTTCGCCCGACCATGGGATCGGTGAGGCCGGGCCTTTGAGGAATAGTGTACGCTTCGGCGCCGCAGAATCATCTTCTGTAAATAGTTCTTTGCGATCCGCCCTGCAAAGGTCAAGCTTACCCTCAACGCTCGCGGTCGGACGCGGCGCGCAGGCGCTCCAGCCAAATCACGCAGGACTCTGCGTTACGGCATCTTCCGGAAGCCGCACGTCGTCACGCCACTCGAGGTCGCGTCTGGCTTTCTCAGTCAGTACGTCCGCATCACGCTCGGCGATGTTGTAGATGCCGTAAGCTTCATGCTGAACCGCGAGAAGCGCGGCGTATGCTCGGGCATGGACGCGCCTCCGAAAGTGCTCTGCGCAGCGCAGTGCGTATTCTCGCGCAGGCGACTCAACGGCGACCCGCCATTTCATGTAGATAGGTGGTGAAACCGTCTTTGGGCGGCGCGACAGAATTGAGCAGCATCAGCGCACTGACCTGCCCCCGGTGGCCCACACCGTGTGTAATCACATGCATGAGCATTTCTTTGCGTGACATGCAGCCACGGGCACCGCCCGTGAATGCGAAGTCGATCCGCTCGGCCAATTGGTTGTGATCCAACTTCACCACGTACTCGAGATACTCACGATCGCTTGCTCTGATATCGGCTGATAGCGCTTCCAGCGTCGGCATCTGCGTCAAGTTGACTGAGCTGTATGCGTGGCTCCTGCGCCTGAGGTGCGCGGCGAATATCTGGTCTACCACGCAGGTGTGGCTCAAAGCCTCGATCGCCAATTGCGTGATGGGGGATTGGCTCCCAAGGTGGGCAAGGGCGGTCAACAACCCATCGTCCGCCCACGCTTTGAACTGGAACAAGTGCTGAAGTGTGTTGTCTGCGGTTTTCATGTGGCCCAGAATACGAGCGATCACTCGCTTTAGATACTCGCATTGGAGGGCAGTCGTCCTGGCCAGGAAGAAGCGCACAAATCTGCGGAAATTGCCGATGCAGGAGCGGTCGCGGGTGACGGTCGATGCGCTTCTGGAAGCAACTGCTCGCATTTTGGTCAAGGAGGGTTTCGATCAGGCCAGCACCAACCGGATCGCCGAGCTGGCCGGCGTGAGCGTGGGTTCGCTCTATCAATACTTCCCCAGCAAGGAAGCGCTCGTCGCAGCTCTCATCGATCGCCACAACGAGGAAGTCATGCAGGCAGTTCGCGGGGAACTGGCGGACGCTGTAGCGCTTCCATTGGCGCAGGGCGTGCGAAAGCTGGTGACCGTCGCCGTCGAGGCGCATCGAATTGACCCCAAGCTGCATCGGGTACTCACCGAGCAGATTCCGCCCTTGGGCAGGCTGGAGAACCGGGAGAATTTCAACCGACAAAACTATGCTTTATTCGCGACCTATCTGGAGCGCCATCGGGATGAGATTCGTGTTGCCGATCTCGGTCTTGCGGCGTTTGTATGCGTAACCACCATCGAGGCGCTGACGCATACGGCCGTTCTGCATCAGAAGATCGATTCTGACGACGCGATAGAGGCGCTCATCAATGAGACGACGCGCCTGGTCGTCGGCTATCTGATCCCACAGTCGAGTTGACGAGTCGTCGGTTTCTCGGCACGAGCGACGTCGATTTCCTACGTGCGCTCACCGTGGTGCCATACTGCACCTACCCGGACGCCGGTCTTACACGTGTCGTTAGATTCGTTCGCGCCAAATTGAATGGTCATAGCCGAGTGTTTTTGATTCCAACGTGGATGACGTATTACGGTCCTCGCGCGTAAAATCGCTGGTATTGCACGTAAATTCAACCCGCCCGCACGCACACCTGGGCCTATGCTGCGATCATTGGACTGCATCACGGCAGCCCGCTTCACGAGGGCAGCTTTCAATGAATGCGCGTGCCATCCAGGAGACAGTCATGATTGATGAGGGTCGAATTGTGAAGTTGGAATCGGACGTGCAGCATCTGCAGGCCGATGTGACGGAGATCAAAGCGGATATCAGATCGCTGCGGAGCGCCTTCGATATGCTGCGAACAGAATTTCTTTCATTCAAAACTGAAGTGGCGAAGGAGTTCACGGAGGTGGCGAAAGAATTTGGATCGGTCAGGGCATCCATCGAGTCTCTGCGCACCACCATTGAGCGAGCGAAGCTGTGGATGGTGGTCACGGGGGCGGGAATGCTTCTATCTGTATGGGGCGCGGCCTTTGCGCTGGCCCGGTATCTGAAGCCATGACGTGGACGGGTCGGCCCGCGCGGCGTTCCGCGCGTGACCGACCATCCGGCCATCACACCCAATGTGTCAGTGGCGCGGGTGAACGGGTTTCGGGGCCCTCAGCAGCTTGCTCGGCCCGCTAGCCGGCCGGCGTGACGCGCTGGGCAGTTGCGCGGCGGGCTCTGCACCAGTTTCCACGAGCTCGTCACCCCTGATTCGAATCGGTACCGGCTTGGAAGCGATCCCCGCTCCCACCACAGTCAGCTCATATCTGCCCGGAGTCACTGCGGGATTGAGGGTAAAGTCGACTGTTTCCGGCCGATTGCTACCCACACGGACGGAATCCCAATTCGTGCTGCGGCAATAATAGACGTTGCCGTTTGCCGGATTCTGCAGGCGGACGAGCGGATAGTTCTCGTCCATTTGATCGTCATCGCCATATGCGGCACCGGCGGACTGACCGTTTAGTCGTATACCGGTCAATTTGAATACTCCATCGCCTCTGTAATCGATATTCAGGATCACCGGCCGCAATTGCGCAGGGGCCGACCCGCGCGGCGTATAAACGTAGAGCTGATTTGAGCTGTCGCTGAACAGCAGTTGCCCCGTGGGTAACACCAACATGCGCGTGACAAAGGAACCTTGGGTTGCCAGGATTGAGCCGGCTGGACCGGCAATGGGAGTCATGGTTCCGGCATCCGGGTTGAAGTCGAAGAGCTGCGTCGGAGAGCTGAAAACGCCTCCCAACACCAGGGGGATGTTCGCTTGCGTATTTAATGCGTTGCGCTTTATCAGGTTACCGCTCGAATCGAATGTTCCAAGAGTAATTGATGTGGGGCTGTCGACGCTGTAGATCACCGTGTTTGAAGGGATTGTCGTATGCTTTTCGTCAGCCTGTGCGACGCTCCACGTGGACTGCATGCCGGCGGTGCTGGGTAGTTGCACTGAGGGCGATCCGGCCCGAGTACCCGCGTTCGATGCAATCGGATTTGGACCCGGATCGGCCGTCAGGTACACATGACCGTTCGGCAAAATGGCAGCGGCCGCATCATCCGCCCCGAACAGCGCGTTCCGGATCGTTCCACCGGGCCCCGTGAGATCGGCGCGCATGTCAGGCCCAGGCGCCCAGCTATTCTTCGATGGCGAATAGAGTGCGGTGTGTTGATTGGCGCCAATGACCAGGGCGCGGCCGTCCAGGAGCCGGAGGATCGGTCCGAGCTCGTAACCGACTTCCGGATCACTCAGAACGGGCAGGGTGCCCCGCGCGGTTCCATCGGCCGGACTGATACTGGTCCAATCACCGGTTGCAGGGTTGTACTTCTCCGCGTAACCCGAGTTGGTCGCTATACTCTGAAACAGGTCGTAATTCAGAATCTGTCCGCTCGGAAGAACGGCCCAGCCTTCTTCGTCGCTCGAGTCGTTATAAACCTTGGTCCCGGTCGGTGTGAATGCGTTCTCCGCTATCGAGTACAGGTAGGTTTCCGGGCCAAGCAGGTTGCCCGCCAGAATTTTGCGTCCGGGCACCAGTATCGACGGATCGTCGCCAAAACAACTCGCAGGTTCCCCCACGAATTGAACCACCGCGGGCCCGCTGGCCGTCGCCTTGGCAGACATGCTCAAACTCGTCGGAGACTCCACCTGCACGACGGTCGTCTTAGCCGGTATCCCCGGACCCGCGATCGTCCACCCGGGCAAAATTCGATAGGTTGAGTAGATACCGTCGACAGCGGTGGAACCGGCAGTCAGATTCACACCGGAAGTGACGGGCACGAGTCCGCAGCCGCTTTGCGGCGGGTAGCCGGCAGCTTCGGACCAGCTATTTTTGCGCGGGTTGTAGATTTCGGCCTGCGGGCCCCAATTCGCATCCTCGAATGGACCGGTGTATTCGCCGCCCATGACCCAGAGGTTGCCGTTCTGCAATACCTGCGAAGCGAAGTAGAGCCTAGGTGTAATCATTTTTCCGAGTGTTGTCCACGTTCCATTGATGTAACTGCCTTTGGCATCGGGAGTGAGTTTGACCCACGTCTGAATGTCGTCGAATGTATGGACCATGATCGACCCGTCGGTCATGAGAATCATGAGTTGAATGCTGTTGACCGATGGCCGGTTGGCCAACGGAGTCCAACCTTCGGCGGCGGCTGCCGTTGCCGAGGTGGTGCTCAGAAGGAGGGCCGCTGAGAATGCGGCTGCTTTGAGAGCGAAGTAGCGGCGAAGCTCGACACGACCGTTAATGGTTGTCTTCATTGAGATCTCCCTGAGATTCGCGGAAGCCGATGACGAGTGTGCGTGCCGACTAGACGATTCTCCCGGGGCCGGGCCGTACTGCCCAGCAGCACCTCGAGGTTGGGGGCGAAAGCGCCGAGGAGGCCGGCACAACGTGAGTGTCAGACAGCACGCCTGTTGAAGTCGCGCATGCTTGAATTCGATTAGCCACGACTCATTCCTTCTGGAAGCTGCGACCCCTTCCCAAACAGTGGCAGCCAGCCGAAAAGTTATTCATCACGACGTTGTCTGAGTTAACAAATACTGAGCGCGGGATGGGCGGGTTGTCAAATTAGACAGCGTACAGAAAGAAGCGCCGTCGACTCATTGTCGCCAAGGGCGAAAGAGTCAACTCGTGAGACCCGCGTGGCCTCGAAAGCGCGCTCCGCGAAGAGGAGCTGCTCCACGTCGGCTTGCTGAAAATGCATCGGCCAGCGGCTCTTGGCATCCCGCGCTTGGACCTCGCGCAGCGTGTGCTCGCTGGCAACACCTCGAGTTTTCTAAATTCGCTAAATCCACTGCTGCGGCAACAATCGTGGAAGCTGCGCAATCTAGTCGTCCAGGGCTCCCAGGGTTAGATTGACGGTTGAGCCCATCATCCCGCTGGCCTTGTCGGAAGCCACAAAGGCGGCAGCGTTGGCCACTTCTGCGAGCGTCAGGAAGCGTTTTGGATGGTTTGTGTTTGCAAGATAACCTGTGAACTGTGCCCAAGTGACTCCCGCTTCATTGGCCCTACTGCCAAATATCTCCCGGATGGTCTCCGTTTCCGGCATGCCATGCGCCTGCAGACCAATCACGCGGATACCCTGAGGCGCGAGTTCCTTGGACAAGTAGCGTGTGAGCGCCTCCTTGGCAGCCTGTGAGGGGCCGTAACCTCCGTTTGGCGTGCCTATTCTTGCGGGAGGCGCCGTGACGGTCATGATCACCCCGGACTTGTTCGGAAGCATGCGCCTGGCAGCTAAACGCGCAGTCAAGAAGTATGAAGTGGTATAGCGCGTGATCGGCGCGGAGAATTGTTGGACATCCATATCGACCAGCGGTCCCCCCAAATCCGCGGCGATGGAGCTGCCCATCGCATTGAACGAAATATCGATACGACCTGCCGCGGTCATTACAGACTGTAGATGCTCGTCAATGGCCTGTTCGTCCAGGGCATCCACCACCGCTGATTCAGCCAGGCCGCCAGAAGACACGATTTCCTGGGCAACCGCCGCAACGGGTGCCAATCGGCGTCCGGTCAGAAAAACCCTGGCTCCTTCGCGTGCGAAAGCGCGGGCCACAGCGCCGCCAATTTCGCCGCCTGCGCCATAGACGACAGCAACCTTGTTTGCCAATTCAGACATGAAGTAGCTCCTCGAGGCTCGGAAATTGCACGCAAGTTGTTCGCGTGACCGAGCCCAAGACGTTTGAGGAGAACGGTTCCGGACAATCATTATGCGATTGCGCGCTCCGTCGGTTGGATCGCTCATCTGATGGAACAGGCGACGGGCGGCGCGCTGATCCGCCCCCGAGCCCGCTACAACGGGCCGCCGCTCGGTAAGGGAAGAGGCTGACTGTTCCCGGGGCTGCCCACGCCCTTCTCGAGCCGCACAATCACAGACTCGAGACCTTGCTGTTGAATCTGCTCCGCAAAGTCCTCGCGATAGCTTTTGACGTAGCTGATGCCATCGACGCTCACGTCGTACACTTTCCAACTGCCCAAGGTCTTGTGCATTGAATAATTCACGGCGATGCGATCCGCATTACCGTGCCTCACTTCCGTGCGTACGGTTGCCTGACTGGCACTCGGTTCGACCGGGGTCGGGAATATCCGCAGTTGATCGGGCGTGAGATCGATCAAAGCGCCACTGTAGTGAGTGAGCAGGGAGCGATAGAAGGCCTCTATGAATCGCCTGCGTTGCTCGGCAGTCGCTGTCCTCCAATTCTGGCCCAGAACCAGACGAGCCGCGTACTCCGTGTCAAAGTGCGGGAGCAGATACTTGTCCACCAGGGAACGTATATCAGAGGGGTTCTTGCGATAGGTGTCCC
The DNA here is from genome assembly GCA_018241505.1 of Pseudomonadota bacterium. GTDB lineage: Bacteria > Pseudomonadota > Gammaproteobacteria > Steroidobacterales > Steroidobacteraceae > 13-2-20CM-66-19. The sequence goes on along the minus strand of JAFEDS010000005.1, from coordinate 539,391 downwards.
GTTTGGCGGCTAGTTCATGCAACGCACCTTGTGCTGCCTGTTGGATGACATCGCTCGGACTTGGCGCAGGTGCCTCTGCGACAGCCGTCACCGGTAGCGTTGCTGCGGTGGGCGCTTGGAAAGTGCAACATCCCGCGGCGGCCGCCCAAACGACGGCCGCCGCGGGTGAGATGAGTTTCATTCGATGGCACTGTTGCTCGGAACGTGTCCGAAGCCAGACTGCTCAACGACTCAATCTATTCCTGGAAGTCTCCCAATGGATTGACTGGAGTGACTTGGGCAAACGATGCATCCCTCAGTGTGAGCCCAGGTCGTCGTGCTCGTGGTAGTTGGGGTAAGCCGGCCGTTGGTATTGGGGCACCGGATGCTCCTCGAGCTGTTGCATGACGACTTCGATAGCTTTGTCGAGCTGCGAGTCGTGGCCGCGTACGGCGGCGGCGGGATCGAGCTCTACCTCGTAGTCCGGTGGAATACCGTGGTTCTCCACTTCCCAGTCACCTTTCAGCCCGTAGAGCGCGGCACGGGGCGCGGTGACGCCGCCGCCATCGATGAGCTCCGGGTAGCCCCAGATGCCGACCAATCCTCCCCAGGTGCGCTTGCCGATGAGCGGACCGATCTGCGCCTTGCGGAAATACCAGGGGAGCGCGTCACCGCCGGATCCTGACATTTCGTTGATGAGCATCACCTTCGGTCCGTAGATACCTTGCGAGGGGCTGGTCCAGTCATGCCCGTCGCGCGTTGCGACTTTGCTCATGATCGGCCGGCGCAGATAGTCCACGATGTAGTCGGCCAATTGTCCGCCTTCATTGAAACGTTCATCAATAATGACGCCTTCCTTGCCCACCTGCGAAAAAAAGTAACGGTTGAAGCTGGTGAATCCGGCTCCCGCGGTGTTGGGTACGTAGACGTAGGCGACCCGGCCGCCGCTCGCCTGATCCACTTTGCGGCGGTTGTCTTCGATCCACGCCAGGTGCCGAAGTCCTTCCTCGCTCTCCACCGGAACAACAGTCACCTCACGCGCACCCTGACCGTCTGCGTGCGGGCCTACTTTGATGACCACCTGCTTGCCCGCGGTGGCTTCGAAGAAGCTGTAGACATTGTCGGTGGAGTGCAACTCGCGGCCATTGACGGCGAGGAGATAGTCGCCGGCCGCAACGTTGACGCCGGGTTGCGTCAGGGGCGCCTGCAAGCCTGGATTCCAGTTCTCACCGTTGAAGATCCGCGCAATGCGGTAGCGGCCGCTGTCCAAACGGTAGTCAGCGCCGAGCAGACCTCCTTTCACCTCGTGAATCTGCGGCGTTTCTCCGCCACCCACGAACAGGTGTCCGACGGACAGCTCACCGAGCGCCTCGTTGAACAGATATGTCAGCTCATCGCGCGAGGCGACGCCTGCGAGAAAGGGGGCGTATTTGCGCTTGGCCTTGGCGAGGTCGAGGCCGTGATAGTGGGGGTCATAAAAGAAATCACGCTCAATGCGCCAGGTTTCGTCGTAGATCTGTTGCCAGGCGGCACGCGGATCGACGTACACCTCCCAGCCATCGAGCTTCAAGGGGCCGATGCCCGGCCGGGGCGGCGCTGCCGGATTCGGCGGCTCCTCCGTTGAGATCATCTGCCATTGGTCGCCGTGGCGATACAACAGCTTCTCGCCGTTGTAGGCCACCCGATAGTCGTTGATCTCGTCAACGAACTTGTCGAGCTTGCGCTTGCCCAGGTCAAACTTCTGCAGCACCTGCGGCAGGCTCCGGCCATCGTTGCCCGTGATGACCGGGGGGCCTTCGGCGAGAAACAGCACGCCCGTTTTTCCGGTACGCAAGGCGGTATAGTTCTTCATCGGAATCGGCAGGGCAACAATGCGCTGACCGATGCCATCGAGATCGATCTTGACGGGTGTTGGTTTGGCGCCGGCGCCCGTTCCAGCGGCCTTGGCTCGATTTTTCTCGTCCTCGCCATGCTGTGGCGATGCTTTGTTGGCGTCTTTGTCCTTTTGCGCGGCCGCCTTCTCTTCGTCGCTCTCCGGAGCGACAGGCGATGGGTCATCCTTGTTCAGCACCGCGAGATACACACTCCGCGAGGTGGGATGCGCGTCGCTCGACATGTCGAGCCCCGAGGCCGTCAGCGCGATGTCGGTGGAGGCCGTGAAATACAGGTATTTGCCATTCGCGTCGAACGCCGGGAATAGCGCATCGCTCATTCCATCCGTGACCTGGAAGGACTTACCCTGTGCGAGGGAATATAGAAATACCGCATGCTGGCCGCTGATGAGCTGGCGTGTGTATGCCACCCATTGGCTATCTGGTGACCAGGTCGTCCCAAACGGTGCCGTCTGGAATCCGGTGTAGTAATCCTGATCGATGTGCTTACGGGCTCGGGTGTCGAGATCAACAAACCCGAGGTTGAGATGCTGATCCGTGTAAAGGATTTTGCGGCTGTCAGGCGACCAGAGTGGGTCGTAGTAGAACGCCGGATCACCGAGGTCGATGCGACGCGCCTGCCCCTGTCCACTCTGATCGCGGACATAGAGCTCGTACTCTCCCGAAGCATCGGAGAAGTAGGCAATTGACTTGCCGTCCGGCGACCAGGCCGGGTTACGATCGGCGGTTCCCGGGGTCCGTGTGAGGTTGCGGATGTCTCCCTTGTCGGTGGGTATTGTGAAAATCTCACCGCGAACCTCCATTACGGCGCGCGCGCCGCTCGGTGAGATATTGAAATTCACCACGTGCTTCGGCTCCACCTTCACAAAATGCGGCCGCACGGTCGGAAGATCGGCGGACACGCGGATGTTCACCGTGCTCGCCTGGTGCGTATGCAGGTCATAGAGACGAATGGCACCGAATTGCTCGATCACGATGGCATCCGCGCTGGCTGACGCGGTTTTGAAGTCAAAGCCGTCGCTGTGCAGTGCCTCGCTCACCTGTTGTTTCTGGGCGTCGTAAACGAAGAGACTCACGGGGCCGGCGCGATCCGAGAGAAAGTAGATCTGATCGCCCACCCACATGGGGTTGTAGTCGTTGCTGTTCTCGCGCGGCAGCTTGCTGACGCTCGAGTCCTTCAGGTCCGCGATCCAGATGGGCCAGGTCTGGCCACCGTGATACCGTTTCCAGGCCGCTTGCCATTGCGGATGGGGAACATAGGCAACATGCTTGCCGTCCGGGGCGAACGCGGCCTGATCGCCGATAGGCAGGGGCAGCTCGGTGGGTAGCCCACCCTCAACAGCGATGGTGTAGAGCTGTTCCTCATGGTGGCGAAAGCTACTGCCATCCGAGGCGAACACTATTTGCTTTCCGTCGGGCGTCCATCCGAGTGCTCGCTCGGCGCCCGGATGATAGGTCAAGCGCCGGGGCACGCCGCCGGCTGCTGGGATCACGTAGATGTCCTGGTTTCCTTCATACTCGCCTGTAAAGGCGACCAGCGTGCCATCCGGGGAGAAATGTGGGAACGTTTCTACGCCCGCGCCGGAGGTCAGACGCCGTGCGTCGCCACCCTCCCGGCCGACGATCCACAGGTCTCCGCCGTAATTGAAGGCAATCTGTGTCCGGCTGATGGTCGGATATCGCAGCAGCAGCCGCTCGCTCTGGGCAAACGACGTCTGTGTAACCAATGCCAGTACACCGAGCCCCACTGTCAAAAGGAACTTGGACATGTTGTTGGTACCTTTGAGACTCGAGAGGCTCGAGCCGGCGCTATTGTCGGGCGAGTCGGCGCAGGAATTCAACTACTGATCGCGAGCTTGGCGACGGTATCCATGCCGACGTTGGAATGCGCGTGTCCACCATGGGAACGGACCTCAAGCTTACTCGAGATGCCACATTGCCGGCTACGTACCCTGAAGCCAGTCGATGGAGATCCGTATGAAGGCCCCCAGTTCGGTGAATGATGAGCAAGCAACCCTATGGAATGGCAGCGCGGGTCGTGCCTGGATCGAGGTGCAGCCGCTGCTCGATGCGGTTCTCGCGCCGATCGAGGACCTGCTCGCGCAGGCGGTTGCTACACGATCCGCGCATCGGGTGCTCGACGTCGGCTGCGGTACAGGCGCCACCACGCGTGCTGTTGCGCGTAGGCTTGGAGCGAACGGTGAAGTTGTTGGCATAGACATTTCCGAGCCGATGATTGGCGTTGCCCGGGCCCGCGCCGCACACGATGGCTCGACGGCGACCTTTATCTGCGCTGACGCGCAAACTCGCCCGTTCGAGCCTGCGAGCTTCGACATGATCATTTCGCGCTTCGGTGTCATGTTCTTCGAGAATGCCGTCAGCGCGTTTGCGAACCTGCGCCGCGCCGCAACGACCGATGCCGAGATGTGTTTGTTCGCGTGGCGTAGTCCTGCGGAGAATCCTTTCATGACAACAGCCGAGCGCGCCGCGGCGCCGCTATTGCCAACTATTCCGGCTCGCGAGCCGGACGCGCCGGGTCAATTCGCGTTCTGTGACAGTGAACGGGTGGCGCGCATTCTGGAGAAGGGTGGCTGGGCCGACATCGCTATCCAGCCGGTCGATGTTCCCTGCGCTTTTCCTGAAAAGGAGCTGGTGCGCTACTTCACGCAACTCGGTCCGCTCGGCCGCGTCCTGCACGAGGCGGACGAACCCACTCGCGCCCGGATCATCGAAACGGTGCGAGCCGCATTTGATCCATACGTGCATCGGGACGAAGTCCGCTTCAACGCCGCCTGCTGGAAGATCGGTGCACAATCAACTCGTCAATCGAAATGATACCTGACGACCTGTCTTTTTTGCCCGCCAGGAGTGACGTCCCGAAATCCCGCCTTCTGAAAGGTCGCCGGTGATCCCATGTAGGTGTAAAGACCCGCTCCGGGCTCAACCGGATAGCCTTCGACAATTTTCCCAGCCTGGGAGCGGACGTAATCGAGTCCCGCCTCGAGCAGACCCAGCGTGATGTGCCTGTGTCTGAAGCGCCGATCAACAAAGAAGCAGACGACTGACCACACTTCGGCTGTATCGATCCGGGGTAGCGCCTTGTAGCGCTCGAGAGCCTCGTAACTGCCTCGGTGCGCAATGGAACACCACCCGATCGGTTCATTCCCAGCGTAGGCCAGAACGCCGACCGGCTGGCCTTCCCTGACCATTTGCGCGAGCTTGCTTGCGCGCATCACTTTGGTTGATTTCTGAAACTCGCTGCTACGCATCCGCCAGCGCATGCAGGAGCAGTACGCAAACTTTCCGTGACACGCCGAGAACCTCGCGAGGTCAGTCAAGTTGCTGCGGGTGACCGCTCGATACTGGATTGCAGGGACTTGCGCGCTCATGCATCTATCCGCGTGTAGACGCTAGTGATGCCGAAGCAACTTCCCCGGCGGCGCGATCAGATCAGTTTCGCCGCTGGAACACAATGGCGAAGTGTTCGGGGAAAGCATTCTGGATGCCGTGACCCGTTTACGACAATAAACGGCCCCAGGTCTCGCGCGCTATCGGCCAAGGCGGCTACATTCCAGTCCAGGGAGGGACTGTTTATGCCGAAAACGAGCCGAGGGCGCTGCCGCGTGGGTAGTTGCGCACTCGCGTCACTTCTATTCGTCACCGCGGGAGTCTGCTTGGGAGCGGGTCCAAAAGGGCCGGCCGCCGAGCGCGACGATGCCGTGGCCGATCCGTACCCGAGCACGTACGTGCCAAGGAAGAGCGGCCCGGTCGTGCTGGTCGGCGCAACGATCCTCGACGGGATCGGTGGGCGCATTGATAGCGGCGAGATTGTGCTTCGGGATGGCAAGGTCGCGGCTATCGGCACAAGCGTTGAGCGGCCTGCCGGCGCGGTGATTGTTGACGCACGCGGGCGTTGGATCACGCCAGGACTGATCGACGTCCACACACATATCGGTACGTACACGCTTCCCCAGACCTCGCTCAGCGCAACGGTGGGCGACGTCACTGAGATGCACAAGCCGGATGCATCGGCCACGTGGATTGAACACGGAGTCCGCTCCGCCGATCCAGGCTTCGCGCGCGCGCTCGCTGCCGGCGTCACTACAATGCAAATCTTGCCCGGCTCGGGCGTGCTCTTGGGCGGCCGATCGGTGGTCGTCAAGCCCATCGCCGCACCGACCGTGGCGGCAATGAAATTCCCGGATGCTCCGCAGGGTCTGAAGATGGCGTGCGGCGATAATCCGAAGGAAGAGGAGGGGCACGGCGGATTCAACAGCCGGCAGGGATTGATGGCTGAATTGCGCGAGAAGCTCACGGGGATACAGGAATATCGCCGCAGCCCTCCGCCACACAGAGATTTCGAGAAGAATACCCTTGCCGCGGTTCTCGACGGAAAGATCGCCGTGCATGTGCACTGTTATCGCTCCGACGATATGGCACGCATCATCGACTTGTCGCGCGAGTTTGGTTTCCGCATCGCCGCCTTCCATCACGCGTCCGAGGCCTACAAGATTGCGCCGTTACTCGTCCGCGCCGGCATCTGCGTTGCCGGCTGGCCTGACTGGTGGGGATTCAAGCCAGAGGCGGAGGACGCGATCCGCGAGAATGTTGCTTTCGTGGATGCGGCCGGGGGGTGCGCAATGATGCATAGCGACATCCCGATGCTCAGCGAACACCTGAACACCGAGGCCGCCAAAGCGGCGGCGGCCGGGCGGCGCTCCGGACTCTCTGAGCCGCCTGAGCACGTCATCCGCTGGATTACTTCCAATCCCGCCAAGGCGCTCGGCCTCGACGACCGGATCGGCAAGTTGAGCCCGGGAGCCAACGCCGACGTCGTTCTGTGGTCGGGCGATCCGTTCAGTGTCTACAGCCGCGTCGACGGCGTCTATATCGATGGCGCGTTGGTGTTTGACCGCGCTCATCCACCGCCACCATCCGACTTCGAGATCGGCCGGACTATCACGGAGGGGCGGCAATGATCAGGCTGCTGTTGGTTCTTGTCGCGCTGCTTGCGGCATCCACCGCGGGCGCTGAGTCGTGGGCTATTACCGGCGCCCGGACGTGGACGATGACGAGCGCGGCCCCGGTCGACAACGCGACCATTGTTATTGAGGAGGGGCGCGTAGTCTCGGTGACGGCCGGCGGTGTACCGCCAAAAAGTGCGCGGGTCGTAAAGGCGGATGGGCGTGTCGTTACGCCTGCGTTGGTCGATGCCGCCACGCAAATTGGCATGGGGGAGGTCGGCGGAATCGCCGACGAGCGAGGTGCCAGCGTGACGAAGGGGCCCCTGGGACCGGCGTTCGAGGTTCAATATGCGTTTGATTTTGCCGATCAGGCGGTGCGGCAAGCGCGTGCTGACGGAGTGGCGTGGGCGACCATCTATCCCGACAGCTCGGCGAATGCGCCGTTCGACGGAACCGCTGCGATCGTACACCTGGGGAGCCGGGTGGCTCAGGTGACACGGGCGCGCAGCGCTATGTTTGCGACAGTCGGTGGCGGCACTGCTGCCGCCGGCATAGGGTCGCGCGCGGGGTCTTGGCAACTTCTGCGCAATGCACTCGAAGAAGCGCGCGCATATCGCCCCGGAGCGCACGGCGGCTCGCCACGTGACCAAATGCTCAACCATCTCGATGCGGAGGCGCTTGCGCCGGTTCTCGCGGGCACGATGCCGTTGGTAATCGCGACCAATCGCGCATCTGACATCACCCAAGCGCTCGCGCTCGCGCGCGAGTATCGGCTGCGCTTGGTAATTTTTGGCGGAGCGGAAGCATGGGCGCGGGCGGACGCGCTGGCAGCCGCGCACGTCCCTGTGATTCTCGATCCGATGGCTGACCTACCTGACAGCTACGACACAATCGGGGCAAGACGCGACAATGCTGCGATTCTCGCTCGGGCCGGAGTGCCTATGGCCTTCAGCGTGTCGGGGCAGGGCGTTTACCGAAGTTGGAACGCGGGACCCTCCATGCGCGAAGGTGCCGGCAACGCGGTAGCCGCAGGGCTGCCGTATAACGAGGCGCTCGCGGCAATTACCAGCGGTGCAGCGCGTGTCATGGGGCTCGATGCGAAAGTCGGAACTCTGGCACCCGGAGCCGATGCCGACCTCGTTATCTGGGACGGGGACCCGCTCGAACCCTCCAGTGCGCCGCTCCAACTCTATGCCGCGGGCGAAGAGGTGTCGCTCTCGACCCGCCAGACGATGCTGCGTGACCGTTACGCGCCAAGGCCATAATACGATGCGCATCCAAATCGCCCTGACCCTTCTCGCATGCGCCCTCGCCGCGCATGCACAAACTCCAGCGCGCCCAACTAGCGCTGGCGCGTCACCAAATACGGTCGGACTCTCGCTAGTACCAACGCGCACACTTGCCTTCACGACCCACGAGGGTACCTGGCTGTCGCCCGATCTATCACCTGACGGCCGGACCATCGTGTTTGAGTTGCTCGGCGATCTTTACCTCGTCAATGCAGGCGGAGGAAATGCGAAGGCGATCGCGACGGGGATGGCGTTCGACTCACAGCCAGCCTTCTCTCCGGATGGACGGCACATCGTGTTTCTCAGCGATCGTTCGGGATCGGAGAACGTATGGGTCGCCGACGCGGATGGGCGCCACGAACGAGCCGTCACGACGCTGGAGGAAGACAGCATCTTCACGTCGCCGGCATGGAGCGCCGACGGGCGGACGATCTACGTCTCGCGCTTTCGTACCGAACATAACGCCTTCGAGCTTCAAGCCATTGAGGTTGCCACCGGCAAGATGACTGTCATTGTGCCAATCAACGGTGACCCATCGTCCAGCACGGTTGGCGCCGCTGCATCGCGCGACGGCCAGTGGTTGTATTACGCGTCCGAGGTTGGTCCGCACGATGCGGATCCTCCGGGTTGGGTGATCCGGCGGCGAGATCTGCGTTCGGGGAGTGAAGAGACTCTTGTCGAGCCGCCGCGCAGCTACCGCCCCGATCTCGTGCTCGGCACCTTCTTCCGACCTCTTCCATCGCCCGACGGCAAGAAGCTCGTTTACGTCACGCGCTACGGCGCTCAGATGTGGCTGCGGGTGCTCGACCTTCAAACGCACGAGGATCATTGGCTTGTGAGCCTCGCACAGCTCGACGAGTTGGAGGGTTCACCTTGGCGAGACCTTGCTCCCCACTACGCCTTCACACCCGACAGCCGTGCGCTAGTCGTGAACGACGGCGGCAAATTGCGTCGGGTCGACCTTTCTGATCAAAAATCCGTGGAGATACCCTTTACTGCAAATGTTCGCTTGCCGCTGGGGCCACTCAACGCCCCGATCATCCGCGAGGAGACGGGTCCGGTACGTGCGCGGCTCATCCAACATCCGATGCAGTCGCCCGATGGCACGCAGCTCACTTTTTCGGCGCTTGGCAAAGTCTACGTGATGCCACTCGCTCCGGGAGCTACCCCACACGCGCTCACGCCCGATCCGATCGGTGAGTATGAGCCGAGTTGGTCGGCGGACGGCCGGTCGATCCTGTTTGTTCGTTGGAACGCGCGCGACGGCGGTCAGGTGTGGCGCGCGCCTGCGGAGGGCGGCGCTCCGGTGCAGTTGAGCGACGTTCCTGCGTATTACACGAGCCCGGTGGAGACCCCGGACGGGCAATCAGTGTTGGTAATTCGATCCAGTAACGACGTGCGGATGCATCGCTATATGGAGTATGGTCCATTGCGCGACGCCGAGCTGGCCATATTGCCTGCGGCTGGCGGCGGAGCCCGTGTCGTGACGAAAGGGACCATGGGCGGTATTCCACATTTCGGACCCGATCCGAAACGCGTCGCGCTGCTGATGGACAATGGCTTGAATCTCGTCTCGCTGGGCGATGGACAACGAGAGCTGCTATTGCAGGTAACGGGCCCGGGCTACTATTTCCTGCCGGGCCGCGCGCCAGTCGATGACTTGCGACTGAGCCCCGATGGCAAGTGGGTAGTCGCGCAGATCGCGCAACAGATCCATTTGCTCGAAGTCCCCGCCAAACCGGGTGTCACCATTGACGTCGATGCACCTACAGTTCGCCACCGCCAGTTGACGGACGTGGGCGCGGACTTCCTGCAGTGGAGTGCGGACGGGAAGACCATCGGCTGGGGCATCGGCGCAAGTTGGTTCCGTCGGCAGGTTGCCGGCGTTGCGCTCGACAGCGCCGACACGGTGTCGCGCGGTCCTGATGTTGGTGCACCGGCGCGCAGTGATGCCATTGTCGAGGTCCCGCGCGCGACTGCTCCCGGTGCTTTGGTGCTGCGCGGTGCGACAGTGCTCGCAGTACCTGGGCAGGCACCGATACCGAATGCCGACGTGTTGATTGTCGACGGTCGCTTCGCAGCCGTTGGCGCACGCGATTCATTTCCGGTGCCTGTGGGCGCGACCGTCCGCGATGTTTCCGGCAAGTGGATTGTGCCTGGCTTCATCGACGATCATGACCACGTTGCCGATATCAGACGCGGCGTCCTCGACCTGGAGAGTTGGGGCCCGGCTGCCAATCTGGCCTACGGTATTACCACGGCATTCGATCCATCGACGCTCAGCATAGACATGTTGGCGTATCAGGACTTGATAGATGCCGGTGCGATGATCGGATCGCGCATTCGCTCCACCGGGGTCGCGTTGTTTTCGTTCAATGAGTTTGCAAACAAGACAGCGGTGGATCGAGTGCTGGATCGCTATCGGGATTTCTACCGGCTCAACAACATCAAGCTGTATCGAACCGGCGCCCGCCGCGTGCGACAGTGGATCGCGCAAAGCGCGCGTGAGCACGGGCTGCGCGTGACGGCCGAAGGCGCGACCGCTGACAAGCTCAATATCACCCAGATACAGGATGGCATTTCAGGGATTGAGCACGCGCTCCCGGCCGCGCCGCTCTACAACGACGTGGTTACGTTGTTTGCCAAGAGCGGCGTTTCACACAATCTCACGTTGATGGTGAACGGCGGGGCACAGGAGCGCTTCATTGTCGACCGGCACCCGAACCATGACTCGAAGCTCAACCGCTTTGCACCGCGTTTTATTGTCGACATGAAAATGCGCAAGCGCGAATGGCGGGAGGCTGAGGACGACAGCTTTCCTGCGTTCGCCGAAAGCGGCGCGCGGATCGCGCGGGCGGGTGGGATTGTCGGGATGGGCAGTCACGGCGAGATACCGGGGCTGGGTTTTCACTGGGAGATGCAAGCGCACAGCAGCGGCGGGTGGACCCCCGCCGAGATTTTGCGGGCGGCGACTCTGGGGTCGGCGCAGGCGATCGGCCGCGAGTCGGATCTCGGCAGCATCGAAAAGGGCAAGATCGCCGACCTGGTGGTGCTCAATCGCGACCCGCTCATGGATATCCGCAATGCCGAAGCCATTGCGCAGGTAATGCAGGGTGGACGTTTATACGATGCGGAGACGCTCGACGAGATTTGGCCCGTTCGGCGCGTTTTTGGCCGGCCGTGGTACTGGGACGACCGGCCGCCCGGCACGCCCGATCCTGGTGCGTTGCCCACCGCCCCGGCCCGGTGATGCGATTGCCCAACCTGTGCGGAAGTTGGCCCTTTCTCAGCTATGCGCCATCAGGCGGGCGATTAAAGTCATCAAGGAGGGTTTTGGGAAAATAATTCGATCTTGCGGGGGAGGGTACTGACATGATCCGCAGTGCGAACCTGGGTTTGAGGCGGGCCTGGTGGCTGAACGCCGCGCTTCTCGCACCTTTGACTTTGTCGCAGGCGCAGGCGCAAAAAGCCGATTCAACGGCGGGGGATCGCCCAAACGCAATTCAGAGCACGTCGAATGAAACGACGCGCACGACGGAAGACGGCATAGCGACGATCATAGTCTCGGCGCGCAATTATGTGCCGGACGGTGGCGTCACTGCTTCCAAGACGGACATTCCGCTCGACCGCATGCCGCAGTCGATTTCGGTCGTCACCCGTGACCAGATCGATCTTCTCAACTTTGTCGACGCGCAGCAGGCGGTGCGGTACGTCTCAGGTGTGACTGGCGAAAATTACGGACCCGACCTGCGCTATGACTTCATCACGGTGCGCGGTTTCACTCCCCGTCAGTTTGTGGATGGCCTCGCCGCACCCGTATCCACCACCATCGAGAGTGTTGGTGTCGATCTCTATGCGTTCGAATCTTTCGAGGTGCTCAAAGGGCCGGCGTCGGTCCTCTACGGCACGGCGCCTCCCGGCGGCATCTACAATCAGATCAGCCGCCGCGCGAGCAACGAATTCGGCGGTGAGTTGCAGGCGAAGTACGGTTCCTACGACTATAAGGAGGTCGAAGGAACTCTGACCGGGCCCCTGGCGGACGGACTGTCGGCCCGATTGACCGGCCTGTATCTGGATCGCCACGCGGAACGCGAGTTTGTGGGTGCCGATCGCTCGATGATCGCGCCCACGTTTACTTGGAAGATCGGCGACCGCACGACCATCACCGGCCTCAGCTACTACCAGCGCGACCGGGTGGACGGCGACACCAACGGCTTCCTGCCGGCGGTCGGCACGCTGCTTCCCAACCCGCTGGGCCAGATTGACCACCGCGCCAACTTCGGTGAGCCCGGCTTCAATCACTTCGAGCGCACCCAGTGGGCAGCCGGTTGGGATGCCGCGCACGAGTTCAGCGACGACGTCTCTTTTCACTCCAACACCAAATGGAGCCGCTACCACGAGAAGTCGCGCGTTATTTACGGCGGCTTTCTGGAGGGTGATAACCGCACGCTCGATCGCTATAGCTTCCCGTATGAGGAAAGTGTCGAAAGCTTCGCGACTGACAATCGATTCAACGCGAAGCTGCAGACCGGCAGCCTCAGCCACAATTTGCTCGGAGGACTCGATTACCGTCGAGTACTCAACGTGTCCACATTCGGCTTCGCGTTCGGTGGCGATGTCCCGTCAATCGATATCTTCAATCCCGTGTACGGAAACGTCCCGCCGACGGCGAATCCCTTGGCCAACATCCCGTTCAGCAACATCCAGTTGAAGCAAACCGGTGTGTATGCGCAGGACCAGATCGGCATCGACAAGCTGTATGTCCTGCTCGGTGTCCGCAACGATTGGGTCAGCCTGGACGATCGCTCGGCGGCAAACGTCGACAGCACGCAGCGTAAGTTCACGTGGCGCGTGGGCGCCAATTATGTCCTCGAAAACGGCATTGCCCCCTATGTCGGTTACGCCCGCTCCTTTGAGCCGGTGCTCGGAAGCGATACCACCACGGACCCGGCGCACCCGCGTCCATTCAAGCCAAGCTCGGGACAGCAGACCGAGGGTGGCGTCAAGTACACGAGTCGCAACACGCGCGACGTCAAGCTGTTTGGCACAGTGGCGCTGTTTGACATCAAACAGACCAACATCGTGACCAACGGGACCTCGATCATCCCTGTGTTTGGCACCCAGACCGGAGAAGTTGAGGTGTATGGGGGTGAGCTGGAGCTGGTGGCGCGCATCCGCGAACAGCTTTCGATCAATGCCAGCTACACCTATCTGCACAATGAGATCACGAAGAGCGCCACCGCCGATGCGATCGGCCAGAGACTACCCACGACTCCCGATCGCAAGGTGTCGCTGTTCGTCGATTACACGCTGCAGAAAGGCATGTTGGGCGGGTTGGGATTCGGGGCTGGTGTGCGCTATGCGGGGGCAAGCGCCGGTGGAGTGCCTGATGAGTTCACATCAGCAGACACGATCCGAACTCTGTATGGACAGAGCTCCACGCTGTTTGATGCGATCGTTCATTACGACACGCCCGGCTGGCGCTTCGCGGTGAACGGCTCGAATATTTTCGACAAGCTGTACGTTGCGCGGTGCGCCGGCTTCGTAGGATGTACCTACGGAGCCGGGGCGCAATGGATCGGCACTGTAACCAAAAAGTTCTGATCGTTTCTGGCGGCGGCGCAAAGAGCGCCGCCACCCGGAGGCGGCGCGACTCGCTGCGTCCGCCCTATGTCTGCCGGGTCTCGTATTCGCTCGGTGACACGCCGAATGCCCGCCTGAACATTGCGCTGAAGGCGCTCGGGCTGTCATATCCCACGTCGAATGCGACTGTCGTAATGGGTTGGCCCGACGCCAACCGCGACAATGCTTCCATCAACCGGACCTGCTGACGCCACACCGCGAGGCCCATACCCGTCTCGCGCATGAACGCCCGCGTGAAGGTCCTCCTTCCCATGCCGGCGAGCTCAGCCCAGTCGTCAATGTTGCGCTGGTCGGCCGGGTTCGCAAGGATAGCCTTGCACACCTTTTTCACTCGTGGATCGAGAGGCATCGGCGCGGAATAGGGCGCCCGTGGCATGGTGGCGATTTCGTCGACGAGCAACGCCACGATGCGTCCGGCGCGACCCTCGAGATCGTAGTCGGCGCTAAACGAGGCGACTTCGAGGATCAGCGCCTTGAGGAAGTCGCTGACCTCGATGATGCGACATTCCTCCGGAGCGCGATCGAGGCTCGGGTCGACATAGAGCGTACGGAGGGCGACCGGGCCTCGGCAGGAAACCTCGTGCAGCATGCCCGCCGGCAACCACAGCGCACGCTGGGGAGGCACGACAAAGCTGGTGGACGGAGTGATCACCGACATCACTCCGGAGCACGCGTACAGCACTTGTGCCCGATCGTGGGAGTGCAGTGGATCGACTAAACCCGCCGGATATTCGTCAATCAGACCCACCACCGGCCTGACTGCCAGGTCGAGGTCTCTTGTATGCCGCATTGGCCCAAACCCGCAAATGCCCGTCCGATTGTCGAGTTTGACACACTGTCGACCGAATGGCCCGATTGCGACCCTGAATGATCCTGCGCCGCAAGTTGGGCGCGACCCCCGCCCCTATGCTTTGCCCTGGCGATCCGGCGTCTGCTCGGGCCGCGTGGGGCAAACGGGGGAAGAACGATAGTGGACAAAGACAGCATCGATCCGGAGGTCGCGAACTTCGTGGCCGCGATCCTGGAAGGTGGGGCCCAGTACGCTGAGCTGACTGCCGGATCGATTGTGGAGCAGCGTCGCGTGGCCGAGCTGCTGCGCGAGAAATGGCGAGCGGGCGGCCCGCAAATGCATCGCGTTCGGGACCTGATTGCCGTGCAGAGCGGTCGTGAAGTTCACATCCGGTTATTCGAACCCGATCCATCGACGCATCCGCGCGCTGCTTTGATCTATGTGCACGGGGGCGGGTTCACGCTGTTCAGCCTCGATACACACGACCGTCTGATGCGCGAGTACGCCGCACGAGCGGGCGTTTTGGTTGTCGGTGTGGACTACTCATTGTCTCCGGAGGCGCGCTTCCCGGTCGCGCTGCAGGAGGTTGTCGCGGTGGTTGACTGGGTGCACGCCAACGCCGGGGAGTTGGGCATCGATTCCAGCCGCATCGTGATCGGGGGAGATTCGGCAGGTGCCAACCTCGCTTTCGCATCCTGTTTGGTATTGCGCGAGCGCGATGCCACCGATCGAATCGCGGGTGTGATTTCCAACTACGGCTTTTTTGATGCCGAGTTCGACACGACATCCGCACGGCTCCATGGCGGACCCGGCAAGCTGCTGACGGTCGAGGAGCTTTTGGGCTTTCTCGATAACTATCTGGGAGATTTGCCGCGGACGGACCCGTTGGCGCTGCCGTTGCTGGCTGAACTCTCCGATCTGCCGCCGTCCTTGCACATCATCGCGACGTGCGATCCTCTGGCAGACGGGAATCGCGCGATGGTGCGGCGGCTGATGGACGCGGGCAATGATGTCACTTTCAGGGAGTATCCGGGTGCCACTCACAGCTTCCTCGAGGCAGTATCGACCTCGTCGCTCGCTGCGCGAGCCTTTGCTGACACCTCCGAGTGGCTGCGCCGTTTGCTGCAAATGTCATGATGGCAAAACGAAATGCCCCTTTGTCGGTCCGAAAGTCGATTGCCGACATCCATTCCGATGCCGGTAGTCACGCCCTTCGCGCCTCCCTGGGTCCGATGCACCTACTGTTGCTGGGGGTGGGCTCCATCATCGGCGCCGGCATCTATGTAATGACGGGATCGGCCGCTGCCCATTTCGCTGGACCGGCTGTGCTGCTCTCGTTTCTCGTCGCCGGATCGGCCTGCGTATTCGCGGGGCTGTGTTACGCGGAACTGGCGTCTACGATGCCGGTCAGCGGTTCGGCTTACGTGTATGCGTACGCGACGCTGGGCGAGGCTTCGGCGTGGGGTCTGGGATGGCTGCTCTTATTGGAGTATGCCCTGGCAGGGTCCACTGTGGCTGTGGGTTTTTCGGGTTATCTCGTAAGCCTGCTGGCCACCTTTGGTGTGCACGTGCCGCCCGAGATTGCAACTCCCCTGATTCGCTCGATAGCGGCACCGGGAGGTTATCGGTTTGCCAGTGGCGGTGGCGTCAACCTGATCGCAGGCGGCGCCGTACTCGTGATGGCCGCGCCGCTGATCATCGGCGTGCGCCAGTCCGCCGCAATCAACAGTTGCATCGTCGCCCTGAAGGCAACTGTCCTCGTTGCCTTTGTTGTCTTCGGCGCGAGCGCCATCAATTGGACCCATTTCACACCTTTCCTGCCGCCCAATGAAGGCGGATTTGCATTCGGCTGGCCGGGGGTGTTTCGCGCGGCCTCAGTGATCTTTTTTGCCTACCTGGGCTTCGAGACGGTTTCCACTGCAGCCGGCGAAGCTCGCAATCCGCAGCGCGATGTGCCGTTTGGCATCCTCGGCTCGTTGGTGACCTGCACCTTGCTGTATATCGCAGTGGCGACCGTGTTGATTGGTGTTGTGCCTTATCGGCAGCTCGGCGTCGTTGATCCGCTCGCTGCGGCCGTGGACGCCATCGCCATTCCGTGGCTGCTGATGTTCGTCAAGGTGGGGGCGGTGATTGGCCTTACCTCCATCCTGTTGTCAACCTGCTACGCGCAGTCTCGCATCTTCTATGCGATGGGGCGTGACGGCTTGCTGCCGCCGATCTTCAGTGCCTTGCACCCGCGCTTCCGGACTCCCTGGCTCGGCACGATCACGATTGCAGTCGGAATGGCGCTTGCCGCGGCGCTCCTGCCGATCACCTTGTTGGGCGATCTCATCAGTCTCGGCACCGCGAGCTCATTCGCAATCGTGTGTTTCGCTGTCATCTGGCTCCGCAATACCGAACCCGGCCTGCCGCGTCCGTTCAGCGTTCCGCTCGGGGGAGTGTGGATCGGGGGTCGTTGGATCGGCGTCGCTCCTGTACTCGGCATCGTCATGTGCCTCGTGATGGTCGCGCCGCTTGGGTCCGACCTCGTGGTCAAAGCGTGGCACGCCGACTATGCGCCTGCGTTGGTGTTGCTCGGGTATCTCGCCGTCGGTGCGTTGATTTATGTTTTGTATGGGATCCGGCACTCGAAGCTGGGGGGTGCTGAGCATTAGCGGGCTGAACCGAGCTCGCGCCGCATGTGGAACGCTCGTCAGTTTTTGATACACAGGACCCTGACAGGGTTCACAATAACTCGAAACGACCGGGCTCAACTGCGCGCTGTGCTTTAGGATCCTGCGAACCTCATGGACAGGAGAATTCATGGACAGGCGCGAGTTCCTCAGCGGCTCACTTCTTTTCAGTGGATTGAGCGTCGCCGGCTGTGTGACCACCACCCCGGAGTGGACCTCGTATTCGGAGACCGTCACCAGCGTTCTGATCTCAGCCGATGAAAAACAGCTCGCGGTCGTTACGAGGGACTACCACTACCTGTTCGAGGCGCCGCCGGCCTTGGTTCGTACGCTGAAGGGTTCATTTCACCCTGACGTGATCGCGACATTGGGCGGATTCAGGGTGTTTGCCAATGGCACGATGCAAGGCACGGTCACACTGCAGTTGCGGAACGCGCCGGCCGATAAGATGGATGAGGCCGTGGCAGCCGGTTTCAGCCTGATGGAGCCGCGCCACGCGGCGCTCGTGGTGAGCCTGGAGGGTCACCGTTATAAAGCGGGTTCATTCAAGCCGCTGCCGGAATATCAGCTCAACAAGAGCTATCAAATTGCGGTGGAAGCCGAAAAATCGACCCCTCACATTGAGGCGACTCCGATCAAGATGGTCGCCGGCGTCCCGCTGGTATTGGGAGGCGTGGTGTTGTTCCCGCTGGCTGTTGCTGTTGGCTGCGTGGCGAGCGGTAACCTCGGTAATTGCCACGAGTAGGCGGACGCCCATCGAGTTCAGGGGAATGCCAATTTGAGTCCCTCGGCCGAGGACGCCCGCCTGCGGGAGGGTGAATAATCCGCATCGCGAATCGACGCGACGGGCTACCGATTGACCAGCGTTACTACGCTTCGCTGCGCGGCGGAGCATTGGGCAGCTTCGATTATTTCGAGCCCAGCGACAGCATCCTCGGCATCTACTGGTGCTGGAGCCCCAGTGCGTAGCGTTGCCGCCATCAGCTCATAAAAGCGCTGATAGGCACCGGGCTCACTCCGTACCCGCTGCTCGGTGGCGCCGTCAGTCAACGTGCCCCAGTGCTCGTGCGGGTCCTCACCCCAGCCTGCCTGCGTCGGACGACCGCCAAGACGAAGCGCGGCTTCCTGTATATCGGCGTGATGCTTCACGAAAGCCGAACGCTCGCCAAGCACTCTCACTCGCGGCCCGCGTTGCGCGGCCATCGCGCTCGTCCAGAGATGCGAACGAACACCGTTGATGTGCGTCAGGGCCAGGAACACGTCATCGTCCGTCTCGGCGCCGGAACGCCGGCGATCGAGCTCCGCGTAGACTTCCTGTACCGGGCCAAACAGATGTAACGCCTGATCAATGAGATGACTGCCCAGATCATAAAGAAGGCCACCAGCCTCCTCGACAGCACCGCGCTCGCGCCAACCGCCTTTCAATTGCGGTCGCCATCGTTCCAGACGAGACTCGAAACGTAGGACGCGACCCAGTGCCCCTTCATCGATCAATCGACGGAGAGTGAGGCACTCGCTGTCCCAACGCCGGGGGTGATACGCCGCAACTTGCAACTTCCGTGTGCGGGCCGCGTCGATAACCTGCCGCGCCTCCGCCGCAGTTCGAGCAAACGGCTTATCGAGAACGACGGGTAGCCCGGCAGAGAAGGCTTCCAGGGCCAGAGACGCATGGACACGATTGGGAGTAGTTATGACGACCAGATCATGCTCGGACGCGTGCTCCCAGATCCACTCCGCGCTGTCAACCACTCGCACGCCGGGGTATTCGCGTAAGGCGGTGGAACGACGTGTTTCGTTCGAGGTAACGACGGTCGTCAGTCTCATACCTGACGTGGCCGCAATCAACGGTGCATGAAAGGCGGCGCCGCCCAGACCGAAACCAACTAGAGCGACCCGAATCGCGGCTCGTTCATTGGAGGTGTTCATGAATGACGTCTGTTGGTCCTATGCCATTACTCCCTTGCATGAGTGGCTGACGCCGGAAAAGAGCGTGCGCGTCGCGCCACCCACCCAGACTCGCCCTTGCGGGTCTTGTTGGACATGAACACGGCCGGTTCGTCCGAGGCGCGTACCCTGGGCGGCGACGTAGGAGCCGCTCGCCCGACCCGTGGCAAACAACCATTGACCCACTGACGCATTGAGGCTTCCGGTGACAGGGTCCTCGATCAATGTTCCGTGCTGGTCATAAAACAGCGCGCGCAGCTCGAATGCCGTGTCGCCCCCAGCCGCGTGTGGACCGACGAGACCGATGTCGAGCCTGCCCCGATGGTGCCGGATGGGTTCAACGGCCAGTACCGCCTCTGCCGACTCGAGCAGGACCGCTATCCAACCCGGGCCATTATCAGCCCAAGTCGCAGCGACAATGGTGCTTGGGTCAATCTGCAAGGCGGCGACCGCTTGCGCCAACTCCTGTTCGGTCGGCTGACCGCCGCGGATCAGCGGCGGGGCGTCAAAAGCAAGCCGTTCGCGTTCGCGGCGAACCCTTACGAGCCCGGCACCGCACTCCTGCACGACGAAACCCTCGCACTTTGGTTTCCCGCCGGCCTCTAGCCAGGCGTGCGCACTTCCGAGCGTCGGGTGACCGGCAAAAGGCAATTCATGCGTCAGGGTGAAGATGCGAACGCGATAGTCTGCGTTCGGATCGGTCGCAGGAACCAGAAACGCGGTTTCTGAGTGATTGAACCACCGGGTGATGCATTGCATTTCCTCAGTGGACAGCCCCTCGGCTTGCGCAATCACCGGCAAAGGATTACCGGTAAAGGGTCCGGTTCCGAATACATCGACGAGCTGAAAGGGGCGTTGCACGTACAGTCTCCTGTGTGGAAGGAGCTAACCATGGCATGAAAAGGCACCCCACCAACAGAGGTGGAGGAAACGCTATGCACTAAACTGTACTGGGGCTGCAGCAGTACAGCGAACGACTCCCCGCCGGCCCACAGCATCGATCTAGATCCCGAGGATGCGAGCGAGCAGCAGGCTCGCGGAGCGAATTTTGGGGAGCTCGTTTGCCTATCTTTTCCCGGCAGTCGCGAAAGCCTTCTCGATGAATTCTATCGTCCGGCGTCGCGCGTCGAACCCGTGCCACGGTTCGGACACTGGCGCTCCATAGAGGGCCCTCGCCAACGGACCGTGGTCATCGCGCGGATAAGTCACAAGCTCCACGGGAACCCCATTCTGACGCAAGGCTCGATACATCTCCTGAGACTGCCCCACCGGGTCGGTACTATCGGCCTGACCCTGCAATAACAAGAACGGAGTCCGCGCGGCGCCGATATGGGCCAATGGACTCTGGCGCCACGCATCCGCTGGATGCTCCCAAGGCTTGCCGTAGAACCAACGGTCATACCACGATTGATCCTCCGTGCCATATTCGCTGTACTGATCGATGACCGGCGCGCCGCTCACAATGGCTTTGAAACGAGTGGTCTTGCCCTCCACAAAGCCGGCCATCTCACCGCCGTAGCTGTAGCCCATGAGCGCCATGCGTGTTGGATCGACGTGCTCTGTCTTCAGCACGTAGTCAACCCCAGTCATGATGTCCCGGTAGTCCGCGCCGCCCAGGTCATTCTTGTTGGCGGCCGCAAAGGCGGCGCCGTATCCGGTGCTGCCGCGAGGATTGGTTCGCAACAGCGCCCAACCGTGACCGACCAGAAAATCCGCGAAGGGCTCAAACCGGTCGTCATACTGGCCAGTGGGACCTCCGTGTACATCGACAATCAACGGTACGCGCTGGTCGCCCGTATCTGGCGGGAGATAGAGCACCCCCTCGATCGTCAGCCCTTCGTTCTTCCACTTGATGCGCTTGGGTTTAACCGTGCGGGTGAGGGCGGGTGCCACCTCAGGTGTATGGAGTTTTTGCGGCGAGCTGTTGAGATCGGACGCGTAGTAAAGCGAGGGCTGCTGTCCGCCACTGCTGCCGAGGAATAGCCAGCCAGTGCGGCGCGCATTCGAGCGCACTTCACGTACCGCGGCAAGGGGGAGATTCACATAGGCGACCTTGCCCGTGTGGGCCGGAAAAACGCCCACCCGTGTATCAAAGCCGCGCTCGACCAGTTGGACAATGCCGCCGTCCGCCAGCGCAATCGGCGGTTCCGGAGCGAGCGAGCCATCGAATCCGTCAGTGAGGTTGCGCGCGGTGGCACTCGCGCCCAGCTCTGACTCGTACAGGTCGGCGTAGCGCGGCGGCGCATCGCGGTGAGATTGCGCCAGAAAGATCACCGAGCGGCCGTCAACGGACCACACGGCAGTCTCAATCGAGGCCGGCAAGGCGATCTGTTTGGGATGCTCTGTGTCAGCCGTCGACAGGTCCCAGGACGTCCGCGCAAATCCGAGGTCGCCGGCATTGTGCGGCCCCTCGGCCACGGCAATCAACCCCGAGCTGTCCTCCTTCCAAGCAAATTCCTTGATGTCCGGTGCGATCGGAATGGGGGTGACTTTGTTGGTATCCCGGCGTAGCAGGTAGAGGCGTGTGCCGTGAGTATCATGGTCAACCCACTCCGCGTCCGCCTTCGCCTCCTTTTGCTTCTTCTCCCCGGGTGTCTCGGGATCCCGCGCCATAAAGGCGATCCATTGGCCATCCGGTGACTGGTTGTAAGACTCGATGTCGACCGCGAGGTCTTCAATAGGCTCAGGTGTCGCGTCGGGTTTCGCGGGCGGTGACGCGTCCTTTGCGCGAGAGTTGTCGATAGCCGGTCGTACCTTGATATCGAGGGCTTTAGCTTCACCACCCTCCATCGGCAAAACGTACAACCCGGCATGCTCACCTCGATGGGCCAGGAACAGAACGCTTTGTCCATCTGGTGACCATTGCCCTGACTGTTCACCCCGCTTGTCCGAATCGGGTGAGAACGTCAGTTGACGCGGGCCCTTGCCACCGATGTCGATCAGCCACAGGTGGCTCTTACCTCCGTCAGCGGCGGACTCGTTGACGCGCACCAGTGCATGCTTGCCGTCGGGAGAAAGCTGCGGGTCGTGGATGGAGCGGTAGTGGCGCATGACCTCATTCGAGGGAAATTTTGCGGGCTCCTCGGCGGAGACAGCCGCAGCGCACAGACCGAGCGCCAAACATACGCCCCGCAGAATTTCCGGGGCTCGCGTGTGGATGAGCTTTGTTTTCATAGTTTCGTACTTTAAGCGAGCTTTGCCACGCGCCGCGGCGACTCGATGCCTTTCGATATCTCCGCCACCCGGACCTTCGAAAAACGCGAGCTCCCGGCCTCGGCAGGCGCCGGCCGTGCTGTTGAATCGGATGTGGAGCCAGGGGAAAAAGTCGCCACGAGCTCGTGCATGTCAGCGGGATAAGCGAGCCGCACAAAGGTAAGCGGAGTGGAGTCCGACGAGCGCGTAGTGCGCGAGATCGTCAACAATGGAGTCTTCTGCCGTATCTTCAGCGCCGCAGCCGTCACCGTGTTGGCTTCGGCGGCACGAATGACATGATCTGCCTTGGTCCAGGGCACTGTGTGAAGCAGCCAGCGACCCGGGGCCATGTCTGAAAAGGTAACGGATGCCGCAGCCGGCACCGCATCCAGATTGATCAGCCTCTCCTCATAGCAAAATGGCAGGAACCCGGCAAAGTGACGAGTCACCACCTCGAGTACGAGGACCGGGCCCTCGATGTTGAGCCGTGCACGATCCTCCTGAGTTCCACGGCGCCGCACGCGACGGAGTATCTCGTAGGAGTAGGACTGCCCCAGTCTTTCAACTTCCGACTTGATGTCGGATATCGTAAGTACCGCTGCCTGCGAGTGGGGTCGTGATACGAATGTTCCCAGCTTGCGTCGACGCTCCACCAGTCGGGCATGGGCCAACTGAGTGAGCACCTTGTGGACTGTCATCCGCGAGCACTTGTAGCGCTTCATCAATTCTTCTTCGACCGGGATCCTGCGTCCCGGCTCCCACTTCCCCGAGAGGATCAGGTCCTGTATGTCGGACAGAATCCGTTGATGCAGGGAGATACCGGGCTTCTCGTCGGGTTTCTTGGCACTCGTCGACGTCATTCCAGGTACACCTCGAGCAAAATCTTCCATTTCTGAGATTGAGTCTACGTCAAGAGTGACATTGGCTCCTGCCTTGTGCAACGACCGCCAACTGTCACCTTGTTGCGCGTGTTTGTCCGCATGTTGGACAGGTCTATCCCGGGCGGCAAATTCTCCTTCTTGTACATACGATATATTTGAATTGTATATATGAATGTCGTTAGTATCGGAACGAGACGCAAGGGGATGTCAAGTGGGATTGCGTCAAAAGCACGCGGCGCGCGCGCTCCATAAACTCATTCGCTCCGTAGGTAAAAACTATGCGTGACGATTCCGTTCTGTGGGCCTTTGTGCGGGGCAGGCTCCGAGCCGCTGCGAATCAGAATTTGCCGCCATCTACTCGCACGCCACATGGAGCGATGTTGCGTACAACCGTCATCGCGTGCCTGCCAGCGATGACCCTCGTCATGGCGAGCGCTGAAGGTGCCACTGCGGCGGAGGATTCATCTAGTGAGGGCCTCGCGGAGATTGTTGTTACCGCGAACAAGATAGCGGAGCCCCTGAATCGGGTCGCGGAAAGTATCGGTGTTTTGACTGCCGATGCGATCGCTCGGACCGGTACACAGGACCTGCAGGGTGTTATCAACCACGTGCCGGGCCTCTCGGCCGACTTCGACGGTGCCCCGGGAACGGGATTTGTGTCGGTGCGTGGAATCAGTCCCAGCGGTGGTAACTCCACCACTACCGGTTTCTACATCGACGATGTATCAATCAACTTTGGCAATTTTGGCTTTGCAGGCGCTTTCGAGCCTGCGTTGTTCGACCTCGAGCGGGTTGAAGTCCTGCGCGGGCCTCAGGGAACCTTGTATGGCGCGGAATCATTTGGTGGAACCATTCGATTTGTGACGCGTCAGCCGAACCTCAATTCGGCAGAAGGGACGGCTACAGTAAACGGCTACGGCCAAAATGCTTCCGCACCCGGTGGGGGTGGCAACGTGGCATATGGCATGCCAATCATTCCGGGCGTGTTAGCTGCGCGTGTGGCAGCCACTTATCAGTATGACGGCGGATTCGTCAATCACGTGGGCACGGACGGCAATCTCACTCTAAGAAACACCAATGCACAGGCTGTCGCCGCCGTTAGAGGCACACTCCTGTGGCAGCCAACCGATAACCTGCGCATCACACCCGAAGTCCAATACCAGCTAAGCAAGAATGACGACACGTGGACCTTCGACGGGGGGCAGCGCGACTTCAGAACTCCGCGTGACATCAGGGAACCTCTTCGCGACGAGTTCACGATGGGCGCCATAAACGCCGTCTACACGTTCGGAAGACACGAGCTTACGTCAGTGTCCAGCTATGTTGACCGCCGAATTGTGCGCATACAGGACTACACCATCTACGATATGGGATACATCGGTCCGGTCGTCGCGCAGTTTTACGATCCCAACAATACGACCGACGCAGCACAAGTGCTCCCGAACCTGGCCACGGCAGCCCATCACCTCAACGCAAACCGGCAGTGGGGCCAGGAGATCCGTCTGGTGAGCCACTTCGACGAAATTGGCCTGCAGACGTTGGTAGGGTTCTATTATAACCATGAGGCTCGTACGCATACTTCACACGAAGACGCGGTCGGCTTCGGGGCTTATACGATGAGCCACTTTGGAGTGTCCGCGAACGAGGCGCTCGATGCCTCGTTCGGCTTACCGCCGGGAACGTCGGATCTGGGCGATACAGTCTACGGGGACAATACGTTGCTGACATTCAATCGCCGTGCTGTTTATGGGGAGGCGTCCTGGTCGCCGACGAAGCTGCCGGGTTTGAAGGTGACCGCGGGAGTTCGTTACTCACGAATCTCGGACAGCGATGTAGGTTTCCAGGACGGCTATTTCAATAACGGCTATGCACCCAGAAACCAAAGCTTTGCAGAGAGCCAGGCGGCACCCAAGTATCGAATTGCCTACCAGCTTTCGGAAAGTCAGCTCTACTACATTTCGGCGGCCAAGGGCTTCCGGCTGGGCGGACCCAACAATGCCCTGCCGACGAGCTGTATCCCGGAAGAGCAGCAGACCGGGGTGTTTCCGGGCGACTCCTACCGGACAGACAGCATCTGGAGCTACGAGCTCGGTACGAAGCTCGGCCTGCTGGACCGTAAGGTACAGCTCAATATGGCGGCATTCCACATCTCCTGGACCGATATCGCACAAAGCATCAATTTCGACCGTTGTGGTTTCGGGTTTACCGCGAACGTAGGTACTGCCACTTCGAATGGTGGCGACATCAGCCTGCAGATGAGGCCCTGGACGGGCTTCGATGCCAATGTTGGATTAGCCTATACCCAGGCGAAGTTCCTCCAGTCGGTGCCATTGAAGAAAGTCAATCGCAATGATCCCATTCCATATAGCCCGGAGTGGACAGCATCGTTGGAGATGGGTCAGGAGTGGAAGGTCGCCTCCGGCGCTGTCTACATGCGCGCCAATTCCAGCTACACCGATGTGAGTAAGCAGAATCTTGATGTGACGGGCATTCAGTATTCGCGACCCTCCTACCTCACCGTAGGCCTCAATTTGGGGTATCGCTTCACCACGGGCACGGATGTGTCGCTGTTCATTCGGAATCTAACCAATGCCGAGCCGTTTCTCGATAAGAACACCGGTTTGGGCTATGACGAAGTGTTTTCGCTGCGTCCGCGTCAGATAGGGCTCCAGGCCAGCACGACCTTCTGAGAACCCGCCCGAGCCGCCTGCGTTGCACGCCGATTATGCGCTCGCTTTGAGGGGTGCGACGCGTTCGCCGGCCGAGCCTCAGCGTCTTCGCAATGCAGCCGCTGCGCTGGCGCGAAGCATGCGGCGAAATTTGGGACATTCCATGTGAGAGCGGGCAGGGCAGGCCGCAGCGTGGCGCAAGCCGTTTCGCATGGCAGTGAGCTCGAGGATCTTCCGGTCCAGCTCGTCGGCCTTGTTCGTGAGCTTCTGGCGGTCGATGCGCGGCCGCCCATCGGGCGCGAACATGAGGGCGATTTCAGCGAGCGAGAAACCGGCCGTGCGCCCGAGCGCGATGAGGGTCAGTCGCTCGAGCACGCCGACATGGAACTGACGGCGCAAGCCGCGCCTGCCGATGGAAGCAATCAGCCCCTTTTCTTCATAAAAGCGCAAGGTCGAGACAGGTAAGCCGGCGCGTCGCGATACCTGACCGATATCCAGCTCTCTCATCCACTTGACCTCAAGCTCACTTGAGGTGGCACAGTGCCGGCTACGCACCCTGAAAGCAAGTCGATGGAGATCCTTATGAAGACCCCCAGTTCAGTGAATGATGAGCAAGCAACCCTATGGAATGGCAGCGCGGGTCGTGCCTGGATCGAGGTGCAGCCGCTGCTCGATGCCATTCTCGCGCCAATCGAGGACCTGCTCGTCCAGGCGGTCGCTACACGATCCGCGCATCGGGTGCTCGACGTCGGCTGCGGTACAGGCGCCACCACGCGTGCTGTTGCGCGTAAGCTTGGAGCGAACGGTGAAGTTGTTGGCATAGACATTTCCGAGCCGATGATTGGCGTTGCCCGCGCCCGCGCTGCGCACGATGGCTCGACGGCGATCTTTATCTGCGCCGATGCGCAAACTCGCCCGTTCGAGCCTGCGAGCTTCGACATGATCATTTCGCGCTTCGGTGTCATGTTCTTCGAGAACGCCGTCAGCGCGTTTGCGAACTTGAGCCGCGCCGCAACGACCGATGCCGAGATGTGTTTGTTCACGTGGCGTAGTCCTGCGGAGAATCCTTTCATGACAACAGCCGAGCGCGCCGCGGCGCCGCTATTGCCAACTATTCCGGCTCGCGAGCCGGACGCGCCGGGGCAATTCGCGTTCTGCGACCGTGAACGGGTGGCGCGCATTCTGGAAGAGGGTGGCTGGGCTGACATCGCTATCCAGCCGGTCGATATCCCCTGCGCATTTCCCGAAAAGGAGCTGGTGCGCTACTTCACGCAACTCGGTCCGCTCGGCCGTGTCCTGCACGAGGCCGACGAGCCGACTCGCGCTCGGATCATCGAAAAGGTGCGAGCCGCATTTGACCCATACGTGCACGGGGGCGAGATTCGCTTCAATGCCGCCTGTTGGAAGATCGGTGCACGAAATTCTATCGGCGCGGCGCGCGGCTGACGCTCGAGGCACTATCGGCCGGAAAGATGAACCTGGATGTAAAGGGCACTAGTATCGCGGATTTCAAACCCATCGAATTCGATGGGATTAGAAACCAGGCGGGCCTCAATAGTTTTATCCTCACCGCCAAGCGCTGGATCGAATCGACTGGCGCCATCGGCCTCTTTCGCTTGCATGGGATCTGAACCGCACGCCCTCCAGACTCAACTACCTTCCATACCGACGCGGTAAAGGCCAACCTCATTCCCCAGCAGTGGTTAGCGCCGCGCAGGCCGCCAGCACCTACGCGAGTGAAGCCGATCTTCTCAACGTTGCGCTGCTTGGCCGGACCGCCAAACAATGGCGTGACGCGAATCCCGCCCTCGAGAGCAATATGCGCGATAGTGCTTCCGTACAGCAGCTCCTCGTGCTGGCGAACATGGAGAGTTTGAATGCGGAGTTCATCCAAATGGGCCTGTCCGAGGGAGACCGACTCCAGAAGCTGAATGCCGTAGCCATTCGCCAAATGCGGTTGTGGAGACTGATCATTGATGTCACCGGGCCTGACTTCTGCGTAAGCGATTGAATCTCAAGGCGAACTGGGTGACCTTAATTCTCAACCTGCTACCTCGATTCCGGCGCTAAATGCCAATTTCGGCCTTTCCGCAAAGGAGGGTGACAACAATTAGTAGTCTGCTGATCATCGAGTGCGCGGAGAACCGCGGCTGGGTGCGGGGTCTAGGCGCCTGTGCCTCGTAATATTTCGGTAGCGGCCATGCAAGCGTCACAGAGTGATGAGGTGTGGAGAGTTGACGATGTAGTCTTACAAGTTGTACGATTTCTCTTATAAATTGTCCGCATGTCGAAGGATTACGCTGCATGTCCAGCAACGAATGGCCAACTCCGACCGAGATGGTGGTGATGAGGATTCTGCAAGGGAAACCGGGCGGAGCGTATGGCCTTGAAATTGTGGCCGCCTCGAATGAGCGCGTGAAGCGGGGTTCTGTGTATGTGCTTTTGGGAAGGCTCGAAGAGAAGGGCTTCGTGCGGGTTCTCAAAACAAGACCGGAGCCCGGTTATGACGGTCCGCCGCGACCCCAGTATCAACTTACGGCAGAAGGCACGCGGGTGATGACTGCGGCCGAGGCGATTGGCATGAGCTTCTCGGTAGGGCGCGCATGACAAAAAGTGAAATGCAGGAGCAGATCCAACGGGCGCTCCGGGAGAAGAGGCAAGGGACGACATACGGCTACACCTCGTACCTGTACCCGACCGTGGAAACACAGGCGACTACGTACTTCTTCCCGCAATCGAGCAGTATCGTAGTGGCCTCTGAGACGTCGAGCCTGTCGAAGCTCGTGGCAGAAACCCGTGAACAGATGCGCAACGAGCAACGGGCAGCGAAGGTGACGCTCAATGATAGTGGAGGGAACTTCTACGTGGGGGACTGGAGCCTGCCGACCGTATCAGGAACCTTTTATCGCCAATTGAGCACCGATCAGCCGACCGGCCTGTCCGAAGTCGACAGTGGAGTACGTGACCAGCTCCCACTCCTCAAGCAGACCGAACCGCCGATGGCGAACGCGTCTTCCGCGCCTGCGCCTGGGAATGTCCCTCTGCCACTGCCGCCCGAAGCGGTCGTGGTACAGAGAGCCCCGGCCGCTCAACTGCACCACTTGGCCAAGCGCATACTCGAACCCGAGGTGTATCAGCGATACGTTGAGCCGCACCTTGCAGACATGTGGCTTCAATATAATGAGGCATTGCGTCGGCGGGATGATCGGGAGGCTCGACGCGTCGTGTTGCGCGGGTATTTCGAGGTTTTGAAGCCCTTGTTATACGGCGCATTGCGAATGTTATTTCGATGGTGGATGCGTGTCGGCAGTTGAGGGAGTCATTGAACTCGCGTGCCTACTTCGGGCCGTCGATGGCGGGTCTTGTGACCACCGGGAAATCCTGCATGCCAGTCAGTGAGCTCGAACTCGCCGGTGTTATCGCTGTCGACGACAGCGGCACTCCGGGAGTTGCCCCAAAGTCCGCTTTCCTGCATGTGAATCGAAAGACCTGGGCGGCCGTCATTGTTCCAGCCGCTGCAGTAGCTAGCCTTCGCACTGGATTGCAGTTGTTTATTGATGGAGTGCGCGGCGAATTCGGGGTTGACGAGTTGCACTTCACCGATATCTATAACGGGCGAGGAGCTTTCAAACCTGTTCCGATCGAGAAGCGCTACGAACTGTTCGATCTAATGGCAACGCTTTTTGCGAGCTTTAAGCTCCCGATTGTCGTTCAGACTCTTTCCCCGCAGTATCTGGCGGAAACGCGTCAATACATGAGGGAATGGCCGAAACGCTTGCCTTGGTTCAAGTCCCACAACCACGAGCATGTGGGACTGCTGTTCTTACTCTGCCGGGTTCGAATGTTCATGCGCGAGCAGCAGCAAGTGCTGGCGAAGCCGTTGTCACTGGTTATTGACGAGGGCTTGCTGAAGGCCGGCAGTGCGGTGTCGGTGCCCGGCTGGGCAGATCTCTTCCTGGGTGGATGCGCGTCATTTCAGAGCTCCCATCAATTTCCATTTCTCCAACTGGCGGATTTTGCTGCGTTTGTGGTGGCGCGAGCACAGTGGATAGTCTCCGCGGGTATCAGTAAGGAGCGTGACGTCCAGTTTCTGAGAATCGTTTCTCCCGAACGCCTCTGGTATGTGAATCTACCGATGGCGAAGGTAAGTCCGAATGAGGACTCGGCAAAGCAATACGGGAGGGTGATTCAGGCGGATCGGATGTTGAAGCGCCTTCCGGCAGATCCACCATGGTGAGGAGAGCTGTGAACAGCCGTTCTCGTGCCTCTTCCAGTGTCCTGCGCAGGTCTTCGTGAATAAGAGCGGCCACCGCTTCAAGCTCCAAAAGCGCCAATCGACATCTCCTCGAGCAACTTGATTCCCGCGGAATGCTGTTGACGTTCCGGCCACATAAGCCGACCATAGGCCCATCTTTCTCTCGCGAGCTCGCGGTGCAACAGGCGGAACTCCCTTGCTTGCGGAACAAGCCTACGGCATCCGCACACTCGCTCCTGTTGCCGTTCGAGACCGAAGCCGCATTGGTCAGGGTGATCCGCGGATTGTTTGCCCAAAGTGCGTCTGAGCGATGGACGTGGATCTCCGAGCTGGTGTCTCCCAGTGGAATTGCCGATCTAGCTGCCGCGCGATTGGTTCCAGGGTGGCGCAATAAGGACGAACTCCATCGATTGCCGCCGCGATGGCTCTATGCGCTGAAGTCACTCCCGTTGGAACCCTTCCGGGTCGAAGATTTCGCGAATCTCGCGAATGTAACTCCGTCCGCTGCGCGCGGTGTGCTCAAGAGTTATGCGGATTGCGGCTTTTGCGTATATCGGGCGGATCAGGGGACTTGGATCAAACTGCGCGACCCGAGCCCCGTGACCGAAAGAATCATTGCCATCGAGGCCAAGCTATCAGACTGGCGCAGAGCGATCTACCAAGCTTCGCGGTATCTGGACTACGCAAACCAGTCGTGGGTTGTGTTGGACTCGAAGGCGTTCGCCAACGCTCGTCTTCATGTAGACGAATTCCAACATCGTGGCATCGGACTGGCGGGTGTCAGCCCAAAGGGCGAGTTCGAAGTAGCGTGTACGGCGGCGTTCCGCACACCACGACTTCCCCAGCGCTTTTGGCAAGTGAATGCAGAGATTTCGAGGCACTTAGCCACGTCGCGGCTTCAGATGGCGCCGGTAGAAAGCGTTTAGGCTATCCAACCACACTGGAAGGTGCTCCCCGCGTCCGTGCGGATCCAGATCAAGGGGCATGTCCTCAATCCTCTGATAGAGCGCCATCCCCTCCCTGATATGGTCTCGAAGGCGCTGGTAGCGCTGCAGGAGGGATTCCTTGGCCAGCGCCTTAATCTGCTCGTGCATGCAGACAAAATGATGCTTGTATAGCAGGGGCTGGTTGAAGTATGGCTCGACGGGCGCAGTGAGCACGGCGTCACCGTGTTGCGTTGGTCTGTAGAGTTGAGTCCATAGGGCAGGATCGTCATCTCGGATCTGGATCGCCTGGTCATACTGAATCCAATTGAGTAGTGCAGGCAGATAGATCCGTGACTTCGGAGCGCGCCGCTCTTCCTCTGATTCGATGAACTTGTCGAGTGAGAAAATGCGTGTATTTTCGAACGACCCGAACGTCACGGCAATTTCGTCGACCAGCGTAAAGAGAACACTCTCGCTGTTCAAGTGACCTGCAACCACGCTCAGTCGAGCATTTGACAGCGCGTGCACGAACTCCAGGTACGCAGAGAGGAATTCGCGCGAGCGGATCTGCTTGGTGGTTCGGTCGTCGTTCACGAGAACGTAGACGCCCGAGATATCTGGGAACCCGGTGACCCAATTCAGAATTTGGACGTGGAAATCCTCATCTCGCAACATCGCGGCGGTCAAGGGCACCGTCAAGTAGATCGGTTTCGCGGAGATACCGGCCTTAGACAACGCCTTGAGGAACGGCAGAACCGTGTACTCCTCCTGCCGTTCGAAGTATTTTGAACTCATCTGATCAAGAAATCGGGCGGGAATGACTATTCCCTCGAACTCACAGGCGACCTGAAAGTTGACGCACAGCTCAGCGGACTGGAGGGCCACGAGGGGAAAGTCCTTGGTCGAGAATCCGTTCGCGATCTGCTCCGGAAAAAACTCATAGGTAGCCAACTTTGCCTTGGGCGAGTTCGGAAGATAGTACTGCGGGTCAAATAGGGAGTGAGTCCGGATGTTCTCACTAAGCGTTTCGACTTGGTCTCGGTTCTGATGAACCGGGCTCAAGATGAGCCCGTCCCCGCAACCCTCTGTTTCAAAAGAGGCGACGTTCCAGTTTCCGAAGTGACCGACCTGGTGATAGAGTTTGATCGTCATGAGCCTGACCCCACAATTTCCCGAAGTGTGTCTTTGAATTCACGGACGGTCCTGGGTCGCATGTATGGCTCCTTCGCCATGAGTCGTTCTACAAGTGCGGACAGTTCTGGGCTCGCCAGTCCTAGTCCCGCCAACGCTGGCGGCCGTAGCGTCAAAGCCCGGTGAACGACTACTTCGATGGGGTCAACGGGTGATAGAGCGAAGGGATTGCCGCCGGTAAGAAGCTCGTAGGTGAGTACGCCGAGTGAGAAGAAGTCCGACTTGTAGGTAATGAAGCGTTTTTCGTTCTTGAGCTGCTCCGGGCTCGCATACGCTGGCGTACAAGGGCCAATCTGCCAGTTTGTGCCGGTCAGGCCCGCCGCACCTTGTTCCCTGACAATACCCAGGTCGATGATAACGGGGCGCCCGTTCGGCCGGATGAGAATGTTATCGGGCTTGAGATCGCGATGGATGATCTTTTGGGGATGCTCCCACAGCAAGGTGAGCCCTTCGATAAGTTCAGACATGAGACGCGCGACTGCGGCTTCCGTTGAAAAGGACCCGCGGCAATCCGTTAGTGGGGCACCATCTATCCGCTCCTCAATGGTGACAAACAGTCGATAGGGAAAGCGGGTGTCCGTGATGGGATCGTTGCTGAAAACATCGCAATAGAGCAACCGCGGGAAGAACGGTGAACACAGCCCGTTCAGAATCTCACGCTCCTTTTCCAGTCGTGCAATGACAGTCGGGTGCACGTCCTCCGATATTTTCAAGACAACAGGTCCCCATTGAGCCCAATGAGCTTGCATCGTGTCCTGGCCACCATTCCTGAATCGGCAAAAGTAAACCAACCGCTGCCCTGAAGGCCGCAGGTTTGATTCAATGTCGAGTGCCGGAAAGAGGTGGCTCAACAGGTCCCGGCATTGAGGGCTATCCGTCAATGGCATCCGTTGCATCCTCTACAAGATGTGGCCGCATCATCCAAATTCTCTGCAACCTGTCAACAGCCACAACATCGATCGTAGACAAAATCTCTCACGCGCGGTGGAAACGTGAAATTTAGGTGTGCCAATTATTCGTACGTGGGGCTACTGCAGCGCTCGCGGCGGCGTGGGCAGCCGCGTGTACCACGCGTCGTTAGAATCAAGATTACACACCACGGGTAATTTGCTGCGCACCATTCCGCGCGATCTCTACGTGAGCGCAAGCGCACAATGATGCTGCGGGGCTTATCTCGGAATCCCATCATCTCGAGACGATCGTTGTTAAAGACGTGGCCAATGGGTGGTGCAGCCTATTCTTTGTTAGGTTAACTATTAAAACTCATCCGGCTACATTCCACGCTGTCGGAATGCTTGCGCGTCCAGCCGCCAACAGGCACTCTTCCACTCTATTCACCAGATCAGACATACCTTGAGTCTGTTATACGTCGAATCGAAAGTCAGCGTAACAATCCGATCGCAGTAAGCAGTACTGGCACCGACACCGTGCGTGCGAAGCGTGCTGAAGCGGGTGCGAATCCCGTGTTCTTTTGCGGGGCAAAAAAGAGAGCGTCATGAACTCTAAAATTACGTCGATGCCGGACATTGACGGGACAACTGTGACAGGAAGCGAGAACGTTGCCGAGCATGGCGAGGGCGCATCGTCGAATGCCATGCTCTACATAAAGCATCCAACGGATGTTCAGTTCTCCCCTGGCACGCGATTCAGACTCGGCGAGATCGAGGTTGAACTCGCCCATTGTCTCTCGCTGGATCGAATGGTGGTCCGTGAGCGGCAAACGGGCGAAACACGCGTGGTGGTACGCGCTGAGTTACGTCTGATGGACACGTCAACTGATACTTCGCTGCAGCGCGCGATAAAACCGGAGCGTGTGACCGAGATGGGTTGAATCTTCGAAACTTCCTGAAAACCATCCAGGACAACCTCGGCATTTTCACAGAGGAGAATTTTCGAGAAAGGTTGAAAGGCAATTCGTTTGTCGACTCCCTTGCCGCCGCGGCGAAAGGCCCGGATCCAAAGCAACTCGCTGATGATATCGAGTTTGCGGGGGAGGGCAATCCGTCCGTCAAGAGTCTCATCGTATTACGTAACAACTATTTTGCCCACCGAAGCGCGCGCGATGCGATTGAACCTCAGGATTTGAACCTGAGATATCCGCTCACCAAAGAGGATGTGCAGAAATTGCTCACAGGCGGCCTCGAGATCTTGAACCGTTATAGCGCCCTGTTCGATGCTCAGCTATACGCAAATACCATCGTTGGTCGAGATGATTACGAGACGGTCCTCCGCGCCGTTCGGGACAAACTGACACACTCTGATGAGCGGCGGCAGAAGGATGAACAGCGCGCGGGCGAAAAAGGCCGGCCAGCCTAATCCGCAACGCGAGTCGGCGTGACATTCGGGTGGAAACGAGTGTCAGGTTTTTGTCAACGCGCTTGGCGTTGACGAGCGAGATGGCGCGCGCGAATACCCACTGGGTTGAAGCGCGTCTCGATCGCGCATTGCAGTCTCGCCGCATCGGTTTGACGTTGGGAGAGGTAGGCATCGATCTCTGCGGTGTGGGTCAGATAGTGCGCGATAATGAGGTAGACATTCGCCAGTGACACGCTCGGAAACTTCTGTGCAATCTCGTCTGCCGTCGCGCCGTCCTGGAAAGCGACAATGATCACGTCCAACAATACGCGGGTGCCCCTCACGCGGATCGCTCCGTAGGCATCGGTCGAGAGCGGAATGTCGTCAGTGGTGGGCAGCCCGGACATATGCGCAAAGGCTAACCGCGTTGGGCATCAAAGCCAAACGAACTTGGCCGCGATCGTATCTAGCCGGCGGGGGTACCATTTCAGCGAAGAAAGAGCTTGCTGCAAGGGACCTGGCAGACACTCAGCTCGCGTCTGCGAAACTGTTAGTCATTACTGTCACTTTCCTCAAGGACCACGCCGAGAACGTCGGTGACAACAATGATCAGTCCGGCGATCGCGCCAGCACGACCGCGGCGCGGAATAGTGTCACCAGCTCGTAAGTCATTGAGTTCACAAGAGCTCTGGGTGACCCCAATGATTAGTCGGGGTGACATCAAAGAAGAGTCCCCACAGGGGTTGCTGACAGCGGTATCCCCCGACCCATTGCCCCATCTAGTATTTGACATAATATACATTATGCGCAATTGGGGTGTAGCAGCCATTTAGAAATGTCGGGTTCCAGCTAGATACAGATGTCGCGTTTTCCTGTCTTCGTTGTCAAGCATTTTCAGGTCGTTCAATGGCTTGGGGAGCTTGCCGATGCACAACCCTGGGATCACGCGGCACATGAAAGACCTCGATCGATTGAAGACCATCCAGGCGGTCATCGACCGCGAACTCAAGCCGGGACGAGCCGCTGAGCGTCTCGGGCTGAGCGTCCGGCAGATCGAGCGCCTGGTCATTCGATATCGGTCTGAAGGACCCGTGGGCTTGATCTCGAGGCACCGCAATCGGCCCGGCAACCGCGGACTCAAGGTCTCCGTCGCCGAGCGCATCGTGGGGATTCTGCGCGAACAATATCCCGATTTCGGCCCGACGCTGGCCGCCGAGAAGCTGCTCAGCCGGCACAACATCGTGATCGCCAAAGAAACGGTCCGACAGCTTCAGATTGCCGCGGGCCTGTGGCTTCCCCGCAAGCTTCGTGCTCCCCGGATTCAACAGCCCAGGATGCGTCGTGCCTGCCTCGGCGAGCTCATTCAGATCGATGGCTGTGAACATCGCTGGTTTGAGGATCGCGCGCCGGCGTGCACGGCACTCGTGTATGTCGATGACGCAACCAGCCGACTGATGCTCGTGAAGTTCACGGGTTCCGAGTCGACGTTTGCGTACTTTGAAGCCACCCGCGAGTACATCGAGCGCCACGGCAAGCCGCTGGCGTTCTACAGCGACAAAGCAAGCGTATTTCGAGTCAACAAGCCGGATGCTGTCAAGGGACCTGGTCACACGCAATTTGGAAGAGCGCTGTACGAACTCAACATCGATGGAATCTGTGCAAACACAGCGGCCGCGAAGGGACGCGTAGAAAGGGCTCATTTAACGCTGCAAGATCGCTTGGTGAAGGAGCTACGCCTCGAAGGTATATCCAACATCGAGTCGGCCAATGCGCTGATGCCGAGCTTCACTGCAGCCTACAATATGCGCTTTGCCAAGGCACCGCGGGATCCGCACGATGCGCATCGCGAACTTCGACCCGATGAAGATCTGAACTCGATCTTCGCCTGGCGCGAGCTGCGCAAAGTGACCAAGGACCTCACGTTGCACTACGAGCGCAAGCTCTATCTGCTCGAAGATAAGCCGGAAAACCGCCGTCTGATCGGTAAATATATCGAGGTCTTCCAGTTCCCGGACGGTCGGATCGAGATCCAAGCAGCGGGTCGTTCGATCCCCTACTCCATTTATGAAAAACTCAGCACGATTGATCAAGGAGCCATTGTCGAAAACAAGCGCCTCGGACACATGCTGCAGGTGGCGCAGCTCGTTCAGGCTCATCGTGACAATCGGACCGTGAGAGCGCCCTCCACGGCCCACCGCGCGGATGGCACTCGCATCCCCAAGGAAAAACTAGCCGGTACCAAAAGGCAAAGAGAGCTGAGCCAATTGGATCTACACACTGCGCTCTCAACTCACATGTCGAGCATCAATGCTCCGGGTCTCGGAGCTTCTGCCGCCCCTGTGGGGCGTCAGACTGCAATGCTGTCTTCAACAGTGAACACGAAGAAACGAGCAAAAGCCAAAGCGGCATGATAAAACCAACCTGTCACCGCGACATTTGTAACTAGCCAGGAACCCGACATCTGTATGCGGCTGAAGCACGGGGCCGCAGGCGCCCCGGGGTCGGATGCAGCCGCGCGCTATTCGATCTTGGCTCTGATTTGATCCTCAATGGCCTGAAGCACCCCCATCACCTCCGTGGAGGTGTTGTAATGTGCAAGGCCAATGCGCAGAACGCCGTCGTCCTCATCGATGTGCAGAAGCCGTGCGGCTTCGTAGGCATAGTTGTGACCCGACCAGACATAGAACCCGCGCCTCCCGAGGGCCTCAGCGAGTGACCTCGAGCGATGGCGTGCATGAACAAACGAGACTGTCGGCACGCGGACCGAAAATCTCGCGGGGTCGACAATTCCCTGAATCGCGACTCCGGGAAGCGAACGCAGCCCCTCGATTAGCGTGACCATCATCGGGTGCTCGTAGGCTTGCATTGCGTCGTAGGCCGCGACGATCAGTGAACGGCGGTCGCCGCTCCCGCCCGTGCGGGCTCCCAGCCACTCGAAATATTCAACGGCGGCGGTCAGTCCCGCGATCAGCTCCGTCTGCGGAGTTCCGATTTCGTGTCGGGACGGCAGTGAGCGCGACGCGCATCGGACGGCGCATGGATATAGTTCCCCCAGCAAGGCCTCACGACCCCAGAGCACCCCCAAATGCGGGCCGAAGAATTTGTACGACGAACAGGCCAGGAAGTCACAACCCAGTGTTTGTACCTCGACCAGGTGATGTGGTGTGAGCTGAACGGCATCGACATAGACCAGGGCTCCCGCCTCCTTGGCATGGCGAGTCAGCGTCCTCACATCATTGACCGAGCCTGTCATATTGCTGGCATAGTTGAGCGCAAGAAGGCGCGTCCGCTCGGACAGCAACGGGATCAGATCCTCGGGCTCGATTCTCCAGGTCTCCCGGTTGAATGGCAGCCAGCGGACCGTCACTCCGCGTTCTTCGGCCGCCAGCAGCCAGGGTGAGACATTCCCTTCGTGATCGAGACGAGTGACAATGATCTCGTCACCGGGTCGCC
Organism: Pseudomonadota bacterium; assembly: GCA_018241505.1. Lineage (GTDB taxonomy): Bacteria > Pseudomonadota > Gammaproteobacteria > Steroidobacterales > Steroidobacteraceae > 13-2-20CM-66-19. The sequence continues at coordinate 501,356 of JAFEDS010000005.1, read as the reverse complement.
AGTTGCGGCAAAACGAGCGGGCCATCTGAAAGGTCAACATTGTCATGGACTGACCGATCACGATCTCCCGACCCGATGAGGCGCCGAGCAATGCGGCTGCGGCAGCATGTCCCAGCTCGTTGATTCGGTCGGCGTCCTGCGAGACCCTGAAATAACCGCCCAGGTTGCTGGCAGCACGGGTCATGCCGTAACTGACTGCCGTGATGACCCGCTGCGGAACTTGTGTTCCACCGGGATTGTCCAGGAAGGCCCCCTCCCCGCAAAGAGCCGGAAACTCCGCGCGCACGGCGTCGATAGGAAACGTCGTCATGTCAACTCCTCATTCCATGCAGGCCGCGGCTCACCGCACTGCGACTAGACATCGTGCCTTCGCTTGACATCACAGGACATGTCAGAAGTGCTTGTCAATGCTGACACCAATAGTCCGCTGCGGGATGGTGGAACCTTGCGCGTAGGTGGCACCCGTCAGGTTGTCGGTCGTGGTGTAGACTGTCGAATAAGCATACTTGTTGGCGATGTTACGCACATACAACGAAATCCGGGTATTGCCGTCGTCCACTCCCGCGGAGGCATCAGCGACCACATAGGCGGGAACTTGTACAGCGGACACAGATGTTGATGCCTGGTTGAAGGTCGAACCAATGTACCGAACGTTGGCCGACAAACTCGGACGCCAGCGCCCGATCGGATTGGGCGTCACATTGGCAAACAGCGACCCGGTCCATTTAGGCGACAGCGACAACGCAGCCCCCTTTTGCAGCTCTGAGCCCGGCGCACTCTCCGTGAAGTATGCCTTGTTGTAAGATGATGTGATTCCCAGGTGCAGGGGCTGTATGGGAGTGTATCCAAGAGAGGCTTCCATGCCTTTGCTCACTGCAGACGCGCCGTTGACGCCGTAGTTGATGGCCCCATCGGGGGTACTCAACAGCACTTGGACACGCGTCCAGTTGATCTGATAGGCAGCGACATCGAGCGTCAAACTCCGATCGAGAAGATCGCCTTTAAAGCCCAGTTCATAGTTGGTGGTGCGGTCCGAGTTGATTTGCGAAGGTATTTCCGGGTACTGCGGATAAGTTGCCTGCTCTTGTCCCGGGCGGTAGCCGGTCGCAACCCGGAAGTAGACCATGCTGTTGGCATTCATGTGATAGCTCGGGCTCACGGCATACACGAATACGTTCTCATGGCTGCTTGCAATGGCATCGCTGAACCCGCCATAACCCAGGCCATCCGAGGTGTCGCGAAACTTCTGCCGGACACTGGATTCGCGCAGTCCCGCGCTGAGCTCAAACGACTTCGTGAAGTGGTAAGTGAAATTCGCGAAAGCCGCGAGCTCATCGTACGTCGTAGGAATATTGTCGTAGTACAAGGGATTCACGGCGTCGACCGGCTTCAGGGCCGCATCCTCGACCGTCATGATCTGGAGATTGATGGCCTTTTCGTGGGTCGCATAGACTCCGCCCAACCAGTCGAGCGGGCCACCGGCCTTGGAGGAGAGCCGCAGTTCCTGCGCCAGCTTCTTCGTATCCGTTTTCGTGTAGTAGTTGACCGCCCCATTGGGACCGATGTTCGAATCAAAGCTCAAGGCGGTCGCCAGATAACTCGGCGTGAGGTCCGCAATGCCCGGCGCCTGGGTGTCCGAATAGCTGGTGACGGAAGTCAGATCGGCAAAGCCTGCATCCCAGTTGACGGTGGCAGAGGTGTACAGAACGCGGTTTTTCGTCGGCTGCGGCAGGATGTGCCGGAAGGTCAGCCGGCCATCGATGGGATCCCCGATACTCAGTGGCGGCGTCGTGCCAATGAGCTCTGCGCGCGAAACATTCGAATTGGCTGAACTGACCTCGGAATAGAATCCTTGCATCCTCACCGACAGGGTGTCCGAGGGGTGCCACATCAAAGCCAGGCGCCCTCCTCGCTTCGAATACGGATTTTCATACCGGGTGCCGAGCAACGGATTGTAGTAGTTTCCGGGCGTCTCACGATCATAGACACTGGCGCGCAGGGCCAGGGTGCCGGGCTCTAACTGTTTGTTGACGGTAAGGTGTCCACCGTAGCCGGGCTTCTTTGCGCCCGCGTATAGGAAGGTGTCGGCGCCAACGAAGACATCATCGTTGTTCAGATCCGGGTCGACGGTGACATAGCGGACCACTCCGCCCATGGAATTGGCGCCCCAGATGGTCCCCTGCGGTCCCCGCAGCACCTCGATGCGCTGAATGTCATCCGGTAGCAGGTCCAATTGCAGACTGTCCTGCGCTGCCCAGCCTCCGCTGGACCCCACGGCCGCATCATCAATGAGCGTCGAAACCAGAGCACCGTTGCCCTGGGAATCCAACCCGCGCAAGGTAATTGAGGTGGAACCGGGAGAACCGCCGCTGGTGATGAGCATGCCGGGTACTTGTGAGGCCAGGTCCGCCAGTCCGGTGACATGTAGCTTCTGCAGGTAGTCTCCGCCGATAGCACTGATTGACTCAGGGATGTCGATGGCGCGCTCGGAACGCTTCGTGGCCGTGACGACGACCTCTTCCAGGTCATTTCGTCCGCCGGCCGCAGGCGGGTTGGTATCTGCTGCAGTCTCGACAGTACTGGTCGTGGAATTGCCCTCAGCTACCGCGCTCAGTGACAAGGCGAGGCTTACTGCGAACGCAACGGGCCGCAGACGTCGTCCGCTCGTGTTGGGCAATGCTTGCCGGGCTCGACAATTTTCCTTCTGCGATTCCTGGCGCTCAGTCGACATCTTCGCCCCCTATGTGAGCAACTCGTAGTTATCTTGGATCGTGGAAACATCAGCGCAGCCGGCGCTGCATGCGTAAGCCGCGCTGTGTTTGAATGGGCAATGGCGCTCTATTCAGGTTGGACACCAAACTCGACCACCCGACGTTCCGCCGAGAGTTGCAGTTGAACGCGCACGGTGTGGTGCCCTGAGTACGAAGCGAGATAGCTGTAAGCCTCGTCGTCGCCCAGAGCCCGTCGATCGACCAGCTCGAGTTTTGTTACCGGGCCCAGGGGTTTGAGCAGTTGTGCATACGCCTGGGACAACGCGGTAAAGTCGGCGCGGTCGAATGGGAAGTCATCTTCGGACAGCTTGCCCTGTGCGGCAGCGCCGAGCAGTGTACGTACACGCGCGATCACTTCCGGGTTGCGGTCCGCAATGGGTACCGTCGGCTCTATCTGCACCCAGTTCGGATCGAGGGTTCGGGTAACCCCGTCGACAAAGCGACGCGGGAATGCGTCCCCAAGGTTGATCAGCACCACGACCGTCAGGTCTTGTGCCAAATAGCGCGAGATGTAGGTTCTGAAGCCCTGCCAGGAGCCGCTGTGGTGGTACCAGGGCTTGCCCTGCCATTCATCGACTTGCCAGCCGAAACCGTAGGGGAAGCTCTTGCCGCTCTCGAGGGTCACCGGCGTATAAATCTGCGCCCAGCTCTGGGGCTCGAGGATCGCGTGGGCGCGCAGCCCCTGGTCCCAGGCGACGAAATCGGCGATGGAGAGGTAAAGCGATCCATCCGCCGTGGAGTTGAGACTGGGCGAGACCCACTCCTGATTCGCGAGATTGCCGTCGATCAGGCGATAGCCGGCCGTGCGGTTCGGTACGATGTCAGCTTCGCTGATGACCCGTGCGCTCTTCATCCCCAGCGGTTTGAAGACGCGATCGCGCAGAAGGTTGCCGTAAAATTCGCCGGACACTTTGCGTATCAGGATGCCCAACAACACATAACCCGTGTTGCTGTAGTTCCAGCGGGTTCCAGGGCGGAATTGCAAAGGCAGCGCATACGCGATCTTGGCAAGTTGCTCATCCGTGTAATCGCGGCGATAGTCAAAGACTTCGTGCGTCGAGTGGGCGTCGGCCCAGAGGCTCTCAAAGTCCGGTATACCCGAGGTGTGGGTCAGGAGATTGCGCACGGTAATTTCCCGCCAGGCGGGCGGCGCATCCGTAAAGTACTTCGTCACCGAATCATCGAGGCCGAGCTTGCCTCGTTCCACCAGCAACATCACGACCACCGCGGTGAACTGCTTGCCCACCGACGCGGATTCGAAGACCGAGGCGGAGGTTACGGGCGCATGTAGCTCCACATTGGCCTCGCCGTAGCCCTTGGCGGCAATCACCTGGCCATGGCTCACGATACCGATGGCTAATCCCGGGACTTTCTGCCGGTGCATCTCGGCTGCAATGAATTGATCCACGGCTCCCATGCGAGCAGCCACGGCGGCGGCATCCATTGGCGCAGTGTCCGCTCGAGCCGCTACCGACACCGCCCACATCCCAATCAACAATCCGACATACAGCCGCATGACACCGCCCCTAGCTATTGTTAGGTCGTGCTCGAAGGCAAGGACTTTCTGTTGTTACTCTTCCACGGCCGAGGCAGGAGCGCCATCCCCCTCGGGAGGGGTATGGCGATCGGCTGCCTATTTGACTCCCGCTTCGCCAACCGTCATTGTTGGGTCGCCTTTGTTAGTTCAGTGTTATGGAGCGTAGGTCATTGCTGAAACGAATGTTCATGTCCCTTGCATTTACCGGCGTTCTTTGTATGTCAATGGCCGCGGACGCTCGCGTGCTCGTCGTGGACGATTTGAGCCGCGTGCAGCAGGTTGCCGATCCCCAGCTTTCGCCCGATGGCAGATGGGTGGCATACACCGTGGAGCAAATGGATCTGCAATCCGACGAATTGCGCACACAGGTGTGGAAAGTGAGTTGGGATGCGAAACAGCGCAGGCGATTGACACATGGAGCCAACTCCGCGAGTCAGCCACGCTGGAACCCAGATGATACCGCTCTCGCCTTTCTCGTGGACCGAGATGCAACTGGAGAGAAAGCCGGTGCGGAGGTCTGGGTCTTTGACGAACGGGACGGCGATGCGCGGCAATTGACCGATCTGGGAAGCGATATTTCCGACTTCGCCTGGTCTCCGGATGGCAAACGCCTAGCGCTGGTGATGCGTGGCGCGAAGCCGGGCGGCGCGCCCGGCAAGGATGCGCGACCGATGCCGCTCGTCATCGATCGCTACCAGTTCAAGAATGACCAGGACGGCTATGTGTACTCCGGATTGCCGCATCCCCGAATTTACCTCTATGACATTGCTTCAAAGACACTCAACGCTCTGACCGACGACGATCGATTCGAAGAAACGGCGCCGGCCTGGTCGCCCGACGGAGCCCGAATCGCATTTGTCAGCAACCGCGACGCGGATTGGGACCGCACAATCAATGAGTCGATATGGGTCGCGGAGACGAATGCAGGAGTGAGGCCACATCGTGTTTCAACCTCCCAGGGATCGGATTCGGCTCCGGTTTGGCGCCCCGATGGGACGGAGATTCTGTATATCGAAGGGCCGGAGCCCCGGTTTTCATACTATGGTCCGAACCGCCTCGCGATCGTCTCCGCGAACGGAGGGCCGCCGCGTTATCCGGCAGGTTCGCTGGATCGGGACGTCAGTAAGCCAACCTTTTCACGTGACGGAAGGTATATCCATTTCCTCGTCGAGGACGACCGCCAGATGTATTTAGCGCGGGTGAAAAGCGTGGGAGGAGTTGCTGAACGACAAGTTGATGGCGAACGCGCGGTATCCGACTTGATGACCGCGGCGGGCCGCGTGGTCGCGTTAGTGAGCGACCCGAAGAGTCCGGCGGAGGTGTACGCCATAGACAAGGGTAGATTGCGTCCCTTGACGGCCCACAATGGCGAGTGGTTGGCGCCAGTCGAATTTGGCCCAACACAGGGGCTCGAGTTTTCGGCAAGCGATGGCACGACAGTGTCGGCTCTACTCACCAGCCCGATTGAGCACCGGCAAGGCCGGCGCTGTCCTCTGGTACTGTGGATTCACGGTGGACCGTACGGCCAGGATAGTTACGAGTTTGATTTTCAGCGGCAGCTTTTCGCGGCGCAGGGCTATGCCGTGCTGCAAGTGAACTACCGCGGGAGCAGCGGACGCGGCGCAGGGTTCGGCCATGGCATTTTTGCAGACTGGGGTAACAAAGACCTGTCTGACTTACTGGATGGCGTCAATGACGCTATCGCGCGGGGCATTGCGGACCCGGAGCACATGATGGTCGGCGGCTGGAGCAACGGCGGCATAATGACAAACTACGTCATTGCGCGCGACACGCGATTTAAGGCGGCGATTGCCGGTGCCGGATACGGCAACCTGATCTCGCTCTATGGTACGGACCAGTACGCGTATGTGTATGACAATGAGCTGCAGCCACCCTGGGTGAACCCGCAATTGTGGATGCGCCTGTCGTATCCGCTCTTTGAAGCCAACGCAATTCGGACGCCGACGCTGTTCTTAGGCGGACAGCTTGATTTTAATGTGCCGCTGGTGGGTGGTGAACAAATGTATCAGGCTCTCAAGAGTCTGAAAATCCCGACGCAACTCATCGTATATCCGCAGGAACATCACCGTATCTCCCGTCCCAGCTTTCAACTCGATCGTCTGCGGCGTTACATTTCATGGTACGCGAAGTTTGTGCAGTAGGAGTGCCGAGGACGGGTACTTACCGGCTTCGCGCGATGCGACCGCAGTCGCATTTGCCGCGCGACGGTTAGACGTGCGGCCGGCTAAGGTTTGCCGAGACTCGCCTGAATCGCTGCCGCGGCCAGCGGCTGCATAGCCTTGTAGCCCCGACCGTTAGGATGCACTCCATCGATTGACAGATTCGATTTCATACCGCCCTCTTCGGTAGCCAACGCGGGCCAATAATCGACGTACCCGACGCCGATCCTGCTTGCATAGGATTTGATCCATGAGTTGAGTCGGCGGATGCGGGCTGCGGGACTCAGTCCCGGATGCCAACTGAAGTCGATGGCGGGCGGAATGGAGGCCAGCACTACTTTGATACGGTGGGAAAGCGCAAGTTCCACCATCGACTCGATGGCTTCCTCGATGTCGGTATCGCTTTCTGGACCATTGTTACCCGCCACATCATTCGTGCCCGCCATGATGTGTACCAGGACGGGTTTCAAATCGATCACGTCGGTCCGGAAGCGCACCAGCAATTGCTGCGTGGTCTGACCGCCGATTCCACGCGCCACGTAATGGGCATTTTCGGCAATGAAGGGCACATGCCCCCAGCCTTCGGTGATCGAATCACCGAAAAAGACCACTCGCGAGGGATCGGCACTGAGCGCTGCATTTTGCGCGCGAAACCGACTCAGGAAGGCCCAGTCGCCATTCTCGCCGTGGCCCGGCGGCTCCAAGGGATATTGTGGCGAGGCGGTCTGCACAACACTGGCGCCGCACAGGCACAGCGCGATTGCGGCAGTGCGAATTTTCATCGGCAGCTCCGTCCTCATGCGCAGGCAGTTGCGTATCCAGCGGCGTAGATTATGGGAATTTCTGTGCGAATGCACTTTCGATCGGCGGCTGCCCGCCTTCAGTCAGACAGCGAAAAATCAATATCCACCGCTCCCTCCCATAGCGTTCGTCGACCCAGCTCACCCAGATTCTCGGCGCCCTGGGTAATGCTCAGGAAGTGATTCCCGCCCAACTGCCCCACCTTGCTGGCAAACCGAACTCCCCCATACGCCAGCAGGATCTCCGTTTCACTACAGCCACCCGGATAGAAAATCAACTGCCCCGGCGCCGGATAGCTCGTTGCATTCTCATAGCCGAAATCCGTGACAAAATCTCCCATGGGTATCCAACACCCTTCCCCACTCCAGCGTACGTGTATGAGCTTCTGATGAAACGGCAGCATCTTGCGAAAGGCCGCACAGGTCCGAGGTGCCAGCTCTTCTTCGAGCCGCGCTGCAAAAGTCCAAGGTCCCGCAACGATGCGAACTCGATTCGAGCTCATCACCGATCTGCCTTGGGCGCCGCCAGAGTCCGTTCCAGAAATTCAGCAGTGGCTGCATAGGCTCGCCGCCAACTTTCATAGCGTAGGAAATCGTGCTCCTCGTCCGGAAGGATCAGAGTCTCGACATGCACGTGCTGCGCACGGAGCCGTTGCAGCAGATCCACTGTTTGGTTGAACGGCACGCTTCGGTCATCATCCCCATGAATGAGGAGCACCGGCGAGCGCCACTGCTCGACCGCGGCATCCGGAGAGGACTCGTGCGCCTGATTGAAAGTGGACTCATCCAGCGCCCAGCCGCCGCCGTGATAATCCTTACCGAACTGTGCCCAGTCGTGTACCCCGTGGAAATCGACACCGGCGGCAAACAAATCGGAATTCCGGGCCAGCGCTTGGGCAGTCAATAATCCTCCGTAGGATCCGCCCCAGATCCCGATGTGAGCAGGATCTACATCGGCGCGATGCGCCAGGAAATCATGTCCTGCAACGACATCCTGGTATTCCGATGCGCCACGGGGACCTTGGTTCGCGGCCCGGCGAAACGCCTGACCGTAGCCGATACCGTCCCGGTAGTTGATTGACAGCACGACAAACCCGCGGCTTGCGAGGTACTGGTTCATTCCGTAGGAATTCCGGTAGTAATCCATGTAATGCCAACCGGGCAGCATCTGCCGCACCGGGCCGCCGTGGACGAAGATGGCGGCAGGCCGTTTGCCCGCAGCGTGCGCGGGTCGGAAGAGCTGTCCGTGGATGGTGAGTCCGTCGGCGGCTTTGAAGGTGACCACTTCAGGATTCACGAGATCTCGAGCCGGAAAGGTGGCGGGCAACGCCGCAGGAAAGATCCGTTTCGGCGCACCAGAGCCACTCGCAATCGCGACGGCTGTGGGTTGAATGGCATCGGCGCTGCGGTAGGCATACCGCTGGCTCGTGCCTATGAAGACCGGCCCTACATCGATGGTCGCACCGGCCAGGCGCTCGGGTTTGCCACCGGCAACGGACACGCGAAAGAGTTGCCGCCCGTCAATTTCGGCGCAATTGCCACTCACAATCACACTACGACCGTCCGCCGAAAGTCCGTGGCTCTCGACCTCACACTGACCCGGTGTCAGATCACGCGGCTGCCCGCCTTCCGGGGACAACGCATACAGGTGCAGCCACCCGGACTCTTCCGAGTAGAACAGCAGTTGATTGCCTGCAGTCCACGAGAGCGGCGCGCGCGCCGGTCCCTCCAAGTCGATCTGGGCAAACCCCCCAGCCGTATCGCCTGAGCGCCAGACGCGATGGCCCGCGCCGGTCTGTGCATCGGCCACCCAGATCTCAAAGGGCCAGGCGCCGGTGATATTCAACAATTCCCCAAACCGGGCGCCCGCAATGCGAATAAATGCAACGGATCGGCCATCAGGGGACCATGCGGGCAGATCATCGCGATCTGCCTCAGGCGCAAGCCAGGTAACGGCGCGCGTGGCGGTGTTGAAAATTCCAATGAAGCTGTGGTCACCCCGATCGCTCACAAAAGCAATGCGGCTGCCGTCGGGGGAAAAAACCGGCCGTTGGTTGCTTCCCCGCAGCTTCAACAGCGGTGTGGTGCACCACTGCGGCGCAGTCGCTCCACTGGCGACAACCTGACACTGCACTGTTCCATCCCGGATGAACGCAACTACCCGCCCATCCGGTGAAAGTACCGGTGAACGGCCTGCTGCCAGCTTCCGTGCCGTGCCATCGGTCGCGACCCAGATCTCCTGCTCCACGCCACCGGGCACGCTTTGCGGATTCTGGGAAAAGCCAGCCGCATCGGGATTCCCTCCCCTCACCCAGGTTGCAACCGAGCCATCCCGGCTCAGTTGCAGTGAGCTCAACTCCTGGCCGTCATCGGCCGTCGAGTGCGTGAGCGCTTGCGGTGTGAATGATGGCGCGGAAGCTATCCACACATTGCGCGCACCCCGCTCGTTGGAAATCCAGGCGATGCGGTCGGCCGCAGCGGCAGCGGTGAGCTCCGTGGGATACGGCACATCCAGGAGGCTCGGCAGCTCATATGCGGGGGTCGGTACAGTAGAGGCCACCCAGCATACGGCGATTGCAAAGGTCCTGGCTTTCACGAATGACCTCCTGCTACTTTGGCTGCAGAACAGCCAGTGCGATTTCCGCCCAGACGGGCGTTTTCCCACCCTCGACCCCGCCGGAAGTATTCGAGAGAACCACCAGGGTCAACCGATCGTCGGGATAGGAGTTCAGAATCGCGCTGGCGCCGAACAGATTGCCGTCATGCCCGATCTGCCGGTGGCCGGCAAGCTCGGAAATGTTCAACCCCAAAGCATACTCGCCGGCGGCCATGGGTTCATCGGACTGATCCTTGGGCACTTCGCCCTGATTGGCTGGACGTCCGTCGAGCAGCTTGCCTGGAGTCAACATCTGTTTGAGCATGACAGGTCCTAGGACCCGCCCCGAAAACAGGGCGTCGTGCCAGCGTACCAAATCTCCCAACGTCGAGCGAATGCCGCCCGACCACTTGGCGCCACTCATCGCCGCGAATTGAGCGCGCTGAAAAGTGCCGGGCCGGGCCGGACTCGGGTCGTATCCCACCGCGCGATGCTCCACGACCGTCTCGTTGTCGTCGATCGCCGAATGAGTCATGCCGAGCTTCGTGAAAATCTGCTCCTGCAGGTACTGTTGCAGGTCTTCGCGGCAGACCCGCTCGGCGATCATACCGGCCACCATGTAGCCCGAGTTGCTGTAATGCCATCCGGTCCCGGGCGGAAAATCGTACAACGCTGGGTGCGACTCGAGGTTCGCCAGCAGATCCTCGGGGGTGTGATCCAGGCGAAGCTGCTGCAGCATCCGTGGGTCCACCAACAGATCTTCCACCATGTTGTGAATTCCGGAAGTGTGGTTCAGGAGGCGCCGGATACTGACCGCCCCGCCCTTCGGAAAGCCCGGTATGTATTTCGATACGGGATCCTCTAGAGACAACTGCCCGTGCTCGGCGAGCAGAGCAAGCGCCGCGGCGGTGAACTGCTTGGTAATGGAACCAATGCGAAATACGGTGTCCGCAGTTACCGGAACCTTATCCTCCAGATTTGCATAGCCGTAGCCCCGCGCAAACACCATTGTACCGTCGCGCGCAATGCCGACTGCAAGTCCAGCCGACCTGCCCGAACGGATCCAAGCATTCGCGATTGAATCAATCCGGGTCTGCGTGGCGCTCGAAAGCCCCGCGGGCGAGGTGTTGTCCGAGGCCGCGCTGGCGGTCGCGGCGCAAACGACTGCGCATGTTGCAAGCACTGCGGCCAGCAATGGCGTGAATTTCACTTTCCTGCGGTCCATAGGCTCCTCACATGAATTTCGATGAGACTCAAAACCTGACGTCCAGGCTCGCACCGATCGTCCGGGGCTGGGCGATGTTGACTGGCAGAACCGCGCGGACGCGATCGGTGATCGTGCTCAGGTAGGCGCGCTCGTCCAGGACATTCTTCGCGAACAGGTTGAGATTGAAGCGGCCGTTGGACAGACCGATGTTCAGATCGAGCATGCGATACGCTGGGAGGCGTGCCGATGTCGGGCTGCTCTCGACCTCGGAGAATCGATCGCCGACGTAGCGATAGCCGCCACCGGCTCGGCCGGTCCAATCACCCTGAAGTGGGAATGCATACTCCGCGGTCAGCGAGGCACTGACCTTGGCCGAGAGCGGCAGACGGTCTCCCGTTTGACCCTGCAGCGACGGCAGCGGCTCTGTGAGATGCGCATCGGTATAACTCGTGTTCAGCCCTAGATGGAGACCGGCAAGCGGCGCATACAGCGTAGCGAGCTCAACGCCGCGGCTCCTGGCCGTACCGCCGTTCGTGTTGTAATTGAGGCCGTCCGGCGTGATGCCTTGAACCTGGATGTCCTTCCATTCGATGTCGAACACTGACAGATCGAGCGTCGCCCGGTGCTCCAGCAGCTCGGATTTGAATCCCAGCTCATAGTTCGTCAGCCGATCGGAGTCCGCCTTGGGCGGCACGCCCGGGAAAGGCGCATTCGGCCCGCCGGGGCGATAGCCGCTGGCGACTCGCGCGTACAGCATGACGTCCTTGGTCAAATGCAGCCGGGGACTGACCATGTAGGTCACCACATCTTCGGACGAGCCTGCGTTCGTTATGGAAGGCGGGTCGAATATCAAGCCACTCGAAGTCGTGCTGGTTGATTGGCTGTTACGCGCCCAACGCAGCCCGGCCGTCGTGTCGAACAGCTCGTTGAATCGATAGGTCGCATCGCCAAAAACTGCGATCTCGCGGTACTTCGATGGCTCCTCGAGAAACGCGAGCGGATCGATGAATGGCAACGGCACCTGAGACGAGCTCGAGGCCCCGAGCCGTTCGGACATCGGGGCATCCTCGTTGGTGTAGAACCCGCCCAGCAGCCACTCGAAGCGGCCGCCGGTCGGCGAGGCCAGGCGCAGCTCCTGCGTCACTTTCTCGAGTGGCAATTCGGTGTGCAGCGGCGCGAGCCCGTGTCCACCCGCGGGACAGGCAGGGTCGAGCTGGCACACGAGCGAGCCGAAAGCGGCCTGACTGAAATCGATGTTGATCCGCAGGTGTGAAAGGCTATAGCTGGTCGCGGAAACGAGCTCGGCCCAGCCGAGATCGTAGTTCACCGTCGCCGAATAGAAGTGGAATCGCTGGGAGAACGGCGTGGGAAGCGCATGAGCGCTGAAGAGATCGCCATAGATCGGTCGCCCAATCTCGATGCCCCCTGCCGCTGAGCGCGGCACGGGGTTGACGACCACGGTCGCCCCGCTTTCGCTGTCGACATTCTGGATCATTGCCGAGAGCTTCACCGACAGTTGGTCGTTTGCCCTCCACAGCAGGGCAGCCCGGCCGCCTAACTGCTCCAACGCGTTCTCGTCCTTGCGTCCGCTGAGTGCGTTGTCTATATAGCCGGGCGTGTATTCCTTGTAGACACTGGCTCGCAGTGCAAGCTTGCCGTCGATGAGCGGTACGTTGATGCCGGCTCGGCCACCCCATCCGGTGCCGCTCCCACCCTTGATTGTTAGTACGTCGGTTCCCGCACGCAGTTCGAATGAGTCCAGATCGGGCGCGCGAGTCACATACTTGAGAAGCCCACCCATTGTGCTGGCGCCATAGAGCGTTCCTTGCGGCCCACGCAGGACCTCGATCCGCTCGATGTCATAGGGCATCAGATCGACTTGAAAACTCGAGCCCTGTGCGAATATCGAGCTGGAGCCGACCGGCGAGTCATCCAGATAGACGCCAACTGTCGGTCCCGAGGAAATGGACGCCGCGACGCCACGCAAAGTCAACTGCGCCTGACCGGGAGAGCCGCGAGTATCCACCTGGAAACCGGGGACATACGCAGCGTAGTCGGTCAGTTGCACCGCATGGAGTGTCTGAAGTTGCTCGCCTCCCAGAACGCTGATCGAGCTGGGGACATCCTGAACGTTCTCGCTCCGCTTCTGAGCGGTTACGACGATCTCCTCCAGTGTGTCCACGGTCGATTCGGCCGCGGCCGCCGTGAAAGTCTGTAACACGAGTGGGACCGCAACTGCGCTCAGCCAGGTGATCGATTTTGCCGCACTTCCAACGGTTAGCACTTCAACCTCCCCTTCTTCTATTTCATTGACGCCGAATGGCCTTGCCCGGAAACACGGCCGTATTGAGGCGACCCTTGTCTATCAGGAGCGTGCCTGCGACCAGCACATACTCCATCCCCGCCGACAGCGCGGCCGGCTGTTCCACCGTCGCCATCGCCGCGACCTTCTCGGGATCGAAAACGATGATGTCCGCGTCCGCTCCGACTCTGATACGCCCCTTGTCATGGAGCTGCGGAACCGACTGCTCGAGCTCGCGCGCGGGGTTGAGCGAGCTCGCGCGCAATACGTCCATCAGACTGACGAGCTTCCAGTTACGGACGTACTCCTGGATGACCCGTGAATATGTGGCTGCGGAGCGCGGATGTGCCCAGGCATTGCGAGGCAGCGGCCAGGTTGTAGCGGGCACTGGTTGGCTCTGCGGCGTTGTCCAGGGCATCGCATCCGTGGCGAGCACCCAGCCCGGCGTTTTCAGGCGCCGCGCGGTTTCCTCCCTCTTGTGTAGATCGACCGTGTCGTCGTACTTTTCCAATGCAACAATGAGCGCACCAGGGTCTCGTGCCCGCAATTGCTCCAACTCTTCATCGGAGGCGATGCGGCGCCCGTAGTAGAGAATGTCGTTGGGTGAGTCTCCGGAGGCGCGGAGCGCCGCGGCGGAAAGGAATGGCGCTCCGAGGAAAGTAGAGCTACTCAGCCAACCCTTTGTGTCAGGCGTGATGGGCAACCCCGCCCGCATGGCACGCGCAAGCATGTCCAACTGCTCATCGCTATCCCAATAGACATGCATGATGTGCCAATGTGCGCCGGTCGTTGCGGCATTGGCGATGACTTCCTCGGTGGCCGCGAAGTCGGATACTCCGCTACGCATGTGCACGAAGACGGTAACGCCTTTGCGAGCCGCCAACTGCGAGACCTCCTGGACCTCTTCAGGTGTCGCGCCAGGGATGTACCCCAACGCGAGACCTATGCCGACGGCACCTTCGTCGATGCTTCGTTCCAACAGTTGCAGAATCTTCTGACGCTCTTCTGGAGTCGCCGCTCTCCCTATGGTTTGCGCAGCCTTCGCTCGGGAAGCTGCCCTACCCCGCAGCGTTCCATCCGGCGACGCACCCCCGAGAACCGAATCTCGAATGAGATCCCAAGCAACGGTGTATCCATAGTGAATCGCACGCCCCGGGGTTAGCGCGTCGGTGTATGCTGCCGCGACAGGAAACTGGCCGATTTCGCTCTCAATAGCCGTTGTTACCCCGTCGAACGCCTGCACCCGCCCACCTAACAGGCTTTGAGCATGTGAGTGAACATCGACGAATCCCGGCGCGACCACTCGACCCCGAACGTCAATTACTCGATCGCCCGTGAGGGGTGCCTCCGAGATCGCGGCGACCTTTCCGGCTCGAAGCCCAAGATTGCGCGGCGCTTGCAGGCCTGACTCCGGATCCATCACCAGACCGCCGCGCAAGACCACATCGTAGCGCTGCGCGCCGCGGCCATCGCCAGCCATCAGGCTCCCTGCCAATGCCAAGGCAACAAGGAATGACTTATTCATAGCGTCCCGTTAGTTCAGAAATTGACGTCGAGGCTCACGCCCAAGGTCCGCGGCTGCAGAATGTTGGCCGCCAGGGGATTGCTGGCGCGGGCGGTGAAGCTCGTCAGATATGCGCGCTCGTCACACACATTCTTTGCAAATAGCGCGAACGTTAGCCGCTCGTTCGAGATACTCGCTCGCAGATCGGCAACCCCATACGCTGCAAGTGGCGCCGCTGTCGGGCTACTTTCAACTTGCGAAAACCGCTCCCCGACATGGCGATAGTCCGCGCTCAACTGCGCATTCCAACGCTCATTCAACGCGTGTTCGTAGCCGGCTGTGAGCGCGGTGTTCCATTTCGGAGTCAGCGCCAGGCGGTCGCCTGACAAACCACCGAGTGGCGGGATATCCTGTGTCAGCCGTGCGTCGGTGTAGGCTACGCCGAAGCCGATTCGCAGGCCTGCAAGCGGTGAAACCTCCGCAGCCAGCTCCACACCCCGGCTTTGGGCCGATCCGCCATTGATGTTGAAGTTGAATCCGCTCTGGGTGACACCGCCGACCTGGACATTCCGCCAGTCGATGTAGAACAGCGTCGCGTCGATCAGGGCTTTGTGGTTCGTCAGCTCCGACTTCACTCCAAACTCATAATTGACGAGTTGGTCGGCTTCGACGCGTGCCGGGATACCCGCAAAGGGTTGGTTGGGACCACCGGGTCGGTAACCGCTGGCGATCCTGCCGTAGAGCATCGTCGTCGGCGTCAGATGAAGACGCGGACTTGCCATGTACGTCGCCACGCTTTCGTCGGAGCGGCCACTCACAGTCCCTATGCCCAGGCTTCCTGAGGCGGCGTGAGCGCTAGTTTGCTCGTTGCGCGCCCAACGCAGACCGGCTGTGAAGTCGAATGTATCCGTGAACCGATAGGTGGTATCGCCGAAGAGCGCGTACTCGCGATATTTCGAGGGTTCGACCAGAAGAGCGAGGGGATCGAGAACGAGGATCGGCTGACCGAGCACGCTCTGGGCTCCCAGAGTCGTATCCTGGGCAGCCCGCTCGTCGGTATAAAACAACCCCACGAGCCAATCGACCTGTCGACCGGCCGGAGAAGCCACGCGCAGCTCTTGCGTGACCTTCTTGATTTCCAGCGGGGTATATAGCGACACCACGCCCGGATCGAGCGGACCGTTGGCCGCGGTGCATCCGGGAGTCTGCCGGCACAAACCGGGAAGCTTGCTGCCAAAGCTCGCGCTCAGATCATTACTGATCCGTGAGCTGGCCCGACTGTAACTCGTGGCTGAAGTCAGCCCCGCCCATCCAAGGTCGTAGTTGAGTGTGGCCGCGTGGACCTGCAGCCGCTGCGCAAATGCCGTAGAGGCGCGATGTCCGCCAACCAGATCTGCGAACGTCGGCCCCGTGATCGTTATGCCGGTCGGTAGACGGGGCGCAAAATTCACAGCCACCGTCGCGGCCGCTTGCGCATCGATATTTTGAATCAGCGTCTGCAGCTTCAGCGATAGCCGTTCGGTCGGGTGCCAAAGAAGTTGGACCCGGCCGCCTGCCTCGCGGACCGCATTCTCGTCCTTGCGAGCCGTCAGAAAGTTGTTGATATATCCCGGCGCATAGGCATCGAAAGTGCTGACTCTGATTGCCAGCTCGTCGTCAATGAGAGGCAGATTGAGGCTGCCGCGCCCGGTCCATCCGATTCCGGCGGCGCCTTTGATCGTCGAGGTTTCCGCGCCGGCACGTATTTCCAGTGAGTCGAGCCGCGGCGCCCGAGTGACATACTTCAGCAGGCCGCCCATTGTGCTGGCACCGTAAAGCGTGCCCTGCGGTCCGCGCAGTATCTCGATCCGGTCGAGGTCATAAGGGAGTAAATCGAGTTGGAAACTCGAACCCTGTGCAAACAGGGAGCTCGAGCCGACAGGGATGTCATCGATATAGGTACCTACGGTCGCACTTGCGTACGGATCGGCGGCGATTCCACGTAAGGTGATCTGGGCTTGTCCTGGCGTCCCATGACTATCAACCTGCAGTCCAGGCACGTAGCTCGCATACTCCGTTAGCTGAGCGACGTGCTGACTCTCCAACTGCCTACCGACCAAAACGCTGATGGAAGCAGGAACCTCCTGCACGTTCTCGGTACGCTTCTGTGCTGTGACGACGATCTGCGCCAGCGCCTCAGTCGTTTCGAGGGTTTCTTGGGTGCGCCGGCGCGCTTTCAGGTCAACATCGTCTCGACCGGATGACTGCGATTTCCCTACCGTTGCCGGAGGCGATCGGCTCGCGCCCGCATCGCCGCCGCCCGAGGCTGAAGTCCCCTTGCCGCCCTCACCGGATGAGGTAGGATGGACCGGAAAGACGGTGATCGTCTTTTCATCCAAGTACGCGTAGGTGAGCCCGGTACCTCTCAAGAGCTGCTGCAGCGCCTCGTCGCAAGTCAGATCGCCAGAGGCACCCGTGGTGCGCAGCGATCTAACCTCCTCCCAGATGTAGACAACCTGGAGCTCTCGATCTTTCCCGAGCGTCTGCAACGCGCTCCACAATTCTTGCGGTGGAATGGCGGTTGCTTTCCGGCTGGAGGCCTTCGAGTTGGACGCAACAGCGGGTGCACTTGCGTAGAACCACAGTGTTCCCGCCGCAATCGTCGCGCGAGCCAGCCCGCCGGCATCCGTGATGAGCCCCAGGCTAAAGGTCGAATTGAGTAACAGCAGTCTCACTGCCCTAAAGAGCGTGAGAGTGCCGGCAGTGGACACCTTGTTAGAAGATATTTTTTCCAACATCGAGTGCGCGGACGGCGCAGCTAGTTGCTGCTGATGTCTATCTGCCGGCTCGTCTCGACGATTTTGAAATGGGTGCGCGCCTGCAGGAAGCGCACGAGTGATGCCGGATCGCTGGATGAGAACATCCCGTTTATGTGGAAGTCCCGATTCACGCCGTGAATGACAATCTGGCGCGCGTTGTAGCGGTTGAACTCCTCAGCCGCCTCGGCGAGCGAGGCCGACTCGAACACGATTCGCCGCTGCGTCCAGGCGGTCGCCGTGACCGCATTCGCGCGAATGGGCAGTGCCTTCATGTCAGGTGTGACGGTCACCTGCTCTCCATCTGACAGAAGCACCGGGGGCGGGAGCCCGTCCCCGGGATCGCGCGTGCTCGCTGCAGGCGCACGAGCCTCCATGACCGCCACACGCCCTTCAACCACGGTCACTGTGGTGCGCCCCTTTCTCCTGTATACGTCGAATTGAGTCCCAACCGCCCGGACTCGCACCCGATCGCTATAGACAATGAAGGGCCTCGCCGCGTCTTTTGCAACATGGAAGAGCGCCTGTCCCTCTACCAAATCTACCGCTCTGCGCTCAGGCGTAAAGCGCAACCGGATCTGCGATCTGGTGTTGAGCTCGACGGTAGATCCGTCGGCGAGTGCAATCACACGCTGTTCGCCGACACCCGTGGCGTAGGTCTCACCCCCATACAGGCGGTATCCAATCAGCGCAATCGCCGCCATGAACACCAAAGCACAAGCCGCGAAAAGACGCGGGCGGGCCCGCACGGATCGAAAGGAACTGCTTGGATGAGCGCCCGCTGATCTTCGTTGCGGCACTTCGACCGCTGCAACTCGCGCGGTCTCGGCAGGAAAGGACGTTCCAAACTCCAAGGGCACCACATTTGCGGGGTCCGCCTGAGCACAGGCAATCAACTCGTCCACGCTGAATCGCCGCTGGGGATCGAGAGAGACGCTTTCGTTCCAGATCGCCGCGATCTCGAGATAGGCGCGCACATTTTCGGGGGCCTTGCGCAGCCACTCGTTGAAATCCCGGCGCGCCGCTGCATCGATGTCGCCGGCGCGGAACTCAACGAACCACTCGCTCGCTTGCGTATAAACCCGCGTATTCGAATCGGACAGCTTGCGGCCTCTCATGATTGGGCTACTCCGTGTCCTCGAGCCGCTTGCGGAAATGAACGAGTGCCTGCACGAGATATTTTTTGGCCATCGATCGCGAAATACCGAGCCGCGTGCCAATCTCGTGCAGCGTCAAGCCGTCGCGCTGATGCAGCAGGAAGGTCGCCCTTGCCTTGGGTGATAGCTGCTCGAGCGCTCGCTCCATATGAGCGAGGCATTCCTGCGCGCTCACTTCCATCTCGGGGTCGACATGCGAGACGGCATAGACTTCCGTGAGCATTTCCTGAAGTTGCCTCGACACCGGCTCCGCGGCCTGTCGCAATGTGTGCTGCTGGACCACGTGCCGCGCTACGGTGAAGAGATATGCCTCGGGGCAGCGGATGGATTCGTGATCGGGAATACGCAGCAGGCGCAGGAATATCTCCTGGATGATGTCCGATACGTCCGCAACGTTACGGACGCGCTTGACCAGGAAGCGGCGCAACTGCTCGCCACAGCTCACCGCCAGCCGCGCAATCAATGCCTCTTTGCTCTCAGCCTTCAAACTCGACCTCGAACGGACCACGCCCCGCCGAAAAGAGCGTTTCGAAGGGGTCAGTGGACACCTGCACGGCCACAATTATTTCGCAGGCCCCAAGAAGTCGCCTAAGTTTTGTTTAAAATCAATAAGTTGTGGTGTCTATCTCAGACACGACATTAACGATTTCTAATGCACCGGCCAGGTATATTCAATGAGCCGAGTCCCCAGGTACACCACGAGAATGGACAGAGGTAACCCCAGGCGCCAGTAGTCACCGAATCGGTAGCCGCCAGGGCCCATGATCAGCAGGTTGTTCTGATGCCCAATGGGCGTCAGGAAGTCGCACGATGCACCCAATGCCACCGCCATCAAGAACGGATCCGGCGCATAGCCGAGATTCTGCGCAACGGATGCTGCAATGGGTCCCATGACCAGAACGGCGGCCGCGTGGTGTAGAAAAGGCGTCATCAACATCGAGGCCGTCAATATCATTGCGATCGCAGTTGTCGGGGAGACATGTTCGGTCGCCACGGTCAGGAAGTTGCCGACCAATGCGGTGGCGCCGGTGTCTTTGAGTGCTTCTCCGACCGGTATCAAGCACCCAAGCATGATGATGATTCGCCAATCGACTGCAGCATAAATCTCGCGTGCCGGCAGCAAGCGGAACACGGCTATCAAGACCGCGGCGATGAAAAATGCTGTCGCAACCGGCAACCTATGCAAGGCGACCAACCCCATCGCAACCAGGAGGATGAGAAGCGCGAAAGGCTTCGGGCGCCGGCGTCCGATCGCCAGGTCGCGCTCCGCCAGTGGCAAGCATCCCAAGCGGCTCAGCAGCTCCGGGAGTACACGTTGTGGACCCTGGAGCAGGATCACATCGGCCACGCTGAAATGGGTTTGCGACAGGCGCGTTTTGATCTCCGTGCCGCCGCGTCCAATCGCCAGGACCTGCACGTCGAAGCGGTTGCGCAAATTGAGCTGCGCCGGCGTCCGTCCAACGAGCATCGAATCCGCGCCCACAACGGCCTCAACAGTGCCGAGCAAACCCTCACTCGATTCCAACTCTCCGACCTTTGCCTTGTCCTGCAACTGTAAGCCCGCACGGTCGATGAAGCTTTCGAGAGCGACAGGGTCCGCCCGTAACACGAGAATATCGTTCGCGTACAGGGTCCAATGGCCTCGAGGACGGTAACGTCGCCCGCCTTCACGGACAATCGCGACAATGGACACATCCCCGTCGCCGAGCGCTTCGACCTGACTGACCGTTTCATTGACCGCGGCCGATCCTTCAGGAACGACCGCTTCGGTCAGGTATTGCTCAATCTGGAAGCGTTTTTCGGCCGGCGTCTCGGGGTTGGGCCGCTTCGGCAGCAACTTCCAGCCGATGCTCAGGAAGGCGAGTGCCACCATGGAGAGTGGTAATCCCACCGGCGCGAAGTCAAACAGTTGAAAGGGTCGTCCCACGAGCTGCTCGCGGACCGTTGAAATGAGGAGATTGGGCGAGGTGCCCACCAGTGTGATAGTGCCGCCGAGCAATGAACCGAAAGACAAGGGCATCAGGTATTCGGACGCGGATCGCTTGTTGTGCTCGGCCGTTTGAATGGCGATGGGCATGAAGATTCCCAGCGTCCCGACATTCTTCATGAAGGCTGACAGCAAGGTGACGCAGCCCGTGAGCAGACCGATTTGCACCGACACCCACCGCAATCGGCTCAGCACCGGCCGCATCATGGCTTCGACGACACCGGATACCGCGATGGCGCGGCCGACGATGAGGACTGCCGCAATGATAATGATCACGGGATTCGCGAACCCGGAGAAGGCCTTGTCTGCCGGAACAACTCCCAGGACGGTCGCGACGGACAGCAGCAATGCCGCGACGAGATCGTAGCGGATGCGGCCCCACGCAAAGAGGCCCAGCATGAGCGCGACGAGCGCAAATGCCTCGGCTTGGAGAAGGGTCACCCGCGGGTCGCCAGCACGTTAGGGGTCGAGCCTGATCAGAATATTCATGGCGGAGTATACGCCTGTGGTTAGCAGCACCCCACCCCGCAAAGCCCGAAGCTACGCGTGGGACGAGTCCTACACTCCCGAAACCTTCGGAAGACTCACCTCCAGAGGAACGCCACGTGCTTGGACACTTGTCGGGACAGCGGGAGCTCATATGGCAAGTAAACCCAAAAAGAAAATGGCGAAGAAGCGGCCCTCTGGGCGCAAGTGGTCTGCTGCGGTCATGAAGCGCAGTGACGCAATGGACCTCGAGGAGGGCGTTTTCAAGAAGCGCACTGCCCGACAAATCGCGCTGTCGCTCAAACGCTCCGTGGAACACAGCTCGCGGCGCAAATCGCCGCCCTTCCGGTCCGCCATGTCCATGCTCAACTTCGAGATCAACCGCGGCGGCAAGAACTTGTCCGCGGAGCGACGCCACGTGTTGAATCAAGCGAAACAGGAGCTGCGCAAGGTTTTCCATCGTCAGCCAGCGACCCCGCGGTAGCCGAGAAGTGGCCGATCGAGTTGGTCGTGAGTGGTCGCAGAGCAATTGCTACAGTCAGCCCGAGGCTCTGCAATCGGGAGAGTTGAATGATCGGCCTGGCATTCTGGTTGACTCTCAGCGCGTCCACGACGCTCGCTACACCGACCGAATTCCTACCTGAGGTCCCGTCGGGCAGCGCGGTGGCCACCTCCCCCTCTTTCTTCCCGGGAGGGCGAATGGTCATCTTCACGCACGCCGAGAAGAACTCCACGCCAGCGAATAGCCAGGGATATGAGCTGCGCCTCTCGACTCAGAGCCATGGCAAGTGGACGGCGTCCAGGACCGCTCCCTTCTCCGGTAGCTGGCGCGATCTGGAGCCTGCGGTCGCGCCCAATGGACGCGTAATCATCTTTGCATCGTCACGCCCGGCGAGCGGTCACGGTGACCCTCTCGACGGTCATTGGGGCGGAAAGGACTATCCCTCCTCCGGCGGCGCCTTGTGGAAGGTAGAGCGAAAAGGCAGCGGCTGGGGCGCTCCGGTGCGTTTGCCGGATATTGTCAACGACGGCACCTCCGTCTTCGCTCCCGCGATCGCGGCCGATGGCACGCTGTACTTCATGAAGCCGGACCCGGTAACCGGCAAGTTCCATCTCTTCCGCGCCAGCCTCGTCGGTGGGACCTATGCGCAGGTCGCGCCGATGCCCTTCACCGACGAGAAGGTCACGGACGTTGACTCGGCGGTTGCGCCGGATCAGTCCTACCTGGTTTTCTGTTCCTCCCGGGAGACACCAGGCCGGCTCAATCTATTCGTCGCCTTCCGCCGCGGCGGGGGTTGGTCCAAGCCGATGCGCTTGCCTGATGCGGTCAATGGCGCCAGCAGCAACACTGAGGCGCGACTGAGCGCCGACCAGCGCACGCTCTACTTTTCTCACGACGGTAAAATCTGGCAGACGCCCTTTCAGCCGGTGCTCGCCTGGGCTAAGACTGTCTCATCAGACGCTGGCTGACTGGCTGGCTTCTTACTTCGGTGCTGGCTGCGTGACCACTCATCCTGCCGGTCCCGCGCACGCTGCAACAAAATGCCGGCAACAGCCAGATGGGCATCCGTCGCAGTGGTGCCGGCCGGAAACTGGAAAACCTCGCTGGCATCGAATGGGTTTGCCACCTTGACCGGCTCGCCCTGTACCGCGGGAGGTGGTGGGGGCGGCAGCGGCGATGCGGGTGCGCGTGCGGGTGCGGGCGTGTAAATGTGACTATCCGTTACAGCCTGAGCGAGCTGTTGCGGATTGGTTGCCACGTAGGCAATGACGCCCGAGAAAATCGTCGCCGCCCCGATCTGTATACCAATCGCTATCCAATCGCTGCCGCGTTGCGTACTGCCCGCGGCGTACTGTTGTTGCTTTGCGTGCATGAGGCCGAGCCTCCATCCGAGACTCATGCCCTCAGCAAGGCTTATGCCCATTGAAGCGCCGTCAGTGTAGCGGGTAGCATCCGCTGCGCCGGTACCACAAGGACTTGGCGTACAGCCGAGCTTATGATTGACGCGCGGTTGCCGCATCTAAAAGGAGCCTGCAAGGTCGATGCACAACGGAGAGCTTCCACCCCCGGGCACCGGCAAACCCCGCATCCTGTTGGTCGAAGACGAAGCCGTGCTGCGCGGGCACCTGGCACGGGTGCTCTCCGATGAATATGCCGTGGATACGGCGGGTAACGGCCAGGAGGCGCTCGAATCGGTGATGCGCTCGCCTCCTGCGCTCGTCGTTACCGATATTGTGATGCCTACGTTCGATGGCATCGCGCTGCTCAAGGCCCTGCGCAGCAGCGAACGCACCCGGATGATCCCGGTGTTGCTCATTTCCGGCCTGGCCATTCACGAGCAGCGCATCGAGGGTTTCAAGGAAGGCGCTGACGGCTACCTGGCCAAACCGTACACGGAGCTGGAGCTGCGAGCCTATATCGGTTCGATGTTGCAGTCCGCCCGGCGCCGCGAGGAGGCCGCGCGCCGCGAGGCCATCGAGCAGACCCTGATGGAGCGAGCGGCCCTGCTCGAGAGCATCACCGATGCCTTCTTTGCCCTGGACCGCGAGTTTCGTTTCACCTACCTCAACCAGCGCGCGCTCGATCACTTCAATGCCACCCGGGAGGCATTGCTCGGGCGAGTTCTCTGGGAGGTTTTTCCGCAGACGCGCGGTTCTCTGTTTCATCAGGAGTATGAGCTCGCCCTGAAGGAGCAGCGCTCTGTCTCGTTCGAAACCATCTCTCGCATCAGCAATCGTTGGGTGGAGGTACGCGCTTATCCCACGCAGCAGGGCTTGGCCGTCTATTTCCGCGACGTCACGGACCGCAAGCTGGCCGAAGAGCAGTTGCGGGACGCGGACCGAAGAAAGAATGAGTTCCTGGCGGTTCTGGCGCACGAGTTGCGCAATCCATTGGCTCCGCTGCGCAATGGTTTGCACATCCTGAAGCGGCACTCGGCTGCGCAGGTTGCTATCGCCGACACGGTCAACATGATGGACCGCCAGATGACGCACCTGGTGCGCCTGGTGGATGATCTGTTGGATGTGAGTCGCATTACGCGCGGCCGGCTCGAATTGCGCCAGCGCAAGGTGCTTCTTGCGGACATACTGGGCAGTGCAGTGGAGTCGACCCGGGCGGCCATTGAATCGAGCCGCCACGAGTTGACGGTTTGCGTCCGTGCCCCTCGCCTCTGGGTCAATGGCGATCCTGAGCGCCTCGCTCAGGTGTTCTCGAACCTGCTGTTGAACGCAGCCAAGTACACCGACGCCGGCGGCCGCATCACACTTGCGCTCGATTGTGACAACGGTGAGGCGGTTGTCACCGTCGAGGACAACGGGATTGGTATTCCTCCGCAGGCACTCGAACAGGTGTTCGACATGTTTGCGCAGGTGCGTTCACACGAGGTGCGCGGCGCCGAAGGTCTCGGCATCGGACTTTCTCTGGTCCGCACGCTCGTGCAATTGCACAACGGGACGGTGAGTGCATTCAGCGAAGGACCCGGTTTGGGAGCGCGAATCACCGTTCGGTTGCCGATTGCCGAGGGTTCCGACCTGCCGGATGTCGTGTCCTCGCCGACGACGCAGAATCGAGGCCAACGCGTCCTCGTAGTCGATGACAACACGGATGCCGCGACATCTTTGGCCTTGCTGTTGAAAATGGAAGATCACGAGGTGTGCACCGCCGCGGACGGTGAGGAGGCCATTGAGTGTGCCCGCACCTTTGGACCTCATGTTATCTTCATGGATCTGGCCATGCCGCGGTTGGATGGCCTGGAGGCCGCGCGACGCATTCGCAGTCTGCCCAACGGTGAGCATGTGCGGATAGTTGCGCTAACCGGATGGGGACAGGAAGCAGACCGGGACCGAACGCGCGCTGCTGGAATGGATGGCCACTTGACCAAACCAGTCAGTCTCGACGCCCTGCACAGCGTGTTGCGAGCGTCGCGTTGAATCGGCTGGCCCGTTTGGTATTGAAATCGTAATGCAAAGCAGCTATTCGCTCCCACTAGTTGTTCTTTCCTACATTGTTGCCGTGCTGGCTTCGCACGTCACACTGAGCCTCGCGCAGCGGCTGCACCCGACCTACGGTGCAAACCTGGAACACAAGCCCTCCTTTTCGCCCTGGATTGTGGGCGGCGCATTCTCGATGGGCACGGGCATCTGGTCGATGCATTTCATCGGCATGCTCGCATTCCATCTACCCGTGCAGGTTGCCTACGATCTGTCACTGACCGTGACATCGTGGCTGATTGCTGTCGTTGTATCCGGGTTTGCGTTGCACCGCTTCCACCGCAACGATACAACAGCGAGCGGCATTGCGGTGCCGGGTGTGTTCATTGGCATCGGCATTTCCGCTATGCACTACACCGGCATGGCGGCAATGCAGATGTTTCCGGGCATCGATTACGACCCCCTGCTGTTCGCGGCGTCGGTGCTCGTCGGTATTGCGGCTGCGATCGCCGCATTGTGGATTGCCTTCAGCCTACCCCACAGCGGCGCTCGCCGCCGCTGGTACAAGATCGCTGCCGCCGCCGTCATGGGCGCGGCGATCGTTGGCATGCACTACACGGGAATGTGGGCAGCTCACTTCGCGCCGAATGCGGTCTGCATCTCCAGCGGCCCCCGCCTGGATGCGAACTGGCTTGCCATCACCATCGCAATGTTCACGTTTCTCATTCTCGGTTCCACCCTTCTGCTCTCCGTCATCGATGCCCAATTGCATTCGACAATCGCGCGCTCAGCCGAGGCGCTGCGTCTCGCCAACGAGGCGTTGGAGCAGCGCGTACTCGATCGGACCGCGCAACTGCAGTCAGTGAACGAAAACCTGCATGCACAAGTGGCCGCGCGGCGCGAGAGTCAAAAGCTGCTGCAGGCCATTATCGACAACTCGCAAACGGTTGTGTATGTCAAGGACCTGGAGGGCCGGTTCCAACTCGTGAACCGCCAGTTTGAGCAGATTTTCGGCCGTTCGCGGGCTGAGATTCTCGGTCTGACCGACCACGATCTGTTTGCACCGGGTACTGCGGAGACGTTCCGCGAACTGGATGCGCGCGTGGCCAAGGGGGATCACGCTGTGATTGCGGAGGAGACGGTACCGCAGGCGGATGGGCTGCATACCTACATCTCCGTCAAGGCGCCGTTGCGCGATGATGCCGGCCAGGTGAATGCCATATTCGGGATCTCCACCGACATCACCGAACGCAAACGCGACGAAGAGCGCTTGCGTTCACAGCTCGCGCGTCTGAGTCTCCTCGATGAGACCACGCGAGCCATTGGCGAGCGCCAGGATCTGCGCCGCCTCTTTCAGGTGGTGCTGCGCAATCTCGAGGAGCATCTGCCAATCGATTTCGGTTGCGCCTGTCTCTATGATCCGGCCCGGCAAACCTTGACAGTCGCCAGCCTCGGTGTAAAAGGCCAGGCGCTCCCGCCCGACCTGAAAGTGGCGGAGCAGGTACCTGTCCTGGTCGATGACAGTTGTTTGAGTCGCTGCTGTGTACAAGGGCAATTGGTTTACGAATCCGACATCGGCGACTCGCCTTCGACCTTCATGGAGCGGCTCGGTCGCCTCGAATTGCGCTCGGTGGTGTTTGCTCCGTTGATGGTGGACAGCAAAGTGTTCGGCGTGATGATCGCGGCGCGGCGCGCGGTGAGCGGCTTTTCGAGCGAAGATTGCGAGTTCCTGCGGCAACTGAGCGGCCATGTCGCACTCGCCGCCCACCAGAGCCAACTGTACGAGGCCCTGCAACGCGCGTATGAGGATCTGCGCCAGACGCAGCAAACGGTCATGAAACAGGAGCGCCTGCGCGCCCTGGGTCAAATGGCCAGTGGGATCGCGCACGATGTGAACAATGCGCTGACACCAGCGGCTCTCTACCTACAATCGCTTCTCGACCGTGATCGCTCCTTGGGAGCGGAAGCGCGGAACTATCTCAGGATCACCCTGCGCGCCATCGAGGACGTAGCGAACACTATCGCTCGCATGCGCGAGTTTTATCGCCCCCGCGAAGCCCAGGCCGCCCTTCTTCCCGTCGATCTGAACAGGGTCCTGCAACAGGTTCTGGATCTGACACGCGCAAGCTGGAGCGCCATGCCGCAGGAGCGCGGGATTCTGATTCGTTTGCAACGTGAACTGGCGCAACCGCTGCCGGGCATTCTCGGGGCGGAAAGTGAAATTCGGGACGCGCTCACCAATCTGGTCTTGAACGCTGTGGATGCGATGCCCGAGGGGGGCACTCTGATCATTCGTTCAAAATCACTCCCTGCCGCATCGGCGTCGGTTGCACGAGCGTTGGTTGAAGTGTGCGATACCGGCATCGGGATGACAGAGGACGTGCGCAACAGTTGCCTCGAGCCTTTCTTTACTACCAAGGGTGAACGTGGCACCGGGCTTGGCCTCGCCATGGTGTACGGCATGACCCAGCGTCATGGTGCAGACCTCGAAATCCACAGTGAGGTGGGTGTTGGTACGACCATGCGGCTCATCTTTCCCGTCGCGGCGACTCGCGTCTCCGATGTGGGTGGTCCGCATGCACGGCCTGTGGGTCAATTGCGTATTCTGCTTGTGGATGATGACCCCCTGATTCTGCAATCTCTGCGCGACTCGCTCGAAGGTGACGGCCATCGGATTGATGTTGCGGAAGGGGGGCAGGCGGGGATCGATGCATTCCGTGCCGCGCAACAAGGCGGGGAATCGTTTGACCTGGTGATAACCGATCTGGGTATGCCTCACGTGGATGGTCGAACGGTGGCAACCACGATCAAACTCCGCGCCCCTACCGTGCCAGTGGTACTGCTCACGGGCTGGGCTTATCGACTGCAGGCGGAAAACGACCTGCCCCCACACGTCGACCGCGTTCTAAGCAAACCGCCAAAACTGACCGAGTTGCGTGCCGTACTGGCGGAGCTCACCTCTGCCGCCCAATCGATGCCTGGGGCGCCCGTGCCCCAATCCGCGTCGTAGCGACGAGTGCGCAAGTCGCGCACTCGCCAACGTTAGTTCGCGAGCATTTTCAGAACCGTGCTGGCGCTCGTGCTGAGAGCGACGCTGCCGAGCATGGTCAGAAAGACCCACCGAACCAAATCAGCCCTGACCTTTTGCATTTCCGTATGCACCTTTTGCAGCTCCGTGTGCATCTTTTGGATTTCGAGGTGCATTTTCCCCAACTCATTGGCCAGCAAAGCCTGCATCTTGCCGAACTCACCCGTGAATTCGGTCTTGAGCTCCGCTCGCGCCGTTTGAGTCTCGCCCTTGAACTCCGCTCGGACGGCTTGAATTTCGCCCTTGAATTCCGCTCTCAGGGCGTGAATCTCGCCCCTGAGCATGTGTATGTCATCCTTGATCTCGTGTTTCAGGTCCTGAAGACGTGCATCGAGATCGGAAACTGTAACGAGTTGAGCCATGGAATGTGACATTTCTATTGCTTCGGCAATTCCGAGGGCCACTTCCGGTTCAAAGTGAGCCTTCCGCACGAGAATATCAACCGCTTGTGCTCGAATTGCCATGCTCTTCATTCGCAAAGATGATTACGAATGATCTTATGGCTGTCGGCACTCGAATGATACAGAGTTTGATTGTGTGTTTATGCAGAAATCAACGGTGTCTTGGCGCCCTGCGGACGTGTTTAGCCAATGGTCGAATCGACGTGCAAAACGACGTCCGAACCTTACGTCGAAATCAACGCAGCCTTCCAACGTTGGGAACTCGATGACAATCGCGCCTGGCGAGGCAGTCATTGCGAGGGCGGGGGTGCCGTCGCGATGTGGGTGAATCTGCCCTTCAGCCGCAGAAACGGCATCTCGAGAAATCGGTACGAGCACCCCGCCGCCGCGATGGTCGCAGCGAGTGCCGCACCGATGCGGGCCAGTCGGCCGAGCGGATCGTGGGCGGCGGCCACGCCAAACGCGTCAATGAACACCAAATGGAACACATACAGGCCGTAGCTGATGCGCCCCAGATAAATCAGGATGGCAACCAACACGCCCCGTGTCGGAAGCGAAGCGCCGAGCACGGCGATCAGCAGCGCCATGCAAGCCACTGCTCCGGCAGGAAAGGTGATCATCGCTCCGCGCCCCGCGAAATCGCCGAATTGACCCAACGCGGCGAATCCAAGAAGCCCGCAGACCAACAGGGCTACGCGACCGGAGCGACGCAACGTGCGATCGGCAGCCGAAGGCATCGCAAGACACTCGGCGCCCAACATTCTGTGGCCGCCCTCGCCCGGCGACGCAGCGGCGCCTCCGGGCGGGGAGACACGGCAACTCCCAGCCATCACAATCGCCCTACGTTGCACATACACCGCCAACAGCGCCCCACCCGCTATCGGATCCAGCCGCGCCAGCGTATTGCACCAGATTTGCGGATGCACAGCGCCGTGCGACACCAGCCAACCGCGCGCGGCGAAAGCAACAACCAACAGGATGCAGGCAACAGCCATCATATGATCTGCGAAGCGGCGCAGAATCAGCGGCCAGGTCAGATAGAATTGCTCTTCAATGGACACCGACCAGAGCTGGCCGGCAATACTGTGTGGATAGCCCCACAGCGTGCATGCCCAATTCCCGACAAAAAGCGCGAACGCGAGCAGGTATTTCCCTGACATTTGATCGCCCGGAAAAAGCCCGCGGATGAGCGGCAATGCGCCAAGCAGAAACACGAAGTACAGGGGCCAGATGCGCAAGGCGCGTCGCACATAGAACGACCCCACGTCAACCCGACCTAGCTCGTGTCGCTCGCGCAGTAACAGGGTGGTTATGAGATAGGCGCTCAGCGCAAAAAACAGGTCGACGCCCCAGGATCCGCCCGCGGCGAAGGCCACAACGAACCGTCCGATGGGCAGCGGAATGTGACTCTGCTCGTAGAAAGCCACGTCGCCAGGGACGACGTGGCTCAGAAATACGAGCAGGAAGGCGAAGAACCGTAGTAGATCCAGCTCGGGTCGGTAGTATCGGCTGCTCCCTGCCACGACCAGCGGCCGTCTACTTGCCGCCGCCTCCACCATTCCAGGTCCAGTCCTTCGCGGATGCGCGGCACGCACCACCGCCACCCTTCCACGCCCTGCCCCGAACGATGCGGCCCGTAGGCGCCCCGGTCGCCTTGCCATCATCGAGGGCCAGTTTACCGTTGACGACAACGTAACTGACACCAGTGCTCAACTGATGCGGCTTTTCGTACGTGGCATGGTCCTGAATTGTGTTCGGGTCGAACACAACGACGTCCGCGAAATATCCTGACTTCAGCCGTCCGCGATCCTTCAGCGAAAGATTGTCGGCTGGAAGTGCGCTGAGCTTGCGCACGGCCTCTTCGACGGTGAGAACATGATCTTTGCGGACGTACTGAGCAAAGACGCGCGCGAAGTTGCCATAAGCGCGCGGATGGTTGGCGGACAGCAGGAATACACCTTCCGGGGCATCACCTTGCTCATCCGAACCAAAGCTGACCCAAGGCAACGCAACCTGTCGCCGAATGTTGTCCTCCTTCATGAGGAAATACGCGACCCCAACGCGACTGCCGTCTTCGATCACCAGATCAATGGCGGCATCCTCAGGCGTCACTCCACGCTCCTTCGCAACTTCTGCCAGCGTCTTGCCGGTGAGGGGTTTCAGCTTCGGGTTTTTGAACGCCAACATCAGGACGCCCTGCGCCCCAGCCGCGCTGTAGAGGTTTTCCCAGTTCTTGGGATGTGCGACCTTCATCTCTGCGATCACTTTCGCACGTGTTGCGGGGTCGCGTAGACGCGCGATCCATGCTTCGAGCCCACCGTCCTGAACCCACAAGGGCATGGCAGCGTCGAGACCCGTTGCGCCCGCGGTGTATGTATACATGTTGGCGGAGATTCGGACGCCGGCGGCGCGAGAGGCGTCAACCATGCTGACTACCTTGTCGAGCTTGTTCCAGTTGTCCTTGCCAGCGAGCTTGAGGTGGTAGATCTCGGCCGGAGCGCCACTCGCCTTGGCGATATCAATGGTTTCCTGCACCGCGGATTCGATGCGGTCACCTTCGCTGCGCATGTGTGCCGTGTAGATGCCGCCGCAACGCGCAGATTCCTGGGCGAGGGCGATCAGCTCCGGTGTCTTGGCGAAGTTGGCTGGTGCGTAAATGAGCATGGTCGTTACGCCGAGGGCGCCCTCTTCCATGGCCTGCCGAACCAACCCCTTCATTTGCTCCAACTGCGGGGGCGTCGGATCCACATCTTTCTCGCCCAGTACATAAGTCCGCACCGTTGGGGCACCCACGAACGCCGCGACGTTCGGCGAGATCCCTTTGTGCTCGATGGTGTTGAGGTATTCGCCCAGCGTTGACCACGTAACCGGGAATTTGATGTCGCCTTCGCGCTCGGCCATCAGGCGCTTCATTTCGGCGTTGAGCGGTCCCATCGAGAACTCGCCCATGACTTCCAGCGTTACACCCTGAGTCAGGTCGCTAAGAGCCCGCCCGTCGGCGAAGAACGATTCTTCGGGGTGGGCCAGCATGTTCACGAAACCGGGGGCAATGGCCTGTCCCTTGGCATCAATTTCCTTGCGCCCGTGCAGGCCCTTTTCGGGACCTACATAGGAGATGCGATCACCGTCGATTGCCACCTCCCCCGGATGCCCCGGCTGACCGGAGCCGTCGTAGACCACTCCGTGGTGGATCACGAGATCGTGGATGGTGCTTTGCTCCGCAGCTATGGAGAGTGCGGGCAACGTTGAGCCCAGGAGCAGGAGGCAGGCGGCTGGCGTGCTGAAGCGACGTCGGACCATGGAAACCCCTCAATTTTCAAATTGGACGTGATGATACTCCGAGCCCGTCACACACACGTCACTTGCACCGCCCCCCGCCCCAATGTTAGGGTCGAACGCATGTCCTTCAGCGCGAAATTCACGTCCCTCGAGCACGGCCCCCGGCCGTCGCTTACGCTCGCGCTCCTCCTTCTGCGCCCCTAGGCGCAATAAACCCCATGCGCTAACGGTCGGCGCCAACAAGACCGGACACGCACTGAACCCCCAACGAGGCCCTCATCCGGCCTTTTGGTCGCATTCAGGCTCGAAGCTCTTTGTTGTTCGCGTCACCGACCCGAGAACCGCACCATGTTACGGACACCTTCCGACAAGTACCGCCCTTTCACCCCCATCCCGATTGCTGACCGGACCTGGCCCGGCCGGGTAATCACGGCTCCCCCGGTCTGGTGCAGCGTCGACCTTCGCGACGGCAATCAGGCGTTGATTGAGCCCATGGATCCGGCGCGCAAGCTGCGGATGTTCCAGCATCTCGTGCAGATCGGGTTCAAGGAGATTGAAATCGGCTTTCCGGCCGCCTCACAGACGGATTTCAATTTTGTCCGCCAGTTGATTGAGCAGGACCTCATTCCCGAGGACGTGACGGTCCAGGTACTCACCCAGGCGCGTGCCGAGCTGATTGCCCGAACATTCGAGAGTCTCGCCGGGGCGCGGCGGGCGATTGTGCATTTGTACAACTCAACGTCTACGACTCAGCGGCGCGTTGTATTTCGGCTCGACCGGGCCGGCATCAAGGACATTGCCATCAACGCCGCCAAGGTGATTCGTGACCTGGCGGCGCAGCGCCCCGAGACCGAATGGCTGTTCCAATACAGCCCGGAGAGCTTCACTGGCACGGAGCTCGACTTCGCGGTCGAAATCTGTGACGCCGTGACCGAAGTGTGGCAACCCACTCCGCAACGCAAGGTCATTCTCAACCTGCCGGCGACAGTTGAAATGGCGACCCCCAACATCTACGCCGACCAGATCGAGTGGTTCTCGAGGAACGTGGCCCGCCGTGACAGCGTAATCATCAGCCTCCATCCGCACAACGATCGTGGCACGGGCGTAGCCGCCGCGGAACTGGCAATGATGGCTGGCGCTGAACGGGTCGAAGGTACGCTGTTCGGCAATGGTGAACGTACGGGCAACGTAGACATCGTGACCCTCGCGCTCAACATGTACACACAGGGTATCGACCCCAAGCTGGATTTCTCGGATATCAATGCGGTCGCACGAACCGCTGAGCACTGTAACCAGCTTCCGATTCATCCGCGTCACCCGTATGTGGGAGACCTGGTGTTCACGGCATTTTCTGGGTCGCATCAGGACGCGATCAAAAAGGGGCTGGCTGCGCTCGATAAGGAGGGTATTTGGGACGTGCCGTATCTGCCCATCGATCCGTCCGACGTGGGCCGCACCTACGAGTCGGTCATCCGCGTCAACAGTCAGTCCGGAAAAGGCGGTGTTGCGTACCTTCTCGAGCGTGACTATCAGCTCGTGTTGCCGCGCCGGTTACAGATAGAGTTCAGCCGTGTTGTGCAGGAAGCAGCCGATACTTCAGGGAAGGAACTGACGTCGCAGGAGCTCTGGTCGTTGTTCGAGGCCGAGTATCTGTCGCTGAGCGGTCCGATGAGCTATCGCTCGCATCAGCTATCCGCGTCCGGGGACGGAGAGGATCGTGAGCGAATGACATTGCAGATTCAGGACGACGGGACGGCGCTGACGCTTCACGGTAACGGCACCGGACCCATTGATGCGGCTGTTCGTGCGCTCAACCTGCCCATTGATGTCGTGGGATACCACGAGCACGCCTGCGGCTCGGGCAGTGACGCGGTCGCGGTCGCCTATGTTGAAGTGTCCACGGGCCCGGGAAATGTAATGTTTGGTGTGGGGCGTCATTCCAACATCATCACCGCTTCGCTGCTGGCGCTGGTATCAGGTGTGAATCGCGCATTTCGTGCGGGCGCGTTGCCGCGCCTGCAGCGTGCGGCCGGCGAGTGATATCGCGAAGCTGCGCCACAACGGGGGCCGCCATGCGGCCCCCCCAATAAATCCAAAATGTTCACCGCTGTCACTGTAGTGCGGCGGTACTCGCATCCCCTCTGAACGCCCTACCGATTCGGCCCCCTGTTGCGACAGTACATCAGTACCTGAGGCCGCCCCAGTTGCGAACAGGCTGAAAGTACGCCTATACTCGGTCGCATCAAGATAGCGCTACCAAAGAATGACTAGGATGCCTTGCTCTCCGGCCAGAGAGCTGAGTATTATAGTATGACAGCGCTGACATTGGTGATGCGCGAGATCGGACCTCATCGCACCCAAATTGGGCGTGGAGAGACGATGTTGAGGGGGTTCCAGGCGAAATTCATGTAACGGGCGATGCCAGGCAAGTGGCGCGGCCCGTTGGTGCGTGTTTGCAACATCTTCTGGGCAGGGGGAAATTCGAATGAGCCGAAAGACACGGCGGAATGCGTTCCAAAAGGCAGCCAAAGCCGCAAGCGCCACCTCCAGGGTGGGCGCGCTTGCCAAGGCGGGTCTGTCAGGCTTCACGTTGGGGTCCATGGCCATTGGCCGCTCGCTGCTGGCCGCCGAGCCGGCGGACAATGCGGGTACAGGCCCTGCTTCCGCTTCCAACAATCCGCAGGAACTGCAGGAAGTGGTGGTCACCGGTATCCGGGCCTCCCTACAGCGTTCATTAGACATCAAACAGGCGGCGGTCGGTGTCGTGGACGCGGTCTCCGCGGAGGACATCGGTCAGTTCCCGGACGCCTCGATCGGCGAAGCCCTGAGCCGCATCCCGGGTGTCACGGTGAACCGGGGCTCGATCAGTAATATGGCGGGCGGCGGTCCCCCGACATCTACTGGCGCCACGACCGGAATCACGGTGCGTGGATTCGGCACGCAATTCAATGAGATCCTGACCGAGGGCCGGCAGGTCGCTTCGGGCAACGGCCAGAACTTCGACTTCTCCGCCCTGGGCGCTGAGTACGTCGGCGAGCTCGATATTCACAAGACGCCCGACTACAGCCTCTCCGCCGGCGCGGTGGGCGCGACAATCAACATCAAGTCACCCCGGCCATTCGACAAACCCGGACTGCAGGCGCGGGCTTTCGTTTCCGCCAACGACTTTCAGAAGGACGGCGGCGTCAAGCCCGCCGGCGGGGCTCTGTTCAGCGACACTTTCTTCGACGATACGTTCGGCATCCTGGTCGCCGGCGACTATACGAAGAAGGAGATCGTCGGCCACCATTTCGACATCGTGGGTTGGAAAGGCGCGTTCCTGGATCCCTGCCAGATGGCCGGAGGGCCTGCCTGCCAGACGGACGCCAAAGGCAACTACACAACGGCCCCCAACAGCTTTCCGAGCTGGTACATCCAGGACCAGGCCATGTATCTGGAACGGACCAGCTCAACGCGCAGGGATGGGCGGGTTGCGCTGCAGTGGCGTCCCTCGGATACGCTGTTAATCACGGTGGACGACAATTACTCGTCCGATAGCGAGGTTACCGATAGCTGGCAGTTCAGCACCTGGTTTGGATGCTTTCCATCCTCGTGCATGAATGTAACGCAGGACGCTAACGGGACGATCACCGACTTCACCACCACTCAGCAGCCCACGGACTTCAACGCCAACGCCAACCGGACTTACATCACCACCAACACCCCCGGGCTCAATGTGCACTGGGATATCAGCGATAGCCTGACAGGCGAGCTGGACATCGCCCAATCCACGGCGCATCTGAACCCGAACCATACATGGACCGCCTTCGACGTCGACACCGGCTACGGTAACGGAGACCCGAAGACGAACAACTATACCGGCGGTGTCGTGGTCGGCAATGACCCGAAGACGCTACCCTACTGGACTGCGTACGGCCCCAACACGGTCGCCGGGACGGCAAATGCCTACTCGCCGAACTTCCTCGGGCAGGACCCGTACATCATCGGCTCGCACGTGGTTCCGATCACTGTCCAGTACAACACTGACAAGATCAACCAGGTCAAGCTCGAGGGGACCTGGCACAACGCAGACACCAAGGTGAATTTCGGAGCCCACTTCCTGCAGGATGTCTGGGACCTGAGCACCGGAAATACATTGGTCAACGGCGAGTGGCAGCTCTGGTCGGGCTACGGACCGGGCTCGAACAACGTGGGCAGTGGTGTCGCCCTGCCGCAGAAATTTTTCACGCCGATATCGCTGCCGAACTTCATTCCCGGCTACAAAGGCGGCAACCTGCCGCCTGGAGTGAACCTGTACAACCCGTATGACGTTCTCAATTACCTCATCACTCAACCCATCAATTCGGGCTACAAGCCGAACTCGGGCTATCCGAATTATGCAGGCGGGTACCCGGTGGTACCGCAGAATCCCGGTGGCCTGCAGCATGTGGACCGCAAGAACTACGCCCCGTTTGTCACCGCGGAGCAGTCCTTCCCACTCGGGGATATGACCCTCAACAGCAAGGTTGGATTCCGGTACCAGAAGACGAACGTCTATATCGCGGGACTCACGCAGCCGCTCACCGCCCTGACGGTGCCGCAGGGCGACCCCACGGCCTATAATTTCAATCTCGGCACGGTTTCGCCGATCTCGGCCAAGAACTCGTACGGCTATTTCCTGCCGTCGCTGGATCTCAACCTGCTGGTCCAACCGAACCTGAAGGTCCGAGTGGATTACTCGCGGACCGAGAGTCCGCCAAACAACGCTCAGCTCATCCCGGGCGTTACCTACGGTGGGCGGGTGAGCTCACTCACGGCGCAGGGCAACAACGCGTTTCTGAAGCCCTACCTGTCGCATAACTTCGACCTGGGTGCCGAGTGGTACTACGCCTCGAACGACTACGTGTCCGTGGACGGCTTCTTCAAGCACGTCACCCAATTTCCGGTCTCGACCGTGACACCCCTTACCGTGCCGGGCGTACTCGACAACAAGGGTAATCTGGCGGTCTTCCAGGAGAGCACCATCACCAACGGTGAATCTGCCAACGTGACCGGCATAGAGGCGACCTGGCAGCAGATGTTGCCGCTCGGATTTGGATTCCAGGTCAACGGAACCTACGTCCACAGCAACGCCAATTTTGACCCGTACAAGCTGCAGGCCAACCAGTTCGCCATCCCGGGTATCGGCAATTCGGCGAACCTCATCGCCTTCTATCAGAACTACGGCTTCCAGGCTCGCCTCGCGCTGCAGTGGCAGGGCGAGCAGTTGCTGCAGATCGGTCAGGAGCAGAACGGCGGATCATTCCCCAATGAGCCGACGTATCTGCGAGCCAACACCGAGTTGGATTTCAGCACTCAGTACGACATCAGCAGTCATTTCAACGTGTTCTTCGAGGCCATCAACCTCACGGACAATATCTACCACACGCGTGGCCGCTTCGATAACCAGACCTTGAACGTGGTGGATTACGGCCGCTCGTTCACGCTAGGAGTTCGCGCTAAACTGTAAACGTGAACGTGATACAGCCCCTCAAAGCGGTCGTCATCGTCGGCGGAGGAACCGCCGGGTGGCTGACCGCTGGGATCATCGCCGCCCGCTATCAGGCTCGGATGAAAGCGGGCGGCCTCTCTGTAACGCTGATTGAGTCACCGGACATCAAGATCATCGGCGTTGGGGAGGGCACGTGGCCGACCATGCGGGGCTCGCTGGAGGCGATGGGCATTTCGGAGACCGCGCTGTTCCGCGAGTGCGACGCAGCTTTCAAACAGGGAGGCAAGTTCGCGGGCTGGACCACCGGGGCGGCGGATGATGCGTACTATCATCCGCTGATGCTTCCGCAGGGATTCAGTCAGCTCAACCTCGTGCCGCATTGGATGCACTCGGCCCCAACCCAGAGTTTCTGCGATTTTGTCACTCCCCAGGGGCTGCTCTGCGACGACGGGTTGGCTCCGAAGCTGATCACGAGTCCGGAATACCGGGCGCTCGCCAACTATTCTTATCATCTGGACGCCGGCAAATTCGCGCCCTTCCTCGCCCGGCACTGCACCGAGAAGCTAGGCGTCCGCCACGTCCTGGCCGACGTCGTGCAGGTCAACCAAAAGGAATCCGGCGACATTGAAGGCGTGCTCACGCCGCAGGCCGGCGAGATTTCGGGCGACCTGTTTATCGACTGCAGCGGTTTTTCCGCACTGCTCATCGGCAAGACACTCGGCGTTGGCTTCAAGGATTGCAGCGACGTCCTCTTCTGCGATACGGCGCTCGCGTCCCAAGTGCCGTATGAGACGCCCGATGCGCCTATGGCGTCGCAGACGATTTCCACCGCACAGGAAGCCGGTTGGATCTGGGACATCTGTCTGCCCACGCGGCGCGGAGTCGGTTACGTCTATTCGAGCCGCCATTCGAGCGAGGAGGCCGCGCGTGAGACTCTGCAACGCTACATTGGATCGCAACATCGCGATCTGCCGGCCCGGAAGATCCCGATCCGCTCCGGTCATCGCGCGACCTTCTGGAAGAACAATTGCATTGCGGTCGGCCTTGCCGGCGGTTTCCTCGAGCCGCTGGAGTCTTCCGCGATTGTACTGGTCGAGCTGTCCGCGAAGTTGATTGCCGAGCAGCTACCCGCCAACCGCGACATCATGGACATTGTGGCCAGACGCTTCAATGAAGTGACGCTGTACCGGTGGGGCCGGATCATCGATTTCCTCAAGCTGCATTACGTTCTCACCCGGCGCACCGATACCGCGTTCTGGCGCGACAACGTGGACCCGGCGAGCGTTCCGCAACGGCTGCAGGAGCTTTTGAAGCTCTGGAAATACCGGCCGCCGTGGTTTTTCGATGAATTCGACCGGCTGGAAGAGGTTTTTCCGGCCGCCAGCTATCAATACGTGCTCTACGGAATGGGATTCGAGAGCGAGGTGCGGCCGGAGGATACGCGCGATTCCGAGCTGCTCGCCGCGCGGCTGCGACAGGAGAATGAGCGGCAGACCTTCGAATTGCGCTCGCGGCTACCCACCAACCGCGAGCTGCTGAACAAGATCCACCAGTACGGGCTGCAGCCGGTTTGAACGGAACAACATGACGCAGATCGTTCCTCTCAACAGAGAAACCCACCGCGACTTGAAGGTCGACGGGCGCTCATCGGCTGCTTATGGCGATAACCGGCGCTTCGTACAAGTGATCGTCAAGGAGTTTGGTCAGCTTCTGGTCCACTATCCTATTCTCTTTTCGAAAGACGCCCAAACGGGCCAGTTCTATTGTGGCGCGGTTCTCGGATTTGACGAGGGCGAGAATCTGTTCCTCCACGAGTGGCAGGATCCGGAGTTCTACCGGCCCCTGATGCTGCAGCGCGGACCCTTCTTCGCTCAGGGCCCGGACGTGGCGATCGACCTGGATGACCCCCGCGTCGGAGCCGAAGACGGCAAGTCCCTGTTCACGGATCAAGGCAAGCCAACCCGCTATCTGCAAAGTATCATCTGGGCCTTCCAGGATCTCGAGGCCGGCGTCCAGATGACCAAGCTGTTCATCGCCCGGTTGCTGGAGTTGAAGCTCATTGAGCCGGTCGATGTCGAGGTGGAGCTGAGTGACGGCAGCATCCGCAGATGTGTCGGCCTCTACACAATAGACCAGGAAATGTTGCTCAGGCTGGGCAACGAGGCCGTCGTGGAGCTCTACAGGCGCGGCTATCTGCGCCTGATCCATTACATGATCGCTTCTCAGAAGCAGGTCGCGATCCTGGCACGGAAGAAGAATGCGCGGCTGCTGGATGCCACCGCGGGCCTGGCGGGGACGCGCGCCTCCGCCTCGGGCTGATATTCTCCCGACCTGCGGGAGTTTCGAGCCTTTCCATGCCTCATGCACCTACCGAGATCGCGGCCGGAGATCTGACACCGGCGCGATTCCAACAGGAAATCATTCCGGGCTGCCGGCCGGTCGTCGTCCGCGGACTCGTTGCCGAATGGCCGGTCGTGAAGGCAGCGCGCGCCTCCGCGGGCGCGCTGCGGGACTATCTCGCCAAGCTCGATGCGGGTAAACCCGTCGAAGTGTTCTTCGGGGACCGCGCCATCGAAGGTAAGTACTACTACAACCCGGGATTGGACGGATTCAACTTCGAACGGCGCATCATGAAGCTCATGGAAGCCGTGGATTGCGCCCTGGAGTCCGCCGATCGCCCAGGGGGACCATCGGTGTACGTGGGAGCCCTGCCGACGGCTGACTGCCTTCCTGGCTTCGGAGTGGGGAATTCGTTGTCGCTGGGAGACTTCGGAGCCGGCCCGCGGCTGTGGCTGGGGACCCCAGCCAACATTTCGAGCCATTACGATACGTTCGACAACCTCGCCTGTGTCATCGCCGGACAGCGGCGATTCACCCTCTATGCACCGGAGCTGATTGGCAAGCTCTACGTGGGACCCATAGACCACACCATGTCCGGACCTCCGGTCAGCCTGGCCGCATCCGCGCCGCCGGGCAGCGACGCGCAGTTCCCGTTATTTGCGCAAATCCGCGACCAGGCGCTGCACGCGCAACTCGAACCGGGCGATGCTCTGTATCTGCCGAAGCTCTGGTGGCACCAGGTCGAATCCACGGCGCCATTCAACGGGCTGGTCAACTACTGGTGGGACGCCTCGAGCGCCGGGCCTGACCTGCCCTACACCGCCCTGCTCTTCAGCATGATCACCATCGCCGAGCGGCCGCCCGCGGAACGGCAGGCGTGGAAGGCCTTCTTCGACCATTATGTTTTCCGCAGCGACGGCCATCCGCTCGCACACCTGCCCACGCAACATCACGGGCTCCTCGGCCCGCTCAAACCGGCCAACTACTCGAAAATCCGGGCGCGGATCCTGCGCCTGCTCAGGATGTCATAGCACAGTGTTGGGCGATGAAAGCTTCGTGCAATGGCATGTCGGCAGCACACATGGCAACGACCGCCCGTATATTGTCGAGTGCTCTGCGGCCCTTTTCCGCGCTCAACGTGTCAGCCCGCGGGTCATAGCCTTCGGGACGAACCTCCTGACCGTCGAACAGGAACAGCCAGCTCTGCACATTGAACAGCTCGTTTTCATCGCGGACGATACGGCCGTAACCGCGGAAGAGATCCAGGCGCTCCTTCAGGCTGTCGGGCAACTCCATGTTGCGGCAGTACCGCCAGAACTCACCCTCACGCTGCGTCTTGTTGTAGTGGACGATCAGGAAGTCGCGGATGCGCTCGTACTCGAAGGCAACCTGGCTGTTGTAGCGATCGATGTCCGGTTGACTGAAACGGCGATCCGGAAAGAATTGCCACAGCAGCGCGATGGCGCGTTGAATCAGGTAGATACCACTGGATTCGAGCGGCTCGAGAAATCCTGCGGCCAACCCGATCGCGACACAGTTCT
The DNA here is from genome assembly GCA_018241505.1 of Pseudomonadota bacterium. Classification (GTDB taxonomy): domain Bacteria; phylum Pseudomonadota; class Gammaproteobacteria; order Steroidobacterales; family Steroidobacteraceae; genus 13-2-20CM-66-19. The sequence goes on along the minus strand of JAFEDS010000005.1, from coordinate 459,985 downwards.
TGTTCCAGCTCAGTCGCCGCCGGCCCGTCGTGAATCGCAGTCGCAGTGGCTCACGCAACGCGCGGCCCTCGAGGCTCGACATCAACTTCTGCTGCGCCTCATCGTCCTGGATGAAGTTGCTGCAATACACATAGCCGTTCCCGACCCGATGCTGCAGAGGAATCCGCCACTGCCAGCCGACATCCCGCGCAGTGGCAAGGGTATGCGAGGAAAACGGGCCAGTCCGTTCACATGGGACGGCTACAGCGCGATCACAAGGCAACCAGCGCGTCCAGTCCTCATATCCAGTCTGCAACGCGCCTTCGATCAACACACCTCGGAAGCCGGTGCAGTCGATAAAGAAATCCGCCTCGATCCGCTCGCCACTCTCGAGCACGAGTGACTCAATAAAACCGTCCTCGCGCCTAAGCGCCACGCTCTCGAGTTTGCCCTCCGTCCGGGTGACGCCACGCGCTTCTGCGTAGGTCCGCAGGTACGCTGCGAACAGCGAGGCGTCGAGATGCAAAGCATACGTAATGGTTTCCACGGGCGACTTGGTGACGTTGATCGGCCGCATGAACTTTCCCAAACGCGCCGCGGCCGCCTGCAGCGAATACTCTTCGAGTGGGCTCGCCTCGCCGCGCTCGCGGTGTTTGAACCAGTAGGCCGAAAAATCCACCCCCTGCTGAGGCAAACCTGTTGGCCCGAACGGATGGATGTAGGAATGTCCGGGCCGCGTCCAATCCTTGAATTCAATGCCGAGCTTGAAGCTTGCGTGCGTTTTGCGGATCAAGTCGTTCTCATCGATACCGAGCAGCCGGATGGCATCAATGATCGGAGGGATCGTCGCCTCACCGACCCCGATAGTCCCGATGTCGGCCGACTCGATCAGGCGGATACGGCAAGGCCCCTCGTTGAGAAACTTCGACAGGATCGCAGCCGTCATCCATCCGGCGGTTCCCCCACCTACAATCGCGACGCTGCGAATCGGTTCGTTCGGCACGGCCGTTGAATACCTCTGGGCTTGCAGTAGCCTGCGAATGGTAGCGCTATCGCGGCAGATGCTCCAGCACCGCGTTCTCGAAGGCAGTCACGGCGGACAAGTTCCCATCGGCTTTCCGCGCGGCCTGTCTGATTGCTTCCCGTCGCTGGGCCAGGCGGTCACCGCTGCGGCACTCTCGCGCCCAACTGACGGCAATGTTGACGTACTCGTCGTGGCTCGAGGCGATTCCGTCCGTAATGCCTATTTGCCGCAGAAGTCCGGCCGCAAGGCGCTGACGCTGAAACGTACCCTCTGAAGTAACGATTGGAACGCCTCGATGTATCGCCTGCCATGCTGTCGTATATCCGGAGAAGCCGGGGCAATCGAGATAAATATCCATCGAATCGAGGAAGCCTGCGAATTGATTGCGCGGCAACCACGGGAGCACCCGCAGGTGGGTGTCGGGATCGAGCCCTGCCGCCCGAAAGGCGGCGGCGAGCCGGCCATGGAGCCGCGGACCGGTCCACGCAAGCCTGTCCGGCGCGGCAATCCAGAACTCACAGCGCCCGACCGCCTTCGCAATGCGCGTCAGAATGACATCGTCGGCCGGATCAAATTTGATCGGCTGATGACACAGTGTGAAGCGGACCCTGTCGGAGCTCGACTGCGGTCCCTGCCAGGGCTGAGGATCTATCGCCGCCAGCTCGGTGCAAACACCAGTTCCCGGCAAGCGGATGAGTTTCTCGCGATAGTGCCGCTCGGCACCCGGGCCCTCGAGCAGTTCGCCCGACACAAACAGGTCCATGGTGGGCAGTCCGGTGGTGACCGGATGGCCCCAACCGGCTATCTGCAGCGGCGCCAGGCGCAGCGCAGCCAAGGCACACGTGGCAGGATCCATCCCGACTTCCGGATAGAATACAACATCAGGTTGGTCCCGAGCGAGCTCAGCGAGCCAGGCTCGAGTTGGCAATGGCCCTTGCACGAAACGATCTACGTGTGCCCGCGCCCATTCCGTCTCATCGTCGACGAGCGCAACGGTGTGATACAGCAGCAGCTCGAACCTGTTTCGATTCAAATGCGACACGAGGCCACGCAACACTACGTCCCAGACAGGATGTCGGTGGCGTACCTGGCCGCTCACTATCACCAGACGGACACGGTCCCGCGCTGCATGAGTTGGCTTGCGGTTGCCGTGCCAGAATTCGGCTGCGGCGGCGCAGATGAGGTCACCATAGCGGCTCAGCGAAGCGCTCACATCAGCAGGCCTGTAGGCAAGAAGGAATGGCTGGGTGGTTCCGGCCGCTCTTCCCAACAGCCCTGGGTTAGCCCGGTCCCAGGCGGCCAGTTCATCTATTGAGCGTGCGAAATTAGCGTCCGCATTCCGACTTTCGGCCTCCGTGTCCGAGAAGACCGGAATGACTGCAATGGCCAACCCCAGGCGTGCCTCGGCGTAATCGGGTTTCAGCTCGAGCGCACGCTTGTAAGCGGCGGCGGCCTCTGCTGTCTTTCCCTGCTGCTGCAGAACGTTGCCGAGATTGTAGTGAGCCTCGGCGTATTCGGGCTTGTGACGCAAGGCGTGTCCGAATGCGGTCGCCGACTCGACCAACTCGCTCTTCTCCAGCAGTACCAGGCCCACGTTGTTGTGGGCTTCTGCCGAATCCGGCTGCAGTGCCAGCGCTTGCTCGTAAAACGACAATGCCTGGTCCGGCTGGCCTCGTGCCTTTGAAACGTTTCCGAGGTTGATGTGCGCTTCGACGTGGCGGGGCATGCTGGCCAACGCGTGCCGGTATGCGACTGCGGCTTCCTCCAACCTGCCTTGGGATTGCAGTGCATTTCCCAGGTTGTTGTGGGCAGCGGCGTGGTTCGGCTTCAGAGCCAGGGTTCGCCGGTAGGAGTGCGCTGCCTCATCCGGTTTCCCTTGCGCCTGCAAGGTCACTCCCAGGTTGTAGTGAGCCTCCGGATAATCCGGCTTGTGCGCCAATGCCCGTTCATAGGAACTGACAGCGTCATCCAGTCGGCCCTGGGCCTTGAAGGCGTTCCCGAGGTTATTGTGGTACGCGGGCATGCGATCGTTCTGCGCGATCGCCTGGCCGATGAGCTCAACGGCGACATCGTTGCGGCCCACCTGGTGATTCAGAACGCCCAGCAGGTGCAAAGCATCGGCGAAATGAGGATCGAGCTGCAGGACCTGGCGATACAGTCGCTCGGCATCGCCCAGGCGGCCGGCCCGGTGCTGGCGCAATGCGCCGGCCATCAGCTCCTGGATGCGCGACGACGGCGCCTGTTGCATATGGTATTCCGTTGCCTCGGGGGCGATGTTAACCCATGCCAGCCGGCGCCGTGAGTTACTCCGGTAATGCCATCGGCCGCGACACCTGGAACTGTCCCGTCACCGAGGGCGCCGCAGTGTCCGGTTGTCCGCCGCCCACCGACAAACTGTATTTTCCCTGAGCGACGATAATGTCGCCGGCGTCAGTCACCATGCTCAAATCGCGGCCCTGAAGCTGGAATTCAACCTGTTGTCTCGCGCCGGGTTTCAGGTGGATGCGTTTGAAGCCGCGCAGCGCCCGGATCGGTGCGCCCGCCACGTCAGGAAATTTGAGATACAACTGAGCGACTTCATCGCCCTCGACCTTTCCGGTGTTGGTGACCGTCACACGCACATTCAACGGATCGGACGGCCCGAGCGGCGCGGCCGGCAGCATCAACCCGCTGTACTCGAAGGTCGTATAGCTCAATCCGTAGCCGAACGGCCACAAGGGCTCCTTCTGGAAGTACCGGTAGGTACGTCCCTTCATGGAGTAGTCCTCGAAATGCGGTAACTGCTGTACACCCTGATAAAACGTCACGGGCAGCCGACCTGCGGGGTTGTTGCGACCGCTCACGGTAGCGGCGATTGCGGATCCCCCCTCTTCGCCCGGGTACCAGGCTTCGAGGATCGCGTTCGCGTGAGCCTTCTCCCATTGCGGAGACAGAGCGCTCCCGTTCAGTAGAACGACCACTAGCGGCTTGTGAGCCTCAGCCACTGCGTGCAGGAGTTCCTCCTCTGCCGCGGGCATGTCCAGGTTCGTGCGGTCGCCCCCGATGAATCCCGGCTCGTCAACGGGCATCTCCTCGCCTTCCAGACGACTGGTGATCCCGACCACGGCAACAACCGCGTCGGCATTCCTAGCGGCGGCAACGGCAGCCGGGTCCGTCCCAGGGGCAGCCTTGGCCCAGATAAACCGTACATCCGGGTGCGTCTTCGAAGGCGTCCGGCCGTAGCGGATCTCGATAGGCAGTGAGTGACCTGCCTCGAGGTGAATACGGCGCAGGTTGCCTTCCCGACCGAAGCTTTGAACAAAGGGCTGCCCGAAGAGCACCACCTGCACAAAGCCTTCGGCTTGCACTCCCAACAGATAATCACCCGTGACGGGCGACTTCAGGTTGCCGCTCCATTTCACGCTGAAAGCGTCTTTCCCCTGCAGCTCACTGGGAAGGTTCTTGACGCTGACTTCCGGGTCGACGCGGGTGAGCACAGGGGTGGGCTCCGCGCCGATGCCCGTTCCGCTGGAATACACGGCCGTCAGACCCTGCTTGCCATCTGTTGTTGTCAGCATCCCTGCGGGCACTGGATCGCCGCGCGTAGACAGAAACTGAGTCCCGGGCACGAAGTCGATCCGCGCGTTGGGGAATTCCGCTTTGAGTCCCTCCAGCACGCTGACGGTGTGAGTTGGAATGCCGTTGTAATTGCCCAGCAGAACGCCCGTCTGTTCGGCCAGGGGTCCCACTACAGCGATCCGTTTGACGTTTCGCAGGGGTAAGGTGCCGTCGTTCTGCAGGAGCACCATGGACTTTTCCGCCAGGTTTCGCGCCATGCTCCGATGCGGGGCACTGTCGAGCAGGCCTGGGTCCAGCTTCGAATACGGCACCTGCGCGGGAGGATCGAACATACCCAAGCGCATCCGAGCAACCAACAGGCGATTCAGCGCCAGGTCGATCGACTGCTCGGACAGATAGCCGCCCTGGACGGCCTCGATATAGGGCCGGTAGTCATGATCGTCCACAACCGGGTCGAGGAAGTCCACGCACTCGTTGTCCATGCCACGTTGCAGCGAGATCGCCGAGGACTGAGCCTGCGTGGGTCGATAGTGATGCCCGCTGAAAATGTCCCGTACGGCGCCACAATCGGAGACTACGTAGCCCTGGAACTGCCACGCACCGCGCAAGGTATGTTGCAGCAGAAATCGATTGGCGCAGGCCGGTTCTCCATTGATCGAGTTGTAAGCACACATGATCGAGCCCGCGTGTCCTTCAACCACAGCCGCACGGAATGCCGGCAGATAGGTGTCTTCCTGGTCGTGCCGGCTCACATCCACGTCCGTAAAATGCCGTGTCGGCTCTGGACCGCTGTGGACGGCGAAATGCTTCGGGGTCGCAATCGCAAGGTAGTACTTGGGATCGTTTCCTTGCAGGCCGGTGACATACCCTACGGCCAACCGGCCACTCAGATACGGGTCCTCGCCGTACGTTTCCTGCCCCCGTCCCCAGCGGGGATCGCGGAAGATGTTCACGTTGGGCGCCCAAAAATCCAATCCTTCAAAAATGTTGGAATGGCCTCGGGCTGCGGCCTGCACGTGTTTGATGCGGCCTTCAATGCCGATGACCTGAGCCATGTCGTGGATGGCCGCGGGATCAAATGTGGCCGCCAGTCCGATCGGCTCCGGAAATTCCGTGGTGCCATCCCGAGCCACGCCGTGCAGAGATTCGCTCCACCAGTCGTAGGCGGGAACGCCCAGGCGCTGGATTGCCCGAGCCTGGTTGACGAGCTGCGAGGCTTTCTCCGGCAGCGTCATTTGCCGGACCAGAGCGGAGGCGCGCGCTTCGAAGGAGAGCGCCTGGCCATCCGCCACCGAGGCCGCGATGGCCAACAGACCCGGAATGCACACTGCCACTGGATTCATCGACGCCCCTGCCAAGCGATGGTAGCGCTACCTTATGAATCCATATTCTCCGACAAATACGATCGCGTCAATTGCCCGCGCGAATCAAAAAATCCGGGGCGTGCCCACCCACAACATGCGCAGGACGCGCTTGCCCGCGTTTGCCATTTCAAAGGAATGACGTTGATCGAAGTGGGCGGTGTCTCCCGGGCCCAGAATGAACGTCTCACTGCCCATCGTCATTTTGAGCTCGCCTTCGAGCACGTAGTAGAAGCCCTCGCCTTCGCGCGCGGTGGCGGGTGCTTTACTGCCTGCGGGGATCGACATCAAGAGCCCTTCCATCTGGCGCTCGGGATGCCCGCCACTCAACCGCACATACCGCACCGGTGAGCCCGTATCGATGATCTCCGGCGTCTTGGCACGCCGCACGACCTGGCTGGAGGGCGGCGGATTGATGAAGTAGTGAATGTCAGTCTGCAGGGCCTGCGCAATCGCAATCAGCGATGTGATCGACGGCGTGGTCTGGCTGCGCTCCACCTGTGACAGAAAAGGGGCCGACAGGCCGGACTTGTCGGCCAACTCCTGGAGCGTCAGCCCGAGGCGCCGGCGGCGCGCGCGCACCGCCGAAGCGATCGGCAGGTGATCCTTTGAGGCAGAGCGCTTGGCTTTGGCCATCTTCAGTTGGACCAGGTGTGGTCGGCGCTGATCCGCCAACCCCGCGGGGTGGCACGCAGAATCAACGAACACAGGCCGCTGTGCTCATCGAGCGCATAGGAGCCCACCACGAGTGCGTGAGAATCTCCAATAGGTTTTAGCTGTAACACCTTGATTTTAAGTAAGCCCATAGACTGGCCGAAGCGCTCAGAATACATCGCGCGGATGGCTGCGTAACCGCTGACGAGGCGGGTCGCCGACAGATACACCGTGTCCGGTGAATCCTCATAACACTCCATGAACGCATCGAGGTCACCGGCGGACCAGGCCGCCGCGCTGCGACTCAACAGAGCCTCAATTTCCTGCTGCATGACCGGCAGAGTGGCGAGCGAGGGACAGGCTGTCAACTTTTGTTGCGATATCAAAAATATTTGACGGCCCGGTCCGACGGTGACACTCTCGGCTGGCGCTGTGGTTGCGCATCAGCTTGTCGGGGAAATACAACATGAAGTCGGTCGGAGTCAGTTCGTACGGCGGTCTGGCGGCCGTTCTATTGGGCACGGCAGTGGGCGGCACCGCGTTGGCCGCGGAAGACAACAGCACCCCGGGCGTTCAGGAAGTCGTTGTGACTGCGCAGCGGCGTACTGAAAATCTCCAGACCGTCCCGTTGAGTGTCACCGCCCTCGACAGCACCAACATCGAGCGCATGGGCATCACGAGCCTGAAGGATCTGTCACGCGAAGTGCCGGGCCTGAATGTCGTTTCCTCCGGCCCCGGCCAGAACATCTTGATCATGCGCGGTATCTCATCGACTGCAGGGACCACCGCAACGGTGGGCTACTACCTCGATGACACCCCGATACAGGCATCGAGCAACGCGGCCCTGCTGTCCGCTCGCGGCGTTGTCGACCCTGCCCTCTTCGATCTGGCGCGAGTGGAAGTTTTGCGCGGTCCCCAAGGCACGCTGTACGGATCGAGCTCCATGGGCGGCACCGTCAAGTACGTAACGACGCAGCCGGATACCACCCGCTTCAGTGCAACTGTGGGCTCGCAGATCTCCTATACGGACGGGGGTGGCCCGAACCTCGAAACCACCGGCACCCTCAACGTGCCCATCACCGATTCGATTGCGGGCCGGCTCTCCGCCTTCTATCGCCACAACGACGGCTTCATTGATCGCTACAACATCAATCCCAACAACTACCTGGCCGTCAACCCGACAGCCGGCGTCGTGCGCAATGTGAATACCGAAAACACCTCCGGTGTGCGTGCCGTAGTGAAGATCGATGCGACCTCGAATCTGTCCATCACGCCGTCGCTGATATTCCAGGAACAACGCCTGGGCGGCCCCTTCAATTTCGATTCACCGCAAGGCAGCTTCGGCAACCTGATCCAGGCACGGGATACCGCCGAACCCACGACCCAGAAGACCTGGATCGGCAATGTCACGGTGCGCGAGACGTTACCGCAGTTCGAGCTGCTGTCATCCACGTCCTACTACGACCGCGATATTGTCATCAACGAGGACGCCTCCAACGTTCTGTATTTCTTCTTCTCGCCGGTACCGCAGAACTCGGTGTACCCCGTGTCCATGCACGGCGATTATCGCAACAAGGAGTGGACGCAGGAGCTGCGGTTCACTTCGACCTTCGAGGGGCCTTTCCAGGCCACGGGCGGCCTCTTCTATCACTACGTGCAGGCGCCGCTGTCATCTTCGATTGCGGATACCCCTGGCTACCAGGCCGCGTTCGGGGATCCATTCGGCGGCGAGATTATCTACGGCGGTACCCGAAACGCGAGCCTGCGCGAATATGCCGTCTATGGTGAGGCTTCCTACGACATCCCCGACATTGTGAAGATTACGGCCGGCGTTCGCGGCTTCAGGGTCGATCAAACCTTCCTCCAGACAGGCGAAGGCGTCCTCAACGGCGGCTCCACCATCAACGGCAGTGACTCGCGCGACACAGGCGCGAATCCAAAAGTTACCCTGGCCCATTCATTCAGTGGCGATGACATGGTCTATGTGACCGCGTCCAAGGGTTACCGGCCGGGCGGTCCCAACAATCCCGCGCCGGCTTCGGTCTGCGGCCCGGATGTGCAGAAGCTGGGTCTGAGTGAGAGCCAGTTGACCCAGTACAAATCCGACCATCTGTGGAACTACGAGCTCGGTGGCAAATCCCGCTGGCTGGACCGGCGCCTGACCGTCAACGGTGCCGTCTATTACATCGACTGGACCGCGGTCCAACAGCAGATCGTGCTCGGCTGCGGATTCAACATCACGGCCAACTTCGGCAAGGCCAGCAGCAAGGGTGGCGAGCTGGAGGTTTCATACGTGCCGGTGGACGGCCTGACGCTCACTGCCTCGGGCAGCTATACCGATGCGACGCTCGGCAATGCGATTCCCGGCTCGAGTGCCCGCAAGGGCGACCGTCTCACCGATGTTCCTCGCTGGTCGGCGGCGATCTCCGGCGAGTACGAGCGGACCGTCATGGGGAACACCTCCGGGTTTGCGCGAATCGACTTCACCGATCGCGACGGCGCCAACGCCCTGTACGACCGCACCAGCCCCTACTATCACTACGATGGGTTTGGGCTGATGAACCTGCGCATCGGTCTCGAGACCCCGGCCGCCTGGAAGGCTTCTTTGTACCTGGACAACGTGTTCAATAAGATAGGTGAGACCGCGCTGCCGGTGGCGATTGCAGCCGACCTTCCCACCACCCGGCGCATTGCCGTGAACACGCCCCGCACCGTCGGAGTGTCGCTGCAGCACCAGTTCTGACCGGAGAGTGATGTCGAGCGAAGCGAACGTCCCCCGGCGAGTCGTCCGACCTGCCGGATTCTTTGCGCTGAGCTTCGGCAGCATGGTCGGCTCGGGCTGGATCATCCTGCTCGGTGACTGGCTGCAACGTGCGGCGCCGGGAGGCGCCCTGCTCGCGCTGCTGGCGGGCGGCGCCCTGATGGCTCTGGTGGGCTGCTGTTATGCGGAGCTGGCTGCCCGCTTGCCCCGCGCCGGCGGTGACTTCCTGTACGCGCTCGAAGGACTCGGGAGCACCGCGGGATTTGTCGTCGGCTCGTTTCTGACCCTGTTTCTCGTTTCCATGTGCGCGTTCGAGGCGACCGCGCTGCCCTGGCTGGTCACCGAGCTGATTCCGTCCGCCCAGGGCAAGCCGCTGTATCGCTTGCTCGGCGAGTCAGTGACGAGCGACGCTCTCGTGTTGGGGCTGGCGGGCGCACTCACCGTCTGTGTGTTGAATCTGCGCGGGGTTCGATCCTCGGTGACTTTTCAACGCGTGGTGACGTTCACGTTCATCGCCGTCATGTGCCTTCTCATTGCCTGTGGCTTTGTGTTCGGTTCGGCCGCCAACCTGCAGCCGATGTTTGCAACCCCGGATGGTCACCCCTGGAGCGTGGGTGCGTTCTGGATCTTCGCCATGTGTGCGATGTTGCTGAATGGCTTCCAGGCGGCGTTGTACGTGATTGAAGAGCGCGCGGTCGATGTCAGCGTCCGCGCGACCACACTCAGCATGGTCGCCGGTATCGTGGCCGCGGCTTTCTTCTATGCCGGCATCATTCTCGCCGCCGGTCGCATGATGCCCTGGCGCGAGATCCTGCCGGCTCACCTGCCGGCCGTTGCCGCGTTCGATGTGTTGATCCCCGGCGGAGCCGTGGGCAAGATCATTCTGCTCGTGTCGATCGCCTCCACAGCGAAAACCTGGAATGCCCTACTATTAATGGCCTCACGCATTCTGCTGGCGCAGGCGCGGGCCGGAATGGTGCCGGCGGTCTTCGCCCGTCTGAATGCACGTGCCGGCGCGCCCGCGCACGCCATTGTGCTCATTACATTGGTGAGCATCACCGGCATGTTGCTCGGCAAGGGCGCATTGATTCCCATCATCAACATGGCGACGATCTGCATCACACTCATACTCGTGTTGGCGCTCATCGTGTTGCTGAAGCTTCGCCGTCGTGAGCCGCTTTCGCCGGGATTTGCCGTACCGGGCGGTCTCGCGAGCATTCTCATCTGCCTGTCAGGTGCGCTGCTGATGGCCGGCTTTGCATTCTTCGGACCGCTGCTGCAGCATCCGGGCCACCTGCCGTTGGAATGGATGTTGATGGCGGCGTGGGCCGCGGTTAGTTTGATTTTCAGCAAAATTGCTGCACGCGCGAGATTTGACAACTAGCTGCCGCGACGCAGCAATGCTGCGTTTTCAGTCACCTGTTGTGTGGAAAATGTCGAATAGGCCACTTCAGGCCGCCGCGCGCTGGACGATACTGAACTCCATGAGTTGTCCTCAGTGTCGTGAAGTCATGCGCCAGCAGTCGCTTGCGTCCATCAACCTCGATCACCGGTTTCGTGGCGGAGTCACGGCTCGTGTTGGCAGTGGATGTAATGGAGCTGTCTGAGCCGAACGTACTCGACGTTCTCGAAACTGCCGATGGCGCTGACTCCGAAAGTGGTGCAGCGCAAAGCTCGTCCTTCGACGGAGTCTGCAGTCTGCTGCCGATCTGGTCGCGCCAGGTCGAGACCTCCCGCAAGCAGACCGAAGAGGCCATCGTCGCGCTGACCGAACGCTTCTCGCAGATTGTGCAGCGGATCGAGGCGGCGCTGAATACCGGCGGAACTGCTTCACAGCAAACCGATGCGCACGCCGAGGCGGAGCGCAGCCGCAAGGACCTCGCGCTGGTGGTCGATGCGCTCAAAGCCATTCAATTGAGCCGCAACGAGCTGGTGGACCAGATCCGCACCCTGAGCAACTACACCGAAGAGTTGCACAAGATGGCGACGGAGGTCGATCAGATCGGCTTTCGTACCAACATCCTGTCATTGAACGCGGCCATCGAGGCCGCCCACGCCGGCGAAAGCGGCAAGGGCTTTGCCGTGGTGGCCACGGAAGTGCGCGCCTTGTCCAACGCCGCCCGCGATACCGGCAAGCAGATCACTAAAAAGGTCGGCCTCATCAATGATGCGCTGGTGCGGATCGGCCGCGCCAATGAAGAAGTGGCCGCCCGCGACGACCAGGCCGTGCAGGCCTCCGATGAGCGCATTCGTGCCGTCATTGGCCGATTTGAAAGCAGCACGGCGGCCATGGCCGAGGCCGCGCAACGCTCGCACGAGGAAAGCTCCGCCATCAAGTCGGAGATCTGCGAGTCCCTGGTGCAGTTGCAGTTCCAGGACCGCGTCGGACAGATCCTCGCCCAGGTGGTGGGCAGCATGAACGACCTGAGCAACAAGGCCGCCAACACCACGGCGGATGAGGCCGCGCAGCTCGCGCGGGAGCATGCAGATCAGATGATGAACAGCTACACCACCGAGGAACAGAAGCTGAATCATCAGGGTATCGAGACGAGCGAAGTCGAGCAGAGCGCGGTTACCTTTTTCTAGAGCAAGCAGACATGGCAAAACGAATTCTGTTGGTGGATGACTCGGCCTCCGTGCGCACCGTGGCGGGTATCGCCTTGCGCGGGGCCGGCTACGAAGTGGTCGAAGCGGCCAACGGTCAAGAAGGACTCTCGCAATTGAATGGCGAGCGCATTCACCTGATCATCAGTGACGTCAACATGCCGGTACTGGATGGCATCGGCTTCCTGAAGGAAGTGAAGAAGCATCCCAACTACAAGTTCACGCCCGTCATCATGTTGACGACCGAGGCCGGCGAGGACAAGAAGCAGGAAGGCCGCGCCGCCGGCGCCAAGGCCTGGATTACCAAGCCCTTCCAACCCGCCGTCATGCTCGAAGCCGTGTCCAAGCTGGTCATGGCCTGACGTTACGAGGTAGATCAGCCGTGGAATTTCAGATCGAGTCGCGCGCCGGGACCATCAGTGTAGCCGGTGACATGACAGTGTATGCCGCCGCGGAGCTCAAGACGGCCCTGCTGGCGGAAGTGGCCGCCGGTAACAGCCGCCTCGACCTGGCGCAGGTGCAGGAATTCGACACCTCGGCGGTCCAACTGCTGTTGTTGTTGAATCGTGAGCTGCTGGGCGGGCTCAAAATCGTGGCGTGCAGCCCTGGAGTGCGCGCGACACTGGAACTGATGAACGTGAAACTCGTGTCGGAGGCCGCGTGAACATAGACGAGGCACTTCCCACCTTCTTCGCCGAATCCGCCGAGCTGCTTCGGGAGATGGAAACCGACCTGCTCGCCTGCACTTCCGCGGCTCCCAGCGCGGATGATGTGAACCGGATCTTCCGTGGTGCTCACACCCTCAAGGGATCCGCGGGCCTGTTCGGATTTGAAAACATAGTCGCCTTCGTTCACGAAGTGGAGGCTTGCCTGGATCGCGTGCGCCTGGGAAAGGCGGTGCTCGATTCGAAGCTGGCCAGCGTGCTGCTCGAATGCAACGACCATGTTGAAAAGCTGCTGGCCCTGGCCTCGCGCGGCAATGCCGCGCCGAGTGCCGAAATGCTCGACAATGGCAACAAGCTGTTGAAGTCACTGGGCGCGCAGCCCAAGGGTGCTGAAGCCGGCTCCGCGGCCGCGGGGAAATCCGCTTCCGGTGAAGCGGCTGCCTCCGCGGCAACGGGCGCCTGGCAGGTCTGCCTGCGCTTCAGTCCCGAGGTTCTCGTCGCGGGCATGGACCCGTTGGGTTTCCTGCGGTACCTGAACACGTTCGGCGCCATCAAGGACCTGACGATAGTCGACGACGCCCTGCCGCCGGTCGCCGAGTTCGATGCGCAGAAATGCTACCTGGGTTACGAGTTCGCGTTCGAGACCGATGCGCCGCGCGAGAAGATCGAGGGCGCCTTTGAGTTTGTTCGCGACGACTGCACGCTCAAGCTGACACCGCCCGCGCCGAAGTCCGCCGCCGGCGTGGCCGCAACCCCCGGGCAGCCGGCCGCGGCTCCTGGACAGCCGGGCGCGGCCGCAGGCGCAAGCGGCAATCAGACCATTCGCGTCGATTCCCAGAAGCTCGATGGCCTCATCACCCGCATCGGTGAGCTCATTACCGCGGTCGCCGGGGCCAATCTCGTGGCCCGGCGCTCCGGCAGCCGGGACTTTGAAGAGTCCATGGCCAACATCACCAGCCTCGTGGAAGAAATCCGCGAGGGCTCGCTGCAACTGCGCATGGTGAAAATCGGCGGCACCTTCAGCCGCTTCAAGCGGGTGGTACACGATGTTTCACGCGAGCTCGGCAAAGAGATCGAGCTGCAGATCGATGGTGAGGACACGGAGCTCGACAAGACCGTGGTCGAGCGGATCGCCGATCCCCTGACCCACCTGGTCCGCAATGCCATCGATCACGGCATCGAGCCGGCCGATGTGCGCGCTTCGCGCGGCAAGAGCGCGGTAGGTGCCATCAAGCTGAACGCCTACCACGACTCGGGCACGATTGTGATCGAGGTCAGTGACGATGGCGGCGGCTTGAAGCGCGACCGGATCCTGGCGAAGGCCATTGAGCGCGGCTTGCTGGATGCGAGTGCCAAGCCGAGCGATTCCGACCTGTTCAATTTGATTTTCGAACCGGGGTTCTCCACGGCCGAAGCCGTCACCAACCTGTCGGGTCGCGGCGTTGGCATGGACGTCGTCAAACGTAACATCACGGCGCTCCGCGGTCTCGTCAACATCAAGAGCGTCGAGGGCGCGGGTACCACGGTAACGGTCCGCCTGCCTCTGACGCTCGCCATCATCAACGGTTTCCAGGTAGGCGTAGGCAGCTCAATCTACGTTCTGCCACTGGATTCGATCGACGAGTGCGTCGAGTTCTCGGCCTCGGAAGGCCACGATTTCACGAGCCTGCGCGGCGAGGTGTTGCCGTTTATACATCTGCGCAGTCTGTTTGCGACCCAGGCGGCCCCGGCCAAACGTCAAAGCATCGTGGTGGTACGCCACGGTGGCCGGCGCGCCGGTATCGTCGTCGATACGTTGTTAGGAGAATTCCAAACGGTCATCAAGCCACTCGCCAAGATGTTTACGCGGGTGGATTGCGTCAGCGGCTCGAGCATCCTGGGCACCGGTGACGTGGCATTGATCCTGGATGTACCGGCCGTTCTCGATCGCGCAATGCAGCGTTCGCAGGCGGCGACCACGCAGCTTCCCGATCCGGGCCTGGCCGCGGTGGCCTGACAATCAAGAATTCCTTTTGGAGACATGAGATGTTCAGCAGTATGAAAGTGGGCGCCCGGCTGGCGATAGCTTTCGGGCTCGTCGTGGTTCTGTTGGGAGCCGTCCTGGTGGTGGGCGTGAACCGCCTGGCGTTGATCAACGAGGGGGTGCGATCCATCACCAAGGAGAACAACGTCGAGATGAATCTCGCCACGGGCATGCGCGGCTCGATCTATGAGCTGTCCATGACCATCCGCAACATGATGCTGTACACCGATGCGGACAAGGTCGCCAAAGAAAACGCGAACCTGCGCAAGTTCGTGGATCAGTTCGAGAGTCAGCAGACCGAGCTGGCCAGGATGTTCGATGCCATTGCCAGCACTACGCCGACCGAGCACGAGCTGATTGCCAAGATCAAGGTGGACTTCGCGGAAGTGAAGCCCATCTATCTGCACACGGCGGAGCTGGGCAGCCAGATGAAGCACCAGGAGGCGTACAAGTACTACTTCGTCGATTCCGACGGCGGATCCAAAAATACTACGTTCCGCGAGACGATTCAGAAGCTGGTGGAGTTCGAGCAGCAACTCTCCGACGAAGAAGCAGCCCGCGACGCCAAGGCCTACACAGATGCCCGTATGCTCATGTGGACCCTGGGAGTGATCGCGGTCATCGCCGCCATGACTGCCGCATTACTCGTCACGCGCAGCATCGTCAACCAGTTGGGTGGTGAACCGCAGTACGCCGCCGAGCTGCTGCAGACGGTTGCCGACGGCAATCTCGATGTCAATGTCAGGCTCAAAGCCGGCGACGACCGCAGCATGTTGTTTGCGGTTCACGGCATGATTGCCCGCCTCAAGCGCGTCATCAGCGGCCAACAGCGCGTGGTTGAAGCCGCCAACCGCGGCGACTTCAGCGAGCGGGTGGAGCTCGACGGCCTGGCCGGCTTCCAGAAGAATATGGGCGAAGGTCTGAACAATCTGACCGAGACCACCGGCTCTGCCATCGAGGATGTGAAGCGCACCATGAAGGCGCTGTCGGAAGGCGACCTGACGACCACCATCGAGAAGGACTACCAGGGTGCGTACGGCGAGATGAAGAACTATGCCAACGACACCGTCTTCAAGCTCTCCGCCATCATCAGCGAAGTTAACACCGCTGCCCAGGCGTTGACCACCGCCGCCGAACAGGTTGCCGCGACATCACAGTCCCTGTCGCAGGGTGCCAGCGAGCAGGCGGCAAGCGTCGAGGAAACGAGCGCTTCCATGGAGCAGATGACGGGCTCCATCTCGCAGAACACCGACAACGCGAAGGTGACCGACACCATGGCCTCCAAGGCTGCTGGCGAGGCCGCCGAGGGTGGCGAGGCCGTCAAGGAGACGGTCACTGCGATGAAGCAGATCGCGCAGAAGATCTCCATCATCGACGACATCGCCTACCAGACCAACCTGCTCGCCCTCAACGCCGCCATCGAAGCGGCGCGTGCCGGTGAACACGGCAAAGGCTTCGCGGTCGTGGCGGCGGAAGTGCGCAAGCTGGCCGAGCGTAGCCAGGTGGCCGCGCAGGAAATCAGCACGGTCGCCTCCGGCAGCGTTGAGCTCGCCGAGAAGGCCGGTACCCTGCTCGATCAGATTGTGCCGAGCATCCGCAAGACCTCCGATCTCGTGCAGGAAATCTCCGCTGCTTCGCAGGAGCAGTCCACGGGCGTGAGCCAGATCAACTCGGCCATCACGCAGTTGAGCCAGACCACGCAGCAGGCCGCCGCGGCGTCCGAGCAATTGTCCGCCACGGCCGAGGAAATGAACGGCCAGGCCGGTCAGTTGAAGGACACCATGGGCTTCTTCAGGCTGGAACGCGGGGCCGGCCGGACTGCCAGCGCCGGCGCAGCCGCCGCTGCCGGAGGCCGCAAGCCGAAGGCGCTATTGCGAGTGGCCGGTAACACGGCCATGCAGGCGGAGCCGGATGAATCCCAGTTCACGCGCTTCAACTGAGTACCACTCATGTCGCAGCCAAACACACAACAGGCTCCTGTCGCGCGCGGTGCCGGTGCGCCGCCCGCGCAGGCCGAACAACCCCGTCAGTATCTGACGTTCACGCTGGGCAGCGAAGTCTTCGCGATCGGCATTCTGGCGATCAAGGAGATCATCGAATATTCGACGCTCACCTCAGTGCCGATGATGCCCACGTACGTGCGTGGGGTCATCAACCTGCGCGGTGCCGTCGTCCCGGTGCTCGACCTGTCAGTCAGGTTCGGCAAGACTCCGAGCCCGGTCACCAAGAAGACCTGCATTGTGATCATCGAGATCACCACCGCGGGTGAGCGCCAGGATGTGGGCGTCGTCGTCGATGCGGTCGACTCGGTTCTGGATATTCCTCCGGAGCAAATCGAGCCCCCGCCGGCGTTCGGTGCCCGCATTGCAACCGACTTCATCGAGGGCATGGGCAAAGTCAATGGACGCTTTGTCATTCTCCTGGATGTCAACAGTGTGTTGGCTCCAGAGGAAGCGGCGCTGTTGCGTACGGATGAGAATCTCGCTGACGGATCTTAGAGGCCGGCTCAGGTGTCCAACACAGCTCGCGACACTCAGGGTGCGCCGCCCTCGCTGAGTAATCAGGAGTTCGCGCACTTTCAGCGTTTCATCTTCGATGCGGCCGGGATCACTCTCGCGGACAGCAAGAAGATGCTCGTCACCAGCCGCCTCGGCAGCCGGGTCCAGCATCACGGGTACAACAGCTTCGCCCAGTATTTCCGCCTGTTGAACAGTGGCGAGAATCCCGCCGAGGTGCAGCGCGCGATCGACCTGCTCACCACCAACGAGACGTATTTCTTCCGGGAGCCGCGTCACTTCGAGTTCCTCGAGAAGCAGGTGGCCGCCATCCCGGCCCGGCAGAATCCGATCCGCATCTGGAGCGCGGCCGGTTCCACCGGTGAAGAGGCTTACAGTATCGTGATGCTGATGGAGGATCGCTTCCCCGGCCGCCCCTATGAAATTCTCGCTTCCGATATCAGCACGCGGGTATTGGAGCGGGCCAAGGCCGGACACTACCCGATGGAACGGGCGCGTCACGTCCCCAAGACCTATCTGCAGCGCTTCTGCCTCAAGGGGACCGGGAAGTTGCAGGACACGCTGCTGGTCGATCGCTCCCTGCGCGCCAAGGTCAGCTTCATGCAGATCAACCTGAACGACCGGTTGCCCGCCATCGGCACGTTCGACTTTGTGTTCCTGCGCAATGTGCTGATCTACTTCAATCAGCAGACCAAGCGCGAGGTGGTTGCCCGGGCGCTGTCGGTGTTGCAGCCCGGCGGTTGGTTCTTCATCGGCCACTCCGAGAATCTGAATGGCATTTCCGAGGGCGTGAAAACCATTGCGCCGGCGATCTACAGGAAGTTGTGACAGTGGCCGGCAATCGCATCAAAGTAATGATAGTGGATGACTCGGCGGTGGTGCGCCAGGTCATGACCGGCGTGCTCGAGTCCGATCCCGGCATCGATCTCATTGGCGCGGCGGCGGACCCGATCTTCGCCTATGAGCGCATGAAGAGTCATTGGCCCGATGTCATCCTGCTGGATGTGGAAATGCCGCGGATGGACGGCATCACGTTCCTGAAGAAGTTGATGCAGGAGCGGCCGACACCGGTCGTCATCTGCTCCACGCTGACCGAAGCGGGCGCCGCGACGACCATTGAAGCACTGAGTGCCGGCGCCGTCTCCATCATCACCAAGCCGAAGATCGGCTTGAAACAGTTCATGAGCGAGTCCGCCCAGGAAGTGATCAGCGCGATTCGCAACGCGGCCCGTGTGAATATCAAACGGCTTGCCGCGCGCTCGGTCGCTGTACCGGTTGCAGCGAAAAACAACGCCGATGTCATGTTGAAGGCGCCCACGGCACGCGCCAATGCAATGACTCAGACCACTGAGCACATAGTCGCCATCGGCACCTCAACCGGTGGTACGCAGGCGCTGCAAACCGTCCTTTCGGCGCTGCCGGCAGTCACTCCGGGAATTGTGATTGTCCAACACATGCCGCCGCAGTTTACCGCCGCGTTTGCGGCCCGTTTGAACAGCGTGTGTCAGATCGAAGTCCGCGAGGCCCGCGACAATGATCGTGTCGTACCGGGAACCGCCCTGATAGCGCCGGGTGGCAAGCACATGATGCTGCATCGAAGCGGCGCGCAGTACCATGTCGAAATCAAGGAAGGCCCTCCGGTGAATCGCCACTGCCCTTCGGTGGACGTGTTGTTCCGGTCGACGGCCAAGTGCGCCGGGCGCAATGCCTTAGGGATCATCATGACCGGCATGGGCGATGACGGCGCTCGCGGGCTGCGGGAAATGCGCGACGCCGGCGCTCACACCCTGGCGCAGGATGAAGCGACCTGCGTGGTGTTCGGGATGCCCAAGGAAGCCATCCGGCTCGAAGCCGCCGTCCGGGTTGTGCCGCTGGAGTCCATTCCCAATTTGATTCTCAGCGCGCGCTGAGCGCCGCTGCCACCGGATTGCCACATTTGCGTCCCGATATGGACGGGATTGCTGCCTAAGCTGCTGCCGTTAGCGCCGGAAATGGCGGCTGGATACGGGAGCGTCGAATGAAGCTTGCAGGGAAGGTTCTCGGTTGGGCGGCCCTGGTCGCGGCCGGTATTCTGCTCGAGCGGGCCGCCTGGGGCGTCTTTGACAGTGCGGCCGTGCCTGATGGCACGAGCCTCAAAGTCCTGCGGGTCATCCCTGAGGGCAGCCAGGTCCCCTCCCCGGGCCGGCAGATTGTCGTCACCTTCGATCGTCCGGTCAAAGCCCTGGGCGACCTGTCAGTACCCAGCGGCCAGTCACCGGTCACCGTGTCCCCGGCGGTGAACTGCCAGTGGCATTGGCTGGATCCCCGCTCCCTCGCCTGCGAGTTGGATCAAAAGTACGCGCTCGCTCCGGCTACCGAGTACACCGTCACCGTGGCACCAGCAGTGAAGGCCCAGGACGGCACGGTGTTGGAGAGCGCGTATAGCTGGACGTTTACTACCGAGCGTCCCGCCGTCACCCAGTATTCCTTCAAGACCTGGCGCTCGCCCGGGATGCCCGTCATCCGGCTCGTATTCAATGTGCCCGTGTCGCAGGAAAGCGTGCAGACCTCATTGCACTTTGGTACTCAGAAGAGCGTGACTGCAGCGGCGGATGCGGGTGAGGCGGGACGCTCATGGCTCGTGTCGCCAACACAGGAGCTTGCTGCTAACGCAACCATCCCACTGAAGGTCTTACCGGGTCTGCGTAGCACGGCGGGTCCGCTGCCGGGCGTCGAGAAGCGCACCGTCGTTTCCTTCGACACTTTTCCCGCGTTCCGCTTCCTGGGCGTGCGTTGCATGACCGGTGCCAGGACCTCACTGATTGCAACCACCGCGCCCGCCGACAAGCAGCCGGCGTGCAACCCGTTCGGACCGGTTTCCTTGGTGTTTTCATCACCGGTGATCGCGCTCGAGGTGAAGAATCATCTGGTACTGAACCCGGATCTGCTGAACGGGCGCACTGACTATGACCCGTGGACGAGCATTTACCCACGCAGCTACCTGGGATCGCCTCACAAGCGCGGGACCGAGTACACGGTTGAGTTGCCGGAGTACCTGCGAGCGTTTCAGTCCTACAACATTGCAAGCCTGCAGGGGCTTCGGGATGAGTTCGGTCGCACGCTGAGCGGGCCTGCCACCCTGGCCTTCCGGACCGACCACCGCCCCCCGCGCCTGAAGGTTACCCACCCGGTGGCGGTGCTCGAGAAGAACGCCCCCACCTCGATGCCCTTGTACGTCACCAACCTGACGGACCTCGACATCCACTACCGCAGGATCACGTCCACCGGCGGCGCGGCCGGGCTTTTTTTCAATCAGCCGATGGATCGAGTCTGGGATACCGCGTACGCCACGCCCGCGCGGATTCGCGAGCTGTTGGAAGGTCGCTCGGGTGTCATTACCGGGTCCTTCGATCCGCACCCATCCACTGTCACGGTCAATGGCTATCGGTATTTCGACGACGCGGATGAGCCTGGTGTGCCCCGCGGGTCATCCGATCGGGACTTTTTCGCGGAAGTCACTCCGTACCAGGTCCATACCAAGATCGGGGCCTACAACACGCTGGTGTGGGTCACCTCGCTCGACAAGGGACTGCCGGTTGTAAAGGCACGGGTTCGCGTGTTCCGGAACAGCTATCAGAATCTGACAGGCAACGAGCCGGTGTTGGCGGAAGGTGTGACCGATCGCGATGGCCTGGCGGTTCTGCCTGGGCGCAAGCTCCTCGAGCGCGACTACCGGGCGAGTCCCGATCAGCGCGATCCGCTCATGGTCAGAGTCGATCTCGGCGGCGACATGGCGCTGCTGCCACTCGATACCACCTTCCTCGTCGATCTGTACCGGGCGTCGCGAGGCACTCTCTGGTCCGGTTCCGACTACGGCAACCAGCAAAGTCACATCCATACCTGGGGCACTACCGCCCAGGGTGTCTACAAGCTCGGCGACACCGTGCAGTACAAGGTCTACGTACGCGACCAGAACAACCTGTCGCTGGCCCCCGTGGAGGACAAGTCAGGTTATGAGCTGACCATTGTCGACCCCACCGGTAAGGTCGTCCAGACCGAATCGAATCTCACCCTGTCGCCATTCGGGGCCTTCGCCGGCTCATTTCACGTGCCCCTGGCGGGCGCGGTCGGTTGGTATGAATTCAACCTGAAAGGGCCGTCACACCCAGGTACTTTGAACCCCATGCGGCTGCTGGTTGCCGACTTCACACCGGCGCCCTTCCAGGTGAGCAACACCCTCAACGGCCAGTTGTTTCAGCCAGGTGACCCGGTGGAAGTCACGACGCGCGCCGCGCTTCATGCAGGCGGTCCGTACGCAAGCGCGTCGTCGCGGGTTACGGCGCGCCTGTTTCCGAAGGCTCTGGAGATAACCGCTCCCGTTGCGAACGGCTTTCAATTCGACAGTGTCGAGCCGCCGGGCCATTGCTCGTGGCAACGGGAGTCCGATGTTCAGATGGTGCACCAGTCGGACGCCACCACCAGCGACAACGGCGAATTCACCACGCAGTTCAATTTGCCGGACACGCCGATGCTGAGCGGCCGGCTCGAGGTGGAGAGCGCCGTCCGCGATGAACGCGGCAAGTATGTTGCAAATCGCAGCTCCGCGGAGTTTCGCGGCCGCGATCGCTTTGTAGGCTTGCACAACGAGCACTGGACGCTGGAGGAAGGCAAGCCGGCCACGGTCCAGTTTCTCGTCGTGGACAAAAACGGCAAGGTCGTCCAAGGGGAGCCCGTCTCGGTGGGGGTGGAGGGCCAGATCGTCAAGGCCGCTCGCGTCAAAGGCGCCGGCAGCGCCTACCTGACAAGTTATGAGCCCGAGTGGCAGCCCGACGGTTCGTGCACAGGCACATCCGGCGCAGCGGCCCAGAACTGTACTTTCACACCCAGCCATCCGGGCCTGTACAGCATCCTGGCTTCGGTCAAGGACACTCACGGCAAGGTGCATCAGAGCGAGCTGTGCACCTGGGTTACCGGCAAGGGACGGGTGCTGTGGGAGGAGCCGGCCGACATGAGCCTGAGTGTCATTCCCGAAAAGCCCACTTACAAGGTGGGAGAGCACGCCCGCTACCTGGTCAAGAACCCCTTCCCGGGCGCGAAGGCGCTCGTCACAATTGAACGCTACGGTGTCATCAAACATTGGGTGCAGGTGCTCTCAGGCGACACACCGGTCATCGACTTCAAGATCGAGCCGGACTTCGTGCCAGGCTTTTATCTGTCAGTGGTGGTTACTTCGCCGCGCGTGGCCGCCACTCCCACATTGAACGAGGAAGGAGTCGACCTCGGACGACCGACGTATCGCATCGGATACCTCAGGGTCAACGTGGCCGACCCCTACAAGACTCTCGACGTACGCGTGAAAAGCGATCGTGCCTCCTACGAGCCGCGCGACACCGTCAAAGTGCAGCTTGCCGCAAACGGTGTCCATGAGCCGGTCGAATTTGCAGTAGCCGTTCTCGATGAGTCGGTGTTTGACCTCATCAAGGACGGCAAGAGCTACTTCGATCCCTATCGAGGCCTGTATCGCCTCGATGAGCTGGACCTGTCGAACTACAGCCTGCTGACGCGCCTCATCGGCCTGCAGAAGTTTGCGAAGAAAGGCGCCAATTCCGGCGGTGATGGCGGTGCGGGCTTCGACATGCGCACCGTCAATAAATACGTGGCCTACTGGAACCCCTCGGTCATCGCCGACAAGCGCGGCCGCGCCACAGTGTCCTTCCAGTTGCCGGACAACCTGACCGGCTGGCGTGTATTTGCAATCGCGGTGACACCCGCGGACCGGGTTGGGCTGGGAGAATATAAATTCAAAAGCTCCAAGCTGACGGAGCTGCGCCCGGTATTGCCTAATCAGCTCACTTCCGGCGATCGTTTCACGGCGGGCTTCAGTGTCCTCAATCGCTCGGACCAGGCGCGCAAAGTGGATGTGAGCCTCGAGGCTCACGGGCCCATTGGCTCCGGGAATGCGAGCACTCATCAGGTTCTGACGCTGGGCCCTTTCAAACGGGAGACTGTCTGGCTGCCTCTGAGCACGGTCGGTGACGGCATCATCCGATTTACGGCCACAGCCGGCGACAGACTCGACAAGGATGCGCTCGGGCAAACTCTTCCGGTTCACAAACGGGTGTCATTGGATGTTGCCGCGAGCTACGGCACCACCCTCGCCTCCGAGGTGGACGAGGCTCTGCAATTCCCGGTGGGAATGATGGCGGGCATTGGCGAATCTTCCGTCACCTTTTCGCCCAGCGTCATCGGCAATGTCGACGGCGCCATGCGCTACATCCGCGATTATCCCTACCTGTGTTGGGAGCAAAGACTCACCAAGGCGCTGATGGCCGCCAACTACACTCAATTGCAAGCCTACCTCGGCAGTGGGGTTGCGTGGCCGGAAGCCAAAACCCTGCCCCAGACCTTCCTGAATGACGCCTCCACGTTCCAGGCGCCCGATGGCGGCATGGGCTTCTGGACTTCCGATAATTCCCGCGTGAGTCCATACCTTTCGGCCGCAACGGCGCTGGGCTTCAACCGGCTGCGCAGCGCCGGGTTTGCAGTACCGGAGGATGTCGAGAAACGCCTCGACGGCTACCTGCAGGCGTTGTTGCGCGCAAATACCGCTCCCAGCTTCTACAGCGAAGGAATGGTCTCGAGCGTGCGAGCCGTGGCATTGCAGGCCCTGGCGGAGCGCCAGAAGGTCACCCTGTCCGACTTGCAACGCTACGAGAAATACATTCCACAAATGGATCTGTTTGGGCTGGCGGCGTATCTGGATGCGGCAGTCAAAACCCAGGGCGCCGACAACCTGGCCCGCCGGATCGCCGGTGAAATCCTCTCTCATGCCAACCAGAGTGGTGGCCAGTTTCATTTCAGTGAGCGGTGGGATGATGGGTATGCGCAGATGTTGAGTACACCTTTGCGCAGCAATTGCGCCATTTTGAACGCATTCCTCGACTACGGCGAAACACCTCGAGGCGCGGCTCTCGTGGGCGATGTGCCCTTCAAGCTGGTGCGTGTGATCACTCAGACCCGCGGCAGCCGCGATCATTGGGAGAACACCCAGGAGAATGTGTTCTGCACTTCGGCACTGGTTCGCTACTCGGCCTTGTATGAGAAGGACACACCTGCCCTGAAGGTGACGGCAACGCTCGATGGCGCGGCGCTTGGCAGCGCAACCTTCAGCGCTCTGAAGGATCCGCCCGCGGTCGTCAGCCGCCCTAACGGCTCTTCCGATGCAGGCCGCAAGGCAACAATGCACATCGAGCGCGAGGGCACTGGCCGGCTCTACTACTCGACGCGGTTGAGTTACTCATTGACCGATGAGGCTGCGAAAGAAACCAACGCGGGCATGGAACTGCATCGCGAATACAGCGTGCAACGCAACGGAAACTGGCAACTGCTCACCGCTCCGATGCGCGTGCGGCGCGGAGAGTTGGTACGCGTCGATCTGTATCTGTCTCTACCGGCGCCCCGCCACTTTGTGGTGGTCGATGACCCTGTGCCGGGCGGACTCGAGCCAGTCAATCGCGACCTGGCAACCGGATCGACCGTGGATGCCGATGCCACCGAGTTCCAGGCCGCGGGCGGCTCGTTCTGGTTCAAATTCTCCGACTGGAGCGAGTACGGGATCCAGTTGTGGTCGTTCTATCATCGTGAGCTGCTGCACGAGGCCGCGCGCTTCTATGCGGACTACCTCCCTGCCGGAAACTATCACCTGAGCTACGGCGCGCAGGCCATGGCGGAAGGCGAGTTCAGCGCGCCTGCCACCAAAGCCGAGGAAATGTACGATCCGGATGTCTACGGCAAAGGGCTTCCGGGCCATTTGTCGGTGGGCCATGAGTAAAAAACGCTGCTGGATTGGAGCGTTGATCGTCACAACGATGGCAACGGCAACTCTTGCGCTCGCCACTTGGTTTTCACTGCACGACTTTCCCGATGACCTGAGCTCATTGACCGGTGCCTCGGTGAAATCTCAGGTGCTGGCCCGTGATGGCACCGCGCTGAGCTACACCCTCGAGAACAACTGGAATACAACGGACGTCGTAGCGCTCACCGCGGTCCCTGCCCTGCTGCAGACGGCGTTGATTGTTTCCGAGGATCAACATTTCTATCAGAACAGCGGGGCGGACTGGCCGGCACGCGCTTCGGCCCTCGCCCTGGACATCCGGATGGGCGGCGCGGTTCGGGGCGCGAGCTCTCTCACCGAACAGGTTGTGCGCATGGTGCATCCGCGTCCCCGTAACCTGTGGTCGCGTTGGGTGGAGGGATTTGAGGCGATGCGCCTGAGCTCGCGTGTGTCCAAGGCGCAGATACTGGAGTTCTATTTCAACCAGGTGCCTTACGCCGAGCGGCGCCGCGGTGTCGCGCAGGCAGCCAGACTGTACTTTGGGCGGGGCCTGGATACCCTGTCGCCGGGCGAGCAATTGGCCCTGGCGGTACTCGTTCGCTCGCCGGTCGGCATGGATCTGCGGCGGAACGCTCCCAGGGCCCGCTGGGCCGTCAATCAACTCGCGGACCGCCTCAGCATGCGAGGCGAGCTGAGCCCCGCCCAGCGCGAGCAGATACGCTCCGAGCCGTGGGTTCTCAACGAACCGGTTCCATCGGTTGAGGCCAGTCATTTCGTCGGTCGGGTATTGAACGTCTCACGCGGCGGTCCGGTTCGCCCACAGATTCGCACTACGTTGGACCCCCACATTCAGCTCACATCCCAAAGGATTCTCGACAGTGCAATGGCGGGGCTGGCCAAACGCCACGTCCACGATGCGGGACTGCTCGTCATCGATCACGAGAGAAATGAGGTACTCGCGTGGGTCGTGAGCGGCAGTCAATCCGGATACGACACGGTACTCACACCGCGCCAGCCGGGCTCGACCATGAAACCTCTCCTGTATGCACTGGCCCTGGAGCGTGGCTGGACTGCGGCCACCGTGATTGATGACTCCGACCTGTCAGAAGCCGTCGGCGCCGGCCAGCACACCTTTCACAACTACAGCCACCGGCAATACGGCTCGCTGCGGTTGCGTGAGACTCTGGGTAACTCGTTGAACATTCCGGCGGTCAAGACGCTGAAGTTCGTGGGTGAGGACGCGTTCATGGAAACGTTGCATCTGCTGGGCGTGAACAGCCTGACTCAACATCCGGACTTCTACGGCGACGGGTTGGCGCTCGGCAACGGCGAGGTCTCGCTGTACGAGATGGCACAAGCCTATACCGTGTTGGCCCGGCAAGGTCGCTTTCGGGCGCTGACGGT
The DNA here is from genome assembly GCA_018241505.1 of Pseudomonadota bacterium. Classification (GTDB taxonomy): domain Bacteria; phylum Pseudomonadota; class Gammaproteobacteria; order Steroidobacterales; family Steroidobacteraceae; genus 13-2-20CM-66-19. The sequence continues at coordinate 433,623 of JAFEDS010000005.1, read as the reverse complement.
CCTGGCGGAGGATAGGACGCCTCGGCCCGAGTCTGTTGTGTTTGCTCCGGCCGTGGCGACACTGATCGGAAATATCATGGCCGATCCGGAGGCCCGCATGCTCGAGTTCGGCCGCGGCCTGCAATTCCCGGTCGATACGGCAATCAAGACGGGCACCTCGACTGACTATCGGGACGCCTGGGCAATTGCATTTGACTACCGGCATACCGTGGCCGTCTGGATGGGCAATCTCGATGGGTCGGCAACGAATGGCATCACGGGCGCGGTCGGGCCTGCGATGGTGTTGCGCTCGGTGTTCTCCGAGCTGAACCGCGATCAGGATACGCGGCCACTGCCATTGAGCCGCGATCTCGTCCGGGCTGATATCTGCCGGCGCAACGGGCAGCTCGCAAACGGTGTGTGTGAATCCATCGCGGAGTGGTTTGTTCCGGGCACGGTACCCGCCCGGGTGGAACGTGCCGCAGCGGCAATTGAGTATCGTTTGCTGCAACCTACCGCGGGGCTCCTGGTAGCTCACGACCCCCGTATACCCACTGATCTCGAAGCACTGCCGATGCGAGTTGCGCCGGTACCCGGGCTCGAGCGCGTGGAGTGGTTCGTAGACGGTAAGCTTGCTTCGAATGGTACCGCGGCCAGCTTCGCGTGGCCGTTACAACACGGCGCGCACAGTGTTCATGCCAGGATCTGGACCGGCGCGGAGAGTCATGAGACGAACGAGATCCGCTTTCACGTAAACTGATCGGCGGTCAGCTCGTCCAGGCAATCGCGTAGCTTGGCGGCCATTGGGGGTTCTGAGCCGGGGCGCAGGACGGTTGAGTGCGATCCAGGGACGTCGATTACACGAACGCCGCCTCGGGCCAGTCGACCCCAACCTAACGTCCGGCTGTACGTGCCCGTGACGCTGCGATCCATTGCCCTGAATAGAGTAATGCTGCCGGGATAGGGCCGCGGGCGGTATCCGCGGACTGCGCGTTCCATTGCGCTCCACACGGCGTTCTTGGTTGGATCTTGCGGGCGGTGAGTAGTGGCGGGTCTCGAGTTGAGCCAGCGCGTGAGCTTGCGCCACAGATAGGTGGCGCGCTGATTCGCGGGAATCCGCTTGACGGTTTCCAGTTGGTGCCGTGCCTGGTCCAACCAGCCGCGCCGCCCTCCCGGCCTGCGGGCATCTGCTTCCAGGATCGCCAGCAACTTCACTCGTTCGCCACTGGCGCAGAGCTGCTGCGCCATTTCAAATGCGATGTGCGCACCCGCCGAATGGCCGCCCAGCAAATATGGCCCCCGCGGTTGAACTGCCCGAATCTCCGCAATATATCGCGCCGCCATCGCCTCAATCCGGTCCAGCGGCTCCTCGTTGGTATCGAGCTCGGGAACCCGGACACCGTACAGGGTATGTCCCGCTCCCAGGTGATGAGCCAGATCGCGGTAGGCGGTAATGTCACCGCTGATGTGATGGATCAGAAACAAGGGCGCCCCGCAGTTTCCCTCAACCAGGGGCACCAGGGCCGCGCCGCCCGCCTTCACCGTGGCGAGCCGGCTCGCCAGCGTTTCGATAGTCGGCGTTTCGAACAGCAGGCCCGGTGACAATGCTCGATCGAGCATTCTGCCAATAGCCGCAGCGAGTTGTACCGCCGATAGCGAGTGGCCACCCAGCTCAAAGAAGTCGTCACGAATGCCGATGGGGCGCGCCTGCAGGGACCCTTCCCACAGGCTGACTAGCTGGGATTCCAATTCGTTGCGCGGCGGTACGTAGTTGCCCTGTTCTTCCTCGCCGCCGAGCGCCGGCAGTGCGCGCCGATCCAACTTGCCACTGGGCGTCAGCGGAAGAGTGGCAATGGTTTCAAATCGGTTCGGAATCAGCGCCGGCGGAATCCGGTCGCGCACAAACGCGCGTAATTCGGCCCCCGGCACCGGTCCCGAGCCACGCGGTACTACGTAGGCGATCAGGCGCTTGCCCGAGGGGGTGTCATTGGCAACGACGGCCGCCGAACGCACGCCTGGGTGATCCAGGAGCGCTGCTTCAATATCACCCAGCTCGACCCGGATACCCCGGATCTTGATCTGATCGTCCACGCGGCCGGCAAACTCAAACACCCCGTCGCAGCGCAGGCGTCCCACATCTCCGGTGCGATACAACTTCGCGCCCGGTACACCGCTGTAGTGATCATCCACGAACGCCTTCGCGGTCAATTCGGGTCTGTTGAGGTAGCCACGAGCCACGCCAACGCCACCGAGGCAGATTTCGCCCAGGACACCCGGGGGCACGAGCTGGCCGCACGCGTCCAAGATATAGGCCTGGGTGTTGGCGATCGGGCGGCCGATCGGTACGGTCGTCTGCCCTGGAGTGATCTCGCAGCGCCAGTAGATGGAGGCAATTGTCGCCTCCGTAGTGCCGTAACCGTTGTAGAAAGCAGTATTCGGGAGGCGTTCGCGGACACGCTGCTGCAACGGTATGGACAAGCCCTCGCCGCCCGTTGTCAGGCGTCGGAGCGAGCCGCATTGGCCGATCTCCGGGGCTTCGATGATTGTACGCAGCAGAGACGGCACAAAGCATGCGACCGTGATTTTCCGCTCCACCATCAAATTCACGAGATAAGTGCTGTCGTACTCGAACCGGGGCCGCGTCAGGACGAGGTTGGCTCCGGCGCTAAGGGGTTCGAGGATTTCCCAAACCGAGTCGTCAAAGCTCAGCGAGGCCGTCTGCAGGCACCGGTCGGATGACTGCATTGGAAAAAAGCTGTAGCGCCATGCCAGATGGTTGGAAACGTTGCCGTGAGTGACCTGCACGCCCTTGGGCGTGCCAGTGGACCCCGAGGTGTAGATCACATATGCGATATCGTCCGCGGCGATATTAAGAGCTTCGTACTCTTCGACCCGATCGACCGACTGCTCCATGAACAGCGGCTGCGCGGCGTACGGAGGCAGCAAACCCGAGATCTTCTCGGTCGTGACCAGGACGACCGGGTCGGCGTCGCCCAACGTCGTGCGCAACCGGGCCTGCGGATAGGTCGGGTCGAGTGGCACGTAGGCGGCGCCAGTCTTCAGGACGCCCAGAACGGCGATCACCATCTCCGGCGAGCGCTCGAGGCAGATCCCGATACGCTTGCCGCGCCGGGCACCCAGCGCCCGCAAACGGCCTGCCAACCGCTTTGCAGCCTTGTTCAGCTCGGCGTAGGAGAATTGCGTGTCGGCGAAGGTGAGAGCTACGGCATCCGGTGTCGCTGCAACCCGTGCCTGGAATGGACCCAGGCAACCATGCGGGCTGTCCTCGACGCGCAGCTTCGGACCGGTGCAGGCGGCCAACAGTGGTTGCGGTTGTGACAGAAGTGGCAGACGGCTCAGCGGCAAATCCGGGTTGTGCAGGGCACCCACCAACAGCGTGCGCAAATGCTCCGCAACCTGGTTGCCGCTGGAGGTCGCGGCCACATCCGCTGCAACATCAAACCAAAGATCAAACGTATCCTCGCGCGGTTCAACACTGAGCGAGATGGCATTGGAGCCATGACCCGGATGGACACGCCGCACATCCAGGTTGCCGAGCGGCTTGGAGAGCGCCCGCATGTAGTTGAAGAGGCCACTGAAGGCCGGCGCGCGGGCGGAGTGTCCTACGCTGAATTGCCGATGTTTCAGTGCCTGTGATGTGCATGAGGCTACCTGGCTGATGAGCGTGAGCAAAGTGTCGTCAGGCCTCACGCGCAACAGAATTGGAAACACCTCCATGAACAGGCCGATCGTCTGCCGGTCTTTCTCGGATGAGCGGTTGTGAAATGTCACGCCAATCGAAACGTGCTCGGTGCCGCTGACCCGGCTCAGATAGGCGGCAAAGACCGCGTTGAACAGGTTGGCTATGACAGCGTGCTCGCTGACCGTTGAGGTCGCGAGAGATCGCGCCAACGTGGTGAGTTGCGTGCTCGCTTCACGGTCCAGCGAGAGAATCACCCGCTCCTGCGCCGTGTTCTTGAAGGCGTCAACACCGTAAAAATGGGGCGTGGGTGGGACCTGTTTGAGGGCGTTGAGCCAGTAGTCCCGTGCCGCACGATATTTATCGGACTGTCGCTGGCTGCACACCGTAGCCGCGTGATCCGCAAAGAGAGGAAATGCAGTCGTCTTGTCGAGAGCTCCCCAGTACAACTCCGTGAGCCGCCGGATCAGGATCTGGACCGCGGCGCCATCCACAATGATGTGATGGATGTGCAGAAACCAGACGTACTCATCCTCTGCGGTGCGTAACAGTGCCGTGTCGTATATACATCTGGTCAGTTCCAGCGGGCGCTGCCGCAGCCGCTTTTCGATCCAGTTCCGGGCTGGAGTGCCGTCGCGGCGCAGGTCGACGCATTCCACTTCCGTGGGCGATGGTGGCAGGACGCGCTGTTGAGGTACGCCGTCGACGTCATCGACGACGGTTCGCAAAGCGTCGCAGGAGTCAATGAAGTCTTGCCAGGTTGCTTGGAACCGCCGGGTATCCAGTCCGGGCCAGCCGATGGAATACACTGAATTGTAGAGCACCAGCCCCGGATGGAGCCGCTGCCCGGCATAGATCAGAAACTGACGCCCGGTCAGGTTGGAGCGATCGAGCAGATCATCGAACGTGGCTGCCATGCTTTCGGTTCGCCCCTCACGCGCAGGCTTCGGCTGCGGGAATCGCGTTTTCCAGCCGTGTAGCGCAGCCGATGGGCCGACGCAGGCTCTCCAGTGACAATCCCTGCTTGAGCGCGAGAATCACACCCGCCGCTTCCAGGTACGATTTCACGTGAATGACGTTGCGCATCTTCATTTCGTCGTTTGTCACCGACAGCAACGTTTGGTTTTCTTCCACGGCAATCAGCGGGATAGCGCTGAATTCCGCCGCGAGGGCCGGAATGCCGCCCAGGCAGCTCGCTGGCATGACCACCGCGCCTACCGAGTTGAGTGTGACCAGGTGCGGTGCGACATGGTCGAGCCGCTCTACCGGTACCAGCCGCGGTGCTCGGGCAAGTCCCTTCAGCACACACAAATAGTGTGGTGTTGAAATGAACTCCGCTGAAGCACGCGGGTTGTGGGTTCCCCTCTCCTTCACGTCCGCGTAGTACGGCAAGGGCGCGTGAGCTGTCGGTACGCGGAACACCTTCGAGATCAGGTGTGTGATGATGGCTTCAACACCGCCGGACGGGTTGGGAATCTGGCCAGACAGATGCTGCGAGAATTCGGCGGCCGTCACACCATGAATCACCGATACGCCGCCGATCGCGTGCGCACCGTTGTCCAATAGCTGTTGGACGCTATCGAGAATGGCTACCGGGTTCAGCACGGTTCCTACAGCGCATCCGCTTTGCGACCAGACCGTGCGGGCGCCGATTTCACTTGCACCGACTGTGTACGATGCGCAGTCAATTCCAGCAACGGCACGAGCCGCGTTCAGAGTGTGGACGACTTCGTCCAAATACGCTTTTCCCGTGGGGTCAACAAACGTTCCGATCCGATTGCTGCGGGTGGGTGCGAGACCCAGGTGTCCCAACAGGAAGTCATCCAGGCTTTTGCCCTCGACGTAAAGGACATTGCCGGCCATCTCGTTGATGTCGGAGGCGTTGACGGCATTCGGATGCGTGATCACCACATCGGCCGCGGCCGCCAACAGGTTGGTGGCCGGACAGGCGTCGCCGGCGAAACCGCCAATTTCGCAGCGCACACCGGTCGGGACAATCTGGACGACGGCAAACCGCTCATCCTGGTGGTCCTTGAGCCGGGGTGATGTCAACTCGATGTCAGTGAAGCACTCCCGATACGGATCCCGGGAATCCAGCTCCACGAAGGTGCATTCAATGACCGCATCGCGGTCGGTCAGCCGGGCAATCGCCGCGCGCAGCGGATAGCGTCCAGCGCGCAGGTGGGTCGACAATTCGCGCCCGACCCGTTCCAGCCAACTGCGGGAATCGCTCTTGGGAACGGTCAAGGTCGCGTTGGTAATTCTCATTCTTTGGGCTCCCCTCTCTCGCGCCTGTCGGCGGAGGATTTAACTCAACCTGCCCCCTGGGGGGCCTCGAGTGCTTTTAACGCGGGCCAACGGGATGTTTTGTCTTATCGGTAGCGCCCGGGCCCGGCTGCCACGCGGCATTATACCCGGAAAAGTGACAGTTTCGACGCTGAAGGCGGGGTGGGTGGATGCGGCCGCAACCGGTCCGACGGGGGGTGGATTACGTCACAACTGTTGACGCCCAACGCCGTTGGAGCGTGGTGTAACGCCGCCGTAGGGGACGAACGGTTCGTGGACGGACGGCGAATGTCGTTCGAGCGCAGGAATCAGGTAGGCACCGGGTATGCCCTGGTCCAGAGTTACAACAGATCCGCCGTGAGCTGCGGCGAGTTGCATCAGATGTCCATCGGTGACGTGTTTGGATCGTTGAACCCAATCGTCGAGCTGACTGCCCGGTACCCCATCCTCGAGAAACGCCATCGGCCATTGCTTCTTCAGGAACTGAAGATCCTGAATTGCAATTCGGACATTCGCAGCCCATCCCGCTGCACCACTCGCAACTCTGATGAAACCGAGTTCGGTGATACTACAGGTTGCAAGGTGAAGCGAGTGCTCTGTCGTGTCGGCCTTCGCCAGCCAGTCAGTTGCTCGCTCATGCAGGTCATGTCGCGGATAAGCGAGAGCCAACAGGACGTTGACGTCCAACAGGTGTATCAAGGGAAATCCCGTCTGAGATATTCGTATATTTCCTCAGCCGTGACCCGCCGCTGTCCGACTCTGCCGTTGACAACAGGGAAGCCAGTTCGCTTGTCGATCCCATATCGCGGACCGACCTGGGGCTGCTGGAATTCCGCGCTGGGGTCCTCCCGCTCGTCGGAGTGCCCATTTCCGTTGCAGTCTTTCAGGCGCCATGCAAGCGTGACGTAAGCAAGTGGACCTTCATCATCTTTGATGACCACTGCCAAGCCATTATCTCGCATTCGTCGCACGAGATCCGCGAGACTCTGATCTGCTTCTTCAATGCTGAGAACTAACGTAGTCATGGTCCCACTTTGAGTCCTCGCAACAGGTTTTGCAATCGACAAAAATGCGAATTTCGGCGATTTATCACAGCGGCTAATTTCGGCGTGGGATCTGATTACGTCGTCCGATTCGGACGGTTGATTTCGCGCATATGGTTCGACGCCGTTGTTGCGTGGCGACCCCCACTAATGACAGTAAGTTGCATCCCACTAAGTTACGTTTGCGATTATACTGCGGCCAGAAGATTGGAAACAGGAATCGGCATGGCCGATTCAGAAATAACAGCGTTGCGGGCCCAGATTTGCAAGCTCGAGTCGGAGCTGGTTGCATTACGTGTCGACACCATGCGTACCTATGTGCCGTGGAGCTTCTGCAGGTGTATTGCCAACCGTTGTCTGCTTGGAATGATCGCGTTGGATATACTGACGCTTGCGCACGGCTTCAAGTGGATCTAACCCCTACTCCCCCGCCGAATGCGACACCGCCTCAATGTTGTGCCCGTCCGGTCCAATAACAAACGCCGCGTAGTAGTTGGGATGATAGATCTCCCGAACGCCCGGCGGCCCGTTGTCCTTGCCACCGGCGGCGAGCGCCGCTGAGTAGAACGCGCGCACCTGTTCCCGACTTTGCGCCACAAACGCAATGTGCATCGGATGTTGTGGGGCTGTGTGCGTCCCGAACCAGAGCTCCGGCTTACCGCCGCGCCCGAGGCCGGCCCACCCTTCCACTTCCATTACGAGCTCAATGCCAAGGGGCGCCAGCGCCTGGATGAAAAATTGGCGGCTGCGCTCGTAGTCGCTCACAGCCAGGCCGATATGATCGATGATCATCGTGGACTCCTATTGTCTCATTGACCTGCCGATGCTTATCAGTATGATCGCCAGCTCGCGCAAGGTTCCCACTCGTGGGATTGAATTGGAACGCGGTGTAACACCGCGGCTGCCCCCGCAACTGTAACCGGCGAGCGAACGTCAGTGAACCCACTGAGGCCATGGCCTCGGGAAGGAGACGAACGCGGTGACCCGGGAGCCAGGACACTTGCCTCGCGCGATCGTCCTGTCATCGGCCGGGGAGTGCCGTGCGCAAGCTGTCATTTTTTGCTATTGCTATATTGTTCGCAGGTGCCAGTCCGTTCGTTGCCGAAGCCGTCGGTGCGCCTGCAGTTGCAACTAGTCACGCGGACGTTGCGCCCGCAGACGCAAACGCCACGGTGCCCGCAGACGCGAACGCGGTGGCACCCGCAGACACCGCAGCACCCGCTGACGCCAGCGCCGACGCGGATACCGCGGTGCCCGCTGACGCCGGCGCCGCCGCCGAGTCAGCGCGTGCAAGCGCCGATGTCGATGGGTCATCCAATGCCAGCGCCGATCCCACACCGCTGGTGACTGCCGACGCCCTTTCAACAGTGGTCGTCACCGCGGAACGTCGCGAGCTCATTGGTACCACCAGCACCGCCAGCGAAGGCATCGTCGTGAACGACGAGCTGGCGCTGACCCCAGCCTACCGCCCGGGCCAATTGCTCGAAACGGTTCCAGGCCTGCAGGTCACCTCGCATAGTGGCGAAGGCAAAGCCAATCAGTACCTCATGCGCGGCTACAACCTCGACCACGGCACGGACCTGGCCGTGTCCGTTGACGGCATGCCCGTCAACAACCCCACGCATGCTCATGGCCAGGGTTACACGGATCTCAATTTCATGATCCCCGAACTGGCCACGAACATCCAATTCACCAAGGGCACCTATTATGCCGATCAAGGTGACTTTGCCTCCGTGGGATCGGTGCATCTGAGCTATCTCAACCGCATCGACAACCAGATCAATGCAACCGGCGGCAACCTGGGATTTCAAAGAGTGCTCGCGGCCGGAACGGCCGGCAACCTGTTGGGCGCCCTGGAGCTGCAGCAGTACGACGGCCCCTGGGACAGCGCCGACAATCAACGCAAAGTCAACGCGGTTCTACGCTACAGCGACAGCGGATTTTCCCTGACCGGAATGTTTTATCACGGCCTGTGGAATGCCACGACGGATCAGCCCGAGAGAGCCGTCAGGGAAGGTTTGATCGGCCGCTTTGGGACGTTGGATGCGACCGATGGCGGCCGAGCGCAGCGCTGGAGTCTTTCGGGCCAGTACCACGCTTTGAGCGGCGACGGCGAGCTCGCTGCAAATGCGTATGTGGTCAACACACAGTTGACGCTGTGGAACAACTTTACGCACTTTCTGACTGATCCAGTGAACGGCGACCAGGAGGCGCAGACAGAGAACCGCTACATCACCGGTGGCGGTGTGAGCTATCGGTTGCCGATGCAACTAGGCGGTATCACTACGGAATGGCTCTCCGGTGCGCGAGCTCGCTATGACATCAACGAACTCTCACGCCTGCCAACGCGAGGTCGAGTCGTGTTGGGCTCGGGACAAAACCCCCTGGACTTCTCCGAAACCGATCACGTCCATCTGTTCAACCTCTCGGCCTACATGCAGGCCACAACCCACTGGACATCGTGGTTTCGCACTGTTGTTGGAATCCGCGAGGACTTCATTCACGGCATCGACTCGGGCACCAACTCCGGGAGCGCCAGTCAATCGATGTTTCAGCCCAAAATCAGCCTCATTCTTACGCCCGCGAAATCGACGGAACTCTATCTGAGTGCCGGCCGCGGGTTTCACAGTGATGACCTTCGCGGTGTCACCCAGGCGGCCACGACGGGACAGGCCGGCGCGCCTCTGATTGCCCGGCAGATGGGCGAGGAGCTGGGACTGCGGCAACACCTGGCCGCGGACAAGGTTACTGTCACACTCGCGCTTTTCAACCTCGATGCCGAATCGGAGACCACATACGATCCGGACGCCGGCGAAGATGGTGCAGGACCGGCAAGTCGGCGCTATGGATACGAAGTCAATCTGACCTATCAGGCACTGAGATGGCTCGAGCTCTACGCCAGTTACTCGGGCGACCACGCACGTTTTAAGACGGACTTTGATGACGGTACAGGCCACGTCGGACGCTATCTATCCAACGCTCCCTTCGCGACCGGCTCATTCAATGTCTATGTAAAAAATCTCGGTGCCTGGAGTGGCGGACTCGAATACCGCTATCTCGGGCGCGAACCGCTCTCTGCTGACAATCAAATTCAAAGCGGCGGTTACGGTGAGTGGAACGCCGACCTGAAGTACTCCTTTGCACGGGACTGGAGCGCGGGCCTGGGGGTGTACAACATATTGAACCGGCACTCGAATGCGGCGGAGTTCTGGTACGTCGACCGTCTGCCCGGCGAGCCGGCGGACGGAGTTCCGGACCTGCACGTGCACCCGCTGGAGCCCCTGGCTGTCCGTCTGACTGTGTCGAAGACCTTCTAACGAGAGATACTCCGAGGCGCGCAATAGCGCACAATGCGGCCCGGTTTCCGCAGACGTCCGGGCAGGTAATGAGCGTTCTCTTTTCGCCGATCGCGCTACGCAATCTCGTTCTTCCGAATCGCATCGTCGTCTCCCCCATGTGCCAGTATTCCGCGGAGCAGGGATTGGCGACCGATTGGCACATAATGCACCTCGGTGCCCTGGCCATGTCCGGTGCCGCAATGTTGTTCATAGAGGCGACCGCCGTGGAGAGCGCGGGCCGCATTACCCCGGGGTGCCTGGGAATCTGGGATGAGGATCGCCAAGCTGCGATTGCCCGCGTCGTCGCGGCCATCAGGCGCTACTCGAACATTCGCGTTGCTGTGCAATTGGCACATGCAGGCCGCAAGGCATCGAGCGATGTTCCCTGGGAAGGTGGCCAGCAGATTCCCATTGCCAAAGGCGGTTGGGAGGCGGTCGCTCCCTCGGCCGTTCCTCATAAGGAGGGAGAGTTGCCCCCGCGTGAGCTGGACGCGGCCGGGCTCGAGCGAATCCGAAAGTCATTCGCGGCGGCGGCGCGGCGCGCGGCGGCGCTGGGCCTGGATGCGATTGAAATTCACTCGGCGCACGGTTACCTGCTGCATGAATTTTTGTCACCCGTCAGCAATCGGCGCACCGATGAGTACGGGGGATCGCTTGCGAATCGCATGCGCTATCCGCTCGAAGTCTTCGAGACCGTGCGGGCCGCGTTTCCAGCCGACAAACCTATGGGCGTGCGGCTGTCCGCCACCGACTGGGTCGAGGGCGGCTGGGACCTGGAACAATCCGTGGCCTACGCTATCGAGCTCAAAAAACGAGGCGCCGACTGGATCGATGTGTCCTCGGGAGGTGTGTCGCCGCTGCAGAAAATACCGGTCACGCCCGGCTACCAGGTGCCTTTTGCCAAGGCCATCAGGGCGGCCACCGGCCTGCCCACCGTTGCCGTCGGCTTGATTACCGAGCCACAGCAGGCGGAAGAGATCATTGCCCGGGGCGAAGCGGATATGGTCGCGCTGGCACGTGGAATGCTTTATGACCCACGGTGGGCGTGGCACGCCGCTGCCAAGCTGGGTGGACAGGTTTCTGCTCCGCCGCCTTACTGGCGTGCACCACCGCGCGAGCAGAAGGATCTGTTCGGTGAAATTATCAACGGCGGCCGTTGAGGTATCACACATGGGTGCTCTCGCTGATTATTTGCCTGAAGTTCTCAAGAGCGTACGGACGCAATCCCTGTTTGTGATGAAGTTGGACATCAAGCCCCATGTCATTGTGGGCCCTACTCCGGGTGGCTACCGGCGCACCATTGTGATTACCGGCGGGCGCTTCGAAGGACAGCGCCTGCGCGGTGAAGTGCTCGAAGGCGGCAGCGATTGGCAGACAATCCGCGGTGATGGCGCCATCGCTTTGGATGTGAAGCTGAATCTGAAGACCGATGACGACGCACTGATCTCCATGTCCTATCGCGGCCTGCTGCACGGTCCGGTCGATGTCATGCAGCGAATGGCCAAGGGCGAGGCCGTCGATGCCTCCAATTACTATCTGCGCTCCCAGCCGGTCTTTGAGACGTCGTCGACCAAATACGACTGGATCAATCGCCTGCTCGCGATCGGCGTGGGTCACAGGCGGGCCGATGGCCCCGTCTACAACGTCTTCGAGGTGCTATAGGTTGATTGGCGCGGCACTGGCCGCGCGGAGCCGGGGTTCTTTTGCCTCTGTGGCGAGGCGCCGCGGCGCGTTGGCCCGCGATACTCTAGCGTTCCAGCATTCGTACTTCTCGCTGCGGGAACGGCATCACGATCCCGCGCGCCCGGAACGTTTCCAACACCGCCGTGTTGATTTCGCCCAGCGCTACGCGATAGTCCGCCACGCTGACCCACGGCCGGATGCCGATGTTCACCGCCGAGTCACCCAGTAACAGCGTCTGCACGATCGGTCCCGGATCGCGCAACACGCGCGGGTTGGAATGCAGGACCTCGGCGACCGCCGCGAACGCCGAAGTCATGTCGGTGTCATAGGCAACGCCGACCACAATATCCAATTGGCGGATAGTTCCGAAGTTGTGCAGTATTTCGCCCACGATCTTGCGGTTGGGAATGACCACCCGTGATCGGTCGGGGTGCGTCAGTGTCGTGGTGAACAGTGTGATGGTGTGAACCAGCCCCTCTTCCCCCACGATCGATATGTACTCGCCCACGCGAAACGGCTTCGCGAAAATGATCGACAGGCCCGCCACCAGGTTGCTGAGCACGCCCTGGGTCGCGAGCGCAATGCCGGCGCCCGCCACGCCGACACCGGCAATCAACGGCAGCAGCTCGACCCCGAGGTTCTCCAGCGCCAACACCAGGAACAGCGCGAAAGTCAGTATCCAGGCGCTGCGGGCCAACAGTTGCCGCACCGGCGGTTCCAACTCGATGCGATGCAATGCCTTCAGCAGCCAGCGGCTGATCATGCGGGCCACCATGACGCCCGCGATCAGGATCAGAATCGCGACGAGCACGCGGGGTCCGAAACGGATCGCGAGATCGATCACCGTCGCTTTGACCTGCTCGATTGAGGACACGGATACGTTCATGGGCTGAAGGTCCACTGATTTTCGAATGGCCACGATAACATGTCAGCGTGCCGGCCCCGCCCGTCCCGGACCGCATGACGCATATATTCAAGTGCCTTGAATATCAGGCACTTAGGAGGCGTAGCCCGCGGCGCTGTTATTTTGCTATGGTCGGGACATGAATACCGAAGTGGCCGCGATAGAGTCCACACCCGCCCAAGCCGGCGCCTCGATCGTCATGCGCTGGTATGTACTGATCGTGATGTGCCTCGTGTACACCGTCAGTATCGCCGACCGGTACGTCATTTCCACCGTCCTCGAGCCCATTCGTCTGGAGCTGCGGCTCACCGATTCAGGCATCGCGTTCCTGACCGGCGTGTCGCTTTCCCTGTTCTATGTGTCATTCGGCATTCCCCTGTCACTGCTGGCGGACCGGGTCAACAGGCGCAACATCATCGCGGTCTCATTGATTGTGTGGTCGGCAATGACGGTGCTGTGCGGCCGTGCGGCTACTTACTGGCAGTTGCTGCTGCCGCGCATCGGAGTGGGAATCGGCGAGGCCGGCGGCACGCCGGCGGCGACATCCATTCTCGCCGACTACTTTCCACCCCTGCGCCGCCCGATGGCGCTAACGATTTTTTCGCTAGGGGCTCCCATTGGCGCATGGGTCGGCGCCGACCTCGCCGGTCGAATCGCCGATGCCTACGGCTGGCGCACTGTATTTCTCACGCTCGGCATACCGGGTGTGGTGTTCGGTGCTTTCGTCTTCCTGACCATTCGCGAGCCCCGTAGAGGTCAGTTGGACGAATGCGCCAGCAAGGAAAAGCCTGCGCTCATGGAGACGCTGGAATATCTATGGCGCCAGCGTTCCGCCGTTCACCTGATGCTGGGCAGCGCAGTCACGGCGTTGTGGGGCTGGGGGCTGGTCTGGTGGATCACGACTTTCCTGGTGCGCAACTACGGCATCACGGCCGGTGAGGCGGGCCACATTACCGGTCCCATTCATCTCGTCGCAGGCATCGGCGCCACAATATTCACCGGCTGGCTGTTGGGGCTGCCCAGCATGCACAGTCCGCGCCGTATCATGTACTTGATGGGCGGTATCATCGGACTGGCGACCGTCCCTTCCATCATCATGATCTACACCCACTCGCTGCCACTGGCGCAGGTGATGCTGTGGATCTTCATACCCGCCATCTATTTCTACATCGGACCCTGTTTCGGAGTGTTGAACAATCTCGCGCCCTGCCGCATGCGGGCGCAATATTGCGCAGTCACCCTCCTCGTTGCCAACGTAGGCAACCTGATCATCGCGCCCCAGGCGGTTGGATTCCTCAGCGACCTGTTCGCACCCGATCACGTGGCGAATGCCGACTCGCTGCGCATGGCGCTGCTGTGCCTCGCGCCGACCGGATTCTGGTCCGCCTTCCACTACTTCTGGGCGTCACGGACCATCATCCAGGACCAGGCACGCGCCGTCGGCGTTGCGTGAAGAGCTGACACACACATGTCCTGGGGCAAAAGCGGTCTCATCGTGGCGTTCGCCCTGTGCCTGGCGGTCCTCGGCGGCTGCTCGCGCGTCGACAGCTCGAAGCGGTTGCGCATCATCACCTGGTCGGACTATGTGCCTGCGGATGTGGCGGCAGACTTTGAGAAGGAGACCGGCATCCATGTCGAGCTGACACTGTCCAACAACGAAGAGATCATCTCCAAGCTGCACGCGACCGGCGGCGCCGGCTTTGACCTTGCACAGCCCTCACAGGACCGTATCACCGGCGTGCAACGCGAGTTCGGGCTGTACAAGCCCATCGACCTGTCAAAAGTCAACTTGCAGCAATTCCGCCCGGAGATCCTGGCCATCACGCAGAAAATCGCCACCCTGGACGGCAAGCTCTATGCGCTGCCGTACCTGTGGGGCTCGGAAGGCTTGGTGGCCAACACCCAGGACACCACCATTTCCGACTACACCGACCTTTGCCGTCCCGATCTCAAGGGAAAAACGTCCATGCGCCTGCGGCGGCCCACGCTGATGGCGTTCGCGTTTGCATTGGGCAAGGATCCATTCGCGCTCTATGACGATCCCAAAGCCTATGAGGCCCTCATGGAAGAAGTGGGTAGAAAACTGTCCGAGTGCAAGGCCATTGTGCGGTTCTTTTTCGACAACCGCGACCAGTTGCTGAATGGCATGCGCTCCGGTGAGGTGACCGCCGCCATGATGTGGGATACCGGCGGTTGGACCTTGAATCGCGAGAATCCCGCCATCCGTTATATTGTGCCCAAGTCCGGCGCCCTGGGCTGGCTCGATACGTTCGCCCTGCCCTACAAGGGACGCAATGACGCCGGCGCCTACAAATGGATCAATTTCACCATGCGCCCCGCGATTGCCGCGCGCATCACCCGCAAGGTGGGCAATTGGACTGCGGCGCGGGGAACCGAAGACCTGGTGGATCAACGCATGCGCGCCCAGTTCAATGAGAGCTTTCCGAACGGCGCATTCTCCGGAATCAACTGGTATCCGGCCATCCCGCCGGGGCTCGAAGCCATGGAAGGCCGCATTCTCGACCGCGTAAAGGCCGCCAATTGAACGCAGCAACGCTTGCCAACTCGCCGGATCTGTCGTGCAACGCGGTCGTCAAGGACTTCGCCGGCCATCGTGCGGTGAACGACCTGTCGTTCGCTGTCGAGCGCGGCAGTTTCTTCTCGATCCTGGGTCCGTCCGGGTGTGGCAAAACCACGCTGTTACGGATGATCGCGGGATTCCTCGAGCCCGACAGCGGCGACATTGTCATTGGCGGACGCAATATGCGCGGCGTGGCGCCCAACCGCCGTCCCGTCAACATGGTATTCCAACAGCTCGCGCTGTTTCCGATGATGTCGGTCGGGGAGAACGTGGCGTTTGGCCTGGCTCGCCGCGGAGTGCCCAAGGCCGAGCGCATGAGCCGCGCCGCCGCCATGTTGGAGCGAGTGGGCCTCGCCGGCGCTGGTGGCAAGCGCGTGGATCAACTTTCGGGTGGGCAACGGCAGCGCGTGGCCATTGCGCGCAGCATGGTGTTGGAACCCACGCTGCTGCTGCTGGATGAGCCGCTGGGTGCCTTGGACCTCAAGTTGCGGGAGCACATGAAAATCGAGCTCAAGCAACTGCAGGCCGCGTTCGGCACCACCTTCGTGTATATCACCCACGATCAATCCGAGGCCCTGGTCCTGTCCGACCGGGTGGCCGTCATGAACCAGGGCCACTTTGAACAGGTGGGCTCGCCTCAGCAGCTCTATTACGAGCCGGCCAGCGCCTTTGTCGCCGGTTTCGTGGGGGCCAACAATCGTATTTTCGGCCGACTCGAGGCGCTTCACGGCGACATCGCAGAACTGAAAACCTCTGATGGCTGGGTCGTCCGCGCGCGCAAGAGTGGCCGGATGGCGGTGGGCGCTCACGTGGAAACATTCGTCCGACCCGAGGCTGCAACATTGGAGCGCGACGCCACCCAGCTTCCGCAGGATCAGGCGCACTATGTTGGGAACGTGCAGGCGCTGTTGTTTGATGGTGCCAACTCGTCGGTGCTGCTGCAGGAGGACCTGACGCGCTTCGAGTTCCGCGTAGCACTACCTCAGACCGGGCGTTTTGCGGACCTGAAAGTCGGTGAGCGGATTTTCTTCAGCTTCGACCCACAGCGGGCCATTTGCTTTGCGAGCCATGGGGGGCCGCATGGCTGATGCGGTGCGATATCTGGCCGCGAAGGCGGTGCGCATGGCCGATACGGGCGCGATGACCGACCGCGGGGCCCGCACCCATGGCTGACACCTCCGGCCGCGCCTGGCAGCGGCGCCTGATTCTCGCGCTGTTGCTCGCCCCAGCGCTCCTGTGGCTGTTTGCGCTGATCCTGCTGCCCCACGTGCAACTGGCGGTGCTCGCCCTGCGCGAGCGCGTGGCGCCCCACGTCTTCAAACCGAGCCTGTCCCAGTTTCAGACCTTCTTCGCCGAGCCACTGTACTGGCAGGTGTTTGTGCGCACCGCGCTGATGTCCATTGCCGCAACGGCCCTCACTCTCCTGGTTGCATTCCCCATTGCCTGGGTCATCACCAAGGTGGCCAAAGGGCGGGCCAGCGCATTTCTGTTCATGGTGTGCCTGATCCCCTTCTGGGTGAGCGAGACCGTGCGGTCGCTCGGTTGGTTGATTCTGCTGCGAGAATCCGGCGTGCTGCCCGCGATCCTGGTGAAGCTGGGACTGGCCTCCGTCCCCCCGGAATTGCTGTATCACGATGCCACCATACTGGTGGGCCTCGTCTACACCTCGCTGTTGTTCATGGTGACCCCTCTGGTCAGCAGCCTGGAAAGCCTCGACAACTCGCTCATCGAAGCCGCCTACGATCTGGGTGCCAGCGGCTTCGCCACTTTGCGCAACATCGTCATTCCGCACGCCGCACCCGGTATTACCGCCGGCTGTATCGTGGTCTTCATGCTGAGCCTGGGAAACTACCTGACGCCCAACCTGCTGGGTGGCAAGAACTCCCAGTGGTTCACCGAGCTCATCTATACGCAGTTCATTGTCAGGTTCAATTGGGAACAGGGTGCCGCATTCGGCTTCCTGTTGCTGGCGCTGTCGACGGGAATCGTGGCCGTCGGCCTGCGCCTGAGCGGGCAGCGGTTTGTTGATGTCATGAGGCGCTCATGATCGCCTCCCTGCCGCGCCCGGCCTGGCTCAAGGCCGCCACGGTGCTGTATGTAACGGCGTTTTTGATCTTTCTGTTTGTGCCGTTGGTCATTGTGGGGGTCTTTGCCTTCAATGATGCGAACTATCCGGCGCCCCCGTGGCGCGGATTCACGCTCGACTGGTTTACCGGCAGCGCGGCTACTGGCCGGGTTGGCCTGTTCCACGACCCCGACCTGCTGGGCAGTGTCTGGACGAGCGTGACAGTGGCCGTCTGGGTCACCCTGCTGTCAGTGATTGTCGGAACCGCCAACTCCTTCCTGATGGAGCGCTACAAGTTTCCCGGCAAACAGGTGCTGTCGGTCCTGATGTTGACACCGCTGGTGATTCCCGGCGTCATCCTGGGCATCTCCATACTGTCGTTTTCGAGCCGGGTGGCGGAGCTGGCGGACGATGTGTTCGGCCTGGACCTCGATTTCCTGCGGCCGGGCTTGCCGTTGGTGGTGTTGGGTCAGTTTTCCTACATAGCCACCATCGCGACCCTGATGATCAGTGCCCGCCTGAAGCGCTTTGACACCACGCTGGAGGAAGCGGCTCTCAATCTGGGCGCCTCGCATTTCGCGGTGTTGCGAACCATCACGCTGCCTTATCTGCGGCCCGCCCTGATCGGTTCAGCCGCGATTTCGTTCCTGATGTCTTTCGAGAACTTCAACACCACCCTGATGCTGGTAGGGTCGGACTCACCGCTGACAGTCATGATGTACGGGCGCATGCGCGAGGGCGCGAGCCCGGTGTTGAATGCGGTCAGCCTGTTTTTGATGCTGGCCTCGGCGGGCCTGGCGTTGACACTGATGCGAGGAGGCTCACGGAGCCAGGCGGCGAAGTAACGAGCGGGCCCATGGCACCGGCGCAAGGCTCGGGGCCTGCGCTCACCAGAACCCCGCATCCTCCAGGATCATCGCCGCCCCCTTCTCCGCCACCATCATGGTCGGCGCATTGATATTCCCCGAGGTGACGGTCGGGAATATCGAAGCATCCACCACCCTCAGATTGTCGAGGCCGTGGACCTTCAATCGGTTGGAAACGACGGCGGTCGCCGGATCCGGCCCCATGGCGCAGGAACCGCACAGGTGATAGATCGACCCCGACTCCGCCCGGAAGTACGCCAACATTTCCGCCTCCGACTGGACCAACTTGCCGGGCTTCGTTTCCTGGACCGTAACGGCCTTCAGAGCCGGCGCGCTCATGATCTTGCGTACGAGCTGGCCGCCTTTGATGGCTTCCTCCACGTCCTTCTGTGTCGTCAGGAAGTTGGGTCGGATCAAGGGCGCATCACCTGCCTGGTTGGAGGCAATTTCCACGGTTCCGCGGCTCGTGGGCCGGCACGGGGAGAAGGCGACCAGGAAGCCTGAATAGGGTTCCGGTCGCAGAGCCTGTGAGCCGTCCTTCGGTATGCCATATGAGAGCGGATTGAAATAAAGCTGCAGGTTCGGGTGAGCCTGGGCGGCATCTGTTTTCAAGAAGCCGCCTGCCTGGTTCACACTGATGGAGAGCGGTCCCCGGCGGCTCAACAGGTACTCCAGCCCGGCGCCGGCCTTGCCGATCCAACTGCGGAACACGTCATTCAGAGTCTTCTGGTTGGCCTTGTAGTAATAGCTCGCGCACACATGGTCCTGCAGATTCTTCCCAACCGCGGGGGCGGCATGAACGATCGGGATGCCATGTTTCTGCAACAGCGCCGGGTCGCCCACGCCCGAAAGCTGCAGCAGTTTCGGTGAGTCCACCGCACCCGCGGCAATGATGACTTCCCGGCCTGCGCTCGCCTGGCGTCGCTCGACGCCCTGCACGAAGGAGACGCCCGTTGCGCGTTTCTGCCCGTCAAAGACGATCTTGTCGACCAGGCAGTGATGCTCAACCGTCAATTGGGTGTTGTTCAGCGCTTCCTGCAGGTACGCCCGACTGCTGGAATCGCGCACGCCGCCATGGGTATTGATGTCATAGATACCCACTCCCTCCATCGAGGCGCCGTTGAAATCGTCGTTGAGGGGGTAGCCGAGCCTCTCGCAGGCCGTCAGGAACGCATCGCAGATTGGATGCGCCTCGCTTCTCATTGAGGTGATGTGAATGCGCCCGTTCGACCGGTGGTACTCGGTATCGCCCAGCCGATGGGCTTCCAGCCGCTTGTAATACGGCAGCACGTCCTCGTAGTCCCAACCGGTATTACCGAGCGCGGCCCAGTCGCTGAAGTCGCTCCTCTGACCGCGGATATAGATCATCGCGTTGATGGAGCCGCTGCCGCCCTGGACCTTGCCGCGGGGCACATACACAGCCCGATTGTTGAGCTCCTTCTCGGGCTCGCTGGAATACATCCAGTTCGACCGACGGTCGTAGTAGGTGAAAACGTAGCCGATGGGAACCTTGAAGCGCAGATGATCGTCCGATCCGCCTGCCTCTAGCAGCAGGACCGTGTACTTCCCCCCTTCAGTCAGACGATGCGCGAGAATGCAGCCAGCGGAACCCGCGCCGACAACGATATAGTCGTACGTCCGGGTCACTGTATCCACATCATGTTTCGAACTGCGGCATGGGACACTCTATTGCCAATTCCCGTCCACAGCATAAATCGCCTGCCAGCCGTTTTCATCTACGGGTAATCCGGTCGAGAATCACCGCGAGCAATACAATGGCAACTCCCGCCTCGATACCCATACCCACCTGCACCGAATTCAGTGCCCTTACCACCGGAACACCGAGGCCTCCCGCCCCGACGAGCGCGGCAATGACGACCATGGACAAACTCAACATGATGCACTGGGTGATGCCTGCGAAAATCAACGGCGCGGCGCTCGGCAACTCCACCTTGAGCAGCATCTGCCAGCGAGTGGCGCCAAACGACTCCCCCGCTTCGACCAGTGCCCGCGGTACGCCCGAGATGCCGAGTTGTGTCATTCTGATGGGTGCCGGTAACGCGAAGATGACAGTGGATATCAGGGCGGGAACCACGCCGAGACCAAACAACACCAAGGTCGGGATCAGGTATACGAAGGTCGGTAACGTCTGCATGAGGTCGAGCGCCGGGCGTAGCGTGGCCGCGAGCGGCGGGCGATGGGCGCAGGCGATGCCGAGTGGCACACCGATCGCGGTCGCGGCCAACGTGGCCACCAGAACCAGCGCCAGGGTCTCGAGGGTCTGCTGCCAGTAGCCCTGGTTCATGATCAACAGCAGGCCGGCAATCACAAACACCGCCAGGGCCAGCGAGCGTTGCATCCGCCAGGCGCAGACGGCCGTAGCCAGAATGATCAGAATGGGCGGCACGGCATGCAGCATCTGGTAAACAAAGTTGATGGTGCCGCCCAAGGTCGCTCCGGTGACACGAAACAGCGCGGCGCCGTGAAGCTTGATCCACTCGATTCCCACGGCTACGGCCGCGCCCACGGGAATCTTGTGGTCGGTGAGCCAGGTCTCGAAGCGCACCGCGAGCCCTGGAGTCGCGGCGGCGGAGGTGCTCACGACCTTACCCGAATAGGTATGAACGCCCTGCAACCACGTCGCCTTCACGGCAGGGTTGGCGGCGAGCCAGCTCCGGGCAGCGACTTCCGGTGTCTGATGCTCAACCAGGATCGACCGCATGACTTCGCTCTCACCCCGGGTCGTGAACACGAGGTTATGAAGGAGTTGGGCCACATTGGGACATTGCTGCAAGTAGCCCGTGCGCGTCACCGTCAACACCCGGGCACCGCCGAAGTTTGGCCCGAAGGTGGCGTCGCCACCGGTGAGATAGCGCAGGTCAAACTGCATGTTCATGGGATGAGGATCCCACGCCAGGAAGACAACGGGTCTACGGGCTGTAACGGCGCGGGCCACTTCCGCCAACATACCCTGCTCGCTCGACTCGACCAGGTGAAAGCCCCCCAGGCCGTAGTCGTTGTGCTTGATCATGTTCAGGATGTGCAGGTTGCCATCGTTGCCGGCTTCGATTCCGTATAGGGTGGAGTTGAGTGCTGCGGCAAATTTGCGGATATCCGCGAAGTCCTTCAGGCCCGCGTCATAGACGTATGACGGTACGGCCAGAGTGTATTTGGCGCCCGTCAGGTTTTCGCGGACGATCTCAATCGAGTGATCGTCGATGTAGGGCTGGCGGTCGCGGGTCTGGGCGGGCATCCAGTTGCCCAGAAAGACGTCGATGTTGCCGCCTTTCATGACGGCGAACGTCACCGGGACGGACAGCAATGTCGTTTGCGGGTCGTAACCCAGGCCGCGTAATACCTGGGCAAGCACGGCGGTGGTCGCTGTTACATCGGTCCAGCCGACATCGGCCATCCGCACCGTACGGCAGGAAGTGGGCTCCGCCATCACGCCCAGCGGCGCGAGGGCCAGGAGCAAAACGGCCAATGCGTTACGACAGGCGCGGAAAACGGGCCATGGCCTCGAGATCGTTGAGTTCCTGATCATTACGGATGTACTGACGGCTCGCATCGCGGATCGGCTGGAAGTCCCACGGTTGAAAGCGTCCCTGCCGAAGAGAGGTATACACGAAATGCCGCCGTTGCTGGCTGGCCAGCACCTCCCCGTTCAGTTGCGACAGGTTCCAGCGGCGCGCCACTTCGGTCCGCAGCTCTTCGACGCGCGCTGCGTGGGCCGCCTGCCCGGCCAGGTTGACCCGCTCATCGGGGTCTGCGGCCACGTCGTACAGTTGATCGGGATCCACCGGACAGTGCACAAACTTATAGCGGCCGCGGCGAATCATGACGATGGGCGCAATGGCGCCCTCGGCCAGGTATTCCCCGATGACCTCGTCTCGCACTTCCTGGCCCCCGAGTGCCGGCAGCAGACTACGACCGTCAATGGGTGCTGCGTATTCAGGCTCGGTGCCGTCGTGTGCGAGCGCGGCAAACGTCGGCAGCAGGTCCACCAACGACGCGGAGCCGGTCACACGCCGTGGGGCGAAGCGGCCCGGCGCGTGCACGATCAGCGGAATCCGGCAAGCCGGCTCATAGAAGTTCATTTTGTACCACAGCCCGCGCTCACCCAGCATGTCGCCATGGTCGGCAATGACCATGATGACCGTGTTGCGATCCAACTGTGCCTGCGCGAGCGTAGCGACGAGCGAGCCGATCTGGTCGTCAACATAGGAGATGGCGCCGTAGTAGGCGCGCCGCGCCGCCCTGATATTGGCTTCGGTTGGTTTGGCGAGGTCGAGCCCGATAACGTGGCGTAGCCGGGTCGAGTGGGGATCCTCCTTGCCGGCAAGGTCCCCGACCCGCGGCAAGTCGATCTCCTCATCGCGATAACGGTTCCAGTAAGGCGTTGGAATCACATACGGATCGTGCGGGTGCGTCATCGACACGACCATGAAAAACGGCCGCTTGTCCTTGCCGCGCGCAATATCAAACAGCTTCTGCCGGGCCGCGCACACCGTATCGTCGTCGAAATCGATCTGGTTCGTGCGCGTGCAGGCGCCGGCCTGAACGGCCGAGTCCATGGTGTGATACCACGGCGGCCGCTCATCGAACCGACGCCAGTCCGGCGTCCAGCCGAAGTCGGCTGGATAGATATCCGTTGTCAGCCGTTCCTCGAATCCATGGAGCTGGTCCGGACCGCAGAAATGCATCTTGCCACTGAGCGAGGTCTGGTAGCCCGCGCTGCGCAGGTAGTGGGCGAAGGTCGGTACCTGCGCCGGGAATTCGGCCGCGTTGTCATAAGCGCCGATTTTCGAAGGGAGCTGGCCGGCCATGAAGGAAAAGCGCGAAGGCGCACACAACGGACTGTTGCAGTAGAAGGAGTCGAACACGACACCTTCTTTCGCCAGCGTATTGATGTTCGGCGTTTGTGCCACTCGACCGCCGTACGCCTGCAGGGCCCGCGGGGTGAGCTGGTCCGCCATCAGCACCAGAATATTCGGTTGATCAGCCATAGTTGACGCTATCTTGCAATGAGAGACGTGCGCTTGTACGTTCGCGACGCCACTACAGTTTACTGCGGCACACGCCCTACTGTAGGGTCACTCGGAACAGCACGCTACCGTTTGCGCCGCCTTGCAGTGCGCCGCTGAGCGTCCATTGCAGGGTGCCCTGCCCTCCGGCTGCAGGCTGGGTTGTGACGTTGCACGCCGTGATCCCAGCGGGCAACGGAGCCACACATTGAGCGGAGACGAACACCGTAAAGCGGGGGGTGAAATCGCCGACCACAATGCTGCCCAGGGAACTCGCGGACGCATTTGAATAGTAGATTGTGTACTCCAGTGTCTGCCCGGATGCCGCGGTGTTGTTGGCGCTTGCGATGCCCCCAGTCGTGACATTGCGTACCGTCTTCTGAAGTGTGAGTCCGGTACCGGACGCGCCGCCGACAATCGTCAAGTCGGTCTGAGTCAGTGTTGCCGATGATCCGCTGCTCGTCGGTGTGAAAGCGGCAGTCACCACCGTCTGGTCTCGCGCTCCATAGGTTCCGGTAGCCGGAACAAATACCTTTTCAATGATGCAGACCTGCCCCGCGGCAGCTACTGCCACGCTGCCGGTCAGTAGCGTTCCTCCTTCGGATCCATCCAGGATGCCGTTGCAGTTGCTGTCGGTGAACAGAGCGCTGCTCCAACCTGACATGACGGGCGAGGTCGTATCAGCCGTGCTGAAAGCCACGTTGCCCGCGTAGCCTGCCACGAAGACATGCGAGTAGAAGACCACGGAGCCGGCGGCGGTGGTCTGTTGGCCGGAGGTTGAGAAGGTCGACTGCGCAGAATCTGCAACTAATGTGTAGTCAGAAACTGTGTTGTTGCTCGTATATGTCGAGGACTCGCTGCCGCCCGCGACGACCACGGAGTTCGTCACGCTCGGTACGGCAATCGCCGCCACCGACACGTTCAGAGTGATGGCCGGGGCCGTTCCCCCTGCCGCGATCGAGCTCGTGCTGGTGCAGGTTACCACCTGTCCCGACGCGCCACAGGCCCAGCCGGTTCCTGTGGCGGATGCGTAACCGAGTCCCACGGGCAACGTATCGCTCACCGTAATCGTTCCCGCCGTCGGGGCCGTTCCGGCATTGTTGACGGCGATCGTGTACGTCCCGGTGGTGCCCACCACGAGCCCTGCAGAGTGCGTTTCCTGTACCTGCAGGTCGATCGAATTGACGGTGAGTGTTGCAGTATTGCTGGTCGCGAAAGTCCCGGTCGCGGATTTGAGCGGGCCGGTCGTGTTGGCATAGCTGCCGGCACTGGAGGATGTGACCGCGACTGTGATTGTACAGACGGACAGAATTGCGATGGACCCGCCGGTCAGCGCAATCGAGCTGGAGCCAGCCGTGGCTCCGGTGATCGTACCGTTGCAGGTGTTGCTGAGCGCCGGTGTCGAGGCCACAACGAGGCCGGACGGAAACGTGTCTGTGAACGAGACGTTTGACTGAAACAGCGCCAGGACGTTGGTGATAGTCAGCGTCAGCGTCGATGTGCCACCCGCGTCTATTTGGGTCGGCGCGAAGGATTTCGAAATGTACGGTTCCAACAACGCCTGGGCCGGCGTTGCCACGAACACCAACAGCAGTGCCAGCAGTTTCTTCATTCAGGCCGCCCCGTCACCGGCTTCGCAATCGGTTTGCCGAACCCGCCGGAGGCCTCTTCGAGCAACGCTTCGTCAAACTTGAAGCGGATGCGCAAATACACGCCGCGATTGGAGTAGTCGTTGGCGGCCAGCACCTCCTCCCGATAGCCAAAGACGTTGAACCCTGCCGAGAGCCACAGATTGGCGGCGACGTTGTAGCCCGCCTCCACTCCGAAGCCCGCCTGCCGCGTGTGGAAGCCATCGCTGAGCAATGAGCTAACGATGGCGCCGATGTCCCACCGCTTCGTCAGATCGTAGGTGATACGCGCGCTCACCAATTGGGTCGCGGCATGGCTTGCGAGCTGGTTCGAGTCGTCCTGGACCCACTTCGCCGCGGTGCGCATTGTGAGCACCAGCCGCGCGCTCAGTTGTGCATTGGCGCTCAGAGAGGCGATTTCCGTAATCTGTTTCAGGGTGTTGAGCGATCGGGTATCGTCAGTCTCGAAACGCTGCTCGACGAGGGCGAGCACGTTCCACACATCGCTGGCGGTGTCACGATACGCAACCCCAGCCTGCAGGCGCTCCTGAAGTCGCTGACCGCTCCCCGAGCCCGTGTTGCGTTCGATTGCCAGGGCATCCCGAATGAGGCCGGTCCAGCTCTCAGTCAACTTGTCAGCGATACCGAAGGTCGTCAGTACGCTTTCCGTGCTCGTGGCGTCCCTGACCTCGATGCGGCCCGACCCCTTCCAGAGCGGATTGGCGGTGTAGTCAACACCGACTGAGCCGGCAATGGCCTCTTCGTCCCGAGATCCCGACAGCGTATGGACGCGCTCGAAGGTTGTTGTCATGGCCAGTCCCGGCTCGATCGGAATCCGGTTGCGCAGGCCGATGGCCGCTTCAGACTCGCCACCCGAGTAGGCATCGCGGATACGGTATTCGCTGAAGACTCGGCCGTCGTGCATGTAGTCGCTATCGATGCCGAACACCGTCGCATTCTGCTTCTGCACGGAGTTGAGCGTGTAGGGCCCGCTCAACGACGAGATGAATTCGTCGCGAAAGTACAGCCGGCCCCGATTGGCGATTTGATATTCAGCGCCGACAGCGGCAATCCGCTTGTCGGAGTCGCGGATGTCCTGTTCGTATTCGCCGTAGATATCCGCCTGCGGCGCATGCGGAACCGGGCTCGTCACCTTGAGGCGCACACTGTCCAGGTCAGTGGGCGTGGAGCCTGCGCTGCTGGTGGATGCGGGCTCAACGGTTTCATGTGCTTTGCGGACACCCGCTTCGACCTTGATCTTGCCGGGAAGCTGCTTCTCAACCGTCACGATGGCGCCGTCCCGCTTGCCGCCCAGCGATTCGTCTTCCGAGTGCAGCGCCTCGCCATGAATGCTCAACGTATCGTTGATGCGGTAGGCAACGCGCGCCCCCGCCTCGTCCCGCCCAGGCGTAACGCTTGCGCCGGGGTTGTTGAAGTTGACGTCCGTCTTGTCTGCGTAGATTCTCGCCTGGAGATTGCCGCTGTCGTGTTTGATCTCGAGCCGCTCGCCGGCGCCGCGGCCGGCAGTGAGATTGTCGGTCGCGGCATACTCGCCAATGACGTAGGTCTTCTGACCCAGCTTCACAGTTGAGTTGGCGCCGGCCAGCGTGGCTGGATTGGCGGGGTTGCGGTCGTCTACGAACACACCGCCCACCTCGACGCGGCTGGCCAGCTTGAATTGACCATCGATGCCGGCAACCCAGAACTTCTGCCCGCCCTGATTCACCTCATAAGTCACCCGCAGGGACTGCGGGTTGAAGTTCGGGTCGAGGCTCGCAATCGGTCCCTTCAGCAGCAGCCGGCCTGTCAGGGGCTCGATTTCGTAGTCACTGAAGCGCTGCAAAGGCGTCGTTTGAATAATCAGCGAGGGTTGGTTGCGATCCCGGAGCAACAGCTCGACCCGCTCGCTGTTCTCCACCATGCTGTCCGACGAGAGTGTGAACGGACCTGAGGTACCGTTGGCAGGTAATTCGTCAATCACCTGCACAGTACTGTCCTTGCTCGCAAAGGCATTGACCGCCATTCGGCCGGTCTCGTAATGCTCCTTGATACCGGTCAGGCTGCGTGCGTAGTTGGATAGCTGCCGCACGTCGCCGGCCGACTGCGTCGTCATGTCGCCGTACAGCAGCCAGGAGCGGCCCTTGTCGAGGCGGACATAAAGGCGGCTGGTGGATTGGGCGTCGAAACCCCTGACGGAGGAGTCGCCGTATACTGGGTAGAAGCGGTCGGGTTGGATGTCGCGGAACAGGCGTTCGCGCGTGTCCTTGTCAGAGTCGTACCCCAGGGTCAGGAGGTAGTCGCCGCGAACCTTGCCTTTCAGGAATACGGCTGCTCGTGCGGCGGCGTCCTGGCGCCCGTCAACGGATGAGCGCGCGAAGCTCTTCAGTTGTTGCTCGAAGCCATCCTGGCTGTTGACGGGAGTCAGCGCACCACTGCTGAGGCGGCGAAGGTTGAGAACCCCTTCAATCACACCACTGGCAATCATTGGGCGCAGGTCTGGCAGGAACGTGGCGTGCGTTGTAGCCTCGAGCATCCCGGAAGTTGCTCGAATGTCCGCCGTGACGGGATCTCGCGGCGCCACCAGCCGGAATTCGCGGGACCCGCCTTCGATGAAAACCTGCGTACCCGGCTCACGTGGATCCAGGTCCTGGGTGTCCCACTGCCCTGCGCTGGATTCCAGGGTGACAGGTGTCCGTACCGTCACAGGCGTCCCCTTGGCGTCCGTCAGCCTCACGAGCACCCGGGCCGCACTGGCGCCGTTCGCGGGGACTTCTTGCAAAACCTTCAATTCAAGGGTGCCCAAGCGGTCCGGCGCGGTCACGTCAATGGATTTCTCACCCCGGACATGGCCGAACCGATCCAGCAGAGTGAGCTGCAAATGATTGATGCCCGGCTTCAGGTCGATGCCGAAGTATTCCCAGGCCTGCAGCTCGCGGCTGGCCAGCACACTCTTCTTCCCCACTCGCGCCGGTGATATCTGCGTCCCATTCACGCGCAATACAAATGCCGAGCCCTGCGGGCCCTTCACCCGAATGTTGGTCTGTGCGACCGTCAGGACAGCCTGATCCGTCAGCCCGACAAATTCCAGGCTGTTGTCCAATGAAGGCAGCAAGCTCTCGAGCGCCGGCACTGGAGCCTGACGCAGGGGTGCCTGTGGCAAGCCTGATACCGCGGGGGCCGCCTGACTGAGGTTGCCGGCTACGCCAATGAACCCCGCGGCCGGTGCGACAGGGCCGGTATTCGCGGCGATCACACCACTCGCCGGCAGCGCACGAACGTCGGACAGGGGCTTCAAACTGCTGTCGGCGTCGAGCTTTCCCAACACGAGGCGATCCGGCGGCTTCTGGTTCTGAAAGCGCAACACGATGTCGGTCAATACTTGCGGACCGCAGGAATTGACCGCGAAGTTGGCCTTGTGGAGCTCACCGTTCCTTGCATCGACAAACACACTGCCTGGATCGCCCGCATTGCGGTTGGAGAGCACCTCGAGCTGCGCACCGGCGGGCAATGAGGACCTGTCGAGCTTCAGGACGTGCGTCTTGGGCGCGATTCCGTACAAGCTGTACTTGCCCTCTTCGTCCGTGACGACGGAGGTTCCGTCCTCGAGGTACAGTCGGACACCCGGGATCCCCGACTCTTCGTCATCATTGACCTGGTTGTTGTTGCAGTCCAGGTAAACCTTGCCAATGATGTAGGTGTCATTACCGAACACGCCGCCATCAATCTGTACACTGGCGCTCGCCACGTTGGATACGGCACTGAGCACCTGGGCCTGGGCCCGGTTGATTCCGTCGCCCGATAGTGCGCTCGGTCCCAGCTCGACTCGATAAGTGAGGGTCGGCGGCGTGGCGGACGCGGGCAACGCCGGCAAGCTGAATGTGAGTGCGGCGCCGCTGCCGAGCCGCGGATCGGCCATGTGCGCGCCATTCAGGCGGGCCGATCCGCCTCGATAGATGAAACCGGTGGGAAGCCGGTCGAGGAGCACACCGCCTGCCGGTAGATTCACGCCGCTCTGGTTGGCAATGACCACTGCGTAGTCGACGAAGTCACCGACTTCCGCACGTGCCTTCGAGGCCGTCTTCTGGACAAACAGGCCGGTGATGGCGTGTGGGTCCAGTGGCATATCCATGATGACGGGTGTGCCATCAGTGCTGATTGTGAACACACCCCCATAAGAGCCGCCTGAGGCGGGGCCAGTTGAGACAATCCGCCGTCCGGCGGGAAGGTCTTTGACCGCAACCGTGGAGGGAAATGCGTAACCCGGTGGCGGCTCAATGGCAACACAGTATTTTCCGGCCGCCACCGTCGGAAAATGATACTGCCCACTGGAATCCGACTCACTCACGCTGACGGGCGTCGTTGTACAGGAATTCTCGGACGCGTTGCGCAGCGTTACTGTCGCATAGGCCACGGGAGCATTGGACTTGCTGTCGAATACCACACCGGCCGGGTCAACCAGACTCAAGGTGGCCTGCACCTTGATGCCGCAGTCCGGGATTGCGATGGTGATGGTGTCGCCATGGCGACCCTCTACGGTACCGTCGGCCATCTGGATGGGTGGCACGGCGGTAGGGATCGGCGGCAATTGAAATACCCCGGTATTGACGCCTGACTCCGTGGCTGTGAAGGTTTCACGGTCGCCGCTGGAGTCCACGATCGCCACGGTGTGCGATTCTCTGACTGTCGGATCTGCGTTGCAGGCGGCGGCTGTCGCCGTCAGGTACAGAGGGCTGCCGACAGCAACCGCCGGCGCCGGCTTTTTGCGATCGCTGTCGGCATAGTTGTCAATCGACCCGGGCGCCGGGCTCAATGTCGTGCTGACCGGATTGGATGCGGCTGTTTGCCCGCCAGCGCTCGTATAGAGAGTGGCGGTGTTGTCAATGGCGGTATTGCCGTTGATACCCGCATTCCCATTCACAGTGATGGTGAAGCTACCGGTCAATTGAGCTCCCGCAGCAAGAGTGGGCTCCGCGAATGCGACAGCATCCACTGTGGTCAACTTGCCTGGTGGGCTGCTCACATAGGTTTGTATGGGCGTACCTGCGATGTGATATAGCGCCCGTAGTCCGGAGGGCAGCCTCGAACCGAACGAGGCAAATGTCGTATGAGGCGGCAACGGATCGCGGAGCACGACTTCCGTGGTAGGAGTGCCATCAATCACTACCGCGGTTCCTGTGGCATCCAGGGACCCTGAGTTGGCGGCAACTACTGTGTATGTGAGCGTCGACATGGGGGCGGCGCTCCTGCTCGAGACGGCAAGCGACACAGTCACAGTTGGGTCCAGTACGCTGGCGACCGCCAGGGTTGCAGTGTTCGATTGGGCGCTGCGGGTGGCGCTGCCGCTGTCGACGAAGCTCGCACTGGCCGTATTGGTGATACTGGTGCCTGCTGGTGGAGTCGCAAAGCTGTCAGGCACGGCGAAAGCCGCGAAAATCGCCGCGGTGAGGCGCAGGCCGACGGACAACCTGCTCCGGATCCCGGCCTTGCGCCGGAGATCCAGTCGGGGCACAGCACTCGTGCGTGTGTGCTGTTCTGTGCGTGGGTAGGTGCCCATCGCGCACTGCCCGCAGGCGTTAGAGGTTACCTACCTTATGGGTTGATCCTCGCGCAAAAGGTTAGGTTGAAGGATCCGGCGGAAGCCAGACTGGCCAGTGTTGCGGTCATCGTGCCGGTCGAGCCTTCCGTCGTCGCCGTGCCGCCGATACTCGCTCCGCCCGTCGCGGTCGGGGCGAAGCAACTGGTGGCAGCCAGCGTGGTGTTTGCAGGGATGATGTCGCTGATCACCACATTAGTGATCGCGCCGGTTGTCGTGTTGGTGGCCGTGACCTGGTAGGCCACGCATTTACCGGGAGCGGTGTTAGTTCCGGCTGAGATGGATGAGGCGCTGAACGGTCCCGCGGCCATGCCCGCAGCGCACGTTCCAGCCGCCTGGGCCTTGGTCAGGAGCAATCCGTTGGTGACTGACGTAGTGTCCGTCACCGAAGCTGACTGGCCTCCGCCATTGTAGGTCGCTGCCAGCGTCGCGACGTCAGCCGCGCTCGCCGCACTGGCCTGGCCTGGCGCAAATACTCGAACAAATATTGTCTGACTCGCATTTGCCGCAACCGGCAGAACGGTCGATGTAGTGATCAGAGCGTCCGTTCCGGCGTCATAAACGCCGTTGCCATTGGAATCCAAGTAGGCCTGCGAGGTCCACCCTGTCGCCGACTGACTGTCGGTGAGGAAGCCGGTCGCAAACGTGACGTTCTCACTCGAATTGCCGGAATTCTTCAGAGTGTGGGTGTAGGTTACGGTATTGCCGGGAAAGGTCTGCTGGGACCCATTCGGCGACAAGGCGATGTTGTGAGCCGTATTGACCGTCAATGCTACGACCAGGGTGTCGGCTGATGACGGTGTGACCGGCGATTGCGCCTTGAACGTAAAATTGGTGGTGCCGGGAGTTGCGTTCCCGGAATTGATGGTTGGCACAGTCACCACGGCGCACAGCAGCTTGTTTGCACCTGCCGCGATCGGTCCGGTATTGGTGAGGGCCGTACCAACGGTGGCGCACGTGCCGGCCCCGCCGTCGTTATAGAAAGCAACCGCGAACCCAGCGGGAATCGCGGAAGCTGTGCTCAGATCATAGGAGTCCGATGCGCCGCTCGTGTTGTTGACATAGAGCTTGAAAGAGCTGGTGACTGTGGCGGTCGGCGTCGCAGTAACTGTGTTCGTGGTCACGGCGCTCGCAGTACCCGCACCAAAGCCGGTTGTGGCGGCATTGCCGGCGGCGGCCGTGCCTGCCGGGTTGCTGTCGGAACGCGCGGTGCCCGCAGTCACGTCGACGGTATTGTTGGTAATGGCCGTCAAAGTGTCGGTTGCCGTTGCCGACTTGGTCGGATCGAACTTCGAGGTGGCGGTCTTTGTGACGGCATACGGCCCGCCCGTCGCGTTACCAGGCAACGTGACCTTCAAAATCACGGTGAATGTGGTGCCCGAAGCCACAGGACCGGTGTCGGGCGTTCCGTTTCCGTTGCTGTCCAGAAGTGTTGTCGTCCCATCGCTTTGATAGAGCGCAAAAGTGGTTCCCACCGGAAAGTTGTTACCCGAAGCGCCGGCCGCTGGATACGTGATGTCGAAGCTGTCCGTGCCTGAGCCATTATTTGTGATGACGTTGCTGAAGCTGATGGTCGCGCCTTGAGCGGCCGAGGCAATCGTTTGCCCGGTCGCGGCAACAATCGCCGACTGCAGAACACGGTAGACGGCGGAGTTGGTGCTGGCTGCCGTGGTTTGCTGATCCGTCTTGAAAGTCGCTGTATTGGTGGTCGCGGCTTGATTGGACGGTGTGGTTGGAGTGAGTCCGGAAGTGATATTGACCTGGAAGGTCACCGTTCCGGAGGTGCCGGCCGCAACGTTGCTGATGGTGGCGACGACGGTGCCCGGCGTGGTCGAGGCATCGTAGTTGATTCCCGACGGATCGCCCCCGGCCGCATCTGTCAGCGCCGTTGCACCCGAACCACTCCACCGACCGGAGCTGGCAACGTAAGTCATTCCGGACGGCAGGACGTCCGTAATGATCAGATTGGTGGCTGTGGCGGTACCCGCATTCGAGTACGACAATGTGACGGTGATCGGGGCGGCTGAGGGCGAGGCACCGCTATTGGCACTCAATGCCTTGGTCACGTTCAGTACGGAGCTTTGGACCGTCGTTGTGTCGGTGTTCGAAGCATTGTTGCTACCAGTGTCGGAAACGGGAACCGTCACCGTGCCAGTGGTGCCGGCTGTTGCCGCTGGCGGAATCGTTGCCGCGACCACGAAATTGAACTGATCGCCGGCGGCGAGTTGTGGGGAGCTGGTGATTGCCGTGGAGTTATCAGGAACGCCGTCGCCATTCGCATCAACATAGTAGGTCAGGCCCGTTTGAGTAACCGTACCGCCGGCCACCAGCGTGCCCAGCGCATATGTGTCGGTGCCGTTGCCCGTGTTGGTGATTGTGTGCGGGAAGTAGACCGTCTGTCCGGGTGTGCCGGTTTTCGAGCCACTGGCTGTCAACGTGAAAGACTTCACCTGGGAGACGGTGGTCTGCACCAGATTGGATGAGGCCGTTCGCTGGGTGCCGGTGGAGTCCAGGTAGGTTGCAGTCGCCTGGTTGCCGATGACCGTTCCGGCTGCCGGAGCCCCGTTGGCCGTGGGCGCCAGGCCGATGAGCAGCAGCGCCGCTACTGCCAGTGTCCATGAAGGTAGGTGTGTCATTTCCCTGCTCCCTTTAGCGGGGTGTTCCGCTCAATGGGCCGGTCTGGGTCCGCTGGGCTCATCCGGCAAGCGCGCACGTGCGGCTACCTGCAGTGATTGGCCTGCGAAGAGGTCCCGGGGGGGCCACCGCAGATAGCGGTATTCCCGATACGGGATCGGTTGATCAACGAGCTTGCCGTCGGCCTGGAGGGCCTTGCGGGTGAGAGGCACTACACTGAAGTGCGTGCCATCGGTGCTCGCAAGGGCCCCGGCGGGCAATGCTGACGTAGGCAAGAGCTCAGTGCCGTCGGGGATGGGGAGCGTTGCGGCGAGCTGACGGATTACATGCGTGCTGTTGTTGTGATACTCAGCGACATATTCCAGCACGTCGCCGGGTCCGGCCGAGTCCGCCGACCGGCGCACTTCGCTGCCGTCGGCCGTCACAACAATACGGCTGACACGCAATGTGCTGCTGAGATCGGCGGGCTGCGCAGCGGCCCAAGCCGACATAACAGTTAGGAGGGCGAATGATTCGAACCGTATACGAGCCAACATGACGTCTCCCCGCTGCAGGTAGGCAGCGAGTCGAGTCTATGAACAAACGCGTAGCCGGTAGCGTGACAATACCCGCAAATGGTGCCATGCGGAGGCGGTCATGCGTCAACTTTGGCCGCTGCAGGCGTTGATCCGGCTCTCCATGAAGCGTTGTTCTGTTGGATTTCGGGCAAGCGCCAATGCTGTCGTGAAATGCAGACGCGCGCTACAAAAATGCCCACACTGCAATTCCAACTCGCCGAGGGCCATGGGATAGAACGGATAGGTGTTGAGACGCTCGCTGTCTGAAATCGCTCGAATCGCAGTCAGTCCCGCCTCGGGTCCGGCATGCTGCGCTACGGCAATGGCCCTGTTGAGCGCGATAACGGGCGACGGCCGGATGCGCAACAGTGTATCGTAAAGCGCGATGATCTGTTCCCAGTTGGTTTCTCGCGCGGTGCGCGCGGACGCATGGCACCACGCGATCGCCGCTTCGATGTGGTACTCGCTGACCGCGTCGCCGGTAGCGGAATCCTCCAGCAGCTTTTGTCCCTCACAAATGAGCTGTTGGTTCCACTGCGACCGATCCTGATCCGGCAGCAGGCTCAGGCTGCCGCTCTCATCGACTCGCGCGGGCATGCGGGCCGCGTGCAGACACATCAGCGCAAGCAGAGCCAGCGTTGGCGGCGTGGCAGCGAGCGGATGTTCCTGAAGCAAGCTCGCCAGCCGCATCGCCTCCCGGCACAACTCAACTCGTACCGCGGTCTTCGAGTTGGCGCCGTGATAACCCTCGTTGAACAACAGATACAAGGCACGGTGAACCGCGGTCAGCCGGGACTGGAAGTCGGCCGCATCGGCGAGCTCGAAGAGTTTCGGCGCAGTGGCCAGAACCTTCTTGGCGCGGGTGATGCGTTTTTCGGCGGCGGCGGTGCTGCACAGGAAGGCGTTGGATACCTCATTGACACTGAAACCGCACAGGATGTGGAGGATCAGGGCGACCTGCGCCTCCTCGGTCAGCCGGGGGTCGACACACGAGAACATCATGCGCAACTCGTCGTCCTGGATCGCATGGGGTCCGAAAGCCGCCTCGATCGTGGGACGGAACGTCCATTCCGACTCGAGCAGGCGCGTCAGCTCGGGGGCGAACGTGCGCGCCGTCCGTTCGCGCCTGAGAACATCGATTGCGTGGTTCTTGGCGGTGGTCATCAGCCATGCGGACGGGTTGTCCGGCATGCCGTGATGTTTCCAAACCTCCAGCGCCCGGCACAGCGCGTCCTGCACCACATCTTCGGCCAGCGCCAGGTTGTGAAAGCCGAAGACACGAGTCAGGGCAGCGACGAGACGCCCTGACTCGTGGCGGAAGAGATGCTCGACCGGATCGCCGGCGGACGGTGGGGCAGCCGGCCGCATGCATTACATCTGCATGATGGGTCGCACCTCGACGGCGCCCCCACGATCGAAAATCGGGCATCCCTTGGACAATTCAGCCGCCTGCGCCAGGTCCTTTGCCTCCACCAGGCTGAAGCCGCCCACCAGGTCCTTTTCCGCGTACGGGCCGTCAGTCACATTCTTGCCGCTGCCGCTGACCAGCTTGCCCTCCGGCTCGAGGGGATGGCCCCGGTCCTTCAGGTGGCCCTTCTCCGCCAGGCCCTGCATCCAGGTCATCCACTTCTGCATGACCTGCTGCATTTCCTCGGGTGACTGCTTGCGAAAGTCACGCATGCCGCCCCGGTATATGAATAGAAACTCGCTCATGGCTTGGTCGTCCTTCATGGTTGTGAAACGCCCTCTAGACGTTTGAGCGGAGCGGGGCCGGACACCCGCTTCTAAGGTTGCGCCGGAACCAGCTTCTGGAGCTGTTGAGCGAGCAAGTCGCCCATCTCCCCTATTGTCTGGGGCTTCCAGATTACCTCGCGGATGCCGATCGCGCGCGCCTGCTCCACATCCTCGGTGCGGACGTAACCGGTTGCCAGCAGAACGGGTACATCCGGACGAATCGCGAGAATCTGACGCGCGACCTCCATGCCGCTCATACCCGGCATGGAGAGGTCCGTCAGCACGAGATCGAAGTCCTGGGGCGTGGCGGCGAAGGCGGCGATGGCCTGGGCCGCGTCCTTGAAGCCGCTGACGTGATAGCCCATGCGCTCGAGCATGCGCTTGGCCAGTATCACCAGGGACTCCTCATCGTCGAGATACAGAATGCGCTCGCCCTGCCCCCGCTTCGGCGCTGCTGGCGTGACGATTTGGCCCGCTTGGGCCTGGTTACTGGCCACCGGGAAGTACAGGTGGAAGCGGGTGCCGCGGTTCAATTCACTGTAGACGCTGATCGCGGCGTCATGATTTTTCATGATCCCACGCACCACGGACAGTCCAAGGCCGGTTCCGGACTGGGGCGTCTTCGTGGAAAAGAAGGGCTCGAAAATTCTGTCCATGACCGCGCGTGACATGCCGCAGCCGTTGTCACAGAACCTGAGGCGAACGTAGCGGCCTTCGCGAAGATCGGGCGAAGTCGCCGCGAGGGTGGCATCGACCTGCACCGACTCGATGTACACCTCGATCGTTCCCTGACGGCGGCCGATGGCATGCGCGGCATTGATGCCGAGATTGGTAATGACCTGGTGAATCTGGTTCGGGTCCACCAGCACCGGCGGCAACCGCTCCAGCGGATCGTTGCAGCGAATCTCGATTTCAGCCGGCAGCGTCGCCCGCAGCAGCCGCATCCCGTCCTTGACCACCGACTCCAACTGCAGGACCTTCCGTTCCTGGTCCTGGCGGCTGCCGAATGTCAGGATCTGGCGTACCAGCGCCGTGGCGCGATTGCAGGCATTGTCCATGTCCGCCACCGAGGCGGTGATTTCGCTGTTGGCGGCCAGCTCCGAGCGGATGACGGCGAGATTGCCGCGCAGGACCGCAAGGATGTTGTTGAAGTCGTGTGCGATCCCGCCCGCCAGGGTGCCGAGTGCATCGAGCTTCTGTGCTTGCCGCTCCTGCGACTCGAGACGCCGGTTCTCCGTGACATCTCTCACGACACCAATGAACCGGGTGGCCTCGCCGTCCTTGTCATAAACGTAGATGCCGTTGGCAGCGATCCACCGCACCGCCTGATCGCTGGCACGCACTATCCGGTGCTCGCAGCGAAACGGCGCGCGGTTCGCTTTTGCATTTTGCAGCGATGCTCGGACCAACTCACGGTCTTCCGCGTAGACCTGGCGGTTGATCATACCGGTATCGAGTGGAATTCCCGGACTGAAGCCGAGGATCCCATGCAGGCGTTCATTCCAGACCGCCGTGCCCTTGGCCAAGTCATGATCGAGCGCACCGAGCTCCGCGCCTTCGAGAGCGAGCCGCTGCCGTTCCTCGCTGGCCTTCAGAGCCACCTGCGCCGCGCGTGCGGCCGAGGCATCCTTGAAAACAACGACCACGCCCTGGATCTCGCCTTTTTCGTCGCGAATGGGGGCGCCACTGTCCTCAATGGGGAATTCGCTGCCATCGCGGCTGACCAACACGGCCTGGTCCGGCGCCCCGGCGAGGGTGGACTGACGCAGCAGCCGCGCCACCGGGCTTTCAGTGGGTTGGTGATCGCCCATGCCCACGATACGAAACACCTCGTCGATTCCACGCCCCTGTGCTTCGGCCTGTGACCAGCCTGTCAGCTCGGCCGCTACGGGATTGAGAAAGCGGATCGAACCCTGTGCGTCGGTGGCAATCACGCCATCGCCGATGCTGTTCAGAGTTGTACCCAGCCAGCGCTGGCTGGCGCGGACCTTGGCCGCCGCGCGCCGACTCACGAGGATCAGAAGCAACACCAGCCCAACGGCGATTCCTGACATGCTCACCGTCGCGATCAGCGCTTCCCGGCGCGCTTGGGCCGTCAGCCGCAGCCGCTCGCTGAGCCGCGTGGCCTCGTAGGCCTGCATGGCGGTCACCTGGGCGCGGAAGGAATCCATCAGCTTCTTGGCCTCGCTCGAGGCGCGCGGCGCATTAGGCATGACAAAGGTGCCATCGCGAATCTGGGTCACGACGGTATTCAGACGATCCAGGCGTGCGCGGGCCAGCCGGTCGAGGTCCCGGAAGCGCTCGAGCTGACTCGGGTTGTCAGCCAGGAGGCCGGTCAGGGCTTGCAGGTTGGAATCCAGCTCGGTGCGCGAGCGCAGGAATGGCTCGAGGAAGGGGTCTTCGTGAGTGATCAGATAGCCGCGGACACCCGACTCGGCGTCCTGCACTGTGGACAGAGTTCGTTGCAGTGCATAACGAACCCGTTCGGAGCGGTTGACGTAGGCCGACGCATCGCTCAGCAATTCCACCCGCGTGTAAGTCAGGGCCCCGGCAATGGCAATTGCCGCAATGGTCACTATACCAACCGTGACTACATGCTGTGATATCCGTTCTGGCATCCGGCGGCATGCTTACATGCGGCACGGCACTTGTCGATAAAGGCAACGGCCCTCGTGCTGTGACGCAGCGTACTACAGCGCCCTATTTCGGCTCGGCAACCCGGGGCAGCGCGTCCGGTGGCTCGCGATAGATTTGCACCAGGGGTAAGGACAACCCGATCGAACGGAGCTCCGCCACGTCCTCGAGCGCATTACAGATCACGGGGCGCCAGTTCTGGCGGCGGCGAAAGATCGTCACTTCACATTCCTCCTGGGCCACGAGCACATATTCCTCGAGGGAAATGAGCTCCCGGTACATCATCGACTTCTCCCGCCGATCGATGTTCTCGGTCGAGGGGGAGATCACCTCGGCAATGAGCCGCGGGCTGCGTACAAAGGGCATCCGTTCACCGCCGTCCGCTCGGGCGTCGGCATCGGAAATAACCAACATGTCAGGATAGTAGAAGTAGTCCCGCATGTGGGTCCGCACCCGGACCTTCACGTCGGACATGAAGGCCTGCCAGGGTGTGCCGCGCAAATGTGCCCGGGTGGCTGCGAACAACCTCGTTGCAATCGCAACGTGCTGGGCACTGGCCCCTGTCATGGCAAACACCTCACCGGCCAGGTACTCGTGACGGGCCGGACTGTGCTGCTCGAAGGCAAGATACTGATCGGCGGTCATGTGCCGTCGGGTGGTTTCGGAAACGAGATGATTCATGTGCGGCCCTCCTTGTGCGTCATTGGGTGCAAGCCAGTGTAGTCGCGGATTGTTGCCAATCAATGCGTCAAAATGGCGCTCTGCGTCGAGAAATGGCTGCGGTCGCGGCATGGCGCCAGATGCGGCGGCGCCTCGGGAGGTGGACGCGGTCTCAGCCGCTTCAGCCGCGTCTCAGGTCGCGGGATTGTTCCGGTTCCACCACCCGCCCCCCAGTGCCTGGAACAGGGCGGCCGTATCGGTGTACCGGTTGGCTTGTGCCTGGGCGAGATTCAACACGGCTTGTTGATAAGTCTGTTGGGCATTCAGCAGGGCGAGATATCCAACAGAACCCAGCTCGACGTTGTGCCGGACAGTGATCAGACTTTCTTCCGCGGCGCGTTCGGCGCGGACGCTGGCGTCTAAAGCCTGTGCGTCGAGCTGGAGGGCGGTGAGCGTGTCTGCGACATTTTGGAATGCAGTGAGCACCGCGGCTCGATACTGTGCACCCGCCTGGTCGAGCGCGGCACGAGCGGCGCGTTCCTTGTGGAGCAAAGCACCACCGGCAAACAGCGTCTGTGTCAGGCTGGCGCCGCCGGCCCAGAAGGTGTTCCCGTTTGCCAGGAGTTGACCGAATTGCGTCGATGCCCCGCCCTGGCTGCCGGTGAGCGTGATCTGTGGAAGCATGTTGGCAACCGCAACGCCGACCTGGGCGCTGGCAGAGTGCATCTGTGCCTCCGCCGCGAGGATGTCGGGCCGCTGCCGGACCAGGCGAGCGGGTACCGTGACGGGCAGGTCACCCGGCAGATGCAGTTGGGTCAGCTCGAAATGCTCGGTGGCGGTTTCACTGGGAAACTGTCCAACCAGCGTGGCGAGTGCGTGGCGCGCCTGCTCGACCTGCTTTTTGAGTGCCGGCACGCCGCTTTCATCGTTTGCCAACGCAGCTTCCTGTGCCATCACGTCGGTCATGGCAATCGAGCCGAGCTCATATTGTCGCTTCAGTATGTGAAGTGCCTCGGTCTCGCTGCGCACGATATCGTTGGTTGCCGTCAGTTGGGCGCGCGCAGCGGCCTCCTGAATGGCGGCCGTCACCACATTGGATGCCAGCGTGAGATAGGTGGCCTCGAGCTGATATTTCTGTGCGTCAGCAAGCGCGTGCATTGACTCGGTTTCGCGGCGGACGCCGCCGAATACGTCGAGGACGTATGAAACGGACACCTGTGCGGTGTGCAGGTTGAATATGTCCTGCCCGGAAGTCAGAGTCGGAGCCAGGGTACCGGTTGCATTCTTCTGGCGTTGAAAGGAATAGTTGGCATCAACGGCAGGTAGCAACGAGCCCCGTTGCGCGTAGTAGTTTTCGTTGGCTTGACGCAGAGCGGCCTGCGCGCCTTGAACTGTTGGGTTGTTCTTGAATGCCTGTTCGATCAAGGCGTTCAGATCAGGCGATTGAAAGACGGTCCACCATTGCGCAGGAACATCCATACCCTCGACAAAGTGCTGTGCGTCTCCGCCCTGCCCCGGGGCCGATTCGGTCTGCTGCGGCAGGGGCTCGGGCAGGTAGCCCGAGACAGCGGGCGCCGCGGGCTGTTTGAAGTTGGGGCCGACGGCACAGCCGGCCAACGCGATGGCAGCCGCCATGAACGGCGCGGCTCGGCGCAGCACGCCTCGCAGCAGCACGGAGCTCGCCGGCACCGAGCTCGCCGGCATGGGGGCCGCCGGCATGGGGGCCGCCGGCATGGGGGCCGCCGGCATGGGGGCCGCCGGCATGGGGGCCGCCGGCATGGGGCCCGCTTGTGCGCGGCGCCCTAGCGGCGGCTGGCTGGCAGCAGCCGGGCTCACGTCGCCACCTCCGCCGGCCCCATTTCCTCCGAATCGGGCACGCGCCGAGAGAACATCAAAATCAACACGGGCAGCACCAACAGCACCAGGATGGGCGTCAGCAGCATCCCGCCCACGACAACCAAGGCAAGGGGACGCTGTACCTGGGAGCCGATGCCAGTGGAAAGCGCAGCGGGCACGAGTCCCACGCAAGCGACCACGCACGTCATCATGACCGGTCGCATCTGTACCCGGCAGGTATGCAGTACCGCGGCCACGCGAGGCATGCCTTCCTCGATGTGCAGGTTGTAATACGACAGCACGATGATCCCATCCATGGTCGCTATCCCGAACAACGCGACCAGGCCGATGGCGGCGGATACACTGAACGGTGTGCCGGTGACGGCCAGCGCGAACACTCCCCCGATGAGGGCCATCGGAATGACGCTCGCCGCCAACATCACGTCAACGAGCGAGCCGAAGTTGACAAACAGCAGCACGCAGATCAACGCGATACTGGCGGGCACAGCCACTCCCAGACGATGCAGCGCATCCTGCAAGTTGCCGAACTCACCCACCCACTCCAGGCTGTAACCGCCCGGAATCTGCACTTCCTTGGCCACTTTCGCCTGCGCTTCGAGAACGGCGCTGCCCAGGTCACGGCCGCGAACACTGAACTTGATGGGAACGTAGCGCTCCTGGTGCTCGCGGTAAATGAACGAAGGGCCCGATATCAACTGCACATTGGATACATCGCCCAGTGGAATCTGCACTGTGTTGCCGCTACCGGAGGTGTCGGGGATTCCGATGGTGATGCGCCGGATTGCGTCCGGGTCGCCGCGATACTGATGTGCGAGGCGGACAATCATGGGGAAATGGCGATCGCTGCCGCCTTCATACAAGTCCCCGACCGCCTGGCCGCCGATGGCCGCCTGCAGCGTCGCATTGATGTCGCCGGGCGACAGCCCCAGGCGGGCCGCTTTCGAGCGATCAATATCGATGCGGATGGTGGGCTGTCCCAACGGGTTCAGTACGGCAAGGTCGGTAATGCCGGGCACCGTCTGCAACACAGTCTGTATCTTCAGCGCAGTTGCTTCCAGCGTGTTCAGATCATTGCCGAACAGCTTGACGGAGTTTTCCCCTTTGACGCCGGAGGCGGCTTCCTCCACGTTGTCCTGGATGTACTGCGAGAAGTTGAATTCCACTCCCGGGAACTGATCCTGCAGCGCATGGGTCAATTGCGCCGTCAACTTCTCCTTGGTGATCCCCGCCGGCCAGGTGTCGAATGGTTTCAACGGCACGAAGAATTCGGCATTGAAGAAGCCCGTGGCATCGGTGCCATCGTCGGGCCGGCCGTGTTGGGAAATAGCCGTCTGCACCTCGGGGAATCCGCCGATGATCCGGCGCATCTTGTTCACGTAGCCATTGCTTTCCTCGAGCGAAATGGACATGGGCATCGTGGCCCGGATCCAGAAGTTGCCTTCCTCGAGCTTGGGCAGGAATTCCAGTCCCAGTGAGCGCGTGGCCACACCGGCCAGGATTACCAGCACCCCCAGGGCTCCCAAGGTCACGAAGCGGTTGGCGAGCGCGAACTCGACAACCGGCTCGTACACGCGGCGCAGCCCCCGGACCAACAGCGTTTCGACCTCGGCGACACCGTCCGGCAGCAGCAAGGCGCTGAGCGCGGGTGAAATAGTGAATGTGGCAATCAAACCGCCCGCGATGGCGTAACCGTAGGTCTTCGCCATGGGGCCGAAGATGTGGCCCTCGATGCCGCTCAAAGTAAACAAGGGGACAAACCCGGCGATAATGATGGCCGCGGCAAACAGAATGGCCTGATTGACTTCCGTGGCGGCATTGGCAATGACCGCGAACTTACCGCGAAAAACGCCACTGCCGCGCACCATGTGCATCAAGGGCGAGCCTGTGCGGCGGGCGTCGGCACTTTCACTGAGGTGCCGGAAGATGTTCTCAACCATGATGACCGATGCATCGACAATGAGCCCGAAGTCGATCGCCCCTACCGACAGCAGGTTCGCCGACTCGCCCCGCAGGATCATCAGCGCAATGGCAAAAGTCAGGGCAAACGGAATGGTGCAGGCGACAATGAGAGCGCTGCGGAAATT
Organism: Pseudomonadota bacterium; assembly: GCA_018241505.1. Lineage (GTDB taxonomy): Bacteria > Pseudomonadota > Gammaproteobacteria > Steroidobacterales > Steroidobacteraceae > 13-2-20CM-66-19. The sequence continues at coordinate 390,773 of JAFEDS010000005.1, read as the reverse complement.
GCCCAGGAAGGCCCACTGTAGCAGGAAGATCAACAGGACACCGGCGATGACGTTGTGCAACACCGTCCGCGTGGTCAACCTGATGAGATCCGACCGGTCATACAGCCGGATGATTTTGACACCCGGCGGCAATATGCCCGAGGTGTTGATTCTGTCGACTTCGGCCTTCACCCGGTCGATGGTCGGCATGCTCTGCTCGCCACGGCGCATGAGCACGATCCCCTCCACCACATCGTCATCCGTGTCGTGACCCGCAATGCCCAGGCGGGGTGCATGCTCCACACGGACATCCGCGATATCCCCCACCACAACCGGAATCCCGCGACTCGACGTCACCATGGTCTTGCGGATGTCGTCCATTGAATGGATCAGCCCAACACCGCGCACAACCGCCGACTGAGGCCCGATATTGACCGTCTGCCCGCCCACATTGACATTGCTGTTATTCAGCGCCTGCAATACCTGTGACAGGGACAATCCGTACTGCACCAGGCGACGTTGATCGACCGTGATTTCGTAGGTCTTGGTCTTACCGCCCCACCCCGTGACATCGATGACGCCCGGCACGGCCTTGAAACGCCGTTCGAGCACCCAGTCCTCGAGGGTCTTGAGGTCGGTAACCGAATAGCCCGGCGGTCCGGTCACTCGATAGCGATAGATTTCGCCGATGGGACTGGTTGGGGAAATTTGCGGCAGAGCGTTGTTGGGCAGCGCCGGTAGCTGTGCCAGGCGGTTGATGATCCACTGCTCGGCCTGCTCATAGGTGAAGTCATAGGTGAACTGCACCTTGACATCCGACAGACCGAAGAGAGAAATGGTCCGCACGGTGGTGACATGCGGAATGCCCGACATCTGCACTTCAATTGGAATGGTGATGTAGCGTTCCATTTCCTCCGCGGACTGCCCGGTGCTTTGCGTGACAATGTCCACAGAGGGTGGAACCGGATCCGGGTATGCCTCGATGTTGAGTTGCCGGAAGGCAATGAAGCCGACGATGAAAACGACCGGCAGCAGGAGGGCCAGGAACACGCGCTGCTTGAGCGCGAAGGCAATGATTCCGTTCATGAGCGGCTCTCGCGCTCAGCCGGACTGCGCGGCGCGATCGATGAACAGACTGCCGCGGGTGACGACTTTGTCGCCCACCTTCAGGCCATCGAGCACTTCAACCATGCCATTGTTGATTCGGCCGGTGCGAATCTGTCGCAGGGCCAGATCGTTGCCGCCCTGTACCACCCACACCCGGGCAGCCTCGCCCTCACGCACCACAGCCTCCTCCGGTACCGCGAGCGCATTCGATTCGCCGCTGGTAATGATGCTGAAAGTGGCGAACATTTGCGGCTTGAGCTTGTTGTCAGTGTTCTCAATCGTCGCGCGCACCGGAACCCGCCGGGAAACCGGATCCACAGCGGAACCTACTGAGGTCAGTTTTGCCCTGAAAACCTTGCCGGGCAATGCAAGGACCCGAACCTCGATCTCTTGCCCGGCCTCCACCAACGGTGCGTCCACTTCGCGAACATCCGCGACCAGCCAAACAGAGGTCAGGTCACCGATGGTGTAGACCGGTGTTGCATTGCCGGATTGAAGGTATTGTCCCGGGCCAACCTGGCGGTCGGTTACGACGCCATCGATAGGAGCGGTCACCACGGTGACGGGACTGGGTGTTTTCACACGCTCCAGGGCTGCAATCTGCTCGTCGGTCTGCCCGAAAATTCTCAGTCGATTGCGCACGGAATCCAGGGACGTTTGAGCCGCGGCCAGATCCGCCTGCGCCTGTTGCCAGTCCTGCTGGGAGCCGCCCTTGCTCTCGAAAGCGGCGTGGCGGCGCTCCTCGGCGATCCGGGCGAGCTTCAGTTGAGTGTTGGCGTTGAGAAGGTCGCTTTGGGTTTGCGCGAATTCGGATGCATCGATGCTGAAGAGCGGCGCGCCCTTCTTGACGTGCTGGCCGATGCCGGCAATGACGCGGATGACCCGCCCGGAGTAAGGCGAGAAGACCTGGGTTACGGTATCGCTGTTCAGTGCGATCCGGCCGTCCGCGACCTCCTCGGTGCGGAAACCGAGGCGCGCCACGGTATTGACGGTGAGGGTCGAAAGTTGAGAAGGTGTCAGGTGCAGTGAATTGTCGGTTGCCGTGGGAGTCGCCAGGGGCTGCTCGGGTTGGGCAGCACTCAATCGGGATGCGCCCCATCCGAGGAGCACAATTCCTGCGGCGCCCAGAGCGATCAGCAATACGATCTGAAGCTGCTTGCGCACCGGAAGCGCGCGGCGCGCCAGGCCGTACGTCGTCTGGTCCATAAAAGTCGGTAGTCAGTCATCTGCGTGGGTACGCGCGGAAGTTTAGGCGGCTAAGGTTTCGCCGGGCTTTCGCCCTGCTTTCAACAACCTTGCGCGTAGCGGCCCGCTTCATCAACAATCTGCAATATGAGACAGGAGACACGCTTGTTGCCGACCTGGTTGATTTGGGCGCTTCTATCTGCGGGTTTCGCGGCCCTGACCGCTATTTTCGCGAAGGTCGGGGTGGAGCAGGTAGCCCCCGATGTGGCCACACTCATCCGTACCCTGGTCATCCTGATTATGTTGGTTGGCATCGTGGTCGCGACGGGACAGTTCCGCCTGATTGCCGGCACCTCCGCGCGCGCCTATGCGTTCCTCGTGTTGTCAGGACTGGCAACGGGCGCTTCGTGGTTCTGCTATTTCCGTGCGCTGCATGTGGGAGACGCGGCGCGCGTCGCCCCGATCGACAAGTTGAGTGTGGTTCTAGTCGCGATCTTCAGCGTCGCGTTCCTCGGCGAGAAACTGTCGGTGACCAACTGGCTCGGTATCGCGTTGATTGCGGCCGGAGCCTGGTTGGTCACGTTGCGGTTCTGAGGGGGACGCCTAGTCCGGGGCGCGCAGCCGGGGACGCCAGCCGGGACGCTCAATCGCGCCGCCTGGTCCGGGACGCTCAGCCGGGGCGCCCACTCCGCGACGCGTGCCCGGCGCGACTAACGCCGTTTCAAAGCCGCGGCCCACGCTTCTGCCATGGCGCCGTTCGCCTCGGACTCACGAGGCGGAGCCGACGGGCGTTGGTTGTTGTACCCGCCAGCCCCCGACCCACCGCGATTGCCGCCGAAGCCGCCCGCGCCTGATCCACTGGGATTGCCTCCAGGGCCACCTGCGTTGGATCCGCCGCGGTTGTTTCCGGGGCCACCTGCGCTAGAGCCGCCGCGGTTGCTTCCGGGGCCACCTGTGCTGGATCCACCGCGGTTGCCACTAAACCCACCGGCGCCCGATGCACCGCGGTTGCCGCTGAATCCACCTGCGCCCGGTACACCGCGGCTATCCCGCTGCGGCGCGCCGCGCCCCGGCCCACCAGCACCACGATGATCACGGCCGGCCCCTCCAGTATCGCGGGCGCCACGATGGTCCCGCGCCGGCAGCGAATTCTGGTCACGGCGACCGTCACGCGGAGCCGCGCGGTCACGTGATTGTTCGCCTGCCCCCTGCGCGGGAGCATCCAACTTCATGGTCAATGCAATGCGTTTGCGCTGCAGGTCCACTTCCAGGACCTTCACTTTCAACACATCGCCGGCTTTGACGACCTCGCGCGGATCCTTGATGAACTTGTGGGACATCATGGAAATGTGCACGAGGCCGTCCTGGTGCACACCGATGTCCACAAACGCGCCGAAGTTGGTCACGTTGGTGACGACGCCCTCGAGCAGCATCCCGGGTTTGAGGTCCTTCAGCTCCTCGACACCCTCCTGGAAAGCGGCGGTCTTGAACTCCGGGCGCGGATCGCGGCCCGGCTTTTCCAACTCCTTGAGAATGTCCTGGACCGTCGGCAGACCGAACTGCTCGCTGATGTAGCGTTTGGCATCGATACCCTTGAGGGTCCGCGAGTCACCCGTCAACTCCGGCAGCGGCTTGCCGAGATCGGCCAGGATCTTCTGCACGACCGGATAGGCTTCCGGATGGACCGCGGAGGCATCTAGGGGGTTGTCGCCGCTCATGATGCGCAGGAATCCGGCTGCCTGCTCGAACGTCTTTTCACCCAGCCGTGGGACTTTGCGCAGAGATTCCCGGTTGGCGAAGGCGCCGTGCTCGTCGCGATAGCGCACGACTGCTTCCGCGAGCGAGGCTGACAGGCCGGAAATGCGGGCGAGCAACGCTGGAGATGCGGTGTTGACATCGACACCCACCGCGTTCACGCAGTCCTCCACCACCGCATCGAGCGAGCGGGCGAGCTTGGTCTGGCTCACATCATGTTGGTACTGACCCACCCCGATGGATTTGGGGTCGATCTTGACCAGCTCGGCCAGGGGGTCCTGCAGCCGGCGCGCAATCGATACGGCGCCCCGCAGACTCACATCCAGGTTGGGGAATTCGCGTGACGCCAGCTCCGAGGCGGAATAGACCGATGCACCCGCTTCGGACACGACCACTTTCGTGAGTTTGAGCTCAGGATGCTTCTTGATCAGCTCGCCGGTGAGTTTGTCGGTCTCACGGGAGGCAGTCCCGTTGCCGATGCTCACGAGGTCGACATTGTGGGTCTTTGCCAACAACGCGAGGGCGTGCAATGAGCCGTCCCAATCGTTGCGCGGCACATGCGGATAGATTGTGGCGGTGTCCAAGAGCTTGCCGGTGCGGTCGACGACGGCGACCTTCACTCCGGTTCGCAGCCCGGGATCGAGTCCCATGGTGGCACGCGGACCCGCGGGAGCAGCGAGCAGCAGGTCGTGCAGATTCAGCGCAAACACGCGAATGGCTTCTTCTTCGGCGTGCTCGCGCAATGCTGCAAACAATTCGCCTTCAATCTGCCACGAAAGTTTAACCTGCCAGGTCCAGCGCGCAGTCTGCGCGAGCCACGCATCGGCGGGCCGCCCCTGGTCGGCAATGCCGTTACGTGTGCAAATTTTGCGCTCGCATGTATTAAAGGGAGCTTGCCCGGGTGTTGAGTTCGGCGCTTGCGCCGCCGCCAGGTCCTCTGGCAACTTCAATGTGAGTTGCAGTATTTCTTCCTTGCGGCCGCGAAACAGCGCCAATGCCCTATGAGAGGGCACCGCGGCAATGGGTTCGCGGTAGTCGAAGTAGTCGCGAAATTTCGCGCCCGCCTCCTCCTTACCCTCTGCCACCTTCGATACTAGTTGCCCCTCCTCCTCGAGGTGCTCGCGCAGCGCGCCTACGAGCTCCGCGTCCTCGGCAAACTGTTCCATCAATACCTGGCGCGCTCCTTCGAGGGCCGCTTTGACATCGGCAACGCCGGGGTTGTTGTCCCCCTCGGCCGTTGTAAAAGCAGGTTTGATGTAAGTTAAAGCCGCTTGTTCCGGGACCAGTGTGGGATCTGCAAGCAGTGCGGCGGCGAGCCCATCGAGGCCCGCTTCGCGTGCAATCATTGCCTTGGTGCGGCGCTTCGGCTTGTAAGGTAGGTACAAATCCTCCAGGCGCTGTTTGGTGTCGGCGGCGTCGATACTCGCCTGCAGCGATGGAGTGAGCTTGCCCTGTTCAGTGATGCTCTTGATGATCGCGGCGCGGCGTTCTTCCAGCTCGCGCAAATAGACCAGGCGTTCCTCCAGAGTGCGCAGTTGCGCGTCATCCAGCCCGCCCGTCGCCTCCTTTCGATATCGGGCGATGAAGGGAACAGTCGATCCGGCATCAAGAAGGGAGACAGCGGCGGCAACCTGCTGTGGTGCAACGGTCAGCTCTGCCGCGATACGGGTTTCAATGGATTGCATCTGAACGGACGGTCCTGCAAGACAAGCGACGGGGGCGCACTATGCAGAACGCGCAACGGTGCAACAAGACTTGAGATTTCGCCCGGTATGGCGCAGGGCTGTGGGCGTGCATCGGCCGCAGGCGATCGGGCCACCCAGAGGCCTGTATTTCATGAATACCTGTCGGCGCGCCCAATCTCGGACATGGCCCTGGAACGGGCAATTTCTGCAACGCCTAAGGTAATCTTTGCAATGACTGTGGGGCACGGCACCCGCCCGTTTGGCAGGTGACGTGCTCGGTTGGGGGCCCGTCAGGGGCACCCGCGGCGACTGTCGTGATAGACAGTCCCCGCCGTCAGGATGGGTGCGGAGCGCCCGTCCTTATGCCTCACCCTGCGGTTCGGCCTTGGAAGCCGCCATTTTGGCTTGAGCCTCCGGGCTCGAGCCGCCGTGGCTGGCCTGTCCGCCCTTACGGCCGGCCTCGGCAGCCAGCTCAGGGTTCTGCGAAAAGCTGCGCTTCTCGTCCGGAACGCTCTGGCCGCCTTTACGGCCTGCGACAGCGGCTAATTCGCGATTCTGCGAAAAACTCCGCTTCGAGCCGGGGACGCTCTGACCGCCTTTGCGGCCGGCCTCGGCGGCGAGTCGGCGGTTCTGCGAGAAGCTTCGCTTCTCGTCCGGCACGGCCTTTCCGCCCATGCTGGCGATCTGGCGTTGCCGCTCCGCGTTCATTGACGCAAATCCGCGGTTCGAAGTGCGGCCGTCCTGAGTTGGTGCCTGAGCCATTACTACTCTCCTCCACAAAAACTACATCGGGCTCGCGCAACCCGGCGAGCACCCAGGTAGCAGCAAGAGCCATGCCGCGACCGCCAGGGGAGGCAAAAGCGATCAGTCCGAGCGCACGACGCTTCCGAGCAGATGATCCCGGTGCACTTCCGGATCCCGCAGGCTGAAGCCCACGCGTTGATCGGCCATCCAACTTTCGAGCACCGTGCGGGCGCGGAAGGCAATGGGTCGCTTGAACGCCACATCCAGGGTGCAGGGCCGCGAAAACGCCGGCCCGCCGATTTCGGCGGCGCAACGGGCAAGAGACCACATGCCGTGCGCAATCGCGCGTTTGAAGCCGAAGAAGCGCGCTGTCACATCGGCGATGTGAATGGGGTTGAAATCGCCGGAGATGCGGGCGTAGCGCCGGCCGACGCCAGGTGACACCACGAAAGTGCTCGTGCTCACATCCTGCCGCGGCGGCACGACCAGGTTGGGGAGCCCCGGTTCGCGCGAACGCGGAGGTCGACTCCCGTCGCCACGGCGCGCAAGCAAAGTGGATATTTCAGACCACACGATCTCACCACCCACGCGAACCTGAGTCTGCAGATCGAGCTCCTGCCCGCGAAGTGTTTCCCGATGGCCTTCCATCCAAGCATGAATCTCGCCGCTGTCGTCCATCCGCAAGGGCCGATGTTGCGTGATGCGATTGCGCGTGTGCACCACACCCAACAAGCTGACAGGGAATGCCGAACACGCAATCATCGCCAGGTGCAACGGAGTTGCCAACACGTGCGGATAGGTAATGGGCAGGTCGCTCGAGTCTCGATCGCCGCACACACGCCGATAGCGCGCGAGGTGCCGGCGATTGATGGCGAAGCGCTGGAGCAGCGCCTCGATTCGCGGCACCGTGTCAGTGGCGTACGCCGGCTTGCGGGCCAGCAGAATTTTCAGGTACGCCGGCGCGATCGCAGGCGCCGCGGTGAAATGCAGGCAGACCGGTCCAGTCATCCGCCAACTGTAACAGCGTTGCTAAGGCATTACGTGGTCGATGATGATGTTGACCAGGCCGTCGCGGCCCACCTGATACGCGGACTCACCAACAGGGTCACCGCTGGCGCCGACCGGATTGCCGGAGCGCGCAATCCGTGCGACGACCTGAACCTTCTGCCCTGCCGCAATGGCGCGCCCCGGCATCATCGAGTCGGATGCCGTGAGCTCGACAGTTTGCGGGAAGTGACTGTCCAGGCGTTTGACCGCCAACGGCGGTCCCGGCCGCGCCGGATCGCGCACGAAGACAAACAGCGGAGCCGCGGTGCCGGCGGACTGGGCCAGCGTGGGCGCCAGAGTCACGTTGATGCGAACCCTGGCGTTGGGATCGGCGGCGGGCTGATTGCCACCCGGAGCCATTGCGGCGCCGGCTGTTGAACTGGCGCCTTGGCCGGCCGCGCCCGCGACTGTTGGATTGCCGGCCTGCTCCGCCGCGCCGGCGCCTGTTGCTTTGCCCGCCCCCGGGCCGGGCGCACCGCCACCAGCAAGCTGCTGATCGATCGAGTCGATCTGCTTCTGCAACAGGGGTTTGATGTTGTCCGGTGGGTTGAGCGCCATGAGCCGCGTGAAGCGCTCGCGCGCCAGCGGCAGGTTGCCCTTGCGCATGGCCACCGCTGCACCAAAAAACAGGGCCTTGCCGGAGTCCGGATCCACTGCCAGTGCCTGTTCAATGAGCTTGGCTGCGCGACCGTCCAACTCGTTTTCGTCGCTGCGCGCCAGTGCCTCCGCCTGGCCGATCAAGGCTTCGGCGCTTTTGCCGCCGGCCAATCGGTCGGCACGCTCGAAGGCGCGCACGGCGAGCTGATATTCCTGCAGCTCCGTGTAGGAGCGGCCGAGCATCAGCCAGCCTTCGAGGTTGTCGGGATTTTGTTCCAGCCGGCGTGCCAGGCGGGCCACCATGGTCTGCGGAGTATCCTCGGCCACCGAGGTGTGCCACGACCAGTTGGTCAAGCGCACATACAACACGGTGGAACCGATGGCCAGCACACCGGCAGCTACGAGAGCCGCCCAGGGAGCGGGCGTTGAGTCGCTGGGCTTCGTTCTCAGAAGCGGTATGGCAACGAGCAATACGCCGGCGACGGTGAGCACGGCGGCAAGCAGGACAAAGGTGGTCATCAGGAGCGGACGTCCTCTTCAACGGGCTCGTTGTCCTGGTCGACGAGAGCGGCTCGCTGTTTGCTGACCCGGACCGCCACGGCGGCTCCAATCAACAACAGGACCCCGGGCGTTGCCCACAACCAGATTGTCTTCGATGAAACGCGCGGCCTGAACAGAATGAAATCACCGTAACGTGCCACCATGTAGTCGCGCACGTCGTCATCCGATTTTCCGGCCAGCAGCATCTCGCCCACCTGGCGGCGCAGATCGGCTGCCAGACTGACGGGCGAATCGGCGATGGCTTCGTTTTGACACTGCATGCACCGCAGCTCATGTGTCAGGCCGAGATAGCGCCGCTGCAACTCCGGAGTCGGCATCTGGGTGGTATCCACCGCGTGACTGGCCGTGCTGGCGAACAGCAGGGCGCACAACGCGATGCTCAGACAAAATCGGGTCATGACTTCTTGTTGAGCAGTGGCAGGAAGCGGGTCTCCCACTCTTCCATTGTGAGCGCGCCTACATACTTGTAGACGACGATCCCGTCCGGGTTGACCAGGAAGGTCTCAGGTGCGCCATACACGCCCCAGTCGATTGCGATCCGTCCATCCCGGTCCGTTGCGACCACATCGTATGGGTTGCCAAGCTCCTGCAACCATTGCAGCGCCGTGGGATCCTCGTCTTTCCAGTCGAGCCCGATCACCCGCACCTCGCCGCGCTTGGCGATGTCCAGCAAGGCCTGGTGCTCGGCGCGGCACTCGCCGCACCAGGTTCCCCATACATTGAACAGCGACCAGCGCCCCTTCATCTCCGTCGAGCTGAATGAGCGGTTGGCGTCAGTCAACAACGGCGAGGTGAATGCCGGCGCCGGCTTGCCCAACAAGGGCGATTTGATGATGCCTTTTTCGGGCGCGTGTTTGAGCCCGACCGCCAGCACGATGGCCAGCAGAACGAAGGCTCCCAGGGGGATCAGGAAACGATTCATCCGGCAACTCCGGTTGCTCCCGAGGCGGGGCTCGTCACGGGCGCGCTCTCCGCCTGCCTGGCGGTGCGGTAACGTTTGTCAGTGGCCGCGATGCCACCGCCCAGTGCCATGACGAAGGCGCCGAGCCACAGGAAATTGACGAGCGGGCGGATCTGGAAGCGCACGCTCCATTTGCCGGCGCCCAGCTCATCACCCAGCGCCACGAAGACATTGCTGCCGTGGTGCATTTCAATGGAGGCCTCGGTCGTCACCTGGCGCTGCACCCAGTATTGACGCTTCTGTGGATGGACGACTGAAGTCGGAAAGCCATGGCGAGTGACAACAACCGTGCCTTCCACGCCGTTGTAATTGGCACCTTCGATGGGCTTCACACCCTGGAAGCGAAATTCGTAATTGCCGACGGTTGCCGTGTCGCCCTGACCGAGGGCCACATCGCGCTCGAGGGTGAAGGACTCGACGGTCGTAACGGACAACACAAACATCCCCAGGCCGATATGAGCGACGGTCATGCCGATCACGCTGCGCGACAGGGACAGCTTGCGGCGCAGGCGGTCGATCGGGTCGACGAGCGAGGAAAGGATGATCCAGGCGCCCAGTGTCGCGGCGACCGGACTCAACACCTTGCCGTTTGAGTACACGCCGTAGACGATGATGACACCGGTGATGGCGGCGATGACGAGCGTGATCAACAAGGTTCGCTTGCTGTCAGTCAGTCGCCCTCTTTTCCAGTTGGCATGCACGCCCAAACACAGCAGTGCCAGCAGGGGCAACATTGACAGCATGAAGGTCGGGTTGAAGTACGGGGTGCCGACCGAGAGCGTGCCGAGTCCGAGTGAGTCGGAAATGAGCGGCGCCATCGTGCCGCCGAGAACTGTCGCTGCCGCAATGACCAGCAGGATGTTGTTGAACAGCAGGAAAGACTCGCGCGCGCCGAGGTCGAAGCCTGCCTGCGACTTGAGCAAGGGCGCCCGCCAGGCGTACAGCGTCAGCGCACCGCCGATCATGATGCACAGGAACGCCAGGATGAAGATTCCCTTGGTCGGGTCGGCCGCGAAAGAATGCACCGATACCAGGACGCCGGAGCGCACCAGGAAGGTTCCCAGCAGGCTCAATGAGAAAGCGAGAATGGACAGCAGCAGGGTCCAACTCTTGAACAGGCCCCGCTTGTCGGTCACCGCGAGCGAATGGATCAACGCAGTGCCCACCAGCCATGGCATGAACGAGGCGTTCTCGACCGGGTCCCAGAACCAGTAGCCGCCCCACCCCAACTCGTAGTAAGCCCACCAGCTCCCGAGCGCAATGCCCACGCTCAAAAAAGCCCACGCAGCCGTCGTCCAGGGTCGTGTCCATCGGGCCCACATCTGATCCATTCTGCCTTCGAGCATCGCCGCGCAGGCAAACGCAAACGCCACCGCGAAACCCACATAACCTGTGTAGAGAATCGGCGGATGGATCGCCAGGGCCGGATCCTGGAGGATGGGATTCAAATCGCGGCCGTCCGGAGCGGGCGGATCCAGGCGCAGGAAGGGATTCGAGGTGGCCAGCATGAACAGCAGGAAGCCGAAACTGACGACGCCCAACACGCCGAGCACGCGCGCCGCAAAGCGGTTCGGCAGCCGCGACACGCCGATAGCCACCGCGACCGTCCAACAACCCAGCAGGAAGATCCACAACAGCAGGGAGCCTTCGTGCGCGCCCCACATGGCTGTCACGCGGTAGAACAGCGGCAGCGCGGAGTTGGAATTCTCGGCGATGTACAGGACCGAGAAGTCGTTGTTCACAAACGAGGTAATCAGACAGGCCACGGACGTAGCCAGCATGACGAACTGGCCCGCCACGGCCGGTGTAACGGCGGCGATCCAGCGATCGCGGCCCAACGCGGGCCCTGCTATGCCGAAGAAGCCCTGCAGCGCGGCCAGCAGCATCGCGAGAATCAACGCAAAGTGTCCTAACTCGGGAAGCATCAGGCACCTCCTGGCGTGGGTGCGGCGGCCGTTTCGCCTTGATGTTTCTTCAAGGACTTGGCAACTTCGGGCGGCATGTATTTTTCATCGTGCTTAGCGAGGACTTCATCAGCGACGAATGTATTCCCTGTCATCCGGCCGTGCGCCACCACACCCTGCCCTTCGCGGAACAGATCGGGAAGCACACCGGTGTAGGAGACGGGAATCTCGTTTTTCAGGTCCGTGACCACGAAATGCACCTCCAGGCTGCCCGGTTCGCGTTTCACGCTTCCCTTGGTCACCATGCCCCCCAGACGAAAACGCTCGCCCGCGGGAACCTGGCCGGCGGTCACCGCCGTTGGGTCGAAGAAGAACGTGACGTTCTGCCGGAAGGCGTTCAATGCCAGCGCGCCGGCGATGCTCACGCCCGCAACGATTCCGAAAACCAACGTCATGCGCTTGCGCCGCGGGGTCATGCTTCTTCTCCACGCATCTCCAACCGGCGACGCGCGTCTTCCCGCGATCGGGCCAGCAGCCGCCGCGCGCCGATGATGTTCCAGACAATCACCACCAGTGTCAGTCCGTAGGCGGGCCAGACGTAGGCCGCATAGCCGCCCATGCTCAAAAATTCACTCACGAGGCCACGGCCTCCCTGATCCAGTTTGCAGTGCGTTCCCGGCTGAGAATCTCAGCTCGCAGCCGTACCAGCAGCAGCGCCGCGAACATCAATGTGAATCCCAGAAACATCAGCAGCAGCGGGATCAGCATCGATGCGGGCATGGTGGGTGCGGCCAACTGCATGACAGACGGTGCCTGGTGCAGCGAGTTCCACCACATGACCGAAAAATGAATGATCGGTACGTTCACCACACCGACCACCGCCAGTACGGCACTCGCGCGGTCGGCCCGCTGCGTGTCGTCGATCGAAGAGCGCAGGCCCATGTACCCCAGGTACAGGAAAAACAGAATGAGCTCCGAGGTCAGGCGCGGATCCCACTCCCAGTAGGTGCCCCACATCCGATAGCCCCACAGGGAGCCGGTGACGAGCGCAACCAATGTAAATGAGGCACCGATAGGCGCACAGGCCGCGGCCACCGCGTGCGACACCTTGATCCGCCAGATCAAACCAACAGCAGCCGAAACGGCCATGGTCGTATAGACCATGAGCGACATCCACGCGCTGGGGGCGTGTACATAAATGATGCGGAAATCATCACCCTGCTGATAGTCCGCCGGTGCGAGAAACAGCCCGCCATAGGTTCCCGCGAGAATGCACAGCGCCGCGGACCACGCAAACCACGGAGTCAGGCGCACGGCGAGCCCATAGATATAGGGCGGTGAGCCGAGCCGATGAAACCAGGTCCAGGCCATGTTTACTCCAGACTGATGCGCACAGCCGCTGCCGCGGCCAGAGGCGCCAGGGTTATTCCGAACACCGCGAGCGCCCCCAGCAGGTAGAGCGGCGCGGCGAACCCTTCACCCTTGATGGCCAGCTCCGTGGCGCGCGCACCAAATATCAACACCGGCATCGACAGCGGCAGCGTCAACAATGACATCAACGCGCCGCTGCGCTTGACACCCAAAGTCAACGCCGCGCCCACCGAGCCGATCAAACTCAACGCCACACTGCCAATCGCAACCGACGCGACGATTCCGCCAACCGAGGCCACCGGTACACCCAGCGACAGCGCCGCCAGGGGGGCCATCAGGGCCAGTGGCAGCCCCGTTAAAATCCAATGCGCCACTGTCTTGGCAAACAGCAGCCACGTCAATGACTGCCCCGACAGAACGTGCTGCTCGAGCGTCCCGTCCTGCGCGTCATCGCGAAACAGGAACTCGAGCGCGAGCAATGAGGATAACAAGGCGGCCACCCACAACACACCCGGCGCCACGTCGCGCAGCCGCGACAATTCCGGTGAAATTCCCAGGGGAAACAACGTCGTCACAATGGCGAAAAAAGCCAACGGCTGCACGAGCTGGCCGCGTTTGCGAAAGGCGAGCCGGATATCGCGCACCAGCATGAGTCGCGCCGCCTCGAGCGCGGAAGCGCCGCCGGCGGGCATTTCGATCGCGGGTGCGGACGTGTTCACTTCGACGACAGCTCCAGGCGCCTGATGACCGCTGAAGAGACCTCGAGCTCGTGATGGATGGCGGCGACCACCAGCCCACCGCGCCCCAGGTGCTCTTCTATCAGGGTACCCACGAGCCTTTGACCGGCCGCATCGAGATTTGTCGTGGGCTCATCGAGCAGCCAGAGGGGTGCGGCCATGAGTAGGAGGCCTGCGAGCGCCACCCTGCGCTTTTGGCCGGCAGAAAGTGTTCGGATCGGCCGTGTTCGCCACTGATCGCAGCCTAATCGGCTCAGTTCCTGGTCAATTTCAGCCTGTTCCAGCGCTCGCCGTACGCCTGCCCAGTAACGAAGGTTCTCCTGAGCGGTCAGATCGGGCTTCAGGGGTGGTTCGTGACCGATGTAGGCAAGATCGCCGTGATAAGCCTGAAGATCGCTACGGATGTTCGCACCACCCCACGTAATGGTGCCCTCTTCGGGATACATGATTCCGCTGAGCGTGCGCAGGAGGCTGGTCTTGCCGGCACCGTTGCCGCCGGTGATCTGCAGGCATTCCCCGGCGTTAACCGCGAACCTCACCCCCTTGAGGACGTGACGATCGCCCCTCCACAGGTGCAGATTCTCGGCTTGCAGTCGGCGCTCGGGCATGGGGTCGGCAAAAGGGGCTGGACGATGGCGCGCGAGTCTCGCAAATTCAGTGGCTTAGCGCCATAAGTAAGGATGTCTACGCGCGGCGTCAACACCGTGCTTTTTGTTCAATCTGCGCTAAAATCGCGGCCCCGCAATCGCGGCGGCCGCTTTTTGAGCCCGGGTGGCGAAATCGGTAGACGCAAGGGACTTAAAATCCCTCGGCCGTAAGGCTGTGCCGGTTCGAGTCCGGCTCCGGGCAGATCCCCTCACTTCCAACACTGTACCGCGAGGTCTCGCGGTGTACTGGAAGTCCCTGTATTTACAGCAGAAACTGACCTTTCAGGTCCCTGGTGTGTCGTTGACAGATTAGCACGGGCGGGGGTATTTCGTGGGGGTATATCGCCTTTCACGGAAAGTACGTACCCCACATGCCTTGCCTCTCCGCGGTTCGAGTCCGTGATGCCAAACCTCGGGAAAAACCCTACAAGTTGTTCGATGAACGGGGGTTGTTTCTGCTTGTGGTGCCCTCCGCTGACCAGTACCGGGGGCGGTTGTGGCGGTTCCGGTATCGGGTTAATGGGGTAGAGAAACTGCTGGCGCTTGGGTCGTACCCCGATGTCTCGTTGAAGCGGGCCAGGGAGAAGCGGGATGAGGCTCGGCGGCTCCTGGCCGATGGCGTGGATCCCAACGTGCAGCGCAAGACTGAGCGCGCTGCCTCGACGGAGACGTTTGAAGCAATCGGGCGTGAGTGGCTGGCGCACCGTGCGAAGACGACGGCGGCCATTACTCAACAGAAGGCGACGTGGTTGCTCGAACAGATATTCGCTGAAATCGGTAGTCGGCCGATTCGCGAGGTTGCGGCGCCGGAGTTGTTGGCAGCGCTGCGGAAGATTGAAGCGCGCGGGCATCACGAGAGCGCTCACCGGGCGAAGCAGAAATGTGGGCAAGTGTTTCGGTACGCCATCGCAACCGGGCGCGCTGAGCGCGATATCTCGGCAGACCTCAGGGGCGCATTGGTGCCGGTGGTCTCGAAGAACCACGCGGCGCTGACCGATCCGGCCGAGGTCGGTGCCCTACTTCGCGCGATCGACAGGTACGGAGGGCAACCAGTAACGGCAGCAGCGTTGAAGCTGGCTCCGTTGGTCTTCGTACGTCCTGGCGAGCTGCGCGGCGCGCGATGGGCCGAGATTGACCTCGACGCTGGCGAGTGGAGAATTCCTGCCGAGCGAATGAAGATGGGCCAACAACACATCGTTCCCCTGTCCCACCAGGCAGCGGCGATTTTGCGGGATCTTCGGGCCCTCACCGGCTACGGTGACTATGTTTTCCCGTCACTGTTATCTGCGGCGAGGCCGATGTCGAACAACACAATCAATACTGCGTTGAGACGGCTCGGGTATACGAAAGAACAGATGACTGGGCACGGCTTCCGCGCCATGGCCAGCACGATGCTGAACGAAAAAGGATTTCCGCCGGACGTTATTGAACTCCAGTTAGCACACGAAGAGCGAAACAAGATACGGGCCGCGTATAATCGCGCGAAGCGTTTGGCCGAGCGAAGGAATATGATGCAATCTTGGGCAGATTACGTCGACCTGTTGCGTGACCGTGCATCTAATGGCACGAATTAGGATTTGGGTGCGCGTAACCCTTCGATCACGAAGTTTCACGTAATCAAACAGTTGCTCCCAATGGTAGTGAGTTCTCGGAGGGAGCCAACTATCTTGTTCTGTGTTTCCGCCTCACCAAGCTGCCAGAGCTGTGCCAGTTCTCTGATTGCCCCAGCGCATTCTCCAGGCTGCAGAGGATTGCCCGAAACAATTGCGAATGGTCCGTCGGTCTCCGTGAGCACGCGCTCAGGGGGCATTTCGGCCGCGAGGGTACGCCCGTTCCTACTACGTAGCATCGCACCGCCAACAGAGAACCAACAGCCCATCTCTACCGCGCGCTTGAGCTCGCGTTGAGTGCCGGTAAACCAATGTAGGACGGCCACACCATATCCCTGATGCCGCTCCAACGCGTCAAGCACATGCGTAGCGGCCGCCCGGCTATGAAGGGTTAGGATGCGGCCACCGGCTTTTGCACACGACATCAAAATGTGGTCAAAAACTTCCACTTGATCAGACCAAAATGAGCGAAATTCAGCGCTGCCATCGAGGCCCACTTCGCCGATGTAACGGGCGTCGGGAAGCAGTTTGTCGAAGAGGCCGAGTTCTACCTTCCGCTCCTTGGCCAATTGTGGATGTAGCCCAAGTGCAGTCTTGATCCGAGAGTGTCCAGCCGCCAAAGCGACTGTGCCGCGCCAAGCCCGAGGCGTCGTAGTGACAGACAACACATAAACCCTTCGTCGCGCGATAGCAGCAACTTGGGCCTGAGGATCAGGATACAGATCCAAGTGGCAATGCATGTCAACGGAGGGAGCGGTCATCGAAGGAGTTGCCTGCTTTCCAGGAAGTCTTTGACTTCTGCCATGCCGCGACCGACCACTCCCACCAGGACGTCTTGCTCAGATCTGCTTCCCGGCAGCGGCCCCGTTTTCGCCATCCATCTTAGAACGTTCCGGTCTTTCATCGCCCGGGCGGCGATGATCATCGCCTTAAGGTCGTCTGAATCTATGGGAAGCTTGAGCACCTCACGAAGATCATTGCCGGGGGCTTTGTAGGGCGTTCTGTCCCGCCAGCCCGCGGCATGAAACGAAGCCCGCCGAATCAAACACGGCACACACTTGCCACACTGCTCACCTGATCGTTTCCACTTCCCGCAAGAAACCGTACGCGGCGCTATGGCTTTCAAAACACTTTGATCGCGGCAGCCTCGAATCATCTCACCTTTGGTCGAGCTAGCGAATGGATTTTCGAGCCGAACCCGCAAACCGACCATGTCAAGCACGTTTTGGATGAGTTTGAGGTAGTGTGGGTGAGTGGTTCTAGTGCTGAGTGCGCCGATGCGTCGGTTGGTCAGGGGTGGGTTGATCGCGATCAGGCCATTCTCAGGAATGAAAAGCGGGACCTGCCTTCCTGGCGGAACGCTCCGAGCCAACGTTGCAGCCACTAATGCACCCATAGCGAAAAAGTTAATGCTGCGAGTCCGCATCTGCACATCGTTTGCATGATCTAGGCGCTGCTGAGGATGCGCATGTAGGGCCAAGCGCGGCTTGGCTCCATGGACGTGGCGCAATATTTCTTCTTGCCGGCTAGCGTCGTGCGAATAGGCATGACTGACGAGCGCCGTTTGATGCCCCTCAGCACGAAGATTCAGCATACCGATAGCGCTGTCTAGTCCGCCCGAGTACAGACACGCGCTGCGGCATCCCTCTATCACGAGCTTGCTTCTCACACGCCGCCGCCTCGGAGGTCTTACGTCATCTCCCTCTGCAATTTCGAGCGTCCACTGATCTCCGCTGAGAAATCGCAACGCTTTCTCTAAAAGCGGAATGGCCGGCTTCCAACGTCCTGCGTCGGCCAACGCGACTACGAGGTGGATGTCTCGCGCCCAGCCGTCCGCGGCTCCACGGCGATTGACAAAGGTATCGGCCGCCGTCACTGCGAGTGACAGTGATAAAAAATCAAACCCGACGGAATCCACTTCCGAGTCGATGCGTGACACGACATCAAGCACAGGGCCACCAATCGCCGCCATCCCTGACTGCGCCTGCGCCCCATATAGATGTACAGAGATTCGGTCGGGGTTGGCTGTCGGGAGGTTCGATAACGTGGGATCAACTATCACCTTGGTCATGGCTGATACCCCTCCCACTCCCGCCACACTTCCCTAATCGCCGAGAGTTGCGCAGCCTGCATCTTTTTGGCTGTCATTGCTTGGAGATGGCTCTCAAGCAGTGGCCTCATATGTTTTTCCGTAACGGCTCTTACTAACTCCAAAAGTGCCTTCTCTGCGTCCTCCGCTTGTTTAGCCGTTTTCGCCTTGGAGAATGCTCGGTCGGAATCCAATACAATTTGCTCAAACACACATTGGGCTGCGTAGGCTACCATTACATCTAGCAGAATTTCGTCAGTGATGCTGTCAAAATCGAACTCGTCCTCGCCTTCGAGGCAGCTAGAAAGGGCCTCATTCAGTGCGGCGCGGATTCTGTCCGCGTCACCATTTTCCGGAACCAACGCATCTACAATTGCGTTGATCGCCTCTTGAGTTGAGCGCCCTGCCAATCCGCGTAGGTTAATCGGGGCGTGATCGGGGTCTGTCCTTAGTTGATTGAGAACGTCGTAGAGCTGTCCTCCCGTCGCGGACATCGCACCAAAGCGTCGCGGCCCTACACCCGAACCGCCAGTCGCACTTTTGGCGTAACCGCTTAGAGCGCGCCGCAGATATTTTTGATCTCCACTCGGAACAAACTTCCCGAGCGATGTGCGAAAACTCCGAAACCGATTTGGAGGCGGACGGGGACCGGGGCCTTTTCCATCTACATCGGCCCAAGGTGGCACTAACGGACTGTCGCTGTTTGGTCCTCGGCTCGACGTTGAGGTTCCCATCTACTTTCCCTCCGAAAACCAATCCTTCTGACCAATCGCCGCGCGCAACCACGGCGGCATTTGCCCAGGAAGGTCGCGAAGAAAAGCGGCCAATTCCACTGCAGCAGCGGAATTTGCATCGGCTAGTAGTTGCGCTCCATTGAACGAATCCGGCTTGCTCTTCCAGTCAGTGTGACCCCTAAGGACAGCTATGAGATCTCGCATTACACCGGCATGTTCGCCAGTCGGGATTGATTGAATAGCAACTCTTGCCGCTGGAGAGGCTAAAGTCCGAATGGTCCTAAGTCGAAGCGCCGCTTGTGCTGCTATTTGAGAGAGCTCAGACGCCTGGCCTCGAAGCGGAGTCGTTTCTCGGCTTAAGTAGACCAGCGGCCGGAGATCAATACCTCCAACAGACGGGCTTAGACCGAACCAATCAACTAAGAACGTCGAGTGTTTCTTCCATTCCTCGGGACATGCCTCCGCAAACTTTGCGGGATCATCTTGCAACGACTCTAGCTTTGATATCAGCTCCGGTTTTCCTCCGGCCGCGTCGTTGATCAGGGCGTACATCTTAGCGATCGCGCCGGTCTCAACGCAGCGTTCAAATAGTGCGAACTTCGCAACCATCTGCTCATTGACCGGCATGCTTCTTCGCTCAGCGATCCGTGACCGAAGACGAACTACATTGAGCATACGCTTTACAATTCGAGGGTTGCCCTCGATTAGCGGAGCATTCGCCAACAATATGGCCATGCGGTCGGCCACATCGAAACTGTTCCTTAGCTGTCTGCTCTGTTCGCCAAGTACCGTGAGCGCATCATCGATCGATAGAGGTTGTTCCTTCCAACTGAGTCTCAGGTTGGTCTCAAGTCGCTCCCTAAGCTTTTCCACAACATCGTTACCCAGGCCTGCTGACTTTGCGAAGAGCATGAACAAGTAGGCTCGAATTTCAGCGACCCCTAGCCTAGGGACACGGACGGGTACTTGTATGAGCTTGTCGAGATAGTCCTTTACGTGCTTCTCGTCTGCGTCTTTGAAATGTTGTGAAACGGAGTGGCGAACCATATCCTCATCGGCGGCAACGACAAATGCAGTACTTTGCATGAACAGGAAGAGTCGAAGCGCTTCAAGCGTATGTATCGTCTGAGTTGGAAGGCAACGATCTAGGTTGTCTACGAATACAACCATGGTCTTCTTCAATTTTGTCAAAAGATCGCCGAATTCTGTCCGAAACGCATCAATCTCTTCGGGCGGGCTCTTTCTCTCTTCGGGTTTGATGAGGCTACGGACTTCCTTGGCGCCCTCAGCGACGGCCTTGGCGTCATCCTCACTGGGTGTGCCTGCGAAGAAATCGGAAACCGCTTTGGTGGCTCGCGCTGCTGCGCCGAAGACGGGTATTCCGTGGGCCGCAGCTACTAGCTCGATACCTAGTCCAATAGCTCGAACAGTATTCACACGTGCGCGCAGACGTTTCGCTAACCCTAGAAGCCCTTCGTTATCTTTAGCCTCTTCATATAGGGCTCGTGCAATTACATCCATCAATGCTGCCCGGGAGTCATCGAATCCCTGATATAGCCACGCATCAAACCTGATGACGATGACCTCATCCTTTGCGCGCCTATTTAAATCTGTTTCGATGAGATTCAGGAGGCTGGATTTTCCGGTTCCCCACGTCCCGAAAATGCCGACCGAGACTGGTCGCATCGAGGGGTCTAGCAAGATTTCACTGACGACTTCCGCAACCTCGAGGTAGTTGAGGTAATCAACCTTAGTTTCGGTGTCTGACCACATACGGCAATCGCTCCCTTGTTGTCCTGCGCCGCATTATCAATATTGAAACTGACGGAGCAGCCGAGCCGCAAATTATTTTTGTATAACTCCGCACTGCCCGCGGCAACATTGCTTCACTTGATCTGGCCTTCCAAATGACCTTGCAGGAATGACGCAACGTCAACGTATGCCTTTGCTGCCTCGTCGGTTGGTTCGAATTCAGGCGAATGAGCAACCTCGTTTCGGAGACGCCGTAGCTCGTGAAACAGCGTGACCTGAGGCTGGCTGATGGCGTCCCTTTGAACTAGCGGCTCCGCGAGCCGAGCAGCGGGTAAATAACCGGGCGCAGAGTTAGACTGTAGTTTTTCCGCAAGAACCGCCCGAGCAGCAGCTTCGAGACGCACCCACGACTCAAGAATTGCAGAGCGAGGATGCAATTCCGCGAGTTGTATTAGGAAGTCTTTCGACGCGGAATCAGGTGTTGGCCGTTCTGCGATCTCCTGCTGGATGACAGGAGTTTCGTGCTTGAGCGCTTTCACGTCGCGCTCGAATTCAGCTTCAACCGGACCCGCCTTGAGCTTCTTTACGAATGGGAGGAGTTGACGAATCTCACTACGAAGCAATATCACGAGCGCGATAGTGGTAGCGGGCCACGCGAACGCCTCGAGAATCTTCGTGATAAAGGTCATCCAATCCATTCGCTACGGGCCGCCCACCTCGAAATAGGACAACGCTGCTGTCAGTGTTGAGGTGGTTTGCGCCGAGCGGTAGAGGCCGCCCAAGCACAGCTCCCGTCGTTCGCGGGGTAGAGAATTCATCGTTAATGGCATGGGCTCTTTCCTTGCCGGCCTCACTGGCCATTATACGGTTAAGCTTCGCGCGCACAATGCTCCGACATTGATTAGGAATCCGAATGCAATCGGGCGCGCGATTTCCGCCGTCGGCTCCTGCCAGGCGAGAATGCCTGGAATGCCAATGTATTGAGGTGCGCCCCGGTTGGCCGAAGAGCGGTCACTCCTGTTGCCGTCTGTCCTTACAGATCGTAGGGAACACCGCGGGCGCCGAGAATGTCAGCTCTAAAGGTCACACCTCACCTGACGGGTAGTGGCTGAATTCGGCCATCTCCGGGGGTAGAGTCAACCGGGTTCAAAAAATGTCGCTTTGCCATACTTGACGCGCCGCCGACCACGCGCGATGGTCCTCGCATGGGAAACGATTGCGCCGCGGCGCGCTATAAGGTGAGACAGGCTGAGGTCCTACTCGCCCATCTGCGAACTCTGCCAGAGCAGATCGCGCGGGATCTGCGTCGAGCCTCGTCGGCGATGGATCACAAGCTGCTCCTCGCAACGTACTTCTTCGCCTGCCTCGGCGCGGCGCGCAGCGTCTTTTACATCCTTTCGGAGAGTGCGGGGTGCACATTCAAGCAAGCGGAGACGGACTGGCGCAACAATGCTCTTGACCAAGCGAGCCGCACCTTTTTCCACCGGATGACGAATCTGCGCGATCGCGACGTTCACTACGGTGAGGTCAACGCCGAGGCGCTGGGGAAAATGATCCCAATTGCAGACGGTTCGCTCACTGTGTTTGGCAACGCAGCCCTTTTCGGCCCCACACCCGAGGCGGAGCACGTAAACCCTGACGGCAGCGTGTCACGCGCGGCAGGACTGCAAAGCAGTGCCGGACTCTACATCGAGGTGGACAGTAAATGGGTGGAGGCGGCGGACGCGTGCGCCCGGTATCTCGACCAGCTCCGCACCCTGATAGCAGTCTTGGAAAGTGCAGCCGGCACAGGTTCGCCGGAACGACCCTAGTAGTTGCGAGGAATCGCGGGCCCCAGGACCGACGGTACACGCTCGCGCTCACCGCTGCGTACCCGGCCCACGACGGCGCGCGCGGACCTAAGCTCGAATAAAGACATCCTTACACCGGAAGGAATGGCACTCAATGGCAAATCTATATAACGGATTTATAGACAGAATCGCGAAGGCGTACGACAACGCACTGTCCTCCATTGAGGCTGTCCATAACTTTGAACATGGCGATGAGTTTGAAATTGCTCTTTGCAATTCGATTCGCAGCATCCTTCCGCAGCGATTCGGGATCTGCCGGGGGTATGTCGTAGATCGCAGCGGCAAGGTTGAGGGTGACGACATCATCATTTACGAGTCGCATCTGTACCCTACTGGGCGATTTCTGCCAGGTGATCTGGCGTTAAAGGAGCAGGTCCCCATTGAGGCTGTAGCTGCTTACATTGAGGCGAAGAACACCCTTGAGATTTATGGTGATCCGAATGGAGGTCCTAATGGAGAACCTGACTGCACCTTGGACAAAGCGTTGGACCAGGTCTCCAAGGTCAAGACACTATGCGATCAGCGTACGGCGGTGCCTATGAACGCAGTCACTCGTCATATTAATCTCGGAACTGGATTTCACACTCCTTCGCTTCTGGGTTGGCCCACAAAGCGAAACCCTGTCTACGCCGCAATTATTTCTCGTCATGTGCGGATCAATAAAAAGGAGAAACAGACTTCAGACTCCTCGGCCATTGAGTCGGCATTGGCTACCAAGGGAAGCCTTGCCGGGCTTGCGCCCGATCTGATCGTTGCTGGCTCATCTAATGTCACGCTGTCATTTGTGAGCGGGCCCAATGGCGCGAAAACAATACGCTCCCCCTTTATTGTGCCAGGTGGCGCGTTGGCCAGCATGAAAGCAGACAAAGTCGCGATCGGAATCGGGCTGTGTCATCTTCTTTGGGCGTTAGACTTTATCTCGCTCGGACCCATCAGTTGGAGTGACCTCTTGGCAGATGCGTTTGGACTTACTCCGGGTGCGGAATATTGACCATAGCTTCTCAACTTCCGGTGTGCGCACGCCGTAAACTCCTCGAACGGCATGGTCTCCAGATGGGTTTGGGACCACTGGGATTGGACGCGCCACCGAACGCAGCGTTGGCGAGCTACCGCCGTCGGCCAAGAGGAGCCATTCCGGAAACGGCGGCGAATGACTCACGGATCGGCGAGCAAGGTGACAATTCTGCGAGGCTGCCCGGTAGGAGCCGATTGGGCTTCGTTCTTTTCCAGCCGGACCCACATACCTGTGGGCGTCGCGGCCTCCCGCTCTATGACTTCTCGTTTAGATCGGCGGTAAACCCGATACCGCGACGCTTGGGCGTCGGAGTAGTTGTTAGTTCGCGAATAGCCCTCAGGATACCCACAATAGCCTCGTCATGCGTCTGGAGTTTGCGCTCGAGCTGATCGAGCTTTCGGGCGAGTTCCTTATTGGATGCAATCACTTCACGCAGCTTCACGAAGGCTCGCACAACGTAGACACCCATCTCGACAGCGCGAGGCGAGTTCAAGATGTTCGCGGCCTGGATCGCGCCGTGCTCGGTAAAGGCGTACGGCAGGTATTTTGTGTGCTGACCGCGGCCGGCGTTTAAGATCACAAATTGTGATCTTAAAGAATCGACTTCCTCGGTCGTGATCCGGAACATGAAATCCTCAGGAAAGCGGTGCGTATTACGTTTGACGGCCTGGTTGAATGTCCGCGTCTCGACCCCATAGATTTCGGCCAACTCACGGTCAAGAATGACTCGCTGCCCCCGCAGGAAGACAATAGACCGCGATATATTTTCGGGAGACACCAGGTCGGCGCCGATTCGTGGGCCAGTTTTGGGCTTCGGCATGAGATGTATCTCCAGCGACGTCTGAATGGACACTGAGCAGTTCGAGTTGTTCCGTGGCGCCCTATCGACTGACTTCAGAGCTGGCTTGGTCGTTTCGCTGTTGTAGATCCAGGGAAATCTGATTGGCTCGGCGCTTCGCGGCGAGCAATGTACCGGGCACGTTCCATTCCGCAACAGACATCAGTCGACATTGCTAGTCCTCATTCCATGGCCTCGATCTGTACATGTAGGATCTCGACGCTCATCGCCAAAGCTTCTTCGATGAGAGTCTGATATCCCTTGCCGGTTCTTTCTGATTCCGCCTTGAAATGGTCAAAAACGTCATCGTCGAGGTCGATCGTGATGCGCGTCTTGCCACGGTCGGAGATTACAGGTCCTCGCCTGCCACGAGAAAAGTCATATTCTTTTTTCATAGGGTCTACGTTGTATCGGCTCTGACGCCTTCGGACCCGTTGGTCCGATGAAATTTGGAGTCCTTAACCTAACGGGCGATCCTCAGGACTCAACGGACAAGTGTCGCAATTCATCGGCACTCCCGGCGTTATTCGACGCGCACCGATGCCTCTCAACGGGTCAGCTCGTCGGCCTTCCCCAGAGGAACCGCGTTGTCTCGCTGCTTCTGGCGAAGGTATTTAGCGACCTGAACGGCGAGCAGCTCGTTTTTCGTCAATACTGGCGGCAATTGACGCGCGAAGTGTCGGACCTCGCCGGCTAAGGCGGTTTCGCCTTGTGTTTCGAGCGTGTCGGCAATCAACATCCATTGGCCGACAACGGCCCGACGAGTTTCAAGAAGCCGCGGACGAGCCGCATCTTTGTACGTCCCCGTCTCGTGCAGCTCCTTCATGATTTTCTTCACTGTGGATCGCGAGGCCGTTGCAGTACCGTGGTGGTCAGCGCGGTAGCGAGCGTCGCGAGTCTTATCGCGATTGCGACCGCGAGCAACACGCGGAGTGGCGTTCGCGGCGATCCCCTGCTCTCTCATCATCCGCGCGAAATCCTCTCGCCACTGCCGTAGCATTGCTTTGTCGACGTAGAGTCGTTGCCCGTCATCGCCCTCGGCTTTGACGACCATATGCACGTGCGGATGCCGCTGGTCAGCGTGCAGCACCATTGCGTAGCGATGCTGGAAGGCAAATTTGTCCTGCGCAAACCGCCGGGCGCCGGCGAGGACTTTGGCGGGTGGCGTCGGAAACGGCATTGAAAAAACGATGTTGTAGACGAGCTTCGTTTTCCGGGGCTTCTTCTTTTCCTCTTGCTCGCCGCGGTATTGGCCAGCAGAGAGCTCAAGATGCCAGTCCGCCAAAAGCGTTTTTTGTTCTTCCTGGGCTGCAATACGAACTCCGTAGTCGGTTTCGATCTCAAGCTGGCCGTTACGGCCGATGTAGGAGAAGTGAGCGCCTACAGCTCCCGCGTTCGCGCCACCGCCTGTGACTTTCACCATCACCTCTGGTACACGCCGTACAGTTCGAGTGATCTGTCCAATCTGCCGCGGTGTAAGCCGCTTTGCAGGGGCAGGATGCCCGTAACTGAAGATATCCAGCATGGGCTCGTCGCCAGGTAGTCGAACGAGGCGCCTAGTCATATTTGCTCTCCCAAGCGATGAGCGCCGCTTTGACCAAGTCGTGCGCGATTCGCTCCACGCCAGCCACGACGCCCCTGGTCAGGCTGAGTTGCTTTGCTAGCTCCGGGGGCAGGATCCCCTCCTTGGCTACCTCGCGGGTTATGGCGGCTAGCAGGTGCCCGAGTCGAGTAAGAACCGAAATGGCCTGCTTCAGGAGGTCCACT
Source organism: Pseudomonadota bacterium (assembly GCA_018241505.1). GTDB lineage: Bacteria > Pseudomonadota > Gammaproteobacteria > Steroidobacterales > Steroidobacteraceae > 13-2-20CM-66-19. The sequence continues at coordinate 364,838 of JAFEDS010000005.1, read as the reverse complement.
TCATTCTTGGGCAGCGGCGGACTGTGCGTGAGGTGGGCTCGTACCAACCCCGCAATGTAGGCTGAGGGCTTGAACCCGCGCCGCGTCGCGCGAACGCGGACGGCGGCCGAGTCGCCTGGTCGGAGCCGAATCGTGAGCCGGCTGTTCGCGGGCTCGCGGCATTCTTCCGGCCGCACCACATCGGGCCGAGGCTGGTTTGTGTCCAGCAGTGCTCGAATGGCAGTCAGTGCCAATGCCGATTCCGAGACTCCAAGGCTGGCGGCTAGCTCGACAAACTGCGCCTTCTCTTCCGGCGAAGGTCGAGCCGTGATGGTTGGAATTGGCGAAGTGGCGCGCTCGCTAGCCATGGGCGTTGATGCCTCGTGCAGCAAAACGCGGACACTTCGCTATCCTGCCATCAATTCGATTCCAACCCCTCAAACAACCATCTCCGTGGTTGGTTGGTCTCTGGTCCATGATACGAGATTCCTGCCCGAGTAATTTCCCGCGGCGCTCTACTCCGGCTCCGCGTCCTTGCGGCGTTTCCTAGTGACGGCGGGAAGCGGAAGCGGTAACGAGTTCTGGTCCGGCTTCCTCAGTCGTGCTGAATCGACAGAAGGGCTTTCGTTGGTGGTCGACTTCTCGACCAACTCAGTGATGGCGGAGTGCGTAACAAATCTTCGGCAGTTGATGACCACACTTGGGAGCTGTCCACTGCGGAACAATGAGTAGATCGAGTTTCGGGAGATCCCGCCCAACAGGTGACGGGCTTCTTTAATGGAATAGAGAACGCGGTTATCCATGGGGCAGTCCTACGCGTAAGGGAAGTGGTGAGATCGGCTGGTGTTGACTCGCGGGCTGTAAGGCGCGGAATCGTCTCCAGGGGGACAACTGTAGGTCTGAATCCGTTCCGTGACCAGCCCACAATTACAGTAAAAACTGATACAACAGTGGCATGAAACACCGAGTGCAACTGATTGCGCCGGTATGCAACACAACATCAGAACGTAGGTTGTACTGGGTTTCACGTCCGAGCGAGCGCGGACGTTCCGGGCATGACGATTCCACCAAGATCCAAAGACGCTTATGGCAGGTTCCAGGCCGCGCGGACGAAACTGCTTCGCCCGCGTGGCCTGGACTGTCATTGACTTACGTCAGATGAGCCCGCCGGCAACTGTCTGTCGTAGCAGCTCACTCTCAGGGTGTTTGGCTGCAAGTACCAACAATGCGCTTGCATGTCGCTCAATGCATCCCTCTCCCACTCCGGCGAAGCCGGAGAACGCCAGAAGCGACGCGGCAATCCCAAACGCATGTGAGGACAAAGTGCACTGAAACCCGTCTCTGTCATCTTGGACCGGAATGCCCTCAACGTCTGGAGCCATGTAGAGCCCATCCCTGGAGAACTCGTAGTATCTCCATCGCATGCGACTGACCCTAATGCGCGAGCACAGCCTCGATGCTTGCATCTGAACGGCACACTAGATGAGTGTTCCGAGCGTGCCGAAGTGACGCGTAAGGACTTCTTCTTCGTCCCTGACCTCCACGATACGAACGGAGATTTCCGAAGACTCGGTTGCACTGTTCATGACCGCACCTCCCCTTGCAGGCGTGCCACGGCCTGGACGAACAGCTCGACGGGATCCATCCGGAGCCCGAGAGCGAGCTGAAGGATCACGAAGAACGTCGGGGAGCGCCGCCCCCGCTCCAACATGGAGGGATACGTGCGGTCGAAGTCCCCTCTTTCGGCCAGGTCCTCCTGGCTGAGGCCTCGTTCTGTGCGAGCGGCTTTGAGGGCATGCCCGAAGGCGCGAGCGGATTGAATGCGCAGACGAGTGGTCATAGCTGGCCCTCCCTGGACGTCGGGGCCTGGATATCGCGGGTAGAATCAAAAAGCAGTTGAGAACCCATGGATGCGTACCTCGAGTACGTGGCTGTGGTAGGCGTCCGTCCGTGTTGACGCACGGTCGGGCGCCGCTCTTGACCACCAGGAGCCGTCGAAGGGGGTACTGCCGGGGGTACAGGTGTTAGGGTGTCTGCGAGAACGCTTGATTAATCAAAGCGTTACGCCGGAAACGTGAGTCCGGCTCCGGGCAGACCTGTGCATCTGGCATTGATCGCCGTCAGCTTCAGCAGTTAGCCATTGAACTATCTACTATTTCTCACGGGAGCAACGACGGAATGCGGACCTGTTTCAAGTAGTCAATCATCCGCCCCGCGGCATCTCAGTACACGCAGGGGATTTTCAGTACGTTGAATCGCGACTTTTCCGAGGCACGGGACTTACACATTCCTTACACAGTTTTGCCCTCCGCCGCACTTTCTGCACAACAGGAATGCCGCCGCGCTCGCATATGCCCCCGGAGTGAGAGCCCAATGACCGTCAAAACATTCTTTAGCCGAGAATTTAACTTGGATACGGGCCGCGCCGAAAAAGCTGCGCTCATCTCCGAAGGCAGTGGCCCCGCTCACGTCCTGCTGACGCTGATTGAAGCATTTGCTCAGCCCGATGGAGTAGAAGTTGATTTCGATCCTCCGCGTCTGAGAAACCTCTACGTTCCGGCTGACTTGTCCTGATGTTCGTCCTCGACTTGAACGTCGCCGAGCGGATACAGCTGATATGACGTGGGCTGGGTTCAGGAGCGCGAATGCCCATAGGCACCGAGACGTTCCGTGAGAATCGCACGTCGGTGCGGGCCGGTATCAACCGTGGTCACGAGACAGCCTCCATCGTCTGCGGAGAATTGCGTGCACCTGGGAGAGCTTGACCAGCAGGAAATCGAGGCATCAATCGATACGGATGGCGCTCATCTGGAAGGGTTCTTCTTCAGCTCCCTGACCGCGACACGTAATTGTTCATCCAGCTTGTCATTGGCGGATCTCAACTTTACCAACTCGTGGTGCAGCGATTCATGTTCCCCCATTAGCATGTGCATTCGGCTTTCTCTCTCAGCGAGCTTGTGTTGCAGTTCTTCAAACCGATCCCTTTCGGCTCGTTCCTCAAATTCTCGCTTAGCAACCAATTCGCGCTTCAACTCTCGGACTAATTCAAGCAGTTCCGCTACCATGTCACCCGTTGGGCGTTCAAAGACCTTCGTTGTCGTTGCGCTGCTCGATGCCATTGCGTGGTTGAGCTTGGCTTCCAGGTCGTCCCAGCATCGTGCGAACGAGCGAGTCAGTCGGTCTTCGGTGAGGCGCTGAGACTCGGGTAGTAAAGCATTCAGATCTTTGGTGAGTTTGAATACGTCATCGCGATCCGTTCGGGTATGCTGGAACTGGCTCAAGGGCTCCAATACATCCGTCGGTTGAATTCCTGCAAGCAACGTTGTGACGCGACTCTCCGCTAAGTTTTTCGACAGCGCGCCTGACTCGAACATGATCCAACGAGCATCTAGATTATCCTTCGTAAGGCAAACGATGCCGTAGTTTGATTCCTTGAGTTGATTGCCGATGACGGAGCTCCAATTTTGTCCCTTGCGGATGCTCTCGCTCGATAGAAATGGTTTCAGATCTTGAATAACGTCTCCGAGAAAACCGTGGAAGGCTTCCGCGATCTTATGGCCTGCCGGACCCGACCAGCATAGAAACACTTGCACGTGATTCGTTTCCCCTGGCGCCGCTGCCGGCCCCTTTTGAATCATCGGATTTAAAACTCACTGCTGGCAATCCAGTACGCAGCAGGATTAAATCGATTTGCTGAGGACTCCGTTCGATCCGCTACCAAGCGTCGTCATCGCGAAGCACATCGATCAACTCATTCGTCACGACCCCGCCGCGCGCCGAGAACGGCAGGAACCCATGGACCGCTTCCGCATCATCCACTGAGGACAACTCCGGGGACGCAGTCCGAGCGGGTTGGCCCGAGTCAACCTGAGGAACGTCGTTTGCTGAATTGGTTTGCATGAATCTGATGTTAACGCATCACGTGTTGGACGCCGGCTCTCGCCCTGTGTCGATACGGTTTGAGTCCAGCTCCGGCGACATCTTCAGGTCCGCAATAATTTGCACGATTTCCTGGCGGAGAGTTGGAAGCCTCGTTTCAACGATATCCCACACAAGCTCGTCGTCAACATCAGCGTATCCATGGATGAGGATATTCCGGAACGAGATGATTTTTCGGTAGTCCGAAACTCGTTCGGCAAGCGCGGGATCGAGCTTCGACATCTGACTCAGGGCTTCACCTATAATCTCAAACTGACGCTCGACGCCCCTCTGCAACAGTCGGTCGCCGAGGTAGTCCTCGAGTGATTTGCCGGAGACGAACTCGGAGAGTTGAGCGGCCTCCTGGGCAATATCGAAGAGATACTTGCGAGCGTCACGCGGCGGCAAAGAGAGGCTCGCGTGTCTGGTTGATGCTCTCGAGGAGATAGGGGTTGCGGACCGCACGCGCCACGACCAGGTCCACCGGGCGACCGAACAAGCCGGTCAGGTCATCAATGAGCCCAAAATAGTGCTCTGAGTATCCGCCCTTCGGAAACGGGCCGAACTCGACCAGAAAATCGAGATCGCTGGTAGCCTGGTCGAAATCTGTTCCAACGGCCGAGCCGAAAAGATCCAGCCTGCGCACGTTGTGTCGCAGGCAGATGGCTGCCAATTCCGCGCGTGCCTTCCGTATCTGCTCGATCATGGGCGGGATTTTATGCCATTCACGCGGCCCTGAGCCACCGGAGGGGGATCGCTGCCAAGCGCGGCCTGTTGCGCTCCGTTTCGGTCGCGCTAATCCAAGATCCGACCGTGCTGACGCCGAGGGCTGGCGCCGGTGAAATGGGATTCGGTCATACCTCCCCCGAGCGCTTCCCTGGCACCCCCGGCACCTCGCACTTGCACATTTTCTTGCACATAAGCTCTTGAGGTGGGCTAAACTCCCTTCTAAATCAGTAATTTAGGGGTACCTGCAAGGGACTTAAAATCCCTCGGCCGTAAGGCTGTGCCGGTTCGACTCCGGCTCCGGGCAGACCTTCTATCCAGAAATAGTCTTCGCTGATTTCGACCACACCCATCGCGACCTTACCTGGCCGCGATCCTCGAGCAGTCGGCCCCAAGGCTCAGCATTTGCACGTCCAGGGCCACCGATAATGAGTTGCGGCTCGAGAACCTGCCTTGCTATCAAACACCGCTCCCGCGGGCGAGGCTCGCGAGCGGAAACGAAGGTTCTCCACCATGATGTCCATCGACTTCAGCGAGCTGCCGTTAAAGGTGGCCGATCGCGTGGCGCTGTCTCAAACGCCGACACCCATTCACGCGCTGCCCCACCTGAGCAAAATGCTCGGCACGCAAATCTACTGCAAGCGCGATGACCTCACCGGCTTCGGCTTTGGCGGCAACAAGGTCCGTAAGCTCGAGTACTTGCTGAGCGAGCCGCTGCGCTACGGCAGCGATTGTCTGATCACCTGCGGAAGCAACCAATCCAACTGGTGTTGCATGACGAGCGTCGCCGGCGCGGCCCTGGGCATGGATGTATACCTGGTTCTCGGCGGCCCGGTTCCAAAAGTTGACACCGGGAACCTGCGCCTCGCGCGGATTGCCGGCGCCCGCATCTCGCATGTCGATACCACTGACGACGACGTCCTGGAGTCGGCCGCCGGTGAGCTGGAGGATGTGCTGAGGGCCAGGGGACGGCGACCCTATCGGATCATCATGGGCGGCTCGACTGGCCTGGGATCCTTCGGATACGTGCGGGCGTTGGCGGAAATCGCCAGCTTCGAGCGCACCGCGGGCCTGCGATTCTCCCGAATCATCCACGCCACCGGGTCCGCGGGCACACAAGCGGGCCTGATCGCCGGCAGTATGTTGGGGAGTTGGCCCGGGGAAATCAACGGTATAGCCGTCTCCCGCTCAGCAACCGAACAGGAAGCCAAGGTCCGCGCAGTCCTTGCGCAAACGCTGCCCCGTCAACTCCTGGACCAAGCGCACCCCATTATCGACGACAGGTTTATGGGAGGTGGCTATCGCCAAAAGACTGATGGATGTAACGAGGCCATCGAGATCTTCGCGCGTCGGGAAGGCATCTTCCTGGACGAGGTATACACAGGAAAGGCGGCAGCCGCACTGATCGCATACGGCCGCGAAGGCCGATTCAACAGCGGCGAGAACGTTCTGTTCCTGCATACAGGCGGCGCGGCCCAGCTCTTCGAATGAGCACCCCAGCCACGCTCGGCTGGCTCAGTGCCGTGCCGCCCGCTCTGACTCTGGTAACGGCGCTGCTAACCAAACGCGTCCTGTCCTCACTGCTCGTGGGTGTTTTGTGCGCCAGTCTGATTTGTAATCTCCAGGCACCGTACGCCAGTTTCGTCTGGGCGATTGATTATGTTGTTACCGTCCTGGGGAAACCGGACAATCTGCGGCTGGTCATTTTCAGTGTACTGGTCGGGGGGCTGCTCGAGCTGATGAAGAGCAGTGGCGGCTTCGACGCCTTTGCGTTGGCTTTGCAACGCTGGCGTGGTTCGTACGGCAAACGCACTCTCTTCGGGCTCAATTGGCTCTTCGGCTCCACATTGATTCTGGAAAGCTGGAGCAATGTCCTGATCAACGGCGCCGCGACCGGCCCGCTCTACGATCGGTTAGGCATCGCCCGCGTGCGACTCGCGTACTTCATCCACACTATCGGCATAAACATCGTCGCGCTCATACTCATCAATTCCTGGGGTGCCTTCTACCTGGTGCTGGTCAGCGCCCAGGGAGTCGCCCGGCCCCTCGAGTTCCTGATCGGCGCGGTACCCTACTTCCTGTATTGTTGGATCAGCCTCGCGCTGGTCGCATTCGCGATGGCGACGGGACTAACCATCGGTCCCATGCGCTCGTACGGGGCCACTGAGGGTCCCGTTGCCAGTCCGGTCAACAGCTCGAGAACGCCGCGCCTACGCCACATGGTGCTCCCTGTGCTGTGTCTGATAGTGACCGTGCTGTTCGGGCTGTGGAGCACTGGGCACGGCAACATCACGGCCGGCGACGGATCGCTGTCCATACTCTATGCCGTCATTTTTACGTTAGCGTTCACGGCGGTGATTTTGCGTATCGATGGCGTATTCAGCGCGGCAGAGCTCGAGAAGAAAATCGTCGCAGGCAGTGCCGGCTTCCTCGATGTCGGTGCACTCATCGTGCTCGCACTGTCACTGGGCAAGCTCACGCAGGATCTTGGCACGGGCCCCTTCATCGCCCAGATTCTGCGAACCTCTCTGCCGAGCGTCGTCCTGCCGGCACTGGTTTTTCTGTTGAGCGCCATGATCTCATTCTCCACAGGCACCTCCTACGGCACGTTCTCCATCATGGTGCCCATCGCACTACCGCTTGGAGCCGCTACCGGTATCAATCAGGAGCTGCTATTCGGCGCCTGCATCTCGGGTGGAGTGTTCGGGGACAACAGCTCCCCCATATCCGACACGACTATTGTCGCCAGCGCCGCAGCGGGCACGCCTGTGATCGACCATGCGCGAACCCAGCTACCTTACGCCTTGATTGCCGCGGCGCTGGCGACCTTCGGCTATTTGCTGCTGGCGTTGTGAGCCACAGGATGCCCCTCTCGACGCAGTATCCGGCCATTGGGAGTACCAACCTTCCCGTTCTCCAGCTCAATTGCGCCGTTCACAACAACGGCATCGAATCCGGTGGGAGACTGCATCGGGGCAGCCCAGGTAGCGCGAACATGCAGCCGGTTTGGCGATAACACCACAATATCCGCCTTACGATCCACGGCCAGTACTCCACGGTCCTTGATTCCCACAATGTCAGCCGCCAGGCCCGACATCTTGTGGATTGTCTTCTCGAGGCTCATTTTGGGGGCCGGTCCGACATAGTCCTCGAGCACTTTGGCGAAGGAGCTGGTGGCGCGTGGATGTTTCAACTCCGGCGAGGCATCGGTGCTGTAACCGATGTTGTCGGCGGCAATGAACACGCTCTGTACGGCTTCGGACATCAGGAAGTGCGCCTGCTCGGGGCCGCCGTAGTCGAAGTCGTCAATGAGAACCTTTTCATACGGCTTGCCGAGCTGCTGGGCGAGCTCGGACAGCCGCTTACCGGCATAGGGGCCGCTGACAAACAGAATGGCCTGTGGACCATTACGCTCTTCTACGCGCTTGCGCAGGTGCGCCTCCAGCTCGGCGCGCCGATGCTTCACGGCATCGGCATATTGGCTCTCGCTACGCGCCCATTCTGGATACAGGAATACCAGATTACTGGCGCTGGCCGGATAGGAGTAGACATCGGCGGTCACGGTCTTGCCGCCCGCGCGTGCCCGCGCGAGTTGATCGAGCACCGCTTGCGCCTCCTCCGGGCGCTTCCCCGCAACGATCTTGATGTGAGAAACATGCACGTGCGCATCGATCTGCAGCAGCTCATCAATGGCACCGGCGATCTTGTCGAAGTCCTCCGAGCGCATGTGACTCATGACGACGCCACCATATTCGCCCACAATCGCACCCAGCGCCTTTTCTTCGGGTTCCAGGGCAAAGCGCCCGGGGGCATACTCGAGGCCGAAACTCATGCCAAAAGCACCGGCATCGAGATCGGCTCTGAGAATCTCCTTCATGGCCGCCAGTTGCTTTGCAGTCGGTTGGGGCGCATCCCCCACGCCGGCGGTCGTGCGTAGACTACCGTGACCGGACAACGCGGCGACGTTGACCAGAGAGTGTTCAACTTTTGAGTGGTGCAGCCATTGCGCGAGAGTGACGGGTTTCTGATCGTCGGTGAGCGCGAGGCCGGCAGCGCGAGCTGCCTTCCATTGCGCCAGTGTCGGCGGGTCTTCATCCTCGTAACTCGCTGTGTTGCCGTCCTGTCCCAGCAACACCGTCGTGATCCCTTCCTGCAGAAAATTTGTGAAAGCCTGCTTGGACGGATCACCGTGCGCGTGAAGATCAATGAACCCAGGGGTCACGATTTTGCCGGCAGCATCAATCGTCCGGCGTGCCTTTACATTGCGGCCGGCGGTGCTTCCAACGTATGCAATGGTGTCGCCCGATACGAGAATATCGGCCGCAAAACGCGGCCGCCCGGTACCGTCCACAACAGTGCCATTGCGGATCCACAAGTCATAAGTGGTGCTCGCCTGGGAGCTCGCGGCCGTCGCCGCCAGACACATGGAAACTCGAACGGCTCTACCGATGACACGACTCAGTCGCATGGGAGTTACTCGTTTTGGCGGATGGAAGTACGAAGGCGGCTGATTCAACGTATGCCGTCAGCCAGCCCAGAAATGCTTGAACTGCCGTCGAGGTCAATGCTCGCGCCGACCTCGTGAGCGCGTAGTAACGTCTCTTGGAGGCCAGGCGTGTGCTGAAGGGAGCGATCAGCTTGCCGCTTTGCAGCTCATCCTGAATCAATGCGGAGTGCCCGATCAGCACTCCCTGCCCGCGGATTGCCGCATCCAACGCCATGGCGTAGAGCGTGAAATGCAGGCCGCGCCAGCGTTTTGGCAGTGGCGCCCCCGTAGCGGTCAGCCACGTCGCCCAATCGGTCTCCCAACAGGTATCGTGGAGGGCGGTGAGCTCAAACAAGTCCTCGGGCTTTCGGACCCGTTGTGCCAATTCCGGGCTGAGCACCGGGAACAGATCTTCGGCAAAGAGATCCACGCGCGTGCAATCCGCGCTGGGGTTCACATGGGATGGGGCGTCGTCACATCGCAATGCCACATCCAACTCATCTCGCGTTGGATCGAGCAAAACAGATTCCGCGGCGATGCGCACAGTAATATCCGGGTACAACTGATTGAACTCGTTCAACCGAGGCACCAGCCAACATTGGGCGAGAGCCGGCAGCGCGCTGACTCGCAAAAGCTGGTGTCGCGATTCAGTGCGAACTTCCAGGGAGGCTACCGATATCTGCCGCAGGGCTGGCGCAAGCGCATGGGCATACGCACGCGCACCGTCAGTGAGCTTCACGCTGCTGACACCTCGAACAAACAATCCTGTTCCCAGGAACGCTTCGAGCTGTTTGACACTGCGACTGACGGCACCGGCACTCAGCGACAGCTCCTTCGCCGCCGTAATGAAACTTTCGTGCCGTGCCGCTGCCTCGAACGCTCTGACCCATTGCAACGGCGGAACCCGACTCAGCCGATCACTTGCGGCCATGGCGACTGCGCGCCGGTCAGTCAAACAGCTTCATTGCCTGTTCTTTGATCTTGACGAACGCACTCGACTCGGTCCTCGGGCGTGTGGTGTGGTTGGTATTGAAGGCGGCAATGACACCGCGCCCCGTAGCAGGATCGCAATAGAAAAACGCGGTAAACCCCCCTTGGCTGCCGGTATGACCCACGAGGTGGTGCTTGCCATGCTCTTCCAGGAAGAAGGCCAAGCCGATGTTCTCGTTTCCCTCCATGCCAGGAGCCTGCGGCTTCCACATTTCCTCGAGAGTAGCCCGCTTCAATACACTCTCGTAGCGCTGTTTCAGTTGCGCATCACTGCCGGTGTTTCCGGTCAGAAATCCAATGTAGGTCGCGACATCGGCCAGCGGCGAGTTCCAACCTCCGTTGGGAATCGTGATGCCGGGATCGAACTCACCCCCGAGATCCTGCGTAACCGGCGTTCCGCTACCCTCCTTATCCGAATTCGCGTAACGACTCGAGCGATGAGCCGCCAGATAGGGCGGCGTACGTCCAAAGTAGCTGCGCGACATACCGAGAGGCGCAAATACGTTCTTCTGCACGTAGTACTCCCAGGGGTCGTTCGTGAGGCCCTCGAGAGCGTGCGCCAGATAGATCCAGGCGGGGTTTGAGTAACTGAAACGAGTGCCGGGAGGAAACGCAATCTGTTGATAAGGCATCATGGCGACGAGTTGCTGCCACGTTGTCGGTTCAAACGGTTCCCAGTCCGCGCCGCTCGTATACGGCCACGTTGAGCCCTGAAAGCCGGCTGTGTGAGTGAGCAGCATGCGAATCGTGACGGCATCCATGGATCCGAACGGATTGTGTATCTGACGAAGCTCCGGTACGTACCGGGTGATCGGATCATTCAGCGACAGCAGCCCCCGGTCCCGAAGCTGCATGACCGTAATCGCATTGATGGTCTTGGTAATCGAGGCCCAATGAAAGATCGTGTCGGGGTCGACCCGAACGCCGTGCGCCCGATCCGCGAAGCCGTATTCGCGGTGGGCGATGATCTTTCCATCTTGCACGAACGCAACGCTTCCCCCCACCATGCTGTCCGCAGGCATGGCGCTGTCGAATGTCGCTGCCACCTTGTTCCATTGCGGTGGCACGACCGGCTTGGCGGATGCCTCCGCGGTGCCGACCAGCAGCAGAGCGAGGCCCACTACGCTCCAGCCTCCACGACAAAGTACGAAACGACTCTTCATTGCGCTGAGCTCCGGCTGAAATATCGGTCCCGCAACTGTGTTTGACGCGAGCGCATCTCGATCGGCCGCCCGGCAATCCACACCCGAGCCGCCGCGGAGGTCACTTCCAGCGGATCACCGTCCCACAACACCAGATCGGCTACCTGCCCCACGGCGATGCGGCCGCGGGTGGCGCCCATGCCGAAAATTTCCGCTGGTGTTGCCGTGACGGCCGCTAGCGCCGCCTCCCATGGCAGCCCATGAGCCACCGCATTTCCTGCCGCTTGCCGAATCATGCGTGCGTTATGCGTCTGTTCTGACGTGAAGGCGATCTGAACGCCGGCCTGGTACAGTAAAGCTGCGTTGTCGAGCCGGGCCGTCAACTGGTTGAAGGAATCGGGCAAGTCCGTCAAAGGATTGAGAATGACCGGCACCCGTGCGCGTGCCAGCTCATTCGCCACCATCCAGGCTTCGGCACCTCCGGAGATCACCGGCTTGAGATTGTTGCGCCGGGCGAAGGCAATCAACTCGTGGATGTCAGCCGCTCGATCGACGCTGAAAACGATGCGGCCCCCGCTGAGATACTCTGCGAGCACCTCTCGCCCTGCAGGATGCAACAAGGCCTCACCTGCGATCTTCGTACGCACTTCGCGGATTGCTTGCTCGAAGAGCATGTATAGCGCCGCGCGACTTCCACCCGATGACGTGCCGGGCCCCATCCAATTCACGAAGAGACTCCGACTACCATCCAACACGGCGTCATAGCGACCGTCCAGTGTTACGGCCGCGCCTTGCCCCCCTAGTACGTTGTCAGGGCTCGACGGCGACAATACTGTCCAGGTCAGGCCCTCAATTCGACTGACGGGAATCAGTGTCGAGCGTGGATTGAAGGCACGAGTCACATCAAACTCAGGCCGCCAGCGCTGCTGCCACGCGGGCGCGCCGAAGCTGAGCGTGTCGTCCAAGGTGTCCTGTACCGCAAATACCTCGGTAATTCCGAGGTTGGACAACCCGGCCCAGAGGCCGGGTGTGAGCGATTGATTGTGAGCTTCAACAACCTCGGCGCCTGCCGGTACAGCCAGTCCCGCACCGATTGCAGCAATTTTGCCGCCGCGCACCAACACATCGGTGCTGTCCACCGTTCCGCGCGAGGAGACCGTGTGCACTTTGGCCGAGCGGATCAGCAGGTCCTGGGCTCGGACCGAGGACATGCCGAGTCCAACCGCGACGAGGACCGTAAATGCGACTAGTGATCTCATGGGGAAGGTACCTCGGTTGACTGTCCCAGCATGAAATCGGAGCGCGGCCGCTCAGGCGGATGGGAGCGATCGAAGAGCAACACACCGTCAATGAAGACCTGGTCCGCCAGCGCGTAGACGCTGAACAGGTCACGATTCCAGATCACGACATCCGCCATCTTGCCCGCTTCTAGAGTACCGACACGAGCCTCGATCCCCAGCGATTTCGCGGGATTGGCCGTTATCCAGCGGATGGCCCGCTCCGGAGGAATCTTCAGCCCCATGCGCACGCCGCGCGACATGGCAATCGCGGCTTCCTGATTCAGACGTTGGACGACTTGAGCGGAGTCGGAATGCAACATAGCGCAGCCATTCGCTGGGCGGTCAACGAGCGCTACGTTTTCCTGGATGCCATCGTAGGCCTCCATTTTGAACCCCCACCAGTCCGCCCACAGTGCGCCGCACACCCCTTTTTGGGCCAGGCGGTCCGCGATCTTGTAGGCCTCAACGCCATGATGAAAGGCTGCGATCTTGAATCCGAACTCATCCGCGAGATCCAACATGGTTGCCATGTCGTCGGCGCGGTAGCAATGCACGTGAACGCGAATCTCACCCTTCAGCACGCCGACGAGCGTGTCATTCTTCAGATCGCGCCGCGGCGGATCCGGTGGCGCTGCGGCGCCGCTCCTCTTTTTTTCATAGGCGGCCAGGTCGCGCTCGTATTTGTCCCACTGTCGCTGATATTCCTGTGCGTCCAGAAACGCCTGACGGTAACCCGCCACGTTTCCCATGCGGCTGGCGGGAGCCTGACCCTTGTCACCATAGTTCGTTTTGGGGTTTTCCCCGCACGCCATTTTCATGCCGTAGGGCGCGCCTGGGAATTTCATTGCCTGGTAGGTCAGCGCCGGCACATTCTTGAGCACCACCGAGCGTCCGCCAATCAAGTTGGTGGAGCCCGGCAATATCTGCAAAGTGGTCACTCCCCCTTCCAACGCCGTCTGGAACTCGGGGTCCTGCGGCCACACTGAGTGTTCCACCCAAACGTTCGGAGTGACGGGGGAAGTCGTCTCATTCCCATCCGCGTTGGCCGGCACACTGGGACTCGAGTAGACCCCCATGTGCGAATGGGGATCAATGAGGCCGGGTGTAACCCAGCGACCCGTTGCGTCGATAATGCGGGCGTTCGGGGGTGGCTGCAGGTCGTGCCCAACGGCCTCTATCAGCCCGTTTTCAATGAGCACGTCTCCATTGTCGATACGCGTGCCCGTGCCGGTGAGTATGACGGCATTTCGAATTAGCGTAGGCGGGCTGGGCGCTGCCTCGTATGTAGACGGGTAGACCGTACCCGAAACTGTCACTCCGAGCGGGGCCTGCAGGAAGATCAAGCCGCAAACCACCGCTCGCCGCAGCGCGCCGCGGCATACTCTTATATCTAACATGATTGTTACCAGTGCTTGCTGAGACGGAAGCTGACGTAGCGCCCCATGGCATCAGCGTTATAGGCGTCGAAACCGATCTGTGGGTCGGACGAGGGTGGCCCGATCGCATAGGGCGGCCGTCGATTGAACAAGTTGGTCACGCCCACGGCCGTCTTCACACCGGCGAGCCAACCCGAGCTGACCCGTTTGTCAAAGTCGTAGCTCACATTGGCATCAAAGGTTGTCCACGCCGCGATCGGCACCGGGACGAGCAGACTATCGTTGAGGTACCGGTTCGAATAGTTGATGCTCAGACTCGAGCTCAGGCCGCCATGCACCCAGGTGCCGAGCGCCCGCCCACGCCAGGACAGGGGTTCGTTGTATCGATTGACCTGGTCGAAGGTGAGACTGTCGCTGGTGAGCGAGGTCAGGATTTTGTTGATGTGCGTGACATTCAGGCTGACGGAGAACGTATCCACCGCGCGCTGCCACAGGTAGCTGGTTGCCAGATCGAGCCCGCTGATCTGAGTGCGCGCGGCGTTGCGTTGGCGCAGATCGACGGCATAGCGAATGCCCGCGACGCCATTTCCAATGTCGTCGAAGTATTCATCGCCCAAGGCGATCTGCTGGTTGAGGTAGGCTTGGGCCCCCGCATCACTCGGCAGGCCGGTAATCAGCTCACCGTACTTTGTCGGTTCCGACAGAGCGTTGTCGTCGTAGGGCGGCGTGGAGATCCGATTCGTATAGTCGATCTTGAAGTAGTTCAACGACAGCTCGGCGCCCGGCACAGGTACGGGCTTGAAGGTAAACCCGAGCGCGAGATTCTTTGACTTCTCAGCCACCAACGGCGCGCTCCCCTGCAGGACCAAGGCCGGGATCGTCCCGTTGGCAAATGTGCTGGTGTAGATCGTAACACCCCGGGCGACCTGGGATTCCTCCGCAACGCTCGGCGCTCGAAATGACGTGCTGTAGGCGACCCGCATATCCAGGCCGGCAACGGGAGTCCAGACCAGGCCGATCTTCGGATTGCTCGTGCTGCCGAAATCGGAATAGTGGTCAAAGCGGCCGGCCACTGACAGATCGACGCGCCTGACGCCTGGGATGCCCTGCTGTTCACTGATGAGGGGTGCATATAACTCACCATATGCGGATACCACACCGCGCCACTCCTGGGCTCGCACTTGGTATCCGCTATTGGGAATCACTCGCACACGAGTGGATCTGACGCCGTCCTCGCGGTATGAGCCGCCCACGGCCAGTCGCACGTCGCCGGCCGGTAGCGAGAACAACGAGCCGTCTGTCTTGGCGTCAACGATCCAGGTATTGAATCGGTCATGGTAGTCTTTGATGAGCAATTGCGGCTCATTCGTCGTTACGTCCGTGTAGGTAAGGTCCGTATGGGTGACCAATTGCGACACTGTGCTATCGACATTCAGCCGCCAGTCCGCGAACAGGTCATATCCCAATCCTAAATTGACACTCCACTGATTCGTGCCCGGATCCTGGGTCCCGAGCAACGAGCGCTGACCCATCTGCTTGCTGTGGACGGCTTCATACGAATAGAGAATGGTGTTGGACAGCTCCAGTGAGTCTGTCAGCTTCTGGTTGAGAGAAAACAGCATGGTGCCCAGCACGCGCCGTGGCAGCAAATAGATGGGGGCCTCGGAGCCCGCGTCCATGATGTAGTCGCGATCCTGTGTATTCAGCGGATCGCGGTGGTAGAACTCACCAACCCACAGCACGTTTCCGCTGTTCCAGCTCGTGCCGAGCGTCTGAGTTGCGCGTTGCTCGTCGACCGTACCGTCGGTGGCTGTGCCGTACTCAACACCGGTCTCCGCCCCCTGGAAGTTCTTGCGCAAAATGATATTGACGACACCCGCAACTGCATCCGCTCCGTATATGGCGGAAGCGCCGTCAGTCAGAATCTCGATGCGCTCCACCGCCGACAGAGGAATGGTGCTCATGTCCACGAACTGCCCCTGCGCCGAAGGCGCCACGCGATGCCCGTTGATGAGCGTCAGAGTGGCGGTGGAGCCGAGTCCGTGCAGATTGAAACCCGTGCCACGGGTCAGGTTCTGGCCATAATTGTAGGAATTGCCAAATGGCGCCGACTCACTGGAACCGCTGGCTCCGCCATTGAAGTTGATTGGCAACGACTCGACGAGTTGCATCAGGTTCGTATAGCCTGAGCGCTCGATGTAGCTGCGGTCGAAAGTCATGAGCGGCGCGGTATCGTTCTGCACGCCGCGGATGTTGCTTCCGGTGATAACCACTTCGTCCAGGATCGGAGCGCGTGCCGCGTCGGTGGATGAAGTGTCAACCACGGTTGCGGTACCGACCGGTTCCGCGGGCACTTCGCCAGTCGAGGCGACACGGACCCCATACAGAGACGGTGGCATTGCCGCTGGTTTCTCGGCGCTCGTGGCAGGCGCGGTGGCGCGAATTGCAATCGTCGTATCGTCGATGCGCTCGAATGTCAGGCCGCTCGAGTCGAGAATGATACGCAATGCCTCATCCGCGGTGTGCGCGCCGGAGACCGGCCGCGTCGGCCGATCCCCGCCCACTTTCGTGAAGTACGCGACCTGCAGCCCCGTTTGACTGGCAAACTGCCGCAGTGCGGCGGACAGATTCGTAGCGCGAATATCAAACTTATAGACCTGGGCGGCGCAGGCCATCGCGCTTGCGCACAACAGAACCCCCAGCGAACCCAACTGTCGCAACGTTTTCTTCTTCAAGCCCCACTCCCCCACGGCAATGACAACATCGCCTCGTGGAGTAAGACGGGAACAGCCATTCGAATCGGCTACTGCGACGTGAGAATGAGATTGTTGCCGGACTGCTCAGGTGGCCCGATGGCGCCGGACTGCTCGAGGAACCTGACCAGCGAGCGCGGCTGGCCGGCATCAAACACACCGCTGATGAGCTCGCCCGACAGCCGCGAATCGGTGACCACGAGCTGTACCTGATTGTAGCGATTGAACTCCGCTATGACATTGGCCAGAGGCTCGCCATCAAATATGAGCCGGCCCGAGCGCCATGCAGTCACGGCGCCGGGGTTTTCAATAGCCGTCGTAGTGACATGCCGGGCGACGACGTTGGCTTTGGTGCCCGCGGAGACTTGCACCGGCCCCTCGGGCCGCGCCGCCGGCACCTCATCGACAGGCGCCGTCGGTATCACGGCGACCTGTCCTTCGATTACAGTGATTTCCGTCTGCTGCGCCTTACGGCGCACAATGAACGAAGTCCCGACGGCTTGAGCAATGGCCTGATCGCTGATCACCCGGAACGGGCGCAGCCGGTCCTTTGCAACATCGAACAATGCTTCGCCGCGCACGAGGCGGACTTCGCGGAAACTCTCGCTCATGTCAACCACGACCCGGGAATCGGTGTTGAGCACGACGGTCGATCCATCCTCCAGCCTGATGGTTCGCTGCTCGCCGACACTGGTGTTGTATTGTTGCGCCAACTGCCCGTGGAACCAGAACACTGCAAACGCCACGCAGGCCAGCGTCGCCGCAAGGGCTATAGCGTAGATGCGCCCCCGCCGGCCCGCACCCATCGCGGCGGACCGGCCAGCTCGTACATCGCCGGTTGTCCCTGACCTCGCTGACAAATCCCCGCGGCTGCGAGTCCGGCGGCCGGTATCGGCGAATTCCACAATGTTGGTGCAGTCAGCGGCAACGAGCGCCGCAATGTCGATCCGGTACTCAGGGTCGGCACGCGCCAGGTCCGACCAGGTTCGCTCGAGGCGCAAGTACTGATCCAGATGCACAGGCGAGCGTTTCAGCCAGGCGAGAAATTCGCGTTTATCCTCAGTGGATACGGCCGGTGCCGTCATCCGCACCACCCATTCCGCAGCCTCATCGACGATGAGCGCCGTAGACTTGTCATTTCCTGGAGCCACCCCTACCCCTCCTCTCCTGGCTGCCGCGAGGCCATCGTGAGCCCCTCCATCGATCCCAGTGCCGTGGGGTTCATTTGCTTGTGGCACTCCGCCAGCCCCAGCGCCAAATGCTTCTTGACCATGGCGACGGACAGGTTCAATCGGGCTGCAATCTCCTGACAGGTCATCCCATCACGACGATGCATGAGCACGACCGCCTGTCGCTTTGGGCTCAAGGTGCCCAGGACCCTAAACAGTTGCTTGGCGCGATCATGGCGCTCCAACATCTCGGCCGGATCGCTGAATTCGGCCACCAGCTCATCCAGCCCCTCATCGGAATGCGCCAGTCGATTGCGGGCGAGCTCACGCCATTCGTGGGCGGCGTGCGCGGCGAGATGGATCACGAAAGCCCGCGGGTTTCGGATCAGGCGGACGTCGTCCATGCGCAGCAGCCGCAGGTACACCTCCTGGGCCAGATCCTGTGCCAGGTCGCCATGTCCCAGACGGGAGCGCAGAAAGCGCAGTACATCGCTGCCGACAGACGAGACGAGCTGCTGCAGCCATTGCTTGCGGTACTGCTGTTCGGATTGCTCGGGCATTCTCAAATATCGGGTCTTCCCCATGACGCAGACGGGTTGAGGCGAGCAAATCGGCTACCAGCCTCGAGAGCACGTCGCCGGTAGCCGATCACCCAACCTCGACCCGTCATAGTCTGCGAGCCAACAAAGTGCCATCGGGGCACCCCTGGAGTCAGGCGCAGAATGAGCATGAACCGACGAGAATGGGCCCTGGGCGCAGGGGCGGCCGTTGCCGCGTATTACACATCGGGCGCCTTTTCCGGCGAGCCGGCGGCGGCGCCACTTGCGGGGACGCAGTCCCCGACAAAATGGCCTCCGTACGCCAACACCGTTGCAATTGATGCAGCCGGCAGCTTCGGGCGCTTTGTCCCTGAAAGAGAAGACGCTACTTTGAACGCCGCGGACCTGGCTGACGCACGGGAATCAGGCCTGTCTGCCTCGGTGATCACGCTGGCGCCGAACGGCTCTCCCCGCTATGGGCCAGTCGCCCTCGAGGCAGTCGAGGCACAAATGGCCTCGTGGGACCGGGAGCTTGCCGCACACCCCGACACATTCATGCAGATCGCCCGGGGAGCCGATCTGGCCCTCGCACATCGCAGTCATAAAGTCGGCCTGATCTATGGTTTCCAGGACTCCGCGCCTCTCGGTGAGGACCTGGACAGTGTCGAACGGTTCTACAAGCGCGGCGTCCGTGTCATTCAACTCACGCACAATCAGCGAAACCTCGTGGGCGACGGTTGCATGGAGCCCGGCAATGCCGGACTGAGCGAGTTCGGGCATGCCGTCATCGACAAGCTGAACGAGCAACGAATTCTCGTCGATGTCGCACACGGTAGTCGTAGGACGGTCAGTGAAGGAATTGCAGCCTCACAAGCACCCGTGGTCATCTCTCACACAGGGTGCGCAGCGCTCGCGGATGTGCCGCGCTGCGTGACCGACGACGCACTGCGGGCGATGGCCAATCGTGGCGGTGTCGCGGGAATCGTTTTCTGGCCCTACCTGACCAGGAAAGATACACCCACGGCGGCGGATGTGATCCGTCATATCGAGTATGCAATCAACGTCTGCGGCGAGGACCATGTTGGCATCGGCACCGATGTCAGCGCTTCGCCGGTAGACCGAACGCCTCAGTTTGAGAAGTCCAACCGAGAGTTGATTAAACGATTGGTCGCTGAGCGGATCTTCGACCGCGGTCGCCCCGAAGATCTGTATCTCTTTGTTACTGACCTCAATCATGCGCGCCGGTTTGAGACACTGGGATCTCTACTATCGCGGCGCGGTCACTCCGACGCGCGAATAGCCAAAATACTGGGTGGCAATTTCGCACGCGTCATGACAGAAGTTTGGGGCTGATGAGCTCGCGCGCGGTCGCGCCGCGGCTTGACAGCAGTGCTGTCCGCGCTAGTGGAACTTCTCGCCGCGAGCGAGCATTGCGACAATCGCTTTTAGCCGTCGCTCTTTGGTTTCCGGCTTCTTGGCCGTCTGTAACCGATAGGCGATGGCATACAGATTGGCCTTGTTGAGGGTCGCGTAGAACGCGCCGGCCTTCTTGTTCTTGGCCAATGCTTCAATGAGCTCCTTGGGCGCCTTGGCCGATGACTGCGACTCATAGGCAGCCGCCCATCGACCATCGGCCTTGGCGGCTTCCACTTCTTTGACCCCAGCGGGTGTCATCGCGCCTGATTCAATGAGCCGCTCAACGTGTTCGGTGTTCTTCTTCGACCACCCGCTGCGCGATCGGCGGGGCGTAAATTTCTGGAGCCACGACTTCGTATCGTATGGCAGTTTCTGGCCGTCTATCCAACCGAAGCACAACGCCTCGTCAAGCGCTTCGGCATATGACACCGTGGGGACACCGGACTCCTTCTTATAGATGCGCAAGATCACGCCGTTCGAGTTGGCATGCTCCTTTGCCAGCCACTCACGGAAGTCCGCGGCGGAGCGGAAGCTCCGCATGGGTAGCGCGGTTTTTCCCAGGACGTCCGCCATGATTCTTTACTCGACGCTCTGCACAATGTCGCAAGTGTCACGCTTCGGTGTATACCGATAGTAACATAGGGTGTCACAAGAAACGTCACCCGCCTCGCTAGCGCACACGGAAGTCCTCAGTCGAGCACCCAAGAGCGTAGACTCGCGGCAGCCGCCGCGGCCTTTGCTCGTCAGCGGTCCAGGCTCTCGCTCTCAACAAGGAACTGTGAGGAAACTCATCATGAACTCAGCTTATCGAACCCGCCTCTGCATCGCCGCCCTCGCCGCCTTTTCAGTCACCGCCCACGCGCAACAACCCCCGGATGTTGTGCAGAGCGATGGCAATCAAAGCACCGCAATGGGAACGAACGCGCTGCTGTCAGCCTTGGGAGCCCAGCGCGATACCGCAGCCGGTTTCGGCGCTCTCAGCTCCAACACCACCGGGGCTGACAACACCGCGGTCGGCTCGGCTGCGCTCCTTTCGAACACGCAAGGAAGCTTCAATTCCGTATTGGGCAGCAATTCACTCTCTGCGAACACCACCGGCAACGGCAACAGCGCCTTCGGCAATGAGACGCTCACAAACAACACGACAGGGTTTTTCAATACGGGGCTCGGCGCCTTCTCACTGATCTTCAGCACCGGCAACTACAATACGGCTGCCGGCGCCAATTCGCTTGCCGCCAACACGAGCGGTTCCAATAACACGGCAATGGGATATCAAGCCTTGTCTGCCAATACCACTGGCGCCAACAACATTGCCATCGGCTACTTCGCCGGAGACCTGGTATCCGGTTCAGAAAATATCGACATCGGAAACCAAGGAGTCGCCAGCGACAGCGGCACGATTCGAATCGGCACCTCCGGCAGCCAAAAGCACGTATTCATTGCCGGCATCAACTCCAGCCAGGTTACGGGGAGCGCCGTTTACGTCACCGCGGCCGGTAAACTCGGCGTACTTGCTTCCTCGGAGCGATACAAGACCGCCATCAGTCCGATGGGAGACACATCGGAGAAGCTGCAGCAGCTACGCCCTGTGACGTTCCATCTCAAGACCGAACCGCACGGAGCCCTTCAATACGGTTTGATTGCCGAGGAAGTCAGCCGTGTCTACCCGGACCTCGTCATCCGAGATGAGGCCGGCACAGTTCAGGGCGTTCGCTATGACGAGCTCGCACCGCTGCTGCTGAACGAGCTGCAAAAGCAAAAGAGCAAGATGGCGCTGCAGGCGCAACAGTTGCATGCGCAGGACCGGCAGCTCCAACAGCTACAACAACGAGTCACTCAGCTCGCACAGAAATATGACGCCCCGACGCACTGATCGTTGGGCCGAGTGATGCTGTGATCGCCCTTCTCGGCCTCGGCTGAAACGGGGTGACAGTCCCGGCGGAACTGTCACCCCATCCCTTCAGCGCGTAACGATACCCTGCATCTGAATCACTTCGAAGTCGCTCACCTTCACTTTCTTCAGCGAGTTGAGCACCGTGTCATCCCACCGCGCATCCGCGGTGCCTGACAAAAAGAAATTGCTGCCGTTGTCCGCAACCATCATGCCGTACTTTTTGAGCGCCCGTAGAATCACTTGCGCGGGGGCGGGATAGCTGGAGATATCGAAGCTCGCCTTGAGACGCACACGCATGCCCATCGGCGCAAGAAGAGTGTTTGTGCTGCTGCCCGTCAGATGATTGGCCGGTGGAATGTAGGCGGCCCGTGTTTTGGCGACGGTGAACCTCAGGGCATGATTGATCTGCCCCAGCTCATACACTTCGTCATAGCGCACCAAGCCCGGGAAAATCGGTAATCCGGCGGCATCCGCCGAAGTAAAGCCAGGCGGCCGCTGCGTTCCGTTGACGAGATCGAAGATGGCTCCCGAACCGGCGGCCCAATTGCCACTGGTTGTCAGATTTGCCCCAAACAGCTCATAAAGCTCGAGCTTTGTGCGTGTGATCATCAACAGATGGTTATCGCCGTCTCCGGGTTCTATCGGCGGATTAGGGGGAATTGGATACGGCCCTGCATCGCTCTCGTCGGCGATGTCAAACGTGACCGGCACTTTGGCTTGGGAGTCGGGAACAACCACGTAGGGAATCCCGAACGGGCCGCCATCAAAATTGGCGCCGAAATCCGGATGCAGCGAAATGGAGGTGCCGATATTGGCCAGAATGGCCGCTGAATTGGCATCGACCGGTGATACATCGACTGGCTCGTTCCACGGATCGCTGGGTGGGAATACCTGCAGTCCATGCAGACTGGCATTAGTTCCTAGGTCCGGAACGGGTCCTGGGGGAGGTGTAGTTGTTCCGGTCGCGTTCACCTTGATTGAGAACGGCGACAAAGAAACGCTCGCGCGGCCGTCGTTGACGGAGATCAGAATCTGCTGGTATGTGCCTGCCTGAGCGTTGGTTGGCGTGCCCGACAAGCGGCCCGTCGACGGGCTGAAAGAGGCCCACGACGGTTCGTGGGCAATCGAGAAATGCAGCGTGTTCCCGTCTACATCGTGAGCGGTTGGCGTGAAGCTATAGCTCGATCCGGCCGTAACGGCGGTCGCTGGAGAACCCGAGATCGTAGGCGCATGGTTGCGTGCCTCCGCAATGTTGATTGCGGCCGTCAGAGCGAGGCCAAGACCGATAACATGAGGCTTTTGGGATGAGAACATGGGGCCTCCGTGCGCACCGAGTGCGGGAAAGTCTGTGGATATAACTGAAACTGGGGCGCATCAGTGGCTGGCGCGCACTCACCGTCCCTGTTGATTCGATTCCATCACATGATGAGCGCGTCCCCAATGCCATGCACACTTCTCATGTCGAAATGTGCCCGCTCGCACATTACGACAATGACGCGCAATGGTGAGGTACGAAACTCATCAACGTTTGTGTTATAGGCAGCGCCGGTGCGTCCCGACCGGCGAATGCAGCGTCGCAAGACAACACAGTGACACTACTTGCGTCTCTACTGTCGAGTTCCCCTTCCAGTCGCTGGCTCGCCCGGGGCCACTTGCGATAGACAGCAATGCCAGCAGCAGCAGCGCAAGTTGCTTCATTGTGCCCAAGCCTCGTTCCAATCCGAGTCCTTTCGGGTACCACTCTCCCAATAGAATTTTCCGCGTGGACGCGGGTGGTTGCCGATCTCGTTCAGGGTGGTTGAGTCATACAGGCGGCCGTTCAACATGGTGTAGCGAACTGAGTTGGAATTATGGATGTCCTCCAGGGGGTTGCGATCGAGGACGATGAGATCTGCGAGCTTGCCCGTGTCCAGCGACCCTATTTGACCGTCCAAGGCCAGAGCCCGGGCACCGTTGAGCGTTGCCGCGCGCAGGATTCGCGCATTACTCATGCCACCCTCGGCCATGAGCCACATTTCCCAATGCATCGCGAGCCCGGCAAGCTGTCCATGCGACCCCACGTTGATCAACACGCCCGCCTCATCCAAGTCTTTCACGGAGCGCGCGACCGAGCGGAATCCTATATCCCAAAGCTCATCGGCCACATGAATCGAGGTCATTGCCCGAACATGCGGTGGTGCCGACTCCAAGGGCGCCAAGGCGCTGTAGTCGCTGGTTGTCTCCTGGACATAGGCCCTGACCTTGGGCTCTTCCCACGCCCGTGTCGTCTGATAGATGTAGTTCTCCCCGAATAACTCGCCGAAGGCGACTACCAGCGTCGGCGTATTCGACGTCGAGCTGTGGGATAACAGTTGAACCACATCATCATAGTAGTGAGCGATCGGCAGGCTATGCTCCAGATTCGTGTGCCCGTCGATGATCATGTCCACGTTGTTGTAGAAATGCTCTTCGCCCTCGACATCCACCATGATGCCGGCCTCGCGCCCGGCCCTTATCAATTCCTGCCGCTGTCGCCGGGTCGGCTGCTTGTAACTCTTGATGAACGTAGCCCCCAACGCCTGCTTGCCCTTCATGACCCGTTGCGCGTCCGCAAAGGATTCGATGGGCGTAAAGTACAGGTCTGGTTTTTGTGAGCGCCCGTAGATGACCCGCCCCGAACCGATCCAGCGAGGACTGACCGTCAAGCCTGCGAGTGCCGTTTCGGTGCTCTCGTAACTCGTTACGTCGCTCGTATAGGGGTCGAAGTTGGTTGTCACGCCGTAAGCGAGAGCGGCGTAGCGAGTCGGCTGCTTCTGGGGAGTCACGCCGGTCATGAAGCAGCAATCGATATGTCCGTGCATGTCAATCAGCCCCGGCATGAGCGTCTTGCCCTTCGAGTCTATTACCGCTGCCCGGGGTGGTATGGTCACCGTGCCGGCAGGTCCCACCGCGGTGATTCGATTGCCGGTGACGACCAACGTGCCGATTTCGATGACTTCAGCACCTCGCATGGTGATGAGTCTTGCATTCACGAAGGCGACACTGCCTTGCGGCTTGTCGGTTGAGACATCGAGATCAATCGAGGCATAGGGCGCGTCCTCGTCGGCGGTTATCCCGCTTGTGCGCCCAGCAACCTGCGCCTTGTGCATCTGCGGCCCCAGCAGCCAATGCACGGCGGAGGAATCAGCTCGCCAGGTAATTGCGTAACCTCCCAGCGTGGTGAGCTTCCGGACTGGAACTTCCTCACTGTCCGCTCCGACGGTCAGCGGCCTGCCACCGTCCCGGATGGGCGCAACGTAGTACTGTTGACGATCCTTGAACGCAATCCAGTGTCCATCGGGGCTCAACCTCAGCTCGTTGGCGTCGGTATCCCGCGCCTTCGCGTGAACTCTCGGGTCGAGTCCCGCGAGATCGGTACTCACAAGGGTCTGGATGGACTGGGACTCGGTGAAATCGGTGCGTGTGAAATATAAACGCGCGCCGTCGGGCGCAAACATCAGCCCTTCCTCACCCTTGCCGAGAAAACGCGGCTCTCCGCTTGTCACCGGCACGCAGTACACGCCCGACTTCGCACGGTAGCCGCTCATGCTCTTGTCGCCCTCCTGAATGGCATAGGCGAGCTGTTTCCCATCCGGCGAAAACGCCGGGTGACGAACGACTCCGCGACTGGTCACGACATTTTTCAATGCTCCGCGCGGCCAGGACAGGACCTTCAAAGTGCTGCCCCGTTCGTCGTCCCACTCAACGTAAGCAAGCTCCTTGCCGTTGGATGAAAACGCCGGGTCAAATTCGAACTTCGAGCTGCGCGTCAGCCGAGTCGGTTTGTTACTGCCGGGAGGGACAACCCAGAGCTGTCCAAGGGCGACAACAATGGTGGTGTGACCATCCGGCGATACCGCAACCTGTCGCACAGCACGCACTTGGAAATGATCAGGTGCCAGATCGTGCGAGAATCGCGGCGCATCGGTGATGCGGTGATGCGCGTTGACTCGGAACGGTATGGGGCGCGCGACACCCGTTTCGGTGTCGATGTTGAACAGATGTCCCTTGCCCCAAATGACGACGTGCCGATTGTCCGGAAACCAGTTGTAACGAGGGTAGTAGTTCTCGTGCGGGACGAAGTCCGCCTGGATGTCCCGATCCAACTGGTCGTATACCGGCCGCTGCTCCCCCGTCTCCACATCCAAGGTGAACAGCACCGTTTTGTCCTTCACGCGTCGGACAAAGGCAAGCCTGCGTCCATCCGGCGAGACTTGCGGGGCGATAGCACTGCCGAACCCGCCAGCCACCTCGGTCGTCGCGCCGGTAGTCAGGTCCCGGCGACGGATCACAAAGTTCACATGGTTGGCGTCGACGTAGATGTGCGGATCAGTAATTCGCTCTGTGTAATAAAGATAGCGCCTGTCCGGGCTGAATACCGCCTCCTGAACATCTCGCCCGTTCGCCGGCGTGTCGACGACGACGCGCCCAGCCCCACCGCTAACGTCGAACAGACGAATCTCCGAAGCATGCATTCTGGAGAAGCTGGCAACAATCTTCACCGCAGCGATCGAGTCGTCTTGCGGGCCCCATGCGGGGCCCATGAGCATGTCGTGCTCTTCGTGAGTCACGGCATGCGCCGCGCTACCGTCGGCATTGGCGATCCAGACATTGTCAGCGCCCGTGGCATCGCTCAAAAACAGAATCCGTCGGCCATCGTGGCTGAAACGCGGTGTACGCTGCATGGCCGGGCCGCCTTGAATCAGAGTCGCCGTCCCCCCGCTCGAAGGTATTGTGTAGAGATCACCAAGTAGGTCGAATACAAGCGACGAACCGTCCGGGCTCACGTCGACGCTCATCCAGCTTCCCTCGGTCACCGAAAATTCCACGTCGTGGTACGGTTGACCCGTGTTGGTCACATCCCACGCATCGGCGAATGCGGGACTGATGAGCAGCAGCCCCGGCCAGAATGACAGCCGGGCACGCCGAGCCTTGAAAAGTCGGAAAATCTGCAGGGCCATTCGAAAATCCGGCGTAAACGGGAGCCTCGATCATAGGCGCCCCTACCGGCCCGTTTCGATGCCAAAGGAGTCGTACTCTGGTGTGCGGCGGGCACCACCGCGCGCGGGTGCCTCTACCGCTTGAACTTGTACCCTACTTCAATGAAGTACGACCGCCCCAAAGCGGTATAGAGCAGCTCGTTGTAGGGCTGTCCGAAGGTACCGTCATAGCTGTGATCGACCGGCGGTTGTTTGTTGAACACATTGTTCACCGCAAAGGTGGTGCTGAACCCGGATTGTTCGTAGCCCACACTCCAGTTGGCCAGTGTCCAGCTCGGGAGGTAGGCGGACCCCTCTTCTCCCCAGCCATTGATGGTCGCCAGGTAGTTTGCGGAGCGACCGTAGTGCTCAACATAGAAGGTGCTGGACAAGGGACCGCGGCTCCATTGGACGGATACGTTTTCCTTGCTCTTGAATTCCGGCGAATAGTCGATCGGATCGTCGCCATAGCGCACCAGCGGATCGGTGGAGTACCGCTGCACATCGTGCTTCAGCAGGTTGGTGTAGGAGAGCGTCAGCTCGAATGCACCCACGAATCCGGCGTCCAGGCGGTGATCCAGTGCGACCGTCAGCGAGCCGAGCTTCTCCTTCGATTGATTGATCTTCGGCGTGGAGAAGGCCACCAGATTACCGGCCCCATCCCGAGTGACCTGGGCCAAAGCGGCCTGGCAGGCGGCTGAATTGATGTCGGCCTGCCCCAGCCGGCAATCGGCCTCGGTCAGCAGAAGCTGGATGGCATTCTCGGCGACCACCTCGTTGTTGATATCCCAATCAATATAGTCGACCGACAGCGAGGTGCGCTCGATGGGGGTGACCACAAAACCCACATCCCAGACCTTGGCGGTGATGGGTTGCAGCTTGACGTTGCCGGAAGTCGTGCCGAAATAACTCTGCTGCGCTTGCGGACAATCGCCGAGCGTGCTGCCGGTGAAGCCATTCTTGAAACAGGTGTAGTAATCGGTCGTCGTCTGGTAGTAGCCGCTCGGACCCTGGTATTCGTCCGACAGGGTTGGCGCCTTGAAGGCGGTTCCATACCGGGCGCGCAACATGACCATCTCGATCGGCCGATACTCCACTCCGAAGTTGTAGGTGGCCTTGTCGACAGTGCCCTCGGATACCTTGTAGGCGTCGTAGCGGCCCGATCCGGTCACTGTCAGGGACTTCAGAACCGGCAAGCGCATCTCGACTGTGCCCGCGTACCGGGTGCGGTGACCCGAGCCCGCGGTCGAGGTGTATAGATATGTTTCTCCGCTCGCGTAGTTGGGGTCCGGCGCGTAGTCCCAACCTTGGCGTCCACCCTCCACGACCGCAGCAATCCCCGCGTCGCCGCCCGGCAGGCTGAAGAGACTGGTGTTCGTCACCTGGCCCCGGAACAGGCTCTCCTCTGTACGTGAATAGGACGTGGCATAGCCGCTGAAGCTCTGATACTGGGCCGGGGTAATGGGCTGATAGAACGCCGCATAGTCAGGAGCGTAGATGTTAACCTCGAAATCCGGATCGACGCCCAGCGACGGCCCGAAGATCGGCGCATAAAACTCGTTGATCTTGCTGGTAAACAACATGTGCAGACGTTCCGTCAGGTCGTTCTTCGTGAACGTGGCGTCGGCGTTGTAGCTCCAGTTGCCAACCAGGGCTCCTTTCGTCCCGATGGTGGCGCGCACCATATTGTTGGTGTTCTTGCTCGTGATGGCCTTCATGCCGCCGAAATCCTCCGGAGCGAAAACACGCTGCATGTTCATCAGGTCGCCGAGATTCGGGTCTTCGTAGTAATTGTACGGACCGGTGGTGTCGCCCTGCGTACCAAAGTAGCCGCCGCCGTTGTTGTACTTCGCGACATCATGACTGACCAGCACATCGACAAAGGGCTGAACGTGCTCGTTCAGATCCGCATTGAGATGCAGATACCCTTGTGTGGATTCGGCCCCGTTACCGATTGTGTAGTAACCCGTGCGCTTGGTGCCGCAGTAGTTGCCTCGGTTCACGCGTGACGCCGCGCCCAGGGTCCCCCCGAACAGACCGGTTAGATTGCCGCAATTCGCGGGGTCCTCCATGTAGTACGTATTCCCATTGGCATCCCCGAACAGACCGAAGAGCAGGAAATCACGCTCCGCGGTCTGCGGACTGGTGCCCTGGTCAAAGAACTGCCGGGTCGCGGGGCGCTGGAAACCGTAAATCGGGTCGGTTTTTTCGTATTGCCCGCCGAAGACGATGTCGATATTGGCGAAGCTGACGCCATCAGCGGCGGCGAGCCGGCGGCTCGTACCTCCGCCGTCCTTGGTCCAGCCGTAGCGAGCATCCAGGATGGGGCCCGCCAGCTTCTTCTTCATGATGATATTGACGACACCGGCGATCGCGTCGGAACCGTAGATCGAGGACTGGCCGCCCACCAGGAAGTCAACCCGCTCCACGAGCTCAATCGGGATGCCGTTCAAGCTCGCTATGATGTCGGTGCCGTTGTACAGGGCCGGGTAGTCCGCCAGCGGCCGCCCGTCAATGAGGTATTTAACATAGGCCGGGTTGAGACCAAATACACTGATTGTCTGCGCACCAGGTGTAAATCCGCCGTTGTACTGCGGTCCTTGCACGCTTCCGGTGGCGAAGGATGAGCGTTGCAGAGCTTCAGTCAGGTTGCTGAAGCCGCGTGACTCAATGTCAGCAGGCGTTATGACGGTGATCGGCGTCGGGGCGCCCAGATGCACCTGGTCCTGGGGAATCAAAGAGCCCGTAACCACGACCTCGGCCATATCCGCGTCCGAAGGCGCTCGATCCGCTACTGCCGCAAAGCCCGTCTGGCCAGTCAACAACAACGCAGCAGCTACACACATCATGTGTGAATGTCCCAATCCCATCGCACCCTCCCATTTTCATATACTTTATCATGTAACACAAATGCAACATGAACTGCAACCGGCTCGAAACGTGGGCTTGCAGCAGTTGGTTTTTTGCCGCGAATGGCTGCGAATTGCGTCACAAGCGTGGCAATGAGCGCAGGCGCGCCTGCCGGGTTCAAACGTGCCCGCGGGGGTCTAACAGGGACTTGGTGAGGGTGGTCTACTCGCGCTGTCGCGCGCCGCCAGTGAGACGGAAATGCCCAATCGGCAAGAACGAGCGTGGCTGCGCGATTTAAACCATTTGCCCTGCCCGCTCATCGGGATAGTCAGTCGGGCCGCAGGTTCGGGCTCGTAGAATATATTGCGGTCGTGACCGGTTGACTTCAGCATTGGCCCAAAGACGCGCGGGTTGGTGTAAGCATGATCCGGAACATTGTCGCCGCGGCCCTGCTGTTAGGCGCTGCAACCCCGTGTGCATTCGCCGCCGCACTGGAGTTGGAAGCGAAAATTCCACTCGGCGATGTGCGGGGCCGGATCGATCACCTCGCGGTGGATCCCGGCCGCCAAAGGCTCTATGTGGCGGAGTTGGGCAACGACACTGTCGGGGTCGTTGACATTAAGGAACGCAAAACCATACGCACTCTGACCGGACTTCACGAGCCGCAAGGGATTGCGTATGAGTCCTCAACGGACACCGTCTATGTTGCAAACGGCGACGGCGGATCGGTCCGAGGTTATAGAGGTGCGAATCTCGATCCGCTCGCACCGATCGCCCTGGGAGATGATGCAGACAACGTTCGAATAGATCCCGACACTCATTATGTCTGGGTCGGCCATGGACGAGGCGCCCTCGCCGCAATTGATCCCGACAGCGCCCGGAAAGTGGCGGACATTCGACTCCAGGGTCATCCGGAGAGTTTCCGATTGGATCCCGATGGGTCGCGGATTTTCATCAATGTGCCCGATACCGGTGAGATTGCGGTTGTTGATCGAAAGGCGGGGAAACAGATCGCCGCCTGGAAGACCGCACCTCTGAATGCCAGCTACCCCTTGATCCTCGATAGCGCGTCAACCGTGTTTGCGGTGTTCCGGCACCCGGCGCGGGCCGCGGTCTTCGCCAAGACCGACGGTCGGCTCCTGCAGGCAGTTGAAACATGTGACGATTCGGACGATGTATCCGCCGATCCAAAGCGAGCACGTGTCTACGTGACGTGCGGGGCGGGATTTGTTGAAACGTTTGTCCGTGATGGGGCCGGCTATCGGTCCACGGGACGCGTCACGACCTCTTCGGGTGCTCGTACTTCGCTCTTCGTCCCTGAGCTCGACAGGCTATACGTGGCGGTGCGCACGCAGGGCAATACGGCCGCAGCCATTTGGGTATATCGGCCGCAGGATTGACGAGCGCGCGGCGCGTCAGAGCCGCGCTGGCACCTATGCCACATAGCGGCTCCTGCTCGTTTTGGGCTGTTCGGCCTTCCCAGTTTACCTCGCCCTAAGTTACGCGGGCAATCAAGGTCCGGACCCGACGTCACTACGAGACGTAGTTTGAAACGTGCCTCGCCAGCGTGCGTTTACCACACGACTGTGTTGTGCCTGCTCGAGTAACTCATGTGTCATTTCCCACGTTGACGACACTGAATGGATAGTTACTATGGCGCCACATACACTCAAACACCCCCCTGACACGTCAGTGAAAACTCCACTAGAAATATCAATACCGCAGGCGGCCGTCTGGCTGTTGCGTATCGCAGTTGATCCCGCGCTCGCACGAGCACTGCGGACCGATCCCGTGGCCTTTGCCGCCTGGTACGCCGCAATCGGCGATACCATCAACTGGCCGCAGGCTGTCATCGGCCTTCAGAAAAGCGAACGCGCGAAGCGTTTATCGCTCGAGCGGATGTTGAAAGTTCTATCGCAGGTCAATTACACATTCGCGGGTCGAATCAACGCGGCACAGGCGCGACTCGTGTTGGAAGGCTATGCAATCCACGATTGGGTGACTCGAAACGCGGAGGAATTTACCGCGCTGGCTGCGCAAACGTATGGCGCGATCTCGGCAATGGATGCACCGGGTTCTGCTCTCGAAGCACTATCACCATTTGCGGTGCGCGTGGCGGAGCTCGGCCGCGTCATCAACCTCTCGCCGCTCGAGCGAGACATCCTGTCCTTCGCTTTTCTCACCACTATCTCGAATGAATTGAGCTCCATTTTCGAGCAGCTCGCGGATGACCGCTGGAGGGCCCGTGTGTTGTGGACAGTGTTGTTCAACACTACGACCGAAGAGCTTGCCAAGGCCATGCGACCCCGCTCACCTTTGCGGTTGAGTGGATTGTTACAAACCACGGGACGCCGGACCGAGCTCGCGCGAGTTCCTTCCTTTTGGGTGGAGGTACTTGCAGGGTCCGACTCTCTCATTGACGCCTTGCTGGAGCCGCTGAACGACGAAGTCGGGTCAGGGCGCCCTGCCCGCCTGCTCGATGAGGATTTGGCACTGGCCGTCCGTTTACTGAAAAACGCAACCGAGCCTGGCGTCAATCTGTTGCTCTATGGTGATGTAACCTTGGACAAGCGCCAACTACTGCAAGAAGTCGTTGCCGGCTCCGCCCGCACGCCCTGGCGAATGCGTCGGTTTGATGACGCCTCGCGCGAGGTGTTGCCTTCATTGACTTTTGTGGCGTTCCAGTTGCTGGCGGCGCAAGACTCGCCGGCGCTGCTGGTCATTCAGCGTCCGTCAGAGGTACTTCAGACCGCGCGGTCCGACTTCTTCAATCGCCTCTTCGGCATTGAAATCGGTGAAGAGGAATGCCTGCCCTTCGATGAGAACTTGCTGGCAACCAACCCGGTTCCGGCGCTCTGGCTCACCTCCAACATTGCGGGATTGCCGGATGACACAGTAGCCCGGTTCGTTTTTCATGCGCCTCTCAAGAGAGCTGCGCGTGACGTACAGGAAGCTGCCGTTCGCAAGCGACTTCAAAAGATGCGCCTGGGGAAGGCTGCGGTGGAACAGATCATGAAACTCGACGGTATTTCGGGCGCGCAACTCGAATCAGCCGTCAGGGCCTCCCGCCTCATCAATCCCGGCACGAAGGCTGCGCGCGATCACGCGCTGGTTCAGGCGTTGCGGCGCAGCCAACGGGCACTCGCGAGGGAGCTGGCCCCCGCGTACATGCCCTCAGTCACGGCGTATTCGCTTGAATATCTGAACACTTCCGGGCGATTCAGCCCGCAACAAATTCTGGACAGCTTCCGTCGTCGACCCAAGGGCTCGGTGTTGCTATACGGTCCGCCCGGTACCGGCAAAACTCAATTCACGGAATACCTCGCGGCTGAGCTCAAATTGCCACTGGTCAGCAAAAGTGCTTCGGCTCTATTGAGTAAGTGGCTGGGCGATTCTGAAAAGAACATTGCCGCTGCCTTCGAGCAGGCCGCCGCCGAGGATGCCGTCCTCTTCTTCGACGAAGGCGATAGCTTCCTGCGCGGCCGCGAGCGTGCTCGACACAGTTGGGAAGTCACTCAGACCAACGAGTTGCTGCAGCGAATGGAACGCTTCGAGGGAATTGTCATCGTTGCGACCAACCTGTTCCGTGATCTCGATGTCGCGGCGCTGCGCCGCTTCACGTTCAAAATCGAATTTCGGGAGCTGGATGCGAGCCAGCGTTGGAGGATGTTTCTCGCGGAGGCGGGTCTCGCGGCGGCAGCCACCGGAATCGACGCGGAAACGCGGGAGAAATGGGAACATCGGCTCCTGCTGATGCCCCATCTCACTCCTGGAGACTTTGCCACCGTCAAACGGCAATGCCTCGTATTGGACACCTGTCTGACGCCGGGAGAATGGCTCGACCAGCTCGAGATCGAGTGTCAAATCAAGAGCGCGCTGCCGCGCATCGAGTCGTCTCACGGAGCGGCGTGAGTCTGAAGCATCACTGCCCGCGGAGGGCGTAACAAGCCTCGAGACTCGTTACGCCCTCCAATCAAGCGCCCGTCAGTTGGCTACCGTTCCAGTCGCGGCTGCCGACACTCCGACATTCCCATTCACATCCAGCCCCACGGCGGTGAGAGTTACCGGCCCGTTCGCTAGCTTGGTGGTATCTACCTGCAGGGTATACGGAGAGGTTGTGACCTCGCCCAACAACGTAGTGAAGTTCGCGTAGAAGCGGACCTTGGCCACCGCAATTGTATCCTGAACCGTTGCGGTCAACGTGACCGTGCCGGTCAGATTGCCTGCAGGGACACCGAGCGTCACGACCGGCGCAGCGCCCAGAGTCGGTGCCGTTGCGCCGAGGTCAATACGCGCGTATTCGCCATTATTTTCATCATTGGGGCCGGCAGCCATGAACAGCGTGTTATGTGGCTGGTTCAACGCGTCATTACCGAAGGCAATTCCCCACAGGCCGGGCGTCGCGATCGGATGGCCGGTCGAGTCATTGACCGAACCCATGAAGGTGCCCTTGGCGGGATCGTATCCATTG
This sequence comes from Pseudomonadota bacterium, assembly GCA_018241505.1. Taxonomy (GTDB): domain Bacteria; phylum Pseudomonadota; class Gammaproteobacteria; order Steroidobacterales; family Steroidobacteraceae; genus 13-2-20CM-66-19. Next base: position 330,852 of record JAFEDS010000005.1, on the reverse strand, counting down.
ATCACGCCGTCGCCGAAGTTGCCGACCAGCAGCGCGCCGCTGAGCGTACCGAAGTCCGATGGCGCGAGCGCCAGGCCCCACGGTCCATTCAACGCGCCGCCCGTCACGACCAACTCTTTCACCAGGGTTCCAGCCGGATCATAGATATTGACCATGCCCAGGCCGGCGCCATTGACGTTGTCTTCCTTATCGGCGTCCTGCTTGGCGTAGGTCACGTAGATCTGCGTTGCTCCATTGGTTCCGTTGTTGATGGCCTGAATGCCATAGGGGGCATAGCCCGCGGGCAACTTCGGATCAACAAATGCGGTGGCCGCCAAGGCCTGCTTGACGAAATGGGCGTCAAAGACATCGACCCGGTTGTTGTGGAAGTCGGTGGCGTACAGGAAGCTCGCGCCCCCGTTCTTCGCAATGGCGAGTCCTTTGTAGATCGCGCCGCCATTGTCGCCGCCGGGCGCGGGATACATGGTCACCGCATTCGCCACATCCACATTCGGTGCCCAGCCGGCAATCATTCCGCCTTCGCCGGTGAATATGAATCGCGCTGGACCGCTGTTGGCGCCTTCGGTCACCATGAAGTCAGTTGCCGAGCCGCTGAACACGACGCCGGTCGGATCGAAAGTCACGGCTCCGGTGGGCGGCAGGTTGACAACCAGGGGGGTGGGCTGGGGGAACGGTTTGCCCGTTCCATCATAAAGTGTCGATGTTTCGTCGTGGTTGTTGGCGACCCACACCGGATTGGTTGGGCCAAACACGACGCCCCACGCGTTCTTGAGGTGTGCGTCGACATTCCGTGCACCCGTGGTGGCCGTATCCGATACGAGATTGGTGGCCGAGTAGGCGCTCGCCGCGTTGACCGTCAACGAGACGCTCATGTTGGCTGTACCACCGCCACCGCCGGAATAGCTGCCGCCGCTGGGCGCGGTGCAGGTTAGCGTGTACTTGATGGTACCGGTGGCGGTTGGTGTGACCGCCTGAGTACCGCTGGTATTTTCATTCCCGCTCCATCCGTCACTGGCCGTACAGGTGGCAGCGTTCATTGTGGTCCAAGTCAATGTCGCGCTCTGACCAAGAGTAATGGTCGTGGGCGCAATCGATAGTGTTATCGTGGGAGTAAGGGGTGTCCCCATATTCCCGCCGCCGCCGCCATAGCCACTCCCGCCGCAACCGGCGAGCAACAATGTCACCAACTGCGCGCCCAGCAGTGCCGGCCGGCCTCGATACGATCCCGAAAACATATAAACCTCCCATGACGGCCCGGACGACGAGTGCCCGGCCGCGTTGAATGCACCCCGCCACCGTAAGCACCGATGGCGAGGTTGGGAGTTCTATGGGGAACGACTATGTGTTAGGGAACGTTCGAACCGGGACCTAAGGACGCAGTATGCGGATCTCCCGCATGGGTGACCGCACGAGATAGCCGGCCTGCTGGCCGCGTTCCATCAGCTTGACACTGACATCGGGGCCCAGCGATCCCGCGGGCGGTGTCCCGCACGATTGTGTTGCCCGATAGGACAAGGCGGAAAACAACAAACTTTCGTTTTGATCGCCCAACGCGTGCGTGAAGTCATCGTGCACCACGCAACCGGGGAGCGTATTGCTGGTACCACTGCTCGTTGTTGTTCCGGTGTCCGGCTTGAATCCGTCGGAGTACCCGCCGAAGTTGCGCGCGTTGACGCCTTGGAACTGGATACTGAAATAGGTGGTGCCGCAATTGTCCTGGGGATAGAAACCGTACGGCTTGCCACAGGTGGTTGTGCCGACCTGAACGACCTGCACGCCTACTCCCTGCAGACTGTTCATCACCGCCTCGCTCGCAGAGCACGTACCGGAGGTGGTGAGGACAAATACTCTCGGCAAATTAAGGGTCGGGAGCGCCTGGCCCCGAGTGACCGACAGGCCCTGGGTCGTGGTGAGGAACGGCGTCGGGGTGATAGCGGAACCGGTGACCGGGTCCGTGCTCGGGTGTTTGGAATTGAACTGGATCAGCTCGAAGGTCTGACCGGAGGTCATTTGGGGACCTGCGATCATGTAGGCGAGCTCGCTGGCAATGTCGAGGTAGCCGCCGCCGTTGTAGCGCATATCGAGCACCAGATCAGTCACACCGGCCGATTTCAATGTGTTGATGGCGTCCACGAGCTGTGTTTCCGCCTGCGCGAGCTGGTTGTTGAACAGCAGATAACCCACCGTTCCCGTGGCGGTGGCGAAAGTCTGCGTCGCACCAACCGAATGGGTGGTCACTGTGGCAGACGTCAAGGTCACCGACCGGGAAGTGGTGGCGCCGGCGTCCTGGATCTGGAAGGTATGGGTTTCGCCCGCTTGCGCGGGAGACAGGCCCGCGTTCAAAGCATCGACGCCTGCCTGGGTGCCCGTGTTGACGTCGTTGCCATCGATCGCAAGCACTACCGCGCCGCGCGCAACATTCAACGGAGCCTGACTCGCCGCAGACCCTGCCTCCGTATACGCGACGACGATCTGGCGCGGAACGGTCGGAGAAAGGACTTCAAACTGTACGCCATAGCCCACGTCCACGTTGGACTGCGACAACGACTCCCAATCCGATGTCTTTTCCGTGAAGTGAAACTTGTCTTTCGGGGCTCCCGAAGTCGTGGTCGCCGAGGTTTTCAGCAACGGGAAGTAATCGACTGTTTGATACCCGGACGGGTCGAGATCCGGGACCTCGCTGTACCAAAGGTACAAATCATTGGTCCACGAACGCAGCCAGTTGTTCTCATCCGTACTCGTGCCCTGCGTGTCCGGATAGGCGGCGTGCGTGACGGGATCAGTGCCGCTGCGAGGCGCTGCGCATTTGCCCGCGAACGTCGACTCCTGCAGGAATACACCCTTGGTGTAAGTTGAAGCAGGTGGATTGTTATTGCTCAGTGAGCTCGATTGCCCGCCTCCGCCTCCGCCACACGCGCTGAGGCCGAGTAAGGTTGCCAATGAGATCATGAATACACGCCGGATGGTCATTTTGAGTTTCCTTGGCCCTGCGCCAGTTTATGTCGCAGCGTGCGGTGCGGAGCCCGTTCCCAACGTAGATTGTCGTCTCATCCGCGCAATCCCGCGTACGACCGGGGTCGAAACTGTGAATTCCGTCACTCAGCTCCACCCCCGTCGGCCCCCGGGGCGCTAGGATCCGATGTGCACCTGGTCCATGAATTGTTTGGCCTGATTTTGCACGATCTCCCTGAACAGGGGCTGCAACTGATCCAGTTGTTCGGGCGGGAACAGCTTCGGATCGGCGGGAACGGTGTACGCCGCCCACTGATAGTTATAGGACCCGCCCCACTCCCGCACCCGGATGGCCGCCCCTTCCGGGGTGATGCCGATCAAGAGCATCTCCACCTCACAGAACAGGCTCGGCTTGTCCTTCGTTCCGGCGAACTCGTGCGTCACGATGCCCCAGCCCCGTAGCATCTCGCTGATATCCAGCCGGTTTGAATCCGCGTGCGCGGAGTTGTTGAGCCCCGGCGCCATCACAATCAGGTAGCTCACGTTGGCATCCTTCGCCAGCCCGACCAGGGGCGCGGCACAGTTCTTCGGCAATCCCTTGACGAGGGGAGCACTGACGAAACAACTCTCGCGCGAGCGCAGAAGCGCGTCTGTGGGCGCCACCGGTGTCAGCGTGAGGTCTGCAGACACAGGTTGTGCACGCAACGCCGCCATCAACATCTCATCTACATTCCAGTTGACAGGTTGAACCTTCACGTAGCTGTCGATGCTCTTCTTGCCGGCGTGGTAGTGCATGATCTCCGGGTCCAGCAGATTGACTACGGCAACCTGCGTACCCTTGGGCAGACTGAAGGGAGCCTTGTCTTTGCCGAACGCGGCTGTGCTCGTGATCACGAGACAGGCGAGCGCAATCGCTAACAGTCTATTCATGGTCCGGAACCTTCGCCGCTGACCGGCGGCAGGTAGCGCGCGATAAAATCGCCAACACGGCGTTCGTACTCCGCCGGCGCGAAATCATGCAGATTGACGTGCCCGGCCCCTTTGACTTCCCACAGCTCCTTCGGCGGCACCGCAGCGGCGAACTCGGCACGCGCTTCTTCGATCGTGGTGTGACTATCGTCAGTGCCGTTGACAATCAGAACCGGCGTGTTGATTTTCGGCAGCCGCCCGATGACATTGAGGCGATCGGCCGGAATGGGCTGCCGCGACTGCATTTCCAACATCACCAGCCAGGAGAACAGCGGTGCGAGCGGCCCGATGTTGGATCGCACGCGGCTGGCGATGGCGCGGTCGATAGTTGGATACATCTGTTCGAGCACCACCGCATCGACAGCCGGGCGGTCTTCAGACAGCACGAAGGCATCCGCGCCCATCTGCACGCCGAGCACCGCCACCTTCTCGCCCGGCAACTTGTGATGCAGATACTGGATCGCACCGGTCACGTCGCGCGACTCCAGATCGCCGTAGGTGATGCGGTGCCCGCGGTTTTCACCGTGGGACTGAAAGTCGATCATCAGGACGGCGTAACCGCGCTTGCGCAGAAATTCAGCCCGGGAAATCATCTCGCGCCGATCCGCTCGCACGGTGTGCAGCAATACCACGACGCCCTGCTTCGGTTTTCCGGGAACGAGCCAACCGTGAATGAGGACACCGGCGCCACTGGCATAAGTGATGTTGGATGCCTGCAGATCCAGGGGCGGACGTCCCACGAAGTGGTTTGACGAGTCCTGCAGACCCCCTGAAGCGAGCCAGGTCGTGGCAATGATGAGAATGACCGCGCCTGCCACGGCTACCAGTGTATTGATCAGCCAGGGCTTCATGCGGCGGGGTGTTTAAAACGGCTCACGGCGTGATTATATACCGTTGCCATGAACATTCTGATCGTCCTCACCTCCGTCAACTGCGTGCCCGGCACTGACCACAGGACCGGCGCCTGGCTCGAAGAGCTCGCGGCCCCTTATTACGTCTTCGCGGATGCCGGTGCGAATGTGACCCTCGCCTCCACCAACGGCGGAATCGCACCTTTGGACCCGCTCAGTGAGGCTGCGGCAGCGCAGACCGACGCTACGCGCCGCTTTCTGGCCGATCCGCTGGCACGCAAAGCCCTGGCAGGCACGGCAGCCTTGGCCGCCATCAATCCCCACGATTATGCGGCAGTGTTCTATTGCGGAGGGTTGGGTCCGGTGTTTGATCTGACGGATAGCGCGGAATCGTTGTCGCTGATCGAGTCGATGGACCGCGCGAACAAGCCGGTCGCAGCAGTGTGTCACGGAGTTGCCGCCCTGCGAAATGCGCGTACGCCAGCCGGTACTGCGCTGGTCGCCGGACGCGCAGTCACCGCCTTCTCCAACAGTGAAGAGCTTTCCGTGAACGGTCCGAATCTCGTGCCCTGGTTGGTTGAGGATGAAATGCGCCGGTTGGGTGCGCGCTATTCATGCGCTGCGGATTGGAACGCGCATGTGGTGGTCGACGGCAATCTCATTACGGGACAGAACCCGGCTTCATCCACCGGCACCGCGCAGGAGGTGCTGAACGCCCTGCGGTGAGCGTTCAGCCGTGGCGTTACTCGCCCTCGTCTGCTCCGATCTGGGTCTGACAGTAGTTTTCGATACCGACGCGGGTGATCAGATCGAGCTGGGTTTCCAGGAAGTCGATGTGCTCTTCCTCCGACTGCAGAATGTCCTCAAACAGCTCGCGCGAGACGTAGTCCTTCAGCGCTTCGCTGTCGGCAATCGCTGCCTTCAGGTCAATGCGGGCCGCCATCTCGAGCTTGAGGTCGCATTCGAGGGCTTCCTTCACGTTCTCGCCAATGAGCAGCTTGCCCAGGTCCTGCAGGTTCGGCAGTCCATCCAGAAACAGGATGCGCTGGATCAGCTCATCCGCATGCTTCATTTCATCAATGGACTCATGCTTCTCGGTTTCTTCCAGCCGCTTCAGTCCCCAGTGGCCGAACATCCGGGAATGAAGGAAATACTGGTTGATAGCCGTCAGCTCGTTTTTCAGCACCGCATTCAAGTGCTGCAGGATCTTCGCGTCGCCCTTCATTGCCGTCGCTCCACTTCACATGTAGCCGGCAATGTTGACGGAGCCGCGCGCGAATTTAAAGGGCGGGTTGGGCGTGTACCAGCAACTGCGGTGTGGAGTCGCGGCGGCACTTGCTCAAATACTCATCGACCACGCTCTGGGCGGTGTCTTCGCAACGGCCGCAGCAGCTACCCACGGGGAGCTCGTTCTGTACATCGAAAAGCGAACACGCACCGCGATCGACAGCCTTGCGGATGTCTTTATCGGTCACGGCATGGCATACGCAGACGTACATTGAGTCTCCTCTTTCAGTATGACGCTCATGGTAATTGGGAATGAGAATGATTGTCAATTACCATAATCGCGCTTTGAGTCCATATTAATTGGATTTTAAATCAATTAGTTAGCGCACCGGCGCAGGCGCAGCCAAGCTATGGCTCCTGACAGTTCCCGAGATTCGCTTGGCCTTTTTCAAAGTATTCTCGGGGCCCCGCCTCCAGGCGCCCGCGCTGAACCGCCATCCATGAAACAACCTCGGGTCTACCAATCGCTGGCCTCCGTGGTCGCGGCATCACTGTTGACACTTACCTCCAGCCCCGCGCCAGCGGCGCCGGCCTTTGCGGCGGTTCGCGGTGACCGCACGAGCGGCTATCTCGCGCAATCGCGCTCGGAAGTCGTAGCGCGAAACGGTGTTGTGGCCACGAGCCAGCCCCTGGCAGCCCAGGCGGGCCTGCAGATATTGAAAGCCGGTGGCAATGCGTTCGATGCCGCTGTGGCGACCGCCGCCGTGTTGAACCTCGTTGAGCCCGAGAGCACCGGCATGGGCGGCGATGTGTTTGTGCTTGCGTGGGTCGCCAAGGAAAAGAAGCTTATCGCGCTGAACGGCAGCGGCCGTGCGCCCTCAGGCGCCACCCCAGCCCGCATGGCACAGCATGGTTTCACCAAGATGCCCACCCTCGGCATTGACTCGGCCACCGTTCCCGGCGCGGTCGATGGCTGGGACGCGCTACTGAAGCGCGCAGGAACCATGACGTTCAAACAGGTTCTGGAACCGGCGGCCGTGCTGGCCGAACAGGGCTTTGGGATAACGGAGCGAATTCACAACGACTGGTTGGGCGGGGTCGCTGCGCTGCGCGCCGATCCTGACTCCGCCAGAATCTATCTGGTGAACGGCAAGGCGCCTGAGCGCTATGCGGTGTTCCGCAATCCGGATCTCGCCCGCGCATTTCGGGTGCTGGAGGCCCAGGGACGCGATGCGTTCTACAAAGGGGAGATCGCGCAGGCGATAGTCGCCAAGTCGAAGGCGCTCGGTGGCAGCTTTACAATGGAGGATCTCGCCGCCACCCAGGCGACCTGGGAAACACCGGTCACCACCCGCTATCACGGCTACGACATCTATGAGATGCCGCCTAACACCCAAGGGTTTGCCGTCCTCGAGATGATGAACATTCTCGAGGTCTGTGCGCCGAAGTTGGGCATGAATCTGGCGGCCCTGGGACCGCGTTCAGCGGCGTACTGGCATTTGCTCGTTGAAGCCAAGAAGCTGGCCTACGCCGACTTGTATGCCTACAACGGCGACCCGGGCTTTGTAAAAGTCCCGGTCGACAAATTGATTTCGAAGGCCCATGCCGCCGAGCTGTGCCCGCGCATCGATCCAAACAAGGCGCGAGATCCCGAGCGCGCGGGCGATCCGGTTGGAGGCACTACGTACCTCGCGGTCGCCGACCGCTGGGGAAACATGGTGTCGTTCATCTACAGCGTCTACGACACGTTCGGTTCGGGAATCACCATTCCCGGTTATGGCTTTCTGATGAATGACCGGGGGGGGCTGTTCTCACTGGACCCGAAGAGCCCCAACCTGCTCGCGCCTCACAAGCGGCCGTTTCACACCATCATCCCCGGATTTCTGCTGAAGGACGGCCGGCCGGTGATGGCATTCGGCCTGATGGGTGGCTCCATGCAGGCACAGGGACATGCGCAGGTGTTGGTGAACATGATCGACCTCGGCGCCAACCCCCAGGCCGCCACGGACGCAGCGCGATTCAGTCACTCACAAGCATCCAACACCCTGAGCCTCGAGTCCAACCTCTACGACCTGGTCGGCGCGCAACTGAAGGCACTGGGGCACAAGGTACAGTCCGTGAATGGCGAGGGCATGGGTGGCTATCAGGCGATCTGGTACCAGGGGCCACCGGTGCAAGCTACAAACGCGGATCAGCCGGTGCCAGGCGTGTACCGGGCGGCGTCGGATCACCGCAAGGACGGCGAAGCCGTCGGCTGGTGAATCGCCTTCTGCATGGCCACCACACTCAACCAATCCTCCTTCATCAATCCCACTTCCCGAAAGGTCCCCACGCGCTCGAATCCCAGCTTCTCATGCAAGCGCAGCGATGCGCTAGCCGCTGAATCAATGTGCGCAATCATCATGTGCACATTCATCGCGGCCGCGCGCGGAAACAACACCTCGATCAACTGGCGACCCAACCCCTTCCCGCGGCAATCGGCGCGCACGTGCACCGAATGTTCCACCGTAAACCGGTACCCCCAGCGTGACCGCCATTCACCAAAGGTAGAAAAACCCACCACCGCCCCATTCAACTCCCCCACCAACACCGGGAAGCGGCGGCTGCGCGTTTCAAACCAGTCCTGGCGCTCCTCCAGCGTCGAAGGGTGCTGGTCGTAAATGGCTGTCGTGTTAGTGACGACATCGTTGTAGATGCCGAGGATTGCCGGCACATCGGCCATCGTCGCGTCGCGGATCCGCATGATCGCTCCAGGTTGCAAGGGGGCGCTGTCGTCTCTTATAGTAGTACAATGTCCACTATAGTCAACGACACCGGAGACCCCACTCACTCGTTGGCGGCGCGGATTGCGCTCGAACGCGAAGCACGCGGCTGGTCGCTGGCCGATCTTGCGGAGCGCTCCGGCGTCTCGAAGGCCATGATCAGCAAAGTGGAACGAGGTGAGGCGAGCCCCACGGCCACTCTGCTAGGACGTCTATCCGGTGCATTCGGCCTGACCTTGTCGACGCTACTGGCTCGCGCCGAGCACGCCACTGGCCGCCTTGTGCGCGCCGCAGATCAACCGCACTGGCAGGATCCGGAAACCGGCTATGTTCGCCGGCAGGTGTCCCCGCAGTCCGACCTCCCTCTCGACCTGGTGCGTGTTGAGCTACCGGTGGGTGCACGAGCGACATTTCCCGCATCGTCCTACACCTTCAATCGCCACTGGATCTGGTTGCTGAAGGGCAAGCTCAACTTTCATGAAGGAGACACGGTGCACTCAATGGAGCCAGGTGATTGCCTGCTCCTGGGCTCCCCCACCGAATGCACGTATGAAACGCGAGGCCGCGAGCCCTGTACGTATCTCGTCGTGGTGATGCGTCAATAGCCCACGGGGCGCGAGTTGTTTCCCCTGTCACCGATTGTCACGCAGATGCGTTAAATTCGCAGCTTGCTGGCAGATTTAAGGGTGTACGGTGGCAAAGATCCTCCCCGGTGTAGGGCCGCGATTTCCCCAGGTGGTGGTGCTGTTCGGCGCGACCGGTGACTTGGCGCATCGCAAACTGTTGCCGGGCCTGTTCTATCTCTCTCACGCCGGCTTTATCCCTGGTTGCCGGATCGTCGGTGTGTCGCTGGATGACATGAACGCCGATGGGTTCCGGGCGGCGGCACGTAAGGCCCTCGATGAGTTCTCCACCCGTACAGTCGTAGATTCAGAGTGGGAGGCATGGGCCAAAACCCTCGACTACGTACCGCTCTCAGCGGGTCCCGAAGCGTTGAAGGCGGCGGTGCAAAGAGCAGAAAGCTCCATCGAGGGCGAAACACGCAGGCTGCACTATCTCAGTGTGCCTCCCAGCGCGGCTCTGAGTGCGGTGCGGATGATTGGCGACGCTGACCTCGTCACGCGTTCACGCATCATCATGGAAAAGCCATTTGGCACGGACCTCGGCAGTGCCGTGGCGCTGAATGCGAAGTTACATGAAGTATTTGCGGAAGAGCAGATTTTCCGTATCGACCACTTTCTGGGCAAGGAGCCGGCGCAGAACATCCTCGCCTTCCGTTTCGCCAACGGTCTGTTTGAGCCGATCTGGAATCGCAACTTCATTGACCACATCCAGATCGATGTACCTGAGACATTGAGTCTCGGCACTCGTGCGAGCTTTTACGAGGCGACGGGGGCCTTTCGCGACATGGTAGTCACGCACCTCTTTCAGATTCTCGCGTTCGTGGCGATGGAGCCGCCGACGGCCCTGGAGCCAGGGCCCATCAGCGAAGAGAAAAACAAGGTCTTTCGCAGTATGGAGACCATCCAACCCGCGGATGTGGTGCGGGGCCAGTACACGGGCTACCGGCAGGAGCCGGGAGTGAATCCCGAGTCCGAGACGGAAACTTTCATTGCGCTCAAGTGTTCGATCGACAACTGGCGCTGGGCGGGTGTGCCCTTCTTTCTGCGCACCGGCAAACGCCTGGCGGAAGGCCAGCGCATCATTTCCATTGCCTTTCGCGAGCCGCCCAAGAGCATGTTTCCCGCCAATTCCGGCGTGGGCGCCCAAGGGCCCGATCACCTGACATTCGATCTGGCGGATGCGTCGAAGATGTCGTTGTCGTTCTATGGCAAGCGGCCAGGACCCGGCATGCGACTCGACAAGCTCAGCTTGCAGTTTGCAATGCACGACACCGGCTTCATTGGCGATGTGTTGGAAGCGTATGAGCGCCTGATACTGGATGCCATGCGCGGTGACCACACTCTGTTCAACACCGCGGAAGGCATCGAGCGGCTGTGGGAAGTGTCAACACCGCTGTTGGAAGCGCCGCCGCCGGTGCGTTTGTACGCGCCAGGATCATGGGGTCCCAACGCCATTCACCAGCTCGTTGCGCCCCGGGCATGGCGGTTACCGTTCGAGCGGGTGTGGCGGGACCCGAACAAATCGGGCGCCTAGCAAACACCGCCGCGCGATCCGCCGGCTGCGGCGACGCGGCGCCGAGCGCGCGGGCCCCCACTCGCGCTACCTGCGCCTAACTACCAACTGATGCCCGCCACCGGATGCGGCACATAGTGCGCCTCCAACGCGGTGACCTCTTCCTCCGTCAATTTCACATCCAGCGCCGCAACGGCATCCTGCAGATGCGCCGGCTTGGTGGCGCCGACGATCGGCGCCGTGATGTTGGGTTTGCCCAGCAGCCACGCCATTGCCACCTGCGCACGCGAAATTCCGCGAGCGGCGGCAACTCTCCCCACCTCGTCAATGATCTTCCGGTCGCCCTCGCTGATCGACCTGTACACGTGCGCGCCAAAGCGGTCCTTCTCCGACCGGTTCGTTGCCTCGGCGTCATTCGCTCGAGCGAGGCGCCCGCGCGCCAGCGGACTCCAGGGAATCACGCCAATGCCCTCGGCCTTGCACAAGGGCAGCATCTCGCGCTCTTCCTCCCGATACAGCAGGTTCACGAAATTCTGCATGGACACAAATTTCGCCCAGCCGTGGCGCCTGGAGACTTCCAGGGACTGTGCGAACTGCCAGGCAAACATGGATGAGGCGCCGATGTAACGCACCTTGCCGGCACGGACGACGTCGTTCAACGCCTCGAGGGTTTCCTCAATGGGTGTTGAATCATCCCAACGGTGGATCTGGTACAGGTCCACATAGTCGGTGCCGAGGCGGCGCAGGCTCGCATCGAGCTCCTGGAAGACCGCCTTGCGCGACAAGCCGGAGCCGTTGGGGCCTTCGCGCATCTTCGAGTACAACTTGGTGGCCAGCACTATCTCGTCACGACGGGCGTACTCCTTGAGTGCGCGCCCCGTGATGACTTCGCTCGCACCCAATGAGTACACATTGGCGGTATCGAAGAAGTTGATACCTAGCTCAATGGCCTGTCTGAAATACGGCAGGCTGTCGCGCTCATTGAGCGACCAGGCCTGGTTGGGAAGGTTCGGGTCGCCATAGCTCATGCAACCCAGGCAAATGCGGGAAACATCGAGGCCGGTACGGCCCAGCTTCACGTAGTTCATGGCGCCCCACAGGCTGAACGGGCTGCCATTCTAACCGCCCCTCAGGTGCCCCCGAATCTCTCGGCCGAGCGAGCCCGCGCCTTGGCGGCTTCCACTTCGCGGTCACGCGGCTGGGCAGTTGTTACAAGCGAGGCGATGAGATTACCGGCGGAGGCGGAAATTTCTGCCACCGCCTGTTCGAACGCCGCCTGGTTGATTTTGGACGGTGCGTTGAAACCGCTCAGCTTGCGGACAAACTGTAGCGCCGCATCGTGAATTTCCGCCTCAGTGGCGGGCGGCTCGAAATTGAAAAGCGTTTTGATGTTCCGGCACATGGCCGGAGGAGCTTACCTGAGTATGCAGCCGGGATGGGCGCCCCCGCAAAAACCACGCTTTTTGTCCGGGGCGCGTAGCCCGCCGGGGCGCGTAGCCGGCGGAAAAGGAACCGCGGCTCCGCGCGGCCAGGGCCACGCTATTAAACAAGCGCGCGGGTGACCACGAAACGCATGGCCTCGCGCAGCCTTTCAGCGTTGTCATGCTCCATCTCAGTGACCGCAACAGCCGTCTGGCCGTCCCGAAGCTGGGTATACAGGTGGCGCGCAACACGTACGGCCTCGTCCGCGGTAGCGCCAAAACCGGTGCATTGCGGATAACCGAGAATTTCAGCTCGGAATGCCGCGCGCTCGCCCTTGCAGCACTGACTCACGTGGTGCGGGGGCAAACCGAGATTCAGGGCGTCTTCCAACTCCATTGCCGCGATGCTCCGGACAGGCCACAAGCCTGTCAATCCTGCAAAAATTGGGCCTATCCGACCCCCGCGGCGCACTCGGGCGCTCGGGGGATGCATCCCAATCTGTGCCGACAAAGCGGTTTATCGCACCGGGGGATCAACCCTTCAGGCAGGTGCTCATGAAGCTCTTGCGATCCGCTCCGGTCAATTTCTGGGTCTTCGCATCGGCATTGCACTGTTTCATTTTCTGCTGCTGCGAATTCAACTTCGAGTCGGCCGCGGGCTGATTCGACAGGCAGGTCTTCATGAACGACTTGCGGGCGGCGCCGCTCAGGGTCTGCTCCTTGGCTTGTGCATTGCAGGTCTTCATTTTCTCCTGCTGCGCGTTCTGCGCCTGCACTGACATCGACAGCAACAGCAAGCCGGTCGCCGCGAGCATTGTTGTAGCTTTCATCGCGATCCCCCTTCGACGAGTGATGTGTGGGGGTATTTTATGTCAGGGAGCGAAGGCAGTCACACTTCTGAAGCCGCTGGCGGCGACCCGCACGCTCTGGCCGGAGCTCACCAGCCACCCCTGCGGATGACCCACTTCAGCGGCGGCGCCTGCCTCCACCACGAGGGCGAAGTCGCGCGAGGTCTTCAGGTTCGAGTCGCGGAATTCGACCATCAGAGTGAGTTGCTGGCTGCCCGTGTTGAGGAAGGTGGCAACCATGCCCTGCCCCATCCAGGCCGGTCTGAACGACACCCGCACGGGCAGCTCCGGCTGGGTGGCATCGGCCAGTGCCACTTCGCGGGTGGCGAGGGCGGCATCCTTTTCCTGGACCGCCACTTCGGCACGGGTGAGCTGCTCGCGCAGGTCGAGAATCTTGCGTTCCTGGGCAGCGACTTCCACCCGCAGGTGGGCTCTCTCGTCGACGAGCGATTGAGCATAGAAAGCCAGCCACCCGGCGGCCGCCAGGGTCAGCAGCAGCGCCAGGATCAGTCCTATGGGCTTCTTGGCACCCGCCGCATCCAGGGGCAGCGGTGGGGCCTCGGTGACGTCTTCCATGTCCCTATGATGCCGTTCCGCCAGCGATGCCGTCCAAGAGAAATGCCAAAGCCGGGACACAGGCCTGATTCACCTTCAGGGCGAGGAGATCATCCGCCCGGGTGCGCCCCAGGTTGACCGCCGCGATCGGCTTGCCTGCCTTGGCGGCGGCATGGGCAAACCGGTATCCCGAGTAGACCATCAGGGAGGATCCGACCACGAGCACGGCGTCGGCACGCTCGACTGCCTCCATGGCCGCGGCCACCCGCTCCCGGGGGACGCTCTCGCCGAAGAACACAACATCCGGCTTCAGGAGACCGCGGCAGCTCGCGCAGGCAGGAATCTCAAAAGTCGAAAAATCCAGCCCATCCAGATCGGCATCGCCGTCCGGAGCAACTCGGGCATCCAACTTCTCCCAGGACGGGTTGAGCTCCAACAGCCAGTCCTGGAAGTCAGCGCGATGCATGCGCCGCTCGCAGCTCATGCACCGCACGGTGTCCAAACGGCCGTGCAAATCAATCACGTTGGTGCTTCCGGCGGACTGGTGCAGACCATCCACGTTCTGGGTGACCAATGCTTCGGTACGACCCATTTGCCCGAGACGGGCCAAAGCACGATGTGCATCATTCGGCAATGCATGTCCGAAGCGGCGCCAGCCAACCAGACTGCGCGCCCAATAACGGCGGCGGGCGTGGATGTCCGACATGAACGCCTGGAACATAACGGGCTGTGCCCGCTTCCAGGCGCCCGTCTCGTCGCGATAGTCAGGAATTCCGGAGCCGGTGCTACACCCGGCCCCGGTCAGCACGAACAGTTTGGGATGGGCGTCTATGAACTCGCGCAGCGCTTGCATATCGCCACTATATGGGGCCGGCGCCGCGAACTAGAAGGGATAGTTGATACCTGTGAAAACCGCCGCTCCGTCGCTGCCGTACCCGACATCCACATACCCCACCACGGATGGCCGGGCAATGCCGCGAAACCCAACGCCGCCCACCTTATGCAGTCCCTTGATGGGGAACTGCGCGCCTTCGTGGAAGACATTGCCGACATCCACAAACGGGGCGACTTCGATCTCCACGTGCGAAATCGCGTCGAAACTGAACGCAACCCGCCGCAGCTCCACGCTCGCCGAGAACGCATTGCGGTCATAGAACCGCCCGTCGCCGAAGCCTCGCAGCGGCTGCTCGCCACCGATCTGCGTTTGCCCACCTCCCAGGCTGCTGAGGGCCCAGAAAGGCAGACGATGCGTGCTGGGCAGATAGCGCAGCGAAACATGGCTCGCCAGGACCGTTTCAGCGTTGATGGGCCAGAAAGTACGGCCGTCGATGCCGGCTTCGCTGTACAACGAGTCGTTGAAGATGCCGCTACGGCTGGCAACACCACCGTAGGCAACCCACTTCATTCCGGAGCGGGGTGCCGTGAAGCTGTCGCGCGTGTCATAGATGATGGACAGCCTGTTGAGCTGCTCGTAGTTGGTTCCGAAGCCGCGGACGCCGGGAAAGCGCGCCTCGATGGAAGCGATCTTGTCGAGTGTGCCCGGCATTACGTCCACGGAGCGCCAGCGCGCCGTGTACAACAACTGCCAGGCCCTGCTGAAGTTGTATCCCAACTGCGCCTGCAGGACTTCCTGCTGGCTGGTGTAGTTGGTCTCGTCGCGCTGCGCGGTGCCGTTGCCGATACCGAAGAACCGCGCGGCGCCGTCCCGCTCGTAGACAACATTTCCGGTAAACGACCAGCGGTGCTCGCGCAGGCGGCCCAGCGTGTATTCGGCGTCGACCTCGCGCTCCACCCGCTGTTTGAGTCCCGCAATGAGCGACCACTGCTTGTCTTCCGACGGATAGTCGTAGATGCGGCCGTGAAAACCGGCACCGAAGTTGGGGTTATAGAGGATGTCCGGAGCAATGATCCGCTTGATGCGATGCTCATCATCGGTGATCAGCCAGACCGGCAGCACGCCGAGCGTGGTACCGCTGTTCGGATCCTGACCGATCTCCGGGACAGGTATGAACGGCAACGCGTTGTACCAGTGACGCTGCGAGAAATCGGGGCTCGGCGCGTCAGGACGCACTCCGCTCGCATCAGGCGTGGGCACGTCCGTAGGGCCGTCCGAGGAATCCGCCCAGGATGGCACTGCGAAAAAGCAAGCGGCAGCCCAGCCGCAGATGAGTGTCAGCCGCGCTGCGCGAAGCACTTCAACAGCCGGTTCATATCGGCGCAGGTCACGGCACCCATGGTGGAAATCCGGAACAACATCTTGGACAAATCCCCCTGCCCCGCATAAATCACGAATCCCTGCGCCTTCAGAGCGTCGTGCAGTTGCGAGTACGGCGTCTGCGGCGGCAAATGATACGAACGCAACACCACCGATGACTGTTCCGGCGCAATCACCGGATGGATACCCAGATCGGCCAGACCCGCACGGACCTGCTCAGCCAAGGCTGCATACCGCTGGTAGCGAGCCGCGCGCCCGCCTTCGTCGGCGAACTCCCGCAACGCTTCCACCAACGCATAGTAAGCATGCACCGCAGGCGTGAACGGAGTATTTCGCTGCTCCTGCAGCCGAGCCAGGCGGCCGAGATCCAGGTAGTACGTGCGGCTCGCGGCCTTTGCCAGAGCCGTGCGCCGCGCGATGACAAAGGATGCGCCCGGAACTCCATGCAGGCATTTGTTGGCCGTCGCTGCCACAGCGTGCAAACACTCGGCGCCGAAGTCGATGTTCTCGGCGCCGAAGCTGCTGACACCATCAACGAGCAGCCCCATACCTCGCTCGTGACATAGCTTTATCACCGGCTTCAAGTCATTCAGACGGCCAGTCGTGGTCTCATGGTGCACGATCGCGGCGTGAGTGAATCCCGCTGGCGCCGCCGGCAGCGTGATCGGTTCCATCCACGACCCGATCGCCCGCTCATGGGCAATCCCATACTGGGCGCACATCTGCGCAATCCGCTCGCCATACACTCCGTTCTCGAAGTTCAGCAGCCGGCCGTTTGCAGGCACCAGGGCGGCCATCATGCTTTCGACGGCAGCGGTACCGGATCCCGTCATGAGCACCGCCGTCCAGACCTGGGGATCCAGATGGTAGGTGGCCAGCAGCCGCTCGCGTATTTCGTCCTGCAAGGCAAAGAATTCGCTTTCGCGGTGACACAGATCGGGCTGTAGCAGGCTGCGGCGGACACGCTCCGTGAGGGTGACCGGTCCGGGATTGAGCAAAAGCATCAAGTGACTCCGACAGAAGAGCCGAAGTGTTGCATCAGACGTGTCCTGACGTCGATAGGCGTTACTGAAGGCCGGGGGAGTCCGTCGGGGGAACCGGGGCGAGTCAGCAAGCGTGCGAACCGCGGGCCCTGCAATGGCGGTTCGCTCAACCATGCGCCAATACGGGACACCTCGTCAGTTTCCAGGGATGAAGCGTACCCACAGGCCGCCGCAATCTCGGCAAATGACACACCGGCGGAAACGGTCGCCTGGCCGCCGGTGGAATCGTGGACCCCATTGTCGAGCAGCAGGTGCTGGAGGTTTGGAGGGCCATAGGCTCCCAAGGTTGCAAAGACGCCCATGCGCATGAGCGCCGCGCCGTCCCCGTCCAACGCTACGACTCGCAAGTCAGGTCGAGCCAACGCCAGCCCGAGCGCCATGGGGGTGACGCATCCCATGGATCCCACCATGTACAACTGGTTGGGTCTGTCCTCGACCGCGTAGAGCTCGCGGCCACAGAAGCCGGTCGTTGCCAGCACTGCAGTGGAATTTACAGGCGTCCGGGCGATGACTTCCTGTAGGGCGTCGCGACGTGTGGCGCGCCGGTCGGTTGGGAGGGTCGGTGCCAACAAGGTCGCTGGCGACCGGCGCGAGTGGCCGGAAAACCCTGCGCCGGGCTTCAATGCATGTGCGGCAACCGTACCCTTCTGCATCACCAACGCATACGGCCGACCGGTGGCATCCATGTGCGCGGTAGCTCGATCCAACGCAGGCCCGATGTCCGCGGTCGCGGAGGGAAACAGCTCCCAGGGAATTTCCATCGTCTCCAACATTTTGGGCGTAATCGGGCCCATGAGCGCGTGCTGCGGTTCATCGTGGACGCCCGGCTGCGCGCGCCAGGTCACAATCAGCAGTTGTGGAAGACGGAAGGTCCATGTCAGTGAGGTCAAGGGGCTGACGGCATTGCCCAACCCCGAATTCTGCATCATGGACACACCACGCCGGCCGCCGAGCGTGGTGCCGGCGATCAGCGCAACAGCGTCGCCCTCGTTGGCCATCGACACATACCGCAATGAAGGATCCTGCAGCACGTAGTTGATGAACGGTGTGAGGAAGGAACAGGGAACGCCGGCCCACCACTCAAAACCCCGCTCACGGGCCGCCTCGACGAAGTCTCGCGCCTGGATCATTCGCCGCTGGTCCCGAATGGTGTCTGTGCGTGCGCGAAGTCGACGGCCTGGCGGAAATCCTCCAGGTCATTGACGCCGCGCCAGTGCCCGTGGACGTACAACACCTCGATGTTGACGCCTTCGGCAATGAGGGCATTCATCAAGGCGGGCATATCCAGGCGGTCGAAATCGGGGCGCTCGCGCAGCCCCGCCATGACCGCCTTGAGCCGGCTGACACCCGCCCGGCTCACCTTCAGCATCCCGATCCAACGGCCGCTGACCGGCTCCTGCGCGTTCGTGGCCGGCTGTTTGCCACTGGTCACGCGCTTCAACAACACGGGGGTTCCGAACAGTCCCCGGTCATCCTGACGCGAACAGTATGCAAAATCGCGCACCGTCAGATTGCTGGACGCGCTGGGTGAGGAATCGACGACCACCGAGAAATCGGCCTTGCTTTCCGCCAGGCCGCGCAACACATAGCTGCGGAAAATCAGGTCGCCGTACGCAATCACGGTGTCCGACTCGAGAGCGTCCAGCGCACAGGCGAGCGAGGCCAGCTCGCTGGTCTCGGCGTAGCGCTCGTTGACAACCAGCTTGATGCCGGAGGTGTCGATGGCATCCACGCGATAGCCGCCCACCACGGTGATGTCATTGATGTGCTCCTTCTTGAAGCCATCCACCAACCACCGCAGCAAGGGCTTGCCGGCGATCGGCAACATCACTTTGGGCCTGTCCGCCGTCATGGACTCCAGGCCACGACCCCGGCTGGCAGCCAGGACCACGGCGCTGCGCGAGGCCTCGGCGGCCAGGTACAGGCGCTCGGCGGCCTCATATTCATCGGCGTTCTGCAATCGGAAGATCTCATTGACCGAAGCCACCTGATCTTCGACATTGACCAGGGTCTCGCTGTTGTGGATTTCCCTGGCGACACTCTGCATGGCCGCGGTGGCCGCGCGCATCAGATGGTTGGCCCAGATGACGAGGCTGATACCGGCTTTGCGGAACACGTCCGTGGGCGTGCTGTAGTACTTCGTCGGCACGATGACCAGCGGCGCGCGCCCCGCCCATTCGCGTGCGAACGTCACGATCTCATCCGGCTTCGACAGCTTGCTATGGATGAGAATGGCATCCGCGCCGGCCCGCCGGTACGCTTCGGCGCGGCGCAAGGCTTCGTCCATGCCCCAACCCGCTATCAACGCCTCCACGCGGGCCACGATTGAAAAGTTCGGGTCCTGTTGAGTGTCCTTGCCCGCGGCAATCTTCCCGGCAAACTCGGCCGAGTCCGCCAGTGGCTGGCGTTCGCCGTTCAGAAAGCTGTTGGTTTTCGGAAACTGCTTGTCCTCGATGCACACACCGGCAATGCCACGCTGCTCGAGCTTGCGGACCAGGCGCCGCATATTGTTGAAATTGCCATAGCCGGTGTCACCGTCCAGCAGGATCGGCAGGTCGCTGGCATCGGCCATGAACTCCAGCATGTCCACGACCTGCGTCCAGCTCGCCTCATTGTTGTCACGCACCCCGAACTGGGCGGAGATCGTGAGGCCCGAGCCCCAGATACCCTTGAAGCCGGCTTCACGCACAATGCGCGCGGAGATGCCGTTGTGCGCCTCCATGATGAATTCGAGCTGCTCGCTCAGGAGCATCTGGCGCAGGCGGGCGCTGCGTGACGGGGTGGCGCCCGCATGGGCGGCCGGGCGGGTTTCCATTTGTGCATTCATGGTCGCGGTCCTTACAGCGGTGCAACTCTGGGCAACACATCACGTGCGGCCCGGGTTATATCATTGGGAAAATCGATCTCAATCCACGCGAGCCCACTGACATCGGTCACTTCGATGATCTGGCTGCGTTCCAACAGCATGTCGCGAATGGCCTCCTCATGAGGCAGGTTGGAACGGCCGCTGTTGACGTACCCGGCTACTAGCGTGGCGAGGCGGCGTGCGCCGGCGGAATCGAACCTGAAGAAACCCACGGACTCGCCGATGGTGTCGTATTTCAGGTCGGGGGCGAGCTTCTTGCGAAACTCGACCGGGACGCCGTCACTGACACATACCTTCACGGGTTCCTCACCGGGCTCGAAATTGCGGTCGATGAGAATCCGGTTCACCGGCTTGGGGCCGGCGACGAGTGCGCTCATGATGCCTTCGTGATACAGCACATCGGCGTCCATCAACAACACATCGCCGCCGCGCGTGAGCGCTTCGCCAACGGTATGAACGGTCAGCACGCTGCCCAGCTCGTACCCGGGGTTCAGCACGATTTGCGGCCGGGGCTGCCATGCCAGGCGGTCGAGCTCAGCCTCCACCAGGTCGTGCCGAAATCCCAGCGCCAGCACCACTTCGTCGACGCCCGCCTTGCGCAGAATGCGCAGATGCCGTTCGAGGAGGCTCACTCCGTCGAAAGACAGAAGGCACTTGGGCGTATGTTGGTCCTCTGCC
Source organism: Pseudomonadota bacterium (assembly GCA_018241505.1). GTDB lineage: Bacteria > Pseudomonadota > Gammaproteobacteria > Steroidobacterales > Steroidobacteraceae > 13-2-20CM-66-19. The sequence continues at coordinate 310,329 of JAFEDS010000005.1, read as the reverse complement.
TGTTGTAAACGCATGCCGCGCCCGGCGGCCAATATAATCGCGCGCATCAAAATGCCTCTCAAGCTACGGAGCGGCGGCGCCAGCCCCGCTCCGAAAAGTGCAGGTATAACAGACCCGGCCCCCCGAGGATCACCTCGCGGGCCCGCTTTGCCAGGGAAAGCGCGAGCGCCGTCTCCGGCCGCATGCCGACGAGCGGCGCCAGCAGCAGGTAGCCGCCCTCCTGGATCCCCAGGGATCCGGGGATGGCAAACCCGGCGGCCCGGATGGCCTGCCCCAGGCTTTCCAACAGCAACGAATCGCTCCAGCTCACGGGAAAGCGCAGCAACTGCAGGATCACATAGACCTCGGCGATGCCGATCACCCATCCCGCGAAGCTGAGAAAAAAGCTGGCTGCCGCCCGTCCCCGGCGGCCGTAAGCATCCTGCACCGCGTGATCGATGGCGTCGGCCTGGCTGGTCAGCTTCGACCAGTCGCGCCGGCCCCGGAAGCGCTGGAGCAGGCGCGCCAGCTTGCCGAACAAGCCATTGCGCTGGGCCAGATAGAAGCCTGTGAGGCAGAACGTGAGCACGCCACCTGCGACGAGCAGCGGAGTGAGAAGCGCGTGCTCGGAGCTGGCGGCGTGTGCGCCGAGCATTGCCACGCCCATCAGCGCAAAGACCATCTGAGCCAGCGCCTGCAAAGTAGTGCTCACGGTCACTCCCGCCGCCGCCTCGCGCATCGACATCCCACGCTGCGCAAAATAGCGGGACATGACAACAGGGCCGCCAATGGGGCCCGCGGGCAGGAAGCTGTTGGCGGACTCGCCGACCCAACGCGCAAGAATCGCATCCCACAGCGTGCTGCGGACCTTGGCTTTGTCAAACATGACACGAATCGAGGCCGCATCCAGCACGAGCGGAACTACATGGATCAGCGCGACGAGAAACAGTCCCCACCCCGCAACGGCCAGCGTGGCAAACACCGCCGTGAGACCCTGGGAGATGAGCACTCCGGCAAACAGCAACACCCCTGCCGAGAGCAGCCAGATAGCCGCCCGGGTCATGGGGGCGCGGGTCCCTTGCTGCGCTGGAATACCTGTCGGAGCCCGAAATACGCGACCGCGTCCTTGAAGTTGGAGATGAGCCGCCACAGCGGATTCATGCGCTGGTCGGTCACATATTCAAACGTCAGGGACACCCGCTTTTCGTTCTCGCCCAGCGGCGTGATGCGGTGGCGCAGCTTGTCGCCGTCAAAGAACACGAGCCCGCCCGGCGGGATCTGCACCGATCCCGGTACGACGGTGGCGCCGGCTTCCCGGGTATGCAACTCGTAGTCCAGCCGGCAGGAGGACTGATCCAGCACTCCGAGCAGCAGCGTGTAGCGGCGGCCCGCGTAGTACGAAGTGTCGTAGTGCCACCCGATGTGATCGCCGGGCTTCGTATAGAAATACAGGGCATAGGCATGCGGGTCATCCGCGGGCGACAACTGCAGCCGCTCCCCCGCGATGCTCTCCAGCAAGGCCACGAGCGCGGGCGATCGATACAACTGGGCTATGAACTGTGCCTGTTGATCCAGGGTGTGGCGGCTGACACTGCCACCCTGCTTGTGGCCGGGCAGATAGTTGCGGTTGACCGAAGGCTCGACCGCCTTCATGGCGGCCACGAGCTGAGCCGTCACCTCGGGTTCGAGAAACTCCGGCAGGTACAGGAACGAACCCTGGCGGACAAACTCCTGGCGCAGTCGCTCGGCGTCCAGGCTCGACACGCGGTTCAGGCCACCTCCGAAGTCTGCTGCCCTGCGGGCGGCGGCAGACGGCGCACGACGCGCCAGTAATCGAAGAGTACCCAGAAGGCAAACAAGGGCGCGCCGATGGCCGCCGCAATGAGAAAGTTGGTGAGGCCGTTGCACAGCGTGACGAGCGGCATCAGGTACAGGATGTCCTCGGTCTCAAAGCCACCGAGGGACCCCTGTTGGGTCCCGGCCTTGCCCAACAGCGACTCGATCCGCATCCGCAGATAGAAAATCAGGGCGACGGCACTGCCGGCAATCAAACCCAGCCAGGCTGGTGGCAGTTGCAGCAAGGATCCCACGTGCGTCCCTACTCCGATCCCGATGGCGAAGAACAGCAGCACGGTGACCAGCGCGTCGCTCGCCAGATCGTAGATGTGACCGATGCGGCTGGTCTTCCCGCTGATTCGCGCCAGCTCGCCGTCCGTGTGGTCCAGGAAGTTTGACAGGACCATCAGCAACGCACCGATGTTCGTCCAACCGTACGTGCCCGGTAAAAAGGCTGATGCGGCCGCCAGGCCCACCGCGAGGCGCAGCGTTGTCAGGTGGTTTGGCGTTGTCCGGGTGTCTCTCAGGGGCGTAACCAACCGGCGCGCCAGCCGCGCATCCCAAGGGCGCTGGGCCGCTGCGGAAGGCGCGGACGAAAGGGTTGATTCAGGCGTCATTGTGTCATTTTACGCCCGATTTGAGGGCCCTCCAAAGGAAATGCCTCTCCCAAAAGGCGGATTTGCGCCGCTGTTCAGTGGGACAGCAAGCCCTGCTGCCGCAGCCAGGCGATGGCATCACGCAATGCTTCAATTGGGGGGCGCCAGGTGTACCCGAGCTCGCGCCGCGCCTTGTCGCTCGAGAAGAACATCCGCTTGCGGGACATTCTGACCCCCTCGACGGTGATCCGTCCGGGCCGACCCGTCGCGCGGGCAAACGCCTCGGCGACATACGCAATGGGCAACACCACGCCTGTTGGTAGACGGATCGAGGGCGGCTTCCTGCCGACGATTCCGGCGATCGCCACCAGAATATCGCGCAGACTCAAATCCTGTCCGCCGAGAATGTAACGCTCGCCCACGCGCCCGCGGTGAAACGCCAGCAGATGTCCGGCGGCGACATCATCGACATGCACCACGTTCAAGCCCGTATCGACATAGGCCGGCATCCGGCCGGCGGCAGCGTCCAGGACCAGTTGCCCCGTGGGTGTTGGCTTGATGTCCCCGGGCCCGATGGGAGTCGACGGATTGACGATGACGACCGACAGCCCGGCCAATGCTGCTTCGCGCGCAACCTGCTCAGCGAGAAATTTCGAGCGCTTGTAGTGCCCGATCATGTCGGCAACCCCGACAGCCGTGTCTTCGTTGCCGGGCGTGCCATCCTTGGGAATGCCCATGGTTGCCACGCTGCTGGTGTACACAACCCGGCGGACGCCTGCCTGTCGTGATGCCTCGAGGATGCTGCGGGTACCTTCAACGTTGGTTTGATAGAGCTGTTTGGGATCGAACGCGCCCAACCGGTAGTCCGCCGCGACATGGAACAGTGCGTCGCAGCCTGTCAGCGCACGATCCAACGACGCCCTGTCTGCCAGGTCGCCTTCAGCGACGGCGAGAGCAAGGTGTTGGATGTTGCGACGGTCCGAGCCTTTGCGCGCCAACGCGCGGACTTCCCAACCTTCCTGAATGAGCGCGCGCGCAACAGCCGCACCGACAAATCCGGTGGCCCCCGTCACCAATGCCTTCATGCCGGGCTCGGAAAAGCGGACAGTGCCAGCGAGCCCTTCCGGGCGATCGCAGCGAGTGAACGATTGGCGGCCCGATAGCGCCGTGCAAGCTGGATCAGCGGCGCCAATTCGTTGGGCGCGAGAGCCAATGCCCCAATGAGACGCCAGATGTGCAGATGGCCTTCATTGTCTGCTGCGGCAGTGACGGCACGGGGCAACACGTCCGCCGCGCTGTCAACGACCACGCGGACTGCAATGAACGGTAACCCGTGTTCTTCAGCGACTTCGGCGATCGCGGCACTCTCCATATCGACGGCGACGGCACGTGTGCTTCGAAACAACGCCGCCTTGTCCTCGACCGATCCAACGGCCTTCGCGGACGTCAGTAGCCTGCCCGTTTGTGCCGTGATGGTGCTGCTCAGCCGGCTGCGCCAGCCGGCTTCGCATGGGTGAGCGCTTCCATCGATGCCGACGACTTCCGTAGGCAGCAGGATTGCGCCCGCTGCCAGTGATGGATCGAGTCCTCCAGCCATCCCCCAGCTTGCAAGAGCGCCGGCTCCGGCGGTGATCAGGGCTCGCGCCCCGGCTGCGGCGGCCGAGCGGCCCATGCCCGTCGTGGCCACCAGCGTGCCATCCGGCAACGATCCCACCGGCTCAGCTAAACGGACTGTCGGACCCAGGTGCCGCGCTTCCGAAGCGAGCGCACACACGATCCCGACTGTGTTCAGTGCCAATGAGCGGCTCCAGGCCGCACCTGGTTGCGATATGCCGAGAGCGCCCAGAGCGGGAAATACGCGCAATAGCCGTGGTACTTCAGATAGAACACCCGGGGGAATCCCGGCGCCGTGAAGTGCGGATCCGACCAAAGACCATCGGCCCTCTGAGTGCGCAGCAGGTACTCGACGCCACCGCGAGCAGCAACCGAGCCTGCCTGCCCGGCAGCCATCAAGCCCAGCAGGGCCCAGGCTGTCTGGTGAGGTGTGCTTGCAGTTCGCTCGCCCAGGTGTGTCTTGCCGGCATAGGAGTCGTTGCTCTCTCCCCAGCCGCCATCGCTATTCTGGCGCGAGTTGAGCCAGTCGACCGCGCGCCGAACCGCCTCATCATCCGGGCCGATACCGGCCTGTCCGAGGCCGGCGAGCACGGACCAGGTACCGTATATGTGATTGGTGCCCCAACGGCCGAACCAGGAGCCTTCCGCTGTCTGATCGTGCCGCAGGAATGCGATGGCTCGCTGCAGAGCGGCCGCATCCTGGGGCCGTCCGACAATCGCCATTGCCGCAACAACGCGCGCCGTGACATCGGCCGTTGGAGGATCCAACAGGGCGCCGTGGTCGGCGAATGGAATCTGATTGAGGTTGTAGTGAGTGTTGTCGACATCGAAGGCGGCGAAACCACCGTCCGAGCTTTGCATGCCGCTCAGCCAATCCAACGCGCGATGCATGCTCTCGGTGTACTTGCCGCTCTCATTCGCGCGCTGCATGGCCCAGACAATGGCCGCCGTATCATCGAGGTCCGGATAGTGGCCGTTCGCAAACTGGAACGGCCAGCCGCCGCTCTTCAGGTTGGGACGGTTCACCTGCCAGTCGCCAGGTGCATCCAACAATTGCTTGCTCATCAGCCAGTCGAGCGCGGCTTCCGCACCGACCGCGGCCGCGGGGCCGCCCGATTCTTCCACGGCCAGAGCCGCCAGCGCCGTGTCCCAGACAGGCGATACACACGGCTGGCAGTAAGCGGAAGTTGCATCAACGACCAACAGCTTGTCGATCGCGCGCTTGGCCGTCACCCGGCGCGGATCATCCGCCGGATAGCCCAGCAACACCATGGCCTCCAGGGCATTGACCATGGCCGGAAAGATGGCGCCGAGCCCGTCCTCACCGTTCAAACGCTCCAGGAACCAGTTCTCAGCCCGCTTGGTCGCCGCGGCCCGCATGGCTCGCGGAATCAGGAAGTCGGTGATCCGGAAAACGCGATCGACGACCAGGAAAGCGGACCTCAGCAAACGCTGCCGGGTACCGGTGCTCTCCGGCCCGCCGGAGTGGAAATAATCGTGCTCGCGATCCGGTGCGACCGCGAACAACTCCGCGATGCCGACCTGGCGCGGATTTTTCGCCTTCGGCTTGTAGGTGCAGAGAATGAAGAGCGGCACCATGACCGTACGCGACCAGTACGACACCTTGTCCAGGTGAAACGGGAACCAGCGCGGCAGCAACATGATCTCGACGGGAATGTACGGGACCGCGCGCCAGGGAACCTGCTCAAACAGCGCGAGCGCGATTCGCGTGAAAACGTTGGCATGGGCGGCGCCTCCCCGCTCGAGAATTGCCTTTCGCGCCCGGACCATGTGCGGCGCGTCCGGGCTGTCGCCCGCGAGCTTGAGTGCGTAATACGCCTTGACCGTACAACTCAGGTTGAGCTCACCGCCGTAGTACAACGGCCAGCCGCCGTGATCGGCCTGGTGCGCGCGCAGGTACACGGCGATTTTCGCCTCGAGAGCCGCGTCGATCTCATCGAGGTAATGCATCATCATGATGTATTCCGCGGGGATCGTGCAATCGGCCTCCAGCTCAAACAGCCAATAGCCGGCTGCAGTCTGCCGGTTGAGCAGCTCTTCGCGGGCGGAATCGATACCGCGGCCGAGCGACAGTTGCTCGTGGCGCTCGAGCCTTTGCGACAGCAGTTCCTGGCGGTTGTTGCGTTTGTTGGCGGCTGTCTCGATAGCGCGGATATTGCGACTCAAAGCGCGGATCTCCCTTCGGAGCGGCGGGCTCCCCGGTCAATTTGTACGGGCCTTTCGGCGCCCAGTGGGTATTCGGAATGGATCGCGGCTCCATTCTGCAACAGTGCGGGTCGGGACGGGCGGCGCACACTCCCCGGCGGCGCGAGGGGCACCCCTCGGGCGGCAATGTCGAACAGGCGTTTGAGCATCCAGTTGTTACGCACGGATATGTTGGTCGTTATGCGGGTTACGGCGACGGCGGAGCGCGGCACCTTGACCTGTTTGCCGGAGGTGAAACCTGGGGTTTCGGCAATCTTGCGCAGGGTCAGCACGGCCAGTCCGATGGCCCACAGGCAGAAGCGGCGCAGGCCGGCCTCCTTCCCGGGAATCAGTAACGTGTATGACAGCGCATTGCGCAGGTGCTCGTGCGCGATTCCAACCAGCTCGCGCATCGCAGCATCGAACCCTTTGTCGCCCTTGCGCAGGGTACCCAGGTCGATGCCGTGCGGGCTGAATACTTCCTGCGGCAGCCAGCAGGCGCCGCGCGCCCGGTCTTCCCACACATCCTTCAGGATGTTGGTCATCTGCAGTCCCTGGGCGAACGAGACCGCGAGCCCGTGAAGTTCGTCGCGATGCCGGCCGATTGCGGGCGAGTAACCGCAGAACAGCTCCGTGAGCATCTGGCCCACGACGCCCGCGACGTAGTAACAGTAGTCATCGAGATCCGTCAGCCGCGGGACGCCCCGCAGGCTCGCGGTCTGTTGGAACTGGTGCATGCCACCGGCCATCACTTCCACACAACGTTGGATCGCGAGCCGCTGCTGGGCGTCGAGGCGGTTGGTCACCCGCACCACACGCTCCACGTTGGCCACCAGGTCGTGCTCCGCCGGTAACGTCTCCTTGGAGAGTTGCGGAACCAGGTCCTGTGCCAGCGCGGCGGCAGGCTCTGTTCCATACAGTACGCCGACAAAACGCTGCAGGAAATGCAGACTGGCCGTTGGAGAGAGGGCCGGCTCGTCCTCAATGGTATCGGCGATCCGACACAACAGATAGGCGTTGGTAACGGACGTGCGCAGGGCTTGGGGCAGCTCGGGAATCGTCAACGCAAAGGTACGTGAGACTCCCGGCAGGATGTAGTCCTGGTAAGCCTCATCGGACATGCTGGATTCCATCTGTGCAGCGTCTAGCGACATCGTTCGAACGAGACCTCCGACATGCGGCCGCCCGGGCCGGCCGTCCTCAGGCCCGGGACCAAACCCGGGACTTTACCATGCAATTAATCGGTTAAGGTCCAGATACTTAGAGTCGCCGCCGCCTCAATAGTGCCGTGCCAGGAGCCAGTCGGCCAGGGCGCGCAGCAGGTCGGCCCGCGATCCCAGCGGGGCCAGCGAATCCAGCGCCTGGGCGTGCAGCCGGCGGGCCCACTCCTGCGATGCCTCGATCCCGATGATTGCGGGGTAAGTGGGCTTCGCTCGTTCGCTGTCGGCACCGGTCGCCTTGCCAAGCGTCGTGACATCGCCCAGCACGTCCAACAAGTCATCCTGGATCTGGAATGCGAGGCCGATGGGAGCAGCAAAGCCCGCAAGTGCATCCTGCACGCGGGAGTCCAACGAAGATGCGCACGCTGCGGCCATCATCACGCTGACACGGATCAAAGCGCCGGTCTTGCGGGAGTGCATTTCCTCGAGCTGCGCCAGATTCAGGCGCTGACCTTGGGCCGCCAGGTCGATTGCCTGACCGCCGGCCATCCCAAAGGAGCCGCTGGCTTCGGCCAGCAACTCAACGAGCCGCAGCCGTGTAGCCGGAGACGCCGGCAGCGCCGGGTCGCGGGTCAGTACCTGAAACGCCAACGTCTGGAGGGCATCGCCGACCAGTACACCCGTCGCCTCATCGTAGGCTTTGTGTACGGTGGGTCGACCGCGACGAAGGTCGTCATCGTCCATCGCCGGCAGATCGTCGTGGACGAGCGAATACACGTGTATCAGCTCAATGGCGCACGCTGCGCCCTCCACTTCCTCTTCGCTCTTTCCAATTGCGCGAGCGGCCGCGAACAATAGTGCAGGACGGATGCGTTTCCCACCGCCAAGTACGCTGTAACGCATGGCTTCATGCAGCCGTGACGGTACAACCTCAGGGCCCGGAAGCCGGGCAGCCAGAGCGGACTCCATGCGTGCCTGCCACGACTCCAACTGCGCACGAAACCCTTCGCGTCGGTCGGATGTCTCCTGTGTGGCTTGCCGGGTCCCGTCAGCGGCTGCGTTCATTGCGGCCTTGAGGGGTGGCCGCCGCTTTCGGCGTCAGGCGTACGGTTGGTGCGCTTGATGTCAGTGACTGCGACAGTCGCCACAGTCCCGCCACGCGGGCCATGATCGCTGTCGCTATAGAGGATCGGCAGATCGGGGGCCATCGGGCCGCTCGTGCGAGCACCCTGAAGTGCGTTCTTCAGGGCCTTGATCGGGTGACTGAACATGTCGTCGACCGCCGAACCTTCGAAGCCGCAATGAGCCATGCAGTTGTCGCACGCCGGGTTACGGCCCACGCCGTACTTGTCCCAGTCCGTATCCTCCATGAGAGACTTGAACGTTGGCGCGTAGCCTTCGTCAGTCAGCAGGTAACACGGACGTTGCCAACCGAATAGGTTGTAGGTCGGTGTGCTCCACGGCGTGCACTGATAGGCCTGGTTACCGGCCAGGAAATCGAGGAACAGGCCGGAGTGATTGAAAGACCAGCGCGGCTTGGAGAAGCCTTTCTTCGAGCTTTCCGCGGCACCGCGTTTGAAAATTTCACGGAACAGCCGCTTGCTCGCGCTGCGGCCCAGGAAAACATCCTGGCGCGGCGCGTGATGATAGCTGTAGCCGGGCGAGACCATGATGCCCTCGATGCCGAGCTGCATGGCTTCGTCAAAAAACGCCGCCACCTCGTCCGGATTCTCGCCGCTGAACAACGTGCAGTTGATGGTTACGCGAAAGCCCTTGCTGCGAGCCAGCTTGATGGCCGCAACGGCCTTGTCGAAAACGCCTTCCTGGCAAACCGACTCGTCGTGACGCTCGCGGCTGCCATCCAGGTGAATGGAGAACGTGAGGTATTTGGACGGTTGGTAGTCGTCGATGTGTTTCGGCAGCAGGATGGCGTTCGTGCACAGGTACACAAACTTCTTGCGCGCCACGATCCCGGCGACGATTTGCGGCATCTCCTTGTGGATCAGCGGCTCGCCACCCGGAATGGACACCATCGGCGCGCCACATTCGTCGACCGCGCGCAACGCGTCCTCGACGCTCACGCGCTTCTGCAGAGTTTCCTTCGGATAGTCAATTTTGCCGCACCCGGCGCAGGCCAGGTTGCATTGAAACAGCGGCTCCAGCATCAACACCAACGGGTAGCGCTTGATGCCGCGCAGTCTCTTGCCGGCAATGTATTGCCCGACCTTCAGCCCTTGAAATAGCGGAACAGCCAACTCGACTCTCCTAATTGATTCCGGCCGGCATGGCCGGGGCCACAACGGCTCGAGCCTGTCACTTCAGGCGCTCCAGTACGCCACGGTGATCGCGCAGGATGCGCTCCCATTCCATGACGAACCACGGCGTGAATCGATCGGCCGCGCCGCCGGCCAGCTCGGCCTGCAGGTTTTCGGGGCTGATCCAACGCCAGGCACGGATCTCATGAGGATCGATCCGGACCGGGTCGGATGTGCGGCCGACAAACACGGAGCACAGCTCCTGCTCGGCACCCGCGGCATCGAATTGCGCCTGATATTGAAACTTGAACAGAAATTCCAGCGGACACCGCAGTCCCAGCTCTTCGTACAGCCGCCGCTGGGTCGCCGCTTCCATTGACTCGGCGCGCCGCGGATGGCTGCAACAACTGTTGGACCAGTACAGCGGCCACAGCCGCTTCGCCGCCGAACGTTGCTGCAACAGCAGCTCCCCGGCGTCGTTGAAAATCAACAGCGAGAAGGCACGATGCAGAACACCTCGTCCCTGATGGCATCGGGCCTTGTCCAGGTGCCCGACTTCGCGGTCGGCCTCATCCACCAGAATCAGCGATTCTGAATCGGCGGTGGTGCTGTGGCTGACCCGATCTTCGTCCATCGTAAGGGGAACTCCCGGGCCATGCCCGACGCCTAGTATAGATCCGCACATAATAGCGGCCTGTAGGCCAATCGCCACAGCAATATTGAGCTCTTACGAGGGATCCCCGAGGTGGGGAGTGAGGTGCTCACCGGCCCGGGACCATTGCTTTGGGGGCCAAAGGGATAGATGCCCCTATCCCGGAATGGAGACAGCGGGGCCGCGGCGTGGTGCTCACGGTATTTCCGCCCTGGTCACTTCCACAGTGATGTGAGAAAGACACGCGAAGGAAGCGAGCTGTCCCCGGTAGAAAGTCGCATCGCGTGGCTTGGAAGTGGCGATGGCCACGACCGCGGCCAAGTGGCCGGGCCCGAGCCGCCACACGTGCAGATCCACTACCTTGTCACCGTCGTTTTCAATGGTTCGCCGTACCCGGTCCCGCGTGACCACGTCTGGACAGACGTCCAGCAGGACTCCGGCCGTATCTCTGATCAACGTGACGGACCAGTTGGCGATGACAACGGCACCGATGATGCCGGCAAGGGGATCCATCCACAGCCAGCCGTAAAGCTTGGCCAGAATGAGACCCGTGATGGCCAGGACGGAGACAAAGGCGTCTGCCAGCACATGAATGTAGGCGGAGCGGATGCTGTTATCGCGGATGGTGGCTTGGGCCGGGACGCCGGGGTGGCCGTCCGCGTGCGTGCGGTCGAGGGCATGCGCCGCGTGTGGCTTGGCGCCGGTTCGGAATGGCACGGGCGCTTCGGCTGACGCTACTCGATATGACGTATCGTGGGTATGCCCATCGTCGTGACTGTGCCCGCCCCCACCGTGGCTATGCGCGCCATGTCTGTGCCCACCATGGCCATGTCCACCATGGCTGTGCCCATGATGGTCACCGCTCAGCAGCCACGCGCTGACAATGTTCACGAGCAACCCGACGACAGCGATCGGGATCGCCTCATTGAACGAGATAGGCACCGGCGCGAGGAAACGCTCAATCGCCTCGTACGCAATAAAAAGCGCAATCACTGCCAACACAATTGCACTAGTGAACCCCGCCAGGTCCCCGAGCTTCCCTGTCCCAAACACGAACCGGTTGTCTGTGGCATGGCGACGCGCATAGGTGTATGCCAGCGCGGCGATCAACATTGCGCCGGCGTGCGTCGACATGTGCAGGCCGTCCGCTATCAACGCGAGCGAATTGAAGATCGCGCCACCGACAATCTCGACGAGCATCATCACGCCGCACAGAACAATGACGGCCCAAGTCTTACGCTCATTCGCCTCGTGTTTTTCGCCGAGGAAAATGTGGTTGTGGGATTGAGAGGCGCCTTGCATGTCCCGACTCATTTGAAATAGCTGTGCACGACATCCAGCAACTGCTCGCTGGCTTCTTTGTTGGCCGCCGTGTCGGAAAAGTGTGAAGTGATGTGCTCTTCGAGCACCTCGGCCAACAAGCCGTTCACCGCCCCGCGACAGCTCGTGATCTGCTGCATGACATCAGAGCACACGGCTTCGGCCTCGAGCGCCCGCTCAATCGCTTCCACCTGGCCCTTGATGCGCCGGACGCGATTCAAAAGCTTTCCTCTACCTTTCAGCGTGTGAGTCACCGGGAGGGGCTCCTGGGAACGGGAAATGCGGCCTTGCGGCACGGATTGATACTATAGGGGGGTATAGTACCCTAATGCCGTGACACGTGCCGCGGTTCGCTGGAGTATGTGATGCGGTGGCTGGGTTTCTTGCTTGTATTTGCATTCGTTGATGCCAGTGCGGCCGAGCGCGTGGTGGCCTACGTGGCGAGTTGGAAACTGCCCCCGGCCATTCACGCGCAAAAATTGACTCACTTGAATATCGCCTTCGCGCACATCGACAAGGACCATCGCGTGTTCGTCGACTCGGACGCCGCCATACGCAGCCTCGTCGGCCTGAAGCTGCAGAATCCCAAACTGAAAGTCCTGCTGTCCGTCGGAGGATGGCAAGCCGAGGGGTTCTCGGACGCGGCACTGACCGAAGACTCTCGGCATGCCTTCAGGGACAGCGCCATGAAGTTACTCGACGCTTTTCACCTGGATGGTCTCGACGTCGACTGGGAGTACCCGGGCAACGGCATTGCGGGAATTCGCTACCGGCCGCAGGACAAGCAGAACTTCACCTTGCTGCTGCGTTCTTTGCGCGAAGCGTTCGGCAAACGGTACCTGCTCACTATTGCCGCGGCGGATCGCGAGTTTGTCGAGAACATCGACCTGCACCAGGTCCCGGACGACCTCGACTGGATCAACCTCATGAGCTACGACTTCTTCAACAGCCTGACCGCCACGACCGGGCATCATGGAGGGTTGTACCGGTCGGAGCATGCCCTGCCCCGGGACCGGAATGCCGATTCAGCCGTGGCGCAATACCTGGCGGCCGGTGTCCCCCCGGACAAGATCGTTCTGGGCGTTGCCTTCTATGGCCGCGGATTTGCGGGTGTGACGGCCCGGAACACGGGAGTGAACCAACCCTACGAGCAGTTCGACGGGGAGCACAGTTATAAAGATCTCGTCGAGAAATACATCGGCAAACAGGGCTTCGTGCGGTACTGGGACAACCGGGCGCAGGCGCCTTATCTGTGGAACGCAACGACGCGCGTATTCATTACGTACGACGATCCACAGTCGCTCGCAATCAAAGCCCGTTACGTGCTGCAGCACCGATTGGGCGGAATCATGTTCTGGGAACTGAGTGAAGACCGCGACGATGAGCTGCTCGATGTCATCGACCGCGGCTTGCAACACTGAGCGAGCAACATCAGCGGGACACTGCCTCTGCCGCATTGGCCGCCAGCATAAACAATGTCGCGGCATCGACAACGTACTCATTCTCGTACCATAGAAACGGCCACGAGTCTTTCAGCTCCGGGAAGTCGGGTTGAATGACGGTCACGCCCGGAATCATGCCACCTGGAATAAAGGTGTAGTCCGCGCGGTTGTTGCCATACGCCACGAGCTTGGAAGTCGTACCCACCGAGGACACATAGGAAACGTTGTTGGCCGGATGACGGCCGAGCACGTAGTCGAAGCCGCGGAGGATTTCTTCCCTGCCCACAAGCTCGGGAAAGGCTCGATGCAAGACGTACAATCGCGCGGCGACTCCCGCGGCGGCACTCGAGCCTCCCCAGGTCCCCATGTTGATAGGTACGCCGAACGGATTCTTGACCATGTCAGCGTCGAATGTCGCCTTGACGGCCACGAGCATTTTTCCCAGGGCCTGCTTGAAACCCGTATCCATATACGGAATAGCCAGAGCGGCAATCCACAGCGACTGCGAGCTCTTCGCCTGGATGATTGGCAACAGCGCCTCGAGTCGCGATTTGTAGGCCGCCTGCCCGTGCGTGCTGATGAGCAGTTCCACTGTCGCAAGCACCTCCTGCTCTTCCAACGGACCGCCTGTCGTGTTGAATGACTCGAATATGGCAGGAGGATGGGACTGTTCCTCCTTCCAGGCGCGAACGGCAGTGTCGAGACAATTCTGCGCGAGGGCGTCATCGTAACCGCGGAGCACGCGGCTGGCCGCGGCAAGTGCACCGGCCGCACCGTAATTCAACGAGGTCGTGTGTGTTGTGAAAGCCCAACGATCATCCGCCACTCCCGAAAAGAGACCGTTGTTCTCCAGCGGTCCGAGATGAGGATCATAGATCCGGCCATCTGTCTTGGACGCGGCATCGCCCAGGTGCGTGTATTCCTCGAGCGTCGGCTCGATGATGCCGGGTATGGCGTGTCCGAATGCCGAATACTGGGCGAGGATCTGCAGTACCCCGTGTTTGACCTGCTGCACCACATCCGGGATGCCATCGGGCCGGTGTATCTGGACGAGCCGGGCATCCTCATCGACAGACGTCTGGTCCCAGTCAGCGTGAAACAACTCCCGCAGCAAGACCAGGTCGGTGATGACACTCGTTTGCGTCTGAGTGCGGATGTCATAGTCACCGGCATCGTACCAGCCGCCAACGTTGAGGCCCGGGACGTGAGCGCCGGACGGGAATGGTGAATCAGAGTTGGGTCCCATCGAATACCCGTCAAAGTGCGTGTAACTCGTGGGCGCCTGGCGCGCGTCATCCATGTGGGAAACACCGTGCCAGACCCGGTAGTTCTCGCGAACTTTGATGTGATCCATCTGCACCGGCAAATACGTGTCCAACGTGGGTTGCCACACACCCTGTTTGTATACATCGGCGGCAATCCTGAACGGCGTCGTGTTGTGGCCTGCGTACTCAATGACATAGAGACCCGGCTCGCGCACCGATGAGAAGTCGAAGGTCGCATACTGATATCTCAGCCAGGGGCCCCAAGGCTCGATGTCGGCCTCGAACACCTTGGAGTAGTTCCCGGTTGCATCGAGTCTCATTACACGGGCCGACTTGGCGGGTTGCGAGTGTGGATCCAGCTCGAGGACGGCAACTTTGGAGCGACCCGGCGTATAACCCACCTGGTCGTAGGAAACGACCGGCGGCCGGATCCACCCCGGGACCACATGCGGCCGAATGTGCCACACCAGGGCATTGTCCGTGTGGTTGGCGGGAATCGATCCACGTACCACAAACCAGCCGTTCTGTGCCCGATCGCGCGCATCGAACAACATGAGTGGGCCGGTGTCGGATCGAATCTCGACCCGCGTCAGCGGATCTTCCGGTGCGAGCACAATCTGCCGGCCGCTCGCGAGCGGGAGCGGTTCCGCCGTGCCATCCGCCGTTCTTTGCATCGGACCGGTCTCGTGGCGCGGAAAGACGCCGAACGTGCCATCCAACAGGTAGGTCTTGCCAAAGTAGGCCGTCGGCAGAAAGTCGAGATTGAAGCCCGCCTTGCCGGCCAAAGCCGCCGGCAGGGGTTTGTCGAGATGTACGGCGATACGGACGCCCTCGCCCTCGGCGGTCACTTCCAGGCGGTAGCTCAAGTTGAGATCCGGATAGCCCGAGTCCACAACCAGTTGGTCCGGCACTGCGCCGTGCTTTCGCGCTACGAAGGTCGGCACCGAATCCCATTGCTCCGGGGTGGCTTGCAGGCGCACTTCCCCGTCGGTGGCAATCCTCTCACCGTGGAGAATAATCTCCACACCACCCAACTTCTGATCGCGGAATACCGGGTGGATCTTGTTGTGATAGACCAGGATGCTCAGGCCCTGGACGGCGAAATACTCCTGCTCGTTCAGATGCAGGTCGGCTGCCCACAGTGGCGTGGCGCACAGAAATCCCAACACAGTCAATAACTTCATTGGTGCGGATCCGACGCCGTGAAGGGCGAACAACAGGGTGTGCCGATAGCATGGAATTCCATGAGCTCTGCCCGCGTGCCATCCGGATCGAGCAGATTGAGCTGCCACTTCGCATCGCGGCCGATCTGAGGTGTGTTCGACTGCTCATTCAGTCGATTGCCGTTCCAGAGGAGTGTGTATGCCGCTGCGGTGCTGACGACCCCCAGGGAGAAATGGTTCAGCACGCCGAGAGTCGCGGCACTCAGCGTCGTTGGCATGCCGCGGCCCGCCGGCGTCCCGACTATCATGTACTCCAGCCAATCGGTGCCATCCGGCACCTGCTGTGATATCCAGGTCGGTGTCTGGTCTGTCATCCCACCAAACCAGTACGGCCGGAAGCCGAGCACCTTCTGAAAGAGCTCATTCTCCCGTGCGCGATCGTGCACAATGAATCCAACATGAATGATGTGACCGGACAGCGGATTGGCCGCAACGTCCGGCAGCTCGGCCGGCGGCTGCACAAACTCGATCTGGTTGCCTTCCGGATCGGTCACCCGAAACCACTGGCTCCCGTCCTTGCCATGCACCACCGCCCCGGGAGCCGCGTGCCTTTGCGAAGCGAGGTACTTTCGCAGTTGAGTCGCATCCGTGGTAGTGAAAGCAACGTGGTCCAATCGGTTGATGGAGGCAGTTCCGGCGGGCAGCGGTAGTACCTGCACGAACTGCGTCGGTGCAAAGTAATACCGGTGCCCGGTCGGAGTTTCCGGATCGGGAGCCGCCACTGCCCCGAGATCGTGGACGTAGAATCGTTCACTCTTTTCCGGATCGGCCGCGTACACGGCGATGTGGGAGACGCCCGTGATGGGCGGCCGCTCCCGGCCATGATCTTCCTTCGGTAGCGTCTGATAGCTCACGAACGCCAGGTGGGTGGGATCACCCCATCCATACATCTGGAAGCTGTCACGATTACCTCGGAAGTGGGCCACGCTTCGAATTTGGCCATCCGCGCTGGTGATCACTCGAAGCGTAGTGGGAACAATGTCATTGCTCTCGGGACCTGCCTGATTGAGGAACGCGACTGTTTGCCCATCGGGCGAGACGTGCGGCGAATGGTTGATTCCTTCATCATCCGTGACCTGCTCCGCTCCCGTCCCATCCGGCTTCATTCGCCAGATCTGAGTAGTGCCGGAGCGGGACGAATCGAAATAGATGTACTTGCCGTCGGGGGAATAGTCCGGCCCGTCACTGAGTGTGTCGCTGGTCAGCCGCCGCTCGGCGCCGCCGTCTATCGCGATGCTGAAAATATCCGCTTTGCCGGCTTTGCCCCGGGTGAACGCAAGACTCTGGCTGTCAGGCGCCCACGCGTGGAAGTAACTGGAGTCGGTCGTGTTGGTCACCTTCCGCGGCATGTCGCCGCCCATCGAGGGCAACAGGAAGACTTCGTGCGGTGCGCCGCCGGCTTCACTACAACTCACCGCGAGCCACCTCCCATCCGGTGACACTCCGAAATTGCCGGAGCAGCCGACCAGTTTGCCCACCTCAATGACTCCTGGCGGACCGCCTGCGCGCGCATTGACGTAGGGAATACGCTGGATACGACCACCCTCGTGAACGTAAATGCTTTTCCCGTCTGGAGCCCAATTGGGCGAGTCGGTGTGTGCCGGCACATGACGGAGCACCATCCCGCGGCGAAATTGATCATTGATGGAGAGGCTCTGCAGTGTGCTGTACTCCACCTGTTTCGCTGTCGACGGCACCGGCGCTGTGCGCTGCAGGTTCACATGTGAGAACTCAACCGTGTCAGTTGTGTTCACATCGTGAGAAACGGCTCCGAGTCCGACGTAGAACGGCTCGTCGAGGTGCAGCTCAACCGAAGCCCCTACCGGATGCAGTGGCTCACCCTTCATGGACACATACATTGTGAAGGTGTCGCCCTGCTTCACGATCTGTGCCGTTTTGGGCCCTTCGATGTTGAGCTCGATGTCCTCGGAATTGGCGCCTCGCTGCCGACGAAACTGCAACGCCATGAGGCCCGAGCCGTGCTGAGCCACCCCCACATACGCGCCGCCGGCATCCAGCGTCTGTCGGAACATGAGGATGCCCTTGCGGTGCGGATCGGGACTGTGGTTGTAAGTCACAGGCGGGAAATCAATCTCCGCGGAAAGCGCCTGATCGCCTGACGACTTCTTCCATAGGTAGTGAAAGCCGTCGACGTGGTACCACGTATTCGCACCGGCAGCGGTAAGCGTATATTTGTCTGTTGCTGCGTTGAATGTGGCGGTTCCGGGCGGCGCCACGCTTCCAACGTCACTCTGACTTTCAAACACGCCCTGGCCGTGCACCTGCGACATGAACAGCAGCAGCACGGAACCAGCCAACCCGCGCATACTCAGTATTTGCAGTGTCGGGCAATGATGCTTTCGGCCAATTCCTGGCGGCCCGAGCGCGGCACCGGATTCAAACCCTGGTCCGTGGCCAGGTCCGCCAAGCCCGCCAGGCTCAGCTCACCGCTGTTGATGCGCTTGCCCAACGAGCCGCCCCACCCTTCGTAGCGTTTCTGCTTGAGCTTCTCCAGCGCACCCTCGGTGACAATGTCGGCCGCCGCCAGCAACGCGCGCGAGATGGTGTCGATACCGCCGATGTGCGCCAGGTACAGGTCGGCGGGTTCGACCGATTGACGTCGCAGCTTGGCATCGAAGTTGAATCCACCCGTGGCAAAACCCTTGTCCTGCACCAGTTGCACCAGTGAGGGCACCAGCTCCTGTGCATTGTTGGGAAACTGATCCGTGTCCCAGCCATTGCGCGGGTCGCCGCGATTGATGTCAATGGAGCCGAAGATGCCGCAGGCACGCGCCACCGCGATCTCGTGCTCGAAGTCGAGCCCGGCGAGCGTGGCGTGATTGACCTCGATGTTGACCTTGACCTCCTTGGCCAGGCCGTAACGCTGCAGGAAGGCGTACACGGCGGCAACGTCATGGTCATATTGATGCTTGGTGGGCTCGAAGGGCTTGGGCTCGATGAGAATCGTGCCTTTGAAGCCGATCTTGTGTTTGTGCTCCACCACCATCGAAAGGAAGCGCGCGTATTGCTCCAGCTCCCGGCCGAGGTCCGTATTCAACAGCGAGTCGTACCCTTCGCGGCCGCCCCACAGCACATAGTTTTCGCCACCCAGCCGATGTGTGGTCTCCAGGCAGCAGCGCACCTGCGCCGCAGCCCAGGCAAACACCTCGGGGTCCGGGCTGGTCGAGGCACCGCCCGCATATCGGGGATGACTGAACAGGTTCGCCGTGCCCCACAGGAGCTTCACGCCCGTGTCGGCCATCCTGGCTGCCATGCCGTCCTCAATCTTCTTCAGATTGTTGGCATGCTCTTTGAGGGTGGTAGCCGTCGCCATCGCATCGACATCATGGAAAGTAAAGTACGGCACGCCGAGCCGCTTGAAGAAATCAAAGGCGGCGGTGAGCTTGACGTCCGCCATTTCCTGCGAAATGGACGCTCCGAGCCAGGGTCGCGGCAGTGTGCCGGCGCCGAAAATGTCATGACCGGGCCAGTTGAACGAATGCCAGTAGCACACGGCCACCCTGAGCCATTCGTCCATCCGTTTGCCCAGGACTACCCGATTCCTGTCATAGACGCGGTATGCAAACTCGTTCTGGCTGTCGGGTCCTTCGAAGCGTACGGGCTCAACCGTCGAAAACAGACTCATTTACGAATACTCCACAAAAATGTTCTTGAGATCCCGGTACAGCCGCATGAAGGTGCGGCGGCGGGCAGCCAGGAGTGAGGTCAGGGCGGCGTCAGGTTGGACAACCCGATCGACAGGAGGTGCCACGCAGATGTCGGCCTGCGTATGGGGCCCACCCAATGCAAGCCGTCCCAGTCGGGCAGCGCCCAGTGCTGCACCCACTTCTCCGCCCACGCGGTATGTAAGCGGTCGGTTGAGCGCGGCAGCAAGCAACTGGCCCCAATAGGGAAGGCGCGCGCCGCCACCTGTAACACTGACAGCGTCGATTGAGCCCCCCTTCTCCAACAACACATCGAGCCCATCGGCAAACGCGAGGGCAACCCCCTCGAGGACTGCCGCGGTCAACTCGGCAGCATCCGTATCCGCGCGAATGCCAAAGAAGACGCCTCTGGCATTTGGATCGTTGTGCGGCGTGCGCTCGCCGGACAGGTACGGCAGGAAGAACGGCGACTGCCGCTGGATTGCGCGCGCCTGCGCGGCTTCGACCAGGCGCGGCAGATCCGTGTGGCCGGTCAGTTGCATTGCCCAGTCCAGGCAGCTTGCTGCACTCAACATGACTGACATCTGATGCCAGCGGTTGGGCAGACAATGACAAAAAGCGTGGGCAGCCCGATCTGGATTGGGGCGGAATTGGTCTGTGACCACAAACAGTACGCCCGAGGTTCCCAATGACAGGAAAGCTTCGCCAGGCGCCACGACGCCCAGGCCAACTGCGCTGGCCGCGTTGTCACCGCCGCCGCCGGCAACCAAAACCCGAGGAATCTGCAGTTGGTTCGCCACCGCTGCCGTGACGGATCCCGACGGTTCCGTACCTTCCACCAGGCGTGGCATGTGTGCCCGAGTCAGGCCGGTTGCCGCAAGCATCGCATCCGACCAGTCGCGCTTGCCGACATCGAGCCACGCCGTGCCCGACGCATCCGACATGTCGCTGACTTTCTCGCCGGTCAATCTGAGCCGCACATAGTCTTTGGGTAACAACACATGCGCTGTGCGAGCAAACACTTCGGGTTCGTGTTTGGCGACCCACAACAGTTTGGGCGCGGTGAAACCCGGCATCATCAGGTTGCCGGTGATGGTCCGAGAGCGCGTTTCGCGTTGTTCGAGGTCTTCGCATTCGAGCGCGGAGCGTCCATCGTTCCAAAGAATCGCCGGACGCAGCGGCTGATCGCGCGCGTTCAGCAGGGTTGCCCCATGCATCTGGCCACTGAGGCCGATGGACCGAACGGCCGCCCGAAGGTCCTTGGGGAGACCTTTGACAGCGCTGGCAGTGGCAAGCCACCAGCTCTCCGCGTCTTGTTCCGAAAATCCCGGTTGCGGGCGGTTCACCGCGAGGCGGGCGGAGCTCTGACCGACAATGCCGCCACTGTCGTCGAGCAATACGGCCTTCACACCGGAAGTGCCGACATCGATTCCCAGGTACACCTAGATCCTGCGCCTGGGAACAGGGCCGCGGACCTGGGCAATTGCATGCAGCGCGTCATCGGACGCAGCCCTTCCCGTCACCCGCAACGTATTGTCCCCGCTCAAAAGCCCCCCTTGCGCCAGCCGCGATTTTCTCGCTTCATGCCGCCAGCGAGTGGTCGGAATGTTAGCGCTATCACGAAGTGGGCGTCAATTGACGGTGGACACTATTCAGCGCCCTGGGAGGGTCGGTCCGCCTCGAGAATTACAGAGGCGCGGAGGAATCCCGCTTCACCAAGGTGAAGCTCATGAGATGCTGCAAGGGCTCCTGGGATTCACCCAGGCGCCGTAGCCGGATCTCTTCCAGCAGCATTTCCACGGCCTTGCGGGCCATGGCGGCGACGGGTTGGCGGATCGTTGTCAGCGCTGGCCAAATGGTCGTGGCGAGGGGGGTATCGTCGAAGCCGGCAACGGTGAGGTCCTTGGGACAGTCGAGGCGAAACCGGTGGGCCGCGGCAATGGCGGCGGCGGCCATGTCATCATTGCTCGCGAAAATCGCCGTGGGCTTGCGCGCGGAGCTCAGGATCTGCTCGGCCGCCACAAAGCCCGACTGGTAGCTGAACGAGCCCTGCTTCACCCACTCCGGATGCAATGTCAGGCCCTCTTCCCGCAGCGCCTTCTCGAACCCGGCCCGGCGTTGTGCGCTCACCGTCTGGTTGACGGCGCCGACTATGAACCCGATGTCACGATGCCCCAGCGAGATGAGGTGGCGTGTCATGGCGGCCGCGGCTTCCATGTCGTCGATCCGGACCGACAGGCCGGCCTCTTCCGGACGTCCCGTCGCCACGGCAACGAAGGGGATTTTCGCATTCTTCAATGCCTCCAACGCGATGTTGGAGTCCGATAACGGCGGCGGCAGGATGACTCCGCCGACGCCATCGCCCAGCAGGCGTTCGATCGCCGTGCGCTCGTTGCGCGCCCCACATTTTTCCAGCACGAGCTGACACCCGGCGCGGCTCGATTGCTCCAGCACTCCGACCAGCAACTCGTTCAGATAGGCCGCGCTGGGATTGTTGTAGAGAAGCCCGATGTGGACAGTGGCTGCACGGGCCAGGTTTCGCGCCGACACGTTCGGCGAATATCCCAGCTCCTTGATAGCGGCATGCACACGTGCGCGCATGTGCTCCTGTACGTGGGCGTCGCCGCTCAGCGCGCGCGACACTGTCATCGGCGACACTCCGGCGTGTTTGGCGACTTCGTGCATCGTCACTGCGTTGCGGCGCCTGCGGGGCGTTCTTTTCACTTGCAGACCTCGGCAGTAGCTGATCCGGCCACTGGATCGCACCATTGTACTTTGTGGCAGGGCGCAGCACACTCCCGGCCCCCACCGCCGCAGGATGCGCTCGACATGGCTACGCGCCGCAAATTTGTCTTTCAGGCCGCCGCTCTGGGCGCCGCCCCGTTCATCAGTACCCGCGTGACCCGGGCACTCGCCGCGGCAGCGGAGCGAAAATTGGGATTTGCGCTGTGTGGCCTGGGAAGTCTGAGCACCGACCAGATTGCGCCCGCCTTGCGCAAAACGGCGCACTGCCGGCTGGCGGGCATCATCACCGGCACGCCTGCGAAGGCGGCCAGGTGGCAGGCTCAGTACAACATCCCCGCCAGGAACATCTACAACTACGAGACGATGCACCGCATCGCCGACAACGCGGATATCGATGTCGTGTATGTTGTAACACCGAACGCGATCCATCTGGAGAATGCGCTGGTGGCCGCCAAGGCCGGCAAACACGTGTTCTGCGAGAAGCCGATGGAGATCTCCGTCGAGCGCTGCCAGCAGATGATCGATGCGGTGAAGGCGGCGAACCGCCTGCTCGGCATCGGCTATCGCTGCCGCTTCGAGCCGCATCATCTCGAGTGCATGGCTCTTGCGAGGGAGCGGCATTTCGGTGCGGTTAAGGTGATTGATGCCCATTTCGGGTTCAACATTCCGCCGGGTGTGTGGCGCTTGAAGAAGGATCTTGCCGGTGGCGGGCCCCTGATGGATGTTGGTATCTACTGCCTGCAGGCCACCCGCTATATCAGCGGTGAGGAGCCTATCTGGGTGTCGGCGAGCACCACCAAGGGGGATGCCGCGCGCTTTTCCGAGGTCGAGGAGTCGATTGTGTGGGAGTCGCGCTTTCCCAGTGGCACGCTCAGCCATTGCAGCAGCAGCTATGCGGCAGCCCCCGCCGGCTATTTCAGAGTGTTGGCCGAACAGGGTTGGTTCGGCCTGGATCCCGCATTCAACTATGGCGGCCTGAAGGGCCTGCGCAGTGATGGCCGAGCGATCAACCCGAACGCCCGCGATCAATTCGCTGTTGAAATGGATGATTTCGCGCGCTGCATCCTGGAACAAACCCCCACTCGTGTCCCGGGTGAGGAAGGCCTGCGGGATGTGAAAATCATGATGGCCCTCTATGAGTCGGCGCGCGGCGGCCGGCCCGTGGCGCTGAGCTGAGCCTGACCGTTGCGACCCATGCCACAGCCTCGCACCTCATCTTGATGATATCTTTACGTTTTCGGGCATGGTGTCCGAAGCGGGGACGAGGCAGCAACGGGACGGACCATGGCTGAGGTGCGCAACAACTGGGAAGGCCGGACCGTGAATGGGGTTTTTCCCCTACGCCGGTTTCTGGGGTCTTCGAATCACAGCTCCGTATTTCTCACGGAGTCCTCGGTCGAGGGCTTTCTGAATGCGGCCATCAAGATCGTGCCCGCCGACGCCGCGCACAGCCAGCTTCAGCTCTGGCAGTGGAAAACGGCCGCCACCTTCTCCCACCCGAACCTGATGCGGCTGCTGGACAGCGGCCGATGCGAAATCGACGGCGAGCCGCTTCTCTTCGTTGTCATGGAATACGCGGAAGAGTCCCTGTCCCAGATTCTGCCTTACCGGGCCCTGGGGCCCGACGAAGTACAGGAATTGTTGGTGCCGACCCTCGACGCACTGGCGTTCCTGCACAATGAAAAGTGGATTCAGGGGCAGCTCAAGCCGTCGAATTTCCTGGTGGTGGACGACCAGCTCAAACTGGCAGTGGATACCATCCGCCCCATTGGCGTCTCGAAGATGGGACCGCGCCGCCCCTCCATTTACGACGCGCCAGAATCCGATGACGGTCTCGTGTCAGTGGCCAGTGACATCTGGGCGCTGGGCATCACCATGACGGAAGCGTTGACGCAGTATCCGCCAACGTGGCTGGGTGGCCGGACTGATCCGCCGACCTTTCCCACCAATCTACCGGCTGAATTTGCGGAGACCATTCACCGCTGTCTGAGCGTGAAGGCGGACGACCGGCCGACGGTTGCCGATTTGCAGCGTCGAACCAAACCTGGGGAACCGCAGCGACAGGGTGCGACACCACACGCTACTCCGACGCAGCGCACACAGACACCGCCCTCGCCAGCCCAATCATCGGCGCCACCATTGGCGACGACTGGCGCGCCGCCTCAAACATCATTGTCGCAACCTTTCTCGGCGTCGCAGCTCCGCCAAGCGCCACAGCAGTCGGTCGCGCAACCGGCGATTGTGGCACCGCCGGTCCCTCCGCCGCCGATTCCTGCACCCGAAATGCCGATGCGCGCCGACCGGCCGTATTCCGAGGTGGCTGAAGAGCAGAAGCGGGGTGCATTGGTACCGATGCTTTTTGCGTTGGTTGTTGTGGGTGGCGCGATTTGGGTCGGGACAAAGTTGCTGGGCCGACATGTTGAGCTGCCGCCCGCGACGGTGTCTGAAGAGAGCACGGCTCAGGATCAAAACACGAGCGGTTCCGCGGAGCCGGCGCCGGAGCAACACGCTAACAGCTCATCGCCGGCGACGCCGAGTCAGCGACCCGGGCAAACTCAAAGCAGCGCGTCCGGGAACACCGGCGCCAGCTCAACGCCCGGGCGAGCAAGCTCCGCCGAGCGTCAGCCTGCGCCCAACTCTACGGCTCGCGCTAACTCGTCGTCGACGCGGCCCGCGGATTCCGCGGGGCCCAGCGGCGCGATACACGAAGAGATTCCCAACGTCTCCGCAAGCTCTCGCAGCACCATCCGCGGCCATGTGCGCGTGGCCGTGAAGGTTACGGTGGACAGCTCCGGTCGCGTCATTCATGACGTCCTCGATAACGCCAGCTCGAGCAACTACTTCAATCGTGTAGCGAGCGAAGCCGCTCGCAAGTGGCGCTTTGCAACCGCTGACCAGGGATCGCGCGAGTGGGTGCTGCGATTCGAGTTCGGGCGGGAAGGAACGACCGTCAAAGCGGTGGGTCCGCGTTCCTGACTCTCGCGCCATCGACGGGCTAACGGGTTCCGGTTGCCGGCCGGCCCGTGGCAGTGGAGCGAACCGCCGCTTCGGCCAAATACTCTGCGTCCGTGCCGGCCTGGGCCCGGCGCTGGAGCACAATTGTTTTGACGTTGGGATCTTTCGCGCCTGAACGCTGAGCGGCTGCGATCGCCAATCCCCTGGAAATGCGGGTTGCTTCGTCTATCGCTTGCGTAGCGTCAGAGTAATCACGGCTGCCGTTGGGATCGTGAACCCGGAATACGTTGTAGGTGGTTTGATTGACGAGAACGACAGAGGTTTCCGAGACGACACCAGCAACGGCGCCGACCGCGTTACAAACCGCGGCGTGTTCCGGAACAATCAACTCCGCTCCCAGCCGACGGGCAACTTCCGGATAGTACGCACCCACCGGTGCACCGATCGCAATCAGGGATGTACCGAGATTCACCCGTGCATCCACGAGCCGTGAAAATCTCCTGCCCTCGACAACGCTATCGACCAGCGTACTCAGCGGTCCCCAGCGGCCATTCTTCGGCTCAACACCAGGATCCGTTGCGAGCGCCGTTTCCAGAATGACACGCGCGGCGGCTCGAACAACGTGCTGGTAGGTCCGTTCGCAGAGATTCTCCGGCGTGTCGCGGTCCTTTCGGGCAGTGGCGTTGCGTTCTTCAGTGGTCAGGATGAGGGCACCGAGCCGGGCGGCTTCCACGTTCCAGCTATTCTGCTTCCCGAGAACATGCATCGCATCACTCGGGGTGAACGCCGCGATTGTCGCCAGCCCACGCCCGACCAATCGTCGCAGAGCATCCACGCCGGGACCCGTCCGAGCCACTTCGCCCACTGGTCGAGGGTGCTCCGCCAGCTCTTCCCACACTCGTTGCTCGATCCGATCCAGTTGTGCACCCGGATCGCGTCCGGGATTGCGGTGTGCGAATTGAGGCGAGAACGGTATCGGGCGCTCAGTCTCGGCCAGCTTCCGAAGTTCGACAATGACCTGGGGAAATTGCGTGGCCAGCAAGCTCAAAGGGGTGGCTTTGCGCGGCCCCACTACCAGGCGTTGCTCGCGGTCGAAATACACTTCGCTGTCGCCGCCGAGGCCGCAGGTGTGAACATCGACTGCTTCGACCATTGTGCGCCAGCCCCCAACGACAGCGCCTTCATCGCTGACAATGGGCCGCCCTTCGACGACGACGGCCACATCGGTCGTCGTGCCGCCCATATCCGAGACAGCGAAATCCTCGCGTCCACTGAGAAATCCAGCGCCCACTATGCTCGCCGCCGGGCCCGACAATACGGTTTCAACTGGATATTCCAGCGCCACCTCGGCGCGCATCAGGGTTCCGTCGCCTTTGACAATCATCAACGGCGCCGCGATGGATTCACCCGCCAGTACACGGCCCAGCGCCTCGATCAAATGGCGGATATGCGGCGTCAGCCGCGCATTGAGAGCGGCTGTCAGCGCTCGCTGAGGCGCATCGAGCTTGGAGCTCAGGTCGTGACTGCAGGTCACAGGGCGCGTGGAGCGTGACCGGATCCGGTCACGTACCCGCCGTTCGTGAGCTGGATTGCGGACCGAAAACAATCCCGCCACAGCAAACGCTTCCACCGTGGGACCCAGCTCGGCAACGGCGGCATCCAAGGCCGCTTCATCGATAGGCTCCAACTCTTCGCCGGTGGCATCATGGCCGCCGCCCAAGCGTACGACCGCACACCCTTCCATGTTCTTCAAGCCCGACCGCTCCACCATGTTGTCGTCAAATCCGAGCAGCAAGGTGCAAATCGGACTGAAGCGGTTCTCAACGACTGCATTGGTCGCGAGCGTGGTGGACACCGATACGAGAGAGATGTCGCCCCGTCCCGCTCCCTCGGGCAAATCGGCCAGCACTGCCCGGATGGCGTTGCCCAGGCCGATGGATAGATCCCAGTGCGTGGTCAGCGATTTCGCGCTCGCGACGACACGTCCCTGCGGGTTGAGCGCCACGGCGTCTGTGTAGGTCCCGCCGGTATCCAGGCCGATTCGAATGTCACTGGGCATCAATTGTCGCATCGCGGGTGCAACTTTAGTGTACCGCGCTGATGGATGCCACTGATGCCGCCCGGGTGTCTGCCGAGAAGTTGTACCAGAGCGACGTTCAATTGCCGAAATCGGAATTGGAACCCCGCCTCATTGGCGCGACGCGGGACGACGTGTTGACCGTCCACGAGCAGCTCCGCCATTTCACCCAACAAGGTGCGCAGGATGAATGCCGGCACACGCAAGCAAAGAGGACGACGCAGCACACGCGCAAGTGCCCGCTGAAACTGTCGATGAGTCACTGCAACCGGGGCTACCGCATTGATCGGTCCCCGAAGCGTTGGAGTGTCCAGCGCGAGCTCGAACAGGCGGACCAAGTCCTCAATGTGAATCCACGACACCCATTGGTTTCCGCTGCCTGACACCGCACCGGCGAACAGCCGGACCGGCATCAGCAGTTGCGGGAGCGCACCCCCGTCCCGACCGAGTACCAACCCGGTGCGCAACCTGACCACCCTGACACCCAACCCTTCCGCGGCAACAGCCGCCGACTCCCACTCCCGGCACAACACTGACTGAAAACCGGCACCCGGCGCACTATTCTCATCCAGCCATTCATTCCCGCGGACACCGTAGTAGCCGATTGCACTCGAGCTGATGAAGACGCGCGGCTGCCGCGCCAACCGCCCCATCAATCTAACCAGGGCACGAGTCGTATTCACGCGGCTTCCCATTAATTTGGCGCGACGCGCCCGTGTCCACGGGACGCCCAGTATCGGCGCACCCGCGAGATTCGCAATCGCGTCGATGTCCGTATCGCTGTCCAGATCGTTGAGGTTGGTGACAATATGCACGTGCGGGCCGAAGCGGTCCAAGGCATTGTCAGCATCTCTTGTCAGCACAATGACACGATCGCCGCGCATCAGGAGCCGCCGTACCAGGTGGCCGCCAATGAACCCGGTTGCCCCGCTGATTAACACGGTGCGGGGCGCCGGTTTCATGCCCACCAGGATCGAGTTGCGCGACCACTCCGGCGGCCGGCGAAGTTTGCGGACCGCAAGTCCATTGCGCAGCGACCAGGCGAACACGCCGACACCGAACACACTGAACAGCCACGAGATCGGCCCGTAGTCGACAGGGATGACCCGCGACGGCATTGCCCACCACCTGATGAGCACCGGACCCAGCATTGCCAACACAGCGCCGAAATTCAGTGCCAGGGTCGTGTGCAACACCCGTTCGAACGCCGGCAGGCGCCGTGTCCTGTCCTCGACAATGAAATCCAGGAGCGTGATGATGACTTCCGCCAACATGACGACCCCAATCAGAACGACCCACGCTCCCTGCCAGCGAAACCAGGCCAGGCCGAAGAATACAAACGCGTAGATCAGCTCGCGCACGCCGTGCAAGGCGAGCTCATTCGCGGCGGCGCGCCGAGCGGGCAGCCGTTCGGTGATTTCGTGGTGCCAGAGATTGTCGACGGCGCCGAGCAGCGCCTGTGTGGTTATCAACGCGAAGACTGCGAACATGGAACCGCCTCGGCCGCACTAAACCGGCCGGTTTGATAGAACAGCTCTCCGAATAACGCATGACGCACGGTCATGGTGAAACGAAACCATCCGGCCCCTTCGTCCTCGTGCTCGACGTGGGTCGTTCCCGGTGACAACCAGTGCGGTAGCCACAGGTGGAAAGATCCCAGGCGAAAGTAGTAACCGCGACTCACAAAGTGCAGCACGCCACAGCGTTCAAACACGTCAAGGGGCATGCATAGACGGGCCGGAAGTTCCTCGACGAGGCCGCCATCTGGCCCAATGACTTTGGTCGAGCGTACGAGGCAGGCGGAACTTCCCGGCCAACGGTATTCCCGGTTCCAGGCAACACCGCGCTCCGTTGGCCCCACTCGAACAACCGCCGGAACATGCTCGCCCGTTCGGGGTACTACCGGCGTCCCCAACAGCAAGCAGAACCCTGCAATGAGACGACCCAGGGGGCTGGCCCGCACAACTTCGAATTCACCTACATAGTCGACGGCCACGGCGGGGTCGGGAAACCGTGCTCGTACTGCCGCCGGCAGACGTTGCCATGCGGCCGCTCCCAGTAAACCTTCGATTGATGCGGCGTGCGACATGGTGGCATCCGCTCCTTCCGGTCAGTCGCCGATGACCTTGGCAATACGCTGCCCGAGACGCATCATTTTCAGAAGCGTCTTGCGCGGCAGGCTGTTGATCGACTCGTACCAGGTGGTCAGTGTCTGCATGAATTCCAACTGGCCGGTGATCCGCTCCTGGACTTCTGGCGGCGTTTCGCTGTCGTTCTCGAGGTCGCTCACGCAGCCGCGCAGAAACTCCAGCGTGGGGTCCAGCTCGCGACGCTTGCGGCCTTCGATGATTTCGCGGATGACTTCCCAGGTATCGTGTTGGGCTTCGAAGAAGTCCCGGCGGTCACCCAGCGTATGGGTGACGTGCACGAGCTTCCACGCAAGCAGTTCCTTGAGCCCCACGCTCACATTGGATCGGGCAATGGCCAGCGTGTCCGCAATTTCATCGGCGTGCATTGGCTTGGGTGACAGAAACAGCAGTGCATGGATCTGCGCGACCGAGCGGTTGAGCCCCCAGCGACTCCCCATCTCGCCCCAATGAACAATATATCGCTGCATGACCGGAGTGAGCTTCATGGCACGTCTGTAATTTCAGTAATTACTGAAATTATAGTCCATGGTGATGGGAAAGCAAGGTCGCGGGTACGTCAGGCGGCGGCGCGGCGGATGGCTCGAAGCTGGATCAGGGGTTCAGCCACGAGCAGCGGGATTGCCCAACATGCCCACGCCATCAGGGTGTCGATTTCGTCGGCAATCGGGTCGGCGGGCACGGCTATGAGACTCCTCAGCCAAGAGCTCGCCAGGCGGAAAGTCACAAAGGCGAATGTGACAATAAAACTGCGCAGCATCCATTCACGATGTTGCTCGTACAGGCGCCGCCGGATGCTGTACCAGGCCATGGCGGTTGTAATCAGCCATGCCACACACAACATGAACAGGCCGATCTTGTAGGGCAGATGACCCGGGATGGTCACCGCGAGGTAGAAGCCGGCGACCACTCCGATCAGGACCCCGGTTACATACACCTTGCCCAGCCGCCGGTGCAACGGGCCGACCCGGTCGCTCAAGCCGAGCCAGATCTGCACCAGGCCGGCCGAAACAGCCACTATCCCGCCGCTGACATGCGCCAACAGTCCGAAGCGGCGCGGCCAGAAATAGCTGCCGTAAGAATCCAGCGAGTAGTCGGTCAGGTAGTGCAGCCGGTAGCCGACGAACCAGACGCTGGCGGCCGCCATGATGAGCACCCCTACAAACAGCCCCCGATGCGAATCGTCGCTCGCCGGCGAGCGGGATGGTGCTATGGCACTCATGGTACGGTGTTCATGGCGTCAGTTCCCAAACTCCCCGGTATTCACAAAGCCCATCTTCCGCAGGTGATGACGCTGGGCGGCAGCCGTTACCTGCGCAACCACGTTGTACTTCACGTGTCGGTTGGGCAGCAAGTGCAGTTCCGGCTGCGGCAGTACGAGCACTAGCGGGAAATCCGAACACAGGGGCGGTCATGGCTGGGCTCCCTCTTCTGTGCGAAAGGTCTTGAAAGCCTGTGGCTTCGGCCTACCCTTTGTTGTAAGTCTACATAGGGTCTCATGGCGATGCAAGACATGCTCAACCAGTGAAGGTGACACTTGGCGTGTTCGCGTTCTCATTCGAGCCCGTGTTGGGCGCGTTGTTATCCGTCGGTTTGATCTATGGAGCGTTCACAGTGATCGCAATAACCGTCACCCCGGCGGTTGATCCTTCTCCCCCGCCCTCGCCCGGGCAGGCCGGGACACACACCGCGCAACATAGTCCTGGAGTTGCTGTGTCTTCTTCCCCTCCAGCAACGGCGAGCCCATGAAAAGCGCAAAGGCGCCGGCATACAACACATCCGCGGCCGTGAATTTGTCACCGGCAATATACGATTGCTTGCTGAGCCGCGCGTTGATGAAGTCCATGACTTCATCAGAGTCCACCCAGCCGGCGGTGCCGCGCGGCACCGGCACGCGCAAAAACTTCGAGGTAAAAGCCGGTTCGATGACACCGGCATAGTAAGCCAGGATCGACAGGAAGCTACCGCGCAGGGGATCATCGATCCGCGGGCCGAGCCCCGCGCGAGGAAATTTGTCCGCCAGATACAAGGCGATGGCTGACTGCTCGAAGATGATATCCGAGCCATCCTTCAGCACGGGCACCTTCCCATGCGGGTGCGGATTTCCACCATCGAGGCTACCGGAACCGTCGCCGCGGCGAATGGAAACGTATTGGAGCTGATAAGGCTCGCCGATTTCCTCGAGCAGCCACACAAAGCCGGATGAGCGCGAGCGGGGAGCATGTACGAGAGTGATCACGCATTATCTCCAATACGTTTGCTGTGCGGGCCAATCAATGGCAGCGTCGGAGGTAATCTGCCACCGGACTTTCTCCATGTCCATGCAGTGGCAGGAAGACATCGATACTGTACAGGAGCATTGGCGGGTCTATTTCTCGCGATACCGCTGGAATGTGACAGCCCCTCTGGCATCGCGCAACTCGACACGCAGGGCGCTCGCGTCGATGGTCACGACGGCAAAGCCACCCTGTGAGGTGACAAAGTCGGTCTCCGGGTTTTCAGGGTGCAAGCCCAACTCCGCCGCGTCGCCACCGCCGTTGGCGCTCAAATGCAACGGCTCGCCGGGGCGGTCAATCACCTGTTGGAACCGGTCGTTGGCGGTGATACAGGCGTCCACTCCGAGCGCCTGCAATTCGGGCAGTAGATGAGTCAGTGTCAATTGACGCGTGAACGGCTCATTGGTGAGACTGCGGAAGCCGAAGTGGCCGACGACGATTCGCCACACGACGGCCGCATCCGCGACAAACATTTGTGACAGATATTGAAGCTGTGCGGTGGGGTCGCGATACAAGGCAACGGTGTCGAGAAACACTACGCGAGCCAGGATCTTGTCCTGTACGCGGCCAAAGTCGCGTACGTAGGCGGGGCCGTCCATTTGCCAACGGCCCGACCCCAAGCGCTGACGGGCATACTCCAACTCCGCCTCAATGGACCCTTCGGCGTCGTGGTTGCCGGCCACCGCGAAGAACGGCATGCCCCGAAGATGGGGGCCCGAATACAGGCGTTCGAATTTGTGCTGCCACTGGGGGTCCGTCGTTGAACACACTCCTTTGGGATGGAAATTGTCGCCCAGGTAAAGCACGCCATGCGTGGCACGCTGCTCAGCCGCGTGCTCCATGGCAGTGGCGATCTGCAATGTTCTCAGATTCCCATACCCCTGCCGGCCCACCGCCAACAGTCGGATCAGTGATGTGTTGTCGTATGGCAGTGCGGCCACCGCGTCACGGCGACCAAAGGACCGCAACCACATCCAGCATCGCAGCGCTTGCAGCTCGAAGCCACGTCCGATCGACAGCGCCGAATGGATACTCGCCACACCCCGCGAAGTGGCCGCCACGGCAAGATCCCCGAATTATTATCGTTGGTAATTGGGACTCGCGGGGCCGAGTATACCCGGCTTGCGTCGCGCAAGCGATAGCCGCACTATTTAACGTAACCGCGCAGAGAAAAAGCCTTGCAAAAAGACACTCCCCGCCTGACCAATCAAACGAACCGCGATGTCGGGTTGGTACGGGTCGTTGGAACGTGGGCACTGGCCGCCAACATCGTCAGCATGGTCATTGGTGCGGGAATATTCGCCGTACCTGCCGCCCTCGCCGCCAGTGTCGGACCGGCCGCACCGCTCGCTTTCCTTGCCTGTGGCCTTGGCGTTGGGGCCGTAGCCGTTTGCTTCGCCGAGGGTGGTAGCCGTGTTCCCACGAGCGGCGGAGTGTATGCGTCGATCGAGGCAGCTTTTGGGCCCCTTGCTGGGTACGTAACTGGGACGCTTATTTGGGTTGGCTGTCTCCTGGCTTGCGCCGGCGTGACCGCCGCGCTGGCTGATGTCGTTGCGAGCGTTCTGCCAGCCTCAATCGCGGCAATCGCTCGCGCAACCACAATTGTCAGTACCATCGGCTCGATTGCCCTGGTCAACATCGGCGGGGTGCAGCGCGGCGCGCAATTAGTAGGAGCAACGACCGTCCTCAAACTCGTTCCGCTCGCGGTTTTCATTCTTGCCGGGACTGGCGCGGTTCATTTGGCCAATTTTTCACAGCCCATTCCGTACGACACCCAGGGACTCGGCCGGGCGTTGATTCTGGCGTTGTTTGCCTTCGTTGGCATGGAATCGTCACTGTGCGCCAGCGGCGAGGTGCGAGAGCCCAACCGAACGATTCCGCGTAGTCTCGCAATCGCAATGTTGACTACCATCTTTGTGTACGTAGCTGTTCAGGTGGTTGCCCAGGGAATCCTCGGCAGCTCCCTGGCAGAGTCCAAAGCCCCTCTTGCCGACGCCATGGCACAAATTCATCCGACGCTGCGTGTTCTGATGATTGTAGGTGCCGCAGTGTCCATGTTTGGTTGGCTGGGAAGTGACATTTTGGGGAGTCCGCGGCAATTGTTTGCGTTTGCACGGGATGGTCTACTGCCACGGGCGCTCGGGCGAGTCCATCCCCGAACTCATGCTCCGCACGTTGCGATTCTGTGCTACTCGGGACTTGCCATGGTCCTCGCGCTGACCGGAACGTTCGCGGAGCTTGCGGTGATCTCCGCCCTCGCACTCGCCGCAGTGTACGCCGGAGGGTGCGCGGCGGCGTGGGTCCTCGCCCGACGCGGCGTCGCGCTGTCAGGCCCACCGCTCAACTTCCGGTTTCTTGGCACTGCCACGGTCATTGGCATCGGCAGCATGGTGCTGCTGATAGTGATGGGCTCGCGCCAGGAGATCATGGGTCTCGCGGCACTCATGGCCGTGAGCATGCTCGCGTACTTTGTCCAGACCCGCAGTTGGTTGGTCAGGCAGTAGCCGGCGACCGTGCGGACAGGCCAACGTTTCCGGGCAATCGATGTGCTGCGCGGTCTCACGCTCGCGCTGATGATCGTAGTGAACATGCAGATCGGCCCCGGCAAATCCTACACGCCATTGCTGCACTCGGCGTGGAACGGACTGACACCGACTGACGTCGTGTTCCCGACTTTCATGTTCCTGGTTGGAGCGGCGCTCGGCCTCACGCTCGAAAAATATGCGGCTGCCGACAACACGGTAGTCATACGCAAGATCGCAACGCGCACTGCCCTGATTTTCCTGTGCGGATACGTCCTTTATTGGTTTCCATTCTTTACAACGGACACGAATGGGCAGCTCATGTTCGCGCCCCTGTCGCACACCCGAATTCTGGGGGTACTCCAGCGCATCGCCATAGGCTATGGGGCCGCAGCTCTCATTGTCTACTACTTAGGGCGCACTGGGGCGATCGCCTATGCGGTCAGCGCGTTGCTCGGATACTGGTGGCTGATGTACGTTTTCGGTGACTACTCGTTCGCCGGTAATGCGGCTATCAAGCTCGACAAGCTGGTGCTGGGCGAGGCACACATGTATCACGGTGAGGGTGTCGCCTTCGATCCGGAAGGCCTATTGAGCACGGTGCCCGCCGTCGTGAACGTGCTTGCCGGCTATTTGACCGCGCTCTACATACGTGATCACGGTACGGACCGCTCTACGAGCGTCAGGTTTCTGTTGTTTGGGGCCCTCTGCGTTGCCTTGTCCTTGTGGTGGAATCTGGCTTTTCCCATCAACAAGAAGCTCTGGACCAGCTCGTTCGTGATGTGCACGGTGGGAATTGACCTCGGCGTTCTCGCCGTCCTGATCCGTGTCGTACCCCAGGAGCGGGAGCGTCGCTGGACGTACTTCTTCGAAGTGCTCGGCCGGAACACCCTCTTTATCTACCTGCTCGCCGAGGCGGGACAAACCTTGCTCGAGAGCTTTTATATAGGCCGGCAAAGCGTATTCGAGTGGCTGCATGCGGTCGGCTTCGCGCCGTGGGCGGGCGACGAGCCCGGCTCTGTGCTGTATGCAGTCGCCTATATGCTGTGTTGCTGGCTCGTTGCCTATGCGTTGGACCGCAAGCGCATTTACATCAAGCTATAGCCGTCGCCCCATCACGGGCGGGAATGTAGCGGTCTGTTCTCGTGCCAGATCTCGATCTGATACCCATCGGGGTCGCGGATGAACGCATAGGGTTGATTGTTACCGAAGTCGCCGCGGCTCTCGATGGAGCCGCCGGCGCCGATGACTTTGTCGAGGATTTCATCCAGCCGATCCGGACCGGTCAGTCGAAACCCGAAATGGAGGATGCCTCCCGGTTGTGCCGCCCCTTCCGGCATCAACTCAAACGCGATCACATCTGCGGCGCCCGGTCCTAACACCTGAGCCGCTGTCGGTTCGCGTACGTACTGCCTGGCACCGAACACCGTTTCATAAAATCGAACGGCGCGGTCCAGGTCAGCGACTTTCAGGGCTATATGAGACAGGCCATGGATCGGGTTTTGCACCCGCATAGTTTATCGCCTGTCAACGTCCCTGAATACGGCATTGCGCCGACCTCCGGCAGACCCAAGCAGACGTCTCTCTTCAGGACAATTCACACATCGGGTGCCTATGAGCTTCAATCGCACGTCCTAGGACGGACATTCTTCCAAAGGCAAACAAACCAATGGTCAATACGGTCACGCCCGAGGCCCGCCCCTACGTCATAGCCTCTATCCTGGTCGCCACCTTTATGGCTGCCATCGAGATGACGATTGTGGCGACTGCGATGCCCAGCATCGTCAGCCAAATTGGCGGTTTCACCTACTATGCGTGGGTGTTTTCCGCGTTTTTGCTCGCACAGTCCACGACCACGGTCATTTACGGCAAGCTCTCGGACCTCTTTGGACGCAAGCCCACTTTGATCGTCGGCATATCTTTGCTGTTGTTGGGGTCGCTTCTGTGCGGCTTCGCGTGGTCCATGCCTTCGCTAGTGGCATTTCGGGCGCTTCAGGGATTGGGGGCCGGAGCGATCACCCCGATCACTGCGACGATCAT
Organism: Pseudomonadota bacterium; assembly: GCA_018241505.1. GTDB lineage: Bacteria > Pseudomonadota > Gammaproteobacteria > Steroidobacterales > Steroidobacteraceae > 13-2-20CM-66-19. The sequence goes on along the minus strand of JAFEDS010000005.1, from coordinate 274,355 downwards.
TGGGGACCTGTACAAGCTCGAGAAGCGAGGCCGAGTGCAGGGCATGATGGCCGGTGTATGGGCTATCTCGGGAGTGTTAGGACCGCTGGCAGGAGGGCTCATTGTTGACCATCTTTCGTGGGCCTGGATTTTCTGGATCAATCTACCGATCGGGGCGCTCGCCATCCTCGGCCTGGCGCTCTTTCTGCACGAGAAAGTCGAGGTGCATCGGGCGCGGATCGACTATCTCGGGACATTATTGTTCTGCGTATCCATTGGCTCGCTGCTCTTTCTGCTGTCTGAAGGCGACGTACAGCTATGGATTCAGCTCGCGCTCGGGGCGGCGTTCGTTGCCAGCGGCACCCTGTTTCTGCTCCATGAGCGGCGCGCCCCCGAGCCAATCGTGTCCATCGAGCTATGGCTGCGTCGGCTGATAGCCACCAGCAACATTGCTACGTTACTGGCCGGAATGATGCTCCTCGGTTTGACCACTGTTTTGCCCATCTACCTGCAAGGCGTGCTCGGGCGCTCGGCCCTGGTAGCTGGCTCCACGCTCAGCACATTGGTCATCGGCTGGCCTTTGGCGGTGATGTTCTCCGGCCGCCTGTATCGTGCTTTCGGGATACGGCCGACGCTGCTCACTGGCAGTATTCTGTTGCCGCTGGGAGCGGTGTTCTTGCTCTTCCTCGGGCCGCAAAGCACCCCGTTGGTGGCGGGCATCGGTCTTTTCGTGATGGGTTTTGGTATGGGCCTGGTGAGTATGACATCTATCGCGCTGGTTCAGGACAGCGTCGAATGGTCGATGCGAGGCAGCGCCACGGCATCCTTGATCTTTGCTCGCAGCCTCGGCAGCACGATCGGTGCCACTGCCGCCGGCACGCTCCTCAACATGGGTATCGCGCACTACGGCAACGGCGCCCTCGCCGCGCGACTACGTGAGCTGTTGAATCAACCGGCGGGACTCTCCCATCTCGCGGACAATCCTCTCGTCAGGTATGTATTCGATCACGCGCTTCGGTGGAGCTTCGTCGGCGTTGCGGTGTTGTCAGTACTCACTTCTCTCGCCGTCTGGCTCATCCCCGTAGCGGGCAGGCCTGTTTCCGAGGCCGAGCCTGCGGTAGCCAGGGTCGGAACCTAACGGCGCTACCAACTCCGTGCGAAGACTCCTTTCTGGTGCGGACGGGGCGCGGCGGCGCCCGGCTCGGTAGAAGCTCGAGCAACAGAGTCGTTCGCGGGGTGGCCGGACCGTCGGACGGTGCGCTATAGTCATAGGACAATCCCCCGTCGCTTGTTGGATCGAGTCCACCTTCACCGCCGCAAGAGAAGGAGTACGCCGCCATGTCAACCCAACAGATTGCCACTCGCCTCGCGGAGCTTTGCCGTCAGGGCCAGTTCGAAGCTGCCCAGAAGGAACTGTTCGCCGATGACGCAGTCAGCATCGAACAGCATGAATCTGCCCAGTTTCCCAAGGAAACAAAGGGCTTGCGCAACATCATCGAAAAGGGCCACAAGTGGAACCAGACGGTGGAGCAGGTACATTCATGCAGTGTGTCGCAGCCTCTGATCGCCGGCAACGCGTTCGCGCTTACCCTGGGACTGGACGTCACAATGAAAGGACAAGGACGCATGCACATGGAAGAGGTCTGCGTATACGAGGTCAACAAGGACGGCAAGATCACTTCCGAACAATTTTTCATGTAGCCGGAAGCGTCGCCTGAGCACGGGAGGGCCGAACACCGCGGGGGTGTTCGGCCGGCGTCCGGAAAATCGCAGGTCGGCCGAGCGCCCGGGCCTGCGTCTACTTCAGCTTCAGCAGCGGACCTTCGGCGTCGGGGAAATTTGAGGTATTCAACACCTGAAGCCCCCCGCATCATGCTCGCCATTGAATGGTGTCTGCGTCGCTGGGCAGCCGGCCTTCTGAGCATCTTTGAACGAGTTGAACCACATGCCCAGATGATACATCTGGATTGGATCCTTGCTGGGATTCACAGTCGCATCCGGGAACGGAGCGTCAGGAAATGTGTTGGGCGCCGGCGCCGGACCCTGTGCAAACGCAAATGTCTCGAAGTTGAAGCGCTCTTTGAAGTGTTGGAACGCGTTGCCTTCGGCATTGGTCTCCACATCCCCCTGATACCGTCAAACGGCTGCGACTGAAACCGCCCCTGAGCCGCCACCCGCGTTTGCCCCTGGAGGGGCGTTGGATTCCAGGGGAAGGCCGAGAACGAGTCCGACGAGTACGTCATGATGGTGTCGGCCAGCTTGGAGACTGCATCGCACACACGGCAGCGCACAGTCATATCGCGCTCATACGAACTGGCTTTCGCGCCAATATTCGGCCTCGGGCTGCGCTACGCGCACGCCTGCGGGATCGGTTTCCTCCTGGTGGGAGATCTCAATCCTAGGCAAAGGGATTCAGTACCTGAACCCCAGTTGGGACGAAGTGGGAAGTATTGCGTGTCACGACCGTCAAGTCGTTTATTAGCGCCGTTGCGGCGATCTGCTTGTCGAGCGGATTCTCCGGGTTCGGGACACGAAGGCGCCCCCAAATCTCGGCAATCTCTTCATCGAATGGAAGAATCGCATTTTCGAACTTGCTAGTCACGACATTCAACCATCTTTCCAGTACACGGGCTTGCACTTCGTCACCGCGGTGTCGAACGCTCTCGACTCCCTGTCTGAGCTCACCGATCGTGATCGCAGACAAGTACAGAGTATTTCCGTTACGCTCAATTTCCTGAAAGAACTGGCGAACGCCGGGATTCCCTTTGTCTCCTTTGCGGGCTTCACTGATCACATCAGTATCGACCAGATACATCGCCATCAGCGAGAGTCAGTTTGTTGTCGGACGAAGTCTTCGTCCTTCCCAACGTTCGGCATCGACGCGAGAACTGACGCCAAGGTCTTACGTTTGGGGCCGCGCAACGCCGACTCCAAAATCTCGCGGTGCTCTTGTTCTGCGCTTCGGTTGTGTTTGGCTGCTCGCTGCTTCAGCGCTTTGACCAGAGCGTCAGACAAATTGCGGACGACCAGTTGTGCCATGTTCACTTCCCGTCTCTCCTGCTATCAATGATAGCAATGCAACCGTGATTGGCGCAATCATTGATAGCACGGAGAAGGAAACACAAGCGACAAGAGTCGGAAGCCACATTTCTGTAGCGTTATCAGAAGATTCGGCGCGATTTCGAGAAAGAGGGTTAGGCTAGTGTCGGAGTCCAATCGATACCCTAACCTACTGCCAACGTTAGTGTTTTCCGAAAAGTCATGACGCCGATACCCGGTCTGGTACCCGGTGAGACCGCTGGATGCCGGCGGACTCGCCAGCGTGAATCAAGCACTTGAAAACAGCAAATCTCCATCCGGGCGAGAGGCCCGAAATCCCCTATGCGTCGATTTGCGACAAATGCACCTGATTGCGCGCAGAATTGCGACACGGGCGACTCGCTCCCACTCCTCGTCTGTTAGATCGCGCACATGGTTGCGACTCGCCCACGCGTGGTTCAGATGAGCCATGATGTGTCCCATGTCGACCTGAAAGTACGTCTCGTCGTAGTCGCGGCTGCTGATCATGATCGTGATCACGCCCTCGAGGTGTTCCTTTGCTTCATTTTGCCCCTTCGACCAAGCGCGCCCACTGAACCGCGTTGTCATCTGGGAGACGCCGGTATCTGGCACGCTCGCTCCGGTCGGTAGAAGCGCCTTTTAGCGATTCTGTGGGTATAATTACCCAAATAAATGGTACTTATGTTACACTGGCTCATCCACCAATGGATTGAGTCAAATCTATGACTAGCCCGGCAATTCAGACTACGGACTCCCATCACATCAATGCAGTAGCGCTCGATCTATTGCGCAGACCGTCAGTTTCCAAACGGGGCTCAGCAGATCCATCGGCAATTCGGGAGTGGATTGAGAAGAGACTGGCTAGTGGCAGCGGCACCATTAGTGGGATTGAGCTGCACAGGGAGATTGAAGCGGGTGTCCCCGGGCAGTCGATACCCACCCTGATTGTTGTTCTGGACGTAACGCGTGAGGATTTCAGCGACCTTCTAGGGCGGGCTCGAAAGACTCTGAACGATCTTGTTCAACGCGACCACCTGTCGCGCGCGGACAGCGACACGCTTTATCGAATCGCGCGCGCAATCGTGCACGCCGTCAGCGTCTTTGAGAATGCCGGATACGCTGTTCAATGGCTGAAGGAACCCAATGAGGCGCTGGGCGGCGCGGCGCCCTTGAGCCTGCTGGTTACTGTCGAAGGTGACGGGTTAGTTCACAGTGAATTGGGCGCAGTCGAGCATGGAATGCCGGTTTGAAGGTTTATCGCTTCGTCAGCCTGCGCTTTCCTGATGCACTCTCCTGCGAAGGTGCGCGCCGATACGGCGGCAGATGGAACAGCAAAGGAATCGCGGTGTTGTATTGCGCGCTCAACGAGTCGCTCGCGATGCTGGAGTTGCGCGTGCATTCTCCGCACCCGTATCCACGAACACGGTGGAAGTTCGCCATCGACGTACCTGACGACGCACTGACTGAGGCACCCGTGGAGCAATTACCGCGCGGATGGGACGCCCTTCCCGCGGGTCCAGCGAGCAAACGCTACGGTGACCATTGGCTTCAACAACGCTCCAGCCTGGGCTTGCTCGTGCCGTCGGTTGTGGCGTCTGAAGAAAAGAACCTGATACTCAACCCGTCGCACCCAAGATTCCAAGAGATACAAGTCATTTCGAAGCAGCGCGTGATGCTCGACAAACGACTGTATTCTTTGACACGTGCAACCCGCACGGCCTCTTATCGGAAAGCAAAAAAATAGGTTTTGCAGACCTACGTGAACTTAGGTTCGTGCCACATATCGGCCGCGGGCCGAAGACCGGAATTCGGCGGAAGATTACGGACGTCAGTGGAGGTCTATGGAGGCTAGGGTCGGAATCGAACCGGCGTAGACGGCTTTGCAGGCCGCTGCATGACCACTCTGCCACCTAGCCTCGGATCAAGAAGCCCCGGTGGGCAGTGCTCCCGGGGGCCGCGCATGGTACAGCAAAACCGTCCGGGGGCACAGGGGGTGGTTCGCTTACTTATCCACAGCGTTCAAAGAGTTACCGGCGCCGAATGGTTCCCGTGGGCCCGCGAGTGGAGCAGCCGTCCGCCTGTGGGCCTGCTTGGCACCTGCCTGCGGCCCGATTCCCACCCGCGCCACTCGTCCGCACCACCACTTCCGCGCCCGAGTACTCAACACTCGCATCAGCCGTCGCATCAAAATTCATCAGATCCCGTCCGCCGCCGCCGATCCACCGAACCTTGAACACCCGCTTGCGCACCATCCCCGGAAAGTCACCTTTCCGCGCGCCAATAGTCAGCCGCCCGCTGGCGTCGTTGTAGCTCATTGGAATGGTGGCAAATGCGCCCGTCTCGTACCCATAGTCGGTGCCGGCATCCTCGTACAAACTGAAGGTTCCGTCGTGACCGGTGTAGACATACAACGTAACGGGAGCGTCAGGCTTTTCATTGGTGTATTCAATCTCTGGCCCAATGGGGACAATTGAGCCAGCGCGTACATACAACGGTATCCGTGCCAGCGGAGCCGCCGCTTTCCGGTGTGCCCCGCCCTCGACATGATTGCCGGTATAAAAGTCATACCACATCGTCCCGGCCGGCAGATAGACATCTCGATCGCGGGCTCCATATTCATACACCGGGCTCACGAGAATGGCGGGACCGAACAGGTACTGGTCGCCAATGTTGCGGACATTCTTGTCGTGCGGAAAATCCATCACCAGCGCGCGCATGATCGTGTAGTCGTTGTGGTAGGTCTGTGCGGCGACTGTGTAGATGTAGGGCATCAGGCGATAGCGCAACTCGTCGTAGAACACCAGTGTTTGATAGGTCTCGGGGCTGGCGGCGCCCAGGGTGTAGATTTCGCGATAGGGCTGCTGGCCATGCGAGCGGAACAAAGGCGCGAAGGCGGCGAATTCAAACCAGCGCGTGTTGAGCTCCAGCCACTCCATTCGATCCGCGGCGCTGGGTTTCAGGTAGCGCGGCTCGGGCGCGAAGCCGCCGCTATCGAACGACCAGTTGGGCAGGCCCGAGAGTGAGAAGTTGAGCCCGGCTGAGATCTGCTCGTGCAGGTCCGACCAGCGCGAAGCCACATCGCCGCTCCACGTAGCCGCCGCAAAGCGCTGAACTCCAGGAAACGCGGAGCGCGTCAGAATGAATGCTCGCTCGCCAGGATGGTCCTGCCGGAAACCCTCATAAACACCTTGCGAATGCAGCAACGCATAGGAGTTGAAGACCTCGCCCCCTGGACCGATTGCTGTCGGCCCCATACGCAACTTGCGCTCTTCGGGATCGAGATTCGACTGGATGTCAGGCTCGCTGGCGTCCAGCCACCAGGCATCGATACCCAGTTTGCCGAGACTGTCCTGCATCTGACGCCAGAAGATCTTGCGCGCATCCGCGGCATAAGGATCATAGAACGTCGACATAAACCCCGGCCCTACCCAATCCTTCTGCTGCTTCTCCAGGTTGCGATGGTAGACAAACCCCTTCGCGTCGAGCTCCTTGAAGTGCGCCGTGGTCGGGTAGAACTTAGGCCACACGGAGATCATCAGCCGCGCATGTTCCGCGTGCAGTTTCTCAACCAGGTCCTTGGGGTTCGGGTAGCGAGTGGGATCAAGCTGATGTGACCCCCAACTGTCGTCGCGCCAATAGCGCCAGTCCTGCACGATGTTGTCGAGTGGAACACGTCTCTTGCGGTATTCCGCCACGACACCCAGCAATTCGTCCTGTGTGTTGTAGCGCTCGCGACTCTGCCAGAATCCGTATGCCCAGCGCGGCAGCAACACAGCCTTGCCGGTCACAAACCGGTAGCCGCTGATGACGTCATCGGCGTTGGAACCTTCAATGAAGTAGTAGTCGATCGCGCGCCCATTCTCCGAATAGAAAGACAGCCCCGACTGTTCGGCGGCCGGCAACGGGTCGCGGTGTTTCAGGCTGAGGTAACCGCTGGTCCGGGACCATTCGATACGCAGTGAGTGCTGCTCTTCTTTTCTCAGGTCCAGCGCGAAGTTTCGGTACCAGGGGTTCCAGTTCTGGCGCCAGGCATCCAGAACCAGGCGGCCATCCACATACAACTTGTGGTAGTCACTCGCGTACAGCGCGAATGTGTGGTGTCCATCGGCACGTGCCGCGATCCTGCCCTCCCACACCACCTTCTGATTGGGAACGTTCGCAATCTGTGCCGGATAGTTGTCCGGTGAGGTGGGACCGTATTGATAGTTGAGGTCATTCTCCACCCGCTGCAGCAGCACTTTCCCGTCGGGTCCGTAGTAGGTCGCCGTGAGGCCGCCCGGTTGGCCGTTGGCGTCGAAAAGATCCAGTGTCGCGGCGACGGGCTGCCAGGGCCTGGGATCGCCAAACCGGGTGATTGAATTGTTATCCCACAGCAAGCCGTAGTTGCGCGTCGACACCACAAACGGAACCGCCACATCCATGTTGTGCTGGGCCAGCTCGACATTCGCGCCCTTGTAGTTCATCTGGGCGTCCTGGTGCTGGCCGAGGCCGTAGAAGGCTTCATCGGCCGGTGATTCGAACTGCTGCCGAATGGAGTAGAGCGAATCGCCCTGCACCGCAACTGCGCTGAAGTGACGGCCGCCGGCCAATTCATTCAACACAACATTGCCAAGATTATTGCGGAATGTGACCCGGCCGCTGTCAACCGTCACCTGCGCCAGCACGTTTGCCGTCTTCACAGAAACGACGCCATCCTTTTCGCTTGCGGCAAATGTCGCGTCCGCTTTGGCAACCGCCATCAAGCTCGGCGGCAATTGCAAGGATTCAGTTGGAAAGGCGGTCACACGGATGACTTTCGGTGACAGCACAGTCAACCGTACTCGCTTCGCCGGCCCACGGGTGGGCGTCACCAGTACGCCGGTGTTGTCCTTCACGAAATGCGCAGGTTTCACCTCGGGCGAACACGATGCAAGCGCAACAAAGAAGCAGCAGGTGATGAGCCTTCTGAGCACGAGCGCTCCGTCAATGAATGTTCAGGCGAACAGTCGCTTTCACGTGCGATGTGGTAGCGCTACCATAGCACATCAGCGAGCCACTCATTGCGGTCCGAGTTATCCCCTGGCCGCGGCAGCCCAAGCGTTTTCTAAGTACCGGCGCAGGCAGGAAATTTTATTCGCCGCCGGAGGGCGACTTTCCTTGACTTCGCGATCCGCGCTCTTACAATTCGCGCTCTGCTCGAGATGCGGGAATAGCTCAGTTGGTAGAGCACGACCTTGCCAAGGTCGGGGTCGCGAGTTCGAGTCTCGTTTCCCGCTCCAATCTTTTCGGCCGGTAACGCTACGCTAGCGTCTCAGTTCCGGCCAAGCCGCCTGTAAGTACGCCACCATCGAATAAAGTGTCGCCGCGGCAGCGATCTCCGTCAGCACAACGCCGATATTGTAGATAGGCAGTCCGAGAAGCGGGACGCGGAACAGCATGCACGTGAGCCCCACGATCTGCAGGATCGTCTTGTACTTACCGAGCTGCGACACCGCCACCTTGCGACGTTGACCAATTTCCGCCATCCACTCTCGTAAGGCTGAGATGGTGATTTCACGGCCGATGATCACGGCTGCTGTGAGGGTGATCAGTGGACGCGGATCGCGGCTCACCAAGAGCACGAGAGCCACGGCCACAATCAGCTTATCGGCCACCGGGTCCAGGAAGGCTCCCAGCCGCGAAGTCTGCCCCAGCTTGCGCGCCAGGTAGCCGTCCAGGGAGTCAGTAATACCCGCGGCCGCGAACATCAGCCCCGCTGCCGGATCGGCCCAGGGATAGGGCATGTAGAACAAACCGGCTACCAGGGGAATCGCACAAATGCGCAGCCACGTGAGGGTATTCGGCCAATTCAAGGGCATCCGCGAGTCCGGCAGTCCTGGCAAGCGGGCGGCTCAAGCGCCCGGGTGCAGGTGATCATAAAGACTTCGGGCCAAGGCCGCCCCGATTCCGGCGACCTTTTCAAAATCGGCAATGCCAGCCCGCAATACACCCTGCAATCCCCCAAAATGTTTTAGGAGCTGGCGGCGCTTGGCAGGGCCGAGACCGGGCACGCTCTCGAGCACAGACTCGTTGTAGCGCTTGGCCCGCTTGCGGCGATGGCCCGTGATGGCGAAACGGTGGGCCTCGTCGCGGATCCGCTGGATCAATCGTGACGCGGGCGAATGCGCCTCCGGAATGTGGGGCTCCGCAACCCCGTACACGAACAGGCGCTCCTGGCCCGCCTTGCGGTCCGGCCCCTTCGCCACGCCCACCAAAGTCATATCCGCGAAACCGAGCTTTTCGAGCTCCTCGTGCACCTGGCCGATCTGGCCCAGACCGCCGTCAATCAGGAGCAGGTCGGGCGCCGGAATCTCGCCGTCTTTGATTCGCGCATACCGCCGTTCGAGCGCCTGCCGAAGCGCTCCGTAGTCATCGCCCGGAGTGACGCCCGTGATGTTGAATCGGCGGTACTCCTTCTTCAGTGGACCCTCTGGACCGAACACGACACAGGACGCAACGGTCCCCTCGCCGCCCGTGTGGCTGATGTCGAAACATTCAACGCGCGTGGGCGCCTCGGGAAGATCGAGCTCGGCGGTCAATGCCGCAAACATTTCGTCCATGCCCTTCTTTTGGGCCAATCGCATACGCAGTGCCTGCGTCGCATTCTCCCGAGTCAGCTCGACATATCGAACACCCAACCCGCGCACTGGGCACCGAACGTGGACATTTCGTGAGATACGTTCGGTCAGCGCTTGTGCCAGCGCTTCCACGTCGTCCAACCGAAGGCCGACGAGGACTTCAGGTGGCGGCTCCTGCGTCGAGTAGTACTGCATGACGAACGATGACAGAGCTTCTTCAGGCTCAGCGAGCGCGGCGCGCGGGAAATAACTGCTGGTGCCGAGGTTTCGACCCCCGCGAACGAGCATCACGCTGACACAATACTCCCCAGGCTCACCGACAATCGCGAAAACATCCACATCGCGTTCACCTTCGGATGTGACGATCTGCTCGGCCAGCACACGCTTCATGGTCGCAAGCTGATCCCGAATGACCGCCGCGCGTTCGAATTCGAGCTTGCCGGCGGCCTCTTCCATTCGCGCTTCCAGAATTGCAGTGACTTCGCTATCACGCCCTTCCAGCACCTTCACGGCGGAGTCAATGTCCTGCGCGTACGCCTCCTTTGTAATCAGCGCAACGCACGGGGCCGAGCAGCGCCCAATCTGGTGTTGCAGGCACGGGCGGCTGCGATTCGCGAAAAAGCTATCACGGCAATTCCGGATGCGAAACAGCTTCTGCAACTGGCGCAGCGTCTCCTTGACCGCCCCGGCGCCGGGAAACGGCCCGAAATAACGTCCCGGCGCCGATCGCGGACCGCGATAGAACGCCAGGCGTGGAAAATCGTGTGCATCCTGCACCTGAATGTAGGGGAAACTCTTATCATCGCGCAGCACCACGTTGAATCGGGGTTTGTGCGCCTTGATCAAGTTGTATTCGAGCAGCAGCGCCTCGGTCTCGGAGTTGGCGACCGTGACCTCGATTTTCGCAATCTGGCCTACGAGTGCCTGGACCTTGGGATTGACGTTACTGGCGGCGAAGTAGGTCCCCACGCGATCGCGCAGGTTCTTCGCCTTTCCGATGTACAGGATCTCGTGATCGGCGTTGTACATCCTGTACACGCCCGGCCGCCGCGGCAGCGAGCCTACAAATTCCTTCGCATCAAATGCCGGCGATCTCACACGCCCTCGCCATCACCTTCTTGAACATCTCCGGAGTGAGGACCCGGGTCGATGTGTTGTAGCGGCTGCAATGGTACGAGTCCACCAGGACGCGCTTGTAATCGAGAGCATGTTCCGCCCCGTGCGCGAACCCGAACCGACTACGCTTCAACCCTTCCGCCGTGAGCACGCCATCGTGAGCGATCCGTCCCAGAGCGAAAACCACGCGCACTGACTTCAATTCGGCCAGCTCGGACTTCAGGTAAGCGTTGCACTGACGGATCTCATCCGGCAGCGGCTTGTTCTCGGGCGGCACGCATTTGACTGCATTGGTGATGCGCACGTGCCGTAGCTCGAGGCCGTCATCCGCGGATACCGACTCCGGCACCGTGGCGAGTCCCAGCTCATGGAGAGTTTCATACAGCAACACACCAGCATAGTCACCGGTGAATGGGCGCCCCGTCCGGTTCGCACCGTGCATTCCGGGCGCGAGTCCAACAATCAGGATCTTGGGAGCCGCGGCGCCGAACGAAGGAACCGGACGCGCAAAGTAATCGGGATGCGCGTGGTGCGTCTCGGTCAGAAACTCCGCAAGACGCGGGCACTGTGTACATCCCGGATCGTAGTACGGGGTCTTCGGGGAAGCAGGAGGCCGCACACCCGTAAACAAATCCGCGCCCGCCGCCGCCGGCTTTCTTCGAGCCGGCGGACGCCCCTTCGGGGTGACGAACTTCGGACGCTCCGACTTGGGTCGCTCAGTCATCCATGTGCCGAATCACCGCCGAGGCGAACCCCGAGCAGCTCATGAGCGTCGCACCGGGAATCAGCCGCTGCAGGTCTTCTTCCACGTTCTTGCGTGCAGCCAGGTCGCGCTTCGGTGAGCGGATCGCTTCCCGCAGGCGGGCCAGATCGTAGGTCATCTCCTTGGCTGCGATCGTGTTCGCCACGCCTTTCATGATCAGGTCAGCCGCTTCAGTCCACTTCAGGTACCGGAGCATCATCTCGGCGGACAGAATCAGGGAGCCCGGATTGACGCGATCCTTGCCGGCGAAGCCCGGCGCGGTGCCGTGCGTAGCTTCAAACACCGCGAGCCCGTCGCCAATGTTGCCGCCCGGGGCAATTCCAATACCCCCCACTTGAGCAGCGAGGGCGTCGGAAATGTAATCGCCGTTGAGATTCAACGTGGCAATCACGTCGTATTCCTCGGGGCGCAACAACACCTGCTGCAGGAAGTTATCGGCAATGACATCCTTGATCACGATGTCCTTGCCGGTGTTGGGATTCGGGAACGACAGCCACGGACCGTCGCCGATTTCCTTGGCGCCGAACTCGTCTTTGGCAAGCTGGTAGCCCCAGTTCCGGAACGCGCCTTCCGTGAACTTCATGATGTTGCCCTTGTGCACGAGCGTCACCGATACCCGGTCGTTGTCGATTGCGTATTGGATGGCCTTGCGGATCAGGCGGTGGCTGCCCTGTCGCGACACCGGCTTGATGCCGATGCCGGAGCTGGCCGGGAAGCGGATGCCCGTGACATTGAATTCTTTCTGCAGGTACGTAATCAGCTTATGGACATCGGCCGTGCCTGCGGCCCACTCGATACCGGCGTAGATGTCTTCCGTGTTCTCGCGGAAAATCACCATGTCAGTGAGGCTTGCATCCTGCATCGGGCTCGCCACGCCGGGGAAATAGCGAATTGGACGCACGCAGGCGTACAGGTCGAGACTCTGGCGCATGGCCACGTTCAGTGAGCGGATGCCGCCACCGATCGGTGTGCCCAGAGGGCCCTTGATAGACACAACAAAATCACGCAACGCCTGCAGCGTCTCATCCGGAAACCACTGCCCATAGCGCGAGTTCGCCTTCTCGCCGGTGTAGACCTCCATCCAGGCGATCTCGCGACGCGATCCATAAGCCTTCTCGACAGCCGCGTTCACCACCCGCAGCATCGCAGGCGTTACATCGATGCCGATGCCATCGCCTTCGATGTAGGGAATGATGGGTTTGTCCGGCACCTGCAAGGACAGGTCCGTGTTGATGGTGATTTTCCGACCGTGAGGTGGAACTACGATGTGCTGGTACTGCATGCCTATACCTTGAACTCTATTCCTTGAGCCAGGGGTAGTTCCCGGCTCCAGTTGATCGTGTTGGTCTGCCGGCGCATGTACGCTTTCCAGGCATCGGAGCCCGATTCGCGGCCACCGCCGGTTTCCTTCTCCCCGCCGAATGCGCCGCCGATCTCAGCACCGGAGGTGCCGATGTTCACATTGGCAATGCCGCAATCGCTGCCCTGGGCCGACAGAAACGCTTCCGCATTCTGCAGCCGGTCGGTGAAGATGGCCGAGGACAGGCCGTGCGCCGAGGCATTCTGCTGTTCCAACGCCTGCTCCAGGGAATCCACCGGAATCACATACAGGACGGGCCCGAAGGTCTCAGTCTGCACGATTTCCCAGTCATTGCGAGCGCGGATGATAGTGGGCTCGACATAGTTGCCGGGTCCTGGGAGCACCTTCGCGCCGCAGAGCACTTCTCCGCCCGCCGCCCGCGCCGCCGCAATGGCAGCTTCGTAGCGCTGCACCGCGGACGGGTCGATCAACGGCCCCATCAAGGTTCCCGAATCGAGCGGATCACCGATCTTCACCTGGCTGTAGGCGCGCACCAGGCGCTTCTCCAGCTCATCGAGCCGTGATTTGTGGACCAACACGCGGCGAGTGGTCGTACAGCGCTGACCGGCTGTCCCGACGGCACCGAACACAATCGAGGGAACCGCCAGATCCAGGTTGGCGGTTTCGTCAACAATAATGGCGTTGTTACCACCCAGCTCCAGCAAGCTTTTGCCGAGGCGTGCTGCAACACGCTCACCGACATGACGCCCCACCGCGGTCGATCCGGTGAAGGACACGAGCGCAACGCGCGGATCCTCCACAAAACGGGCCGCCAGCTCCGTCCCGCCATCAATGAAGATCTGGAAAATCGCCGGCAGCTTGTTGACCTCCATGACCCGGTTGCAGATGTGCTGCACAGCCAGCGCGCTCAGTGGCGTCTTGGGTGAAGGCTTCCAGACAGAGGCGTTACCACAGATGGCCGCCAGACAGGCATTCCAGGCCCAGACAGCCACGGGGAAGTTGAACGCGGAGATGATTCCAACCACACCCAGCGGATGCCACTGCTCGTACATGCGATGCTGTGGCCGCTCGGAGTGCATGGTCGAGCCATACAACATGCGCGACTGGCCGAGCGCGAAGTCGGCGATGTCAATCATCTCCTGGACCTCGCCCAAACCTTCCGCGCGGATTTTGCCATTCTCGAGCGACACCAGCGTGCCCAGATCGGTCTTGTGACGGCGCAGTTCTTCGCCCAACAAGCGGATGGCCTCGCCTCGCTTCGGCGCTGGAACGCGGCGCCACGCGGCTGCGGCGTCCACCGCGGACTTCATGACGGCCTCGTAGTCCTCAGCACTGGCCGGCCGCATTTGAGCAACCAAAGAACCGTCAGCCGGATTGCGGACGTTGATGAGAGTCCCGTCGCGCGAGGTCGACCAACCGTGTGCACCGGACCAGCCGCCCGGATTGGAGGCCTTCAGGCCCAACCGCCCCAGCAGCGCGTTGATATCGAGTTTGCTCATGCTACCGCCTTCTTCCGGCGCTGCGTGCCGGCTCGACCGGCCACGACCACCTGCCCGGAAATGTCCTTGGTCCCGCCCGGCGCATAGTAGCGACCGAACCGGTTGGCAATGATGTCAGTCAGTCGGAACTGTTCCTGCGCTACGAAGCCGGAGAATTTGCCACGGTTCTGCAACACGAGATCCACGACAGAGGTGATGCCGGATGCGGTCGTTACCTGGATCGCCGACCACAGACGGCCGGCAATGACCTGCGGATAAACCTTGTTGACGTAGTTCTCCTCTCGCAACTGCCCGTCCTGTTTGCCCGTAACCGCCGCGTAAACAATGACGACGTCCTGGAGGGTCTGGGGAACCGCGTTTTCGAGTATGTGCTTGAGCGTGGCGCGATCGTGGTTCAACTTCAGATCGTTCATCAACAGGCGCATCTGATCGCAGTGACCGGGGTAGCGGATGGTCTTGTAGTTCATGTACTCGCAGTCGGCGCCGTGCGTTTCGGCGAGCGAGCCGAGGCCGCCCGAGGTGTTGAATGCCTCGTACAGCGTGCCGTCGATTTCGATTTCCTCGAGACCTTCGAGCGGGGCCACTTCAGTGAGTCGACCATCCACCATGGCCTGGCACGGATTGCCGTACTCGTTGATGAGCCCTTCCGTGGACCAGGTTAAGGAATACTTCAGCACATTGTTGGGATGCTGGGGCAAAGCGCCCACGCGAAGCTTCACCGACCGAATCTCATCGAAGTGAGTAATCAGCTCGGCGGCGGCAATGCTGATGAAGCCGGGAGCCAGGCCACACTGCGGAACGAACGCAGTGGTGGCGCCTTGCGCAATCGCGCGCACCGCGCGCGTCACCTCAACGTCTTCGGTGAGGTCGAAGTAATGAGCGCCGGCCTTACGTGCAGCTTCGGCAACGCCAACATTGCAGTAATAAGGAAGGCTCGAAATGATGGCGTCGACCGGATGGTCGACCAGGTGCTTCGCCAGCGCCTGTGTGTTCGTTGCGTCCAGGCCATGGCTGCTCAGGTTCGCCGCACCGTGTGCCCGCACTACCGACTCGGCCGCGGCACCATCGACGTCGCCCAACTGAACCTCGTAACTCCCTGACTCGGCTAGCAATCCTGAGATGAGCGCGCCGATTTTGCCCGCTCCGAGAATGAGCACACGATGCATAGGAGGTCCCTCGGAAAAAGGCGCGCATTCTGCTCCTTCCGGGTGGCTCGACGCCAGATGCGAGTCGGTGCGCGCGGAAAACGTCGGATATTGGGGTCATTTGGGCGAAAAACGATGGGGTGATAGCATTCGGCCGCACAATTTGAGGCCATGAGAATGAGAGCACCTGAAACCACCGCGTGGCACAGCGCTAGCTGGCAGACCCGCGTCGCCCAGCAGCAGCCCACCTACCAAGACCCGCAGGCGCTGGAACGCGCCGTGGCGCATCTCTCACGGCTGCCGCCGATTGTGGTTTCGTGGGAAGTGGACGCTTTGCGCGAACGGCTGGCCGCCGCGCAGCAGGGTAAGGCCTTCCTACTTCAAGGCGGTGACTGTGCGGAAACATTCGCCGACTGCGACTCGGACCAGATTGCGAAGAAACTGAAGATCCTGCTCCAGATGAGCATCGTGCTTCTGCACGGCCTCAAGAAGCCGATCATTCGCGTGGGACGCATGGCCGGCCAGTATGCGAAGCCGCGCTCCGCCGATAACGAGACGCGTGACGGTGTCACTCTGCCAGCCTATCGCGGCGATCTGGTGAATCGACCTGAGTTCACGGCGGAGGCGCGTGCTGCCGACCCAGCGCTGCTGCTGCGCGGTTACGAGCGTGCCGCGCTGACGTTCAATTTTGTTCGCGCGCTGGTGGACGGCGGTTTCGCCGATCTGCATCACCCGGAATATTGGGATCTCGGTTTCGTGAAGCACGCGCCATTGAAAGATGCGTACCACCGCATCGTGAGCTCCATTGGCGATGCGCTCGACTTCTTCGAGGGAATGAGCGGCCGCTCGGTGGACGAATCGCGTCTCGTCAGCTTCTACTGCAGTCACGAAGGCCTGCACCTGCTGTACGAGCAGGCACAGACTCGTTTCATTCCGCGCCAGAATCGCTGGTACAACCTGTCGACGCACTACCCGTGGATTGGCATGCGCACCGCGCAGTTGGATGGCGCCCATGTTGAATACTTCCGCGGCATTTCCAATCCGGTGGCGGTGAAAATCGGCACGGCGATGGATACCAACTGGTTGCAATCGCTCGTGACAACGCTGAATCCGCAGAATCAACCGGGGCGCCTGACGTTGATTCACCGGTTCGGCGCGAAGGACATCGAAAACGCGTTACCGCGCGCTATCGAGGCGGTCCGGGCAACGGGACACAGCGTGCTGTGGGTTTGCGACCCCATGCACGGCAACACCGAAACCAGCACGGGTGGGCTGAAAACACGGCGCTTTGAGAACATTCTCAAAGAGCTCGACACCGCCTTCCGTGTACACAAGGAAATGGGGTCGTATCTCGGCGGAGTTCACATTGAGCTGACAGGCGATGATGTGACCGAGTGCACCGGTGGCGCGCGGGGTCTCACGGACGCTGACCTGCAAAGAGCCTACAGGTCGACGGTGGATCCGCGTTTGAATCACGAGCAGGCGCTCGAGCTGGCAATGTTGATCGCCGAGCGCAACCCGAGCCGCCGAATGGAACGAACGCGCTAGGTCCGCGCGCAGGCGTGCCGGGCGCCCGGGTTCGCGCGGCCAATGCCGCGCCAATGAACCTAGCGCCCCGGCAGGCGTATCTCAAACGCCGCGCCGCCCAACGCGGACGATTCACCGATGGTCATCGTCCCGCTGTACAACTCCACGGTGTCCTGCACCATGGACAAGCCAATTCCGTGGCCAGGCACAGTCTCATCGGTCCGCACTCCACGTTGCCCGATTCGAATGCGGTCCTCGGCGGAAATACCCGGCCCATCGTCCTCCACCACAATGCTCAACTTCTGCCTCGCCTCGGAGGCGTCATGCATCGTCGCGGTGAGCCGGACAACGCTGCGGCACCATTTGCAAGCGTTGTCGAGGACATTTCCGAGCAACTCGGTCAGATCACCCCGGTCCCCGACAAACTGACACGCCTGCGGCACCACGAGCTCTATCGACAGATCCTTCCGCGCGTACACCTTCAGCAGTGCCACGCGCAGCTCACTGACCATGGGTCCCACCTCGACGGGAGCCTGTCCCAACAGCGCACCACCGGATGCGGCAGCGCGTTTCAACTGATGTTCAATGATGGCGCTCATCTTGTCGATTTCGGGATTGATGACCGCTTCCGACACACCACTGTTGGATGAGATGGCTGCACGCATGACAGCCAGGGGCGTCTTCAAGCTGTGCGCAAGGTTACCGAGCGTATCCCGATAGCGTGCAACGCGTTTCCGCTCCCCTATCAGCAAGGTGTTGAGATTCCCCGCCACGCCGCTCAACTCGCGGGGATATCCGCCACCGAGAACGTCGCTGCGCCCTTCTTCTACCTCCCGGATCTCCCGTTCCATTCTGCGCACCGGCGACAACACCCAACGCAGGACGCCGGCGAGTGCCGCCAGCAGGGCCAACATCAGGCCGCTGAACCAGCCGAACAGCTTGCGGCGGAAGGCCCAAAGCTGCTGCTCATAAGGAGTGAGGCTCGCCGCCACACTGAATGTCAGCTCGACGTGACCGGTGCGATCCTCGAATTCGATCCCGCGGCTTTCAATCTCAATGCGCTCGTGCCCGTTATCGCCGTAACTGATGTCCCGGACCCCCGCGGCCCGCATCGGCCCGAAATCAATGGTGGAGCCGGCAGTAGAAGGCGACCGCCACACCGCGTCGGTCTTGCGCGAGACAATCTGGGCATACAGGCCCGAGCGGGGCGTGCGCAGCCGGGGCGTCAGGTCGGCGGACTCGGGGGCGTAGCGGCCGTCGGGTTGCGGCTCGGCGGCGGCAATGAGCGCCACCATCTGTGAATCCAACAACTGCTGCAACGAGCGGTCCGCCAGCTCGCGGAAGCCGTTGTCCAGCACCATCATCATCACGCCGAAGAATATGGCCAGCGGTATCGAAACAGAAATCAGGAGCCGCTGGCTGAGTGAATGCACGGTTTAAGCTGTTGATGAGCGAGCCAGCGCAAACCTATAGCCGCGACCGCGCAAGGTTTCAATAGGTTTGACACTGTCCTGCGGGTCGAGCTTGCGGCGCAGGCGCCCCACGAGCACCTCGATGACATTGCTGTCACGCTCGGACTCCTCGTCATAGAGCCGTTCGGTCAGCTCCGTCTTGGAGATGACCTCCCCCGCGCGCAGCATCAGGTGCTCGAGGATCCGGTACTCGAACGTGGTGAGCTCCACCGGCGCGCCATTGACCTTCACGGTCTGGGCCCGCGTGTCCAGGGACACCGCGCCGCAGGCCAACTCCGGGCTCGCCCAGCCACCGGAGCGGCGCAACAGCGCCTGCACCCGTGCCAACACTTCCTCGAAGTGGAATGGTTTGGCGACGTAGTCGTCGGCGCCGGCCTGGAGCCCTTCGACCTTGTCCTGCCAGCGATCGCGGGCGGTCAGAATCAGAATGGGATAGCTCTTGCGCTGCTCGCGTACCCGGCGGATGACCTCGAGGCCGGAAACCTTCGGCAGGCCGAGATCGACAATCGCCACATCGAGCGGAAACTCCAGGGCGGCGAACAGCCCTTCCTCGCCATCGGCAGCCACATCCACAGTGAAGCCCGCTTCGGCGAGCTTCCCCTTCAGGGAGTCACGCAGGGCCACTTCATCTTCGACGATGAGAACACGCATGCAGCTTTTGTCCCCTATAACACGGCGCCATTGGCGGCATCCACGCGGACGGTCCAGACATGGCCCGATTCATTGAGCATTCGCAGAACGTAAACAGTGCGGCCCTCGTTGTGCTGAGCCTCGGCGCGGACCACCTTCGCCTTGAACCGCTGCTCCGCCATCCTGACCGCCTGTTCCATCGATACGCTGGCAGCGGCCATGACTATAGGCCGCAGTGCCTCGGCCGCCCGAACCTCGGGCGCCACGAAGGCAAGCACTGCGGGAACCGCGAGTACCCAGGCGAGGTATGAGGAGCGCATCTTCATGGGAACGCTACCTGGGCCGTCGTGAATGCGCACTGAATGAATAGGCGCGGCACTGGTCGCGCGGAGCCCGGGTTCTTTCCGCCGGCTCGTTGGGCACGGGAGCCCCGGCAGCCCGCTATCGTCAGGCCTTCTTGGCCTTCTGCCACAGCGCCTCCCAGGCAGCCGGCGACAGCGAGTCGAGCGGCGTGCCGGCCGCGGCGGCCAGGGATTCCATGTGGCGAAAGCGGCGCTCGAACTTCGCGTTCGCCGACCGCAGGGCCTCTTCCGGATCGATTTTCAGATGTAGCGTCCAATTGGCGATGGCGAACAACAGGTCGCCCAGCTCCTCGGTTACGCGCTCCGGTGCATTGGCAGCCAGCGCCTCATCCACCTCGCCCAGCTCTTCAATCACCTTGTCCCGTACCTGGCCCGGCTCCTGCCAATCAAACCCAACACGCGCCGCCCGCCGTCCGAGCTTCGCGGCCCGCGCGAGAGCCGGGAGTGCCTTGGGGACATCGGCGAGCGCACTGTTATCCGGCGACTTCTGGCGCGCGGCGGCAAGTGCCCGCTCGCGCGCCTTCAATTCCTCCCAGTGACGGTTCTGTGACTCGAGGCCTTCGATGGGAGCACCGGCAAACACGTGCGGATGCCGCCGCACCAGCTTATCGTGAATTGAAGTCGCAACGCCTGCGAAATCGAACCAGCCCTGCTCTTCGGCCATTCTCGAGTGAAATACAATTTGAAACAACAGGTCGCCCAGCTCATCGCGCAATTGCTGCGGATCGTTGCGATCGATGGCGTCCGCGACTTCGTAGGCTTCCTCGATGGTGTACGGCGCTATGGTGGCGAAACTCTGTTGGCGGTCCCAGGGACAACCGCCGTTGGGATCGCGCAGCCGCGCCATCAACTCGAGCAGCGCGCGGGTCGCCCGTTCCGCCTCACTCATGGTGCAGACCCGCCAGTTCCGCCGCCTCGGCCGGATTCTCCGTCACACACAACCGGTACAGATTGAGCAACATGCCCGCGGTAGCTCCCCAGATATTGCGGCCCTGATATTGAATGTCCCACACCTTGATATCGCCGGCGCTGCCCAGTCTGCGCCGCTGCGAACGTTGATTCGCCGGCTCAAACACGTAACTCAAGGGGACCTCGAACGTGTCGGCGACCTCCTCGGCATCCAGCGACAGCTCAAAGCCCGGCCGTACAAACGCGACCACCGGTGTCACCAGGAAGCCGCTCAACAGAATGTGATCGGCGAGATAACCCACCACCGACACAAAGCGGGCCTCGAGGCCGATTTCCTCGTGGGCTTCCCGCAGTGCCGCCGCGCTCGGCCCGGCATCGTGCGGCTCGATCCGGCCACCCGGAAAGCTGATCTGGCCGGCGTGGTTCTTGAGTTGACTGGCCCGTTGAGTGAGCAGCACCGTCAACTGCGTGTCGCGCTCGACGACAGGAATCAACACCGCCGCCGGTATCGGCGTGCTCGGCAGATAAGCCTGGAGAGAGCGGCTTTCCTGCAGGGTCAGACCCGGCGTCAGCCAATCTTCCATGGCGTGCCGAGGGCGCGTGTTGGCGAGCCTCGCCTCGATGCGCGCGCGCCAGTCATGCGGGTCCATGAATTACGATCAACCTCCGCCGCTGCTGCCGCCCTTGATACCCCCGCGCGTCAGCTCCGCGGGATCCAACAGCCGCGCCAGCTCATCGGGCGGCAAGTCCGTCATGGCTGCCGCGACTTCGCGAATCGGCTTACCCTCGGCATAGGCCTTCTTCGCAATCGCCGCCCCCTTTTCGTAACCAATGACCGGATTCAATGCGGTCACGAGAATGGGGTTGCGCTCCAGCGCCTCGGCAATGCGTCCCGTGTTGACCGTGAAGCCCGCGATTGTCTGATCCGCCAGGAGCCGCGACACATTGGCCAGCAGGCGGATGCTTTCCAGCAGGCTGTACGCAATCACCGGCAGCATGACATTCAACTGAAAGTTACCCGATTGGCCGCCGATGGTGATGGTCGTGTCATTGCCAATCACCTTTGCCGCCACCATGGTGGTGGCCTCGGGGATCACGGGGTTCACCTTGCCGGGCATGATGCTGCTGCCGGGCTGCAGAGCGGGCAGCGCTATCTCGCCGAGCCCCGCCAGTGGGCCGCTGTTCATCCAACGCAGATCGTTGGCAATCTTCATGAGGCTCACGGCAATGACCTTGAGCTGACCCGACAGCTCCACCGCGGTGTCCTGCGAAGACAGGCCTTCGAAGTAATTGCGCCCCGGCTCGAACGCAACAGCCGTCAGATCCGCGAGCTCCTGGCAGAAACGCACCGCGAACTCGGGGTGTGCGTTGATGCCGGTGCCGACTGCCGTGCCGCCTTGCGGCAGGGCATGCAATCGATGCGTGACCGCGGCCAGCCGCTCGATGCCATGTTCAACCTGTGTCCGCCAACCCGACAGCTCCTGGCCGAGGGTCACAGGCATCGCGTCCATCAGATGCGTCCGGCCCGTCTTGACGACGTTCCCCGCCTCACGCTCTTTTGCGCGCAACACATCGCGCAGATGTTCGAGTGCCGGCACCAGTTCCCGCTTCACGCTCAAAGCCGCACTGACGTGAATGGCCGTGGGAATCGAGTCATTGCTGCTCTGACCCATGTTGACATGATCGTTCGGGTGTACAACTTTTCCCAGGCGCCGGGTGGCCAACGCAGCAATCACTTCGTTCGCATTCATGTTCGTGCTCGTGCCCGAGCCCGTCTGGAAAACATCGATGGGGAAATGCTCATCGTGCCGGCCGGCGGCCACGTCCGCCGCGGCAGCATCGATCGCCTGGGCGGTCGCGCTGTCGAGCAACCCGAGGCGCATGTTGGCCCGCGCGGCCGCCTGCTTCACGAGCGCGAGCGCGCCGATGAAGGCGCGCGGCAGCGGGATGCCACTGATGGGAAAATTCTGAACCGCACGTTGAGTCTGCGCGCCCCACAGCGCGTGCGCGGGGACTTGCAGCTCCCCCATACTGTCGCGCTCGATTCGGAACGAATTCGTCATGAGGGCACCTGGCTTGGCTCTTGCGTTATCATGTAAATCGTAGCACCTCGAGGCTCCCCATACGCATGACGGCTCCTTCCCGCGACGCCTTGCCCCCGGTTGAGGCTCTTTCACCCGTCGACGGCCGATACCGTGCGGCCACGGCACCTTTACGCGGCATTCTGTCCGAGGCAGGACTGATTCGGGAGCGCATCCGGATCGAAGCACACTGGTTCCTGCATCTCGCGGACGGCGTACCGCAGCTTGCCGGGGCCGCGGTCCCGGCCGCGGTCCGCGACCGCGCGCAGCAACTCGCGAACGAACCCGATGCGGGCGCGGCCGAAGCCGTCAAGGTCATCGAAGCCGGCATCAATCACGACGTCAAGGCAGTCGAATACTACGTCCGGCAGCAATTGAGTGCGGCGGGTGCCGGCGAGGCCTCTCTCGAGCTCGTGCACTTCGGTTGCACCTCCGAGGATATCAACAACCTGAGTTACGCCCTGATGTTGAAGGCGGCGCGTACGACTCTCGTCGAGACGCTGCAAACACGCATCGACGAGCTGGCCGATTTCGCACATCGGTACGCGGACCTGGCGATGCTCGCGCGGACTCACGGCCAGCCCGCGAGTCCGACAACAGTCGGCAAGGAGTTTGGTAACGTCACCGCGCGCCTGCGCCGTGCCCTGCAACGTTGGCAGGCGGTTGCGATTCTCGGCAAGATGAATGGCGCGGTCGGCAACTTCAATGCGCACGTCGCGGCGGTGCCGGGCGCCGACTGGCCCAACATCAGCCGCCGCTTCGTGGCGGCGTTGGGCCTCGAGTTGAATCCGTACACCACGCAGATCGAACCGCACGACTGGATCGCGGAGTATTGCGATGCCGTGGCCGCGCTCAACGTGGTTCTCATCGACCTGTGCCGCGATGTCTGGGGTTACATCTCGCTCGGCTACCTGCGCCAGCGGGCGGTGGCCGGCGAAGTGGGCTCATCGACGATGCCCCACAAGGTGAATCCCATCGACTTCGAGAACGCCGAAGGCAATCTCGGCATTGCTAACGCGCTGTTCAAACACTTCGCCGAGAAGCTGCCGGTGTCACGTTGGCAGCGCGACCTCACGGATTCGACGGTGCTGCGCAACATGGGTGTGGCGCTGGGCCATACCTTGATTGCCTGGAAGGCCCTGGGTCGAGGGCTCGCCAAGGTGGCCGCGGATTCCGAGCGGATTGCCGCCGATATCCGCGGTGCGTGGGAAGTCCTGGGTGAAGCGGTGCAGACCGTATTGCGCGCGAGCGGCTCTCCCAGTGGTTATGAAAAATTGAAGGATTTCACCCGCGGGCGGGCGATCGACGCCCAGTCGCTCGCGGCCTTCATTGACACTTTGCCACTAGGTGACACCGAGAAGGCGCGATTGAAAGCCTTACGGCCAGAGACCTACGTTGGTATTGCCGCGAAGTTGGCCCGGGACATCTAGCTCCGTGTGACGTGCTGCGCGCTTTTTGCGTGTCAGCGCGCTGATGCCCCCTCAAACCGTGACAGGTTTGGCACCCCATTGCAGGCCCCGTCACTAAGATTCCCCGAGCCTGGCATCAAGCCAAGCGCAGTGGCAGTGCCGCTTGTGGACATAATCGGGGAATTTGACTTAAACAATACGCTCGCGCAGATGCAGAATGCGCGTTACACACCCGAATCCGCCGGTCGGGTGGACTCACGAGCCAACACCCGTCAGGGGACTGAAACGCTGAGTGTACTGACGACGCTGCCGGAGGTGCGCGCCGCGGTCAATGAGATCGCGAGCAGTGCCCGGCGCCTCATTTCCATTTATACCCCCGATCTCGAGCCCGATCTGTACGATCAGACTTCCTTCCTCGAAGTCATCAAACACTTTGTTCTCACGCACAGCTTCTCGAAGGTGCGTGTGTTGTTGTCCGAGCCCGCGCGGGTCATGCGCGACAGCAACCGTTTTGTGTCCATGGGCCGGCGCCTGTCCAGTTGCATCGACATCCGCTACGTTGCCGCCCGAGCTCCACAACGCGCCTCGGCCTATCTGATTGCCGACGATCGGGCCATCATGTACCGGATGCGCGCGGACACCTGGGACGGCATAGCTGACGTCAACAACGCACCCGTTGCGCGCCTGTATCTGCAGGAATTTGACAGCGTTTGGAACGCCAGCGCGGCCGATCACGGCCTGCGCGTCGCCCGCCGCGGCTGATCCTCTATAATCGAGCGGATGCCCATCCGCACCCCTGAAATCACTGTTGCCGCCATTACTGAAACTGACGGCCGCTTTCTCGTCGTTGAAGAGCTGATCAACCGGCGCCTGGTGTTCAACCAGCCCGCAGGCCATGTCGAGCCCGGAGAATCCCTGGTTACGGCGGTCATTCGCGAAGTGCGCGAAGAGACCGCTTGGCGTTTCGAGCCGGAGTCACTCATCGGCGTGTACCTGTGGCGAAGCCCCGAGAGCGGTGTCACTTCAATGCGCTTCGCATTCAGTGGCACTGTCGATGATCATCAGGCGGCTCAGCCCCTTGATCACGGCATCGTGGGCACCCATTGGTTGTCCGCGGCCGATCTACGGGGGCGCGAGAAGCATTTGCGCAGTCCGCTGGTGATGCGGTGTATTGAGGATTATCTGCACGGCAGGCGTCAGCCTCTCGCCTCGGTCGGCCACCTCGATATTGAGACCGCACATGAAATACCTGCGGTAACTGTCTGATCATGAATAAGTCTGCAACCCCTATCATTGTCGGCCTGTCAGGCGGAGTGGACTCTGCCGTGGCCGCCCTGCTGCTCAAGGAGCAGGGATGGGGGGTCCAGGGGCTCTTCATGAGCAACTGGGAAGAGGATGACGACGGGTACTGTACATCCGCCCAGGATTTTCAGGACGCGCGGGCCATCGCTCGCGAGCTCGCCATTCCGTTGCACCGTGTGAGTTTTGCCGCGGAATACAAAGCGCGGGTATTCGAGTACTTCCTCACTGAGCAGCGCGCCGGCCGCACTCCGAACCCCGACGTGCTTTGCAATCGGGAGATCAAGTTCGGCGTAGCGCTTCGCTACGTGCGCCGGTTGGGCGCCTCGCATTTCGCCACCGGCCACTACGCCCGCCTGATTCGCGGCCCAAACGGCGTAGAGCTGTACAAGGCTGTGGATGGCGGCAAGGACCAGAGTTACTTCCTGCATGCCGTTGCCGTTGAGCATCTGTCCCAGACACTCATGCCATTGGGTGAGCTCGAAAAGTGCGCTGTGCGCGAGCGTGCGCGGCGCGCGGGCCTGCCTGTGTATGACAAGCCGGACAGCACAGGTATCTGTTTCATCGGCGAGCGTCCATTCAGGGAGTTCCTGGGACAGTTCCTGGAGCAGCGTCCTGGGCCGATCGAGACGCCAGAGGGAGAAGTCCTGGGGACTCACCAGGGCCTCGCGTTCTACACCCTGGGACAGCGCGAGGGCCTGCATATAGGCGGCCGGCGGGGTCGTCTGGATCAGCCCTGGTATCTCGCCGCTAAAGACGGCGCCCGCAATGCGCTGATCGTGGTGCAGGGCCACGACCACCCGCTGCTGCGCAGCTCTTCACTCACGACGGGTGCGATGCACTGGCTGGTCGACCCTCGAGCCGCCCCATTCCGTTGCACAGTCAAAGTACGTTACCGGCAAGTAGACCAGGCCGCGACTTTCGAGCCCAAAGGCGACGGCACCGCGCGCATTCTCTTCGACTCGCCCCAGCGCGCCGTGACACCGGGCCAGTACGCGGTCGCGTACGAAAATAACCGATGTCTGGGCGGGGCTGTGATCGAGTCGGTGCATTCCACAGCGGAGCAACAAGCAGCCGCGTAGCGAAATCTATATAATTCGCCGCGCGTTTTTTACGGGAGTATCCATGACGAACAGCTTCAACGCGCGCACGACACTCAATAGTGGCGGCCGCTCTTTCGATATCTGGAGCCTCGCTGCTCTTCCCAAAGAGAAAGTGGCGCGACTCCCCTACTCCCTGAAAATCCTGCTGGAAAACCTGCTGCGCTTCGAAGACGGTGTCAATGTCACCCGCGCGGATATCGAGGCGCTGCTCAACTGGGACCCGGCCGCGACGCCGTCGTACGAAATCGCATTCACGCCTGCGCGCGTGATTCTGCAGGACTTCACTGGTGTGCCCTGTGTTGTCGACCTTGCCGCGATGCGCGATGCAATTGTGCGCCTGGGTGGTGACGCCGAGCGCGTGAACCCGCTGGCGCCCGCCGAGTTGGTGATCGACCACTCGGTGCAGGTGGACGAGTACGGCAAACCCAACTCCCTCGCGGCCAACACGGCCATTGAATTCGGGCGCAACGGCGAGCGCTATTCGTTCCTGCGCTGGGGCCAGACCGCCTTTCGCAATTTCAAGGTCGTCCCGCCGAACACCGGCATCGTGCACCAGGTGAATCTCGAGTACCTGGGCCGCGTCATATTCGATGGCGAGGTCGACGGTAAGCCGCGAGCGTACCCCGACACGCTGGTTGGCACCGACTCGCATACCACCATGATCAACGGTCTCGGCGTGTTGGGCTGGGGTGTCGGTGGCATCGAGGCCGAAGCGGCCATGCTCGGCCAGCCGGTCACCATGTTGATTCCGCAGGTCATCGGCTTTCGCCTGAACGGTAAGTTGAAGCCCGGCGCGACCGCCACCGACCTGGTGCTGACGGTCGTGGAAATGCTGCGCAAGAAAGGCGTCGTCGACAAGTTCGTGGAGTTCTTCGGCGACGGACTTGCGAACCTGCCGCTGGCCGATCGCGCCACGATTGCCAACATGGCGCCGGAATACGGCAGCACCTGCGGCATCTTCCCGATTGACGAGGAAACGATCCGCTATCTCGAGTTGTCGGGGCGCCCGCGCGATCGCATCGACCTGGTAACCGCCTATGCAAAGCACCAGGGCATGTGGCGCAGCAACGGCGACGCGCCTGCTGCCTACACCGACGTGTTGGAACTGGATCTCGGCACCGTCGAGCCGAGCCTCGCCGGCCCGCGCCGTCCGCAGGATCGGGTGCCGCTGCAGAGAGCCAAATCGGTTTATGAGACGAACGGCAAGAAGACTGCCGATGAGCGCGCGGCCAAGAACCCGGCGGCCAAGGGCGTTGCGACGGCCACCCTGGATGGCAAGACCTTCGAGCTGAAGGACGGCGCTGTGCTCATCGCCGCCATCACTAGCTGCACCAACACCTCCAATCCGTCAGTGATGATTGGATCCGGACTGCTGGCCCGCAAGGCCGTAGCGAAGGGACTGACCTCAAAGCCGTGGGTGAAGACCAGCCTCGCACCGGGCTCGCGCGTCGTCACCGACTACTTCGAGAAGGCGGGCGTGCTCGGCGACCTGGCGGCATTGGGATTCGATGTGGTGGGCTACGGTTGCACCACCTGCATCGGCAACTCCGGCCCATTGAAGCCGGAAATTTCCGCCGCCGTGAAAGCCGGCGATATCACCGCATGCTCCGTGTTGTCCGGCAATCGTAACTTCGAGGGCCGTGTACACCCCGAAGTGAAAATGAACTTCCTCGCCTCCCCGCCCCTGGTCGTCGCCTATGCTATTGCCGGTACCCTGCACATCGATCTGACCAAGGAGCCCATCGGCACCGGTAAGGACGGTAAACCCGTGATGCTCGCCGACATCTGGCCGAGCGACCGCGAAGTGCAGGAGGCACTCACGAAGTCCATTGACTCGCAGATGTTCCAGAAGAGCTACGCCGGTGTATTCAAGGGCGACGAGAACTGGACGAGCATCAAGGTACCCGAAGGCAAGCGGTATACGTGGGATGCGAAATCCACCTACGTGAAGAACCCACCCTATTTCGACGGCATGACCATGACACCGGGCACGCTGTCGGACATCAAGGGCGCTCGCGCGCTCGCCGTGCTCGGCGACTCGGTGACAACCGACCACATTTCACCCGCAGGCAATATTTCGAAGTCGAGCCCCGCGGCCAAGTACCTCGTTGAGCAGGGTGTGCAGCCCGTCGATTTCAACTCGTATGGCGCCCGCCGCGGCAATCACGAGGTGATGATGCGCGGTACATTCGCCAACATCCGCCTGCGCAACCTGTTGGTTCCGGGTGTTGAAGGCGGCGTGACGGTTCATCTGCCTTCCAACGAGCAAACGTCGATCTATGATGCTGCAATGAAGTACAAGAAGGACGGCACTCCTCTCGTAATCATTGCCGGCCGCGAGTACGGAACCGGGTCCTCCCGTGACTGGGCCGCGAAAGGCACGATGCTGTTGGGTGTCAAGGCAGTTATTTCCGAGAGCTTCGAGCGCATTCACCGTTCCAACCTCATTGGAATGGGTGTGGTACCGCTGCAATTCCTGCCAGGTCAGAACGCGCAGTCACTCGGCCTCACGGGCCGGGAAGTGTTTGACATCAGCGGTCTGACTGTCGGGGATGCCAAGGAAGTTTCGGTCACGGCGACGCCGCCGGACGGCGGTAAGCCGATCAACTTCAAGGCGCGTGTGCGTATCGACACGCCGAAAGAACGCGAGTACTACCGCCACGGCGGGATCCTGCAGTACGTGCTGCGGCAGCTCGCGTCCCCAGGAAAAGCCGCCTGACCACGCCGGCCCCGGGCCGCGGCCACAATGCTGGCGGCCCGGTGCGTCTGGCGGTATTCGATCTGGACGGGACGATTACCCATCGCGATACGCTGCTGCCGTACGTGATGGGTTTCCCGATGAGCACGCCCAGGAAACTCCTCGGCATCCTCGTCTTCTGTTGGACCCTGGTCCTGTTCGTTCTACGCCTTCGCGACCACGGCCAGGTCAAATCCGCCTTCATCCGCTCGACGCTGCGGGGGCAAACGCGTGCCCGGCTCGAAGCCTGGACGGCCGAATTCGTTCCAGCCGTCCTCGAGGACGGGGTGTTTGCCGATGCGCTGGGAAGGATCGCGCAACATCGCAAGGAAGGTGCTCGCCTCGTGCTGATGAGCGCCAGCACAGACCTCTACGTTCCCGCGTTCGGTGCAGCGCTCGGATTTGATGAGGTGATCTGCACAGGAGTCCAATGGAACGGAGATCGGCTGGATGGACACCTCACCACCCCCAACCGCCGCGGCAAGGAGAAGACGCGGTGCTTCGAAGCGCTGCGCCAGGCACATCCCGGACTCACCACAGCAGCGTACGGCAACGCAGGGAGCGATCTCGACCATATGCGGCTGGCAGACCAGCCTCTGCTCGTAAACGCTTCTGCGGGCGCTCAGCGGGCCGCCGCGCGCATGGACATCCCAGTAGCCGAGCGCTGGCAGTAGCTCACATGGACGTCCGGATGGTCCACAGCTCCGGAAAGAACTTCAGCTCCAGCGCCTTAGCCAGGTAGGACACACCGCCGGTGCCACCCGTGCCGGGCTTATATCCAATGATGCGTTCCACGGTCTTCAGGTGATGGCAGCGCCACAATTGGAATTTCTGATCGAGATCCACCAGGCGCTCGGCCAGCTCGTACAGGTCCCAGTCTTTTTCCGCGTTGTGATACACGCCGAGCCAGGCACCGGCCACCTGCTTGCTCGCCACATACGGTTGCTTGAAATCCCGGGTCACATAGTTCTCAGGGATCCCGTAACCGCGCCGGCTGAGCAGCCGCAACACCTCGTCGTATAACGACGGCGCTTCCAGAGTACCCTGCAGCGCTGTGAAAGCCTTGGGGTCGCGTTTGTGGACATCCAGCATCTGCGGGTGTTTGTTGCCGAGCATGAACTCCAGCATCCGATACTGAACCGACTGAAACCCCGACGACCGCCCCAATGCGTTGCGAAACGCGGAATACTCCGAAGGCGTCATGGTGGACAACACGTCCCAGGTCGCGATCAGTTGCGTCTGCACGTGTGACACACGTGTCAGCATCTTGAACGACGGGTCCAGGTCATCGCGCCGAACGCACTCGAGCACACCCCGCAGCTCATGGAGCATCAGCCGCATCCACAGCTCGGAGGACTGATGGACGATGATGAACATCATCTCATCGTGTTCGTAGGTCAGCGGTTTCTGTGCATCGAGAACCTTGTCGAGCTGCAGATACTCGCCATAGGACAGCGACGAGCCGAGCTCCCAGTGAATGGCCTCGTTCGACAGATCCACCTTCTCGGTCATGCGGGGTTGTCCTCGGCGAAGACCCAGGACGGCACCCGTCGCCACCCATCAAGCAGCTCGCGATCGAGGCGCCGGTAGTCGGGACAGTGACGGCCCACGATCTGCCAGAAGCGGCGTGAGTGATTCATCTGCTTCGTGTGGGACAGCTCATGGATCATCAGATAACGCACCACCGGGGGGCGCTGGAACATGAGACAGCAATTGAGACTGATGGTGCCCCGGGTTGAGCAGCTACCCCAACGACTGCGCTGGCGTCGAACGAGCACGCGCTCGAAGTCGAAATCAAAGTCACGCGCCAGAGCATGCAAGGTCGGTCCGAGGAAATCCGTCGCTCGCTCCGTGAGCCAGCGTCGGAACACCTGCCGTACGGCGCGAGTGTCACTCGTGTCGCCCTCCAGTACGAGCAACCCATCGGCCAGTGGTTTCAGGCGTAAGCGCTTTCCAACTCCGGTGCGATGCACGCGCCAGAGCTCCCCGCACGCGGCAAGATCAATCTGCAACGGCGGAAATGGTGCGACAGGGACTGCGCGCGCCCGTGCTTCTTCTCTTTTTCGCTCGATCCAGGTGCGATGCCGTTCGACGAATCTCTCAACAGTGACCGCGGACGTGCGCGATGGCACAACGACTTCCACGCGACCCGTATGAAACACGCGCACGGTGAGACGACGTGCGCGATTGCTCTCGCGAACGACCCATCCTTGGGCAGCGTCCTTATCGGACCACAACGGCAACTGAGACGTAACCATGCCTAGCACACTGAGAATGATGCACGCGTACTCGATGTTCCGCTAGCATCGCCCCGCGTGAACGATCCCATTCTCGAAGTCCGCAATCTAATCAAGCAGTACCCCAACGTGAGGGCCGTCGATGGCCTCTCACTGGCGGTGCCTGAAGGTATTTGTTTCGGGCTGCTCGGCCCGAACGGGGCCGGCAAGACAACGACCATTGAAATCATGGAGGGCATTCTCGAAGCGACCTCCGGTGAGGTGCGTTATCGCGCAGCACCGCTCGATCAGCGCTTCCGCGAAGAGGCTGGAATCCTGTTCCAGAAAACAGCACTGCAGGATTTTCTGACGGTCCGGCAGAGCATCACCCTGTTTCGTGGCCTGTATGCGCGCGGCATGAGCGTCGATGAAGTCATCGGTTTGTGCGCCCTCGAGAAGCTGGAGGGCCGCGACAATCGCAAACTGTCGGGTGGACAGTTGCAGCGCTTGCTCCTGGCGATCGCGCTGGTGAACGACCCGTCCGTGCTGTTCCTCGATGAGCCCACGACCGGCCTCGACCCGCAGGCCAGGCGCAATTTCTGGGAGCTCATCCAGTCCATCAAGGCCCGCAGAAAGACCATCATTCTCACCACGCACTACATGGAAGAAGCCGAGCTGCTTTGCGATGAGATCGCCATCGTCGATCGGGGCCGCATCATTGCGCAAGGGCCGCCGCGCCGGCTGCTGCAGGAGCACTTCGCCGAAGTGATGCTGGAGCTGCCCAGGCACGACTTCCCAGCCAGCGCACGCAACCTGCCGTTGCGGATCATCGATATGGCCGAGCGCATCGAAATCACCACCGACGACCTCGACACGACCCTGCGCACGCTGATCGATGCGCGCGTGCCGCTTTCCAACCTGCGAATCCGGCCGGCCAATCTCGAGGACCTGTTCCTGGAGCTCACCGGCAAGGAGCTGCGCACTTGATGCAGCGACTCGCCGCCGTCTGGCATGCCCGCAACCTGGAGTTCGTTCGCGACCGGGCGACGCTGATTTTCACCCTGATCCTGCCCATCGCCCTGGTGGTCGGCATGAGCTTTGTGTTCGGCGGTAAGGAACGTCCCTTGTTCAAGGTCGGCGTGATCACGCAGGCCATCGACAGAAGCGTCAATCCGTTCCTCAACGAGCGGTACACGGAGTTCGTGCCCATCAGCGATCAGGCGGCGGGCCTGCGGAAAGTCACTCATCAGCAGGTCGACCTGCTGCTCGATCTGCATGGCACGCCCCGCTACTGGGTCAACACCGATTCGCCGAAAGGCTACATTGTGGAGAAGTTGCTGCTGGCTTCTGCACCCGGTGCGCACCGTGAGCCGGTCACTGGAGCGGCCGTTCGCTATGTCGACTACCTGTTCCCGGGAATCCTCGGGATGAACATGATGTTCAGTTGTCTCTTCGGTGTCGGGTACGTGGTGTTGCGTTATCGCAAGAGCGGCTTTCTCAAGCGCCTGCATGCCACGCCGTTGACGGCGTTCGAATTTCTTTCGGCACAGGTACTATCGCGTCTGTGCCTGATCCTGTTTGTGACCACCGTGCTGTACCTGGGAATCGGCAGCATCATTCACTTCCATCGCGAGGGCAGCGCTCTGCTCGCGACCCTCGTCGCCGTGCTCGGCGCGTTGTCGATGGTGGCCCTGGGACTCACCATCGCAGCCCGGTTCTCAAGCGAGGAGCTGGTGGGCGGACTGCTGAACCTGTTGACGTGGCCGATGATGCTGCTGTCGGGAGTCTGGTTCTCACTCGAAGGCTCACCCCAATGGGTGCAATGGGTTGCCGGCATATTCCCCCTCACCCACGTTCTCAATGCCGCGCGGGCTGTCATGATCGACGGGGCCGGCGTGACAGCCATCAGCTCCGACCTGATTTATCTCGGGAGCACGGCGCTCGTGTTCCTCGCCATCGGCGCCTGGTCTTTCAAGTGGCGCTACGACTGATTCGGGAGACCGCAGATTGCGTTTCTACAGTGACAACACGGCAACCGCCGCTCCGGAGATCCTCGCCGCCATTGCGGAAGCCAACCAGGGACACACCATCGCGTATGGCGACGACCCGTGGACCCAGCGGCTCGATGAGGTGCTGGGACAGTTTTTCGGCACCGAGGTGCGCGCCTTCGCGGTCACGACGGGAACGGCCGCCAATTCCCTGAGCCTGGCGACTCTGAGCCCGCCGTGGGGTGCGATCTACGCTCACGAGGAAGCTCACATCGGTGCCGACGAATGCGGCGCCCCGCAGTTCTTCAGCGGTGGCGCGCAGTTGGTCTCGTTACTGGGCGCGAACGGCAAGCTCACACCCGAAGCTATCCGAGCGGCCGTGGACAAGCATCCGGCCAATGTACACACCGTGCAGCCGACGGTGGTTTCACTGACCCAGGCAACGGAGCTGGGGACTGCCTATCGCCCCGATGAGATTGCGGCCATCAGCAAACTGGCACGCGAACGAGGGCTTGCCGTGCAGATGGACGGCGCGCGTTTCGCCAACGCGGTTGCATTCCTCGGTTGTCATCCCGGCGATGTGACCTGGCGTGCCGGTGTCGATGTCCTGTCCTTCGGTGCCACCAAGAACGGTGCCCTCGCAGCCGAAGCCGTTGTATTTTTCAACCTCGAGCGCGTGCGGGATTTCGAGTTCCGCCGCAAGCGCGCCGGCCACCTGATCTCGAAGTCACGCTTTGTGGCGGCCCAGTTGCTGGCCTATGTTGAATCCGGTGTATGGCAACGCAACGCACGCCGGGCCAACACCCTCGCCCAACAGATCGGGCGCGCCGCGGGCAGCACGTTGATGTATCCGGTTGAGGCCAACGAAGTGTTTGTCCGACTGGGCGAGCCACGCAAGGCGAGCCTGCGTGCGGCCGGGTTTGGCTTCTACGACTGGGGTCCCGCCCGCAGTGGCGAGGCGCGCTTCGTAGCGTCCTGGGACCAACGGGAGGAAGACGTTGCGGCTTTGTGCAAAGCGCTGAACGAATCAGAGCTCGCGTAAGCCGGTCGTCACCGGCAACCGCGCCGCGCGAATCGCGGGCAGCAGCCCGCCGATCATGCCAATGGCGATTGAGATCACAAGGCCGCGCACGACCAGCTCCGGCGTGACCTTGAAACTGAATACGACCTGCGTGAAGCTCTGCCCCAGGGTCGACACGGTCATGTTGTTGAACAGCACGTAGGCGGCCACCGCACCGAGCAACCCGCCGACCAGGGCCAATAACAGGGCCTCGATCATCACCGACGCCAACACCGGCAGCCCGCCGAAGCCGATGGCCCGCAAGGTTGCGATTTCCTTGCCGCGCGCGGCCACCGCGGCGTACATGCTGTTCAAGGCCGCGAATACCGCACCCAGGGCCATGATGAGAGTGACCACACCGGCCAACACACCGATGGTGCGGCGGAAGTCACGAGTCTGTCCGGTGAAGTAATCCTGCTCGATTTTCGCCTCCACCGTGAGGCGCGGATCGGCAGCCAATGCGGTCTTCAGCTTGTCGAACCCATCCGGACCGTCGAGAGCCACGCGAACCGAGCTCTCACCCTGGCGTACGAAAGTCGTCCGCGCGATGTTGATGTCGGTCCACAGCTCGCTCTCATTGGCATCACCTGACTCGAACACCCCAACCACGGTCCAGTCGGAGCCGCGCATGCGCACCGTACTGCCCATCGCAGCTCCCTCGAACTGGCGGGCCACACCGCGCCCGACAATGAGCTCGCGCAGTCCCGGTGTGAAATTCCGGCCCGTGACGATTTTCAATTTCGGCCGCAATACGAATGCATCCGGCTCGACGCCCCGGACGGTGATGTTGGCGGCGTCCTTCGCGTCCTTGTTCCGCAACAATTCCGCGATAATCATCATTTCGGCCGAGGCAATCGGCTTGCCATCGGCTCCCGCGCGAATCCCGGGCATCTGCCGGATGATGTCCGCATCTTCCCGGCTCAGTCCGGAATTGAGCTCGGCGTCCGAGCCGCCCCGCATGATGATCGCCACATCCTTGCGGCCCGCGGCCTGCAGGGTGCTCGAAAATCCCGTGGACATGGCCAGCAGCGCAGTAAACACCGCGACCACGCCGGCGAGGCCAATGACAATCACCAGCGACGGCGCCCAGCGCTCGGGGATGCTGCGGATGTTGATGCCGGTGATGGCGGCTGTCTGACTGAACATAGGTGTTTCCTACCGGCCTGCCAACGCGTCCACGATCTTCAGGCTGCGCGCGCGCAGGGCCGGCAACAATCCAACCGCAAAGCTCATGATGAGAATGGCGCCGATGCCGATGGCCCAGATGACGCCGTTGACATTCAGGCGGAACTGCCCGCCCGTGGCCTGTTCCACCATGGCCCCCAACAGCGTTGCCAATATCAAGCCGATGACGCCTCCGACCAGGCAGAGCGCAACCGCTTCCGCAAGTACGAAGCCCAGGACGCTGCCGTCGGTAAATCCCAGCGTCTTCAACACTGCCAGCTCCGGCACCCGTTCGCGCACGCTTTGCGCCATGGTGTTGCCTACAACCAGCAGCAAGGTGAAGAACACGGCAAACAGAATCCAGCGGACAATCAGGCCGATGTCCCCGATCTGCTTCACGAAGCTCAGATTGAAGTCCTTTTCGGTCTGCGTCTTGGTTTCATCGGGTGAGTTCTCGAACATCGCATCCACTGTCTTGCTGACCTGCGCGGCATCCGTGCCGGGCGCAAGCTTCAGGATGTAGAAGTTGGTCCGTCCCTTGCCGAACATGTTGGCTTCGTCGAAATAGTCGTGATTGATGAACACGGCGTTGGTCTGCTTGCGCCAGGTTTCATCCTTGCCGTCATAGATGCCCACGAGGTCGAAGGCCCACGACTTGCTGCCGCCTTTTTGCGGGTAGATGTTGGATGAGAGCGGGATCTTCTGGCCGACTTTCCAGCCGTATTGGTCGGCCACCATCTTGCCGGCGATCATGGCGGTGCGGGTGTGCTCGAACGCCTTCCATTGCTCCTCGGGCAGCACCCACTCGGGGTAGACGTCGTGATAGCGCTCCGGATCGATGGCAAAGGTGAACACCTGCGTGTTCTCCTGCCACACGCCGCCAAACCACTGCGAATAGGCCACGCGGGCGACGCCCGGCACCGACTCCAGCTTGGGGAGCATGCTGAGTGGCAGCGCCTGGGTGAACGAGACACGGGCCTGGGTCATCAGACGCGTGGCGCCCACGAAATCGGCGCCCGCACTGAAGATCGAGTTCAGGGACTGCAGCAGCCCGAACAGCAGAAACGCCATGATCACCGACAGAACGGTGAGAATGGTGCGCGTTTTCTTGCGAAACAGGTTCGCAATCACAAAGCCGGTGCGGGTCATGGCGTGCGTCTCTTAAGCCGCGGCCTGTTCCAGCAACTGCCCTTTTTCCAGGTGCAGGGTGCGGCGCGCGAACTCCGCCGCCTTCGGATCGTGCGTCACCATGACAATGGTCTTGCCGTGCTCGCGGTTCAAAACCTGCAGCAGGCCGAGAATCTCATCGGCGGTCTTGCGATCGAGGTCACCCGTGGGCTCGTCACAGACCAGCAGTTGTGGATCCGAGACGAGCGCACGCGCAATCGCCACTCGCTGTTCCTGTCCGCCCGAGAGCTCGCGCGGTTTGTGGCGCGCCCGGTCGGCGAGACCCACAACCTGCAGGGCGACGGCGACATTCTTCTTGCGCTGGGACGCCGACAGCTTCGTCAGCAACAGCGGCAATTCAACATTGGCCTCGGCGGTCAACACCGGCATGAGGTTGTAGAACTGGAAGACAAAGCCCACATTGTGGGCGCGCCAGTGCGCCAGCTCGCCGCTCGAGAGCTGGTCGATGCGGTTGCCGCCGACGCTGATCTGTCCGGAGGTGGGCTGGTCCAGACCCCCGATCAGGTTCAGCAACGTCGTTTTGCCCGAGCCGGACGGGCCCATCAGGGCCACGAAGTCGCCCTTGGGAATGTCGATGCTCAATCCGTGCAGCACCTCGACTTTCTGCTTCCCGCGCTCATAGGTTTTGGTAACGCTCCGGATCTCAACCATGGACTCGGACATGGCGTGCCTCTCGCAAAGTTCTCAGGGACTGGCTACATCAACCGTCGCATCATCCTGAAGTTCGGCCGGTGCATCGACGATAACGGACTCGCCTGGGCTCACTCCGGACTCGACTTGTCGCGAACTGCCGAAGACGCCACCCAGGGTAACGACCCGACGTTTCGCTTTATGGTCCTTCATAACAAACAATACGTCCCGGTCGCCATCGCGGCGTAAGGCCGAGGACGGCACGAGGACTCCGACAGGTGGACGGGCATTGGCTTCCACCGGTTTTTTCTCCTCCAGGAATGACACCCGCACGCCCATATCCGGGACAATGCGGTCGTCCTTGCTGTCGATCCCGATTCGCACCTTGACCGTCGCCTTGGAGCGGTCGGCCGTGGGAATGATGGCAATGACATGGGAGGGAATTTTCCAATCCGGATAGGCATTCAGCACGGAATCGACCGGCTGCCTGGGTTGCACGCGGTTGATATAGGCCTCGTTGACGTCCACTTCCACTTCGAGCGAATCCATGTCAACGAGAGTGCCGATGCCGGTGCGGGTAAATCCGCCGCCCGCGGAAAAAGGCGAGACGATTTCGCCCACCTGGGCGGCCTTCGCGATCACCACGCCGGTGAAGGGAGCGTGGATCGTACAGTAGTCGAGTTGCACCTGGGCTGAGCGGACGTTGGCGGCCGCGAGCTCGATCTGCCGGCGCTGGCTTTCGAGCTGGGCGCTCTCGGTTTCCACGAGCGTGCGTGCCTGCTCGACCGCCTGCTCCGACACGAGCTTGCGTTGCACGAGGTCTTCGGCCCGCTTGAGGTCACGTTGGCTCTGTGCGAACTGGGATTGATATTGCACGAGCAGTGCCCGGGCCGACTGCAGTTGCGCGTCGGCCTGCGCGAGTGCGGCCTTCTGCTGTGTGTCGTCGAGACGAGCCAACACCTGTCCAACCTTGACGTGGTCGCCCTCTTCAATCAACACCTCGATGAGGGTGCCGGTGATCTGTGCCGATACAGTCGCTTCACGACGCGCAGTGACATACCCGGTCGCGTCCAGAACGGACGCCGAGGGCGGCCCGCCGCTCGTCATCGGCTGCGCCATGGCGGTGTGCACGACAACGGTGGGTTGCCTGGATTTGAAGAACCAGAACCCGGCGCCGATCAGCACCAGAACGAGCGCAATGGCCGCGAGCCACGGCCAGCG
Source organism: Pseudomonadota bacterium (assembly GCA_018241505.1). Lineage (GTDB taxonomy): Bacteria > Pseudomonadota > Gammaproteobacteria > Steroidobacterales > Steroidobacteraceae > 13-2-20CM-66-19. The sequence continues at coordinate 235,880 of JAFEDS010000005.1, read as the reverse complement.
GCGGCTGGGCTCCGGTTGCTCGCGTTCACTGCGATCGATGCGCAACTGACCGAGCAATGCGCCTTTGTCGCCATCCCCGGGGGGCGGCGTGTTGGGTTGTGCAGCCAAACTCGTCCCTTCAACCTGCGGTGAGCTTCTTCATGAGGCGGCGCGCTTCGGCGAGCTCGGGCGCAATGAGCAATGCACGCTCCAGCGCGTCCCGCGCCTGCAGGGCCGCGCCCCGATCGAACTGGCATTTTGCCAGATAAACGTACGCTTCGGCGGCTCCCCAGCCCGGTATGTGCTGAGTTTCCTTTCGCTCCGCCTCAAATGCGGCGGTCGCCTGCTCAAATCCCTGCAAGGCCCCTTCCTTGTCGGCGTCCGTGGCCTTCGGGCGTTCATACAGTGAAACCGCGTCCAGCAACAGGACACGAGGGTTCTGGGGCGCGAGGTGCCGCGCCTTCTCAATCAGCGAGCCGCTTTTTGAGGCGGCGAAGGGTGCCCGCCACGCCTGCAGGCCGGCCAACAGGTCCAGGCAGGCGGATTCCAACGCCAGGGCATCCGCAAAATCCCGTTGCAGCTTCACGGCCACATCGAGGTTGTCCACGCAGGCATCGGCGGCGTCCTTGGCCCGACTTTTGTCTCTGGTCCAGGAGAGTAAGGTTAAACGATAGTTGATCAGCGCCAGGTAGTAGCGCCGGTAGGCACTGTCGGGTTCCGCGGGACCCAGGCCCTCCCTGACGTTCTCGAGCGCGCGCGCGTCCTCGGTGTAGTAGCCGTACTGAATGCGGCTCTCGATATCGAGCCAGTTCGGCTGCTCCACGGCACCGGCAGCCACCGTCAGCGCCAGGGCGGCAAGCGACAGATGGAAGAAGCCGAGGCGCAGGCGAGTCTTCACGAATATCAGGCTCATACGTTACGTAGAATATCCTTTACACATGATAGCTACTTCCCTGATCGATATCGGCATCAATCTCGCCCACGACAGCTTCAATGTGGATCGTGACGCCGTCATTGCCCGCGCGGTGGCCGCTGGTGTGGTGCAAATGATGGTGACTGGCTCTAGCGCGGACAGCACGCGCCAGGCCATTGAAATGGCGCGTACCCACCCTGACGTGCTGTTTGCCACCGCCGGCGTCCATCCACACTACGCGAAGGAGCTAACCGACGAGGTGTTGGTAGAGCTGGGGCAACTTGCGACGCTGCCCCAGGTGGTCGCGGTAGGCGAATGCGGGCTCGACTATTTCCGCGATCTGTCACCTCGCGCCATGCAACAGAAGGCGTTTCATCGGCAGCTCGAGCTGGCGGCCCGCGTCGGTAAGCCTGTTTTTCTGCATCAGCGCGATGCGCACGCGGATTTCGTAGCGATTCTGCGCGAGCACCGCGCATCGCTCGCGGGTGGCGTTGCGCACTGCTTCACGGGCAATCATGACGAGCTCACGGCCTACCTGGAAATGGATCTGTTTGTCGGCATTACCGGGTGGATCTGCGATGAGCGCCGGGGTGCGCATCTTGTGCCGCTCATGAAGGACATCCCCGCCGGGCGGCTGCTCATGGAGACGGACGGGCCGTACCTGCTGCCCCGGGACCTGCCGGAGAAGCCGGAGTCGCGGCGGAACGAGCCCGCGTATCTGCCGCATATTGCGGCGACTGTTGCGCGCGCGCGGGGGGAGTCGCTGGAACAGTGTGCTGCGTCCGCCACTGCGGCGGCACGGCACTTGTTCGGGCTGCCCGAGCTACAATAGCGGCATGAACATCGAGCAGCTCGCAACGAGCATCAACAAAGTCTGGGATGACTCCATTGTCGAACGTCTCAGCGCCTACATCCGCATCCCGAACAAATCGCCCATGTTTGACCCGCAGTGGGAGCGCAACGGGCACATGGAATCGGCCATCAATCTCATGGCCGACTGGTGCCGTGCGCAGCCTGTGGCGGGCATGCGCGTCGACGTGCGCCGCCTGCCGGGTAGGACACCGCTGCTGTTCATAGACATTCCGGGCGAGCTGCCCGGAAGCGTGCTGCTGTACGGCCATCTGGACAAGCAGCCCGAGTTTCCCGGCTGGCTGCCGGGCCTCAGCGCCTGGGAGCCGGTATTGCGGGATGGCAGGCTGTACGGTCGTGGCGGCGCGGACGACGGCTACGCAGTGTTCAGCTCGCTCACCGCGATCGCTGCGCTCAAAGCCCAGAAGGTGCCACTAGCGCGCTGCGTGCTGCTCATTGAAGCCTGCGAGGAAAGCGGCAGCGTTGACCTGCCCGCTCACCTGGATGCCTTGGGCGATGAGATCGGCGATCCGTCGCTGGTCATCTGCCTGGATGCCGAGTGCGGCAACTATTCGCAGGTGTGGTGCACGACCTCACTGCGTGGAAATCTCACGGGCAAGTTGCGTGTGCGCGTTCTCAATGAGGGTGTTCATTCGGGCATGGCGACCGGCATTGCGCCCACGCCGTTTCGCATCATCGAGCAGCTCATGGCGCGCCTGGAAAACCCGGTTACCGGCGATGTGTTGATTGATGAGCTGCAGGTCACGATTCCGAAGGACCGGCGTGAGCAGGTTACGGCCGCCGCCCAGGTGTTGGGCGCGGAAGTGGCTGGCAAGGTGCCCTTCGCAAAGGGGGTGCAGGCCCTGTCGAACGATCCCGTGGAGCTGTTGATCAACAACACGTGGCGCGCGACGATCGCGATTACGGGAGCCGATGGCCTGCCGGCGGTGGGCTCGGCCGGCAACGTGCTGTTGCCCGAGATTTCATTGAAGCTGTCCCTGCGGCTCCCACCTACCACCGACGGGGCTGCGGCGGCCAAGGCCGTCAAGGACGCGCTCGAACGCGATCCGCCCTACGGTGCGCAAGTTAGTTTCGAGGATGCATCCGCATCCGCGGGTTGGAATGCGCCGCCGTTCGCACCGTGGCTGCAGGAGTCGATCATGAACGCCTCCCGGCGGGTCTACGGCGAGGATGCGATTCACCTCGGTTGCGGCGGCACCATTCCGTTCATGGGCATGTTGGGCGCGCGATTTCCGCGAACTCAGTTCTTCATCACGGGCGTGTTGGGCCCGCAATCGAATGCCCACGGTCCGAATGAATTTCTGCACATTGAGTACGCGAAAAAGCTGACGGCCTGCGTATCGCTGGTGCTCGCGGACCACTCCCTCGTTGTCAGCAAACAGGCGCTTTAGCGCATGTGCGCCATGTAGCTCGGGGTTACGGCTTTCTTGACCTTGCCCCAGCCATCCGCGAAGGTGGCAATGGTGTCGTGCTCGCCGCCCGGGAATTCGGCGTTCAATGAGTCCACCATCAGGGTGAACTTGGGCAGGCCCTTGGGGAACTTGCCGCGGCGCGTGAATACGATCCGCCCTTCCACCGGGACCTCGCCCGCAACGCCGCGCACGGCCGCAATCCGGTCGTACAGCGCGCTCTGCGGATTCGGGAAGGTGAAGCGGCGCGGGCCATCCATCACGGTCCACTCCGCCATCTGGTCGCCGCCGAAGATGTTTCCCTGCACATCGCGCAGGTCGACCACGAGGATGCCTCGCGTGGTCAGAAGCAGAAAGTCGACGTGAAAGCCGCCGCCCATGCCATCGGGCACGAGTGTGTCGACGAGGTGATCGGATCCCACTGCGGTGACGGCCGCGCGCAGCGCGGAACGCATCCGGTATTGCCGATACCAACGCAACACCCACGCCGCCGTGAAGCCGAGAACGGCGGCAGCCGCAATCAGCGCCCACGCGGTCGGGGGAAGCTTTTCCAACTCATCCACTATGCTCTGCCCTCACTCAATGCGGCCCGCAGCGATCCCAGCTCAGGAGCGATTTCCGTGCACTCGGTAGGCCGGGCGAACAACTTCGCGAGGGTGTCCGGAACCGGGACTTTGCGGCCGATCAACGGCTCGACAATCTCGGAAAATTTCGCGGGGTGCGCCGTGGACACGATTATCCACCGTCCGGGGCGCTTGCCAACCACGAGCCGCTCGTAGACTTCGGCAGCCGTCGCCGTGTGCGGACACCAGATCTGACCATAACGCTCGAAGCCTGTGCGAATGCGCTCGCGAATGGCCGCATCATCCACACTTTCGGCGCTCACGGCAGTGCGCAGTTGCGCCAATTCGGGAAAGAGTGCGCGCAGACGTTCCATATTGCTGGGATTGCCCACGTCCATGGCGGACGCGAGCGTCGCAATGCTCGGCCGGGGACGCCAATCGCCGTTGCGTAGGAAATCCGTCACGGTTTGATTGGCGTTGTGCGCCAGCACGATGTCCCGAATGGGAAGTCCGACCTTGCGCGCCCAGATGCAGGCGGCGGCATTCCCCAGGTTGCCGCTGGGAATGATGTAGGAGGCGGGCTCGCCGGTTTTTTTCCAGACCTCGAGACTGCTGGCGGCGTAATACACCGCTTGCGGCAACAGGCGGCCGAGGTTGATGCTGTTTGCCGACGACAACTGCGTCTGCTGTCGCAATTCAGGATCAACGAAAGCCTGCTTGACGAGGCGCTGGCAATCATCGAACGTGCCTCGCACGGCGAACGATTTGACATTACCGCCCCAGCAGGTGAGCTGGCGCTCCTGGGTCGGTGACACCAGGCCTTTCGGAAACAACACACCGACATTGATCCCGGGTCGGCCATGAAAAGCCGCGGCCACGGCGCCACCGGTGTCGCCCGAGGTCGCCACCAGGATGGTGATCGGCTGTGAGCCGGGTTCGCGCAGGCGCGCAAAATTGGCGGCGAGGAAGCGTGCGCCGAAATCCTTGAATGCCGCCGTGGGCCCGTGAAACAACTCGAGAACGCCGAGGCCATCGTCCAGCGTCGCGAGCGGCGCGGGAAAGTTGAAGGCCTCGGCAGTGATGTCCGGCAGTTTGGGAGCGAGTGCATCGTCGCCCACGAACGGTGCAATCAGGCGGTTCGCAATTGTCGGTAGTTTGGCGGGCAGCGTCGTTTCGCGGCCGAGGGCCTGCACATCGAGGGTGGGCCACGAAGTGGGCACATACAGCCCGCCGTCCGGCGCGAGCCCTTGCAGGAGCGCCTGGCTGAAACGGATGGCGGCAGATGAGTCGCGGGTACTGTGAAAACGGATGGCTGCGGTCACGATTCAATTACTCGCGCGCCCGCCGATTCAATGGCGACGATCCATTCGTCGAGTTGAATCGATTTGCGCTCGAACTCGCCGCGCATCGCATCGCGCACGGCGGTGGCGTTGGATTCACGTACCCACGCAAACATGGTGGGGCCTGCGCCGGAAATGGAGCAACCCAGGGCGCCCGCTTCCATGGCGGCGCGGCGCACTTCCTGGAAGCCGGGAATCAAGGCCTGACGCTGCGGCTCGATGACCACGTCCTCGAGCGAGGCGCGGATCATGTCGAGGTCGTTGGTATAACACCCGGATATGAAGCCGGCCAGGTTGGCGGTCTGCCACACGAAGTCGGACAGATCCACGGTCCGCTTCAGGATGGAGCGCGCCTGCTTGGTCGACAGGAACATGTGCGGATGCATGATCACCGCGCGCACGTCTGGTGGCACGGGGATCTGCTTGACGCGCGGATGGTCGATGCCGACGGTCAACACCAAGCCGCCGAACAACGACGGTGCGATGTTGTCCACGTGCAGCGAGCCGCTGGCCACCGCTTCACCCTGCATGGCGAATTTCAGCAGCTCGAGCTTGCTGACCGGCTCGGGAAGTACGGCGTTGCCGGCAACCACCGCGCCCACCGCCGATGCGGCCGAGCCGCCGAGGCCCGAGCCCAGCGGAATGCCCTTCTCGATCTCCATCGTGAAGCCGAACGGCAGCTTCAGGCCCTCGCACATGGCGAGCAGCGCCTGACCTGCCGTGTTGCGCGTTGGGTCCGTGGGCAACTCGCCTGCTATGCCATGGATGCGGCTGATGCCAACACCCGGCTCGGCGCGTCGGGACACGGTGATCTTGTCCCCGAGCGAATCAACAGCGAAGCCGAGGATGTCGAAGCCGATCGCGACGTTGCCGACCGAGGCCGGTGCGAACACGGTCGCTTGGGTAATGCTCATAGCCGCGCGCCCAGGTAGGCCGCCAGACGCAACAGATCCGCGAACACGCCACCCGCCGTGACCTCAGGGCCGGCACCGGGTCCTTGCACGATGAGCGGGTTGTCGCAATAGCGGCTCGTGGCGAACCGCACTACGTTGTCGGTGAGGGCAATGTTGGCAAACGCGTGCTTGGCGTCCAACTCAACCACACCGACCGTCGCTTTGCCGTCCGCGGTCAGTCGACCGACATAACGCAGCACTTTGCCGCGCGAGCGGGCTGTTTCCAGCCGATCATTCATCGGTGCATCGTGTTGCGGCAACCGTGACATGAAATCATCGATTGAACCGCCGTCGAGGCCGGCCGGCACCAGGCTCTCGACTCTCACATCCGCCATCTCGAGCGCGAGGCCCATTTCGCGGCCGAGAATAATGAGCTTGCGAGCCACGTCCATGCCTGACAGGTCATCGCGCGGATCGGGCTCGGTGTAACCGCGCTGCCGCGCGTCGCGCACGATGTCTGACCAGGCCTTCTTGCCGTCGTACGTGTTGAACAGGTAGGCGAGCGTCCCGGAAAAAATGCCCTCGACGCTGGTGATGTCATCGCCGGTTTCACGTAGATCGCGCAACGTCTGCACCACCGGAAGGCCGGCGCCGACTGTGGTCTCGTACATGTAGTGTGCAGCGCCTGCCCTGCGCGCATCCCGCAGGCGATGGTAGAACGGCAGATCCGCGCTGTTGGCTTTCTTGTTCGGCGTGACGATATGTATGCCGGCAGCCAGCCACTCGGGATAACGCTTGGCGATGTCTGCGCTGGCCGTGCAGTCGATCAGGACGGTATGCGGCAGATAGTCGACGCGCACGTGTTCCATGAAGCGGGTGAAATCCGCGTCGATCGCGTCCTTGTCGAACTTCTCCTTCCAGCTTTGCAGCGGCACGCCGCCTTCGGCGAGCAACATGCGCTTGGAAGCCATGATTCCACGCACGCGGAAATCCAACTTGGCATCGGCCTGCAGGCGGGCACTTTGTGAAGCCAACTGGTTGAGCAACACCTTGCCGACTGTCCCGGGGCCGATCACACCCACGGAGATGGTGTGCGGCGACAGGTACAGACCGGCGTGCACCGCTCGCAGCGCGCGCGTTGCATGTTTGCCATCGACGACCACCGAGATGTTGCGCTCTGAGGCGCCTTGCGCAATGGCCTTGATGTTGACACTGGTGCTGCCCAGCGCATTGAACACTTTCGCCGCGACCCCGGGCGTACCCGCCATGCCGTCGCCCACCGCGGCAAGAATCGCCAGGTCCGGATTTACATCCACATCCTGGATCTGGCCTTCCTTCAGCTCGCGCTCGAACGCGGCCCGCACCACTGCGGCGGCTCGCTCGGCCTGATCCTGCGGAATGGCACAGCAGATGGAATGCTCGGAGCTGCCCTGCGAAATGAGGATGACTGAGATGCCCTCCTCGCGAAGCGCACCGAACAGGCGATTGGCTGTGCCCGGCACACCAATCATGCCGGCGCCCTCTAGATTGATGAGCGCGACTTTTTCGATGCTGGTGATGCCCTTCACGGGCAACACGGACTTGGGGTCCGCGCAAATCAGTGTGCCGACCTTGTCCGGTGCAAACGTGTTGCGGATCCAGATCGGGATGCTGCTACCCACGGCGGGAGCCATCGTTTGCGGATGGATGACTTTCGCGCCGAAATACGCAAGCTCCATCGCCTCGTTGTAAGACAGCGAGTCGATGATCGTGGCATCCGGCACCCGGCGCGGGTCGGCTGACAGGACGCCATCCACGTCGGTCCAGATCTGGATCTCGCTGGCATCCAGCAGGGCACCGAAAATGGAGCCCGAGAAATCGCTGCCGTTGCGGCCGAGAGTGGTCTGCACCCCGCGCCGGTCGGAAGCGATGAAGCCTGTGATAATGAGCGTGCCCTGATAGCCCGGTGGCACGAGCTCCTGCAGCTTGGCGCGAGACTCGGCCCACTGGATGCCGGGCCCCAGCGGCCCCCACTCCACAACGACTACCTTGCGCGCATCAATCCACTGAAATGGGCCGCTACGACCCGAGCGCTCTTCCATGAAGCGATGGAACAGCCGCGTCGACCAGATCTCCCCGTAACCGGCGATCAGATCGCTCACGTTCTTCGCCGCCGACCGGGTCAGCTTGACTGTGTGAAGAATGCCCTCGAGATCGTGACAATCGCGATCGAAGCCGGCCAGGTAGAGACGGGCCGACTGCGCCGTCAGGAGCGTTTCGGCGATGGCCGCGTGTCGCGCCCGCAACGACGCAATTTCGCTGCGATAGCTGTCGTCCTGGCGCTCGGCAAGGGCCACGAGCCGCAGGAGCGCGTCCGTAACGCCGCGGCAGGCGGACAGCACCACGCCAAGACGCTTTGTAGGCTGGGAATCGAGAATGGCAGCCACGCGCCGGAAGCAGTCCGCGTCGGCGACGCTGGACCCTCCGAACTTGTGTACTACCCAAGGATCGGTCGGAGATTGGACTTTAGACATCGAAATGAAGCCAGAAGAATTTGAAAAATGGGAAGAAAAAGCGACGTGACTCTACTGAGGCGCCCGGGTGGGCGCAATGGGCTCTGCGCCGCCAGTGCCATGCCTATAATCAACTACATATGGAATCGCTACTTGGCCCCCTCCTTCCCCTTTACGACCGCGAGCGTGCCGCGGGACGGGCTGTTGCCCTCGGTCTGCTCGTCGAGACAGCCGGTTCGACTTATCGCAAGCCAGGCGCATTGATGCTGATTGCCGCCAATGGCGACTCGGCGGGCCTGCTTTCAGGCGGCTGTCTCGAGGGCGATCTCGCCGAATACGCGCGTACGGTGATCGACACAGGCAAAGCGCGGGTCGTGAGCTATGACATGCGTGGTGGTGATGACCTCGTCTGGGGGCTCGGTCTCGGTTGCGAAGGCGCCATGCACATTTTACTGCTGCGCGTGGGGCCGCAGAACGCATGGCAACCGCTCGCGCATCTCGCGCAGGCTCTCGCGCGTCATGAGCAGACTGCTGTTGGCATCGTCATCGCATCAGAGCTGAACGACTCGCCCACAGGGACTGTTGTTCTGCACGGGACAGCGGAAGTTGCGGCCGTGCTCGCGTCGGCCGCGGACTGCGGGCGCATCGGTTGGTTTGAGGCCGACTCACCCCGTTGGAAAATGATGGCCCTGCCCCTGGGGTTGCCGCCGAAGATATTGTTGTTAGGCGCGGGACCTGATGCAGCCCCGGTTGTTGATTTCGCTGCCCGCCTCAATTGGAAGGTGACGCTGGTAGACCATCGCCCCGCGTATGCAGACGGCAGCCACTTTCCTCAGGCCGAGCGAGTGTTGCACGGCCAGCCGGAGGAGTTGCTCGGCACCGTGGACCCGGCCGCGTTTTCCGCCGCCGTGGTGATGAGTCACCACCTGCCCTCTGATCTGAAATATCTGCGTGCACTTTCGGCAACGCCTATTCCGTATATCGGATTACTGGGCCCCGCCGCGCGACGCGAGCGTTTGCTCGCAGACCTCGGGGCCGATGCCGAGAGGATTCGCGGCCGATTGTACGCTCCCGTTGGATTGGCGATCGGCGGCCGCTCGCCTGAATCGATCGCGCTGGCCATCATCGCGGAAATCCACGCGTTTGTGCATGCCGGCGCGGCCCGCGCCCAGGGCGCTCAACTTCCTCTTCACCCCGCGACTCCTGTCATCGCATGAACGAAATCCAGATCATTCAAAAGCAGCTTGCCACCGAACGCGAACACTTCACCGAAGTGGCATCCTTGGCCACGACATTCGTGCATGAGCCGATTGCGGGCCACTCGCTGTTGGCCGCTTGCACCGACTACTTCGCGTTCGCCGTTACTCGCTTTCCACCGCAGGCTGCGGAAACGCTGGCAGCGCAGCTCGCCGGCGGCGTGGATGCTGATTTCTTGCGCGCCTTCGAGGACGCCGCACGCACGCACTACGCGCAGCTCGATCCCCTGCTTGCTCGCAACCTGCCTGTCACCGAGTGGCGCGCGATTTCACGGATTGATGCCGATTCAGTTTTTGCCGAGCGGGCGCGCTACGCCCGCGTAAAAGCGGCGATTCCCACATGACCGACGGCGCCGATTCGGGTGAAGGTCTGCATGCCATTGTCCTGGCTGCGGGGGCCGCCACCCGGTTTGGCTCCGCCAAACAACTCGTTCGCGTAGCGGGCCGGCCCCTGCTCCACACGGCCATCGCGCGGGCCGCGGAAGTGGCCGGCGCCGCTGTATCGGTTGTGCTCGGCGCCCATGCGGCTGAGCTGACCCCGTTGCTGACACATTCCCAGGCGTTGATTGTGATCAACCGCGATTGGCGCGAAGGACTCGCCAGCTCGATCCGAGCCGGGGTCGCGCGCCTGCCGCCAACTTGCAACGCTGTGTTGCTCACACTGGTGGATCAGGCGGCGGTGACTGCAGAAGACCTCAAACGCCTGGCCGGCGCCTGGCGCAGGCAACCTGACTACATCGCGGCGGCACGTTATGGCATGACCACCGGTGTCCCGGCGATATTTCCGCGATCGGCATTCGGAGAATTGACTGCGCTGCGGGGCGACGTGGGCGCACGGGCGGTGCTGCAACGCAATCCGGACCGTGTTGTGCGGGTTCCGATGGCCAGCGCAGCGCTGGATATAGACACGCCGGAAGACCTCCTGAAAATCGATCCCAAGAGGTGAAAATTCCTTATAGTTGACAGAGTTACGCGTGTTATCTAATATAGTTTCTATGTTGGATTTCAACCCTCTTTCACTATCCCTTCCGCAGGCGCTCGCGAGCGCTCTGCGGCGTCTCACCCACCTTGCTCACACCAGCTCATGGGACCAGTGGGCGGTACAGCGTCTGACTCCAACTCAACGTCGAATCCTCGACGTGGTCGCCTCGCGGCGGGAGAGCCTGACTCTGTCGGCGTTGGCCCGGGAGCTCGGCGTTACGCCCGCGACCGCCTCGGACAGTGTCGGTGCGCTGGAAGCGAAAGGTTTGATCCAGAAGCGCCGCAGTGAAGTTGACGGACGAGCGTTGGCACTGATGTTGACGAGTGAGGGGCAGAGTTCCGTTACAGCGCTGGCCGCGCTGCCGGATCCGCTGTTGAACGCATTTGATGCGCTAACACCTGACGAACAAGAGATTTTCTATCGTTCCGCCATGAAGATGATTCATGGCCTGCAGGAAACGGGTGCCCTGCCGGTGTCGCGGATGTGCGTGCGGTGTCAGCATTTTGAGCCGTTCCGCGCTGCCGCGGATGCGCGCAACCCGCATTATTGTCATCTCGCCGGCTCGCCGATGGCGGACCGCCACCTGAAGCTGGAATGCCCCGTCCACGAGGCCGGCGATCAGACTACCCAGAATACCAACTGGGGGCGTTTCAACGGGCCACCGCCCGCGAAACAACCAAGTTAGTACCGGTCGAGAATCCGCCGCGCCTGCACCAGGTGCGGCTTGTCGACCATCTTGCCATCCAGGTTGATGACGCCGGCAGCGGGAGCCGTGGCAAATGCGGCCACTACCCGTCGCGCCCAATCTATTTCCGCGGCACTCGGCTGAAACGCCGCGTTGATCGGACCCACCTGGTCGGGATGGATGGCCAACTTGCCGCTGAAACCATCCCGGCGCGCCTCCTCCGCTTCGCGTTGCAGGCCTGCTGCATCGCGAAAATCCGTATGAACGCCGTCAATTGCCTGCACATCCAACGCGGCCGACGTTATGACACACAAGGACCGCGCCAACTGGAAAGTGAACGTGAGCGCTCCCTGTTGGTCCGTTTTGCCAGTAACACCGATGGCAGCCGACAGGTCTTCCGCGCCCCAGGTCAGCCCCGCGATTCGCGCATCGGGCCTATAGGAACCCAGTGTCAGCAACGCCTGAGGCGTTTCCGTCGCAATGACCAGGAGTTTCGTCGCTCCGACGGCGCGTCCCTCGCGAGCTTCGAGCGCGCTCAGGTAGTTGCCTACTTCAGCAACTTCCGCCGGCGCCGAAGCTTTTGGCAGCACTATGCCGTCGGGCGCCCCGGGGAAAACGGCTACGAGATCCTGCAGCAGAATCCCGCTCGACAGCGCATTCACACGCACCCACAACTGTTGGCGCGAACGATCTGACCGCGCTGTCAACAACTCGCGCACGCGCGCACGTGCCGCGGGTAATTGCGGCGCAGCAACCGAGTCCTCCAGGTCGAGGAGCAACGCGTCGGCGCCGGAATCAACAGCCTTGGTCTGCTTGCGCTCGCTGTCACCAGGAACAAACAGCAGGGATCGCAACATCATGGCGCAGGTCTCTTCATCATCAGCGCCGCACGCTTGCACGAGGCGACTTCTTCATTGCGCTGATTGAATGCACGATGCTCGAAAGTGAGGATGCCGGAGTCCTGGCGCGACTGGCTTTCGCGTTTCGCCACCACTTTGGTCTCCGCGCGTAGCGTGTCGCCGACAAATACCGGTTTGGGGAACTTCACCTCTTCCCAGCCGAGGTTGCCCAACGTAGTGCCATGGGTCGTGTCATAGACCGACAGTCCAACGAGAAGCCCCAGCGTAAAAATGCTGTTCACCAGCGGCTGCCCAAAAGGCATGGACTTGCAGTATTCGGCATCCAGGTGAATGGCCGCCGGGTTCATAGTCAGGGTGCTGAACAGTACATTATCGGTCTCGGTGACCGTCCGGTGCACCGCGTGCTGAAAGTGCTGCCCCACCTCGAATTGCTCAAAATACAGACCCGGCATAGGAACCCTCTTTTTAGCTTCTGCCTTCAATGGCGGCATTGTAACCGGCTCATAACCGGTGGCGCCGAATACACAACAAAAGGGTATTTCTGGCGCCCCGGGCCCGCCCCCTAGAATTTGCGGCATGTACCGGTACGATCAGCTCGACCAGGCGTTCGTAGATCAGCGTGTCGCCGAATTCAGGGACCAGACGCGCCGCTTTCTGGCGGGCGAGCTGTCCGAGGACGAGTTCAAGGCCGTGCGCCTGCGTAATGGCCTCTATATCCAGCGCCATGCGCCGATGCTGCGGATTGCGGTCCCCTACGGGCTGCTCAGCAGCCGTCAATTGCGCAAGCTGGGTGAAATCGCGCAACGTTATGACCGCGGCTACGGCCATTTCACGACGCGCACCAACCTGCAGCTCAACTGGCCGAAGCTCGAGGACGTTCCTGACATCCTGGCCGAGCTTGCCACGGTCCAGATGCATTCCATCCAGACCAGCGGCAATTGCATCCGCAATGTCACCGCCGATCACCTCGCCGGTATCGCCCTGGATGAGGTGGATGATCCGCGACCGTATTGCGAGATCATTCGCCAGTGGGCCAACCTGCATCCTGAATTCACATACCTGCCGCGCAAATTCAAGTTCGCGGTGACCGGCTCGCCCGAAGATCGGGCGGCTTCCGAGGTGCACGATATCGGTCTGCACCTGCGCCGCGACGCCGAGGGCAACATCGGCTTCCAGGTGCTGGTCGGCGGTGGGCTAGGCCGCACCCCGATCATCGGCCAGGTCATCCGCGAGTTTGTGCCGCTGCCGGATCTGCTCTCCTACCTCGATGCCATTCTGCGCGTATATAACCGCTATGGGCGTCGGGACAACATTCACAAGGCGCGCATCAAAATCCTCGTGAAGGCCGCGGGTATTGCGAAGTTCCGCGACCAGGTCGAGACCGAGTGGCATGCCTCGCGGGACATTGCTCCGCGGCTGGACATGGCTGAGGTCGACCGGATTCGCGCCTTTTTCAAACCGCCGGCGTACGAGACTTTGCCCAACCTCGATGTGCTCGCCGGCCGTGAGCCTGAATTTCAAGCCTGGTACCGTTACAACACGCGGCCGCACAAGGTTTCCGGCTATCGCGCCGCCTTTGTGTCACTCAAGGCGCACGGCGAGAACCCCGGCGATATCAGCTCCGCGCAGATGGCTGCGGTCGCCGACCTCGCCGATCGCGTGAGCTTCGGACTGGTCCGCGTCGCCCACAACCAGAACCTGTTGCTGGCTGACGTGAAACAAACAGAGTTGTACCGTGTTTGGCAGGAGCTGCGGCGCGTCGGCCTCGCAACCCCGAACATCGGCACTCTGACCGACATGATCGCCTGCCCGGGCCTGGACTTCTGCAGTCTGGCGAATGCCGGCACGCTCAAAGTCGCGCACCAGATTCAGAAGCAGTTTGATGATCTCGACTATCTCTACGATCTCGGCGATATCGAGATCAAGATGTCCGGGTGCATGAACGCTTGCGGTCATCACCATGTCGGTCACATCGGCATCCTGGGCGTCGATAAGCACGGCGAAGAGTGGTACCAGATCACGCTCGGCGGATCGGTCAACGGCTCAACCGCGCTCGGCCAGGTAATCGGGCCCTCCGTCGCGCAGGCGGACGTGGCGTCGACGATTGAGCGAATTGTTGAGATCTATCGCGCGGAGCGCGAAGACGGCGAGCGTTTCATTGAGACATTCCGCCGCATCGGTATCAAGCCGTTCAAGGAGGGCGTGTATGCGGCCCATTCTGAAGCGGCTTGACGTCGGCGCGAGCGAACGGCGCGAGATCGTTCAGGACGAATGGAAATACGTGGGCGAGGAAGGCGCGCCGGTTTCGACCGGCACCACGGTGACTGCCGCGGGCGCCGCGCTGATTGTTCCTTTTGCGGAGCTCAGCAACTACCGCAGATACGCGGGCCGTTTAGGCGTGCGCCTGTCACCTGCCGATGCGGTTGAAGATCTGGGCGAAGACGTGAAACGGCTGTCTCTCGTCGCGGTGACGTTTCCATCCGCCGGTGAAGGTCGTGGATTTACCCAGGGACGTCTGCTGCGCTCGGCGCGGTTTGGGTTCAAGGGCGAACTACGCGCCGTGGGCGCCGGCGTGAAGCAAGACCTCCTGTTCATCATGGCCCGTTGTGGGTTTGATGCGTTTGAGCTCGCTCCCGGACAGAAGATTGAGGAGGCCTTGCGAGCGTTGGATCGGTACAGCGTGGCGTACGCGCCCGCGGAGCCGGTGCCGTCAGTGAAGTTGCAGCGGCTGCACGCCGCGGGTTGAGCCGCGCCGATCGAGCCGTGCGCCGCCGGTTGAGTCCGGTGCGCGAGCAGCGCTTCAACGCACCGGCAGCTCGATTCCCTCAAACAACTCCGTCACTTCTTCAGGGGTCGCAGCACGGTGCGCGCGATCGATCAAACGGCGATCGAGGTGCGGCGCCAGCAACTGCGCAAACTCGTACATGTACTTGCGCAACAACGTCCCCCGCCTGAAGCCCAGCCATGTGGTATGTGCCGGGAAAATATGCGAGGCATCGATGGCTCGCAGGTCGGTATCGTCCTGATCGATCGCCATGTGAGCAACGATTCCAACACCCAGCCCCAGTCGCACGTATGTCTTGATGACATCCGCATCCCGGGCGGTGATGGCCACGTTCGGTGTCAGCCCGGACTTGGCAAACGCTTCCTGCAGCGACGACGGTCCCGCAAAGCTGAATGTGTAGGTGATGATCGGGTAAGTGGCCAACGTCTTCAGGCTGAGGCGCCCGCTGTTCGCCAGCGGATGGTCCTTCGGCACGACGGCCGTGCGATGCCAGTGATAGCAGGGAAGCAACGTCAAATCACCAAACAGGTGGTGCGATCCCGTGGCAATCGCGCAGTCGATCCGGTCGTGCGCCACCATCTCCGCAATCTGCTCCGACGTACCCTGGTGCAGATTGAGCCGCACATTCGGATACTTCCCCCTGAACTGACGGATCACGTCGGGCAGCACATAGCGCGCCTGAGTATGGGTCGTGCCAATCGACAGGCTTCCCCTGCCCTCATCGCGCAGCTCCGTGGACAGGTCCTTGATGCTCTGCGCTTCCTGCAGAATCCGCAGGGCGCGGTCAATGACCTGCTGGCCGGCGGGCGTGATGCGCGTCAGGTTGCGGCCTTCGCGCACAAAAATCTGAAACCCGAGCTCATCCTCGAGCAGCTTGATTTGCTTGCTCACGCCGGGCTGGGAGGTGTGCAGCTTCTGGGCGGCGGCGGTGATGTTGAGACCGCTCTGGGCCACGGCGGCAAGATAACGGAGCTGGTGCAGTTTCATGGGCCCAAGAATAGCGAAGTACCCGCCTGTTATCAGCCTGTTTCCGGTTTATAACTGCTGAATTGCCCTTCAGATGAATCGCTTCGTTGGGACCCGGCGAAGGATCTTTATAATCAGGTCCCGTACAATGCCTGCCCCATGCGGCCCATGGACTATCTTCCCGTCTTTCTTCAATTGCGCGACCGTCCTGTACTGGTCGTCGGCGGCGGCCGCGTTGCCGTTCGCAAGGTCGAGCTTCTGCGCCGGACGGGCGCAAAAATTACCGTCGTGGCACCGGAAATCGTGGACGAGCTGCGCAAGCTGGCGTTCGAGGGTGAGCTGCGCTACATCGATACGGTCTTCGCGCCTGAGCATGTAACTGGTACGGCTGCGGTCGTGGCAGCGACGGGTGTCCCGGACGTTAATGCGGCTGTCTCCGCGGCGGCCCGTGAGCAGAACATTCCGGTGAACGCGGTCGATGACCCCACTGCGTCTACATTTATTTTCCCGGCCATTGTCGATCGTTCGCCGATTCTCATCGCCATCAGTTCCGGCGGCCAGGCGCCTGTACTGGCGCGCCGTGTTCGGGAACAGATGGAAGCGTTCCTTCCGGCGCGGCTCGGTGCTCTCGCGCGATTCATGGGAGAGCGGCGCAAAGCGGTCAAGCGCGCGCTGCGAACCGCAGCGCGACGTTCGTTCTGGGAAAGGATCGTCGGCGGTGTTGTGGGCGCTCGGGTGTTCGCCGGCGACGAAGCGACGGCTGGGAAGGATTTCGAGCGCGAGTTGCGGACAACGCACCTGACCCGCTCGGCAGGCACCGGCGGTCTTGGACTGGGTGAGTGTTATCTCATCGGCGCGGGGCCTGGCGATCCGGATCTGCTGACACTGCGCGCGCTCCAACTGTTGCAACAGGCCGATGTGATTCTGTACGACCGGTTGGTTCCAACCGCGGTTCTCGAGCGGGCGCGGCGCGATGCCGAGCGGGTGTTCGTGGGCAAACAGCCCGGCAACCACACGACACAGGAGCGCATCAATGAGCTGTTGGTGCACTATGCGCGGTTGGGTCTGCGGGTGGCCCGGCTGAAGGGGGGCGACCCCTTCATTTTCGGTCGCGGCGGCGAAGAGATCGAAGTGCTGGCCGCGCAGGGAATTCCTTACATAGTGGTGCCTGGAATCACCGCGGCGCTCGGGGCCGCCGCCGCGACGAACATTCCCCTGACCCACAGGAAGCTGGCTCAGAGTGTCACGTTCGTCACGGGTCACGTTCTCGATGACGAGTCCCTTGATTGGAAAGCACTGGCACGTGGCCGGCAGACAGTGGTGTTCTACATGGGAGTTGGACACTTGCCGCAGATCGTTTTCAGGTTGCAGGCCGCGGGCGCGCCGGTGGACCAGCCGGTGGCTGTGGTTGAGCGCGCGACGTTGCCGGAACAGCGCACCTTGCGTGGTACGCTGGGGACGATTGTGGATACAGTGCAAGCGGCGAATGTGGCGCCCCCTGCCCTGTTGATTGTTGGAGAAGTCACCGCGCTCGCGGCGGCTGACGCGCTGATGGTTTCAGAACTCGGGGCTTTGGTATGAGCATTACGGATGGATTCACCGGCTCGGTCGGCAATACGCCTTTGATCCGGCTGCGTCGGGTCAGTGAGGAAACGGGTTGCGACATACTGGCGAAGGCGGAGTTCTTGAACCCGGGCGGCTCGGTGAAGGATCGCGCGGCGCGCGCCATCATCCTCGCCGCTGAAAAAAGCGGTGAGCTGCCCCCGAAGGGGACTGTTGTGGAAGGCACCGCCGGTAACACCGGAATCGGGCTCGCGCACGTCTGCAACGCACGTGGCTATCGCTGCGTCATTGTCATGCCTGACAACCAGTCACCGGAGAAGTACCGGCTGCTGGAAACACTCGGTGCCGAGGTTCACAAGGTCCCCACCGTTCCCTACAGCAATCCGAACCAGTATCAGAAGGTGGCACAGCGACTCGCCGCCTCGCTGCCCAATGCCATCTGGGCCAACCAGTTTGACAACACCATCAATCGCCAGGCCCATCGGGAAACCACCGGCCCTGAAATCTGGACACAGACCAACGGCAAGGTCGATGCCTTCACGGCCGCGTCGGGAACGGGGGGCACCTTCGCGGGTGTGTCCGACTATCTCAAGTCCCGCCGCCGTGCCATTCGCACCGTCCTCGTCGACCCGCCCGGCAGCAGCCTGTTCGAGTACGTTCGCAACGGAGCTCTCAAGTCGACCGGCTCGGGATCCATCACTGAAGGTATTGGCATCGGCCGCATCACCGAGAACATGAAGGACGCACTGATTGACGATGCGATCCACGTTGAGGACGCGGACACGGTCCGATTTGTTTATCGCTTGCTGCGCGAGGAAGGCCTGTTCCTCGGCAGCACCAGCGGCATCAACGTCGCCGCCGCGGTCCGTGTTGCCCTGGAGTTGGGCCGTGGGCATACGATTGTCACAATCCTGTGCGATGGGGGTGCAAAGTATCAGTCGCGACTATTCAACCGCGAGTGGTTGGAGCAGAAAGGACTTGCGCCGCATGCGGGCACTCCGGAAGCCCGCACACCGATATCACTTGACAAAGCGCTTGTAGCGTAGAGACCGATTTATCGCGCGTCTTGCCGAGGTAGTGTCGAAAAGCGGGAACAGCTATGATCGAGCTCGATCCATCGTTGATCGAGCGCGCAATAACAAATGGCGAGCATAGACCTCCCGCGGGCACTTCAAGACTACTTTGCATTTGCCGAGACGACTCCGACACGCAACGGACGCCGCTTCTCCATCACTTTGCCTTATTGCAGACCGGATGGCCGACTGGATCGCCTGCAATGGTGGTATCACCTCTCCGCTGCGAAGGAGATGGCCCTCGGCGACAGCGCCTCGGAAACGATGCGGACCGAGGCCATTGAGCGCTTCATCACTCACATTGAGCGCTGGCTGCTCAACACCCGGCAGGACTTATATGGAAATGGATCGATTCCCTACGTCAGTGCCGAGGGTAACCGAGTAGTTGGGTCCTCTCAGGTCGATCCCGCCATATCGCAGGGGTTGGAACCGAACGTCGAGGATGACTCACCGGATGTAGATGGAGCGGCACCTGGGGATGAGTCGGAGGCGACCGCGGCCAACGAGGCTGCCGAGTCGGGGGACGGCAGCGGCGCCACTCCGGAGAGCGGACACCGCTCGCCCAATCGATCCGCCTTCGGGTAGGCCAACGCAGCCCGCGCCACGCCGGCCCGGAGTTCTGTCAGGCCAGCGACATTTCCGGCTGATCCTTCTCGGCCTTGCTGGAAGCGGCTTTGGCAGCCGCTCCCTTCTCGCCGTCCGAGCCCAGCGCGACCGCCAGCGCCTCGGAAACATGCTCTACCCAGACAAACTCCAGTAGTGCCTTCGCGCTCTGCGGAATGTCCTCGAGGTCGCGCTTGTTACGCGCCGGCAGAATCACCTTCCGGATACCGGCCCGGGCTGCAGCGATAGTTTTCTCCTTGATGCCGCCAACCGGGAGCACCAGCCCTCGCAAGCTGATCTCACCCGTCATGGCCACATCCGGTCTCACCGCCTTACCTCTGAGCAAGGAAGCAAGCGAAGTAAACATCGCAACTCCCGCACTCGGTCCGTCCTTCGGGATCGCGCCCGCGGGTACATGCACGTGAATGTCACTGTGCTCGAACTGCAGTGGGTCGATTCCAAACTCGACCGCTTGCGCTTTCACGAGGCTGAGAGCCGCTTGCGCACTTTCCTTCATGACATCGCCGAGCTGCCCCGTGAGGATCAACTTTCCGCTGCCGGGTAACTTGGCCGACTCAACAAAGAGAATGTCTCCGCCCACCGGCGTCCACGCAAGGCCCGTGGCAACTCCAGGTACCGACGTACGCTGCGCTACGTCGTTCTCAAACCGTGTCGGTCCGAGAATGTCCGGAACTTCGCCGGCGTCGATCTTCACGGAGGTATTCTTGCCCTCCGCAATTCTCATTGCCGCCCGCCGCAGCAGGGCTCCGATCTCGCGCTCCAGGTTTCGGCACCCGGACTCGCGTGTGTACTCGTGAATCACCCGCTTCAGAGCCGCATCGCTGACCTCGACCTGTTCGGCCGTCAGCCCATTGGCCTTCAACTGGCGCTGGACGAGATAGCGCTTGGCAATCTGCAGCTTTTCCTCTTCTGTGTAACCCGTGAGCTGGATGATCTCCATTCGATCGCGCAACGGCCCCGGAATGGTCTCCAGGACATTCGCGGTGGCAATGAACAGGACCCGGCTCAGGTCGAACGGCTGCGCAATGTAGTTGTCGCGAAACGTCCCGTTCTGCTCCGGATCGAGCACCTCGAGCAACGCGGACGAAGGATCGCCCTGGTGGCTCGCATTCAACTTGTCGATCTCATCGAGCATGAACACCGGGTTGCGGGTGCCCGCCTTCTTCAAGCCCTGGATGATGTTGCCGGGCAGCGCGCCGATGTAGGTGCGGCGATGGCCGCGGATTTCCGCTTCATCGTGTACACCACCCAGGCTCGCCCGCTGGAACTTCAAGCCCAACGCGCGGGCAATGCTCTGCCCCAGCGAAGTCTTGCCCACGCCCGGAGGGCCAACAAAGCACAGGATCGGGCTGCGGCCCTGCGGGTTCAGCTTGCGCACGGCGAGATACTCGAGAATGCGACGCTTCACCTTGTCGAGGCCATAGTGATCCTCGTCCAGGATGCGACGTGCACGCTCGATATCGATATCCTCGGTGTCGCTCACGTTCCACGGCAGCGTCACGAGCCAGTCGAGATAGGTTCGTAACATCCCATGCTCGGGGCTCGCCTCATTCATCCGCTGCAGCCGCTTCAGCTCCTTGCGAGCGTGCTCGGCCACTTCGGCCGGCATGTTGGCTGTCTCGATCTGCTTCTCCAGCTCGTCGATCTCGACACTGGAATCCTCGTCTTCGCCCAGTTCCTTCTGCAACTGCCGCAATTGCTCGCGCAACACGGCCTCACGCTGCCGCTCACCCAGGGCCGACTGCGTCTGCTCAGTGATATCGCGCGTGATCTTGAGGACCGCGAGCCGGTTGGCCAGAACCTCGAGCACCTTGTCCAGGCGCTCCTGCAGGTTCAGGGTCTCGAGCATCTGCTGCTTTTCCTGCGATTTCACGTCCATGAAGCTGATGATCAAGTCCGCCAGGCGGCTTGCGGATTCAATCGACTGAATCGTCCTGGCCAATTCGGCCGGCACCTGGGGCAGCAACGACAAGGCCTCGACCGCACGCGCCTTGAGTACTTCCGCGCGTGCATCGATCTGCGGCCCCGTTGTGTTGGTCTCGGCGAGCGGTTCGACGCGCGCCGCGAAGTATGGCCGCTCGTGCGCGAACTCCTGCACCCGGAAGCGGCCCTCGCCCTGCGCGACCAGGTGATGCGTGCCATCGGGCGCGGTCACATAACGGACAACTGTCGCCAACACACCGATCTGATGCAGATCGTGTGAGGTTGGTTTCTCGACGGCGGCGTCGTGCTGCAACAGCAGCCCGATTTTCTTGCCGCTGCGGACCGCTTCCTGCGCGGCGTTGAGGCTTTCCTCGCGGCCCAGAGTGATCGGAACCACGATACCCGGCAGAAGCGCCACATTCCGCATGGCAATGACGGGAATCACATCGCCAGGCTGAAGGGGGGCGTCGTTTTGCGGGGGTGAAGCTGCGTTGTATGTATCGGCCATGACTACTCTTGTCCTCGATTGTCGCCGGCTCTCACGAGTCGGACTTCAAGACAGCCGTTCAGATAACGGGTATCGCCGAGCCGGAAGCGAATTCCGGCCAGCGCAATCCTGCGATAAAAGCGTCCGTGTGGAATTTCCATTCGACGGACCACTGAGTCCGTGCTCCCGAGGCGCGCCGGGCGAATCGCGCTCACACTGAGGGCGTTCGGCTCCAGCCGCACGTCGATGTGCTCCGCGTTCACGCCTGGCAGGGCAAACACGAACTGCAGCCCACCGCGGGTCTCCTGGATGTCGACTGGCGGCTCCCAAACGGCCGAATCCGCGCGGACCGCCGCGTCAGTGCTCGGCCCGACATAGCGCAGAAAGCCGCGCTGCATGCGGTCGGCCTGGTCCAGGAGCTCACAGGCTTGGGCCCACATCCAGCCAAACTGGCGATCGATGCTCATGTGCGTCTTGGTGGGCGTTCGCCCAACCTCCGATTGAATGCGTTTAAACGAGGTGAGGGCGAAGTGGGGGGAGTCAAGGTATATGCCCCGTTGGGGCTAGGAGGCGCTCCAAGCCCTCTCGGGCCCCGTGCCTGGGCGCTATATTCCGCGGCGTATATCGCCACGTCTGCTGGCACCCACGGCCCACGTCGTGCGAAAGTCCGTCGCAGACCAACCCAAAGGTTACGTTCGCGATGCAGCTATGCACCTGACGCCAGCCGAGCTGGACGCCCTTCGCCTGAGCCTCAGCGTCGCTGCGCGTAGCGTGCTCTTCAGCCTTCCGTTCGCAATCGTCATCGCTTGGTTGCTGACCCGCGGCCGATTCACGGGCCGGTGGCTCTTGGATGCCCTCGTCCATCTGCCGCTCGTCCTTCCACCGGTTGCTGTGGGTTACGTGCTGCTACTCGTCTTTGGTAACAACGGACCCATCGGCAGTTGGCTCCGCAATAATCTGGGGATCCAATTCGCATTCACAACGGCGGGCGCCGCGCTGGCGACGGCGGTGATGGCCTTTCCGCTCATGGTCCGATCCATACGCCTGGCATTGGAAAACGTTGATCCCGGCCTGGAAGCCGCCGCACGCACTCTCGGCGCCAAATCCTTTGATCGACTCCTTACGATCACTCTCCCACTGATGATGCCGGGTGTGATCGCCGGTGCTGTCACCGCGTTTGCGGCTGGCCTGGGCGAATTCGGTGCGGTCATCACCTTTGCCTCAAACATTCCGGGGGTCACGCGGACCATTCCGTTGGCCCTTTACACCGCAATTCAATCCCCCGGCGGTGACGATCAGGCCCTCCGCCTGGCAATCCTGTCTTTCGTGCTCGGACTGATTGGTCTGCTGCTGGCAGAGTTGCTGGCACGCCGTACGCGCCACCTTTTGGGTCGCTGAGCCGCCGCGATGCTGAAAGTCAAGGTAGCGAAGCGGCGCGACGGATTTGCACTGAACGCCGAATTCAACGCGCCGACACCGGGTGTCGTGGCGTTGTTCGGCCGCTCCGGTTGCGGCAAGACAACCACTATCAACATCATGTCTGGACTGTTGGCGGCCGACACAGCCTGCGTCGAACTGGATGGTCAGGTACTCACCGACCTGCCGCCCGAGCAGCGCCGGATTGGGTATGTTTTCCAGGACGGTCGCCTGTTCCCTCACATGAGTGTGGTTCGCAACCTTCAATATGGGCTGAAGCGCACGCGCGCACCCCGGCCGGCGATCGCTTTCGACCAGATCGTTTCTCTGCTGGGTCTGGAGTCATTGCTGCATCGACAGCCTCATCAGTTGTCCGGTGGCGAGCGGCAACGGGTCTCATTGGGACGGGCCCTGCTCTCCCAGCCCGCCCTGCTGCTGCTCGATGAGCCTCTGGCGGCGCTCGATGCGGCGCGGCGGGACGAAGTGTTGCCTTATTTGGAACGTTTGCGGGACCACCTGTCGGTTCCCATGGTGTACGTGAGCCACCAGTTTGCCGAGGTGCTGCAACTCGCGACGCACGTGGTGTTGATGGATGCAGGGCAAGTTGTGGCCCACGGATCGCTGAGCGAGGTCAGCCTGGTTCCGCAGCTTCGGGAAATCGTGGGAACGGATTCCGTGGGTGCTGTCATCGATGGCGTGGTGACCAGCGTAGATTCGAGCGGCGGAATGGCACAACTTCGCGTGGGCTCAGGGTCACTGAATGTTGGCGTCAACGCAGTGCGCCCCGGCGAGCGCGTGCGCGTCCAACTTCTGGCCCGCGACATCATTCTGGCCACGGAAGAGCCTCACGGCCTCAGCGTCCGCAATCAGCTTCGCGGCGTCATAACCAGCGTGGTCAACGATGAAGACGACGCGCGGCTGGTAACAGTGGATGTCGGCGGCACCAATGTGTTGTCGCGCGTGACCCGCAGTGCTGTTGAGGCCCTGGGGTTGAGGAATGGGATGAGCGTGTGGGTGTTGGTTAAGGCGGTGTCAACGCGGGGACACGCGTACCGCGTGGGGGGCGCCTAGCGACGTGCGCTTGCGCAGCCGCCACGGCCTTGCGCAGCCGCCGTGGCACCCTAGCCGCGCGGCTTCCTGCGGCTCTTCACCGCCTCCAGCCCCGCCTTCACATCACCCAACCTGAAGCCCAGAAATTCCAGCGCCAGACTGGTATCGAAGTTCGGCCCCGCCTGGCGCAGCCAGTTGTTCAGCGCGTACTTGGTCCACCTCACCGCGCTCCCGCTCGTTTGCGCCAGCTTGCGTGCCACGCCGAGGGCCGTTGAATACACGTCCTCGTTGGCAACACAGCGCGCCACCAGGCCGATGCGCTCCGCTTCCTCACCGGTGAGCGATTCATTGGTCAACAGGTAATACCGGGCCTTGGCCAAACCGCACAACAGCGGCCAAATGATCACCGAATGATCGCCCGCGGCCACGCCCAACCGGGTATGGCCATCAATGATTTTCACGTCCCGGCCGGCGACCGACACATCGGCCAACAATGCCACCGCGAGCCCTGCCCCCACAGCCGTGCCGCGAATCGCTGAAACGACCGGCTTGGAGCAGTTGATCAAGTTGTAAACCAGGTCGCTCGCTTCCTTCCACACACGCACCAGGGTCGCATCATCGGCAATCATCTGCTCAATGAGCGAAAAATCTCCGCCCGAGGAAAAATGCTCGCCGTCGCCGCGGATCAATACCACTTGAACCGTGTCATCGACGTCGATCTCACGCCAGACACCAGCCAGATCGCGGTGCATATGGGCATCCGCGGCATTGAGGTGCTTGGGATTGGAGATGACAATCTCGAGCACACCCGCTTCCGGTTGGGCGAATACCAGGCTCGGGAAGCGTTCCTGGTAGGTTTGCAGTGGGATGGTCATGGCGTCAGGCGTCCGGGATGCTTTTTTCACTGACCATGGTCAGGACATCATAGCTCGCGACGGACTCGCCATTCTGATTGGTGACTTCCGTATCCCATCGCACCTCACCGAATCCCTTATCGGCGCGCAAGGTCTTTTCTTTGCAGGTGAGGCGCACCTTGATCCGGTCGCCCGGCTTCACCGGCTTGGTGAAGCGCAAGTTATCGAGACCGTAGTTGGCCAGCACGGGTCCATACGGAGGATCGACAAACAATCCCGCCGCCGCCGAAACGAGGAAATACCCGTGTGCAACACGCCCGCCAAACAAGGGATTGCGTTTCGCCGCTGCCTCATCCATGTGCGCGTAGAACTTGTCTCCCGACAACTCGGCAAACTTCTCAATGTCCGCGATCGTTACTTCACGCTCACCGGAGTTGAATGAATCGCCAATCCGCAGCGCTCCGAACGGCTTGCGGAACGGATGAACACCTGGGTCGAGCTGCCGGGCGCCCTTGACCCATCGGCCCGTAACGGCAGCGATCACGCCGGGCGTTCCCTGCACCGCCGCGCGCTGCATGTAGTGCAGGACGCCGCGGATACCGCCCAATTCCTCCCCACCGCCCGCGCGGCCGGGCCCACCATGCACCAGGTGCGGCAGCGGCGAACCGTGGCCCGTTGACTCTTTGGCACAATCCCGATTGACCACCAGAATGCGGCCGTGGAATGTCGACATACCCAACACGAGCTGTGCAGCTACCGCGTCGTCAGCCGTGAACACCGAGCCCGCCAGGCTACCTCCGCCACGGCGAGCGAGCATGACTGCAGAATCGACTGTATCGTAGGGAACGACCGTGCAGACGGGGCCAAATGCTTCGACTGAATGTATGTCGCGTGCGGAGGCCGTATCACGACAAAGCAGCAGCGTAGGTGAGATGAAAGCGCCCTTTTCCGCATCGACATCAGAGAACGAGGTCTCACCGAAAACAATCTCCGCTTCGCGCTGAAGTTTCGCGACTTGCTCACGCACTTCCCGCCGCTGTCCGAGTGAAGCCAGCGGACCCATCTTGACCTTTTCCTGCCGCGGGTCGCCGACAGTGACTTTGCCCAGGGCGGTCTTCAACGCGTCCAACACGCCGGCCACCTGGGCCTTCGGCACAATTGCTTTGCGAATGGCGGTGCATTTCTGACCCGCCTTGGCGGTCATCTCGCGCACGACTTCGCGTACAAACAGATCGAGCTCGGGCGTCCCCGCCACGGCATCGGGCCCGAGGACGGATGAATTGAGCGAGTCTGTCTCCGCCGTGAAGCGCACTGAATTCGCAATGATCGTGGGGTGCTGGCGCAGCTTCTGTGCTGTGGAGGCCGAACCAGTAAACGACACGACATCCTGACAGTCGAGATGATCGAACAGATCGCCCACGCCGCCGCAGATGAGCTGAATCGAACCTTCGGGCAGAATCCCCGAATCGACAATGTGCCGCACCACCTTTTCCGTCAGATACGAAGTGGCTGTGGCCGGTTTGACAATCGAAGGTACGCCCGCCAGGAATGCCGGGGCAAATTTCTCCAGCATGCCCCAGACCGGAAAGTTGAAAGCGTTGATATGTACTGCCGCCCCTTCCAGCGGGACGTAAATGTGCTGACCGACAAACCCGCCCGTCTTGGACAGGACTTCGAGATTGCCATCCACATACACCCGGCTGTCGGGCAACTCACGCGTGCCCTTGCTGCCGTAGACAAACATAGTGGCAATGCCGCCGTCGATGTCGATCCACGAGTCGCTTTTGGTGGCGCCGGTTGCGTACGACAGGTCGTAGAATTCGTCCTTGTGCTCGCTGAGGTTCTTGGCAAGTGCCTTGATCAGTGCCGCACGCTGGTGGAAGGTGAGCTGACGCAAGTTGGGGCCGCCGACGCGACGCGCGTATTCGAGCATTGCGCGGTAATCGAGCCCATCCGCCGACGAATGGGCAATCACAGCCCCGGTCGTCGCATCGCGAAGAGCGACGCCATCGCGGCCGCCCGAATGCCATTTGCCGGCAGCGAAACTTTGAAGTTGCATAGACTTAGTCCGTGGTGACTGCGCCGCCGACCCGGTGTGAACGGCCGCGGAACAGGGCGATGAGATCGCCGCGTTGATTGGTAACCTTGATTTCGTAAATGCCCGTGCGGCCGGATCGCCACACCTCGATGGCGTCAGCGACCAACTCGTCACTCTCTCTGGCCGGCGCGAGGAAATCGATCGACGCTGCTGCCGCTACATTGCTTTCATTGCGAGAATTGCAGGCGGCAGCAAAGGCGCTGTCAGCCAGCGCGAAGATCAGGCCGCCGTGGCAAGTGCGGTGGCCGTTGCACATGTCGTTGCGCACAGTCATGCCCACGCGCGCGCTGCCTGGCGCCACGCTGATCACGTGGTAGCCGAGCAGCTTCGCTGCTGTGTCGCGAGCGAACAGGGCTTCTGCCGCTCGTTCGGCAAGCCGCTGCGCGTCGGCTGGGCCATTTACGCCGGTGGTCCCAAGCGTTTCGGCCGCGCGCTCCGCGATCCGCTGTGCCTCGACCGGCGTCAGTTCGGGCGGGCGCGTGTCGTCAGCGGAGGCCATTGCTGTAACTCAACGCCCCGTGAACTGCGGCGGCCGCTTCTGCGTAAACGCAGCAACGCCCTCGGCGTAATCCGCGCTGTAACCCAATTCGCGCTGATAGTCGCGCTCCACGTCGAGCTGCGCTTCCAGCGTTCGCCCCCACCCTTCGTATATCGCCTGCTTGGTCCTCGCCAAGCCACGAGTTGGAGCCGACGCAAACTGCTGCGCGAGGGCGTCGACCGTCGCTCCCAGCTCAGCATCCTCCACACATCGCCAGATGAGGCCCCACTGCGCCGCCTGCTCAGCGGGCAACTTGTCGCCCAGGAATGCCAGCCCCAAAGCGCGGGCATTGCCAATGAGTCGGGGCAACAACCACGTTCCGCCGGAATCCGGGACCAACCCCAGCTTCGAGAACGCCTGTACAAAACTGGCAGATTTGGCGGCAATCACCAGGTCGCACGCCAAGGCAATATTCGCTCCAGCCCCCGCCGCAACACCGTTCACGGCGGCGACCACGGGCATCGGGAGATTCCGCAGCGTCATCACCAACGGCTTGTAGTTTTTCTCAATCGACTCACCGAGATCGACGGCCGCACCCCCCGGCGCAACCGCGCGGTCGCCCAGATCCTGTCCGGCGCAGAAGCCTCGGCCAGCACCCGTGATGATGAGTACGCGCGCGTCGCTACCCTTCAGGCTTCCCAGCGCCTCCCGAACCTCGCCGTGCATGACTGTGTTGAAACTGTTCAATCGATCAGGCCGGTTGAGCGTCAACCGGGCAACACCGCCGCTGACGTCAAACACTATCGTCTGGTAGCTCATGATTATTTCTCGTCGTAGTCGAGCTCGAGAGTCGGCGTCTTGCAGCGCGACTGGCACGCGAGCACATATCCCTGCTCCAGCTCCCAGTCCTCGAGAGCATAGTTCTGGTCCATCGCCACTTCGCCGGATACCACTTTCGTCCGGCATGTAGAGCACACACCGGCACGGCAGGAGAACGGCAACTCGAGGCCGGCGTCGGTGGCAGCGTCCAGAACTGTTTCACCGTCTATTTTCATGTTGAAAGTGCGATGGCGGCCGTCCATGAGGACGGTGACGCGCGCGATGCCACTCTCGGCGGTCGCTTTTGTACCGCCCGCTGAGCCGGCGGCACTCGCACCGCCCTGCCCAACCCCCTCGTCCCTGAAGTGCTCGCTGTGAACCCGGTCGGCCGGCACGTTCAGCTCGCGAAGGGCTCCCGAAACCTGCTCAATCATGTCGCCGGGGCCGCAGACAAAGAACTCAGCCACCTGGTCGGGTTTGAACAGCGTCCGCGCGAGATCTCGCACCCGCGCTGCATCGATCCGCCCGTTGTAGACATCGACTTCCTGCGGCTCACGGCTCATCACAAAGTGCAGCGCCAGCCGGTGGATGTAGCGATCCTTCAGTCCCAACAGCTCTTCCAGGCACATGACGCGCTCGGTGCTGCTGTTGCCGTAAAACAGAATGAACCGGTTGGCCGGATTGGCCTGCAGTGTGGCCTTGACAATCGACAGCACTGGCGTAATGCCACAACCGGATGCAAAGCCGACATACGTTCGCTGTGCCCCGGCCTGCTCTGCCGACCGCGGCGTGAGGCTTCCGTTAGGCGGCAGAACATCGATCCGATCGCCCACCTTCGCCTTTGCACTCAGATGTCGTGACATGCGCCCGTGCTCGTGGACGCGCGCGACAATTCGCAATGGCCACTCGCCGGGCACATTGGTCAGGGAATACGTACGCCGCGCCTCTGAGCCTTCCAACTCGGTTCGCAATACAACGTGTTGCCCCGGCAGGCCTACATACTCGGAGCGGAGCTCCTGAGGGACCTCCAAAGCGATCGCGACGGCATCGTCCGCGTCGGGTTGCAAATCGGCGATGCGCAGGGAGTGAAATTTGAGCATGCTTTTCGGTTACAGGCACTTGAAGTAGTCAAAGGGCTCGAGGCAGGACGTGCAGCGATAATGAGCCTTGCAAGGCGTCGATCCGAACTCGCTGATACGCTCCGTCGCACCGCTGCCGCACCGCGGACACGTCACGACGTGAGCCCTGAACAGATGACGCGGTTTCGACACAACGCGCTGTGGGGGCGCAATACCAAATGACTCGAGTTTTCGGCGCCCCGCATCGGTCAGCCAATCGCTCGTCCAGGGCGGTGACAGCACTTCGTCGATCATCGCACCCGCGTAACCCTCCTCATTGAGCGCTGTGGCAATGGAGTGGCGAATCACCTCGGTCGCGGGGCATCCCGAATAGGTTGGAGTGATACCGACATGCAACTTCGACTCGCCGTCGCTGTCCGTCATCCAACGCACATAACGCACGATGCCGAGATCGACGACACTGAGAACCGGTATCTCCGGATCCGGCACGGCCTCGAGGACATCCCAGACCTGACGTTCGCGAGTTTCCACGACCGGTACGGCGGCAGCTACCACTGTGCCCCCGGGTACGTGCGTTGCAAATGCTGCATTTCCGACAACATGTGCCCGAGGTGCTCCGTATGAACGCCGCGCTTGCCGTGCCATTGATAAGCGACTGGAGCGGGCCGCATAAGCGTAGCTTCCTTCAACGCCTCGTCGATTCGCGCCGACCACCGTGGCTGCAGTTCGGCCAGATCAGGCGCAACACCCGCAGCCGCCAAGGTGGCATCCACTTCGTCAGCCACGAACATCTCGGTGGTAAAGCGCCACACGTCGTTCAATGCATCCTGTACCCGTCGATGGCTTTCATCGGTGCCGTCTCCGAGACGCACCAGCCACCCGGAGCTGAATCGGAAGTGGTAGCGTGTCTCCTTGATGGCTTTGGCCGCTATGCCGGCCAGACGTGCATCACTCGAATGCAACAGTCCTTCGTACACTTCGAGCTGCCACGCATCCAACAGGAACTGCCGCACAATGGTCCGGCCAAAATCGCCGTTAGGCTGCTCGGCCAGGGTCAAATTCACGAAGGCGGGTGCATCGCGCAGGAAAGCCAGCGCATCTTCGTCGCGCCCCTGGCCCTCGATTTCACCTGCGTAGGTCAACAACAGCCGCGCCTGCCCGACCAGGTCCAACGACAGGTTGGCGAGCCCAAGGTCTTCCTCCAGGGCCGGAGAATGGCCGACCCACTCGGCAAGCCGCTGCCCCAGCACGAGGCTGGTGTCACCCAACCGCAGCACATAGCGGAAGAGCGCTTCCCGATCCGGCTGCGATGCGGTTACGGTGCTCACAGGTTCTTCACTTCCTCAGGAATGGCATAGAACGTGGGGTGGCGATAAACCTTGTCGCGCGCGGGCTCAAACAGTGCATCGGCTTCGCCTGGATCGGACGCAAGGATGTCGGTCGAGCGCACGACCCAGATGCTCACACCCTCCTGGCGCCTCGTGTACACATCGCGCGCATGTTCCAGCGCCATGGCAGGATCCGCTGCATGCAAGCTGCCGACGTGCTTGTGCTCGAGACCCGAGCGTGAGCGGATGAACACTTCGTAGAGAGGCCAATCATTTGACATGTCGATTTGTCCTTTACGCCGCCTGACTCGCCGCACGTGACTTCTGTTTCTCAGCGTATGCCGCGGCCGCTTCGCGCACCCAGCGCCCGTCCTCATGCGCATTACGCCGCGCCTGCATTCGCTCGCGATTGCAGGGGCCGTTGCCCTTCAACACCGAGTGAAACTCACTCCAGTCGATGGGCCCGGAGTCATAGTGTTGAGTGGCTTCGTTCCACTGCAACTGTGCATCGGGAATCGTCAGGCCGAGAAATTCGGCTTGCGGCGCGGTTACATCAATGAACTTCTGCCGCAGCTCATCGTTGGTGAAGCGTTTGATCTTCCAGCGCATGGACTGGGCCGTGTGCTTGGAGTCGCCGTCACTCGGGCCGAACATCATGATCGACGGCCACCACCAGCGATTCAACGCATCCTGTGCCATGGCCTTCTGCTCGGGCGTGCCCCGGGCGAGCGCCAACATGATCTCGAAGCCCTGGCGTTGATGGAAACTCTCCTCCTTGCAGATCCGCACCATCGCGCGCGCATACGGTCCGTACGAGCAGCGGCAGATGGGTATCTGGTTCATGATGGCCGCGCCATCGACCAGCCAGCCGATAGCGCCGATATCGGCCCATGTCAGGGTTGGGTAGTTGAAGATGCTCGAGTACTTGGCGGTTCCGGCAAGCAGTTGCTCCAACATCTGGTCCCGCGAAATGCCCAGTGTCTCGGCGGCGCTGTACAGGTACATCCCGTGGCCGCCTTCGTCCTGCACTTTGGCAATCAGGACCGCTTTGCGCCGTAACGAGGGCGCCCGGCTGATCCAGTTCCCCTCCGGCAGCATGCCGACGATCTCGGAATGGGCGTGCTGGGAAATCTGGCGGATCAGGGTCTGCCGGTACGCATCGGGCATCCAGTCCTTGGGCTCGATCTTGTCATCGGCATCGACCTTGGCCTGGAAACGCGCCTCCAGTGCGGCGGTTTCACTGGCGGAGCTGTGCAAGCACTCCTTCCCCAAAGAATCGAGCCCTTGTGTGTACATGAGCGCCCCGCAGCATGAATCAGTTCAGGTTCGGATAATGTGACACAGAATTATCATCTGTGCAACGATTTATGTGTCACAATAATCCGCGTGAAATCAGCCACCGTCACGCAGGGCATCCTGCGCAGATTCCAGAGCCAGCGGCCGATCCGGGGGGGCTCCCTGCTCGTCACCATATTTGGTGACGCTATAGCTCCCCGGGGCGGTATCGTGACCCTGGGGAGCCTCATTCAACTGGCCGCCCCGTTCGGTTTGACGGAGCGCCTGGTGCGGACCTCGGTTGCACGGCTGGCGCAGGATGGCTGGCTCGTTGCCAGGCGCGATGGGCGCCTCAGCGAATACCGCCTGGCGGCCCGTGGCGAGCAGCGGTTTGCCGAAGCAACTCAACGCATCTACAGCAAAGGACCCCTTGACTGGGATGGTCATTGGACAGTGCTGATACTCCCCCCCAACGGGCGCCAGCGCCGTGACACGTTACGTGACGGCTTGCGGTGGCTCGGCTTCGGACAGGTGAGTCCGGGCGTGTTCGCACACCCGAACAGCGATCTACACCAGGCCCGTAACTGGCTTCAGAGCCTGGAGGTCGGCAAGGACGCCCTGCTGCTCAAAGCCTGCAGCGAAGATGTTGGAATCGACCAGGCCGTGGTTGCGGCTGGTTGGGATCTCGGCGACCTGGCGCGCCGCTACAAACGATTCGCGGACGCGTTCGCCGTTGTCGATGTTGCATTGACTGCGAAGGAGGCCGTGACACCTGAGTCCGCGTTCGTCATCCGAACGTTGCTGATTCACGAGTATCGCAAGATTCACTTGCAGGACCCGCTCCTGCCGCCTGCCCTGCTCCCATCCGACTGGGTGGGCTCGAGCGCCTATGACTCGTGCGCACAGCTCTATGGCAAGGTTTTCACCGCCGCGGAGGATTTTCTCACCGCCACGGCCAGCACGCTGGAGGCCGCACTGCCGCAAGCCGATCCAGCGGTTTACCAGCGATTTGCTGGGATCCGGACTCCGGCCTAGTCGCGCGGCGGCTGCGTCAGCCACGCCACAAAGGTCTGCAGGAAGCGATTCGCCTGGTGACCGTCCATGACACGATGATCGATGGTGAGAGTGACATAACACTGCGGGCGAATGACGAGGCGGTCCTGACCCTGCTCGTCAGTGAACACCACGGGTCGTTTTTCCAACTTGCCGATTCCCAGGATCGCTGATTGCGGCTGGTTGATGATGATCGGCGCCGCCACGAGGCTGCCGCTCACCCCGTGGTTGGAAATGGTGAACGTACCGCCGCGCATGTCCGCGGGAGTCAGGCGGCCATCGCGCGCGCGTGAAACCAGGTCATTGAGGCCCTTGGCCGTCGCAAAGAGATCGAGTGTCTGCACATCGCGAAGAACGGGAACCACGAGCCCGGTTTGGAGAGCCGTGCCCACGCCGATATGCATGGAGTCGTACAGTTCAAGGGCCGAGTCAGTCCAGCGGCTGTTTGCTTCCGGCACTGCTCGAATGGCTGCAACCGTCGCTTGGAGAAAATACGCTGTCAGTGTCAACGGCGCGCCGCGCTGCGCGAAATCGTCTTTCCTACGCTGGCGATCGTCCAACACCGCGGTCAGATCGGCTTCAAACACCGTTGTCACGTGTGGAGCGGTGTGAAGGAGGCTTTGGACCATGTGTTCGGCAATGCGTTTGCGCGTTGCTGTGTGTGGAACGCGGTGGCTGGGGCCAGCGACAGGGTCTGCCGGCACGGGGGCCGGTGTCGCGGCAGTTGGCGCTGCGGTTGTCCGCCCGGTCGCCGCTGAGTCGGTCTGCGCCGCTGTTCCACGTGCGGGGGCGGCTCCTGTTGGTGCAGGAGCGACGCCTGTTCCCGCCTTGTTGCCACCATGTGCGAGCACGTCCTCGACGGTGACGCGCCCACCCGTTCCCGTACCGCGCACCTGAGACACGTCCAGACCGCGCTCCGCCAAGAGCCTGCGAACCGCAGGACTCAGGTTCTGGGCGGCCGGCCCGTTTGCGGTATCGGATGCGGGGCCACTCGCGCCAGCAGAGCCGTTGGCTAACCCGTGCGCGGCCGCGGCGCCGTTCGCGCCCACTGACCCGTGCGAGGCTGCAGAGCCATCCTGAGCCGCAACGCTATCCTTTATCGCGGCCCCACCGGTGCCGCTTGCGCCAGCGGCTACGCGAGCGTCCGCGCGAGCGCCGCCCGAAACGGTACTGGCTCCCGCAACCTCAATCCGCCCCAGCAGCTCGCCGGGCTCAATTTCCTCCTGCTCCTGCTTGATGATCTCGCGCAAGATCCCTGAGCCGGGTGATGCCACCTCCACAGTCACCTTGTCTGTTTCGAGCTCAATCAACGGCTCATTTTCCGAAACCGTGTCACCGACGGATTTCAACCAACGCTGAATCTGCGAGCGGGTGCCCTCGGTCTGCTCCGCGGGAGCCCGGATCTCAACTTCGTTCGCCATTTAGATGCTCGCAACCTGCTGGATGGTCCTGGTGATTCTGTCGACACTGGGGACGGCCGCATCGAGCAGCACCGGGCTATGTGGGCTCGGTATGTCCGGCATGGTCAACCGCTCAATGGGTGCGTCCAGGTTGAAGAATGCTTCCTTTGCCAGCACCGCCGCAATCTCCGCGCCAAATCCGGCAGTCACATTGTCTTCGTGGACAATGATGCAGCGCCGTGTTTTGTTGACCGAGGCGAGAACCGCAGCCTTGTCCCAGGGAGACAGGGTGCGCAGGTCGAGAACCTCCACATCGACTCCGGAAGCGGCTGCCGCCTGCTCGCAGCGTTCAACCATCGCACCCCAGGTGACAATGGTCAGCTCCGAACCGGCACGAACCGTGCGGGCAACACCGAATGGGACTACGAAATCGTCGCCGGGGTACGGGCGCCGGGCGCCTGCATGATCCAACATCGCGCGATGTTCGAAGAAAATGGTCGGATCGTTGCCGCGCAGAGCCGTGCGCAAGAGCCCAACGGCATCCTCCGCATTCGACGGTACGGCGACGTGCCAACCCACCCCGTGGACCCACGCCACCTCGTTCGTCTGGCTGTGCCACGGATCACCGCACTTGAAGAACCCGCCCGGCATGCGGACAACCATCGGAGCGGCGAATCGATTGTTCGTTCGCCAGCGCATCGTTCCGCAGTCATTCAACTGTTCGGCGGCCGGGTCTGCGTACTTGCGGAACTGGATTTCGGCAACCGGCAACAAACCGGCGACAGCCATGCCCACGGCACGGCCGATGATGCCCTCCTCCGACAAGCTCGTATCGAACACCCGCGCCTGACCGTATTTTTCCTGCAAGCCGAGCGTGGCCCCGTGCACGCCACCCTTGGGTCCGACATCTTCACCAAATACGACCATTTTTCTGTTCGAGGCGAGCTCGACATCGAGCGTCCGGCGGATCGCCGTGAGCATGTTGATGCGTGTCGCCTCGGGATGGGCGACCATGGTCGACGCGGGGAACACGTGACCATCGGGCGCCAAGCCGCCCTGCGTTTGCACGACACCGTCCGCAAACACATGGCTGGTGATACTCGCGGGATCAGGCAGTGGCCGCGCCATTGCGCGCTCGATCGCGGCAGCAACGTCGCGTTTGGCATCATCCGCCAATCGACTCCATTCGGACTCAGCGAACACACCCGGTACTAGAAAACGGTGCAGCCGCCCCAGCGGATCACGAGCACGTTCCTTAGCAACGACTTCCGGCGACTTATATGCCTGAGTGTCCTGGCCGGAATGTCCCGACAATCGCGGCACCGTGAGGCGCAACAACACCGGAATGCGCTGTTCGCGCACCAGGTTCACCGCTTTGCCGGTCAGCTCTGCTGCTTCGCGAGGATCAGCGCCGTCGCCTTCGAGAATGGTGAGACCCGAAAACGAGCGCAGGTTCGCGGCGATGTTGCCGCCAGGGGTCTGGTGTTGCGAAGAAACCGAGATGCCGTAACCGTTATCTTCCACGTAAAACAACATCGGCAGACGCTG
The DNA here is from genome assembly GCA_018241505.1 of Pseudomonadota bacterium. Taxonomy (GTDB): domain Bacteria; phylum Pseudomonadota; class Gammaproteobacteria; order Steroidobacterales; family Steroidobacteraceae; genus 13-2-20CM-66-19. The sequence continues at coordinate 199,819 of JAFEDS010000005.1, read as the reverse complement.
CGTCGTTGCAATCGTGAGCGCCGCCCAAAACCCATTCGTAGCAACTGAGGCATCGCCACCCAAAACAACCGCAATACTGCGATCGTAGGCCGTATCCCGTAAAACTTCCCCACGAAAGCGGATTGCCTGCGCCCAGCCGGCGGCAGGAGTGTATTGAGCCCCGACACCACCGCAGGAAGGCAGTACCGTCGCGCCACCCTTTGTCGGCATGTTGAAAACCACACCGATGTCGCGACCGTCGCTGAAAGATCCCGAGCGGGCCAGCGGACCCGCCGCCGCATCTTCCAGATCCACGCCCAACGCCAACATCATGGGGCGCGATCGGTAGTAGACCGTCACTCCGTCGTGCGGGTCGGTGAGATTCAATCCCAGCAGGATCTGCGCAAAGTCGTGGCCGCGGGCGGAAAACTGGTACAGGACCTTACGCTCCGGCAGCAGCTTCGTTTCTTCGATTTCGTCCAGGGCGCGCGACAGGTGTAACAGGTAAGCCACCCGCTTCCAATCCGGAGCTTTTCCTTCGTGGAGGTTCGGGGTGATCGCGAGTGCGGGTGCCGCCATGACAGGTCTCCTGAAAATCCGGCGGTTTTGCCCGCCCCTCAGCCGCGCCACTACAGCCTGACGCAGCGCACAGTCTATGCGGCTGAAGGGGCAATTAGCTTGCCAGGATTTCTCGGTTCATGTTCATCTTGGCAATATTATTGCTGCCAATTGGGCCAAACAGAGGGGCATTGCTCATGTCCAAGACCCTGGATCGTGTGGATCGGCGGATTCTCGACGAATTGCAGGGAGATGCGCGGGTATCGAATCAGGAGCTGGCCAAGCGTGTCGGCCTGTCACCTGCGCCCTGCTGGCGGCGCTTGCGGCGTCTCGAAGACGAAGGGTTTATCGACGGCTACGCAACCCTGGTGAACGGTCCGGCCGTCGGTTTGCCGATACTCGCGTATACCCTCGTCTCCCTGGAGAACCATCATCCGGAGACCATTCGCGAGTTTGACCAGTTGGTGAAGGACCGCCCGGAAATCCTCGAGTGTCACTCCATGAGCGGCCCGAATGATTATCTGATGCGCATTGTTGCAGCGAGCATGGAGGCGTACGAGCGCTTCATGTCGTTGCACGTTCTGCAGATCAAGGCAGTCCGCGCGCTGAATACGAGCTTCGTGTTGCGAACGAAGAAGTACACCACGCGGCTGCCGGTTTTATGAGGACTAGCTCCAGCCCTTGCCGGACGCCGCCAGGCGCTCCAGCAGCGGCGCCGGCCGCCAGCGCCGACCATGGGTGGCGCCCAGCTTCTGCATGGTCGCGATGACCTTGTCGAAGCCGAAATCCTGGGCCCAGAACATGGGGCCGCCCTTGTAGGACGGGAACCCGTAACCGTTGACATACACGATGTCGATATCGCTTGCCCGGATCGCAATTCCTTCGTCGACAATCTTGGCTCCCTCGTTGACCAGCGGACACAACAGTCGTACGAGAATCTCCTCATCGGGAATTTCACGCCGCGCGATACCGAGATCACGCGACACGCCCTCAATGAGGGTCATGATTTCCGGGTCCGAAATGCGCGTGCGTCCGTCGTAGCGATAAAAGCCTTTGCCGCTCTTTTGACCCAGCCGGCCGGCCTCGAACACCCGCTGCAGAATGGGCGAAAAACGCTCATCCGCCGGAATCTTGCGGGCCTTGCGAATCGAATAACCCACATCGTTGCCCGCGAGGTCGCGCACGGCCAGCGGTCCCATCGCGAAACCGAACCCTTCCATGACCCGGTCGATCTGCTCGGGAGTCGCGCCCTCTTCCAACAGGAACTCGGCTTCGCCGGAATAGAACTGGAGCATCCGGTTGCCAATGAAGCCGTCGCAATTGCCTGCCAGCACCACGACCTTGTTCAGCAGTTTTCCCAGCGACATCGCCGTCGCGATGGTCTGCGGCGAGCTGTGTTTCGAGCGCACATTTTCCAGCAGCTTCATGACATTCGCGGGACTGAAGAAGTGAGTACCGATGACACTCTGAGGCCGTTGCGTCACTGCCGCGATAGCATCAACATCGAGCGAGGATGTGTTGGTTGCGAGAATGGCGTGAGGCGCGCAAACCGCATCGAGCCGTGTGAACACGTCCTTTTTGACCTTCATGTCCTCAAACACCGCCTCAATGGCAATATCGGCGCCATTGATCGCGTCATAGTCCGTGACACCCTGGATCAGTGACAGCGCCCGTTCCATGCCGGCTTCAGTCAGGCTGCCGCGTTTGACGGACGCGGCATAGTTTTTCTGAATCAGCCCGAGGCCGCGGTCCAATGCCTCCTGGCTCAACTCCAACAACTGCACCGGAATTCCGGCATTGGCAAAATTCATCGCAATGCCGCCGCCCATGGTGCCGGCGCCGACAATGGCGGCACTGCGGATCGGCAGGGGCCGCGTGTCAGCCGGCAAGTCCGGCACTTTCTTGGCTTCACGCTCAGCGAAAAACAGGTGTATCAGCGCCTTACGCTGCGGGCTTTCGCGGCACTCGTTAAAAGCCTCACGTTCGAAATTGAACGCCTCTTCCCGGGTACGTGTGCAGGCGGCTTCAATGCAGTCGATGATTTTCCAGGGCGCGAGCTGGCCCCGCGCCTTGCTCGCCAGTTTCTTGCGGAAAGCCCCGAAAATCGCCGTATCGACCGCCGCTATCTTGTCATCGACCTCGCTTGCAAGGCGCAGGGGCCGCCGGTCAGCCGCTGCCGTGCGTGCAAGCACAACCGCATCTGCCAGTGCGTCGTCGGCAATTGCGTCAATGAGCCCCAACTCGAGCGCGCGTTTGGCAGGAATCGGATTTCCGGAGGTGATTGCCTCGAGAGCCGCTTCGGGGCCGGCAAGCCGCGTGAAACGCTGAGTGCCACCCGCACCCGGCAGAATTCCGAGCTTGACCTCGGGCAAACCGACCTTAGCGTCCGCGGCAGCAATCCGCCAATGACAAGTCAAGGCAATCTCGAATCCGCCGCCCAGCGCCGTGCCGGTAATCGCAGCCACAATCGGTTTCGGCACCGCTTCCATTTGCGCCTGCAAGTCACGGAGCGTCGGGAACTTATTGGATATGCCCGAGGAGATTTCCTTGATGTCAGCGCCGGCAATGAAAATCCCCCGACTGCCCGCAATCACCAGTGCCTCCACAACGGGATCCGCGGCCGCATCCTTCAGCGCCACGGCTATGCCCTCCCGCACCTCGATGCTCGTTGCATTGACGGGAGGATGATCGATTTCAATGACGGCTACATTCCCATCGAGGCGGTAATTCACAACAGGCACTGATCTCTCCTGGCGCTTTCGAGGATGCGGATCATAGCGAAATGCCCCCTACTGCTCAAAATCAGGCAAAACAACCGATTTCTGTCGGTTCAAACACCGGTGTTGAACTGAGACACTGGAGTGTGTGAAAGCTGAATCCCTCAACGCCTATCCACTCGCCACCTGGCGGGAATCGTTACCCCTGAGCAACTACTGGAGAGATGCGAACATGCTTTATTTCTTCACTCGGACCCGGCCGACGTTGGATAACACGACCCCTGACGCACCCGAAGAAAAGGACTGAACGTGTTTGTCTTACCCCCTGACGATGAGCCAATCGTGCCCGATCCGCGTCGAGATCGACGTGGGCAACGTACCCGTAGTAGCCGCGTAAGACGCGCGCTAAAACGCCCGAGCAAACGAACCGTGAAGAAGAGTACGAAGCGCTAGCTGATGATCTTCCTCTCAGCCAGCGCCTCCAGAATCCGCTGCGCCGCTGCCTCGGCGTTACCCAACCGGGTATCGACGACGATCTCGGCGTGTTCCGGAACCTCGTACGGCGAATCGATGCCAGTGAAATTCTTGATCTTCCCTTCCTTCGCGCGCGCGTAGAGGCCTTTTGGATCGCGCCGCATACATTCCTCCAGCGGCGTGTCGATAAAGACCTCCACAAACTCGTCGGCATCAACGAGCTCGCGAACCATTTGCCGCTCAGCACGGAATGGCGAAATGAACGAGCACAGGACCACCATACCCGCGTCCACAAATAACTTAGCCACTTCACCTACACGGCGTACGTTTTCCACGCGATCAGCGTCCGTAAAGCCAAGGTCTCTGTTCAACCCGTGGCGGACGTTGTCGCCGTCCAGCATGTACGTGTGCGCACCGCGCGCGTGCAACTCACGTTCGAGAATACTGGCGATGGTGCTCTTGCCTGACCCGGAGAGCCCGGTGAACCACAGGATCGCGGGCCGATGTCCGTTCATCCGCTGGCGCGATGCCTTGTCGACCAGAACACTCTGTCGATGGATATTCGTGGCCCGGCGCAAGCCGAACGTGATCATGCCGGCACCGGCAGTCGCGTTCGTGAATCGGTCTACGAGAATGAAGGAGCCCGTCGCGCGATTGTCCGCGTATGGATCGAGCGCCACGGGGACTGACGTTGATAAGTTGCACAGACCGATCTCATTAAGACTCAGCGTCTTGGCGGCAATGTGCTCCAGCGTGTTGATGTCTACCTTGTGCTTCAAGGTCGTAATGCGCGCCGGGATGTACTTGGTGCCGATACGCATCAGGTACGAACGTCCCGGTAACATCTCGTCCTCGGCCATCCAAAGCACGTGCGCAGCAAACTGATCGACAACGTCCGGGCGGCTGTCCGCGAGCGAGATGACGTCGCCCCTCGCAACATCGACCTCATCTGCAAACGTCAAGGTTACCGCGTCCCCCGAACGTGCCTCCGCGAGGTCACCATCAGCGGTGACGATGCGGGTCACAGTGGATTCTTTGCCTGATGAGGCCACAACCACACGGTCGCCCGGACGGACGGTACCGGAGGCCACAGTCCCCGAGAATCCGCGGAAGTCGAGATTGGGACGATTCACCCATTGGACGGGAAATCGCAACGGCTTTTCGTCGAGCCCCTGCTCGACGTCCAGACCTTCGAGATGCTCCAACAACGTCGGGCCGTCGTACCAACACATGTTGTCCGAGCTTTGAGTGACGTTGTCACCGAAACGCGCCGACACCGGGATGGTCGCTATGGAACTGAATCCTAACGACTGCGCAAAACCCAGATAGTCGCCGACAATATGGTGGAACCGCTCGCCCGAATAATTGACCAGATCAATTTTGTTCACAGCAACGACGACGTGCTTGATCCCTAGCAGCGAGCAAATGTAGCTGTGGCGTCGAGTTTGCGTGAGAACACCCTTGCGGGCATCGATTAGAATGACCGCTGCGTCGGAATTGGACGCGCCGGTTGCCATGTTGCGGGTGTATTGCTCGTGGCCAGGCGTATCCGCCACGATGAATGACCGACGGGGGGTGGCGAAGAAGCGGTACGCGACATCAATCGTGATGCCCTGCTCGCGTTCGGCCTCCAGGCCGTCGACCAGCAGCGCGAGGTCGATGTCATCACCCGTAGTGCCATGCTTGCGGCTGTCGCGCTCCAGGGCGACGAGTTGGTCTTCCATGATGAGCTTGGTGTCGTACAGCAGGCGGCCGATGAGAGTCGACTTGCCGTCATCAACCGAGCCGCACGTGAGGAACCGCAGCGGCGTAGCGTCACCAGGTGCCGCAGCGCCAGCGGCCTTCAGGCCGCCCTTCGCGGCCGCAGCGCCCGTTTTAGCGTCTGCCCCAGCCTTGTCAGCCATCAGAAGTACCCCTCGCGCTTCTTCTTCTCCATAGACGCCGATTCATCGCTGTCGATGAGTCGTCCGGACCTCTCCGACGTCCGCGACACAATCATTTCCTCAATGATGTCATCCAAAGTCGTGGCGTTGCTTTCAATGGCAGCCGACAGTGGATAGCACCCCAACGATCTAAACCGCACCATGCGCGTTTCCTCAACCTCGCCCGGCAGCAATGGCATCCGATTATCGTCACGCATGATCAACACGCCATCTCGCTTGACCACCGGCCTCGGTGCGGCGAAATACAACGGAACCACTGGAATGTTTTCAGCCCGCGTGTACTGCCAGATATCCAACTCCGTCCAATTCGACAAGGGGAAAACGCGTATCGTTTCGCCCTTGCTGATCTTGGTGTTGAACAGTTGCCACAATTCCGGACGCTGGTTGCGCGGGTCCCAGACGTGCCCCGTTGAGCGGAAAGAAAATACCCGCTCTTTCGCCCTGCTCTTCTCCTCATCACGCCGCGCACCACCAAAGGCAGCATCGAACTCCCACTTATCCAAAGCCTGCTTGAGTGCCTCTGTCTTCATCACCTGCGTGTGAAGCTGGGAACCTGAAGCGATGGGATTGATCCCGCGCGCGATGCCTTCGGGGTTTGTATACACCAGAAGTTTCACGCCGTAGCGTGCGGCGATCTGGTCCCGATGACGGATCATCGCGTCAAATTTCCACTTCGTATCGACGTGCAGAAGTGGAAATGGGGGTTTGGATGGATAAAACGCCTTCATGGCCAGGTGCAACATCACACCGGAGTCCTTGCCGATCGAATACAGCATCACGGGATTGCGAAATTCCGCCGCGACCTCCCGGATGATGCCAATGGATTCGGCTTCCAGGCGCTTCAAATTCAGCGTCAATGTCATATCGAGCTCAGGCTGCTGCGAGTGGCGGCGCTTTCAGCGTCCCGCTTGCGATGAAATAGGTATTGCGAAATGTCGGCTTGGCGTACAGCATCGGCACACCTCCTGGCCCCCAGACGCTGCCCCCGGCGGCAGCGAGCACCGCGTGACCCGCCGCCGTATCCCACTCCATCGTGGGACCCAAGCGCGGATATAGGTCCGCTTCTCCCGCAGCAACCAAACAGAACTTCAGCGACGAGCCAACGGAGACTCGATCAGCGACGTTCACCTGAGCCAGGTAGGCGTCTGTTTCAGGAGTGGAGTGGGAGCGGGAGCTCACTGCGATCACGCCGCTTCCTGGCACCGGACGCACTTTGATCGGGCGTCTCGCGGCGTGCTCCGCGCTGTCAGTATTTTCGTCGCTGCGAAACGCCAAACCGGCGATGACGTTGCCAGCGAAAAGGCTAGACTTGGCCGGTGCGTAGACGACGCCGAGGACAGGTGTGCGGTCACGGATCAAAGCAATGTTGACGGTGAAGTCGCCTCGCTTCTGGATGAACTCCTTGGTGCCATCGAGCGGATCAACGAGGAAGAACTCATGGCCGATTGCGGGCACCCGCCCGGCAGCAACCTCCTCCTCCGCTATCACGGGTATTTGGGGCACAATTTCCCGCAGGCGCTTCAGAATGATCGCTTCTGCGGCATTGTCAGCGTCCGTCACGGGCGAAGCGTCAGCCTTACGCTGCACGTCGAATTCGCCGCGATAGAAATCATGCACGACCTTGCCCGCCTCAATCGCTGCGGCCACGATCGCTTCAAAAATCGCACTGTCTTCAGGCTTTTGTGTGGACATTTGACCCTCGGGACGAGAGTCTACACGTTGCCCCGGGCTGGGCGCGCGGGGAGTACCCGGCAACGCAATACTTCCTGGCAATGTACTTATGCTGCGGCCGGGACAGGCCCCCCAACGGGTTCGGGGCCTCGCGGCTCCCGAACCCCGAGGACGGGATCAGTCGGCCTTGATGGCCTCGACCTGGATCCGCAGGTTCACTTCCTGCTTGAACCCGTACTGCTCGCCGTAGTTGACGCCGTAGTCACTGCGATTGAAGGTGCCGGAGGCATCCGCGCCGCACACTTCCTTCTTGCTCATGGGATTGATCATGCACTTGAAGGAGTTGATTTTCAGTGTCAGCGGCTTTGTAACACCGTGCAGCGTGAATTTGCCATCGACTTCGGTCGGGCTGCCGTCCTTGAACTTGGCGAGCGTGCCCTTGTAGGTGGCCGTTGGAAACTTCGCAACATCCAACATCTCGGCCGTCTTCACGTGCTCGGCAAGCTTGGGCATGCCCAAGTCGATCGAGGCCGTGTCGACTGTTATATCCACCGTTCCGGACGGCTTGTCCTTGTCGAATGCGATCGTGCCGGAGGTCTTGCTGAACAGGCCGCGCCACACCGACAGCCCGCCGAGGTGATCGGTTTCGAACGTCGGATGGGTGTGGTTGGGGTCGACGTTGTAGGTCGCGGGCGCGGCAAGCGCCGAGCCGGTAACGAATGCCAGCAAGGCAACCGGCAGTGCGTACTTCATTCTGGAATCTCCTGAACGGCCAAAATAGGGGTGCCGTTCCCGCCTAGCGGGATACGAGCGGACGCTAGCGTATCCGCTGGAGGGCAACAGGTGCCACTGTTCTTAGGGGAGAGTTTACGCGGCAAGAACGGGGCGGAACGGCTGGTTCCGGCGCTCATTCCTGCCATTTTTGAGCGAGACTCGTGCGGTTGCCGAACGAATCCCGTTGACTTCTGACCTAACTCATAACCGGGGACGGTCGGGCAACCGTCCCCGGCAACAGACGTTAGCGGATCGCCGAAACGGTAGCCGGACGAGCCTGGAGGCCCAGGGCGCGAGCAACCACCTCGTGGGTGATCTCACCTGCATGAACGTTGAGCCCGGCAGCGAGACCCGAATCCCGCTTCAACGCAGCCTGCCAGCCCAGGTCCGCAAGCGCGCGGACGTACGGGAGAGTTGCGTTAGTCAGGGCGAAAGTCGAGGTTCGCGGAACGGCGCCCGGCATATTCGCAACGCAATAGTGAATCACACCGTCAACAACGAATGTTGGATCGGCGTGCGTGGTCGGACGGCTGGTCTCAAAGCAACCACCCTGGTCGATAGAGATGTCGACCAGAACAGCGCCGCGCTTCATGGTTGACAGCATGGCACGGGTAACGAGCTTCGGCGCGGCCGCACCGGCAACCAGTACAGCACCGATCACGAGGTCGGCTTCACGCACCAGGCGCTCAACAGTCTCAGTCGTCGAGTACGCAGTCAGAAGGCTCGCGCCGAACGTCGCAGAAAGCTGGCGCAGAACGTCCAGGGAGCGATCCACAATGGTGACATCAGCGCGCAGACCAACAGCCATTTCGGCGGCATGCTTACCCGCCACGCCACCACCGAGGATGACGACCTTGGCAGGCTGAACGCCGGGAACACCGCCCAAAAGAACGCCAAAACCGCCATTCGCTTTCTGGAGGCTGGCAGCGCCGACCTGGATCGACATGCGGCCCGCGACTTCGCTCATCGGCGTCAACAGCGGGAGCGAGCCGTTGGGCGCAGTCACCGTTTCGTAAGCAATGGCCGTTGCCTTGGACTTCATCAGACCCTGGGCCTGTACTGGATCGGCTGCCAAATGCAGGTACGTGAAAAGCACCTGCCCGGAACGGAGCATTTCGCACTCGTTCGGCTGCGGTTCTTTGACCTTAACGATCAATTCGCCCGCCTTGAAGACTTCTGCGGCGGTGTTGGCGATCGACGCGCCAGCCGCCTTGTACGCTGCGTCATCTACGCCGATACCACTTCCGGCGCCGGTTTCGACCACTACCTCGTGTCCAGCACTCGTCAGCTCACGGACTCCGGCGGGGACCATACCGACGCGATATTCGTTGTTCTTGATCTCTTTTGGGACACCAATGCGCATGACAGGGGCTCCTGGTGCGGGACCTGGACGGTCAGGGGGATCCCGCGGGTTGAAGGTGCCCGCAGCTTAGAGTCGGACACCCCGCACACCCTTGCGTAATGCACGGTATCGGGGCGCGACCTGTGGCAGAATCTGCCGCTTATTGATCATTCAGCGAAGGATTTCGGCGCAAATGGAGCTGGATCGCTATGATCGAGCCATCCTGCGGCTGCTTCAGCAGGATGCCCGGATCACCAATACCTCGCTGGCCGAGAAGGTCAGCCTGTCCGAATCGGCCTGCCTGCGCCGCGTGCGGGCGTTGGAAGAGTCCGGCTTGATCCAGGGCTATACAGCACTGATTGACCAGCAGAAGGCCGGGTATCCGGTGAACGTCTTTGTGAGCATTACCCTCGACCGGCAAAGCCAGTCGGGTCTGGAGGCGTTCGAGAACGCTGTTCGCAAGGTACCGGAGGTGATGGAGTGCTACTTGATGACAGGCGAGCATGACTATCTGTTGCGCCTGGTGGTGGCCGATCTCGCGGACTTCGAGCGGATCCACAACCAGCACCTGACTCGCCTGCCCAGTGTGGCGAGTGTTCAGTCGAGCTTTGCCATGAGGACGGTCACGCGGGCCACCGTGGTGCCCGTAAAGTAACGGCCCGGCGGCGAATCGAGCAACACATCGCACATTGCAACATCGTGGCCCGCGGCGGCGAGATCCTCACCGCTCAATCTTGTGCCCATTACGGATCCTCCATTGCTGCAATCCAACTGCGGAAGGCTTCGTTGACCGCCCGGGGGCGCTCGAGAGGCGACATGTGACCGCAGTGAGGTATGCTGCCGAAGGTACTGTGCCGAAGCATTTTGGCCATGGTCTCGTGACGCGATGGCGGCGCCCAGAGGTCATCGCGGCCGCACAGCACCAGGCTGGGACAATGAATGCCGGCGAATACTGACTTCGCGTCCGGGCGGTGGAGCAGCGCCTGGATCTGCAGGGCATAGAGCTCCGGTGTGTGCCGGTCGAACATGTCGACAATCGGCTCAATCAACTCCGAGTCCGTGAGCCGGGGCGCGTGCACCATGCCCTGGAGCCAGTTTCGCGCCATGGCGCGCATGCCGCTGCGTTTCGCCAGCGCCAGCATGGAGCGGCGTCCGGCGGCTTCCCGCTCACCCGCTTCTCCAGGAGCGACCGCCTCATAACCGCTGTCAAGAATTGCAAACCCGATCAGACGCTCGGGTACCCGACGGGCGACTTCCAACGCAACTCGGCCGCCCATGGAATGGCCTGCTATCGCAAAACGGGGGGGCGCTCTGGCGATGAGGGCCTCGGCTAGCGCGCCGAGGCTGTCAACTTCGCCGTGGTTGGCGACGTGGACATTCGCTACGTCCGCCAGGGCCTCAATCTGAAAAGACCAGATCCAATCGTCACACAGCAGGCCCGGAACCAGAACGAGTGTTTTTTTCACGCCCTGATGTTGAAGTTTCGGCGCGCGCGTCGTCAACCACTACCTCGTTGGCTACGTCACGGCTGCGTTCGAGGAAATCCAGCGCTGCCGCGCCGGCCGCGTCGACGCCTTTGAGCAGTCGGTGGCGGTCATTGGCGTCAATGCTCATAGCTCTCATGTTACGCTCCCTTGGGCTCGTCTCCACCGCGCTCACCGTGCATACCGGGCGGTTCGTCGTGCAGCCCGCGGTCATCCATCCCATGCATGTCGGGGCCACAGGGTCCGAAAGGGCGGCCGAACTTTTTGCCAAACTCACGCCGCTCTTCTGAGCTCATGTGCTTCCATCGCCGGAAACCGTCGCGAAAGCGCTCGCGCTCATCCGGCGACATACCGTGCCAGCGTGAGCGCCACGCCCGCTGCCGCCAATGGTGATGCCCGCCGTGATGATGTCTGAAGCCACCAAACAGCAGACGGCACAGTATCAACATGCCGGCCGCCTGCCAGAAAGTCACCACCGGCCCGGCAAACAGGCTGGGGATCAACGCATTCCACAGCAACATGACCACTGCGCTCAGCGCCGCCACCAACAACGGTGCAAACACCGCGAATGCGAGGCCCTTCATCATCCAAAAACGTCTCACGGCATCTCTCCTATCATCGCCTGACGGCACGTGCCCAGGCGCAACTGATTCAATCTTCCAACCACTCGTCGTACGCATCCTGCAACTGCTCGCGCAGCGCCAGTACCGCGTACCGTTTGCGGGATAACAGCGTGTTGACGCTTACACCCCAACGCGCGGACAACTCCTTGAAGCTGGCTCCCTCCAGCTCGTGCGCAATAAAGACCTCGCGCTGCTGCGGAGGCAACTCATCGAGCGCTTCCTCCACCTGTTCGAGCAATACCTGCCGGACAGCTTCGCCTTCAGGACCGGGCTCGATGGAGGGCAACAGATCCTCCAGCTCACCGCCCTCGTCCTCGTCGTCCAGCAACAATGTCGAGTGGCTGAAGGGTTCCGCGCGCTTCTTGCGGAATCGGTCGATGATCCGGTTGCGCGCAACCCGCATCAGCCACGCGCCGGCCTGCTCGATCGGTTGCATCAAGCGATGTGCAGCCACGAGCTCGTAGAGCACTTCCTGGAGGATGTCTTCCGCCTCCGCGGCGTCCAGCACCCGGCGGCGAATGAAATTCCGTAGACGGCCGCCCTCGCGCCGGACTGCAGCGGAGATCTTTCGATCCTGTTCAGATATCACGGAAGGGTCATTCAGCGTCACGTCCATCTGTAGAGATAGACGTGACGCCAGGCCCAATATTGTCTATTGGAGCGGCAATGGCCGCGCGGAGCCCGGGTTCTTTTCCGCCGGCAAGAAGCGTGGCCTTCTCGAGTCAGACAGGGGCCGGCTGCGCTGATGGTAAAGCGCCTGTGGCGTCCTAGCGCGTAGCAACAGCCACCGCAGCCGACGCCATGGCGACCCCGGTGCCTCGCTGCACCCACCGCACCGTCTTGGGCGTCGAGAAGAACCGCCGCGCCCGGCTTGCACCAAAAGCGTACCCGCCCAGCACCAGCGGCAATATGACCACAATGACACTGACAATGGACAAAAAGCCGCCCAAGGTCAGGCGCTTCAATTCCACCACGGTGGGCAGTACCGCCAGAAAGAAGATCATGGTTTTGGGATTCCCCATCGTCAGCGCCAGGGAGCCCAGGAAAAGTTGGAACGGCCGTTCGCGGCGGACTTCCGTGGACGCATCAACCGCTTGAGCCGGTGACGTCCACAATCGGTAGGCCAGGTACAGCAGGTAGATCACGCCCGCGTATTTCACAACGAGGAAGACCGTGTAAGCGCTTTGAGCGAGTACCGCCAGGCCAGTCGCCGCACAGGTAAACCAGATCAGGTCTCCCGCCAGGAAGCCTCCGATGAAGGCAGGTGCGCCCCGCAAGCCATGCCCCAGCGAGCGGGCAATAATCGCCGCCACCCCGGGCCCGGGAATCGCCACGGCCAGTACATAGACGAGACTGAAAACCGACAATCCGTACCAGGTCATAAAGCGGCTCCTTGCACCGCGAGCAACCCACTGCGCCCTTCCACCGTTCCCTCAACCATCTCACACCGTGGAAGCTGCGCCAATGCCAATGTAGAGGCATAAGCGGCCATATCAATCAATTCGGCGCCCCGAGAACGCCAGCCGCGCAGGAGCCGCTCGAACGAGTCGAGATACAGGTTGCCTTCCAGCTCGGCATGCAGGGTGTAGACGTGATCGCGAGAGGGGGTGGCGTCCGTCAACGCAAACAGGTGGTCGACGGGATCTACATCGCCCAGGTCCGGGCGGCCGATCAACTCATCGAGGGTAGGCAGCGTCGTGGGCATCTGCGGTACGTTGACGACTGCTCCCTTCACAACGGGCATGAAGGGACCTGTGCCTCGCCCATCGGATGCATATTGGAAACCCAACTGCCGCTCCAATTCCGGAACGTAGCCGTTCACCTGCCACCCGGCCGCCCCGTGCATCACCGGAGGGCGCGAAAAGACCCGCACAAACTCATCCCGTGCCAGAGTCAGCTCCCGCCGTGTCCACGCCTCATCGGACCGAGCAACGTAGTCTTGCCACTTGATGTGGTTATAGGTGTGCACGCCAACCTCAAAACCGCGGTTGGCAATATCGCGCATGACCGAGCCGCGTCGCCGGGCGATATGCGGTGCCGGGAGCAATGTTCCATACAACAAAGTCTTCAGGCCGTAGTGTTTCAACACCGAGGTGCGGCGGACTTTGCCCATGAACCCCCGGCGGAACGCGCGTTTGACGGCCCGGCCGGTCTGGTCCGGCCCCAGGCTGAACAGGAACGTGGCGCGGACATCCAGCCGTTCAAACAGACCGGCCAGTCGCGGCACCCCTTCCAGGGTGCCCCGATCCGTATCCACGTCAATTTTCAGCGCAATCCGCAAACGCGTCTAACTCAACGAGCGCGGATGCTTGGCCAACGCGGCGGCCAGGCCGCGCAGAATCAGCGGACCATCCTGCGAGGCCACTTTGATCAGGTGCAGCACGCTGCCGTCACAACATTCGACGTAGCACTGCCCGTCTACGCTCACCAACCGGGCCTGGGCACTCGGCTCGGTCGTTTGTGGGACCACCCGCGTCTTGTGAATGAACCAGCGTTGCTCGCCCACGGTGGCATAGGCGCCCGGAAAAGGCGGAGCGACCGCGCGAACGAGGTTGTGGATCTGCTGCGCCGACCAGGTCCAGTCAATCCGGCCGTCTTCCGGACGGCGGCGTCCGAAATATTGGCCCGGTTCGACCGGTTGGGCGTGACGGGGAGCCGTGCCCGCAATCAAGCCAGGAAGCGATCGCGCCAGAATGATTTCCGCAGCCACCGTCACCTTGCCGAATACGGCGCGGGCGTCGTCGTTACGCAATATGGGCACTGCCTGTTGGTCGACAATATCTCCGGCATCTGCCCGATCGACCATGTAGTGAAGCGTGGCACCCGTTTCCCGCTCATCGTGCAAGATCGCCCAATTGACGGGTGCCCGCCCGCGATACTTCGGCAGCAACGAGCCGTGCATGTTGAGCGCACCCAGGCGGGCCGTCCGCAGCAGCGGCGCGCCCAGCAGCGATCGGTAGTAAAACGAAAAGATAAAGTCGGGCTGCAGCGCGGCCAACCGCTGTTGCATATCCGGCGTGTTCGGATCCGCCGGGGTCACGGTTTCGATGCCGTACTCCGCCGCCGTAGCGGCGACGCTGGCAAACCACTGCGTTTCCGTGGGATCGTCGCGAACCGTTACAACGAGAGGAACGTCCACTCCGCCGGACAGAAGAGTCTCGAGGCAACGCACCCCTACGTCGTGATAACCAAACACGACGGCGCGAGTAGTCATGCACGCTCCTTGGCCGGAACAATCGCTTCGGTCGATTCCTGTTCGAGCAACGCGGCCACGGTATATCGCGGCCTCTGCCGGACCTGTTCGTAGATGCGTCCGACGTACTCACCGACAACTCCGACGCCCATCAACAGAACGCCGATCAGAAAGAACGCAATGGCGAACAGCGTGAACAATCCTTCGGCTTCCGGGCCGTGCACAATGCGGCGGATGGTCAGTCCCACGAATCCGAGCAGGGACACGAGCGAGATCACCATGCCGGCCATGGAGAAAAACTGCAGCGGCACGACGGAGAACCCGGTCATGAGATCGAAGTTGAGCCGGATCAGGCGGAACAGGGAATACTTCGACTGACCGACGGCCCGCTCGGCGTGGGCTACTTCGATTTCGACGGGGTTGCGGGCGAAGGTGTAACCCAGCGCGGGCACGAAGGTGCTCACTTCAACACAACTGTTGATTGCGTCGACGATCTCCCGATCGTAGCCGCGCAACATACAGCCCTGGTCGGTGATCCGGATGTGGGTGGTCTGCTCCCGAAACCGGTTCATCAGGCGGGAGGCCGCCTTGCGCCAGTAGGCATCGTGGCGGTTCTTGCGGACAGTGCCCACATAATCCGCGCCCGAATCCATTGCCGCTATGATGTTGGCAATTTCCTCAGGCGGATTCTGCAGATCCGCATCCAGAGTGACGGTGTAGTCGCCGCGGGCTTGAGCGAAGCCGGCCATAATGGCCATGTGTTGGCCCACGTTGCGTGCCAGCACCACGACGCGCGTCACGTCGGGGCGCTTGTTGAACTGTTCCCTCAGACCCGCAACGGTCCGGTCGCTGCTGCCATCGTCGACGAAAATCACCTCGTACTGGCGGTGCAAGGCATCCAGCGCCGGATACAGGCGAGTGAACAGGCTTTGCAGGCCGTGTTCCTCGTTGTAGCAGGGAATGACAACAGAAACCGTAGCCTCTGTTCTCGCGTTCAATTTCGCGCTCCTGCAATGACTTCGTTGACGGCTTCGACGACCCGATCCACGTCACTCAACTCCATGGCTGGGAACAAGGGCAATGTGATGGTCTCGCGACCGATCTGTTCGGCATTCGGGAACTGCCCTTCGCGGTAACCCAACTGACGATAGGCCGTGAACAGGTGGATGGCCGGATAATGTATGCCCACGCCAATACCCCGCTGCGCCATGGCCTCGATGAATTGCGCGCGTGTCATGGTCATCTTCGATAGCGGCAACAGCGGCGCAAAAATGTGCCAGCTATGCCCTTCATCCCCGCGTTCCGGCAAACGGACCGGCGGGTTGTCGCTCCATAGCTCATAGTAACGCGCAACCAGCTCGCGCCGCCGCGCATTGAATTCCTCCAGGCGCGCCAACTGTCCGATCCCAACGCGCGCCGCGACATCCGACAGATTGGCTTTGCCACCGGCAAACAATGTGTCGACGCCCGAAGGCGATTTCAACTGCCCGTGCCAACGATGCAGCTCTAACGCCTTGACCTCGTCCGCAGAACCGCCGCTGACCGCACCGCCCTCAATGGTCGTCATGTTCTTGTTCGGATGGAAGCTGAAGCAGACCAGATCACCGAAACTGCCAATCCGGCGGCCCTTCCAGGACGAACCAATGGCATGAGCGGCATCCTCCACCACACGCAGCTCGTGCCGCCGAGCAATGTCGTAGAGGCGATCCATATCCACGGGCAGGCCGGAGAAATGCACCGGCATCAGGGCGCGGGTGCGCTCGGTAATGGCCGCTTCCACCTGGTCGAGGTCGATGTTGCGGGAATCCAGGCCTACATCGACAAAAACAGGGCGCGCTCCGGTCCGTGTGATGACATTCGCTGTGGCCACGAAGCTCATAGCCGGTGTAATGACCTCATGTCCCGCGCCGATCCCAGCGGCCAGTAATGCCATTTCGAGGCTGGCGGTGGCGGAGGTTTGCGTCCGGATGGGACGTCCTCCCAGGTACCGGGACAGCGCAGCCTCAAATTCGGCGACCTTGGGGCCGCTCGCCAGCCACCCAGATCTGAGGACCTCAACTACACCCTGGATCGTCTCCTCGTCGATAGCAGGACGCGTAAACGGCAGCATCTTCTTCACTGGGACTTCCTATGAGCGTGCGACGAGCACAACGCCCGCCACTATTACGCCGGTTCCAACGACGCGCTGCACATTGGGCACCTCGCCTAGGAGCCACCACGCGAGGCCGATGTTGAGGACGTAACCCATCGACAACATCGGGTAGGCCTGGCTGACGGGGACGCGCGAAAGCCCCACGAGCCAAACCAGAACACTGACTCCGTACGCGGTCAGTGCAAACCAAAGCTGCGGTACGGTCATGAGCGATAGAGCCTTGCTCCACGTCGCTCCATCCGGCGATATCAGCGGCCCCGTCTTCGCGGTCGCGGCCTTCAGTCCCAACTGGGCCAAGGCGTTCAGAACCACGCCAATCATCAACGTCCCGAAATCCACAGCTCTCATAGACGACTCACTACCAACGTCTGGTTGTCGCCGCCAATGACCTTGGCCTGCATCCCATGGCTACGCCAATCTTCCAAGATCCCGGGCGCTATGAACGCAACCGCGTTTGTCGAAGCATTCCAGTGGGCCAGGAAAGCATCCGCTGTCAGCCCGAGCGACGGTTCCTCCGTCAGGCCGAACTCCAGCTCGCCCTGGAACTGTACGACAGTCAGGGTGCGCCCCAGGTACGGCGACAACGTCTCGCGATATTGTCCGATGGTGAACAACTCAGTGTCAGGTCCGATCAGCGGCTTGATCGTCTTGACCAGTTTGTACGACGAGCGTTCTGGCAGCTCGGTGAACGCGCTGAGCAAACACTGCCATCCCAAGATTGCGCTGGCCGCGGTGGCCCACACTGCAGCGGCCGCGGGCACTTCGCGCTTCCAGGTAGCCCACACGCCATAAACGCCCACAGTCAGCGCGCCAACGAGGTATTGAATCGCCGACTGCGGAAAGTACCCGTAGCGGCGCATTGTATAGATGAAGAGCCCAACAGCCATCACTGGCATCAACACGCCGGTAATGCGTGCCAGGGTCCGGGCGAACGTCGAGCTCGCCGCGACAGAAGCTCCAATGATCGCCGCCAGCGTCGGCATCATCGGAAGAATATAGGGCGCCAGCTTCGAGGAGGACACCGAGAAGAAAAGCAGTGTAATGGTCGAAAATACGAGCATGAATTTCAAAGGCTTAAAGGAAGAATCTCCCTTCGATTCTAACCATGCGCCCCGCAGGGCACGTGGCATGGTCAACAGCCAAGGCAGCGCTCCGATGGCCAGTATACTGAGGAAGTACCACCACGGTTCCTCGCGCTTGTGGACCTTTGTCAGAAAGCGCGCGAAATGCTCATGAACGAAGAAAAACTGTAGGAAGGACGGATTGCGGGCGCTGACTGCAACGAACCAAGGAACGGTGACCGCCAGAAACAACGGCAGCCCCAACGTCAGATGCAGCCGTCGCCACGGCCGCATATCGCGCTCGAGGGCCGAGTACGTAACCAGCGTCGCGCCCGCCAGGACGCCGACAACGATGCCCTTGGTCAGGACCGCTAACGCCGCTGCGAGCCAGGCAAGCAGTATCCAGCGCCGTTCTTCTGAGGATCCTTCGGTTGAGCTCTGCCCGAGAGCAAATGCGAAAACCGCCGCGGACAGAAAAAACGCGAATCCGGAGTCCAGGATATTCAGATGGGCAATCAGCTCGAAATAGGGACTGACAGCGAGCGCGACCATCGCCGCGAAGCCTGCGCTCTCCCCGTAGAGGCGCCGAGTCCACCCAAAGACCATCGGCAAGCACAGGAACCCCAGCCCCACCGTCCATAGGCGTGCTGTCCACTCGCTAAAGCCGAACACAGAATAGGTCGCCGCGGTCGCCCAGTACTGCATGGGCGGCTTCTCGAAATACTTCAGACCATTGAGGCGAGGTGTTACCCAGTCGCCCGTTGCCGCCATCTCACGTGGGATTTCCGCGTAACGTCCCTCGTCAGGATCGACGAGGGGACGAAACGGCATGGTGATGAACCAGAATGCCGCGAGGACGAGCCACGGCCACCAACCGAAGCTACGTTGACGCAGCCCCTGCCCCACGTTCGCCATGCCCCGCCGCGCTCAATTGTTACCCATGGCGCGATCGCCGAAACCTTCCTGGTTCACGTAGAACTGGATCGTGCGCCGAATGGCGGTATCCATGTCCGTTGTGGGCTTCCAACCCAGGTACTTCGCGGCGGCTTCAATGGCCGGCACCCGGACCTGGATGTCCTGGTAGTACTTGCCGTAGTACTCACCGGCGCTGACTTCCACAATCTCGGTGCTCTTGGCGTTCTCCCGCAGAACGGGGAACTCCTGCGCAATGCGGATGGTGCGCTCGGCCAGATCGCGGATGGACACGCAATTGTTCGGGTTGCCGATGTTGAAAATACGCCGGCTCGCGCAGTGGTCCTTGTTTTCCATGATGGTCAACAACGCGTCGACGGCGTCATCGATGTACGTGAATGAACGCTTCTGCCGCCCGCCGTCCACGAGTTTGATCGGGCGCTTGAACAACACGTTCGACAGGAACTGCGTGAACACGCGCGAGCTGCCTTCCTTCGGCTCCTCGACGTTATCGAGATTGGGGCCGATGAAATTGAACGGCCTGAACAACGTGTAGTCGAGATTGTCCCGCACGCCGTAAGCATAGATGACTCGATCCAGGAGCTGCTTGGAGGCCGCGTAGATCCAGCGCTGCTTGTTCACCGGGCCGTATACGAGCGGGCTCGTCTCTTCATCGAGCACAGCATCTTCCGACATACCGTAAATTTCGGACGTGGACGGGAAAATCAGACGTTTCTGATACTTCACGCAATGCCGGACGATATCGATGTTGGCTTCGAAGTCGAGCTCAAACACACGCAAAGGATGTGTTACGTACTGGGCGGGATTGGCAATCGCAACCAGCGGCACCACCACGTCACACTTCTTGACGTGATACTCCACCCACTCCTTGTTGATGGTGATATCGCCTTCCACAAAGTGAAAGCGATCCGTCTTTGGCAGATCCTTCAGCTTATTGTCCGCGAGATCGATGCCATAGACCTCCCAGGGGCGCGTCCGCAGAATTGCGTTCGTGAGCGCACTGCCAATGAAGCCATTCGCTCCCAGGATCATTATCTTTAATGCCATTAGCGTGAAGTTCCGTGTGTCCGGCTAGCATTTCGGGGGGCCGAAGCTTACCACGACGGCCCGGTGGCCACCTTTCTGCGGCAAAGCGGCGACAACCGGTCAATGAGCCAGTGGCAGGCCCACGTAGTTTTCAGCCAGGGACTGAGCTGCGGCGCGTGAAGTCACGAGGTACTCGAGCTCAGCCAATTGGCGGCGGTGGTCGAACGGGGTCTCATCATCGAACCGATGCAGCAGTGAGGTCATCCACCAGGAGAAGCGCTGAACCTTCCACACTCGGCTCAGGCAGGTGGCCGAATATGCGCTCAAATCCTCCTCTGAGCCCTCGCGATAAAACGCCTGGAGGCCCCGTGCGAGTACCTGTACGTCCGCGATGGCAAGGTTCATCCCCTTAGCCCCCGTCGGCGGCACAATATGCGCAGCATCGCCTGCCAGAAACAGCCGACCGAAACGCATCGGCTCGGCCACGAAGCTGCGCATCGGAGTAACCGACTTCTGCAGCACCGGGCCACCGGGCACTTCGACGTGAAGACGAGTTCGCAGCTCCCCCCAGATCTGGTCGTCAGACCACTTAGCCGGGTCCTCGTCGGGGTGGCACTGGAGGTACAGACGGCTCACGGTGGGTGAGCGCATGCTGAGCAGAGCAAACCCACGGTCGTCGTTCGCGTAGATCAACTCTTCGGCGGCCGGGGGCATTTCAGCCAGAATGCCCAGCCACGCGAATGGATACACGCGCTCAAACACATTGAGTTGAGCTGCAGGGATGCTGCTGCGGCAGATTCCATGGAATCCGTCGCAGCCGGCGATGAAATCGCACTCCAACGTGCGGGCCTGTCCGTCGATGCTGTACCGAACCTGGGGCGAGTCAGACTCGAAGTCATGGACCGATACCGAGTCCGCCTCGAAAATCAGGGGCTGGCGTGCGGCCAGCCGGGCGGCGATGAGGTCTTTGACGACTTCCTGCTGCCCGTAAATCATCACGGCACGCCCCGTCAGAGCCTCGAAATCGATCCGATGGCTTTCACCACCGAAATTCAAGTGGATGCCGTGGTGGAGCAAGCCTTCCTTCATCATCCGGGCACCGACACCGGCGGCATTCAGAATGTCGACGCTCTGATGTTCCAGCACCCCCGCACGAACGCGGTTTTCAACGTATTCCCGACTCCGGGCCTCCAGGACGACACAGTCGATCCCGTGCTGGTACAAAAGATGAGCCAACAGCAGGCCCGCGGGGCCGGCGCCGATGATCGCAACCTGGGTTCGCATGGGAGCTAAACTGTAGCCATCGCCCCGCGGCAGACCATGGACGCAAACGCGTTCTGCTTGGATTTAGTGCAATGCGAGAGCCTCAGGCGCCGATTCCGCGCTTTTTCCTGTACGGCGAGCCGCCGCGGGATGCGAATGAGCGCTTCCTACACGTGGAAACCATCTCAGATCGCAGCCGCGTCAACGATTGGCGAATCCAGCCGCATGCCCACCGCGACCTGCACCAGTTACTGGTGCTGTTTACCGGTGGAGGTGAGATGGAGGCGGAAACTCAGCGTTTGCCCTTCCGCGCCCCTTCCTTGTTGATTGTGCCCGCCGGCATGGTGCATGGCTTCTCGTTCGAGCCTGACACGGAGGGTTATGTGGTCACCCTGGCGGAAGCCTTGCTCGGCGAGTTGGCACGTGACGAACGCACCTTCAGGGGACTGTTTGGATCCGCCAACTGTGCTGCGTTGGAGTCCGATCCTGGGTTGTTCCAGGAGTTCGTGGACACGCTGCCGAAACTACGGCGCGAGCTGGTGTGGAGCGCTCCGGCCAGTGCTGCCGCCGCCATGGCCCGGTTGACTACGCTTTTGGTAACAGCGGTTCGCGCGCTCCATCAGACGTCGGAATCGACCTCCACAGCCAGCAGCGCGCGGGCAGCCCTGGTGGCACGTTTGCGCGAGAAAATTGAGACGCACCTGCGCGGCGGCTGGTCGGTGGCCGATTATGCCCGGTCGTTGAATGTGACCTCGGGGCAACTGCGGGCCGCCTGCCTGGAGGTGACCAACAAGACACCCACGCGAGTGCTGGAAGAACGCCTGCTGCTCGAGGCCAAACGCAACCTGACCTACACAAACATGACCGTGGCGCAGATCGCGTATTACCTGGGGTTCAGCGACCCGGCCTATTTCTCGCGGTTCTTCAGCAAGCTCGCGGGCGAATCGCCCGCCGCGTTCAGGAAACGCTCTTAGTCCCGCAGGCTGCTCGCCTGCAGGATGGCGGGAATGTGCGCTTCCCAACCCAACGCCATGACATGGACTCCGGCGCACAACTTCTGAATATCCCGAATGGTCCGCGCCGCGATGTCGATGCCTTTCGCGATCTCACCATCCGTACCCGCGACACTGTGCATTTCCTCCAGCAGCGCATCCGGCACGCGGATGCCCGGGACATTAGCGTTGAGCCAACTGGCCATTTTCGCGGACTTCAACGGAATGATGCCGGCCAGGATGGCCACGCCATCGGGTTTGACCGCGTCGAGGAAGCGCTCCAACGTGGCGCGCTCGTAGATTGCCTGCGTCTGCAGGAACTGGGCACCCGCATCGATCTTGCGGCGAGTGTTGACGGCCTCGGCCTGAAGGTCCGTGGCGCCGGGGTTCGCTGTCGCACCTAAAAACAGGTTGGGCGTGCCTCGCAGCGGATTGCCGCTCATATCCCGGCCCTGCGCGAGCTGATGCCCGGCGCTCAGCATCTGGTTTGAATTCAAGTCAAAAACCGGCTTGGCTTCCGGGTGGTCGCCGTTCTGGGGCGGATCGCCGGCCATGAACACGAAGTTGCGCACGCCCATCGCCGCCGCTCCGAGGATATCCGCCTGAATCGCGATGCGATTGCGGTCGCGGGCCGTGATCTGCACGGTCGGCTCGATTCCGCGTTCCAGCAGCAGGCGGGCCACCGCGGACGGCGCAATTGCCATCCGGGCGCGCGGCGATTCCGTGAGGTTGAAGGCGTCGACATAGCCCTTCAAGGCTCGTGCCTTTGCAAAGAGGTCGCTCAGATCAATGCCCTTCGGCGGCGTGAGCTCCGATGTAATAACGAACTCACGGGCAATGATCTTGTCTGCAACTGTGGTCATTTTGCTCTACTGTGGAAACGTTGATGACTAGCCTAAAGTACCGTCGGCGATTTGGGCATAGGGTGAGGTACGAATGAGAGTGGTTTTCGGTCGCGAGGCACTGTTCAGTGTCGCCGCCCTCCTGATCAGCGCGCTCGTTGTGCAAACTCTCTACGCCACCCTGATCCGGCCCCACGCCGAAGCCATTCTCGCCCTGCCCGAGGCGAAGGAAGGCGCGCCTCCCGGCACCCAGACGGGTCCGACGCGCAATCTGCGATCGGTCTTTGTGATTCTCAAGGACTATGAGCAGGAAACCGCGCTGATACTCGCGTGCTGGGCATTGGCGCTCATTGGTCACCAGGCGCGTGCGGTGACGCGCAACCGGCGGCTGCTGTCGAGGCAATATGTTGACGTCGGCGAAGGTCACGTCGTCCTCCCGGATGACGCGCGTGCCTACGCCCGCCCCCTCGAGAGCCTACCCGCGGAAGAGCAGGACATGCTGCTGCCGCGAGCGTTGATGGTTGCTCTGAACCGTTTCGGCGCCACCCGCAGTGTTCAGGACTCAGCCGAGGCCGTGCGCGCGGAATGTGAGAACGAAGTCGATCGCCTGGATGCCCAGCTTTCCATGGTTCGCTTTACGGCTTGGGCGATTCCGGCTGTGGGATTTGTTGGCACCGTGCGCGGTATCGGGCGTGCGTTACAGGACGCGCAAGGTGCTCTGCATGGCGATATTTCAGGAGTGACACTGGGACTGGGCGTCACTTTCAACGCAACACTGACTGCGTTGATTGCGGCAATTCTCGTCATGTTTTTCCTGCATCAACTGCAGCAGGCGCAGGATCGGCTGGTGCTGGATGCCCGCATGTATATAGACCGGCGCTTGATCCGGCACATGCGAGTGCATTGACACGCGCCCGGTACCGCGCCAATAAACACTAACAGCAACGGCTGACGCCACTCCATTTGCGGCGCTGCCGCTCCTCGTAGAACGCTGCTCGTGTCAGGAGCGGTTCGCCAGGATGCTTCACGGTCCGATGCTCGACATAACGTTCGTAGGCATCGTCCCCTGTCGCAGCCCGTAACCAACGCCAAATGTCTCGAATACTCATGTGGGCATCCGCCGTACCTGGTACGGCGCCTCCGAGCTTCCAGCGACCGGCAGGCCGCGCGCGTAACGCAACGATATGCGCAGCATGTCGATGATGACAAACCACACGACCGCCAGGAAAAACAGCGTCAGCCAGCCGTCCAGGCGCTGGTTGAAAATCAATTGCGGCGCGACCGCGGCCTTTTCCGGCGGCAATACGCCGTTCGCCAGCTTGACGGCCAGGTCATTGGCCGCGGCAAAGAATCCCAGCTTGGGGTCTGTGCTCGTGAGCTTCTGCCATGAGGCGGACGTCGTGATCAGCGCGAGCCAGGCCAGCGGTAGACCGGTGACCCAGGCGTAGCGGCCCTTGCCCGATTTGATGATGATACCGGTCGCCACACTCAGGGCGATTGCGGCCAGCATCTGGTTCGAGATGCCGAACAGCGGCCACAGGATGTTGATGCCCCCGTTGGGATCGATCACACCGATGTACAGAAAGTAGCCCCAACCGGCCACGACCAGTGCGCTGCTGATCAATACGGAAGGGTACCAGGATGTCTGTCCGAGCGGCTTCCAGAGGTTGCCCAAAAGGTCCTGTAACATGAAGCGGCCCACGCGGGTGCCCGCATCCAGGGTCGTCAGAATGAAGACCGCTTCAAACATGATCGCGAAGTGATACCAGATACTGAGCAGACCGCGCCCGAACGAGGAGCCGAAAATACTGGCCATGCCGACCGCCAGCGAGGGCGCGCCCCCGGTTCGGGCAAAGAGGCTGCTTTCGCCCATGTCCGCCGCGAGGCTTTTCATCTGCTCGACCGTCACCGGAAAGCCCCAGCCGGTGATGGTATGCACCGCTGCATCCGGCGCCGCGCCCACGATTCCCGCCCCGGTGTTGATTGCGAAGTAGACACCGGGATCCAGAAGCGTAGCGGCAATGATCGCCATGATCGCAACCAGCGACTCCAGCGCCATGCTCCCATAGCCAACCAGGCGCACGTCCGCCTCACTGCCAATGATCTTTGGCGTCGTGCCGCTCGACACGAGCGCGTGAAAGCCGGACACCGCTCCGCAGGCGACCGTAATAAACACGAACGGAAAGACCTTGCCCCCAAACAAGGGCCCGGTGCCATCCACAAACTGTGTGATCGCCGGCATCTTGATGACCGGGTGCATCAGCAACAGGGCGATGGCCAGTGCGGCAACCGTACCGAGCTTCAGGAACGTTGAAAGATAGTCGCGCGGCGCCAACAGCAGCCACACCGGCAGGATGGCCGCCAGCCAGCCATAGACGATCACGAAACCGGCCAGGGGCACCGCCGAAAGGTCAAACATTCCATGGAGCGAGGCAATGCCATCGACCCACCCGCCACCGATCACGGCCAGCAGAACCAGCCCGACGCCGAGGGCAGAAGCCTCGAGGACCCGGCCCGGTCGCCATCTGCGCAGATACAGGCCGATCAGGATCGCGATGGGAATGGTAGCGAACACTGTGGAGGTGGCCCAGGCGCTGTGCTTCATCGCGTTCACAACAACCAAACCCAGCACGGCGATGAGAATGATCATGATCAACAGCGTGCCGATCAGTGCGGCGAAGCCACCGAACGGCCCCAACTCATCGCGGGCCATCTGCCCGAGACTGCGTCCGTCTCGCCGCGTCGACAAGAACAAGATGGTCATGTCCTGCACGCAGCCGCCCAGGACGGCACCGGCCATGATCCACAGCGTTCCCGGCAGATAGCCGAACTGGGCTGCGAGCGTGGGTCCCACGAGCGGTCCGGGTCCTGCGATCGCCGCGAAGTGGTGACCGAAGACAATCCAACGGTGCGTGGGAACAAAGTCGCGCCCGTTGTCGTGGCGTTCCGCCGGAGTTGCGCGGGTCGCGTCGACAGACAGCACTCTCGCGGCAATCCATGCCGCATAGAAGCGGTATCCCAGCAAATAAACGCAGACGGCCGCCGTAACGATCCAAAGTGCGTTTACGGGCTCGTCTCTGTGGAGGGCGATAACAGTGAGCGCGCCTGCGCCCAACACAGACAGGATGATGCCCAGGATGTTCTTCGCCAATTCAGCTCCCCTCAGGTCAACAGACTCTCCAGCGCTCGGCGATAACGCGCGACAATGGCGTCGCGGTGGCGGTGGCGGCCGTTGACGACTACTTTCTCACCTGCACGCCATACGCAGTCAACCAGTTTTTGGCCGCCCGAAAAAATCCAGGTATCGAGAATGTCATCCTGGCGCCGCCGGGTGAGATGCGGCTCGCTCGTCTTCAGACTGACAACATCCAGAAGCGCTCCTGACACCAGGCCGGCAGACGATCCGAGGACCTTCGCACCCCCCGCGAGCGACCGGTCGTACAAGGTTCGGCCCGTGGATTTGCCGGCACCGGAGGCCAGAACATTGCGCCCACGGTGCGCGAAGCGCTGGGAATACTCCAGCAACCGGATCTCTTCGGCGGCGTCGATCAGGACATTGGAATCCGACCCGATACCGATTCGCCCGTCACGCTCCAGGAACGTTTTCGCCGGAAAGATCCCATCTCCCAGGTTGGCCTCCGTGATGGGACACAACCCGACGACGGCTCCGCTCGCGGCGACCCCCTGGATTTCGGCGTCGGTAAGATGCGTGGCGTGTACCAGGCACCAACGCTCATCCACGGCGGTGTTATCGAGCAGCCACTCCACCGGCCGGCGTCCGCACCAGGCTAGGCAGTCATCGACTTCCTTTGTCTGCTCGGCGATGTGAATGTGCATGACGCTGCCGCGTGACAGCTCCACCAACCAAGCCAACTCATCAGGAGTCACCGCGCGCAGGCTGTGCGGTGCAACACCAACTACACCGCCCGGAAGCGTCGCAACTACCTTGCGGCTGGCCTCGACAATGGCCGCAAATTGATCCCGGGTACAGATGAAGCGGCTTTGCCGCTTGCCGGGTTCGGCTCCGCCAAAGCCACTGTGCGCGTACATTGTTGGAAGCAATGTCAGACCGATACCGGTGTTGGCTGCCGCGGCCGCGAGGCGCCCCGCCAGCTCGCCCGGATCGGCAAACGGCACGCCGCCACGATCATGATGCAGGTAGTGGAATTCGCCGACCTGTGTAAAGCCACTCTCCAGCATCTCGGCGTACGCCAGCGATGCTACGGACTCCATCTGGTCGGGCGTAATGCGATCCACAAACTGATACATCAGCTCGCGCCAGGTCCAGAAGCTGTCGCCCTCGGCGCCACGGCGCTCGGTCAGGCCGGCAATGCCTCTTTGAAAAGCGTGACTGTGCAGATTCGGCAGTCCGGGGATTCCTACCGAGAGCCGTTCATCCCTATCATTGGGCTCGATGTCGGCGGTCACGCGCTCGATTCGACCGTTTGTAGCGGTCACCCGAACGTGACTTGCCCAACCATTTGGCAACAAAGCGGACTCAAACCACAAACTCGTCATGTCACTCGCCACTCCTACCTGGGCCTTAGCTATTCTATCGCGATGAATACACAATCCCGCCTACCCTGGCTCACCATTACGCGCGGCGATTCGCCGCTCATTCTCTCGATGCCCCACACGGGTGTGGACATTCCTCGTGACATTGAGTACGGCCTCGCTTCGCCGTGGCTCGCACGCAAGGATGCGGACTGGTGGATCAACCTGCTCTACGACTTCGCACCTACGATGGGTGCGACAGTCATCCGGACCGGGATCTCGCGCACCGTCATTGACTGTAACCGGGACCCGTCCGGCGTGTCTTTGTATCCCGGTCAGGCAACCACCGAGTTGTGTCCCACGACGACCTTTGACGGCGAGCCGCTGTACCGGCCCGGGTTTGAGCCCCAGGGCGCGGAGTTGACCATGCGCCGCACCACGTTTTTCGATCCCTACCATGCGGCGATTGCCGCCGCGATCGCCCGGCTGCGCAGCAAACACAACAAACTCGTGTTGTATGACTGTCACTCGATCCGCTCGCAGATTCCGCGGCTGTTCGAGGGCACGCTGCCGAACTTCAATATCGGGACCAACAACGGCGCGACCTGCTCGCCGGCGCTGACGGCCGCCATCGAAGCCGCTTGCGATGAGACGGGATTTACGCGCGTCACCAATGGCCGATTCCGCGGCGGCTACACCACCCGCCACTATGGCCGCCCCACTGAGGGAGTGCATGCGGTGCAAATGGAGCTGGCATGCCGTGGGTACATGCGCGAGCCATTCTCGGCGGCTCAAGGTGAGTGGCCAACTCCCTATGATGAGCAGGTTGCCGGTCCGATGCGAACGGTATTGACTCACGTGCTGAAAGCCTGCATTCGGTTCGCTGCCTAGCGCGCACGCTTCCGGCGCAATCTGCGCTGGAACGCCGCGATGATGTCGTTCAGCTCTGTGATCCGCAGAGCTGACGCCACTACCAGGAACGCCACGCCCGCAACGCCGATTGTTGCAAACAGGTAAATACACTTCGGCAAAAACGCCTGGGTGGGCCAATCCGCCAACAAGTAGTGGCTGCCCAGCCAGCACACGCCCGCCAGCACGCCGCCTGAGATTGCGAGCTTCCCGAGCAGCGCCAGCATCGTCCGCGTTTCGAGCTGTTGCAGTTGCCGGCGCATGAGGAAGTACAGAATCAGAAAGTTCGAGGTCGCAATGCACGCGGTCGACAGCGCCAGTCCGCGGTGTCCCCAACCCAATTGCAGGGTGAAGAACCAGTTGAGCAGCAGGTTCAGCACCACTGCGCTGAAGCTGACAAACATCGGCGTCTTGCGGCGGTCGAGCGCGTAGAAGGCGTTGACCAGGACTTTCAATGCAGCGTAGCCGCTGAGGCCGATGGCGTAGAAACGCAGCGCCCCCGCCGCCTCCGCTGCCTCGAAGGCCGTGAACTTGCGATGTTGGTAGAGCACCGACATGATGGGCTCCGCCAGCATGATCAAACCGATCGTGGAGGGAATTGTCATCAGGAACGCGAGCCGCATGCCCTTCGACAGCTCGCTGCGGAATGAGGTCATGTTGCCGGCGGCCGCCATGCGGGCGAGCAGCGGCAACGCGACCGTCCCCAGGGCCACTCCGAAAATACCGAGTGGCAACTGCATCAAACGGAACGCGATTGACAGCCAGAACGTCGGGCCGTCCCCGAGCTTCGACGCAAAGATGGAGTTGATGAGGACGTTGACCTGGGTGGTACTCGCAGCCACCACGGAAGGACCCATCAACCTCAGGATGGCCTTGACGCCTTTATCGCGCCACTGGAAGTCTGGATTGAACCGGTAGCCGATGCGGCGAATTTGCGGTAGCTGCACGCCAAGCTGCAACGATCCGCCAATGAGCGTACCCACCGAAACGCCCACCAGCGCCCGCGGGCCAAAATTCGGGTCGAGCCAGTAGCCCAGCGCAACGCCGCTCACTATGGAACCCAGGTTGAAGAAGCTGGACGCCATCGCCGGCACGCCGAAGACTTCCTTGGCGTTGAGCATGCCCATCACCAGCGCCGCCAGCGAGACGAGCAGGATGAAGGGATACATGATGCGCGTCAGAGTGATCGTCAACTCCGCCTTCTCGCCTTCAAAGCCCGGTGCGAGAATGTGTACGAGCCAGGGGGCCGTGATGATTCCGACGATCGTGATCGAGCTCAGAACGATCACTGTCATGGTGGCGACCTTGTTCGCGAGCTTCCAAGCCGCCTGATCGCCGTCGGTGGCAATGGTCTTGGTGAACGTTGTGATGAACGAGGTCGAAAGTGCACCTTCCGCGAACAGGTCGCGCAGGAGGTTCGGGATGCGGAAGGCGATCGTGAAGGCGTCCATGAGACGCCCACCGCCGAAGAGCGCCGCGAAGATCTGCTCGCGGACCAGACCCAGGAGACGACTGCAAAGGACAGCCAGGCCGACGATGCCGGCAGCCTTGGTGTTCAGTTTTTCCGCCTTCGCCTGGGAAGGCGGGGCCGGGGCCGCCCCCGGAGGCATTTCGCCCTTGGCGGATGGCGTGTTTCCTGGCGAGGCGGCAGGCGGGCTCGGTGGCGGCCCGGGGGTCGAATCGTCGGCTGGTCCCATGGGGGTGCGACGGTAGCACGCCGAGGGTTGGCCGTGGCCGCGATGCGCGGCTGCGTGCCGACCTCGTGGCGCCAACTTGCACAGTCCCCCGCGGCTGCGCCGGGGTCCGCCGAGGCCCGGGGGCATTGCTATGCTCACGCCCCGCGATGCTATATTATTGTCTCCATAATATTTAACCCGACGCCCCCGTCCCCTACTGCACCGTCGCGCGAGGCCATCATGTCCATGAACTACGATGTCATCATCACTTGTGCTGTCACCGGCGACGACACCAAGGTGACAAAGAGCCCTCACTGCGCAGTAACGCCCGAGCAGATCGCGAACACAGCCATCGACGCTGCGAAGGCTGGCGCTTCGATAGTCCACATCCATGTGCGCGATCCTGAGACGGGCGCGTTCAGCATGGAGACGAAGTACTACCGCGAGGTAGTGAAACGCATTCGCGAGAGCAAGGTCGACGTGATTGTCAATCTCACGTGTGGCATGGGCGGTTACATTGTCGTCGGCGATAATGGTCTGTCCGACACGCCTGGCCCCGGCAGCGACTTCTGCAGCCAGGAAGACCGCATGCGCCACGTAATCGACCTGTGTAATGAAGGCAAGTATCGTCCCGACATTGCCACTTTGGATTGCGGCAGCCTCAATTTCGGCGATGGCAATCGGGCGTACGTTTCAACTCCGAATTATCTGCGCAAAGGCTGCCAGATCCTGAAGGACCTGGGTGTGAAGCCCGAGCTCGAAGTGTTCGATACGGGCAACTTGTGGTTTGTGAAGCAGCTCATCAAGGAAGGCCTGATTCCTGCGCCGGCATTGATTCAGTTGTGTATGGGCATTCCCTACGGCGTTCCGGGCGATCCGGGTCACCTGATTGCCATGGTCAATACCCTGCCCCCGGATGCGATCTTTACCTCCTTCAACATCAGCCGGATGCAGATGCCGTGGGTCGCTCAGTCGATCCTTTGCGGCGGAAACGTCCGCGTTGGCCTCGAGGACAATCTCTACTCGAGCCGCGGCGTTTATGCCAGCAACGCACAGCTCGTCGAAAAGGCACGCACCATCATCGAGGCAATGGGCGCCCGCGTCATGACACCCGCGCAGACTCGCGAAAAGTTGAAAATCGCATGAGTGGGATGAGTGTATTTCGGACGCCCATTGCGTCTGAGTGGATCGACTACAACCAGCATCTTCGAGATGCGTATTACAGTCTGATCTTCAGTCTGGCGACCGATGCATTGATGGATCGCATCGGGCTGGACGAGGCGTACCGCACACGCACTCGGTGCACGCTGTACACGTTGGAGATGCACATTCACTTTCTTCACGAGGTGAAGGACACGGATGTGGTTGAGGTGTCCGTGCGCATTCTAGGCACCGACCGGAAGCGTATTCACGCCGCTTTTGACATGTATTGCGGGCGATATCCGGATCCTGTATCAACGGCCGAGATGATGTTGCTACACGTTTATCAAGGGACCGAGCCGAAAGCCCAGGCCTTTCCACCGGAGGTGGCCGAAGCATTGGGCAAAATGGAACCGGCCGGCGCAACGGAGATTCCCGGATCGCGGCGAATGGAATTGCGCAGCCGATCGTGACGAACCTGAGCGGCATCAAACGCCTTCTGGCTCCTCAAACGGTGGCGCTGTTCGGCAGTGGCTGGGCGGACGCGGTTGACGCCGGTGGCAAAGTCATCGGATTTCGTGGCGAGGTCTGGCGCATTCACCCGAAGCGGCCATCCACTCCCGAAGTCAAATATTTTCGCTCCATCGACGAGTTACCCGGCGCCCCTGACGCTTCGTTCGTCGCGGCGCCGGCGAGCGAGGTACCCGCGATTGCCGAGGGCCTGGCACGCCGTGGAGCCGGCGGCTTCGTCTGCTTTGCTGCCGGATTCTCCGAAACAGGTGCTGTGCAGGGTCAACGCCTGACGTCCGAGTTGCTCGCGAATGCCAGGGATCTGCCTTTCTTCGGCCCTAACTGCTACGGGTTCATTAATTTCTTCGACCAGGTCGCCCTCTGGCCCGACCAGGTGGTGGGCCGACCGGCCGCCAGCGGAATCAACTACCGCATAGATCGCGGTGTCGCCATCATCTGCCAGAGCGGCACGCTGGCTCTGAACATTTTGTTCAACGATCGATCGCTGCCGATTGGCTATGTGCTGACTGTTGGCAACCAGACGTGTCTTGCGGTGGAGGACATGATCGAGTTGCTTGCCGACGACGAACGCGTGACCGCGTTTGGACTTTACGTTGAAGGCGTGAAAGATCCTGTTCGATTTGCACGTGCGGTTGAGAAAGCACGCTTGGCAGGAAAACCGATTGCCTTGGTGAAAGCTGGACGCACGGAAGCTGCGGCACGCACTGCGCACACGCACACAGGGTCTCTGGCTGGCGCCGATACTGTATTTGACTCCTTGTGCCGCCAGGCAGGGATCGCACGGTGCGAATCGTTGGCGACACTGTGCGAGACGTTGAAGGTTTTCCACACCGGCGGTCCCTTGCGTGGACGACGTGTGTTGATCATGGGCGCGTCGGGTGGCGACATGGCCATGACGGCTGACGCATCGCGCGACCTGGGGCTGACCTATCCGCCCTTCCCCGCGGACACTGCTGCTCAGTTGCAAGAGCTGCTGACCGACAAAGTCACTGTCGCGAATCCCTTCGATTTTCACACGCACATCTGGTTCGACGCTCCAGCCATGAGCTCCATGTTCTCGCTGGTCCATCGGGCGGGGTTTGACACGACGGGATTCATGCTCGATTGCCCACCGGAGAATCAGGCGGATCCGGCGGCGTATGTGGTTGCCATCAAGCAGTACCTGGCAACTTTTCCGGGACCGCCGGCGCGCGGCGCCTTGATCAGCGCAATGCCGGAGTCAATGTCGCCGACGACGCGGGAAATGTGCCTCGCAGCGGGTGTCATGCCGCTACAAGGTCAACGTGAGGCCCTCGAGGCGCTGAATCTCGCTGGCGAAGTCGGCGAGGCTTGGGCGGGCGGAGCGAAGGTTGAGTTGCGGGTGCCTGCGGGGCGGCCGGCCCGTGCGGCGGTGGACCCGACCCTTGGCGGCGACGCGGCGGGCGCCACGGTGCCGCCTTCGGCATCTTTAGGCGAACACGCGGCCCGCGCACTCACCGAGCACGCCGCTAAATCCGCCCTCGCCGCCTTCGGCCTCACCATCCCACGGTCCAAAGTGGTTGCGCCAAACGACGTCGCCGCAGCCGCGCTGGACATCGGTTTCCCCGTCGTCATGAAGGCCTCAGGTGCCCATCTGGAGCATAAATCCGAGCTCGGCGCCGTTGTTGTGAACATTCGCACGGCGGCGGAAGCTGAGCTTGCGGCGCAACGACTCTCGAAGCTCTCGGACCAACTCCTGGTTGAGCAGATGATTGCCGACGGTGTTGCTGAAATTCTCGTTGGCATGACCGTCGATTCCCAGTTTGGCCAGGTGTTGGTCATCGGCGCCGGCGGCGTTCTCACAGAGCTGCTTCGTGATACCGTCACGTT
Organism: Pseudomonadota bacterium; assembly: GCA_018241505.1. GTDB lineage: Bacteria > Pseudomonadota > Gammaproteobacteria > Steroidobacterales > Steroidobacteraceae > 13-2-20CM-66-19. The sequence goes on along the minus strand of JAFEDS010000005.1, from coordinate 166,194 downwards.
GCTTCCTCCCTTCACGCCGGCATCCATCCAGGCGGCTTTGAAGCGTCTAAAGGTGTCGAAGTTGCTCGCCGGCTTCCGCGGTAAACCCGCGGGCGACCTCCCGGCCCTCATTGAGGCCGTCCTGGCCTGCACACGCTACGCAGAAGCCAATCTGAACACGCTCGCTGAGCTGGACATCAACCCCGTCATCGTTCGCCCGGCCGGTTTGGGCGCCGTTGCGGTAGATGCGCTCATACGCCTGAACGCTCCATAGGAGACTTCTCCATGTCAGTCCGCGAATCCACCAAAGATGGCGTCCGCACCACCCGCGACGGTGCGATCCTGGAAATCACACTCGATCGTCCCAAGGCGAATGCAATCGACCTGGCCGCCAGTCGCCGGCTGAATGACATTGTCTCCGCCTTTCGCGACGACCCCGAGCTACGGATCGCCATCATCACCGGCAGCGGGGAGAAGTTCTTTTCCCCCGGCTGGGACCTCAAAGCCGCGGCGGGTGGCGAGGAATCCGATTCGGACTGGGGCGTCGGCGGGTTTGCCGGTTTCAACTACCCGCGCAATCTCAACAAGCCGGTGATTGCGGCCGTCAATGGCATCGCCTGCGGCGGTGGCTTCGAAATCGTGCTCGGAACGGACATCATTGTGATGGAGGAACATGCGAAATTCGCACTGCCCGAAATCAATGTGGCCGTGCTGGCGGATGCGGCCACCATCAAGCTGCGGCGCCGCGTTCCCTATCACGTCGCGGTTGAGTTTCTCATGACGGGCCGGTGGATGGATGCAGCCGAAGCCAAGCACTGGGGCATGTGCAATCACGTCGTACCTAAGGGACAAGGGCTCACCAAGGCTCGGGAAATCGCGCGACAGCTCGCGGACGGTCCGCCGCTGTTGTACCCGGCGATCAAACAACTCCTGCGTCACTCGGAAATGGTGCCGGAGCACGAGGCGTTCGAGTTGCATGACAGCCTGGCGGCGGTACAAAAAGTACTGCGCTCCGAAGATCTGAAGGAAGGCGCGCGCGCGTTCTCCGAGAAGCGCAAACCGCAGTGGAAAGGAAAGTAGCTCGCGCTGTCAAACGCCCTTAACACAAGCATCACAATCCCGACATCGGCGTTGCATTAAGTTACACCCGCCAACTTCCTTGGGAGGGGATAACTGATGCGTATGCGCGACCTTCGCGTTCCCGCCGTGCTCGTGGCCGGCGGACTGATGACGAGTGTGACGGCTGTTGCGGCCGACCAGACGCAGGTGGGCGCTGGGAACACCCGCGCCGAACAGATCGGCAGCGTCTCGCCGCTGGTACAGTCGGCCAAACACCTGCTCATTGATAACGCCAGGCAGATCGAAGATCGCAAGCTGCGGGACGCGACCCTGGATGCGCTCTTCAATCCCAAGACTTGCATCGCGCACCGCGCCAATGTGACGGACGCTGTCAAGGATCAGATCATTTTCCAACTCCAGCAGGCCGGCCTGCTCAATCCCACTGACACTGCGAACATCGCCGGTGGCGCGAGGGCCGGAGTGTTTCCGCCGGTCCGCGATGACGGCACTGCCTGCCCCAAGCTGCCTCTGCCGATCGATGCGACCCCAGGCAGCAACTTCGGCGGCCATCACTCCTACCCGGGCGGATTGGCCGTCCACGAGTCCTTTAATGACCAGAGCTCCCAGAATTTTGCCGACACCTACCGAGGTGAATACGGTCAACTCGGCGTCGGCCGCCTCCCCGTCGCGGAAGGCCTGAGCGCACGGCCCGAGAACGGCTTCATCAACCAGGATCTGATTCTCGCCGCACCGATCTGGCACGACTGGGCGAAGATGATGGTGTTCCAGTGGAATGCCGATGGCACGGAGTTCACTGAGCTGAACTTCGGCGGCAACGGCACCACCGACAACTCCGGCGCGGCGGGCGATTCGCGCACCGGCGGTCATCACATTCTGAGCGTGGCTGAGTCGATGGCGCGCGGCCTCTCGCCGGCGTTTGTCATCACACAGGCATCAGCCCATTCGGCGCCGGCACTCGGAAACGAGTTCAAGGTGGTCAACTGGCTGCGTGCCGCCGCCATCGTGGCGCGCATCGACCCCGTCGCCAGGGGCTACCTCGTGCAGGATGCTCAGGGTAAGCTCAAGCTGCCGCCGCTGTTGAATCTGGGTGAAGGTGTCGACCTGCCGTCCGCGGGACAGACCAACCTGCTGATTGAATACCAGATTCACAACCTGTCCGATGCGGACTTCAGTAACTCGATTCCGGCCGTGACGGAATCACAGGTGGTGCTGGCACAGCTCGCGCCGATGTACGGCTACGACCCGAGCAATGTGTTTGTGTTCAACAACAAGTTCCGCAATGTAGTGTTCGCGTTCCTCAGCCCGGAGCGGCTGGAAATTCTGTACGCGAACGGGGGACTGGAAGCCGTGAAGCGGGAAATCGACAAGCTGCAGCGCCTGCGGGTGATCTAACCGCCCAACGGCCGCAACAGCGCCCGTGAAATAATGTGCCGCTGGACCTCGCTGGTGCCTTCCCAGATCCTCTCGATCCGGGCATCCCGCCAGATGCGCTCCAGCGGCAGGTCCGACATCAAGCCCATGCCGCCGTGGATCTGCAGGGCCTCGTCCGCCACCATCGCGAGCATTTCCGTGGCTTTGAGCTTCGCGATGGCCATGTCCATGTCCGTCGCCGTCCCCTGGTCCATCTTCCACGCCGCGTGCAGGCACAGAAGCTCGGCCGCTTTCAACTCCACCGCCATGTCAGCCAACTTGAAACCGACGCCCTGGAACTTGCCGATCTGTTGCCCGAATTGAACTCGATCGACCGCCCATTGGGTGGCCAGCTCCAGCGCACGCTCGGCACGCCCGAGGCAGGTGGCCGCCACCTGCACCCGAGTCGCTCCCAGCCAGGTGTTCGCCACCTCGAAACCCTTGTGAACTTCGCCCAGCACCGCCGCTTTCGGCACCCGGCAATTGTTGAATTCCAGGATGCTGTTGGTATAGCCGCGGTGGGAGACGTTCTTGTAGCCGTCGCGAACCTCGAATCCAGGCGTACCCATGTCCACCAGGAAGGCCGTGATGAGCTTGCGCTTGCCGCGCGCCGACTGTTCCTCGCCCGTGGCCACGAACAGGATGACAAAATCGGAATGGTCGGCGTGGCTGATGAAATGCTTGGTGCCGTTGATGACAAAGTCATCACCCTGCTGGACCGCCGTGGCCTTCATGCCGCGAACATCTGAACCGGCCTGCGGCTCGGTCATCGCCAGACACTCGGTTCGCTCGCCACGCACCGCCGGCAGCAAGTAGCGTTCGCGCTGCTCACCTTCGCACGCCAACAGTATGTTCGACGGCCGCGCTACGCAGTTCCAATGCAGGGCATAGTTGGTCCGGCCGAGCTCCTTCTCGTACAGAATCCAACTGACCGTATCGAGGCCGGCGCCCCCGACCTCCGTAGGCATATTGGCCGCGTACAACCCCGCGGCGATCGCCTTCTCGCGCAACTGCTTGCGCAGTGACTCGTCGAGCACGCCGGTGGCTTCCACCTGCTGCTCATGCGGGTAGAGCTCGTTCTCAACAAACTCACGGGTGGTTTTGACTATGAGCTGTTGTTCTTCAGTCAGCGAGAAGTCCATGCGGACACCTTTTTCGAGGGAACGGCGATCGTGTCCTGCGCCCAGGCATGCAGCAGTTGCAACTGCAGGCGCAATTGCTCGACCTGTTTGGCGGCCGGCCAGTCGCTCTGGCTGGCGACGGCGCTCGCAGTCACACCATTGATGAAAGTCACCACGGACCTGAGGACCTGCTCACGCGTGGCCGCGTTCAGTTGCGCCCAGACCGGCCAGCCTTCCGACAGACAACGTTCAAATAGACGCATGTATTCCCGGTGCACCCAGGCGTTGATGCGCTTCAGCTTCTTGTCGGCGGACACCTGGCCCCAGAACGCGGTCCAGAAGGCACACTCAATGAAGCGCTGCTCATCGACCGGCAGTGCTTCGGAAAGCACAGTCAACAAGTCCGTGGCAGGCTTCGTCAGCCGTTCCTCGATCCGCCGCAGGATGAGCCGCAAAGCCGCGATGATGATGTCCTGCTTGGTGTCGAAATAGTGCGCCACCATCCCCGTCGTATAGCCCGCCTCACGAGCGATTCGCACGATAGTGGCCTGATCGAAGCCGTTTTCCGCTACAACGCGGCAGGCAACCAGGGCGATCTGATCGCGGCGCTCGTCATGGTCGACAATCTTGGGCATGACACAATTCCGTTAGTTTCGAGGGGCCCCGACGTGGCGGCCCGTCTGTTCAGGCGTCGCCAGGTCCGCATGGGATTTGCGAATCGCTTCCAACTTCGAGCGCACCTGGGTGTCCATGGCCGAAGCTTTGCTCGCTTGCGTATCCACATGCAGGTAGATCTGCTCGCAAGTCGCAACCACCGCGTTATCGCGCGTCCGTCGCAGATGATGAAACAGGTGTACGCGTTTGTCGTCGACGCTCAGAAGTTGAGTGGTCGCGAACAGCCCTTCCAACGCCTTGGCTTCGTTCAGATGCGTGACGTGAGATTCCACCGTGTACATTGCTCGACCGCTCTTGCGATATGCGTCGTCGACACCCACCCGGCGGAACAGAGCATCCGTTGCGTCACCGAATACCTGCAGATATCGCGAGTCGGTCATGTGACCGTTGTAATCGACCCACTCAGGACGCACTTGCGTCTCGACGAGTCGCAATGGTACGTCATTGTTAGCACCGGCCCTGGCAGCGGCGTCGTCGTACAACCGCTTCTCGACACCGCGCAAGGTAGCGCCCGCACCGAGGTTGTACTTCCGCAGCACCTGTTGGATGTCTACCAGGTAATCATCGCGAAGCCGTTCGAGCTCGCGAATCGAGCGGCCGCCTGCCTGTGCTTGGGTGCCGTCGACCATCTTGTCAATCAGCCCTTCCGTCAGCTCGGGGGCTTCGAGCTTCGTCCAGGGCCACTTCAGGCAGGGGCCGAACTGACGCAACATGTGACGCATGCCGGGCTCGCCGCCGGCCAGGTGATAAATCAGGTTCGTGCCCATTCCGGCCCAACGTAACCCGGGGCCGTAGATAATGGACTCATCCAGCTCGCCAGTGGTGGCCACACCATCATTGACGAGGTGCAGGATCTCGCGCCAGATCGCCTCCTGGAGGCGGTCCGTCAGGTGCCCCGGAACCTCCTTTCGCACATGCAGAGCGTGCATGCCGATGTAGGTGAAGAATCTGCGCGCGGCTTCGATGGCAGCGGCGCTGGTCTTTGTGCCGCCCACCAGTTCCACGAGAGGCAGCAGATAAACCGGATTGAACGGATGCGCGACGAGGAACCGCTCCGGCGCAACCATGTTCTTCTGCAAATCCGTGGGCATGAGCCCCGAGGTACTGGACGCAATCACGACGTCCTGAGGCGCTACGCGGCTGACATCAGCCAGCACGCGCTGCTTCAATTCGAGCTGCTCCGGAATGTTTTCCTGGATGAAATCCGCCTGCTTCGCCATGGCCAGCAGATCGGTGGTGAACGTCAGCTTCCCTTTGGGCGGAAGCGGTGCGAACGTCAGCCGCGACAGCGCACTCTCGGCGTTGTCCACGGCGCCACGGATCCAGGCTTGCATTTCCGGCTTGACGTCGGCGGCGATGACATCGATACCATAGTGCAGCGCGCGCGCAGCCCAGCCCCCACCGATGACCCCTGTGCCCAGAAGACCGAGTGTTTTGACCTGTCGCATAGTCTGAAGGGTTCCGGATTCGCTTTTATAATGTTGTCGTCATAATATAATAAAAAAGCCCCGGGGGTAAGCAATGTCGAATGGCCGGCTCATAGAAAAACGCTCCATCGACTATGTGCCGCTGGCGGAGCGGCACGGGAAAGTCTGGCACCTGTGGCCTGTATGGTTCTCAGGGGACGCTCACCTGGCCACACTGGCCGTCGGCACCATCGGAATCACCCTCGGCGCCAACCTGCTCTGGACCTCAATCGCGGTGCTGGCGGGCTGCGCCCTGGGGACGTTCTTCATGGCATTTCACTCGACCCAAGGCCCGCAGCTCGGGTTGCCGCAGATGATCCAGTCGCGCCCCCAGTTCGGCTACGCGGGCGCGCTGCTCGTCTGGGCCGTGGCACTGATTGCGTTCATTGGCTTCAATGCCTTCAACCAGGTGCTCGCCGCGCAGACGATCCACCAGATTTCCCCTTCGATTCCCGCCACTTCACCCGCGGTGATCATCGCCTTTGCTGTGCTCGCCATGGCGCTTGCGATCGTCGGTTACCACACCATCCATCTGGCACAGCGCGTGTTCGCGTATCTGATGATCGCGCTGCTCACCGTGTTCACGATCGGCGGCGCATTCCTGATCAAATTGCCTCCGCAACAGTGGGACCCCAACGGCTTCAAGACCATACCGTTCCTCACCGAATTGTTTGCAGCCGCGTCCTACCAACTTTCCTGGTCAATCTACGTATCGGATTACTCCAGATATCTGCCCAGGGAGGTGGGCGTGCGGGCCTCATTCTGGTGGACCTACCTGGGGGCGTTCATCGGCGGCGCATGGATGATGCTCGTGGGGACCGTCGCCGCGGCAGTGGCTCCCAAGTTGGATGTTGCCGCGGCTTTGCAAGGTGCCGCTGACTCGATCTTGCCGGGCTTCGGTGTCATTTTACTGGTGGGCGCCCTGCTCGGCCTGGTCTGTATTTCAACACTCAACTTCTATGGGGCATCGCTGACGTTGTTGAGTGTCTGGGACACCTGCAGACCGCTGGAATGCACCGTGGGCAAGCGCGTCGCGAGCCTGATTGTGGCCGGCATCGTCTCGAGCGTTTTGGCACTGAACGCCTCGGGCGACTTTGTCACCGAATTCAACGATCTGCTGTCCGTGCTGCTGTATTTGTTTACGCCGTGGACCGCAATCAACCTGGTGGATTTCTACCTCGTGCGGCAAGGGCACTACTCCATCCGTGAGATTTTCAATCCACGCGGCATGTACGGGCGTTGGAACTGGCGCGGGCTCGTTGCTTACGGGGTGGGCTTTGTCGCCATGATTCCCTTCTTCAAGACGGAGTCATACACAGGTCCGGTTGCGCGCGCACTCGGCGGCGCCGATATCGCGATGTTGGTGGGTTTGCCCGTTGCGGGTGTTGTGTATCTGCTGGCCTGCCGCTCATTCAACATTGAGCAGGACCGGCAACTGGCCCGGACGGCGGACCTGGGGCTCGAATGAGGGGCCCGGCAAACATCCCGGCCCCGAGGCAATTAACTCAGGTTAACTTCACGACTGAGGCACCGCGCCCGAGTCGATGTCATCTGTCCATTGCCAATCCGACGGCCGCTTGCGCCGATGCTCGACGACCACGGGTTCCGACAATTTCCAGCGACGCGGTAGCGCGTACTTGCGCGCAATTCTTACAAGGTCCTGCAGAGTTTCTTCGTTCTGCAGGGACATCTTTTCATCGGAGCCCGTCCAGCGTTGAATGAAGCTCGCGCGCGCAAGGATCTCGGCGCGGAAACGCTCGGCATAAGAACGCTCCGAGTGGGCGCCCGAGCGCCGCGCGCAGTCATCCGCGCTGCGCACGAGCTCATCCAGGCAGCTATCGGTGAGTCGAATTCTCACGTTTGCCCGCTCGAGCTCCTCGCGGAGCCAGCGTAATCCCGTCCCCTGAGCCTGCAGCAGCCAGCGAATCACGGAATCGAACCCGTTCATGAGACCTTCCCCTGATGTGTTCCCAGAATGTGCTCCCCGCCTCACGGCGTGCGAACGTGGCTCAAATGCGACAAAGCAGCTCGGAGCCCGGCGACAGCGCGCGCTCGCGCACTGCAGCTTGCACCCTTCGTGCCAAGCTTCAACCGTCAAAAAGCGGGGGATTTGGGTCGGCTGGGGCTCGAACCCAGGACCAATACCTTAAAAGGGTACTGCTCTACCAACTGAGCTACCGACCCGAAAATGGAGCGAGGCGCTGTCGCGCGCCGCCCGGACGGGGCGCGCATCATACACCACGTGGAGCTGCTGTCAGCTCTTAGGTGCGTTCGTGGGAATCCGTTTCAAGCGCTCCGTTGCCAGCCGCGCGGCATCCGAGTCGGGAAACTTCTGCGTGACGTCGTTTAGCGTCTTGCGAGCGTCTGCATAACGCTTTTGCTCGTACTGCGTGAATCCAAGTTTGAGCATCGCGTCGGGCGCCTTCCGTGACTGCGGATACTTCTGGAGCACGGTCCGGAAAGAAGCGCCGGCGTCGTCGTACGAACGTGTCACGTAGTACGCCTCGCCGAGCCAATATTGCGCATTCTCGGCGAGGCTGCTTTGGGGGTACGAGGTCAGGAAGTCCTTGAAGCCCGTGATGGCTACGGAGTAGCTGCCAGCCTTTAGTGCTGAAAAAGCCTGCGAGTACACCGACTGCTCCACCGACGAGGCTCCTGCCCCACCAGCAGGCACGTCGGTACCGCCCGGCCCCGGGCCTGCCGCAGCGGCCGCGGCTCCCGCACCGGTAGCAGCACCAACAGAGCCCGCTGTGGCCCCGCCTGCACCCGCATCGCCGGGGGCGCCTGCGCCACCAACACTACCAGCCGATCCCGCGCCCGCGTTGGAACCATTGCTACCCGCACCGTTGGCACCGCCCCCGCCGTTGGCAGCACCGCCAACCGAGCCGCCCGCTGTGCCAGCGCCCGCCGTGCCGTTTGCACCGTACCCACCGCCCTGCGCACCCGCCGCGCCATACGCGCCGTTCGTGCCACCGCCAATGATTCGAACAGAAGCCGAAGCAGCCAACTGCTTCTTCATCTGCTCATTGCTGTTCTCCAGCTCATCGATCCGCCCTCGCAAGCGACGAGTCTCCTGCTGAACTGAATCGAGGCTCTGCGCAAGCTGCACCAGGCTCTGGTTCGAGACAACGCGCTCAATCCGAGCAATGCGCTGATCGAGATCGTTCAGCTTGATCTGAACGGGGTCTTCTTCGGGTGGAGTCGTCGCGCATCCCATGAGGATTGTGGCGACAGCGACAGCAACCGAGACTGGCAGCAGCTTGTTCATACTCTTCCTACCGTTGTGGCTGAACCGGAGCCGCCTGGCCGCCGGGTCCCAGGTACACAATTTCAACGCGGCGATTCTTCGACCACGCGGCGTCATCGTTTCCAACCACCGCTGGGCGCTCCGCGCCGTAACTCACTGTCGTCACTTGCGACTCGGTGACGCCTTGAAGCATGAGCGCCCTGCGCACTGATTGCGCACGCCGCTCGCCGAGGCCGATGTTGTATTCGCGCGAGCCGCGATCATCCGTGTTGCCTTCGAGGCGAACACGAGTGGTCGAATGGCTGGCGAGATACTTCGCGTGAGCCGCCACGACCTCATTGCCCTCGCCCTTGATGTCACTGCTGTCGAAGTCAAAATAAATGACGCGCTTGGCCAGCAGACCGCCCGTCGGACCCGCCACATCCTCATCCGCCCCAACGTTGCCGGCATTGGCAGCATCCGCGCCCGCTCCCGAAGAGTCGGCCCCATTGTTGGCACCCACTTCGGTCGACTGCGAGGCTCCTGCCTTGGGCTTCTTGCTCGCGCATCCGCCAGCGCTCACCAACGCAGTGGCCAGCATCAGAACCATCAGTATTTTTCGCATACCTTTAACCACCCTTTCCGCCGTTAATACGGCTCAAACAGCCACGATCTATTGAGCGAACGGTCCCCAGGCGGGTTCCCGCACCTCGCCCTGCTCCGATTTCAATCGCAATCCAATCAGCCCGTCCACCGAGACCGTGGCCAGGATTCCACGGTTGCCTTCACGCTCCGAGAACATGATTGTACTGCCGTTGGGCGCGAAGCTCGGCGACTCGTCCAGGTGTCCCTTGGACAGCACACGGACACTGCCATTCGACAGATCCTGCACGGCAACACGATAGTTGCCACCGTCCAGGGTCACCATTGCCAACAAATTGCCGTCCGCGGACAACCGCGGGCGCGCGTTGTAGTTGCCGGTGAAGGTAATGCGCTTCGGACGGTCGCCCGGATTCACGCCAATGCGATAAATCTGCGGGCCGCCGGCGCGATCGGAGGTGAAATAAATGAACTTGCCATCCGCCGACCAGCACGGCTCCGTATCGATTGACGGGTCGTCCGTGAGCCGCGTGAGATTCTGGGACTGCAACTCCAGGATGTAGACATCCGGATTTCCGCTGCTGCCACCCAATGTGAGTGCGAGCTTCTTGCCATCCGGTGACCACATCGGCGCGCCGTTGATTCCGGCACGAGCCGAAACCTGGCGTCGCTCGCCCGTGCGCACGAGCTGCACATAGACAGACGAGCGCTTGTTTTCAAAGGACACATAGGCCAGCCACTGACCATCGGGCGACCACGACGGTGACATCAGCGGATAGCGCGACTCCAGCACTAGGCGCTGATTTTCACCATCGGCATCGGCCACAATGAGTTGGAACTTCTGCGCGGGCGGCTGACCATCGACGGCCACATAGGCAATGCGCGTCGCAAATGCCCCGCGAATGCCCAGGATTTTCTCGTACACAACGTCGCTGACCCTGTGAGCCGCATTACGCAACGCGCCGGGAGTTCCGACAAAGCGTTGGCCGACGACTCGTTGGCCCGTCAGTACATTCAGCAGGTCGAAGTCGACCGCAAGATTGCCGCCATCGAGCGGCACTACCCGCCCGACGACGATGTAGTCCTCTCCAACGTTCTTCCAATCGTTCATCACGACTGCATTGGGCTGTGTGGGCGATGCCGGCATCTGCGTCCGTGGCAACGTCCGAAAGCGGCCGCTCCCAGCCAGGTCGTGCTCCACAACCGAAGCAACGTCGAGGGCGTTGTCGGCGGGCGGTTTTGCAAACGGCACGATGGCAATGGGCACGGGATCGGCCACACCGTTGGTGACCTCGATCTTGAGTTGCGCCCACGCCGGAACGGCGCAGCCGATGGCCATCAAGGCAGTGGCAATGCAGGCAACGGGTTTGTTTAATCTCATGGCTTACTGTTGAAGTTTGACATCAATCGGGCCTGAAGGTGACTTCCAGATCGCGCTCGAACAGCGACGGGTCCGGCGGCGGGGGCAGCGGCGAAGCCCGATAAGCCGCCGCCTCAATCGACTCACGCACCGCCTGGTCGCCGTTACACGATTCAATTTTGGCGCTCAACACCTGGCCTCCCGGCCCCTGAGTGATATGCAACACGCACTGGATGCCCTGCCGCGCCGACGGCGGCCGCAGCCAGGCGCGCTGGATACGCGCTGTAATCTGTCCTACCCAGCTCACCAGTGCGCCGCTGTTGCGCACCTGGTTGGCATGTTCTTCGGCCGCCAGGCTGTTGCGCAGGTCCGCTTCGCTTTCCTGACGGGCCTTCTCGTCCGCCGCGCGCTGAGCTTCCTCAGCCCGCTTCTGCTCCGCGAGTCGCTTGGCCTCGGCGGCCTTGCGCTCGGCGTCCGCCTTCTCCTGCGCCTCGCGCTTGCGTTTCTCGTCGGCTTGACGCTGCGCCTCTTGCTTCTTCTGCTCATCGAGCTGCCGCTGCTTCTCCTGCGCTTCGGCCTGCTCTTTCTGCGCTTGCTCCTTCTGCGCCTGTTCCTTGGCAGCCTGATCTTTCTGAGCCTGCTCCTGCTGCGCCTTGTCCTTCAGGGCCTGCTCGCGTTGCGCCAACTCCTCTGGCGTCGGTTCCGGCGGGCCTGTAGGTTCAACCGGCTCAGGAGCCGGAGGTTCCGGCGCCGGCGTTGGCGCGGGCGGTTGAGGCGCAGGCGGCGTTTTCACCGGCGGGGCATTCACTGTACGCGAATCAACAACCGTTCCTTCAATCGCCAGCGTCGGCGCCGGCGGCTGCGACTTGTGATACGTCCAGAAACCATAAACCAGGGCCGCAACCAACGTGCCGTGCAGCAGCACGGATAACGTGATGGAGACCCAACGGTCACTGGTACGCTCGAGCATGGAGCCGTGGGTGCCTGTCAGCGGCCGTGACGAGTTGGGTCAGGGAGCGGATCGGTGATGAAACCGACCTTCTTGGCCCCCGCTCTTTGCAGGATCACCATGGCACGGACCACCATCCCATATTCAACCCGGTTGTCGGCCTTCACCAGCACCGGCAGGTCGGGATTGCGCCGCAGCGCAGCCTCAGACCGGGCGGCTACATCCTGGGCAGTGAGCGCCTGCTGAGGGTTGCCACCCCCGATATTCATATACAGCGCACCCGTCCGGTCCACCGACAACACCAGGGGTATGGCGTTTTTGAGCATTTCGGGGTCCAGAGGTTCCGCGCCCGCCTTGGGCAGATCCACCTTGATTCCCTGGGTGAGCAGCGGGGCCGTGATCATGAAAATAATCAGCAACACGAGCATGACGTCGATGTAGGGCACGACGTTGATGTCGCCCATGAGACGCCGGCCACGTGAGACGTTTGCCATTGCTTGGCGCTCCTACGCTAGGGTCGTTGGCGAGGCCGCGACTGGCCCCGGCGCAGCATGTCCACGACTGGCATGACGCTGGAGGATGGTGGAAAACTCCTCCGTGAAGGCATCGAAGCGGATTTCCAGCCGCCCCACCTGGTCGGCGAAACGGTTGTAGGCCACGACCGCGGGAATGGCGGCAAACAGGCCGATGGCCGTTGTAATCAGCGCCTCCGAGATTCCCGGAGCGACCATTGCCAGTGTTGCCTGCTGGACGTTACCAAGGGATGAGAACGCACTCATGATGCCCCAGACGGTTCCAAACAGTCCCACGTACGGGCTCGTGGATCCGACGGTGGCGAGTGTTGCGAGACTCGCCTCCAGGCGATCGATTTCCTTGAGATGGGCGACCCGCATCGCGCGCCGTGCCCCCTCCAACAACTGATCGGCCGCGATGGTCCCCTGCTGCCGCAGGCGCGCAAACTCGCGGAACCCGAACTCGAAGATGCTGGCCATGCCGGTGGTGCCACCCCGTTGCTCGATCGCGCGATACAACTGGGCGAGGTCCCCACCCGACCAGAAACTGTTCTCGAATTGATCGGCATTCCGGCGTGCCCGCCCGATGATCAGGCGCTTGCGGAAGATGATGGCCCAGGATGTCAGCGACGCCAGCAACAGGATCCCGATGACAATCTGCACCGGAATACTGGCCTCGACGACCAGGCGGATAATGGATAGCTGATCACCCATTCAGGAGGGCTCCTCGAGGTTCGATCGCGTGCCGCCCGGTACGGGAAGCGCGCTCGTCAGAAAGTCCGGCAGCCGTTTGGGCCGCAGGGTCCGCGCGTCTATGCAAGCGACGCGTACGTTCGCCTCCACCAACAAATCCCCGGCCGGCTCGATATCCGTGCCGCGGTAGATCCGTTGTGCAAAGCGGATCGTGGCGGCGCCTTCCATCGCCGGTTCACAGGTCGTGAGCAGCTCGTCGTCTAGTCTGGCCGGACGCCGGTAGTCGATGTTCAGACTCACCACTGCAAACAGAACTCCGGGCGCCTCCGCCAACTTCGCCTGTGAGAACCCGAGCGACCGTAACCATTCCGTCCGGGCCCTTTCGAGGAAGCGCAGATAGTTCCCATAGTAGACGATGCCGCCTCCGTCTGTATCTTCCCAGTACACTCGTGACGCCCACCTGAACGGGGTCACTTATCGTCCTCGAAAAGTTGCAGATTGGCGGCGATCCGCTCAGGTGCCTTCAGTCCGAAGTGCAGATAGGTAGCGCGCGTCACGATACGTCCCCGGGCTGTCCGCACTACGAACCCCTGTTGAATCAGAAAGGGCTCGACGACATCCTCGAGGGTGCTTCGCTCTTCGCCTATTGCGGCGGCGATGCTGTCAATGCCGACCGGGCCGCCATCGAAGCGCTCGATGATCGTCAACAGGAACTTCCGGTCGAGTGTGTCAAAGCCGACGGGATCGACCTCCAGCATGTTCAGCGCGGCATCCGCGATCTTTTCGTTGATGCTGCCATCGGCCTTGACCTGCGCGTAGTCACGGACCCTTCGCAGCAGGCGGTTGGCGATTCGAGGGGTGCCCCGTGAGCGCTGCGCAATGCGCCTTGCCCCGGTTGTATCAATCGGTGCGTTGAGGATCGAGGCCGAGCGCGTAACAATCCTCTCCAGGTCATCAACCCCGTAGAATTCCAGCCGCTGCACGATGCCGAAACGATCGCGCAAGGGTGACGTCAGGAGACCTGCGCGCGTGGTCGCGCCAACCAGGGTAAACGGGGGCAAGTTCAACTTGATTGAACGCGCCGCCGGACCCTCGCCAATCATGATGTCGAGCTGGTAGTCCTCCATCGCCGGATACAGCACTTCCTCGACGATGGGCGAAAGGCGATGGATCTCGTCCACGAAAAGCACATCGCGCGCCTGCAGGTTCGTCAACAACGCCGCGAGATCGCCCGGCCGCTCGAGCACCGGTCCTGACGTCTGCCGCAGGTTGACGCCCAGCTCCGCCGCAATGATGTTGGCCAGCGTGGTCTTGCCGAGGCCGGGCGGTCCGAAGATCAACACGTGATCGAGCGCCTCGCCCCGCTGCCGCGCGGCGCCGATGAAGATTTCCAGTTGTGTCTTGACCTGCGGCTGACCAACGTACTCGTCCAGACGACGCGGGCGAATGGCGCGCTCGACGGCATCCTCCTCCCTCTGGGCCGATCCGCTCACTACCCGCTCTGCTTCTGCGTGTTCCACTGGCACCCAATCCTCAGATCGCGCCCTGGAGAGCGCGTCGGATCAACTCTTCGGTGGAGTGTGTACCGGGACCGGCTGCCTTGAGCAAGCGGGTGGCCTCGGCAGGCTTGTAGCCGAGGGCCACGAGCGCGCCAAAAGCCTCGGCTTCGGGATTCGCGCCGGGCGCACTCGCGACCGCACTGACGGCGACTTCCGATGGCGGACCGAGACGGTCCTTCATCTCCACTACCAGACGCTCGGCGGTCTTTCGTCCAATGCCGGGCACCTTGGTCAGTGCCGCGATGTCCTGGTTCTGGACGCACAATGCGAACGCCTCGACATTGATCCCGGACAACAATGCCAATGCGATCTTGGGACCGACGCCGGACACCTTGATCAGACTGCGAAACAGCCTGCGCTCATCGTGCGTGCCGAAACCGTACAGGATGTGCGCGTCCTCGCGAACAACGAGATGGGTGAGAAGAAACACCTCCTCTCCCACTGACGGCAACAGGAAGAAAGTGGACATCGGCGCTTCAATTTCGTAGCCGACTCCAGCGACGTCCACCATGAGTTGAGGCGGTGTCTTGGAGGCGATGCGACCCCGGATCGACCCGATCATCGGGAAGCCAGTTGATGGAGTCTGCGCGTATGGGCGTGGCAGACCGCGATCGCCAGAGCGTCAGAAGCGTCCGGAGACATCTTCTCGTTCAATTGCAGCAGCGTTTTGATCATGTGTCCCACTTGCGTCTTATCAGCCCCGCCGGAGCCTACAAGCGCAAGCTTTATGGCGCGGGGAGCATATTCGAAGACCGGGACCCCCTCCGGAATTGCACACAGCGCCGCGCCGCGGGCCTGCCCGAGCTTCAATGCGCTTTCCACATTGCGGTTGACGAATACGCGTTCGACCGCAATCTCCCCGGGGCCATGCTCCGCTATCAGTCCGGTCAGTGCCTCGAAAATCCGCCGCAACCGATCGGCCAGCTCCAGACCGGCCACGGCAATACAGCCGTGGGCGACATGCGTGTAGTCAGCACCCCGGCATTCAATCACACCGAAGCCGGTGCGGCGGGACCCGGGATCCAGACCCAGGATGCGAACGTTTAACGCGGGTTTTGGACGTGGCTTGGGTTCGGCGACGCGGACGCTCGATGCGCCGGGAGCCAGGCGGCCCTCGACCAACGTGCCTACATCAAGAGCGCGCCAGGACCGCGTCCGGTATCTCGACATTTGTATAAACGATCTCTACGTCTTTCAGGTCTTTGAGGGTTTCGACCAGATGCAGCATTGCGTTCGCCGTCTCCCCCGTGAGCGGAACCGTAATCGAAGCGCGCCAGGTCACCTCCGCGCTGGCGGGGACAAACCCCGCGGCCTGCAGTGCCGCGCGCACGGTCACGAAATCGATTGGATCGGTCAATACTTCCAGCGGAGCCGGAATCACGTCCTCCGCACCCGCCTCCAATGCGATCGCCGCCACGCGCCCCGTATCGGTGCCGGGCGGAAACTTCAGGCACCCCACCTCGTTGAACAAGTAGCTCACCGCTCCACGAGCGGCAATGTACCCACCATGCTCGCGCACAACCTGCCGCACCCGCCCAATCGTCCGCTCACGATTGTCGGTCCGGCACTCCACAATGAGCGCGCCGCCGCCGGGGCCGTACGCCTCGACGCGAATGCTTTCGAACAGTTCCGGCACCGAACTCCAGTAAGGCAGCTAAGCTTCGGCGCCACCAAGGAAAACAGGCAGGTATGATAGCTGCAAACCGCTCGCGGCGACATGCCGTGCGGCCCTGCCGAAGCTCTTGAGCCGTAGCGCTGACGTGGAGACCATTCAACTCTGTCCACCGCCAATTCGCGAATCGATTGCTGTCGCCCGCAGCGTCATCGAGGATGCGACTCAGCTCGAGCCTGACCGGCTCGCACTGGGGGCCGAGGCGGCGGAGGTCATGGGCGCGCTGACCGACGATGCGGTACTTGCCGCCGCGGTACTTGCAAGGCCCGCGGTGGGTCTTCCCGGCATCACGCCAGAGAAGCTCGCCCGCCTGGTCGGCGCGCCGGCTGCGGAAATCGCGCTGGACCTGGCCCGCCTGGGCGAGCTCGGCCTGCCGCGGGATTGGGCCCCCACCCAAGGCCTCGATTCCCGTCAGGCGGAAACGCTCAGAAAGATGCTGCTGGCGGTCGTCAGCGATCCGCGCCTCGTACTGGCTCGTCTGGCGGAGCAACTCGTCGGGTTGCGGCACGCCCGCTCCCTACCCGCGCATGAGCGAGAACGCCTCGCGGTAGAGACGCGTGCCGTTTTTGCGCCGTTGGCCAATCGTCTCGGTGTCTGGCAGCTCAAGTGGGAGCTGGAGGACCTCGCGTTCCGTTACCTCGACGGTGACGAATATCGGCGAATCGCGGCGGCACTCAATGAACGCCGCGCCGACCGTGAGCGCTACATCGAAGACCTGTGCGCGAGCCTCCAGTCCGAAATGAGCAAGGCCGGCGTCACCGCTGAGGTCTATGGCCGGCCCAAGCACATGTACAGCATCTTCAGAAAAATGCAGCGCAAGCAACTCGCCTTCGACCAGTTGTTCGATGTGCGGGCCGTCCGCGTCGTCGTGAGCTCGATACCGGAATGCTACGCGGCCCTCGGTGTCGTGCACGGACTGTGGCACTACATTCCCGGCGAGTTTGACGACTACATCGCTACACCGAAAGGTAACTTCTATCGATCCATTCACACCGCGGTCATCGGCCCGGCCGGCAAGAGCGTCGAGGTGCAGATTCGCACCCGCGAAATGCACGAGCATGCGGAGTTGGGAGTCGCAGCACATTGGACCTACAAGGAGGGAGGTGCCCGCAACTCGCAATACCAGCGCAAGATTGAGTGGGTACGAAAACTACTCGAACCGCAGGATACCTCCAGCGACGAGAGTGATCGCAATTTCCTCGAGCGCATGCGCAGCGAGTTGTTCGAGGACCGGGTGTATGCGCTCACGCCCAAGGGTGAAGTTATAGACTTGCCCCGCGGATCGACCCCTCTCGACTTCGCCTACCAGATCCATACTTCATTGGGACATCGCTGCAAGGGCGCGAAGGTCAACGGGCGCATCGTGCCTCTGACCTACACGTTGAAGAATGGCGAGGTGATCGAGATCATTGCCGGCAAGCTGGAATCACCCAGCCGGGATTGGCTCGCGCCCGAACAGGGATATCTGGGATCGCCCCACAGCCGGGCCAAAGTCCGTGCCTGGTTTCGAAAACAGGAAGAAACCGCCGGGCCTGCGCAGCCGGCCGGCCCCGAGCCGGTTGTGGCGGCCCCGGTTGCGGAGCCTGCACAGTTGCTGGTTACGAGACCTCGCGCCCGTAAGGCAGTCGGCGGCTCACCGGTTGACATTGAAGGTGTTGGCGACTTGCCAACAACATTGGCGCGCTGCTGTGCGCCGCTGCGCCCGCAGCTCATCGCGGGTTACGTTACATTGGGACGCGGTGTCACGATTCATCGCAGCGAATGTCCCAGTCTTGCGCGGATGCGGGCCCTCAAACCGGAACGAGTTCTTCAGGTTGAGTGGGCTGTGAGCTCCGACGACGCGCTGATAGTGCAGGTTTCCGTCGATGCGCTCGACCGCCGCGGGCTCGTCAGAGATGTGACCGATGTCTTGGCGCTCGAGCGGCTGAGCATCGAGGCTATGACCACCACTACCGATCGGGACGCGGGTACGGCACACGTGCTCGTTACGATATCGGTCGTTGATCTCGACCAGCTCGCGCGCGTCTTGCGGCGCTTGGGCGGCGTGCCAAATGTGACCCATGCACGCCGCGTCCACTGAGCGGTGCGACACACTCGTGTAGGCCAACAGCCGACGCGGGCCCAGAATATGGGAACCGTGACCTCTGCCGCTGAGGCTCACAGGGAGCGTCCGGTAACATTTGCCGCATGCGTGTGCTCGTTGTCGACCAGGATTCCGCCAGCAACTTGGCGATCACCCGATCGCTCCGGGATCTTTATACCGTCGACTGCGTAACCAACAAGGCCGACTGCCTCGACCTGCTGCGCTCGAACTCGTTCGAGGTCATTGTGGCCACCGAACGCCTCGAGGACGGCTCCGGTCTCGAGCTGCTCGGCCAGATTTCCAAGAAGTGGCCCTCAGTGCTGCGCATATTTGCGGCGGACCGCCAGCGCCTGCAGCTTTTGCGCGGGCGCCTGGGGCCGTTCGAGCTGTTTCAAACTCTCGCCTATCCCATTGATGCTGATAAGCTGCTGGCGGCCCTGCAGAAGGCGACGGGGGGGCCGAACCCCAACAGCCGGGAAGTTGAGTTGCCCGCTGAGGTAGCGGCTGCGTCGGAGGAACCTTCCGCGGTGGCCGAATCGTCCGGCACGGCGGACTTTGCCGACGCCGAGTCTGCAGACGCGGAGTCACCCGCTGAGGCTCCCTTCGAATTGTCCGCCCTCGACGAGCCACTGGACCTCGAGCAGTCGGACGAGTTTTCCGAACCCCGCTTTGCGCGGGCCGGCCGTGGGGAGGCGATCCAAGCGAGCGCTTCGGGGCACACTGTGTCGGTGGAGTCGCGTGTTGGATCGGTATCACGTTCGGGAGCGGGGACAGCGGCCTCGCGTGGCGCGCGCACGTCGCGTGACTTGGACACCTCGCGTGGCTCAGGCGTCTCACGTGGCTTCTCGCGTGGCACGAGCGACTCACAGGGCTCGGACACCTCACGGGGCTCGAGCGACTCGCGTAGTTCAGGCGCCTCGCGTGGTTCAGGCGGGCCGAGGGGTCGGCGTGTGGAGACCACGCAACTGGAGAACGATCTTGCGGCGAAGTTTCCGGGTTCGGGAACCTTTGGGCCTCGGCACGTAGAGGGTGGCACGTCAGGCCGCGTAGGCCGCAGTGTAGCCGGCGGCGCATCCCGACGCGGACCCCGTGAGTTGTCGAGTGGTGGGACGTCAGGGGGCCGATCGAGCCAGGCGGCGCGAAGCGGTCGTGAGCCTGGCGCGGCTTCAAAAGCGATGCCTGTCAGATTCCCACCGCTGGAGCGCGCGGCTTCTGCCGAGCGGGTGCCGCCGCTGGAATCGCCGCAGGCACGAAGCACGGGTGGCGATTTCTCCGAAGCAGCGGCGTTGGCGCGGGCTGCCCGCTCCAACTACGAGTCGAGCTCGGAAGAGTTGGATTCAAAGCGCATCGTCACCCTGATCGGTGGCGGTGTTGCAGTCGCGGCCGTTGTACTGTTTCTCGGCTTCAAGGTGTTTGGCTCGAAGGGCGAGGCGCCGAAGCCTGCGGCCGCACCTGTTGTCACTCACGCGCCCGAGTACCCGCCAGAGGTGACGCAACTCGTTGCGCAGGCCGAGGCGGCTTTCAAGGCTGACGATTTCAAGGCGGCACGCGCGGATGTAGACCGGTTGCGGCAGTTGTCGCCTTCTCATCCGCGGTTGGAGTTTTTCCAGAGTTTGTTGTCAGGTGGCAAGGGCGGCGCGTCGGGGCGCGGGGCGGGTGTTTCCCCGTCGTCAACTTCGAAGAGGAATGGGTCGAAGGGCGGCGGAACGGCCGCGGCGACCGCAAAGAGTGATTCGACTCGGGTTGCGAAGAATGACACCGACGTTTCGGCTAGCTCGGGCAACGCGTTCGCTGCCGCGTCTGCCACGTCTGCTGCGCCATCCACAGCCATGACCACGGGCCCGGCGGCGGGGACGACTGAGACTCCGGCTGGAGTGAATCGCGAGGCGCCAGCGTCGACCGGCGCGCCCGCGCCCGGGGCTTCTGTGGGCGGGACTTTTGCAACCGGCGCTGCTGGGGCGGGGACTCCTGCGGCGGCTGGCACCGCTCCGACGGGCGGCGCCTCAGCGGCCGGCAGCACCTTTGTAGCGCCGAAGGCGCCTGAAGGCCCCTCCACAGCGCGCCGTGGCTCCGGTGAACCACCTCCCGTGGTCCAGGAAGCAAAGCTCATCCGCCGCGTTAACCCGGACTATCCTTCCGCGGCCAAGAAAGACCGGACAATCGGTTCGGTGGACCTGGACGTAACCGTCTCACCAGAGGGCGTTGTGGAGAACGTATCCGTTCTCCAGGCGACACCGCCCGACGTGTTCGACAAGGCGGCCGTGGCGGCTGTTCGGAAGTGGAAGTATGACCCGCGGTTTGTGGACGGGCTGCCCTCGCAGGCGCACCTGAAGGTGCATCTGGAATTCGGGCCAAACAAGTAGGCCGGTAGACATCGGGTCAGCGGATCGCTTGGGCCCGCCCTTGCTTGCGCGTCTCAATGCGCGTCGAGCATCGCCACGATCTCCTGCATGTTTCGCCGCTTGGCAGTGTCGAGCGCATCAATTCGATCCTTGTTACGCACGCGCGTATTCGCCCCACCCTTCAGCAATATCTTGCACACGTTCGTGTGGCCTTCGCGGACCGCAACAATCAATGCTGTATTGCCAGAGTCGTTCTGCTCGTCAATGGTGGCTCCCCCTTCGACCAAGACTGTCACCAGCGCCGTGTCACCGCGCGCCGCAGCAGAAATAATCGGCGTATCGCCCGATGCGCCTTTCGCGTTTGGCGAAAGGCCCTTGCGAATGAGATGCTCCAACATCCCCGCTCGGCCCGCGCGCACCGCGGCGAACAGGGGCGACTCTTGTTTGCGGTTGGAATCCACAGGCGCGCCTGCAGCCAGCAAACGGTCCGCGATCTCTTCCGTACCGCTGTCGGCGGCGAACCAAAGCGCGTCGCCTCCGGCTTTATCCGTGAGCTCGACGCTTGCACCGCCAGACAGCAACAAATCCAGAATCTTCGAGTCCGAAGACCCAGCAGCGACCATCAAAGCAGACGTCCCGCCGCCTGACCGCAGGTTGACGTTTGCGCCTGCGTCAATGAGGTGTTTGACTGCATCTTCGTCATGCGCGCGAGTTGCCCGCAATATCGGCGGCTCTTCCATGTGACCGCGGGTATCCGGTGACACACCCTTCTGCAGCAAGGCATCAATCACCTCGACTTCGCCGTGAGCCGCCGCATATCCAAGTGGTGTCTCACCACTCCCATCGAAGCTCGCGGGATTCGCACCCGCTTTCAACAGAGGCGCGATGACCGCAGGTGCACGATACTTGGCAGCGACCAACAGCGGCGTATCGCGCTGAGGAGTCGGTTCGTCCGCGCGCGCGCCACCTGCCAAGAGATCCGCCACGACTCGCGCATCGTTACGGCTGGCGGCAATTGCGATTGGGGGCCAGCCCCGATACAGCTCACCACCGCGGGTTGGATCCACTCCGCCGCCCTCTCGCAGCACACGCGCTTTCAAATGTTCCGTGGCACCCGCCTTCTTCAATACCTGTGCTGTTTCCACGTGACCGTTCTTCGACGCAACATCGACGACGGTCCAACCATCCGAATTCGACTGATCGAGAGCGCCACCAGCGGCAATCAGTCGTTGAGCATGGTCGGTTCGGCCAACGCGAGCGGCGTAGAACAGAGCACTATCGCCAACGCTGTCCTTCCCATTAACGTCGGCGCCGGCTTTGATCAACTCATCGAGAACGCTGGCGCTCTCAGCCTCGGCAGCCAGCATCAGTGGCGTAACGCCAAACCGGTCTGCGTGATCAGCATCCGCACGCGCCGCGAGCAAGTGTTGGACGGCGATGTCCGACCCACTCATCACAGCATACTGCAGTGGTGTTCGGCCGAACTCATCCGCATTTTCGACGCCCGCGACCTTTATGAAAGCGCCGACTGTTTCTCCGTCACCGTGACGAATCGCCCATACCAACAACTCGCGCGCCAGGGCAGCGTCTCCTTTCGCTTCACGAGATGGCGACAGCGGCAAGGAGTGTGTGGCCTTCAGCTTCACAGCCATAGGCTCACCCTCACTCGCGGCGCGTGTCAGCCACCGCTCAGCAGCAGCACGATCCTGCCCTGAGCCATCCGCGAGGAGACCCGAGAGTGCCAACGCAGCTTTTGGGTGTGACTTGTTGGCGGCAGCTTCCAGCCAACGGCGTGCCTCGGCCAGCGACGCTTCGGGTGCAACCCCGCTGGCATACACCAAGCCGAGCAGGTATTCCGATTCAACATCACCGTGATCAGCCGCCCCGCGTAGTTCCTGCAGGGCAGCGCTGAATTGCTTGGTGCGAAGGGACGCTTTTGCCTCGGCAGAGGGCCCACTGTCGGGCCCATGCCGCATGACGGTCGCTGGGGTGTGGCTCACACACCCTGATATAACTGCGGCAAGCAGACTCAGACGCAGCTTCATGCCGTGCCGTACTTCGTTTGAACCTGCACGCCGACGTTCTTCAAGAAGTCCGTTGGCACGATACCGCCCGCCTGGACGATTACTACTTCGTTGGGAATTCGCAAGAGTTTACCGGCCTGCTCAATGACCACGGCGTCTTCCGCGATCTGGCGAACCTGCGAGCGCAATACTACGTGCAGGCGCCCGGAGCGGCGGGCGTTCTCGAGGCGCTCGCGATTGCGTGCCTTCGCGCGTGTGAATGCGTCGCCGCGGTAGGACAAAGCAACTTTGGCGTTCGTCGACTCGGCAATACTGCTCGCGGCTTCCAGGGCGCTGTCCCCGCCCCCGACCACGAGTACCCGCTGCCCCGAATACTGTTCGGGATCGACCATCCGATATACCACCTTTGCCAGTTCCTCACCGGGAACTCCCAGCTTCCGAGGTGTGCCGCGCCGCCCGATCGCCAACAGCACCGACGCCGCTGCGTACTGGCCCTTGGAAGTACGGACGAGGAATCCGCCGCCACGTGGGGTAATGCTTTCAACGCGCTCCCGGTAGCGGATAGCGACACCGGTCTTGCGCTCGACGTTCTGCCAGAACTCCAGCAGCTCTTCCTTCGAAGTCTGGGTGATCCTCAACTTGCCGATGAGCGGGACTTCCACCGGCGAGGTCATGACGAGTTTGGCGCGCGGATACTGGAACACGCAACCACCGAGCGATTCCTGTTCCAGCGTGACGTACTTCAGGCCGAGCGACATGGCCGTCAACGATGCAGCAAAACCTGCCGGACCCGCGCCGACGATGAGAACATCGATCATGCCCTGCCGCCGCGGCCTGCTGCGGGCAATGGCCTCGACCGCCTCCGTGCCCTGCACGAGTGCATTGCGGATCAGGCCCATGCCCCCCAGCTCGCCGGCTACAAAAATGCCCGGGACGTTGGTCTCGAATTCGGGGGTCAGTATCGGGATGTCGATGCCCCGTTTGGCTGTACCGAACACCAAGGAAATGGCACCGACCGGGCACGAGGTGCGACACGCGCCGTGTCCGATGCAATCGCCGGGGTTGATCAGCTCCGCCTTGCCATCAACCATGCCCAGAACATCGTTTTCCTTCTCCGGGCAGGCCTTGACGCACTCACTGCATCCAACACACAGCGAGGCATTGATCGCGGGATGGAGTGAAACAGGCTCGTTGAGCCCGGCGCGTTGCGCCTGCACGCGCGCGTCGCGGCCTTTGGTCGCAATCGTGCGCCGCCTGGCAACCTGCCAGCTCCACGCACTCAACAATGGAATGAGATAAACGACCCACCAGGCACTCATTGACGCAGATCACATTTCTGGCTGTGCGGCACATGCGCTTCGCCGGCACAAACTACCCTTTCAAAGCATGGCGGCATAGACGTCTGTGCACACAGACGAAGCAGCATGGATGTTAGTGTGAACTGAATCGCAATTCGCCCGCGTCTGCGAACCGCGACGCGTGGACGCCTACCTCAACACACGTTACAACTGTTCCGTTTGATATTCCTTCGACTCAACTCAGGGCTTATGTCACGCCGCGATTCATATTGGTTTATTGCCGGTGCGCTCGTCGCGAGCGCCATCCTGGCGGGCACGCATGCCTGGCTGCCTCCAACACCGCCGGTCCACCACGCCACGATGTCCCCGCAGCCCTCGGCCACTGCCGGTTCTATGGATGACGTCACAAACAAGCTGGCGGCACGCCTCGCCACCGAGGGCGGCTCGGATAACGATTGGAGGCTCCTGGCGGAGTCGTACGACTACCTGGGGCGCAAAGCAGACGCCGACGCCGCAAGGGCCCATATCGCCTCTGCGTCGCCCAAGGCAGCAGGCCAGGCGACTGGCGAGGAGATCGCTGATATCGCCGATGCCCTGGACAAACCGCATGCCCAGGGCAGCAGCGGCGCTACCGGGAACGCCCGTGCAAATTGAGGCACGCATCTCGAAAAAAGGTGCCGCACTGTCACGCTCGGGCGACCGGCTAGCCCCCATGCCGCAGGCGCGCTCACGCTTTTCCACTGAACAGATTATCTTCGCAGGCGCGGCCCTGGTGCTGATTGCCGGCATCCAGCTCCCGGTCGCGCATTACCTGAGTCCCAAGAGCGGCCTGGGATATGCCATAGGTATCGTCGGCGGCACGCTGATCCTGGCGCAACTGTTATATGCCGTCCGCAAGCGCGTGCCCTCGCTGCGCTGGCTGGGGAGTGTCCCGGGTTGGTTTCAGACGCACATGATGATGGGCATCATCGGTCCGGTCTGCATCCTGATCCATTGCGGCTTCAGTCTCGGTGCCACCAACAGCAACATCGCGCTGTTCTGTATGTTGACCGTGGCCGGCAGTGGCATCTTCGGCCGCTATTTCTACTCGAAAATTCACCACGGCCTGTATGGGCGCAAGGCCACGCTGTCTGAATTGCAAGAGCGTGCCGCCGAACTGCGCGAGCGCTCCACCAAGCTCCTCATGATGCCGGAACTGGCCAACCACGTGGAAAACGAAGAGCAACGGCTGCTGGCGGTGGCCGAATGGCATCCGGCGTTGCTGCTGTTCGCACCCCCCACCATCGCATTTCGATTCTCCGGCGCCTGCTCACGGCTGCGCCGCTATGCACGAGCCGCAATTCGCGTCACGGCCGTACGCCACAAGGCAGTCGCCAAACAGAGTGACCGGTTCGAACGTGTAGCATTCGACTACGTCGCCAGGAGGATGAGAGCTACACGGGAGGTAGTTGAGTTCCGGATCTACGAGAAGCTGTTCTCCGTATGGCACGTACTGCACATGCCGTTATTTCTCATGCTGATTGCCGCTGGCACCGTGCATGTGATTTCCGTGCACGTGTACTGACCATAGCAGCAGGCGCGCATGCTCGGTTTCAGGACCCTGGCCAAGGCGCTGTTGCTCGTGCTGCTCGCCTCGACCGTCGCCCCAGCGGTCCACGCCGCGAGCATCGAGAAGCTCATCATGCCGGGGCCCGTCTCCAGGGCCCATGCCAAGATCGAAGGTGAATGCAGCAACTGCCACGATCGCGCCAACCGCGAACGCCAGACCGCCCTCTGTCTCGACTGTCACAAGGAAGTCGCCGCGGACATCAACACCAGGAGCCGCTATCACGGCCGCATGCCGCAATCGACCACGAGCCAGTGCCGTGGCTGCCACACTGAGCATCTGGGCCGCGACGCCGATATCAACAAACTCAACCACGCCGGCTTCACACACAATCTGACTAGCTTCCCGCTGGAGGGCATGCACGGGGCGGTGGCGTGTAGCGGCTGTCATCGTCCTGATACGCCCTATCGCAAAGCCCTCTCGGGCTGCATTGATTGCCATCGTAAGAACGACATCCATCGCGGCGGCCTCGGGGTCGACTGCAAGGCCTGTCATGACGCGAAATCATGGCAGAAAAACACGTTCGAACATGAGAACACGGCCTTCCCGCTCACCAACAAGCATCGCGAAGTTCCGTGCGCCGCTTGCCACGCAGGCCAGCAATATAAGAACACACCGAAGCAATGTGCCGCCTGCCACACGCCAGATGACGTTCACAAGGGCAGCCAGGGTACGCAGTGCGCCAACTGCCATTCGACCGCCGACTGGGCCTCCCAGAGATTTGATCATGCCCGCGAGACGGGCTTCCCCTTGAATGGCAAGCATGCACGGATCGGCTGTGGCGATTGCCACCGCAGCGGCAATTTGCAGGACCCGATTCCGAAAGACTGCGTCGGCTGCCACAAGACGGATGACAGGCATGTGAGCCGGCTCGGGCCCGCGTGCTCCGACTGCCACAGCAGCGATGTGTGGCAGGTCACAGACTTCGATCACCTGCAGAAATTCCACTTCGCGCTCGTTGGCGCCCACGCCAAACTCGACTGCCACGTGTGTCACACCAACGTGGTGAAAGATCAGAAGCTCGGCATGGAATGCATCGATTGCCATCGCGCCGACGAGCCCCACGGCGGCACGTTGGGCAAGACTTGCGAGCAGTGTCATAGGGCCACTAAATGGACTGACGTGAACTTCGACCACGACCAGTCGAAGTATCCGCTGATGGGTCTCCATGTAGTTGTGACCTGCGGCCAGTGCCATACCACTCAGCGGTTCAATGATGCACCGAAGGAATGTGTGGGTTGCCACGCCAGGGACGATGTTCACAACGGCGGTCTCGGTAAGGAGTGCTCCGACTGCCACAACCCGAACGGCTGGAAGCTGTGGGACTTCGACCACGCCACCCACACCCGCTTCCCTTTGTCGGGCGCCCACGCAAGACTGAGTTGCGCTGACTGTCATATCCGGCCGCAGAACGTGGTGAAGCCCTCAATGATCTGCGGTACGTGTCATTCCGGTAACGATGTGCACCAGGGACGCTTCGGGAAAGAGTGTCAGCAGTGTCACAACACGACCACCTTCAAGCGCCCACGGACTAACTAAGGAACAGCACTCATGGTCCGGGGAACACGCACAATCACCGCGGCACTGGTACTAGTCCTGGTTCTCATTCTGCTGCCTCATGCCGCCGCGGTCCAGCGCACCCAGTTTGATCACCTCACTACGGGCTACGAGCTGCGCGGCTTCCACCGCGATCTCGCATGTGAATACTGCCATCAGCAGGGGGTCTTCAAGGGGACGCCCAGGACATGCGTTGGCTGCCATACACCCGGGTCACGAGTGAGCTCGACTCCCCGTCCCGTGACCCACATCCTGACGCAGGACAACTGCGAGGCGTGCCACACCCAATATAACTTCTTGCCTATCGTACATATGGATCATCTGCAGGTACGAGGTACCTGCTTCAGTTGTCACAACGGCGCCAAGGCCATGGGCAAGAACCCGGGCCACATCCAGAGTGACAACAACTGCGATGCGTGCCATACGACGAACGCCTTTACGCCGGCCCGGTTCGAGCACTCGGGCATCAACATGGTGGCGAAGGCAGGAATCAATGGAGTGGGTAGCTCCTGCCGCACCTGTCACTCCGGTGTCCGCGCAGCGAGCGTACCTCGTAATCACGTGCCAACAACGCAGGACTGCGGCGCATGCCATGGCACCCTTTCGTGGAGCCCTGCCCGCTTCGACCACACAGGTCTCGTGGCCAACTGCCTGACGTGCCACAACGGGGGTGCGGCAACCGGCAAAGTCGCCGATCACATGACCACCTCACTCGACTGCTCGACATGTCATCACTACCCGAGCTGGTCGACGGTTACGTTCTCGCATAGATCGGCAGAATTCCCGGGCGAGCACAAAGGCGCCCCGGGCTGCACTTCGTGCCACAACACCAACACTGACAAGGCCACGTGGCAGTTCGCCGCCTATCGGCCTGGATGTGGGGGTTGCCATGCCAACGCCTTCAAACCCGAGGCGCATACCAAGACCGTCGAGGGCATGACCTACAACCTCAGCGAGTTGCAGAATTGCGCCGGTGCCTGCCACATCTACACCGATGCCAAGTTGACGACCATTGCCAAAACGCGGCCGGCCGGCCATCACAGGGTGACCGACGGTGCGTTCCATTAAGGCGCCTCGGCGGCTAGTCCAGGCAGCAGCGCTCGCTGCAGCCGTGGTCGTTGCACTGGCGCCCGACCCGGGAGCAGCGCAGGTGCGTGGCATGGGACAACAGCAACTGCAGTCTCAGGGCCCGTCACAACTGATTGATGTCATCGACATCGACGAGCGTGAGTCGCAGGTTGATATCACGCTTCAATTCAACTGCTCACTGCATTATGCCGGCCATACCCCGGCCAGCGAGGGACCTGAGGTCAGGCTGCGATTGCGTGTTGACCGGGACTGTGGTGCCGCGGGTGCATTGGCTGCCGGTGGGGGAATCACCACGGAGATCCCGCCTATTTCCGGCCCCCGGGGAATTCTCACCTCCGCGCGCCTGGAGTCCTCGCTCGGCGCCGAAGTTACTCTGACCCTCACTTGGGCGAAGCCGGAATCCTTTGTCCTTGCGCAAGGAGCCAGCGCCTCGGGCATGCGAATCCGCCTGCTGCGCGCGAAGGAAGGAAAGTCCCGCGTACTCGTCACCGAGCGAGGCGACACTGCCAGCAACTATGCAATCAACCTCGAATCGCAGCGTCAGCCGTTCGATGCAGCGGCAGTCGAACAGGCCGGCAGTCGTCTCCAGACAAAGGCGTTTGTGTCAGAAGTGGAGACCGGCGGCGAAAAATGGTACCGCCTGAGAGTCGGCCCCTTCGATCAACGTCCCGTTGCGGAGAGCGTACTCCGGAGCGCAACGAAGGACTACCCACGAGCGTGGCTTGCGGTAGGCGATGACTCCATCACCAACGATCCCAACGCCGCCGTCGCGGAACCCCCTCTGCCCCCCGTTGAACACATCGGCATGGATCCTCCCATGGACGCGGCTCAACTAAAGAGCCTGTTGGACCAGGCGCACGCGGCCATGCGTGCCCGGGACTATCCACAAGCGGTGCAGATTCTGACCAAGCTGCAACGGCAACCGGAGTTTCCGCAGCGCGCGGACGTACAGGAGGTGCTGGGGCTGGCTCGCGAGCGCTCAGGAGAAGTAACCCAGGCGAAAGCCGAGTACGAGGAGTACCTGCGCCGCTACCCTGAGGGCCCTGCTGCCGACCGTATCAGAACCCGACTGCGTATCCTTCGGGCCGCTTCGGTGGCCGGTCGCACCGGAGCGCTCGACAACACACAGGACGCGGACCACGGTTGGAAATTGTCCGGCGGTGCCTCGCAGCTATTCCGCCGGGACAGCTATGGAACCGACCTGAATGGGCCGCTGTTTGCCACAGTGGTGGAGAATGCAATTTTCACCGACGCCGACCTGTATGCCCACAAGGATGGCGAGCGCTTCACCACCGGATTCCGGACCAACTTCGGCTACGCCAAGAACTTTCTGCCGCGGGATATCGAGGGCGCGACAGACCGGGTACGGATTACAACAGCGTTCCTGGACGTGAATGACAAGCTCTGGGACCTGCGCGGTCGCATAGGCCGTCAGACGACTATCAATGACGGCAATTTCGGTGTCTTTGACGGGGCCCGGGTATCCTACCGCTTCGCGCCATCATGGACCGTACGCGCCACCGTCGGAATGCCTGTGGACAACTCAGGAGACGGCATCGAGACGGATCGCCGCTTCGAAACACTGGCCGTCGATTTTGCGCCCGCGCTGTCGCATTGGGACACGAGCCTCTACGTGACTCAACAAAAAAATGACGGGTTGAAAGACCGGCAGGCAGTGGGCGCCCAGGTTCAATATGCGCGCCCCGCTGTGTCGGTCGTCAGTTACGTGGACTACGACACTCGCTTCCAGTCCCTGAATGCGCTGGTGCTGCTGGGAACTGTGCAACTGCCGGCCCGCTGGCAGCTCACCATGGACCTCGAGCATCGCAATGCGCCGCTCATCACCGCGGCAAACGCCCTCATCGGCCAGGCGTCCAGCACGCTGTCGCAGTTGCAGAAAGTATTCAGCGAACAACAGATTTTCGACCTCGCCAAAGACCGCACCCCGGTCCTGTCCACCTACTCGCTGTCTGCTATCAAGCAATTGGGTGAGCGCTTCCAAACAATCTTCGACGTGTTCTATACGAAACTGTCGGACGCGCCCGCTTCCGGAGGCGTGGAGCAGTTTACAGGCACCCAGGGCAACGACATCTCCTACCAGGTACAGCTCTTGGGCTCGAGCCTGCTGCGGCCGAATGATTTCAACCAGGTCGTGGTCCGATATGACACCACCCCGACCTATGATGTACTCGGCTGGCAGCTCATCTCCCGCTACCCGGTATTTGGGGCCTGGCGGGCGGGCCCGCGGCTGCTGTTTCAGCGTAGAGTCACCGATGCGGGCTATACGTCAATCTTCTATGCCCCGTATGCGCATGTGGACTATCAAAGGCACGGTCACGTGCTGGAGATTGAAGGCGGCGCGGAGTTTGGTAAAAACCCTGCGGGCCTCGAGATCGGCAATACGACCCGGCTGTTCGTCAGCATCGGCTATCGAATCAACTTCTGACATGCGAAACCTCATACTCATCCTCGTTTCGCTCAGCCTGCTGTCGTGCAAGGCGCGGCCTCCCCGGCATCCGGACGAGCACCTCGATCCGGTTACCGCCGCTATGGTCAGCAGCGTGACCGCGCCGATGATCTTCGCCCGCGCTCACCAGGACGTTGCCGCAAACTCGCGCCAGTACGTTAATGTGGTAGCAACGAGCGTCAACCGGCAAGGCCGTTACGAGTACATACTGCTCGTCTACATCTGGTCGACGGTGGATGCGCGGCTCGGTGCCGGTGCGCATCCGGGAGAGACACTGGTGTTTCTGGCGGATGAGCGTGCTATCAGGTTGCAGCGCGATGGCCGGAGTTTGCACGAGGTGGGGCTGGCAACACCCCTGCTGCGCCCGCTGCATTTCCGCGGGCCGCCGCGGATCTACAAGACCGATCGCGATACCTTGCGCTTCATTGCTTCAGCGCAGCACGTGCGCCTGCAGTTGGAAGGCGATCAGGATGCTCGCCCGTTCGATGTGTGGAAGGAGGGCCGGCGTCAGTTGGGAGCGCTGGCTTCCGGCAACTAAGAGGTCGTTATGCTGAGATCAATAGTAGTGGCTACGCTGATGTTGTTTGCCGCGGGTGGCGCTTTCGCGCAGAACCCGGCTGGCCCCAAGAAACCCGCCAAAGTCATCTCGAAGAGCCATCAGCCGGTAGGCACGCCGCACAAGGCAAGCTCATTCGCGCCACACCCGACCAAACGCCGGGTGTTCGGAGATCCGATTCAGGCGCCGATCATGCACAGCGCACCGGCGCCGAAGAAGCCGGCGCCCAAGTAACGAGCACTACTTGTTGATTGAATCGATCGCGCGCTTATCCGCCGCCAGGGCGGCTTCATGGATGGCCTCCGACAACGTCGGATGCGCGTGAATCGTGCGCTGCAGGTCTTCGCTGCTGGCTGAATACTCCATTGCCAACACCGCCTCGGCAATCAACTCGCCGGCCATCGGGCCGATGACGTGCACGCCGAGGATCTCATCGTCGTCCTGCGCGGCAATGAGCTTGGCAAAGCCCTGCGCCTGTTCCATCGCCCGCGCACGGCCGCTCGCCAGGAACGGAAACATCCCGACCTTGTAGGCGCGGCCACTGGCCTTGACCTGCTCTTCGGTCAAACCCACCCAGGCTATTTCCGGAGCGGTGTAGATCACCGACGGCACGGTCTTGTAGTTCACGTGGGCGTACTTGCCGGCAATCCGATCGGCAACCGACACGCCCTCTTCCTTGCCCTTATGGGCCAACATCGGACCGCGGACTGCATCGCCCACCGCCCAGATGCCTTCGGCATTCGTGCGGCAGTCGTCATCGACCTTGATGAAGCCGCGCTCATCGAGCTGCACACCGGTCCCGTCGGCCAACAGATCCTTGGTGAACGGACGGCGGCCGATGGACACAACGAGCTTGTCGACCGTCAAGGACTGTTCACCCTTGGCATCGGTGTAGGTGACCTGGACGCTGTCGCCGGAGACTTTCGCGCCGGTGACCTTGGCACCCAGACGCACATCCAGCCCCTGCTTCTTGAAATGACGCAGGGCTTCTTTTGCAAGCTGTTGATCGGCCACCGCCAGAAAGTCCGGCAGTGCTTCGAGCACCACCACTTCGGCACCCAACCGGCGCCAGACACTTCCCAACTCGAGACCGATCACACCGCCCCCGATGACACCGAGCTTCTTCGGCACGGCATCGATCTCGAGAGCGCCCCACGAATCAATGATGCGCTTGCCATCGAACGGCGCCGACTTCAGCTCCATCGGCGTCGAGCCGCTGGCGAGAATCACATTCTTGGCCGTCAATTCCCGGCGCGTACCGTCCGCCGCCGTAAACTCGACTTTCCGCCCGGGCAGCAGCTTCCCGTGCCCTTGCAGCGCAGTCACCCCGGCCGCTTTGAACAGCGCCAGAATGCCCTGGGTCATGGTCTTGACGATGCCGGCCTTGCGCTTCTGCATCTGGGCAACGTCGACGGACACGCCCGCCGCCTTGATCCCGTGGGCAGCAAATTCGTGCTGCGCCCGGTGCAGCAGCTCGGATGATTCCAACAATGCCTTCGATGGAATACAACCGGCGTTCAAACACGTGCCGCCGAATGCCAGGGTACCGTCGAGGTTTTTCCACTCGTCGATGCAGGCAACACTGAGTTTGTTCTGAGCAGCCCGAATTGCAGCCGGATAGCCAGCCGGGCCGCCGCCGATGACGACGACGTCGAATGAGTCAGCCATGAGTAGTCCTATATTCCGAGCAACATCCGACCTGGGTCTTCCAGGCCTTCTTTGATCGCCACGAGGAACTGCACCGCTTCGCGGCCGTCAATGATGCGGTGGTCATAGGTGACCGCCAGGTACATCATGGGACGGATCGCAATCTGGCCGTTCACTACCATGGGTCTTTCCTGGGTCTTGTGCATACCCAGAATGGCGCTTTGTGGCGCATTTACAATAGGCGTTGACAGCAGCGAGCCGAATACGCCGCCATTGGTGATGGTGAAAGTGCCGCCAGTGAGATCCTCGATGGCAATGGTGCCTTCGCGGGCCTTCTTGGCGTACTGCGCAATTTCTTTTTCAATATCCGCAAAGCTCTTGGCATCCGCGTCACGCACAATCGGCACCATCAAGCCGCGATCCGTGGAGACGGCGACACCGATGTCGTAATACTCGTGATAGAGGATGTCGGTGCCATCCACCGAGGCGTTGATGACCGGGAATTTCTTGAGGGCTTCAATCGATGCCTTCACGAAGAACGACATGAAGCCGAGCTTCACGCCATGTTCCTTTTCGAAGCGATCCTTGTGACGCGTACGGAGCTCTTGTACTGCGGTCAGATCGACCTCATTGAATGAAGTCAGAAGCGCTTGTGTGGACTGCGCGTCAATGAGCCGCTGTGCGATGCGTTGACGCAGGCGAGTCATGGGGACGCGTTGTTCGCTGCGAGCGCCGGGAGCTGCTGGGCGCGCGCCGGGGCTTGGAGCACGGGCCGCTGGGGCGCCGCCGCCCTGAGCCGCCGCTGACGTGCCACTGGTGAACGCTGGGGCGCCAGACGCACCGCTGCCCGCCGCACTGCCAGCCGATGCACCGCCTCCCGTCGAGCCGCCATTGGGTTGCTTGCCCAGGAACCCAACCACATCCGACTTCGTCAGCCGGCCATCCTTGCCCGAACCGGGAATGGCCGCCGGGTCGAGCTTGTTCTCTTCCACGAGCCGCCGCACCGACGGGCTCAGCTTGCCGGAATCCTTATCCTCGCTGGCGGTGGCCGCCGGAGCGGCCTTCGCGGCAGCGGCAGCGGCAGCCGGCTTGGCCGCAGAGCCCGCGGCCGCCTCGTCAATGACGGCCAACACCTGGCCGCTGGTGACGGTCGTGCCACTTTGAATGCGGATCTCCTTGATCACGCCGTTCATGGGCGCCGGCACCTCGAGGACCACCTTGTCGGTCTCGAGATCGGCGAGGTTCTCATCGCGACTCACGCGGTCGCCCGGCTGTTTGTGCCAGGCAACCAACGTGGCATCCGCCACAGACTCAGGGAGCTGTGGCACTCGTATTTCAGTTGTCATTATTTAGAGCTCTTTCGCATCACAGGCGCCGGTTGGCCCGCAGCAGCCACCGCCGGAGCCGGTGTTGGTGTCGCCGCCTGCACCGGCGCGTTGCCCGTGAGGCGCGTGGTTTCCCGAGCGGAATCCTCGGTCGTCGTTGCCCGCAAAGCCGCGTCAATCAGCGCGTTCTGCTGGGCTTCATGAATCTTCGCAATACCCGTGGCAGGTGCCGCCGCCGGAGCACGGCCCGCGTACAACACCGTGCGGCGCGCACCCAGTGGCTCCTGCAGGCGATGGCGAATCTGGTACCAAGCACCCTGGTTTTGCGGCTCCTCCTGACACCACACAACCTCTCGCGCGTTGCTGTAGCGATTCAGAATGGCCTCGTATTCGTCGGTTGGGAAAGGATACAACTGCTCGATGCGCACCAACGCCACATCGCGGATGCCATCCTTGCGACGTGCCTTCAGCAGGTCGAAGTAGACCTTGCCGCTGCAGAACACCAGGCGCCGGATCTGGGCCGGCGCGAGGTCGTCTGTTTCGTCGATGACGCGCGCAAAGCTTCCGCGGGTGAGATCCTCCATCGAGGACACAGACATCTCGTGCCGCAACAGGCTCTTCGGTGTCATTACAATGAGTGGCTTGCGGAATGCCTGCAACATCTGCCGACGCAGCATGTGAAACATCTGCGCCGGCGTGGATGGCACGCACACCTGCATGTTGAACTCAGCGCACAACTGCAGGAATCGCTCCAGGCGTGCGGATGAGTGTTCGGGACCCGCGCCCTCGTAACCGTGAGGCAGGAACAGCGCAAGGCCGCAGAAGCGCTCCCATTTCGCCTCGCCGGAGCTGATGAACTGGTCGATGATGACCTGTGCACCATTGGCGAAATCGCCGTACTGACCTTCCCACACAACGAGCGCATTCGGCTCGGTTGTGGAATAGCCGTACTCAAATCCCATCACAGCCTCTTCCGACAGCACTGAATCGATCACCTGCACACGCGGCTGGTGATCGGCAATGTGTTGCAAAGGTGTGTAGGTCTCATCACTGTTCTGCTCGTGCAGAACAGCATGCCGATGGAAGAAAGTGCCACGGCCGCTGTCCTGACCCGAGATGCGGACCGAGAAGCCGTCTTCAATGAGCGCCGCGTAGGCCAGCGTCTCAGCGGAGCCCCAGTCGAGCGGCATCTCACCGGCGTACATCTTCTTTCGGTTCAGCAGCATCTGCGCAACGCGGGGATGCAGGCTGAAGCCTTCCGGAATGGTGGTGACGCGATCACCCAGTGAATGCAACCGGCGAAGTTCCACACCGGATTGCACACGCTCCGTCCAGTCGATTTGAGCGTACGGCGTCCAATCGACCGTGTACTTGTTCCCGATCAAGCCGAGCGAAGCGCGCGCTTGCGGACGGCCCTCATCCAAGCCTGTCCGATACTGCTCCATCATGCCGGTGGCATCCGCTTCGGTAATGACGCCTTCCGCAATCAGCTTGTCTGCATAGAGCTTGCGAGCTGTCGCATGCTGGCGAATGACCCGGTACATGACCGGCTGCGTTGCTGCCGGTTCGTCAGCCTCGTTGTGACCATGACGCCGGTAGCAAACCAGATCGATGACCACGTCCTTGCGGAACTTCATGCGGTACTTGAGCGCGAGGCGCGAAACAAACACCACGGCTTCCGGATCGTCCGCATTGACGTGGAAGATCGGTGCTTCGAGCATCTTCGCCACATCGCTCGAATAGATGGTCGAGCGCGTGTCGCTTGGGTTCGATGTGGTAAAGCCAACCTGGTTGTTGATGACCAGGTGAATGGTACCGCCCGTGTAGTAACCCCGGGCCTGGGACAACTGCATGGTCTCCATGACCACGCCCTGTCCGGCGAATGCCGAATCACCGTGAACGACGATCGGCAGGACGCGCTGGCCCTTCTCATCGCCGCGCCGTTCCTGGCGGGCGCGAACTGAACCTTCCACTACCGGATTGACCACCTCGAGATGCGAGGGGTTGAACGCGAGAACCGTGTGCACGTTGCCGCTCGCCGTCTTCAGGTCGGCAGAGAAGCCCTTGTGGTACTTCACGTCGCCCGAGCCCTTGAGTTTCTTGAGGTCGTAGACGCCCTCGAACTCGGAGAACAGCACAGAGGGTGACTTGCCCAGGAGATTGACGAGGACATTCAGCCGGCCGCGGTGGGCCATGCCAATAACCGCTTCCTCGACTCCAGCCGCGCCGGCGCTCTGGATGAGGTCGTCCATGAGTGCGACGAACGAGTCGCCACCTTCCAGAGAGAACCGTTTCTGTCCTACGTATTTCGTGTGCAGGTAACGTTCGAGGCCCTCGGCGGCCGTGAGCTGCCAGAGGATATTGCGACGCTCGTCGGTCGTGAACTGGCCCGCCAGGCGCCCGGCCTGGAACTGATCCTGCAGCCAAAGGCGTTCGTCCGAATCGGACACGTGCGCGAACTCCGCGCCGATCGTTCCCGCGTAAATGAACTCGAGTTGGGCGAGGATGTCGCGCAACTTTTCCCGTTTCGGCACAGCACCATTGCGGCTGCCGGTGAAAAACTCGGTCTCCAGGTCGGCTTCAGACAGCCCGAAGTACCCGAGCTCCAGCACTCGGGGCCGGGGGCGGACCGTCAAGCCCAGCGGATCGACCTTGGCCACCAAGTGGCCACGGTTCGTCCAGATCTGGATGAGGCGCGACACGGCTGCCTGCTTGGCTGCGTTGTCGGGCCCGCTTGCAGGCGACGCAGCCCCGGCGGGCACCAGGCCCTTCGGTAGGCGGGCCCTTGCGGCGATCTCCGACTGAATCTGGCCATGCGGCCGTTCACCGGGCGCGGGAGGGGCCATCCGCTCAAAATAGCCGCGCCAGCGTGCGTCTACGCTTGCCGGATCACGGAGATATTGTTCGTAAAGGCCTTCGAGAAAATCGGCGTTACCGCCGTAGAGGGGTGTGGGTTCGAGCATGCGGGGAAAAGTAGCCGTAAGTCGCTAGTTTAACGGAATGCGTCGCCGGATGAAACGAAGGTGGCCGGCCGGGGCGCATTCCACCCCATTTGAGAGACGTCAGAACGTGAGCAGCGTCTCCTCCAGAAGCTTCACCTCGTAAACAATCAATGTTCCGTACCCTATGAGAACCGCGAACAGCAGAAAGCTGACCGGTATTCGCCCAAACGCGCGCAAGCGCGCAGCCAGCGTGAGCAGCACGACGCCACCTGCCGTCATTCCTACTTTGATCAGCGTGAAAATCAGGGCCGAGCCGCCGACGATCGGAGCCATCACCGGATTCACTTCATAAGCGCCGTGCTCCATCAGGCTCAGTGTCAATGCAGCATCCACGCACGACAGCACGACGATGGACACGGCCACAGCCAGCCAAATCGGATGATGCCAGTCGAGATCGCGCAGCGATCGAGCGTCCGTTCGACGAGGAATGCGCCGGCGCGGATTGAAGCTACCGTAGAAAAGCGAATACACAGTCCGTTTGCGGCGGTCGGCGGAGCTGCGCCGCTCGGATCGACTCGACACCGCAATCGCCGCGGGCGCATGTGACATATCTAATTGTTCTGACACTTCGGCTACATCAGCCATTTCTGGCTTCATTCTGTGCGCATCCATACGGATTGATTGATTCCCTCGATGGGACCTTCCCCTCACGCACCATTGTAGCTGCGCCGCGCTCGCCCGACAGAAAACCCGCGTGATGCGCCTCACATCCTGGACTTGGCAGTGATTAAGTAAGCCGCCCTCAAATCACAATGTTGACGGCCGCAACCGGGATCACCACGGCCGTTGCGTTCCTACCGGAGGTCGTGAGCTTGGCACCGGCAATCACGCCGACGCGGCTGTTGAAGTTATATTCAATGGCGGGTGCCAGGCTCCACGTGTGACCCGGACCCGTATCGACGTTGAGCCCCGAGCCGTAGATATGGGTGCTGCCGTCACGCTCATAGACAACATCCATGGCCAACACCCAGTTGCGCGTCAGGCTATATTCCGCCGCGGCATTCGCCACCGCCACATTGCCCGGGCGCGCCCTGCCCCGAAAGCCTTCGCTCGTTCCATACACGCTGACGTCACGCACGCCCGCTGAACCGGAAATGGCGTAGGACACATCAAACCGGGTGCGCAGGATGCGGCCGTTGGGCATCCAGAAGAAATACTGGGAATACAACGCCACGTTGGTGGAGTAAGTGCCCTGACCGTGACCATCGGCCGGCAGGTCGCCGAGCTGATCGTATTTGCCGGTGGGCAGGGTTTCCTGCAACACAATGGCGGTGGTCGGTACCCAGCTTCCCTCTTCGAAGCGGGTGAGACCGTACTGGGCCTGCACGCTCAGATCGCCAATGCCGATTTTCGAGCTGTCGCGGCCAACACCCACGGCGTTGAAACCAAAACGCGGAATCAACCCCACGCCGACCCTGTCGGTCAGGCCGTAGAGAAGATAGCTCTGCGAGCCGAACGAGTTCGCATGCGACACCGGCTGGCGATTGCCCGCATTATCGTAGTGACCCTGCGGTATCGCATCGAACACATACGGCTCGATGAGAAAGTGCCCGGGTGTGAGCGAGCCAGGCGAGGCCGCCAGCAGCGGCCCGGTCCACCAAGCATCGTCGCGTGACTGGCGGCCCTCAGGCATATCGCTGGGCCCCGAGTTGTCGGGCGTTGGAGTGCCGTTCGCGACACCTGCACACAGCAGTAGAAAAATCGCAGCGGTGTTGGATCTCATGACGCACGCAAGCGTAACGCTTCATCCCGATTTGAGGCTAATGGTCGGGATGATTCTCCAAAAGTGGCACCAGCGGCACCACCCGCTTCTTGCTACGCCGGTAGAAAGCCGACGCGTTTCATGAGACCCGTGGCCTTGCCGGGCGTGACCATCTTCAGAATCTCGCGATCCGATGTGGACAGCGCGGGACTACGTATGTAGAGCAATGCCGCCGGCACGAACACCACCAACCCCATGGCGACCTGAAGCAACGCGGATACCGGCACGAACGTTTTCAACAAGTAACACAGTCCCACGGCGCCACCCCAGATGCCGACACTGGACAGGATCGATGCGCGGGCATTGGTCCACCTGGCGCGGTCGCGTACGTACCACCACACAAACAGGTTCTTCGCCGTCTGCGCGGTACCGGCGGCGATGGCCGCCCCGTAGATTCCCAACAGGGGCACCAGCAGGAACATGGCGAGCACGTTATAGGCGGCAAACAGCTTGCTCAGCAGCAGGACATGCGCTTTTTCTTCGTATTGCGCCACGAGCGAGACCGGATCGGCTATGACGTTCAAGGTGGCGAACGCCATCACCACGGGCAGCAGCCAGGATCTTTCCATGAACTTGCCGTGAAAGATGAGTTGCACAATCTCGTGGTGATAGGCCGCTTCAAAGGCCAGCGCCGGCCACATCATCAGGAAGTTCATGTTCATCAGGAACGAGAAATAGCGCGGCACATTGCGGTCCGCCTGGTCCGGCGGGATGGCATAGAACATGGGCTGGATGATGTTCTCGAACTGCTTGGCCGGCAGGAAGTTCACCACCATCTGGCGCAGGCGGCTGTAGAACGAATAGATACCGACGGAAACGGTATCCAGGTAGGCGGCAATGAAGAAATTGTCGACCGTCGAATACAGCAGGAAGACGCCGGCGTCATTGAAATTGTTGTACAGGCCATATTTGAACAGGCGCTTGCGCTCGTCCGGCGTCGGCACGTAGTGGCCGCGGGCCTCGGGAATCAGGCAGCGCTTGTTGTAGATATAGCGCAGCATCACGTAGGCGAAGGCGTACGAGAGCATATCCGAGAGGATCGCCGCCTCAATGGTAAAGCGGTGAGTCAGATACAACGCCCCATAGGTGATCAGCTTTACGACGGACAGCACGGTTGTCGAGCCGACGCTGTAGCGATGCATCATGTGGGACGCGAGCGCGAGCTGCAGGATGCGCGACTGGAACTGGATCAGGATCAACAGGGAAAACAACGCGAAGGTACCGCGGTACGGCGTGAGCTTGAACAACGGCGCGACCAGGTTCCAACCTAACAGCACGACACAGACCAGCAGTATGTTGGTCGACAGCCGCCCCAGGGCGATCCAACGCATCAGCCAGGCGGCGCCCTTCTTGTTGCCGGCACGCAGATATTCCGGCTGGTAGCGCTGCATGACCTGCTCGAGACCGAGCGACAGCAGCGTGCCGATGACGGGAATGAATGTATACAACAGGCTGTAGACACCGAAGTCCTTCTCGGTCATGCCGCGAACCTGGACAACCAGGGCGAGCGGGGTCGTGATCTGCGAGACCAGGCGAAAGGCGACAGTATCGATCAGAGAGCGGCGCGCCCGGCCGCCGGTATAAATAGGTGCGTCCATTTGAATCAGCTTCGTCCGCGCAGACCCATGCGCCGCGCCAGGGTCTTGGCGCTGAGGTACGCCCAGGCGGGAAAGTTGCTCAGCAGGCCCGAGAGCGCACCCAGGGGCGATTTCTTGATCCGCCCGAACTCGAGCTGCACCCGGCCCTGCTCGTTGAGTGCGTAAAGGGTCTTCATCCGGTCCCAGACTTCCTTACGCATCTGGTGAGTCTGGACTGTGTCGATTTCGCGGCCGCCCTTGCCTTTGTTCTTGTCGTAGGGGTTCACACAGGTGACTTCATCAACAACCGCAACGCGCTTGTCCAGGTCAGCACCCAGGGTATGCAGGAACCACCAGTCCGTCCCGTAGCCGACCAGCTCCGGGTCGTAGACACGCATGAAGGCGTCGAGCTTGTCGCGCCGGAACAGGGGGCAGGCCATTTCCACAAAATTGGTATACCTGAGCTTGGCCGTGGGGTGCACGGCGGTGATCGGCCAACTGACCTTCCCCGACAGGCGGAAGGCCGGCTGCAGCGCCCACAAGTCGCGCTCGCGACGGATTTCGAACAGGCGCGTAATGCCCGCGGCATCGATCACAATGTCATCATCCATCACCATCACGGCCTCATAGCGGGCGAACCGCTCAGGCCACTGCCCATAGCAGTAATGCAGGTTCTGAAACTTCGCCCCCTTGCGGGGCAGGTAAAGATCCGACACGTCCTGGAACATTCCGGCGCGATCGCCGTAGTACACTGTCCACAAATCGAAATCGCGCCGCCCTTGCAGCCAGTTCCGCAGGTTTGAACGGTTGCCGGCCGAGGTAAAGACGAGATGTTTCGACTGGGATCCCGATGTACTCGCTGCAGTCAGTTCCATGGGTTTATTTTAATGAATCCCCATCACGACATAATCGGTATGCGGTCCCCGGGGCCGGCAGTATAGAGCGGATTGCGCTCACATACGCGCGCAGATGACCTCAACTGGGCAGTAGATCACGGGAGTCCGTATTGTCAGCGATCGCGTGCCGGCTGTTTTACCAGTCGGCGAGCCCCCATATTCAGCAGCTCTACACCGGCTTCCGACTGTTGCATCGAAGCGGATTCCTGCATCTCTCGCAGGAGCGGCGCCGCTCCCCCGTCGTCTACGCAAGCGATGCTCCACACCTGCGCGATGCCGGGCACGCACACCTGGATGTCCTCGTCGGCGGCAAGCTTCGGCTCCACTTCGATACGCACGACGCCGAAGAGCTGGCACTGAGTGAGCTGGACCGCTGTCACCTCTACTTCAAGCGCTCCTGGCTGCCGACTGTCGTCAACTCGCTGCCGCCCGAACAGCGCGCCAGGGTCCTGCCCCTCGGCCTGAACTATCGGGTGCTGCCGGATGTGGTTGACCTCTTCGCGGCCCGGCGTGCACTGTCCCTGACGGGCCTGTCGCGGGCGACGCTGGGCGGGTTCAAGCAAGCCCTCGATATCAACAACCGGTTTGGATTCCATCCGCGGCTGCGGATGATGCAAGCGGCCCCGAACCTGCGCGCCGATCCTAACGTACTGTTTCTGGTCGCCGCTTACGATCCCTACGACGATCCGGCGCGGAACCAGGAAAAGATCGACGACCGCATCTTCATCAACGAAACCCGTGCGCGCTGTATTAGGTTGTTGAAGGACGCGCTCGGGCCCCGGTTCACGGGCGGTTTCAGCCCGAGCCGCTTTGCCACGGAACAGTATCCGGACCTGGTGGTTGCGCACGAATCCACCTCGCAGGCCCAGTACCTGCGTACGTTGGGCTCGTTTCCCATTTGCGTCGCAACCACGGGCCTGCACGGTTCCACCGGTTGGAAACTGGCCGAGTATGTTGCCTTCTCCAAGGCCATCCTGTCCGAGCGCCTGGTGTACGACGTTCCGGGAACGTTTGCTCCAGGCAGGAACTACATCGAGTTCACCTCGCCCGAGGAGTGCCTCAACGGTGCGGTCCGCCTGATTGAAGATGTGGCGCTCCGACAGCGGCTGATGCAAAGTAACGCCGCCTACTATCGTGACTATCTGCGCCCGGACGCGTTGGTCCGGAATGCGTTGACTATCGCACTGGAGCAAGGATGAGCATTACAGTCTTGGCACTGGTGGCCGCCGCGGCGGTGCACCGTTTGGAAGCGACCCCATCGACCGTTGCGGTCGGTTACTACTGGGCGGCTGCCGCGCCCGTCCTGCGCATTCCCTCGGGCGATATCATCGATGTCGACACTTTGCTCACCAACTCTCCAACCGGATTGGCGAAAGCCGGTGTCCCCGACAACAAGATTCAACAATCCCTGAAGGATATAGAGGCGCAGGTCACGGGCGAGCGCAAAGGTCCCGGCGGACACATCCTGACCGGCCCCGTGTATGTCGAAGGTGCGCAGCCCGGCGATGTCCTCGAGGTGAAGATCCTGTCGATCTCCTTGCCCCTGGACTATGGCTACAACGGCTGCAAGGGTTACCTGCCGCAGAACTGCGAGGCCGACGCGCCGTTCAAGATCCTGACCCTGGACCGCACCCACATGAGTGCTGAATTTCTGCCGGGCATCGTAATTCCCCTGCATCCTTTCTTCGGCAGCATGGGAGTGGCACCCCCACCCGAATCCGGACGGGTCAGCAGCAATCCCCCCGGCCGCCACGCGGGCAATCTCGACAATCGCGAGCTCACCGCCGGCAGCACTTTGTACATCCCGGTGTTTGCCCCGGGTGCGCTGTTTGAAATCGGCGATGGCCACGCAGCCCAGGGCGACGGCGAGGTCGACCAGACCGCCATTGAGACCTCGTTGCGCGGGCGCCTGCAACTGACCGTTCGCAAGGATATGAAGCTCACCTGGCCAAGGGCTGAAACGCCCACGGACTACATCAGCATGGCCACGGATCCCGACCTGGCCGTGGCAACCCAAGGCGCGATCCAGGAAATGATCGACTTTCTGGTGGCGCAGAAAAAGCTGAGCCGCCACCAGGCCTATCGGCTTGTCAGTGTCGCCGGCAATGTGGCGGTCACTCAGCTCGTGGACAAGCCCAACCTGGGCGTCCATGTGCGCCTGCCCAAGAGTATTTTCAAGGGCCGCTAGCGCTCAAAGCTCGTCACTGATACCGCCGTCGGCGCACTCTCCACTGCATCCGCATTGACCGCGGTGACAGCGAAATAGTGCGGGCCTGCATCCCTATGGGTGAGTGAGATCCATGGCTGGAGTCAGTGTTATTTGGTGACTTCGAGGATATTGGCGAGGCGGGTCTCGGCGTCCGTGCGAACTCTGAACTCAACGCGGCGTGAACGGGCGACATCCTCCTCGCCCTTGCTGTCAACAATCAGGCGGGATGAGGACAGCCCGTTCGCGGTTACGTAGCGGCGCAGCCACGCAAGCTGCTCCCGGTCCGCAGGCAGGCTCATGACATACGCCAAGGTCGATCGCGTGCGGGCCTGAGACAATTCCATATTCAGAAAGTACGCCTGGTCGGGGGAGGTACTGCCGTTCCAGGCCGATGAGGTGTGACCCTCGATGCGCACTTCGCTGATGGAGTCGCGGTATTTCTTGGAAGTCAGAATGCGCACGTAGCGCGGAAAGAAGTCCTGCAGAATGGCCTGGAATTCGGGCTTGAGCTCGCTGCTGCCGGGCGCGAACAGCACCTCGGGCTCGGAGAAGCGGATAGTGAGATCGGTCTTCAGCAGTTGCGCCTTCCACTTGGGCAGATCGGCGCTGAATTCCCGGTTGAGATCCTCGAACAGGGCATCCTTGATTTCACTGTAGGCGATGGCGACGTTCTTGATGCGTGCCGCATCCGCCTCCACCTGCATCATGTACGACACCGCAATCAACAGGAAAATGACCATGAGGCCGGTCATGAGGTCGGTGAGCGGAATCCAGTGGCTTTCCTCGCCGACCGCGCTGGTGGTGGTTTCTTCCATCTTATCCGCCGCGGGCGCGGCGTCCCAGGGATTCAGTGAGGTCCTTGTTGGCATCGGCAATGGCCGCCGCCAACAAAGAGGTGAGCTGCTGGTTGTGAGTCTGGATGGACTGTGCGGCGT
The DNA here is from genome assembly GCA_018241505.1 of Pseudomonadota bacterium. Taxonomy (GTDB): domain Bacteria; phylum Pseudomonadota; class Gammaproteobacteria; order Steroidobacterales; family Steroidobacteraceae; genus 13-2-20CM-66-19. The sequence goes on along the minus strand of JAFEDS010000005.1, from coordinate 121,517 downwards.
TTTTGAGAATAGCCGTCATGGCATCCTGGTTCGCCCGCACGCCCTGCTCGACCTGGCGGGTCATGGCCGTGATGTTCTGCTCCAGGGTCGGCAGGCCCTTGGCGGCGTGATTGATCAATTCACCCAGTGTGGACAGCGAAAAATTCAACTGCTCCTTTTCCGTATTGAGCGCCACCAGCAGGCGCCGCAGGGACTGGACAATCTCCGTGAATTCCTGCGACCGGCGCACGACCTCGGTGAAGCGCGACGCGGCTTCGGTCATGGACTGGCGTATTTCGGTCTCCTGCGCAATCAGTGTCGACAACTGTTCGCCGTAGTGTGCCTGCCAGGTGACCAGCTTCTCGACCGCCGCATTCAGGTGTTTGAAGTTCTCACCGAACTGATCGTTCACCTGGGCATTGAAGTCGTGCACCACGGACTGCAGCGCCTGCAGCAGCGCCCGGGAATTGGCCTCGGCAATTTTCTCGGAGTACGCCTCGAAGGTGGCATTCAGGCGATCCAGCCGGTAGTTGGAATCGCTGCGCAACAGCTTGATCTGGCCGAGCAGGGTCGAGTCCTCGGAGCCGGCCAGGGCGCTGTTGAGCTTGGCCAGGTATTCCGCCACATCGTTGAGGGTGGCGCCCTGCTGGTTCGTTGCCGTGACGTGCAGTTTGGCATCGCCCCAGATGGCGAGCCGGGCCTTGATCGTGAGCGCCCAGAAGATGCCAGCCACGGAGGCCCAGAAGGAGGTGCGGATGCCTGCCAGCAGGCGCGGGATGCTGAGCTTGACGTCGGTGGGGTCGAAATTCAGCAGGCCCCAGGCTATGCCAATAAAGCAGAAGAAGATTCCGAGAGTCGTCAGGAACGTGGGACCGAGCGCCGTATTGCGCCGGTTCCAACGCACGTGGAACAAGATGGCAATGAGTGTGATGAAGACGATAGCGGACTGCGTCAGTCCGTTCAGATTCGTCCAGATGTGATCCATAGTCCCCCGCACTCAATCGCCAGCGGCGCTCGGTGCCGATGGATCTTCTGCGGCCGCTTCTTGGGAGTGATGCAAAGATCGTAGCCGCATGTCGTTGAGGCTACAAGGCTTGGGGGCTAGAAGCTCAGCCTTCCGGACGTTGCAGTGAGCGCTCGAGCTGATCGATCAATACGTTCGTCCCGTGCTCGCGCCTGCCGGGGTCATCGTGACCATCCAGAAAAACGCCCTGCTCCGTGATCGCGAGATGTGTCCCGCCTTTACGCGGTGCGAACGCAATCGTTACCAGCGAAACAGAAGTCCGTGTTTCCCCGGTGTACATGTCGTAGACATACACGATGCGCTCGTCAGGAACGATTTCATGAAAGCGCGCGTGGAACTTGCTCGTTCCACCATCAGGACGCCGGCCCACCAGGGTTTCGTGGCCGCCGACCCGGAAATCCAGTTCGCGAACCTGGGCCTTCCAACCGGCGGGACCTACGAACCACCTTTCCTTGGCTTTCTTCGACGACCAGGCCGCGAAGACCTCCGCCGGTGCAAAACGCAGCTCGCGCTCAATGACGAATGTATTGTGAATCGTGTCGGCCATGATCGTTAGCCCGGGAAAAACTGCATGTAGGGTTCCGCTTCGCTGAGCACGCGCGCATAGGACGGGCGCTGCTTCAGGCGGCCGAGGTAAGCGCTCAAATGCGGGAAGTGAGCTTTCAGCGGCATCATCTTGTCAATAAAAAACAGCGGCGGTGCCGCCGCACAATCCGCCATCGAGAACAATTCACCGCACGCCCACCGCCGCGTCGCCATTTCCCCTTCCGCGACTTGCAGCGCCGTGTGCAGCCGTTCCTTCGATTCACTGACACCGATCGGGTCGTGACCGTCGGCGGGACGGAGCTTGTCGCCGACGATTCTCTGCATGTGATAGTGCACATGCAGATCGTAGAAGCGATCCGTTGCGCGCACCTGTGACGCGGCTTCTTCATCATCCGGCAACAGTTTGACCGGTCCGGGAAAGTGACGTCCGACGTATTCGATGATGCAGGTTGATTCGGGAATGGTTTGATTGCGGCTGTCGTCGCGAAGCACTGGAAACTTCGCCAGCGGCCAGACTTTCTTGAACCGATCGCGCGCTTGCGGGTCGCCGAGGTCGACCACATGCGCAGTAAAGGCGATTGCATTCTCGTAGAGCGCGATCAGGGGCTTGTGGCAATACGAGGACAAGGGGTGCAGATAGAGTGTGAGTGCCATTGTGTTTGTATCTCAGGTGCGTGTTTTCTTTTTGCGGTGCTTTTTTTCCAGGTAAACCTCGAGCGCATCCAACTGGGTCTCCCAGTGGTGACGGTACTCGTCGAACCAGCCCGCGGCGTCCTTCAACCGTTCGGCCTTCAGCTTGCAGGGACGCCACTGCGCCTCCCTGCCCCGGGCGATCAACCCTGCCCGCTCGAGTACCTTCAGGTGTTTGGAGATCGCCGGCAGGCTCATGTCGAACGGCGCGGCGAGCTCGCCCACGGAGGTCTCGCCGAGCGACACCCTGGCGAGGATCGCACGCCTCGTGGGGTCCGCCAGGGCGGCGAAGGTGGCGCTGAGGGGGTCGGGCATATTTAGCCGATTGGTTATTTAACCTGTCGGTAAATTACTAGAGAGCCGCATTGGGCGCAAGGGGGAGCCAACCTGAGCCGGAAAGGTCGTCGACACATCCCAGACTCCTGTCGGTTGAGATCCTTGACCGATCTACACAACTCTACCGCTGAGACTCGTGATGTTGCAGCGGAGTAGTCATGGAATGTGCGTTTGGAATGAAGTTCAAAATCGCGATCGTGGGTATCGATGCGGTGAGCGCCACAGAGGCGACAAAGTGAATTCACCCGAGCAGAAAAAGAAACGCCTCCGCGAGGGAGGCGTCGGGCCGGAGATACGCTCTCCAGCGGGGTTAACAGACGAAATTCTCCGAAAGAGCACCCAAGTTGTCAAGGCCGATCGCCAGAAATGGAAGGCAGTGGCTCAATGAGCCGTGTCGTTGCCTACATCGACGGCTTTAACCTCTACTTCGGCCTGCGCAGTAAGGGCTGGCGTAAGTACTACTGGCTGGACCTTGTCCGACTATCGCAGGCTCTGCTCAAACCTGACCAACATCTCGAAGCCGTTCACTATTTCACCTCTCGTATTCGAGCCAACGGGCACAATACCGAAGACATACGCCGTCAGAATACTTACCTGGAAGCACTGTCAACGCTCCCGAGCGTTACCATGCATTTTGGCCATTACCTCGACAAACCACGCCGGTGCCGCGTATGCGGCGCTCAGTGGATGGATTACGAGGAAAAAATGACAGACGTGAATATCGCGGTACGACTGCTCATGGATGCATTTGAGAACCGCTTTGACGCCGCGATGCTGATTTCCGCGGACAGCGACCTTACGACACCTGTGCGTCAAGTGCTGTCCCGATTCACGGATAAACGTATCATCGTCGCGCAACCGCCGGGCCGAAATTCAGTTTCCCTCTGCCGGGCTGCGAGCGGCTACTTCACGATCGGTGAAGTCAAGCTACGGGGAACCCAACTTCCCGTTCATGTGGCACGCTCCGATGGATATGTCCTGACGCGACCGGCTCCTTGGAAATGAGAAGTTGACGCGCCACCGGGAAGAAAGGGCCTCGGACTCGCTTTAAAGCTCCGACAAGATGGAAGGATTCGCCTCGAGCGGCGGCTGGTCAAAATGAAGATGGCGCCCTCGACAGGAGTTGAACCTGTGACCTACCGCTTAGGAGGCGGTCGCTCTATCCACTGAGCTACGAGGGCGCGCAGGGGGTCGCAGTTTACCCGGCGGTGCGGGGTTGTCTATTCCGGCGCGCGGAGCCCCAAGAAGGCCCAGCGGAACCCCGATCGGACGTAGATATGCCGGGAGTTCACGTGCGGCTGGCCCCGGATCGGAACCCGCGTGGCCGATACGCCATCGGCCGCTTGGCGCAAAGGCACACGCCCGCTGTGCGCCCGACCTTATGGGTGCGGCGACCGCCACGCCAGACAGCCCCTCGGGCAGGTGCGCGGCCGACCAATACGGCTGAATGCGCCGCTGTACGGTCCCACAGGAACTAAGCGTAGGATGGGCATGCGCGACCTGCTGGCCACAGCCGTCGCGGTCGAGCCCGGGTTCCGGGGTCGTAGCCTGGACAGGGTCCTCGCCGTCGAAGGACTGAGCTGAATCGAGCCGCGCGTGGGTGGTCCGTAGGACTACCCAGAGACAGCGGTGGGATGGTTGCGCCCCGAGGGGTAACCGTCCCGGATTCGACGATCAGGTGCGAAGCGCGCCAACGGGCTCAACGGGCCACGAGCACGCGGGCGAGCGGCGCATAGGGGCTTACCAGGTCGACAACCAGCAGGCAGTACCTGCAAGGAGACCGCAATGGCCAATTCCATCATCTTGGGTCGACATCATTTTCTCCACGTCGAGATTCGGCGCGTGTCGGCAATGCGCGCGATGGTGTGGTTGCAGCGTGGGTGGGATGACGTTAAGCACATGAAGGCGGCGAGCCTTGGACATGGGGCGCTGATTACAGCGCTGGGTGCGATTCTGTTGATGTTAGGTAGTAGCCATGCCTATCTGGTGGCAGCGGCGATTTCTGGATACCTGCTCGTGGGACCGATCATGACGACCGGGCTCTGCGAGTTGTCGCGTCGTCGGGCGAATGGCGAGAAGACCGGGTTCGACGAGTCAATGTATGGGATGACACGCAATCCGGAAGGGCTCGCGTATTTCGGGGTCGTGTTGGCGATTATTGCCGCTGCATGGTTTGTGTTGTCGGGGATCGTATTGCAGTCGGTATTGCACACATCGGCGCCGAGCTTAGGTGACGCACTGTGGGGCAGCGTCTCAGATGTTGTGAGCCGACCGCAGGTTCTGGCCTACATCGGGTCCGGAGCGATACTGGCAGCGGTGGTGTTCACGCTGTCGGTTGTCTCGGTTCCTTTGATCATCGATCGTCACGCGAGTGCGCTCGACGCCATGTGGATCAGCGTAAAAGTGACCTTCTGGAATCTGCCCGCGATGATTGTGTGGGCAGCCATCATTGTAGGGCTCACTATCCTTGGATTCGTACCGTTTCTGTTTGGCATGATCATCGTGGCGCCGCTCCTGGGACATGCCACTTGGCATGCATACAAGGAGTTGATTGGCGGTTAACCGAGGGACGCGAACGGCCTTGCGTAAGCTATGGATCCCGCGCTGACAGGCAACGAACCTGTCAGCGCGTGGATCATTAGATGAGGTCCCGCATAGGGCGAGCTGAAGCCGCTGGCGTGCTCGGCGTTGAAGCCGAAGCGTCCGTAATATTGCGGGTCGCCGAGGACAAACACGGCCTCCCAACCCAGGTCCTTCGAGTATTGAAGTGCGGCGCGCACCAGTTGGCTTCCAATTCCGGAGCGTTGCCTAGCCGGCAAGACCGAAAGCGGCGCGAGACCGAGGGCCCTGAAAGGCGCGTCCATACGGGACAAAAGAACATGTCCAGTGACAGCGGCGTCGGCATCTAGAGACACCAGCGAAACCACCCCACTGCCCTCTTCGCGCAGGCGGTCGACGAGATCGGCCTCGTCAACGCGACCGAACGCAGCCGTTACGACAGCGTGAATGGCAGCGCGATCGGCTGGTTGTTCAGCCCTTAAATGCACGTACGCTCCGGCGAGTCACTCCAAGACGGCGGCAGCGTCTTGCCCGAAGGACGAAACGCCGCAGCGGAATGTTCGTCCCCATTAGGACGGGCTGCAACTCGCAGTGTTGGGCGGATCCTGGCGTGCTGTTGAGCCAGGCTTTTTAAGGCTCGCGCGCGACCGATTCGATGGCGCGCATCGTCTTACCCAACTCTTCGGTTGCGGTGACGATTTCCGTGGCGATTTCGACTACCTTGCGGCGCTCGGTTCGCGAATAGCGGCGCAGGCGCTCGTAGGCTTCGTTGCGCTGGAACCTATAACGCTCCATCAGGATACCAACAACCGTACTGACTGTTTGATCGGCTGTCAGCGACTCGTGCAACTTCGCCGTCCGCTCGGACATGGTCGACAAGTCGCGCGCCTGAACGGCAGCGCAGCAAATGGTGGCACTGAGACTGAGGAAGTCGATGGGAACTACGAAATAACCGCTGGCACCAGCCTCAATCGCGGCGGTCAACGCCTCGACCGATCGGGCCTTCGCTATGACAATGAACGCCGACCTGTCATCGCCCAGCGGAGTCGTGCCGTCGGTCACGCGAACCAGTGGCGCCGTCTCCCTGGCGTCGCGCCCGATCGAAACGGGGAAGCCGAGCGAACGCAACGCTGAGATCAACTCACTCCATGAAGCGGGCTGCGCCACTTCAATCCGCACTGCCGGCAGTGGTGTGGGCAGGGAAAACGACCGGACGGAGTCCAGGTTATTCAGTTCTACGCTGTTCAACGCCGCAATGCACAATGATCCAACTACTATTGTTGAGCATGCCCCGAAACCGCTCCGATTGCATGCTTGGCAGTGCCAAAATCCGACAATCAGCGCCAGCCCGATTGTTGCACTCCGTCAAACCGCAAACAGGCTGTTCCAACACCATTGCAGTGCAATTGCAATGCAGTGCAGCGCGCCTTCACGGTGTCGGCCGCTGCTCATCCAACTCTATCCCGATGTCAACTGTTTGTTTGGCTAGTCCGGCGCGAAGCCCCGATGCGCGCCACCGCTCACGTCAGCCGAGCTGACAGCGGCTTTGATGTCGTTGATGTGCTCAGGTACGGGAGTGTCGGCTCGCGAGGAGTCGAACGGGCGGGAGCCGCGGACAGGCCGTGGGCCATTTCAGTCAAGAGCTATTGACGAGATTCGGCGAAGTGCCGTCGGCGGTACCGGGGAAAAGACCGCGCTAGGAGAAGTGGTGGAGCGGAGGCGGTTTGCTCTGTCTCTACCCTCCCCGTCATCGCCCATCGCATCCGCGTCAAGTGTCTGAGGTGCGGCAGTGACTTGGCTCCGGCGGTCTTCCCTCTATCTCGACCTGGACGGCGGAAACCGCGCCCAACGCCAATGCCCAATCTGTCCCATCGAAATCCAAACCAAAAAGAGGAACCCACGTGCCCAGAGGTAAATCGTCCGTGCCACCGGTGCTCGCAGCGGCGGACAAGTTCCGGCGTGCTGAGGAACGGGTCATCGAGAGCCGGAAGCAACTGCAGAAAGCAGAAGCCGCTCGCACCGAAGCGGAGACGGAGTATTTCGAGCTCGTCTCGTTGTCCCTTGCTGCTCGACAGCAATCGCCGGCCGGACAGGCCGCAGAGGGGGTGGCGGCCCCCCGCCACGGCCTGAATCTCAAGCGGCGCCCCGCCGGGTGGCACCCCGGCGAAACGCCTGACGGTACAGGAGGTTGCGCAGGTGTTGGACTATCTGAGCGCCATAGAACCCCTGGAGCCGGCGAATTGGTGGGCCGACCCACCTGGCAGGCCCTCGCATACGGCGGGGTTGTGCCTCATTGCCGAAGCGTTGGCGGCGAGTTTGCGTAGCCATCCGTCGCTCAAGGGTGGCACGGCAGCGCTGCGGCCGCCCCAAAACGTGCGAGATATGGTCGATGCATTCTCGGAAGCGCTACCGATCGACAGCGGGCTACATTCGCTGTGGGACAAGTTGATCGACGCCATTTGGTTGGAATGGCCTGGCGGTATCAAGGCGCCTCCACATCCCGACGACGATCCGGCCGAGGCGATCCAAGCGGCAATCGACGCTGTGGACGCGCTCGAGCCGCCCGCGGGTTCGAACGCCGAGAAGGAGTATGTTGATGCCGCTGAGCACTTGAAGGAGGCGCTCTACCATGTCAACTTCGTCGTAGAAAATCCGGAAGATGGGCGCGAAGCCCTTTGACGGCCGAGACGCGACAATGACCACACAGACAACCGCACGCTATACCCTTCCCGACCCCGTCCCCGTCCGCCTCGAGGATGCCCGGGGCGAGATCTTCGAGGCGATGGCGCTGATAAACGTACTGTGGAAGTCACTGTCCCCCGATGACAACTTCAACGAGAGAAGCGTGCTGGATCGCGCCTACTCCATTCTCAATTCGGTCGCAGAGGTATTGAATCCGACGGATCTGCTCAAGCCCGTCGGGAAATAGCCAGTCTCTTTGTGATCGCGAGAGCGCTGCCGCCCTTGGGCGGCGTTTTCGTCTGAGACTTCTTATGCATTTCTCCCTTATGCCACTTCCAATTGAGCAGGCGCAACTTCCCGCTCGATCTTCTTACCGCTCTCGATCTCCGCAACTCGCAGATCGTACGCCGTCTGTAGGTTTAGCCACGAGCGCGCATCGCCACCGAAGAAGCGAGCGAGCCGCAAAGCGGTATCTGGAGACACTCCGCGACGCTCAAGCACGATGTCATTGAGGCGCGATGTGGGAATGCCGAGCTTCTTCGCCAATGCGTTGACGCTCATATCTATCGGGGTCAAGTAGTCTTCCTTCAGTACCTCGCCGGGGTGCACCGGCCGCATGCCGTTCTTGAATGCCATTGTCTTTCTGCCTTTTCGCTAAGAGTGTAAGTCGAATCCGTGAAGGAACTAGTGATAGTCCACTATCTCCACATCCTCTGGGCCTTCATTGGTCCATCTAAAACAAACCCGCCATTGATCGTTGATGCGAATGCTGTGCTGTCCCACTCGATCCTTCTTCAAGGCCTCCAACTGGTTACCAGGAGGCGAGGCCAGGAATGCGAGCGTGGCCGCCGAATCCAACTGTGCGAGCTTTCGAGTAACTACCTTCACGACATTGCCGAACTTCTTTGAGCGGCCCGTTTCGAACAGGCTTCGCGTCTCTTTGGATTTAAAGCTCTTGATCACGGGTAGTATTTTATACCGATTACCGGTAAACTGTCAATGAATCCGCGTTCACGCCCGTTCCAGCCTCCATGGCTGCGGGTCTCACATGCGACGATGTCCCCGCATCTCTCGCCTTGTAGTAACGAAGGGGGGTGCTCTACTGCGGCGGGTTTGTTACGGAACCCGTCTCCACGTGTCGGTGAGTGCCCAATACCTTCCCTAGTGCATCCGTGACCTCGCCGGCCCCGCTGATCTGGGCGCCGTTGATGTTGACGCCGCCAGAGGCCTGGATTGAGATCGCCTTTGCCGTGGGATCGAACGCCATGTAGAAGTCGCCGGCGTCGTTGATCAGTCGCACCTTGGTGCCGTCAATCGACTTCACCCGGGTTAGATTCCTCACGCCGCACAGAGCGAAGCAATCTGACAGATTGTGCATGCGACCGACTTCGCTCGGCGGCTGACAGCCGCCGTTGGCGAACCAGTTGTCGATGGACCTCGCGGAGGCCAAGAGAATGACTTCGTCGTCCTTCTTGATCGGAAACTCTAGCCTCATGCCACCACCTTGCGGAAAGACAATCGGACAGTCTCGACAAAGCATTGCTTGCAGGTGTACGTATCCGCACCCATGGGCACCGGTGCACCAATGACCCTGCATCCCGGACAGACGACAAACCGGCGACCGCCCTTCGTGGTTGTTACGGTGGCGGGTTTGACCTTCGTGACGGTCGCCGCCTGACTCATACTGGCGCTCCCCGTGTAAGACGCCAGTGAGCCAGCAAGAGCGCTTCAGCCCGCCCGTCATGTTTGGCGAGTGTCAGATCCGCGGTTGGGAATAACAGCCGAGACTTGTCGAGGCTCGCCCGTTTATCGCTTCCGAGACCCAGCGCGCGCTTCCAGGTGGCGGGCGTCACGAGCTCGATTGGTAGGTATCGAGCCTGCATCAGCGCCAGGAGCGAACCGAATACGACACCGAAGTTGAAGCAGCTCGATCGACCTTGCCCGGGGAAGGCCTGCACCCGCTCGATGACCGCCCGCGCAGGCCGGCCCTGTAGGGTGTCGATCAACATCGAAGTCATGCCCTGCGCATCGATCCAGGCGAGTTTGCCGTCGCGAATGACAGGCAAATCGGCCAGATGCTCGAGCTTTCCCTCGCTGCCCAGGAAGGCCACCGCGCCGGTCAGACCCGGATCAATTCCGACAGTGACGGTCATGACCAACGCCTCGGTGCTGGCGCCAGCCAAACCCGCGTTTTACGGCAGAGTGCTATGGCATACTTCGCGGCCTGTTCAAAGCCGCTACTGCATGGCCTGACGTGAAATACATCGAGCGCAAACTCACGTTTCTGGACCGAATGCGCCTGAACGTCGACTGCGGGCCCTATTGGCGCTTCATGCTCAACCGCTGCACATCGAGTCAAGGATGGCGGACGTTGTCCAAAAATCGATACCGTCGCTCCAATCGTGCGATTCCCTTGTTCGCATTTCAGCGGCGGGGCCGGAAACAGAAGTCGACGAATGCCAGGGAAGACGGTCTCGCAGACGCAATAGGAAGGCCGTGGCGCCTCTAAGTTGGTGCCCCCGGTGCATGTATACTGCGCGGCATGATTACCGCCACAGGACGCATCCCGATGACGTAAGGACCCCCATGAGGACCTTACGTCATGCAACGTTCGATTCGTCGCCACCAACAGCGAGTGGCGAAACTGCGCCGCATCCGAATCCTTCGCGCCCGCGGCGCCTTCGATGGCTACTGCGGCCTGGGATACATCACCCCGCGCTGGGAAGGGCCGGACAAACCCTGGGCACAGATGTGCCGCTTGGTCATGAACGAGCCCGGATGGTGGCGACACTTGGTGGCCATCGTTCCCGCACGCATCGATAGCCATCGCCTCGAGCATGCGATCGTTCGCGGGCGCGACGCTGACACCGTGGTCTGGCCCGATGGCCGCCGACCGTATCCGTACTACTGGTGAATACCGGTAGATCTTTCGGCATAACTCGATACGCAACGACGCCGCACGGGATGGATTGTGGAAGGTCGGGGGCGCGCGACAAGCGATCTACGCCAGAACGAATCTGACATTGAGAGACCGCATCGACGCTGCGTCCCAGCTTCAGCGAGGTGTGGATACGTAGCCGGCGGATTCGAGTCGATGAGGAATCTGCCGGCGATTGCGTCGGTCCTTCAGCCACTCTCGGAACGGGTCGCTGGCGTGGATAGTCAGGTCGATCAGGGTGACTGCGAGCGGATATTTGAGTGACTCCAGCGCGTCCGCCATCTCGGCATCCTCCGGCGCCCGGTTTGCGTCGACGATGTCCCAGAAGGCGGCCGTCTTCGGCGGCGGTGCTTTTGGATCGAAGTCTGAAAGATCCAGGGCGGCGAGGTAGGCCGCGACATGCCCATAGCCGCCACGGTTGTACCAGCCGTACAGAGCCCGCCAGTACGCCCCGAATCTCCGTATTGGCAAATCGAGTTCCAAATCGCTGGAGTCACGGTTAAGCGAAGCTCTGGACTCAAAAAGAAATCAGCCGCCGTCGCCTATGAAGACAAACTCCGTAACGAACTCCGAGAGCAGATCAACAGCGGAGTAGTCCGATACACCTGGGCTGAGGCTGTGGTGAAGTGCACAGCCGAGGACTCATGCAACGCATCCTGGAAGCGTACCGAAGCTGATCTGAAGGTCATCGCCGAGTACATCCAACCCGAGGATCGCCTCGAGGAAATCACCTGCGAGCGCCTGCTCGCAATGCGGGGCCTGCTGGAGATGCGGGAGCGGCGGGGCAACGGTTGGAAGAACACGCACCGACTCTGGACCAAGAGCTCGTGCAATCTGTCGACAATGAGCTCCATCCTCAACCGGTGCGCCATGAAGAAATGGGGAAAGATGCTCGCCGAGGTGCCGGACATTCCGATGTTCGACATACCAAAGAAGACACCGAAGTGGCTCACTCGCGAGCAGGCACACACGCTGCTCGGGCGCTTTCCCGAGCACACGCGGGACATGTCAGTCTTCGCGTTGGCAACCGGGCTGCGAGTAAGCAACGTCACCCACCTCGAGTGGGCGCGAGTCGATCTCGACAACCGCCGTTGCTGGATCGATGGCTATCAAACGAAGAGCGGCGAACCGATTCCGGTTCCGCTCAACGATGATGCAATCCAGGTGCTACTCAAATGGAAGCGCAAACACGCCGAAGCCGGCGAGAAGTGGACAGCGGAGGTTCACAGCTACGTGTTCGTTTACGAACGGCTGAAGCACGCTCCGATCCAGACTGTCACCACGAAGATGTGGCGCCGCGAGGCTGCCGCGGCCGGACTGAAAGGTGTCACGTTCCACACGCTGCGGCACGCCTGGGCGAGCTGGAACACACAGGCCGGCACACCGTTGCGCATTCTTCAGGAGCTGGGCGGGTGGGCGTCAATTGACATGCCGGCCCAACACTACGGTCACCTGAATCCGGGGGCACTGGCGGAGCATGCTCACCGCAGTTTGTTGGGGGCCTCTCCCCCAAAAGTCCCCTCACTCAACTCGACGCCCTCCGAATCGAGCGCAAGTCATTGTTCTGGTGGAGCGGAAGGGAATCGCGATTACCTCTAAGTGCTTGTTTTAGCGAGCGCCATACCCTCTTCGGCTTCCAGATACCCCGCCGTATACCCTGCGCCCGCGTCTACCCAGGGCTCGCCTCCCGCTCTCGTTGGAACGCTCTCCCGTGCTGAAGAAATATTTGCTGTTCCACGTGGCGGTCGAGGTAGCGCTATGCTCGCCGGCCGTGACCTCCTACCGCCGAGATGCCGAGCTGCTCCTTGTCGACCGGTCTCCGTGTCACGGGTGTGAGCTGGCCGCCCGATGCGCCCGGGACCTACTCGCTTGTGGGCAGTATCCCGGCTACGTCCATGGCTTGCCCCGCAAACGGTGGAACGCTCTGGCGCGCATGTTCCTGGGTAGCATCCCGGACACCTCGGTACCCCAAGCGCGCGCCCCCCGGCGGCGGCGCGACTGCCCGGAATCCTTGTGCAACCACCTTCGGCCCCGTAGCCTACTTGAGTAGGTGGTTGTAGCGTCGTATCACATGAATCTCGAAATCAACCTACACTACACACTGTTCGCGCAGAGCCATTCCGAAATTCCGGAAATCGATTACGTGTACTCAGACGACGAATTCATTGTTGAACGGCATTTCGTACGAGGCGCAGCGGAATTTGAGTATCGGCTTGTCGTGAAACGGCGGGATGGGCGACCCATAGGTGACTGGCGCACGCTTCAGGACGCGAAAAACCAAGTAGTGGGGCCGGAGCGAGTGGCCATCCAATTCTTCCCGCGTGAGTCTGAAGTCACAGATACCGCCAACAACTATCACCTATGGGTATACAAAATGGGGCAAGAGCCGAAGGTCCGTCTCGACCCGTAGCCCTCTTCCGATGCGGAGACTACTTGTCTCTGAGACTGGGACGAGCAGATGAAATCCGCACGGCGACTTCGCGGCGCTTGCGCGGAGCCCGGCTTAACACAGCCTCGATAGTGGTCACACTGCGGGGACGCTCAATCAAATTCACAGTCACCATCTTTTGATTTCGCTTGTTGCTCATGCCGATGCACCTAGATTTCGATACCTGTCTCCGCGTACTGCTCGCGCAACCCGTCCACGAACTGCTGGCGGCGGCGTGGCGGAATTAACGCTACGAACTTCGGATAGTGTTCCTCGAACCACTCGAGCAATTCACCGTCGTCGTCAGCCTCGAGTAACTGATTGAGATTCTCGGCAATTTCAACGTGCCATTCATCAATCTCAACATCAGCGGGCACCTCGGCAGCAAGAGCGCCGAGCAACTTGCGCCCGATTAGGCGATAGTTGCTGGTGCCACCGTTCGCAGCCTCGCGGCACGAAGCCCGGAACCAAATTGGAACCCCGCCATGGACCGCGCGAGAGTCTTCTCTTCGATCCACCGCGCGAGCTTCTTTCAGGGCCGCGAGCGTCACAAAACTGGTAACCGACTGACCTTTTCGTTCTGCAGCCTTCACCAAAGCGGCCTTATCGTCCGCATTTATCCGGATCACGAGCGTTTCTCCTTTGGCCATGGCTGCATACCGGTGTATTTACACTGACATTATAATACCCGGTGTATAGACACTGGTCAACCAGTTCTGCCCTGACGTCTCTTTCACGGTAGCGGGCTACTCGGACTCAACGAGCCGCTCAAACTCCTGCTCCGGCACGTTCGCCACGCGGATCATTTGCTTTTGTTGATGAGATGATATTTTCGCGGTTTCTGCAGCCGCTCTACGGCCAACTTTAGGCGGTCGCTCTCGCCTAATGTTTTGATTCTCTCCGCGCTTGGGATCCAATTGTTTGAGGATCGCGCCGCCGCGTCGCACTGCGCGGGCCTTGATCCTATCCGCGTGGCGGTGAAGCGTCTCGTCACCGGCCTTGGTGTAACTCGCAAGCCGCTATTCCTCGATGGATTGGGGCAGCGGTATCCACGCCGGCCATTCCGTCGCCACATCGCTCATTGCAACTTTTACAAACTGGTCAGCCACTTCTGGAATGAGCGGGAGCACCCTGCCAAGATTGCGCGATATCTTCTGATCGGGAACCTTGTCGAGTTCCGTCTCGATCCCGCCTGTGAGTATCCCGATGACCTCTCCTTCTGTTGTGCAAACAGGGCTGCCACTGAGCCCTCCCCCGCAGGTCACATCTACGTAATAGTCCGAGACCAACTTATGGCCACGGATTCCGTGCGGAGCAATCGACGCCACACTTCCCCACAAGAAGAGCGGGCCGAATCGGCGACTCGCATCCCCATGAGGCCGGAGCATCGTTTGACCAAGGTAGTAACCGGGCACGACGACCGATTCACCGACAAGGATTCGCGAGGGATCTGCGACCTTCAAACCTTGTGGCGACGATGATTTAGGAAACTCAACCGGTCGCGACAGCCGCAGGAGCGCAATATCAGACATCGGAGTTTTTCGGGGCGGTACAATTTGGGTGCCATCGCCTAAGGTAACTCCAACACTATGGACAAGCGCTCCTTTCTGAAAGAAAAGATCGGCAGGCCCCGGACTCCCAATGTTTGGCGAGAGAAACCCCAGGGTTAAATCATCCCAGCCAATCCCTTTTGCCCGTAGGCCCGTGATGACATGTTGCGCAGTGATAACGACGCGGGGCGATAGCAGAAACCCTGTGGCCTTGACCTTTATGCTGGAAAGATCGCGAGGAAGACTTGGTTTCTCATTGAAATCGATTTCTGGGTCCATCCAACCGATCGAGCAAACGTTTGTGTAAACCCGGTGTATAGCCTTCAATTTCATCGGACTCATTTTGTTTGAATCTCCTTTGTTCGTGGCTCGGCGCAGAGTTCCTGCCGGCAACTGCATCACCGGTACTTTGAGGGTTTTCGGCCCGGGGTTTCGCCTCGGTGGCCACGACGTGTCTTCACCTTCTCCGACTCGCGGTACAACTGCGCGCCCTTCATCTCCGCGCGGATGCGGATCGAAGCAACGCGCTTTTCCGCATTGCTTTCGCAGGACCTACTGTCTGGGCCCCTTAATGCTTGGAATAGTGAATCGCTACGCCTATCATGGCTACGCCGACGATCGTATATCCTATAGTGGTCGCTGCTTCGCGGTGATCAGTTAAAGCGACCCAGGCGAAGCACCCTAGCGCGATCACCCCAATGAAAACAGCAGCCAGCACTCCCAGGCCAATGATGAATGGCAGAAGCCGGAGCATCACAACCCCCAACACGATTCCCAATGCAATCTGAATTATCAACATAACCACGCTCCGGTGGAGGTGTAGTATTACCTGCCTAGGATCGTTGCTACTTTGCCGTCAACCAAATCAAACAATTCGGCCGCCGCATCTACCGCCACTTTCCAACACGCCCGGACCTGCGTGAAGGTAAGCTTCACTTCATCGCCCACTGCATAGCCATTCAGTGCCGGTATATTCTTCATCTCATCCCGGAATTTTTCGTCTACGAAGCCGCCTCGGTGAGCGAAGAGATGCCGGAGCTTGCTCATTGGCAGCAAGTCCGGGTACTTGTCGAATATTTTCGCCGCATCAACGCCAAACACGTCCGTGTATGCAATTCTCATTCCTTCAAACCGTTGCAGCTTCACAAACCGTCGCGCAACCGCATCGCCAACTCGCTCGCCCGGATCGAGTCGCCTTGCCTGAAAATCAGCCAGAGATAGCGTGGCGCCCCCCTTATCCTTCAAGTATTGAGAGGCCAGCGTCCCTGGAGCAAGATTAAGTGCTTCCGTCCACAGGTCGCTCGCGAACGCTTCAAATGACATCCACACTTGAATGATGATGCTCGATAAAATCGACTTGTAGCCAGCACCAATGTTACCTGGAGGCGCGTCGATGTTCCCACTCAGCCAGAATGCGAATTGCGCCATCTGATGGCCGATCTGCCATGGTGTCGGGTGATCGCCAGGAGCGCCCGTGCGGTATTTGTTTGCCCAAACTGTCATGTTGGCCCAAAACTGCTTTTGTTCCTTGAAGAACAATTCCTGCCAATCTGGAGGCGATCCAATAATGTCCTTTTCCCAATCGAGTCGAGTTTGAGCGAAGCAAGTTGCGGCTGCACAAACGTAACCGCTCATGTAGACCGGCATCTGATAGAACCAAGTCACATTCTTGAGGTTCGCGATAAAGCCGTCAGCGAACGGCTTCAGTTCCGCCACCTTTCCGTTACTCAACTTCTCAACCAATGGCCCGTGCAGAGGAACTACGTTGCCAAATGCCTTTAAATCAGCGCCGTCCCAATGCGGATCTCGGACCTGTTGAACTTGACTATTATCTGGCTGCTCAATCATTACAGCTCATCTCCATTGTGGCACTTGTCAGGCGTAGGAATTTTGTGTGTCGCCACCGCGTGCAAGAGTATTGGCAACGGGACATCGATCACACTCTGTTGGTTCTGATCGACCCGGGGCAGTTGGGTTCGTGGTCCCGTGAAATTGTCCCGGTCCCTTTACACTGGCGTTCCGCGCCCTGGGCACACGTCCGCCGGCTTTTCCTAGTCTCTTTGGGCCGCAATGATACCCCTTGACGTGGGGCGTACACAGTTCCCCAAAAACACGATTTCCGCACGTACAGTAGTCGACGATTTCGTTTGGTGAGCGCGCCACCCCTTGGGGCAATATTTGCCCATGGCGCCCCGACCGATAAAACGCGCCCATCTGCCCTATCCCCGATGCCCACGCGCCTGGACGTGGACGCTCTGTTCCGGGTCAGCGACTAGGGCGGGCAAATCATGCGCCAGGACAGGCTCCGTGCCGGCACCGATCTGCGGGCGCGGCTCCGGATCGCGCTGGAAAACTACCAGCGCCAAAGGTAAACGGTCGGCGAGCTGCGGCCGAGCCAATGGGCCTTCGTAGCAGAGAAAGGCGCCCAGCGCCTCATGGTGGCTGGTCAGGCCCGGGACACCCACGGCCGCCACGGCCCCCACGCTCGCCGGGGGCGCTCCAGGTACGTCGACGGCCGCCGCCAGCCCACTGAATCAAGTAGGCGCGCCACTACCAAGTTATTTCTTGCGGGCCACGCGCTTCGAGCGCTTTGGGATCGGCGATTCGGGCCGGCCGGCCGAGCTGAGCCCCTTCTGAATAGCCCGCGCATTCTTGTCCAGTTGGGTAATGGAGGTCTTTAGCACCTTCGCCAGTTCGCGCGCTTCGACGAAGGACACATTGCGGCGCCGATGCTCGATTTTATTGACGGTCGTGTGGTCAAACCCGAGCCACTTCGGCAGCTTTGCGGCCAAGTCCATTTGCGAGAGTTTCAGGTCATCCCGCCGAGACTTCAGCGCATCGACAAAGGCATCGTAGGCCCGACTCCTGAATGTGGTCATTGGCACCCCGTTTAAAAGGGCGCCAAGATCCAGCGGAGCCACTACTTTGCTAATTTCGCAATTGCTAGAATCGCAAACGGGACCGCAGTGACGCGGCTCGATTGATTCGGAGGACGAATCTATGCGAGGTTTGATCGCTTCCGCGATAGGGGGATTGCTGGTATTTGCGACCCATCACGCCGCCTGCTATTGCTTCATCCTTTCGGGGTCGCGCCGATGACTGATCGAGATGGCCTCCGAATTCGATTTGTCTGGTACTTCGGTTTCGATGAGTCCAAGCGCTACGACCGTTTTGAAGATGGGCTCATCACTCACGCACGCAGCAACGATGCCGTGGGCTGGTACGCTGTGAGAGAGGATGGTTCGGAGTTCCATCTGTTTGATGACCTGATGCCATCGCGGGCACTGGCTGGCTATGTCTAGTGGCGGCGCGTTCGGACCATCTGCACGGACGGACACCTTCGACCGGGCGCGCCGCCCTCATCGCCGCCCGGGCCAGATCAGCCGCAGTTCCGCCCGACTGCCGCAAACGCGGCACGCGACACGCAGCCCCATGAACCGACGTTCCCCATGGCCGGCGCCAATCAGTCCCTCGAGATCGAGGAACCGGTGTCGATCGCAACGCGGGCAATACGCATTGATCACGTACCCGCGCTCATGAATCTCTCGCAACGTGTCCAAGGAGATGACCACCCGCGAGACGGTAGAGCGGCTGCTGACGGCATTCCACCCAGCACCGATATGCCATTCCACTGTATGGCCAACAATCTGAGAGAACAACAATGTCAACACGAGTTTGCCTCTACATTCTTTTCACCATCTCATTGAGCAACGCCTGCGACGCGCAGGTATTCGACTACAATGGAACCCACGTAACTTGCGATGAAAGATCGGTTCTAGACCAAGCTCTAAACGCGCGGAACCTCGATTATTTCGCTGGCTGGACAGACCAAAGCTTTCGCGACGCCGAGAGCCTGATCGACTTCTGCAAGCCCACTGTTCTCTTCGGGAAAGCAAAGGTTGAAGCTGAGCAAGTGCTTCGCCATCAAATACTCAACGAGATGAAAACACGCCTGATTGCGGCTGAGCGTGACAAGCAACAGCAACAGGCGCAAGCGTACGCTCAACAAATCCAGGCCAAGCAACAAAGCGATGATCGCGAACTTGATCAGCTTCGGCGAAATCATCAACAGTGTTCTCACGCCGGTCGTCGGGTCAGGGTGTTTGCGGCAGACAACGTCCGCCGCGTTACGTGTAGCTCAGCCCCAAAAGAGTCGCTCAATACGATTCTCTTTCTCGATGAGCCATGCTCACTGCCGCTTGCGGATGCCGCGCACATGCATAGAGCGTGGATGGCTTCCGGTGCCTACCAAGTCGGGTGCTGGTATCCCACGGTGGATGACGGCTTTGTTTTTGTCGGCGCCATGCCCGAACTTACCCGCAAGAGCGAAATTTCTTGGAAGTCCTATCCGCAGGGAGCGCTACGACCGGACGGGTCGGTGACGATAGTCGAGCCGAACTTCGACAGCAACACTTTCATGTCTAACGTCGAGAATGCACGTGCGATGGAAGTCTTCAAGCACCGGAACGAAAAGCCATAGGCCCAGCGAGGTGTCTGCGGCGCTTCAATTGCGCCGGATCGCCGTTGTTCCCGGTTGTATGTTGGTGCGACTGATCTGACTCTGAGGGATCTGCGCATCAACCGACAGCAACGTCAACTTCGTCTCCCACGGCGGCCCGCGCGTATCGCCCACGTGATCAGCAGCAAGTACATAATAGAGCCCCTGAGCGTTCAACTTCACAGTTTTGGTGAGCTGATAGTTGGCGCCCTGGCTACCGAGATCCACGCCATACCGGAGCTGATTGATCGCGGTATTTTGCAACTGTACCAACTGCCCAATTTTGATGTTGGGGTTCAGGAGGACCGCGCATTCGATCCCGTTCTGTGTTTGCTCCGGTACGCTAAGCAATCCCGTTTGAGGCGAAATCACTACGGCCTTGCCAGGGATGTAACCCTGATTGGGAATGAACGTCAGCTTTCCGTCTTGAATACTCGCAGTGAGGTCGTATGCCTCGCAAAAGTCGTATAACTCATCCTTGGTCATGCCCCAGAAGACTCGATTACGCACGAAACCATTGGCCGGTAAATCCGGTGTGTATCCTCGGGACACCGCGCCTGACGCCATGCTTTTCACTATCTGTTGGATCGAATCGGTCGGCTTCGAGCCCGCAGCTAGTGTCAACGCCATCGCGGAATAGTTATAAGCCGAATCCCCATCTGCTGCGGTGATCGTCAGGTACGAGTCTTTCGCATCCGTGCGACCCTTGCGCACCTGTTTGATCTCCCCCTGAAACAACAATCCGAAGTTCCCCGGGTAGCCGGCTTGGAGCTTGATTGTCCGAAACTCCTTCGTCGATACCTGATTCATCGTCTCTTCGGACAGGTTGTAGATCGTCACATCCAGCGAGTTGGGCGTCTGCGTATCCCCGCGCCGCACGTTGAACGTGATCTTGAATCCGGCCGTCGGCCGCGTGCCGCCCTTGACGGCGCTGCTTCCCGGCGTCGGCAGACCAAACTCGATTTTCGTAGTCGTATCACCGGCATCACCAAAAGTCGTCGTGGTCCCAATGGTCGTGGAATCGACGGCCTGGGTGGATGCAAACGGGTTCGCCGCATCGCTTACCTCAAGGGACAACTGCCTATCGTACTGGTTGCCCATCACATTCCCTCCTACATTCCCAGTCCGAGGCGCAAGGCGGTTGCCGAGAAGTCGCGCATGTCATGCCACCCGCCCTTGGAACTCCACGGACTGAAGCACATCGCGACGGCGTCCGCCAGATTTGGTGACGCAGTCCCATTGGGTGACTTGTCAACCAACACCTTCCCGGCGTTGTTGATTGTATAGGTGGGCTGTATAAGCTCGTTCACGAGTTGATCCAACTCGGCGAGATCGGAGCTGATGCTAAGAATGTCGTCTCGATCGAAGGGCGCACCCTCTAGAGCCCGGAATGTGGTTTCAAGTCGCATCCGCAAGCTCCAATAACTTTGCGATTTTGCATTGGCAAAGAAGTCTCCAGCCGTGCGCTGTGTATTTGGAACGCGCCTGTCCGGATTGAACGGCGTCGCACTGCCACGGAACGGGCCGGCGAAAATCATCTTCTTGTATGTCTCACGCCGTACCTTGTTCAATTCATCGGCGATCCCTCGGCATCCAGCACCCAAGCCGTCCGCGTCATAAAGTAAAGTTTGGTAGTCATTGTCCTCGCAGAGCGCAAATGCTCGCGAGACTGTGGCGGACAGGTTCGAGCCCTTTCCGGACCACGATTGCAACGTTTGCAGTACAACTCCGTGACGGCCCGCGAGCGCGCATCGGTCTCGACCTTCATCCGCTACATCGAGCGCCGCGCGAAAAACGCCGCTGACGGGCTCAATCCCAAGCTTCTTGTGGGCGTCGACCGAAGCCAACACCCATTCCGCTGGGATGAGCGCGCCTTCAACGGACGCCCGATAGTCGATCAAAATTTCAGACCCGAGCGTGACCGGATCGAGGGTGTCCGACATCCGTTTGAGCCAATCGCCTTGCTTGCGAGGATCGTCGGTGTGTCTGAACGTAAATACCGGGAATTTCCCCGAGTGTCTCTTGATCGCGAACGGGTTCCCCATGCCGCGCACCGAGCTGATGTCGATACGGCAATCCGTGTTGCTCGCCAGAGATGCCTCAACCAGCTCGGGAAATTCGAGAAATGCGCTCTCATCAATAATGTACAAGGTAGTGCGGCCACCGCGACCGATGTTGCGACCCGCCTCGCCTACTACCGTTGAGTTTGTCGCAGGTATTCTTACTCGCAGGTGAGCAGAGTCGCGTTTCTCATCATATCCACCGCGAAACTGAACTGGAACACTCGCCAGGAAGGTCCTCAGCTTGTGCAGCAGTGTGTCTGGGTCGCCTGTGCGGTCTATCTTGTCTTCCTTCGCACTGCCAATGCCAATGTTGATGTTGTTGTTAAAGAGGCAAAGGGATCCAACCAGGCACATGGCCAGCCACGAGATACCACAGTCACGGGACTTTTCGCACAGGCCGTGCTCTTTGTTCTTCGCCCGTTCCAAAACCCAGTTCACAAACTCGCGTTGCTTTGGAAACAGAAGGAATGGCATCAGCACCGGGCGCGGAGGTACGAGCAGCGCATTGCGCGGGTCGGATGTGACTCCGACATCCTCGATAAACTGCGCAATGTTGTGGCGATAGAAGTCTCGCGATGACTGAACGAGCGCCGGATTCTTGGACCACAAGGCGAGCCGCAGCAGGCGCTCCCGGTTCACAGCCGAGTAGTCCTGCGCCATCCAATCGAAGGACTGCACGGCGCTGCTGCGGGCCGCGGTCTGCATTGGTCAGGCTCTCTCCGCAGCGTACTTGGCCATGGTCGCCGCGTAGTCGCGCACTACGTTGCCAGTTGAGCGCACCGGGGCGGCGGAGCGCCGCACAGCGGCAGATTCCGGGAGCCCCCAGGTCTGCGAGTGCTGCGCATCCATTGTCGCCCCGTGAGCGGCCATGCGCTGTGCGTATGCATTCTGAACGCCGATTTCCCGCTGATAATCAGCCTTCGCCGCGTCATCGGCGTTTTGACGTTCCGCCATCACGGCGCGCTTCCACGTCGTGTCCCGCAAACCTTCCAAAAACAAGCGTCTCTCACTCGGAGGCATACGGCTCAGCGCTTGCACTGCCACCGTGTGGTCGCACGGCAGCGCGCGCATCACGAACTCGACATCCTCCGCTTCAAGTTGCTCGTTCACGACCACGGAGCGTGTGGGCTGCGGTACTGGGTAGTCAGGACCGCGCGCCCCGGGTGGTAACGTGCCGACTAGTGAAATCTGACTGCGAACCGACTCGACGGTCTCGGCACGGACTGGAACACCCGGCGCGTTATTCACATGGGGCTGCAATCGGTAAACCGTGTCATCGGAGTGATCGAGGCGGCCTTCGCCTGCAGGAGTGTCGGTTTTCCCAAATGAGATGCGCTTCGGGGATTTGGGATTCCCCGACACGACGTCATCGCCCGTGCGCGCTCGCACGAGGCGCCGGACAGGCTGCACACGTGATGCCGCATCCATGGTGGAGATCGACTTTGGAATCAGTTGAACGCCGCCGTGCGGGGTCGGAACGGCGGTGTAGCGATCTTCAATGCTCATCGTGTCAGCTCCTAAGTTGTGAATCACGTAGTTCGTTGGAGAATCAAAAAGGGGGCGACGCAACGGGGGTATGCAACCAAACCCGACGCGCTGCCAACCACCGGCAAGGAGTAGCCGCGCTGGCCTTCGACCGTTTTTGCGGACACTGATCGACTTGTCCGGCCGCCGTGACTAACGATGTCCAAGACTTTCGGCGGCACGAGTGCAGCTTGCCCATGGCCGCGCTCGCCAACATTATTCATGTTGCGTCTTCATCCGTGTTTGATGAATCATAACCGCGCGAGATCGCTTCTAACCTCACTCTGGATGCGGCGGCGTGTTGTTCGATGCGCGCTCTCTCAGACTGACACTGATCCTCAGCACCCAGGCCATGGGTGACATCCTGTAGCTGGTTTACAGGGACGTCATATCCGGGTGAGCCGATCCCGAGCTGTTCGAAGTTGAAAAACTTGGGGGTGTCAATCCGCAGCCACTGCAAGGGGCGGAGTGCCTTTCGGCCGGGACATTGATATGCCCCTGCCAGTTGGGCTCGCAGGGCGTGTACAGTGCTCAAAGCCTCGAAGTATCGCTCGCCGAGTGCGCGCACCTCGTCACAGAAGATTGACTCAGCGACCTCATTGGCCGCTCGCTGCGCTGCTTGCAGCTCACCTTGCACCATCTCACGTGTCGTCTTCGCTTTCGCCAACATGTTCCGTGACGTGGAAAGGCGCACGTCCGCCGCACGCGCCTGATTCGCCAGATGCTCTGCTGCGAGCATGTCCACATTCGCACCGATCGCCGCTGAAGCCTGATCTGCATCGCGCTGGCACGACTCCACCAGCTTGCGCTTGTTGGCAAGATCCCGGTCTGCCGCTCCCAGCGCGTCTACTGCTGCGGCCTCCTGCCGCTGCGCGGCCTTCAGTGCCCGCTGCAGCTCGGTGAGCGGGGACGTTGCGTTGATGGGTGTTGCTACTTGGGCATTCACGTCTGTTGACTCCTTGGAACTGTGGTTCGAACGAACTCGACGGTGTCCGCATCGAGCGCTTCAAGTACCTGAGATACGTTGGTGCGTAGTGCCGTTGCGATGTCATACGCACTGAGACCCTGGCCCGCGAGCCGGCGCATCTCCGCAGCGATTGCGGATGCGTGTGTTGGCCTGTGGCGATCCGCACGCATGCGGTAGTCAGTGTGTGACACTGCCGTCCCCCGGAGACTCGGCCGCCTGGGCGCACCACATTGTGGTGAGGGTCGTGTAGCACTCGCGCAGCTCAACCTCCGAGATACCGCGCTTTGCAGCCCACTTGATCGCGTGGCTGCTCGGTTCGCCGCGTCCGGCGCCGTCGCGGATGTCCTGATCCTCCGACAACACCCAGTCGGTCCAGTGTGCGCAAAAGCCGATGCGCTCAACTGGTCGGAATCGGCGGAAACTCGGTAGGCGTGCTGCGACCAGGGGAAACGCGAGCCCCTCGCACAACGCTGTCCACGTCCCCTCTGCGGTTCCGTCGATCACGGCTGCATCTCCTTGCCGGGGCGCGCCGGACGCCGCTCAAACAGCCGGCGGAAGCGTCGCGCGGTTCGGCGATCCCGACCCCAGTTCCTTTTGCGGGCGTCCAGGCGGCTCAACGATCCGCAGCGGCTATACTTGGCCGCATGAAAAGCATTCGCCGACGAAGTAGGACACTTTGGTTGACCGCCGCTGCTGGATGGGTGCTTTTGATGGTGCCGTTGGAAATCGGACGCCATGACGCTGTCAGTTCCACCATCGCGTTCGCCGGGTTTTTCATCTTCTTCGGTGCTCTCGCACTGGTTCGGCTGCTTCGCTGCCCGACCTGCAATTCCCCGGCCTGGGCCAGATCCTTCCCCCTGGCAATTGCCCGACGCGACCAGCGCGTTAAGTGTCAGTTTTGCAGCGCTGATCTGATGTAGCGGTTTTATAACCTCGGTTGGAAACGAGACTGCGCAGCCCTCGCACGACGCGCCAGGAGCGCCCAGGAGCGGCGCCGTATCGCGGCGGACTCCGGCCGGGTGAGACCTTCCGGCAGTCCGGACGCGTGGCGAGGTTGCACGGTGCCGGTCTCCACCGGTTCGGCTGCCGATCGCTGGGCATGCGCGCGATGGGCCGCGCACGGCACCGCAAAGGGTACCGGCTGGGGTACCAGCGCCCCACACGGCTCGTGAGACCCCGAAATCCCCGAACGCCGATGCACAGTGCGTTTCCTGCCTGAGAGACCACAGCGCTTCAGCCATGGTTTGGCGCTCCACTCGGCACCGTTTCCACGTTGAGAACCGCGTCCACAACGGAGCCAACATCGACCACGCGTGAGACCGCCACTGGAGCCCCAGGAGCCGCGATTGCGGGATGGACGGGCTCAGCGCCGCCCTCGTGCTCGATGACGCGTTCAGCGTCCTTTGCGGCGATTGCATCGAGGATCTGATCTGCACCCATGCGGCCAGCGAGGGCGAGCCGGGTCAACTCGTCGTAGCCCAGCGACATCAGTTGCTCGTGCGTCAGGTCACCGGCAGGAGCATCGCTGCTCACGCCGCCGATGTTCACATTCGCGGTGAGGTGCATCGAGGCATCCACCGCCGCGCTCGCGCCGCTATTGGCGATCAACTTGGACCAGATCCGGTAGAACGCCGCTCGATGCTTCTTGCCCCACTCAACCAAACCCTCCACACCGCCCAGCCCCTCGAATGCCAGTGCAAGGCACTCCTTGGCCTCGGCGCTGAACTTGTTGGGCACACCTTTCGGTCTGCCCATCCCGGCAGCAGGCGGTCTATGTCCCTTGGGAGCGGCCATCCAACACAACACTCGTGCAGTAAATTTGTGTTCTCGAATATTGACACGAATTTTCCGGGAGTGTTTGTCTTTCGGGGCCGACTTATGCCCCCTATCTTCATCAATCTGCAAGTTCTCAGGCTCGAATGGAGCTCGGACAGGTTGGTTGCCACCGTCTCATCGCGACTCATGAGTTTGATGAGCATCTCAAGCCAACTTATAGGAACTTCTTGTGCCTGTTTGCATGACTCATTCGGAGTCGCTTGCACATGCATCGGTGAAAACGGGTTGGCGAACGAGTGGTTTGGTGAACGGTGATACCGGTGAGTTCGCATCCGAGTGTTGAGGTTCTGAGCGTTTTCGCTCTGAAATCGACCTTCCCTTTAAAGCTTCTAAAGCTTCTAAGAGCTTAGTACGACATCTAGGTGTCGTCACGACAGGCCCCATATGTCGCTACCAAGTGGGTTTGATGTCGTCACGACGTACCCTCCGTGTCGTCACCACGTTGACGTAACTCACTGGCGTTACGATCGTAAGCTGACGACATCTGAGTGTCGTGTCCATTGGCGTGGGCTGACGACATCATGGTGTCGCTACGATGTTCCGATGCAGGCGACATCCGGGTGTCGTCAGCATTTGAGGTCTCGATGTCTCCATGCTTGGCGATGATGGCCGCACTGAGTAGTTCGTCCTTCCTGTCTAGTTCGAGATCATCGGGGACGGCCGCACGGTAGGCGAGCATGCGCCATCCGCGATCAGTTTTGCCGGCCGTGGCGAGCCCCAGCCATCCAAGCTCCACAGCGACCTTCTGGTGGCGTTGGATTGTGCGGACACTCACGCGAACTGCCGCAGCCCACTTCCTCTGAGATGGGTATGCGATCCCGCTGGACTTCATCCAGGTCGACAGGACAAACAGCGACAGACGCACGCTGGGGTCCTTGGGGCCGTGATCGCGCAACATGCGGCGCCACGTCCAGGCGCTTACGGCACGGGGTTGGGAATGGCTCATCGTGCGACCTCCGCGATGGCGGCGCCGATCTGATCGACCATCGCGGGCGTAATCCCAAATATGGACTTGCGCGCTTTCGGTTTGAGCGCGAGCCAATCGGAGGCATTGACGATGCCCGCTGCGGCGAGCCGCGTTACAAACTTGGGTTCCAAAATCTGCGACAACGGAGGGCTACAGGGCGGCGACGTGCGCCCGGGTTTTGATTTTGATAGGCTCACCGGGGTTACTCCGATAGCTTGTTGCAAAACTCACCCGTGCGGCGGCCGTCGTGGTGTGCCGCCTCACGGGCTTCTCTTCTGAGACACCCTTTTTTTCCCGGTAAATAAACAGTCTGCTGGCCGGTTGCTGCAGATCGCGACTCGCGCCGTCGTCTCCAGTCTTCTATGTCGGGAAGCAGACAAACAACGTTACGTGCCTGTTCGGCCCGATGACTCGAGATCATCGCGAGTCGCTGCCACGCGCTCATTGAGGAACGCGTCAATCTCCTGCTCGTCCCAAGCTGCAGTGTTTTCGCTGATCTTTACGCGCTTGGGGAACCTGCCGAGCGCGCCGAGCCGATAGATGCTCGCGCGAGACAGGCCGGTTTTTTCCATTACTGCCGGTAGACGCAGAAACCGGCGTGTGTTCGTCACTGTGACAGCCATCGGACATCCCTCACGTGTGTTAGCCAGTGCGCAGTTGCGCTGGCTGCCATGAGATGGCGATGGAGAAAGTACGCAGAATTGATTGACGAAGCTCAACAATCGCCAACAGCTAATTCTGCAAGTGGCTGTTCTAATTCAGGATAGTGGTTTATTCCGGCGAATGCGCCGCAAGGACTCGACTTGTCCGCGTTCGACCTGCGGATCGCTCATCGATCGAAACATGCGGATGTACTGAGCGATACAACTTTGGTCGATGTATCCATCCTGGGTGACGCCCGCTTTCATGAGCGTGCTGAGGTTCCGGCCGTCTCGGACGGGTTTCATATTTGGTTCAAACGCGTCGGGAAAATTGTTGGCGAGTGATTCGCACTCGGGACGATGGGCCTTCTCACTTTGCAGTACCGCTGACGGAGATACGCCCCAGGCAGCCGCAACCCGCTCGGCGGCATCACTCGCCTTTATTCGCGTCCGGCGATTGTTGAGTTTCTTTCGGAGATGGAGAAAGTGCGCGGCCATCCATACGTGGTAAATCTGAAATTGACTCGGCGCTCCTGACGCCCTTCTGGGCACTGATGAGTTGCCGGCTTTGCGCAAGCGGGCGGCCACGCGCGCGCGGACGCGGCTACCTTCATTCCGCTGACCCTTAGAGGGTGCTTTCTTCACGCAAGCCGCCGGATCGGTATGACGTTGCCACCGATCCTGAGACCATCGAGATAGTCGGCCCAGGCTTGCATCATTCTGCGACGCTCATCCAGGCGCTGCGCCCGATTGTAGGCCGCTCTAACTTTGTTTCGCTCAGCATGCGCCAACTGCAACTCGATGAGGTCCGGGTGATACCCCTGCTCATTCAACAGTGTGCTCGCTGTAGTGCGAAACCCGTGGGCGCAATGTTCGGTCTGCGTGTTGTATCCCAACCTGCGCAGCCCTGCGTTGAGTGTATTTTCGCTCAACGGGCGCAAGTTAGGCCCGATGGCCGGGAAGACAAACTTGCCGTTTCCGGTAATCGTCTTCAACTCCGTCAAAATAGCAAGCGCTTGGCGCGACAGCGGAACAATGTGAAGCTCGCCCATTTTCATGATCTCGGCCGGTATCCTCCACTCGGCGTTGGTCAGGTCGATGTGAGCCCACTCAGCCGACCGCAATTCGACAGGCCGCACGAAAACGTAGGGCGCGAGCTTCAGCGCCGACCCCGTGCTGACCTGCCCCGCGTATCCATCGATCGCCCGCAGTAACTCGCCCACCCGCATCGGATCGGTGAATCCGGGATGATGTCGAGTATTTCGGGCAGCCAGCGCGCCCTTCAAATCGGCCGAAATGTCCCGCGTGGCGCGGCCGGTGGCGATGGCATACCGAAACACGCGGCCGACGACAGCGCGGATGCGGTGCGCAGTGTCGTGTCGCCCCTTCGCCTCGACCTTCTTGAGCACGGCGAGCAGATCCGGCGCCTCGATCGTCGCAATCGGCTTCTTGCCCAGGTGTGGCCCGACGACCTTCACGAGTTGGTCACGGTCGCGCTCCCAGGTCCCCTCACTCAGGACCTTCCGTTTCGTCTCGAGCCACTCATGAGCGATGCCCGCGAATGTGTCCGCGCGCGAAGCTCGTTCGGCTTGTCGTTGCTCACTCGGGTCAACGCCATCGGCGACCAAACGCCGAGCTTCGTCGCGCTTGTCACGTGCCCGCCGGAGGGGTACGTCCCGATAGTCGCCGAAACTGATCAACTTCTCGCGACCCTGGAATTGATATTTGAACCGCCAGAGACGTGTTCCGTTGGGCTTCACGAGCAGAAACAGCCCGCGCTCATCGAACAACTTGAAGGGCCGCTCCTGCGGCTTCGTATTGCGGATGACGGTGTCATTCAGCGGCATGTTGTACCCCGGTACCCCGGCGAGCTGCCGGTACCCCAGCCGTGTACCCCGCCTATGCCTGAGTCGTCAAGAGACAGGCCGAGACGCGCCAAGCGTCAAAAGCAGTGGAAATCTAGGGTTTTTGCTTCGGGAAAAGCCGCCGTGAGACGGGGCTAGATGTGTTGCTGGTGGAGCGGAAGGGAATCGAACCCTCGACCTATGCATTGCGAACGCATCGCTCTCCCAACTGAGCTACCGCCCCCACGAGCGGCGCGATTCTACCATCCCAGTCCGCTATGATCGAGCATCTGCTGCGCTGGACGAGGGAGCTGTGCATGCTGGCAATTGGGTCGCGGGCGCCGGAATTTACCCTGCCGGACCAGGATGAGCGGAACGTCTCATTGACCACATTGCTGAACAAAGGGTCGCTGGTCCTGTACTTCTATCCTGCGGATTTCACACCAGGCTGTACTCGCGAGGCCTGCATGCTTCGTGACATGCACACCGAGATCTTGAGTGCCGGGCTCTCGGTCGCGGGCGTCAGCCCGCAAGCGCCGGAGCGCCACACCGAGTTCCGCGAGAAATACAAACTCCCCTTCACGCTGCTGGCGGACACAGAAAAATTCGTGATCAATATGTACGACGTCGACGGTCCCCTGGGGCTGGGGGTGAGGCGTGTCACTTATCTGATTGATCAGGCGCGCGTGATTCGCGCCGCCTTGAGAGCGGACTTCCGCATCAGCCAACATGAGGAATTCGTTCGCCGGGCCACGCTCTTGAGCGGCCACGCGCGCCCGATAAATTAGTATTCCATCCGCAGCACGCTGGCATGCCCGAATGACGGAATGCTGAGCACATAGAGCGTGTCGTACTCGTCGTCCCCGATCGGCGGCACGTCGATCTCCCCGAGCTCGTGGATCAACTCAGGGACTGTATTGCTCTGTCCGACGATGAGCACGGTGTCGCCGTCGTGTTCATGCATTACCCGTGAAACCAAGCCCTTCGTATCCGCGGCCGGAACGACGATCGCCTGCTTTCCCAGCCGTTCGGCAAGCGGAGCTGCGGTCTGTTGCGCGCGCCGGGCGCCGCTGACGTAGATCGCGTCGATCTTCCCTACCCCATTGCTGCGACCAAACATCTGGGCAAGACGTTGAGCGCGTTGTTCACCCTCTTCCGATAGCGGCGGGTCCTGGATCGAGCTCATGTCCTTGTCGGCGTGACGGGCCAATACGACCACTGTGGTAGTCGTCGCGGATCGATAGATAAAAAAAGTAACCAGGGCTGCCACGAACAAGGCAAAGACGGCCGCAAAGCTCAGCCAGACCGGCAGCAAAAACGGCCGCCGGTGACGGTTGATGATGGCTGGTGCTTCCATTTCAGTATCTTACAAGAAAATCTAAATATGCTTTCGAGAAATTGAAGGGCAGAAACCTCAATGTCCTAGCGTGGGTTATGTACACTCCCGCAGTTTGGAGTCCACTGTTGCGCCTCGCCCGATTCACATCCGCCTGCTTGGCCGCGAGCCTCTTTGCCAGCGCCGCTGTGTTCGCGGATGCCGCGATCGCAATGATATCGGCTCCCGCGGCCCCTGCGAGAATACGTGCAAGGGATCTCCGAAAAATTACGGTCGACGCCAGCGCACCCGTGGGCTACCTCCGCTCTCTGCAAGGTGTTAATGGCGCACCCGCGCCCGGGTCGCACAAGCCCGAAAACTTCAAGTTCGGGGGCTGGAACATGCCCGAGCAGGTCGATGTCTCGAAAGGATATCGCATGGCCCGGATCGATCTCGTCCGCACCCACGACGCCTATGGTCCCACCGACATCGACGCAAAGTTCGAGACGGCGGACGCGCCCGGCGGGGGCCTGATTTCCGCGCGACGCGATGTTTTCGATATTTTCCCCGATCCGGACGCGGACGCCAACGATCCGCGCAGCTACAACTTCGGCCCCACCGACCAGATCATCGATTCCATCCACAAAGTCGGCGCGCAGGTCATGTTCCGGCTGGGCCGAAGCGAAGGTGCCGACCCGCGCCCGCCAAAGGATTTCGACAAGTACGCGGCCATCGCAAAACACATCGTCCTGCATTACAACCGCGGTTGGGCGAAGGGCTTCCACTATCGCATCCGCTACTGGGAGATCTGGAACGAGCCGGACTTGGGCAAGCTGTTCTGGAGCGGGACGGCGCAACAATACTACGAGCTGTACGGCAAGCTCGCGCACGCGGTGAAGTCCGCGGATCGGCATGCTCTCGTCGGCGGCCCCGCCATTGCGCGTCCCAACGACGATACGCCTTACAGGGATGCCTTTCTCGAGTACGTTCGAGCCGAACATCTACCGCTCGATTTCTACTCGTGGCACTGGTACGCCACCGACTCGGACGATCCGTTGGATTTCATCCGGATCAGCCGCGACACTCGCGCGCGCCTCGACAAACACGGATTCCGCCATACCCGCTCCATGGTCACCGAATGGAACTATGGCCTGATGGACCCGCCGCCGACATCGGTCCAGCGTGCCAGCTTCATCACAGCGGCCATCATCTACATGCAGGACGCGCCGATCGATGCGGCCAACCTGTATAGAGCTGATAGTGTGTTCGGTGCCGACGGCGCAACTCCCGACAAGACCGGACAGGCGCTGATTGCATTGGGCAGACTCAAGGACACCCCCTACCGCCTCAAGGTGAAAGGGGCCGACCTCAACGGCTTCGCGGTGGAGGCGGCGCGTTCGGCCGACGGCCGGACGGTGCAGGTGCTGCTGAGCAACTATCAAATCCCCGCGGAGTTCCTGGGGCCGCGGGCTGCTGACGATGTGCTGCACGTCCCGCCGGTGTTTGATGTCAGGTTGCTCGCCCGGCGCAGCATCTCCTATCGCAACAACTCCGGCTACGACCTGACCGTCGACCATCTGCCCGCCGATCGCCGCTACAGTGTCGAGCGGTGCCGTATCTCGGCCGCTCACGACTTCACCAATCTGGGCACTACCCTGTTCGATAACGCGCCAATTCGTCTGCAAAACGAGTTGCCGCCGCCCGCGATCGAGCTGATTACCATCCGGGCCCTCGACAGCACTCCGGCGGATGCTGCGGTGCATCGTCCGATCGAGACCCCCGAATCCGTGGGGACACCTGCACAATCCGCTGCAAGTGATGAGAACTGCAGCGCATCCACCACTGCTGCTTTTGTCAAATAGCTCGAACCTGTGCACGGCCGCCAAGCTTTTTGGGCCGGCGCTGGGTACTCTGCGCCGCCATGACTGGCAGATTCGGAACCGTTTAAATGCGCGCTGGCGGACAAACCACCGTCATTCAACGCATTTTGGAGAAGCGCGCCGAGAAGCCACCGCAGATCCAGGAGGATACGTCGGCAACGATTGCGGTGATGCTGCGGGTGCTGCCGCCGCCGCGTGCCCTGCTCTTTTTCGCCGACGACGCCGCCCTTGCTCGATTCGAAGACGTCATTACCGCGGACGTTCTCGAGATCGAGAGTTTCACCAATGAGTTCGAGGCCCTCAACTCCTTCACTGCCGATTTCCCCCCGGTCATCATTACCGACAGCCTGGAGTTGATTCGCAAAGTACGCGCCCGCCAAAAGGATCGTGCGCCTTTCATTCTCTACGTGGCCGACCTCGATGAAGGATACGAACGCGAGTCGGGACTGATCGCGGGCGCGGACGATTGCATCGGACGTCGCTCACCCGAGCGGGAGTTGCATGCGCGGATTGGAGCCGCGCGTCGGATCGCGGAGCTCGAGGCGGTTCTGCGCATCGCGTTGGTCGAGAACCGGAAGCTCTCCACCACCGATGACCTGACCCGCGTGGCCAGCCGCCGCTTCTTCACCAAACACTTTCCACGCGAAGTCGAGCGAGCTGCGCGCTATGGGCGTGCCCTGGCCTTGATTCTCTGCGATATCGATCACTTCAAGAATGTCAACGACACGCTCGGGCACGCCGGCGGTGACGTGATCTTGCGCGAGTTTGCCGCACGCCTGCAGGATGGGCTGCGCCGCGGTATCGATTGGGTTGCGCGAATCGGCGGAGAAGAATTTGCCATCGTGCTGCCGGAAACAGACTACGAGCACGCACTCGACGTCGCGCGAAAGCTGCGAATGGTAGTAGCCAACAGGCACTTCGACGTGCAGAACCGCCGCGTCGAAATAACAGCGAGCTTCGGCCTATGCGGACTCGGGACCATCGCGCCGGGTGCGCGCAAGGTCGCGGAGAATCTCGTGAAGGTCGCGGACGCAGCGTTATACAGAAGTAAGAACACCGGACGCAACCGCGTTACGGCAACTACGTATCCGACTGACACTCAAACAAAGAAGTCACCGCGCAATCGGGCCGCTGACCAATAAACGATCACCTCAACGCAAACCCTTGGCGGCATTGCTTGTTTGTGCCCGCGAACCGGCTCTGTCCACATGGTTATGCACAAATTCTGTGGATAACTCGGCGGGCCGGATCGGTCTTTCAGGCGCGGTGGCGCAGCAACGGCCCCTCGTGCGAGACTCGCGCCTCGCTTCGCGTGAGAGCCATGAAGAAAAACGGCACTGAAACCCCCTCCGCGGATGACTCTCCGGCCGGCCAGTCGGAATCGGCGGAGGTCATTGATCGCGCGCAACTGCAGGCTGATGTGGCCCGCCAGCGCGTGCGCCTCGCGAAGGATGAGCTGCGCCGGGCGCGCAAGCGCCTGAAAGAAGCGAAACGTGAGGCCCGCCGCGCCCGCAAATACGCGACGCTGGCCCGCAAGGACTGGAAACGCGCCCGCCGCCAGGCTGAGAAGGAAGGGCCCGCAGAGGCCCGCCCGGCCGTGGTGGTCGCGCGAACGACTCGTAAACCGAAAACCCGGGCTGGGGTGGCACCGCGCTCGCGCCGGACCAAGGGGCGATCGCCCGCTGAGCGGACGCGCAGAACGTCCAAGGCTAAATCGAAACGGACCAAAGTGGCCAGGTAAGCCGGGCACCCAGGCCATTTCCAGGCGTTAATCCAAAGTAATGACGGCGGCGACGGCGCCGCGTGATGAAGGACTTTCACTATGCAAGATTCCCCTCTGTCTTCCACTGAGGCCCGCGCTCAGGGCTCGCGAGCGCCCAATGAGCTGCTGGATGCCCGGGTGTATCCGTCGAGCTCGCGAATGCTCACGAATTACCTCGCGGACGTGGAGCAGAACCTCGATGAGCACCGCTGGGAGCTCGCCATGCGCGATGTTGTTGACCTGCCCAGAATTGCCGTCGCGTTGGCCAACCCGGAAATGCGCAGCTCACGCGAGCAGTGCGTGGCCTGGTGCGAACAATGGATCCGGCCCCCCGAGGCCGCCGATGACTCCGGCATCAACCACCAGCAGATCCGCCGCGTGCTCGATGAGAACACCGCGGACAATTCGGCCTCTCCTGCTGTCCCCTCCCTGGCATTGCGGCGGCTGCGCCTTCGCCGCCACGCTCGTCACGCCCCTCGTGGTTTCAACTCAGCTCGTGAAATAGAAGAAAACGCTGACGGCGCGGAAACGTTTGCCGTATGCACGGCCGTTGTTGAGGGCATTCGTCGCTGGTACGCCCATTACGCATGCCACGATGCCACTGCCCAGGCGAACCTGGCACGACTCGCTGTTCTGCGCTAACCGATCCGCCGGACGGGCTCGCGCCCGTCCCACGCCTGGGCAGCCGCCTGCATCTTCGCGAAAAACTTCAGCATCCCGGGATTGGATTCGATCAGCTCGATCATGCCCCCGGGATGTTGATTCGTCGCAACGTACGCGAAGCGTAACCCCCCGGTGGTCGTCCCGTGCTGCACCGCTTCGACTCCCAGCTCTTTCAGCCGGCAGAGGTCCCATGACAGCGACTCGGTGATGACACCCATGTGTTGCAAGCCACCCGCCTGCCTGCCCGGGAAATCGGTATAGATGGAGGGAACGTCATTGCGCTGGCGAATGAGCTCGATCTGCAGGTTGCCCCAATAACCGATCGCGACCGTCAGATCGATGTCGAGCGCGGACTGTCCGCGGTACCAGATTTCCGCGAACTCAACGCGCTCGAACACGAAGAACGGGCCCACGCCCATGACGCGCGTCCAGTGGTCCAACGCCGCATCGAGGTCATTGACCACGAATGCGTTCTGCATGACGGGGCCAAATATTCGTTGCATCTCACTCGTCCAGGCGCGCGGCCCACCGGATTCCGCGCGCCAGAATTTCGTAGTACACAGGAGACTCCCAACTGCACCGCTCCACGTTGGGATAGTCCTCCACGTAGGGCTGCATATCGAATCGGCTACGGCAATGACCCAGCGTGCAATAAAGGACCTCGCCACGGCCATGGCCGTGAAGATACAACACCGGCCGCGGCTCATCGGAGAACCATTCGCGCTCCGTGAAGCCGCGCTGCGCCTTCCCGTTGAAATACGTGTGCAACAGGACATGATTCGGGCCGTGCAGCTCGGAAAGATACAGCTCGTCAGTCACCGTAAACGCATCGATTCCAGCGACGAGGGGATGCGCTGTGTCGCTTACTTCAACCCGGAATGCGCCCATAGGCGGATGCGCTACGAACTGGCTTCCCAGCAATTGCATGAATGTGGGTGCAGTACGCGGTGTGGACACCTTTCCGTCGGCGCCCCATTCAATAAACGAATTGGTTCCGTGCAGTGCGAGCCACCGCTTACCGCCCCCCACAAACTCACTCAACGCGTCCTGTTGTGACTCGTTCGGCCGCACGTCGCAGGTAAACGTCACCAGAGCATCGGCCGCGGAAATCGCCGCACTGTCCGCAAAATCTTCAGCGACCCGTACCCGGAGCCGTTCATGCACGTGCAGCAGCTTCAGGATCTCGAGCCGGGCGAAGTCGAAATCGTGGAAGCGGCCGCCCACCACGAAATACACATTGATGCGTCCGGCCACTACTTCTGCCCGTTGATGTACCGGTCCAGCTCCTTGTGAAAATGCCGGACCCGTTGTTCCTGCTCGCTCCACAGCGGCCCACGGAAGGCGCGGGAGCGAATACCCTTCTGTTGTACCGGCAGCAGCTCGGAATCCTGATCGAGCACATCGCCCAGGTTGGGCTTCTGACCAACGGGCACGTGGATGACATTCGGGCGCGTCTGGCCCGTGAC
The DNA here is from genome assembly GCA_018241505.1 of Pseudomonadota bacterium. Classification (GTDB taxonomy): domain Bacteria; phylum Pseudomonadota; class Gammaproteobacteria; order Steroidobacterales; family Steroidobacteraceae; genus 13-2-20CM-66-19. Next base: position 85,359 of record JAFEDS010000005.1, on the reverse strand, counting down.
ATCGATGCCGGCAGGCAGTCCCATCCAGGCCGGCACGGTGTAGTTCGGATCATCAATGTAGCGATACAGGATCATCGTGTCGTAATAGAAGGTTTCGGGATCGGTCGCATGCGGCAGGAACCGCATAATGAAGACACCTTCCGGATGCATTCCCATCTGCACGTTGGGGAATACTCCAGTGGCCCAACTGTCGGTCAACTGGCCGTCCGTAAACTTGTCGTAATGAGTCAATCCAACCGAACGGGCGCGCGCCCGCTTGGACACCTGAATGGCCCGCCGCACCTCCCGCGCGCTGCCGGCAAAGGAGCCGGGGTCGATGCCACCTTCCTTCAACATGAACTGCAGGTAAGGCTCGACGGTCTCCTGGTCGGCGACCCGATGTGACTTGACGCAGATCGGCACAATCATCCGGCTCGCGCCATTCGGGTACAGATCGTACTGACTGAAATCCTCCATGACGCCCTGGGTCTGAGGATGCACCCACGGCAGGTGATAGGTTTCGTAGAAAGCATCCACGCCCGTCTTCCAGTTCGCTTGCCATTCGCTGCGCACCTGGTGCACGACGTGCATTTTGTCGATTTCGTAGTTTTCGATATATCCGGGCGGCAGGCCGATGGCTTGCGCGAGCGGCGCCGCGTTCGGGTCCATGTTGATGAACAGGATCCCGCCGAGACTCTCACACCGCACTTCAGTGAGCCCGGGTTTGTGAGCCACCAGTTTCGGATTGAAGGTGGCTTCATCCGTAATGCGCTCGAGCTTGCCGTTGCAACCGAACTGCCAACCGTGGAAGGCGCAGGTGAAGCGCGCAACACTGCCCTGCTCGTTGAGAACGACCCGGTTGCCGCGATGCGGACAGACATTATAAAAAGCCCGTACGCCGCGATCGGCCTGGCGCACCAGCACAAACTCTTCGGCCCCGACCGCGAAGGTGAAGTAATCACCCTCTTCCGGGATGTCGCTGCCGACGCCCGCCAGCAGCCACACCCGCGGCCACAGCTTCTGCCATTCCAACCGCATGAACTCGGGCGAATAGTACCGTGACGGATCCGGCACATCCAAGCCGTTGTCAATATCGGGCTGCTTGGCCTCGAGCGTATCGCGCGCGGCGCCCAGGCTCATCGGCCACTCGGCTTTGTAGTTCACGGCCATACATCACCCCTTCGCAGGTCCTGGTACTTTGAAATAGTCGGGCATGCCCGCCGGCCACACATCGCCATGTTGATTGTTGCCACCGTCGACGACCAACACATCGCCCGTAATGAACTTGCCGGTCGGCGCGGACAGATAGACCACCGCCTGGGCGATGTCCAAGGCATCGCCGAACTGGCGCATCGGATTCGAATAGCGGAACTGTTCCGCGTGCGGCTGCTCGTAGGCATTCAGGCCTTCGCTGTCAATCGAGCCCGGCGAGACGCAATTGACCCGGATCCCCAGCGGCGCCCATTCCGTTGACACGGTCTTGGACAGGTACACGACGCCGGCGCGTGCGGCACAGGTATGGGCCACCTGCGGCATGCCGCGCCAGACATTCGCCACAATGTTGACTATGTTGCCGGGTTTGCCCTGCTCGCGCCATTTCTGGGCAGCCGCCTGCATCATGTACCAGGTGCCGTTCAGGTTGGTATCAATCACCGCGAGCCAGCCTTTGACACTGAAGTCGATGGCCGCCTGGGGAAACTGGCCGCCGCCGTTGTTGACCAGGGTATGCAGGCCCCCGAAGCGCTCGTATGTCGCCTCCATGAGGCGCTTCACCGCGTCCGGATCGCGGATGGTCATGGAGGTTGTGGCAATTTCGCGGCCGAGCAAGCGCCGGATCCCCTCCTGGGTCTCCGTCAGCCTGGATTCATCGCGGCCGCAGATCATGACATTGGCGCCGAGCCGGCAGCAGATATAGGCAATCGCACGTCCTAGGCCGCTGCCGCCCCCGGACACCAGGAAGGTCTGTCCCGCAAACAGGTCTTCACGGAATGACAGGGGCCGGGTGGCCAACTCGGCATCCGTCATGCCCCAGAGCTTGCCCTCGTCCCGCGGGCGTTGCGGTGTATCACTCATCGATCAGATCCGCCTCATGTTGGTCGCCCCGTGGGTCGCCAGTCCGAAGATCGCTACACTGGCCACATTGCGGTTGGGAATACCTCCCAGATTGTGCGCCAGGCCCAGGCTGGGAGTCGGCAACTGGCGCTCAGCGGCCCGCCCCAGCAACTGCAGATAGATTTCATACGTCATGCGCAAGCCGGTGGCGCCGATCGGGTGGCCGAAACACTTCAGGCCGCCGTCAATCTGACAGGGTAGCGCGCCATCGCGGTCATAACGGCCGTCGCGAATGTCATGGGGCGCGCGTCCCGGCTCCGACAGGCCGAGATCCTCCATCAGCACCAATTCGGTGATGGAAAAACAATCGTGTACTTCCATCAGGTCGAGCTGCTCGCGCGGATCGTCGATCCCCGCTTCCCGGTAGGCACGCTTCGCGGCCAGCCGTGTTGTGAGGGTGTAGCTGCCGTCCCACGACTGATGTCCCATCTCGACTCCGTTGCTGGGAGCGAGTTGCAACGCCTTCACGGTGACCAGGTCCGTCTTGCCGAGGCCCCGCGCAATATCCGGTGTGGTCACAATCGCGCAGGCAGCGCCATCACTGACGCCACAGCAATCGTAGACGCCCAGGGGATACGAGATCAGGGGAGCATCCAGAACCTGTTGTTCAGTAATCCGGTTGCGCAGATGCGCTTTCGGGTTGAGAGCGCCGTTCTCGTGGCTCTTCCATGACACATGGGCCATTGCCTTGCGCACCTCATCCATTGAGAATCCATGGCGCGCCGCGTAGGCGCTGGCAAGCTGCGCGAATGCTCCAGGCGCCGTGCTTCCAGGCAGGTAGAGATCTTCGAAGGTTCCCTTCGTACGCTCCGGCAGCCCTGAATAGCCGGTGTCCTTCAGCTTCTCGACACCCACCGCCATTGCGATATCACAGGCGCCGGCTGCAACTGCGTAAACAGCGCCTCGCAATGCCTCGGTACCGGTGGCGCAAAGATTCTCGACCCGCGTCACCGGAATGTTGGGAAGCCGTAGCGCCATCGACAATGGCAGCGCCGATTTTCCAATGCTCTGCTCGTCAAAGAAAACACCGAGCCACGCCGCGCCGACCTGATCGCGCTCAATACCCGCATCCCCTAAAGCCTCCGCTACAGCTTCGACCACCAGATCGTCCGGGCCGCTATCCCAGCGCTCGCCGAACTTCGAACACCCCATGCCGATGATGGCCACTTTGTCGCGGATTCCGTCAGCCATGATCAGACCTGCACCGCCTTCCAGAAATAGCGCTTGAAGCCGCGCAATCGATCCACATCCTTGATGCGGAACGCAAATCCAACACGCATGCCGACGCCGACTTCGCCGGCATCCACATCGGTCAGCTCCATCAACAAGTTGCCGCCACTCTCGAATTCAACGTTGCCGTAAATGGCCGGCGGCCGCGGTGAGTAGGCTTGCCAGTCTTCGGTGAACGATTTGACCCGGCCCCAGGCCAAGGCCAGCGGATGATCCGATTGCGTGTCAGTGGCCCGGCACTCCGGGTTTACGCATACGCGGCTCTTTGGAAATTGCACGGTGCCGCAATTTCGGCAGCCGCCACCAATAAACGCCGTCAACTGCCGATGCTTGCGCCAAGCGACACTGTGCGCACTCCGGTTGTCACGCTCGGCTCGCATTCCGAAGTCCGGCTCGAGCAAGCCGCTGTGGGACAGATATCGGTTGTAGTACGGTTCGGTCTTCTTGCGTGCGAGCGCCTCGCTCACCGTGGGGCGTGCAGGCCGCCGCACTTTGACCACGAGCGCGTCGACACCTTGCCCGAAACCCACCACCAGGATGTGTTGTCCCGGCGTTGCCGTTTCCAGCGCAGCAGACAGCAGCAACAGCGCATGCGCCGTGCCAGTATCGCCGCAACCTTCGCGCAGGTTGTCTTGAATCTTCCCTTTCTCCAGGCCGGTGAGCCGCGCAACTCGCTTCGCGTTTGCGGCACTCCCCGTCATCACCACATGATCTATCTGCCCTGCTGCCAGTCCCGCGGACTCGACTGCGCGAGCAATGGCGACCGGAAGCTGCTTGCTCAAAGCTTCGTCACGAATCCAGCGCTCTTCCAGGGAGTAATCAAACCTCTCCCCTTGCATGCGATAGTGGTCCACGAAGTCGGCGGCCAGGTGAGCTGCGGACAGGAGGGTGGCGATGGGCTCCACTGCGCCGCTCTCGCCTCCAACCAGCAGCGCCACGGCTCCCGCACCAAACTCCAGTTCCTGCGTGCTTCCGGGCTTTGCCAGGCGGGCGTCCGCCGCAACAACCAGTCGTGGAGCGCCACCCGGTGCGTCCAGCAGTGCGCTCGTTCCGGCTCGCAGCGAACCCGTGAGGTCGGCTGTTTGAATGTCCGCCGGCAGGTCGAGAGCGGTTGCAAGCAGAGTCGAATTACTACGATCCGCAAAGGGCAAGGTCGTTGACGCGAAGCTCAAAGACTTCACACTCGATGCGACTCGCGTGTAGTCGCCAGCGTTGAGCAGACAGTTGCGCGCAGCCTGCGCGGCCAGGGTCAGAGCATCCTCATCCCAGTTGCAGATGGCACGCTCACCTGCGGCAGCCGCAGGCGCAACTGCGCCGAGCCAATCCATCGCCGCGGCGATTCGCTCGCGCGGCAACCGGAGCCGGGGCAAATAGGCTCCGCAGGAGAAGATGTGGCCGATGGGCATGGGGCTGCTCAATTCTCGCCGGTCTCAATTTTCACAATAGCGCGCCAACAGCGGCTGCACCCGCAGTTGCGCCGGAATCCGCTCCGGGCCGATGCGCCGGTCGAGCTCTTCGTGCCAGTGATAGATGCGGCGCTCCTGGTAGTTGAGAGGCATGCCCTTGAAGCCCGGCGACATCATGGACTGTTGAATCGACTCGGCGAACTGCAGGTCCTCCGCCAGGATGCGGTCGAAGTTGGCGATACGCACTTTCCACAAATCCGGCACCGGACCCCCGCCCCAATCCGGCGCGAACCAGTGGCACTCGATGCGCATGGTGGTATCCGACACGGGCCAGAACAGCAGGAAGGGCGCCCCGGTCGGGTCGACCGGCGTGACGAGGTTGGGAAAGAAGTTGAACGACGGGTTGTTGCGTGAGGAGACTTCGGTGGCCGACTCGATCCGGCGCATGCCCCGGGTCCCGGGATCGACCCAGTCCGGCCGCCGGTTGGGCGTCACCATGAGCGAATGCCCATTGCGATACAGCGCAATGGTCGTGCCCCGATGGTCCAGGAAGCGGTCGACGGTGTTGGTGTGAATGGACTTGAGGTGATAGACCTCGAGGAAGGCATCCATCAACACCTTGACATTGCAGCGGACGTCAAAGCCCTCCTGCGCCACAAAGCGCCACTCGCGGGGCTGAAACTGCTCGAAGTGGGCCGTGAACGGCTGGAAATGCTCGGTGAGCGGCGGTGCTTCGGGGTCTTCGTTGATGAACACCCAGTTGAAAAACCGCTCGCAGCGCACCGGGATCAGGGAGCGCTCCTGCAGGTTCAAGCCGACGAAATCGCGCCGGTCGCGCAGGTTCAGCAACCGGCCGTCGAGCGCGTAGGTCCAACCGTGATAGCCGCAAACAAAGCCTTCGCTGCAGCCGGTTTCACTCTTCACCAGCGGTCCGCCGCGATGCCGGCACGTGTTGTAGAAGGCCCGGATGACATCGTCCTTGCCCCGAACGAGCACAATGGGCGAGCCGGTCCGCCGCGTCACGAGGAAGCTGCCTGCCTGGGGAAGCTGATCCGAGTGACAGATATACAGCCAGCTCTTCTTCCATAGGTGCTCGCGCTCGAGCGCAAGGAAAGCCGGGTCGACATAACGGCCGGCGGGGATATCGGTGAGCTGCGGAAAGCCATCGGGCGGGGCCGTGCGCTCCGCCTCGTATTTCATGCCATCCAGAAACCGCTGCACCGTCGCTGAGTCCATGAACCCCTCATTGCAAGCGCAACCGGCCGTGCGTCGCGCCGCCATTATAGGCTTCTGTTAGAAAAAACAAACCAGCGTGCTTGTTTTTTTTATTGGTCACGGGTAGCTTGCGACCCCGGGGGAGACTTCTTCAGGGGGAGTACGACGTCCATGACAATTACTGCGCGTACGGGTCGAAATTTCATTATTTCCATGGCTGTGGCCGCCGTACTGGCGCCCGCGGCAGCGCTGGCGGCCGACGCAGACGCGGCATCCGGGCAGCCCGCCGAAGCGGCCGGACTGCAGGAAATCGTGGTGACCGCCGAACGGCGCTCATCGAACCTGCAGACCACGCCCATTGCCGTGACCGCCATCGATGCCCAGGCAATGGCCGATCTGGGACCGCGGACCCTGGGCGATATTGCCGTCCTGGTGCCCAACTTCTCGGCCAACAAGATCAATGGTTTCAACGCCGCATCGTTCGCCATGCGCGGCGTGGGCAACACCGACATCATTGTGTACAACGAAGCACCGGTTTCGGTCCTCGTGGATGACTTCGTGATGCCCAGTGTCCAGACGCAGTTGCTGGATCCGTTCGATGTGCAAAGTGTCGAAGTGCTGCGTGGGCCCCAGGGCACGCTGTTCGGCAAAAACACGACCGGCGGCGCGGTCATTGTGCGCACCAAGGCGCCGGTGCTCGACACCACATCCTTTGAAGTCCAGGGGCAGGAGGGCAGCTTCGACTCCTACACCATCCAGGGCGCCATCAATGTTCCCTTGATTTCCGACCAACTCGCGCTGCGGGTGGTGGCCAGCCAGGAGACGGAAGGCGGCTGGATGCGCAACGGCGCCAGCAACACCATCGGCGGAGTCACCTACAAGGGCGACAACAGCCGGGTCGGCGGCACCAACGTATTCACCATGCGCGCCAAACTGCTCTGGCAGCCATCCGACAACTTCAAGACCCAGTTCACTTATGAGCGCCTGGTGGACCGCTCGCCCTCACCGGGCGCAATCAATGTAACGCCGACCGACATCGACCCGAAAACCGGGTTCCCTTATTTCGTGTTCGCCGCGCTGGGCTTGCCGGGTCACTTTAGCGGCGATCCACTCGATCAGGCGGGCGTCACCAATCGGGCGGGGTATCTCATTGATGGCCCCAGTGGCCACCATGTGATTGCCGATGGCTTCCATCTCAACACCGACTGGACCATTGCCCCGGGGGTATTCACGTGGGTTCAAGGGTATCGGTCGCAGGACTCGTCTTTGCCGTCGACCTACACCGGCGTTGTAGGCCCGCTGTCCGTGTTCGATGCCAACCGATCGGATCGGCGCAAGACCTACCAGGAAGAGCTGCGCTTCGCGGCCAATGCCATCGGTCCCTTCAGCTATGTAGCCGGCCTCTTCTATCAGCACGATGTCACGGCATTCTGCGTCGCCCAGATACTGGGCATCTATGATCTGTTCGGCGCCCCCACCCCGCCGGGGGCCTCACCCGGGGGTTACAACAACAACCCACAGGTCCTCTGCAACGCACAAACCGAGAAGTCGTACGCCGCCTACGGTGAAGGCAACTACAAGATCACCGATGCGACGACCCTGACGCTCGGTGCGCGCCTGACCCGGGACAGCAAGGACTGGATCGGGCGCCAACAGGTGTTTGTACAGCAGTTGCCGTCCGCCACCGGCGCGTTCGACCCGGCCTTCACGTGGCAACAGCTCAACGGCCTGATGAACGGCGGCAATTTCGCCCTGTATCCCTTCGGTGTGGTGACTGACAGCCACAAGTGGACGCAGCCGACCTATCGCGCAACCGTGTCGCACGAGTTCAGTCCCACAATGTTCGCCTACGGGACGTACTCGCACGGCTTCAAGGCTGGTGGCTACAACGACCAGGTGGGTACCAGCGGCGTCCCCATCACCAATGACGAGAAAAAGCCGACCGACCCGGAAAAGGCCGACTCGTTCGAAGCGGGCCTGAAAACGGAGCTGCTGGATCACCGCATTCGCCTGAACGAAGCCGTGTTCTATGTGCAGTACAAGGATGCCATCCGGCAGGTGGTGGTCCCGGTTACGAACCTGAACGGCTCGCCGGGACAGGAGACCTTGTTCCGCAATGCGGCCAAGATGACCACATACGGCATCGAGAGTGAGCTGACAGCGCAGTTGACTCACGGACTGTTGCTGCGCCTGCCGTTGAGCTATCAGCACTGCAAGTACAACAGCTTCACCAGCGGTGAAGGCGCGAACATCGTCGACCTGTCCGGGTTGCCCGTCAATCGCTGTCCGACCTGGACGGCAACCGCCGACCTGAACTACACGATGTCGCTGCCTGCACTGCCGGGTAACTTCGTGGTTGACGCTTCGGCCAACTACGTTTCGAAGAACCTCGATACCTATTCGATCGCGGAACCCTACGCGCCTTACACGCAGACCTACGCGGATGGACGCACGCTGGTGAATGCATCCCTGACCTACAATTCAGGTGATGAGCGCTGGTTCGCCCGGGTGTTTGCACGCAACCTGACCGACAAACACTACATCGAGTCCGCTCAGAACGTGGATCCGCTGTGGGTCTGGGCCTTCTACGGCGAGCCCCGGTTTGTGGGGGCGGAGATCGGCTACAAGTTCAAGGACCGCTAGATCAGACCGCCGGCGCGAAATGATGCAATTTCCGCCGGCGTATACCCGAGGGAGGTGAGCACGGCGTCTGTATGCTCACCCACTTGGGGTGGACCGGAACGGATTCCGCCGGGCGAGCGGCTGAACTGTACCGGCAGGTCCGGCACCGGGGCGGCCGCGGCGAGACCGGGATAGCCGCTCACGGAGTGCAGCCAATGCATTGCTTTGACCTGAGGGTCCTCGAGCGCCTGCTGGGGCCTGTAAACCGGCCCCGCGGGAATACCTGCCTTCTGCAGCTCGGCGAGGGCCTCAGACGTGGTTTTGCCAGTGCACCACGCCTGCATGCGCGCCAGAATCGGCGCGCTGTTGTCGCCTCTGGACTGATCGGTTGCATACAGTGGGTCGAGCGTCCAGCGTTCCTCATCACCCATCAACCGCGCCCAGCGTTTGAAGAGGCCATTGCCCACAACATGAGTCAGGATGTGACCATCCGAAGTCGCAAACACGTCGGATGGCGACGAAGTCTGGACGCGATTACCGGTTCCAACACGGCCTATGCCGGTCACGCCTTGCTCAATCAGGTGCGAGCCGAAGACCGCCAGCGCGGTTCCCAGCAGCGAGGTCTTCACCTCCTGACCTTCACCGGTCTGATTGCGGTGCAGAATGGCTGCGAGTACGCCGAAGGCTGCGAGGACGGCAGTGGTGTAATCAACGTAGGGTGCGGCCGCTTTCGCGGGGGCGCCGGGTACGCCGGTGATATACATCGAGCCCGACATTGCCTGTCCAATTCCGTCAAAACCGCCCCGGTCACGGTAAGGCCCCGTGTCACCGAACGCAGTCTGCGTGGCCAGAATGATGTCGGGCCGAATGGAGCTCAGTGTTGCATAGTCCAGGCCAAGAGAGGCGAGGCTCGCAGGCGGCAGGTTGGCGACAACCACATCCGCCGTCGCTACCAGCCGGCGCAGGATGCCGGTGGCCTCCGGCTTGCCCAATTCCAGTGTGAGGGAGCGCTTGTTGCAGGCGGTTTGGAACAGCACCGCGCCTTCGCCTGTCGCGGTCACGGGCGCAATGAACCGGTCTTCGCCCCCACCACGCCGCTCGATGCGGATTACGTCCGCCCCCAGGTAACCCAACAGCGTGGCACAGTAGGGACCGGCGACATAGCGGCCGAAATCCAGTACCCGCATCCCATTCAACAACATGATGTCTATCTCCAAAGACGTGAGGAGCTGCCGTGGACCTTCGATTGACTGACGAACAGCTCGCGCTGCAGGCGGCTGCCCGCAAGTATGCGCGCGAGCGCCTGCTGCCGCTCGCCCAGGAAACCGAGCGCACCGGCTCACCGCCCTCGCGTGAGCTCATTCGCGAGTACGCCGAAATGGGGTTCCTCGGAATCAACATCGACACACGCTACGGCGGGCTGGGTCTCGGCAACCTGGAGGCGTTGCTGGTGCTCGAGGAGTTTGGGAAGTGTTCTGCGGCGCTCGCCTTCCCCGTGTTTGAGTCGTGTGTGGGCCCCGTCAGGGCCATCGAGCGTTTTGCCAGCGAAATCTTGCGGCAACGGGTCGTGCCGGGAGTGTGTCGGGGTGAGTTGCTCGTCGCCGTGTCCATGTCGGAGCCCCAGGCTGGCTCCGCTCTCACCGACCTCGCAACGACAGCACAAATCGACGGGGACCGCGCCATCATCAACGGCACCAAGCGCTGGTGTTCCGGCGGCGGACACGCGGATGGTTATGTTGTCTATTGCCGTATGAGTCCCGACCAAGGCGCGAAAGGTATCGGCGCCGTCTATGTCGAGAAAGGAACCGCGGGGCTCACGTTCGGCAAGGCCGAGAGTCTCATGGGATTCCACGGCGTCCCCAGCAGCGATCTGTACTTCGACAACTGTTCGGTTCCGGCGGACAACGTCATAGTGCCCGCCGGCGGCTTTCGCAAGCTGATGGAAGCGTTCGATCTCGAGCGCTGTGGCAACGCAACCATGGGCCTCGCCCAGGCCAGCGGCTCGCTGGAGGACGTGCTCGAGTATGTCCAGGAGCGCAAGCAATTCGGCAAACCGCTGCTCGACTTCCAGGCCGTGCAACTGCGGCTCGCGGAAATGCGCATGAAGACGGATGCCGCACGGCTGCTCATCTGGCGCGCGGCCGTGAATGCCCAGCACGGGCTGCCGGACGTGCTCGACTCCTCGGTGGCGAAGTGTTTCGCCAACGAAATTGCCCGCGAGGTGTGCGGTCATGCCGTGCAGCTCATGGGGGGCTACGGCTACTCCAGTGACTATCCCATGGAAAGACGCCTGCGCGATGCGTGGGGATGGGGGATTGCCGGGGGCGCAATCGACATCCAGAAGGTCAACATTGCCGCCGCCATGGTGGGCCGGCGCTTCGACCAACGCCGCTGAAGCCTACCGGATGCCGCTAAAAACAAACAGTCCTGACTGTTTATTTTGGAGCCGGTCCGGTGTACGATCCTGCACCGTAATGGGTGCGGTGCGCGATCGGGGGAACTCGCATGTCGAAGATAACGTTCATCGCCCGGATGACCGTGAAGCCGGGATGCGAGGCCGAGTTCATTGCCTGCTGCAGGGAGCTCGAGCGCCACGTGCGTGCGCACGAGCCCGGCGTGCTCGCGTATGAGTTCTTCAGGCTGCGGGACTCGAACCGCTTCGCCGTCCTGGAATCCTTTCCGGACCACGCCACGGAAGAGCGCCACATGAAATCCGCGAAGCTGGCGGAAGTGGCCCCGAAAATCGCTGCTTGCCTGGAAGGAACCTGGGAGCGCGAATACCTGGATCCAATCCCCTAGCGGCCATGCCACTTCAAAGTGAATCTCTGCGCGCGACGCGAATCCAGGTCACCACGCTCGGGGACCTGCTGCTGATTGCCGCCGACCGCTATCCCGACTCCCCAGCGGTCATATTCCCCGGCGAACGCATCACCTACGGGCAATTGGCGGACCGCGCGATTGTCCGCGCCCGCGCGCTCCAGGCACTGGGCGTGAAACCCCGGGATCACGTCGGCCTGCTGCTCCCTACTTCGTTTGAATTCATTGAGTGCATGTTCGCCATTGCGCTCTGTGGCGCTGTGGTCGTGCCCATGAATGCGCGCTACAAGTACACGGAGCTCGCGTATGTGATCGAGAACGGCGACCTCGTCACCGTGATCACCACCGACCGGGTTGCTGAACATGTCAACTTCGTGGAGCGTCTGAGCCAGGCGCTGCCGGGCTTGCAGGAGGTACCCGATCCACGGTTGCTATCGGTGCCGAATGCGCCTCGCCTGCGCAACCTCATTCTCATGGGGGGAGCGACAGCGCCCGGATTTCTTTCGCAAACCCAATTCGAGTCACTGAGCGATCAGTCCCCTGAAGAGCGTGTTCACGAAGCACGGCTGCGTGTCCGGCTCCGTGATATCGCAATCATGTTGTACACATCCGGAACCACGGCAAATCCCAAGGGCTGCCTGCTCACGCATGAGGCCCTGGTCCGCAACTCGGCCGCCCTGGGCCGATACCGCTATGCGCTCAAACACGAGGATGTGTTCTGGTCACCGCTGCCGATTTTCCACATTGCGGCCATTCTGCCGCTGTGTGCCAGCTTCGATGTGGGCGGCGCTTTCGCCACCATGACCCACTTCGACGCGGGTACGGCACTGAAGATGCTGTCCGGCGAGAGAGTAACGGCCACCTATCCTTGCTTTGTCACGATCATGTCGGATCTGATCTATCACCCGGACTTTGCCAAGACCGACCTGTCGCGTATCACCCTGATGAATTCCAACTTCGCGGTGCAGCCGCCCGGCATTGCCGCGGCGATGTTGGAGGCCATGCCGCACGCGACCTACGTGGGTACGTTCGGCATGACCGAGACCGCCGGGACCGTGACCACCAGCCGCCTGGATGATCCGCTCGAGCAGCGGATCAAGAGGCTAGGTAAACCGCTCCCGGGTGTGGAGGTTCGTATCTTCGACCCCCACACGCAGCGCGAGGCCTCACCCGGTGAGCGTGGCGAGGTTCTCGTCCGGGGCTACAGCATCCTGGAGGGTTACTACAAAGACCCGCGTAAGACTGCAGAGGCGCTCGACGCGGCCGGTTGGTACCACACCGGCGATATCGGCTCGATTGATGCCGAAGGCACGCTGATGTTTCACGGCCGGCTGAAGGATATGTTGAAAGTCGGCGGGGAAAATGTGGCGGCCGCCGAGATCGAGGGCTGCCTGCAGCGCCATCCGGCCGTGAAGCTCGCCCAGGTCGTCGGTATTCCCGACCTGCGCCTGGTGGAGGTGCCGGCCGCGTTTGTCGAGCGCAAGCCCGGCGCCGAGGTGAGCGCCCAGGAGCTGGTGGACTTCTGCCGCCGCGAAATCGCGGGTTTCAAGGTTCCCCGCCAGGTCAGATTCATCACCGAGTGGCCCATGTCGGCCAGCAAGATCCAGAAATTCCGCCTTCGGGATGAGCTCGTGCGCGAGCTCGGAGTGTAGCGATGTCAACAACGTTCGTGGCGCGCCTCGTGGTGCGCAAGGGCCAGGAGGCCAGGTTCGAGCAGCTACAGCGGGAGCTGTCCGAAGTCACACATGCCACGGAGCCGGGCACGATTGTGTACGACGTGATCAAACATCGTACCGAAGCGTCAACCTATATTGTTTACGGGCGCTTCAAGGATGAAGCAGCCTTTCAGTTTCATATGAAGGCACCGAGCCACGAGCGGCTCGTGCCGGACATCCTGGCAAGCCTCGCCCAGGATATGGATTTGCAGTTCTTCGACTGGATCGCTTAACGTCCGGGCGCTGCGAACACCAGCAGCACATTGCCCGGCATGTGGAAATACAACCCGTAGCCTGAGTTGACGACCACGTAACCGTCTCGGACCACCGGGCCCGGCCCGCCAAATGAGCCGCCGTGCGCTGTCGTACCCGATACCGTCTTTACGCCGGCGGTGGCATCGTATTTCCAGATGACCTGCCCAGTCGCCGCGTCATAGGCTCGCAGCACACCATCCATGTGGCCGGCGAACACGACACCGGGCGTTGCCGTAATGGCCGCCGAAATTCCCGGGTCGCAAAAACGACGCTCGTTGCACACGTCCTGCGCCGGGGTGGACCACAGGAGGCGGCCGTCGGCGGGATCGAGCGCATACAGACCGGGCTTGCCCGCTATGTCATAGCGCCGCCCATCGTGGCCGTCTTTCAGATCGCTGATGGGAACAAACAGACGCTGCCCTTCGAGCGCCATTCCAAAATGGACTCCACCCTGGATGCCCCCGCGCCCTACCCGCCTCTGCCATAGGAGTTTGCCCTGCGCGTCCGGATCGATGGCATACACGAAGCCGTTCTTCTGTCCGGCAAGCAGTACCTGTTTGCCATTCGGCAAGGTCGTCAGGATCGTACCCGCGGCGACATCGACGTCAGGACCGTTTTCGCCGGGGCAATTCGCGTTGCCCTTCATCATGCAGGCAACGTTCCAGGCATCGCCGGCGAGCATCTGATGCGACCAGACCAGGTGTCCGTCCTTCAGGTTGAACGCCAGGACGGCGTCACTGCGATCATTTGCGGGTGACGAGTAATTCTCGCCCGAGCCGACATACAACACGCCACGACGCGCGTCGACCGTCGGTGCATTCCACACGGGAGCACCGGACGGCGCAAAGACGCGAGTGCCGCTGGACGTAGTTCGCACGGGCGCCGGCTCTTCGGTAATGGTGTGAGCCTTCCAGATGACCGTACCTGTACTGGCGTTGATCGCAACGACTGCCCCTCTGAACTTGCAACACTCGTATTGCGCATCCGCGGCGCTCGTCACCTCCAGAGATGAGACTGGCACATACAAGACGCCATCGTGGAATGTCGGACTGCCCGTGATGGTGGCGTTGGGATGATCGTCAATCTTGACGTTCCAGAGCTCCTTGCCAGTCTTAGCGTCCATCGCGTGTACGCGCGCGATCACATCGCCGAAATACAGGGTGGATTTCGAAATGACCATCGCCGTACGCACTTCGGCGCTCGTTCTCGATACCCAGCGCACACAGCCGGTATGGAGGTCTAGTGCATAGACAGTGCCATCCTGGCTGCCGGTGTAGATGTTGCCGAAGGCAATGCTGGGTTGCGATCTGGCGCGGATGGCGCCGGGATACTCGAAAGCCCATTTGAGCTGCAGGCGCGGCACCTCATCGCGGCTGAGCTTTGCGACATCCGCCGGAGTGAAGCGCGCGTTGTCGAAACCCCAGCCGAGGGCCACGGGCAGTTGGGTGGGGTCCGCGCCAACCGGAGATCGTGACGCGGAGGCGCCACCCCCTGCTGAGCCACCAGCGCCGGCGGAGGCACTCGCGGCAGGCGCTGCGCAACGCGGCGCCTGCGGTGCGTTGCGATTTGCGTCCAATTTCTCGCCGCCGAGATACTCTGCGACGTCCCGGCGCGCTTGTGGCGACAGAGCTGCGCCCTGCTCTTTCATCAAACCTGAGTTGAGAGCGGCAAGAATCGACGCGGGTGCCATCATCTGCAGGAACATCTTCTGCGGGGCCTTGGGGACCTGCCCCTGATGACAGTGGGAGCAGGTCTGCCGAAAGACGGCAGCGCCGGGCCAGGTCTCCGGGTCCGAAGCAAACTTGCGGGAGTCGAGCTCCTTCACGTCTTTGAGCGTGGAGGAATCCTGGCCCGCTGGGATCGCGGCGTGAACTGACCAGGCGAGGCAGATGGTGATGAGCGCCGCGAGCCATCTCATTCTTCGATCCTCTCCCGTAAGGTGGCGAGAAATGCCGCGGCTACCGCGCCGTCGACCACACGATGATCGGCCGACAGTGTCAAAGTCAGCATCTGGGCGATCACAGGCGCGCCCTTGCGTGCAACGACCCGATCCTGAGCGGCCCCCACGGCGAGAATGGCTACCTGCGGCGGGTTGATGATTGCGTCAAATCGCGTCAGTCCATACATACCGAGGTTTGAAATACTGAACGTGCCGTCTGAAATCTCTTCACGCCGCAACGTACCCGCACGCGCGCGCCCTGACATCTCTGCGATGGTCTTTGCAATATCCACGGGCGATCTCGCCGCTGCGTCGCGCACGACTGGAGTGATCAGTCCGGCAGTTGTTGCAACGGCAATGGCGATATCGGCTCGCGCGAATTGAACGATTTCATCGCCATCGAGGTGGGCGTTCAATTGCGGATGCTGAGCCAACGCTAGCGCGGTGCAGTGAACCAGCATGTCGTTCAACGACACCTTGGTATGGGCGTCCGCCGTGAGCTGCCTGCGACGAGCTTGCAGCTTGCTGACATCCACTTCAATTTCGACCCTGTAGTGAGGGATCGTTGCTTTCGAGTCTGCCAAACGCCGTGCGATGGTGGCGCGAGTAGCGGACATTCTGATTCGCGTCTGCGGGTTGGCATTCGACGCGGCAGCTTGCGTCGCGGCGTAAGCCTCGACATCTTCCTTGGAGACGCGGCCGTTGCGGCCCGTGCCGCGAATCTGGCTGACGTCTATACCGAGCTTGTCTGCCAGGCGACGCGCGATGGGGCTCACCCGCGGCTCGTCCGTTTCCGCAGCGGCGGTGACCTCGGCCGCAGCGTGACCGTCAGGCTCAAAGGAGACACTGGCGCCGCGAAACGCATCAATAAACTCTGCCACATCCGCATCGCTGACCGACTCATCCGCCAACACGGCAATCAACGCCCCAACGGGCCTGACTTCACCGGCCGCAGCCGTGATCCGCCGCAATGTCCCCGACGCGGGCGCCTCAACCGAGTTGATGATCTTGTCGGTCTCCACCTCGAGGATGGAATCGCCCTTGTTGACCGCCTGCCCTTCCTTCACAGTCCACGCCGTCAGCGTTCCCTCGGTCATCTCGATGCCCCACTTCGGCATCGTGACTGCGTGAATCGTCTTCGAAGTCATCGGTCGAGGACCTTGCGCACCGCCGCCTCGATTGCCTGCGGCCCGGGAACCCAAGCCCGCTCCAGAGCCGGCGAAAACGGGATGGGCGCATGCGGTGCAGTCACGAGACCGACCGGCGCGCGCAACGACTCAAAGCCCCGGCTGGCCACAAGCGCCGCAATATCCGCCGCCACACTACACCGCGGCGGAGACTCATCCACAACAACCAACCGCCCCGTATTCTCCACGCTCTCGAGAATCGTTTCCTCATCCAGGGGTGAAGTGGTTCGCGGATCGATCAGATCGCAATAGATGCCCTCCTTCGCCAGCGTATCCAACGCCTTCTCTGCGAACGTTACCATGCGCCCCAGGGCAACCACCGTGGCGGCTTCGCCCTCACGCACGAGATTCGCTTCGCCGAACGCGATCGTATAAGCCTCCTCGGGTACCTCAATCTTGCGTGGGTACAAAGCCTTGTGCTCAAAAAACACGACGGGATCGTCATCGCGAATAGCCTGTATCATCAGGCCCTTGGCATCGTGAGCATTGGCCGGCACCACGATTTTCAAACCCGGAATCGCCGTCAACAGTCCATAGATGGTCTGCGAGTGTTGCGCCCCCATGTTCATACCCGCACCCATGGCCGTGCGAATCACAACCGGGCAGGCGCTCTTCCCACCGAACATGTAGCGAAACTTGGCGATCTGATTGTAGAGCTGATCCATACAAACACCGACAAAGTCGGCGAACATGATCTCCGCCACAGGCCGCAGGCCCGCCAGCGCGGCGCCGGCTGCCGCGCCCACGATGGCTGACTCGCTGATGGGCGTGTCGATGACACGCTCGGCGCCGAAGCGCGGCAACAAGCCCTTGGTTACACCGAAAATTCCGCCGGACGCCTCGCGCTCATTGGAGGTACCTCCAGCGCCGCCCGACACGTCCTCACCGAGGACAATCACCCGGGAATCGCGCTCCATTTCCTGGTGCAGCGCCTGGTTGACGGCATCCCGCATGGAAAGCTGTGGCATCGCTAATAGCTCAGGTAAACGTCAGTAGTGAGATCAGCCAAGGTCGGCAAGGGCGCCGCCTTTGCCGCGGCCACGCATTCATCAATGAGCTTCAGCACGTCTGCGTCGATCGCATCCAACTCCGCGACACTGACCACACTCTTGTCGCGAAATCTTCTCAGGCAATCCATGGTTTCCCGCTGATGTGCAACCTCGTCCTTTGCACGGTAGCGCTGCGGGTCTCCCTCAAAGTGGCCGTAGAAGCGCGTCGTGGTCGCCTCGATCGCGCTGGGGCCGCCGCCCTCACGAGCGCGCGCAACCGACCGCAACATCGCTTCATATACCGCAAAGAAATCCGACCCATCCACTCGCTCGGCCGGCATTCCGAAGCCGCGTGACCGTGCGGTAATGTCCTTCGACCCGACGGCGTAGGACGCGCCGGTATGCTCGCTGTAGCCGTTGTTTTCAAACACGAAGATCACCGGCGCCTGCAGAACGACCGCCAGGTTCATGGCCTCAAACACCGTGCCCTGGTTGCAACTGCCATCACCGCCAAAGGCGACACTCACTCGCCCCTTGCCTCCGAGCTTGCACGCAATGCCCGCGCCCACCGCCAACGGCGGCCCGGCACCCACGATCGCGTTCGCACCCAACATGCCTTTGTTGACATCGGCAATGTGCATGGAGCCGCCCTTGCCTTTGCAAAGGCCGTCGCGGCGACCATAGATCTCCTTCATCATGCCGGCGACATCGCATCCCTTGGCAATGCAGTGTCCGTGACCACGGTGAGTGCTCACGATGTAGTCGGAATCCGTCAGCGGTGTACACACACCAACCGCTACTGCTTCCTGGCCGGCGTAGAGGTGGGTAAATCCCGGAATTTCGCCGGTGGCGATCTCGACATGCAGCCGCTCTTCAAACTCGCGGATCGTCTTCATCTGGCGGTATGCGTCCCGCAGTTGTTCCGGTGTCAGCTCCACGTCGGCCTCAGAGCGCGCCGGGCGGCTTGCCACCCGGTCCGTAGATATAGTCATCGAGCACCTTGTGAAAGTGGCGAATGCGCAGTTCCTGGCGCCCGATCCACAGCCCCTTGAACCCCTTGGAGTGCATTCCGGCCTGCACGCCCGGCAGGTTTTCCGCATCCTGATCCAACACCGTGCCGATGCCCTTCTCCCCGTGCTTCCATCGCCGATGCTGCGCGCGCTCCGGCCACTCGGCCCCTTCGGGCACCAGCTCGAAAGTCATGATGTCGTAGTACATCTTGTCAGGATCGTGCGCGTGCGGCCGCTGCCTGAAAATCCAGAAATCATCGGCGTGCACGTTCAGCGACAGGTTGGGGAATATCAGGTAGTGGTAGTCGTCGGTGAGCTGATCATCATTGAGCTTTGAATAATCCTTACCCTGACTCTTGCCGTAGGACCGCTTGTGCTTCTGCACGTCGCGCCGCACGTTGGCAAGCGGCTCATCGTAGTCCGCCGGATCCAGACCTGCGGCCTTCATGATGGTCTTGATGGGCTCGGGAATGGACGGGGGCTTGCGAACCCGCGGTGACAGCGTGCCGAAGGGAATCAGGTAACGGCTGTGGCGCTCATAACAATCGATCTGGATGTCCAGGTCGTGCAGGTACCACAGCAGTTGTGGATGAATTCCCTGCACGTGATAGCTTTCATTGAAAGCATCGACCGACGTTTTCCAGTTGCAATCCCACTCGACGGTAATGTCGCGGGTCTGCACCATCCTGTTGAGGTTGTAGGGGTCCAGGTGCTGCGGAATCGGCCCCAGGAACTCGAGCAAGGGCTGCGGCGCGTCATTCAACGTGAACCAGACGAAGCCGCCCCAGGTGTCGCATTTTACTTCCGACAAGGAATGCGCCGGCTTCCCCTGACCGAATGTATCAATGTCCGGAATCCGCCGGTACGAGCCGTCCAACTCGTACTCCCAATGATGATAGGCGCAGACGAAAGACAGCCCCTGGCCGGTCGTGCCCAATCCACACGGACGGAGACGATTGCCACGGTGTTGACAGACGTTATAAAACCCTTTGATGCCACCGTCCTTCTGGCGGACGATGAGAATCGACTCAGGGCCGATCTCGGTGACAATGTAGTCACCGGGCTCCGGGATGTCGAGCTCCCGGCCTCCCAGCAGCCACACCTTCGACCACATCCGCTCCCATTCCAGCCGCATGAACTCCGGGGAGAAATAGCGGCGGTGGTCAATCATGTCCTCCGGGATGCTCGGATCCGGTGCTTTGTCGGTGGGTGTCCCCGGCGAGTCTTCCGGGCGCACCCGGCGCACAGGTGTAAAGCTCGGCGACCTCGAGCGTTCCCAGAAGTCGTCCTGAGTGCTCATGTGCGCAGTTAGAACTGCACGCGCTTGGTAAAGCCGTTGTCCGCGACAATGTTGGAGCCGGTAATGAGGCTGCCGGCCGGGCTCGCGACAAACAGAACGATCCGGGCCACTTCCTCCGGCGTCCCCATGCGCCCGCAAGGGATCTGCCGCATCGCATAGTCAAAGATCTTCGGCATGGTGCCCTTGATCAACTCCCAGGCACCGCCTTCAAAATAGACCGGGCCCGGCGACACCGAGTTGATGCGAATGCCCTTCTTGCCGACATGCTGGGCAAGCTGCTTGGCATAGGTAATCAGGGCCGCCTTCATGGCATTGAAGGCCTGCGGCACACCGAATGTCTCGAGCGCGTTGGTGGATGAGATGATGACAACAGAGCCGTTGCCTGATTTCTCCAGGTGCGGCATCAGTGTCTCGCAGCCGCGCACGGTGTGCATGACATCGACTTCGAAATTGCGGCTCCAGTTCTTCTCACTGTCGAAGCCGCCGCCGGCACTGACATTCGGCACGAAGATGTCGCAGCCACCGAGGGCCTGGGCGGTTCGCTCGAGCCACGCCTTGTAAGCTTCGCCGTCGCGTACGTTCACCGCTTCGCCGACCGCATTGACACCGCGTTGCTTCAGCGCCCGGACGGCGCTCTCAACTTCGTCCTCGGTGCGCGAGCACAGGCCGACATCCACACCTTCCTGCGCGAGCATCTCGACAATAGCCCGGCCGATGCCCTTGGTGGCGCCGGTGACAATGGCCTTCTTTCCGCGCAGCCCGAGATCCATAGCGATTCTCCTCGCGCCACCCGTCGGCGCTGGCCAGGGAATTATAGGCCGCAGCGTCTCAAATACAATCAGTCCTGACTGTTTTTTTTATGAACCCGAGGCGGCCGCCAGGCTGGCATTGATCTCGCGGGGCAAGGGATTGCGGCGAAGCGTGAGCCCGCCGTTCACCTGCAGAACCTGCCCGGTCATGAAGCTCTCGCCGCTCGCCAGCCACAGAGCCGCCTCGGCCACATCCTGCGGGGTGCCGATCCGACCCAACGGGTACTCCTTCAGGAAAGCAGCCTCCAGGCCCGGCATCTGCATTTCCCGGCTGGTCATCGGGGTGGACGTCAGTCCCGGCGCAATGGAATTCACTTTCACGCCCCGAGCGCCGTACTCGTTCGCAAAACAACGCACGAGCGCATCCGCCGCCGCTTTCGTACCAATGTAGGCGCCATGGTTGTACAGCAGTGCATACACGGATGCGGACGACATTGTCACTATCGAGCCACCGCCGCTGGAGGCCAGTTGCTCAGCAAACACTTGCAGGAAAAAGAACGTACCTTTGAACTGCAGCGCAGTGAGCTGATCGAGTTGCTCCTCGGTTGTGTCGCGCAATCGGGCCATGAGGCCGTTGCCTGTACAGTTGATTGCAATGTCGACGCGGCCGTAGCAATCCACGGCTGCCCGGCTCAGGGCGGCGACATCCTGCTTGCGCGTGATGTCGCAGACATGGTGATGACCGTTGATTTCTGCCGCGAACTTGCCCAGCGCCGCGTCGTTACGTCCTGCAACGACAACCCGCGCGCCTTCCGCGGCGAATCGCCGGGCAATCACCTGCCCCATGTTGTTCTCACCGGCCGCGCCGAGGACGACGGCGACTTTTGCTTCCAGGCGATTCATCGTGGCCCCTTTCGCTCGACCAGGTTGGTGCTACGGCACGAGAACACTGTCTCGTTGCGTTGGTTCTGCAGCGTGTAGTCGTAAATGACGACACCCCGTTCGGGATGACTGTTGGAAGGCCGTTTGCCGACGCATTTCGCCCGGGCTCGTACCACGTCTCCCGCGCGCAAGGCGGTCTTGAACTTCACATCATCCCAACCGACGCCGCAGATCCAGGCGATGTCGCCGGCGATCTGGTGATCGAGTTGACGCCAGATGGCCATGGTGAAAATGCCCGAGGCGACCAGCCCGCCGAATATGGAGCCCTTGGCCGCTTCCACATCGATGTGGAAATACTGGGGGTCGTATTTGCGGGCGAAATCGACGAGCTCCTCCGCCGTCACGGCCCGGGTCCCGGAGCAGCTTTCTTCGCCTTCGACCAGGTCCTCGTAATAGCGCATGACAGCCGCTTATTGGATGGTCAAGGCGTTATCAATGAGGATCTCGGTGCCGTTCACGAACGCGGATTCATCGGATGCGAGGTACACGACGAGGTTCGCGACGTCCCGAGGCGTGCCCAACCCCCAAGGAGCCGCCTCGTAGTCGGCGTTTTTCAGTCCCAGCGCGGCGTTGGCCTGCGCAATCATGGGCGTGTCGATTGCTCCCGCGTGGATGGAATTGCAGCGAATGTGGTACTTGTTCATCTGACAATGCACTGCAATGGATTTGGTCATGGCGCGCACCGCGCCCTTGGCGGCGCTGTAGGCGAAAAAGACGGGATAGCCCAGATGGGAGGCGACAGAAGACATGTTGATGATCGAGCCGCCGCCACTGGCGCGCATGACCGGAATCGCGGCCTTGCATCCCAGGAACACCCCTTCGGACATCACGGAATTGGCGAATCTGAATTGCTCCAGGGTGGTCGTCTCGGGTGTGGCCACTACGACCACGCCTGCGTTGTTGACCAGGATGTGCAGCCCGCCAAAGCGCTCCTGCGCGGCGGCGACAACCTCGCCCCAACGAGCCTCGTCGCGAACATCGTGGGTCATGAAATGAGCCGCGCCCGCGGCCCGCTCATTCAACTCGGCGGCGACCTGCCTGCCGGCGCTCTCGTTCAGATCGCTGAGGAGCACCCTGGCCCCCTGCTCTACGAGCGCCTGCGCATCGGCGCGCCCGAGTCCGGACGCCGCCCCTGTAATGATTGCCACTTTTCCCGCGAGCCGATTCACGTGCCGTATCCCCCGGTCAGCCACCCGATGCGTGCCGACGTTAGCAGTCAGCTCATCCTGTTTCAATCACCTTTGACTTTTTCAAGCAACCTATACATGCTTGTCGAATAAGGAATTTCGAGTGAATAAGACCTCTACCGCCCTTCCTGACGATGACTCCGAACCCGCCGAGGCGCTGGGCTGGCAGGCCCAGAAGAGCGCCTCGACCCGGACACAGATCATTGAAGCCGCCATCAAGTGCTTCATTGACTACGGCTATTCCCGGACAACCACCACACTGATCGCCGAGAAGGCCGGGTTGTCGCGCGGCGCGATGTTGCATCACTTCCCCTCCAAGCTGGCGGTCGTCAGAGCGGCGGTGGAACATCTGCACGCAAAACGCCTGCGGGCGTTTCGCAAGGCCGTCACCAAGCCCAGCTCGGACCGCGACCACATCCGCCAGAGTGTCGAAGCGTATTGGGGGCACGTTCGTCACCCGATGTTCGTGGCTTTCTTCGAGCTCGCGGTCGCGGCCCGGACCGACAAGGAGTTGTCGGCGATCCTGCGCCCGGCACAGGAGGCTTTCGAGAAAGAGTGGCACCGGCAGGCCGTCGAGGTATTCCCGGAATGGCAGGGCCGCGGTGAGAAATTCGACCTCGCCCTCGATATTTCCCGCTATGTGCTCGAAGGCATGGCCATCAGCTTTCTCACCCACAAGGAAACCGAGCGCGATAAACGGGTGCTCGCCTACCTGGATGAGAAGATCCGCGAGCTCGCCGGATTGCCCGCGAAACCGGGCCGCGGGGGCCGCAAAGACCCGCCCTGAATGCGCGTTCAATGATGAGCCGGGTTTAGAAATTCTGCGGGAGCACCCAGAAAAACTCAGTAAGTGATTGAATAGGCAGGGTCCAGCCCCGAGATCCGTTTGCTCCTTGCATGACAGGTGAGGTTAAGGGAATATTACTGCGCGCGGGGGTCCACCCAACATTGAGTGCCCGTTCAATGCCTCAACAAAGCGGTTCGCAGAAACCTCAGTCATCGTTGTCCGGAACGCGAGCTCCCTTGCGCGTCGGAATCATCCTGGCTGAGCACTTCACACTCTCGGCCTTCGCTGTGTTCATTGATCATCTGCGCCTGGCGGCGGATGAAGGTGATCGCAGCCGCCCGTTGCACGTGCAATGGTCGATCATGGCGAGCCGGCAGGCATCCGTACCTGCCAGTTGCGGGGTGTTGATTGAACCCACCGGCGGGTTCATCGATCCCGATTCACTCGACTACGTTGTGGTTGTTGGAGGCCTTCTCCACGCAGGCCCGCAGGTCGATGAAGCCACGGTGCGCTATCTGCGCGAGGTGAGCGCAGCCAACGTCCCTTTGATCGGCGTCTGCACCGGCAGCTTCATTCTGTGCCGTGCCGGTCTCATGAAGGGCCGCCGCTCCTGTGTAAGCTGGTATCACTACCAGGACTTTCTCGAGGCATTCCCCGGACAGGCCGTGGTAGCCGACCGCCTGTTCCTCGCGGACGGGCCGCGGATTACGTGCGCCGGGGGTGCCGGCACCGCCGCCCTGGCCACCTATCTGATTGAGCAACATCTGGGCCGCGCGGTGGCGCAGAAGGCCAGCCAGGTGTTGTTGTTCGATCGCGAGCGCTCCGGCAGCGATGCACAGCCGCACCCGCCTCTGTCCGAAACGGTGCGCGAGCCTCGGGTACGACGCGCGCTGCTGCTGATGGAACAGAACCTCACACGTCCTGTTGCAATTGCCGCCATTGCCGACGAGCTCGGCGTTTCGGTCCGGCAGTTGGAACGTGTTTGTCGCGAACATGTTGGCATGGGACCCGCCTCGTTGTACCGGCAGTTGCGCATGCGTTACGCACACTGGCTCGTCGAGAACACCGACCGCTCCGTTACGGAGATTGCCATTGAGGCCGGGTTCGCGGACTGCGCGCACTTCTCACGGCAATTCAAGGATGCCTACGGTCTCTCCCCTTCGACCCGCAGGCTGCAGCCAACCCGGCCGACCTACAGTGATGCGGCGGGCGGTCGCGTCTACGAATAGGAGTGGCGCGTTTGTTCAATCGGATCACACGCTAGCGCGGCGATGATCCGGTTCGCTCGTGGGGGGCGATAAATCCAGGGGAGTCCAGTGATGAACTCGAAGGTCTCGTGCGCCGTTGCGGCAATACTGAGTAGCGTGTCATTCACAACACACGCGGCCGACACAGAAGGCGCAGCACTCGAAGAAATCACGGTTACGGCGCAGCGTCGCAATGAGAGCATTCAGAACGTGCCGATTGCGATGCAAGCTTTCACTGCCGAAAGCCTGCAACAGCTCAATGTCAGCACCCTGGATGATTACATCAAGTACCTGCCCAACGTAACGACGGCGAACAACGGTCCCGGGCAGAACGAAGTCTTCATGCGCGGCCTGAGCGCGGGCTCGCAACCCAGCCAGGGCAGCGCCTCCACCGGCCTATGGCCCAACGTCGCCATCTACCTGGACAACCAGTCCGGACAGTTGCCGAATCGCAATCTCGACATCTATGCCGCCGACCTGAATCGCATCGAGGTCCTGGAAGGCCCGCAAGGCACCCTGTACGGCGCGGGCGCCGAAGCCGGTGTCATTCGCTACATCACGAATGAACCCAAGCTCGACAAGGTGGAAGCCAACGTCAAAGCCGGCTACGGCGTCACTGCGCACGGCGATCCGAATACTGACGTGACCGCAGTGTTGAATGTGCCGATCATCGAGAATGTGCTCGGCTTCCGCGGCGTCATCTACAACGACTCACGTGGCGGCTACATCGACAACGTGCCGGCCACATTCGCCCGCAAGAACACGGACGTCGGCATTCATTACGCCGGCTATCCGGCCGATGCCGGCGGCAATTGTCCCGACGGGCAGCCCAATGTCGGATTCTGCGTCCCGCCAGGCAGTCCGACCGTCAGCAATTCGAATATTGCCGGGCGCGCAATCAATCCGGTGAACTACAAGGGCGCCCGTGCCGAGGTGAAGTGGCAGATCAACGATGACTGGGATGCCCTGATCACCCAGTCATACCAGAAGATGGACTCGAAGGGTGTGTTCTATCAGCAGCCCACCGCCTCCGATGGTTCGGCTCTGAAGCCCCTCGAAGTCACGCTGTTCAACAACTCGTTCGACAACGACAAGTTTGAGAGCACTGCCTGGACCGTCAACGGAAAATTCTCCTTCCTCAAGGCGGTCTACACCGGCGGCTACCTGGTACGCAATGTCGAGCAGGTGGGTGACTACACCAACTATGCGCGCGGCGTGTACGCCGATTACTACCAGTGCTACGGACCGGGCGGCAATGGCAACAACACCACCGGTGTTTGCTTCTCCCCCAGTGCAACCTGGTTCTCCAATGAGCGCAATACACACCAGCAGCACGAATTCCGCCTCAGCACGCCCGACGAGGAGCGCGTTCGCGCTATTGCCGGCGTCTTCTGGGAAGATAACAAGCTGTACGACCAGTCCGGCTGGAACTACAAAAACGTGCCCTCGTGCACAACCAACGATCCCGCCGGCACCGGCGGCAATTCGGGTTGCTTCTCCAACATCGGCACCGCGCCTGGCGCCACCGTCGTCAACCCGGGCGTCCAGGGCGACCACCTGTCCTTTTACCAGGACACAGTCCGCGAAACCAAGCAGTTGGCGTTCTTCGCCTCTGTTGACTTCGACATCATTCCCAAGGTGCTCACAGTCACAGGGGGTACCCGCCACTTCCGCTTCCAGAACTCATCGGCCGGCAGTGTCAGCGGCAGCTTTTTCTGTTTCGAGCAGGGCGTGCCGGACGGTGGCTGTCTCGTCGACAACTTCAACCTGAACCAGCAGAACCTGCGTGACACCGAGTCCGGCTTCAAGAGCCGCGGCAACATCACGTGGCACGTTACACCGGATACGATGGTGTACTACACGTTCTCGCAGGGGTTCCGCCCCGGCGGATTCAATCAGAACGGCGGGGCCGCGCACGCCACCGGACCCGATGGCGTGGCCCAGTACCTCGTACCGAGCTCCTATCAATCCGACAAGCTGACCAACAACGAGATCGGCTGGAAGACCGAGTTCCTGGGCAACCGGCTGCAATGGAACGGCGCGATCTACAAGGAGACCTGGGACAACGTCCAGGTGGCCTTCTTCAATCCGGGCCTGGTGGGCAACATCTTCTACAACACCAATGGCCAGAATTTCGACATCAAGGGCATCGAAACCTCGGTTGTGGCGCGGCTGGTGCCCGGCTTGACCCTGCAGGCGGCCGGCTCCTGGAATCACAGCCGGCAGACCAACTCGCCGGATCTGATCAACAACAATCCGGCCAGTGCCGGCTTCGGTCAACCCATCACCCAGAACTGCACCACCACTCCCTGCACGCCGGTAACCAACCCCTACGGTCCTATCGGCTCGCCGAGCGCAAATTCGCCGCCGCTGCAGTTCAGCTTGCGTGTGCGGTATGAGTGGGAATACGCCGGTTATATTCCGTATGTACAGGCCGGCGCGACCCACAGCGGTCATTCGTTCACGCAGGCGGGCTCGAACCCGTCCATTGCCGATAATTCGGGGGCGATTACCACGGGCCGGTTACGGTTTGAGAATCCGGCTTACACCACGTTTGACGCGTCCATTGGCATTTCCAAGGACGCCTGGTGGGTCAATGCGTTTGGGGAGAACCTGGCGAACTCGAACAAAAGCGTGTTCGTGAGCACGGATCAATTTATCGTGGCGCAGACGCCGCTGCGGCCACGCGTATTGGGCCTGCAGTTCGGGTACAAATTCTTCTAAGGGTTGATCGGCTGCACCGTCCAGGGTTGCCGCAGTTGCCGGCCTCGGCCGGCCCTGGGCCCGCTGTCACGTGGCGATGACTCGGCGCCGGGGGCGGCCGTGGTGGCTCAATCAGCGCCTACCGATCGTCGGTGGGCGCACCCGGGCTGGGGCGTGTACGCTTCGCCTGTGAGCATGCCAGCCAAATCATCAGTCGAGCTCGCCGTAGCGCAAATGCGATCGCTCATCCAGGAGCGGCGCTTCGCAGATACTCTGCGTATCGCCGATTCTTTACTCGTCACGGTGCCAGAGAACCGAGACGTTCTCTACCTTCGCGCTCACGCGCAACGAATGCTGGGTGACATTCCAGCGTCGCTTGCAACTCTTTCCACGCTGGAGAAGCTGAATCCCAGATTCAGCCGTCTGTTCCAAGAGCGAGGCCAATGCCATGTCGCGCTGAAACAGGCTCCTGAGGCCATTGAAGCCTTTCTGCGCGCTGTGAATATCAATCCGGCGCTTCCGGCTAGCTGGAGCATGCTGGAAGGGTTATTCCGTATGACCCGGCAACCCGAGCAGGCCTCGGAAGCAGCCGCGCACGTCGCGACCCTAAAGAAGCTCCCTCCCGATGTGGTAACCGCCACTGCCCTCTTCTCGGACGGCGAACTGGCCGAAGCCGAGCAGATCACCCGCGCCTTTTTACTCCAGCACGGTCATCACATTGAGGCAATGCGCCTACTGGCGCGTATCGGCATCGAGCGCGACGTGCTCGACGACGCGCAACTCTTGCTGGAAGCGGTTCTGGACCTCGCGCCTGAATACCAGGCAGCACGGTACGACTACGCGCAAGTCCTGAGCAAGCGCCACTTGCACCAACTTGCTCAGCAGGAAGTAACGAAGTTGCTGTCTGTTGACCCCACAAACCGAAACTACCGCATGCTTCACGCACTGACTTGCGTGGGACTCGGTCAACAAGAGCGCGCAGTCGAGCTTTACACAGAGCTGTTGACCGGCGCCACTCAGCCGGCAGATTTGCACTTGTCGATCGCTCATTCTCTGAAGACGCTTGGACGACGTGACGAGGCAATCGCTGAATATCGTGCCGCAGCCGCTGCGCGACCTGGGTACGGTGATGTCTACTGGAGTCTTGCGAACCTCAAAACGTATCGGTTTCAGGACTCGGAACTGACACAGATGTATGCGGCGGAGTCATCTACTTCGACAGCACCGGTAGACCGCTACCACCTTTGCTTCGCACTCGGTAAAGCGCTGGAGGATCAGAAGCAATTTCGGGAGTCCTTCGAGTTTTACGCTCGGGGCAATGAGCTCAAGCATGCTGAAGTCCGTTACCAGCCGCAGACGATCGAGCTCAACACTCGGCAGCAGATCGAAGTTTGCACCCCGGAGTTATTTGCACGTGGCAACAGCGGCATCCAGGCCGCGGACCCTATTTTCATCGTCGGATTACCCCGTTCCGGCTCGACCCTCCTGGAGCAGATTCTGGCTTCGCACTCCGCTGTGGAGGGGACCCAGGAGCTCGCCGATATCCCGCGGATTGCCGCCGACCTCAAAGGCCGCGACGCCGACAGTCCGCTGTATCCGGGTGTACTGGCAAAAATGGGGTCCGCTGAATTTCGCCGCCTCGGCGAAAAATATCTGACTGACACCCGCGTATATCGCACCGGTAAGCCGCGATTCATTGACAAGATGCCCAATAACTTCCGGCACATCGGGCTGATTCACCTGCTTTTGCCCAACGCCCGCATCATTGATGCACGCCGCGAGCCCATGGCGTGTTGTTTCAGCAACTTCAAGCAGCTTTTTGCTCAGGGGCAGGAGTTCACTTACGGCATCGAGGATATTGCGCGCTACTACCGCACTTATTTGGAGCTGATGCGGCATTGGGACACCGTGTTGCCCGGGCGCGTACTGCGCGTGCACCACGAGGACGTGGTGGATGATCTGGAGGGCTCGGTACGACGGCTCCTCGATTTCTGCGGGTTGGACTTTGAAATCGGGTGCGTGGAGTTTCACAAGACGTCGCGGAGTATTCGCACCGCCAGCTCGGAGCAGGTGCGGCAGCCCATCTACCGAGAGGGCCTGGACCAGTGGCGGAATTTTGAGCCGTGGCTGGGTTCGCTGCGGACAGCGTTGGGGGACGCGGTTACGCGGTTCCGCGAGTAGGCGCGTCAGGTGTGCAGCAGCACTGCCGCGTCCACACTCCAAGTAACGTACACCTCGTCGCTCCAATCAATCGACCACTCCGACGTCCGCCGCTCGTTTTGCGCGAACACCGTAACGATTTTGCCCGTGGCCGTTTTGATTTGATACGTCGAACGGTTTCCCAGGTACCCCAACTCCCACACCATGCCCTTCAGTTGGTTGACACGTCCGCCGGCGCTCGGTTGCTTGCTCAGGCGGATCTTCTCCGGTCGCAACGCGACCCACACCTTTTGCCCGGGCGTGAACCGGCCTACGTCGTCGACCACGAGATCACAACCCGTCTCCGCGCAATTCACTGTGATCAACCCCGGCTCACAGGTAACCACGGTCCCCTCAAATAGATTGGTCGTGCCCACAAAGTCCGCCACAAATCGGCTCTGTGGAAATTCGTAGATTTCTGACGGCGTGCCCACCTGCACCACTTTTCCCCGATCCATAACGGCGATGCGCGTAGCGAGCGCCATCGCTTCATCCTGATCGTGCGTCACGACGATGAATGTAATGCCCACCTGGTGCTGCAGGTCCATCAACTCAAACTGCGTCTTCTCCCGAAGCTTCTTGTCGAGTGCCGACAAAGGTTCGTCGAGCAACAATACCTTCGGCCTTCGGATGAGCGCACGCGCCAGGGCCACGCGTTGGCGTTGGCCACCCGAAAGCTGGTGCGGCTTGCGCTGTCCGAGATGCCCAAGTTGAACCATATCGAGCGCGTCTTTGACCCGCTGCTTTTTCGCCGAGCTATCGAGATCCATCCGTTTCAAGCCATAACCCACGTTCTTTTCCACCGTCATGTGGGGAAAGAGCGCATATGACTGAAACATCATGTTGACGGGTCGCTCGTGCGGGGGCACACCCGCCATCTCAATGCCGTCTATCGTAATCTGCCCGGACGTCTGATTCGCGAACCCGGCGAGCATTCTCAGCAACGTGGTTTTGCCACAGCCGGAAGCACCCACGAGTGCGAACATTTCGCCTTTGTAGATAGACAGACTGATATTGTCGACGGCGGTGAAGCCGCCGTAGGTTTTGCTCACACCATTGATGACAATTTGCGGCGTTGCCGCAGGGTCGAGCCACGGGCGCTCGGGGTTGGGTTTCTGTTGGTTGGCGATCATGGGCGCGCCTCGGCGCCCAGCGCGGTAACCCTGCTAGTAGTTTCCAGGCGGGGTCGCTTTGCGCCGGTCGGGCGCGAAGAATGGCCGGTCAACGATGCGCGCACGCACCATACGTCGCTCCCACACGAGCTCGCGATTCAAATAGATGTCCGCCCACACTGTACTACCCGTCGCAAAATGAGGCGCGTCGATTATCCCGAGCGCAATATTACGCTTACAGGTGGGCGACCAAGTAGCCGATGTGATGCTCCCGACTTCCTTCCGCCCGCCCCGGTCAGAATACAGCAGCGCGTTATGCGCGGGTTTGTTTCCATCGACGTCCAATCCGACCAGTCGCCTCGCCGAGCCACGGCGCTTTTCGTCAACCAGTGCGCGCCGTCCCGTGAAATGCGGCTTGTCGAAATCGACCAGCCATTCGAGTCCCAGCTCCAGTGGCGATCGGTCGCGTCCGATCAAAACCGTGTGTGCGCTCGACACAAAGTCCACGTTGGGCTGCAGAAAACCCGCCTCAATACGGGCAATATTCAGCGCACTGGAACCGATCGCGCGTATGCCACGCGTGGATCCCGCCGCCATCAGAATGTCCCACACGCGCTCAGCCTGACTCGGATCCATCCAAAGCTCGTAACCCAGGTCACCGGTGAAGCCCGTACGAGACACCATCAAGCTGGCACCATCGAGATCAAATGCCCCAATCTCGAATGGCTTGAGGCGTTCAATGCCGACCAATCCCGCGACAGCGAGGACCGCGTACGAAGTCGGACCTTGCATCGCCAAGGCCGCGATTTGCTCAGTGACCTCTTCGATCACGAGTTCATTGAAACCTATGGCACTCGAGAGCAGCCAGTCCAATTGACGCTCAGCGGTGCACAATCGGTATTCGTTTTCCCCGAGGCGAAACACTGTCCCGTCATCAATGAGATGACCGGCGTCGTTGCACCAAACGCAATAGGCGACGCGTCCCACCTTGAGTTTGCTGATGTAGCGGGTGACTAGACGATTCAGATACGCGAGAGCGGACGGGCCGGCAATGCGGTATTTCACCATTGGGGTCAGGTCATACAAGGTCGTCGCGTTGCGGATCGCGAAGTATTCCTGTTCGACGTTGGTGAAGACGTCGACGGTGGTGTAACCCGCCCATGGGATGAAGCTGTCGCGTTGGCTTAGAGCGCGGGCGCGGTTGTGGAAAGGAGTTTTGAGTAGCGGTTGCACGTAGTGGGGGGCGGGCCCCGGAACGAGCGCGGGGCGTGCGACTACTGCGCCGGCAGCAGCATGGGCGGCGGCGGGGGATTGGGCACCAGCGGACGCATGGACGGCTGCGGGCGATTGGGCGCCAGCGGACGCGTGGGCGGCTCCGCCTCCGGCGGGCGGCCGAGCGCCAGCGGACGCGCTCATGGCGGCAACCAACTCAGGCCCGCCCGCCACCGTCGACTCAAGCGCGCCCTCGCTGGCGTCAGGATTACGCATCAGGCCGCCTCCCCCAACACCTGCCGTGCGGCATTTCGACCTGCGGTGCCCATTACACCTCCGCCGGGATGGCACCCAGCGCCACACAAATACAAACCATCCACTGGCGTCTGATACTGAGCCGCACCGGGCACCGGCCGCATCATGAAGAACTGGTCGAGGGCCAGCTCCGCGTGATGCCAATGACCACCAGTGATCCTGAACTCGCGCTCAATGTCCTCTGGCGTTAGCAGTTGTGCCGAAATGATCGAGTCATTCAACCCCGGTGAATATCGTTTAATGGTATCCACAACGATGTCGGTAAATTGCTGGCGCCCTTGATCCCACCCTTCCTTCAACGCGTAAGGCGCGTATTGAACAACCGCCGAAAGTACGTGCTTCCCCGAAGGCGCAAGCGTTGGGTCATTGACCGTTGGTAGCGTGATTTCAATTGCCGGTGCGCTCGAAAACTCGCCGTACTTCGAATGATTGAACGCGCGCTCCAGGTACTCCAGCGACGGCGCAATCAGCAGTCGACCACCAAGCGCATCCGCTGAGACGCCCGCAAACCTGGGTAAGTCTTCCAACGCGAGATGAAGTTTTGCAGTAAGGCCGCGGGTACGCAGATGAGACACTCGGCGCGTAAACCCAGCGTCTAAGTACTCAGGTCCCAACAGCCGCAAGAATGTTGCCTGCGGATCTACGTTCGAAATCACAGTGTCGGCCACAATCGTTTCACCCGAAGCAAGCTGGACGCCGGATGTGCGGTGCTTATGAACCGTGATTCGCTGAACTGCAGAATTCGTTCTCACTTCAGCGCCTGCTGCGACCGCCGCGGCAGCCAACGCCCGGGATAAGGATCCGAGGCCGCCCGCGGGTTGCGAAAGAGGTGCACCGCCCGCTTCGAACGCAGCAGCTAGACGATACAACAGCGTGAAAACCGACCCCGGCGACCGCGGTCCAAAATTGCTGCCGAGAACAGCGTCGAAACCGAGGGCGCCTTGCAGCAAGGGGGAATTGAAGTGTTCTTTCAGCAGGTCGTACACATTCATGCCGCCAATGCGCAATAACTCGCGCATGTCCTGGCGGCCGAGGCGGCGGATCTGCCAGCCGAGTTGCAACAGCGCCCGTTTGTCAGCCCATGAGTCCGTGCCCAATCGCGGCGGCACTGAATCGAGCATTGGGCGCAGTGCCTGCGCAAGACGATTCAAGAGCTCAACATACCCAGGGTACGCGGCTGCGTCGGCGCCTGATTCCGCCGTGCCTGTGCCCATAGTGACGGCTGTCGCCCCGAGGGCAATAGGCGCGCCGTCGGTCGACAACGCGACGGTTTGCATGTGACGAGCCGCGAACTCGAGACCGTGATTCTCTAGCTGGAGGTCCCGAATCATTGCACCCGACATCGAGTGCAATAGATGAGCGCAAGCGGATACGCGAAAGCCGGGTGCGAACTCGCGAGTCACGGCGGCGCCGCCCACTTCGTTCGCCGCTTCAAGCACCAGCACCGATCGGCCGCCGCGCGCCAAATAGGCCGCGCACACGAGGCCGTTGTGACCGCCGCCGACGACGATGCAGTCGTAGCGCGCGCCGCCGGCCGCCGCTACCATGGCCGCCTCGCCTCGGCCACGAGCGCCTGCACACGGCCCGCTTCGATGCCTGACAGTCTCACAGCCCCGCCACCTTTCGCTCCACGGCGCCATCGCGCTCCGGTTCGCCAGCAGCGGCTCGCCCCATATCCCGCAAAATCGCTCCCGCGGCGTTGTACCCAGGAGCGCCCATCACGCCCCCACCGGGGTGGGTGCTCGACCCGCACATGTACATCCCCCGCACCGGCGCGCGGTACTGGGCGTACCCGGGAACCGGCCGGTTGAACAGCAACTGATCGAACGTCAGCTCGCCCTGGAAAATATTCCCCTCCGTCAATCCAACCTCATTCTCGATGTCCCAAGGCGTGCGGATCTCCGCATGCAAAATGAGATCCTTGAAGTTGGGGCTGACCCTCGAGATCGTGTCGATGACGGTGTCGCCGAACGCCTTGCGCCGCGCATCGTTCCACTCCCCATCCGCCAGTTGATAGGGACAATACTGCACAAACACCGACATGTAGTGTTTCCCATCAGGTGCCATCGTAGGGTCAATCTGCGACGGTATCAGCATGTCAATGTACGGAGCCCGAGACCACCGTCCGTCCTTCCAATCGTCATAGGCCCGCTCCAACATCTCGATGGTGTCGGTAACGTGCATATCGCCGCGAGTCGACGGAGAACCTGCAGGAATAGACGGAAAGCTCGGTAGCGCATCCAACGCAATATTGAGCTTTCCCGACGACCCGCGGATCTTGAAATGCCGCACTCGTTTAACGAAATCGTCCGGCAAGTCGTGTGAATCCATCGTTTCGAGGAACGTGCGGCGCACGTCCATGTTAGAGACGACTGTGCGAGCGTGAATCTCTTCACCGTCGTCGAGTGCCACTCCAATAGCTCGACCGTTCCGCACGAGTATTTGATGGACTGGAGCCGCACATCGGATCGTGCCGCCACTCGCCTGAAACGACTTCGAGAGCGCGGACGTTACAGCGCCCATCCCACCGCGAGCGAAACCCCACGCGCCGACAGTCCCGTCGATGCTGCCCATATAGTGATGCAGCAGTACATACGCGGTACCAGGCGATCTCGGACCCAGAGCAGTTCCAATGATCGAGCTACCGGCCATGTGCGCTTTGACAATCTCACTCTCGAAGTACTCATCGAGCAGATCCGCACAACTCATCGTCCAGAAGCGCAGCGTGTCGTACATCTGTGCCTCACCGAGCTTATGGAAGTGCTTACCCAGGTACAGCAACTCCATGATGTCGCGCGGCTTGAATGATGTCGGGTCGGGAGGCTCGCGTAGCAGCAATGGTTTGATAAACCTGCAGTGACGAAGCATGTCACGGACAAAACGGTCGTATGCTTCACTGTCTCGTTTGGAGTGACGCGAGATCTCACGGCGAAGGGCATCGTGATTGTCGTAGAGCGCGAGATGATTTCCGTCGCGCATCATCGTGCACCCACCGTCATACGGAATTACCTGCAACCCAAATCTGGGCAGGTCCAATGTGCGGATAATCTCCGTGCGCAATAGGCTGCAGACGTAGGAGCAGTTTGAGTACGTGAAATCCTTGTACAACTGGCGGCTGACGGCCGCACCGCCAATGTACGGATTACGTTCGAGTACGAGCACATCGAGACCCGACCGCGCGAGGTAGCACGCGGCCACCAGCCCGTTGTGGCCGGCACCGATGACGATGACGTCATACCGCTTGCCGCGCGGCGAGTGCCGCGCCAATAAACTAGTAGCCATCGCTCCCACCCCGCCTGCTCAACCGGACTTTTTGTGGGTCGATCCAGCGGACCGCAGCGTAGTGTCTATCGCGATCTCGAATGCGGCAAGGGTTTCTGTGAGACAGGATTCGTCATGGGCCGCGCTGATGAACCACGGTTCCCGCGAGTCGGGCTCGCACAGGATGCGCTCATCGTGAAGCACCTTTGCGGCAGCGTCGTAGAAGGAATAGTCACTGCCCTTCCAATCGCGATAGTTGCGTGGCGGGTCCTTCGCGAAATACAAGCCACTCATGGATGGATGCCCTACGAAGCTGTGGGCAATTCCGCGGGCTTTCAGGCTTACGCTCATGCCATTGCGCAAACGCGTCCCATAGTCGGCGATGCGCTCCAACGCGTCCGTCTCATCGAGAATCTCGAGGGTCTTTTCGGCAGCGGCCAGAGACACTGAATGGGCCGTGTAGGTCCCACCATGGGCGACTCCCTTGCCGATTTTTCTCATGATGTCTTCGCGCCCGGCGAGCACCGAAATGGGGTATCCATTCGCGACGGCCTTTGCAAAGGTGCACAAGTCGGCTTTGACACCGTATAGCTGTTGTACGCCGCCTTTGGCGACCCGGAACCCCGTCTTCACTTCATCGATGATCAACACGACACCGTGCTTGTCACAAAGGGCCCGCGCCGTACGCAGGTACTCGGGATCGGCTGCGATTCCCAGACAGTTGCCCATGATGGGCTCAATCAACAAGCAGGCGATCCGGCCCGCCTTGCGCTTGAACACGTCCTCGAGCTGGTTGGCGTCATTCGCCTGCACAAAATGCGCAAAGCTCTTGGTGCTGACGGGAATCCCTTCACTGTAAGGATAAACCTCGGGATCGCCCACCTGGCCCCATTTGTCCATGGGCGTGTACCACATCGCCGCATCGAACAATCCGTGGTAACTGCCCTCGAGAATGACGTAGTCATCCTTCTTGGTGTAGGCGCGCGCCAGACGCAACGCAGCCATGACAGCCTCGGTGCCCGAGTTTGAAAAGCGAACCAACTCCGCGGCCGGCACCATCTTTGAGATGCGCTCGGCGACCGTGTATTCACGTTCGGTCGAAAGCGCGAACACGCCGCCGACTTCCATCCCCTTGCGGGCCGCCTCATCCACGCGGGGATCGGCGTAGCCCAGGATGGCAGGGCCGTATCCGAGGCGGTAATCGATATAGACATTATCGTCGAGATCGACGATCCGCGCGCCGCGACCCTGCTTGATGTAGATCGTGCGCTCTTCGCCCCAGTAGCGGAAATTGGAGGCGACTCCCAGGGGCAATCGCCGGACTGCCTGCCGGAAGTGCGCATTGTTCTGGTTCATTTTACGGGACATGGTGCGCGCTCTCCTGATGCCTTGCCGGCACGGTACCACCGGAGAAGGTCATCGTCTATATGAATATATAATTTCTTCAGGTAGAATTGCATGGTCATATAATTTTCGTGGGAAGCACCATGAATTCCCCTGCTGCGCAGACTCTCGATACCCCGGTTTCCACGCTGCCGCGTGCGTTGCCCGCCTGGG
Organism: Pseudomonadota bacterium; assembly: GCA_018241505.1. Lineage (GTDB taxonomy): Bacteria > Pseudomonadota > Gammaproteobacteria > Steroidobacterales > Steroidobacteraceae > 13-2-20CM-66-19. The sequence goes on along the minus strand of JAFEDS010000005.1, from coordinate 48,312 downwards.
CGTACAGCCATCCCGAAATGACCCGCCTCGAGTATGAACGGGTCCTCAAGCCGAGCTGGCAGATCGTCTGTCACGTCAACTCGATCCCCAATCCCGGTGACTTCATTACCCTGGACATCGGCGGCGATAGCGTCGTGGCCGTGCGCAACTCCCAAGGCCAGGTACAGGCCTTTCACAACGTTTGCCGCCACCGTGGTGCGCGCATTCTCGAAGGGACAGGCAACTGTCCTGGCGCCATCACGTGCCCATACCACGGCTGGTCGTATCGGCTGAACGGCGAGTTGATTGGCATGCCGGCACGCGAGAGCTTTCCGGGACTCGACCGGTCTCAACATGGGCTGAAACCTGTACGCATGTCGATTCAGTTCGGCTTTGTGTTTGTGAACCTCGCGGGTAACCCCGCACCGCTGGAGTCGACCTGGGGCAGCTTCCTCGATGACTTCACGCCCCATCAGTTCGAGGCCATGGAGCCGCTGGGCCCGCTGTATATCGAGCATTGGGATGTCGACTGGAAAGTGGCCATGGACAACTACCTGGAGTCCTACCACGTGCCCATCGGACATCCCGGACTGTTCCGGATGTTTACTCCGGACTACGACGACATGACCACCCTGCCATCCGGTGTTGCGCGGGGAATCAGTTGGCTGCGCGACCGCCCTTCCTCCAAGTGGAGCGAGCGCATGTATGCGCAGATGGTTGGCAAGGTGACCGAGGATCTGCCGGAAACTCACCGCAAACGTTGGACGTTCTACAGCATGTTGCCAAACCTGGGCGTGGATGTGTTTCCCGACCAGATGGACTTCTTTCAGGTACTGCCGCGAGGTCCGGGCAAGTGCACTATCCGGGGCGGCTCATTCGCGCGTCCTGACGCGCGCCGGGAGATGCGGATCGTTCGCTACCTGTCGACGCGCATCAACCGGCAGGTCCAGCGCGAAGACGAATTTCTATGCCGGCGGGTGCAGCAGGGACTGGCCTCCAGCAGCTACGAGCCCGGCCCGCTGTCGGCGCTCGAGAGTTGCATGTTGGAATTCCATGACCTGTTGCGGGAGAGGATCCCGGAAGTGCGTTTGCCCAGCGCCCCTGCCCAGTTTGCTTGACGGGTTATGCGCCCTGCGCCAGCGGCAACAGGACCGCAATGCCGGCACGAAACTCCTGGAGCTGCTCCGAGATCGGCCCGGCCGATTCCGCGGCAGCATCCATGCCGGCCGCGAGTCCGGCCTGCATGGACTGCGCCACATCAATATCCTGCTGCAACCACGCCGGCACCTCACCCGGGGACGGGGTCTTGCGCCGGGCGCTCGAATAGTCCAGGCGCCGGATACGGCACCGCCCCGGGGACTCGGGCACCACCTGGAGCACAACCGCCCCGGAGGCGTTCACTTCCAACAGTTGGTTGGGTGTCAGGAACGCGCGCCGCGTCCCTTTCGGCCGTGGCAGCGCTTCGAGCCACTGTTCGACCATGAGCTTCCAATCGGCTGCCACCACCAGATCACTCGACCCTGCCGGCTTCAGATCCGCCAGTGACTCCCAATCACCCGAGGGCGCGCCGGCGATTTCCAGGAGCGCCGTGGATGCAGGCTCGGCGTTTCGGCCGGCGAGCGCACGGACCAGGATGAATTTACCCGGCAGCTCGAGCTCCAGGGGAATGAGATCGCCGGCTGTAGCACCTGTGCGCAACTTGCCGTCGAGACCGTACACGAGCTCGTGGGCTGCGCATCCGATTGTGTCAGTCAAATGACCGGAGCGCTCCATCAGCAACGCATGCGGACGTTTGCGACAACTATTGCGAAACGCCAGGATTTTGGCCGGCGCGGTTCTCACAACCAACACCCGTTCGCCGGCCAGGTCTGCGGTCAGGTAGTCGCCCACTCGCGGAATATCCGCTTCATGGCCGACAAGCTGCCACGAAGGGCGAAACAAACGATCCCGCTCAACAGCCAACAACGCGCTGTTGGAATAAGCCCAGGCGGGTACGCTCGCCGGCACAGCCTGCGCACCGTTGCCGGAGGCAGCCACCCGGGCAGGAGCTGCGAATTGACCGGGAAACACCGAGCGCAGAAAAGCGATCGAGCGCCGTTTCGCGGCATCCCGGTCGATTTGCGCCTCATGGGTAAAGGCAATTCCCTGCCACAACACCTCGAGCACGCCAATCAGCCCGAGGGCCACACCGTCGGCATCCAGGTGTGTTTGGCCGGTTTGCGCAATCATGCGCTCAATGAGGTCCAGGACCAGGGCGGCGAAGTCTTCGTCCTTCTTGCCACACAGCTCCAGGTACTCCTGCCGGGAGCTCGCCTCGCCCCAGAACGAGTACCAGACGGACACTTTGCGGGGGCTGGCAATCTCGGGGTCGAGATACAGCTCAACGAGCTGCTGCAACGCTTTCACCGGCGTGGCCTTCAGTTGAGATACGGGGACCATGACCCGTTCCTCGAATTCCGACGCGAGGTAGGCAAGCGATGCCACCAGCATCGCGTCCTTGGAGTCGAAGTAGAAACGCACGATGCCGGGGGACATGTCAGCGAGCGCGACAACCTTTTCCACAGTGGTACGCGATGGGCCGTGGATGTGCAGCGCGGAGATACAGGCGTCAATCAGACGCTGCCGCTGGCGGGCGCGGGACGCGCGCTCGGGGACTGGGGCGATTTCATTGGCCTTCTTTTTGGCCATGTTGCTGTTCACCTTGCGGCCCTATGCCGGCCGCGCCCGTCATGGCGGGCAAAAGTTGTACACGGCCTGAAGTTTATATCGCAAAATAGCCCGCAGGCATCTTTCAGGCGGGAATCATGAGATTGCTGGAGCGGCCGGGCCGTTGGCTCATTATTCTTCCGCCAATGCTGTTCCTCACGGTCTTCTTCCTGGTCCCGTTCGCGTTCGCCTTCAAAATCAGCCTGGCCGAAACCGCGCCGCGGGTACCGCCTTTTACCGACATCCTCACGCGCACCGCCGATGGCCACCTGCAGTTGTCGGTGAGCCTCGCGAACTTCAAGTACCTGCTCACCGACGAAGTCTACGGTGTCGCCTACCTCTACTCGCTGAAAACCGCTTTCTTCTCAACATTGATCTGCCTGGCGCTGGGCTATCCCATGGCCTACGCAATCTCTCGGGCATCCAAGACCACCCAGAGCATCCTGCTGCTCATTATCATCCTGCCGTTCTGGACCTCGTTCCTGCTTCGAGTCTATGCGCTGGAAGGCGTCATCCGGGATGGCGGAATTCTCAACACGGTGTTATTGAAACTCGGGCTCGTATCCCAGCCACTGAAAATCATGCGCACCAGCGTAGCTGTGTACCTGGGCATCATCTACTCGTATCTGCCCTTCATGGTGCTGCCGCTGTTCGCCACCCTGGAAAAACTGGATAACACCCTGCTGGAAGCCGCGGCCGACCTCGGCAGTCCGCCGTGGCGAGCCTTCCTCGATGTCACCTTGCCGCAGTCGATCCCCGGGGTCATTGCCGGCTCCATGCTGGTGTTCATTCCGGCCGTGGGCGAGTTTGTCATTCCGTCGCTGTTGGGCGGCCCCGACAACCTGATGATCGGGCGTGTCCTGTGGGATGAGTTCTTTGGCAACCATGATTGGCCGGTCGCTTCGGCGGTGGCGATCGCCTTCCTGTTCCTGCTTGCGGGCCCGATCGCAATCTATCAGTACTACAACGTGCGGCAGCAGGAAACCTGATCCCCGTGGAAAGGCGTTTCTCACCGGTGTTGTTTGCAGCGCTGAGCTTCGGAATCGCCGTACTCTACATTCCGATACTCGTGCTGATTGCCTACTCATTCAACGCATCGCCGCTGGTCAGCGTGTGGGGTGGATTCTCGACACAGTGGTACGGGGCGCTGTTTCACAACCGCCAGATATTGGACGCGGCGCTGCTGTCGTTGGAGGTTGCCGTGGCCTCATCCACCGCGGCGGTTGTGTTGGGCACCCTCGCGTCAATTGCTCTCGTCAGGTTCGGCCGATTTCCGGGCAGGCTCATGCTCACCGGCATGGTGAACGCGCCGTTGGTCATGCCGGAAATCATTACCGGCATCACTCAGCTCCTGTTGTTTGTGTCCATGCTGCAGATGTTTTCCTGGCCGCACCGGGGCCTGACGACCATCGTCATCGCACACATTGCGTTTTGCACCGCCTATGTGACGGTGACCGTCCAGTCGCGGCTGCAGAGCGCGGACCGGTCGCTGGAGGAAGCCGCCATGGACCTGGGGTCCAGCCCCGCTCAGGCGTTTGTTGAAGTGACTTTGCCCATTATTGCCCCGGCGCTGATCTCGAGCTGGTTGCTGAGCTTTACGCTGTCGCTGGATGACCTGGTGATTTCGAGCTTCGTATCGGGCCCGGGTGCCAGCACATTGCCCATGGTCATCTACTCCAAGGTGAAGTTGGGCGTGAGCCCGGATGTCAACGCGCTGGCGAGCCTGATCATCTGCGCCGTGGGAACGTGCGTGATTGTCGCAGGCTATTTCATGCGCCGCGCTGAGAAACAGCGGCTGTTGGAGATGCAAAGCGCCGAGCGGGGTTGAGCCAGGTGGCACCGCGATCAGCGCCAGCGCGGCGGCCCCAACGCCAGCGCGGCGGCCCCAACGCCGGCGGCGGCCCTACGACGCGGCACGCTAAGCCGAAGCGGCCTCCTTTGTGTACCGCGGATCGTGCGCCTTGCGCCCGAAAATCCGCTGCACGTGTCCCTCAAACGCCTCCAATGGCAACGCGGGATAATCCGGATCGAATGAGGCCTGATCCCACTTGTGGCAAAAGTCCACACAGGCCTGAAACCACTTGTGCCCCTTCAACACATCACGCATGTGGCGGTTCCCGCCGTTGTGATGCACATAGTAGTAAGTCTGCACGAGCCCATGCTGCTCGACGATCCAGGTCACTTCAGGCCGTACATACGGCCGAATGATTCCGGCGGCCACTTCGGCGTGGTTATAAGGCGCAAGCTCATCGCCCACGTCGTGCATCAACGCCGCGACAATCAGCTCATCGTCGGCGCCATCGCGAAGCGCCCGGGTTGCGGTCTGCAGCGAATGACCGAGCCGGCTGACGGGATAACCTTCCAACGAATGGTCCAGATTGCGCACAGCCTGCAGGACCCGCCCCGGCAAGCCGGCCGCGTACTTGCGCTCCGATTCATCCAACAGCGCGTAGTCTTCCTTGGTTCCGTCTTCCATCCGGCGAAAGCTGACAACGCGGCTCATGACTGGCTCCCCGATGCGGCAAGCTTGCGGCGCAAGACACGATAGACGCTGCGCGGTCCATCGACATCGATATAACAACCTTGCAGGTGGCGCAGCCCTTCGCGCGTATCGAACGAAGTTCTCCCGTGCAGCAAGCGTCGATTATCCATCATCATGAGATCGCCCGCATTCAGCAGGAAGCGAATCTCGTATTTCGGTGAACGCAGCAGGCTGTCCAGCTTCTTGCGCGCCGCGAAGTACGCAGTGAGCTGGACCGGCGGCAGCAGCGGCACATAGTCCAGGCGCGGGCTGAAATTGATGGCCTGCAGTCCACCGACCCCATCCACCTCAATCAGTGACGAGCTGCGGATGAGCTCGGTGTCGACATCCCGGAACCTGAAGCGGACCGGAGTCTGCGCCAACACGTGAAATGCCGCCGCATCCTGGGATCGCAGCGTCTCCGCGGCCGCGAATCCGTCGACCAATGTCGACAAACCGCCCGAAGTCTCATTCACCAGGCAGTGCAACAACTGCACCCCCGGCACCGGCGAGCGATAGGGATTGTCGGTGTGGGGGTCGAGGAACAATGACGTGTACGCCAGGTCATTGGCGTCCGGCACCGAACGCACATCAAAGTGCGCGCCGAAATTGGTGTCACGCACGTAGCCGAAGGCCGAGCCGACTTTCAACACCTGTTTTGACTCGGCCGGCACGCCGGTGAATATGACGAAGCCCAACTCCAGGAATGGCATCATCCAACTCGCCTTTTCGGCATCGCTCGGATGGGCGGACCAGGGCAGCCGCGGGATGTCGGTCAGGGAACTATTCCACAGGCGGATGGGCGGACAGTCATGATCTCCCGGCGGCAGGGAGGCTTCGGCCAGAATCTCCCGTGCCGCGAAGTCTGCCTCGTGTCCGTCAGTGAAGCGGATGCGATAGCGGCCCGGCTCCACTTCCGCCACCGAGGACAGCCCCAGTTTCAAATCGAGATCGGACGGATCCTCCAGGCGTTGCCCGGTGCGCAGATCGATCGACTTCGAGTCCAGACAGCGCTCGCGCAACCACAAAGGGTGAATTGGAAAACGCGTCCCGCCAGTGTCGATACTGAGCTCGTTGGGGCCGGTGATTTGCAAGGTTGACATGGGAGTCCTCGTTAGCGCGCTGTCTTGATACGGGTCCAAGTGCGCGTTCTGATGCGTTCGAGCGCCGGGGACACTTCCGCGGACTGGTATAACCTCGAGCGCACCTCGGGTGGGGTGTACACCGCCGGATCGTTCAGGATGGCGGGACTGACGTACTGATTGGCCGCCAGGTTGTTGTTGGCATAGTGAATGTCATTTGTGACCTGTGCAATCACGTCTGGACGCAGCATGAAATTGAGGAAGGCGTAAGCGGAGTCGAGATGCGGCGCATCCTTGGGGATGAGCAATGCGTCCGCCGACCTGTTGGCGCCTTCCTTGGGAATCGTGAACGCCAGGGGGACATTGATTCCCGCTGAACGAGCGCGCGCCTTGATGGTGGCATAGTCACCGGACCAGGACATGGAAATGCAGAATTCCCGATCGGCCAGGCCGTTCATGTACTCGGTGGAATCGAAGGCACGCACATAAGGCCGAACCGACAGAATCAGCTTTTCCGCCCGCTTGTAATCTTCAGGTCGCGTGGTGTTCGGATCGATGTGCAGGTAGTTGAGCGCGAGCTGCAGCACATCCTCCGCGGAATCGAGGAAGGTGACCCCACAGTCGGCGAACTTCGCAATGATTTCCGGTTTGAACAACAGGTCGAGACTGTCGACGGGCGCCTCGGGCATGCGCGCTTTCACCAGCTCGATGTTGTAGGCAAAGCCGTTCACGTGACGCAGGTAAGGCAGGGCGTGGCGGTTGCCCGGATCGCCAACGGCCTCGTCCTGCAGCACTTCGGGATCGAGGTTCTTCCAGCCGGGCAACCGCGACTTGTCCAGAGGCTGGTAGATGCCCGCCTTGATCTGCCGGCTGAAGTAGTCGGTGGAGGTACTGACAATGTCGTACCCGGAGTCCCCGGCCATCATCTTGGCCTCGAGAGTCTCATCCGCATCGTAGGTGTCATAGACCACCCGGATTCCCGTTTCCTTCTCGAACCGGGCCACGGTGTCCTTGCCGATGTAGTCGGCCCAGTTGTAGATGTGCACGACCTTTTCATTCGGGTCGTGGCTGCAGGCGGACGCAACGCCCGCAAGGAACAAAGCCAGACACGCCCGCAATGGTCTCAAGATGATCGCGCCGCCCGCCGGTGAAGGTGCGGCTTATTATTGACGTGATAATAATACCGGCGCAAGGCGGCGTGGTCGGGGCCCGCGGGCGCGGACTGTGCAGACGCCGGTGGCGCGGCGAGGGTACGGCGCGGCGTTGCATGCCCAGGCCGGCATTACATGCCCAGGCGCGGCGTTGCGTGCCCAGGCCTGCCTCGCGCGGCTGAGGGCCGGGCACCTCAGCGCTGGCTGTTCTGCCAGTCCGGCGCCTCGTAATAAGGCGCATCGGAGCGCGGCAGCATCCCTCGCCCCAGGATGTGATCCGCCGCCTTCTCCGCCAGCATGATGGTCGGCGCATTCAGGTTGCCGGTGGTAATGGACGGCATGATCGACGAGTCCACCACCCGGAACCCTTCGAGCCCCCGAACCCGCAACTCCGGATCGACAACGGCCATGGGGTCATCCTGCGCCCCCATCTTGCATGAGCAGGAGGGGTGATAGGCGCTCTCGACCTTCTCCCGCACAAACCGGTCGATCTGCTCATCCGTCTGCACATCGGGCCCTGGCTGGATCTCCCGGCCGCGAAAGGGGGCGAAAGCCGGCTGTGCGAACACCTCGCGTGTGAGCCGCACGCAGGCCCGCATCTCAATCAGATCTTCTTCCCGAGACAGGTAGTTGAAAAAGATGCGCGGCTTGTCCGTTGCATGCGCCGACACGAGTCGGACCCACCCCTTGCTCTTCGATCGCATGGGGCCGACATGCGCCTGGAATCCATGCTCCTTTGCCAGCGAAGTACCGTCATAGGTCACGGCCATGGGCAGGAAGTGATATTGAATGTCAGGGTACTGGATTCCCGCACGGCTGCGGATGAACCCGCCGGCCTCGAAGTGATTGGTGGCGCCCAGGCCGTCCTTGCTCAGGATCCAACGCATGCCGATGAGCGCCTTGCCCAGCGGGTTCATGTGCTTGTAGAGCGTGATGGGCTGTGTGCAGGCCACCTGGAAATAAAACTCCAGGTGATCCTGCAGGTTCTCTCCCACCCCCGGCAGATCGTGTACCACCGGAATGCCCAACGCCCGCAACTCCCCTGCCGGCCCCACCCCGGACAACTTCAAAAGCTGGGGCGAAGCGATCGACCCCGCGCTGACAATCACCTCGCGGCGCGCGTGCACGGTGACGGCATTGCCGCCGTGCGTATAGCTAACACCCACGGCGCGGCGACCCTCGAACAAAACACGGGTAACCAATGCATGGGTTCGAACAGCCAGGTTGCTGCGACCCATGGCGGGCCGCAAATAGGCGTTCGCAGCACTGCACCGCCGGCCATTGCCGACGGTCATGTCCATCTCGCCGAAACCCTCCTGCTGGTAACCGTTCATATCGGCAGTGACCGGATAGCCTGCCTGCCGGCCGGCCTCGATCCAGACCGGATTCAACGGGTTGGTCATCGACCCGCGAGTGGTGCTGAGCTTGCCGCTGTCTCCATGATATTGGTCGCCGCCACCCGCACGCTTCTCCGCGCGGCGGAAGTACGGAAGCACATCGTGATAGCTCCATCCGTGCGCGCCCTCCTCCTGCCAACGATCAAAGTCAAAAGGATTGCCGCGCACGTACACGAGGCCGTTGATGGAGGACGATCCGCCAATCACCTTGCCGCGAGGAGTATGCAAGCTGCGGCCGCCGAGACCGGGTTCCGGTTCCGTATGATAGAACCAGTTGTACTTCGGCATGTTCATGGGTATGGACAGTGCCGTCGGCATTTGGATGTAGATGGAGCGATCCGAGCCGCCGTTCTCGAGCACGAGCACGCTGTTGCTGCCGTCCGCGGTCAGGCGGTCCGCCAGGACACAGCCCGCCGAGCCGGCGCCCACAATCACGTAGTCAAAGTTATCTTCCGCCACTGAACACTTCCTGCAATCAGTCTCAAAACGCACATGCGCGCCGCAGGCGCCCCGCACCAGCGCAGCCGGCAAAAACCACGCTTTTTGCCGGCGGAAACGCAGCCCGGTCTCCGCGCGGCCAGTGCCGCGCTAATAAATCAGTACGGCGATTCGACATCGCGCATCGCGACGTAAACGCTCTTCAATTGAGTGTAATGCTCGATTGCGGCGCGCCCGTTCTCGCGCCCGAGACCCGACATCTTGACACCGCCGAACGGCATTTCGATGGGGGTGATGTTGTAATGATTGAGCCAGCAGGTGCCGGCCTGCAGCCGCGCGATCATGCGATGCCCGCGCGTCAGGTCATTGGTGAATACCCCTGCCGACAGTCCATACTCGGTCGCGTTGGCGCGGGCAATGACCTCGTCTTCGTCGTCAAACGGCAATACGGTCATCACCGGCCCGAAAATCTCATCCCGCGCAATCGCCATGTCGTCATGGCAGGCATCAAACACCGTCGGCGCGACGAAAAAGCCGTTCGCGAGCTCGCCAGCGATGACACGATGACCGCCGACGACAATCTGGGCGCCTTCAGCTCGGCCGCGGGCAATGTACCCCAGCACTTTGTCCATGTGATTCTCCGAGATCAACGACCCCACCTGGGTCTCGGGATCCAACGGATTGCCAATCTTCATGGCACTCACACGCGCCTTCAGCTTCTCGAGAAATGCGGCCTTCACGCTTCTGTGTACAAACACACGCGTGCCGTTCGAGCACACCTCGCCAGCCGAGTAGAAGTTGGCGAGCAACGCGCCCGACACCGCATTGTCGAGCCGGGCGTCCTCGCAAACAATCAACGGCGATTTGCCGCCCAGCTCCAGGGTGATGTGCTTGAGGGTGCTGGCGCAGTCGGCCATGACGGCCTTGCCGGTACCGACCGAACCGGTCACGGACACTTTATGAATGCCGGGATGCCGGCTCAGCAAGCGGCCGGTCTCGCCAAAACCCTGTACCACCTGGAACAACCCCTGCGGCAGGCCAGCCTCCAGCAATACCTCCTGGAGCTTGATGGCCGTCAACGGCGTCATGTCGGAGGGTTTGAAAATAATCGCATTTCCGCAGGCCAGTGCCGGGGCGGACTTCCAACACGCGATCTGCAGCGGATAGTTCCAGGCACCAATGCCGGCCACGACACCGATCGGCTCGCGGCGCGTGTAGCCAAAGGCGGCCGGACCCAGGTCCAGGTGCTCACCCGCAAGGGTCGGCGCGACGCCGGCAAAATACTCGAGACAGTCGGCGCCCGAGGCCACATCGACAACGCTGGTTTCCTGGATGGGCTTGCCGGTATCCCGGGTCTCGAGCTGCGCCAATTGCGCATTCCGAGATCGCAGTATCTCTGCGGCGCGGCGCAAAATACGACCGCGCTCGGTTCCAGTGCGCGCAGCCCACTCCCGTTGAGCCTTCCCCGCCGCTTCGACAGCGGCATCGATGTCAGATGCGGTTGATACCTTGATGGTCGCGAGCACTTCACCCGTCGCCGGATTGATAGTCTGAAAGGCATCGGGTGTGCGCACCGAGCGCGAGGCGCTGTCAACCACATGAGGCTGACATTCCTTCAAACGCGCATCCACGAATGCACTCAACAAGTCCCGAGCGCTCTCACTGTCAGCCTCTGCCCAGTTTGACAGAGCCGCCCGCAACCAGACGCCATCGATCATTGCGGCAATGGTCGAAGCCAGGCTGCGCGCCTCCGCAGCCGGTACCAACCGGACCAACGCGTACCGCAAGTTGGAAACCATGCGCCGTTGGTACGCGTTCTGCACGCGCTTGAGCCCCTCGACGTGCGGAACCTGACCCCAGAACGCGAGCCACGCACTGCCGGTGCGCTGAGTAAATTCCTGAGGACCGAGATTCGTATCAATGATTGCCTGGATACGGCCGCGAGGCGTGTGCGCCAGGCGCATGCGCACATCCATCTGCTCAAACAAACGGCGGCTGAGCGTCCGGAATGCCGCTTCCAGCAATCCGTCCTTGTCATCGAAGTAATGAGCAACCAACCCGGGAGAGACATCCGCACGGCTGGCAATCTGTGCCAAAGTGCTGCCGACATAGCCGACTTCGGCGAGACTGTCGATCGTGACTTCGATCAATTGGATGCGCCGGAAATCCTCCTGCTCAGGCGTTGATTGTCTGTTCAATGAAATGCTCCGAAGCCTGCCGTGCGCGCCTGTGTCGAGCAGTTGTAACGGCGCACCCACCCCGTCGTTACCTCCCGGTACATCAGAGACTTGCCCGGGGGTGGGGAGCTTGACAGAGAGTCCGTTAAACGGCTATTCAAGGGTCATTGCAAGATCATGTCTTTGCCACCCCGGCGGGTCAAGTCCATGAGTCACTCGAGCAGCCGCGTCGCCGCGGTGGCGCTTGCGTTCCTGTCCCTCGTCGCAGCCGTTCTGGCAAAAGCGGCGGATCCGCCGTCCTGCCGGGCTGTCAGGATCTCGGACGTCGGTTGGACCGACGTGACTTCGACCTCGGCGCTCTTCAGCGCGCTGGTCAGGCAGCTCGGTTATGAATCCCAGGTCACCGTCCTGTCCATTCCCGTGACCTTCACGTCAATGAAGAACAAAGACATTGACGTGTTTCTCGGCAACTGGATGCCGACCATGGAAGCAGACCGCAAACCCTACCTGGAGGATCACTCGATTGATGTCATCGGGGTCAACCTGACGGGCGCCAAGTTCACCCTCGCCGTTCCCGCCTACACCTACGCGGCCGGCCTGCGCACCTTCGATGACATCCAACGCTTCGCGCCCCAGTTGAACGGCTCCATTTACGGCATCGAGCCCGGCAACGACGGCAACCGCCTGATCCTGGGCATGATCAAACAGAACCAGTTCAATCTCGGCGGCTTCCGGCTGGTGGAGTCGAGTGAGCAGGGCATGTTGGCGGAAGTCGAGCGTGCCATCCGCAACCGCCAGCCCGTGGTGTTTCTGGGCTGGGATCCGCATCCCATGAACATGCGCTTCGACATGCGCTACCTGGCGGGCGGCGATGCCGTCTTCGGACCCAACTTCGGTGGCGCCACGATCTACACGGATGTCCGCGCCGGCTACGCCCAGGAATGCCCGAATCTCGGGCGGCTGCTGAAAAACCTGAAATTCGCTCTGACCGGCGAGAGTCAGATGATGGATGCCATCCTGAACAAGCACCAACAACCGGAAGCTGCCGCTCGTGCCTGGCTGAAGGCCAACCCCCAGGCCGTGAGTGCCTGGCTGGAAGGCGTGACCACGTTCGACGGCCGGCCGGCACTCGCTGCGCTGCGTAACCGCGGGGAAAGCAGCTCCGGAACCGACTTCGAACAGTGGATGAGCAATCACAAGATTCCCATCGGCAATGCCGTCGCCGACCTGATCGAGTACGTGAAAACTCATGGCCGCTCGCTGTTCGATGGGGTGTCAGCCGTGATACGCGGCAGCGTGGACGGGCTCACGGCTGCCCTACGCATCATCCCCTCACCCATCCTGATTGTTGCAGTCGGCCTCCTGGCCTGGTTCCTGCGCCGCTCCGTTGCATTGGCAATCTTTGTGGTGGCCGCACTCATTTTCATCATCAACCAGGGATACTGGCAGGCGACGCTCGAAACCCTGTCGCTGGTAATGGTGGCCGCATTCTTCTCCGCGGCGTTCGGCATCCCGTTGGGAATCGCCGCCGCCCACAGCCCGAAGCTCTACGCAGCGATGCGCCCGGTGCTCGATCTGATGCAGACGCTGCCCACGTTTGTGTACTTGATTCCGACACTGGTGCTGTTTGGATTGGGCGTGGTCCCCGGTTTAATTTCCACTGTCATATTCGCGCTCCCGGCGCCCATCCGGCTCACTCATCTCGGCATCTCATCGGTGCCGAAGGCGCTGCTGGAAGCGGGTGAGGCCTTTGGCGCAACCCGCGCCCAGATGTTGTGGAAAGTCGAGTTGCCAAGCGCCGCCCCGACCATTGTGGCGGGCATCACCCAATGCATCATGCTGAGCCTGTCCATGGTCGTCATTGCGGCCCTGGTCGGCGCCGGCGGCCTGGGTGTCCCCGTGGTCAGAGCCCTCAACACCGTGCAGGTGGGCATGGGGTTCGAGGCCGGATTTGTCATTGTGTTGTTGGCCATTATTCTGGATCGCATCAGCCGCCCGGCTGAAAAGAACGCCGCTTCATGAGCACAGCAGTCGAGTTCCGCCAGGTTGACATCCTGTTCGGGGGCAAAACCCGGCGCGCCGCCGCGCAGAAGCAGGCGGCGCTCGCCGCGCTCGATGCCGGCCAATCGCGAGCCCAGATCGCCGAACAGACCGGTGTCGTCGTCGGCGTGGCCAATGCCAATCTCCAGGTTGCCCGGGGCGAGATATCAGTGCTCATGGGACTGTCGGGGTCCGGAAAATCAACCCTGCTGCGCGCGGCGAACGGCCTCAATGAAGTCACCCGGGGCCAGGTCCTGATCCAGGACGGCGACACGGTCGTCGACATTGCCAAATGCGATGCGGCGACGCTGCGCCATGTACGGCGCCTGCGTATTGCCATGGTGTTCCAACAATTCGGACTCCTGCCGTGGCGCACCGTGCGCGACAACGTGGGCTTCGGGCTCGAGTTGCGCGGAGAAACCAAAGCGGCCAGCAAGCGGATCATTGATGAGCAGCTCGAGCTGGTGGGGCTGGCGCAGTGGGCCGATCGGCACGTCGGCGAGCTGTCCGGCGGAATGCAGCAGCGCGTGGGGCTCGCTCGGGCATTTGCGACGAACGCGGATGTTCTGCTGATGGACGAGCCCTTCTCGGCCCTGGATCCCCTCATCCGCGGCAAGCTGCAGGACGAGTTGCTAACGCTACAGGCCCGCGTAAAGAAGACGATCCTGTTTGTCAGCCACGATCTCGATGAGGCCCTGAAGCTCGGCGATCACATCACCATCCTGGAGGGTGGCCGGATCGTTCAAACCGGCACGGCCGAAGACATCGTGGTGCGGCCGGCGAACGAGTACGTGTCGGAATTTGTCATGCACATGAACCCGCTCAGTGTGCTGACCGGTGCGATGGTGATGCGCCGGGGAACGGCGGGCCACGATCACACCGTATGGCTCGATGACGAGCATCGGTTCCAGGTGCTCATTGACGAGACGGGCCGACCGACCGCCATGACGGTGGATGGCCTGCAACAGCCCCTGGAGCACGTTGCCGAGGATGAAACCTGGGCGCCGGAGCGCATCGGGCTCGCTGTCGCACCGGCGTCGAGCTCACTGAGCACGTTAATCAAGTTGCGCAATGCCACAGGCCATCCCGTGCTGCTGGTGGAGGAAGGCCGGCTGCTGGGAAGCTGCTGCCAGAAGGAAATCATCCAGGCGCTCGCGGGCAGGCGCCACGGTCAATAAACACGACGCGGGGGCGCGCTCATGTGACACGCGCCCCAGGAAAACTCATGTCGCGCGTGATGTCGCTTTTGTTCAAATGGCGCGGCGTACGTGTGCTTGGGGGTGCGCCCCCAACCGGTCATGATGCCGCCGCCCCTCCACCACAAGGTGACGTTCCCGCATGCAACGCTTTTCTGCCCTGTCGCTCCTGAAGCGCGGCCTCTCGGGCCAGCGTGGGTGGACGCCTCAGTGGCGCAGACCTGAGCGGCCCAAGAAGGGCTATGACGCCGTCATTGTGGGCGGCGGCGGCCATGGGCTGGGAGCCGCCTACTACCTGGCGAAGCAGCACGGTCTGACCAACATTGCGGTGGTGGAAAAAGGCTGGATTGGCGGCGGAAACACCGGCCGCAACACCACCATCATTCGCTCGAACTACCTGTTTGATGAAAGCGCCGGGTTGTACGACCACGCACTCGAGATGTGGCCGACCCTCTCCCAGGAGCTGAATTACAACGTCATGTTCTCGCCGCGCGGGGTCATGATGCTGGCCCACACGGTTCATGACGAGCAGGTTTCCAAGCGCCACGTGCATGCCAATCGCGCCAATGGCGTCGACAACGAATGGCTGACCGCGAAGCAAGCCAAAGAATTCTGTCCGCCGCTGAATATCAGCGACATCCGTTACCCTGTAGTCGGTGCAGCCTTGCAGCGAAGGGGAGGTACTGCCCGCCACGATGCGGTCGCATGGGGATATGCCCGCGGAGCCGACGCACTGGGTGTCGATATTCTCGAGAACTGCGAGGTCACCGGAATCCGTCGCGACTCCAACGGTGCGGTCACCGCTCTCGAGACAACGCGCGGTGTCATAGAGTCCCGCAAAATCGGCGTCTGCGCGGCAGGCAACACGAGCGTGGTCATGAAGATGGCCGGAGTGAAGTTGCCGCTGGAGAGCTACCCGCTGCAGGCGCTGGTATCCGAACCGGTGAAGCCGATATTCCCGTGCGTGGTGATGTCCAACACCGTGCACGCATACATCAGCCAATCGGACAAAGGCGAGTTGGTGATCGGCGCCGGCACCGACGCCTACAACTCCTACACCCAACGGGGCGGACTGCACATCAGCAGCCACGCGCTCGAAGCTATTTGCGAGCTGTTTCCGGCATTCCGGCGCATGCGCATGCTGCGCAGTTGGGGCGGCATCGTCGATGTCACCCCGGACCGCTCGCCCATCATTGCCAAAACACCCGTACCGGGCCTGTATGTCAATTGCGGTTGGGGAACCGGTGGCTTCAAGGCGACGCCCGGTTCAGCGCATGTGTTTGCACACACGATTGCGAATGACAAACCGCATCCGATCAACGCGCCATTTACCATTGAACGGTTTGCCGACGGCAATCTGATCGACGAAGCGGCCGCGGCCGCCGTCGCACACTGAGCCGCCGTGGCCAACTGAGAGATATCATGCTGCTCATTGCATGCCCCTACTGTGGCGAGCGCCCCGAACTGGAGTTCGCGCATGGCGGACAAGCGCATATCGCCCGCCCCGCCAAACCCTCGGACGCGAGCGCCGAAGAGTGGACTCAGTTCCTTTACATGCGCGACAACGTTAAAGGCGTTTACGCCGAACGCTGGCGGCACGCGCATGGCTGCGGAAAATTCTTCAACGCGCTGCGCGACACGACAACGGATCACTTCGTGAAGACCTACAAAGTGGGTGAGCGCCCGTGAGTGCTGGCGGCGGGACACTTCGCACCAACGCTGGTGGCCGCATCGATCGCAGCCGCGTGTTGAATTTCAGCTTCGACGGCCGCCCCTACACGGGCCTCCAGGGCGACACCCTGGCCTCGGCCCTGCTGGCCAACGGCGTACATCTTGTAGGGCGGTCCTTCAAGTATCACCGGCCGCGCGGCATCTTTGCTGCCGGTGCTGAAGAACCCAATGCGCTCGTCGGCGTTCGGCGCGATTCCGCCCGATACGTACCGAATCTTCGCGCCACCCAGATCGAGCTGTACGAGGGCCTGCAGGCCGAAAGTCAGAATCGCTGGCCGAGCCTCGATTTCGACGTCGGCGCGGTCAACGATCTGATCTCACCCTTCATTCCGGCCGGCTTCTACTACAAGACCTTCATGTGGCCGCGCAGTGCGTGGCATTCCTTCTACGAGCCCAAGATCCGAGCGACGGCGGGTCTCGGCGTTGCTCCCTCCGAGCCCGACCCGGATCGTTACACCAACCGCTTTGCACATTGCGATGTTTTGGTGGTGGGAGCCGGTCCGGCTGGCCTCGCTGCTGCATTGGCCGCGGGGCAGGCAGGCCAGCGCGTCATTCTCTGTGACGAGCAGTCCGAGATGGGTGGCAGCCTGCTGTCGGAACCACCGGCAAACGGCGCGAGCATCGATGGCTACCGCTCACGCGACTGGGTCCACCAGGCGATCGCCCAGCTTGCTCGCATGCCCGAAGTAACACTACTGCCGCGTACAACGGCATTCGGCTACTTCCCGCACAACCACGTCGGTCTCAACGAACGTCTGACAGACCACCTGAGCCGCGTTCCGGAGCATCTGCCACGCGAGCGGACCTGGCAGGTTCGTGCGAAGGAAGTCATCCTGGCGACCGGCGCCATCGAGCGCCCTCTCGTATTCCCGGGTAACGACCGTCCTGGCGTGATGTTGGCCAGCGCAGCGCGGACCTATGTAAATCGGTATGGTGTTCTGCCCGGAAGCACTGCTGTGGTCGTCGCGGCCCACGATGAGGCTTATCGCGCGGCCATCGATCTCAATGCCGCCGGTATCGATGTTGCACTGATCGTCGACGTCCGTGAGCGCGCGGACGGTCCTCTGCCCAACGCGGCGCGGCAAGCCGGCCTGCAGGTTCAGGTCCAATCAACAATCGTCGGCACAACGGGCCGGCTGCGTGTCAACTCGATTCAAGTTGCGCGGATCGACAGTCACGGCGAGGTCTCCGGCGGCGCGGACTCCATCAGTTGCGACCTGGTCGTCATGTCCGGAGGTCTCACGCCGTCGGTGCATTTGTTCTCGCAGTCACGGGGCAAAGTTGAGTGGGACGAGGAGTTGCAGGCGTTTGTCCCCGGAGCGGCGGCCGAAAGGACGCGCTCGGCCGGCGCCTGCGGCGGCCTTTTCGATCTGGCGGCCATTCTCAAGCGTTACCCGGTGGTCGCGTTGAACGCGGGACGCAAGGGATTCATTGGCGCCCTGCCCCAACGGCCCGACTCAAAAGAGAAGGCGTTTGTTGACTGGCAGCACGATGTCACGACCCGCGACCTGAAGCTCGCGACACGCGAAGGCTTCCGGTCGATCGAGCACATCAAGCGCTACACCACCACGGGTATGGCAACGGACCAGGGCAAGACATCCAATCTCAACGCCCTGGCAGTCGTCGCACGTGAGATCGAAAAGCCGGTCCCGCAGATCGGGCTCACCACTTTCCGCATGCCCTACACGCCAATCACATTCGGCAGCTTCGCGGGATTCCAGCGGGGCGAGCTGTTCGACCCTGTGCGTAAGACGCCGACACATCCCTGGGCAGCAGCTCACGGCGCGGTGTTTGAGGACGTTGGCTTGTGGAAGCGCGCTCGCTACTTCCCGCGTGCAGGCGAAGACATGCACGCAGCGGTCGCGCGTGAGTGCGTGGCAGTCCGCAATAGCTGCGGCATGTTCGACGCCTCCACCCTCGGCAAAATCGAAGTTGTCGGCAAAGACGCAGCCGAGTTCATGAACCGAATGTACGTCAACGCCTGGTCGAATCTTGCGGTCGGACGCTCCAAGTACGGTGTGCTGCTGCGCGACGACGGCTTTGTCTACGACGACGGTGTCGTGGCTCGCACGGCTGAGAACCGTTTCCATGTGACCACCACGACCGGCGGCGCCGCTCGGGTGTATGCGCTGATGGAAGACTACATTCAGACCGAATGGACTGAGCTGGATGTCTGGCTCACCTCCACCACCGAGCAATGGTCAGTCATCGCCGTGCAGGGGCCGAACGCGCGCAAAGTGTTGGAAGGCTTGGTGGAGGGAGTGGATATCTCCGCTTCGGCGTTGCCGCACATGAGCGTGGTCAACGGCAAGATCTGCGGCGTGCCCATGTTGTTGTTCCGTGTCAGTTTCACCGGCGAGTTGGGTTTTGAGGTCAACGTACCGTCGGACTACGGGCTCGCCGTGTGGGAAGCGATCTACGAAGCCGGCCAGAAGCACGGAATCGAGGTGTACGGCACCGAAGCCATGCACGTGATGCGTGCTGAAAAGGGCTACATCATCGTGGGTCAGGACACCGATGGCACCGCAACACCCGACGACGCGGGACTCACCTGGGCGATTGGCAAAAGCAAACCGGACTTTGTGGGCAAGCGCTCATTGATGCGTCCCGCCATGAGCTCGCCCGACCGCAAACAGCTCGTAGGGCTCGCGACGGCCGATCCACAGGTAGTGCTGGAAGAAGGCGCGCAGGTCGCGCCGTCCGCGGGTCTCACACCTCCCTTCAAACCGATTGGCCACATTACGTCCTCCTACCACAGCGCTGTGCTGAAGCGTTCGATTGCCCTCGCAATGGTCAGTGGCGGCCGGGGCCGCGTCGGACAAACTCTGTATGTGTCGATGCCGGGTGGCGATATTCAAGTCCAGGTGACTTCGCCCGTGTTCTACGACAAGGAAGGGAGCCGCCTGAATGGCTGATCTATCCAGCGCGCGCCAGGCGCCTTTGCTCGACCTCCCGGACGCCATCCGATTGTTGCCGCCGGCTGCCCGGTTCACCCTGCGGGGCCTCGCTCCGGTGATGACCGCCGCCGGGGCGGCCTTGGGCCTGAGTATGTCGGCCCTCGCCTGCCGCAGCGATACCCACGGTCAGCGGGCTGCCCTGTGGATGGGACCGGATGAGCAGCTCATTCTCGTGCCCGTGACCGATGGCGGCGCGGTAGTGGCCCAATTGCGCGAAGCCCTCGGCGCGCTGCCCCATTCCCTCGTCGACGTGAGCCATCGCCAGTTGGCGCTCGAAGTTTCCGGGCCCACGGCGCAGACTCTGCTGAACGCCGGCTGCCCGCTCGATCTGCACCCGTCGGCCTTTCCAATCGGCATGTGCACGCGAACGGTGCTCGGCAAAGCGGACATCGTGCTGTGGCGCACCGGTCCCGATTCTTTCCATGTTGAAGTCTGGCGATCCTTCGCCGACTACGTGGCCCGATTCCTGGCGGAAGCGGCCCGCGAGCTCGCCTGAACCATTTGCGGAGAACTCTCAGTGAAAACCCATGTTCGAGTGTTGGTCATCGGCGGCGGTGTCGTCGGCGTGAGCACGCTTTACCATCTGACCCGGAAGGGTTGGACCGATGTGGCGCTGCTGGAGCGCACTGAGCTCACCGCCGGTTCCACCTGGCACGCGGCCGGCCTGCTGCCGCTCTTCAACATGAGCTACACCGTGGGCCAGCTCCACAAGTACTCAGTGGACCTGTACAAGAGGCTGCCCGCCGAGACCGGCCAGGACGTGAGCTTCCACGTGACCGGCAACCTGCGCCTCGCGACCAACCGCGACCGCATGGATGAATACCAGAAATACTGCGGCACAGCGAACACCATCGGTGTGCCATTTGAAGTGATCACACCCTCGCAGGTGAAGGAGTTGTGGCCGCTGGTTGAGTTGGGCGGCAGCGGCGACACGCCCGCTATTGTCGGCGCTCTGTATCACCCGGATGACGGGCACATCGCGCCAGCGGACCTGACCATGGCGCTGCGCATTGGCGCGCGCTCGGCCGGCGCTGAAATCTACGAGCAGACCGAAGCGCTCAGCTTCGAGCGTACGGCCGGCGGCGAATGGAAAGTCCACACGGCCAAGGGCGATATTGTTGCCCAGCACATCGTTCTCGCAACCGGCAACTACGCCCGTCAGACCGGCCGGATGTTGGGACTCAACGTCCCAGCCATCCCGGTCGAACACCAATACATTGTTTACGATCAGTCGCCGGAGCTGAAGGCGTATCGCACCGGCGGCGGTCGCGAGCTGGCGGTATTGAGAGAGTCCGATCAGTCCTACTACCTGCGCGAAGAGCGCATGGGCTGGATCCTCGGGCCCTATGAGAAAGGCGCCCCGGCTCGCTTTGCCGACGGCGTGCCTGACTGGTTCGGCCGAAGCCTGTTCGAGGGTGATCTGGAGAGGCTGCTGCCGCACGTCGAAGCCGCGCAACGGCGCGTGCCGAGCCTGGAGAATTGCGGCATCAAGGACATTGTCAACGGCCCGATCTCCTACACCCCGGATGGCAGTCCGCTGATTGGTCCGGCCTGGGATCTGCCGAATGTGTGGTTGAACGAAGGCCATAGTTTCGGCATCACGGCCGCCGGTGGCTCCGGCTGGCAACTCGCGGAGTGGATTGTCGAAGGCGAGCCCGGCATCGACATGTTGGCGGTCGATCCACGGCGCTATGGTCCCTACACGAGCAAGCGTTACACGGTTATCAAGAACGAAGAGACGTATCGCAACGTCTTTACGCATCATTACCCCGACGAGGAGCGTGAAGACGCACGTCCTGCCAAAACCAGCGCGGTGTACGACAAGATCGACCGCATGGGAGCTGTCTGGGGCCAGCGCTACGGTTGGGAGCGGGCCAACTGGTTTGCCCCGCCCGGAGTTGAGCGCAAGGACAAATGGAGCTTCCGCCGCTCGAACTACTTCGAGCACGTTGGCAATGAAGTCCGTCTCATGCGCGAGAAGGTGGGTGTCATCGACCTGTCGCCGTTCACCAAGCACGAGGTTTCCGGTCCCGGCGCGGAGGCCTGGTTGGACTGCCTCGTAGCCAACAAGGTCCCCACGAAAATCGGCCGCATCGCTCTGTGCCATGCACTGACGCACCGCACGGGCGGAATCCGTTCGGAATTCACCATCACGAAGGTTGCTGACGACAAGTTCTATGTAGTGAGCGCGGGCGCCGCGGAGCGCTATGACGGAGACTACCTGCGCAAGGCGCTCCCCAAGGACGGTTCCGTCGATCTGCGCAACATCACCACTTCGCGCGGCTGTTTCGTGATTGCGGGCCCCCGCTCGCGCGATCTGCTCGCCAAGCTGACGGATACCCCGCTCGACTCTGCGTCATTCCCCTGGCTCACCGGCCAGACTATCGAAGTGGGATTGGCTGTCGATGTTCACGCACTGCGTGTCAATTTCGTGGGCTCATTGGGCTGGGAGCTGCACTTCCCGATCGAGTACGCGCACCACATTTTCGACGCAGTCTTCGCGGCCGGCAAAGAGTACGGCATCGGCATGGTCGGCATGCGCGCGATGGAGTCCATGCGCATGGAGAAGTCCTATCGCATGTGGGGAAGTGACATGACTCCCGACTACACTCCGTTCGAGACGAGTCTCGACCGGTTTGTGCGCATGAAGAAAGGCAATTTCATTGGCAAGCCGCGGCTCGAGAAGCAGCTCGCGGCGGGCGTGCCTAATCGGTTCATTACTCTTGAAGTGCACGGTGTCACCGACGCCGACCCGCTGGGTAATGAGCCGCTGTTTGATGCTTCGGGGAATATTGTTGGCCGAGCGACCTCCGGCTATTACGGTCACTACGTTCGTAAGAGCCTGGCAATCGGCTACGTCAAGGCGGAGTTTGCAACCGTCGGCACTCAGCTCACCATTCAGATTCTCGGCGAGAGCAGGAAAGCCACTGTAATCCCCGAATCACCCTACGACCCCGAGAACAACGAACTGCGCGCATGAGCCTGGACGCCCTCATCCAATCCCGCAAGGCTGGGTACACCCTGCCCGCGCCGTTCTACCTGAGCCACGAAGTCTACGAGCAGGACGTTGCCCGGATTTTCGGCCGCTACTGGATTTTTGTGGGCGTGGAGCCGGAGATCGCCGAGCCGGGCGACTTTTTCACGGTCGAGATCGGCACTGACTCCATCATTATCGTTCGCGACGATGAGATGCGGATCAATGCCTTTCACAACGTATGCAGGCATCGCGGTGCCCGGCTGCGCAATGCCGGTAGCGGGATCGTGGGTAACCTCGTTTGCCCGTACCACAGTTGGACCTACAACCTGTGTGGCGAGCTGATTCACAACGAGCACATGGGCGAGAACTTCGATCGCTCCCAGTTCAGCCTGAAGTCGGTGCACGTACGCAGCCTCGCCGGTCTGATCTTCATCTGCCTCGCGGCAGCACCGCCTGAAGACTTCGAGGCCATGCGGGCGGCGCTGGAGCCGTACATCGCGCCTCACGACATCGCGAAGAGCAAGGTCGCCTACCAACTCGACATCGTCGAGGAAGGCAACTGGAAACTCACGATGGAGAACAATCGTGAGTGCAATCACTGCAGCGCCAATCACCCTGAGCTGACTGTGCCGCTGCTGGAGTACGGGTTCGGCTATCAGCCGACACCCGAGAACCTCAGCAAGATGAAGCGGTTCGAAGAGTTGCTCGCGACCGAGCACCGGAAGTGGGAAGCGTGCGGTTTGCCCTCGGTAGCCATCGATTCGCTCAGCGGGACGACAGGATTCCGCGCCGTCCGGCTGCCAATCGCACAACACGGTGAGTCGCAGACTATCGACACCAAGGTGGCTTGCGCCAAGCTGCTGGGTAAATTCGAGCAACCCGCGCTGGGCGGCTTGTCGGTCTGGACCCAGCCCAACTCCTGGCAGCACTTGATGAGCGACCACGCCGTCAGCTTTTCGGTGCTGCCCCTGGCGGCCAACAGAACGCTGCTGCGAACACGGTGGCTCGTTCACAAGGATGCACAGGAAGGCATCGACTACGACGTCAACAAGCTCTCATCTGTCTGGATAGCCACCAACGCCCAGGACAGCGCATTGGTAGAACGGACACACCTGGGAGTGAGCAGCCCTGCTTATCAACCAGGACCCTATTCCCCGTACACGGAGGGGCTGGTGAATGTGTTCTCCGAGTGGTACCTGAAGCACTTGACTCTGTGATTTTATCTGGCGCGGCACTGGCCGCACGGAGCCCGGGTCCTTTTACGCCAGACTGGGCGCCCCCCCCAAAAAGCGCGGTTTTTGGTGGCTGCTCCTAGCTCTCTGATGTATCTAACAGCGGTCCATCGACGAGCTTCAGTTCGGGTGCTTTGGACTGAGCCTCGCGCAGCGCCTGCAGCATCGTCTGGTCGGTAGAGGCGGCGTGTGCTGGCTCGACGGGGTAGCGAACGGTGCACTCCAGGCCTTTGATATTGAGCCGTGCGTAGACTTCGGGCTCCGGCAACGCGGTCTGGAAATCAATGAAGCGCTGCAAGGCCGCGTGTTGTTGCTCAATGGCCGGCCGATATTTCGAGTACACCGAATTTGCGGCTTCGCTCAGACGCTTCTCGGCATCCGACACATCGGTTGTGGATGCGAACACCATCGTGATGGTGTGCCAGTAGAAATCGCCGCCGGGCATCTGCTTGAACATGGCGGTCGGCTGAAACAGAACCGCGTTCGACAGTACCACCATCCGGCCGGTGGCCCGCCATTGCGAACCCGCCAGCTCCATCAGATAAATCCGCACCAGCCCGATCTCAACGACACGCCCCGTAACGCCCGCCAGCGTGACGCGATCTCCGACCCGGACGCCGTAGCGACCTATGAGAAAGAAATACGCCACGACCGCGAGAATCACGTTTTGCAGCGCCACGGCGAGGCCCGCCGTGATGAGTCCGGCGTAGGTGGCTAACGAGCCAAACTCCGAGACCAGCCCGAAGACAATTACGAGAGTGAGCGCCAATCCCACGAGCACGCGCCGAAGCGCCAGAAACTGCTGGCGGCGACGCGCGTCCGTCAGGTAGCGGAAAGTGGCACGGCGCCAGACCTCGGATATAATCAATACCACGGCGACAGATCCCAACAGGAAGGCCAGTCGCAACATGAGGTAACGCGCCACCGTGCCGGTTCGGGAGGCAAGCGCGTCGTGCCATTCATCCAACAGATTGTGTGCTGTTTCCAGCGTAACGCCCTGCTCTCCCAACGGGACAATCAGCGTGGCGACCTGTTTGAAGTGCGCGGCGGCCTGTTGGAATCGGAGCTTCGACTGCGCCAGCGCCTCGGGATCGGTGGAGGCGTTTTCGAGGTTCTGATTCGCCAGGCCGCGGACCTCTTTGGTGACGGCGTCGCGGATTTTGCCAAGATCCTTGACCAGGCCGTCGGTTTGTTTTTTGGCGTCCGACAGGTCGCGCCGGGCGCTGGCGAGCGCGAACCATTTACCGAACAGGGCGATGATGCCCGCGGATTCGGGCCGGAAGGTTTCCGCGGTGTTGGATGCGGAGGCTGGAGCCGCGGGCCTCGAAGATCCCGAGCCGCTGTTGCCGACGCCACCGCTGCTGGCACCGCCGCTGGCACCGCCGCCGGAGCCGGCCCCCGAGCGGGCGCCGGTGCCGTACACCTCCGGCACCGACTTGCGCAAGTCGGCGATCTGCGAGGCCAGGCCCGCTGCCGCGCCGCCTGCGCGCGCATCCGACGTTTCTTCAAACCGTTGAATCTGCCCCACCGTCCGCTGGATCTCCTTCGCGAGATCCAACGCCGCCACCACCTCGGCGCGCTTCGCAATGAGTGCCTGCTTTTCTTTCGCCTTGGCATGGGAAATCTGCTCGTCCACCCCCGTGACCTGCGTTTGCAGGTTTGCGATCCGGTCCGCCATTCTGGCGGCGGCTTGGTCAATCGGGCTTCCTAGCTCGGCGGCCTCGGCGGCGTCAGTGGGTTGGCCGACATTGGCGGCCAGGGCACCGGCTGCGCGTCCGAAATCGAAAGCCAATTGCAACGAGGTAAGCGCGGTTTGCGTCAGACGATCCCGCGGCACGACGTCCTCGGAATCGACGGGAATCTGCGCAAGCGCATTGATCCGGCGATACCAGGTGGTTGTGCGGCTGACGTGATTGACCACCTGCTCGGGTGGCACGGGCAACTCGACCGTTGCCGGCGGCGGAGCGATAGCGGCACTGGCGCTGAGACACACAGCCAGACCAATAACCCACAAACTGGAACGCACTCAGCCTCCGCGGTCGGACCCCCCACCTAAATGGAGATCCGACCGCTTCGTTCCATTACATCTGCACTCAACGCAGCGCTACTGGCCCAGGTCACTCGCGAATCGCGTCGTGAAACCCAACCGCCCGGCCGGACCGTAGCTGTTGCACGTCGGGGAAGCGGAGCCTGGCGCGCAGTCGTTATCGCGAGGGCTCTGACCGCCTTCAATATCGAAGTCGATGCCCAACAAGCTGGCCGAGTTGTATTGACATTTTGTGCAGACCGCAATGAGACCAATCGAGACTTTCGTCGCCGAACCGAGTTAGGATGCGCTGATGCAATCCAGTGATGAACCCATACAGTCCAACCTCGCGGACCCTCCCAGCCCGGAGCGAAAGTCCGCTGTGGTCACGGCGTTACGCCACGCGTTGCCCAACCGGTGTGTACTCTCCAGCGAGGCAGAGTTGCGGCCCTACGAATGCGACGGGCTCACAGCATTCCGACAACTGCCCCTCGCAGTGGTACTGCCTGAAAGTGAACAACAGGTCCGTGAAGTCATTTCGCTGTGCCATCGTTTAGATGTTCCCGTGGTTGCGCGAGGGTCAGGCACGGGGTTATCCGGTGGCGCGATGCCACATGCCGCGGGAGTAGTGTTATCGCTCGCGCGCCTGAATCAGGTCCTCGAAGTTGACCCGTTGGCGCGCACGGCGCGTGTCCAACCCGGTGTTCGCAATCTACAGGTATCTGAAGCGGCGGCACCCTATGGCCTGTACTACGCACCGGACCCTTCATCGCAGATTGCCTGCTCCATCGGCGGCAATGTCGCCGAAAACTCCGGCGGCGTGCATTGCCTCAAGTACGGGCTCACGGTTCACAACATCCTGCGTGTGCGCGGGTTCACCATTGATGGCGAGCTTCTGGAGTTGGGGTCCGCTGCCCTCGATGGTCCGGGACTCGATCTGTTGGCCGTCGCCATCGGCTCCGAGGGCTTGTTGCTCGTCGTAACCGAAGTCACTGTCAAGCTGGTCCCGCGCCCCCAGTTGGCGCAACTGGTCATGGCCTCGTTCGATGATGTCGTGAAGGCCGGCAACGCGGTCGCGGCCATCATTGCGGCAGGCATCATTCCCGCCGGCCTCGAAATGATGGACCGGAAGGCCACCGCGGCCGTGGAACCGTTTGTGAAGGCCGGCTATGACCTGAATGCCGAAGCCATCCTGCTCGCCGAAGCGGATGGCACCCCCGAGGAAGTGGCCGCTCAAATCGACGAGATTGAAGGCGTGGTGCGCGCGGCCGGCGCCACTGCGATCACCGTCTCGAGCTCCGAAGCGGAGCGCTTGCGCTTCTGGTCGGGGCGGAAGAACGCTTTCCCGGCCGCGGGACGCATCTCGCCCGACTATTACTGCATGGACGGCACCATTCCGCGCAAGAATCTCGGCCGCATGCTGCAAGCCATCGAAACCATGGAACAGTCGTACTCCCTGCGCTGTATGAATGTCTTCCATGCCGGCGATGGCAACCTGCACCCCCTGATATTATTCGACGCCAATGCGCCCGGCGAATGGCAGCGCGCCGACCGCTTCGGGGCGGAAATCCTGGAGCTGTGTGTGCAGCTCGGCGGCACCATTACGGGCGAGCACGGTGTGGGCATCGAGAAAATCAACTCCATGTGTGTGCAGTTTGCACCGCGCGAGCGCGCGGCGTTCTTTGCCGTGAAAAAGGCCTTCGATCCGTTGGGACTGCTGAATCCCGGCAAGGCGATTCCAACGCTGTCGCGCTGTGCCGAGTACGGCAAGATGCACGTGCACGCCGGAGCCTTGCCCCATCCTGACATCCCGCGGTTCTAGTGGACACCGAACTGTTGCAATTGCGCGAGCGCGTGCTCGTGGCCGGATCGCAGCGCACGCCGCTGCAGCTTCACGGCGCACGGACGAAGGATTTCTATGGCGAGGCGATTTCCGGCCAGCCGCTCGATGTGTCGGGTTATCGTGGGATCATTGACTATGAACCCTCGGAGCTCGTCATTACCGCACGCTGTGGCACCCCGTTGTCTGAAATCGAAGCAGCGCTCGCCGAGCGCGGCCAGTTTCTCGGCTTCGAGCCGCCCCGGCCTGTGGGTAATCCCACGCTCGGCGGTGTCATGGCCACCGGACTGTCGGGGCCGCGCCGCATGCAGACCGGCGCCGCCCGTGATTTTGTGCTCGGGGCCCACCTCATGGCGGCCGACGGCGAAGTGCTGCGTTTTGGCGGCCAGGTGATGAAGAATGTGGCCGGCTTCGATGTCGCGCGCTTGTTGTGCGGTTCGATGGGAATTCTGGGGATTGTGACGCAGGTGTCGATCAAAGTTCTGCCCCAACCGCGGGCGGAGGAAACGATGCGGTTGGAAATGCCGGCGCGCGTGGCCGTGGAGACGTTCAATCGCTGGGGCGGCCAGCCGTTGCCGATTTCCGCCGCCGCCTGGCACGACGGGGCTGCCTGGGTCAGGTTGTCAGGCGCGGAGCCCGCGGTCCGGGCCGCACAGGCTGTTGTGGGGGGCGACCGGGTATTTCCTGCCCTGGCGTGCCGTTGGTGGGACGCGGTTCGCGACTACACGCACCCGGTGTTTTCGGGGGAAACGGTCTGGCGCGTGTCGCTGCCCCCCACCGCTGCCCCGTTGAAATTGCCCTCTGAACCCTTGATCGACTGGGGCGGCGCGCTTCGTTGGTACGCCGGGGATGTGAGCGATTTCGATGTCAGGGGACTGGCTCTCGCCGCGGGAGGCACCGCCTTGCGTTGGAACGGCGCGGGTTCGGAGAGCCGTTTCCATCCACTGCCCCGAGCCATCCTGGAAATTCACCGCCGCCTGAAGCGCAGTTTCGATCCGGACGGAATTTTCAATCCCGGCCGCCTGGTGGCGGGACTGTAACGCATGGAAACGAGGCTCGCCGACTGGATCCGGGACACGCCAACCGGGACTGCCGCGGATGAAATCCTGCGCAAGTGTGTGCACTGTGGCTTCTGTCTGGCCACTTGCCCGACCTACCAGATTTTAGGAGATGAGCTCGACGGACCGCGCGGGCGCATCTATCAGATCAAGCAGGTGCTCGAGGGCGCTCCGGCGCAGCGCGCGACTCAACTCCACCTCGATCGGTGTCTGACCTGCCGCAATTGCGAAACCACCTGCCCTTCAGGCGTCCAGTACGGCCACCTCGTCGACATTGGACGCGCGGTGGTCGCAAAACAGGTTGAGCGCCCCTGGCGCGAACGGGCTCTGCGCTGGCTGTTACGTGAGTCACTTCCCCGCCCCTGGCTGTTTGGGACCGCGCTGAAGTTGGGACGCTCGGTCAGGTGGGTGTTGCCGCGGAGCGTGCGTAACAAGGTCGGAGTCACGCGGCCCCCAGGCCCGATCCCCTCGCAAACCCATGCGCGCAAAGTGTTGTTACTCAACAATTGCGTACAACCGGCCATGGCTCCTTCGATTGATGCGGCCACCGCACGTGTTCTCGACGCCACGGGTGTGCAATCGATCATCGCGCCAGGATCCGGTTGTTGTGGTGCCATCCGCCAGCATCTGGATGATCACGACGGAGCGCGAAACAACATGCGGCGCAACATCGACGCGTGGTGGCCCCTCGTGGAGTCAGGTCAGGTTGAAGCCATAGTCATCAACGCATCGGGATGTGGCGCGATGGTCAAGGACTACGGCCATCTTCTGAGTGATGACCCTGCCTATGCGACGAAGGCAAATCGCATCGTTGAATCGACTCGGGATATCGCGGAATTTCTCGCGGGTTGCAGCGTGCCTGCCGCCCCCCGCGCGCAGCGCGTCGCCTTCCATCCACCCTGCACATTGCAGCACGGGCAGAAAATTCGTGGCCAGGTCGAGACACTGCTGCGTTCACTGGGCGCCGAGCTCGTACCCGTGCGGGACGCCCACCTGTGTTGCGGGTCTGCCGGCACCTACTCAATCCTTCAGACCGAGCTGTCCCAGGAACTGCGGGAGCGCAAAATTGATGCACTGCAGGAAAGCGTTCCTGAAGTGATTCTCTCCGCCAATATCGGCTGCATTGCCCACCTGCAGGGGGGCACCGAAATCCCTGTCCGCCACTGGATCGAGTGGCTGGACGAGAGATGTCGCAAATAGGCAAGGTTGGGGTAAAATCCACTCCCGTGCCGGACACCCGAACACGGTTCGCCTTCCTGACGCTGCCGCGATACTCGATGATCGCGTTGACCAGTGCCGTTGAGCCCTTGCGAATGGCGAATATCGTGACGGCCCAGTCGGCCTACGAATGGTCGATCGCCAGCCTCGACGGCCACCCCACCTTCGCCAGCAATGGCCTGCAAATGTCGCCCACGGTTTCGCTCGACGCCATTGGCAGCGTCGACATCCTGTTCGTGTGCGGAGGTGTTGAAGTGCAATCGGCCGTCTCGCCGCAGGTGTTATCTGCCCTGCGCCGGTTCGCCGAGCGGCGGGTGCCGTTGGGCGCGTTGTGTACAGGAGGTTACGCGCTCGCCCGGGCCGGCTTGTTGGACAAATACAAGGCCAGTATTCATTGGGAGAATCTCTCGGCGCTGCGGGAAGAGTTTCCCCGCATTCTGCTGAACGATCAGTTGTTCACAATCGACCGCGACCGTTTTACCTGCTCCGGCGGCACCGCCCCGCTGGATCTGATGTTGAATCTCATCAAGACCCGGCTGGGCGCAACCGCGGCGCAACTGATCTCCGAGCAATTCATTCTCGACCGCGTGCGCAACGATCGCGACCGCCAGTACGTGCCGCTTCGGGCCCAAGTCGGGGCGAGCCACGAGACGCTCATCAGGGTCGCGCAATTGATGGAGAACAACATCGAGAAGCCGCTGTCGCTCGATGAGATCGCCGCCGCCACGGAGCTGTCGCGCCGCCAGATCGAGCGCCTGTTCAAGCGCCACCTCGATTGCGTGCCGAACCGCTACTACCTGCAGATGCGCCTGCGGCGCGCACGCGAGCTGTTGCTGCAGACCTCGATGCCCATAATAGACATAACGACGGCCTGCGGCTTCCAGTCGCCGCCGCACTTCTCGCGCTGCTACCGCGCGCAGTTTGGCTGCGCACCCAGTGCCGAACGCCTGAGCCGTGTCGCCGGCAGGCATGCCAGAGTCGCGAAGCAACCAGTCTGAGAGCGACCCCACACTTACCATCGAGCATCAGAGCAGAGGAATCCCCGGGGGGATTGACCATGGCCGACGAGCCCGAAGCCGAGTTCAACTTACGCGATCTGAACGATCAGGAACTCATTGAGCAGGTCCACGACGATCTGTACAACGGGCTGAAGTCGGAGGTCGAGGAAGCCACGCACATTTTCCTGGAGCGCGGCTGGGGCGCCGAAAAGGTGCTGAACGAAGCGCTCGTCGAAGGCATGCGCATCGTCGGTATCGACTTTCGCGACGGCATCCTGTTCGTCCCCGAGGTGCTCCTGGCCGCCAACTCCATGAAGGGCGGCATGGAGATCCTGCGTCCCCTGCTGGCCGAGACGGGCGTCGAGCCCATCGGCAAGATTGTCATCGGCACGGTGAAGGGCGACATCCACGACATCGGCAAGAACCTGGTGTCCATGATGTTGGAAGGCGCCGGCTTCGAGGTCATCGACCTGGGAATCAACAACCCGGTCGAGAAGTATCTCGCCGCCCTCGAAGAGCACAAGCCCGACATCCTGGGCATGTCAGCTCTCCTGACCACCACCATGCCCTACATGAAGGTCGTCATTGACACCATGAAGGACAAAGGTATTCGCAATGACTACATCGTCCTCGTGGGCGGTGCGCCGCTCAACGAGGAGTTTGGCAAAGCGGTCGGGGCTGATGCGTACTGTCGTGACGCCGCCATTGCCGTCGAGACCGCCAAGGGGCTGTTGGCTCAGCGCCGCGCGGCCCGGGCGAACTAGTTTTATTGGCGCGGCACTGGCCGCGCGGAGCCCGGGTGCTTTTTCCGCCACCAAAAAGCGTGGTTTTTGGTGGCTGCGTCTGTGAAATGCCATGTTTACAGGAGTCGTTGTGCCGCGTGGCACGCTAATAATCGCCTGCGGAGCTCTCGCCAACGAGATCACGGCATTGAAGCGGGCCAATCAATGGACGGACCTGGAGGTCCAGTGCCTGCCGCCCGAGCTCCACAACCGGCCCGAGCGAATCGTGCCCGCCATCCGAGAAACGCTACGCGAGCAACGCGCCCGGTTCGAATCGGTCTTCGTGGCCTACGCGGACTGCGGCACCGGCGGACTGCTTGATGTGCTGCTGCGCGAGGAAGGCCTCGAGCGCCTGCCGGGCGCCCACTGCTATGAGTTCTTCGCCGGCAGCTCCACCTTCGCGCAGTTGCAGGATGCCGAGCCCGGCACGTTCTATCTGACCGACTTCCTGCTGCGGCATTACGAGCGCCTCGTCACCCGCGGTCTCGGTCTCGACCGGCATCCGGAGCTGGCCCAGGAATACTTCCGCAACTATCGCAAGCTGGTGTATCTCGCCCAGAACCCGGCTCCCGGCGCGGAACAAGAGGCACGGGACATCGCTACCCGCATGGGCCTCGATTTCGAATATCGCGTGACCGGCTACGGTGAGCTGGGCACCCGTCTGAGCGCGCTGGCGCGGAAGGAAACATGGCCTCGTTGATCATTATTTCGTGGCGCGACATTCCCGCGCAGGTGTTGGTGAAGCGCGGGCGCGAGACCGCCAAAGTACAGCTTTCCCTGCGCTTCCAGGAAGCCGTGGACCGGGCGGCCATGCGCGCCGGCAAAGGCAGCTCCGATGCCTACCTCGCCGACTGGAAGCGCAGCGATCCAACACCCTGTGGCGATGACTTGAAGGCGGTGGCCGAAGCCACGGCCGCCGCGCTCGAAGCCCGCTACACCGATGCCGACCTGGAACGACTCATAAAAGCAAAGGGGCTGGAATCCCCATCGATTCCGCCAACCCCCACGGAGTCCTGATGTACGCATTGCGCCGCTGGTCGGTGCGTCACGCCCGCGGTCTCAACGCCTTCTATCGTGGCTTTGAGGCCGTCGTGTGTGGACTGCATCCCTTGTGGAAACGAATCGGTTACGCCCGCCTGGAGCGCCCTGTAGCCGCGAGCGAGCGCGTCATCAAGGGACTGCTGTTCGACTGCAAGATGTGCGGACAGTGCGCGCTGAGCTCCACGGGCATGTCCTGCTCCATGAATTGCCCTAAGAACCTGCGCAACGGCCCCTGCGGCGGCGTACGGGACGATGGCAACTGCGAAGTACGCCCGGACATGAAGTGTGTATGGCACGAGGCATTTGCCGGCGCCCAGCGCATTCCGGGCGGCATGGAAAAACTGCGCACCGTCCAGCTACCCGTCGACCGGCGACTGGTGGGCAAATCCTCCTGGCTGCGGGTCGCTCGCCTGCGTGCGGGAGAAAGCGCGTGAATTTCGAGGACGAGCCGGTCCCGGGTTATCCCCTGCCGATTCTTCCCGGGCATACCTCCCCGGGGCGATTGGAGCGGGTACTGCGCGCCGGCCAGTTCGCAATCACCAGTGAGCTTGCTCCCCCTGACTCGGCGGACCCCGAAGAGGTGTATCAGCGCGCCCGCCTGTTTGACCGTTACGTCGACGCCATCAACGCAACCGACGGGAGCGGCGCCAACTGTCACATGTCCAGCCTCGCGGTGTGCGCGCTCCTGACCCGGGTTGGCTATGCGCCGGTGATGCAGATCTCCTGCCGCGATCGCAACCGGATCGCGATCCAGGGGGATATTCTCGGGGGCGCGGCCATGGGTGTGTGCAACGTGTTGTGCCTGAGTGGCGATGGCGTGCAGGCCGGCGATCACCCGCAGGCCCTGCCCGTGTTCGATCTCGACTCGATTTCATTGCTCGCCACGGCGCGCACGCTGCGGGATGAGCACCGTTTCCTGAGCGGCCGCAAGATTTCCTACGCGCCCCGCGTACTGTTGGGAGCGGCGGAGAATCCATTCGCGCATCCAGTGGCCTGGCGCGCCCAGCGGCTCGCCAAGAAGGTCGAGGCCGGCGCGCAATTCATCCAGACCCAATACTGCTACGACATTGCGCTGCTGAAGCAATTCCTGCGCGAAGTGGCCGACCTCGGCCTGCTCGGCAAGATTTTCATTCTCGTGGGCGTTGGGCCGCTGCGTTCCGCGAAAGCCGCCGAATGGATGCGCACCCATGTACCGGGACTGCATATCCCGGACGACGTCGTCAAACGCATGGCCGGCGCGAAAGATGGCGCCCGCGAAGGCCGCCAGCTCTGCATCGATCTCATCCAGGAAATCCATTCCCTGCCCGGCGTGAGCGGCATTCACCTCATGGCCTACAAGCAGGAAGACAGCGTCCCCGAAATCATTGACCGCTCAGGCGTGCTGCGTGGCCGGGTGCCCTGGTACCCGGGACGCCCCGCCGCCGAACCGATTGCCAACAGGACACTCTCATGACAGACACCGTGATCAGCTCGGCCACCAAAGAAGTCGTCATCGGCTTCGAACGCCCCTTTGTGATGATTGGCGAGCGCATCAATCCCACCGGCCGCAAGATTCTCGCCGCCGAAATGGCCGCCGGCGATTTCAGCCGCGTCGAAGCCGACACACGGGCCCAGTTGGCCGCCGGCGCACAGATGCTCGATGTCAACGCAGGCATCCCACTCGCTGACGAGCCCGCGATTCTCGCCAAGGCAATCCAACTCGTTCAGTCCATCACCGATGCCCCGCTGTCAATCGACTCGTCGATTGTCGCGGCGCTGGAAGCCGGCCTCGCCGTCTACAAGGGCAAGCCCCTCGTCAACTCGGTGACGGGCGAGGAGGAGCGCCTCGAGACCGTGCTGCCGCTGGTGAAGAAGTACGGCGCGGCGGTGGTTGCGATCTCAAACGATGAGACGGGAATCTCCGAAGATCCCGATGTGCGTTTTGAGGTCGCCAAAAAGATCGTGCAGCGCGCCGCCGATTACGGTATTGCGGCGTCGGATGTGGTTGTCGACCCACTGGTGATGCCCATCGGCGCCATCAACCAGGCGGGCGTGCAGGTGATGCGGTTGCTGGGGCGCCTCAAGAACGAGCTCAAAGTCAACACCACGTGCGGCGCATCCAACATCAGCTTCGGTTTACCGGCCCGTGAAGCCATCAGCGCGGGCTTTCTCACCATGGCCATCGGCAACGGCATGACCTCGGCCATCATGAACCCGATGCACCTCGAGATCGTGAAGGCCTGCATGGCCGCCGATGTCATGATGGGTCACGATCCCGACTGCGCCCGTTGGATTCGCCGCTTCCGCGAGGCCCCGCCCATGGCTGCCGGCGGTGGCGCCGCAACCCCGGGCGAAGGCGCTGCTCGCGGCCGGCGCGAAGGTGGCCATCGTCGTCGCCCAACCACACCGACATGACTGACCCACTCGTAGTATTTACTCCTTCAGGCAAACGCGGACGATTTCCGGTCGGAACGCCCCTTCTCCAGGCGGCGCGTACGCTCGGCGTTGATGTTGATTCTGTGTGCGGTGGGCGGGGACTGTGCGGTCGCTGCCAGGTCCTCGTCATGGAGGGCGACTTTCCCAAGCACGGCGTCAACTCGCGCGCCGCCAACGCGAGCGCGTTCTCCGAACCGGAACAAAATTTCGCGCGCCGCAAACCCCTGCCGGCCGGACACCGGCTGTCCTGCCATACCCGTATCGAAGGCGACCTGGTGGTCGATGTACCGGCCAGCAGCCAGGTACATCGCCAGGTGGTGCGCAAAGCCGCGGAAAGCCGGGTCATCACACTGGACCCGGTGGTCCATCTGCACTATGTCGAGGTCAAGGAACCCGACATGCACGACCCCAGCGGCGACCTGCAGCGATTGATGAATGCGCTGGCGGAAGAATGGGGGCTGCGCAATCTCGCGTGCGATCTGCAGGTGTTGCAATCGATGCAACCGGTGCTGCGCGCGGGTCACTGGAAAGTCACCGTAGCGGTGCATGCCGAATCGCGGATCATCGGCATCTGGCCCGGCCTGCACGAGCGCCTGTTCGGCATGGCCGTAGACGTCGGCTCGACCACGATCGCCGCGCATCTGTGCGATCTCGAGTCCGGTGAGGTGGTCGCCTCCACCGGCTGCATGAATCCCCAAATCCGCTTCGGCGAGGACCTGATGAGCCGGGTCTCCTACTCAATGATGAATCCGGGCGGCGCGCAGCAGATGACGGCGGCCGTTCATGCGGCTCTCGACGCCCTCGCGGCCGAGGTGGCCGAAGCCGCCGGCGTCGACGTCAACGACATTCTCGAGGTGACGCTGGTCGGCAATCCGATCATGCACCACCTGTTGTTGGGTATCGATCCGGTCGAGTTGGGCGGCGCGCCGTTTGCCCTCGCAACCGATGGCGCGATGACCATCCGGGCCTCGGAAATCGGACTGAAGCTCCACCCCAATGCGCGTATCTACGTGCTTCCCTGCATTGCAGGACATGTAGGCGCCGACGCGGCAGGTATGGTGCTCGCTGAGCGCCCTGATCTGAGCGATGAGCTGACTCTGCTCGTTGACGTGGGAACCAACGCAGAGATTGTATTGGGCAACCGCCAGCGGCTGCTCGCCTGCTCGAGCCCTACCGGGCCTGCCTTCGAGGGAGCGCAGATCAGTTGCGGACAACGTGCCGCTCCCGGCGCAATCGAACGCGTGCGCATCGACCCGGCCACCTTCGCAGCCCGCTTCAAGGTCATTGGCTCCGACTCGTGGTCCGATGAACCGGGATTCGCGCAGGCCGTGGCGGCCACCGGCGTCACGGGGATCTGCGGTTCCGGCATCATTGAAGTCATTGCCGAAATGTTTCTTGCCGGCATCATCAATCAGGATGGTGTTGTTGACGGCCAGCTCGCCGAGCGCAGCAATCGCATCGTGCCGTCGGGAAGGACGTTCAGCTACATCGTCCACCAGGGCGAGGTGCCGATACAGGTGACACAGAACGATGTTCGTGCGATTCAACTTGCGAAGGCCGCGCTGTATGCCGGAATCAAGCTCCTGATGGAGCACATGCAGGCTGACCATGTCGATCGGATCCGGCTGGCCGGCGCGTTCGGCAGTCACATTGACGTCAAGTACGCCATGCTGCTGGGAATGATCCCGGATTGCGACCTGTCAAAAGTGGGTTCGGCTGGCAATGCAGCCGGCACCGGGGCGCGAATCGCGCTGTTGGACAACGGGTCGCGCACGAAGATCGAAGAGCTGGTGCGGCGAGTAGAGAAAATCGAGACGGCGATTGAGCCTCGGTTCCAGGAGCATTTTGTGCAGGCGATGGGGATACCCCACTCGACCGCCGAGTACGTGCACCTACGCCAGGCGGTCGCCTTGCCGGAGCGGAAGGCGGCCGCGCCGCGGACCAACACCCGAAGTCATCGACGCCGGCCGGGCGCAGGCTGACGGCGCGACGGGCTCCGCGGGCTGGCGGCACCACTGCCCTCGCCCGCGCCTGTAGCCGGAGCTGAGGCCTATACGTTCGAGTCGGGGAACGAGTCCTTGCGGCGCTTCATGTAATCCAGCAGGGCCTCGTCCACCGCCGGATCCATAGGCGGGGCCTCATACTCCGCGAGCATCTTCTTCCACTGGGTGTTGGCGCGCTTGTTCATATCCTGCGCGCCCTCCGCATCCCACTGCTCGAAGCTGTTGTTGTCGGCCAGCGGCGAGCGATAGAAAGCCGTCTCGAAGTTGGCCTGCGTGTGTGTGCAGCCGAGGAAATGCTTTCCGGGGCCCACTTCGCGAATGGCATCCAGTGCCTGGCCGTTGTCGGACAGATCGACGCCAGCCAGCAGCGTATGCATCATGCCTGCCTGGTCGACGTCCATCATGAACTTCTCGTAGCCCATTGACAGACCGCCTTCGAGCCAGCCAGCCGTGTGCAGCACAAAGTTCACGCCTGCCAGCGCCGTTGGCAGCATCGTGTTGGCCGACTCAAACGCCGCCTGGGCATCTGCGATCTTCGATGCGCAAAGCCCGCCGCCCGAACGAAACGGGACACCGAGACGGCGCGCGAGCGCGGCCATGGAATACAATACGAGCGCAGGTTCGGGAGTACCGAAAGTCGGTGCACCGGACTGCATCGACAACGACGAAGCAAAGCTCCCCATGATCACAGGCGCGCCCGGATTCACGAGCTGCGCGAGAGTCATGCCGGCCAGTGACTCGGCCAGAGTTTGCGCGACCGTGCCTGCTACGGTGACCGGCGACATGGCGCCCGCGAGAATGAACGGAGTAACAATGGTCGCCTGGTTGTTGCGCGCATAGGTCTTCAACGCGCCGAGCATCGTCGCATCCCAGGTGAGCGGCGAGTTGGCATTGATCAAACTCGTGATGAAAGTCTTCGGCTTCCCGGTCGCGGCATCGAGGTACTCGTCGCCGAACAGGATCTTTGTCATATCAACCGTATCCTGCGCGCGGTCCGGATGTGTGACCGAGCCCATGTACGGTTTGTCGCTGTACTTCATGTGCGAGTACACCATGTCGAAATGCCGCTTGTTGACGGGCAGATCGACCGGCTCGCAGATGGTGCCGCCGGAATGGTGCAAGGAGCCCGACATGTAGGCGAGCTTTACGAAATTGCGGAAATCTTCGATTTTGGCGTAACGACGGCCTTCATCCAGGTTTCGCACGAATGGCGAGCCGTACGCCGGGGCAAATACCGTCCGATTTCCACCGATGATGACGGAGCGTGCAGGATTGCGCGCGTGTTGAGTGAATTCACGCGGAGCCGATCGCTGGACGATCGTGCGGCACATTCCACGTGGGAAGCGCACACGCTCCCCCTGGACGTCCGCACCTGCGTCTTTGAGCAACTGCAGCGATTCAGGGTCGTCCCTGAAGTCGATTCCGACCTCCTGCAGGATCGTGTCCGCATTATGTTCGAGAAGCTCGAGGCCCTCGGCGTTGACGACCTCGTAGTACGGAATCTTCCGGGTGATGAAGGGGACGATTTGCGAGGATCGCGCCGTCCGCGCCGCTCGTTTGGCATCTCGTCCACTGGGACGACGTGACCGTTGACCTTGTTGCTCGTCCATATCGTAAATCCCCCAGATCTGGCCTCGACGGGGCCATTGTGGCGAGCGGGCGGAGCCTGGACTGGTCGATTTGCGGCGCCCACTTGCACGGGAGCGCCCGCGGCGCACCCCTGGGGGGTCAGACGCTGCGCAATTGAAACAGGCTGGTCGCCGTGAGCTCGAGTACGGGCACCTGGACCTGCGTCGTCAACACCCAGCGCCATTTGATGATGCCCACCGAGCCGGAGCGGGACAGGCTCTTGTCAATGACTTCCACCCGCAACGCCAGCTCATCGCCGGGCCGCACGGGATTGAGCCATTTGAGCTGCTCCACGCCCGGCGAGCCGATGGACTGCGAATCCGCCAGGATGCTCCTGACCGCGAGCTCCATTGCAATCGAGCAGGTCATCCAGCCGCTGGAAATGAGTCCCTTCCAACGACTGTGCTGCGCTCGGGCCGGATCGGTGTGAAACCATTGCGGGTCATAGCGCTTGGCAAACTCGATGATCTCAGACTCGGTGACCGTACGGCGCCCACCGTCAATGATCATGCCCGGTTCAATCTGTTCGAAATGCATGGTCAGCGCTTGTTCTTGGGTGGCTTGGAGGGCGGCGCTTTTTTCGCGGAATCGGCGCTCGCGAGCGCCTGCTCGATTGCATGACGCGCGAGCGGCTCCATGACGGAATACCCGTCCCGGTTAGGATGCACGCCGTCGTTGCTGAACGTCTGTTTCATAGCGTCGCTTTCGTCCGCGAGCGGTTCGTAGTAGTCCACGTAAAACAGATTTTTCTCGCGCGCCAAACGCCGCAGCCATTCGTTCAGCGCGACAATATGTTGCGGGGGGTCCAGTATCGATGCGCGCCACGGGAAGGAACCCGCGGGCGGTACCGAGGCGAGCACCACTCGAATGTCATTCGCCAACGCCAGATCGACCATGGAGAGGATGTTATTTTTGATCGCGTCCAGCGTCGTTGGACCGCCGTTGCCGGCGATGTCGTTGGTGCCCCCGAGAATGTGCACAACCGCGGGTTTCAGCGCGATGACATCCTGCTGGAAGCGAACGAGCATTTGTGTTGTCGTCTGACCCGAAACGCCGCGGTCGACATAGTTGTCAGCGAAGAATTCCGGGTGGGCCGCCTTCCAGAACTCGGTAATCGAGTCACCCATGAACACGATCCGGGGTTGCGCCGCGCGTTGCAAGGCCGCGTTTTCTGCCCTGTAACGGCACAGTTGCGCCCAGTCATAATGCAGCCGCTCATCCTCGGAAGGGTGCGCAGTAGTGGAAGTACCGGTATCCGATGTTTCGATTTCGCGTCCCTCACCCGGGTCCAATAACCGTTGCAGCCAGGGATCGGTTGCCTTGGGCTCGACACCGGCCGCGGGCGCGCACGGCTGCTCGACGATTCCGACCGGCCGCTCCGTTGGTGCACGGGCGTGGACCGAACAGGGGCTCAAAGCCAGCACCGCCACCAGGGCCATTATTGGCGAATATCTTAAGATAGTCGCTGTAATGGCTTGATCCATGGAACGACCCCATCGCTAATTTCTTGGTTTGAGGGGGCGAGAGACTACGGGAGCAGGCGAGGCTGTACAATTGCCGCGGGCCGATTCGGGAACACTCGGTTGCCGAAGGCCAATGAGTAGACTTACCCTTCCACGCCGCTTTCGACTACCCCGTATTCCAAGGAGATTGTTTCGTGTCGAACGTTATTGATTTATTGCAGAGACTGGGTCTGGAGGGCGAGCTTCCCCGTGGCCCCCACTCCATGCTGCCGCTCGCCGTTGTCATGGCTCCTGGCAAACGGGACGAAGACGAGGATGAGGACGACGAAGACGAAGACGATTTCGACGATGAAGATGAGGATGACGAGGATTACGACGAGGACGACGAAGACGAGGACGATGACTACGACGACGAGGATGACGACGGTGAGGAAAACAGCCTGACACCGCGCTATTCACCTTTGCGTCGTGCGGCCTAGCAGGTCGGCACCTCGCTTCGCCCCTTTCCGCTCCGCCCGGCGCTGGTTGCCGGGCGGCATCGGTCTTTTGCTGCTTGCTTTCGCACAGGCGACACCGGCGTTTCAGCCCGGGGAAGCCGCCGCGATGCTGCAGAAGGCCGATCGGATCAAGACCGCCTACCCCACTGAATTCACCACCCTGCTGGGCACACTGGCCGCCCGGCAGAACGAGTTGACGCCGCCGCAACAGGAGCTGGTGCGTTATCTACAGGCCTGGAAAGCCGAGTACGACGGCCAATACGACATCGCGATCTCGCGCCTCAAAGCAACGATCCTCGCGACGCGCGATGTCACCCTGAAGTTTCGCGCCAAGGCATCGATCATCCACGCCCTGGTAGTGAGCTCTCACTACGAGGACGCGTTTTCCGAGCTGACACAACTTCTCTTGTTGCTGCCGCGGGTCAGCGATCCCGCTGCTCGTGAACAAGGTCTCCTCGTTGCAGCCCAGCTCTACAACGAGGTCGGGCAGTACGATCTTGCCATCACTTACGCTCGGAAGCTGATGGATGAAAACTGGCTCGGCCGGGGCGTCTGCAAGGGTTACAACGAGAAGCTGCGCGCTGAAGTCGCCAGCGGCAAACAACGCGTGGTCGGACCGGAATTCAACGCCGCCATGGATGCCTGCACCCAGTTGAATGAGCTGTCCTACGCCAACTTCATCCGAAGCTACGCGGCCACGGTGTATGTCGCCAACAACCAGATCGACGACGCCATCCGGCTTTTGACCGAACATTACGCGGAAGTGCTGCAGTCGCACTTTCCGCGCTTGATCTCCCGTTATGAATCGCTGCTGGCCACGGCCTACCAGAAAAAAGGCAATGTGGCCGCGGCCCACCAGTACGCACTCCGAACCATTGAAAATGGCGTGCCGAACGAGGTCTCGCCGCCCCTCGTAGCCGCCTACCACCTGCTTTACGAACAGGCACGGCAGTCAGGAGACTTCAAAGCCGCGTTGGACTATCACGAGAAGTACGCGGCCATGGACAAGGGCTACCTGGACGTTACGACCGCGCGCCAGCTTGCGTACCAGCGCGTTGCACACGAAAGCGTTGCGAGCCGTTTGCAGATTGAAACCTTGAACAAGGAAAACCACGTCCTGCAGCTCGAGCAGGCGCTCGGCGCCAAGGCCGTGGAGAACTCGCGCCTGTACATCATCCTGCTGCTGCTCACGTTGGGATTTATTGCCTTCTGGGCGTACCGCACCAAGCGGTTGCAACTGCATTTCATGAGCCTGTCCCAGATCGATGGGCTCACCGGCATCGCCAACCGCCTGCACTTCCTCAAGCAGGCCCAGGCCAGTCTGGAGAGCGCCCGGAAAGCCAACCAGCCCGTCTGCATCATTCTGTTCGACCTGGACCACTTCAAAGCCATCAACGACAAATATGGCCATGCGGCCGGCGATCACGTGTTGAAACAGACCGTGAACGAGTGCCAGGTGTTCATGCGCTCAACCGACCTGTTCGGCCGCTTTGGCGGGGAAGAGTTCAGTTTCCTGATGGCCGGATGCGGGCCCGAGGATGCCCGAATCCGTGCGGAGCAATTGCGCCGGACCGTTGCAGGACTGACCTACGACAGCGGCACCGTTGCCAGTGGCACAGGTGCGGGTTCGCCGATATCAGCGAGCTTTGGAATCGCTTCAACCAGTGCGTCGGGCTACGACCTCCGGCTGTTACTGGCGCACGCGGACACCGCCCTGTATGCGGCCAAGCGCGCAGGTCGAAACCGGGTTGCGGTGTTTGACACCAACGTGGCTGTCATCGTGAGCACGGGCAGTCATCCCACGTTGGAACCTGACGGCGCTGACTCAGGCGCCCTTGCGGGCGCCTTTATGCCGAGAGCCTCGTAGAGAGATTGCGCGCTGAGAAGGCTCAGAACTTGCCGTTCTGGAAGTCCTCGACCGCCTGGATCAATTGCTCGCGGGTACTCATCACGAATGGACCATAGCGAGCCACCGGCTCCTGCAAGGGCCGGCCGGCCACCAGGATGGCACGGCTTTCCTTTGCACCGCGCAGGCGAATTTCGCTACCCGTGCCGAGGACTGCCATTTCACCGGCGTTGACCGTGGTCGTACCGGCCTGGACCGCTCCTTCAAACACGTACATGAACGCCGAATGTTGCTCCGGCAGTGTATGTACGTACTCCGTCCCCGGACTCAACGCGATATCCAGATAGGTCGGATCCGTCGCGGGCTGGGAAATCGGCCCCTTGACCGTTCCCACCTCACCTGCAATGACCTTCACACTGACGCCCGCGGCCGGTGTCGCGACCGGAATGCGCTCGGGTCCAAACTCCTGGTACCTGGGCTCAGTCATTTTGTCGCGTGCCGGCAGGTTCAGCCAAAGCTGGAAGCCGCGCATGCGGCCTTCCTGTTGCTCCGGCATTTCCGAGTGCACGATACCCCGGCCCGCGGTCATCCATTGGACGCTGCCGGGAACGAGCACACCCTCGTGCCCATGGTTGTCCCGATGGCGCATGCGGCCATCCAACATGTAGGTCACGGTCTCGAACCCCCGGTGCGGGTGATCCGGGAAGCCGGCGATGTAATCGGCCGGCGCGTCGGTACCGAACTCGTCCAACATCAGGAATGGATCGAGCTCGGACAGGCCGGGCTGGCCAATGACCCGCCGTAGCTTCACCCCCGCGCCGTCGGAAGTCGGCATTCCGTGGACCACCTTGACGACCTCACGAGCGGTCGAGCCTGTGGAACGAGCGGCGTTGAAACCAGACATTGAAAACCTCCTATTTGCTCAAGCTGCCGCGGCAACAACCGGCGTATGAATCGCCGTCAATGCCGCATTCAAACCTTTTGCGCGATGCTGCGGTGACAGGCCCAGACCCTCGGCCCGGATGAACTCGACGTCCGTGACGCCGATAAATCCAAACACGTGCCTCAGATAGGACTCCGCGAACTCCGCAGGCGAACCGGGCGCGTACACACTACCCCGCGAAATCCCCACAATCACCCGCTTGCCCTTCGCAAGACCTTCAGGACC
Source organism: Pseudomonadota bacterium (assembly GCA_018241505.1). GTDB lineage: Bacteria > Pseudomonadota > Gammaproteobacteria > Steroidobacterales > Steroidobacteraceae > 13-2-20CM-66-19. Next base: position 4,744 of record JAFEDS010000005.1, on the reverse strand, counting down.
GGACTGCGTGTACCGGAACGTCTTTCCCGCGACAACGACGCGATCGATCCACGCTTTCAACTGACTGGGGATCGTAAAGTTGTACATGGGGGCACCGATCACAATTACATCGGCGGCTAGAAAGTCATCCAGGGCGCGGGCGCTCAACGCGCTCTCTTGCGCATCCAGCTTGGCCAGCGAGCGGCCGGAAAGGTGCGGCAGCTCCGATGCGGCGAGGTCGAGATAGCTCACCTCAGCATCGGCATGGTCCGCCGACAGCTTCGAAACAATCTCGCGGCTGAGCACACGGCTGGCCGAGTTGTCGCCCAGGATGCTCGAATCAATGTGCAGAACCTTCATTGGAGTCTCCCAAACCGGGCCCGATGCCCATGGACCGGAAGCATATTCCGTGGAACAATGATTGATAATCTGGGTGTTTTGGAACATTTCGTTCCAAATTTGGTATCAATATATGCAGCCTTTGGACGATTTTTATTATTTCGCCAAGGTGATTGAGTACGAGGGCTACGCCAAGGCCGCCCGGGCTCTGAGTATCCCCAAGTCACGGCTTTCCCGGCATGTGGCGGCTCTCGAGGCTCGGCTGGGGGTGCGGCTGGTCAATCGATCGACCCGCCGGTTTGTGGTCACGGAGGTCGGCCAGGAGGTCCACAAGCACGCGCTCGCCATGCTCACGGAGGCGGATGCCGCGGTCGAAGCAGTTGAATTTGCGCGCGCGGAACCTCGCGGGATCATCAAGGCGAGCTGTCCCATTTCGCTCGCCCAAGGGGCGATGGCTCAGTACCTGCCCGAATTTCTGGCTCGGTATCCGAAGATTCGCCTGATGTTGCACGCGACCAATCGCCGCGTGGATGTGCTGAATGAAGGTTTTGACGTGGCGCTGCGCGTGCGCACCGTACCGACGGGCGAGGATGGGCTCGTCATGCGAACCTTCGGCTCATCGAGCAACTTCCTCGTTGCGGCCCCGGAGTATCTCGCCGCGAACGGCCGGCCGGAACAGCCGGATCAGGTCGCAAAGCATGCCACGCTGTCATTCGATTCCGACAGCGATCGACACACCTGGGAGTTGTTTGATGCCGAAGGCAAGTCGGCGCGGATCGAGCACACCCCGCGCCTGGTCTGTCACGATTTCATTGTGATGCGCACTGCGGTGTTGGCCGGGCTCGGCATCGCGCTCTTGCCCGAAAGTGTGATTCGCGCCGACCTCGAGAGCGGGAAGCTCGAACAGGTGCTTCCCGCGTGGACCTTACCCCTCGGCGTGTTCCATCTAGTGTTTCCCACCCGCCGCGGCCTGTTGCCGTCCGTACGCGCGTTCATCGACTTTCTCGCCGAGCGGATGCCGCGTCTGCTCTGAAAAGCGCCTGCGAATGAGGGTGCTTTTGCCGAACAGCGACTCTATGAGGTCGACGGCGAGGGTGGCAGTCTTGTTGCGCACGTCGAGGGCGGGATTGAGCTCAACCACATCGAGCGAAGCGAGCGCACCGGTATCCGCAATCATTTCCATGCAGAGCTGCGCCTCGCGGTACGAAGGGCCGCCGGGCACGGTTGTACCGACGCCTGGGGCGATTTCCGGGTCCAGGAAGTCAACATCGAAGCTGACGTGCAGGTGCGTGTTGGCGTCGAGGTCGGCCAAGGCCAGATCCATCACCTGGCGCACGCCTAGCTCATCGACGGAACGCATGTCGAACACCTCGAGTCCCTGCTCGTGCACGAAGCGCTTCTCGCCCGAGTCGACGCTGCGGATACCGATCTGCCGGATCCACTGGGGGCTGATGGCCGGCGTGGCACCACCCAACTCGACCAGTTGCCGCGGCCCGAAGCCGCACAGGCATGACAGGGGCATGCCGTGCAGGTTGCCGCTGGGAGACAGCTCTCTGGTATTGAAATCCGCGTGCGCATCGAGCCACAAGACGCGCAACTTCTTGCCGGTCTCACGGCAATGACGGGCGACGGCGCTGATGGAGCCGATGCCGAGACAGTGATCACCGCCCAGCAGGATCGGCAAATTCTCCTGAACCAGCTCCCGGTACATCGCCTCGTGCACGGCGCGATTCCATTCAAACACCTCATTGAGGTGCCGATACCCATCCACTGGCGGCAGCCAGGGGTTGGGCGGACCGCTGACGTTGCCACGGTCAATTACCTTCAAGCCATGACGCTCGAGCGCCGCGCCGAATCCGGCGACGCGGAGAGCCTCGGGACCCATAGACGATCCGCGATCGCTCGCGCCGACATCGGTGGGCGCGCCGATCAGGGCTGCCGTTCGCGGTGCACGGCCCATCATGAGCCCAACCGGCTGTCAGCCGCCCTTCTGATATCGGCCGGGGCAGACCAGGCGCCCGGGGCCTGGAAAGTGACGCTGCTTTCGCGCACCAAGTCGCCAAACAGGTCCTTCGGATCATCCAGCTCGGGAACCAAGTCAATCGCCGGCGCGGCGACTCGCTGTTCGCGATTCAATCGATGCAGGTAGCGCAACGCGGAGAAGTCCGTCAGGGCGAAGCCGACCGAGTCGAATATCGTCACCTCATTGGCACTCGCGCGGGCGACCCCGGCGCCACTGAGCACATCGCTCAGTTCGGTTACCGGGAAGCCCTCTTCCAACTGTTGGATTTCACCCTCGATCCGGCACTGCGGCGCAAACTCCACAATCACGCGCGCATCCGGCCGCCGCAGGATATCCGGGTGCAATTCGGTCTTGCCGGGACAATCGCCGCCGACTGCATTGATGTGCATGCCGGGCTCGATCATGGCGGGGGTCAGGATGACTGCATTGCGCTTGTCGGCCGTTACAGTCGTGACAATATCGGCGCCGCGCACAGCCTCGGCAGTCGAGCTGCAACGCACGATCCGCAGGCCATGCAATCCCAACTTCAACAGATTGCGTTCGAGCTTCAGGGTGGCACGACTATCGGTGTCGTACAGGCGCAACTCGCGGACGCCCAACATGTGATTGAACGCGATTGCCTGGAACTCGCTTTGCGCACCGTTGCCGATCAGGGCCATCACGCGACTGTTGGGACGGGCCATGCGGCGGGCTGCGAGGGCGGACATTGCCGCGGTACGCAGTGCGGTCGTGAAGGTCATTTCAGACAATAACAGCGGATATCCGGTTTCAACGTCGGAGAGCACGCCGAAAGCCGTAACGGTCAACAGGCCGGCGGCGGTGTTCTTCGGATGACCGTTGACGTACTTGAATGAATAGAGGCGGCCATCGCTCGTAGGCATCAACTCAATCACCCCGACGGGCGAATGCACGGCGTGACGAGGGGATTTTTCGAATTCGCCCCAGCGGCGGTAGTCGTGCTCGATTTCGGCCGCCAGCGCTTCCATGAAGCGGGCCGGTCCGATGTGGGTTACGAGCTCCTGGACGCGCTCTACGCCAATGTAGTCAACCATGATCCCCTCTCCGGTTCATTCGGTCTCTGCTGGCACTAGTTTCCGGGGCCCATGAGCCAATAAATAGCCAGAAAACTGATCAAAAGACGCGCGAATGTGAACAGAATGATGGCTTTCGCTGGCGTTTTGACTAGAATCTAGCACCGTTTTGGGGCGGAGAGCACCGTGGACGACATTGATCGACAGCTTTTGGGCCTGCTCCGGGATGACGCCAGAACGTCCGTCGCCACCCTGGCCCGCAAGCTGCGGGTCGCACGGGGCACGGTCCAAAATCGCCTGGCTCGCCTCGAAAGCGACGGGACGATCGTTGGCTACACCGTCCGTTTGCGGCCCCAGGAGGAAGCGCAGCGCATACGCGCGCTCACATTGGTCGCTGTTGAGGGGAACCGAACTGACGAGGTGATTCGGGCGCTACGGGGGGATCCGGCGGTCACTGCCCTTCACACTACCAATGGGCGCTGGGACATTGTGGCGGAGTTACGGGCGGATAGCCTCGAGGCTTTTGATCGGGTGTTGGGGAGGATCCGGCTGATTGAAGGGATATCCAACACAGAAACCAGTTTGTTGTTGTCGACGCATAAGTTGTAGGGCGGGCCTCAGCGCGTTGTGAGCGGGGCCGCTCTACGGCGTCGCGCGGTGTAGCCGCTGCACAAACCGCTGCGCCAGCTCCCGCCGCTGACCGAAATGCACGTGCAGGTAACTTGCCAGCAAGTTACCTCTGGCGTAACCAACTCCGTCATCCGGCACCTTGCCGCGCGTACCCTCGACCTCCCACGCTGCGCAACTGCCTACGGCACCAGGGTCGCGAACCCAGGAGCTATACCTGAATTCGTGTCCTCGGAGTACCTCGCCTGTCTGCGCCAGCAAATTCGACCGCAACACCCTCGCATACCGATAGCCTAACGCCGCCAACTTGCCACTCATCCTCGCAAAGCCGGGTATCAGACTGGCCATTGGCCACGTATGCCCTTTCGAATCTGTCAGGCCTTCGGTGAGCACCATGAAACCACCGCATTCCGCATAAATGGGGCAATCACCCGCGTGCAGATCCTTCAAAGTGCGCCAGAGGTCCATGTTGGATGCCAGCGCGGGGCCGTGAAGCTCCGGATAACCCCCACCGAGATACACACCCGCGGCTGTTGGGGATGGGCGCTCGCCGCGCAATGGACTGAAGAATTCTATTGTGGCGCCGGCCTCGGCCAGAAGCTCCAGGTTTTCGGGGTAGTAGAAGCAGAAGGCCTCGTCGCGGGCGACGGCGATGACGGGGCGCGCCGCGGCGGCTGGCGCGGCGGCGGCGGCGGCTGGCGCGGCGGTGGCGGCGGCTGGCGCGGCGGCGGCTGGCGCGGCGGTG
>JAFEDS010000004.1 GCA_018241505.1 Pseudomonadota bacterium | reverse complement strand
GCTCGCCGTACAGATCCTGGTGCAGGCAGTTATAGTCACCCCGCGCATACTGCAGCAACAAGGGAGTCGGGCGAGTCTGGCCCGCATCGACACAGCGCTTCAGATACTCGCCGTGGTGAGTTGGATATTGAACATCCAGGTTCAGCAACTCATTCCAGCGGTTGGCGACGGGCGCAAGATGTGGATACAAGGACGCGCGAAGTTGAGTAACGAGCTCGGGCAGCGGATACGAGAAGTATTTGTACTCCCCGCGGCCGAAGCCGTGCCGACTCATGACGACACGGCTGCGGAACAGTCCGTCCTGCGAGTACAGAGCCGCCAGAGACCGGCACTGGGCCGGCTCCAGCAGTTGCTCCACCAAGGCGCTACCCTGGGCATTGAGATCGGCGGCAACGCTTTGCCAATCGATGGCGTCAATGCGGGCGACAACTTTCACCGCGCCCCCTCACGAGCCAACAGCGCCCGCTTGCGCTCTACTCCCCACCGATACCCCGACAACCCGCCATCGGACCTCACAACCCGATGACACGGGATGGCGATGGCAATCGGGTTGGCGCCACACGCCTGCGCCACAGCCCGAACCGCCGTCGGCGAGCCAATTCGGTTGGCGATGTCGAGATACGTCGCCGTCGCACCGGCAGGAATTTCCCGTAACGCCCGCCACACTCGCCGCTGGAACTCGGTGCCGCGAGCATCGAGGGGCATATCGAAGCTGGCACTCGGCGCATCCACAAACGCAACGACCTTCTTGTGCAAATCGCTCGCGGTGGTCCCAGCGAGTTGGGCATCAGGGAAACGCTCCTCCAAGTCCCGTTTGAGAACCCCTGGCGATGCGCCCAGGAGAACTGCACAGATGCCCTTGTCGCTGGAGGCAACCAGCACGGAGCCCAGTGATGAGTCACTCACTGAATACTGGATAACAGTCGATTTCATGGCACGTCCTCAGCATTGGATGATGGGTGCCATTGTCAGGAGCGGGCCCGGTCAGCGCATTCCGATTCTTGCTCAAACCAAGGTGGCAATAAACACGGCCAGGATCGCCAGCGGACAAACATACCGCAGCAGCCACACGCAGGCGACGCGAGCGAGCGGCGTCGTTTCCGCGAGCTCATCGCGCGCGAATACCTTGCTGACGCGCCACCCCACCAGGATGCTGGTCAACAGCGCGCCCACCGGCATCATGATATTGGACGACACATAATCCAACACATCGAATACGGTCTTGTGTGCGAAAACAGGGATAAAACCCAGAGGATACCAATCGGCCCAGCGGTTGAACGACAGCACCGAGCCGATCCCGAGCAGCCACGACGTAATACCGATGGCCCACACCGCGGTGGCTCGCTGCAGCCCGAACCTGGACGTGACCCACGCGGCGATCGGCTCGACCAATGCGATGGAAGGGGTGGTCGCTGCGAGCACCAACAGGAGAAAGAACAACGTACCGATGAGCCGGCCACCCGGCATCTCGGCGAACACTCGGGGCAGTACATCAAACACGAGTGCCGGGCCCTGCGCGGGATTCATTCCGTAGCCGAACACCAAGGGAAAAATCATCATGGTGGCCAGCAACGACACGGCCAGAATCGACCCGGTGATGACCAGCGATGTGCGGACCAGGGATGTGCCGCGCTCTATGTAGGCGCCGAAGGCAATCATCATCGCCTGACCGACGCCCGTTGCATAGAAAGCCTGGCCGATGGCGGCCAGCACTACCTGGGCATTGACCGCGGAGAAGTCAGGTTTGAACGCGAAGGTCAAGCCACGGCGGACGTCGCCTGTCGCCAGTGCGTAGCCCACCAGTATCAACAGCAGAATCAACAATGCCGGAGCGCGGATTCGATTGGCAGGCTCGATGCCGCCTTGCAGCCCGCGGGCCGAGATCACCATGACAATGGCCACGAACGCCGCGTGCCAGGCGCCCACCTCGAACGGGCGGGACTGGAATCCGCTCCACAGCTCCGCAACATGTTGGGGGCCGGCGGCGGACAGGAGTCCTATCGAACACTTCCAGGCGTAAGCGAGCACCCAGGCGGCAATCAGCGTGTAGTAGGAAAGGATCAGATAGGCCGCGAGCGTGCCCAGGATGCCAATGGCATTCCAGCGCGGGTCGCCGGCCACCGCGCCGGCGGCGTCCGGTGGACTGAGCCGCGACTGCCTGCCGAGGGCAAATTCCGCGGCCAGCAGGGGCGTCGCGACCAACACGCACGCGAGTATGAAAATCAGGATGAAGGCGCTGCCGCCGCCCGTTCCCGCCAGGTAGGGGAAGCGCCAGATGCTTCCGAGCCCAACGGAGGCACCCGCCGTGCACAAGTACACCGAAAGGGTCGACGACCAGGCAGCGGCCGGTCGCGAGGACGACGTCGCCGCAGGCGCGGCCGCGGATGGTGCCATTCAGCCCAAAACCCCACATCTTCTTTTTGATCCCGGCCAATGTGCGGGAGATCGAAGCCGGAAGCAATACCCCCCAATCCGGGCGATTTCCCCACCGCCCTCGGTCTGTCACATTCCCTACTCACAATCATGGAAAGGCAAAAGGGGCACCCCATGGCCGCAGACGGCTCCAAGGAACCCGTAACCATGGACAGCTACGAGCATCACCTCGTTACGGACACGGTTGTCGATCCCAGCGCGGCGGAACCGCGCGATCGTTTCGAAGCCTTCGCTCGTGCAGTACGCGACATCCTGTCGCAGCGGTGGATCGACACCGAAACCACTTACGCCAAGGCAAACCCCAAGCGCATCTACTACCTGTCGATGGAATTCCTGATAGGCCGAACGCTCGCCAACAACGTGACGAATCTGTTCCTGGACGCAGCCGTCCGCCAGATCGTGGCACAACACGGACTCGACTGGCCCGCCCTGCTGGAGGAAGAGCCGGATGCCGGGCTGGGCAACGGCGGTCTAGGACGCCTGGCTGCCTGCTTTCTCGACTCCATGGCCACAATGCAGCTACCTGCCATGGGTTATGGGCTCCGCTACGAATACGGCATGTTCCGCCAGGTGTTCCGCGACGGCTGGCAGCAGGAACAGCCGGACAACTGGCTGCAATTCCGCGATCCCTGGGAAGTCGCCCGCCCGCAGGAGAAAGTTGAAGTCAAGCTCAATGCCTCCTACGAAGTGCGTGAGGGTGGCTTGCGCGCGATTGTCGGCAGACCGTCCGTGCTCATCGGAATTCCGTACGACCGCCCGGTCGTCGGCTACGGGGGCAAGACCGTCAACACCTTGCGGCTGTGGGCGGCCAGTGCCACCGACTACTTCGACTTCCAGGTGTTCAGTCACGGGGAGTTTGTGGGAGCGGTCGCCGAAACACTCGAGGCCATGTCACTGACACGAGTGCTCTACCCCGATGACTCCACCAGCATGGGCCAGGGTCTGCGCTTTGTGCAGGAGTATTTTCTGGTGGCGTGTTCGCTGGCCGACCTGATCCGGCGATTCCGCCGCGGCGGCGGGCAGTGGCGGGAGCTTCCCGGCAAGGTGGCGATTCAAATGAACGACACGCATCCTTCGCTCAGCGTGCCGGAGCTGATGCGCATCTTGTTGGATGAGGCGCATCTGGGTTGGGACGAGGCATGGGATCTGACCACCCGGACGCTGGCTTACACCAACCATACGCTACTGCCGGAGGCCCTGGAAAAGTGGCCATTGGCGTGGTTTGAAGCGCTGCTGCCCCGTCACGTGGAGATCATTTACGAAATCAACCGGCGGCTGCTCGATGAAGTCCGAGCCCGCTATCCGGGCGACCTCGGGCGCATCCAGCGCATCAGCCTGATTGAGGGCGATTCCAACAAGAAGGTGCGCATGGCAAATCTCGCCATCGTGGGCTCCCATAGCACCAACGGCGTTGCCGCCATCCACTCGGAGCTGCTGCGCACCATCACGGTCAAGGATCTGGCCGACCTGTATCCACAGCGCTTCAGCAACAAAACCAACGGCGTGACGCCCCGCCGCTGGCTGCTGCTGGCCAATCCATCGGTCGCGGGCTGGATCACCTCGATGTCTGGCGGAGACTCCTGGGTGACCGATCTAGGCGAGCTGGCCCGCCTCAAACCGCTGGCGGCCGACACCGCCGCACGCAACGCCTACCGGGCCGCGAAGAGCGAAGCCAAGGTGCGATTCGCCACGTGGCTGCGCAAAAACCTGGGGCTCACGGTCGACCCCACCTCGATGTTCGATTGCCAGGTCAAACGGATTCATGAATACAAGCGCCAGTTGTTGAACGCCTTGCGCGTGGTGGTGCTCTACAACCGCCTGCGCGCCAACCCGAATGCGAGCTTTGCGCCGCGCACCTTCATATTCGCGGGCAAGGCAGCCCCCGCCTATCAACTCGCGAAACTGATCATCAAGTTGCTCCACGACCTGGCGGACACGATTGACGCCGACTCCGCGGTGCGCGGCCGGATCAAAGTCCTGTTTCTGCCGGAATACGCTGTGTCACTCGCGGAAGTGCTGATTCCTGCCGCGGATGTCTCCAATCAGATCTCGACGGCAGGCTACGAGGCGAGCGGCACGAGCAACATGAAGTTCATGATGAATGGCGCTCTCACGCTTGGCACGCGCGACGGCGCCACCATTGAAATGGCCGAGGAAGCCGGCGAAGACAACTTCTTTCTCTTCGGCCTCACCGCGCAGCAGGTGGCGGAGAGCCGCGGCTGGTACAACCCGTACTGGCATTTCAACAACGAAGCCGAAACACGCGCGGCGCTCGAGCTCATAGCTTCAGGTCATTTCAACCGCGCAGCCCCGGGTCTCTACAACCCGATCCTGGACACCCTGCTCAAGAACGGCGATCACTACATGCACCTGGCGGACCTGACATCCTATCTCGCCGCTGATGGGCGCGTGTGTGAGCTGTACGCCAATCCGGATGAGTGGGCGCGCAAAGCGATATTGAACATTGCCGGCTCCGGGAAATTCTCCAGCGACCGCACGATCGCCGAATACGCCACAGGCATCTGGAACACGCCGCCCTGCCCCGTCAACCGCTGATCAGGTCGCGAACAAGTGCGCGTCAATGTCTTTGAAGGACTTGAACTCGAGGGCATTGCCGGACGGGTCGAGCAGGAACAGGGTGGCCTGCTCGCCGGGCTCGCCCTTGAAGCGGATATAGGGCTCAACGACAAACTTCACGCCATGTTGCTTCAGACGGACGGCGAGCGTGTGCCAGCGATCCATTTCCAGCACCACACCGAAATGAGGAACCGGCACGCCGTGACCATCAACCGGGTTGTAGTGGGAAGCGATGCGGCCATCCGCACCCAGGCCAGGGTTCAGGTGGCAGACGAACTGATGTCCAAACAGGTTGAAGTCCACCCATTCGCGGGCACTGCGTCCTTCGCTGCAACCGAGCAGCCCCGTGTAGAAGCGGCGCGCTTCCTCAATGTCGCGCACCTGTACTGCAATATGAAAAGGCGTGAGTTTCATTTGAGCAACCGTGTTGGAGATAACATTGCGGCCGTGAGTCCGGAATCGGCCAGGTGTGGCGGAAGGGGCCGGCCGAGCGCGAGCGCCGCGCAGGACTCACCCATGGCTGCCGATGTCTCGATACCATATCCGCCCTGCGCCGCCACCCAGAAAAACCCGGGGACCCCGGGGTCAAAGCCACCGACCAGGGCGCCGTCCGGCACAAACGAGCGCAGCCCCGCCCAGACCCGTGTCGGCCTGTTGATTCGCAAGGTGGTGGCGGACTCGATGCGATCGATTCCCAAGGCAACATCCAGCTCCTCGGCCTGCACATCGTGCGGTTCGACGAGGTCGGCATTCGCGGGGGAGCCGAGCAACAGGCCGGACTCCGGCTTCACGTACCAGTCGTCCAGGAGACCCTGGACCGCCGGCCACGAAGCCGTGGCCACGCCGTCCGGCGGCGCAAAAAGGAATGCCGAACGGCGGCGGGGCTCGAGCCCGATGGGTGCAACACCGGCCATGCGCGCCAGGACGTCCGCCCACGCACCGGCCGCATTCATGACAACAGGAGCGACAAACACTCTGTCGCCGGAATAAACTCGCCATCCGCCGCCGTCGCGCTCCAGACGCGTCACTTCGCAGTCACAGTGCAGTACACCGTCGCGGCGACGCAGCTCCCGCAGATACCCCTGATTCAGCGCGTGCACATCGATATCGCAAACTTCGGGCTCAAATATGCCACCGACCAGCGAGTCCGCGCGGAATATAGGTACCAGCGCGCAGACCTCCGCCGGGCTCATCCGACGCGAGACTGAGGTTGTCGCGCTGACGTAGTGCCAATGTTGTTCCAATTGCTGTTCCTGGCTTCGGAGCCCTACCGTAAGGGTCCCGCGCCGCGACAGCAGCGGATGGTCCGCAAATCCAGTGGGTGGATTCTCGAAAAATCGCCGGCTGGCGCGAATCAGTGCACGCACCTGCTCCGGTCCATAAGTCTCCACGAACAGGGCGGCCGAACGGCCCGTGGAGTGGTACCCGGGCTGCGACTCGCGTTCCAACACCAAGACGCGTGCGTGCCGGGCCAGGAAGCATGCCACGGAGGTGCCGGCAACACCTGCGCCCACGACAATGAAATCAGCGTATTCCATTGCGGCAGTATGCCATAGGCCCTCGAAGGGAGATTGGCGCACAATTTTCGCATGCTGCGACGTGGCTTCGGGCTCGAAGCTGTCACCCTCTTTCAATGCCCGGAGAGCTCATAGCCGTCCTCGCCGAGGACTATCGCAGGCGGCGCGACTCCTTCGCCGCGACGTTCTCGCCCTTCCTGCCCCAGGGCCTCAACCTCGGCCGCCAGATCTTCCATATCCAACACAAACATCCAGCGCTGCACCAGAAGCGCGACGCGATCATGTTGTATCCGCAGTATTGGGCCTGGCGGTTGAGCGGGGTGCAGGCGAGTGAGCTGACATCCCTCGGATGTCACAGTGACTCATGGCGCGTCAGCCCGCCGGGTTTGCCATCGTTTCCGGCGGCCCATCCCTACCGGCAGCCGAACCGCTCGATCTGCCCGATCTCGACGGGTATCGGCGCGAATGGCGCGCCGCGGCTACTTCGAGACTTCCTTCCGCAGATCAGCCACATTAGCCGCAGTCAGGTTGGAAGGCTCCGAGCCGAAACGAGCCGTTACGTAGTTGGCCACGGCGGCGATCTCCGTGTCCGAATACGCGGCGCCGAAATCCGGCATGTACAGCGCGCCACGCCCGTGGCCCGCCCCTGACAGAACAATCTGCACGACATTGGTTGCCGATGGATCGTTCACGGCACGCGCCCCAGTCAGGTTGGCATATGGAAGGATCGGGCTCTCGCCGCTCCAGCCGTGACAACTGACGCACGCGCCCTCGTACACTTCCTTGCCGCGCGGATCGATTGAAGCCGCGACGCCCATGTTGTGATCGTGCGGCGCGACCGCATCTTTCACCACCGGCTGATTCTTCGAGGCGGCCGGCGGCACGCTCGCGACGTAGGTCGCCAGTGCATTGATGTCAGATTGCGTCAGGTACTTGAGGCTGTACTCAACTGCCTCGCCCATCGGGCCGTCCGCGGTACCGCGTCCCTTTGCGTGACCCGTAGAGATGTACTGTGCGATCTCGGCGGGTGTCCATTGTCCGATTCCCGATTGTTTGTCGCTGGAGATGTTGTATGCCACCCAGCCCGCCTGTTTTGCTCCGGCAAACTTTTTACGGTTGTCCAGGGAGAATGCCACGCTGCGGGGCGTATGGCATTCGCCACAATGTGCCATCGCCTCGGCGAGGTACGCACCGCGATTCCACTCCGCACTGCGCTCAGTGTTGGGTTGGAAGCGCTTGTCGGGATTGAAGAACGTCGACCAGAAACCCATCAGCCAACGCTGATTGTACGGAAATGACAGCGTGTTGGCCGGGCGCGGAGCATCGACGGGTGCCAGGCTGAACAGGTACGCCTTGATCGCGAGCGCATCCTCATCGGTCATGTACGTGTAGGAGGCGTAGGGCATGGCCGGATAGAGCCGCGTGCCGTCCCGTGCGACGCCCTTGTGAACGGCCCGCAGGAAGTCGGCATCGGTGTACTCCCCAATACCCGTCTTCTTGTCCGGCGTAATGTTGGTGGAGTACATCGTGCCGAACGGCAGGACAAAGGGGCGGCCGCCGGCGAAGGGCTGGCCGCCCTCGGTCGAGTGACAGGCCTCGCAGTCCGCGGCCCGTGCCAGATACTCGCCCCGTTGAGCGAGGCTGGCGTTCGACAGCTCCGCGGGAACACCTCCGGAGCTGGACCCGGGGGCGCCGCGCTTGCCGCCGGCGAAATCCATCGGGCCGGGGCCCAATACCAGCCAGGCGCCGAAGGCCGCGGCAATCAGGGCAATCACCGCCACCGCCATGATGAGGGACCGGGTGGCCGAGCCCCGTTGCGCCAATCGGGTCGAGCGCGCCCCTGGGGGGCGCTGCGTTGGGCCGCGCCGCCGCGTTTGATTTGGCCGCTGAGTCCGCTGTGTCAATGGCGCCATATGCACTCCAAGATCAGGCCGTCTTGCGCGCTGTCATAGCATCTTTTTTGCCGGCAAGCACCCTCAGGCCCGCATTCGGGCGCCGCTGGGATCGAAAGCGGGGGCGGTCAGGCGCTCAGCCTTCCGGCGCTCCCCCATGAGCTCAATCTCAAACCCGCTCGTAGCCACCGCAAGGGCCACAGGGACGTAACCCAACGCCAGTGACCGCTGGACCGTATGCCCGTAGGCTCCCGACGTCACCCACCCGACGACTCTACCGTCGTGCCAGATGGGCTCGTCGCCCAGGCAGTCAGCATCGGACGCATCAATCGCGAACGACACCAGTCGAAGGGCACCCCCGCTCTCCTTCTCAGCCAGGGCCGCCTTCCGGCCAATGAACTCGCCCTTGTTCAGATCAATGAACCGGCCCAACCCGGCCTCCTGCGGACCGTAAATGGGGCGATATTCACGAGCCCAGGTCCCAAAGCTCTTTTCCACGCGCATGCAGTTCAGCGCCCGGCCACCAAATGACTTCAGCCCATACGGCTGACCCGCCGCCTTCAGCAGATCAAACAGGGCGCGCTGATAGTCCGTGGTCACCCAGATCTCGTAACCCAGGTCGCCGGTGAAGGACACGCGGCCCACGAATGCCGGAATCATCCCCACATCCATCCGGCGGAACGACATGAACGGAAACTTTGCCGTCGACAGGTCATCGCGCACGAGGCCCTGCAACAGCGCCCGCGAGTTGGGGCCGGCAATCGACAATCCCACGTACTGCGTCGCAACCGTCCGCAGAGACACGTCCGATTGTGCCGCATGGCGTTCGAACCAACGCAGATAGAAACTCTCGGCCGCGTAGGTCCCAATCAGGAAGAAACGCTGTTCCGAGGGGCGGCAGATGGTGAAGTCGCCAATCAACTTGCCGCGCTCGTTCAGCATCGGCGTCAAGGCCACGCGCCCGACACTCGGTACATGGTTGGCCATTAGATGCGACAACCAGCCGGCCGCACCCGGGCCGGTCACTTCGAACTTGCCGTAGTTCGAAATCTCCAACATGCCGACACTGTCGCGAACAGCCTGGACCTCCGCCGCCACGTGTTTGTGCGCGTTGGAACGGCGCCACGTGACCTCCTCCGCCGCCTCGGCCGCGCTCGGGGCGAACCACAACGGATGCTCAAACCCGCAGTAGTCACCAAACACCGCGTGTTCCGCCTGCAAGCGATCGTAAATCGGCGTCGTGCGCAAAGGCCGTGCCGCCGGGAGCTCTTCATTCGGAAACCGGATCCGGAACCGGCGGGAGTAGTTCTCCCTGACCTTGGCGTTCGTGTAGGCCAGCGTAGCCCAATCTCCATAGCGGGAAACGTCCATTGCCCAAACATCGGCGCCCGGGTCGCCATCCACCATCCAACGCGAGAGTGCCAGACCCACGCCACCGCCCTGGCTGAACCCGGCCATGACCCCACAGGCCACCCAGAAGTGCTTCAGTCCTTTGACGGGACCGACGAGCGGATTGCCGTCCGGCGCAAACGTGAACGGTCCGTTCACGACCTTGGCGAGGCCCGACTCGCCGAGAATCGGGAAGTGTTGGAACGCGACATCCAGGCTCGGCGCGATGCGTTCCAGGTCGTTGGGCAACAGGTTCTGACCGAAATCCCAAGGTGTTGCGGTTGGCGACCAGGGCACACCCGCGCGTTCGTAGGTGCCAATCAGCATCCCACCGCGCTCTTCGCGCATGTAGATTTCGCCCTCGAAGTCGATTACGTGCAACTGCTCTTTCTTGCCAGGAGGCGGCGTCAGTGTCGGAATCTTTTCCGTAATGAGGTACTGATGCTCCATGGCCAGAATGGGCAGCTCCAGTCCAACCATTCGCCCCACTTCGCGAGCCCACAAGCCGCCGGCATTCACGACGTGTTCGGCGTGCACATTGCCGTGATCGGTAATGACGTCCCAAGTGCCGTCCAGGCGCGCCTTCAAATCAACAACACGGGTGTGCCGGACAATCTCCGCGCCACCGATCTGGGCGGACTTGGCGTAAGCATGCGTGACACCGTACGGATCAACGTGTCCCTCGATGGGGTCGTACATGGCGCCCACAAAGTGCTTTTCCTCCATGAGAGGAAACAACTTCTTCGCTTCGCTGACCGAAATCAGCTCCAGCTCCATACCGAGGTACCGGCCACGGGCCTTGGCCATCCGCAACCAATCCATCCGCTCCGGGGTACCGGCCAGCATGACGCCACCCGTGATGTGCAAACCACAGGACTGCCCGGAGATCTGCTCGAGCTCCTTGTAAAGATTGATGGTGTACTGCTGGAGCTTCGCGACATTGGGATCGCCATTCACAGTGTGCATGCCGCCGGCGGCGTGCCATGTGGAGCCCGACGTCAGCTCGTCACGCTCTATCAACAGAACGTCCTTCCAACCCGCCTTCGTCAGGTGAAACAACACACTGGCGCCCACGACGCCTCCGCCGATCACCACGACTCTGGCAGCACTCTTCATTGGGTTACTCGTTTGAGACAGCGAGGTGGACCGAGGTTTCAGCCACCTTTGCAGGGGTTCCGAAGCGTTCAATGAGCCAGGAGCGGAACAGCGCAATAGCCGTGTCTCCCAACGCCTCGGGGTGTGTAATGAGGTAGTACCCGTAGCCGTCATCCAGCGAGGCCTCGAAAGGCCTGACCAGGCGGCCCTGGCGGATCTCCTCGGCGAACAACAGAGGATCGCAAAGAGCGATACCCTGACCGCTCAACGCGTATTGGACCGCGAGGACCGCGGTGTCGAACACGAGGCCACGCTCGTATTTGACGTTGGGGATGCCATTCTGGCGAACGAACTCCGACCACAGGTGATGGCGCGGCAGATCGGCGATTCGCACGTGCACAATTTCATTCGCGTCAATAAACGCCGCGAGATCGCCGCCCGCGTGCTTCGCCGCAATGTTGGGATGGCACAGCAGCGTAGGCCGGGCCGGCCACAACAAGTCAGCCACCAGGTCGGTGACGGTCGGTTTCGAATACACAACAGCCACATCGACATCGCCGAGCGGCGGTCCCACTCCGTACGGACTGATGAGGTCAATATCGACTTCCGTGCTTGCATCGCGGAAATCACGCAGGATCGGAACGGCGAGCTGCACGGCGAAACTGGGAGGCATCTGCACCCGCAATGTCCGTTGCACAGGAGCACCGTCGTTGCGAATGTCATCCAGGGCATATTCCAGCCGATCGAATGACTTCACGACGGCCGGCAGCAGATGTTGACCTGCCTTGGTGAGCGACAAGGCGTGCGGTTTGCGATCGAAAAGCTGCACCCCCACCAGGCGCTCGAGGGCAATCACATGCCGCGAAAGCGCGCTTTGGGATATGAGCAGCGCATTGGCCGCAGCCGTGAAACTACCATGCTTGGCCACCCCCTCGAAGGCACGCAGTGCATTCAGGGGCAACCAGCGCCGATCAATACTTTTTTTGCTCATAGACTGCCTTTGCAGCGGATTCTAACGTGCCCGGCAGGCGGGCAACCTAAGGGAATCCGATGCCTTTTTTCGATGCGGGTAGCCAATTTCTCGGCTTTGTACCGCGCGGCCCGATATGAAAGTCTCCTGTGCATGCCGGACCACAAGATAGCCGCCATTGAGATTACCCAGCATCGCCTGGGCCTTCATCCTCCTTTCAATGCGAGCTGGGACACAAAGCCGCGGGTGCATTTCGATGCGACCCTGGTCCGCGTGAGCACCGATACGGGGCTCGTGGGCTACGGCTCCGGCGACCTCATGGTCGGATTCGCCGGCCACGAGAAGCTGTTCATTGGCGAGGACCCGCTGGCCCTCGAGCGCCATTACCGCGTTCTGTCGAATATCGACTTCCACTATGGACGCTGCTGGCCCCTGGATCTGGCCCTGTGGGATCTCGCCGGCAAAATTACCGGCCAGCCCGTGTGGAAGCTGCTGGGCGGGCTGTCCAATCGAGTCCGCGCTTACGCTTCGTCCGGGACGCTCCGTGATCCTGGCGCCACGGCCGAAGCGGCCGAACGCTATCTGGCCGAGGGATTTCCAGCACTGAAGCTGCGCTTTCACCGTGGGGACTGGCGCGATGATGTGAAAGCACTCGAAGCCGTCCGTGCGCGCGTGGGAAACCGTCTCGAGTTGATGGTTGATTGCAACCAGGGTTGGCGCATGTCCTGGGACACGGAGGCACCCTGGAGCTTGAAGGACGCAATCGCCGTTGCCCGCGAGTTGGAGCGGCTCGAGGTCTATTGGATGGAAGAACCTTTGCACCGCGCCGATTACGATGGCATGCGGGCACTTCGGGAGTCGGTCGATGTTCGAATTGCCGGCGGTGAAATGACCCGGCAGGCGCACGAGCTGCGTGAATTGATCAGCCGTGGCTGTGTGGATGTCCTGCAACCCGACGCAGCGCTGGTAGGCGGCATCACCGGATTGCGGCGCACAGCCATCATGGCCCAGGAACATAACATTGTGTTCACTCCGCATACCTGGACCAACGGCATGGGGGTCACGGCCAACACTCAGTTGGTCGCGGGGGTCGGACAAGCGCCCTTTATCGAGTTCCCCTACGATCCCCCCGAGTGGACCCTCGACCGCCGTGACTACATCATGGCTGAGCCGCTGAAGGTCGATGCCCACGGTTGGTTGAACCTGGGCAACACCCCGGGCATGGGCTACACCGTAGACGAAGACCGGCTGGCACAGACACGTATCGGCTGAAAAGCCCTCACTGCGTCGCGCCCGCGAGAGCCTCCTTCAGGGGGCCGAGCCAGGGCTCGAAGTTGCGCCACTGTTGCAGGCCCTCGGTGTAAATGGGCCGGCGTACCTGCTCCGAGCTCGCGGTGCGCACGTTGCGCTCGGTCTTCCAGAACTCCAGGCAGGCACCTTCAAATTCGAGGCCGCAGAAATCCAGCAAACGGCGCACATTGCCCTCGAGGTCGGCTACCACCGCCTCGTGTTGAATCCGCAGGACCTTGCCGGGCAGTACCCGGTCCCAGTGATCCATCAGCCGCAGGTAGGCGCGGTAGTAGCGTCCAATATCATCGAGGCTGTAAGTGAACTCCTGGCCACTGGCGAACAACTGCTTGAAGTTGCTGAAACAACAGGCCATGGGCTCGCGGCGGGCATCGATGATCCGGGCATTGGGCAACATCAGGTGCAGCAGGCCGATGTGCCGGAAGTTGTTCGGCATCTTGTCAATGAAGCGGGGCTTGCCGCTGGTGCGCAGCACCTGGGTATCATCGAGGTATTTCTCACCCAGCTCGCGCAGGCGCTCCGGGGCCATTTCGGCGAGCACGGCCGGGTAGCGCGACTCTTGCGTGTTGCCTTCACGGCCGGACAGATGAAGCGCGAGGCGCGGTATTTCCGCCAGCTCCATGGTGCCCTCGACCTGCGAATGCGAAGCCAGGATCTGCTCGAGCAACGTCGAGCCCGCACGCGGCAGTCCCACGATGAATATCGGATCGGGGCTCGCGCAACCTACACCGCGGCGCGCCGCGAAGAAATCGGCAGTACACACTTCTTCCTGGCGCAGCACTGACCGCTCGAAAGTCTCGATCCGGTAGCGACTCTCACTCTTCTTCAGCTCATTGCCCCGGGAGTAGAAAGCGAACGACTCGGCGAAATCGCCCCGATCCTCCAGGGCCTTACCCAGCGCAAAACACAGGTGAAACTGGTCGGTTACGGCGGTCGCCCGGGCCTGTGCATGCAGGCGCATGCGCGCCACCTCTTCCTCGGGAAATCGATAGGTCTTCAGATTAGCGAGGCTCCAGTACGCATCGCCAAAATCGGGACGGGCGCTCGCCGCCTGCCGGTAGGCGGTAATGGCTTCGGTCTGTCGGCCCAAAGTCTTCAGAGCGTGTCCGATCGACAGGTGCAGATCGGCATCCTGGGGCGCCCCTTCCAACAATTCGCGGTAGATCGCCTGCGCTTGCTCGTGGCGGCCGAGCCCGACAAAGGCATTGGCGGATATGGTGCGGAAGCTGCGGTTGCCGGGGTCGATTGCAATCAGACGCTGCGCCTCCTCCAGGGCCTGCACGAACTTGTGCCGCTGGGCCAGCACATTCGCGTACTCAAAGCGGGCGGCGTGATAGTCCGGGTGGGCGAGCAACACACACTCGAGCAGGTATTCCGCATCGTCGAGAATCTCGAGCCGCACACCGATGCGCGCCAGCAGCCGCATGGCCTCGATGTCGGTTGGGTTTTCCAGCAGATGGCGGCGAATGACCTCTTCAGCCGTATAGGTCTGGCCTTCGGAGAAAAGATTGGTCGCTTCGCGCACCGCGCGCGGCAATGTTGCAAGCTTCGCAACATTGGCGCCCGCCAGCCGTGCGTTCTCCCCGTCCCCGAGACCGGTGTACAGGCCCTGCAACGCCTGCCAGCTAGCTGACAACGTCGGATTGAGCATGACAGCTTGCTGATAGGCCGCGACGGCCGGCCCGATTTGCCCCACCGTGCGCAGGCAATGGCCTCTTTCCTGGAACAGGCGCCCGTAGTCCGGATGCAGGGGCTCGAACTGCTCCAGTGTCCGCAGTGCATCCGCGATTTTGCCGCAATAGCGCTGACTGACCGCCAGCAGGTACAGGACGTCGCGGTTTTCAGGGACTTCGTTGAGCACGGAGCGCGCGGCAGTCTCGCACTGTGCGAACTGCCGCGCCTCGAGCAATCCCCGTAAACGAAGGACTTCCTGTTCGACTCGACTCGTCGTTTACTTGCTCCCGGAGAACCTATAGCTGAACCGCACGCCGACCGTGCGCGGGCGATTGATCGTGACTGCCTTGTACCACTGCCGGTAGTTGGAGAACAGCTCCGCCCGCGTGTCCGTCAGGTTCTCGCCATAGACCTGCACCATCCATGCATCCTTGTTGACGCCCAGCGCGGCATCGTAGGTGGTGAAGCCGGGATTGTCGTAAGCGATCGAATTGCCTTGCAGATCCTTGGTCAGACGATCAGTTGAGGACAACGAATGGGCCTGATGCACGGCGCCCGCCTGCACGAACGGCTGGTATGAGCCGTACTCAAACTGGTATCGCAGGTGGATGTTGCCCTGGAACGGCGGCGAGCCCGCCAGCGGATCGCCCAACTGGCCGCCGGGGTTCGCCAGGTTCAATGCCGCACCGGTTTTCGGATCGGTCAAGGTGGCGAAATCGATCGGCTGCCCTTTCAGCGGTCCGAATTCCCAGGTGAACGAGGACTCCTTGATGAGCTCGCTGTGGTTCCAGGATGCACCGATATTGACAGTCAAGCCACGCACGATAATGGCGGCCAGGGTCGTCTCGAGGCCCTTCACGCGGTAATCGCTGCCGTTGGCATTGAATGTGAGGTTACCCGTCACGCCCGGATCGAACAGGGAGATCTGCGTGCCCTTCCAATCTTCCCGATAGATGGCGCCGTTCCACTGCACGCGATGGTCCAGCCACTCGGTTTTCCAGCCGATCTCGTTATTGGTCAGGTTGTCGGGACCGAAGGCGATGGGCGGTGCCCAGCCGCCGGTGAGGGGCGATGAGCTTTCAACCGAGTTCGGGCGGTTGAAACCGCCGGCGCGGAAGCCCTGTGACCAGGTGTAGTACACCATCATGTCCGGGGTGATCTTCCAGGTGACGTTGGCGCGGCTCTTGAATCCCTTGTACACCTTGTCCAGGTGCAGGGCATCCAGGTTGGTGAAGTTGGAATGATTGACACAGGGGCTGACGGGCGTGGCAGTCCCCGAGAAATCCTTACAGCCGAAGCTGCCTACCACCGCACCCTTTTCCGTGGTGTCGATCCGGTAGTAACGAGTGCCGCCGGTGATGGTCAGCACCTTCGGAATGATATCAACGTCCACGGAGCCGAAGCCCGCCGTCTGCGTGTAGCCACGCTGGATGTCATCGAAGAAGCCGTCGTTGTTGTTACGGACGTTGGGATTGTTAACCGATGGCGTCAGCGGGGTTAGTACCGCACCCGGAGTGGTGTAGCGCACGGGATGACCGTCAGGCAGCAGCGCCGAGCCATTCAGCGTGTAGTAACCAGTCGGAGGCGCGATATTGCCGAAGTAGTCGCTGGCGGTCTTGTAGAGCCAGTCGACCTGCTCGTCAATCTTGTAGTCCTCGTAAAATGCGCCGGCGAGCCCGCGGATGCGCAGATCATCGGGTGTGCTGAGCCGGAATTCATGGCTCATGTGCGTGTTGCGCTCGATGTCGTGCCAGGTGGCGCTCGGGGAGAAGCACTGTGCCTGGCCGGTGGTCGAGGTACCCGAGCTCACGCACTGGTAGTAGTTGGCGTACTTGCCGCGCGTATAGTTGGTGTAGTCCTGCACCTGCTCGATGTTGCGGACCAGGTATCCGCCGGTATACACAGCCTTGAGCGGACCGACGCGACCGTTCAATGTCCAGGCGGTGTTTTCAAATTTGTCCTTGTTGTAGGACGGGTTGTACAACTGGACGGTCAGATCGGGCTGGGGCGTGCCGTCCGAGGCAATCTTCTGTTCAGCGAACACACCGTCCGCCTCGAGGTTCTGATATGACTGGGTGAGCAGTACATTCCAGTCGTCGTTGATCTTGTACAGGACCTCGCCACGAATGCCCTTGTAGTAGGCCGGATTGATGTCATTGGCGACGAGGTTGCTGTTGCTGACCGTCGCGCAGTTGGCCGGGCAGGCGTGGTACTGGTACGCGGCACCCGGCTCGTTGGGGGTACGGGCGAAGGTGCCGGGGATGTTGTCGATGTAACCGCCGCGGCTCTCGTTGTAGATGACCGCACGCACGGCCAGGTGATCGTCGATCAGCGGCAGGTTGATGGTTGCATCAATGTTGCTGCTGTTGGCGCCGTGCGCCGTGGTGGCGTAACCGGCGTTGAAATTCGCCTCGGTCACGTTCAGCTTCGGCTTGTTGGTAATGTAGCGGACCACACCTGCCTGGGCGCCCGCGCCGAACAACGTACCCTGGGGGCCTTCCAGCACCTCGACCCGCTCCATGTCGGCAGCGTAAATGTCGAGATTTCGCCCGGGCAACTGTCCCGACTGTTCGTCGAGATAGATGGCGACGTTCGGGAATGTCCCCACCACGCCTACCGCCTGCACGCCGCCGACGGCAGCAGCGAGGCCGCGCATGTAGATGTTATTCAGGCCGGGACCGCCACCCTGTGAGGTGACGTTGGGCAGATACTTCACGAAATCGTCGAAAGTCGTGACGTTCAGCTTGCCGAGCGCATCACCCGACAGAGCCTGAATGGTGATCGGTACGTCCTGGGACCTTTGCTCGCGGCGCTGAGCCGTGACGACGATTTCGCCAATTGTGAGGCTCTCATCGGGCTGTGCTGCTGGAGCCTCTGCTGCAGGTGTGTCCGCCGGCGCGGCGGCATTGGCGGCAGCCGAGCAGGCGCCCAGGATGGCCGCGACGGCGCAGTAGACTTTACGGTTTGCTTTCAAGCTGCTCTCCCCGCCAGATATTTGAATAGTTGAAAATAATCGCCTGGAAGAACCACCGGAGCCCTATTGCCCATGTCTTGGCCCGGCGTTGTTGCACGTCGTCGCGCACATACAACACGGCCCTCGGCGAGCGGCACCCCCGGCTCAAACTTTCACTTCAGCAACTGCCTTTCAAGCGGATTAATTGGATCGCGCCATCGAATTTAATCATGACCGCGCGCCTGTGTCCGCCATTGATCATCCGTTGGGTGATGGCAACACAGGCGGGGCTGTCGCGAAATGAACGGCGGCGACATATCGTCTGTACGCAGGCGCCTACGGACTTCTGGGGGCTATTCGCGCCGCACGGGCGTCGTCAGACCCGTCTGACAACCCAGCGGGGCCGTATCCGATAACGTCAAATCGGCGCTCGGGAGACGATGCGGCACACAACGCCAACGAATCGATCGCGGGCGGCGGGAGAGAACCCAAATGCTTCACTACGCAGTCGTGTTTTTCATCATTGCCATCATCGCCGCGATTCTGGGCTTCGGCGGTATTGCCGCGGGAGCCGCCGGAGTCGCGAAGGTGCTGTTCTTTGTATTTCTGATCCTGGCAGTTCTGACTTTTCTGCGTCGCGCCTAGCGCGCCGTATCTTCGCGGGCGGCAGGGCATAATGAGGGGATGAGCTCATTCCCTCTGACTGCCCTGTGCGCCGGTATTTTTGTAGTGACCCTGCTCGCAGGCACTGTCCTGCGCCTGTGGCTCACTTCCCGCCAACTCGCCGCCGTTACAGGCCATAGGGACCGCGTACCCGCCGAATTCACCGACCGTGTTTCCCTGGCTGAGCATCAGAAGGCGGCCGACTACACCGTTGCGACTCTGCGTTTCGGCCGCAAGTCGCTGGTAGTCGATGTACTGGTGACGCTCGCCCTTACGGTTGGCGGCGTCATTGGCATGATTGACACGCTGTGGCAACGCAGCATGGGCCCGGGCCTTTTAACCGGTGCCCTGGTAATCCTCTCGGTCGTGCTCCTGACGGGGATCATCGACCTGCCCTTTTCCCTGTGGCGCACGTTCCGGATCGAGGCGAATTTCGGCTTCAACCGCATGACCGCCGCCCTGTTCCTGGCCGACCTGGCCAAGAGCTGTTTGTTGGGTGTGTTGATTGGCGGCCCGGTGGTGTTGGCGGCCATGACACTGATGGAGCGTGCCGGCCGGTTCTGGTGGCTGTACGCATGGGTGGGGTGGATGGGCCTGATGTTGCTCATGACCTGGGCTTGGCCGGCGTTCATTGCGCCGTGGTTCAACAAGTTCACCCCGCTGGCCGATGCGGAGCTCGGCAGGCGGATCGAGGCCCTGCTGCGGCGCTGCGGCTTCGAGTCCGAAGGTGTGTTCGTCGTTGACGGCTCACGCCGCTCAGCGCATGGGAATGCCTATTTTACCGGGATGGGACGCCACAAGCGGATCGTCTTTTTCGACACCCTTTTGGCACGGCTCAGTCACTCCGAAGTGGAGGCGGTATTGGCTCACGAGCTGGGACACTTCAAGCTCAAACACGTGCGCAAGCGGCTGTTGGTGACCATGGCCGGCTCGCTGGGAGCCCTGGCGCTGCTCGGCTGGCTGACCGTACAAACACCGTTCTATACGGCATTCGGCGTGGCCGTACCCTCATCGCACGCCGCGCTCCTGCTGTTCATGTTTGTGATGCCCGCATTCGGGTTCTTCGCGACCCCGCTGGGCTCGTTATGGTCGCGACGCCACGAGTTTGAAGCTGATGCGTTTGCAGCAAACCACGCCAGTGCCGCTGATCTGGCGACTGCGCTCGTCAAGCTGTACCGGGATAATGCCACGACTCTCACCCCTGACCCGCTCTACTCCACGTTCTACTACTCGCATCCGCCGGCAACGGAGCGCATCGCGCAATTACGGCGGAATGAAGTACAGATCAACGGTCTTACCAACTCGCTCGACCGGCCGGTACGCGCTTAGCCAGGTGTAGCCCAGGGTCTCGTGCTCGCGTGTGAGAGCGGTAATAGCGACCCATCCGGTCGCAGGTTGTCGCGGTGGCAGGCGGACAAACGGCGGTAGCGGCTCCCGGGCGAGATCGGCCGTACCCTGGTAGGCGAGACTGACACTGGGCACTTTGAGCTCCACCAGGCGCCGCTCCAGGCGCCTCAGATCCTGTCCCCAGTCGAGGTCGGAATCGACCAGCACATGCTGCGGGTTACTCACCAGCTCATTGAAATACGGAAAATAGTCGGGCCAGGCCGTGGCCACGGGGCTCACCTGCCAGACTATGAACAGACCCGCCAGCGCAGAGCCGATCCGGGGCGCCGCCCGCCAGGTTGTCGCCAGCGCGTAGGCGCTCGCCAGCGCCAGAAAGGGATACAGAATCAACACGTGACGAATGCCGATGTTGATGCGGCTGAAAGCGCTCGAGAACACCAGCAAAGTCACAAACAACACGACGGGCGCCATGCGCCAGGTACTCGCCTGCCGCAACCCGTCCCGTGCCAACAGATACAACCCCACGATGCCCGACAGCAGCAGCGGCAGCGGCGTTTTGCCGGCCAGCGCGACCAGATAGAAATACCACCAACCACCCGACTTGATGTTGCCCAGCAGGAACGACACGTGGCCCGTATCGTTGTGCGCCTCGAGCGCCATGACCCCTTCAGCGAAATTCCACCACGCGGCGGGCAACTGCAGTTGCTTCACCCAACCGTTGCTCCCGTCCGGAAAAAGGTAGGCCAGTGCCCAGTTGCAACGGGGCGGCAGCGGCGTTATCGACAACCCGCTCAACCCATACACGAGCGTAATGGGAATCAGGGTGGCCAAGGCCATCAGGAACAACCCCATCCAGCGCCTTTGTACACTCACCGCGGCCGGGGCGACGGACAGAAATACCCGCAGCAGCAGCAACACCAACATGCCGAGGCCGATGAATGGAATGGCGGACAGCTTGGTGCAGAAGGCAACACCGGTGGCGATCCCGAACAGGATGGCATCGCGCCGCAGTCCGCTCGTCAGCCACCTCTGCAACAGGTACAGAGCCAGTAACGTGGTAGCCGTGCCAGGAACATCGAGGGCTGCGAGCGCCGCGTGTCCCAGAATCGCAGGGACACATGCAAGCGCCAACACACCGAGCAGCGCCTCGCCGTCCGACCTCGCCACGCGGCGTGCCCAAAGCCACATAGCAAACAGAAGCAGCGGCAGAAATGGCAGAGCGCCGAGCCGCGCCAGTACGAGCGTGCGGTCGTAGTGACCGCCGTCGTAGAGAATATCTATTCCTTCCTGGGTACCGTTCGGCGGTGGAGTGCCGAACGAGTGGGAACCGGCGAGGCGTGGCCCGAGCGCAATGAGGGCGCGTGCCAGCGGGGGATGCTCGGTGTCATATTCGTATTTGCCCCGGTCGAGCAACTGCATGCCGGCTGCCAGGTGCTCGGGTTCGTCCCAGGTATGACCGAACACGCGCCACGTGCTGGCAGCAAGCAGGGAGGCGACGAGTGTGAGAAGGATGAGTCCGAGGCGGATCAAGCGCCGAACGGATGACGCAACACAATGGTCTGATCGCGGTCCGGGCCGGTGGAAATCATGCCGATCGGCACGTCCACGAGCTGCGCCAGCCGTTCCAGATATTTGCGTGCGTTGGCCGGCAGCGCATCGTAATCGGTAATCCCCACGGTGGACTCCTTCCAGCCGGGAACTTCCTCGTAGACGGGCTCCACGCCGGCATAGCCGTCAATGCTCAGAGGCGGCTCGGCCACGACTTCACCGTCGATCCGATAGCCAACACCGACACGGATGGTATCCAGTCCGTCGAGGACATCCAGCTTGGTGATGCAGAGGCTCGAGACACTCGAATGCACAATCGCGCGCCGCAGGGCCACCGAGTCGAACCAACCGCAACGGCGGCGGCGCCCCGTCACGGAGCCGAATTCGTGGCCCACGCGCGACAGGTGCTCACCGTACTCATCGAACAGCTCGGTTGGGAAAGGCCCCGCGCCGACCCGCGTGGTGTAGGCCTTGACGATGCCGATGACCTCGTCAAACGCACGCGGCCCCAATCCGGTGCCCGTGCCTGCATAGCCCGCTGTTGTGTTGGATGAGGTGACGTACGGATAGGTTCCGTGGTCAATGTCCAGCATCGCCCCTTGCGCACCTTCGAACATGACATTCGCGCCGTCGCGACGAAGTGAATGCAAGGCGAGCGTGACGTCGGTCACCAGCGGCGCAATCTTTTCCGCCAGCGCGAGCTGTTGATCCAGGGTTTTCTGGAAATCGACCGGCGGCAGGCGGAAATAGTGCTGCAGCACGAAGTTGTGGAAATCCAGCACTTCGCCCAGGCGCGAAGCGAAGCGATCGCGTTGGAACAGGTCCGCCACGCGCACGGCGCGGCGCGCCACCTTGTCTTCGTACGCGGGGCCGATGCCCCGGCCGGTGGTGCCGATCGCATTGGGACCCCGTGCCTGCTCACGGGCTTTGTCGAGCTCAATATGCGAGGGGAGAATGAGAGGACAATTCGGCGAAAGACGCAAGCGCTCGAAGACAGGAACCCCCTGTTCCATGAGCGTCGCGCTTTCCTTCATCAAGGCATCGAGCGACAGCACTACACCGTTGCCGATGTAGCATTTCACCTGCTCGCGCAGAATGCCGGACGGAATGAGCGACAGGATTGTTTTGCGGCCGCCGATGACGAGTGTATGGCCGGCGTTGTGGCCGCCCTGAAAGCGCGCAACAGCGGCGGCACGCTCGGTCAGGAGGTCGACCACCTTGCCCTTGCCTTCATCGCCCCACTGCGTACCGATGATGACGACGAACTTGCCCAAGGACCGTCCCCTTTAGCGAACGAGAAACAACAGGATCACCCCAACCAGCATGCTTCCCAGCCCCGCGATCCGCAACTCGCGATCGGTTACGTCCAGCAGCCGCGCAAAGGCGCGCTTGACGCCACGCGGATGCAGAAACGGGGCGATTCCCTCGAACACGAAGAATAGCGCCAGGGCGGCGAGCAGGTCGGAGAAATTCACGGACACGCGAGTATTTCAGCCCTCAGCGCTTGCCCGGGCTGGGATCCTTCAGATATTTGAAGAACTCGCCGTCCGGCGAGATGACCAGCAGATCGCCGTCCTTACCCAACGAGCGCTCATACGCCTGCAAGCTGCGGTACAGAGCGTAGAACTCGGGGTTCTTGGAGTAGGCTTTCGCGTAAATTTGCGTCGCCGCGGCATCGCCATCACCGCGGACACGCAGTGCATCGCGCTCGGCATCGGCGAGTATTTCAGTTCGGGAGCGCTCGGCAGCGGCGCGAATCCGGACACTGGCACTCTGGCCTTCGGCGCGCAGCTTGCTCGCGATCTTCACGAAGTTCTGCTTCATGCTCTCGTAAACGCGGGTGGCCACATCATCGGGCAGGTCGATGCGCTGAACGCGCACATCCACCAGGTCCACACCGAGACCGGACACGTTGCGCGTTGCCTGGCCGATCATTTCCTCCGTCACGGCCGCACGATCGGCGGACACGATCTGCTCGAGCGTGCGCTGGGCAACGACACTCTTGATGCCGTCCTTGACAATCTCGGCGATGCGCTCGCCGGCGAAGTCCTCGCGGCCGCCCGTCGCCTGGAAGTAGCGCGACGCATTGTTGACCTTCCACTTGACGTAGAAGTCGACAATCAAGCCACGGTTGTCATTGGTGAGAAAGGTCTCACCCGTGTACGACAGGGACAGCACGCGGCGATCAAACTTCACAACCTGGTCCCAGGGCCATTTCCAATGCAACCCCGGCTCGGTGTAGATACCCATGATTGCGCCGAATTCGGTCCGGATCGCCACCTGTGCCTGGTTCACGGTGAACGGTGCCGTCAACGCAATCAGCAACGCCACGATGACAACGACGATGGGAGCCACACGCGAGGGCATCAGCGATCTCCCCTTGCACGTGCCTCGACAGTCACCGAATCCGGCTCCTGCTTCGACGCGGACGCGCTGCCGCTGTCATCGCGTCCGGAAATCACCGTGGTCGGCGTGTTATCCTCACGGGTGTTCGCCTTCTCCAACAGCTTGTCGAGCGGCAGGTACAACATGTTGCCGCCGGAACCGCCCTGCTTGGTGTCAATCAACACCTTGTGAGCGCGTGTCAACACGTTCTCGATGGTGTCCATGTACAACCGCTTGCGCGTTACTTCAGGCGCCTGTGCGTAGGCCTGCTCGAGCTCCGAGAAGCGAGCTGCCTGGCCTTCCGCAATCGCGGTCACCTGGGCCTTGTAGGCTTCCGCATCCTGCTGCATGCGGGCAGCGGCACCTTGCGCCACGGGAATGATGCTGTTGGCGTACGCCTGCGACTCCTTGACGAAGCGCTCCTGGTCGGCGAGGGCCTTGTTGGCATCGCGTTGGGACGGAATGACGGCCTCGGGAACCTGCACATCCGTGAGGTTCACCGTCGTGATCGTGATGCCGGTGTTGTAGGCGTCCAGGGTCTTCTGGATGAGCTCTTTCGTGCGCCGCGTGATTTCCGGGCGGGTCTTGCCGACGAGCACGTTGTCCAGCTCGCTGCGCCCCACCACCTCGCGGATGGCCATTTCGCTGACTTCACTCAGCGTCGCTTCGGGGTCCTTCACCTGGAACAGCACCTTCTGGGGGTCGGTGAGCTGGTATTGGACAGCGAACCGCAGCTCCACGAGGTTCACATCCGAGGTGAGGACCTTGGACTTGTATTCGCTCGACTGGATGCTGGCGACATTGACCTTGACTAGCTGCTCAATCGGCCAGGGCCAGCGCCAGCCGGCGCCCTGCTGGCGGATGTCCACGAGCTTGCCGAATCGCAGGATCACGCCCTGCTCGGCCGCCTTGATCTGAAATATGCCACTGGCCAGCCAGAGCGCCAGCGCCACGACGCCGACTAGAATGAAGACCGAGCGGCCCTCACCGCCGCGCCCGCCACCGGGCCGGAACAGCGATTCCAGGCGGCGCTGCCAGCTTTTTACCCGCTCATCGAGGTCCGGACCGTTGCCCTGACCGCCGGGGCGGCGGCCCCAAGGATTATTCTGACCTGGTTGATTCCACGCCATTAGATGAAATTGCTCATGAGGCGTGCTTCGGCCCCGAAACGGGCGTCGATTGTAGGTACGGCGTCCCGGGGGCACAAGGCGCATCTTCCGGCGCTTGCAGGATTTGCACCCCCGGCGCACGCGCCAGGGCGATCAGCTCCACGTCCGGCAGCTCGACTACCAGCTCGATCGAACCATCATCCGCCGCTTTCTCCTCGCGAACGGCCTTGGCGGCATAGAGCCGGGAGCGCACGGCTCCCGCGCTCGGCTGAATCCGGATCCGGGCTTTGCGGGCAAAACGCGTGAGCCGCTCGGCGACCGCGTCCGCCAGGAGGTCGAGACCCAGGCGCCGCTCGGCCGAAATCCACACCGCCCCCGCCTGGCCGTTGGCATTGCGGTCGATGCGCGGCTGCGCTTCGAGGCGATCGATCTTGTTGTAGACGAGGATTTGCGGAATGCGCTCGGCGCCGATCTGTGCGAGCACGGCATCCACTTGTGCAATGTGCTCGTCGCGGCGCGCGTCGCTCGCATCGATGACATGCAGCAGCAAGGTTGCCTCACGGGCTTCCGTGAGTGTTGATTGAAACGCAGCGACCAACTCGTGCGGCAGCTCGCGAATGAAACCAACAGTGTCCGCCGCCACCACCAGCGTTCCACCGGGCAATGTTATACGGCGCACGGTCGGATCGAGCGTCGCAAACAACTGGTCGGCGACATACGCATCGGCACCCGTCCAGGAACGAAACAAGGTGGACTTGCCGGCGTTGGTATAACCCACGAGCGCCAGTGACGGCACGGGGATCTCGGCGCGCGCCTGGCGGCCGGTGTCCCGTTGCCGGGTGATCTTCTCGAGGCGTTTGGTCAGCACCTTGACGCGCTGGCCGATGAGGCGCCGGTCGGTCTCGAGCTGCGTTTCGCCGGGCCCGCGCATGCCGATACCGCCTTTTTGCCGCTCCAGGTGGGTCCAGCCGCGCACCAGGCGCGTGCTGATGTGCTTCAGTTGCGCGAGCTCGACTTGCAATTTGCCTTCGAAGCTGCGCGCACGCTGCGCGAAAATATCGAGTATCAGGCCGTTGCGATCCAGTACGCGCCGCCCGACCAACTTCTCCAGGTTGCGTTCCTGACTCGGCGACAACGCGTGATCCACGAGTACAACTTCTGCCTCGTGGACTTCCGCGGCCGCACGCAACTCCTCAGCCTTGCCGCTACCCATGAAGTACCGCGGATCGGGACGATCGCGGCGGCCTGTTACGGTGGCAACGGGAATGGCGCCCGCGGAAGTTGCGAGCGCCCGGAATTCCTGCAGGTCTTCAGAGTCGACCGGTGTTCCCAGCCCGAGGCGCACGAGCACCGCGCGCTCACCCGTGCGGGGGCGCTCGAAGCTCTTCACGGGCTGGCGGTCCGACTACGATCGAGGCTCATTCGGCGGGGGTCGTCTCCGGCACGGCGCCACCTTCCTCGGACGCCAGCCGCACATTGCGGGCCGGAACGACCGTTGAGATGGCGTGCTTGTAGACCATCTGACTGACGCTGTTTTTCAACAGGACGACAAATTGATCGAACGAGTCGATCTGGCCCTGCAACTTGATGCCGTTGACGAGATAGATCGAGACGGGGACCCGCTCCTTGCGTAATGCATTCAGAAAGGGGTCTTGCAACGATTGGCCTTTGGCCATCGGGTTCTCCTTGTTTTCCACACACAGCTTCTAATTGTTCGAAAAAGAATCGCAAGCGAACTTCCCTGTCCCGCGATTCAGCAAACTCCGTGCCCTCGCGGTCAGCGAGGGACCGTACGCGCATCTTAACATGCGGTTTCCTTCAAAGCCCAAGCTCTCGAAGGTTCTGACTCACGTCGCGATTCCACGACGCTTGTGACGATGATATGTCCGGATCGAGCCACTCGAGCGACCGTTCAGAACGCAGCCACGTGAGCTGTCGTTTGGCAAGCTGGCGCGTTGCGATAATGGCGCGGCGCGTGGCTTCCGCCAGATCATACTCACCCTCCAGGTGTCCCCAGAGCTGTCGGTATCCGACGGCGCGCATGGAGGAATATCGTGCGTTAAGGTCACCTCGCGCGCGCAACGACCGCACCTCATCCAGGAATCCTGCTGTCAGCATGCTGTGAAAGCGGGTTTCCAGGCGCTGGTGCAACACGGACCGCTCAGGTGACAACGCCCAGGAATGCACCGGACAACCTTTCAACGGGCTGACAGTGTCACGCTGCAACTCCGAAATGGGACGGCCGGTCATGTAACAAACTTCGAGTGCTCTCTGAATCCGCTGCGGATCCGCACGGCTGATCCGGGCCGCCGCCGCGGGGTCCAGCCGCGCCAGCTCCGCGTGGAGGGATGACCAACCCTCGCGGGCCGCACGCTCGTCGATCTCGCGACGTATGTCCGGCGAAGCTTCCGGCAACTGCGCCAGGCCGTGGAGTAGTGCACGCAAATAGAGCATCGTGCCGCCAACGAGCAGCGGCACCTTGCTGCGCGCGTGGACCGCCTCGATCGCCGCCGTGGCGTCCGCAACGAACCGGCCGGCCGAGTAGCTCTCCGTGGGCTCACAGATATCAATGAGATGGTGCGGCAACCTGCGCCGTAGTTGGCGATCGGGCTTGGCGCTGCCAATGTCCATTCCGCGGTAGACGAGAGCCGAGTCCACGCTGACGATCTCGACCGGAGCACTTTCCGCGAGGCGTTCGGCCCACCCGCTCTTGCCGGCTCCCGTGGGTCCTGTCAGGACAAAAACCGGCAGTTTTTCGCCTTGCCCGGGCCGCCCGCCGGGGACGGACATCAACGGCCCCGCAGAAATAGCTGGTCTAGCTCGGGTAACGATAATCGGGTCCAAGTCGGTCTACCGTGATTGCACTGATTAGCCCTGTCCGTAGATTCCATCTGTCGCAAAAGCGAATTCATCTCAGGGACGGTGAGCCGGCGATGCGCATGAATCGCCGTCCGGCACGCCAACGTCCCCAGGAACTTGTCCGCCGCGCCATCCAGATGGTGGCCGTGCACATCAGTTTCCATATCTCGAACGACTGAAGTAACGATCTCTCCGACGTTCTGTCCCGTCAGGAGCGCCGGCACCCGCCGTAGCGCCAGGCGCGTGGACCCCAGCGCGTCCAGCTCAAAACCCGCCTTCTCCCAGTCGTCCCGGCTTTCGAGAATGGCTTCCAGCTCGTGAGGTTTCAGCTCCACGACAATGGGCTCCAGCAATTGCTGAGACGCTGGCGCCGACGCCGCGTGGGCGGCTTTGAGCTGCTCGTAGAGGACGCGCTCATGGCCCGCGTGCATGTCGACTAGAACCAACCCATCACGGGTTTGCGACAGAATGTAGATGCCGTGGAGTTGGGCTAACGCCACGCCCAACGGATGATCACCCGAACCTGGACTTTGGGCTCGGTTGGACAGGTTGTCGAAAGCCGTTCCCGGTTCCGACACGGCGGCATTACGCACGGCGGTTTCAACGGCCCAGGGATCGCGTGACGCCTGGTAGAACGGAAGCGGGGCGCTGTATTGGCCGCCCGAGGCAACGCCGCTGTTGTAACCGCTGGCCCCACCGCCGTACTGGCTGCCGCCACCATATTTGCCGCTACCATTTTGTCCGCCCGAGACAAAACCCGCGACGGCGGCGGGCGTGGCCGCGGCATCCGGCTTCGTGTTGGCCAACACACGCTCGATTGCCCGGAACACAAACTCATGTATCTGGCGACTGTCCCTGAACCGCACTTCCAGCTTTTGAGGATGCGCGTTCACATCCACCAGTTTCGGATCGATTGTCAAATACAGGACATACGCAGGATGCCGGCCGCCATACAGCACGTCGCGGTAGGCAACACGGACGGCATTCATCAACAGTTTGTCGCGTACGGCACGGCCGTTGACGAACCAGAACTGTTGATCCGGTTGTCCCCGTGACGCCGTGGGCAGGCCCACCCAACCGGCAATCTCAACCGGTCCCGCGTGATGCTCTATCGGCACCGAGCGCACGAGAAAGTCCTTACCGAGTATCTGCCCCAATCGGCCTTCGTCGATGCCCTCCTTTGCTGCCTGCACATCGAGCAACACACGCTCGCCGCTGCGAAGTCGAAAGCCGACGTCGAAACGGGACAGTGCGATCCGCTCGGCCAGGCGCGCGATGTGGCCCAGTTCCGTCGCGTCACTGCGCACGAACTTCCGTCGCGCCGGCACGTTGAAAAACAAATCTCGTACTTCAATTGTCGTACCGTTCGGGTGGGCACACGGCCGAACTTCCTTTACGGCGCCACCATCGACGTGGATCTCAGAAGCGTGAGGCGCTCCTGTTGGATGAGACGCCACGCGCAAACGTGAAACCGATCCTATTGAAGGTAGAGCTTCACCACGGAAGCCGAGCGTCGTGATCGCTTCGAGGTCGTCCAAGGACGCGATCTTGCTCGTGGCGTGACGGGATATGGCAATGGGCAGCTCTTCCGCAGAAATTCCGCCACCGTCATCGCGCACCCGTATCAATCCAACGCCGCCGCGCTCAATATCGATCTCGATGCGATGGGAGCCGGCGTCCAAGCTGTTCTCAACGAGCTCTTTCACCACCGAAGCCGCGCGCTCGATGACCTCGCCTGCGGCAATCTGGTCAACGAGCTCGTTGGGGAGGACACGGATGGGCATAGGGGTCCAGGACGGTCGCCCGGCTGGCGACGGAGCGGAAGTCTAACGGTTCCGGGGGTGGACGTGCGGCGCGGCTGGAAGCTAGGCAGTAGTGGACCGGTCCGCGCGGCCCAACGCGACGCAGGCGCCTTGCACGAACGCAGCCAGCAAAAACCGCGCTTTTTGCTGGCGGAAGAGAACCTGGGCTCCGCGCGGCCAGTGTCGCGCCAATAAAATCAGTCAGTGCGTATCGGCGGTGGCGGTTTCGACGCTGGCGATGGTGGCACGTCGGGCCTGAGCGAAGCGCGTGCCCACCGGCGGGTTCTGCTCGAAGTAGCTGCGGACGCCGGTAAAAATGGCGTCTGCCAGATTGCCTTGATATCTCGGGCTCTTCAGCCGCGTCTCTTCGCTCCGATTGGAGATATACGCGGTCTCCACCAGCATCGACGGAATATCCGGCGACTTCAGCACGACGAATCCCGCCTGTTGAACCTGCGACTTGCGAACCTGCCCGACATTATCAAGTGCTGTCAGCACACGCTGCGCGGCCGTCATGCTCGCGCTGATATTCGCCGAGTTGGACAGATCCAGCAGCACAGACGCCAGCGTGTTGTCCTTGTCGTCCAACGACACGCCACCCATGAGGTCCGCCGCGTTTTCACGTTCGGCCAGCCACCGCGCCGCTTCGTTCGTAGCACCCCGCTCGGACAACACATACACCGAAGCGCCTGTTACATCATGGTTCGCGATTGAGTCGGCATGGACCGAGATGAACATGTCGGCCTTCGCGACGCGCGCCCGGCGGATTCGATCGCGCAACACCAGAAATTCATCCCGATTGCGCGTTAATACCGCCCGCATGCCCGGCTCTCTGTTGATCCGTTCGGCGAGCGATCGAGCGATAGGAAGCACCACATCTTTCTCGTGCGTCCCACCCGGGCCTGTAGCTCCGGGGTCCTGTCCGCCGTGACCCGCGTCCACTGCTATGACGACATCGCGGTCCGAGTCGGCGGGCGCGTGCGGTGCGCGTACTACCCGCGGAGTTGTATCGGCTTCCGGAGCAGCGTCGCCGAAATTGATGATCAACTGGCGTCGGCCCGGACGGGTTTCGGGCATCCATGTACTTCGTGCGGGAGCTGGCGCTTTCAGTCGTACAACGATTCGAAGCGTACCGCCGAGCTGGTGCCCCGTCCGGATATCGGAGACGACCCCTTCTCCCTCAGGTGTACGGAACCCACGGGCGATGCTCGTCCGTGGGAGGTCAATTACCACTCGGCGTGGCTTATCCAGCGTGAAAACCTTCTGGTTCGTGGTGCCCGCCACATCCAGGGTCAATTGGGCAGATGTCCCCGTTGCCGTGAGGCGAGCCTCCCGGAGCTCGGCGCTTGCGGCCATCGCGGCACTGCTGGAAGCCAGGAGCACCCCGAGGCTCGTGACTTGAAACGCCTTCTTTATCATGAGGTTCAGGAAATAAGCTGTATCGTAATCTACGTTCCGGACGGTTGGTTTTCAACTCCAGACAGCCATGATTCACCCAACGCGGATGCCCCGATCACATTGATGTCGTGCCCAGTCAAACCGCCGGACAGACTCACCACCAGATCCGGCGGCGGCAACCGGCCGGTTCCCTGCTCCGGCCATTCAACCAGCCAAAGGTAACCAGGCCGCGCGAGCTCCCGCAGCCCCAGCGGGTCGAGCTCTTCGGGATCGAGCATTCGATACAGGTCGAGGTGTATGACGGACACAGCGGGGGTTTCATACATTTCGACCAAAGTGTAGGTCGGGCTCTTGACCGGGCCGCTCACTCCGCACCCGTTCAGGAAACCGCGAGCGAAAGTCGTCTTGCCTGCGCCGAGGTCGCCCGTGAGGTAAATAATTCCAAGGGCATTGCCTGGGGGCCTCGCTGCTGCGAGCCGTGCACCCAAGGCCTCAGTATCGTCAGCGGTTTTTGCCAGCCAGGCTAACGGTTTACGCAGTTGTGTAACTCACGCGTGAGGTCACTCGCGAGCAATCCCCGCTCACCGCCCCGCGCTGCAGCATCGCCCGCCATCGCGTGCACAAATACACCAACCCTGGCGGCTAATGACGTATCGGGGCACTGGGCAAGGATTCCCGCAACAGCGCCGGTCAGTACATCTCCGGTTCCAGCAGTCGCCATGCCCGGGTTGCCCCGCTCACAGAGTGCCGGAATCCGGTTGGCCGTACCTACCAAGGTCCCCGCGCCCTTCAGCACAATTGTTCCGTGATAACGCTCAATCAAATGTTCGAGGGCCGCAAGACGGTCGTTCTGCACATCATCCGTCTTGATACCCAGCAATCGCCCGGCCTCGCCCGGGTGAGGCGTCAATATCCAGTTGTCACGAGCACGGGTGCCCGCTTCGGCCACGAGATTCAGTGCATCCGCATCGATCACCAGCGGCTTGCGGGAATTCAGTACCGCCGTGAGCGCTTTACGCGCCCAATCAGTGCGTCCGAGTCCGGGGCCGATGGCAATGACATCGGCGCGCTCAATGGCGTCCTCGAGCTCGCCCTGGTGAACCAACGCCAGGCAGATTAACTCCGGACGGCCCGCGGAAATCGGCGCCACGTTTTCCGGTGCAACGGCAACAGTGACCAACCCGGCACCGACGCGCAAACACGCCTCACCCGCCAGGCGCGCGGCACCGGGAAAGCCGGGACCGCTGCCGACTATCAGCACGCGGCCGAAGTCGCCCTTGTTGGAAGAGCGGCGGCGCCGCGGCAGCGCCTGGAGGATTTCCGTCTCCATGATGCGCTCGAGCCGCGGCTCGAAACCCTTGGCCTGAGGGGCCACGACTTCGAGATCATCGAAAAACACGGTTCCGGCAAACTCAGGACCGTCGCCGATGAACAAACCCGTCTTCAGTCCTACAAACGTGACAGTGCAGTCGGCGCGCACGGTTTCTCCGAGCGGCACCCCCGTGTCACTGTCGAGGCCCGACGGTACGTCGAGCGCGAATATCGGCCTGCCCGCCGAGTTGATCCGGGTGATGACTTTTGCAATTTCGGGCCGGGCAGCGCCCTTGACGCCGGTGCCCAGCAGCGCATCGACAATCACCTCGCCTTCGCGCAACAGTTCCTGAGAGAAAGGCCGTAGCTGTCCGCCGCTGCCGCGAAAGTCATCGCAGGCCTGGCGCGCATCGCCCTTCAGCTCATCGGGTGCCACCGCCGACAGCACCGCGACCGTCAGCCCAGCGGCTTGGGCGAAACGGCCCAAAACATAGCCATCACCGCCGTTGTTTCCTCCGCCGCACACAATCACGATGCGATGAGCCATTGGCCAGCGCGTACGCAGATATCTGAGAGCGGCTTCGCCGGCACGTTTCATCAACGTGTAGCCGGGAATGCCTTGCACATCGATGGCATGAGCATCGAGCGCGCGAACTTGTGACGTTGAGTAGAGTGCAATCGGCAGCGCCATGGGGTGATTATACTGACAGCGGCGGCTTCGCCATGAAGGAGTTTGAAATTCTTGACCTCTACGCCACAAAGCAGTCGCTGATCGAGGGCGCCCGCGCCCTCGGCTTCAGTCGACTGGGTGTTGCCAGTGTCGAGATCCCCGAAGATGCACGGCACCTGCTGAGTTGGCTCGCGGCCGGCTATCATGGCGAAATGGAATACATGCAACGGCATGGATCCATGCGGACGCGCCCGCAGGAACTGGCGCCGGGCACTGTACGTGTGCTCAGCGTGCGAATGGATTATTGGCCCGGTGATAGTGCGGATGCCGAAGCGGTGCTGGCTGACTCAACCCTCGGATACATCTCGCGGTATGCGCTGGGACGCGACTATCACAAGGTCATGCGGCAAGCGCTCGCGCGCCTGGCGGAAGCAACAGCCCGGCGCATCGGCCCGTTCGGTTACCGTGTTTGTGTCGACAGCGCGCCGGTGCTGGAGAAAGCCTTTGCCCGCAACGCGGGCCTCGGTTGGATCGGCAAACACACCAACCTGATCGCCCGCGATGCCGGCTCGTGGTTTTTCATCGGGGAGCTCCTCACCGACCTGCCTTTGCCCGTGGATGAAGCTGCGACCGCGCATTGCGGCACCTGCTCGGCGTGCATTCCGGCGTGTCCAACGGGTGCGATTGTCGCGCCCCACCAGTTGGATGCACGGCGATGTATTTCCTATCTCACCATTGAGCACAAAAGCGCGATTCCGCCCGAGCTGCGTCCCGCGCTCGGCAACCGGATCTATGGGTGTGATGATTGTCAGCTCGTGTGCCCGTGGAACAAGTTTGCCCAGGCGGCGGCGCATCCGGATTTCAAGGTGCGCCACCGGCTGGATGCAACGCAGCTCACGCAGTTGTTTGCCTGGACGCAGGCGGAGTTTGACGAGCGGATGCGGGGATCGGCGATTTATCGGATCGGATATGAGCGCTGGTCGCGGAATATTGCCGTTGCGTTGGGCAACGCGCCGACCTCAACCGATGTGATTGCTGCGCTGCGTGCGCGGTGC
Source organism: Pseudomonadota bacterium (assembly GCA_018241505.1). Taxonomy (GTDB): domain Bacteria; phylum Pseudomonadota; class Gammaproteobacteria; order Steroidobacterales; family Steroidobacteraceae; genus 13-2-20CM-66-19. Next base: position 165,367 of record JAFEDS010000004.1, on the reverse strand, counting down.
GAGGATTCGTCGGCGTTGGTGAGGGAGCACGTGGAGTGGGCGTTGGCGCGCCATGGCGCCTGAGGCGCCTCAGCGCCTCACCTGCACGTTGTCTATCAACCGTGCCTTGCCCAACCGCGCCGCGGTCAACACCACCAGGTGACTCGTGTCCGGCTTGGGCGCACTCAAATCCACCGCCTGCCTGACTGCGAAATAGTCCGGCTTGAATCCTGCCGCCTCCAGCGCCTGGCAGCCCGCACGCTCCATGCTTGCGAACTCGTTGTCGCCCGCCTGAAGCCGCTTCGCCGTCGCCGTCAGAATTTCGTAGATACGGGGTGCAAGCGCGCGCTCTTGCGGCGTCAGGTATTGATTGCGGGAACTCATCGCCAACCCATCCGCATCCCTGACCGTCGGAGCCCCGATCACCTGCACGGGGATACACAAATCCGCCACCATCCGTCGGATCACCGTCAACTGCTGGAAGTCCTTCTCGCCAAACACGGCCACATCGGGCTCGACGATGTGGAACAACTTGGCAACAATCGTCGCCACGCCCTCGAAATGACCGGGCCGGAACTCGCCGCACAGAATCCGTGACAGGCCCGGCACATCGATGCGCGTCGCCCGCTCGGCGCCATTCGGATAGATCTCAGCCACATCCGGCATGAACATCAGGTTGCAGCCCGCTTCGGCCAACATCCGTTCATCCTGTGTCGGCGTGCGCGGATAGTGCGCGAAGTCTTCGTTCGGCCCGAACTGCATCGGGTTGACGAAAATGCTGGCCACGAAGCGCTCGCCGTGGCGGCGGGCCGCTTCAATCAGACTGACGTGGCCGGGATGCAGGTTGCCCATTGTGGGAACGAATGCAACCCGCAATCCTTCCTTGTGCCAGGCGCGCACGCGCGCATGAACGGCCGCAATGGTGGTGACAGTCTCCATCAGAACTCGTGCTCGGCGGCCGGGTACCGAACTTCTCTCACCGCCTTCACATAGTTGGCAAGCGCTTCCTGGTTGCTGCCCGCGCCCTGCATGAAGTTCTGCACAAAGCGCGGCTTGCGTCCCGTCGTGATATCGAGAATGTCATAGAGGACGAGAATCTGGCCGTCCGTGTCGGGTCCCGCGCCAATGCCGATCACGGGAACATGCAGCTCCTCGGTAATCTGTTTGCCGAGCGCGGACGGGATGCACTCCAGCAGCACAATGTCGGCGCCGGCCGATTCGAGCCGCTTGGCGTTGGCAATCATCAGCTCCGCCGCATCGTCAGCGCGTCCCTGCACGCGGAAACCACCGGTCTTGTGTACCGACTGAGGCTTCAGCCCCAGGTGCGCGCACACGGCAATGTCATGTGCCGCGAGGAACTCAACAATCTCGATCTGCGTGGCGCCGCTTTCCAACTTGATCATTTTCGCGCCGCCTTCCTGCATCAGGCGCACGGAGTTGCTCAGGGCCTCCGCCTTCGATGGATAGCTCATGAACGGCAGGTCAGCCATCAGGAAGGGCCGATGCAAGCCGCGGGCAACTGCGCGGCAGTGATAGATGACATCGTTCATGGTCACGGGGACCGTCGTGTCATATCCCTGGATCACCATCCCCAACGAGTCGCCGACCAATACAACATCAACGTCAGCCGAATCCAGCAGCACCGCAAAACTGGCGTCGTAGCAGGTCAGGCTGGCGATCTTCCGGCCGTCTTCCTTCATTTTGGCGAGGGTGCTCAAAGTCACCGGCGGCCGGTCGGAACCGCGAAGTTGCAGGTGTGTGTACATGAGTCCCCTTGGCCGCTTCAGAGGCTGCGGCTGCGCAGCGGATTGTAGTAGAGGCGGCCGCGCTTCATCCGCTGAATCGCCGCCAGCAGCTCGTCGTAGTCCGACTGGTTGTTGATCGGATCAATGGCCGCCGCGTTTACAATGAGCAGTGGCGCCGCTTCGAACTCGTGAAAGAAGCGCGCATACGCTTCGTTCAAGCGCTCCAGGTACTGCCGCTCGATGTGCTGCTCGTAGCCGATGCCGCGTTTGCCGATTCGCTCGAGCAGGACATCGACCGGGGCCTGCAGGTACACCACCAGGTCGGGCTTCGGTGCTTGAATATCGAGCTTGGTGTAGACCTGCTCGTACAGCGCGTACTCGGCATCATCGAGAGTCACTCGCGCAAACAGCCGATCCTTGTCCAGCAGGTAGTCGCCGACCCGCACCGGAGCAAACAGGTCCTGCTGCTTCAGAGCGGAAAGCTGCTGGGCACGCTGAAACAGAAAATACAACTGGGTGGGCAGCGCACCGGCACGCGGATTGCGGTAGAAGCGCTCCAAGAATGGATTTTCGGACGCCTGCTCCAACACGGCTTCCGCACTGAGGCTGGTGCATAGACGTCGCGCAAGACTGGTCTTGCCCACGCCGATGGGGCCTTCCACCACAATGAACTTATGTGCGGGCTCGCTGGACGCTGTTGTCATAGCTGCAGACAGACGTGCGGGGGTCAGCCGGAATTCGACGGACCGCGGCGACGGCGGCGTCGGCGGCCACCGCGGCGCGGCGCACCTTCTGACCGCAGCGACTGGCCCGTCAATGCATCCGCCATCCTGGCGCGTTCTTCTGCGGAGACTTCCTGCACCTTGGTCCACCACTCGGTGATCTCAGTGGGAGCCATTCCAAACTCCGCTCGCAACAGCAACAGGTCGTATGCCGCCCGGAATCGCGGATGCTCGAGGACTCGCAGTGCCCGCCGCCCACGCGGATGCTCCAGGCGCGGTTGCAGAGCGAACATTTCACGCATCCCCAAAGAGAATCTCTTCGGAAGGGTGATGTGAGATTGAACCTGTCTGGCCGCACGGTCGCAGGCATCGAGGATGGTCGACAGCTCATGCCAGCGTTCCGGCGGCGTGGACTCGATGATCGTGGCAATCGGTCCGTACAGCAGCAGTGCAAACAGAAAGGTCGGTGTAACCGGTCGGTCCGCCATCACGCGGGCATCCGTATTTTCCAGGCCGCGCATGACGAGCTGCTCAACGAGGCTGCCCGGATGCCTGTTGAAATAATCATCCACCGTCGGCAGCAGGGCCGACAGCAACCCGCGCTTGCGCAAGACCTCGAAGCTCTTGCGGCCATGCCCGGTCAGAAACAGTTTCAGAGTTTCATCAAACAACCGGGCGGGCGGAACGCCGCCCATGAGCGCCTTCAGACGCGCAATCGGCTCGGATGTGGTGGGATCGATCTCAAATCCCAGCTTGGCCTCGAATCGGGCCGCACGCAGCATCCGGACCGGATCCTCGCGGAACCGCGTCTCAGGGTCACCAATCAACTTGAGCTTGCGGGTCGCAATGTCCTCGAAGCCCCCGACATAGTCCCAGATGGAAAAGTCGGCGATGTTGTAATAAAGAGCATTTGCCGTGAGATCGCGACGCCAAACATCCGCGTCAATCGTGCCGTACACGTTGTCGCGCAGAATCCGCCCGGTCTCGTCGAACATACGCTCAGCGTTCGGATCGACGTCCAGGTCAGCCGCGCTTTCATCGCCATTCGCCATGGCGGAGCGTTGCTCGTACCGTCGAGCACGGCGCGGCACAACTACAGGCTGAGGGTTACCGGCGTCGTCCCCCAACTCGTCGTCCTCGTCGTCGACATCATCGCCCGCTTCGCCGCGCCTGACGGCACCTGTGATCTGCGCATCGGCTTCTGCGAACGCCTGAACCTCGGCCGTTGCGTCATCGTCATCAAATGGGTCGTCAACGGCCACCGGGGCGGCTCGTATACGCAAAGTGTCTTCACCCATGCCCGCACCGGCGACGGCCTCCGAATCGGCCTCGCTCAATGGATCATCGCCCTCGTCCGAGTCGGCGTCATCCAGCAGATCATCGTTCGAGTCCGCGCCGCTCAACTCGCCGGGCGCGGCGTCGATATCCCGCAACGCAGCCTCCGCCACTGCCACTTCGGCCTCACCCAGCGGTTCCTCACCCGGCGACGGCGCCGTTGCCGCTCGGAACGTCGCGACCTCGATGATTTCGCGCCCGAAAAACACATGGGCCAGCCGGAAGCGTCGGCCGACGAGGCGGCAGTTGCGGAAAAGCTTGCGCACCTGCTCGGGGAGCGCATCCGTGGCTACGTCGAAATCCTTGGGCTCGATGCCGATCAAGAGATCACGTACGCAACCGCCAACGAGGAATGCCATGAATCCGGCGTCGCGCAGGCGGTAGAGGACACGCAAGGCGTTGGGCGAAATGTGCTGCCGCGAAATGATGTGCTCAGATCGCGTAATGACTCGGGGCGTTGAGGTGGGCGTCACTACGGACGCGGAGGACGCGTTCAAGGAGAGGCTTTCAGCTTGAGCAATCGACTGGGATCCCTATAATACCGCGCTCTTGCAAGAGCCCTGCATTTCCGCTCCCGTCGTCTAGAGGCCCAGGACATAGCCCTCTCAAGGCTAGTACACCGGTTCGAATCCGGTCGGGAGCGCCAATAAAAACAAGCAGTTAGGCCTTGCACTTCAATTTCCAGGACACTTCGGACGGGAATCATACGGATATAGCTGACGGAGTTTCCAAAAAGCGCGGCGGGAGCATACAGGCTCACGCGAGCTGATTCACCCAGCCGAGGATCCCCCCTCCCGGCCTCGGGACGCCCCCCAATTCCGCGATCCAACACGGATTCGAAGCTGCGGTGGCGCGGAGCGCCGCCAGTGGAACAAATTTGCCCACTGGCGGCAATGAGGCGTATGGTCGCCAGCATCAGGGGAACAAAGTGGGCCGTGAGCACCGCCCGGTTGCATTGACGCTGTTTGTTCCTAGAAATCACATCAATAACGCGCTCCAAAAGGGGATGGACATGAACAAGCTGTCTGAACCGGCGTGTCTGCTAATCGTTTCGTTAGCCACCTGCTTCTCATTGCTGATATCCGCGCCGGCAAGCGCGGGTCAGGACACATACATTCTTCTATACAAGAGCAACTCGGTACCCAGCAGTGCGGCTGCGGCGTTGAGTGCAGCCGGCGGGAAGCTGGTATGGAGCTATCGCGAGATCGGCGTGGCGATTGCGCAGTCGAGCGATGCGAATTTCGCCGTCAAGGCCCGCAAGCTCGCGGACGTTCAGGGAGCCGCGGCGACTTCCGGACTGGGTATGAAAGTAGACGGCGGCGGTCTGGCGATCGCGGCGGCGTTGGATGCATCGGCGGCGGATCCGATAGCGGGTGCTCCCGCGGCTGGCGACGACAATCTGTCGGCCTTGCAGTGGGACATGGCGCAGATTTCCGCACCGCAGGCGCGCGCCGTCAACGGTGGCAGCCCATCGGTCCTGGTTGGCGATATCGACACTGGACTCGACTACACGCATCCGGATCTGGCTCCAAACGTTGACTTTGCCAACAGCGTGTCGTGTCTCGGTGGTGTTCCAAACCAGGACCCTGCTGCCTGGAACGATGACAACGGTCACGGAACCCACACTGCGGGCACCATCGCCGCGGCGCGGAACGGTATCGGCATCGTTGGCATAGCGCCTAACGTGCGCATCGCCGCAATCAAAGCCGGGAATGCCGATGGTTTCTTCTTTCCTGAGGCGGTCGTCTGCGCATTCATGTGGGCGGGCTCCCATCACATCCAGGTAACCAACAACAGCTACTTCGCGGATCCGTGGCTGTTCAACTGCCGTAACGATGCCGGGCAACGCGCGCTTTGGGAAGCAGAGCGCCGGGCAATCCGCTACGCCATGCAAAACGGGACGGTGGTTGTCGCAGCCGAAGGCAACGAGGCCGATGACCTCGCCCATCCAACTCAGGATGTAACCAGTCCAGACAACTCCACTCCCATCACTCGAGAGATTACGAACGCCTGCGCAGTCGTTCCGACCGAGATTTCCGGCGTGATCGGTGTAACCGCAAACGGCAACAAGATGCTGAAGTCCTTCTATTCCAGCTATGGCGTAGGCAGCGTTCAGGTAATCGCGCCGGGCGGAGACTCGATTTTGCAACTGACCGCCGCGGCACCCAATGGTCGTGTCTTGTCCACGTATCCGGCGGCATTGATCGGCGGCTGCGCCCGTAAGGTCTTCGATGGCGCCGCGACTTATTGCTACCTGCAGGGTACTTCGATGGCTTCACCGCATGTCGCCGGAGTTGCTGCACTGATAGCTAGCACTGGAGTAACTTCGCCGGGGGCGATTGCGGCTAAAGTGAGTAACACCGCCGATCCGCAGCCTTGCCCCGCGGACGTGTCCATCTATGCATTCTTCCCGTCTGTGTCCAACGGGGCCCCGCAGGTTTGCGACGGTGGACCGGGCTACAACTCGTTCAATGGTCACGGCCAGGTCAATGCACTGGCGGCCGTGAGCAAGTAGACTTCCACCGGGTTGGACCATGGGACGCAACCCGTGGTCCGGCCTGGTTACGCTCTTGCGCTGCGTGGCTGCGGGCAGCCGCCAAATACCCCGGTCACCACCATGTCGTGCTCTCTTTCATCCCTGATCTCGACACGATTGCGCCCGCTCACCTTTGCCTCATACAGCGCTTCATCGGCAAGTTGCAGCGCCCCGCCCGGGCTGCGACTCAGGTTGGGACAGACCGCAGCGACTCCCACGCTGATGGTCACGAACCGCTCGACACCGGAGCCGTGATGATTGATGTTTAATTCAGCGACCGCGGACCGCATTTTCTCCGCCATCTGCCTGGCGTCCCTGATGTCGGCATCGTAGAGGACCGCGGCGAATTCCTCGCCACCGTAGCGAGCGAGTACGTCCGTGGGACTGCAAACCAAACTGCCGATTGCATGGGCGACCTGGCGCAACGTCCGGTCACCCGCCTGGTGTCCGTAGCAATCGTTGTAGACTTTGAAGTAGTCGATATCGATCAACAGGACGGCGATGCCCCGATGCTCCTCAGCCGCACGCCGCCACAGGGAAGACAGGTGCTCGTCGAACACCCTGCGATTCTTCGCACCGGTCAAACTGTCATGTTGGGCCAGAGTCGCAATGAGCCGGCCTTTGAGAAACGCCAGACGGGAGCTTTTCTCGAGATGCCGGCCGGCCACCATGAAGGCGATGAGCCCGATCAACAGGAAGGCGTACGAGCGAGTTGCGACTGACAGGGGCATGTTCCAGGCAGAGGCTGAAATCACATAGGCAAGCACCGTCAGAACGCTGCAGACCAGGGCCGCCCGGTACCGCAAGCCAAGGAAAAAGAACGGGCCGAACAGCATGATCGGCAACACCATGAGCATCTCGAGCTGCCCGTGAGCGGCGGCCGCGGCCACTTGAAACGCCACAACCGAGTTCCGGGCCGGCACAAGAATACGAGCCCACGACATGTACACCCGTTGGTATTGAGGGCCCCAGGCAAGCCCCGCCAATGCGATTGAGATCACTGTCACAAATCCCAGGTCGGTCAGCGACCACAGATCCCCGGTACCCGCAAACACCTTCTCGGCGGCACGCAGGAAAGCAATCAGCGCCGACAGCATGCAGGCAAGGCGAATCAGCACCCGGCTATCGGACAGGCGCTCCTGGATGTATTGCGTCTCCAATGGCTCCGCGAAGCGTAAATGACTCACACCGCCCTGCAACTCCCGAGCGTAGGGCGAATTCGCGAGACTATCGGTGTGAAATGGCTTCGCTATGGTCACCGCTGCATCATACGTCGCGATAGTCATCAAAGATGTGACGGGAGCACTGTGTTCACAGGTCGCCAGGGGCTTGCTCGCGGACCTGATAAACCCGAAAGCCGTCCGCAACAGCCATGAGCCCCACAGTGTTGCGCTGTTCACGGTGTTTGAAATCAGAGCAATGCAAGTCGCTCACCCGGGCCGGGGTGAGCTCGCTGCAAACTCGGCGATCAAGCGGCCGTAGTCCTGGGGAGGCGGAAAAGCGTCATACTTGTGCACGGCCGGCGTGCCGGCCCAGGGCAGCTTCTCGCTCGTATAGGTCTCAATAAAGGGCGTAACCCAACGCGAGTTATCCAGAAGTGTGGCGCGCACGTTCACGAAGTCCAGGCCGTCAGGGCGCGTGAACATCCACGTCAGACAGTGCGGACAAAAGAAATGGCGGGGATTGCCGTGCAAGCCGCCGATAACCGGCTCGCCAGTCGTGACACCGAAACCAGCGGTCGGGATCGCCACACTCAGCGAGAACGCGCTAGCGCTCATGCGTTGGCAACCAGTGCAATGACACGCCATTGTCAGCAGCGGCGGCAGCTTTATCTCAAAGCGCACCTGGTTGCAGCGGCACCCGCCCTGCCAGGGCAAATTCCATTCACTCATGCTCACCTCTCCTGCTCAAACGCCTCTTCTCCACGGTTGAGCGTACAGTGTCCACTCAACTGGAGGCACCGATTTTGCGAATTCCGAAATGTATCCAGCAGATGGTGGTTGCAGTGGGTTGCCTGGGCGCTGCTGCGTCCGCTTCGGCTGATGCGCGTCGTGCGGACTGCGGTCCGACCGGCGTGGCACTGCAGGTTCTCGGCTCCGGCGGACCGGAACTGCAGGACAAGCGCGCGTCCGCCAGCTATCTGATCTGGCGCAACGGCGTACCGCGAGTGCTCGTTGACAGCGGCGGCGGCTCGGCACTGCGCTTCGGCGAAAGCGGCGCGACGATGTCAGATCTAGATGTCATCCTGTTCACACATCTCCACATCGATCACACTGCCGACCTCACCGCACTGGTCAAGTCGTCGTATTTCGAGGAACGCAAGCGCCCTCTGCCGCTCTTCGGCCCGGAAGGCAATGAAAGCTTTCCGTCAACCACTCGCTTCGTCCAGGATCAGTTCGGCGCCGGCAACGGTGCGTACCGGTACCTCAGTGACTATGTCACCCCCGGTGCGACCGGAACCGACGCGTACCTGCTCGAAGCCCACAACGTGGCACCCGGTCCACACGAAGTTCGCAAAATCCACGATGCAGGCGGCATCCGAGTTTTTGCGACGCGCGTCGTGCACGGTGGCGTTCCGGCAATCGCGTATCGGGTGGAGCTGGATCACGCCAGCATCGCCTTCAGCGGCGACACCGACGGCAATAACGGCAACCTGGAACAGATCGCCCGAAACGTCGATCTGTTTGTCGCCCACAACGCGGTGCCCGAAGGTGCTACCGGCGTCTGGCGCGACCTGCACATGCCTCCGGGAGTGATTGGGAAGATTGCCGCAACTGCCGAGGTGAAGCATCTCGTACTGTCGCATCGGATGCTGCGGACTCTCGGGCACGAAACTGAGACGCTGGCGGCGATCCGCTCATCGTATGGTGGAGCGGTGCATTTTGCTGACGATTTGCAGTGCTTCGCGATTCGATCCGGACTCACGTCGCGGTGACGCGGCGCAATAACGCTACTCAACGTCGCGATTCAACGACACCGTCCGCCCGAAGGGCGGTTTCCTCGTCAGAAACGTGAGGTGAATCATCGTGGTGTTAGCCGCGATACGTAAACTGCGCGCGCCTGAAACATCCAGAGGATTTGATCGTGTACTTTATTGTTGTAACGCAGTTGTTCGCGACCGCAGCCCTGCTCATCGGCCATCTCGCAGTCGTCGTGCGCAACCGCTTCTTCGCCGACGCGCGCTGATTTCAACACGTCGGGTCAACACTGCGCGTGATCCTTACGGCCTGTGAGCCGGGGATCACGTATCTCGAGAAAACCTATGACTGGCAGCCAGCGCGCGAGCTGAATTACTCGAGCGCGCACGATCGGCTGCATGACGCCGGGCAACGAGTGCCCGGCATCGCAAATCCAGGCTTACTTCTTCTTGCGAGCAGCGGACTTCTTCGCTGCACGGAAGGAAATTCCAGCCCGCATTGCCTTCTGCTGAACCGCAGCGGCCGTACGGCCGAGCTCCTTGGCAACCTGGCTGGTGGGAGTTCCCGCCTTGGCGAGTTGCTTCAGTGTACGCAGTTCGGCGGCGCTCCAGCCCGCACCGTCATTCGAAGGACGCTTTGCCATTAGTCAATTCTCCGTTAATACCCAATCAGGGCATCTTCAGGATGATAACGGCTCGCCGCGCCGCGCGCGCGCCCAACATGGTGGATTGACATGTTGTATTGGTTTGTGTTTGTGGTGATGTTGGCGGGTGTTGCCGCGCGTCGGTTGGCGCCAGTGGGCCGGGTTGGCAACAGACGGCCGGCCTTGGCAACATATGACGGGCGTCGTTCAGCGTCGGCGCGGCGAGTGCTGTCGGGTTACCGACCGGCGCGTATGGGTTGCAGACCGTCAGATCGTGAGACCGCGAGGCGGTGAGGCGGTGACAATGTGAGCTCGAGGCTCTGAAGCCGCGAGGTTGTCGGCTGCGAGGCTGTCGGGCTGCGAGCCTTAGCTGAGGCTACTGGGCCGTCTGTTCGGTGAATGCGGCCTGCAACTGCCGCAGGTCGGCGGCATCGACGTCGGAAACCGCATAGAACTCGAGTCCACGCTGAGTCCAACCCAGAACGTTGTAGCCATCGTGGCGCTCGGCCACCGGAACCGCCTCCCGGCTGCCGGCCGGCCACACAAACACGTTGATGATGTGTTGTCGTCGTTTGTATACGATGGCCGCAACTACCCGTTCATGAATGTAGTCCAGGCGGCCGCCCACCAGCGGAAATCCGCGGTCGGCAAGCTCGAGCACAGGGGGCGAGAAGTCCACTTTGCCCGCGAACCACGGCTTGACCACATGACGGTCTGACGTTTGTACGTCAACCAGGTGAGTCGCCAGCAGCGAGCGCACGTGGCTCGCCACCAACTCGTCCGATACATTCACCTGCGGCAGGTGAATAAAGAGGACAAACGCCAACGAGGCGGCGAGTGCTGCTACGGAACCGCCCCAGCCCCAGGCAACCCACCGCCGCTGCTGACGCCCTGTCCCACCCAAACGGGTGGCCGCCCCGATATCGACAACGTCCGCACGGCGGCTTGAACCAATATCTTCCGCCGGATGATGAGCGCCGGTCGCCAACGCGTCGGCGTGTTGAGTCACCGGCCCCAATCCGCCAACGCCAGCGCTTGCGCCAACATCAACGCCCGCATCCGCCGGAGATCTCACTGTGCCCGCGGCGGCGCCCAGTGCAGCCGTAATCCGTGCCCGCAATGCCGCCGGTGCTTCAAACGCAACGCCAGGTGTTCGCAACCGGGAGCGAAGTGCCTGCAGCCGCGCAAACTCAGCCGCACACCCCGCGCACTCCTGCAAATGTGCCTCGCAGGTCAGTGTGTTAGCCGCATCGAGCTCACCGTCGAGCAACCCGTGCAGCAGCAGCTCTTTGTCGGCACAAGCGCTCATCGCGTTTGCTCCAGCTCGACGCCCAGCATCTGCCGTGCACGCGCGAGCCGTGACATGACCGTTCCCACCGGAACCCCTGTGACTTCGGCAATCTGCTTGTATGACAACTCTTCCAGCTCGCGCAGCACCAACGTTTCGCGAAACGGCTCGGGCAGCCGGCGAATCATCGCCCGCACCTCTTCGATCTCGCTTTGGCGTAACACGGCAGTCTCCGGTCCGTCCTGGGTGCAATCACCCAGCTCGTCAGGATTGGGAATCCACCTCTCCAACGATTCTCCGACTGAGTTGTCACTCACACGCGCCGACAACGAGGGCTCCTTTGCACCAGCACCGGTCGCGTCGGGGCCGACAGGCAATCCCGCAGCGCGGCGGCTCGACTTGGACCAGTCAAATGAACAGTTGCGGACAATGGCCAGCAACCACGATTTTGCATCGCCACCGCGGTAGGTCCCGAAGGAACGGAACGCCCGTAGAAATGACTCCTGCACGATATCGTCCGCAGCGACAGGGTCGCGCGCCAGAAAGCGCGCGAGACTGTAAGCCGCGTCCAGATACGGAAGGAAAAGGTCCTCGAATCCCTGCCCCAAACTGGCACCGTCCGGCGCACACAGCGCCTCACTCGCGTTCCAGAAGCTAAGACTAGCGAGTGGAGACGTTTATTCCCAGCTACCCGGCCGCAAGCCCAGCCCTGGCCCCAACAGCGCCGACAGAGACCGCCCCTAAGTGCGCAAGGCCTTCTGCGCGGAAGGTGCTTTTTGCGCGGGAACAGCCCGGCACAGCAGCTCGCCGCATCCCGCAAACACCACGCGCGACTCCTGTCCGATACGAATGTTATGCACACCCGTCGTCGCGCCCGTGGACACCACATAACCTGACTTCATCGGCAGTCCGCGACGTGCACAGCGTGACAACGCGAATGCAAGGCCTGCGAGCGGGCCTCCGGGCAGCGACATCGCGCCGCCCCTACCCACCGATTTGCCCTCGATGAAAACCTCGGTGTGCAGCGAATCAAACGCGACTTTGCGCCAGTCGGGAATGACCGGCCCAAGCAGCAGGCCGGCATTGTTACCAAAATCGGAAATGACAACCGCACCCCCGAGATCATTGATGCTGGCCAACGGGCTGCCCGCAGTCTCGATACCGATGTGCAGGGCCATCGCCAACCTGGAGGCTTCCTCCGGCGTCCAGTGCACCTTGTCGGAAGGCGCATCGGCGCCGAGCCGGAATACAAACTCCGCCTCCACCGCGGCAAACCCGCCTTCGAAAACCGGGAACTCCACCAACTGCTCCGGAGGTGCGAGTCGGATGCCACGTCGGAAAATCGGACCGACGAGACGATCCTCACCCAGGCGCTCGAGCCAGGGCGCGCCGATGCGGCCCACTTTCCAGCCGGCAACAAAGTCCGGCCACAGCGCGATCGCCCGATCCTGGTAGGAATAGGCCGTATTGAGTGTCGCAGGCATAGTCCCCGGAAAATCCGCCAATGCGGTCGCATCGAGGCGGGCACGGACGAACTGTTCTGCGATGGCATCATTCATTTGACTTAATATCCTGAAAGAGGGAAACCGGCGTCATCTACATGCGCGCCGATTGCCGAGGTTGCACCCGTTCACCGTACCTGATTGCCGGGTTCCTTGCCGCTGGCAGCTTGTACAGCCGCTGGGCAGACCAAAGTCTGATTGAGGTGACTATCCGTTCCGGGTCGGCAAGATCTCACGGGGTGGGGGAACATGATGCGTGCCGCTCCACCGCGCTGAACGATGTTGCGTTGTTGAGTTGGGTGAAGCGGCAATGTCGAGTTGTAAATGAAGGACAACTCGTCTACTGGTTTGGAGGGCCCCCAGGCGGAGGCCCTTCCCAACGCCCTTCGAAGGCGTAATAAATCAGGTACGCCACCCCGACTGCCACGGCGATCCAGGCGAACGCGCGATTGTCGCTACCCAGGATGCTGTTCGAGCCCACGAGGGCGATTCCAACTCCCAGCCAGATGAGGCCGCGCAGCAGGTAGTTGGAGCCGGGGCGGCGGCGGGCCGTGAGCCGCTCCGCGACCGCGGCCTGCTCCACAAGAGGATCGGGCGGTAGATCGAGGCCCTTGTCGATCGCAGCCATCCGCTCCTTGTGCCGGTGATCCAGCTCCTGCATCTGGCGGCGATGCTTGGTCACTATCGCCACTATGGCCAGCGCGATCCCCAGGACCACCGCCACCAGGGGGATCAACATGCCGAGCGCTTCGTTGACATCCAGGTTCATATTCATCATCCCACCCACGCGCGAATCAGGGACTCGATGGCGGGCCACTGGCCGTGCACCAGGTAACCGACTACCACGCCCAGCAACGCGGCAGTAGCATTCTGTCTGACAGACGCATCTTCGCTCATGGAATTTGATACGCAACCACCCGGCGGCGGGTTTCGTCAGGCAGAGGAAAAAATATTGAAACGCGGAAGGACCCTGCCGCGTATCAACCCATGAGGCCACCCGCTACGGATACCCGGTGCTGACGGAAAGCCGCATTCTGGAGCTGGTACGGCAAGATTGTCGCAATGAAGCGATCACGGCTCTGCTGCCCTTGTACCGGCGCCGCGTTTTCGGGCTCGCATACAGCTACCTTCGCAACCGCGACACGGCGGAAGACGTGACACAGGACGTATTCATCAAAATATGGCGTGCCCTCCCCTCCTATGACGGCAGGGCCTCCTTGTCGACGTGGATCTATGCAATTACGCGCAACGCGAGCCTGTCCGCGTTGCGAGCCCAGAGACCGCACGCCTCTTTGAGCGATCTGGGGGTGATGGCGGAAGTCGACACGACGGTTGATGACTCGTCCGCGGAGACCGCAGTTGACGCTGCCGCTTTGTTACGCATGGTCGATGCGCTGCCGTCCAAACAACGACAGGTGGTGATGTTGTTCTACATGCAGGAACAGTCGCATGAGGAAGTGTCGGCCATGTTGGCTATGCCCATCGGTACGGTGAAAACACTATTGCATCGCGCTCGGGCGCGCCTGGGTGCCTCCAGCCTGGGTGTCTCCACATGAACGATCCGGTCCACGCGAATTTATCGGCCCTGTTCCGCGGCCTGGACACCCGCCCGCAATTCAATGCCCGCCTCATGGAGCGCCTCAACGAGGAAATCGCCCAGGAAGCATTGCGGACCGATGAGGCGCGCAGACTGGAACAACTCAGACACCGGACTGCGCAGACCGGCCTGCACCCCTGGAAGCAGGCTTTGCAGCGTTGGGTGACCCTGGAGTCAATCGGAATCTCGGCACTGGCGGCCTTGATGGTGAGTTCCGCCTGGTCGGCGGAGCAGATTCGGGCCGCCGTGCCAATTGTCTTCACGGCAATAGGTCTAACCCTGGCATTCGCCCCGGTCCTGGGACCGTTGCTCCGCGGCCGGCGCTGAAAAAGCCCCCGCCTCCGCGCCCCCAACGCGCCGCAGGCGCAATGCCCTCAACGCAGCCACCAAAAACCACGCTTTTTGGTGGCGTGAAAGAACCCGGGCTCCGCGCCCCCAACGCGCCGCAGGCGCAATGCCCCTCAACGCAGCCACCAAAAACCACGCTTTTTGGTGGCGTGAAAGGACCCGGGCTCCGCGCGGCCAACGCCGCGCCAATAAAAAAGGGCACGGGAGACGATTCCCCCGCACCCTTCGTCTTTCAACCTTGCCGCGTGCGCCAGCCTTCGTGGTAGCCCTCGCGTGCCCCGCTAGCATACGGCACTGGCGCGACTTTCACCCGAACTTCGATCGGCTTGTGACGCTCTACGGGCGGTTTTTGGGTACCGCCCCCCTCCTCGCCCCACACCAGCGTCAGCTCATCACCGATAACGATGTCGGGGTCCACTACGCCCAATGAGAGCCCGCTGCGCTCGTTGTAGCTGTAGCCACCGAACATGGACAGACCGACCGTCTTTCCACCCTTGGTGACCGCGTCGTAAGACGAGGAAGCGTAATTTGCGATCGGCAGGTCGAAGAATTTGTAGTGTTCCACCCCCGGCTCGAATAGCGATGCGTAGATACGCGCCAGGTCGGCGCCGTTCCAGGCAAACGTGACTTTCTTGCGATGCGCTCGAGTGGAACGTTTCTCCAGGGCTTCCCGGCCGATGAAATCGTGGTCGAATTTCACGAAGGAGCCATAACCCAGCTCGTACGGAGTCAGGTAATAGTCTTCAATGTCATCCGACACGAAGCTCCCGCCAATGGAGCCGGTTCCCTCATATCCATTCGCCGGTAGCCACTCCCGGTAGGGTTTCATCTTTTCGCCGGTGTAAACCGCCGGCAGCGGTGACGGAATCCACCCGGACTCGAGTGTATTGCTGGCATAGGCACGCGAGCCCACGGGAACCAGTCCAAACTCCCGGCCCGCCTCCAAAATCGTCTCGCGGATTTCATCACCCTCGTCATAGGGTCCCCAGATCTCCAACCCCGGCGCACCCGACATGCCATGGCGCAGAGCGCGAACCCGACGACCCGCAACCCGGATCCAATCCATGGTGAAAAACTTCACGTCCGGGATCGGCCCGCCATTCACCTTCTCCAACACGTGCACGGCGTTGGGGCCCTGGACCTGAAAGCGATAGTGCCGCCGCGTGACGGCTTTGCCACGCGGGTGGGACGGTGAACGATCGTCGCGCATCAAATCGACGCGGTAGCCCCCCGTTTCAGCGTGAAACTGCAGCCAATTCACCGACGGCGCGCGCCCGACAAACGACAGCTCGTTCGCGGCCAGATAAAACAGGATGCCATCGCCGATGACATAGCCGTCGTAGCTGACCGGCACCATCTGCTTCGCCTCGTTGGGTGAGAAATGGGCGAAGCTGTTGATGGTGGTCTGCGACATCAGCTTCAGTGCATCCGGACCCTTCACGGTGAGCTCGGCCATGTGATGGGTCTGATCGAACAACACCGCGCTCTCGCGCCAGGCGCGCTGCTCATCGCGCCAGTTGGAGAACTCGCTGGGCACGACGGGATAGACGTAAGCCCCGATCTGCGAATTTCGCAGCCGGTGGACGGGGTTGCCGACGGATTGGAGTAGCTGCTCGAGGTTTTTGTAAGGCATGGCGGGCAAGCTACGGGCGCTGCCCACCAAGGGCAAATCAATGGCTCAAATGAGTGTCATCAGCAAGACGAATATCAGTCGCCGGCGCGAACGCGGTCCGCGCGGCGCAAAGAGAACTCGGGCGCCGCGCGGCCAATGCCGCGCCAATCAAACATTCGCCCGTCTGAATGCGGCGTCCACGGCATTGGACAACAGCATCGCAATGGTCATCGGCCCCAAACCACCCGGCACCGGCGTAATCCAGCCGGCCCGCTCGGCAGCCTTGGAATACTCAACGTCACCGACCAGTTTGCCCTCGGCCGTGCGGTTGATACCCACATCGAAGACCGCCGCGCCCGGCTTGATCCATGCACCTGGGACAAACCCGGCCTTGCCAACAGCGGCCACGACCACATCGGCTCGTGACACCTCGGACTCGAGATCCCTGGTTCCAGTGTGGCAGACGGTGACCGTGGACCGCGCCAGCAACAACTCCAGCGCCATGGGCCGGCCGACAATGTTGGAAGCCCCAACCACCGTCGCGCGCAAGCCGGTCAGGTCGATACCGTATTCCTTTGCCAGCCGGATCACGCCGAACGGCGTGCACGGGCGCAGCCGCGGACGCTTCTGCGCGAGCAATCCGGTGTTGGTTGGATGAAAACCATCCACGTCCTTGGCCGGATCCACCGCATCCATGATGGCATCGCTGTCGAGCCCCTTGGGAAGCGGCATCTGTACCAGGATCCCGTCGACACGCGGATTGCGATTCAAGCCCTGCACCAACTCGAGAAGCTCCGCCTGTGTAGTGGTTGCCGGCAGATCGTGCGCGAAGGATTCAATCTCCGCTTCGATGGAGGATTTGCGCTTGTTGCGCACATACACAGTGGACGCTGCGTCCTGCCCCACTTGCACGACGGCAAGTCCCGGACGCCGTCCGTACTTGCTCGCAAACTCCTTTGCGCGCACTGCAACCTCGGAGCGCACTTTAGCGGCGACGGCCTTGCCGTCCATCACAATCGCGCTCACGCGGGTTACCTCAGAACAACAGTCTTGTTGCCGTTGCGGAAGACTCTGCGTTCGGCATGCCACTTGATCGCCCGGTTCAACACAACAGTCTCGAGCTCGCTGCCGATGACCGTGAGATCCTCAGCCGACTGCGTGTGATCGACGCGCTCCACTTCCTGCTCGATGATCGGGCCTTCATCCAGGTCGGTCGTGACGTAGTGGGCGGTGGCGCCAATGAGCTTCACGCCGCGCGTGAAAGCCTGGTGATACGCCTTCGCGCCCTTGAAGCCGGGCAGGAAGGAATGGTGAATATTGATGGCGCGGCCTTCGAAATAGCGGCACGCCTCCGGAGTCAGGATCTGCATGTAGCGGGCGAGAACCATGAGCTCCGAGTCGGAACGCTCGAACAGCTCGAACATGCGCTTTTCCTGCTCGGCCTTGCGGCCGTCGATGATCGGCAGATAGTGATACGGCACGCCGTGCCACTCGGCAAGACTGCGCATGTCCTGGTGGTTGGATACAACCGCCACGACTTCGATGGGCAACGTCCCCGTGCTCCAGCGATGCAGGATACTGTTCAGGCAGTGTCCATGGCGGGAGACAGCGAGCAGCACCCGGCATTT
This sequence comes from Pseudomonadota bacterium, assembly GCA_018241505.1. Lineage (GTDB taxonomy): Bacteria > Pseudomonadota > Gammaproteobacteria > Steroidobacterales > Steroidobacteraceae > 13-2-20CM-66-19. The sequence goes on along the minus strand of JAFEDS010000004.1, from coordinate 147,514 downwards.
GCGCTGCACTTCGTGGAAGTGCCACGTCATGTTGAATTGCTTGCCCACGGAGGCTCCGAACTTGTCGTTCAGAGCCTCCAGGGTCGGCATATCCCTGCCGTTGTCATGAAACACCGTGCGCATGAACGACGTGTTCCCGTGAGGGTCGTCGTAGTGCTGCGCTTCGGTGATCAGGGCATTGTGAGAAGCCAGAAATCCCGAGATTCCAGCCACGATCCCCGTGGTATCCGGGGCCGCTGTGGTCAGAATGAACGATCTGGGCGTGAGCGCCGGGTTGGCGGCACGCTGTGAACGCTCTTCGCTGGTCGCAAGGGACATAGGCCTCTCTCTTCAGTTTTTAGTATCGGTAGTGATCGGCCTTGTAGGGGCCGGCCTTGTCGACGCCGATGTAGCGAGCCTGCACGTCCGTGAGCTCGGTGAGCTGCGCATTCAGCTTCTTCAACTGCAGGCGCGCCACCTTCTCATCCAGGTGCTTGGGCAACACATAGACGCCGACCGGGTACTTGCTCGTGTTGGTGAACAGCTCGATCTGCGCGATGGTCTGGTTCGCGAAGCTGGAGCTCATCACGTAGCTGGGGTGGCCCGTGCCGCAACCCAGGTTCACGAGACGGCCTTCGGCCAACAGGATGATGCGATTGCCGCTGGGCAGGCTGATGTGGTCCACCTGCGGCTTGATGTTTTCCCAACTGTACTTCTTCATGCCGGCGACGTCGATCTCGTTGTCGAAGTGACCGATGTTGCAGACGATGGCGTTGTTCTTCATCTTCACCATGTGATCGTGCGTGATCACATGGAAGTTGCCGGTGCAGGTCACGAAGATGTCGCCCTTGTCGGCGGCGTAGTCCATTGTGACGACCCGGTAACCCTCCATCGCCGCCTGCAGGGCGCAGATCGGGTCGACTTCGGTCACCCACACCTGGGCCGACAGGGCGCGCAGCGCCTGTGCCGAACCCTTGCCTACATCGCCATAACCGCAGACGACGGCAATCTTACCGGCCACCATGACGTCGGTGGCGCGCTTGATGCCGTCCACGAGCGACTCGCGGCAGCCATACAGGTTGTCGAATTTGCTCTTGGTCACCGAGTCATTGACATTGATTGCGGGGAAAGCGAGCTTCCCCTCCTTCGCCATCTCGTACAGACGATGGACGCCCGTCGTGGTCTCTTCCGTTACGCCCTTCACGTGTTTCAGGCGCGTGGAGTACCAGGTCGGATCGACTTTCAACTTCGCCTTGATGGCGGCGTACAGCGCCGTTTCTTCCTCACTGGTGGGCTTGGAGATCAGGCTGGCGTCGCTCTCGGCCCGGGCACCCAGGTGCAACAGCAGCGTTGCATCGCCGCCGTCGTCCAGGATCATGTTGGTGAAGCCACCGTCGCTCCACTCGAAGATACGGTGGGTGTAGTCCCAATAGTCCTCCAGCGACTCGCCCTTCCAGGCAAACACCGGAGTGCCGCGCTCGGCGATGGCGGCGGCGGCATGGTCCTGGGTCGAGAAGATGTTGCAGGAAGCCCAGCGGACTTGGGCACCCAGGGCCTGCAGTGTCTCAATGAGAACCGCGGTCTGAATGGTCATATGCAGAGAGCCGGTGATCCGGGCACCCTTCAAGGGCTGCACCGGGGCGAACTCCTCGCGAATGGCCATCAGGCCCGGCATCTCGGTCTCGGCGATGAGGATTTCCTTGCGGCCCCAACCGGCGAGCTTGATGTCGGCAACTTTGTAATCGTGCGTCGACTTGGGTTTGAGACTGGCGTTCATTATTAAATGCTCCACTAAAGAACGAGCGCCGTATTGACGAATCGCGACGCCTTCGAGCCTGGCAGGTCCGGTACAGGGAGCCCTGTACCGCCTGTCGCAACGCTCCTCGAAGGCGCGCGTTGCCGCGAGACCTCGCGGCGGGTTCGCGCGGCTGACGCCGCGCAAAATCAACCAAATCGTTATGCGGCTTTGGCGTTTCCTTTCAATTCGGCGGCCAACTCGTCGGCCTTGTCCGTCTGCTCCCAGGAGAACTCCGATTCCGTGCGGCCAAAGTGGCCGTAGGCCGCGGTCTTCTGATAAATCGGCCGCACCAGGTCCAACATTTCGCGCAGGCCGTACGGTGTCAGGTCGAAATGCTTGCGCACGAGCTGAGTCAGGCGCTCGCGCGACAGGCGGCCGGTACCGAAGGTTTCCACCATGACGGAAGTCGGTTCGGCCACGCCGATCGCATAGGAGATCTGCACTTCGCAGCGCTCGGCGAGGCTGGCGGCCACGATGTTCTTGGCGACGTAGCGGGCGGCATAGGCAGCCGACCGGTCAACCTTGGAAGGATCCTTGCCCGAGAACGCGCCGCCGCCGTGACGGGCAAAGCCGCCGTAGGTGTCGACAATGATCTTTCGGCCCGTGAGGCCGCAATCGCCCACCGGTCCGCCGATGACAAACCGGCCCGTCGGGTTGATGTGAAACTTGGTGCGCTTGTCCAGCCATTTCTTCGGCAGGACAGGCAGCAGGATCTCTTCCATCACCGCTTCGCGCAGCGTCTTGGTGGACACATCGTCGCTGTGTTGAGTCGACAACACCACGGCCTCGAGGCCTACCGGCTTGTCGTCCTCATAACGCAGAGTCACCTGGCTCTTGGCGTCCGGGCGCAGCCAGTCGAGCTTGCCTTTCTTGCGAACGTCCGCCTGCTTCTTCACCAGCCGATGCGCCAGCGTAATGGCAGCCGGCATCAACACGTCGGTCTCGTTGGTGGCATAGCCGAACATCAGGCCCTGGTCGCCGGCACCCTGCTTGCGCTCGTCCTTGCGGTCGACACCCTGGGCGATGTCAGGAGACTGTTTGCCGATGATGTTGACGACGCCACAGCTAGCACCGTCAAAGCCCATATCGGACGAGTTGTAGCCGATGTCCAACACAACCTTGCGGACGAGCGACTCGACGTCCACCCAGGCCTTCGTGGTCACCTCGCCGGCAACGACAACGACACCCGTCTTGATGAGGGTTTCGCAGGCAACACGGCCGCGCGGGTCGTCCTTCAGGATTGCATCGAGCACCGCATCGGAAATCTGGTCCGCCACCTTGTCCGGATGTCCTTCGGACACCGACTCTGAAGTAAAGAGGTAATTGTTCGCCATTTCACTCATTCCATCGCAGCAATAGGGTTGGGGGGACTGGCCGTCCGCCGGGGTCCCGCAGTTTACCGGGACTCAGCCCGGACCGAAGCTCTGTTTCAGCCTGGCCTGGAACTCGGCCTGGGTAAAGCGGTGATTCTGGGTACCCAGCGACTCGATCTTGATGGCCCCGAGCAGCGAGGCAATTCTGCCGGTGGCCTGCCAGTCGAGTCCGTGCAGCAATCCATGTAATAAGCCCGCCCGGTAAGCATCGCCACAGCCGGTAGGGTCCACCACCGCCCGGGCTTTGGCACAGGGAACCTGGATTTCCCCTTCCGGGGTGTAGATCACCGAGCCCTGGGCACCCCGGGTCACAATCAGGGCCTTCACCCGCTGCACGATATCGCGGACCGTCCAGCCGGACTTCTGTTGGACCAGCTCCCATTCATAATCATTGACCGCCACCCAGGTGGCCTGCTCCACGAAGCGCTTGATGTCATCGCCCCCGAACAGGGGCAGGCCCTGGCCGGGATCGAAAATAAAGGGGATGTTCGCCGCCGCGAATTGCTGCGCATGCTGGATCATGCCATCGCGTCCGTCCGGGGCCACGATGCCAATGGCCACATCCTTCGCATCCGACACCTTGTTGGCGTGCGCTTGCTGCATGGCGCCGGGATGAAAAGCCGTAATCTGATTGTCATCCAGGTCGGTGGTAATGAACGCTTGCGCCGTGTGCTCGGACTCAAACACCTTGATGTGCTCAGCGGGCACACCCGTCTGCGCCATCCATTCCCGGTACGGCCCGAAGTCGCGGCCCACCGTCGCCATGGGATAGCCGGTATCGCCGAGAAGCTTGAGGTTGTAGGCAATGTTGCCGGCGCAACCGCCGAACTCGCGCCGCAGCCCGGGCACCAGAAAGGACACGTTCAGCCGATGAATCTTGTCGGGAAGTATGTGATTACTGAACCGGTCCTTGAACACCATGATGGTGTCCCAGGCCATCGAGCCACAAATCAGCGCACTTTTTCCAGCCACTTGAAATCCTCATCAGACTAATCGCTCCGGGTGGGCGTATACCACATGCCGGTCGCGCCGCGCGAATGCAACCAGTGTCAGCCCTGTCTTATGCGCCAGCCGTACCGCGAAAGCGGTGGGCGCCGAGAAGGCCGCCAGGAACGAAATCCCAACCGTGGCACTCTTCTGCACCATCTCAAAGCTCGCGCGACTGGTTATCAACATATAACCCTCGCTACGTTCCGCGCCCGAGCGCACGAGGGCGCCAATCGCCTTGTCGAGGGCATTGTGGCGCCCCACATCCTCGCGAACAAACTGAACCCCCTTCCCGGGGATGACCCACGCCGCGGCGTGAACGCTTCCAGTGCGCGCGTTGATGGGCTGCAGAGTCGACAACTGCTCAATGGCCTCGTGCAGACCTGCGACTGACACTTCAGGACCTGGCGCAACACGCGGAATCTCGCGGATGGCGTCTTCCGCCGTTTCGGCTCCGCACAGGCCGCACCCGGTGCGGCCTGTGAGATTGCGCCTGCGTTGCAGGAGCCCGGAAAACCGCTCCCAGGCCACAGCGATTTTGACATCCGCCGCTTCAGGTCCCTGCGTAACCTCAACGGAGCGGATCTCATCAGGACGCTCGACCAGGCCCTCGCTCAGGGTAAAACCAACAGCAAAGTCCTCGAGATCGGCGGGTGTTGCCAGCATGACCACGTGCGGCACGCCGTGATACACGAGTGCAATCGGTCTTTCCTCCGCGACCTGATCGGCGACGTGCGTCACTTCGCCCCGCGACCAGCGATCGACGTTGACCTCGGAGCTGACCGGCGATCCGGGTTCGGTGGCCACGTGGGCGGACTACCCTGCCCGCTTCAGCGGTGCCTTCGCCCTGAAGTCAGCGCGGAAATGCTTGATGGCGCTCTGCACCGGGAAAGGCGCCATGCCACCCAGGCCGCACAGCGATCCGACCACCATGGTGTCACAGAGATTTTCCAACAGCGCGAGGTTCCGTTCACTGTCGATGCCGCTCATGATCTTGTCGATGACTTCCACGCCGCGCGTCGAGCCGATACGGCATGGCGTGCACTTGCCACAGGATTCGATCGCGCAGAACTCCAGCGCATAACGTGCCATGCGGGCCATGTCGACCGTGTCGTCAAACACGACGATACCCCCGTGTCCCAACAGCGCCCCGATGGCCCCCAAGGCTTCGTAGTCAATCAGCACATCGAACTGTGAGGCCGGAATGAAGGCGCCCAGCGGACCGCCGACCTGCACGGCACGGATCGGGCGGCCCGTCGCCGAACCACCCCCGTAGTCGTACAACAGCTCGCGCAGGCTGACTCCAAACGCCCGTTCAATGAGACCGCCGCGTTTGATATTGCCGGCAAGCTGCAGCGGCAGCGTGCCGCGGGAGCGGCCCATACCGAAGTTTTTATAGAACTCCGCGCCACGGTGCAGGATCGTGGGCACGCTCGCAAACGTCATGACATTGTTCACTATGGTCGGCTTCATGAACAAACCGTTGATAGCGGGCAATGGCGGACGAACGCGGACCTCACCGCGCTTGCCCTCGAGACTCTGAAGCATGGAGGTCTCTTCACCGCACACGTAGGCGCCGGCACCGAGCCTCACTTCGAGGTCGAATCGCTTGCCGCTGCCCAGCACGTCGGAGCCCAGGTAGCGAGCCTGGTAGGCCGCGGCGATGGCAGCGTTGAGCGCACGATAGGAATGCGGGTATTCCGCGCGCAGATAGATATAACCCTGCGTGGCACCGACTGCGATGCCGGCGATGGTCATGCCTTCAATCAAACAGAGGGGATCCCCCTCCATCAACATACGATCGGAGAACGTCCCCGAGTCGCCTTCGTCCGCGTTGCAGGTAACGTACTTCTGTTCGACTGCCTGATCGAGAACGGTCTTCCACTTGATACCAGTGGGAAATGCGGCACCCCCGCGGCCGCGCAAGCCCGAATCGAGGATCGCCTGCACGATCTCTTGCGGCGCCATCGACAGCGCGCGCCGCAATCCCTGGTAACCGCCGTTGGCCACAAAGTCGGCGACGCTGGCGGGATCGACGATACCCACACGCGCAAAGGTGAGCCGCTGTTGCGATGCCAACCACGGAATCTCGGCCGTCGGCCCGAGGAATAACGGGTGTCCCTTGCCGTTCAGGAAGTCGGCCGCAAACAGTCCGGGCACATCCGCGGCAGTCACCGGACCATAGGCAACACGGCCCACGGGTGTAACCACTTCAACCAAAGGCTCGAGCCAGCAGGCGCCGCGCGAGCCATTGCGGATGAGCTTCAACTCGATACCGCGAGCCGAGCATTCCTTGGAAATCGCGTTGGCAACTTCCTCAGCGCCAATTGACAGCGCCGCCGCATCGCACGGCACGTAAACCGTCACCGCGCGCATGATTTGTTCTCCGCCACGAGCTCGTCAAAACGCTGCGGACTCACACGTCCGTAGAGGCGGCCGTCAATCATCGCCGCGGGCGAGCACGCGCAGTTTCCCAAACAGAAAACCGGCTCCAATGAAAATACACCGTCGGGTGTTGTCTCGTGGAAGTCGACTCCCAAGCGCTTCTTTGCATGCGCAACCAGAGCGTCGGCCCCCATTGACTGACACGCTTCGGCCCGGCATATCTGCACCGTGTGCTTACCCGGTGGGGTTTCGCGGAAGAAGTGATAGAAGGTCACGACTCCGTGTACCTCTGCGCGAGACAGGTTCAGCGCCTCAGCCATGATCGGCACTGCGTCAGAGGGCACATGCCCCAGCGCGGCCTGCACCGAATGCAGCACCTCAATGAGAGGACCGGGACGGTCCTTCATGTCCGCAACAATACGACGGACTGTCTCGCGTTCTTCGGGGAGCATTGATTTCATAGGTCCGCCCATTATACGCCTCGCTTGTAAGATGACGCCGCCATGCAGCTCAACCGCTTCGATCTCAATCTCTTGATTGCCCTGGACGCCCTGCTTCAGGAAAAAAATGTCACCCGGGCGGCCGAACGGGTCTTTGTCTCGCAGCCGGCCATGAGCGCCGCCCTGCAGAGGCTGCGCGACTATTTCGGCGACCCGCTGCTGGTCCGAGTCGGCCGCGACCTTCAGTTGACCCCGCGCGGGCTGTCGCTCGTCGGCCCGGTCCGGGAGGCGCTCCTGCAGATCCAGGCCACCATCGGCTCTCAGCCGACGTTCGATCCGCGGACCGTGCAGAGGACCTTTACCCTGATTGTCTCGGCAGACGCGTTGCTGCGCGTGATGCCGGCGGTATTCCAACGTCTCGCCAACGAGGCGCCGGGCATCCGTTGTCACATCGAACACTTTTCCGAAACAACCCTCTCGCGCCTCGAGTACGGGGATGCCGACCTGTTCATCGGGCTCAACAGTCTGAGACTCTTCGGGCTGCGCGAGTTCCCCGAGTCGCTGCGCATCGTCGACCTGCGGCCGGTGCGCTGGCTGTGTGCCGTCGCACAGGATCATCCCTCCGTGGGCGACACAATCACCGCGGAACAGTACCTGCGCCTGCCCCACCTGTTTGGTTGGCCGAGCGGTCATACCATTCCACTCGAAGAGCTGGTGCGGCGCCTGTTGAGCGCGGACCTGGATGTCCGTGCCACCACGCAGGGGCTGCTCGAGATTCCATTCCTGCTCGCGGGCACACAGTTGGTTGCAACGCTCCCGGAAGATCTCGCGCGCACGCTCGCGAAGCTGGCACCCGTGAAGTTGCTGCCGGTGCCTTTTGAAACACCTGACACACACGAGGTGGTCATCTGGCACAGGCGCAACGAACCCGACCCGGGACACGCGTGGCTGCGTGAAATACTGATCTCAGCGGTTACTTCCCAAGGATCTTCGCGTGATGGCGCAGGTGGTCCTCCATGAAGGTGGAAATAAAGTAGTAGCCATGGTCATAACCTGCGTGACGCCGCAGCGTCAGCGGATATCCAGCCTTGCCGGCCGCCGCTTCAAACACGTGTTGCGGTAACTGCTTGTCGAGGAACTGGTCGCCGAGGCCCTGGTCGATCAACAGGGGCGGCCGGCGCGCGGCATCCTTCAGGCGGGAGACGATTTCGGTCGCGTCATACTCGGCCCACTGACTCTTGTCATCGCCCAGGTAACCGCCGAAGGCCTTCTGACCCCACGGTACCTGGCTGGGGGCGGAGATGGGCGCGAACGCGGAGATCGACTTGTAGATGCCCGGGTTGCGCATTCCCAGCACCAGAGCACCGTGGCCTCCCATGGAGTGCCCGAAGATCCCGGTACGGGCGGGATCGGCCGGGAACTGCGCCTCAATCAACTCACGCAGCTCCCGCGTGATGTAGCTGTACATGCGATAGTTCCTGGCCCACGGCTCCCGTGTTGCATCCAGGTAGAACCCGGCCGCCACCCCAAAATCCCAGGATTCGCTGTCACCCGGAATGTTGAGACCGCGCGGGCTGGTATCCGGCGCCACCAGCATCAGGCCCAGCTCGGCCGCCACGCGCTGCGCGCCCGCCTTGATCATGAAAGTCTCTTCCGTGCAAGTGAGTCCGGCGAGGTAATACAACACAGGGGTGCGGCCCGCGCGGCCCTGTTGGGGGACAAACACCGAAAAGCGCATGGACGTGCCGGTGCTCGTGGAATTGTGCTTGTAAAAACCGACGGTGCCGTCGAAACACTTGTGTTGACTGATGACTTCAAACGCGGGTTGGCCGGTCATTACCTTTACCTTTGCTCGCTCGGGAAGGGGGCATGCGGAAACGACCCCATTATGGACCAGAGCACCGCTCGGGCGCCCTGCCGCCATGGCCGGCCGCAACCGCCGTTCTAGGAATGGAACGCTTCAGTGCCCGGCTGACGCCCCAGCCGGTGTGCGATCATCGCCTGCCGGCCTTTTCTAGTGCGTAGCGATTACAGAGAATCGCCGCATGAGCACCGATCCTCGCGAAACTCTGTTCAGCGCGCCCATGAGCGCGCTGCAAATCGTGGCTGTTGCAATGACCGTCGGCCTCACGGCTCTGGACGGATTCGATGTCCTGTCGATCAGTTTCGCCGCCCCGGGCATTGCCGCCGAATGGGGCATCGACCGCGCGGCCCTGGGCGTCGTGCTGTCGATGGAGCTGTTTGGCATGGCGTTGGGGGCGCTCGTGCTGGGCAGGATGGCCGACCGCATCGGCCGCCGCCCCACGATGCTCATCTGCCTGGTGCTGATGAGCGTTGGCATGTTCATGGTGACCGGAGTGAAACAGATACCCGGGCTGCAGGTCTGGCGATTCACGACGGGACTGGGGATCGGCGGGCTGCTCGCCACTGCGAACGCGGTCGCGGCGGAATTTTCCAACCTGCGGCGGCGCAGCCTGAGTGTTGCATTGATGGCCAACGGCTATCCCATCGGCGCGGTCGTGGGCGGCTCCGTGGTCAAAATCCTGCTGCAGGACCATGGCTGGCGCTCGGTGTTTTATTTCGGTGGAACCGTCACCGCGTTGTTCATTCCGCTGCTGCTGTTCGTCATGCCCGAATCAGTTCACTGGCTCGCGCTGAAGCAACCAGCCAACGCCCTGCAGCGAATCAACAAAGCACTGGCCCGCATGGGACACGCCACCCTCGCAACCCTGCCTCCACCGGTGACACAGCTACGCCAGCGCGCCCTCGCCGACCTCTTCTCGCCGGCGCTGCGACTCACCACGATCCTGTGCGCCCTCGCCTGCTTCCTCCACATGATGACGTTCTATTTCATCTTGAAATGGATTCCCAAGATCGTAGTGGACATGCACTTCCCGGCAGCCGCCGCGGCGGGCGTGCTCGTGTGGGCCAATGTCGGCGGCGCCACCGGCGGTGCCCTTCTGGGAGTTCTCAGCCAGAAGATCGGACTGAAGCCGCTCACCATCGGCGTCATGTTGTTGTCGACCGTCATGGTGGTTCTGTTCGGCCGCGCCAGTCCCGACCTGAACGAATTATCCGCGCTGTGCGCCGTAGCCGGATTTTGCACCAATGCCGGGATCGTCGGACTGTATGCGATCTACGCCCAGGTGTTTCCAACACAGGTGCGGGCCACGGGCACCGGAGTTTCAATCGGTTTGGGTCGCGGCGGGGCCGCGCTGGGGCCGATTGCCGCCGGTTTCCTGTTCACCGCGGGCTATTCGCTGCCGGCAGTCGCAACGGCCATAGCGCTGGGATCGTTGCTCGCGGCCGCCGTCCTGGCCCTGCTGTCCTGCCGCCCACCGGCGTCAGAAAAGGCGCACGAATGGCCAACTCGTTCCCAATTACCTCTAAACTCCTGACAACGAACAATTGTCACGGGCGTTTCGAGGGACATAGTGGGTCCATCTTTACCGTCACGAATCGCAGTTTTCTGCCTTCTGATCGCGGTCGCGGCGCTGGCGCCCCGGACGGCTGTTGCCATCACTTTCAATGCCGATGTCACCTACACGAGCGATTACATCTACCGGGGCGTATCTCAAACCGGTGGCCGCCCCGCCGGCCAACTGGATCTGCACATGGCAACCAGTGATGGGACTTTCGTAGGGGTATTCGCCTCGACACTCAACCGTACCTGGCACAGGGAATACATCACACTCGGGTGGAACTACGAGCTCCAGGAATACATCGGGCACCGCTTCGACCTTTCGCCTGCGTGGAGCACCACGCTCACCGGCGTCAGCTACCAGTACAAGCACGGGAATGTGCCCCTCAACAATGATTACCAGGAGCTGTCTGTCGCTGTTTCGTACCTCGACTCCTGGACCCTGACTGTGGCCTACAGCCCGAACGCCGTGCGCTTCCAGTCCGGCTATCGCCTCGGACGTTACCCAGCCTATTCGGTCGATTCTGTCACCCAGTTGCCGCTGCTCGGCCGGCTGTTTTTGACCGCGGGAGTGGGCTACTACGTCCTGGACAGCGACGACTATTTTTATGGAAACGCCGGCCTTGCCTTTGAATTCAAGGGCTTGAGGATCGATGCCGGGTACTACGCCGCCCAGGAGCGGGCGCAGATCCTGTCGCCCTACGGCCGGGCCGGCAGCCGCTTCGCCGGCTCGGTGAGCTGGCATTTTTGATCTATCATCTTTTTGAGGCCCCGGTTTGAACCAGGAGGAATCCGCGCGACACTGACCGATAAAGGATAGGAATGCGCGTGAGAGGCCCGAACCAAAACGAGACACATGGCACGCCGGCAGCGGCGGAGCCCGGCTACCGAAGTGGCGCATCCGCGGCCCGCGAGTCGGAGCTCATTGCCAAAATCGCCCGTGGCGACCGGCGGGCATTTGAAGAGCTTTACAATCTCTACCACCGCCGGCTCGCGCGTTTCCTGACGCGCCTGACGCGACGCTATGACGTCGCCGAAGAAGTCATCAATGACACCTTCTGGATTGTGTGGAAGAAGGCAGCGGACTTCCGCGGCGATTCCCAGCCCTCTACCTGGATTCTCGGCATCGCGTATCGACGGGCGAGAAACGCGTTCCGATCCGCGGCACGCGCGGGTTCCCAGGAGAACCTCGATGTCCTGCTCGAGCCACCTACGAGTGATGAACCGATGCGGACCGAGGAACTGAGGGACTGGCTCGTGCAGGCCCTGGGACAGCTTCCGATCGAGCAACGGCTCGCCGTTGAGCTCTGTTACGAGCTGGGTTATTCCTGTGAGGAGATTTCGTCAATTATGGGTTGTCCTGTCAACACGGTGAAGACGCGCTTGTTTCATGCGCGGGCAAAGTTGCAGAAGCTGCTTCCCGTGCTGGGCGGTAGCTCTCCTCCTACCGAGACACGAGGTGGGAAATGATCGCTTCCAATGAACACAACCGGCACGAGGAAATCTGGCTCCTGTTGCCGTGGCTCGCGACCGGCCGGCTATCCGCGTCTGAACGCGAGGTGGCGGAGGAGCATGTGCGGCACTGCAGTGCCTGCGAGCAGGAGTTGGCCGTGCAACATCTGATGGGGAAGGGTTTCACCGAGCCCGATCGGGTGACTTACGCGCCGGGACCGTCGTTTCGCAAGCTGATGGATCGCATCGACAGCGAAGAAGGTACGGAGTCCGTACGACGTCCGAAGTCGCAGCCGTCGTGGATTTCGAGGCTGAGCCACGTTTCACTGTGGCGCCCGCCCGGACTCGCCTGGGCAGCCAGCTTCCTGTTGATGTTTGGCATTACCGGCATGATGGTCCAGGCGTATCGCTGGTCCCAGCCACTGTACGCGACACACACGGACACGGCGCCGGCGCCAACCGTTCTGCATGTCGCACTCGATCGCAACATCCCCATCGGCGAGGTGGAGGAGCTCCTGCGAGCCGGTGGTGCGCAGATTGTGCACGGTCCGGATAGCACGGGTGTGCTGGGTGTGACGCCAGTGGGCGCCAGTGGGAAAAGCTCGACGAGGCAGTTGCACGCCCTTGCGGAGCGGCTGCGGACGGATCCGCGCGTGTTGTGGATAGAACCCCTTGCGGATGAGGGCACACCGGCTGAGCAGCGAGCGCCGGATGCCCTGGAGCACTAATGCGCCTCCTTGCGCGTGCGAGCGCTCTAGCTGCACTGGTCCTGTCAGTCTGGATCGGTGCGCCCGCATCGGCTGACACGGCAGCGACCACCTTCGATGACGGCCACCGCTTTGTGGTCGTGACCTTCGCGAACGATCCGGTCCGCCCGACATCACGGGCCGGCTCAACCGGCCGCCGCTACATGAGCGGTACCTACCGGGTCGCCCAGGGTGCCCACAACAATGCCCAGCGGGTCGCCGACACCTACTCCCTGAAGCAGGTTGCGAGCTGGCCTATCAAGCAGCTCGGTGTGCACTGCGTGGTGTACGAAATTCCGGATAATCGCCCGGTGGCGGAAGTGCTGGCCGCGCTGACCAAGGATCCGAAGATCACGCTGGCGCAGCCGCTCCAACAATTCCACACCCTGAGCAGCGCGCCTACGACTGTCTACAACGACCCGCTGTACGGCCTGCAGACGAATCTCGTGTCGTTGGATATCGCGGCCGCTCACGAGCGGGCCCAGGGCGCAGGAATCAAGGTTGCCTTGATTGACACCGGCGTGGACCGCAAACACCCGGACCTCCAGGATCGGATCGTCACCACCCGCTCGTTTGTCACCACTCGCGCCGGGACGACGGCCGGCGCCTACCGGCACGGGACCGCGATGGCGGGATTGATCGCCGCCGTGGCCAACAACAAGGTGGGTATCGTAGGAATCGCGCCACTGGCGCAAATTGAAGTGTTTGAAGCCTGCTGGCAGCTCAACCCGAACGCGGACGACGCCGCCTGCAATACCTTCACGCTGGCGCAAGCGATCGCGGCCGCCATCGACGCCAATGTCCCGCTGATCAACATGAGCATTGGGGGCCCCGCCGACCCCCTGCTCTCCGCATTGGTGCAGGCAGGCCTCAAGCGGGGGGTGATTTTCGTAGGCTCGACTACCAGCGAGGCCGGCTCATTTCCCACCAACATCAGCGGCGTCATCGGCGTGGGCAACAGCGAAGGCAATCACGGCAGCGCCACTCTCACCGCACCGGCGACTCACGTGATGACACTTCGACCCGGCGCTGAATACGACTTCGAATCCGGTACTTCGGTCGCCGCCGCCGAAGTGACTGGCATGATTGCGCTGTTGCTCAGCGCCAACAACCACCTCACGGCCGACTCGATTGTGTCGTTGCTGAAAAGCACGCCGGCATCGGCGAACCAACCCTTGGCGATCGATGTCAATGCGGCACTGGCCAAGGTGGAAGGGGAAAAAGCCGGCCGTCTGGCCCGTTCGGGGCGCTGAAACCCGCATCAGGATCGAGCGGCGAGGACAGAAGGCGCGCGAGGTGCCCGGCCGGACCCGAAGGTCCGACCCGACACCCCCTCGATGTGGCGACTGTACCGAAGGCGCCGCGATTCGCCTAGTCTCCCCCAGCAGGCGCGTTTGTTGCTGATCGCGCGAGCGCACGCCTTGCGGAGAACCCGAATGCGACTGAAGAAACTCGGCAACACCGGCCTGCTCGTTTCAGAGCTGTGCCTCGGTACCATGACTTTCGGGACAGGGGACGGCCTGTGGCGCAGTATCGGCCGGCTGGAGCAGCCGGCGGTCGATGGCATCGTCCGGGCGGCCTTCGACCACGGTATCAACTTCGTCGATACCGCGGATGTCTATCACGCCGGACGCTCGGAGGTCATGACCGGACAGGCGCTGCTCAACCTGGGTATCGCCCGCGACCAGTTTGTGCTTGCCACCAAGGTCCACCAACGGATGGGTCCGGGACCCAATCAATCCGGCCTCTCGCGGGTGCATATCCTGCACGCAATAGATGCGAGCCTGAGGCGCCTGCAGGTCGACTACATTGACCTGTACCAACTCCACGGCTTCGATGCGTTGACCCCGATGGAGGAAACCCTGGGCGCGCTCAACGATTGTGTGCGCGCAGGCAAGGTCCGATACATCGGTGTTTGCAACCTCGCCGCCTGGCAGATTACCAAGGCACTTTGGATATCCGACAAACACCAGTACGAGCGCTTCCAGAGCGTGCAGGCCTACTACACCATCGCCGGCCGCGACCTGGAGCGGGAAATCGTACCCCTGTGCAACGATCAACAACTGGCCATCCTGCCCTGGAGCCCGTTGGCGGGCGGTTTGTTGAGCGGCAAATATTCACGTGATTCGCAGGGGCCGGAAGGCTCGCGGCGCGCGCAGTTCGACTTTCCGCCTGTGGACAAGGAGCGGGCGTGGCGAGTGATCGATTCCATGCGGCCGATCGCGAAAGCTCACAATGTGTCGGTGGCGCGAATTGCAATCGCGTGGCTGCTGCACAAGGCGCCGGTCACGTCGGTCATCATCGGCGCCAAGAACGTCGAACAGTTGAACGACAACATTGCCGCGGTGGATCTTCAGTTGACGGCCGAACAGATGGCCACGCTGGACAAAGTTTCGGCGCTGCCCAACGAGTTCCCGGGTTGGATGGTCGAGCGGCTGTCGGCCGATCGGCTGGGGTTGGTTAGTAGCGCTCGGAGCTGAACGCGACTGTCCGATACGGGACAGTCACTTCCTCGCGTCGGTTGAGCGAGGGTGTCATCGCAATCAGGTCGCGGAGTCGGGCCGCGACTACCAATTGTTGTGGCCGCGGAAGCGCGGCTATGAAGCTGGTGGATAACACTCGCTCGACAATCACCTGCTCCGGACGTCCAGTGTGGCCGTTGCGAAACTGCTCTTCATGCAGCGGACCGAATCCCTCCGCGGGAAACAACTTGCGCCACTCACCGCTTCGGTAGCGCGGCGCGCTGCCCTCGTACGGATCCATGATGGCCGTCATCGCGGCACACCAGTCGAATGACTCGTCGCGAACGTTCCAGATCAAACCCAGGCGACCGCCCGGTTTCAACACGCGATGGATTTCCGCGAGCGCGGCCTTTGATGCAAACCAGTGGAAGGATTGCGCACACACCACGGCGTCGACCGCCGCGTCATTGACGGGAATGGATTCCGCGGTGCCGGAGCGCGCGGCCACATTGGGAAGGATCCGGGTGAGTTGGGCCAACATCTCCGCCACCGGCTCGACGGCTATTATGTTGGCTCCGGTTGCCAGCAACCGGCGAGTGAACTTGCCTGTACCGGCGCCCAGGTCGATGACGGTGCGCGTCTCATCCAACAGCAGCGAATCGCTCAGCCACTGATCGACCGCCACAGGATATTCCGGACGGCCACGCGCGTACGTCAGCGCTTCCTTTGCAAATCCCTTGGCGGCCGCCTCGTGCATGGCAGCATTATGCCACCGGCACCGCCGGACCAGGACCCGGGCTCCGCGCGGCCAGTGCCGCGCCAATCAAAAAATCAACGGCGTCCTACCAAGGCGGCTCGGCAAATCCGCTCTACGAGCTTGGGGAAATCAATGCCGGCGGCCCGGGCCGCCTGGGGCAACAGGCTGTTCGCTGTCATCCCGGGCAGGGAATTGGCCTCCAGGCACCAGAAGCTGCCCTCGGGATCCATCCTGAAATCGATCCGGCTGTACACACCGAGCTTCAACGCCGCGTGCGCACGCAAAGCAAAGCTTTGAATCTTCGCCACCGCACTCGCCGGCAGGTCCGCGGGAAAGACTTCGCGAGCCGCCCCCTTCTGGTACTTCGCCTCGTAGTCGAACACCTCGCCCCGGGTAATGATCTCGCCCACGGGCAGAGCCTTGCCATCGAGAATGCCGACCGTGAGCTCGCGACCCGGAACGAACCGCTCCACCATGACTTCGTTGTCGAACTTGTCCGCCAGTAGCAGCGCTGGCGCCAACTCTTCCGGGTGCCTGACAATGGATAGGCCCACGGTCGAACCCTGCTTGTTCGGCTTCACCACCACCGGCCATCCGAGCGCCTCGGTCACTTCGTGCGCAAGCACGGGCGCCATCAGCCAGTCCGCGGTCGGTACCCCGGCCGCGCGAAACAACCGCTTCGATAAATCCTTATCCATCGCCGTGGCACTGGCGATGTGATTGCTCCCGGTATACGCAAGGCCGGCCAGATCAAGAACAGCCTGCACGCGGCCATCCTCGCCCGCGCCACCATGGAGCGCGAGGAAGACCACATCGACGTCCTTGATATCGCTGGCGTTTGTGGTGAGCGCGAGCGCTGACTCACGCATGTTCGACAGCGCTGTAGCCGATGGCGGCACGGGCGCAACGCCGCTCGTGAGCATCTTCTGCTCCACGTTCGCGGGCAACCGCCCCGTCGCCGTATCGATCGCTGTCACGTCGTGGCCGAGGCCACGCAATGCCGGAATCACTTGAGCGGCACTCGCTATGGAGACATCCCGCTCTTCACTCGTACCACCAAACAGGACTGCAATTTTCATTGCCCGATTTTGACAAATCCCGGAACGGCCCGACGTGCCTCAGCTCACAGGCGCTCGATGATCATGGCAATACCCTGGCCGACGCCGATGCACATTGTGCAAAGCGCGTAACGGCCGCGGGTCGCCGCGAGTTGATATAGCGCCGTGGTTACGAGACGCGCGCCTGTCATGCCCAGCGGATGACCGATCGCGATCGCGCCACCATTCGGATTGACGTTCTCAGCATCGTCAGCCAGGCCGAGCTGGCGCAGGACGGCCAGGCCCTGCGAAGCAAACGCTTCGTTCAGCTCGATCGTATCCATCTTCCCGATCTCGAGCCCGGCACGGCTCAACGCCTTGCGGCTTGCGGGCACTGGGCCGATTCCCATGATCCGCGGCGCAACTCCCGCCGTCGCTGTTGTAATGATCCGCGCACGCGGCGTGAGCCCAAACCGCTTTGCGGCCTGCTCGGACGCAATAATCAACGCGCAGGAGCCGTCATTGACTCCAGATGCATTCCCAGCCGTCACTGTGCCGTTGGCACGGAAAGGAGTTGGAAGCTTGGCGAGTTGCTCCAACGTCGTTTCGGGACGCGGATGTTCGTCACGCGAAACAACGAGAGGCTTCGCCTTGCGCTGTGGAATTTCAACCGGAACCAACTCCGACTCGAAGAAGCCCCGCTCATAGGCAGCCGCTGTGCGCTGCTGGCTGCGCAACGCGAATCGGTCCTGGTCCTCGCGCGACACCTTGAAATCGGCCGCAACGTTCTCGCCCGTTTCGGGCATGGAGTCGACACCGTACTTTTCCTTCAGGCGCGCGTTGACGAAGCGCCATCCGATGGTGGTGTCATATATTTCGGCCGTTCGACTGAAGGCCGCGTCCGCCTTCGGCATGACAAACGGCGCCCGTGACATCGACTCGACTCCACCGGCAACAATCAGGTCCGAGTCCCCGGCCTTGATGGCCCGCGCCGCCATTCCAATGGCGTCCATTCCGGAGCCGCAGAGGCGATTCAGCGTGGCACCGGGTACATCGACAGGGAGGCCAGCCAGCAGGGTGGCCATACGCGCGACGTTCCGGTTGTCTTCACCGGCTTGATTGGCACAACCGAAGAAGACATCGTCAATTGCCTTGGGATCCAGGGATGGGTTGCGAGCAATGAGCGCTGCGATCGGAATTGCGGCCAGATCGTCGGCGCGGACGGATGCAAGCACACCGCCGTATCGGCCAATGGGGGTTCGAACGGCATCGCAAATAAAGGCTTCAGTCATGAGTCGCATCCGGATGGTTTAGTGGTACGATTAACGCACTCGCCTACTATACTAGAAGAGCGCGCCATGTTGCCCCCCAAAACTCTACCAAAAACCTCGGGTGCGTTTATCGCGCAGCGTGTAATGAGCGCAACCGACCCGGACAATGCGCTCTTTCGAGGCGGCGACCCGGACTTCATGACCTCTCTGGCCCGCGGTCTGCACGTGATACGGGCATTTGCCGGTGTCGATCGCCGGCTGACCATCGCGGACGTCAGCCGCGCAACCGGATTGACCCGTGCCGTCGTCCGCCGCTGCCTGTACACCTTGAAGGAGCTCGGCTACGCGGGCACCGATGGCCGCATGTACTTTCTACAGCCGCGGATTTTGAACCTCGGCTACTCGTATCTCTCGACGGCTCCCGTACCGATTGCGGCCCAACCGGTTCTCGAGGAAATGAGCGAGACGCTGGGGGAGGCCTCATCGGTCGCCGTATTGGATGACGGCGCTGTTGTGTATGTGGGCCGTGCCGCAACCAAGCGGATCATGTCGGTCAACCTGGGAGTGGGCAGCCGCCTGCCCGCCTACTGCACGGCATTGGGCCGGGTGCTGCTGGCTCACCTGACCGACAGTCAGGTTGACATCGAGTTGTCCAAAGTCGACTGGACCCAACACACCAAGCACACGGTCACTTCGCGATCGCGGCTCGAAGAGTTGCTGGTCGAGGTGCGGCACGAGGGCTATGCCATCAACGACCAGGAGCTGGAGATCGGGTTGCGCTCGATTGCCGTACCGGTGCGGAATGTCGTGGGCACCGTGGTGGCGGCCATGAATGTCAGCAGCCAGGCCTCGCGCGTGTCGCGGCGGGAGTTGCTCGAACGGTGTTTGCCCGTGTTGCGCAATGCCGCTGACAAGCTGAGTAGCCAGTTGCTACCACCCCGCTAGTTAATTGGCGCGGCACTGGCCGCGCGGAGCCCGGGTCCTTTTCCGCCCCCAGCCCGGCTGCGACAGTGGCAAGGGCGCCTGCGGCGCGTTGGCCGAGCTCTGTATTGGCAGCGGCCCAGTACAGTCTGCGGCGTGTGTATATGCCACGCCGGCCGATCCATGCGTAGTGTGTCTCCTACCATGATCGACCCAATGCCCTTCGCAACCTACTCCTTCGTCATGTCCATCACACCGGGACCCAACAACGTGATGTTGACAGCGTCCGGCGCCACGTTCGGCTTCAGGAAAACCATCCCGCACATCCTGGGGGTCTTGAGCGGCTTCAGTGTGGTGCTGTTCCTCGTTTGCGCCGGCCTGGATGCCGTTTTCACCCGCTGGCCGGAAATCCAGGCGGTGCTACGTTGGGTCGGCGCGGCGTATCTCGTGTATCTCGGCTGGCGCATCCTGCGCTCCGGAGAAGCCAAAGACGTGGAGAGCCGCAAGCCACTCACCGCGCTGGAAGCGGCAGGCTTTCAATTCCTGAATCCCAAGGCGTGGATGATGACACTGACGGCGGCGGCGATGTTCCTGCCGCGCGAGTTGGGACTGATGGCAGCCAGCAGCTACATGGTTGGAGTCATGGCGGCCACCAATTTGCCGTGCATTACGGTGTGGGCGCTATTTGGCAGCTCCATGCGCGGCTTCCTGGCGAAACCGCGGGGCCGGTTGACCTTCAACATTGTGTTGTCGCTCGCCCTGGTGGTGACGGGCATCGCAATGGTGGTTTAATCAGCACGCCATGTTCGAGCTGTCCCGCGATTCCACCATACCCCTGGTCGACCAGGTCGCCGACCGCATCACGAGCCTGGTCGAGCACGGCCAATTACCGGCCGGCGCCAAGCTGCCGTCCATACGCAAGCTCGCGACTCTCGTGGGCGCGAGCCCTTTCACCATTGTTGATGCATACGACCGCCTCGTCGCGCGCGGCATCATCGAGTCGCGTGCGGGGCGCGGCTTCTTTGTTTGCAACCGCCGCCTCGCAACCCCACTGCTTTCGATTGAAGCGCTGACGGACCCGGGGTCGGATGCACTGGCCCTGGCGCGCCTGTCACTGACCTATTCCTCCGAGGTCATTGCGGCAGGTTCGGGATTCCTGCCCGAAAACTGGCTGATGGAGGCAGTCCCGGGCGCGGTTCTCAACCGCCTGTCGCGCGGCCGGCGGCCGCAGGCGTGGCTGCAGTGCCCGCCCCAGGGCCTGGTTGAGTTGCGTGAGCAGATTGCCGCGCGCCTGGTCCAACACGGCATCGCCTCGAGCGCCGCCAACATTGTGACCACTTTCGGCGCCTCCCAAGCCTTCGACCTGTTGGGGCGCATCCTGTTTGCGCCGGGCGATGTGGTGCTCGTGGAGGATCCGGGCTACTTCGTGTTGTTCGAACAGCTTCGGGGCCAACACGTCAATCTCATTCCCATCCCGCGTACGCCCACCGGACCCGACCTCGCGGCACTGGAGGCGGCCTGCAGGACCCACCGGCCCCGGGCGTTCTTCACACAGACCCTGTTGCACAATCCCACCGGCTCCAACACCGAGCCCGCAGTCTGTCATCGGATTCTGTCCTGTGCCGAACAGTTCGGCTTCGCCATCATCGAGGATGATGTCTACGGCGACCTGCACAGCGGTCCCGCCGTGCGGCTCGCCCAGATCGACGGCCTGCGGCACGTCATTTTTGTCAGCAGTTTCACCAAGCTGATCGGACCGGCCTTGCGCGTCGGCTACATTGCCGCCGACCCGGCCATGATTACCCGGATAGTCGAGCGCAAGGTACTGTCGGTGCTCACCCATTCCGCGCTGCTGGAAAGCTTCGTCGCCGAAGTGTTGGACAGCGGCCGTTACCGCAAACACCTGGAAACGCTCCGCAACCGCCTGTCTCGAATGCGGCGCGACGCCGTCCAGGCTCTGACCGGCGCCGGCATCCGCTTCGACAACCCGACCGGTGAAGGCATTTTTCTCTGGGGCCGCGTGCCGGACACAACCGCCATTGACGAGCTCGTCAGGGGGGCCAGGGAACAATCGATTCTTTTGGCGAAGGGCGCTCTTTTCTCCCCGACGAAGGAGTCTCGCCAATGGCTACGCTTCAACGTGGCGCACAGCACGGCACCGCCTCTCATCCGATACCTGAAGAGCGCCGCCTGAAACGCCCCCGGGGCAGGTAAACTGGTGGGATGTTTCCACCGCTGCAGCCCATCACCCGGACCCTGATCCTCATCAATGTGGCGGTGTTCCTGCTGGAATGGGTGCTCCCGGGCCTGATCCAGTGGTGTGCGCTGTGGCCACTGGGCCCCCTCTTCCATCCCTGGCAGCTCATCACCTACGCGTTTTTGCATGAGCCCAACCAACTCATGCACATCGTCTTCAATATGTTCGCGCTCTACATGTTTGGCGGCGCGCTGGAGCTGTACTGGCGCGAACGGGGTGCCGCGAGTTTCTACGTGCTTTATTACTTCGCCAGCGTGTTGGCGGCCGCGGGCACCGAGCTGCTGGTATTGACTCAATCGAAGGTGGTGGAACCGGTCATCGGCGCCTCCGGCGGCGTGTTCGGGGTGTTGCTGGGTTTCGCCTGGTTTTTTCCGCGCAGCAAGCTGATTGTGCTGCCGATTCCGGTGCCCGTCTCGGCGTGGCTGCTGGTCACCATCTACGGTGCCATCGAGCTGTGGCTGGGAGTGACCGGCCGGCAGGACAGTGTTGCCCATTTCGCGCACCTGGGCGGCATGCTGGGCGGCGCCATCATGATCCTGATCTGGAGATCCTCGAATCGTGGCCGAACCTACTGACGAGCCGTCAACCCAACGCATCGAGGCCGCCTACGAGCTCATCCAATCCCACATCCGCCGCACTCCGGTCATCGAAGTCGATGCGGCCGACTTCGGCCTGCCGCCGCGGGTGTTGGCCCTGAAGCTCGAGCTTCTTCAGCATGGCGGTTCATTCAAGACGCGCGGCGCCTTCACCCAGCTTCTCACTCGTCAGGTTCCGGCGGCCGGTGTGGTCGCGGCCTCCGGCGGCAACCATGGTGTCGCGGTGGCTTATGCAGCGCAAAAACTGCGGGTGCCCGCGAAAATCTTTGTACCGACCGTCGCCTCGCAAGCAAAGCAGGAGCAGATCCGGCGGCTGGAGGCACAGCTCATTATCGGCGGCGAGCGCTATGCCGATGCGCTCGCGGCCAGCCAGCAGTGGATCGAATCCTCGGGCGCGTTGGAGGTGCATGCCTACGATCAGCTCGAGACCCTGACAGGCCAGGGAACTCTCGGCCTGGAAATGGAACGCCAGTGTCCGCGGCTCGACACACTGCTGGTTGCCGTGGGTGGCGGCGGGTTGATAGGTGGCATTGCCGCGTGGTACCGCGGCCGGATCAAGCTCGTCTCGGTCGAACCGGAGACGGCTCCCACGCTCGAGCGGGCCATTGCGGCGGGTCGTCCCGTCGATGCCCCGGCCGGAGGCGTTGCGGCCGACTCGCTCGCACCGAGGCGTGTAGGAGAACTTATGTTTCCTCTAGCGAAATCATTCGTCAGCGAAACCGTTCTGGTCGAAGACGACGCCATCCGCGACGCGCAGAAACAGCTCTGGCAAAACCTGCGAATTGCAGCAGAACCAGGCGGTGCAGCGGCATTCGCGGCGTTGCTGAGCCGTCGCTATGTACCGGCACCGGGCGAGCGAGTTGGGGTCGTCATCTGCGGCGGCAACACTTCCGCAGTGAATTTCAACTGATACAATCCGCGCCCGAAAGGAACGGGAGGGAACTTTTTGGCCTCACCCTCCCTCTAGAGCGCCAACGTATGATCAAGACTGAACATCTCAGCAAGCGCTACGACTCCCTCGTCGCCGTAGACGATGTGAGCTTCCAGGTGGCCCCGGGCGAAGTGCTCGGGTTCCTCGGCCCGAACGGTGCCGGCAAGACCACCACCATGCGGATGTTGGCCGGCTTCATTACGCCGACCGCCGGCAAGGCGAGCATCTGTGGGCACGACATCACCACGGACCCGATGGCCGCGAAGGCGAGCCTCGGGTACCTGCCCGAAGGCGCGCCGACCTACGGCGAAATGAGCGTGCGCCGCTTCCTGGAATTCATTGCCGACCTGCGCCACCTCGAGGGCGAGCAGCGCCGCCGGCGCCTCGACTATGTCATTGAGCGCCTGCAGCTTGCCCGGGTGCTCGACCAGACCGTGGAGACACTGTCAAAAGGCTTCCGCCGCCGCGTAGGGCTGGCGCAGGCCATTGTTCACGACCCACCGGTCCTGATTCTCGATGAGCCCACCGACGGCCTGGATCCCAACCAGAAGCACGAGGTGCGCACCCTCATCAACGAGATGTCGCGCGACAAGATCATCGTGATCTCGACCCACATTCTCGAAGAAGTCGACGCGGTCTGCAGTCGCGCAATCATCATTGCCCGCGGCCGGATCGTGGCGGACGACACTCCACAGGCTCTCGAAGCCCGCTCCCGCTACTACAATGCCGTGACACTGCAACTCGAGAAGGCCGATCAGTTGGAAGCCGCCCGCGCGGCCGTGGCGGCGCTGCCGTCCGTGGCCGAAGTCGAAGTCAGCGCCCGCGATGCGCGCCTGACCGCACTGCCGCGTGCCGGAGCCACGATACTGCCAACCGTATCGGAGCTCGCGACTCGCCAGGGACTGAAGCTGAAAGAGCTGCACCTGGAGTCCGGCCGGCTGGACGAAGTCTTTCGCACAATCACCGCCTAGCGCGCTTTTGCGGGCACAACTAGAAAAGGGACGCCATGCGTAACGTGGGCATCATCATGCGCCGCGAGCTTGCAAGTTACTTCGCAACGCCGCTCGCCTATGTGTTCATTCTGATCTTCCTGGTGCTGGCGAATGCCTTCACATTCTATCTGGGCGGCTTCTTTGAGCGCGGCCAGGCGGACCTGCAGTGGTTCTTCTACTGGCACCCGTGGCTGTACCTGTTCCTGATTCCCGCCATCTCCATGCGGTTGTGGGCCGAAGAGAGAAAGTCCGGCAGCATCGAGCTGTTGATGACTCAGCCCGTCACCTTGTGGGAAGCGGTTCTCGGCAAGTATTTCGCCGCGTGGCTGTTCGCGGGGCTGGCGCTCGCGCTCACCTTCCCCATCTGGATCACGGTCAACTACCTGGGCAAACCCGACAACGGCACGATTTTCGCCGCCTACATCGGCAGCCTCCTGCTCGCCGGCGGCTACCTTGCCGTCGGCTCGTGCATGTCCGCGCTGACCAACAACCAGGTCATTGCCTTCATTCTCGGTGTGGTCGCCTGTTTCCTGCTGACATTGGCCGGTTTCCCGCTGGTGCTCGATGTGTTTCGGAGCTGGGCACCGCAGTGGCTGGTGGATGCCATCGCCTCACTCTCATTCCTCACGCATTTCGATTCCATCAAGAAAGGCGTCATCGATGTCCGCGACCTGTTGTACTTCGGGATGTTGAGTGCGTTCTTCCTGCTCGCGACCTCCATCACCCTCGACCTGCGCAAGGCGCAATAGGGAAGGCTCACGACTATGACGAATCGCTCGACACTCGGCGGCGGTGCACTCCTGGCGCTGGCTCTGCTTCTCATCGGTCTCACGGTGCTCTTTGATCACGCGCTGCGCGGCTGGCGTGTGGACCTGACGGCCAACCACCTCTACACGACGGCACCCGGCACCGATCGCATCCTCAAGAGCCTGAAGGAGCCGATCAACCTGTACTTCTTCTATTCGGAGAAGCCGGCCAGCCAGATTCCCGACATTGCCAACTATGGTGTGCGGGTACGTGAATTCCTGGAAGAGATCGTCGCTCGTTCGGGCGGGAAAGTGCAGCTTCACAAGGTTGACCCGCAGCCGTTCTCGGAGGATGAGGATCGCGCCTCGGAGCTCGGTGTGCGCGGCCGGCCGCTCGATGCGGCGGGCAACCAGTTGTATTTCGGCCTGGCCGGAACCAACTCCACCGACGGCAAGCAGGCCATTGAATTCTTCGATCCCAAGAAGGAAGAGTTCCTCGAGTACGATGTGGTGAAGCTGATCTACCAGTTGGCCACGCCGAAGAAGCCGGTGGTGGGCTGGCTGTCCAGCCTGCCCATGGCCAATGGGTTCGATCCACAGACCGGCCAGATGAAGGAACCCTGGGCCATCTACACACAGGCACAACAGTTGTTCGATCTGCGCACCGTGGAAGCCGGCTCGGGCAAAGTCGATCCGGACCTCACCCTGCTGGTGATTGTCCATCCGAAGAACCTGTCCCCGGCCATGCAGTTTGCCATCGACCAGTACGCCCTGAAGGGCGGGCACGTGTTGATGTTCGTCGACCCGCTGGCAGAGGCCGATCAGGCCGGCGCCGACCCGCAGAATCCAATGGCCGCCATGCAGGCCGACAAGTCCTCGCAGCCCGGCCCGCTGCTGGCGGCCTGGGGCGTGCAATTCGACCCGAAGCAGGTGGTGGCCGATCGCGGCCACGCGCTGCAGGTATCGACCCGCCAGAGCGAGTCCCCGGTGCTGCACCTGGGAATCCTGGGCCTGGATAACACCGACTTCACCGCCGGCGATGTCATCACGGCCGGCCTGTCGAATGTCAACGTAGCCACGGCCGGCAGCCTCACACAGGTCAAGGGCTCCAGCGTGAAGTTCGAGCCGTTGCTGACCTCGAGCACGGACGCGGCCCTGTTGCCCACCGACCGATTCAAGATGTTGTTCGACCCGAACAGCCTGCGCGACGGCTTCAAGCCGACCGGCCAGAAGTACGTGATGGGGGCGCGCATCATCGGCAACGTCAAGACAGCCTTTCCCAACGGACCTCCAACGGGCGTGACGTTGCCCGCCGGTCAGACGGCGTTGAAGGAGTCGGCCAAGCCGCTCAACCTCGTCGTCTATGCCGACACCGACATGCTCACCGACTACCTGTGGGTTCACGCACAGAGCGTGTTTGGACAGCGCGTCGACCAGGTGTTTGCAAACAACGGCGACCTGGTCCTCAACACCCTCGATAACCTGGCAGGCAGTGCTGACTTGATCAGTGTTCGCGGCCGCGCGAGCTTTGCCCGGCCGTTCGACCGGGTCGAGAAGCTGCGCCACATTGCCGATGACAAGTTCCGCGCCAAGGAGCAGGAGCTGGAGAAACAGTTGAGCGATACCGAAGAGAAGCTCACCTCGCTGCAGTCCAAGCGCAACGACAAATCGGCCCTGGTGCTGACGCCCGACCAGGAGAAGGAGCTCGACAACTTCCAGAATGAGAAGCTGCGCATCCGCAAGGAGCTGCGTGCCGTGCGTGCCGGGCTCGACCAGGACATCAAGGGCCTGGGCAACTGGCTGAAGCTGCTCAACATTGTGATTGTGCCCGTCCTGTTCGCGCTCATTGCACTGGCGTTCACAGTGTTGCGCCGGCAGCAGCGCAACGCCGCCTCGGCCGCCTCCGGAGCGCGACCATGAACTCACGCCGCGTAGGTATTCTGCTCGTCAGCAGCGTAGTGATCGTCATTCTCGCTGCGTGGCTGTCATCGAACCGCCCCACTACGAAAGCAACGCTCGCGGGACAACCCGTGATCCCGGGATTCAACCAGGGCAGTGTCAACTCGGTTACCGAGATCGGGCTGTCCAGGGGCGATGGCACCAAAGCCACTCTGAAGAAAGGCACGTCCGACTGGAGCGTGGCTGAGCGTGACTACCCGGCCGATTCCGGCAAGGTCCGCAAGCTCCTGCTCGATCTCGCCTCATTGAAGGTGGTCGAAGAGAAAACCAGCCTGCCGGAAAACTATCCGGCGCTGGGAGTTGAAGACACCACAACCGACAAAGCCACCGGAACCCGCGTCGATGCAGTCACTGCAGGCAAGACCTACAGTGTGATCGTGGGCAAATCAGGGGGTGCGAAGTCGGGCTACGTGCGCGTCGTCGGCGCGCCCCAGAGCCTGTTGGCCACGCCGCTGGTCACGGCCGACGCCGATCCGCGCCATTGGCTCGACCACACGTTGATTGACATCGCCCAGGAACGAATCAAGGAGTTTGTGGTGAAGCCGGCCGAGGGACCGGGCTACACCGCCTCGCGTCCCAACAAGGACACGAGTGATTTCACCGTGTCGGACATCCCGAAGGGCCGCAAGTTGAGCAGCCCCGCCGCGGCCGATCCCATCGCAGGCTCATTGGGCAGTCTCACGCTCGACGATGTTCAAAAGGCACCGGCTACACCTCCTGCCGGCGTCGCGCACACGGTATTTACCACGTTCGACGGCCTGAAGATGGATGTGGCCGGCCGTAAGGAAGGCACGAAGACGCTGGTGACATTTACCCCCACCTCAACGGACAAGGCCACCGAGGCCGAGGCGAAAACCCTCGAGGCCCGCTTGAAGGGTTGGGAGTTTGAAATTCCCAGCTACAAGTACGACGGCATGTTCCGATCGCTGGACGATCTGTTGGAGAAGCTGCCGGAGAAGGGTGACAAGAAAAAGACGGGGGCGCAGGCGACGCCTCCGGGTCTGCCACCCGGTCTGCCACCCGGTCTGCCGCCGGGGCTCGTGCCCCAGAAGCCCAACCACTAGCCTAAAAAGGCGATCCGGCGATCTTCAAGTGGATCGCGCCCGAGTTGATTCCGGCGATGAGCTGCTGCATCGCCTGTTCCCGTTGCTCCGGGCTCAACACCAAGGCGTTTTCGCGGAACGCAAGCCTTTGCGTCTCCGTCCAAACGCCACCGCCTATCAAGCCTTCGATGGCCAACAGAGCATCTCGCTGTGCCGCTGAGGGTTCATGCGCCGCTGGAACTTCAGGCGCTGCGGAAATAACAGAGGATCTCGCGACGTCCATGGGCAATCGGCGCTCGGACAGCGCACTGGCTATCTCCTCCCGAAGCGCGGCTCGTATTGCATTGGTGTCGAGCCCACCGTCCGGAGCCAGCGGTTTGCCAACCAAAACGCGGTTCTCATGCACATGCGCGCCGGGAGCCGCTGCGGCCACCGCATGCAGGTACCAGCCAACGGCAAATCCGCCGGCCACCAATGGAATACACGCGGCCCATCTACGCATCACGGCGCAGCTCTCTCAGAAGGCCGGGTGCAGGTACTGCGAGCTGTTGTCAACCTTAATGTCAGTGCACTGACCGCGCGAGTTGACCTGAAACTGAATGAAGCTGTTGATGCGGACCGCGGATACGGTCGCTGTCATGAACAGCGGCGGGCTGGTCACTTGGCAAACAAGCGAGTGCCCCGCGCTGTCCTGCGCTTGGCAGGTCAGGGTCGCGGCGGACGTCGCTGTTGGCCCGGTCGAGATGCCGCAACCGATAAACTCGCTCGTGTCCGGAGAGTGATGAGCAGAGGGGACGGACCCTGATGCCACACTGTCGATCGTGGTGGTCGCGGAGCGGCTGATGAGGACTGTTTTGGTTGAGCTGAACCCCGCGTAGGCACTCATCGTGATCGTGAGGCCCGCGATTGCAGCGGTGGCAAGAGTGTAATTCTTCATGGATATCCTCGATGGATTCGCGTGGACAACGGGCTTTGACTGCGAGCCGGGCTTCAGTCCTCCGGTTGCAGCTCCACGTTTTCCGATGAGTTGCTCACGGAGAGGAAAGAGCAATCGGTCGCAAAGGAAATGAAGCTGGACGATTTGATCGACGCCACGGCCAGGATAGCCGCCTGTGTCGGATGCATGCGAATGCAGCCGTACTGGACGCTGTTCACGACGGCCTGACAAGAGATGAAGATCTCAGTCGGCGACTCTTCGTTCGTGCAGCCGATGAGCTGGGTGGTGTCGGCAGCGGAGTACGCGCCTTGAAAACTTCCGGACACCAATGTCACACCGGGCGATGGATTGGTCACAACAATGGGTAGCTCGGCCCGCGCCCCTGCGTGAGCGCTCGAGCCTGCGCCGAGGGTCACGGCCAGAATGACGGCAAGAGTAGGGTTCTTCATGAATGGAAGCCTCGTTATCAATGAGCAAGTTAGAGCGGAGGGCCGCTGACCGTGACATGAATTGCGCCGCTATTGATGCCTGTCATCAGTTGTTTCAGGGCGTGTCGACGCTGCTGTGAATCCAGCATGAGCAGCTTCTGATGAAACGCGCGACGCTGCTCCTCGCCCCAGATGCCACCGGCGATCAAGGCGTCGATGGTTTCTGCGGCTTCCCGCTGCTGCGCCAGTATCTGTGGTGATACGGGCTGCCGCGGTGAAGCAGGCTGCGTGAGAGCGCCAACCTGGCTGGGCCGGCCCAGTGCGCTGGCCAACTCATCGCGGACAATGGCTTTGATCGCCGCCACATCGATGTCTTTGTCAGGAGCTCGTTGCTCACACACCCCAGTAGCCCGCGCCGAGGGCTTGCCGATGGGAGCGGCTGAGTTGAGCGGCTGCAGCCCCCAACCGAGCGCCATTCCGGCAGCCACTGACACAACACCGGGCAGCCAAAAACCTGTCACGGCCTGGTTTCGCTAGAGATTCGCCGAATCATTGTCAACAGTAATGAATGTGCACTTGCTGGCAGCCGCGCCAAATCGGATGAAGCTGGTTCGGCCCACTGAAGCAACCGCGGCGAGCTGGGCGAAAGTGGGAGCGGACTGGACGCAGGCCAGTTGCGTTCCCCGGCTGTCGCGCGCGCTGCAGCTTACAGACTGTGTCGAGTGAGTATCGGTGGAGATGGTGCAGCCGATGAATTGCACGGTATCGACCGAGGCGCGCGCGGCGTCGAGCGACCCGCTCGCTACCATGGACCCATCGCCCGCCGGGGAAATTGAAACCGGACCCAGCAGGTTGGGAGCGCCCGCAAGTGTGACCGCTGTCGCGCCGGCAGCGCTGAGAAGCGCGGTGGCAATCGCAAATTTGTTCATGAGTGTCTCAGGTGCAATGGGCCTAGGGGAAAGGAAAGTTCTCAGTCGAGTTGATGACCTCTATCTGAGTGCACTCCAGTGTCGCGCTCGGAAATTCGAACTGGATCCTGCTTGCCGTACTCACACCGCTGATTGTCAACATTCCGAGTACGTCGGCGCGGTCGTCACTGCAGATGGCGACCTGGCCATTGGCATCCACGGCGGTGCAAATTGCAAACCTGCTGGAATTGGCGGCCGTCTCTACCGAGCAGCCGATGAACTCCGTGGAACCCGGCTGGTTGCGAACCGGACCCAAGCGCCCGTGAACCAGGATCAGCCCCGGGGGATTGTCTATGTCGGGCCCGATAACAACGGTGCTGCCTCGATGCGCGCCCGCAGAGACGCTCCCTGTCGCAACGAG
Organism: Pseudomonadota bacterium; assembly: GCA_018241505.1. Classification (GTDB taxonomy): domain Bacteria; phylum Pseudomonadota; class Gammaproteobacteria; order Steroidobacterales; family Steroidobacteraceae; genus 13-2-20CM-66-19. The sequence goes on along the minus strand of JAFEDS010000004.1, from coordinate 117,267 downwards.
ACCCGCAGCGAGCGCGGCTGCAACGATGGTGGTTTTCATGAGTTCCTCGGATGGGATCACGGACGCGCGAGATCCTACGCCGGCGGCGCGCGGTTTGTTCGTGCCCGCGGTGCGATTCACGTTCCTGTGCGCGACCGTGACACAAACATCCTGCAGATGTTGAGTTCAGTTGCGGATCGAGCCCACCCGCCGGGTTGGTTTACCGGGCGCGCGCCAGCAGCACCAGAGTGACAGTTGCCAACAACGCTGTTGGTAACCACGCGAGCAGCACCGGATTGAGATCAAACACCACGGTACCGCTCTCGATGAGCTTCTGCAGCAGGAACAACGTGACGCCTGCCACGAGCCCCATCAACATCCGGGTCCCCGCCCCCGCCGAGCGCAGCGATCCCAACACGAACGGAATCGCCAGCAGCACCGCGAACAGAATGGCCACGGTCCGGGCGAGGCGCGAGGAGAACGCGAACAGGTATTCACGCGCACTCAGCGAGTTGGCCTGCAGATAGTTGATCAGCTTCAGCAACGCGCGCCCGGTGAGCTGCTGCGGGCTCTCCACCGCCAGTCCCAGGAACCCCGCGGTCACATTGGACTCCATCGTCCGCTGACCCATGGGCGGGGCCAACACCCGATCGCCGTCGAAGCGCGACTCCGTATAGTCGGTCAGCAGCCAGGTCCGGTTGGCCCCGGCGGTGGCGCCGCCCGCATGCCCGATGGCTTTCAGCCTGTGATCCGCCGACAGCTCGAATATCTGCATGCCGCTGAATTGGCGCTCTCCGGACTGGCGCGCGACATTGATGATCAGATTGCCGTCGCGGACCCAGGCGCCGCTGCCGCCGCCGAAGCTGACATTGTTGAACTTGCTGAAGGCCTTCTGTTCCTTGGCGGCCTCGTGCAGCGGTGGGCCCAGGACCTCGCCCAGCAACAACTCCACGCCGATCAGGATCAGGCCGGCAATCGCCGCCGCACCCGCGATTCGCTGAGTCGACACCCCGGTGGCGCGGATCACGACGAGCTCGCTGCCGCGCGCGAGTTGGCCCAGGCCGAGCAACGAGCCGATGAGAGCGGTGATGGGTAGCAGCTCATACGCCTGCTGTGGAAGGTTGAGCAGCGTGAACCACAGTGCATTGAGCGCGCCGTAGTGCCCTACCCCGATGTCATCCTGCTGGTCGATGAATATCACCAGCCCGCCGAGAATCAGCAGGACTGACTGCACCAGCAATACGAAACCGAGAATGCTGCGCACAATGTAACGGTCGAGAACAGTCATGCGCGCCTCAGGCGAAGATTCGCCAGTGTACGGGGGCCGTTGAAGTACAGGAGTGCCAGAACCAGGATCGCGATGTGGGTCCACCACAGTCCGAGGTAATCGGGCGTCTTGCCATGCGCCAGCCAGACTTTGCCGGCTGAAATCAGGTTCGAGTACACGAAGTAGACCATGATCGCCAGCCACACCCTGGCGTAGCGGCCCTGGCGGGGCCGCAGCCGCGACAGAGGGACGGCCAGCAGCGTCAACACCAGGCACATGACCGGCAGCGCCAACCGCCAATGCAATTCGGCCCGCTTCTCGGGGTCGGTGGACCCCAGCAGCGCCTCAGTTGGTTGCGCCTCGATGCTTTTGTTGGTGTCGGTCGGCATCGGCACCTGGATCGGTACCACGTGCTCGGCGAAACGCACGATGCGGAATTCCGGGGTCCCCGGCACACCCTCGAAACGCTCACCGTCATACAACGTGATGGTGTGGGTCATTCCGTCGGCCGTTACGGAGTGCCGTGCACGATTCGCGAGCGCGACTTCGACACGCGGGCCGCGGTTGTGCTCGACGAAAACATTGCCGAGCGTGCCGTCAGGTTTCACGTCCTCGGCGTACACAACCGCCGTGCCGCCGAAGGTTCGGAATTTGCCTGGGGCGATGGCCGCGAAACGTCCCGCCCGCGCGGCCGCGCTCCTGAGATTCAAAGTCTGCTCGGTTGCATCCGGCGCCAGCGAAAGCGTCAACCAAGCCAACACGGCCGCCACCAGCACGGTCAACACGGCAATAGGCCTATAGATGCTCGCGGGGCCCAAGCCGCAGGCAAGGGCCGCGGCCATTTCGCTGTCGTGGTACATGCGCCCGAAAGCGAGGACCACCCCCAGCAGAAGCCCGACAGGAATCAGAATGGTGAGATTCTGCAGCGCGCCCAGCCAGATGAGCTGCAGCACGACACTTTGGGGAAATTGATTGACGGCGGCTCGTTCCAGCACCGCGGCGAACTGGTTGGCCAGCAGCAGGACCAGCAGCACGGCGGTCACCACGACGGAGGTGACCACGACTTCCCTCAAGATATAGCGCCCTAGGATTTTCCCCAACAGACAGGCTCGCTTGGTTACACTTAGAGTAAATCTTAAGGGGAGATCGAATGCAGTTCGAGGTCTATGCCAAGGGACTGGCAACACTGAGCGTTGATTGCATCGTACTCGGAGTCTACGAAGACGGTGAGATGTCGGAAGAGGCAGCCGCCGTCGATTCGGCCTCCAGTGGCCTGCTGAAGAAGCTGCTGGGGCGCGGCGACTTCTCGGGCCGTAGCGGCGAAACCCTGCTGATTACCGACATACCCGGAATTTCAGCCTCGCGCGCACTGCTGACCGGCCTGGGCACCCGTAAGAACTTTGGCCGCAAGCTGTGGCGGCGGTCCCTGGCTTCGGCCCTCACCGCCGTGCTGCGGACGCGGATTGCCAGCATTGCGGTGGCGGTCGAACGGCCGCCGGGCAAGGAGCTGGATGATTATTATTTCGGCCGCGCGGTCGCCGAAATCGTGGGCAGCTCGCTCTATCGGGTGAACGACCTGAAGACCGGCAAGAAGCCGAAAACCCCGGCCCTGCAGAAGGTACTCGCCGGTCCCGTGAAGAAATCCGGCATCGAGGCGGCCGAGCGCGGCCTGGAGCACGGAGAGGCGGTGGCCGCCGCGGCGGCCCTGCAGCGCGATCTGGCGAATCTGCCGGCCAACGTGTGTACCCCGAGCTACCTGGCCGACCAGGCGAAGGCGCTCGGCAAGCAGCACTCGTCCCTGCGAGTACAGGTGCTCGACGAGGCCGCCATCAAGAAGGAAAAGATGGGCTGCCTGCTGGCGGTCGCGCGTGGCAGCACACAACCGCCGCGCTTTATTGTGATCGAGCACAAGCCCGCGAAATCGGCAGGAGATCCTGTGGTGCTCGTGGGCAAGGGTGTGACCTTCGATACGGGAGGCATCTCGCTCAAGGATCCTCCCAACATGGACGAAATGAAGTTCGACATGAGCGGCTCCGCCGCGGTGCTGGCTTGCCTGTCGCTCGTGGCCCGGCTGAAGCTGCCTTTGCGCGTTGTCGGGCTCATTGCGGCCGTGGAGAACATGCCGGCAGGGAACGCAGTCAAACCCGGCGATATCGAGACCAGTGCCGCCGGCCTCACGGTCGAGATTCTCAACACGGACGCGGAAGGCCGGTTGATTCTGTGTGACGCACTCCACTATGCGCGCCGCTTTGAACCGGGTGCGGTTGTGGATATTGCGACATTGACCGGCGCGTGCGTGGTGGCGCTTGGGCATCATCATTCGGGCTGCATGGGCAACGACCAGGACCTGGTCGGTGAGCTCGTGGCGGCCGGCGTACGGGCCGATGACCGTGCGTGGCAGTTGCCGCTCACGGATGAGTATGCCGATCAGTTGAAGAGCAACTTCGCGGATTTCGCGAATGTCGGCGGCCGTGACGGCGGTGCCATCACAGCCGGGGCATTCCTGGCCAAGTTCACCCAGGGGCTCAAATGGGCGCATCTCGACGTCGCAGGGACCGCTTATCAGGGCGGTGCGCAGAAAGGCAGCACGGGCCGGCCCACGCCGTTGCTCGCGGACTTTCTCATCCGTCGCGCCGGCCGTTGACGCGGAACGGCGTTAGTCATGCAAGGCAGCGCCGACACGTCCGGTTCTGCCGCCTCGAACGGCGGCGGCTCGTCGCCGCCCGGCTCATCAGGCGATAATCCCGACGCACTGCGTGTCGATTTCTACGTCCTGGAAGAAGCGTCTTCCGCCGCGCGATTGAAGCTCGCTTGCCGATTAGCCGAGAAAGCCTATCTCGCGACGCAGGTAGCTCTCGTATGGCATACCGACCCGCAAGAGCTCAAGGCGTTCGACGACCTGCTGTGGACATTCATGGACGGTAGCTTCGTGCCCCACGAAATGCTCGTTGCCGGCGCAGGCGTAGACGATGTCCCCGTCCTGCTCAGCGCCGGAGCGCTGCCGACGCGGCCGGTCGATATCATCATCAATCTGGCCCCTGACGTGCCGGCTTGCCTGGGGCAGACGCGACGCGTGGCTGAGATCATCGATGGCGACGATGTGCGGCGGCGCGCCGGCCGGGCGCGGTTCAAGGCATACCGCGACCTGGGTATTCAACCAGCCTCGCACAACGTCAACGGCTAAGCGGGGTCGGTATACTCGCCAGGCGCTCCTTTTTGCGCCTGAATAGCGACGCCTACCCGTAATGGAAAAAGTCTACGCGCCGACCGAAATCGAGCGGCGGATCTACGAACGTTGGGAATCGAACGAGTGGTTTGCGCCCAAAGGGGCCGGCCCGTCCTACTCCATCGTCATTCCACCACCCAACGTCACGGGCACGCTTCACCTCGGGCACGCGTTTCAGCAAACCCTGATGGATGCACTCACGCGGTACCACCGCATGAGAGGCGACTGCACCCTCTGGCAGCCGGGCACCGACCATGCGGGTATTGCAACGCAGATGGTCGTCGAGCGGCAACTCAACGCTGAAGGCAAGAAAGGCAGCGAGCTCGGCCGAGACGCTTTCATTGAACGCGTCTGGCAATGGAAGGAACAGTCCGGCGGGACCATGGCAGCGCAGATGCGACGCCTGGGCGACTCATTGGACTGGTCCCGCGATGCCTTCACCATGGACCCCGAGCGCTCTGCCGCGGTCACCGAAATGTTTGTCCGCCTGTATGAGGACGGACTGATCTATCGCGGCAAACGGCTGGTCAATTGGGATCCCGTGTTGCTCAGCGCCCTGTCCGATCTCGAAGTGCAGAGCGAACCGGAGGAAGGCCAACTGTGGCATCTGCGTTACCCGCTCGAGGACGGTTCGGGCCACATCGTCGTGGCCACGACTCGCCCGGAAACCATGTTCGGCGACACCGCCGTCGCGGTGAACCCGGACGACGAGCGCTACAAACACCTGGTGGGGAAGAGGATCCGCCTGCCCTTGAGCGAGCGCTCGATCCCGATCATTGCCGATGCCTATGTGGATTCGGCATTCGGCTCGGGTGCGGTGAAGATCACCCCGGCTCACGATTTCAACGACTTTGAACTGGGCGCGCGCCACAGCCTGGAGGTGTTGAATATTTTCACACCGCGCGCCGCTCTGAACGACAACGTGCCGGCGGCCTACCGCGGCCTGGACCGGTTCGAAGCCCGCAAGCGGGTCATTGCCGACCTGCAGGGCGCGGACCTGATTGAGAAGATCGACAAGCACCAGTTGGTGGTGCCGCGTGGCGAGCGCACGAACGCCGTGCTGGAGCCGTACTTGACGGACCAGTGGTACGTGAAGATTGCGCCGCTGGCCGAGCCGGCATTGAAGGCTGTTGAAGAGGGCCGCACGCGCTTCATCCCGGAGAATTGGAGCAAGACCTATTACGAATGGATGCGCAACATCAAGGACTGGTGCGTCAGCCGCCAGATCTGGTGGGGACATCGCATCCCGGCCTGGTACGACTCCCAGGGCAACATCCACGTGGGCCGCAACGAGCTGGAGATCCGCCGCAAGCACCCGGGCATCGGGGTGTTGAAACAGGAAACGGACGTTCTCGACACGTGGTTCTCATCGGCCGCGTGGCCGTTCTCGACCCTGGGCTGGCCCAATGAAACCGCGGAGCTGACCAGGTTCTATCCCACCAGCGTGTTGATTACGGGCTTTGACATCATCTTCTTCTGGGTCGCGCGCATGATGATGATGGGCTTGAAGTTCATGGGCGATGTGCCGTTTCGCGATGTGTATATCACCGGGCTGATCCGCGATGAGCACGGCAACAAGATGTCGAAGTCAAAGGGCAACGTGATCGATCCCCTGGACGTCGTCGACGGCATCGAGTTGGAGCCGCTCGTGGCGAAGCGCACCAGCGGCATGATGCAGCCCAAGCTGGCCGCAGACATCGCGGCGTCGACTCGCAAGCAATACCCGCAGGGCATCGCCGCGCACGGCACGGATGCGCTGCGCTTTACGCTCGCCGCGTTGGCTTCGCCGAGCCGCGACATCCGCTTCGACCTCGGCCGCGTGGCCGGCTATCGCAACTTCTGCAACAAGTTGTGGAATGCAGCCCGCTTTGTGGAGATGTCGGTGGGCGAGGCGGTGTTGACCGACACCGGACCGGTCGAATACTCCATGGCCGACCAATGGATCCGGTCGCGGTTCGGCCAGACGATTGTGGCGGTCGAGAACGCGTTCCGCGACTACCGCTTCGATTTCGCGGCCACCGCTTTGTATGAATTCACCTGGTACGCCTTCTGCGACTGGTATCTCGAGCTGACCAAACCGGTGTTCCAATCCGACACCGCGTCCGACGAAATCAAGCGCGGCACGCGCCGGACGCTGGTCGAGATTCTCGAGGCCCTGCAGCGCGCCCTGCATCCGCTGATGCCGTTCATTACGGAGGAAATCTGGCAAGGCGTTGCCGGGCTCGCGGGCCGCTCGGGCCCGACCGTGATGTTGACCGACTACCCCGTCGCCGCGGACTACCCGCTCGATGAGGTGGCCGACAAGGAGATTGCCTGGGTACAGGCGTTTGTGCTGGGTGTACGCCAGATTCGCGGCGAGATGAACATCAAGCCGTCCAAACTGATACCGGTGCTGCTGCGGAATGCCTCCGCCCGGGACCAGGAATATGCCTCGCGGCACCAGCCCTACCTGGAGAAGCTCGCCGGCCTGGAAAGCATCACGGTTCTGGCTGAAGGCATGCAACCGCCGGAGTCCGCGATTGCCCTGGTGGGCGACCTGTCGATCCTGGTCCCCATGGCGGGGCTCATTGACGCCGCGGCTGAAGCCGAGCGGCTGGGCAAGGCGCTCGCAAAGGCCCAAAAGGAGGTGGCGACGTCGCAGAAGAAGCTCGCCAACGAGAACTTCGTGCGCAACGCCCCACCGGAGGTGGTGGAACAGGAGCGCACCCGCATAGCCGATCAGGAGCGCACTGTGACTAACCTCACGGCGCAACTGGAACGGGTACGGCGATTATTCGAGCCATGAATGCAGCCGCCGCGATTGATACCGACTCCGCGGCACTGCATCGCGCGCTCAACGCGCTGGAGACCATCATCCTGGGCAAGCCCACGCAGGTGCGGCTTTGCCTGGCGTGCCTCCTGGCTCGTGGCCACCTTCTCATTGAAGACGTCCCCGGTGTAGGTAAAACGACGCTGGCCCATGCCTTGGCTCATGTCCTGGGCCTGTCCTGGCAGCGCGTGCAGTTCACGAGCGACCTGCTTCCGGCGGACATCATCGGCGTTTCGATTTTCGACCGGGCGAGCCAGCAGTTTCATTTCCGCCAGGGTCCGATCTTCACTCAACTGCTGTTGGCCGATGAGGTCAACCGCGCCAGTCCTCGGACCCAGAGCGCACTCCTCGAAGCCATGGAGGAGCGCCAGATCAGCGCCGACGCCACGACGCATCCGCTGCCTGAGCCGTTTTTTGTAGTGGCCACCCAGAATCCCCACGAGCAGCTCGGCACCTTCGCGCTGCCGGAGTCGCAGCTCGACCGTTTTCTCATGCGCGTGACGTTGGGATATCCGGACTCGGCGCACGAGCGGGAGTTGTTGCGAAGTGGCGAGCGGCGCGAGATGTTGCCGCAGATGGCGGCTGCGCTGACACCTGACACGGTGATCCGGATTCAAGGTCACGTGCGCTCTGTTTATGTGTCGGACGCGGTGTTGGACTACGCCCAGGCTCTGATTGCGCGGACGCGCGAACGGATGGACCTGAAACTCGGTCTTTCGCCACGGGCGGGCCAGGGACTGATTCGCGCAGCCCAGGCTTGGAGCTACCTCACCGGGCGCAACGCCGTGATGCCTGAAGACATTCAGTCAGTGCTCCCCGCCGTCGTGTCGCATCGCCTGGAGAGCCGCGAGCCCGCCGCTGCCAACAACGACATCGCGACCGAGCTGATCAAAGCAGTACCTGTACCCGTGTGATGTCTTTGCGGCAACGCATGGCCCGCTATATCCGGAAGCGCCAGGGTCCGGATACTTTGCCGCTGACTCTCGCCCGCCGCAGACTCTATATCCTCCCTACTCGCACCGGCGTCGGCTTCAGCCTCCTGCTCCTGCTGATGTTGGTCGCGGGCCTCAACTACGCCAACAGCCTCGCCCTGTTTCTGACATTCCTGCTGACCGGTTTTACGCTGGTGACCATGCATCACTGCCACCGCAACCTGCTGGGCACGCAGTTGGTGGCCGCCACCGCCCTTCCGACGTTTGCGCAGCGTGATGGCACATTGAGCCTGACATTCGAGAGTTCCTCCGGCCCGGCGCGCTATCAGATAGCGGCGGGCGTCGGCGACCTACCGACCCTCGCCGCCGATGTGCCCGCGATCGGATTGGGGAAAGTCGAGATCCCGGTGCCGGCACCCAAGCGCGGGATCGTGCGGGTCGATCGCCTGCACCTGGTGACTACACACCCATTCGGGTTGTTTCGCGCTTGGACCTGGGTACACGCGCCCATTGAAATGCTCGTGTATCCGCGACCTCATGGGCTGTTGCCCTTGCCTGCCGACGTCGGCAACAAGTCCGGTCAACGTTCACTCACCAACGCGGGCGCCGACGAGTGGTTGGGCTTGCGACCGTTTCGTGACGGCGACTCACCACGACAGGTCGACTGGAAAGCCTACGCACGCGATGCGCCATTACTGGTGAAGGAATACAGCGCCGCGGGTGCCGAAGTGCGAATTTTCGATTTGTCCCCATTACGGCAGCTCGATACGGAAGCGCAGCTAGAGCAGTTGGCTCGTTGGATTGTGGATGCGGAAGCCGGCGGCGAGCGCTACGGCTTGAAGTTGCCCAACCGGTTTATCAAGCCGGATCATGGACCGGAGCATCGGCATCAATGTCTGGCTGCATTGGCTGTGGTTGAGCTGGAGGATGCGGCTCGTGGCCGGTGAGGTGACTCGCGTTCGCGATGCCAAGGGCGCGAAGACCGCTGGAGCGAGGGCCGAGGGCGCTGAGCGGCGGCGCGAGCGGTGGAGCTGGTTCAAGGCCCCGGTGGTGATGGGATCGCGTCGCGGGCTCGAGTGGGCCAGTGTCGCATTCGTGGCGGGGCTGCTGCTCAATGTCGATCGCATTCCAGTCTGGACACCCATTGCCGCCCTGGTGTTCGTGGCCTGGCGCCTGTTGGCGGCCTCGCGATCAGTGAAGTTACCCGGCACCGCCCTTCGAAGCGTGCTGGCACTGGCGCTGGTCGCCGGAGTTTTGGTCCGCTTTCACACGCTCAACGGACTGAGCGCAGGTACCGCCCTGTTGGTCCTGATGGGCGCCGTCAAGCTGTTGGAAACCAGAACCCAACGCGACCAGTTTATTGTGGTGGCGGCAGCCGTGTTCCTGCTGCTCGCCGCCTGCCTCGATCGCCAGAGCATTGCGCGGGCGCCGCTCTATCTGCTGCATGCATGGCTGTGTTGCGCGGCACTGGCCGCCATTGGCTACACGCCGGGAAATTCACCGACCGCGACGCGAGTTGCATTCGACAATCGGGCCGCCATGGTGCTCGCCGCCCGCAGCCTCCTATTTGCCTTGCCGTTGGCCATTTTGCTGTTTGTATTCTTCCCGCGGCTGCCGGGTGCGTTCTGGGCCATTCCCCGTTCCGATCAGGCCAGGACAGGCCTCGGCGAGCAGATGAGCCCGGGCAGTATCTCGGAGCTGACCACCTCCTACGATGTTGCTTTCAGGGCGCGGTTTGACGGCCCCATTCCGCCGCCGCAGGAGCGCTACTGGCGCGGCCCCGTACTGCACGAATTTGACGGCTACACGTGGAAACGCACGCCGCGCAGCCTGGCACGCATGGAGCCGCTGCAATATCTCGGACCGGAATACCGATACCACATTTCGCTCGAGCCCAGCGCTCAGAGGTGGTGGTTCTCGTTGGACACGGTCACGGGATCGTCCGACCCGCGCGCATTCTTCACCTACGACTACCAGTTGATCTCGCCGGATCCGGTCACCGAGACAACAACCTATTCACTCGTGTCACACACGAGCACCCGTGCGACCGTCGGGCTCTCGGCGCAATCGCGCCGCTACGACACCCAGTTGCCCCGCAATCGCAATCCCAGATCGCGCGAGTTGGCGCTGGGGATGCGCGCCAAAGAACCGTCGGATGGTGCATACGTGTCGGCTGTATTGAATCTTTTCCGCACCGGCGGTTTTGCATACACCCTCACGCCCCCGAAACTCGATCTCGACTCCGTCGACGACTTCGTATTCAACACCCGGCTGGGTTTCTGTGGTCACTACGCGTCGGCGTTTGTGTCAATGATGCGCGCCGCGGGTGTACCTGCCCGCGTCGTGACCGGGTATCTCGGTGGCGAATGGAATCCAATCGGCCGCTACTTCATTGTGCGCCAGTCCGATGCCCACTCCTGGGCGGAGGTGTGGCTCGAAGGCCGGGGCTGGACGCGTATCGATCCGACGGCAGTAGTTGAGCCCGAACGCCTGCGGCGCGGCATCCTCGACCTGCTGCCCAACTCGGTGTCGGGACCGGCGCGCTTCGTCCGCTCGCAGCCGTGGCTGGAATCCCTGTTACAACGCTGGGATGCGCTGAACAACTGGTGGGACGGCCGGGTAGTCAAGTTCAGCTACGATGACCAGCTCCGATTGCTCCAGCGCCTGGGATTTTCTTCACCCGGCGCACAGGAGCTCGGGTGGGCATTTGGCGCGGGACTCGTGGGTTGGTTGTTGTGGATCGCGTGGCAAGTGGGGAGCACGGGCCCGCGGACTCGCCCCGACCGGCTTGGGCGCGCTTACACTGCTCTGTGTAAGAAGCTCGGTCACGTTGGGTTGGAGCGGCAGCCGCATCAGGGTCCGCTGGCATTTGCCGACCTGGTGCTGCAACGCCGACCGGACCTGGGCGCGGCGCATTCGCTGTTGTGTTCGTATGGCGAATTGCGTTACGGGCGGCCCGATCCTGCCGCTGCTGCCCGCATCGGTGAATTCGAGCGCGCCGTCAGGCGCTTTTCGCCAGCCGCACGCGCGTGAGGAAAATGGCCCCGATCACAAACAGGATGGTGATGGACAGAATGGCCAGCCGCGAGTCATGCGTCAGCAAGGCAACGATCCCGGTGAGCGTCGGCCCCAGAATGGCCGCTGCCTTGCCCATCAGGTTATAGAACCCGAAAAACTCGCCCGACCGCCCCGGCGGCACGAGTCGCCCGAACAGCGAGCGTGACAGCGACTGCACGCCGCCCTGGACCAGGCCGATAATGATGGCCATCACCATGAACTGCGTTTCGGTCTTCAGGAAATAGGCGTAGCAGGCGATCGCGGCGTAGACCGCGATACCGAGCAGAATACCGGCCCGCGGGCCCAGCTTCTGGCCCAGCCAACCGAAACCCAACGCCGCGGGAAACCCCACAAACTGGACGACGAGCAAAGCCGTGATCAGGCTGTTCTGCTTCAGGCCGAGGGACAAGCCGTAGTCGACCGCCATCTTGATGATGGTGTTGACGCCGTCAATGTAAAACCAATAGGCAAGCAGGAACAACACCAGCGTGCGATCGCCTCTCAAGTGGCGCAAAGTATTGACAAGCTCGGCCGCGCCGGCACGAATGGCCGCAGCCGCGGGCAAGGCCTGCTGGGCAGAGCGCTCTTTAACGAGGAGAATAGTGAACAAGGAAAAACCGGCCCACCAGATGCCCACGCTGACAAACGACCAGCGGACCGCCTCGCCGGCATCAGCGAAACCAAACATGGCCGGCTTCAATACCATTGCCACATTGAGCGCGAACAACAGGCCGCCGCCCAGGTAACCCAGCGCATAGCCGTAACCTGACACGAGATCGTACTCGTGCTCTTCCGATACGTCGGTCAGAAGCGAGTCGTAGAACTGGTTGCCGCCCCAGAAACCCAGCGAAGCCACGATGTAGAGAATGCTGGCCAGCAGCCAGTCACCCTTGGCGACCAGGAACATGCCGGCTGTCATTGCCGCGCCGAGAACTGTGAACAGTCCCAGCAGGCGCACTCGCGCACTGCCCTTGTCGGCTATCGCGCCGACCAGGGGCGCGACCAGCGCCACAATGAAACTCGCCACGCCGTTGGCGATCCCTAAGCGGAATGTGCTTACGGTGGCCGGCACGCCGGCATTCCAGAACTGTTTGAAGAACAGGGGGAAGAAGCCGGCCATGACGGTGCAGGCGAAGGATGAGTTGGCCCAGTCGTACATGGCCCAGCCGAAGACGGAGCGGCGGGTGAGGACCCGCTTGGCGCGGTTGGTCACTGCCGCCGTCGCGCTCATTGCGCGTGCTCGCGCGTTTCGTGGAAGGTGATGTCCGGCCACCGCTCCTGGGTCAACTGTAGGTTGACTCGCGACGGCGCGAGATAAACCAACGCGCCACTGTGATCCAACGCCAGGTTATCATACGCCTTGGCGCGAAACTCCTCGAGTTTCTGCTCATTGCTCGCAGTAATCCAGCGCGCCGTGTGCACATTGATGTTATCAAACACACACTGCACGCTGTACTCATCCTGCAGGCGAAAGGCCACAACCTCGAACTGAAGCTGCCCTACCGCACCAAGAATCATATCGTTGTTACGCAGCGGCTTGAACAACTGCGTGGCGCCCTCTTCACACAACTGCGACAACCCCTTGCTTAGCGCCTTCGCTTTCAAGGGATCCTTGAGGACAGCACGGCGGAACAACTCCGGTGCGAAGTTGGGCACACCCGTGAACGTCAACTTCTCGCCATCGGTAAACGTGTCACCGATGTTGATGGTCCCGTGATTGTGCAGACCGATGATGTCACCCGCGAAGGCTTCCTCAGCCGCCGCACGATCCGCAGCCATGAACGTCAACGCATCCGCCACACGGACTTCCTTGGCCAACCGCGTGTGATACATGCGCATGCCGCGCGAGTATTTCCCGGAACACAACCTCATGAAGGCAATCCGGTCGCGGTGCATGGGATCCATGTTGGCCTGGATCTTGAACACGAACCCGGTCAGGTGCTCCTCTTTCGGGTCGACCGTGCGCTCGCGCGCCGTGCGCGCCAACGGTTCCGGGGCGTGCGTGGTGAAGGATGCCAGGAGTTCCTCCACACCGAAATTGTTGACCGCGGACCCAAAGAATACCGGCGTCTGTTTGCCCGCACGGTACTCATCGGGGTGGAAGGCCTCCGTCGCGCCCTTCACCAGCTCGATTTCGTCATCGAATGCCTGGGCCATGTCGCCCAGAAACTCGCGTGCCTCCGGGCTATGCAGACCGTCGATTATCAGGTTCTCCCCTACGCGTCCCTTCGCTCCCGCCTCGTAGGCGTAGATCCGATCTTCGAGCAGATGATAGATGCCGCGCAGGTCGCGACCCATCCCAATCGGCCACGTCACTGGCGTCGTGCGGATTCCAAGGACTTTCTCGATCTCGTCGAGCAATTCAATCGGTGCGCGCCCGTCGCGGTCCAACTTGTTGATGAAGGTCATGATCGGCGTGTCGCGCAGGCGGCAGACCTCCATCAGTTTGATCGTCCGCTCCTCTACGCCCTTGGCACAGTCAATGACCATGAGGGCGGAGTCGACTGCAGTCAGCGTCCGGTACGTATCCTCGGAGAAGTCTTCGTGACCGGGCGTGTCCAGCAGGTTGACGATGCAATCGCCGTATGGGAACTGCATGACCGATGAGGTCACGGAGATTCCGCGCTGCTGCTCGAGCCTCATCCAGTCGGACGTGGCATGCCGCGCCGCTTTGCGGCCCTTGACGCTGCCCGCCATCTGGATGGCACCTCCGAAGAGGAGCAGCTTTTCGGTGAGGGTGGTTTTGCCGGCGTCGGGGTGGGAGATGATGGCAAAGGTCCTTCGACGTTTGATTTCCTTAGATGTTTCTGACTCTGATACCGCCACTTTTCCTCACCATATACAGAGAGATGTACAAAAATCCCATCAAGCTTAGCTGCGCCGCAGCTCGCTGAGCCTACAGCGGTTGCTGGGTGCTGGGCTGTAAGTCTTTGATGGCAATATAGCCCAGATATCGCCTGACACGATAACCTAGAACTTGATCGACATAATAACCTATAAATAGAATGGCAGAATAACCTAGAACTGATCGAACGGAATAGCCTAGAATCGCTTCGGTCAATTAACCTAGAAACGGTCATGGCTCAACCCTCCGAAAAGCTAGCTGGCTCGCTGTCTGCCCTCAAGGAGCTGCAGGATAGGGGGTGCGTTGCGATACGTACGAACCAACTGTCCCGAACTCACCGCCAGCGCCTTCTGAAGACAGGGTTCATTCGCGAAGTCATGAAGGGCTGGTACACCCCGAATCGCCCTGATGAGCCAGATGGCGAGAGTACCGGCTGGTACGCATCCTTCTGGGCATTCTCTTCCGAGTATCTTAACAACCGCTTCGGAGACAACTGGTGTCTGAGCCCAGAACAGTCGCTGAGCATCCATATAGGCGATTGGACGGTTCCCAAGCAGCTTCTGGTCCGATCCACCAAAGGCGGCAATAAGCCGACCGAGCTGCTGTTCGGAACCTCGATATTCGATGTCCGCTTGGATCTCCCGCCAGCCGAAGATCGCGAGATCAAGAGCGTCCTACGGATCTTCAACTTGCCTGCCGCACTAATCGCCTGCTCTCCGGGCCAGTTCGCCGACCATCCTGACGATTTGCGAGCGGCTCTGGCAATGGTCGCCGAACCCTCCGACCTTCTTCGAAGGCTTCTGGAGGGCGGCCGCACCGTAGTCGCCGGACGGCTGGCAGGCGGCTTCCGGAATATCGGTAGGAACGAAACAGCCGATCAAATTCTGCGAGCCATGAGAGCCGCCGGCCATGAGGTCAGTGAGTCTGATCCGTTCAAAGACAAGCCGGTGATTGTTTTTGGCGCCCGCGAGATATCGCCGTACGTCAATCGCCTGAAGCTGCTCTGGGCCTCAATGCGCGCAGCCGCTTTGAAAGCCTTTCCTCCCCCCCCCAGCGCGAGAATGGATGCCGCTACGTATCTCAAACAGGTGGATGAGCTTTACGCCAACGATGCTTACAACTCGCTGTCGATTGAGGGCTATCGGGTCAGTAAGGCCCTGATCGAGCGAGTCCGCTCAGGCAACTGGAATCCTGACAACGACGAAAACGATCGGCAAAACCGCAACGCACTTGCCGCAAGAGGGTACTGGCAAGCGTTCCAGCGTGTGAAAAAGAGTCTCGAGCCTATCCTTGCCGGCAAGAACCCTGGCGTCGTCGTGCGACATGACTACGACGCATGGTATGCGGAGCTGTTTGGTCCGAGCGTCACTGCGGGCATTCTGAAGCCCGCCGACCTGGCAGGGTTCAGGAGCGGCGCTGTCTATATTCGTCGATCGATGCACGTCCCGCCTAGTTACGAGGCCGTGCGAGAATTGATGCCTGAGTTCTTCGACCTGCTCACGGCCGAAACTGAGCCGGCCGTGCGTGTCGTCCTTGGTCACTTCGTGTTCGTCTACATTCATCCATACATGGACGGAAATGGGCGCATGGGGCGCTTTCTGATGAACACAATGATGGGTGCAGGAGGCTATCCCTGGACAATCATCCCCGTAGAGCGGCGCACCGAGTACATGGCGTCTCTAGAAGCAGCAAGCGTTGGTCAGAACATCGCTCCGTTCGCGAAATTCCTGGCGAGCCTGGTAAGGGTCGCGGAAAGAGGCACGCAGGCCGCAACTTCAGAGCGCACGTCTCAAACGCCGCGCGCCAACGCACGATGAACACGTCCTTGCCCCGTCCCCACGTACGCCAAATGCGTGCCAGGCGTCCTCGGACGTGGGTGTGTCTCTTTGCACCTGCGGCAAATGATTGTCCGCAGACAAATCGGCCGTTCGCCCTACCTGCCGAGGGCCGTGACATCGCGCGAACCCTCTGAAGCTGCCGCGCATTTCGCCTGATAGTCTGGGCTCGATCGGCTCGACCAGAGCATAGTCAGGGCTGGATGGTGGGTGTCTCCCGTCACCCGTCCCACCCATTCCCGCCCAACCGAAACCTCACTCGATATCTTCGCTGACGCCTGAATTCTGAAAACGCCACCCAGCAGCGAGACCTCGCCGGCCCCCGCCCCAGTGGCGCAGTCAGTGGATCGAGCCCTCGATGCGCCCTCAGCCAGAGCTGCGTCAGACCGCCGCGGATACAGAAATCGTCATTGCCGACGACGGAGTGGGCATCTTCAAGAAAATCCGTGACCAGATGGGCTTGCTCGATGAGCGACATGCCATTCTCGAACTGGCCAAGGGCAAGTTGACCACCGCCCCGGCGCATCACTCCGGAGAAGGAATTTTCTTCACCTCGCGAATGTTTGACAGCTTCGATATTCTTTCCGGAGGAGTGTCATTTTCCCATGCGCAGGGCGATGCCAACGACTGGATCAGGGACAACCCGCAGTACCGGAACGGAACGACGGTTTGGATGCGCCTTCCCAATCAAACCACCCGCACTACGAAGAAGATATTCGACGAGTATGTTTCTGGTGAGAGCTATGACTTCAGTCGGACCGTCGTTCCCGTCGTGTTGGCCCAACACCTCGGTGAGCCACTGCTGTCACGATCACAGGCCAAACGGGTATTGGCCCGAGTGGAGTTGTTCCGCACGGTCGTTTTCGACTTTGCGCGGATCGATGCAATCGGGCAGGCTTTCGCGGATGAGATTTTCAGGGTCTTCGCGCAATCGCATCCGCACATCGACTTGCAATTCATTCACGCGAATGCAGCCACCGGGAAGATGATCGCTCGCGCACGATCCGGCTGAATCAAGCCGTGCGGGAGTTTTTGCTTGGCCCGGCCGCCCGCACGAACCGGCGAGCCGAGCCGCCAACTGACCGGTATCCAACTCGACGTTCCCGCCGCTGTTAGTCTTTTGTCTCGCCTTCGCGCCACTGCACCACGAGCCGGCGCGACTGGCGGAATTCGTAGCCGGTCGGCGGCTCGCTGGCCGCCCGATCCAACTGCAGCTCCGGCAACTGCAGCAGTGCCTCGAGGGCGATCCGCGCTTCGGTGCGGGCGAGTTGGGATCCCAGACAGGAATGAAGACCGGTCGCGAATCCCAGGTGCCGGCGGACATTGGCTCGATCTACATCGAAGCGATCCGGATCGCTGAACACGGACGGATCGCGATTGGCCGCACCGAGCATGCAATTCACGATCTCGTCCTTCTCGAACCGCAGGCCGCGCCACTCAAACGGCTCGAGCACGTGTCGGGTTGCGGATTGCACCGGGCTCAGCCAGCGCATGGTTTCGTCAATGACCTGAGGCAGCAGGCTCCTGTCAGCCGTCACCCTGGCGAAGACTCCGGGGTGCTCGAACAATGCCCACAGGCAATTCAACAACAGCGCCTCCACCGTGGAGATGCCACCGAAGAAGATAATGGACAGATTGCGCTTGATCTCGTCGTCACTCAGACGTTCGGCAGGCGGAGCGTTGACCATTCTCGAGATCAGGGAGCGCAGACCGGTGTCTTCGCCCGCTTCAGCGGCACAAGTGCGTATGGCCTCTTCAAGCAACGCGTGAAACTCCCCGACGCTGAGTTTCGCCGCCGCGCGAATGGCCGAATCTCCCGCGAAGTTCGCCAGGGCCGCTTCGAAGCTGTCGTACCACCTGCGCATTCCCGGTTCCGCATCCATGGGCAACCCACACACGAACAGAATCACCTGAATGGGGAGCCGGCTGGCGAAGGCGGACCGCAACTCCGCGCACCCGCGGTTGCGAAATTGGCGGACGAGCCCCGCGGTCAGGTTGGAGATGGCCTCATCGAGGTTTTCCCGTATAAATGCCGGAGTAAACGCATACTGGGCCGCGCGCCGATAACGATCATGGATCGGATTCTCAGTCGTCAACATGTGCGCGCCGAAAGTGTCGAAAATCGTAGAGTGGTCCGACACGGTCGTTAGATGCGCGGTATCCAACAGGGCGGTGCGGACATCCTCGTACCCCGTGACATACCACATGTTGAGAGCGGGCAGCCAGCTCACCGGCTCGCGGGCGCGCAGGCGCGCGTACACAGGATACGGATCCGACTCCAGCTCGGCCAGAGTCACTTCATGGCCGACGGGAAAGCGTGTTGATTTCGATGGACCCATCTACGGATGGCCGTGTTGCCAACAGCGAGTCAACGATGCCGGAACTGCGGCTTGCGCTTCTCGCGGAATGCGGCCATCCCTTCACGGCAATCCTCGTGGCCGAAGGACATTTGAAACAGCCTTCGCTCGAGCCGCAGCCCTTCCGCGAGCCCGGATTCGAAAGCTGCATTGACCGCCTCCTTGGCCATCACCGCAGCCGGGCGGGACATCGCGGCGATTGTGTTGGCCGCCTTCAGCGCTTCGGCTCTGAGCTCCGCGGCAGGCACGACACGAGCGACCAGACCCGAGCGCTCGGCCTCCTGAGCATCCATCATCCGACCCGTCAGTACCAGGTCCATCGTCTTGGCCTTGCCGATGGCTCTCGCCAGGCGTTGAGTTCCACCTGCCCCCGGGAGAGTGCCGAGCGTAATTTCGGGTTGACCGAAGCGGGCTGTATCCGCGGCAATGATGAAGTCACAAGCCAGCGCAAGCTCGCACCCGCCGCCCAGTGCGTACCCTGCAACAGCGGCGATAATGGGCTTGCGCACGCAAACGGTGGGATTCAGATGGGCACCGAAGTCCATCAGGAACGCATCGACCGCGCTCTGGCCGTGCATTTGCGCGATATCCGCCCCGGCGGCGAAGGCGCGGTTGCTGCCGGTCAGCACAATCGCTCCGATCTTCGAATCGCCCTCGCACGCCTCGAGAGCCCGCCGCAGCTCTGACATCAACTCGATGCTCAATGCGTTGAGCGCCTCGGGGCGGTTCAGGGTGATGATGCAGACTGCGTCGAGGTTCTCGACGAGAATGTTCTGGTAGCTCAAGTCCAACCTTCCCGCAGGCTCAGCCTGCCTGCTGTTGCATTGCTCAAAGGTTAACATCCACGACAGTGCGACCCCGCACCTGGCCTTGCAGAATGCGGGCGGCAACAGCGGGAACCTGCGCGAGACCGACGACGGATGTCAGGGTTGTGAGTTGCTCCCGCCGCAACTCCCGCCCGAGACGCCGCCACGCACGCTCGCGAATCTGCAACGGACACATGACCGAATCGATTCCAAGCAGGTTGACACCGCGGATAATGAATGGCATGACCGTCACCGGCAAATCGCTTCCTTGCGCAAGACCACATGCCGCGACGCTGCCACGGTATCGTGTTTGTGCCAGGACGTTGGCGAGAGTGGTGCTGCCTACAGTATCGATGGCTCCTGCCCAGCGCTCGCTATCGAGCGGTTTCCCCCGAGCCGCTCCGAGCTTTTCCCGTTCGATGATCGTATTGGCACCCAGAGAGTGAAGATAGTCGTGGGTCTCCGCTCGACCGGTCACTGCGGCCACGCGAAAGCCGAGATTCGCGAGCAAGGCCACAGCAATGCTGCCCACGCCACCGGCCGCCCCCGTTACTACGACCTCGCCCGATTCAGGCGTCACGCCATGCGATTCGAGCGACATGACCGCCAGCATCGCCGTCAATCCCGCCGTGCCGATTGTCATTGCATCCCGCGAAGTCAGATTCTCCGGCAATCGCACGAGCCACTCACTGTTGACTCTTGCCTTCTGGGCCAGGCCTCCCCAACGCTGCTCGCCGACACGCCATCCATTCAGGACCACCTTGTCGCCCGGCGCGTACGCGGCCACGTTGGAAGTCTCGACGGTGCCTGCGAAATCGATCCCCGGAACATGGGGATACTGGCGGACCAGTCGACCGAGTCCCCCTATCACCAGCCCGTCCTTGTAGTTGATTGTCGAGTACTCGATGGCAACGGTCACATCGCCCGCGGGAAGGCTCGCGTCATCGAGCGTTTTGACAGAGGCACTCACACTGCCCTGTGCGTCCTCGAGAAGAATGGCTTTGAATGTCATGTAGCCCGTCCGGAAATGAAGCTGGCGTGAGTGTGCGGGTCGGTAATGCCTTCAGTAATGAAGGTCATTACGACGCTTTGCGAATCGATTCCCAGAGTTGCCGCTATCTGCGCGACGCGAAGCCTCCGGGCCGAGAATATCGGTGACGACCGCGGACGGCACCACCGCGCCCGCCGCGCGGATATTCGGCTGCAGACGCAACCTCATGACCTGCCTTGCGTGGCGAGCCCATCCAAAGCGGAGCGCATGACCTGCTGCGAACGATGCCAGACCATCTCACGCCAGTCGGGATCGGCAGGATAAAAGTATTCGAGCAAGTCGGCTTTGATCTGGCGGCCGAGCTCAGACTCCCGTGTCCCATGGTTCTTCAACCACAGATCACGGGTGATGACGCGGCACTCGCGCTCCATGTCATAAGTTCCGAACTCGACGGTGACCGGGGTAACAACGGCGTGCGGCATTGCCTCGGCACACATTCCACCTGTGTGGCCCAGAACCAGCGGCGGGGCATCATCCGAGCCAACTGGCATGACCGCGGGGCCGAACCAGGATTGCGCCCGCGCGAAGATCGCGTGACTACGCCCGCAAAAAACGATGGGAGTTGCGAACGCGTAGGGACCCAAACCCGTGTGGTAGTCCAGCGCCGTGACGTACCGGACCTCCGCCAGGTGTTTCTGCAGAATCTCCCGCATCGCTGTGTTCGACCAGGCCGGGCTGGCGCCGCCGTAACAGGCGCCGTTCGGCCAATCATACTGGCCGCCGAAAAGTGCACGCGCGTACCCCTCGAGTCCGTTGCGCTCGCGAAAACCCGCGATGACGGCCTGGGCGGCTTCGTAGCGCTCTCCCTGCAGATCCGGGCATAACAGCGCCTCGTGGATTTCGGCATACAGCGGCGCGGCGCGGTGCCCTTGCGGATGGACCACGAAGTTGCGATTGAGATCGATCCCCTCCTCTGTTTCCCGCTGCACCCAGGCAACACCATAGGGGTTCAGCGTGTGCACGAGAAGAACCGCTGTTCCCGAAGGAAGATCAGCGTAGGCGCCTTCATGAATCCAGCCGACCTGACAGCCGGATCCGCACAGCCCTTCAACACCGTGAGTGCCGGAAGTAACCAACAGCACTCGCTCGGCGTCGCGGGGCCCGAACCACGCGAGGTCAATGGACAGCGTGTGGTTATTCGGGCCGAGGCGCGGATTCTCAATGGCGGCCTGGAACGCGCCTGCGCGCTGACACTCATGCCGGAAGCGCTCGCGCGCGGCGCAATAATCCGCGCAAAAGTAATCCAGGAATGACCGCTCAGGCATGGATTTCGACCGCCTTGAGGGTAGTGTAGATTTCGATTCCCTCGCGGCCGCCCTCGGCTCCAAAGCCCGATTGTCCCACCGGCTCAGCGCCCATCGGAAACGCAAAAGCCGCAGGATTCGGCGCTCCCGCGAGCACCGTTACGCGCCCGACCCGCAATCGGGCTGCCACCGTGTGCGCGGTCGCGAGACTACCTGTCCAGACACTCGCGGACAGGC
Organism: Pseudomonadota bacterium; assembly: GCA_018241505.1. GTDB lineage: Bacteria > Pseudomonadota > Gammaproteobacteria > Steroidobacterales > Steroidobacteraceae > 13-2-20CM-66-19. The sequence continues at coordinate 95,622 of JAFEDS010000004.1, read as the reverse complement.
CGTACCGACTCGCATTCGCGAGGGCGACCGCTTCATCGAGAGTGTCAAAGCTGAGCACCGACAACACGGGACCGAAAATATCCTCCTGCGCGACAGCCATTTCCGGGGTCACCGCCTCCAAAATCGTGGGCCCCACGAAGAACCCACCCGAAGCCGCGGCGAGTTGCTCGCCCCCGAGCGCGACGACGGCTCCAGCCTTCACTCCCCCGCGAATATGCTCCAACACGCTCTGCATCCGCGGGTAACTCGCCAGTGGACCGAATTGCGTCTGCGGATCCAGTGGATCTCCGATTTGCAACGCCTGCGCGCGCGCCATGACCCGTTTCACGAGCTCGGTCCGAATCGAACGGTGGACTATGAGCCGAGTACCTGCAACGCACAGTTGACCTTGATTGGTGAAGATCCGCTGCGCGACATCCTCCGCAACCACATCCAAGTCAGCGCAGTCCGGAAAGACCATGTTGGCCGATTTTCCTCCGCACTCGAGCTGCAATGCCTTCGGTCCGGATTGTGCTGCGGCGCGCTGGAGCGCACTGCCCGTTTGCGTCGATCCGGTGAAGGCGACGAAGCTGACTTGTGGATGCGCAACCAGCGCCGCTCCCACTGTGTTACCCGCACCGGGCACAACGTTGAAGGCCCCGGGTGGGACTCCGCAGGACAAGGCGATCTCGGCGAGCCGCAAGGCCGAGGACGAGCTGAGCTCCGACGGCTTGAGCACAACGCAGTTTCCTGCCGCCAGCGCAGGTCCGACCTTCAGAGCGGCGTTCGGCAGCGGGTAGTTCCATGGAACGATAGCTGCTACTACTCCGCGGGGTTGGCGACTGCTGAACTGTGTGAGGCCCGGCGCGGTGACCGCCGTGCTCCCAAACAGTTTGTCAGCATATTCGGCGTAGTATCTGAAGATGTGCCCGCACGCGCTGACATCCGCAATGGCGGCCGAAATGGGCTTGCCCATTTCGAGGCAGTCGAGGAGAGCCAACTCCTGCGCGTTGGTATCGATTGCGGCCGCGAATCCGCTCAGGATGCTCTTGCGCGCAAGCGGAGAATATCCCGACCAGGCCCCGCGGTCGAAGGCCTCTCGGGCGGATTCGACGGCGGCGCCGGCGTCCGCCGGCGATCCTGACTGCAGTTGATACAGCGTCCGTCCATCAGCCGGGCACACGCAATCGAGCGTGGACTGCGAGCTCGACTCGACGCGCCGGCCCGAGATGACAGGCCGGGTATCGAACCGCACTGCTTGCGATTTTTGCCGCCATGTCGATTCGACGCTCATGAGGAATGCTCCGATGAGAGGGGGTGCCGGTTCGCCGGTTGCGCAAGTCGAGCGGCAGGCGGCCTGCGCATACGCCAGGGAGAGGCGGCCTCGAGTTGGCCGGCCAGGCGAAACAGGGCCTCATCCGCGCCGTAATGAGCCGCGAACTGGACACCGATGGGCAAGCCCTGCTCGCTCTGCGATAAGGGCACACTCATAGCCGGCTGTCCCGTCAGGTTGTACTGAATGGTGAAGGCCCCTATCTGCAGACTCTCGGTCAAATAGCCCAGGCTCGTGCAACCAGCCACGTCCGACCGGATGCGGCCCAGCTCCGGGGCCACAGCGGTGAAAGTCGGTGTCAGGAAGACATCGTAACGGTCTGAAAGCCGGCCGATCCGCCGGCTCAGTTCGTTCATCCGCGCCAGGCAGGTCAACAACTCATTCGCACTCACCTCGGCGCCGCGGCGCGCCAGCGCAAGAGTGGACGCCTCGAGCAGCTCGGGCGAGGCCGTACGGCCGCTCTTCTGCTCGAGATGCCGCACAAAGTGGTACAGATTCGCCGCCAGCAACGGCTCGACAGTTGCAATGATCTCATCGCCTCCGAGTGGTGGGTCGATCTCCGTGACAGGATGGCCGAGCGCCTCACACAGCTTCGCCGCCGCCAGCGTCGCAGAGACGATCGCCGCTTCGACGCTGCCGCCGAAGGCGTTTTTCGTCCAATAGGCGATTCGTAATCGCCGCGGCGGCTCGCTCAGCGAGGCGAGGAAACCAGAGGACGGCCCTGGCGCACCATATCGGCAGCCCGGATCGGGGCCCGCCGTTGCATCCAACATCGCGGCTGAGTCGCGTACCGAACGCGTGATCACGTGTGCGACAGTCAGCCCGCTGTTGGTTTCACCCGATTCCGGGCCGGTTGGATTGCGGCCGCGGCTCGGTTTGAAGCCAAACACACCGCAGCAATGAGCCGGAATCCGAATGGAGCCGGCCGTATCGCCAGCCAGGGCCACGGGCACGACTCCGCTGGCCACGGCCACCGCGGCACCGCCGCTCGAGCCTCCTGGCGAGCGGCGCGGATCCCATGGGTTGCGGGTCGGCGAGGCGATTCTCGGCTCGGTCGTGAACGCGGAGCCGAGCTCAGGAGTGGTACTACGGCCGATGCAGACCAGGCCGGCCCTGCGCACCCTGCGAATAAACTCCGAGTCTTCGCTTGGAACGAGCCCCCGAGCAAGCAAGCTACCCAGTTCCTGGGGTACGCCGGCGACCCGGGGGCCAATGTCCTTCACGAGTGTTGGAACAGCGCAGAAAGGCGCATTCGGATCCAGTTGCGCGAGATCCTTGCGTGCCTGCTCCGGCGTGGGAGCCACGAGGAAGTTCAACTTACTGTCGATCCGCATGGCGGTCTCGCTCGCGGTGTCGATGAGCTCCTTCGGCGAAATCTCCCGCGAGCGGACGAGCTCGCCGAGGGCGAGGCCATCGTAGTCGGCAAGCTCTTCAGCGCGCACGGGGCAACACCATCCACAGTCCACGGGTAAGCAGCGGCAGGACCATGATCACGAGAAAAAGATAAGCGCCGTAGCGGAAACCTTCGGCCACGAGGTCTATCAAACCAACCTTCGCAGCGAGAAATACCGAGAAGGCAATCGCGCCCAGGGCGACGCCCGCCCGCATCGGCCCGGTCAGCTTGCGACCCCGGCTCTCCAGGCCGTTTGCGATACGCTCGTTGACACCGTGGAGCAACCCGGTGCCGTTGAGCGCCAGCTCACCCAGGATCGCGACCCTGATCAACACCATCAGCCACGGCATCGACAGCCCTTTCAGAACCTGGGTGATCGGCACCGGCACATCCACGATTCCCGGCGTGAACGGCAAAAGAATGAACAGCAGCGCGAATCCCGCGGCCATGACCAGAGGCCCGGCCAGGGCTCCGGCGACCAGCGCATCCGAACGAGTATGCAGGTGCCGGGCAACGAAGATCACAATGGGCAGAATCGAGCAGTTGAATCCGGCGTAGATGGCGGCCGATGCGATGGCGTCCGCGGGAACCGGCGCAGGCTGGAGTTTCGCGCCGATAGCATGCATGAAGCTCATGGCAGCGCAAACCAACAAGATGGCATAGGCGCTGTAGAAGAATATCGACCAGAGCGACATGATGCGCTCGAGCCGTCTGCTTCCCAACGCGACCAACACCGCGATCGCGCCCATGAGTGACATCGATGTGACTGTCTTGCTGAGGCCGAGAGAGTCGCCACCAAACTCGGATGCCGCGGCCGCGATGGTCGAGAGTGTCAGCAGGACACCAAACAGAAAGCCAATCTCGTACAAGGGCCACCACCGCCCCATGTACACCTTGCAGAAGTTCTTGTAGTCCAGCACACGAAAGCGGCGAGCGAGCTCGAAGGCAATCATGCACGCGCCGCTGTAGATAACCGTTGTGACGATGATGCCAATGAGAGCGGCGAAGCCTCCATAGCGCAGGAAGAACTCGGTGACCTCCCGGCCGGTGGAGAAAGTCGCCCCCACCAGTACCGAACGGATCACGAACCCCGGAACGAGCAATCGTTGCCAGCGCGACTCCGTCACGGCCATGGAGGCGCTCATTGCACCATCTCAGCCTGCGGGTTCTTACGATAGTCCAGGGGCGGCGCCCGATCTCCCACCAACGCCTCATACTTGAAATCGGCCCCGCGGCGGCGCTGGAATTCCTCGCGTGCCACGGCAACTCGCGCCGGATCCTTCATCAACTGCACGGCCGTCATGGCAATCACTTCAGACGCCAGCTCCATGCCTTTGAAGCCAATTCCCATGCGACCGACCGCCGTGGCCTGCCAGGTATGGGCATCGGAGGAAGGAACCCAGGTGGTAGTGACCATCCCTCCCGTCGGGACATTCCAACTGACGTCCCCTACATCTGAGGATCCGGGTATGAACCTCGCTTCGAATGGCTGAACGTCCGCTTCGGAACCGAACGGCAGCCAGGGTTTGTCGAAGGTTGAATAGATCTTCTTCGCGAAAGCCTGTTCCGCCGGTGTCCAGCGAATGACGGCTGCAGCCCTCTTGCGCAAATTCGCATCCATATCGCGGTCGAGCGACTCGTTCGGCAGGAGATTGTAAGCACCGTGGATGACCTCGTAGTCATAACGGGTTTCAGTACCCATGGCGGCAGCTTCCGCCGTCTTGAGCACCCGCTGCCACAGCGCCCGGAGCTCCGGAACGTCGGATTCGCGAACGTAGTAATAGACCTCCGCAAAGTCCGGGACGACGTTGGGTGCAGACCCTCCGTTTGTAATGATGTATGAGATGCGAGCGCCATCGCGCACGTGCTGCCGCATCATGTTGACCATTGTGTCCATCGCCTCGACCGCCTCGAGGGCGGAGCGGCCTCGCTCCGGCGACGTTGCCGCGTGGCTCGCCTTGCCGTGAAATCTGAACTTCGCGGAAATCACGGCGTTGTTGGTAATTGGCACAGCGGCGTTGACCATTGCAGGATGCCAATGCAGCACGGCGTCCACGTCCTTGAACAATCCCGCGCGTACCATGTACACCTTGCCGCTTCCGCCCTCCTCCGCCGGGGTACCATAGAAACGGATGGTACCGGAGTGATGACTCGCGACGAGCCAATTCTTCACCGCAATGGCGGCGGCCACGGAGCCAGGCCCGAACAGGTTGTGACCGCAGCCCTGATTGTTCACCTTGCCCGCGACCTCCTGTTGCACGGGCACGCTGGCCTGTGACTTGCCTGGCAGGGCATCCATCTCACCCAGAATGCCGATCACCGGCGAGCCGCTGCCGAACGTCGCAGTCAGGGCTGTTGGAATTCCAGCAACGCCCGTCGTAACCTGGAAGCCGGCCTTGGTCAGCGCATCCGCCAGGGTTTTTGCCGTTCGCGTTTCGAGATAACCCAGCTCCGGGTTGTCCCAGATGGCGCTCGCCATCGCCTCCGTGGCCGGTTCGCGCTTCTCGATGTCGGCAATCAACGCGGCCTCATCGTCCGTGAGCGCCGGGGGCGCAGACTCCGCGGCATGCGCGGCGGGCACCAGAAAAGTCAGAACGGCCGCGCAGGCGAAACTCACTCGAAACGATTGTCGATGGCTCACGAATGCTCCAGTTTGAACGGCCGCGAATCGATGAATCGGCGCAGGACATTGCGGGTGATCTGTGCGACGTTGTTGTCGAATCCATTGTGGCTCAGGGAGCCGCGCCAACCCATGGACCCGACAGCGAACACCGCACCGCCGTTCGGGGTCTCAAAAAACACGAGCTCCGCGCGTGGATTGAAATTGGACTGATACTTCGGATCGGTGAGGCCGTCCTCGCTCACCATCGGCCACACGATGTTCTCGCTCCGCGCCAGAACGAGCGTGTGCGGGGGCGTGCCGTTCGTGAAGTCGGCGTGGTCAATCTCCTCCACGACGGCGCCACCGCCGATCTTGCCGAAATTGCCAATAACATCGCCTGCAACACCTTCAAAGATAAACCGCGCGCGCGGGTCGTTCGAGCCGGGCAAGCGGCGGTAGTGCGTTCCGGCAGTCATCGGCTCCAGATCGGTCATGCCGAGCCCGTGCAATGTATTGGCCGGCGAGCCCAGCTCGCGGAATTTTCCGGCCAGCCGGCCATCGAATTCGGAGAACTGCTCGTATTTGAGGTCGTTTCCGGCCGAGGTGCCGCCCATTTGCTTGCGGCATTCAATGACCCCTTCAACCTGCGGGTGAAAAGAGATCCGGTTGTGAAAGCTGTTGCCACCGAGGGACATCAGCCGGCCGCCGCGCTCCAGGTATTTCTCATAGGCGGCGAGCATTTCCCAGGTCAGATATTCCGTGTGGTGGCCGGTCATCACCGCCGTGTAGCCGGCCAGCAAATCGACGCCCTCGCGATGGATCAGCTCGTCGGTGATGATGTCGTAGTGGATTCCGTCGTGCTCCAGCCATTCGATGATGTCGGTGTCGCCCGTGAGGTGTTTTCTGAATGCCTTCGGACGATCCGACAGATTCACCATCCGCATGGGTGCGTGGCGCACCGGTGCGCCGTCTGAGTGGAAGCGATACACGCCCATGCCAAAGTCATCGTAGTGTTGGAAGAAGAAATCGACGGTTGCCTTGTCCTCGGAGTAGACGGGCATCCACTCCTCCTCTTCAACTTTCTTTTTTCCCTGGGCGTCCACCGTGACCTTGGTGCGCGTCCAGCTCGTGACCCCCACCGTATTGGCATAGGCCAGGTAGGTCATCGTCGGGATGACGAGAGCCACGGGCGCCTTCCTGGCGGTCTTCGCTGGAGCCACGTAGAACGGAATGTAGTCCTCGGCCGCTCCTTGAGTGAGGCGCACGGCATAAATGCCGCTTCTTAGACCGGCGGGTACCTGGTATTCAAAATCTGTTTTCCATTGCGCATCGACCATCGCATCGTCGTGAAAGTACAGCGCGCTGTAGTGGGCCGGGGCACTCTTCCACTCCAATTGCGTGCCGTCCCAATTGACGCCGATCACACCTCGCTCGGGCAGATTCACTGTCTTGCCGTTCAATCCACTCGCGGAAATGTCATGCACGTCGATCGTGCCGGTACCCCGCGCGAAATCCCACCACGCGATCACGGGACCAGGGAAATCCGCGGGCTGGTGGGCAGAAAACAATTTGGCGACGCTCGCCTGTTCGACTGCGCCGCGAACCAAGCGCACGGTATCCAACTTGCCGTTGAACGGACCGGCGGCCTGTGCAATGTCGCCATGCCCGGGCTCGCCAACTGCAGCTCCAAAGCGTAGTGGTCCTCGCTGGATGAGAGTGCGAACGGTGCCACCGCCACTACTGGGCCGCCGGGCAAACAAATCACCCGCCCCGTTCGGCACCGGATCCTGCGTCAAGCTGACATGATTCGATCGTCCGTCATAAACGACGCAAACACGAACCCAGCGGCGCAGCGCAAGCGGCTCCGTCAGCGCTACCTTGTCCACCCCCAAACCGTCACCAACGTAAAACGCCACACAGTCATTCTCATCCAGCGCCAGCGACCACCCGGTCCTGGTTGGCTCATGCCAGCGCGAGACCATGTGCTGAATCCGACCCTTGCCGCCGCCCTTCGCGCCCGGAGCAAAGGCGGCCGACGCCAGCTCCGAACCTCGCTTGACGGTTGTCGGAAACACGCTCGCGACGAGGGTGAAGGTATCTTCCCGATCGAGCTTGGAAGCGTCGTCGATTTGCGCGAAGGCCCCCCGATATAACGCCTGGTGACGACCCATGTGCTTTCCAGCGAACGATGCGGCGACGGGTTCTTCCTTGTAGTACTTGCCGCCGTCGGTTATCGCATCGGCACACACCAGACGCACGAGGCTCGCGTTGTATTCGCCCGGTGTGTAGGTACTGACCTTGAACTCGATCTTTTCTCCAGGCCTCGCGGTCCAGGGCCAGCCATAGCCGACGATCGATTTCGCCCCCGCACCGATCTCGACGAGCTTCGCTTCTGCCTTGCGCGCAGAGCTCATCAGCCCAACAACACCCGCGGCGACACTCAGCTTCAGGAGCGAGCGTCGCGATACCTGCGGTGCAGTCGATGACTGCTCACCAGAACCCCCGGCTCGTTCATCAACCTCGCTCATCAGGCCCTCTCCCCTGGTGTATCTCAGTACTCAATAGTATGGTCTTTGGTGTGAGCTCGAGTCAACGCGCGGACGGCTTTACCCGACAGGCGGCCGCGGATGAATCAGGGGCCACGGTGAAACCTCATCATCGGGATCGACCGGAACGTGAATGACCGCGGGAAGATCCTGAGAAAGCGCAATTCTCAGCGCTTTTTCCAGCTCGTCCGGCGAACCGGCGCGCAGCGCGAGCGCACCGAACGAGTCGCTCAGCCGAACGAAATCCGGACTCTTCAGCTCCGCGCCCAGAAGCCGCCCGCCGTATTGATTCTGCTGGTCTCGACGTACGTTACCGTATGCTGAATTGTCGAACACGACCGTGACAACTCCGATACGGTGCCGAACGGCGGTCGCCAGCTCCGAAGCGCCGAACAGGAACCCGCCGTCACCGGTCACGGACACAACGGCCTTGTCGGGATGAGCCACTTTCGCGCCCAGCGCGGTCATGAATCCAAATCCCAGCGTGCCCTGATAACCGCTGGAGAGATAGGTCCGGGGCGCGTACACGGGAAACGCAAAGTAGGAGGTGAATCCGGCCTGGCACAGCTCTTCGACGAAGAGTCCGTCGCGCGGTAAAGCCCGGCGAATGGCCGCAAGATAGGCTGCGTGCGGCTGAATAGCGCCGATGTCCTTCTCTGCTTCCCCCCGAGCCGCAGCTATCGCCGGAAGCCGATCTTCCGCCGCGAGCCTACGCGCCTTCAGGACCTTCAGAAGCGCGTCGAGGCCAACACGCGCGTCGGCCAGGAGATCGGCGTCCACGTTCAGACGAGTCCGCTCTCGCGGATCGATATCGAGTCGCACGCAGCGCAGGCCCGGCGGGCGATAGGGCCAGCGCATGAATGGAACCTCCAGCCGCGACCCGATCCCAATCAGCAGATCGGTCTCCGGCCAGAGCTTGTACGCGCCGACAATGGAGGCGGACCATTCCGAATCCTCGGGCACAATCCCACGACCGCTGCGAAAGGCGACAACAGGCGCACGCAGCAATCGCGCAAGCTCCAGCACCTGGGCACTCGCATCAACCGCCCCGCCGCCCACCATCAACATCGGCCGGCGCGATTGGGCGATCACATCGGCCACCGGCGCGAGTTGGTCATAATCCAACTCGGGGGCGACCTCAACGACGGGGGAAGAAACTGGAGAAACCTCTTCGACCGCGCCAAAGACATCCCACGGCGTCTCCAGCGCGGCCGGACCTTGGCGGCCGGACATCATCTGCCGGAATGCTTCGGCAACCAGTCCACCCGCTTCCTGCGGCCGGTTGATCCTTTCGGCCCACTTCACCAGTGTCCGCAAGGTACCGAGCTGGTCGGGCAGCTCGTGCAGATGACCGCGGCCCTTGCCGATGTATGCGGAAGGCACCTGGCCCGTGAGACACAAAACCGGCATGTTGCAGCCAAACGCCGTGCACAGTGCCGCGGTCGTGTTGAGAACTCCAGGACCCGGTACAACCGTATAGACCGCAGCCCGGCCGGTTGAACGCGCGTAGCCGAAGGCCATGTACGCTGCTGCCTGCTCGTGTCGCGTTTCGACTACTCGGATCCGGTCGCGCACCCGATACAGGGCATCGAAGAGGCCGTATGTCTGCGCACCAGGCAGGCCAAAAACAGTGTCGACTCCATGCGCAATCAAGGCCTGAACGATGGCATCGCCACCACTCAGAGGAACCGGTTGGAAAGGATATGCAGCATTCATACGCGTCTCGCTGTCAGATGCGGCGCGCGAGACCTTGCCAGAACGGCTCGCGCAACTTGCGCTTGAAAATCTTGCCGGAGTCTTCGCGCGGCAACGAGCTCCCGAATTCGATTCGCTTCGGAATCTTGAAGGACGCGATCCGCCCGCTCAGAAATGCGCGCACGTCGGCTGCCGTAACCGCACTCCCGGGCTGGCGCTCGATGGTGGCATACACCGACTCGCCGAACTCTTCATCGGGAATACCAAACACCGCGCAATCCGCGACTCCCGGCACCTGCGCGAGCAGGGCCTCGATCTCCGCCGGATAGATGTTGACACCTCCGGAAATAATCATGTCGTTGGCCCGATCGCACAGATAAAGGAAGCCGTCGCAATCCAGATAGCCGACATCGCCGAGCGTGACCAGATCGTCGCGACGGATGCGATGGCGCTTGGCGTCATCTCCGTGGTAGGTAAAGTCCGCGATCCCCTCGAGCGCGCAGATGACCTCTCCAACAGTGCCCGCCGGCACATCGCGGCCGTTCTCGTCGACTACACGGATGTTCGCATGTGGGATCGCCCGGCCCACGGTGCCCGGATGGGCGAGCCAGTCAGCGGACGAACACAGCGCAACGAGACCGGTTTCGGTCGAGGCGTAGTATTCGTTGATCACCGGCCCCCACCACTCGATCATCTGGCGCTTGACGGTGGACGGACATGGCGCGGCGCCGTGGATTACAAATTTCAGGGAGGACAAGTCATGCTTCGAGCGCGTCGCAGCAGGGAGCTTCAGAAGCCGGTTGAACATGACAGGCACCATGTGCAGGTGCGTGACCCGGTGGTGCTCAATCAACTCGAGAAGGCTTTGCGCATCGAACCGCGGCATGAGAATCACCTTCGCACCCATCTGGATCGACACGAACGCGTAGGTGTTCGGTGCGCTGTGATACATCGGCCCCGTGATCAGCGTGACAATTCCATCCGCGATGAGATCGGGGGTCAAACCGAACCCCACCTTGCCCATTTCCATCCACCGTTGCGCCTGCTCTGGGGTCGGCGGCGCGCGCCGTACTCCCTTCGCATGGCCCGTAGTGCCGGAGGTGTAGATGACCGTGCCGGGAAAGCCGATCGGCGAAGCGGGAACTGGCGTCTTGCTCTCGAGACAGACGTCCCAATCGAGCATGCCGGCCGGAACGAGGGATCGCTCCAGACTGACATCGTAGGCGGCGCGGATTTCCACTGGAGTCGTGACGACCAGCAGCGTCGTTCCGGGTGTTGCCGCTGCGAGAATCGGCTCCAACAGGTCGGCATGCACGACCACCACCTTCGCACCCGAATCCTCCAGCAGAAATCGCGCTTCGGAAGCGGTGTAGTGCCAATTCATCGCCACGGGGAATGCACCGAGCCATTTCGCGGCGAAGCTCACCTCGAACATCGCGAAGTCGTTGCGCAGGAACATCGCAACGGTGTCACCCGCCCGGATTCCGAACCCGGCCAGGACTGCGGCGGCCTTGGCGGCACGATCCATCAGCTCATTACGAGACAGAGTTCGCCCGCCACTGCGGAGCTGATTTTCCATCGGCGCGTTCACGCGGCGCCAGCCAAGAAGCGCGCCCTAGCCACGCCGCAACCCGCGATCTCGACGGAAATTGAGTCGTTCGGACCGACTGACACCATTGGACCCAGTGCCCCCGTGAGTATGACGTCACCCGCGTGCAGCATGTTACCCAAAACGGCCATCTTCCTTGCCAGCCACAGCGCGGCATTCAATGGATGACCTAGGCATGCGGCGCCGACACCCGTCGAGACGACGATGCCATTCTTTTCCATCACCATCCCACAAAGTCGCAGATCGGTGCCGCGGAGCGGAACGCACTCCGTACCCAGCACGTAGACTCCGGAGGAAGCGTTATCGGCGATCGTATCGAGCAGACCGATCCGCCAGTCTGCAATTGCGCTGTCCACGACCTCAATAGCGGCAGTGAGATAGGCGACGCGCAGAGCCAGCGCCGCGACAGACAGGTCCGGCTCGGGGCAATCCCGCTCCAGCACGAGAGCGATCTCGGCTTCCGCACGCGGCTGAATTAGAGACTGGCTGTCCAGCACAGCGCCGTCCGCATAGTGCATATCGGCGAACAACGAGCCGAAATCGGGCTGATCGATTCCCATTTGTGCCTGAACGGCGGCGGACGTCAGGCCGATCTTACGCCCGACGATCCGGCGCCCTCCCGCCGACCACGTCCGGGCATTGACCGCTTGCACGGCGTAGGCATCCTCGACGGTGCGCAAGCCGAAGCCAGCGGTCACGGGCCCGCAGGGAACACGCGATTCCCGGGCACGACGGATTTCCAGCGCAGCGCCTTCGATATCAGCCACGGCCACCTCCCAGGGCTTCGTATTCAGCGGTGAGATCCGCCACGATCTGAGCAACGGTGCAAACTTTGTCGACGCAACTCACGCCCTGCCCGGCTCCCCAGATCTGCTTCCAGGCTTTCACATCGCCCAGCCGCTCGGAGGAAAAATCAACTTTGCTCGCTCGCGTCAGCATCGCGTCATTAAAGCCCGCTTGATACAGGCTCGCGCGCATGAAGTTCGCCTCGACCCCAGTCACCGCGCTCGTTCGAACGATGTCCTCCATCCCAGATTCAATCAGCATCCGGCGATAGTCATCACTCGCCATGCTCTCGGGTGTGGCAATGAATCGAGTCCCCATGTAGACGAGGTCGGCGCCAAGCAACTGGGCAGCGAGAATGCTCCTGGCATCCGAGATCGCGCCAGCCGCAACGAGGGGGCCCCGCCAGAAGCGACGCACCTCTCGAATGAAGGCGAATGGCGAATATTGTCCCGTGTGCCCGCCTGCTCCGGCGCACACCAGGATCAGCCCATCAGCGCCGGCGGCAATGGCCTTGCGCGCCATCGTGGGACTCGTCACATCTCCGAATACCGTTCCGCCGTATGAGTGGATCGCGTCCACGATGGGGCGTGGCGAACCCAATGCGCTGATGACCAGCGGCGGCTGGTAGCGGCGAATCAGGTTCAGCTCTTCCTGAAGGCGGGTATTACTGGGGTGAACCAGCAAGTTAACTGCCCAACAGGCGTAGTCCGCTTCTCTCAGACTGACGATCGCATCCAGCCACGCCTCCAGATCCGCCAGCGTGCGCGCATTGGGCGCGGGAAACGAGCCTATGACGCCCGCTTTACAGGCTGCCGTCACCAGTTGCGGACTGGAGATGAGAAACATCGGCGCTACAACCACCGGCAGGCGCAGGGAGCCGCGCAGCTTGTCCAGGGTCGATGTGTCTGGGCCGCCTGCCGGTGGGACCCCGGAAGTTGTGGGTACGTCAGCCATGCATCTGACCACCGCGCCGGCGCCCGCCGCCCCGCACTTCCATACCACCGTCGCTCATCAAGATGGCCCCTGTCGTCGCGCGTGAATTGACTTTCGAGGCGAGTAACACGTAGTGGCCTGTGTGGTCTTCCGGATCGGCCATGAAGCCGAGGGGCACATGCTTCGCGACCGCGGCGGCGATGTCAGGTTGGTCTCGCAGTTCGTGCCCCGCCAGATCGAGCGATCCGGCCCCGGACAGGCCGGTCAGCGTGCCTCCCGGGGCGACTCCGTTGACACGGACATCCGGTGCCAGCTCGAAGGCGAGCTGGCGAATCAATCCAACGACCGCGTGTTTCGACGACACATACAGTGCTCCACCGCCTCCTGCATAGAATCCGCTGTTGGAAACCGTGAAGATCATCGATCCACGAGTCGCGCGCAGCGCGGACGCCACGATTCGCGCTCCGAGCAGATACGCCTTCACATTGACACCGAAGATTTCGTCAAATCCCGCCGCCAGTTGCCGGCAATCCAGGCTCTCGAAGGGGCGAAAAAAATCGAAGATGCCGGCATTGCCGACGAATACATCCAGTCGCCCATACGCTGCCGAGACTTCATGCAGTGCACGCTCGCCATCCTCGATGGACAGCACATCCCCGCGCACCGCGAGAATCGGCTCGCGGGCGCTCTCATTCAGGCGCTCAATGGCGCTGACATCCCGATCCAACACCGCGACCCGCGCCCCCTCCGCCAGGAAGCGCCGGGCCACGGCCAGTCCGATTCCGTTGCCACCGCCGGTCACCAGTGCGACCGTGTCTTTCAGCCATCCCATAGCCATATCAGAAGAAAGTGTTGATGTTCTTGGCGAGCAATACGTTCTGGGCTATGACGATCCTGCGCCGCGCCAGCAGCCACGAGCCCTCTTGCCGGCACAGGATGTCCCGGCGCCGACCGAACAGAACGTCCTCGTCCCGTTCGCCGCGATTGCGATAGTTGACGAACACCGAATGCGCGATGACCTCGTCATTGCGCTGCGCCGGTTCCACCTCAATGTTGGAAATGACGTGCACGTGCCGCGTGGGCGGATTCTCGGACCAGGCCGTACGTGCGCAGTACCTCTCGACCCTTCGCTTCAGGTCCGGGAGACGATCGTCGAAGTACGCCATCCGCTCCGGACCGTAGGCGCCGTTGGCATCTTCCCGCGCCCGGTTCTCCACGACGGGCATCCAGTAGTGGATGTCGGGCGCCAGTAAACCGAGCCACGACTCGAACTCGCCCGAGTCCAGCAACCGGGCCTCGCGGTACAGAAACCGCTCGACCTCGCCATACCATTCCTGAATGACCATACCATTCAGTATGCATCAGTGCTCCGCGCCTGTGCAACTGAGGGCTATCGCAGCGTCAGTCTCAGCCTTTTCTCGCACTTTTCGGTACCTGGGAATTGACCACGTGTGATGGTAGATCCATACTTGTTCGTATTGAGAGGTTCCGATCACTATATGAACGAAATTATCGGGGGCTTCATGCGGTACAGACTGACCAATCCGACCTTCGGCCTTGCGATCGTGACCCTGGGGGCATTCTCGGTAGCGACTCCAGTGCTGCGAGCGGCGGAATCCGAGAGTGACGAGAGTCCCGCGGTCCTGAGTGAAATCATCGTCACGGCACGCAAGCGCGCCGAAGACGTGCGCGACGTGCCCATCTCCATAACGACGCTCTCAGCGGATCAGATCGATAAGATGGGCGCGCGCGATTTTCGCGAGCTCGACGGCTACATCCCGAACATGATCCAGGTGGGGCCCGAGTCGAACATAAGCCCGCTCGTGTCGATCCGGGGCGTCTCGAGCGATACCCGCAACGCTGGCTTCGAAAGCGGAATTACCGAGTACATCGACGGCGTGTACACGGGGCGTCCCGTCGCGTGGAGCTCGGAGCTACTGGACGTGCAGGGACTGGAGGTTCTCAAGGGCCCGCAGGGCTCACTGTTCGGTAAGAATGCCATTGGCGGTGCCATCAACATCACCACCCGCAAACCGGACAAGGACGTACGCATCCTCGGCGAGGCCGAGATCGGCAACTTCGATCTGGCGCGCGCCGCCGGCTCGATCTCAGGACCGCTGGTGGACGATACTGTGTTCGGTGGAGTCAGCGTCTACAAGACCTACCGCAATGGAATCCAGACCAACGTCGTCAACGGCAAGCGCTACTGGAACAAGAACGACTACGGCGGCCGGGCGCAACTGCGTTTCAAGCCGAACGAATCGTGGGACGTGAACCTGTCGTTCGACGGACTGAAAGAGGGGTTGCGGCCGAACATCGAAACAGTGACAGCGGGTTTCGGCACCGATGCAATCGCAAATCCGCGCCAGATCAGCGTCGATGCACCCGTCTTCTCCCAGCGAAGCATCTACGGCATGTCGCTGAACGCCGTCTACACTCTTCCAGGCGGAACAACGATCACCTCCATAACGGCGCAGCGCTGGAATGAAGAGGAATTCCTGTCGGATGACGACCAGACCGCCGCCCCGCTGCTGTTCTCGCATTTCAAGGATAACGAGCGGCAGTTCACGCAGGAACTGCGGGTCGCCTCGCCAGGCACGGGTCGCTTCCGCTATGTCGCCGGCGTGTACTACTACAACCAACACGCACTCACCGACCGGATCACCACGGCACCGGCGGGAGGATTGGCGCCCGTTGACCTGGCGGCCTCGCTGTACGGCCTATTGAACACGCACGACTATGCCGCATTCGCGCAGGCCGACTATTCAATCACCGATGCTCTGACGCTGACAGCCGGCGGCCGCTATACGGATGAACGGAAGAACCTCCTGTTCGAACTGAACGGACTGCCTCCCTTCGGCATCATCAGCATCACGCCGGCGCAACGCTACACGCGCTCAGATTCGAACTTCACGCCCACCGGGAGCCTGGTGTACAAGTTCAATCCGATCGTCAATGGTTACGTTTCAGTATCACGGGGCTTCAAGGGTGGCGGCTTCAATGCCGACTTCGTGAGCAACCCGCAGCTCGGATTCGCGCCGGAAAAGATGACCAACTACGAGATCGGGGTGAAGGCCGAGGACACGGCACAGCGTGTTCGCGGCAATATCTCCTTCTATAACATGGACTACAAGGACATGCAGGTGAGCATCCTGAGTCCGATTGGCGGCTTCATTATCGCCAACGCACAGAGCGCCACCATCAGGGGCGTCGAAATGGATGCTGCCGCCGCGCTCATCCGCGGACTGGACGTAACACTCGCGGCGGCTTACAACGACGCCAAATTCGACAGGTTCGATGCCGGCACCAGCTCGAGAGTCCCCGACGCTCCCAAAGCGACTGCGAGCTTCGGGGCGGACTATCGTATTCCGGTGGGTACGGGCAGCCTTACCCTGCGCGGGGAATACAACTACCGCTCCGACTATCTGGCGGCTGCATCCAACGGTACCAATGATCCCGTGCCGGGCTATTCGCTCGTCAACGCGCGCCTCACTTATGCCACCGCCAGGGATTTGCTGCGCGTGCAACTGTGGGTGGACAACATCGCGGACAGGACCTACATCACGGACCGGGGTGCCCCGCTCGGCGGGTTGCTTGGACAGGCCAGTGTCACATACGGCAAGCCGCGTACCTATGGCGTCCAGCTTTCCACGCGTTTGGAGTGACAGAGTGACTCAGCTAGCGCGCTGCTTTCCGGTCGTGGTACTACTTGGTTGTGGGGTGGCTAGCGGCGAAGAGCCGCGTGACGTCGAGCGCACCGTGCGGGAAGTGTTGGAAGTCCCCCAGGTCGATGAACCTCGAATCGCTCCGGACGGATCCGCCGTCGCTTACACCGTCGAAACGCCGGACTGGAAGGCAAACCGTTATGACACGGAGATCTTTGTCGCGCGCTCCGGCCAGCCCGCCAGGCAAATCACCGCGAATGCGGCGGGATCTTCCTGGGCGCCCCGCTGGTCCCCTGACGGCAAGTCGGTTGCCTACCTGGCCGACGGCGACGATGGATCTCAGATCTATCTGAGCCCGGCCGATGGCGGCCCGCCGCGGAAACTGACAGCAATCGCGGCAACAGTCATTTCCTTCGAGTGGTCTCCGGACGGACATGCCATCGCGCTGACAGTTCCCGAGGCGCCTCCAGCCCGAATCGCGGCACGAGACAACTCGTATGGAAGCTTCTCCGTGCTGCGCGAAGCGGCACCCGCAGCCAATCTCTGGTTGCTGGATGTCGGCCGGACGCTCGCACGAAACACGCCTGCGGACGGATCAAACGACTCTCTGCGACGACTGACCGGCGGCCCGGGCATGTGCGTGGTGATCTTCTCCACGCACTCGCGTAACAACTTCACATTCTCACCGGACAGCCGCACCATCGCGTTCACCTATGCTGCGGACCTGAACATCATGGACGCGATCCGCGCCGATATCGCAACTGTCGATGTGCAAAGTGGCGAGATTCACAGGCTCGTGCAAACACCGGACTACTGGGAAGACAGCCCGGTCTTCTCGCCCGACGGGCGGCGGATCCTGTACTCGCGGCTCTACATGAAGGACTTCCTTCGCGATACACAACTGTTGACAGTCCCTGTCTCCGGAGGCGAGCCGACAGTCCTCGCGCCGCGATACGCTACGGGCGCACCGCTCGGAGATCCATCCATCATTGGCTGGACATCCCGCGGCATCGATGTGTTTGTTGAGGACGGCGTGCGCCGGCATATTGCGAGAATCGAGCCAACCTCCGGGAAGGTTGGCGAGGCTGTCGGCAAGCCTGATGCGATCATTGCGGCTGACGTGAGCGCCAATGGGCGTGAATGGGCAGTCACGGCGACTGACGGCTCGAGCGCGACCGATCTCTATCGCGTGACTGCGAGCGACTCCCGATCTTCTCGACCTGCCCACGGGCGGCCGGGAGCTGCCGGCGGCCCGCAGCGTATTGCCGCGGCGTCGAATGCAATCTCCGGCTGGCCGGCGATCAACGTGCAGACGATTCGTTGGAAGGCTGCCGACGGTGTCGATATTGAGGGCGTGTTATATACGCCGAGCCATCTCGACCGGCCGGCACCGCTGGTAGTGCTGTTGCATGGCGGACCCAGGGAAGTTGCGCGCCCGGCGCGGGTCCACGCCGAGCTCTTTCCGGTCGAGCAATGGCTGCGTGAGGGAGCGGTCGTACTTTTCCCGAACTACCGCGGATCGATCGGCTATGGCGAGCGCTTCCGCAGGCTGACGACTCTCAACATAGGCCATGCGGAAAGCCTCGACATCGAGTCGGCAGTCCAACATCTTGCCGGGCAGGGCCTCATCGACCCGCGGCACGTGGGAGTGGCCGGGCATAGCTGGGGCGGATATCTATCGGCCTTCATGGCGACTACGTCCCGGACTTTCCAGGCGGCGCTGGTCGCGGCGGGTATCACGGACAACACAGTGAACTATGTGATGTCGAATGCGGGGGCGGGCGAAGGAGGTTATCTCGATTCGCTGCCCTGGAAGAAGCCGGAACTGTGGGCGAGAACCAGTGCCATCACCTTCGTGAGCAAGGCGCAAACGCCAACACTGATTCAACACGGCGAATCCGACGTGGTCGTTCCTGTGGCAAACGCACTGATCCTGGATCGCGGGCTGCTGGATATGAAAGTGCCAGTCAGAACGGTCATCTACCATGAAACCGGTCACAATCATTTCAAGCCCCGCGAGCGCCTGAGTGCCAACCTGGAGAACTGGCGGTGGTTCGAACGCTATCTGTGGGGTCGCGACGTGAAGCTGCCCTGGGAGGATTAAAGGGGCGCAGGCTCCGACCGAGGCAGATCCATGAGGTCCAACCAGCGCCGGTAGAACGCGCGCTGGTTGGCATCGTTGATGGCTCCATTGAAGACTTTGCCGGGCAATTCCGGATGGCGCGTCTCGGTTCCGAGTCCGGTACCGTAGTACAGCGGCTGGCGCCGAGCCTGGCCGCCGCGGCTCACACGAGTCACAAACTCCCAGTTCTCGCCATCGTCCATCTCGAAAAGCCCGCCGGGCGAGAAGGTCATCATCACTCCCTTGCGATACGCATCCTTGATCTCCTGGGGCGCGCTGCGATTGACCAGCACCCACGAGTGCAACTCGATCTCATGGGGCCCGCGCGGGTGCCAGACACGGAAGGTCGACTGGCCCGGCAGGAATGACAGGTTGGGGAAGATCGTGGCGGATGAGATGGCCGCGAGCATCCGCGCCCGCAGCGGCCCAAGCCGCTGACTGACCTCGGCCTCGCGCTCCCGTAGATAGCTCACGATGCGCTTGTCGCCGAGCGTGGCGGCATTGCCAAGAGGGTAGTCCAGATTGACCTGCCATCCATGGCCGTTGACGTTGATCTGGTAGGTATTGGGGCTGTCACTGGGCGCGACGCCCTTGCCGAGCATGGCCCTGGCGCCGCTGTCATGCGTCCAGCCCGCATGCAGTGCATCGCCGATGAAGTTTTCCGCAGGCACCTTCCAATTGCAGCGCATGACATTCTTGAAAGCGCCCGGCAGAAACTCGGTTCCAGCCGGGTCGTTGTCCAGCAGTATGTCAAGATACCAACGGAACTCGCCTAACTCATCCTCGAGCGGGCGTGCGTTCGGGTCGAACGTGGCGAAGACGAGCCCCTTGTAACTCGATACCGCGGCGGCGCGCGGCATCCCCAACCGGCGTTTGTCAAAGCCGGGGCTACGCTCGATAGGAGGCGCTTCGTGCACGGCCTTGAGCTGTCCGTCGAGCCCGAAGGACCAACCGTGATAGTTGCAAACGAAGGAGCGCGTCCTTCCGACCTCTGCGTGACACACACGATTGCCGCGGTGGGGGCAGGCATTGACCAGGACCGCGATCGAGGTGTCACGTTGGCGGACAACCAGTACATTCTCCTCGCCCATGTAGGTTGAGATAAAATCGCCCGGCTGCGGAATCTGGCTCTCATGAGCGACGAACAGCCAGCAGCGGCCGAAAATCCGAGCCACCTCGCGACAATAGAGCTCATCGCCGGAAAAGATGCGCCGGTCGATGCGGCCGCCCTCGGGATCGATGCCTGTGTAATCGGTCATGTAACATCCAGGAGCGCGTAGAGCGCGCCGTTCTCGATCTGCACCGGATATGTTCGAAGATCGACAGTGGCTGGAAAGCAGCTCGCCCGTCCGGTTGGAATATGAAACGCACCCGAATGGGCCGGGCAGAAGACCAACTCGCCCTCGATCTCCCCTTCCGACAGGGAAGCATCCGCGTGCGTGCACGTGTCATCGACCGCGTAGAATCGGCCTTCGACACGAAACACGGCCAGCGGCGGACGCATGGCGAAGTCAACACGTTTCACGCCAGTCGCCGGAACCTCATCGGTACGGCACAAATAGGTCGGTGTGTTCATGGAAGCAGTCAGGCGCCGTGCGCGGTCCGCACGCTATTCTGCGCGACCCGGGTGACTTCCGCGAATCCCAGGCCAGTCACCCACTCGGGCACCGGCTCGTAAGCTACGGTGCGCCCACGGCAGGGTGCGACGGCGGCCATGGCACACACGTGGTTCCGAATCTCCCGAGCACCGTTGCCAGCCTCCGCCTCCAGATACGCATCATCGAGTTCCGCCAGAGCGTCCAGATCGCCTGCCTCCACCAGGTCGAGGATATGGCGATCAAAGCGCGCGTTGACTGTACCCATCTGCGCAGAGCCGACCCAGTGGCTGATGCCGCCGCTGCCGATGACAACAACTCGCTCATCGGAGCGCCACTCCCGAACGGTGTCACCGATGAATTCGCCCAGAGCCCGGGCGCGGGCCATGGTGATGGCGGGATCCACGCCGGAATTCAGATAGATCGGCACGATCTTCATGCCTGCATTGGGCTTCACACACATCTGGTAGGGAATCGCAATCGCATGATCGATGGTCAGGGCCTTCGCCACCGCCCAATCGAACCCGGACCTGCGACCTTGCTCAAACAGAACGCGCGCCAGGGCGGTGTTGTTATCGATCACCCCACGGACCAGCCCGGGGATTCGCTCCAGCGGGCCATCGACGTCACCAATCCCTATCAGCATCGAAGGCAGGCAAGCCGGCCCGAACAGGATGTAGTGATCCGATCCGATGATAATTGCGGTGGTCGCGCGCAGAGCGCGAATGCGCTCGGCTATTTGCTCGAAGGCGCCGATCACGGTGTGTTTTTGTTCCGCCGGCGCCGCATCCGGCGACGAGAACATCAGCGGCGCATGTGGAACGAGGAAGGCACTCACCAGCTCAGCCACGAGCGGCTCCCTTCATTTGCCCGAGATAGGCTTGCAGATCGCGGCTGCCCTGCGCTTCCATCCAGAAGCCCATTGTCAGGAGCGGACTGACACCTTCAGCAGCCAGCGACCGTACATCGAATGCGCGCACCATCGCGCGCTCCCGCTCCGTGAGGGTCCAGGATGCAAGAAATCGGTCCGGATCCTCTCGAAAACGTTTGCGGCTCGAGCCGTTCACGCTGATCTCCCACAGGACACGCTCCAACACGTTGACTGACACGGCGCGCTTGCCCGGCTAAGCCTGCAGAAACCGGCCCACCAGGTCGATGAACTCGCTCCGGCGCTCAACCTGCACCCAATGACCGCACTGCCCGAACGTGTGCATGCGGGCATCCGGAATGCCGCGCAACAGCCGCAGGCCGAGCTCGAGTGGCACGACCGCATCCTCCCGGCCGTGCAGAATCAAAGTTGGGTGGCGCACCTTTGCCAGCGCGCTCTCGGGAATTCCCTTCACGGGCGTCGGCCCCGTCTCATTGGGCTTCGGCACGAGCTTGCGAAAGGCTTCCTGCGCTCCCGGGCGGGCGCTGGTTTCGTACCGCAGTCCGACCATCTCCGCGGTGATGCATGAGGGGTCGTACGGAAACAGCTTCAGAACGGCCTCCATGGCCTCGAGTCCCGGCTCGTAATGCCAGCCCGCCTTCAGCCCGGGCGTCATCTCAAACTCTCCCACCGGCGTACCCAGCAGGACGAGCTTGTCCACGCGATGGGGATTCGAGAGCGCCGTCGCGAGCGCGAGCGCTCCGCCGAACGAATTGCCGACAATGGAGGCGCGCTCGATGCCGAGCGTATCCAGGATCCCCACGTAGTGAGCGACCCAGGTCTTGATATTGTAAACACCATCCGGTTGGGTATGGGTGTAACCGAATCCCGCGATGTCCGGAACGATGACCCGTGAATGGCGCGCCAGCTCCGGCATGACGGAGTGCCAGTTCGACCACCCGCTGACACCGGGCCCGGAACCGTGCAGGAGCGCCAGAGCCGGCCCCTGCCCCAGCTCGTGCAGATTGGTGCGATGACTCGCCGCTTCAATGAAGCGACCGATCGCCGGATGCGCGGTCATCCTGGTTCCCTTCTCAGATTATCAATACGCAATAGTATGGAGAGTCGGCGAACGAAGTCAACCGCCGGCGCGCTGCGCGGCCACCACCGCCCGCGCGACTCGTTCGATGCTGCCGATGTTGAGCGCCGCAAGATTGATGCGGGCATCCGGCATCATGTAGATGGCATGCTCCCGCCGCAGCTCAACAACGGCGGACGGCCCAAGCGGCAGCAGCGAGAACATTCCGTTCTGCGTGCGCAGATACTCGTACTGCTCCCTGTCGCTAACGCGTCGCAATGCATCCGCGAAAGCGCCCCGGACCGTGATGATGCGACGACGCATCGCATCCAGTTCCGCGTGCCACTGGTTACGCAGCACAGCGTCGCCGAGGATCTCCACCACAGTGGCTGCGCCCGAATCCGGAGGCATGAAGTAGAGCGAGCGAACGATTCGCGACAGATGCCGCTCCGCTCTGACCCCATGCTGGGCACGTTTGGTCGAGAGCACGGACAGCGTACCGGCCCGTTCCCGGTACAGGCCGAAGGATTTCGATGATGAGGTCGCCAGAAGCATTTCCGGCACTCGATCGGCCAGCAGCCGGGTTGCCCAGGCATCCTCGTCGATACCGCTCGCGAATCCCTGGTACACGAGGTCAACGAACGGTATGAGGCCTTGTTGCGCACATACGTCCGCGATTGCGGCCCACCCCTCTCGCGTCGGATCGGCTCCGGTTGGATTGTGGCAGCAGCCGTGCAACAGGACAGCATCGCCGCGCCGTGCGGTGCGCAGGCGATCCAACATCGGTTCGAGCTGGAGGCGGTTGGAAGCACGGTCGTAGTAGGGATACGGTTGCAGATTGAGCCCGGCGGCGCCGAAGATCAGAAGCTGCTGATCCCAGGTCGGTTCCGGGATCCACAAAGTTGTTCGGGTGGAGAGCTCGAGCAACTCGCCGCCCGCCCGCAGCGCGCCGCCGGCACCCGGAGTCTGGAGCGTGATGACCCTCCCCTCGCGCAGTGCCGTGTGATCGGCTCCGAGCACCAGTCGTTCAATTGCCTCGCAATATTCCCGGTTGCCGGACGGCGAACGGTAGTCCTTGGTTGTCTCCTTCGCTCGGAGCACGCTTTGCGCACGACGCACACACTCGAGGATGGGGGAGTGACCGGAAGAATCCCGATACACACCAATGCCGAGATCGAGTCTCTCGGGACGGCCATCCTGCGCCAGCGCCGCATAGACGTCTGCAATCCCCTCCGCGGCTACCTCAGGGAGACTTTCGAGTATCACGGCACGAGCCCCCAATTGTTCACTGCGCCCAAGGCCGAGTATCCCGTCCTGTCGAGCTGAAGGGGAGCCACGGTGATGTAGCCGGCCAGGTACGCAGTGACATCACCCTCCCCCTGACCCTGTGCTACCTGTGTCAGCCGGGGTCTGAAGACAGTTGTCGTGGCATCGAGCGGCTTCGCGTCGAATCCATCCAGAGCAACGCTTCGGCCCCGCGACCTGATGACCTTCACGCCCTTGATTGGCGTGGCGGGAATGTTGACGTTGAGAATGATTTGGGGCGGCAGCTTCCGCGCAAGCGCCAACTTTGCGAGACGTACGGCGTATTGTGCTGAATAGGAATAGTCCGCACCATATGCGCGCGCCTGGGATATCGCGATCGACGGAACTCCATCGACGACTGCCTCCATGGCCGCATTGACGGTACCCGAATAGAGGTTGGCGATTCCCGTGTTTTCCCCAGGGTTGATTCCCGAAATCACCAGGTCGAAGCGCACACCCAGCGGGATGCCCTTGATTGCGATGGCAACGGCCTCGGCCGGCGAGCCCTCAACGCGATAGCCGGAAACCTCGCCTTCGAACGGCACTTTGCTGACGCGTGCCCCCTGTGTCGTATTCAGGATCGCGTGACTCGCGCCGGACTGGTCCTTCGCGGGTGCTGAAACGACGATCCGGCACAGCTTGGAAAGCTCCCGGTAAGCGGCGTGAATACCGGGCGCGTCGATCCCATCATCGTTGGTCAGTAAGATGTTGCACGCGGTACTGGCGTGCGAAGCCGCGGCGGATGACAGAAACACCAGCAGCGCGAAGCCGCTGCCGACACGGACGGTTTTCGTTCCAGACACCGGGACTCCCCCCGACCGCGCGACTGCTTCGGTTGGGCAATTCAATACGCATAAGTATGGATATTGCACCGGCGGGAGTCAATATTACAGGCGCGAATCGCTGCGTTGGACGAACAGCGACGCGATGGGTACATTGGCGGGCACAAGCGATGGAAGGAAAACAATGGCTACTGCTCAGAATGGTGAATCTCTCGACGAGGACGACTGGATTGAAGGTGGCCTGGCGCTGTTGGCCAGCGACAGTGTCGACGGCGTAGGCATCGAAGCGCTCGCCCGCAAGCTCAAAGTCACGAAGGGCAGCTTCTACTGGCATTTCAAGGATCGGGCGGCGCTGTTGCAGGCGATGCTGCGGACCTGGCAACGCAAAGCGACGTTGGCGATCATCGAGCGCCTGGAGCAGAGCGACAAGCCCGCCGGGGAGCGGTTGCGCAAGATTCTCGAGCTGCCGCACTTCACCAACAAAGGCCGGCGCGGCGCGCTCGTGGAGCTGGCGATCCGCGACTGGGCCCGCCGGGACGAGCTGGCGGCGGTCGCGGTGAAGGAGGTTGACGAGCAACGCCTGCGCTACATTGCGGCACTGTATCGAAGCAAGGGACTGAAGGAAGAGGAAGCCAGCGCCCGCGCGTACTTGATGTACGCGTATCAGTTCGCCGAGACCCTCATCGTGACCACCGAGAACGAGGCACAGCAGAAATCGCGGCGGGCCCTGTGCACGGAATGGTTGATTTCGGGCAAGCCGTAGGCGCTCAGCGGCCGTCGAACCCGGCAATGCACTGGAGCGTCTGGGGATCGAGCAATGCGTTGCCTGCCTGAACCTGGATTACGTAAGGCCGGTCGAACGTGACGCCGACAGGATCAGCTCCGTTCGCGACCATCTGCGCCTGTTGCCTGAAGAGACGCCGCATCAGCCCCACTCCGGTGTCGATGCGGGTCAAGTGCTCTTCGGAATGCAGGCTGATGTCACCCTGGGCTTTCTGAGCGGTGTAGTCCGTTTGCCAATGCTGATGGTCTTCCGTGGACCATTCCTGGAATGGCCTGCCGTGCTTCGGCCCCCAGGTATCCCTCATCAGACCCAGATCCGGGGCGCCCCCACTTCGGGGGGCCTCGGGGTCGTATAATGAAATGCCATACGCGCGGTAATGCGTGTCGTCAATCGGCACGGTCCAGCCAACACCGCCGCGACCAAGGTCCGCATCGCTCACACCTGCGATGCCGTTGATGTTCGGCAGCATGACTTGTGTAATCCGTTGATGAATGCGGCCATCGGACAGTGTCCGATGCTGAATGCTACGGACACCGTTGGCGGTACTCTCGAATTTGACGGTCGGCACGATCGCGAGACTCTCTTCGAACTGAGTGCCGTTGATCATGTTGTGTAAGACCAGGACATGGAAAGCATCCATGTAGTTGTCGAACATCTGCCACCAATTATAGTCGGACCACGCCGCGAGCTTCGGCGGCACGCCTTGCCGGCCACCGCCGTTGGGACCTGCGTCGCGGGCATACGACACGATCTGCTCGGTCGGCCCCAGATTGTCCTCGAGCGTGAAATGAGGAAACAGCGGCTGGCGATCCGCAGGCCCCAGGTACGCGAACAGGATCCCAAACTTCTCAATCACCGGATACCACGGCTGGCGGATGTGGTTGCGGACCGGGCTGTTCGGCTCGCACGGCATTTCCAGACATCTGCCGCGCTCATCGAACAACCAACCGTGATAGCAACAGCGGATTCCATGCTGCTCGATTTTTCCGTAGAGCAGGCTCGTGCCGCGATGCATGCAACGCGGATACAGCAGTCCGGGGGTGCCCGAGCGATCGCGGTACAGCACCAGTTCCTCGTCGAGGACCTTCACCAACTTCGGAACGGAACCGAGCTCGGACAGGAGCGCGACGGGCTGCCAATACCGCCTCAGCAGCTCTCCTCCCGCAGTACCCGGGCCGCAGCGTACGAGCGCCTCGTCTGCAACCGCTCGCGTCCGGCCATAGGCGCGGCCATCGAGATCTGCGTCTCGGGGGGGCATGGGATTGTGCTCTATGCTCATGTTGTGTACTCCTGCGCGCGATGTTTGAATTTTCCTAAAGAGACGCGCGCGCATCGACGGGCCAGATGTCCACGAGAACGTCACCGCGCACACAGTGATAGAAATCGTGGAGGTTCACTGTGGGGTCGCAGTGCGGGGCAAGCAGCTCGACTTTTGTGCCCAGATCCAACAGTTGCCGGGACCCCGGGCAGCTCGAAAATGCGGCCTCGAACAGCCCGAACGAGCGGCGCTGCTCGGCAGGCCATTCAGCAGCGACGCGCTCGAGGTGCGCCGCGCTTTGCGGCGCGAGCAGCATTCCGAACTCATCCCCGAAAGTCTGATAGACAAAATCGCGAGGTGCACCGGAGTGCACGGACGGACTCGGACCGTCGGTGGCAAGCGATTTGGATCCGGCATCGAGCGTGACCAGACCGCGGGCTCTGTTGCTAACGACCGAGCTCTGCACGAACAAAGCCGGCTCGAAGCTTCCGCCGCCGCCCTCCAGCAACTCAACCGCGCCGTATTCGACATCCATCAGGGCGTACGATCCCGCCTGGTTTTCGGTCAACAGGCGCAATTCTGCATCCAGGTGCAGGGTACCCGTTCCACCACCGGAAACGATACGGGGTTTCAGTCCTTCAGCCTCGAGGGCCGACAGAAGACTTCGCAGGCGTTCGAGCTGAGTGCCATACACACTCATCCGCTCGGCGCGTGTAGGCACGTGCTGCACGATCCCTGAGTAGAACTGCACTCCACCATACTCGAGAACTTCCGATCGGCTCAGCTCGCGCGCCAAACTCACCGCGGACTCAATATCCTGGACGCCCGTGCGATACATCGCTCCGAGGTCTACGTCTACGAGGACGGTTACCTTGCGGCCGGTTGTTGCGACAGTCTGACGCAACTCCAGGAGCGACTCGAGGCTGTCCACTACGACGGACAGGTTGCCGCGCTTCAGTAACGCTGCAAGCCCCTCGAGTCTGGGGGTCCCTGCCACGGGAGTCGTGAGGTGGATGCCGGGCAATCCACTGTCCAGCATCACAGCCGCCTCGCGCAGTGTGGCGACACAGACTCCCACGGCGCCTGCTTCGATCTGCCGGCGCGCAATTCGCACACTCTTGTGGGTCTTCACATGAGGCCTGAGTGTCAAACCCCGCTGCGAGCAAAATCTCGACATGAGCGCGAGATTCCGCTCGAGCGCATCCAGGTCGAGAAGCAAGGCGGGCGTCTGGAGCCGGGCGCGTGATCCCGCCGCTCCGATGAGAGGCGCATTGGGACTGGTCCGCAGCTCATGTGCCATGGGCCAACCCGCTTCCAGGTTCTGATTCCATACGCAAGAGTATTGACCACCCACCCCTCGCATGGCAATACTTGGGAGTATGGTGGCAGGCGGCACGGGGGCGCTGCGGGACAGTGAACGGCATGACTCAGACTCAGGTAGCCATTCTCGGCTCAGGCAATATTGGCACAGACTTGATGCTCAAGGTGTTGCGGCTCTCGAGCGTGCTTCAGATGGGCGTACTGGCTGGAATTGACGAGCAGTCGGAAGGCCTCGCCCGCGCGCGCGGGCTAGGAGTGAGCACCACCGATCGGGGGCTCGACGGGCTCATGACGATGCCGGAGTGGCGCGACATTCGAATCGTGTTCGATGCAACATCGGCGAACGCGCATGCGCGCCACGACGAGCTGTGCCGGCGCCATGGCAAGCGCATCATCGACCTCACCCCGGCAGCGATCGGGCCGTACTGTGTACCTGTTGTCAATCTCGATTCACAGCTCGATCGCCCCAATCTCAACATGGTGACCTGCGGCGGTCAGGCAACGATCCCAATCGTACACGCCGTGCGTCGAGTCGCGGATCGCGTTGTTTACGCCGAAATCGTGGCCTCCATGTCTTCGCGCTCCGCCGGCCCCGGCACTCGTGCCAATATCGATGAGGCGACGCGCACCACCGCGCGAGGTATCGAAGTTGTTGGCGGGGCCGAGAAAGGCAAGGCCGTCATCATCCTCAATCCGGCCGAGCCGCCGCTGATCATGCGCAATACCGTCTATATACTCTCGGTCGGTGCGTCACAGGCGGCGATCGAGACATCCGTAGCGGAAATGATTTCCCGGGTACAGCGGTACGTACCCGGTTATCGGCTCAAGCACAGCGTGCAGTTTGAAGAATACGGACCCGGCCGTGCCCTGCACATTCCAGCGCTAGGTAGCGTCCACGGCCTGCGCTCCACCGTTTTCCTGGAGGTGGAAGGAGCGGCGCACTACCTGCCCGCCTATGCCGGCAACCTCGACATCATGACATCGGCAGGCCTCCATGCGGCAGAACGCATCGCTCAAATCGGGCAGAGGCAATCATGAGTGCAGGCAAGCTGAATGATCCGATTGGCGAACGGTTGTACATTCAGGATGTAACCCTGCGCGACGGTATGCACGCTATCCGGCATAGCTATACGGTGGAGCAGGCAAGGCAGATCGCAGCGGCTCTCGACAGCGCGGGAGTAGATGCAATTGAAGTGGCGCATGGCGATGGGCTGAGCGGCTCCAGCTTCAACTACGGGTTCGGGGCTCACAGCGACTGGGAATGGATCGCCGCAGTGGCCGAAGTCGTCAAGCATGCAGTGATCACGACTCTAGTCATTCCCGGGATTGCAACCGCCGAGGACTTACGCCGAGCCCATGAGCTTGGCGTACGTTCGGTTCGCATTGCCACGCATTGCACCGAGGCGGACATCGCCAAACAACATATCGGTCTGTCACGCGATCTCGGCATGGATACCGCGGCATTTTTGATGATGAGCCACATGTTGGAACCTGACCTGCTCGCCCGGCAGGCGGCCCTCATGGAGTCCTATGGAGCACAGTGTGTGTACGTCACGGACTCCGCCGGAGCGCTGGACGTCGAAGGCTACGAGGCACGGCTTCTCGCATATGACAGGGTACTGCGCCCGAGCACAGAGCGGGGCGTACATGCCCATCACAATCTTTCGTTGGGTGTCGCGAACTCCATCGCCGCCGTACAGTGCGGGGCACGCAGAATCGACGCGTCGCTCGCGGGGATGGGAGCCGGCGCGGGCAATGCGCCCCTGGAAATTCTAATTGCCGCCATCTCGCGCAAGGGATGGAGCCACGGTTGCGATCTGTTCAAATTGATGGACGCTGCCGACAATCTCGTCCGTCCACTCCAGGACCGGCCAGTCCGCGTAGATCGCGAAACACTCACGCTTGGATACGCGGGCGTGTATTCATCATTTCTTCGGCATGCCGAAGCCGCGGCCAACACGTACGGCCTCGATCCGCGGGAGATCCTGATTGAGCTAGGCCGGCGCAAGATGGTCGGAGGCCAGGAGGACATGATCGTCGATGTGGCTCTCGATCTCGTGAGCTACAACGATAGAAGTCGTTCAAAGAAGGAGCGGTAGCTCGTCAAGGCCACACGCAGGTCTTCTGTGTCTGCCGAACCGGAAGTCTCGAGGCGCGATTCAACGCGATGGCGCTGCTCGGCAAACGTATTCGCCAGTTCCGACATGACCTGGGCAACCAACTCATCGCCCGCCCGCACGGCACCGCTCGGGTCGTCGACGAAACTGCTTTGAATCGCAGCCCAACGGTTGCGAAAATTCTCGGCGTGGTCCGCTGTAAACAGCGGCTCCAGCGAGCTCGAGTCACGGTCGCGCTCATGTCGCTCGACCTCGGGCTCTTCTGTTTCATGGGTATCCGGATTGACCCGCGCTGATTGACGTGACGTGGCCGCCAGGTCCGCCGTCGACAGGGCTCGGGTTGAATTCTCTCTGGAAGTTGGGCTGGTCATGATTCCACCGTATTGCGATTGTCAGTTGATCGGACTGTCGCGGATCGGACCGGGCCCGTCTCCAGCAACTCATCGAACAGCGCCCGATAGTGAACGACAGCTCTGCGTAGTTCCTCCGTATCTGCTTGCCGGCGCGAGTTGCGGGATGCAATGGCTTGCGCCGCGCGGTAGTTCTCTACGACGGAGGCGTGGTGTACCGAAAGGTCAGCGGCGCGACGCTCGAAATCTCCCATCGGATAACCGCGACTGAGCATCAACTCGCGCACCAATTGGTCTGCTTCTCCTACAACTGTTGTAGGGTCGTCCACGAACCGCGTTTGTAGCGCCTCCCACGATTGCGCGAACCGCGCCGCTTCAGCAGCAGGCAGGGGAACGAGTTGCAGGCGCTCCACTCGCCTCTCGCGCGCGGCAAGCTCCGCCTCGGCCTTTTGGCGATCACCGGCGGCCTCGACTGTGCGCGAGTACTCAGGACCAAAACGCGCCTGGAGATGCTTGGACTGCGCGCGGCGTCGTTCGCGAGCAAACAGAGCGATCGCAGCGACAATTGCCACTACAATCACGACTATGAGAATGATTGTTTGCGGATCGTGGAGGTTCACGGCTATCTACCTGCCTCGAGGTGTTAGATAGCGAACGCCCCATAGCGATTCGGGTTCCTGTAGTTGCGTGCCGAGTCTGTCCGCGCCAGGACCTGAGGTTGAGCTCAACCCGTCGCCACGCCCTCCACCGGCGGATGTAGCTGCAAGAAGGCGGCAGCGGCGTCTCGCGCGCGAGCTGCAAGCTCACGTGAGCTCGGCCGCTCAACAACACCAAGCAACAGACTGACCATCAAGTTGCCCCAAAGCAGACCGCCGAACTGCTCGGCCAATTCGGCCGGTCGGCCGCTGAGCAGTCCGGCCGCCTGGGCCTGCAACATGATCTGTCGCAAGGCGGCGCGACTGGTCTCCCGCCCTATTGAGTCGAGCGCTTGCGACACTTCCGGTGACTGCACCGCTTCGGCGATTGCCAATCGAAACACCGCGACCACCGTAGGATCGGTTATTTCGCGGACGAGTTGCGTCCCCAAGGAGGTCAGCACTTGCGCCAGAGTCTCGCGACTGTCCGGTACCGGCAGATCGGCAGGTACCCGCAGTCGCGTGGCACGCTCACTAATGCAGGCAATGAGCATCTCCTGCTTGTTGCCCACCAAGGTATAGAGGTCTCGCTTCGAAACGCGGGCGCGAGAGGCGATCTCGAGCGTCGTGCTCGCGGCATAGCCGCTTTTCATGAACGCTGCGAAGGCCGCATCGAGAATGCGAGCACGCACTGCCTCTTCCCCGCTCATCCACCCTCATCTTGACTTTGGTACCAATCAGTACCAAGCTCGCATCATCTCTGGTACTGATGGGTACCACAAGAGCTGCCATGCCACTTACAGGAGCGACTCATGTCTGCGCAACTGTGCTTTTTCGTTAGTATCGCCTTCGCGCTGCTTGCCTGGTGCATTGTAGCGAAGCGCGTTTTCTGGCCCCGCTTGCGGGATCTGCCCATGGCCGAAGCGCTCCAGCCTGTTCTGGTGTTACACAGCTTTCGCTTCATCGGACTGGCATTCCTGGTGCCGGGCGTTGTATCGCCGGAGCTGCCTTCCGCCTTCGCGAATGCGGCTGCCTACGGAGATATCATTGCCGCCATACTCGCTTTGCTTGCGTTGGCGGCCTTGCCCAGCCGGACCGGTGTCGTGCTGGCTTGGATCTTCAATCTCTGGGGCACTGTTGACCTGTTTGACGCGTTTTACCAGGCCAACGCGTCCGGGCTGACGCCGGGCGAGCTCGGTGTCATGTATTTCATCCCGACACTCATTGTGCCGCTATTGCTGATCACACATGGGCTGTCGTTCCGGATTCTAATCAAGAGCAGCGAATCGTCGCTACCAGCGCGGCGGCGGGAAATCTCTGCAACGCAACTTTGACCGGCAGGCACCGGATGAGGGCCACGCGCATCGGCGGGCCGCCTCAACGCCGCGCTCGCTTGGCCCTCGATTGCCGTGCCTTTTTTTGTCTTGCTCTGTGTCGTGTCCGGCGTGCTTTCCGAGTTGCCAATGGCAGAAGTTGACGCTCGATTCGCTCGATCTCACTCGCACTCACGGCCGCACGCGCCGCAAAAGCGCGCCACTGGCCGACAGCGCCCCGAACCTGCTCAATCACCTGCGGTGCCGTGCCGATCGCAAATCGGTCCGCCTCCGCGAGGAAGTCTTCCTCTACGAAATCCTTGAACTTTCCGTTCACCGACATCAGGTGCTGTGCAGTCCATTCGCTCGTAGGACTGTGAGCAAAGGTGACGTCATACGCCGGAGAGAGCTCCCAAGGCTCGCCGCGCCGCAAGCGGAAAGCGAAGTTCTTGGTGTGATCATCACAGTTGCGGGCCATGACGTTGAACACCATGCGCCTAAAGGCTTCTTCCCTCTGCTCGTAGGACAGTCCGAGCCGCACCATAGTGTCGAAAAGCTGCGCGTACGAGTTCGTTCCCTTCTTTTTGAAATCCAGATGCGCCATTGCGCACAGTGTCTGGATGTGATGCCGAACGTTCCCCGCTCCGCGATCGAATCGCCGCGTCATGAAATGGGCGCGCCCATTCTCTTCCAACAATCGACAGGCCGTCATGCTGATTCCAGCCGCGACGGCCATCAGATGATAAGCGTATTCAATACGTCCATAGTCTTCGGAAGATCCCAGATCCAAATCCTTTCCGATTCCGTCGAACTTCAGCAACCAGGACTCAAATCCGGGAGGTGCCTCAAACTGCCCTGACCGGATCTCCTGAGTCTCGGGATTCCAGGCAATAACGGCCTTGGCACGTGCACCTCCCGCTGAAGTCCCAACTTCGATGATATGACGAAGCGCCGCTTGTGCATGGTCATCCCCGTCAAAATCTCCATGCAACGCCTTCCTTGCGGTGGCTACGAGCTCACTCATCTTGATTGCTATCGCGCTGTGCGATCCGGGCCCCTTTTCGGGCCTGAACTGCAGCGCCCCCATCGCCCGATTGCTCATATAGGCAAGTCGATCAATTGCAGTCACAGCATCGGCTCGAACACCGTGATCGAGCATCCAGCGATCGATCAGCGCATTTCCAAAGTCATCCGGAAGAGCATCAGCCAGCATTGCCGGCAGACGTTTGTAGGTTACGACAGGCAAGTCCGTGAACAGAAAAGTCTCATCCGCCGATGTAGGCATGAAGAGTGGCGCAGGTTCTACGCCACCTGCCCGAAACTCCGGGGTATAGCGGAAAGCATAAAATCCGTACGCAGGGTCGAGGGCAACGGCTCCAACGTGTTGCCCCCAGAGCAATACATCGACGTTCCGGACGTGCGTATACGAGCGGGTTCTTGCGAGCCTGCGACGTGTTCTACTTCGAGGTGTCATGAGGCCGCCGTTTCCGAGCACGCAAACGTGGTGTCGCAGCTCGCGGCATTGTCAACGGATTGATTGTGGCCACGGGTGCGATCGTATTCAGCCAGTCCTCGCGTCCCAGCGAGCGCAACACGCTCAGGAGGGTGTGTGTCGTTGAACCCTTCCCGAGCTCCAGCCGCTGCAAGGATCTCAGACTGACCCCGGCTTGCTGGGCCAGGGTCGCCTGCTCCATATTCCGATCCAAACGGACCCGGCGCAGGCTCTCACCCATCTGCGCTTCGAGATCCGAAACGCTGGTGTAACCCTTGGATAGGGGGGCTGGAGAGGAACTTGGTTTTCTTTCCATAATGCGCCGAATTTATCTCTTTATGCCTGATTTCTGCACTCAATACGTCAGCTTCGACATGTTATCAGAATTTATTGTATTCTGTAACCCGTCTATTTTGACGCATTAATTGCAGATTTGTCACTTAACATGCCATTTACGACATGTTATTGTTCATGCTAATTAAATGATGATTGAAAAAGGGTAGGGTCACGTGGCCACCAAGCTCGAGAAGACGCTCAAACGGGAGATTTCGGTCGCCGGCCAGGCCTACATCATTACCCTCTCGCCTGAAGAGCTGCTGATCACCCTGAAAGGCCATCGCAAAGGCAAGTCGTTGCGCTGGAAGGATCTCATTGGTGATGAAGCGGCGCTGGCAACGGCCCTGAATGCATCGCTGGGCATCTTCGAGAAGCAACAGGCGACATCCGCCAAAAAGGGCGGCGCTCGCAAAAATGCCAAGCCTCGAGGCCAGGCACACGGCCGCCGAGGCAGCTAGCACAGTCCGGTAGCAGTCGTGGCGAAGCCCCGCGGGCGTGTCGCTAACGCGCTTTTTCGGCTCCGGCTGACAAAGCTTTGTTGATGGCAGCCACCGTGACACCCACGCGGTAATCGACGATCTTCCGGCCCCAGCCGCGCACGGCATTCAGATCGGCAACCGATACACCGTTGATAGTCGCCTCGCCGGCCTTCACCCGCTCCTGCCAGCGCACGAGCTGCGGATCCACCAGGGCCATTTGCAGCTCCACGTTGGGATCATCGTGCAAGCCATCGTCCGCCCCCGCTTTCCAAACCTTCATTTCGTGCTGCAGCAACGAATCGGCGCCATTCCAACTATCGTAGAATTCCTTGATGTAATAAACGCTTCGTCCTCCCCACTCCTGGTTGAGTTTCTGCGCCAGCTCCGCCAGGACCTTTTGGCCACCGCCATGGTCCCCCACGAGAATGATGTTTTTGAAGCCCTGCATCTGCAGGCTACGTGCAATATCGCCAACCAGCGCCGAGTACGTTTCGTCGTGCACTCCAATCGTGCCCATGGCTTCGTTGTGAGCAGCGCCGCTATCGAACGTGCCGTGGGGGACGAACGAAACTACCGGCGCGCATAGTGCGTTGCCCAACTTACGCGCAACGGCTTCGCACATTGTCTGCGCCACGTAATCATGTTTGCCGAGGGCAGCCCACGGGCCATTGGGCTCGATGCCTCCAGAGGGAATGATGGCGGTCGTTTTGCCCAACGCAATGGCATCACGCACGTCCATCCAGGTCATTCGCTCAATCCAGACTGTTGGATTGGGCGGAAGCGGATTGGGTGCGCCCACACAGTTATAAGCATTCTTGGCGCATTCTCCGCCCCCAATCGAGCGGGAATCGGGCGGATTCGGTTCCGCCTGCGCGGCGGACAGCAGGAGCACGGCGCCACAGACCATCCAGGAGATCGCGCGCATGGTGTCAGCCCTTCTTGGGGCAGATAGTGGGATCGTCATTCATCTTGCGCAGCCAGGCAATGACATCGGCCCGGTCACTCGGATTGTCAAATCCGGCAAAACCCATTTTCGTTCCATTGACGAAGGCAACGGGCGAAGTGAGAAATTGATCGAGTGTCGCTTCGTCCCAGGTGAGTCCCGACGCTTTCATGCCTTCTGAATAGTCGAATCCGGGCACACTGGCGGCGGGACGGCCGATGAGGCCACAGTGCTTCGGGCCCACAAAATTTTCAGCCGGCTTGTGGCAGGCCTGGCACTGAGCGTAAAGCTCCTTGCCATGGGCCGCGTTTCCTTTCATGCCACCGCAACCGCTCAACAAAGTGGTCGCCGCAAACATGGACAGCAGCAGGCTGCCGCGCAGCGTCGCATCGAAAATCATCATCGTTTTCCTGTATTCGCCAACGCGAGAGCCGTGAGTTGTGACTGCTCGGCATCAGTGAGTGGGTTGATATACACCTGAACGAACTTGGCATCCAATGCGGACGAGATCGCTGTGTGAGCACCTGTCTTAGGGTCCGGCTGAGCATCCGCGAGGCGTAGCAGCGCCTTGTACAGGGAGATGGCAGAGATATCGCCGTTGCTGAGATGATGCGTCGAGTCGTTACGACACAGTTGGTAATAGAAAGTGTCCACATCGGCGTAGCCGCCAATCATGCCCTCTGCGCTCGTGCCCGTGAGGTTCAATTGCAGCCGCATATCCTTGATGACCTGTGTGGTCGGCACATCCAGGTTCATCCAGGGAATGACCAACTCCTCGATGGGCTCGGTGGTGAGCACCCCATTGATGATTTTCCCCTTCATGCGCCGGATCAGGGTTCGTCCCCAGCGCAGATCGATGTGCTGTGACCCGCCGGGAATGACCTTGTTGCCGGTCGCGTCCGTCAGCAGGCGGTCCATGCCGCGGAAAAGCGTGACTGTGACATCGCTGTCGTTGACGAGACTTTCCACACCGGAAAGCTCGATCATGAGCCGGTTGTAGCGGCGATCGGCAATTGCTTTGTCTTCGAAAACGAACTCGACTCCCTGCGGTCCGCGGAACCCTTCAATGCAGCCGAGCGCGCGAAATAGCTGGTTATCGATGCCGTGCTCGCCGCTGGGGCTGGTGAAGTCGTTGGGGCCGATTCGGCCATCGAGATTCATTCCCCGGGCGGTCTGTCCCACCGGCTCATAAAATGGAAATGAGTCGGGCTTGCTGTTGGGATTCCAGGTTTGTGCCTCCTGGGCAAGCTGAGAGTCGACCAGGGTGTGTGGTTTGCCTGGCGGAAACAGGGCGGAGAATTGTCCGCGCGGACCGATGTTATAGCCCTTGGGACAATCGGCCTTGGCGTCGGGGCTCTGATAGATCGACCAGAAGAGGTGTGTCATCACGTAACCGATCCGGCCGCCGTGGAGCGTCGTCGGTGCGGGCGGAGCCGCAGGGGCCGGACCCGCCTGAGCCTGGGGCGCCTGAGCCGGGGCCGCCTGAGCCTGGGGCGCCCATCCGCACGAAGCGATCAACAGCAACGCACCCATAGAGCGTGCCGTGCCACGAGTTGTGATCGCCAGCATGTTCACCTCTCGAGCATCTCGAGGCGAGTCCACATCGCTTTGTACCCATTACGCTCACCGCGCCACTCGCCCACGGCGTCGCCGTAAACATCGCCAGGGCGTTTGTCGAGAACAAAGGTATACACGGGCCGGTCGCGATAGGCCCAGACAGCCAACGCGTCGCTTTGACCGGGCTTGGCCCGATGGCCGGTCGCCGGATCAATCAGCATGACACTCCAGATGTGGGATCCGCTCCGGGCATCGGGTTGAGCCGGCACGTAGGGCCACTTCTCCCGGCACTGAGCCACATCCCCGCCGCCACAGATGGCGATTCGGTATACCTGTGTGTCATCCGGGTGGTCACAACTGAGTTGATCCTGAGAATCGTCACCGCAGTTGTAGACATATACGGTGTGACCATTCGGGTCAGCGACAACGGCGCCCGCGATCGTATCCTGGATGCTGAACCCCGGTGGCGGCGGCGGCGCAGCCTGGACCAACACGTTCGTCCAGCCGGGCGTGTCGCTGCCTTCCTGACTGGCGACGAATCGATCGGCCGCGCGCGTGTAGAGCGGTTTACCCCGGAAGGCCCATTGCCGCTGACCGCGGGCGCGGTCAATGAGCGTCCACTCGCCGCTCGCCTTCGCAAGCTGCGGCGCCAACAGGGGTGGCCAATCGCGAGCGCATCCCTGGTCACAGGCCGATTGGCTAGAACTGTCCTTAGCGTATGAATATACGGCCCAATTCTTGTCGGTGACCAGCATACGGCCTGCCGGCACTCTTCTAACCGCGAAACCCGGTGGCACCCGTGACGGTGGACCTACAGGCCATCGATACGCCGGCGCGTCGGAAAAGTCCTCACCATTGGCTCGCAGAAACGTGTGCGGCGCGGCTCCATTCACCTCGCCCGGATTGTGATCTTTCACCGAGGTGTAAAGGGGATGCTCGTCGTAAGCCCACTGTTGGGTACCGTCCGTGCGGGAAAGGATCGTCCATTTTCCGATGGGCTGTGCATTACGGTCCGCATGCACCGGCTCCCATAGGTCCGTACAGGCGGGGCGCTTTTCGAGATCCGGTAGAATGATCCCTGCCGGGTAGGGGCTCATCAGGCCCGCGGTTTGTTTCAGGACCTTGCCATAACAGGTTGGTTTACCCTTGGTCTCACCCGCGCCATTGTTGCGCAGAGCTCTGTAGGGCCAGGAGTACATGGTACGACCTCGCCCATCCGCGAAGACCGGTCCATCCGCATCGGTGGCTTCAACTTTGAAACCCGGCGGCATGGGCACGGGAACCCAGGCTTCAGTATTGACCGCCAGGCTCGCAGCAAGGATGACAGACAACATACTCAGACCAGGATCTCGCTGATCAATTGGGAGGTGTGGTTGCTCTTGTCACCCCAGGAATCCAGCTCGACTCCCATCAGCTTCATGACAGTGAGTCCCAGGCGAGTGCCCGGACTGCCAGCGCCATCCACATGGATTCCAGTCCGCAACCGGCCCCGCGCATTGCCGGCGGTAAACATCGGAATCCCGTCAATTGAGTGAACCTTGGCAAACGACTGGTCCGTGTTCGCGTATACCAGGACGTTGTCCAGCATGGTGCCCGCGCCTTCTTTGAAGTTTGCAAGCGCCTGCACGTAGTAGAGCCACTCGTCCATGGCGCGGCGCGTATACCAGGACACATGCGGCTGGCAGTGCTCGTGCTCGTCCACGGGTTCTTCGTGAGTGGCCGTATGATGCGGTTTGTCGTATCCGGCACGGCTGGTGCCCGAGAATGCGGCCGCATAGAACATATTGAATACACGCGTCTGATCACAGGCCACCGCCATCAACATCAGATCGGTCATGAGGCGATGACGCTTTGATACGAGCTCCGCGTCCAATCCCATCGGAACCTCCGGCGGGGGCGGTATGTGACGGCAGGCCGCGATCGGTTGGGGCTTCGTGAGTTGCAGGTCGATGCGCCGCTCCACGTCGCGCAGTCCCGTGAAGTATTCATCCAGACGCGCCCGATCCTCGGCGCCGAGCTCCGTGTCCAAAGACTTGGCGTCTTCCCTGACCGCAGACAGCACGCTCTTGCGCGCCATCAATTTCGGATCCGGTGTAAAAGCCGTCGCGTTGGGATCCTGGAACCCGGTACCGAACAGGCGTTGGTAAAAGCGGGTCGGCGAAAACTCCGGCTCCAATACGGTATTGCCGCTCGCGTAGCTGAATGAATCGCGGATGTCGCCGGTTGCATTGGCGACCAGATTGTTGAAACGGGTGGCGTTGCCGATCTGCTTCGCGACGGTCAC
The DNA here is from genome assembly GCA_018241505.1 of Pseudomonadota bacterium. Lineage (GTDB taxonomy): Bacteria > Pseudomonadota > Gammaproteobacteria > Steroidobacterales > Steroidobacteraceae > 13-2-20CM-66-19. Next base: position 56,463 of record JAFEDS010000004.1, on the reverse strand, counting down.
GTCCAATGTTTCACCCGGCCGGTTGTCAGGTGTCAATGGCGCAACACCCGAACGCAGCGCGACCCAACCGGTGTGGTGGCACAGGTTCGGGGCCGCATCCTTGAAGACATTGAAGTTGGTAAAGAGGTTGATGTGCTTCTGAATCGGCGCCAGCGCCTGAATCTCCAGCGGCAGATCGAACCCCGCGCCGGTTTTGCGCGGCACGAACAGCTCCTTGCTCATTCCGAGGCCCCAGGTCCAGGTCCCGAAGCGCATCGGAATAGCCTCGCCCGTCGCGGCGAGCGCCGTGCCATTCTCGTTGAGGAAGCAGTTCAGAAACGGCAGGGCCACTGAAACGGCGGCGCCGTTGAACATTCCACGCAGCAGCCGACGTCTGGTTATCATTTGGATCGACTCCCGGTTTGACTGCGAACATCGAGGAACGCGTCGCTCAAAGCGATGTCTTTGAGAAGCGCTGGCAAGCGATAGCCGGCCCCTGCGAATCGGTCGGTAAAGTAGCGCAGGATGGGCTTATCGGCCGAAATGGACAGAGGGCCGCCGGTCCCGTACGCGTAGACGCGATTGACCAGGCACCCGGGCAGCGCGGGATGGTCGTGGACGGCCTTGGCCAGCCCTTCTGCAGTCGGGTACTTCGTACCGTCGAGGAAGCCGCTGGTGTCAATTGTGGCGCCGTTTTCAGTGGCGCGGAACTGACCCGCACCATCGAAGTGCTCCAGGGCGAGACCGATAGGATCGGTGATCTTGTGACAACCGGCGCAGGAGTGATGAGTGGAATGGGCGCCCAATCGCTCCCGAGCCGTGCGCAAGTTGGGATCGGGGTTGTCGAGCTTGGAAAAGTCCACATTCGGCGGCGGTGCCGGAACGATCTGACACAGGAACAACTCGCGCAGCGCCTTGCCGCGGCGGGTCACGGAGCTGCGCGCAGGGTGAGCGTGCGCGGCCAGGAAACTGACTTGTGTAAGAATACCGACTCGCGGGCTGTCCGCCGGAAAGGTGTATGGCGTCCAACCATCCGCAGCAGGCACGCCGTATACAGGCGCCAGATTCAACGACATGAAAGTATCACGCGTAGTGAAGAGGTCCCGGTAGTCCGCGCGCTTGACGACCAGTTGATCGATGAGCACGCGCAGGGTCTGCTCGCGCGCATCGGCCAGAGTTGCCCCAGTCTCGGCGGGATAAACCAGCGGATCCTTGGACAGACTGTCAAAGTCATTGAGACTCAACATGTCGTCAAAAAACGCCCGCATGCCCTGCTGCAGCCGTGGACTGCGCAACATGGTATCGACCACGGCCGTGCGACCCTTCGCCGTCGCCAGCTCGCCTTTCTCCGCCGCCGTCAGCAGCATGTCATCGGGAGCCGAACCCCACAGGAAGAAGCTCAAGCGGGCCGCCAGGGAGTACGCATCCAGCCGCTTGCGGCCGGGCCGCGCTGGATCGGGCTCGGCGCCATCGATGATGTACAACGCCCGGGGACTCACCAACATTGCGCTCAGTGCGGTACCCAGACCCGCATAAAAGTCATGAACCCGGGTGGCGGTGGTGTTGGCCTGCTCGACCAGTGAGGCAATGAGCGCGGGCGCAGCCGGTCGTCTGAACCACAGCCGGGCGGTTTGCGCGAGGAACTGCTCAGCGCAGGCGCCGTCAGCCGCATCGACAGCCGCGGGCTTGCACTGGATGAGAAACTCGCGATGTTGCTCATCGACGACTTTGCTGGCGATGGCGGCGCTGGCATCGGCGATCCGGGCAACGCCATCGGCCGTGATGCCGGCGCCCGCCGCGCCAGAGGCCAGCAGGCCGCCCGTGCGATGCATGGGCGGCAGCGGTGCCGGCACAGCATCCGCGATATCCTGGCCAAACAAGTTGGCGACAGTCTCCGTGTACTCGCTACCTGACATCAAGCGAACGCCCAGCGGCGAGCCACTGTCCTTGGGCAACACAGCCGCCGGTTTGGAACAGCCTGCGAGCACCGTTACAAAAGTGATCAGTAGTGCCGCCCCTGCCATTTTCGTTTGCTGAATCATCGGCGCAGCTCCCCAACGGATGCGGAAATGGAGTCCACCGCACGCTCGTACCGCTCCCGCAACAGGCGGGAATGCAGCCACTGCTCGCAGTACGACACTTCCGGCAACTTCACTATGGACTCAATGAGCTTATTGAAATCCCGCAACGAGGTAAAACTCACGGTCGACACCAGGTCGAGCCGGCCCAGGGTCGATGCGATGAACTCGACACCCGGTTGGGCCATGAACAGACGCTGCAACCGGTCCACATTGCCGTCGACATTCACGCCGATTCCGAATACCAGGTCATCCGTCATGTCGCCGCGCTGCGGAATGGCCCCGATCTGCACCAGTCCCGATTCGAGCAGCCGCTGCAGCCGTGTGCGGGAACCGCTGACGGACAGACCGGCATTTTCCGCCAGATCCGCGTAGCCGGCCCGGCCATCCTGCTGCAACCGTTTGATGATGGCGACATCGTATTCGTCGAACGCAACGCTGTCGGGGTTCGGCGCGGGCCCCGGAAAGAAGCTGCTCAGGACGCGATGGTAAATCAACACCTGGACGTCGGTGACTTGCTGCATGGCGCGAATCATCGCCACTTGTTGGCCCAACTCATCCATGTCCCGAACGTCGGTGTCGGCAACTACCTGGTATGCGCCTACGACCGTTGTGATCAGGGACAGCGAGTCCAGGACCTCGAGCTTCTGCAGGACAATGCGCGGATCGCCCTTGATTTTGATGGACAGATGCGCCGATACGCGCAACCCGAGGACCCGTGGATGAGGTGCCGCGACTACCCGCAGCTCGCCACTCTGAAACAGCGGATTCACTCGCGCAGCCACATTCGCACGTGTAGTGGACAACTCGCGGGCAATGTCCGCGTAGGAGGCGCGTCCGTTGTGTCTCAGGATGGTGATGATTTTTCGGGTCAAAGAGTCCATCTGTTACTCAGTTGCGCAGGAACTCCGCGTCCTCCATAACTTCGATGACCGTGGGCCGTGTTGCGGCAGCGGCCGCCAGTAGAGACTCGCGCAATTCATGCCAGCTCGTGGGCCGCCGCGCGTCGCAACCGAAGCCGCGCGCCAGGATCAGGAAATCCGGCGTGTAGATATCGACGCCGACCGGCTCGATGTTGCGGCCGAGCATGTAGCGCTTGATCTCGCCATAACCCCGGTTGTTCCAAAGAAGCACAATGATCGGTACCCCCGCTTCGACGGCCGATGCCAGCTCCGGGAGCGTGAACTGAATACCTCCGTCGCCGATCAGGCAGACCACCGGGCGTTGAGGCGCGGCCAGACGTGCCCCAATGGCAGCCGGCAATGCATACCCGAGCGTCCCGTAGCCGGTGGATGAGTTGAACCAGGACCGCGTCTGCGTCGCTTCATACATGTGATTACCTGAATACACCGGCTGCGTCGAGTCGCCGACGATAATCACCTCGGGGAGAGCCTGTTGGATGAGATCGAGAACCCGGTATTGACTGGTCCAGGCAGGCGCCCAGTGCGCCTTCAGTTGCTCGCGCGCCAGGGAGGCTCTCCGGCTGCCGGACAACTCCGGTTGGCGCGAGGCCGGTGGCAACTCCCGCAGCAGCGCCTGAATGGCGAGCCGCGCGTCACTGGCAATGGCCACTTCCGCGGCAAAATTGCGCTGCAATTGCGCCGGGTCAATGTCGATGCGAATCAAGCGGCCGCCCAGCCGGAAACCGCCATCGAACACCACGTCATAGTCGGTTTCACCCAATTCGGTGCCGATCGCGAGCACGATGTCAGCCTCCGCGGCAAGCGCGCGCACGGGTGGTAGTGACTGGTTGGACCCAAGAGACAGCGGATGGTCTTTCGGTAGGATGCCCTTGGCGTTGATGGTGTAAGCCGTAGGGACATCCCACACCTGCGCAAGCTGGGTTGCTTCCCGACTCGCTGCAATTGCGCCGCCGCCAAGGAGCAACAAAGGTTTGCGCGCCAGGCGCATCAGGTGAACGGCCCGCCCAATCGCTTGGGGATCGGGACCGGGCGCGGCGGGCGCCACGAAGTGCCTGGGCGGGCCTTGCGCCAGAGGTTGGGTGATCACATCAAGCGGGATCTCGATGTGCACAGGACGCGGACGAGCGCTGGCAAAGAGCGTGAAGGCACGATCCAGGAGGTCGGGAAGCTCATCCGGCCGCATCAGCGTGTGACTGAACGCAGTGACACCCGCCACCATGGAGCGTTGGGAGGTGAGCTCATGCAACCGGCCGCCCGCGTGGCCCAGCTCATACGTGCGATTGACGCTGGAGATGACCAACATTGGGATCGAATCGGCATAGGCCTGACCCATCGCGGTCAGGATGTTCGTCGTGCCCGGTCCGGTAATGACGAGACAGACTCCCGGCTTGCCGCTCGCACGGGCGTAGCCATCCGCCATGAAGCCCGCACCCTGCTCGTGCCGGGGTGTTACGTGGCGAACGCTCGAAGTCGGCAACGCCCGATACAGCTCCACAGTGTGTACACCCGGAATACCGAAGACGGTCTCGACGCCGTACTCCTGCAACAACTGAATGAGCTCTTCACCGCAAGTTCGCATGTGACCGATACCCGGCTACGGCGCGCGACGGCCGATTGAGGGACTGAAAACCATCAGGCTGAGAATCTCGAACAGTATCTGAGCCGCGATCTGCACGGTGTTGGTAGTTGGGTCGTACTGGGGCGCGATCTCGACGACATCGCCGCCAACCACATTCACGCCTTTCAACCCATGCAGAATCTGCAACACCTCCCGGGTGGTCAAGCCGCCTACTTCGGGGGTGCCCGTGCCGGGGGCGAATGACGGATCCAACCCATCGACGTCGAATGTGACGTAAACCGGTCCATCGCCGACAACCTCTGCGGCCTTGCGGATGACGGCTTCACAGCCCATGCGCTGGAACTGCTCCATGGAGATGACCGTCATGCCGGAATCCACGGAAAACTCCCACAGGTACTCCGACGACCCTCGAATGCCGATCTGAATGCAACGCTCCGGATCCAACACGCCGTCCAGCACCGCATTGCGAAAAGGCGCGCCGTGATGGAATCGCGTACCGTCGAACGGGCCGCCGGTGTCACAATGAGCATCAATATGGATCAGGCCTACCGGGTTGCGGGCGCCCAGGGCACGCAAAATCGGATGCGTGACGGAGTGATCTCCTCCGACCGACAGCGGCGCGACGCCCGCTGCCACAATTCGCGCAAAAAAGGACTCAATGTCCTGATGACAACTTTCCAGCGAGAAGCGGCTACGGAACGGGACGTCGCCGACATCCGCGACCTTCAGGTCGGTCAGCGGCAAGCAGTCCAACACCGCATTGTAGGGACCGATGCGCTCGATACCGCGGACGGCGCGCGGCCCAAAGCGCGCCCCGGAGCGGTTGCTCACGCCGAGGTCCATGGGAATGCCGGCAAGAGCTACCTGCAGTCCGTCCAGGCCACCGGACTCGATTGGAGCTGACAACCCCGGAGCCGCCAGAAAGCGCGGCGTACCGGCGAACGGAAGCTGGCGGGTGCCATCCCGAAACAGCAGCTCCACCACTTTGCTGAAGCGCGGGTTGTAAGTGCGCTCCGCCTGGTCGCCCGTGTATTTGGCCCGCAGGCGCTCGAGATTCTTCGAATTCATTGGCAATCATCCATTTTCTAGTATGGCCGTGGCCGGGCGCGACAACAGGCTGGTCACAACAAAGCTCAGCGCGGCGACCCCCAGGCTGTAATAAAGAGGAGAGTTGGCGGCGATGCCGTCCTTGATCATGAACCCCACTGCGGTGAGACAGCCGGCCGTCATGGAAACCACCGCGGCGCCCGGCGTCGCGCGTTTCCAGAAAATCGCACCAATGAGCGGCACGAACATGCCGCCGACCAGCAAGTCATAAGCCAGGGTCAGCGCCGTCAGAACGTCGGTCACCAGCAACGCGACACTCAATACACATAGGCCGGTGAGGAACGTGCACCACCGGGTCACTGTCATGTCTGATTCGCGGCCCCTGCGAATCAGCGGCACGAGATCCTCACTGAGCGTGCTCGAGGCAGCGAGCAGTCCCGCGCTGGCGGTGGACATCATTGCGGCCACGGCTGCTGCAATGATCAGGCTACGCAAACCATCCGGCAACGCAAACTGGATAACCGCGGCAAAAGCATTGTTGTGATCCGGAAGATCCGGCAGCAATACGCGCGCACACATGCCGATTGCGGCTGCAGCAAGCCCGTAGAGTACGCAATAGAACCCCGCTACCGTCCCGGCAACCTGCGCAACCCGCGGACTGCGGGCGGTGAATACCCGCTGCCAGATATCCTGCCCTATCAACACTCCAAACGTGTAAAGCAGGATGTAGGTAATGATGGTGTCATACCCGATTGCTGTCGGGCTGAATGCCGAAGGCGGCAGTTGCGCCGCCAGCCCGTCCCAGCCGCCCGCGCGATGCAGAGCGACCGGCAACAGAATGCACAGCAATCCGAGCGTCTTGATGATGAACTGCACGATGTCGGTCAACGTCAGTGCCCACATGCCGCCGACAGTTGAATAGATGATCACGATGCCGCCGCTGCACAGTACGGCGACACTCAGGGGCAGATGCAGAAAGACCTGTACCACCGTGCTGATACCGAGAGTCGACACCACTCCTATCATGAGGGCATACGCGAACATGATCACGGCACTGATTCTGCGCGTGAGCGGAATGTAACGGCGTTCCAACACCTGCGTGACTGTGAACACACGCAGCCGGATCAAGGGTGCCGCCAGAAACAGGTTGAGCAGCACGATGCCCGCGCCGATGGTCGCACAGAGCCAGAACCCGGAGATTCCGTAAACGTAGCCCAGCCGGACCGAACCGATCGTGGAGGCACCCCCGAGCACGGTTGCGGCCATGGTGCTCATGTAGCGAGCGGGGCCCAGCGCGCGGCCGGCCACCAGAAAATCCTCCTGGTTCCGCGAGCGCCGCATGCCCAGCCAGCCCAGCAGAAGCATGGCTAGCGCATAGACGAGCAGGACCAGCAGATCGAGGGACATGTTACGAGCCCCATTGCGCTTTGACGGTATTTCACTAGTATATTCGCATAATCGGGAACAAAATCCACTTTATGCAACCCAATTGCGCAAATTTTCCAGATTTATCGCAAATTCGTCTCGGCTGACCGAGGGCTCACATGGCCATTGAATCCGCAAACGGCAACCAAGGGCGCCTGGTCTGGGACTTGCCCACGCGCCTGTTCCACTGGCTGTTCGTGCTGACCATCTGCGTGCAGTACGCCACCGGTGAAGCGGGTGGCGATTGGCTCGTCTGGCACTTTCGAACGGGCTATTTGATGATGGGACTGCTCACGTTCCGGATCATCTGGGGATTCGTTGGCCCCACCCACGCCCGCTTCTCCAGCTTCATCAAGGGACCAGGATCCACACTCGCCTACCTGCGGCAAATGCACAAAGCAGGTCAGGAGGCGATTCACAGCGTGGGTCACAATCCCGCGGGCGGACTCATGGTGATTGGCATGATCGCCCTGTTGAGCGCACAGGTTGTGACCGGACTGTTTTCGTCGGACGGACTTACCTACTACGGCCCGTACTCCTCCGCAGTGAGTAGCGACAGGTCGGATGAGATAACGGATTGGCACGGCATCCTGTTCAACATCATCATTGCAGCCGCGGTGGTGCACATCCTCGCAGTGTTGTACTACACCTTCATCAAGAAAAGCCCACTGGTGCCGGCGATGATCCATGGCCGCAAGCCGCAAACCCAGGTACCGCCCGATGAGGGCATTGAACACTCAGCACTGGGTCGTGCCGTGATCGTGGCGGTCATCGCCGCGGCCGTGGTCTTCCTTGTCCACGAGGGAGCGACGGTCCCATAATCCCGCGAATGCGAAACGCGGGCGTTCTGACACTTTTCCTGGGGTTGATGGCTGTCGCGGTCGCAGACGGCCGTTCCCCCACCGCACTGACCGTAAGTGAGCTGCTCGCCGGCCAATCCGGAAGCGCTCCCATCGCCAACTCTGCTTTCTATCCTGGGGAAAATGCCCTTCCCGCTCCGCCGTTCGCGGGCACACTGCGGCTCCAGGCGACTGCACTGAAGACCAACCCGACGCTGCTCAATCCAATGCAGCAGGGTCGCGATGGCCGGATCTTCCCCGGTGTCAGTCTCGAGCTCTTCACTGTGGATGACCGTCTCATTCCGGCTCGGATGGGCGAGATGATCGCCGAAAGCGCCCCGGGCCCGGCCCACAGCTACTGGCACCTGATTGTGCAGGCGGGAAGAGTCTGGCGGGAGCCCGGCGATGGCGGCTGGTCGCGTGCCAGCCTGCCTGTGATGTTGGTCGCCGATCAGGAGAACCAGGCGCAGCAGGGCCTGGCGACTTTCATTTATCGGGACGGCCGCGTCAGCGGATTACGGCTGCAGTTCGTCCAGCAAAGCGCGCCGTGGTTGCTGCAACACTTTTTCGCCTGGGGATTCGTGCCCGTGTTGGTCACACCGCCGGATCGGTCGACGTTGGCGTCGCGACGCGAAGCAGCGCGCGCCGAGCTGGCGGATCGCTTTCCGGCCAAACCCTGGAGCGAGCTGTTGCAATCGGTTCCGCGAGGGGCGCTCGACGGATTTGGCGGCCCGCTCTTGCCGAAATGGCGGGTGGAAACCGCGCTGGTGCGCAACGGCACACTTTACTACCAGGACTCACTGACACCGTACGGCCCTTATCCGTATCCGTTGGAAATGCGATTCGGCGTCCGCTCGGTGTCAAAGAGCGTCACGGCGCCTCTCGCACTCCTGCATCTGGCCCAGGTGTACGGCCCTTGGGTTCTCAACCTGAAGATCGGCGACTACGTGCCCGGGCTCGATCCGAAATGGCAGCGCATCCGGTTTCTCGACGCCGCAGACATGGCCACGGGTTTTGGCGGGACCGGCAGCTTCCAGACTCACCCGAACAACATCAGCGACGGCTACCTCGAGGGCAACTATGACGCCTGGTACAGTGCGCCGTCGGTGGCTGAGAAAATCAAATGTATCAACTCAACCCACCCTTATCCCTGGGACCCAGGGACGGTGGTGCGCTATCGGGACCAGGACTTCTTCCTGCTGGGTGTGGCGCTCGATGCATTCCTGAAATCAAAGCGCGGTCCGGATGCTGACATCTGGGACATGATCGGCCAGGAAGTGTTGGCTCCCATCGGAGTCCGGCACACACCCGCCGTCCGCACCCAGGAGCCGGACGGCAAGCGCGGGGTGGTGCTGTTCAATGCCAGTTACTACCCAACGCTCGAGGACCTGGCGCGGATCGCACTGCTTTTCCAGGACCTGGGCGCTCACCAGGGCCGTCAGATCCTCAATCGCGAACTGACGGCCGACCTGCTTGCCGGCCGTGGCGCGCTGCGCAAGGACGGCGACGCATCGATACAACACGCCACGGATGACGAAGCGAAGGTCGGCCTCTATGCAATGGGATTTCATTTCGTACCCTACATCACAACTGAGCATCGCCCCCTGCATTTGCCCACCATGCAGGGAGCGGGGGAAAACGAAGTGATGTTGTACCCCAACGGGGTGGTCTCGATCATAATGGGCAACGCATTGCGAGTGCCGGAAGGCGAAAGCGCCAAGTCGGATGCGGGACCTGAGACCATACGTGCCGTGGAACGTTTGGGATCGTTGACACCCTAATAGGAGTCGGCCTCCGTGGCCCCACGTGCTCCTGCCGGCGAAATCAGCCGTTTCGTACCAGATCAGGCCTTGTGCCACATCCTTCTTGTCCAAGGGAGTCTGTTGCCTCAGCATCAGCGCCACAGTCTCCGCGGAATATGGCACAGCCAGCGTCGACGCATCGGTTCGTGGTCTTGGCAGCCGGCAGTGCCACGGTCTCGTACATGTAGGAACGCTAGCAGCACTTTTGCGTGTACGCAATATCCTTGCTTACCAGCAAATAGAGCGCTGCCGGGATGAGCAGACCCGGAAGCCACGCGACATCGGTCCCCAATCGTTCCGCTATGGGTCCCACATAGAACGACAGCTTCATGAAGGGAATCTGGAATACGATACCCATGCAATACACGCCGATTGTCCTCCAACGATAGGCGCCGTATTCGGAATTCCCGTCGTACAAGGCCGTAATGTTGTATTGACCGTGACGGACGTAGTAGTAGTCGGCCAGATTGATGGCACTCCACGGTACCAGCAGATACAGCATGGCGTTCAAGGCATCGGCGAAGTATTTCTGAAAGTTCTCGCTTGCAAGCGCCGCGATGAGTCCCGCCGCCGTAATGAGCGCAACCATGAGCAGAAGTTTTTGGACGCGCCCGGTCCGCCGGGTGCCATCCCTACTCGTGAAGATCGTCACAGTGGACATGTAGGCGCTGTAGAGATTCAGCACGTTACCTTGAACGACACCGAGGACGACGAGAAGTAGGACGAGCGGGCCGGCCGGGCCAAATAGTGCCGCGACACCAACGCCGGGGTTTTTGGCCAGCACAGGTTCGATAGTGGCAAGGTAGGCTCCGAACGACATGACCGCGAGAGAGCCCAGAAAGCAACCCCAGGCTGTGTACCAGAAGGTCCTGGAAGTCGGCATCGTCGGGGGCAGGTAGCGCGAGTAGTCGGCGACATACGGACCGTAGCTCAGCGACCACGCAGCAGATTGTGTGGCCGTCAACATGAACGCCGCGCCATTGAAGTGCGGTTCAACGCTGGGCACAGGAGTGAAATTGCCACCATGCCGCAGCAAGAGCAAAACCGTACCCACCGAAAACAGAATAATCGAGATCACCGTCATCGCGGCGCCGATGCGATGAATGAGCTCGTAACCAACAAACGCCGCCAGGACGGTGAGGCAGGAAAACAATACGAGCGCTGCAAGGGGCGAGATAGGCAAGCTCGAGCTGATGACGCTTTGCATGAGCACACCGTTCGCCGCACAGTACAACACATAGGTGGCGACCACAGCTACGAGCGGAAGCGCAGCGCCCCGTACACCGAACTGGGCGCGGCTTTGGATCATCTGCGGGACGCCTAGCTGGGGCCCCTGCGCGGAATGCGCCGCCATGAACACCGTGCCGATCGCGTTGCCGACGACCAACGCAACGAGAGTCCAGCCGAAGCTCAGACCCGCCTGGATGCCGAGCGTGCCGAGCGCCACACCCAGGATCGTCATGTTGCAACTGAACCAGATGGTGAACAGCCGGCGCGGAGTGCCGTAGCGCTCCGCAAGCGGCACGAAATCGATGCTGTGTGACTCGATCTTCACATGTCAGTGCTGAGGAATGTCGAGGCCGCTTGCGTGGCGATTCTAGTGTCGCGCTATACTGCCACCTGCTTTGCGTATATGCAATCTATATGCTCATATGCAAACTCAGACCCAACCAATCCGCGGTGGAGTCGAGTTCGCGCGGTGGATGGATGCCTGTCTGAGGTAGCCGGCGCCGCTACCCGGTACGCCGGACTCTCCGCTTCGACGCTCCGGGGCGCCTGCGGCCGATTTCAACGGAATGTTTGTCTGCGGCGGATTCGGAGACGGCGCCTGCCGGGGTCGCCTTGGCCTTGACGCGCTGCTCGCTCACCGGGTGATGGGGCACTGTGCACATGGAGAGTGCTCGACAGGGTTCAGTGCCCCGAGCGATATACGCGTGTCCCATGCGGCTGTCGAAGTAAATCGATTCTCCCGCCCCGAGGACCAGTGGCGCATAACACTCAGTATGCAACTCGAGCTCGCCTTGCAGTACGTAGAGGAATTCTTCGCCTTCATGCCGCATCAAGGGCCCGAACTCATCCAGTGACCGCGCCTGGTACTCGCACAGGATCGGTGTCATCTGCTTGTTGAGCAGGTCGGTACTGAGATAGCGCAGCGTATGATTCGACATGGGGACCCTATCCCCATCCGCACTGCGATTCACACTCCGCCGCCCCGGTTGCTCGGACGATATTTCCACCGGCGCATCGGACAGAAGCTGGCTCAGGTCAATCGCGAGCCCCTGCGCCAGCCGCACCAGCATGTCGTAGGTAGGCGAGATCTGATCGTTCTCAATCCGCGAGAGTGTCGAAGGGGGAATGCCGGTGCGCTTGGCGACGTCGGTCAAGGTCCAATCGTTACGTTTGCGCAGGCCTTTCAACGCCGCGCCGGGTCTGGCAGTCGACATCCGCAAATCGTATCCTCGGCTGGCTGGTGACGCAAATCCATTGCTTATAGGGAAGGGCGTGCCGGTTCATGGTCGTGCCGCCTGAAGCAGAGATCTTGTTCGCGCCCGCGGCGGTCGATGTGTCGCCGCGCCGATGGTTGCCTAATTCTGCGATCGCCCCAGCCCCTCGGTTCTTACGGCCGCTGCGTCGGAGATTGGCTGAACCACTGGGCCGTTGCGGCCGCCAATTGACCCGATAGTGCCGGTTGTTGCAAGGAAGGCTGAGACCCGCCGCAGCACTTCCGCACTCTTCTCCCGATGCGGCACATGCCCGCAGTCTTCAAGGATGGCGATCTCCGCGGGTCCGCTGACACGGCGCGCGATGTGACGCGGAAATTCAGTGGTGCCGTAATCATCCCGATCCCCGTGGATCGCCAGGACGCGGGTCTGAACACGAGGCAGCAGCTCATCCAGGCTCCACGATGCAAACTCCGGCGACAGCCAGACACCCGTCCAGGCATCCAACACCCACGGTGCTCGCTCACCGTGCCAGCGCTCCAATCGGGCCAGTTCGCCGTCGTTGCTGAATTGCTGCTTCGCGGCCCGTATGCCCGACAAGGTGAGCGGCTCAACAAACGACTGTGCCGATTCAGTGATCACCGCTTCGCAGCCTTCACCATGCAAGGCCGCGGTGGCCAATGCCATTGCGCCACCGACACTGTGACCGAACAACACAAAACGTTCGATCGCCAGTGCTTGCCGCAATACCGGGAAGACTCTGTCAGCTTCTGCGCTGATGAAGTTGACGGGCGGCCGTTCGGTAAGCGGCTCCGACTTTCCGAATCCGAGGCGGTCGTAGGCGATGACCGTCCGCGCGCTCGCCTGCGCCAATGCGGCGGGAAAGTCGCGCCAGAGCTCGACGCTACCCAAAGAATCGTGCATCAGGATGATCGGCGCGGCATCGCCCGGGGCACCCTTCCAACTCCGTGTAAAGACTTTCCCGCCTGGAACGTCCACCATCAAATCGGTCATGGCGGCGCAACGAGTCTTTTGAGCGCGTTGAAGCTCTGTTCAACTGTCTTCCCGGACGTATCCAACTGTGCGTCCGCCTTGCCATACAAAGGTTCTCGCGAGGTGAGGATATCGCGCAGGTCCTGCATGGCCGCGGAATGACCTGACATCGGGCGCATGTCGCCCTGCTCGACGACTCGCGACATGTGCTCTTCGGGAGCGGCCTTCACCCAGACCGTGAAGCAATTCAACAGCAACAGCTCGTAGGTTTCCGGTTCGGAGACGATTCCGCCGCCGACCGTGAGTACAATGTCTTCCTGGTTGCTGATGATGCGGTCGAGGCAGCGACGCTCGATCTTGCGATAGCCGGGCTGTCCGTACAGATGAAACACTTCGGACAGGCTCATTCCGGCATCGCGCTCGATTTCCTGGTCGAGCTCAACGAAGGGCCGCTTCAGGTCTTTCGCCAGGGCACGGCCCAACGTCGTTTTTCCGGCACCGCGAAGGCCGATCAAGGTGATGCGCCGGCGGCGCACCAGCTCCGTCTGCCCGAACTCGTCGCTCAACTTGCGCAGAACTTCTTCGAGCCGATCGGTGGGAAGGCCGTCAAGAAAGCGGCGAATCAGCTTTTGTTCGGGCCTCGCCCCGCTCGATTCGAGCAGCGTCAGCAGTTGCATGCCCAACGCGCTGGCCACGCGGCGCAAGAACACGATAGATGGATTTCCACCGTACGACTCAACGTGCGCGAGGTACCGTTCAGACACGCCCGCAGACAATGCAAGCGCCTTCCGTGACATACCTCGCTGTGCGCGTGCTTCGCGAACCGCCGCACCAACCTCGGCTAGAAATGCGGCATCGGCCTCTTTGAGCGCGCTGCCGCCGTCCTTCGCGTCCGACCCGCCGCCCTCCTTCGCAGCGACGGGGCGGCGAGCAACTTTCACTGGACGCTCGGACTGTTTGGGCATGTATGCAGTATACAGCATGCCACCCTAACCGAACCGGATGTATTCGCACTCCACCGGCTGGCCGTTGATTCCGCTGCTGGGCGGTGAGATCCAATTTGCGAATTTGCCTGGCTCAACCACCCGCCCCATCAGTGACTGCACGAACGCGCGATCCTCGGGGGTCGGCAGCCAGTCGCGCATGTTTGCATTCCAGGCATCGGCCGAGATGACTTTGCCGTGCGGTGAAATCTTGACGCCTGCCAGCGGTCCGATCTGGCGATTGAAGGCCTTGTGGGGCACCACAAACTCGAAATCGATGCCCCGCTCCTGGAGATTCTTGTTCCAGGCATCAACGCCTGAGTTGGAATCCTTGATGAAGTCGTCACGCAGCCGCTCATTGAGTGCATTCAAGGCAGGCGCCTGTTCGACCACAATCTGCCCGGAGCCGGCATTCAGGACCGGATACGTGGCTTCGAGCAACTGGTGATCGTCCTTGAGCCGGCTCTCCATGTACCGGCCCTTGAGACCGGTGGTATAGAACGTAGCCGCATTGGACGACAGATCGGCACCGAACAGGTCGGCGGTCACGCTGGCATGGAAGTTCAGGTAACGCTGAATGGTCGGCAGGTCGATGACGCCCAACGCACGCAGCTTTTCCGGGTTATCCGTGCGCTCGCGCAGCATGATCTCGCAGGTTCTGTCGACGATTCTGCGGATACCGTTGCGGCCCACAAACATGTGATGACCTTCCTCGGTCAACATGAATTGAGTGGTTCGCGCGAGCGGGTCGAAGGCGGACTCTGTCAACGCCGACAGTTGGAACTTGCCGTCACGGTCCGTAAAGAACGTGAACATGAAGAACGACAGCCAGTCGGGCGTGCGCTCATTGAAAGCGCCGAGAATTCGCGGATTGTCCGCGTCCCCGGAGCGACGCTCGAGCAGCGCCTCCGCTTCCTCGCGCCCATCGCGGCCAAAGTAGCGATGCAACAGATACACCATCGCCCACAGATGACGGCCCTCTTCGACATTGACCTGGAACAGATTCCGCAGGTCGTACATGGAAGGCGCCGTGAGTCCCAGGTGGCGCTGCTGCTCGACCGAAGCCGGCTCGGTGTCACCCTGAGTGACAATGATCCGTCGCAGATTGGCCCGATACTCACCAGGCACTTCCTGCCACACGGCCTCACCCTTGTGAGCGCCAAAGGAAATCTTCCGATCCGGAACCTGGGGGTTCAGAAAAATACCCCACCGATACTCAGGCATCTTCACGTAACCGAAGCTCGCCCAACCCTCCTGGTCGACGCTCGTGGCCGTCCGCAGATAGCAGTCGTACCGGTGCGAGCCTTCAGGCCCCATATCGGCCCACCAGTTGAGAAACTCCGGCTGCCAGTGCTCGAGAGCCCGCTGCAGGGTCTTGTCGCCGGCGAGATCGACGTTGTTGGGAATCTTTTGCTGGTAGTCGATGCTCATCAGACACGCTCCCAATTGAATTTGGCTTTGTTGCCGGTGCCGAATACTTTGAGTGCACCGGCTTCGCCCACGGCGTTGGGCCGGATGAAAATCCAGTTCTGCCAGGCCGAGAGGCGGCCAAACACGCGGCTCGCCAGCGTCTCCCCCGAACCGAAACGCAGGCTCGCCTCCATTCCCGTCAGAGCATCCGGCGACAGGGTGCGACGCTCTTCAAGCGCAATTCGCAGCTCATCCTCCCAATCCAGCTCATCGGGCCGAGAGGTCACCAGGCCCAGCCGATCGGCCTCGCCGGCACTCATAGGTTGGCCTACCGCCGCGCGACACAGCGCGATCGGCCCTTCCTCCGCGTAGAAGCGCGCAGCGAGTCGGCTCACGCGGGCAACCGTCTCGTAAGGACCGAAATTCATTTCGGACAGCACAATTTGCGGTCCGCCCTGGGCGTCGAGCATGTAGATGCGATCGGCCGCCAGCGCCAGCTCGAACAATGTTCCGGCAAAGCAGGACCCCGCATCGACCACCGCAAACAAGCTCCGCGACGTGACGTCGAGCCGCGCCAACGTTCGACGCAACATCCCCAGTGTCTCGCGCACAAACCAATCATCCCGCAACGCTTGAATTGTCGCGTCGCAGTCGAGAATCGCAGCGGCGTCCCCACGGGTCTTCAGAACCCACGTACCGACATCGAGCTCGTTCGTTCTCAACATCAGAATGGCGTCGTCCAACTCGCGCGCCATGGCAAGTGGCCACCATTTGGCCCCGAGGGCGTGGATGGCCTGCGCCTCCGTGGGTTGGGGTGTTCGCGGCGCATGTACTGTCAATGTCGCAGTTCGAGTCGTCGCGTCAACGGTCGCATCGACTGTTGAATAGTGATAGCCGGTATCGTCGATGACTCGCTCGAGCGGCGTCAAATTCACCCCGACCGCCTTGGCCGGCCGTACACTCGTTGCTGCAAGCTCTGTCGCGCGCTTGTGTACTGCCGCCGCAAACTGCTGCGGTTTGGCGTGGCCGTCAATCAAGCGCCACTCTTTCGCGCGGGGCGCGCGGACGCCTTCTACCAATGTGCAGAACAAATCAGCCTGATCACGCCGTACCTTGCGTTTGTCGGTCAATCGCGTGAGGCCACCGGTACCCGGCAAGACACCCAACAGCGGCACCTCCGGCAGACTCACCGCGGCCGACCGGTCATCCACCAGGTAGATTTCATCGCAAGCGAGCGCCACCTCATAACCGCCGCCCGCCGTGGTGCCATTGCAGGCGGCAAGAAACTTCAAACCGGAGTGACGGCTCGAGTCCTCCAATCCGTTGCGGGTTTCGTTGGTGAACTTGCAGAAGTTCACCTTCCAGGCATGGGAGGACAGGCCCAACATGAAAATGTTGGCGCCTGAACAAAAGATTCGGTCTTTTCCACTGGTCAGCACGACACTGCGGACTTGGGGATGCTCGAAGCGGATGCGCTGTACTGCATCGTGCAACTCGATATCGACACCCAGGTCGTACGAGTTCAGCTTGAGCTTGTAGCCCGGTCGAAGACCCCCGTCTTCATCGACATTCATTTTGAGTGTCGCAATGGGACCATCGACGGACAGCGTCCAATGGCGATAGCGCTCGGGGTGGGTCTGGAAATCGACGCGCACCCGGGAATTTTCCGATTGCAAACTCACAGCGGCCTGCGCCATGACATCTCCTCGATAGGGTACGTCGCGTTATATCGCACTCTTGTCGTCGCTTCAAGCAGTTTATAGCATGTATATGCGCTACATGAGTGCACTTTAGCCTCCAATCATGCTCTATATTGCTTTATTTGCACGCGCGTAACATGATGTAGACCCGGTTTAACTCCACAGGAGCCCTCCGTGGACCCGACATCTCCCGCTGCTCGCGAGCGCTTCAACCATCTGATTGTGCAGGTCACGGGCTTCATTGCCGACCGTCCTTTGAATCCGGCCCTGGAAGCCGAGCTGAACCGGGCGTTTCCCTTCACTGGACCCGAGGTCACCGGGATATTCGACTGTTGTCGCCTGGGAGTCACCGAAGGATGGATGTGCTCGCGCGAAGCGGGCGGAATTCGCTTTGGTCGTGTGATCAAGCCGGATTCAGCGACCCGCGGATTCAGCGTCGACGTCGTTGATATGACGCCAATGGCAGGCCCTCACCACCGCCATCCCAACGGCGAAATCGATCTCATCATGCCACTCGAGCCCGGCGCACAGTTCGACGGACACGATGCGGGCTGGATGGTTTACGCGCCCGCGAGCGCTCATGCACCGACTGTCACCCACGGGCGTGCCTTGGTGCTGTACCTGTTGCCTCAGGGTGCAATAGAGTTTACGAAGACCTGAATCACGGGCTCGAGGGGGAGCGGCATGTTGGGTTTGAGCACCGCCGATCGAACGGTATCACCACCACTGTTGAGCATTCCGCGCAACTACAACGCGGCGTTCGATCTGTTGGAGAGCAACTTGCGCGCGGGTCGCGGCGCAAAGGTCGCCTTCATTGACGACCAGGGCACGTATACATACAGCGAGCTCACCACGCGGGTAAAACAGTTTGCACATGCGCTCGGTCGACTGGGCGTGGAGCCGGAGCATCGCGTGCTCGTGTGCCTGCAGGACAGCATCGATTTTCCGGTGGCGTTTCTCGGGTGCATCTGGGCGGGAGTCATTCCGGTCGCCGTGAACACGGGTCTCAAAACACCGGACTACCAATATCTGCTGGAGGACAGCCGTGCGCGGGCGCTGGTGGTATCAGAAAGCCTGTTGCCGCAATTCGAGCCGATTCTCTCCGGCGTTCCGCGACTGAAGCACGTCATCACTTCATCTTTCACCGCGCTGCTCACGGAGTGCGCGCAGCAACCCGCCTCTACCTGTTGTGACGATGCGTGCTTCTGGCTCTACTCCTCCGGTTCAACCGGCACGCCGAAGGGCACGATTCATTTGCACTCGAGCCTCATTCAGACCGCCGAGTTGTACGCCCGGCCCGTTCTCGGCATCCGGGAGGATGATGTCGTGTTATCTGCGGCGAAGCTGTTCTTTGCCTACGGGCTGGGCAATGCACTGACATTTCCGTTGTCAGTCGGTGCAACGGCCGTCTTGATGCGCGATCGGCCGACTCCCGAAGCCATTTTTACCCGCCTGCGCGAGCATCGACCCACGATCTTCTGTGGGGTCCCGACACTGTATGCATCGATCCTGGCGTCGGAGCTGCCCGCGCGCGAAGCGCTGAATCTTCGTGGTTGTGTATCCGCCGGCGAAGCGCTGCCGAAGGAAATCGGTGAGCGTTGGCGCCGTCACTTCGGTGTCGACATTCTCGATGGGATCGGATCCACCGAGATGTTGCACATTTTCCTGTCAAACAGATTCAACGACATCTGCTACGGCACGACCGGGTACGTGGTTCCAGGGTATGAAATCAAGCTGGTGGACGAATCTGGCGCGGAAGTAAACCAGGGACAGATCGGCGAGCTCATTGTGGCCGGCCCTACTGCCGCCAGTGGCTACTGGAACAATCGCGCCAAATCCGTCCACACCTTCAGTGGCCGTTGGACCCGCAGCGGCGACAAGTACTACCAGGATGCCAACGGTCACTACATTCATGCCGGGCGAGCCGATGACATGCTGAAGGTCAGCGGTCTCTATGTAGCGCCGACAGAAGTCGAATCGGCCTTGATGACTCATCCGTGCGTGCTCGAGGCAGCCGTGATCGGCTCGGAAGACAGCCACGGGCTGCTCAAGCCCCTTGCCTGTATTGTGTTGAAGGACCGGCATCTGGCCAGCGACCTGCTGGCGGAGCAGCTCAAGCAGCATGTGAAGTCGGTGCTCCAACCGCACAAATATCCGCGGTGGGTGCAATTTCTGGCGGAGTTGCCCAAAACCGCTACCGGTAAGATTCAACGCTTCAAGTTACGCGAGATGTATGGTCGGCACATTGAAGCAAATGGCGCCGCGCAATGATCTCGCCCGTCGCGCCGGCTCACGGGTTTTGGGTTAGCTGACGCCAGGGCGGGTCTCGCTGCGACAACTGATAGACACGTTCCGAGGTCTCCCACGCCAGCGTGTCGCGCGGCTCCTGGGAAGCTTCATGCAGCTTGCGCGCAATGCGATCCTGCACCCATTTGCCGCTCCACCAGTCGACCGGAGTAACCGGATTACCACCGAGCAACATGGTGAAGTGCAGGTGGTCGCCTCCTGCAAGTCCCGTGGCGCCCGTGTATCCGAGGACCTGCCCCAGGCTCACCGGGGCACCGGCTCTTACGGCGATGCTCGACAGGTGCGCATACAACGACTGCAGTCCCATGCCGTGATCCACAATCACACAATTGCCATAGATTCCCAACCAACCTGCGTATGCGATGCGCCCGTGATTGGCAGCTTGCACCGAGGCGTTGGTCACTGATGCCAGATCGAAGCCCAGGTGGACCTGGTGATCGACGACCTCACCCTGGTAAACGTAGGTGCGCTGGTCGGCAAATCCGCCCTCCACCGCCGTGTTGACGAGCTGTTTGAACGGACCATCCCATAACATCTTCGGCGCGCTCGCACGGGCCAGTTTACGGATCGTCTCATTGTTCGCGTGCCGCAGATCACTGTTGATGCGCAGGAATGAGCCGACGAAGTCGCTGGGATTTTCGAGCGTCAATTCAGCCGACTTCTGCAGGATTGACGGTACCACGCGCGCCAGGAACCGGTCGTCCAGTACGATTCGGCTGTCGCGAAACGTCTTTGGAAACACGCGATAGTCAAAGGCTGCCCGCGCTTCATTGCCGACATCGTCATGGGCATACAGCTCGATCGGTGTGTCGACGCTTTGATTCCACAATAGAGCAAAGAAGGCGACACGCAAGCCGGGATCGGCCCGGCTGACGTGCGCGCCGGCGGCTGGATATCCAGGATATTCCTGGTCTCCCACGCGCACCCCGGAAACGGCATCCTGCGGCGAGACGCGATACACGACCATTTCCGAACCGCCGCGATTGATGAAATGGAACTTCGATTCAACACTCAGGCGCGGCGGGGTCAAGACAACGTTGATCTCACGGCTCGCAGTGGCTTCGGCCTGCCGCAATCCAAACAGCAGCGGTCGCGCCGCCATCACCCGGACCCGCACCTGGCCTTCCTCGAGCTGCGACAGGGCCTTCTTGCCGATGGCGCGGCTGATCTGCACGCGGTCATTGTCCTGCGCGACGCGTGCGCCCCCAAAGTTGTCGAGATCGAAAAGGGCGAGCTGTTTGCCCGCCTGCTCGAGCACAACCTCCAGGCGACTCAACTTCGCACCTGGCGCCGCGACGCTCAGATGCAGCTCGCCTGTTTGTCCTATGTGACCGGTTGGCTCAATGAAGCTGATTTTCGGACCCGGAGCCCGGCCCGCGACTGACCACGCAACCCCGGCGGCAACGACCAGGGCCGCCAGGAGGGCGATGAGTTTTGCCATATTGTGTTTATCAGCTCCGTTCGAGGCCGTGCCGGCACCTTACACAGGCGCACGGATGGCTCACATTAGGGGCAGCCCGTACGGCCAACCCGCTCAGGACGTGGGCTCGTGCCTTGCGGCAGTGGTCGGCGAATCCCGCCACGATTGTCACTCCCCCTGCTCCGCGCCGCGGTCGCACACTACCGCCCATCAACTCAACGATGGAGCCCGAAACGTCATGAAAACCCCGCCAATCGTGTCCGCCCAGGAGTGGGAAGCGCAATGGAAGCAGCTCCTGGTGAAGGAGAAGGCCGTGCTGCGCGCCAAGGACGCGCTGGCCGCCGAACGGCGCCGCATGCCCTGGCAGGCCGTGGAAAAGAATTATGTGTTCGAGGGTCCCAAGGGCAAGGTGAGCCTGAAGGACCTGTTCGAAGGCCGGCGCCAGTTGGTCCTCTACCGCGCGTTCTTTGAGCCGGGAGTCCACGGCTGGCCGGATCATGCCTGCATCGGATGCTCTTTGGGCGCGGACCAGGTATCCAACCTCTCCCATCTCAACGCGCGCGACACAACTCTCGTGTATGCCTCACGTGGCTCGCAGGCCGACATCGCCAAGCTCAAAGATCGGATGGGCTGGCATCACATCCCCTGGTACACGATTACCGACAGCTTCGACACCGACTTCGGTGTGAACGAGTGGCACGGCCACAATTCATTCATCCGCGAAGCTGACAAGATTTACCGCACGTACTTCATCAACAGTCGCGGTGATGAGGCCATGGGCACTGTCTGGAGTTATCTCGACATGACAGCGCTCGGACGGCAGGAGCTTTGGGAAGACTCACCCGAAGGGTACCCACAGACCAAGATGTACAAGTGGTGGAACTGGCATGACAGTTATGTCCCAGGCGCCAAGCCCGACCCGAAATGGGTGGCGGTGTCCGATGCCGGCGAAGCGGCATTCCGCAAGAAAGCTGGGGAGTAGGCCTGTGACGCGCGCACTCGGGTTGCTCTCCCTGGCACCCACTCCTACATTTGCCCTCCTGGGTCTGCTTTCCGCAACCCAGGAGGGCAGCCTCGCGAGCGTGGTTTGCTCGGCGGGACACGGCTCGTCGCCATTGACGGGGATGGTGTCAATGTATCTGCTGATGAGTGTGTTTCACTCGGCGCCGTGGATCCGGATGATCACGCAGCGCCGACAAACGCTGCAGCGAGCTAATCTTTCCTCGAACGCGCAACGCGCCGATCGAAGCTGAATTGCTTGGGCGTCGTAATAGTGAGCTTACGGAAGTCCGGGTGAAGGGGATTCAGAAGATAGTTCCACTCTTCGATTACGATTGCGGAGGGGACTTGCAACACTGCCGACTCAGCGCGGCGCAACCACTGCTCGCCAATCCGCTGCAGTTGGATCGGAGGATCCGCTGCAAACCACCGTTTCGGCAGTTCATCGGGCGATACGTTTTCTATCTTGACGTTGGCCGGTATCGTGGCGCGCCCCAGCACCGTCGCAGGAACCCAACCCCGCCTGCGATAGTTCACTGTGTATTCGAGCATCGCAAGGGAGATACTCGCCGACGTGTACACAACGAGGTGACCGCGTGGAGTCCACCGTCCGCTTGCAAAGAGCCCTCCTTGGCCACCGAAAAGCTGGGCTCGATACGTGCTCTTTCCCAGCCTAAATACAGTGAGGGTCACGCATAAATCCCATACTCCATCTGATAGAGCATGTTGGAGACCTTCTCAGTACCTGGATCGCTGGCCATGGCGGCCAGAGGCGATCGTCCGCCGAGTGCGTCACTGGGCTCACGGAGCCACGCCACGGCGTTCGCGCGGCTCTCCAGCACCAGAACAGCCATAGCCAGAATTCGCGCGAGCCTCACGACGCGGTCTGATGTGGCCGGGTCGAGCCGGGCCTGCTTCTTCCAGCGAGCACGCGTTCGGGTGCTCACCTGGAGCAAACGATCCTCTTCGAGAGGCGTCAGCTCCAACGCATCAGAGATCGCTTCATAAGCCTGCCGCGGTAACCCGCGCTCTACTTCTTCGAGCAAATCGATGCGGGCAGCCGGAACGCCGAAAACCTGTGGACCGCCGAGGACGCCAATGATATTCGGTATCACCGAACCTGCTCCCTTGCCAATTGGCATATATTTTATCGCCATTTGGCAGCCAACGCGAATCCCTATGAGCGGCTATTTCACAATTTTCCCTGTCAGTTGCCGCGGCACCCGCAGTGTCACGCCGCGAATATCAGGTCGCGGCCGTGCCCGCCTGCTCCCTGATCGGCATCCGCCGGATGCGCCGCCCCGTAACCGCGAAAATGGCGTTGCAGAGCGCCGGCGCGACGGGCGGAAGGCCCGGCTCGCCAACACCTCCAAGCGGTATGCTCCAGTCGGTGGCCGGCAGCAGATGCACCCGGATCTCCCGGGGCGCCGTGTCCATTCGTGTGACGCGGTATTGATGAAAGTTGTCCTGCTGTGAGCGGCCGCGCTTGAAGGTAATTTCGCCCAGCGTGGCGAGACTGACGCCCATCACAACCGCACCCTCGAGTTGCGAACGCACGCGATCCGGATTGACGACCGGTCCGCAATCGAAAGCGATGTCCACGCGCGGGATGCGCAGATAGCCGGTCTTATCCACTTCGACCTCGGCAACCACGGCTGTGTAGCTGAGGAAGCTGTAGTGCGCAGCCAACCCGAGCCCGCGTTTGGTGCCCCACCCTGCTTCACGCGTAGCGGTTTCAATCACGCGGCGCAGGCGGCCCGTATCCACCGGATAGCGCTGCGGCGATTCGCCGTGGTTCCAGGAATCTTTTTGACTTCGCGGATCAATGAGACGGGGCGCGCCGATCAGATCGAGCAGGAACTCACGGTGATCCTTGCCGGCAGCCGCGGCGAGCTCGCCGACGAACGACTGCACTGCGAAAGCATGCGGCACGTTCGAAACCGACCTGAACCAACCGATGCGGGTATGAGCCGCGGCTTCCGGATTTTCTATCCGCAGGTTGGGGATGTCGTACGGCACGTTGATGAGGCCCAGGCCCAACTCAAACGGCAACTCGTGTTTGGGGTCGGGACCGAATATGGAGCCTATGCTGGGCGCAACACTACGATGCAGCCACGAAGTGACCTTGCCGCCTGCGTCGAGCCCAGCTTGCAGGTGCTCGACCGAGACGGTGTGAAAGAAGTCATGATGCAGGTCGTCGTCGCGGGTCCAGGTGACTTTGACGGGGCGGCCGTCCATGACCTTTGAAAGCACGGCCGCCTCGGTTGCGAAGTCGGGCTTGGATTTCCTGCCAAACCCGCCGCCCAGCAATGTGACGTGTACAGTCACATTGTCAAAC
Source organism: Pseudomonadota bacterium (assembly GCA_018241505.1). Taxonomy (GTDB): domain Bacteria; phylum Pseudomonadota; class Gammaproteobacteria; order Steroidobacterales; family Steroidobacteraceae; genus 13-2-20CM-66-19. Next base: position 32,200 of record JAFEDS010000004.1, on the reverse strand, counting down.
GGTATGCCGAGGTGCTTGCTGACATCTTCCCGGGTGACTTGTGGCGCCTGGGTGGGAGCCCAGACCTCGCATTTTCCAGCGACGATGCGCGCCACCGCAGCGGGCGGTTCCATCGTGGCGTGCGCGATATGGGGTAGATAGTATTCGGCCTCGACTTTGCGGGCGGCCTTGGCAATTGCGCCGTCGAAATCCCCATCCGAGCGCACCACCTTGCCGGCACTCCGCGCGGCCTTCTCCAATTCAGCGCGGTAGAGATCGGAGTCGTAGCTGCCGTTCTCCCCGTCGTCCCACTCAATCTTCAGCGCGCTTCGTGCCTTCATTGCCGCGCCGGTGTTACTGGCAAGCACCGCAATCCCGGCGAGAGTGTGGAACTGCGCATCAGCGACCGATGCCGGCATTTCCAACACCTTGACGACACCCGGCACCTTCACTGCCTCCGCGTCATCAAAATGTTTGACTTTCCCACCCAACACCGGCGAGCGGGCAATAACGGCGAACAACATGCCTTCAAACCACGGGTCTATGCCGTATTGCGCCTTGCCGGTGACGATGTCGGCACCATCCAGCAGCGCTGTGCCTTCCTTACCAATGAGGCGGAATTCCTGCGCCGTCTTCAGTTTCACCGCATCGTGCGCGGGAACCGGAATTTTGGCTGCTTTGCGCGCCAACGCGCCATAACCCAACTTGCGCCCGGTCTTCTCGTGTACCACCTGATGGTTTTGGGCACGCACCTCGGTGACGGGTACGTTCCACGCCGCCGCGGCAGCCTTCTCCAACATCGCACGAGCCGCAGCGCCACAGCGGCGCATGGGGTCGATGAAGTGCCGCGTGCTGCGCGATCCGTCAGTGTCCTGATTGCCGTATTTCGCCTCGTCCGCCGGCGCCTGCTGGACACGCACTTTGCTCCAGTCCGCCTCCAACTCGTCGGCCACTATCAACGGCATGCCGGTGCGCACGCCCTGCCCCATCTCCGAGCGATGCACGGCAATGGTTACCGAGCCATCATCGGCAATGGCAATGAAGATCAAGGGATTGTCGACGGTGCCGTGTGGCATTCCCTCGGCACCATACTTCTCCGCTTCCTCGGCGGCGAGAACGCGCGTTTTGCATCCGATGACCACGAGACCACCGGCAGCCGTCAATTTCGCGATGAATTCCCGACGCGAGAGTCCCGCCTCCGCGAGTCGTTGCAACACGGCGCTCATGAGTGTTTCTCCGCCTGACCGGCCGCCTGTTTGATGGCGGCCCGGATCCGGGTGTAGGTTCCGCAGCGGCAGATATTTCCCGACATCGCTGCGTCGATATCGGCGTCGGTTGGAGCAGGCTTCTCCACCAACAGCGCGGCGGCTGACATGATCTGTCCGGCCTGACAGTAGCCGCACTGGGGCACGTTCACCTTCTTCCAGGCTTCCTGCACGGCCTGGCCCGTCGCCGTGCTGCCTACGCCCTCAATGGTCGTTATTTTCTTGCCCACAACCGCCGAAACCGGCAGAACGCAGGAGCGGACCGGTTTTCCGTCGACATGAACCGTGCATGCGCCGCAGAGCGCCATGCCGCAGCCGAACTTCGTTCCGGTCATCCCGAGCAGGTCACGAAGGACCCACAGCAACGCGGTGTCCTCACTCGCAGTCACCTGCACCGTTCGATCATTGATTGTCAGGTCCATGGGTACTCCGAATTTCAGAACTCTTCGAGATCCACCAGGGCGCTCTTATCGACGCGCCCCTCCTTAACGGTAACGCCCTCACTTCGAAGCAGTCTGGACTGCTCCCGGAAGTGGCGCGTGCCTTTCGGGAAGACGATGCGCCCGCCGGCGCCCATTACCCGATGCCAGGGGAGGTTCATGTCTTCCGGCATCAGTCGGAGGGCCTTTCCTGCCAATCGCGCGCGCCCCGGAAGGCCCGCAGCACGCGCGACATCACCGTAGCTGGACACTTGGCCCCGCGGGATCCGGGCAACGACGTTCCAGATCGCCTGCAGAGAGTCCTCTGACGAAGTCGAGGCGCGCCCGCTCTTTGCGCTCAGCGGGCGGAATAAGGCGTGAAACGATTGGAGCTTCGAGCGTGCCATTGTTTCTCCAAGGCCAACAAGTGTGCCTTGGCTTCCAGGCCACCGGCAAACCCGGTTAGTTTACCGTCCGAGCCAATCACCCGATGGCACGGTGCGATGATGGAGATCGGGTTGCGCCCGTTCGCCGCCCCGACCGCGCGCACCGCCGCCGGCTTTCCGATCTGTACGGCGATATCGGTGTAAGTGCGCGTTTCGCCGAACGGGATCGACAGCAGGGCCCGCCACACCTGGTTCTGGAACTCAGTACCCGCGAAGTGCAGCGGTAAAGTGAACCGGCGTCGCTCGCCCGCGAAATACTCACGGAGCTGCGCCTCTGCATCGCGCAAGACCCGGCGCAGGGGATCTTCCGCCACAAGAGTCAAGGGAACGCGCCGGGGGCTATCGTTCTCCCACAAGATGGCAGCCAATCCCAGATCATTGGCTACCAACTTGAGTCTCCCTACGGGAGACAGCATCGTTTTGAAGACGTGTTCCGTCGCAGACCCCGTTTAGCGGGTACTGTTACGCCGCGGGCGCAAGGCCAACTTGAGTACTGCGGCATCTTCGCGGCCGCCAACTGCCTGGTAGTAACCACGGCGCATACCAACCTGCTCAAAACCAACCGACAGGTAAAGGCGTATGGCTGACGTGTTTGATGGACGCACTTCAAGGAACGCCTCACTCATACCCGCCGCGGCACCGCGCTCAATAAGGTAAGTCAGCAGCCGTCTGCCAACGCCTTTGCACCGGTACAAGTCACCGATGCAGAGATTGAGGATGTGAGCTTCACCAGCGCCGACGCTCATGACGCCGTAGCCAATGATGGTGTCGCTGACTGTCACTACGCGACAGACGTATCCCACCCTCAGGCAATCCCTGAAAATCCCTTCGCTCCAGGGAAACTGGTAGGACGCTCGCTCAACGGCTATGACTTCCGGGACATCGTTTTCGGACATCGGCCGAATGAGAACGTCCGGGACCGCATTGAGCATCTCAGGCGCAGTTGCCATCGAATCCCACTTGACCTCAAAGGGTTGCGTTGAGTCCTTGAAAAACGCTACGCGCGAACTTCAGGTCCTCCCACGCCTTGCGCTTGTCGCTCGGTGTACGTAGGAGGTACGCGGGATGATACGTCACAATCAACGGAGTATTAAGCTCACCGAAGTGGTGCACCTTCCCGCGCAGACGACCTAACGGAGCGTCGGTGGCCAAGAGGTTCTGTGCCGCGATGCGCCCCACTGCCAGCATAACGCGCGGCCTCAGCAGCTCAATCTGTCGCATGAGGTAAGGAAGGCAGGCTGCAACCTCCTCGGGCTTGGGATCCCGGTTCCCGGGTGGCCTGCTTTTCAACACGTTGGCTATGTACACATTGCGGCCCCGACTCAGCCCGATTGCCTTCAGCATGGCATCCAGGAGGTGTCCGGCGCGGCCAACGAAAGGCTCACCTCGCCGGTCTTCCTCGGCGCCTGGAGCCTCACCGACGACCAGCCACTGCGATTCGCGGTTACCGACGCCGAAGACGCCTTGGGTGCGGCTTCCGTGAAGGGGACACTTTGTGCAAGCCAAGACCTCGGAGCGGAGGGACTCCCAGGTGGTTATCGTGGGAACATCGGCCGTGGCACGGGCTTCGGTGGGCGACGGCACAGCCGAAGCCGCAGCCACGGTGACCGCGGGCGCGGTTTCAACGGCCGAGCGAGCGGCGGGCGCCCTGGCGGCGGACCCACCCGAGACGCCTGGGGCGCCGGGCGCCACAGCCTCAACCGCTGCAGCAGCGCCCGCACGATCCACGTCCGCAGCGGGACGACGCGAAACCCAAACGTCCACCCCCATCGCCTGGAGGTACTGATTGCGCCGCAGCGTATCCATCAGCTCGTCATGCCGGACCGGGGCCCGGGCCCGGCCCGGAGCCAGGCACGGGTGAACCGCGGAACAGTCGGCGCACGCGCCGGCCTACCCACAACACGGGTGCGGACAGGGCATACGTCGCGAACATCGCCAGCAGCATCGCCGGAGGATCGAGCGCAATCAGCGCAAAAAACACCGGAACGACAATCGCGTACACAAACTTGACGCGCCGGTCGAGGTTGAACTGCTTGAAGCTGGGAAAGCTGAACCGGCTGACCATCAGGGCCCCGGCACAGGCCGTGAGCGTCATGGCCGCAATCAGCCCCGTCAGCCCGGGCTCGTGAAAGTGACTGGAAAACCAAATAAATGCGGCAACATTCGCGGCCGCGGACGGGCTGGGCAGCCCCTCGAAATAGCGCTTGTCCGCGGCTGCGCGAGTGTTGAAGCGCGCCAGCCGCATGCCGGCGGCCGCGGTATAAAAGAAGCAGGCCAACCAGCCGAAGCGGCCCCAATACTGACCGAATTCCGCGATTCGGACGACGCCCCACTGGTAGGCCACAATCGCGGGCGCAATCCCGAACGACACCATATCGGCGAGGCTGTCGTACTCCTTGCCGAAGGCACTCTCGGTCTTCGTGAGCCGGGCCATGCGCCCATCCAGGGTGTCGAAAATCATGGCCACGAAAATGGCCTCACCCGCCGGAGCAAAATTCTTGTCTATGGCCGCCACAATCGCGTAGAAGCCGGAAAACATGCATCCCGTGGTCAGCAGATTCGGCAGGAGGTAGATGCCCTTGCGGCGCGGCTTCAATTCCTCTTCGGGTTCTGTCTCCATGTGCGGGCGATTCTGCTCGTTGACTGGTGAAGTCCGGCAGTTTAGCAGGCGATGCTAATATCCCGTCCCCATCTCTGACACGGACCCGAACGCTACCGATGAGGCTCTCGCAATACCCCATCAACACCCTCAAGGAAATCCCTGCCGAGGCGGAGTTGATCAGCCACCAGTTGATGCTGCGCGCGGGTCTCATCCGCCGTCTCGCTGCCGGTCTGTATAGCTGGCTGCCGATCGGTCTGCGCGTACTGCAGAAGGTCGAGCGCATTATCCGCGAGGAAATGAACCGCGCCGGCGCCCTGGAAATCGTGATGCCCGTGGTCCAACCCGCCGAGCTGTGGCAGGAGTCCGGGCGATGGCAGGCGTATGGGCCTGAGCTCTTGCGCATCCAGGACCGTCACAAAAGGGACTTCGTCGCGGGCCCCACCCACGAAGAAGTCGTCACCGACATCGCGCGGCAAACGCTGCAGAGCTACCGGCAGCTTCCGGTGAATTTCTACCAGATCCAGACGAAGTTCCGGGACGAGATACGGCCCCGCTTCGGTGTGATGCGTGCGCGCGAGTTCATCATGAAGGACGCGTACTCCTTTCACATTGACGAAGCCTCGCTGAGAGAGGGCTATCGGGCGATGTACGACGCCTATGTGCGCATTTTCACGCGAACTGGGCTCAGATTCCGCGCTGTTCGCGCCGATTCGGGCGCAATCGGCGGCGATGTCTCTCAAGAATTCCATGTGCTCGCCTCGTCCGGAGAGGACGCCATCGTGTTCTCCGACGGGGATGAATACGCGGCAAACCTGGAGGCGGCCGTCGCCGCGCCTCCGGCCGAGCCCCGCCCCGCTCCCGCTCAACCGCTGATCAAGGTGTCGACGCCCGGCGCGAAAACCATCGAGGACCTGACAAAGTTCCTCAAGGTACCGGCCAACCGCACTGTCAAAACATTGCTGGTTGACGGGGTCGAGGAAAACGACGTTGTAGCGCTGGTGGTGCGTGGCGACCATGAGCTCAACGCCATCAAGGCGCAAAAGCTCGACGGCGTAGCAAGCCCTCTGCGCATGGCGAGTGCGGATCGCATCGCCCGTTCAACAGAGGCGGTCGCCGGGTACATCGGGCCTGTTGGATTCAAAGGTCGCATCTATGCAGATCACAGCGCCCTCGCGTTGGCGGACTTTGTAGCCGGCGCCAACGAGAAAGACATGCACTACACCGGGGTCAACTGGGACCGTGATGTCCAGGGCATGATCGCGGCTGACATCCGCAACGTGGTAGAAGGTGATCCGAGCCCCACTGGACACGGGCGTTTGAAGATTGCCCGCGGCATTGAAGTCGGTCACATCTTCCAGCTCGGCCAGAAGTACAGCGAGCCCATGAAAGGCGTCGTGCTCGACGAAAGCGGCAAGGAAGTGAAGTTGTACATGGGTTGCTACGGTATCGGTGTGACGCGCATCGTCGCCGCGGCCATTGAACAGAATCACGATGAGCGCGGCATCATCTGGCCGGACCCGATTGCGCCCTTCCAGGTTGTGCTCGTGCCCATGGGCATGCAGAAATCCGAACGGGTACGCGAGGTTGCCGACCGGCTCTATGCCGAGCTCACTGCCGCTGGAATCGAAGTGCTGTACGACGACCGCGATGCCCGCCCCGGGGTCAAATTCGCGGACGCGGAGCTATTCGGGATACCTCACCGCCTGGTTGTCGGAGAACGCGGCCTGGAAGCGGGCAAACTCGAGTATCGCGGCCGCCGTGACAGCGAAAGTCAGGAATTCCCGCTGGGCGATGCGCTCAACTTCATCCGCTCGCGCCTGGCTCCTCAATAGGATCCGCGCGGGCCTGTTCGTTGCCGGCGCGCTGCTTTCGAGCGCGGCGGTCGCCGATGGACAGCGCGATCCTGAGCTGAAAGAGGTCGTGCAGCGCGCCATCAGTCAGGCAGAGTGCTTTACCGACCACTACGACTCTGCCGTCTGGTACACGCTGATGGAGCCGCGGCTGCGGAAAATCGTGAAGGAGCACGATGAGCGCATGGAGATCCTGAAGCAGGTCTACTGCGAAACACATCGCTCAGGCGAAGCGCGCCTCCCGCCCGGCCTCGTGATGGCAGTGATGGATATCGAGAGCAGATTCAACCGCTGGGCGGTCTCGTCGGCAGGCGCCGTGGGGCTGATGCAGGTGATGCCGTTCTGGCCGGAAAAGCTCGGTATCAAACGGTATGAGTTGATCCACACCGGGCCGAACATCCACATGGGGTGCGCGATCCTGCGGTATTACTTGCGCTATGAGCGCAATGACGTGCGCAAAGCCCTCGCGCGCTACAACGGGAGCGTGGGACAGAGGGGGTATCCGGACATGGTGATTTCGCGTTGGACGCGCTGGAACGGCGCGGACGACCTGGGATTCCCTTCGGCTACGCCCAAGCGGCCGGGCAAGCCTGTAGCAACGCGCTAAGTTGCCCCGCGGGAAGTACCCAGGCTCCGCGCGCCCAACGCGCCGCAGACGCCTTACACCAACGCAGCCGGCAAAAACCACGCTTTTTGCCGGCGGAAACGAAGCCTCGGCTCCGCGCGGCCAGTGCCGCGCCAATTAAATCATGGCACCAGCCGCACGATTCCTTCGCGCCGTGAATCAGCCCCACCCTCCAGCGTCCCATCGGGGTGCCTCAACAACCCGTGCAAGCCTGAGTTTTCCGCACGCCCGGCCTCCAGGTTTATACCGCGATCGCGCAGCCCGGCCAGCACCTGCGGCGAGAAGCGATCAACTTCACCGGCGATGTCATTGCCACGCGCAATCAGGTTGGGCAGCTCGATCGCCTGCTGCATGGACAGCTTCCAGGCCAATACGCCCACCGCGGTCTTCGTGTTGTAGTCGAGGATGGAGGATCCACCCGGCGAGCCGAACGCCGCCACAAACTTCCCGTTCTTGTCGACGACGACAATCGGCGACATGGAGGAACGCGGCCGCTTGCCGCCCTGCACGGCGTTGGCGACTGGCGCGCCGCTGTCGTCGGTGGGCCTGTAGGAAAAGTCGGTCAGTTGGTTGTTGAGCACGAAACCGCCCACGGTCCGACCCGAGCCGAATATCGACTCCACGGTCGTCGTCATCGAAACGACATTGCCCTCGGCATCCATCACCACCAGGTGACTCGTGCCCTGCGCTTCCTGTGTTGCATCGGGACCGCGCCACACGCTGGCAAACTGCCCGGCCGGCGGCGGCGGCCCAATGCGGTCCCCGATCATACGAGCGCGTTCCGCCAGGTAGTCGGGGTTGAGCAACTTGTCGACAGGAACGGGAATGAACTGCGGATCGGCGACATATCGATCACGATCGGCGTACATGAGGCGGCTGGCCTGGGCAAACAGAAACCACGACTGCGGGTCCGACGGACCGCGTGTCGCGATGTCGGTGTGATCGAGAATCGCCAGGAACTGCAGCAGATTGACGCCACTCGACGGCGGCGGCGGCACGCACACCGAGTACTCCCGATAAGGTCCGCACAACGGCTTCACCCAATCGGCGCGATACGAGGCCAGATCCTGCAGGGTCATCGTGCCCGGATTCGGCGCTTCATGAGTCTTGCTCACAATCTCCTTGGCGATCTCCCCTTCATACAGAGCTTTCACTCCTTCGTTGGCAATTCGACGCAGCGTTTTCGCGTACGCCGGATTTTTGAATTCGTCACCTGCCTGCAGGGGTGAGCCATCGGGCCGATGAAACAACGCCCGGACTTCGGGCGTGGGTGGAAACCCGAAATCGGGTGACAGGAAGTTGGCGAGCCGTTGCGGGACTTTGAAGCCGTTTTCGGCGGCGCGGATGGCCGGCGTAAACAACTCGCGCCACGGCAGCTTGCCGAGCTTTGCCTGAGCTTCCGACAACATGCGCATTGCACCGGGAACGCCCGTCGATCGTCCGGTACGTACTGCCTGGATGTACGACATCGGCTTGCCGTGCTCGTCCAGGAACATGTCAGGTGTTGCGCCCGCGGGAGCCTTCTCCCTGCCATCCAACGCGGTGATCACGTTTGTCCTGGCGTCGAAATACATCATGAACGAGCCGCCACCCACACCGGAGCTCTGCGGTTCGACGAGACCCAACATCACCTGCGCGGCGACCGCAGCGTCGACGGCGCTGCCACCTTTGCGCAGGATTTCCGCTCCCGCTTCGACCGCCATCGGATTGGCAGCGACAATGGCCGCAGTCTGTTTCGCCACCTTGGGTGCAACAGGCGGTTTCGCAGCAGCGAGCGTCGTCGCGAATATCGCAATGATCAGATAACAGAGCTTGCGCAAGCGAAAATCCTCAGCTTCAGCCGGTAGAGAAGTCATTGGGAATCTGGGTGCCGTCGGCCGGATCCACAGCCTCAACAGACGCAACCTTTGATGCGGATGAACCTATCCAAAGACGCTTCACGAGCTCCGCGTGGGCAGCCTCGCTGCCATACGCAAGCACCTCGACGCGCCCGTCGGCCAGGTTTCTGGCGTAACCTTTGATCTGCAGATCTCGCGCGTGCCGCGCCGCCGTGGCGCGGTAGTAGACGCCCTGCACCCGGCCTGCCACAAAATACAGTTTGCCAATCACCCAACCAATATAAATGTAGCCTGCCGTTTCTGCACGAAACCAAAAGGAATAGCTTGTGACCGAAATCCTGGTGCTCTATTACTCCCGGAAAGGCTCGACAGCGGAACTGGCGCGGCAGGTATGCCGAGGAGTCGAGAGCGTCACGGGCGTGACGGCAAAGCTGCGCACCGTGCCCCCGGTAAATGCCGAAAGCGAGCGGCCGGCGAAGCCCATCCCGGACAGCGGCCCCCCGTATGCTTCTCTCGAGGAATTGCGCCAGGCGGACGGCCTCATTCTGGGCAGCCCCACGCGCTTCGGCAACATGGCGGCGCCTCTGAAGTATTTCCTGGATTGCACTTCCAGCCTGTGGCTGTCAGGAGAGCTGGCCGGGAAGCCCGCGGGTGTATTCACTTCGACGCAATCGATGCATGGCGGGCAGGAAACAACTCTGCTGTCCATGATGATGCCGTTGATACACCACGGTATGTATCTCGTCGGGATTCCATACACCGAGCGGGCGCTGAATGAGACACGCGGCGGTGGATCACCCTACGGTGCGTCACATGTTGCCGGTGCGCAGGACGACCCTTCACTGGCGGAACACGAAAAAACGCTGGCGCAGGTACTGGGGAAGAGAGTCGCGGCCTTGGCGCTTACTCTTTCAAAACAGAGCGGATAAATGGAACAGTGAGGCGGCGCTGGGCGACTAGAGCTGCTTCATCCAATGTATCCAATAAGCCATACAGCGTTCGCATGTCGCGAGGGAAGCGTCGCTGGAGCCAGCGCGCGGTGTCATCGGGTAGCTCAAAACCACGAACGTGCGCGTGCAGTTGCAGCGCTTTCTGCTGCTCGCCCTCGTCCAACTCGTGCAACTGGAAAATGGCAGCGGCCGCAAAACGTGAGCCGAGATCGGGCAGCGACCATGGCAACAACGCAGGAGGCGCGGTGGCCGACACCACCAGGTTGCCGTCGCGTTCCTGGATTTCGCGCAGCAACCCAAACAGGGTCTTTTCCCAATCCAACCGGCCGACCACCTGATCCAGGTCGTCGAGGCAGAGGCAATCCAGGGAGGTCAGGCCATCGAGTACGCCGACGCCCAGAGGTGCCAGCTCAATGAGTGGGAAATAGCCAGTGCGACCGCGTTGGCTCGCGCGCGCAACTATGGATTGCAGTAAATGCGTTTTGCCAACGCTGGAAGGCCCGCACAGCCAAGTGACAGAGCGCGTGCCAAAGCCACCGCCTGCGCCACCCGAGCGGCCCGCAACGGCCTCTCCAACACCGCCGCTGCGAGCCGCGATTCCCATCGCATACTCCACGGCCTGCGCATTCCTCCCCGGGAAAAAGCTCTCAAACACCGCGCGATCGGGAATCCGCACGCCGAGGGGAATCTGCTGCATGGGCCGCACCCTCAGGAGGAACTCGCCGGCGCATCCCACGCACGGCGGGTAAACACGGCTATGTAGTTGAGTCCCGAGATCACGGTGGTGATGAACACCAGAACCGCGAGCGCGTCGAGAATCTCTTGGGGCGGAACGCGAAGTGCTGCGTGGAGCAGCATGCATACAGGGTACAAAAGCTGCATAGCCGTGTTGATCTTACTGGACACCGTCGGCCGCCCGCGCAAAGGCCCGATCAACAGCCTGTACGCCAACGCCCCGAGCGCAATCGACACATCCCGCGCGACCACCGCGGAAGTCAGCCACCAAGGGGTAAGTCCCATCCATGCCGCCTCAACAAAAACAGTAACGAGCAGCAGCTTGTCTGCCAGCGGGTCGAGGACCTTGCCGAGCTCGGACGTCCAGTTGAAACGCTTGGCAAGATAGCCGTCGACGCCGTCGGAAGCGCCCGCAACCATGAACAACGCCAGCGCTGTCAGGTACTCGTGATCGGCGAGCGCAGCCGCAACAGGCCACACCAGCAGGATCCGAAACACGCAGATGATGTTAGGCAGATGGCGCACGTCGACTCGAAAAGACTAAGGTCGGTATTGATACGCGAGCCGGGCACTGGACGCTTCTTGCTGTACGAGATGGCTGGAACCTGTCAGGCCGTGGCTGATTGCATCGCCGCCGCCTCTCGCGAGCACATCGAACATCACAACGTTGCCACTGGCCGCGCCTACATTCACCCGTCGTACACCGGGGGCGCTTTCCAGAAGTCGCTGGACGTTCACGTAATCTGTCAGCGTTGCCACACCGCTGATCTCAACTCTGGCGCTGGACTCAATTTCCGAGAGTGAACCACCCTGGGCAGGAGCCATATTGTCGACGGCGCCATTGATGCCCGCGTTCAACGGCCCGCTCCAGCTTGCGCTCGAGAAATTCGTGGCCAGGGTCCACTTCAATTGGCCGTTTGCAGTGCCCGAATCCGAACGGCCAACCAGAACGGCGTCGCCGCCATAACGCTGTGCCATCTGCATCAACGCATCGCGGGGTAATTCGTTGCCTGACGCATCCACGGGAGACAGCGGCACAACCGTAATCGGAAGCCCACGAGCGATGGCGGCTTGATCTAGCTCGGCGCGTGCTGCCTCGTCTGCCGGTCTGGGCAGCGCGGGGTACAGAATCACAAGCGTGAACGGGCGGACGGGATCCCAGGTGCTGCGCCCGGCCGCAACGATTGCCCGCTCGACGGCTGCACTGTCGAAGATCACCTGGGGTTGGGACTTAGAGGGCGATGTGTAGCCTTTTACGTAGGTTCCGGCATCGGAAATGATGCTGGCCAGGGCTGGGTCGGTAGCGGATTCGCGGCGACCGGTCGCACGCACGAGCGCCTCACGCATCGCATCCTGCACAGATGCCGGCGACTGGCCCCCCTTGAGCTCCACTTCATAGACTCTGACGGGTCGGCCCGCCCAGGCATCCAGAGAGACGATGCACAGGAGCAGGGACACAAGGAGGACTGGGGTGTTGCGGGTCATCGGCCCATTTTAAGTGTGTAGAATATTTACATGGAAAAAAATGCGCCGACTGATCGAGGAATCACGTATCGCGATGCGGGTGTCGACATTGACGCGGGAGATGAGCTCGTAGAGCGCATCAAGCCGGTCGTGCGCCGTACGCAGCGTCCGGAGGTTCTTGCGGGAATCGGCGGTTTTGGGGCATGCGTGGAAATCCCGGCGGGATACAAGCAGCCCGTGCTCGTTTCAGGTACCGACGGAGTCGGCACAAAACTGCGGCTCGCGATCGATACGGGTCGCCACGACACCATCGGTATCGACCTAGTGGCAATGTGCGTGAACGACGTTGTCGTCCAGGGCGCCGAGCCGCTCTTTTTCCTGGACTACTACGCCACCGGCAAGCTTCGCGTGGATGTCGCGGAGTCGGTGATCCGTGGAATTGCGGAAGGTTGCGCCCAAGCGGGTGCCGCGCTCGTGGGTGGCGAAACGGCGGAAATGCCCGGCATCTACTCGGGTGAAGACTACGATTTGGCCGGATTTTGTGTCGGCGTCGTCGAAAAGAGCGCCATCATCGACGGATCGCGCATCAAGCCAGGCGATGCAGTGGTGGGAATGGCCTCCTCCGGGCCGCATTCCAACGGATACTCCCTGATCCGGAAGCTGATCGCAGTTGCCAACGCGAAGCCCGATACGATGCTGGAGGGGAAGCTCCTGTTTGACCGGCTGCTTACGCCGACACGCATCTACGTCAAATCCCTTCTCGAGCTGATCCGCAAAGTACCCGTGCTGGGTCTTGCGCATATCACCGGCGGCGGTATCACCGACAACATCCCGCGCGTCTTGAGAGAGGGACTGGAAGTCGTGCTCGAACGCAAGAGTTGGCCGCGCGACCCCGTGTTTGACTGGTTGCAGCAGACCGCGCGCATTGACTCGGTTGAAATGTACCGGACGTTCAACTGTGGAATCGGCATGATTGCCGTTGTTCCGAAGGAACATGCGCAAGCCGCGGTCAACTTGCTCAACAAGCGTGGCGAAGCAGCCTCGATTATTGGTGAGGTCGGCAAAGGCGCGAACGGCGTTGTCATCAACGAGTGACCCGCTGCGACTGGCGATTCTGATTTCGGGCCGTGGCTCCAACATGGCCACAATCGCCCGCGAATGCCTGGAACGCCGCATCAACGCGCGAGTGGCTGTGGTCATCAGCAACAAACCCGGCGTTGCCGGCCTGCCAACAGCCCAGCAGATGGGACTCCGGACACAGGTGGTTCCGTCATCGGGTGTGGGCCGCGAGGATTTCGAGAAGGCGCTAACTGCGACCTTGGATGAGCACGCGCCTGACCTCGTCATTTTGGCCGGGTTCATGCGAGTGCTGACGGCACCCTTTGTGCGTCATTACTCCGGCCGGATGATCAACATCCATCCATCGCTGCTGCCGAAATACACCGGATTGCACACTCACCAGCGCGTCCTGGACGCCGGAGATACCGAGCACGGCGCAACCGTTCACTTCGTGACTCCGGAACTCGACGGCGGCCCATTGATCCTACAGTCCAGGGTACCGGTCAAAACGGCAGACTCGGAGGCAACCTTGGCCGCGCGTGTGCAAGCGACCGAACACGTAATCTACCCGCGAGTCATCGCGTGGATCGCCGACAAACGTCTCGATTGGAACGGCGGCCGCCCCTTGCTGGACGGCAAACATCTGACTCAGCCCGTGGTAGAGGACTTCCCGTGAGAATTGCCGCGGCAGCCGCCCTCCTCGCGTTCACAATCGCGACCGCAAGAGCGGACGAGCTGAAACCGTTCGAAGCCTCCTATGGCTGGATGTGGCACGGGATGACAGTCGCCGTATCCACCGTGAAGCTCGAGAAGCAGGGCGATACGTGGGTTTATTCATCCAAAAGCAGCCCGCGTGGCATCGGCAAAATGTTCTCTCAACGTCCGGTGCAGAAGAGCGTCATGCGCGTAACCGACAAGGGCGTGCAGCCATTGAGCTACGACGCGGATGACGGAACGTCGGCAACGAAACGGGACTCCCACGTGAAGTTCGATTGGGAGCATGGCCGCGTGACCGGTGTGTATGAGGACGCGAAGGTCGACATGCCGCTGCACCCGAACATCCAGGACGACTCATCGGTACAGATTGCACTGATGGTTGAGTTACTTGCGGGCCGCGAGCCGCAGAAGTTCCAGATGCTCGATAAAAACTCCGTGCGCGAGTACGGCTACCATCGCGAGCGCGAAGAGTCCATTGACACAGCGGTTGGCAAAGTTGACACAGTTGTGTACGGCGCACAAAAAACCGGCTCGCCCCGGGTGACGCGCTTCTGGTGTGCGCCCTCACGCGGTTATATCCCCATGCGCGTCGAGCAGAAAAAAGACGACGACGTGCAATGGACCATGCAACTGCAGTCCGTCACACGCGAATAGCCGGGGGCGCCTAGCCGGGGGCGCCTAGCCAGCTAGCCGGGCGCTCTGAACTGCTTGGCCAGCTTCAGGCTCTGTCCCTGGTAGTTGGATTTGATCTCCTGCCCATAGAGTGCCTGGGGCACTTCTGCCATGCGCTCGTAGCGCAGCCAACCTACAATCTGGCCGTGCTCGAGCAGGAAGGGTACTTCGTGTGAGCGTACCTCCAGCACACCGCGGCTGCTGCCGGCCTTGCCGCGATCCGCCGCCCAGCCAAAACCGGGATCGAAGAATCCGGCGTAGTGCACCCGGAACTCACCGGCTCGGGTATCGTATGGGACCATTTCCGCGGCGTACTGCGGCGGTACGGCGATCGCTTCCTTGGTCATGAGGATGTAGAACTCATCGGGAACCAGGGTCAGCGCGGCTTCCTTGTGGAAACGCATGGGCTCCCAGAAATCCAGCGGATCATAGTCACGCCGCTCGAGATCGATCCGCGGTGTGTTCTGTTTCGCCCGCCAGCCAATCAAGGTGTTGTTCTGAGCGTTGCCCTTGAGGTCGACCGTGAACGGCAACATCCCCGGCCTGCCGCCCAGGCGCGGTTGCTCGGAGGTATCAACAACGTGCCCGGCTTCGAGAAGCTGTTGCCATTCGGCGGAAGCAATCTGCTTCGGTGTCATGCCGGTCCGACGCCGGAAGCGCAACTGATTGAGACGCGTGCCGGTCTTCACCACGACACTGAAGCTGCGGGGGGCAATTTCTATGTACAACTGGCCCTCGTAGCCATCGTCCACCTCATCGAAATGAGTGGCCTGATCGGCAATCAGGCGCGTGAGAATGTCGAGACGGCCGGTGGAGCTCTTGGGATTGGCGAAGGCAGCGACATCGCTCTTGAGCTTGATACTTTCCAACAGGGGGACCACATACACCCGGCCGCGCTCGAGCACCGCGCCGCCGCGGATATCGATCTTGAAGCGATCGAAGTCCGCATCCAGTTGTTGCATTTTATCCAGGACGCGCACGCCGCGGCCCGGCAGGAAGCTCGTATCGACCGGATAGGCGTAATCGCCCAACCGCAGGTCGATGCTCGCCGGCTGCAGTTGGTCCGCATCGATGGGCACCAGCAGGGACCTGATTTCGCCGTTGTTCAACATCTCCCGGATGGCCTGGTACGGGAGGATTCCGGTGTAGGGCGCTTCCATCTCAACTTTCTTCGACAACAATTTTCGGGAACAGGCTGCTGCGATCGCGCGCGCGGCGCGACAAGGCGGCGCCGGTGCGGCGGGCCATCTCGAAATAGGCCCTGGCGCGCGGGGAGTCGGGAGCCGCGACCACGGTGGGACGGCCGCCATCGGCTTCCTCACGAATGTGCGCATCGAGGGGCAATTCGCCCAGCAGGGCGACACCGTATTGCTCCGCCATTCTCGCGCCGCCACCCGCGCCAAAGATGTGCTCGGCATGCCCACAGTTCGAACACACGTGGATGCTCATGTTCTCGACAATGCCGAGAACGGGCACGGCGACCTTCTCGAACATCTTGAGGCCCTTGCGGGCGTCCGCGAGTGCAATGTCCTGGGGAGTGGTCACAATGAGAGCGCCCGCGACAGGGACGCGCTGTGCAAGTGTGAGCTGAATGTCGCCGGTACCGGGAGGCATGTCGACGACCAGGTAGTCCAATGCGCCCCACTGAGTCTCAGACAGGAGCTGAGTAAGGGCCTGGGTAACCATGGGTCCCCGCCAGATCATGGCCTGGTCCTGGTCCTGCAATAGAAATCCAATCGACATGGCCACGATGCCATGTGCGGGTAGCGGCTCCAGGTGCTTGCCGTCGGGTGTCGAGGGCTTCTGGCCTTCGAGGCCGAGCATCATGGGCTGGCTTGGACCATAGATATCCGCGTCCAGAATGCCAACCCGGCCTCCCTGAGCCGCCCACGCTAACGCGAGGTTCACGGCCACCGTGGACTTGCCGACGCCACCCTTACCAGATGCCACGGCCACGACGTTCTTGATCCGCTCAATCGGCTTCAGGTTTCTCTGCACCGCGTGGGAGCGTATGTCCGCAGCCAGGTCGAGCGTCAGGGGCGTGTTGATCCCCGCCTTGGACAGATGGGCCTTCAGACCCGCGGCCAGCTCATCGTGATAGCCTCCCACCGGAAATCCCAGGCGGATCCGCGCTGTTGCACCCGCTGCCGTGCCATGAAGCTCCTGCACTGCTTGCGTTGCGCCGAGGGTCTCCCCTAGATAGGGATCTACATACGCATCCAAAGCGGCGCGCAAACCGTTTAGAGTGGAGTCATCGGCCATGTTGAAAAACCGGGAGGGTTAAAGGGCTTGGATTGTAGTGGCTGTGACGATCGCGCGCTCGAAAGCTGCGGCGCGTCGACCCCTGGCCGCAGCCTGGGCTGTGGCATAATCCGCCGTTGCCGGGCGACTAAGCATCGCCCACGCGCGGGAACGCCCCAGACCTCAAAGGCTGAATGAGCTTTTTCACGAACTTGCGCGCTGACCGGTTGATCACGGAGATCCGGTCAGCCACCGACCAGGCCAGTCCCGCCCTGCAAAAAGCTGTGGCGCGACTCAAGGACCTGGGACCAGGCGCCATAGAACCCGTCTTTGCCGCCCTGCCGGATGCGAGCAAGACCGCGACCATTGCTTTTGTTGAGGTGCTGGCCGGGCTCGTCAGCCAGAAGACCTTTCCGCAGTTCATTCGCGGACTGATTGAAGGAAGCGCGAAAGTCATTGCCGGCATTTCCTGGGCGCTCACCAGCAACCGCAACTACCCGCCGCACCTGCTCATTGAGGCCCTGAACACGCCCGGCATATCCAAGCCGGCGATTCTCGAAGTGATTACCGCACAGAAGGGCCGCTTCGGGGTGCGCGAGCTGCTGGCGGCGGCTTATCAGCAGGAACCCAACGAGAAGGCGGCGCTGTTCCGGATCATCGGCGAAATTGCCGATGCGAATGCGGTGCCCGAGCTGATTGGCCGCATCGGCGGCAAGGACCCGATTGCACGCGTTCACATCATCAACCTGCTGGCCCGCTTCAATACCCCCGAAGTGCAAACCGCGTTGCAAACGCAACTGCGCGATCCGAACAAGCTGATCCGGGGCGCCACGCTGTCCGCTCTCCAGAGAATGGACGGGCCGATCGACATCGAGCGCATTTGTGCCTTGCTCAAGGACCCGGAAATCGACGTCCAGAACAAAGCGATCGATGTCGTCATCAAAGCCAACCATCCCGACACCATCCGCTATCTCATCGAAATCCTGAAGGACGAGAACGAGAACGCGCGGCGTGCGGCGGTCGAGGTGCTCAACGAAGTCGGCAACGCAAAGTCGGTCAAGTACCTGTTGGAAGCGTTGAAGGACAGCGACTGGTGGGTGCGCAGCCGCGCGGCCGATGCACTCGGCAAGATCGGTGGCCCGCGTGTCATCGAAGCGGTGCTGCAGCTCGTGCGGGATAAGGATGATGATATCCGGCGCGCCGCCATCGAGATTCTCAACCAGACCAAGGACGAACGCGCCGTCGATTCCCTGATCTCCGCGACCCACGACAGCGATTGGTGGGTCAGTGAGCGCGCGGTGGACGCGCTCGCCGAAATCGGCAGCAAGCGGGCCTTGCCGCGGCTCAGCGAGATGTTGCAGTCAGGCAATTCCAAGGCGATGCCGATTGTCGTGCGTGCGATCGGCAAGCTGGGCGACACGAAGTTCGTGGATACGCTCATGCCACTCGTATCCAGCAGCGAGCGCGAAGTGCGGATTGAAGCGATCCAGGCGCTGGCGAAGCTCGTCGATGAGCGCCGTGTCGATCAGTTGCGCGCGGAGCTGCAGAACCAGGCGGGATCGGCGGATCAGACCATCGCCCGCATGGCGGCCACGGCCATGGCGGAGCTCGACGATCGGATTGGTACCTCGCCCTCGGGGACGTCTTTACCTTTGACTGGAACCGGCGGCGGCAACACCCATCACGCGGCTCCGCCAACACCCCAGGTACGCCCGCCGCTGCCACAGGTCGAGCAGGGCAAGACCATGTTGATGTCCGAGACCGCTGTTGCGGCCGCGACCAAACAGGCGGAAGCCGTAGCGCGGTTGGATATCGGCACCTTGAAGGCCGGCGATGTGATCGAAGGCCGCTACAAGTACATCGACCGGATCGGCCGCGGCGCGTTCGGTACCGTGTTGTTGATGGAGGATACGGTCGTCGACGAGCGGCTGATCCTCAAGTTCCTGAATCCCAACGTGTCGAGCGACGAAGAAGTCATGAAGCGCTTCGTCCACGAGCTGCGTTACTCGCGCAAGATCACGCACAAGAACGTCATCCGCATCTATGACTTCCTGTACATGCAGGGCAACTACGCCATTTCGATGGAGTATTTCCCGTCGCACACCCTCGGCAGCGAGATTGTCAACGAGAAGCCGATCGAGCTGAAGCGCGCACTGCAGTTTGGTATCGACATGTGCAACGGCATGACCGTCGCGCACCATGTCGGTATCGTCCACCGTGACTTGAAGCCCGCGAACGTGCTCATCAATCAGGAAGGACTGCTCAAGATTGTGGACTTCGGTGTCGCTGCCGCCCATCGCGAAGGCGATACACAGTTGACCAAGACGGGCTATGTCATCGGCTCGCCCAAGTACATGGCTCCCGAGCAGATCCTGGGCAAAAAAGTCGACGAGCGCGCCGACATCTACGCGCTCGGAGTCATCACCTATGAGATGGTGACGGGTGTGCCGCCCTACTCCCGCGGCGATCACATGTCTGTGATGTATCAGCACGTGCAGGGTAAGGCTCGCGTACCACGCGAGATCAACCCGGCCCTGCCTCAGGGTTTGTCGGACCTCGTGGTCAAGGCGATGGCCGTCGACAAAACCAAGCGGTTCCAATCCATGGAGGAGCTGCGCGCCGCCCTCGAACGCTTCTTGTAAGCTACCGCCCCGTCGAAAAAGAGCATTACGTCAAATATTTTGGGCTAGGTGGTTGATTCCACAGCTCATACCGGGCAAAACAGGCCAATCGCACGGTTGAGGGTGGTCGATTTGGCGCGTATAGACGCGTTTCTGAAGCTAGGTACGCAGCAAGGCTGCTCCGATATCCATCTGGCCGTCGGGGTGCCTCCCATGCTTCGCATGCACGGCGACCTCCTTCCCATCAAATTCCGCGACCTGCGCCCCGGGGAGCTCGAAGGCTACGTCACCGAGATCCTGTCCCGGTCGCAGCAGGAGATCCTCGCCAAGGGCAACGATCTCGACTTTTCCTACGTATCGGCCGAGGGCGGCCGGTTTCGTGTCAACGTGTACCGCAAGGAAACGGGCATGGGCGCCACCTTCCGCTCCATCCCCCAGGATGTCCCGTCACTGGAAAAGCTGGCGCTGCCGCCGATCGTCACCAAGCTGTGCGACTACCACCAGGGGATGATCCTGGTGACCGGCTCCACCGGTACCGGCAAGTCAACCACGCTGGCCGCCATGATCGACCATCTCAACACCACTCGTAAGCTCAACATCATCAGCCTCGAGGATCCCATCGAGTTCGTGCACCGGAGCAAGAACAGCCAGGTGATCCAGCGCGAGTTGAATACGCACATTCCGAGTTTCGCGGAAGGTGTGCGTGCGGCGATGCGCGAAGACCCTGATGTCATTCTCGTTGGTGAGCTGCGTGATGCGGAAACGATCACCATGGCGATGACCGCCGCCGAAACGGGGCACTTGGTGTTGGGTACATTGCACACTACGAGCGCCGTGAAAACGATCGATCGCATCATTGATGCGCTGCCCGTGGAAGAGCGCGAACAGACCAAGGCCTTCCTGGCGCAAAGCTTGTTGGCCGTCGTGACCCAGATATTGGTCAAAACGGTGGACGGCCGCGGCCGCAAGGCAATCTGCGAAACCCTGATGATGACCAAGGCCATTGCCAAGCTCATTCAGCTCGAGCAGACACACCAGATTCCGGCGCAGATCCAGATGGGACGCGACCTCGGCATGGCCTCGCTCGATCAGGGGCTGCTGGCGGCCATTGCGGCCCGCGAGATTGATCCGGACGACGCGTACAACTATGCCGTCGATAAGAAGCCCTTCCAGAAGTACGTGACCGACACAACCATGCTGCCGAAGGTGGATATCACCGGTACGAACCTCATGCCGAACAAATCCAACACGTCGGCATCCGCCTGAGCCGCACCCCATGGCTGAGATCGATGCCTATCTGACTGAGATCATCGAGAAGCGCGGCTCGGACCTGCACTTCATTGCCGGCGATCCGCCGCGCGTGCGCCAGTTCGGCGACCTGATGCCGCTCAGGCCGGACAAGCTGAACCCCGACTTTGTGAAGCAGGCGCTGTACGAAATCATGCCCAAGCCGGCGGTGGACCGGTTCGAGTCCAAGGACGGGGCGGATTTTGCCTATACCTTCGCCGACAAAGGCCGCTTCCGGGTCAATGTCATGCGCCAGTTGAATGGCATGGGCGCGGTGTTCCGGGCCATTCCTTCCAAGGCCCTGTCACTCGATCAGCTCAAAATGCCCGAGGCCGTGCGGCAATTGTGCCGCGCCAACAACGGGCTGATTCTCGTCACGGGCAAGACGGGATCCGGGAAGTCCACGACTCTCGCCGCGATGATTGATGACATCAATATTCGCGTGAAAGGCCACATTCTCACCATTGAAGATCCCATCGAATTCGTGCACCAGCGCAAGAGCTGTCTGATCAGCCAGCGCGAGATCGGAGTGCATAGCCCGAGCTTCGCATCGGCGCTGCACTCAGCGTTGCGAGAGGATCCGGACGTCATCCTGGTCGGTGAGTTGCGCGACCTGGAAACGATGAGCATTGCTGTGACAGCGGCGGAGATGGGCATCCTGGTCATGGGGACGCTGCACACGAACGGGGCGGCACCTACGGTTGATCGCATGATCAACGTGTTTCCGTCGGACAAGCAGTCCCACGTCCGCACGATGCTTTCCACGTCCTTGCGCGGCGTGGTCTCACAACAGCTTCTGCAGAAATCGGACAAGCAGGGCCGCGTGGCGGCGCTGGAAATCCTCGTCAATACGCCTGCGTCGCAAAACCTCATCCGCCAGGGAAAGCTCGACCAGCTCGAGAACGTCATGCAGGCCGGTGGCGCGAATGGGATGCGCACCATGGATACCGCGATTCAACAGCTTCTGGATTCCCGGCAGATTACGGGCAAAGAGGCTTATAAGAAGGGAATCAATAAGACGCGGTTTGAGGCGGTCAAAGACCAGGGGTGACAGGCGCAGGGGCCTCCCACGGGCCGCCCCGAGCGGCGTTTCTACATCAATCTACATTGCTCTACGGTAAAATTGCGGGATGGCCCGCAAATTCTTTGTAACCACCGCCCTCCCGTATGCCAATGGCCCGTTTCACATCGGGCACATCATGGAGTACATCCAGGCCGACATCTGGGTCCGTTTTCAGCGGATGCTGGGCAATGTCGTCCATTTCGTGTGCGCCGACGACGCGCATGGCGCACCGATCATGCTCAAAGCGGAGTCCGAAGGGATTACGCCCCAGGAGCTCGTGGCACGGATCGCGGCCGACCGGCCGAAGTATCTCAACGGCTTCCACATCGCTTTCGACCACTGGTATTCCACCGACTCGCCCGAAAATACCGAGCTGTCACAGGACATCTATCGGCGCCTGAAAGCGGCGGGCCTCACCTACCAGAAGCCGGTCGAACAGTTCTACGACCCCGTGAAGGGGATGTTCCTCGCTGATCGTTACATCAAGGGCGAGTGCCCCAACTGCCATGCAAAAGATCAGTACGCCGATGCCTGCGAAGTGTGCAGCATCGTCAACACGCCTACCGACCTGATCAATCCCTATTCGACCCTCTCCGGTGCCAAACCGGTGATGAAGACCTCGGATCACTACTTCTTCCGCCTGTCCGATCCGCGCTGTGTTGAATTCCTGACCGAATGGCTCACGGCACCCGATCGCCTGCAGCCCCAGGTAGTCAACAAGGCCCGCGAGTGGCTGACGGGGAAAGATGACGAGGCACTCGGCGACTGGGATATCTCCAGGGATGCACCGTATTTCGGCATTCCCATTCCGGATGCACCCGGCAAATATTTCTATGTGTGGCTGGATGCGCCCGTTGGCTATCTCGCCTCACTGAAGAATTATTTCGCCAGCGGTAAAGCCCGGGCGCAGGGTGAAGCGCGGACGTTCGAAGAGTTTCTGGCAGCCGCGGACACCGAGCAGCTCCATTTCATTGGCAAGGACATCATTTACTTCCACACCCTGTTCTGGCCGGCGATGCTGAAATTTGCCGGTGCTCCGTACAAAGTGCCGAACCACGTGTATGCGCACGGGTTCATCACAGTATCCGGCGAGAAGATGTCCAAGTCGCGCGGCACGGGGATCAGCCCCCTGCGCTATCTGGGTGTCGGAATGAATCCCGAGTGGCTGCGGTATTACATTGCGGCCAAGTTGAATTCGAATGTCGAAGACCTCGATTTCAACCCGGATGACTTCATTGCGCGGGTCAATAGCGACTTGGTGGGTAAGTACGTCAATATTGCGAGCAGAGCGGCCAGCTTTATTACCCGATTTTTCGATGGGGCTCTGGCTTACAGTGGCGACAAGGACCTGCTGGCGCGGGAGGCGCACGGCCTTGCCAAGGCGGTTGCCGGGCATTACGAGGCACGGGAGCTGGGCAAGGCCATGCGCGAAATCATGGCGCTGGCGGACCGCATCAACCATGACTTCGATGCCCACCAGCCCTGGGTGCTGGCAAAGGACGCGGCGGCCAACAAGGTTGAGCTGCAGGATGTCTGCTCGCGAGCGTTGCAGGGATTCCGGCTGCTCACGGTGCTGATTGCTCCGGTTCTGCCGGAGGTGGCACGCCGTGTTGCGCGCGATCTGTTTGGCATGTCGCGCGGGTTCATCTGGAGCGATGCGGATGTGTTGCCTGAGCGTGTCAATGCTTATCAGCATTTGATGACGCGCGTGGATCCCAAGCAGTTGGATGCGTTGTTTGATGATGGTTCGGGTGCTGCTGCGGGCGGCGCTGCGGCGGCGAAGGCCTCTGCGGCTTCGGCCAAAGCTACCGCCGCTCCGGCCGCCAAGGGCACATCCGGTCAATCCTCTTCCGCTTCCACCAAACAAACAGCGAGCCCCAATGTGACCGATCCGAATCAACAAGTGCCCGCCGACGGAACCATTTCGATCGACGAGTTCAAGCGCGTCGACCTGCGTGTTGCGCGCATCGCCAACGCCGAACACATCGAGGGTGCCGACAAGCTGCTGAAGCTAACTCTCGACCTGGGTTCCGAAACACGCACCGTGTTTGCGGGTATCAAGTCAGCGTACGACCCTGCCAAGCTCATCGGTCGGCTGACCGTTGTCGTGGCGAACCTGGCGCCCCGCAAGATGAAGTTTGGGGTATCGCAGGGGATGGTGCTGGCCGCCAGCGGCGAGGCGCCGGGGTTGTACCTGTTGTCGCCGGATAGTGGGGCACAGCCGGGGATGAGGATTAGTTGAGCCTTGCGGACAAAATCGACGCGCTACTTCCACAAACGCAGTGCACGCGCTGTGGATACGACGGGTGTCGGCCGTATTCCGAGGCGATTGCTGGCAACCAGGCGCCGATCAACCAGTGCCCGCCCGGTGGCGCTGCGACAATCGCCGCGCTGGCACAACTGCTCCACCGCCCGACGTTGCCGCTCAACCCTGACAATGGCGTGGAAGGACCCGCATTAGTTGCGGTAATTGATGAAGAACGCTGCATCGGCTGCATCAAGTGCCTTCCGCCTTGTCCTGTCGATGCCATCGTCGGCTCTCGCAAGCAAACGCATACGGTGATCGCTGGGATGTGCACGGGTTGCGAGTTGTGCGTAGCGCCCTGCCCGGTTGACTGCATAACGATGGAACCTCGTGGCGGCGAGCCCGAACCAACTCCCGAGATAAATCGCGCGCGGTACAACGCGCATAATGTACGTCAAGCACGGCGCACCCAAGAGCAAGCGGCTCTGCTTGCTGCGCGCAAGCAGACGGCAAGAGCGCCAGCCAGGGAGAAAACAGCATGAATCCCGCGCGTCGCCGCGCCATCTTTCGCCGGCTGCAGGCGGCCAATCCTCACCCCACCACGGAACTGCTCAACGACTCCCCGTTCGAGCTTCTTGTGGCTGTCATGCTTTCAGCGCACACGACTGACAAAAGCGTCAACGCCGCCACACGCAAGCTGTTTCCCGTAGCCAACACGCCTGCGGCCATCGCGAAGCTGGGTATCGAAGGCGTGAAGCCGTACCTCAAGACGGTGGGCTTGTACAACATGAAGGCCAAGAATCTGATTGGCCTCGCGCAGCAGATCATCGACCGGCATGGCGGCGAAGTGCCCAACAATCGGGAGGCGCTCGAGGCGCTACCCGGAGTGGGCCGCAAGACGGCCAGCATCATTCTCAACATGGTGTACGGTCAGAATGAGATTGCCGTCGATACGCATATTTTTCGTGTCGCCAACCGTACAGGGTTGGCTCCAGGGAAAACACCGCGCGAGGTTGAGGATGGACTCGTGGCTACGACGCCAAAGGAGTACATGAAGGATGCACACCATTGGCTGCTCCTTCATGGGCGTTATGTTTGCGTTGCACGGCTGCCCGCTTGCCCGAAGTGCATTATCGCGGATCTCTGCGAGTATCCGAGCAAGACACCGCCCAAGAAGCTCTCTGAGTCTGATGCACCGGTGGTGCGGAAGGTTGGGCCTCGGCCAAAGGCAGCCGGCGCTCGTGGTCGGCCAAAGGCCATCGCGGACGCGGCCGGGACACGCAAGCGCAAGCCGCGTCCAGCCGGAAAGCTGATTTGACATGGCCGTCTTTGCCGGACAAAACCGTGACCAGTTACGCCGCATGTACCTGGACACATGGAAGAAGTACACAAACCGCGTGCCACTCGAGCCATTGGAAGCCCAGGTGGCCGCGGTCATAGCCGAGCATCCCGAGTACGTGCCGTGGCTCGAAGCCGGTGACGAGGCCGTGGCTGCCGAGTTCACGCCCGAAGGCGGTGAACTGAACCCCTTTCTTCACATGGGGTTACACCTCGCCATCCGGGAGCAGGTGGCGACCAATCGCCCTGCGGGCATCACGGCCATTCACCAGACTCTGTCCAATCGGATGGGTGACACCCACGCTGCGGAACACGCAATGCTCGAACCACTTGCCGAGACGCTGTGGGAAGCCCAGCGAAGTGGCCGCGTGCCCAATGAAATGGCCTATCTGGAGAAACTTCGCGCGTTGTAGCCTTGTCTATAGGGCAACTTTGGGAGAGGTTCCATGATGAGAAACCGCACCGCTCTAATGACGGCGCTTTTTGCGTTGGTTCTGACTTCGATTGCCCACGCGGCCACCTGGACCGAAGGAGTGAACTACTACGTGATCAGTCCGGCGCAGCCCACAAATGTGCCGGCCGGAAAGATCGAAGTCGCCGAGGTGTTCTCGTACGCCTGCCCTTTCTGCGCGCAATTCAACCCCATGGTGAAGCAGCTTCAGGCGTCCCTGCCGGCGAACGCGCAGATGGTTTATGTACCGGCGTCGTTCAACCCAAGCGAAGACTGGCCGACTTTCCAACGCGCTACCTGCGCCGCGCAGATGTTGGGAATCCTGGATAAGACGCACGACAAGGTGTTCGATGCGGTATGGAAGACGGGCGAACTGGCGATAGCGGATCCGCAGACACACCGGATCAAGAATCCACTGCC
This sequence comes from Pseudomonadota bacterium, assembly GCA_018241505.1. Classification (GTDB taxonomy): domain Bacteria; phylum Pseudomonadota; class Gammaproteobacteria; order Steroidobacterales; family Steroidobacteraceae; genus 13-2-20CM-66-19. Next base: position 5,913 of record JAFEDS010000004.1, on the reverse strand, counting down.
GTCCATTGAGGACATCGCCAAATACTACAACCACATCAGCGGTGTTCCCGTAGACAAGTTCCTCAACACATCCAAGTCATTCGCCGTGGATACAGCGATGCGGCGTGATGACGCGCTGGTGCTCGCTTATCACATTGACGGCACGCCGAGTTTGATTGTGAACGGCAAGTACCGGATTACGGGGCAATCCGCGGGCGGAATGCCGCAGATGATTGAGGTGGCCAAGTACCTGGTGGCCAAGGAGTCGGCAGGGGGAGCGGCCAATAAGGCGGCTGCAGCAGCGCCCGCAGGTGGCTCTAAGAAGGTGGCTGCGATGGCGTCTACGACCAGCAAGTAGCCTGCATCGGCAGAGCGCCTGCAGGCGTCAACTACGCATCAGCGCTTCGGTATAAACAGATCCGTCAGCGTCCCCTCGAACGCGTCGGCTGCCGCCGCGACCGTCTCCGACAACGTCGGGTGCGGATGCACGGTCAACCCAATGTCAGCGGCGTCGCAACCTGTCTCAATGGCCAACGCGATTTCGCTGATCAAGTCGCCCGCATTGGTACCCACGATGCCGCCACCGAGTACGCGGTGCGTCTCCGGATCGAAGAGCAGCTTGGTAAAACCATCCTCGCGTCCCAACGAGAGCGAGCGGCCGTTAGCCACCCAAGGAAACTGTCCCTTCTTGAAGGGAATGTTCTTGGCTTTCGCTTCGATTTCCGTCAGACCCACCCAGGCAATCTCCGGGTCCGTGTAGGCAACTGATGGAATAACACGCGCGTCAAACGCGCTCTTGTGTCCCGCTGCGACTTCGGCAGCAACTTTCGCCTCGTGCATCGCCTTATGGGCGAGCATCGGCGGACCCGCGATATCGCCGATGGCGAAGATATGCGGAACATTGGTCCGCATCTGTTTATCCACCGGAATGAAGCCGCGGTCGGTAACCGTAACACCGGCGTTTTCCGCGCCGATATTCTTGCCGTTAGGCACACGGCCAACCGCAACCAATATGCGGTCGTACACTTGAGGCGCTGGAGCTTTCTCGCCCTCAAATGTCACACGCAATCCTTCGAGCAATGGCTCGACGCGCGTCACCTTGGTGCCGGTGAGGATCGCTTCGTAGCGTCCCTTGATACGCTTTTCGAGCGGTCGAACCAAATCAGGGTCGGTACCCGGCATCAGCCCAGGAGTCAGCTCCACAACCGTCACACGGCTTCCGAGACCGTCGTAAACACACGCCATCTCCAGGCCGATGATGCCTCCACCGACAACGAGCAATCCGCCGGAGAATTCCGGAAGCTCCAATGCATCCGTGGAATCCATGATGCGTTGATCGGTCGGCAGGCCCGGAAGCTTGATGGACTCGGAGCCGGCCGCGATGATGCAGGCGTCAAAATGAATCCGCTCTGAGCCGCTGCTGCCCATGACCTCGACGACGTTCGGGCTGACGAAGCGGCCAACGCCTTGAACAACTTCGACCTTGCGCTGTTTGGCAAGTACCTTCAAACCGCCCGTGAGCTTGTTCACCACGGTTCCCTTGAAGGCGCGCAGCTTTTCGAGATCAATGGCCGGCGCACCAAATGCGATGCCGTGCACGCCCATGGACTCGGCGTCCTCGATCACCTTCGCTGCATGCAGTAACGTTTTCGATGGGATGCAACCCACGTTCAAGCAAACGCCGCCAAGTGACGACCAGCGTTCCACCAGCGTGACCTTCATGCCGAGGTCAGCGGCACGGAACGCGGCAGTGTAGCCACCGGGCCCCGAACCCAACACCAGAAGTTGAGTTGAACGATTGAATTCTGCTTCCGCCCGATTGAAGCGGGAGAGATCGGGGGCGGGCATGCGAACGGTGTCGCCAGGGCTTTCGGCGCGCGCGTTGGCGCCGCCGCGCCCAGCGCCGGTGGACGCTTGCGACAACACCGGCTGCGTAACCGTGCGCTCCAACTCATCGGCATCGAACGCGGCGCTGAACTCACCGTCGTCAGGGTCCCGAGTGGCGCCCGATTTTGCTCCGGCGCCCGAGACCCCTGCGCCAGCGGAGGCCCCAGCACGTGCATCAGCACCCGACGCGGCCGAGCCAGCGCCAGCCCCTGCGCCTGATGTCCCAGCGCCCGCACTGGTTTCAACACGGGCAATCACAGTGCCCTTGGAAACCTTGTCTCCAGCTTTGAGCAGCACCTCGGTAACCGTACCCGCGGTAGTCGCAGGTACGTCCATCGACGCCTTGTCCGTCTCGAGTGTCACCAGCGGAGCGTCCACCTCGAGGGTGTCGCCCTTCTTGACCAACACATCAACAACCAGAATATCTTCGAAGTTGCCGATGTCAGGAACAGTGAGATCTACCCGACTCACGGGACAGCCTCCGTCAGGCTTCGCGGATCCGCGAGCGTCTGTGAAAGGAACGTTATGAACCGTGCCGCGGCGGCTCCGTCAATCACGCGGTGATCGTACGAAAGCGACAACGGCAGAATCAGCCGAGGCACAAACGCACCATCGCGGAACACCGGCTTCATCGCCGAGCGCGACACACCGAGAATCGCCACCTCAGGCGCATTGATAATCGGCGTAAATGCGGTGCCACCGATACCGCCGAGGCTCGAAATTGTGAAGGTACCGCCCTGCATGTCAGTAGCCGGTAACTTCCCTGAGCGCGCCTTTTCAGACAGCTCGCCGAGGAAACGCGCAGTCTCGTAGACATCCTTGCGATTCGCATCCTTCACCACCGGCACCACGAGGCCGTTGGGCGTATCTGCGGCGAAGCCAATGTTGATGTACTTCTTCAACACCAGGGCGGTACCCGTCGAGTCCAACGATGAGTTGAACAGCGGGAACTCCTGAAGCGCTCGCACGCACGCGCGAATAATGAAGGCCAACGGAGTGAGCTTGATACCCGCTTCCTGCGCCTTCTGCTTGAGCTTGCCACGCACCTCTTCGAGATCGGTGATATCCGCATCGTCGAACTGAGTGACGTGGGGAATGTTGACCCAGCTCGCATGCAGGCGCGGGCCCGAGATTTTCTGGATGCGCGTCAGGGGCTTGGTTTCAACTTCACCGAATTGTGTGAAGTCAACAACCGGAATCGCAGGCAACGCTCCGCCGCCACCAGGCGCGGATACGCCCTTCGCAGAAGTCGCGCCCTTTGCGAGGGAGGTCTTTACGAACGATTTGACGTCTTCGTGAGTAATTCTTCCCTTGAACCCGCCGCCTTTGATCAGCGTCAGATCGACGCCGAGCTCGCGCGCGAACTTGCGAACGGACGGACCAGCGTGAGCACGCGAGAAGCCCGGCTCGTTGATCGGAGGGAGGCCATTGCCGCCGGCTATCGCCGCTGGCGCAGCGCCGTTACCCGCCGCCTCAGCGCCCGACTTCGACTGCGCGGAGCCCTTCGAACCAGTCGACGAGGGCGACGCAGAGTTAGCCGTGTCGGCCGCAGCGAATCCCGCACCCGACGAGCCAGCTCCACCGCCCGCGGCGCTCGAACTACCGCTGCCCCTAACGCCCGCCGAGCCGCCGCCGGCCGACCCGCCAGGCGCCTCGGAGCCACCAGCCCCGCCGCCGGGCCTGCCACTGCCAGCCGCCGCGGAGCCACCACCAGCACTGCCGGCCGCTCCGCCGTCGGTCCGGCCGCCACCAGCCGCCGCGGAACCACCCGCCCCGCCGGCCCGGCCAGCTCCGCCGCCACCGTTCGCCGCGGATCCGCCGGCCACACCGCCACTCGCAGCCTTGGAGCCCGGACTACTCGGCCCGCCGCTGGATCCACTCGCGGCAGCATTGGCACCGCTGCCAGCGCCGGCAGATGTCGACGCGGCGTAAGTCGCACCCTCCACCCGAACCGTCACCACCAGATCACCCGGCGAAACCGTCCCGCCCTTCGAGACATGGACCTTATCCACGATCCCGCCGACGGTGGATGGCACATCCATTGTGGCCTTCTCGGTTTCGAGAGTGACGAGCGAAGCCTCCGGCTCGATCTTCTCGCCCGGTTTAACGAGCACATCAATAATGGCGACGTCTTTGAAGTTGCCCATATCGGGCACTCGCACTTCGACGATGCCTGCAGCCGCATTCATGACAGTGGCCTTCAGATTTTCCAGGGAACTGGCTTAGACGGATCAACGCCGAGTTTCTTCATAGCGTCGACAACGGTTTTCTTATCGATCTTGCCTTCATCGGCCAGCGCCTTCAGTGCCGCGACGGCAATGTAGTTGCGGTCGACTTCGAAGTGTTTGCGCAGTGCCGCCCGCGAGTCGGACCGTCCGTAACCGTCGGTACCCAACGTAACATAGCGGTTAGCAACCCACTGCCGGATCTGGTCCGGTACCACGCGCATGTAGTCAGTGGCGGCAATCACCGGTCCTTCGCGACCCTTCAACAACTGCTGCACATACGGAACCCGGGCGGCCTCGCCCGGATGCAACATGTTCCAGCGCTCCACTTCGAGCGCCTCACGACGCAATTCGCTGAAGCTCGGCACCGAGAACACATCGGCCGGAACCCCAAAGTCAACTTCGAGAAGCTGCGCGGCCGCCTGGCATTCGCGCAGGATCGTGCCGGAACCCAACAGAGTGGCACGCACCTTGCCGTGGCCGCCGACCTGCAACAGGTAGCCGCCCTTGAGAATGCCGGCTTCCGCGCCCTGAGGCATCGGCGGCTGCGCGTAGTTCTCGTTCATTACCGTGATGTAGTAGAAAATATTTTCCTGATCCACGTACATGCGGCGCATGCCGTCATGGATGATCACGGCGAGCTCATAGGCGAACGTCGGATCGTAGGACACGCAATTCGGCACAGTCGTGGCAACCAACTGGCTGTGGCCGTCCTGGTGCTGCAAACCTTCACCGGCCAGGGTCGTACGGCCGGCCGTGGCACCGAGCAGGAAGCCGCGCGCCTGAATATCACCCGCTGCCCAGATGAAATCGCCCACCCGCTGGAAACCAAACATCGAATAGAAGATGTAGAACGGCACCATGTTGACACCGTGATTGCTGTACGCCGTGCCGGCGGCAATCCAGGAGCACAAGGCGCCCGCCTCGTTGATACCTTCCTCGATCATCTGGCCCTTCTTGTCCTCGCGGTAGGACATGAGGGTTTCCGCATCCTGCGGTGTGTAGAGCTGACCGACCGACGAATAGATACCGATCTGGCGGAACAAACCTTCCATGCCGAAGGTGCGGGCCTCATCGGGCACGATCGGCACGACGTTCTTGCCGACGTTCTTGTCCTTCAGCAGCGCGGTCAGAATCCTGACGAACGCCATGGTTGTGGAAATTTCGCGCTCACCGCTGCCTTCCAACAGCGCACTGAACGATTCGAGTGGCGGCACGACCAGCGGCGGGGCGGTCTTGCGCCGCGCCGGCAGCGAACCGCCGAGGAATGTCCGGCGCTCGCGCAGGTAGCGCATCTCTTCGGAAGCCTCATCCGGCTTCTTGAAGGGCAGGTTCCCGATCTCATCGTCGGTGACCGGAATGTTGAATCGGTCGCGGAACACGCGCAGGTCGTCCACCGACAGCTTCTTCTGCTGGTGCGCGACCATCTGGCCCTCGCCGCCCTTACCGAGCCCGAAGCCCTTGACGGTCTTCGCGAGGATCACTGTGGGCTGTCCCTTGTGCTCAGAGGCGGCCTGGTAGGCCGCGTACACTTTGCGCGGATCGTGGCCGCCGCGATTCAAACGCCAGATCTCTTCATCTGACATGTTGGCCACCATGGCCTTCAGCTCGGGGTATTTGCCGAAGAAGTGCTCGCGGGTGTAGGCACCGCCCTTCGCCTTGAAGTTCTGGTACTCACCGTCGACACACTCTTCCATCACGCGGCGCAACAGGCCCTTGTGATCCTTGGCCAACAGCGGATCCCAACGCGAGCCCCACAACACCTTGATGACATTCCAACCGGCGCCGAGGAACGCGGCTTCCAGCTCCTGGATGATCTTGC
>JAFEDS010000046.1 GCA_018241505.1 Pseudomonadota bacterium | reverse complement strand
CCGTCGTGACGCTCGCCGTGTTCGTCGGTTTTCCAGATCGGCAGGCCCCATTCTTCGAACAGGTGCACGGAGACGTCGACGTTGCGGGCCAGGTCGTAGGCGAGGTCGTCAAGGGTGATGCCCATCAGGTCGTTGGAGACCATGCGGGCGTAGTCGGCGGGATCCTGCTCGGTGCCGATGTAGGTGTTGATCGCGGACAGGCCCTGCGCCACGGCGCCGGAACGGTCCATCGCGGCCTTGTCGACCAGCTTGATCTTCAGGTCCATGCCCAGCTCGGCCTTGGCGGCGTCAGCCCAGCGCATGACTTCGTAACCGGCGCCGCAGCAAGCCATGCCGCCGCCGATCAGGAGGATGTCGACTTCCTCCTGGATAACTTCGGGATTACCAAATTCTCCAGCCATTTCGTTTACCTCTCTAAATTACTTGCGAATCAGTTCAGCAGGATTGCCGGCGCGGTAACCCTTGGTGATGCCGCCATCGGCCGAGCCGGTGAAGAAACCGGTCGCGGTGATGTTGGCCAGGCTGGCGGTCGGCTTGCCGCCGAAGGGGTCGATCGAGCCTTCGGGCGTGGTGCGGATCGGGAATTTGAAGCGCTTCAGCGTGCCGTTACGGAACTTGATGGTCCACATGATGGAGTCGGAACCACGCAGCGGCTGAACCATGCCGCCCAGCGGCACGACGTCGGCATAGTGGCGGGCTTCGATCGCCTGCTGCGGGCAGATCTTCACGCAGGAATAGCACTCCCAGCACTGCTCGGGTTCCTGGTTGAACGCGCGCATGGCATGGCCGGTTTCCGAACCGTCCTTGTCCAGTTTCATCAGGTCGTGCGGGCAGATGTACATGCAAGCGGTCTTGTCCTGACCCTTGCAACCGTCGCACTTGTCGGTACGAACATAGGTTGGCATTACAGTCTCCTAAAGTTAGCTAACAATCCGCGTACGTCGCGGTCCGCTTAGAACTGAACCCGTCCTTGGCCGGGGCGACTCGCGAATCCGCTTCCGGTAGGCTCGTGTCCTAAAACTCTTTTCTGGCCACAGTGCGGCGCAGAAAAACGGACGGTCCGTGGACCGTCCGCAAAAATCATCATGCCGCCGAGTGACCTTTCAACTCGATCTTGACGTTTTGTTCGGCGGTCAGCCCGGCGTAGTACTTCTGGAGCACTTTCGCGACTTCCGGGCGGCTGAATTCGACCGGCAGGTCCTGACCTTCGGACAGCATCGAACGCACCTTGGTGCCGGACAGCAGGATGCGGTCGTCCTTGGTGTGCGGGCAGGTACGCTGCGAGGCCATGCCGCCGCACTTCTTGCACCAGAATGTCCAGTCGATGTTCATGTTCTGCGTTTCGAGCGAGCCCTTGGGGATCTCGTCGAAAATCTTCTGCGCGTCGAACGGGCCGTAGTAGTCGCCGACACCGGCGTGGTCGCGGCCGACGATCAGGTGCGAGCAGCCGTAGTTCTGACGGAACAGGGCGTGCAGCAGGGCCTCGCGCGGTCCGGCATAGCGCATGTCGAGCGGGTAGCCGGCCTGGATCACGGTGTTGGGGGCGAAGTAGTTCTCGACCAGCACGCTGATCGCTTCGGAACGGACTTCGGCGGGGATGTCACCCGGCTTCAGCGCGCCCAGCAGCGAGTGGACCAGCACGCCGTCCATGGTCTCAATGGCGATCTTGGCCAGGTATTCGTGCGAGCGGTGCATCGGGTTGCGGGTCTGGAATGCCGCGATCTTGGACCAGCCCAGCTTCTCGAACAGGGCACGGGTCTCGGCCGGGGTCATGAACTGGTCGCCGTATTCTTCCTTGAAGGTGCCGGTGGACAGGACCTTGACCGGGCCGGCCAGGTTGTACTTGCCCTGCGCCATGACCATTTTGACGCCGGGGTGCTCGAGGTCGGTGGTCTTGTAGACCTGCATGCACTCGTGCGCCTTGTCGATGGTGTACTTGTCGGTCACCTTCATGGTGCCCATGATCTCGCCGGATTCGCCGTCGACCAGGGCGATCTCGTCGCCGTCCTTGATGGCCTCGTCGTCGGTCGACAGGGTGACGGGGATGGGCCAGAACAGGCCGTTTGCCATCTTGTAGCCGTCGCAGACGCCCTGCCAGTCGGACTTGGTCATGAAGCCGTCCAGCGGGGTGAAGCCGCCGATGCCCATCATGATGAGGTCGCCGGTTTCGCGCGAGCTCATCTTGAGCTTGGGCAGCGAGGCTGCGCGGGCTTTTTCGGCGACGAGTGCGTCGCCCGTCAGTAGCAGGGGTTTGAGTTCACCGCCGCCATGGGGGCGTACCAGTTTGGACATGCTGTCTCCTCAGACTGTATGGGGGTATTAGAGTCTGGGCAGAATAGCACCGGGGGGGAGCCCTGAATAATCCTTTATTTTTATTTGAGGATAAGCAGGTTTGATATTAATCGCAAAAATGAAAAAACCCGGATTGCCCGGGTTTTCTCATTTAAAAACAAATCGTTATGCGTCAAAGAAGGCTGGCATGTCGGTTTGCTCGGTCTTGATGACGTCGACCCAGGCGGGTTTGGTATCGCCGCCGGCCGCGGCCAACTTTTTGGTTTCTTCGTAAAGCATTTTCCAGCGATTGTAGAGACAGTCGCTGACCTTGCGCATACCCGAGTCGAAGTAGGAGTTGTGCAGGTCGCCTACGGTGCGGGTGAAGGATTCCATCTGCTCCAGCAGGTTATGCGGGTAGCCGTGGCGGTTGGGGTCAGCATATTTGACCATTTCGCGTTTGACTGCGCGCACGAAGACCTTCTGGCCTTCGGTGAGGTCGGCTTCGGTTCGCGGCGCGCCGCCGAAATTCATCACTTCGTTGATGAAACCGTTCAGGCGCTCGCCGAAATCGAAATTGGCGTAATCCACGTTCTGCATAAATCCTCCAATATTTCCTGTTTCAGGTATTCAGGTGATGCTGTAAGACTGGATATGACTCCGCCGTCTATCCTACGCCGCGCGATGTGGCTGTCCAGCGTCTTCCCGGGGCGGTCTTGCGATTATTTTCTAAGCCCTTGAATCCAGCGGGAATAAATTTTGTCCGCCAGTTCATGGAGGCGGGCGATGCGGGCGGGCAAATCCGCCTGGATCGCATCGGGCGACTGCACACCGGGACTGTCGCTGGTGGCGATTTCGTCGGCGCCGTTGTCGCACCAGCTGGCGACGAGTTCGGGCGTCATTTCAACATGGCATTGCATGCCGATATGGCGGTCGTTGAGCACATAAGCCTGGTTGACGCAGAAGGCGCTGTCGAGAAGGCGCGTGGCACCCGGCGGCAGGGTGAAGGTTTCGCCGTGCCAGTGGAATGCCAGCATGGGCTGCGTGGTGTCGCCCAGCCAGGAGCGCGCGGCATCGGCGTCGGTGATGCGAACGTCGCCCCAGCCAATTTCCTTGACCGGATTGGCGCCGACCGTGCCGCCCAGCGCTTTGGACATAAGTTGGCCGCCCAGACAATGGCCGATCACCGGAATGTCCGAGGCGACCGCCTGGCGGATCAGCGCCAGCAAGGGCGGGATCCAGGGCAGATCGTCATTGACGCTCATCGGGCCGCCCATCAAGCAGACGCCTGAAGCGCCGTTAAGGTTTTCAGGCACGCTGTCGCCGGCGTCGATGCGCACCAGTTGCCAAGGAATGCCGTGACGATCCAGGAATGTGGTGAAATACCCCGGCCCCTCGGTGGGTGAATGACGGAAAACCAGAACAGGACGCATGATGCCTCTCAAGAAAAAAACGGTCGCGATGATGATAGCTGCTGGCGGGCTGGCCTGCACAACCGTCTGGGCCACAAGCATATCGGTGGTGGGCCTGTTCAAGGACAAGGCGATCGTCAGTATCGACGGCGGTAAACCGCGTACCCTCAGTGCGGGGCAAACGATCCAGGGCGTGAAACTGGTCTCCGCGGATTCCGACAGCGCCAGCTTCGATATTGAGGGCAAGCGCCGGACCCTTGGCATGGGCCAGTCGTTTGCGGGTGGTACGGCGACGGACAGCCGCCCGAGCATTTCCCTCACGGCCGACGCGCGTGGTCATTTCGCGGCGGCAGGTGCGCTCAACGGATATCCGATGACCTTTCTGGTCGATACGGGTGCTACCGCCATCGCCATCAGTGCAGCCGAGGCCAAGCGTATCGGAATCGACTACCGGTCGGGCCAGCCGGTCGGTGTGGGGACTGCGGCGGGTGTGGTGCCTGCGTGGCGCGTCAAGTTCAATACGGTCAAGGTCGGCGGGATCTCGGTCAACCAGGTGGACGGGATGGTGGTGGAAACCGGTCTGAACGTGCCGTTGTTGGGGATGAGCTTCCTGAATCGGATGGAAATGAAGCGCGATGGCCAGACGATGACGCTGACGCAGCGTTACTGATTATTCGTTGACATCAAAACACAAGGCCTGCAATGCAGGCCTTGTGTTTTGATGGGTTCGGGTTGGGAGCGGGCCGGTTTCGCGTGTAGCTCCGGTCGCGGCGTTTAACGTTAGCCTGCGCCGCAAACGGGGCCAGCGCTTTACGC
>JAFEDS010000045.1 GCA_018241505.1 Pseudomonadota bacterium | reverse complement strand
TGCATGTCGAGGCAATGATCGGCAGGATTGTCCATGATCGCCGAAGCGCCGCGTAAACGGAAGCCAGGATCAGCCCGAACTCTGCTCTGCCGCAGGATATGGACCCAGGAAGCGCTCGCCGTTGAAATGGATAAGATGATCCGGCGCGTCGGCACACCATACTTCGGTTTACCAGGCGATCAATGCAAGATGCTTCGCCATGGCCGAACGAGTGAAAAAAGCGGTCACGTAAACCAACCCTGCGTCGCAGCCGGCAAACAAGCGCTTCAACTCCTCGTGACGCTTCGCATCGACGGGCCCATGCGAGGTGACCGCTTCGCAAAGCAGCAACCAATTCCTGTCCGGCAGGTGGATTACGGCATCCGGCATTTTCCCGTGGCTGTCCACCGAGATGTTCAGCGCGGCAAAAGCCTTCCGATCGAAATAGCTCCATTTTGCGCCGGTATCACCCACGTAAAGCAGGTTGCCGCCCGGCGCAAAACGCGAGCCGAATGATTCAACGATCTGTTTGATCAATTCGCTGTGTTCGCCAGGTGACAACGCGAGGCTTTCCGATGCCAATGCAAGCGGAACTTTCTTCAGGCTTCTTGCACGCGCATATTGTTCCGCGAGCGGCATTCGGGTCGCGCAAAAGTGCCGCAAGGCTTCCGACCACCGATGCGTGCCGAAGGTTTGCGCCAGCGTCAGCATTTCCTGTGTCAGCTGGTAAACCGCGCCCGGCGAATTCACCGGACGATCCGGTTTGTCAGGATTGTAGGCCGCAACTCCAGCCGCTACGAACTGGTGTAACGTTTGCCGCCGAAAAATTTCCCGTGTGTTCGGCGCGTAACGTTTGCGAAAATGTTTGTGCGCAAACTCCATAATTGGAGTGACCCCCATCAATGGCGTCGATGCGTCTTCCCAGCGATCCTTATTTTTGAGATTGCACAGAGCCAGCAGACACAAGGCGGAACGTTCATTTTGTTGTGGTTTTGGCATTCCGATATCGACGAGTATCCGCAACGCTTCCTGTGTCCTCTTCTGCATGGACTTTCCCCATTTGCTTCAATTGATCCAGCGATGGATAGCGCAATCTGCGCAAATCCGTCGCGTTGACCTGCGTGTGGCCGCTGAATGTCCTGAAGTAATCGTCCACGGCCTGCGAGTTCAGGTAAGCGCACAAACCCCGCGCAATGTGGTTATCAAGGCCATGCTTGAGCGCATGAAAAACATTGAGATGGTTTTCAAAACCTATCAGCTTCTTGTCTGCCAATGCATCCTCTGGAAGCAAATAGGCGACCACTCGCCGTTTTTCTTCCTTGCTGGTGAAACGTCGCGTCAGCACATACGTTCCTGCGGGCATCAGCCAGCGCCGTGTATTTTCGTTGATCGCGATCGCATTGGGTTTGCTGCCCGCTTTCGGCCATTCCAGATGGCCATTCGAGAAGTGGGTCGAGTAGAGCAGGGGGGCATCACCACTATCTGGTTGCATATGCAGGTGCACTCGCAGGCGAAAATCCACCACCGGACCGGTACAAACATCCAGCCCCAGCTCACGCAGCGAATTTCCTGGCAACGATGGAATGGACTCGGCGTCCGTGGTCGGGATGTGCACGAACAGTTCTTCGTCGCCTGGCGTAACAACCTCGTTGAACGGCACGGTACGGCGACGCAAGTCGTGAAACGAGTCATCAGAGGATGCGCTGATCTCCACTTCGCCTTGATCCGCACCCACCGACAATTTCAGGATCACGTTCTCCTGCAGAACACGATCATCGGCAAAGGCACGATCGCGCCGATCGAAAATGTGGATGTGTGTGATCGCCACGCGGTGAAGCAGCCAGTATCGAAACGGTTTGAAGTACAGACCGTTCATCCACGAACGCGGAATGATTGCCACGATCTGCGCGTGAGATGCGCTCAGTGCCACCGCACTGGCCAGGAAGCCCGCGTACAGATTGCTGGTTTCCAACCCCAGTTTTCGCAACAGCGCGCGATGCCGGCCTCCGGTTGCTATTTTCTTGTACGGCGGGTTCAAGATCACATGCGTGAAAGGCCGCTCTCCACGAAGTGATGCGAGGACGGCAGCCTCAATGAAATCATCATGGACGACCTGATATGGGGCCCCGAGCCCCGCAAGGGTTGCCTGCAAGGGAAGCCGAAAAGTCCGCTCGATCTCGTAGCAGGTGATACTCAACGGGGCCGCACGGTCTCCCAGCTCCCATCGGGCTGTTGCCGCAGCGCTTAGCGCACCGATCCCCGCGCCAGGATCGAGCAGCTGCGCGGATGCGTTCCCTGAAAAATGAAGTAGTCCGGCCATGAAACGGGCTGTTGCCGTAGGCGTAAGAAACTGGCCGAGCGCGGAACGTTGCGCAGGATCCAGCTGACTGCTGATTTCCCGCCTGCGTTGATCCAAATCCAGAAGCGAGCGCGCTGCATCCATTCGTTGCATCTTCGCTGATCGTGTGGATTCTGACGAGGCCCGCCATTA
>JAFEDS010000044.1 GCA_018241505.1 Pseudomonadota bacterium | reverse complement strand
CGCACAGGCGCGGCAGATACATCAGAAAGGTGTTCTCGAAGGTCGAATGCATCTCCTTCTGCACGTTGTCGAAGTTCTTGTCGCGGCTGCGCGAGGCGAACTCGCCGCCAAGATCGTCTTCCCAGTTCGGACCCCAGTGGATCTTGTCCATCTTCTTGCCGGTGATGGCCGAGACCGGACGCGCGGTGGGCGGCGTCTCCGACAGCGGCGCCTTCTGCAGGTGCTGATAGTCGTAGGTGAAGGGCTCGTAGTAATCGTCGATCTCCGGCAGATTGGGGTTGCCGAAGAGGTTGGCAAGGATCTTCAGCCGGCTGCCCTGGCGCGGCTCGATCTTGCCGTCGCCCTTTAGCTTCCAGCCGCCGTTCCACACGTCCTGGTTTTCCCACTGCTTGGGATAGCCGATGCCGGGCTTCGACTCGACGTTGTTGAACCACGCGTATTCCATGCCTTCGCGCGAGGTCCACACGTTCTTGCAGGTGACCGAGCAGGTGTGGCAGCCGATGCACTTGTCGAGGTTCAGCACCATGGCAATTTGCGCACGCACTTTCATGTTGTTACTCCTTGCCTGACAGGGGCAGCCCCTGTGCTTGTATAAAAATCCCGCGCCGGAGAGAGTTGACGCGGGCGAGGGTGGCGGGAGACACCGCCCTCTAAACCCTCATTCCGGTGTCCGGCTCATCGTTCGACCAGCGGACCTTCCATCCAGTCCACCTTCTGCATCTTGCGCACGATCACGTATTCGTCGCGGTTGGAACCCACCGTGCCGTAGTAGTTGAAGCCGTAGGCCAACTGCGCGTAGCCGCCGATCATGTGCGTGGGCTTGGTGATGGTGCGCGTCACCGAGTTGTGGATGCCACCGCGGAATCCGCTGACTTCGGCGCCCGGTACGTTGACGATTTTTTCCTGTGCGTGGTACATCAGGCACATGCCCTTGGGTACCCGCTGGCTGACCACGACGCGCGCGGTCAGCGTGCCGTTGACGTTGAACACCTCGACCCAGTCGTTGTCGACCAGGCCCGCCTGCTTCGCCTCGATCTCCGATACCCAGACATGGGGGCCGCCGCGTGACAGCGTGAGCATGCGCAGGTTGTCGGTGTAGGTGCTGTGGATGCCCCATTTCTGGTGCGGCGTGATCCAGTTGAGCACCAGCTCGTGGTGGCCGTTCGGCTTCTTGCCCAGCAGCGGCGCGATCGTCTTGGTGTCGACCGGCGGCTTGTACACGCACAGGCCCTCACCGAAATCCAGCATCCACGGATGGTCCTGGTAGAACTGCTGGCGTCCAGTGAGGGTGCGCCAGGGAATCAGTTCGTGCACGTTGGTGAAACAGGCGTTGTACGACACGTGCTCCGATTCCAGACCCGACCAGGTCGGCGAAGAGATGATCTTGCGCGGCTGCACCTGGATGTCGCGGAAGCGGATCTTGTCGTCCTCGCGCGAACTGGCCAGATGCGTGTGGTCGCGGCCGGTGATCTTCGACAGGGCCTCCCATGCCTTCACCGCCACATGGCCATTCGTTTCCGGCGCCAGCATCAAGACCACTTCGCAGGCATCGATGGCCGATTCGATCTTCGGCAGCCCTTTACTGATCCCGTCCTCGGTGACGGTGTAGTTCAGTTCGGCGAGCTGCTGAACTTCGACTTCGGTATTCCAGCTGATGCCCTTGCCGCCGTTGCCGACCTTAGTCATCAGCGGGCCCAGTGCGGTGAATTTCTTGTAGGTGTCGCCGTAGTTGCGCGTTACGACCGTCATCGTCGGCAGGGTCTTGCCGGGAATCGGATCGACTTCGCCCTTCTTCCAGTCGCGCACGCCCAGGCTCTGCCCCAGTTCGGACGGCGTGTCGTGCATCAGCGGCGTCAGCACCAGGTCCTTCTGCGTGCCAAGATGGGTGGCGGCGAGCTCGGAGAACTTCTTCGCGATGGTCTTGTAGATTTCCCAGTCCGACTTCGATTCCCACAGTGGCTGTACCGCCTCTGACAGCGGGTGGATGAAGGGATGCATGTCCGAGGTGTTGAGGTCGTCCTTCTCATACCAGGTGGCCGAAGGCAGCACGATGTCGGAATACAGGCAGGTGGTCGACATGCGGAAGTCGAGCGTCACCAGCAGATCAAGCTTGCCTTCGGCGCCCTTGTCGTGCCACACCACCTCCTTCGGCTTGGCTTCGCCGAGTTCGCCGAGATCCGGTCCCAGCACCGCGTTCTGGGTGCCGAGCAGGTACTTGAGGAAATACTCGTGGCCCTTGCCCGAGGAACCCAGCAGATTGGAGCGCCACACGAACAGGTTGCGCGGGAAGTTCTTCGGGTTGTCCGGATCCTCGCAGGAGAACCTGAGCGCGCCGCTCTTGATCTGCTCGACGGCATACTTGATCGGATCGATGCCGGCAGCATCCGCCGCCCGGGTGATGTCGAGCGGGTTGGTCTCCAGCTGGGGCGCGGAAGGCAGCCAGCCCATGCGTTCGGCACGCACGTTGAAATCGATCAGCCGGTAGTCGCCGTTTTTCTTGTCTGCCGTCGGCGACAGGATCTCCGACGCCGCCAGCTTCTCGTGGCGCCATTGGCTGGTGTGGGCGTAGAAGAACGAAGTGGAATTCATCTGCCGCGGCGGACGATGCCAGTCGAGGCCAAAGGCCAGCGGCGCCCAGCCGGTCTGCGGCCGCAGTTTTTCCTGGCCGACATAGTGCGCCCAGCCGCCGCCCGACTGGCCGATGCAGCCGCACATCATGAGCAGGTTCATGATGCCGCGGTAGATCATGTCGTTGTGGTACCAGTGGTTCAGCGCCGCGCCGAGGATGACCATGGACTTGCCCAGGGTCTTGTCGGCGTTGTCGGCGAATTCGCGCGCCACCGTGATGATGTCGGC
>JAFEDS010000043.1 GCA_018241505.1 Pseudomonadota bacterium | reverse complement strand
GCGCAGCGACGGCAAGCACCGCGTTTCGCTCGACAAGGTCATCAAGACCATGCGGGATACGGGACGGGATATGAAGGACAAATACAAGGAAACCTCGCGCGGCGGGTTGGCGGTGAATGTGGTGGAGTGCTGAGCGCTCCAGCTGGGTTCATCTGAACAGATGACTCTGCACCTCGACGAACGCGCTGCGGATTCCCGAGATCGGCTAGGCTGGCGCGTAATAGGTGATGACGATCAGGCCGTTCGCGCCTGCCTGCTTCGTCGTTATTTATTCGTTGTTCCATACCAAGGGGAGTGCACCATGTCCATGAATCGTCGAATCCTCATACTGGCCGGTTGGCTGACGGGCACCGTCGCGCTGGTTTCGAGTTTGTTGGTTACGGCACAAGCGCAGGCGGCCGCGCCGCTGATGCGGCCTACGTTCAATGTGCTCCATGCCTTTGATGAGCCCTCCAGCGGTCTTGTCGGCCCCTCCGTGATTCCGTCCGGCGATGGCGGCTATGTTGGCACTCTCGCCATCGGTGGCGCCTTCGACGCCGGCGTGGTGTTCAAGCTGGCACCGGATGGCAGCCAGACCACGCTCTACAATTTCACCGGCGGCGCGGACGGCGGCATGCCGGGCGGCGTGATTGCGGACGCGCAGGGCAACTTGTACGGGATCGCCCAGCAGGGGGGCAATCCGGGGTGCTTTAGCGGCTCGTGTGGAGTGATCTATGAAGTAACCCCGGACGGCCGGCAGACGGTGCTGTACGCTTTCGCCTCGGGGACTATGGGTAACGGGCCGACCGGGCAGTTGACGCGCGATCCGGGCGGCAATCTGTATGGCGCCACGGTGCTGGGTGGCGATACGAGCTGCTTCAACAGTAACGGCTGTGGTGTCGTGTTCCGGCTGGCGCCGGATGGCAGTTATACCGTCCTGCACGCCTTCACCGGCGGTGCCGACGGGGCCTACCCGAACGGGACCTTGGTACGGGATCGCGCCGGCAATCTGTACGGCACCACGGGCGATTTCGCGCCTCTGAATGCCGCCGCATGCCTAACCCTTCCGGACGTCAGTTGCGGCGCGGTATTCCGAATCGCTCCGGACGGCACCTATACCCGGCTACATGTGTTCGGCGGCCTCGCCGGCGGCCTCACTCCCACGGCCGGGCTGGTGGGCGACGCGGCGGGCAATCTCTACGGCACCACCCGTAACGGTGGCGTGAATCCCGACAACCTCTGTCCTGCGATCCCCCCTTGGTTGGGGAATCGCGGCGGCTGCGGCGTGGTGTACAAGCTCGCGCCGGGCGGGGCGTACAGCGTGCTGTATGCCTTCAAGGGTGGCAACGACGGTATCTTTCCGCAGGGAAGTCTTTATCGCAATCCGCAGGGGGGCGGATTGTATGGCACGGCTTCGACCTTCTCGACCAATGCAAAGTATTGCAAGCGCTACCAAACCTGCGGATTGGTGTTTGTGGTGACGCCGGACGGTGTCAAGCGGACGGTATACAACTTCCTCGGCAGCGACGGCCTTGAGCCTGCCATCGACACATCCCTCGTCAAGGGCTACGGCGCGCAGTTGGTCGGCATCGCCACCCAACGAAAGAATCTCACCGCGACGGTCTACAGCCTGCAGTTTGAGGGCGGCCAGTAGCCCGTTGGCCCGCGTGCGGCGACGAGGCATCGATCAATTTCGTGCACCCGCATTGTCGCCCGCAAGCTCCGCGTCGATTAGCAAGAGTGCGTGTACTGCGTGGCGGCTCGGGTTCCCCAAACTGAGCAAATGTACCGCGGTGCCATATTCGAGCCGACGTGCATCGCGGCGCGCAATGTTCAGAGAGCCTGAACGGTCATCTCGCGTTCCTTGACCCGCGCCTCGTGCAGGCGTTCACTGGTGTCCCCATCAAGCGATGGTTCCACGGCGGGTTGCGGAGACGCACCCGGAGCAATCAAGGAGGAGGAGAACATGAAACGCGCGCATTTGATGTCGTTCGTGGTTGCCGGAGCGCTGGTTTGCGTCGCACCGCTTGC
>JAFEDS010000042.1 GCA_018241505.1 Pseudomonadota bacterium | reverse complement strand
TGCAAGGTCAAGCTCACCAGCGGCTTCGAGGTCATCAGCTACATTGGTGGTGAAGGCCATAACCTGCAGGAGCACTCGGTTGTGCTGGTGCGCGGCGGCCGCGTCAAGGATTTGCCGGGTGTGCGTTACCACACGGTGCGCGGCAGCCTGGATACGGCTGGCGTGAAGGATCGCAAGCAGTCGCGCTCGAAGTATGGTGCTAAACGCCCCAAGAAGGCGTGATTGAACTTGGCGTCCCCCAAAGCCTAATTGGCCAGCAAGCTTAACTAGATAGAGAGACAGGAAAATGCCCCGTCGTCGCGAAGTCCCCAAGCGTGAAATCCTGCCTGATCCGAAATTCGGTAATCAGGAAGTTTCGAAATTCATGAACGTCGTCATGTCCAGCGGCAAGAAGTCGGTCGCCGAGCGCATTGTCTATGGCGCCTTCGAGCAGATCACCAGCAAGTCCGGCAAGGATCCGCTGGAAGTGTTCAGCACGGCGCTGAACAATGCTCGTCCGCTGGTCGAGGTGAAGAGTCGTCGCGTCGGCGGCGCCAACTACCAAGTCCCGGTCGAAGTGCGCTCGAGCCGTCGTACTGCGCTGGCAATGCGTTGGCTGAAGGATGCGGCACGCAAGCGCGGCGAGAAGTCCATGGGCGCCCGTCTGGCGGGCGAGTTGCTGGATGCGGCCGAGGGTCGTGGCGGCGCAGTGAAGAAGCGCGAAGAAGTGCACCGTATGGCTGAGGCCAACAAGGCCTTCTCGCATTTCCGCTTCTAAACCCAACGTATTGATTGGCAGGTAACTAAAGTGGCACGCACGACTCCCATTGAGCGCTATCGCAATATCGGCATTTCGGCCCATATTGACGCCGGCAAGACCACCACCACCGAGCGCATCCTGTTCTACACGGGTGTGTCGCACAAAATCGGCGAAGTCCATGACGGCGCGGCCACCATGGACTGGATGGAGCAGGAGCAGGAGCGTGGCATCACCATTACCTCTGCTGCGACGACCTGCTTCTGGAAGGGGATGGATGGCAAATTCCCCGAGCATCGCATCAACATCATCGACACCCCGGGGCACGTCGACTTCACGATCGAGGTCGAGCGCTCTATGCGCGTGCTGGACGGCGCGTGCATGGTCTACTGTGCGGTGGGTGGTGTGCAGCCGCAGTCCGAAACCGTGTGGCGCCAGGCCAACAAGTACGGCGTGCCGCGTCTGGCCTTCGTCAACAAGATGGATCGTTCCGGCGCCGACTTCTTCAAGGTCTATGAGCAGATGCGCTCGCGCCTGAAGGCCAACCCGGTTCCGGTGCAAGTGCCGATCGGGGCGGAAGACAAGTTCGAGGGCGTGGTTGACCTGATCAAGATGAAGGCGGTCTATTGGGATGAGGCCAGCCAGGGCATGAAATTTGACCTGCGCGACATCCCGGCCGATCTGGTTGAGGTCAGCAAGAAATGGCGCGAGACCATGGTCGAGGCGGCTGCGGAGTCGTCCGAAGAGTTGATGAACAAATACCTCGAGGAGGGTGATCTCTCCGAGGCTGACATCCTTGCGGGTTTGCGTGCGCGCACTATTGCCAGCGAAATCGTGCCGATGATGTGCGGTACCGCGTTCAAGAACAAAGGCGTTCAAGCCATGCTCGACAAAGTGGTCGAGTTGATGCCTGCGCCAACCGATATTCCGCCTGTCAAGGGTGAACTCGACAACGGTGAGCAGGGTGAGCGTCGTGCGGCGGACGACGAAAAATTCTCGGCGCTGGCATTCAAGGTCGCGACCGACCCCTATGTGGGCCAGTTGATTTTCTTCCGCGTCTATTCCGGTGTGGTGAATTCCGGCGACACGATTTACAACCCGGTCAAGGGGCGTAAGGAGCGGATCGGCCGCATCCTGCAGATGCACGCCAATCAGCGCGAAGAAATCAAGGAAGTGCGCGCGGGCGACATCGCGGCGGCGGTGGGTTTGAAGGATGTGACCACGGGCGATACGCTGTGTGATGTGGCCAGCCCGATCACGCTGGAGCGCATGGAGTTCCCTGAGCCGGTGATTCACGTTGCGGTCGAGCCGAAAACCAAGGCTGACCAAGAAAAAATGGGTATCGCGCTGGGTCGTCTGGCGCAGGAAGACCCGTCGTTCCGCGTGCGCACGGATGAAGAATCTGGCCAGACCATCATTTCGGGCATGGGCGAACTTCACCTCGAAATTCTGGTGGATCGCATGAAGCGCGAGTTCGGCGTCGAGGCCAACGTTGGCGCGCCGCAGGTGGCCTACCGTGAGGCGATCCGCAAGGAAGTCGAGCAGGAAGGCAAACATGCCAAGCAGTCGGGTGGTAAGGGTCAGTACGGTCACGTCTGGATCAAGATGGGGCCGAACGAGGCTGGCAAGGGCTTTGAATTCATTGATGCCATCAAGGGCGGTACGGTCCCGCGCGAATTCATCCCTGCGGTCGAGAAGGGCCTGAGAGAAGCGCTGAACAACGGCGTGCTGGCCGGCTTCCCGGTGGTGGATGTCAAGGTCACGCTGTTCGACGGCTCCTACCATGACGTCGACTCGTCGGAATTGGCGTTCAAGCTGGCAGCGATTCTGGCTTTCAAGGACGGGATGCGCAAGGCGAGCCCGGTCCTGCTGGAGCCAATGATGGCAGTCGAAGTGGAGACGCCGGAAGACTACATGGGTGACGTCATGGGTGACCTGAACCGTCGCCGCGGCATCATCCAGGGCATGGAAGATGCCGCCGGGGTCAAGCTGGTCAAGGCCGAGGTGCCGCTGGCCGAGATGTTCGGCTATTCCACCGATTTGCGCTCAATGTCGCAGGGACGCGCGACCTACTCGATGGAGTTCAAGCATTACTCCGAGGCGCCGAAAAGCGTCGCTGAAGCGATCATTGCCAAGAAATAATTTTGATCTTATAGGGTATTGAAAAATGGCTAAGGAAAAATTCGAGC
>JAFEDS010000041.1 GCA_018241505.1 Pseudomonadota bacterium | reverse complement strand
GAGAGTGATCCAAACTGTGGGAGGCCACCAGATGGGTGAACTCGCGTGGGGTTGGCCAAAACGGTAGGCTGTAGGAGTCGCAAGTACCCGGAGGACCGCCATGAAGTTGATCATCGAAGCCCGGTTCGAGGATTCTGACGGCGGTTTCGCCCCGCCGATCATCGTCGGTGAGATTGTGCGCAGGGATGGGAGTCTCGCCGACCTTGGGTTGAAATTGGCGGAGGGACAGGATTTACTTGGTCAGGTGCAGTCCAGATTGGTGTCGCAGCAAGCACTGCGGTGGTTAGAGGAGAACTCGAGGTGCCGTCGATGTGGCCAGGCACTTGCCCACAAGGACACTCGGTCCATCGTCGTTCGCTCAGTCTTCGGCAAGTTGGCAGTGCCGAGCCCGCGTTGGTGGACGTGCCAATGCTGCACGCATGGCCGACGGCAGACCTTCAGTCCTCTGAGCAAGGTTCTCACTCGCCGCACAACACTGGAGCTCGAGTGTCTTCAGGCCAAATGGGCGGCCCACCTGCCGTACCGACAGGCCAACTCGCTGCTGAAGGAGGTCTTGCCGCTGAACCAGGGGATATCTTTTGGTACGACAAGACGGCGTATCCAAGCTGTCGGTCAACGTCTCGACCACTTGGTCCAGCACGACATAGCTCAGCACCGCAATCGCGACAACACCGGCCATGAGTCGCGCGAGTCAAAGGACGTCGCCTGCGTCGCCGTCGATTCCGCCTGGCTGACCCTCTATGTCAGCCCGAAAATCCGACTGGCGCAGCATGCCGAGGAGCAACTTCATTGCATGCGGATGAAGCAGGTCTGGTCCCACCACGTGAATATCGTCGCCGGCCGAGCAACATTCGCGAGCCGGCCAGCGCGGTTGTACGGCTACGTGCACAAAGAGGTTGCCTCAGCGGCCGATAGGCTTGATCAGTTCTTGCGTGCTGGTGGCGTCCAGCCCGACGAGCGTGTCACCGTGATCAGTGACGATGCTGGTGAGTTCGTCAAGGCCGTGCAGGGCAGCGCACTGGCAAGAGGTCGCATTCTGGACTGGTTTCACATAGCGATGAAGTTCAAGGCAGCGGAGAATTCTGTTTGGGGCAGCAAGCACGTCGAGCCGCATGAGCGAGACAGGGTGCGTGATTGGCTGCGCAGGGCCCAGTGGCTCGTCTGGCACGGCAAGGGCCGCCAAGCTGTAGCCAGGATCAAGGACATCGACGAAGAGCTGTTGGCCAGACCCGAGCACGAGGACTCGACCCTGTGGTGGAACCTGCGCCGGCTGTATTTCTACATCGACAACAACGAATCGACATTGGTCAACTACGGCGCCAGGTACCGCAAGGGCCTGCCCATCAGCAGCAGCATTGCAGAGTCGGCGGTGAATCTGTTGGTGAGTCACCGAATGGCCAAGAAACAGCAGATGCGCTGGACCAATGAGGGCGCACACCATCTCGTTCAGGTTCGTGTCGCTGCGCTGAACGGTGAACTGACGCCAAAGCACTTGGCGGCGCTTTCCAAGGTGCCATGCGCGAACGCTTCTCAGGCCCGTCAGGTCGCGTGAGACCTCCCACGGTTTGGATCACTCTCCTTCACGATTGCGACGAGGCAGCCAGCAGGAAGTTGCGCGCACCACTCGGCAAACTTGCCACGTGCCACCGCTCGGTTCGTGATCACCTTGCCTGACTCGTCAACTGCGTGTACCTGAAAAATCTGCTTGGCCAGGTCAACACCTACTCGTGCGATCGTGTTCATGAGACTTCCTTTGAGTGACGGAAAAATGCCGCCGCGCCATAGTGGCACCGATGGCGGCTGCCTGGACAAGGAGGTCCTTCGTATTCATTGACAAAACCCTCAGCCGGGCGCCAGCGGCGGGTGGTCCGATGATGCGGGTTTTCCGTCCAGACCAGTCATGACAATCACCACGGTTGCGGGTTCGCGGCCAACTGATCCATAGGCGTGACCGACCGAACTGTCGAAATAGGCGGAGTCAGTGGGGCCCAATTCGAGGGATGGGCCTGTCTCAAACGCGATCTGGACAGAGCCGGTCAAGACCATCACAAACTCCTGGCCTGGATGGCGCACGAATTTGGGCGCCGCCTGTCCGGCGCGCACCACGATTCGGGCGTGCACGGGTGTCATGCGCCGACGTGGGAAGTTGCCCGCAAGGACCTGGTAGTCATATTCCTCGCCGTCATAGCGCGGTACAGCATCGAGGGTGCTCCGAACGACGGGCGACGTTGTGAGTGGCGCGACCTCCCTATCTCGAGCTTCGAACAAGTCCGAGATGTCGATGTCGAGGGCTCTGGCGAGGTTCAAAAGCTTTTCGTAGCTCGCGGCCACCTGCCCGAGCTCGATTTTCGACAGCGTCGAAAGCGCCACGCCAGACCGTCCCGCCAGTTCCTTCAACGTGCAGCCCTGTTGTTTTCTAAGACTGCGTAGCCGGTAGCCCAGTGCAACTCGGTTGGACGGCCCAACTTCTTCAGAGATATCTGCTGATTGCATCAAGTAAGGGTTTTCCACAGGTGTGGGCACTATTCTCGCATGAGAGAATTCTCATATCCGAGAATGTCTAGCCCGGCTTCAGTGTTCTGAAGTCTTCTCCTCAACCTGTCATCAACCGTCGATATGAAGGAAGTTAATCAAATGAAATCCGCTGCTATCGCGCTTGCCTTAGGTGCGTCGACGCTCTTGGCCTCTGCTCAGTCCACAGTAACGGTGCACATCGGCCAGGTCGGCCCGCTATCGGGTGGGCTAGCCCACTACGGAAAAGACGCGAGGAATGCTGCCGTCATGGCCATCGATGATCTCAATGCCAAAGCATTGAAGATTGACGGCAAGGTTGTGAAATTCGTCTTGGACGCAGAAGACGACGCAGCCGACCCCCGCCAGGGCACGGCGGCCGCACAGAAGCTGTGTGACAGCAAGGTGGCTGCGGTGGTAGGTCACATCAACTCCGGCACCGCAATTCCCGCCGCCCGCATCTATGACGACTGCGGCATTCCCTTTATCTCCTCGGGTGCCACGAATCCAAAGCTTACGCAGTTGGGATACAAGACCACGTTCCGGATCCTTGCGAACGACGACGCCCTTGCAGCAGCAGTCGCAGACCAGGCGAAGAAGTTGGGGATTGAGCGTGTTGCAGTGGTCGATGACCGGACGGCGTATGGACAGGGCATTGCAAGCGTCTTCAGCGCTCGGGCTAAGGCGAATGGCATGAAGATCGCCGTAGAGGAGTACACATCCGATAAGGCGACGGACTTCATGGCGATCCTCACAAGGATCAAGTCTCAGAACGTTCAGGCCATCTTCTTCGGAGGTGCTGACGGGCAGGGCGGTCCTATGCTGCGCCAGATGCATCAGCTCGGCTTGACTAATGTGCGTCTGCTTGGTGGCGACGGCATCTGCACGACAAAGCTAGGTGAGCTCTCCGGAAATGTTCCATCGCTTGGAAACGTTTTGTGCGCAGAGGGCGGTGCGTCCTTGGCGAAGATGCCTGGTGGTGCCGCCTGGAAGCGCCGCTACGATGAAAGATTCCAGGGAGACTACGTCCTCTTTTCGCCGTACACCTATGACGCCGTCATGGTGATCGCCGACGCAATGGTTCGCGCTGGTTCGGCCAATCCCGAAAAATATCTGCCACAGCTGACAAAGTCCTTGTACAGCGGCGTGACGACGCGTGTCGCCTTTGATGCGCGCGGTGATCTGTCGAACCCGACTGTCACTCTCTACACGTTCAAAGCAGGTGTGAAGACGCCGCTCGATTAATGCCGGACAAGAGCAAGACCTCATTGCGCCCACACACATTTGTGTCAAGTGATCATCCGAAGATCAATCATTTTTTCCCGACTGAAATGAAGCACATGCTGCGTGTTAGGAGTGAGTTCCATTGTGAGCTCGATTGATATGAAGGCGAACGGAGATGCCCAGTGCCTTGTGCTGGGTGCAGGGATAGTGGGGGTGTCGACTGCGCTTGCTCTGCAAGCGCACGGGTTGCAGGTTTTGCTTGTGGACCGACAAGGCCCGGGAAAGGAGACGTCGTTTGGCAACGCCGGTCTGATTCAGCGGGAGGCCGTTGTTCCTTACGCGTTCCCTCGAAATTGGGGAAAAGTCGTGGAGGTGGCTCTTAGGCAGGGTAACGACGTTCACTATCATCTCGGCGCACTGCCGTCGCTTGTTGGACCGCTTTGGCGCTATCGCTGGCATTCAGAGCCTGAGCGTCACGCAGCAATTGCGCGAAGCTACGCTACCCTGATCGAGCAGAGCATCACCGAGCATGTCACATGGATTGAGATGTCAGGAGCGTCTGACTTGGTGAAAAAGGATGGATGGGTGCAAGCATTCCGTTCGAACAAGGCGTTCGAAGCCGCCGCATCCGAGTCCCAGGCCAGGGCAACTGGGTTTGGGTTAAACGTAGACGTGCTCGGCCGTGACGGGATGCGTGCACGACTAGACGCCTTGCGCACCGATCTTCTTCAAGGAGCCATTCACTGGTTGGACGCCTGGACCGTTTCGGATCCGGGCGCGTTGGTCGGGCGCTATACCAAGCTCTTTTTGGCCAACGGTGGCCGTCTCGCCTTAGGGGACGCCTGCAGTCTACGCAGTACTGGTCAAGGCTGGGCGGTAAAGACAGACCATGGAATCGCGGAAGCGCCGTCGGCGGTAGTTGCGTTGGGGCCTTGGGCGACAACCGTATTGTCGCGTCTTGGCTATAGGCTGCCCATCTTCGTGAAGCGTGGCTACCACCGCCACTACGACGGCGGTGCAAGACTGAAAATTCCGACTTTGGATGCAGAGCATGGTGTCATGATGGCGCCGATGTCACGAGGGTTGCGGCTGCTAACTGGCGCCGAGTTTGCGGCTGCGGCGGCGCCCCCGACGCCGGTCCAGTTGGCGGTCGCAGAACGCACAGCGAATGAACTTATCGATATCGGGGATCCGGTTGATCCGCAGCCGTGGCTTGGTGCCCGCCCTTGCACTGTGGACATGAAGCCGATCATTGGAGCTGCCCCGAGGCACAACGGCCTCTGGTTCAATTTGGGGCACGGCCACCAAGGACTCACCCTTGGCCCAGCTTCGGGCCGGTTACTTGCGGAGTTGATCCTCGGCGTCGCTCCATACATTGATCCAGCGCCTTTCTCGCCTCGCCGGTTCACCTAACCCACGCGATCGCCTGACGACGGCAAGTCAAGGAAAGCGGCTTCAACCTTCGTGAGAAGCCCGATCAAGCACTAGTGGTCGGCACTAGAAGTTGTTGTACTTATGAATACACCACAAATCCAAGACCCGGAAAGAAGCGACTGCCTGCTCAACTTGGTCGTCTTTAAGTGGCTGATGGCGCGGTTCGGGTGCGCATTGCGACGCTTCCATTGCCGTCCGGATAAGAACATAGCTGCTTGGCGCACCACACTTGCTGGGCTGCGGGCGGACACGTATGGTCCGTCGAATGCGTGGACGAGTTGCAGATAACCGCCATGCGCGCTGTGACTGTTGCTCCGGTAGGCCGCAATACACAAAGACGGATGGGCACCCTAGAGCCTGAACATTGACGAATAGCCAATCTGGTGCGTCGGTTGGCAAAGCGTGCATCGGCACAGAGTGCAAAACAAAAGGAGTTTCTTATGGAAATATTGCTGCAGCAGCTCATCAATGGTCTGGTTCTTGGGAGTATGTACGCCTTGGTAGCCTTGGGCTACACCATGGTGTACGGCATCATCAACCTGATCAACTTCGCGCATGGCGAGGTCCTCATGGTGGGCGCGCTCACCAGCTGGACCATCATCGGCTGGATGCAGGCCGCCATGCCCGGCGCGCCCGGCTGGTGGATCCTGATTCTCGCCCTCATCATCGCCTGCGTGGTGGCCGCCATGCTCAATTTCGTGATCGAGAAGATCGCATATCGCCCGCTGCGCAACAGTCCCAAGCTGGCACCGCTGATCACCGCGATCGGCGTGTCCATGCTGGTGCAGACGATTGCGATGATCATCTGGCGCCCGACCAACAAGGCGTATCCTACGCTGTTGCCCAACGACCCGATCCATATCGCCGGCGCGGCCATCACGCCAACGCAGATCATGGTCCTCGGCTTGACGGCCGTGTCGCTCTCGGTGCTGACCTGGCTCGTCAACTACACCAAGCTCGGCCGCGCGATGCGCGCCACCGCCGAGAGCCCGCGCGTCGCCGCGCTCATGGGCATCCGCCCCGACATGGTGATTTCGGCCACCTTCATCATCGGTGCCGTGCTCGCCGCCATCGCCGGCGTGATGTACGCTTCCAACTACGGCATCGCGCAACACGCCATGGGCTTCATCCCCGGCCTCAAGGCCTTCACGGCGGCAGTGTTCGGCGGTATCGGCAACCTAGCCGGCGCGGTGGTTGGCGGCATCCTGCTGGGCATCATCGAGGCGGTCGGCGCGGGCTACCTGAGCGACGCCACCGGCGGCGTGCTCGGCAGCCAGCACAGCGACATCTTCGCCTTCATCATCCTGATCATCACCTTGACCATCCGGCCTTCGGGCCTGCTGGGCGAGCGCGTGGCGGACCGTGCCTGAACTGGAGACGCACATGAAGAACAGCAAGAACCTCATCGTCTTCCTGATCGCCGCGGTCGCCCTTCTGGCGCTGCCGCTGGTGCTTCAGACCCAGGGCAACTG
>JAFEDS010000040.1:3277-13211 GCA_018241505.1 Pseudomonadota bacterium | reverse complement strand
GGCGTTGACTCGCGCGGCACGCTCGAGCAGGCGGCTGTGGAGATAGAACACGTCGCCGGGGATGGCTTCGCGGCCCGGCGGGCGGCGCAGCAGCAGAGAAATCTGACGGTACGCAACGGCCTGCTTGGACAGATCGTCGTAAATGATCAGAGCGTCTTCACCGTTGTCCATGAAGTACTCGCCCATCGTCACGCCCGCGTACGCTGAGATGTACTGCAGGGCGGCCGGGTCGGAAGCGGAGGCCGCGACCACGATTGTGTGGGCGAGGGCGCCGTGTTCTTCCAACTTGCGCACGACGTTGGCAATCGTCGACTGCTTCTGGCCGATCGCCACGTAGACGCACTTAATGCCGGAGGATTTCTGGTTGATGATCGTGTCGACGGCCACGGCGGTCTTACCGGTCTGGCGGTCGCCGATGATCAGCTCGCGTTGTCCACGTCCGATCGGGACCATCGAGTCGATGGCCTTGTAGCCCGTCTGCACCGGCTGGCTGACCGACTTACGATAAATAACGCCCGGGGCGACGCGCTCAATGGGCGCTGTCTTCTTCGCGGTGACCGGGCCCTTGCCGTCGATCGGACGACCCAGCGCGTCAACCACGCGACCGAGCAGCTCGGGACCCACCGGCACTTCGAGGATGCGGCCCGTGGTCTTGACCGTGTCACCTTCCGACAGGTGCTTGTAGTCACCCAACACAACCGCGCCGACCGAGTCCTGCTCGAGGTTCAGCGCCAGTCCGAAGGTGTTGCCCGGGAACTCGAGCATCTCACCATAACGCACATCGGCCAGGCCGTGGATGCGGGTGATGCCATCGGTGACCGATACGATCGTGCCGATGTTGCGGGCTTCCGTGACGCCTTTGAAGCTCTCGATCCGCTGTTTGATCAGATCGCTGATCTCGGTTGCCTTGATCGCCATAAAGTTGTCCTGTTACGAAATTTTTAAGCAGCGAGCTCGTACGCAATGCGGTTCAGCCGCGAGCGTAGGGAGCCATCGATGACCAGATCCCCGGCACGCAACACCGCGCCACCCAGCAGCGACGGGTCGGTTTCACAATGCAAACGGACCTGCCGCTTCAAACGGCGCTGCAAAGCAGACGCCAGTGAGTCGCGCTGACCATCCGCAAGCGGTGCCGCGGAGGTGACCGTCACATCGACCACGCCTTCCGCTTCGTCCTTCAGCTCGTCAAACAGAGTCGATATCTCGGGGAGGTAGGCGAGACGCCGGTTCTCCGCGAGCGTTTGGACGAAGTTGCGGCCTTGCTCATTGAGTTGCGGGCCGGCGAGATCGACTACGAACTTCGCCAGCTCGTCGTTGGTGACGGCCGGATTGCCCAGCAGGTTCTGTACACGCTCGTCCTGGATGACAGCAGCAGCCCGATGCAACGACTCCGACCATGGGCCGAGATGTTTGTGGGCCTGCGCCTCTTCAAACGCCGCTCGGGCATACGGTCGTGCAATGGTTGTTTTATCAGCCATGGGCCGTCCTAGATCTGGGTCGCCAGCTTGTCGAGCAGATCCGCGTGCGTGCGCTGATCGATCTCGCGCTCCAGCACTTTGGATGCGGCGCTGACAGCGATGGTGGCCACTTCGCGGCGCAACGCTTCGCGTGCGTGCGAGGTTTCCAACTCGATCTGCTGCTTGGCCGCTGCGACGAGGCGTGCACCCTCGGAGCTCGCGCTGCCCTTGGCCTGTTCAACCAGGTCATTGGCCTGACGCTGCGCCTGCTCGACGATCTGGGTGGCGCGCTCACGGGCTTCACGGATGATGGCATCGGCGCGGTCGCGCGACTGGGCCAGCTCGTTCTGTCCCTTGTCGGCCGCGGCAAGACCCGCTGCGATCCGCTTCTCGCGCTCTTCCATGGGACCGAGGATCATCGGCCACACGAACTTCATCGTGAACCAGATGAGCACGACGAACACGATCATCTGGACGACGAGCGTTAGATTGATATTCATCTATCTATGCCTCCCGGCTGGGGGGTCGGCCTGTTTACTTGAGCCCGGCGAGGAACGGATTCGCGAACGTGAAGAACAGCGCGAAACCGATACCGATCATGGCCACCGCGTCGACGAGCGCCGCGACAATGAACATCTTCGTCTGCAGCATTCCGGTCAGCTCGGGCTGGCGCGCGGAGCCTTCGAGGAAGCGGCCACCGAGAATACCGAAGCCGATGGCGGTGCCCAGCGCACCCATGCCGAAGATGATTCCGACGGCCAGTACGGTCATGGCCTGGACATGTGCAACATTTTCCACTTCAAACCCTCCTGAAAAAACCTGACTCGAAAAACTAGTGGTGCTCGTGTGCCATCGCCAGGTAGACGATGGTGAGAACCATGAAAATGAACGCCTGCAGCGTGATCACCAGCAGGTGGAAGATCGCCCAGACCAACGCCAGCAGGAACTGCACGATCAGCAGAGCCCAGCCGCCGGCGTGTGAAAGCTGGCCGATGCCCGCGAGCGTCAGCGCCGCGAGCAGCAGAAAGATCATCTCGCCGGCGAACAGGTTGCCGTACAGACGCAGCGACAACGAAATGGGGCGCGCGATGAATGGGACGACTTCGAGAATGAGGTTGGCCGGGATCAGCAGCACTTTGACAATGGGGTTCTTGGCGCTGAAGGGCTGCAGTGTGAACTCACCGATGAACCCGCCGAGGCCCTTCATCTTGATGCTGTAGTAGATGATCAGAAAGAACACGGTGAGTGACAACGCGAAAGTCACGTTCAGATCCGTGCTGGGAACCACCTTAAGGTGCTCGAACCCGGCACCGTGAGCGATTACCGGCAGCAGGTCCACCGGCAGGACGTCCATGGCATTGAACAGCAATATCCAACAAAAGATGGTCAGTCCGAGCGGGGCAATGAGCGCGCTGGCCTTATGTGAGAAGGCGCCTTCGACCTGCTCGTTCACTTGCTCAATCAGCAGCTCAATGAAGTTCTGGAATTTGCTCGGCACACCGTTGTTCGAGCGGGCATTGCGCGCGGCCAGGTAGAAGGAGCCGCCGAACAGCACAGCCAGCAGCACCGAAAAGAACACGCTGTCCCAATGGATGACAGACCAGTCGACGATGCCCTGCGGGTTCTTGTTCTGCAGG
Source organism: Pseudomonadota bacterium (assembly GCA_018241505.1). GTDB lineage: Bacteria > Pseudomonadota > Gammaproteobacteria > Steroidobacterales > Steroidobacteraceae > 13-2-20CM-66-19. The sequence continues at coordinate 10,117 of JAFEDS010000040.1, read as the reverse complement.
AACGTCAGGTGGTGGAGAATGTACTCGTTTGCGCTCGAGGGTTGTTCTGCTGCCATTTAGCTTCTAACTCTTCATACCGTTTGCCAGGAACACCCAGAACACGGCAAAGGTCGCGACGTACGAGCCGAGCATGGCCAGCGGCACTACCTTCATCGTCTTCAACACCACTATAAACAGCACAATCACGACAGCGACCTTGGCCGCTTCGCCCGCGAAGAACGCGCGCACCGCGCGGTGCGGATCCGTGACGGCTTCCTTCCCAAACCCCACGTACGCCATCGCGAGACTCGCGATGCTGCTGATCCCGCCACCCAGCAGCGCGGAGACCGCCGCGCGTGAGTCGGCAATTCCCCAGCTCACAACCGCGCAGAGCGCAGTCACGGCCACCTGGCCCAGCACGACGCTGATAGCCAGCCGCCGCGGATTGGGCAGGTCGATCGCGATCACCGCATTCCCGTTTTGTGAGCCCGCGGCTCAAAAGCCCGCGCTTGGGGGCGAGCACCGCAAAGGGGGCCCGGGTAAAAAGCCGGCGGATTATAGAGAGCGCACGCGCGGCAGTCCACATAGTATGACGAGCAGTTCATCCGGCCCTCACAGACTCGGTTTGACTGTTCCAGGAATGGGTCCTTCTGACCCAAAATCAAGGGCTTACGCGCGAGAAAAGAGGTCCGCGGGGCGTGCGCGGCGAGTTATGTCAGTGGATGTGCGCGAGGATGCCGTCGAGCTCGTCGAGGCTGTTGTAACTCACCACCAGCTTGCCTTTGCCACCGGTGGAATGTTGGATCGCAACCTTGGCACCGAGCTTTTCGGCCAACTCCTGCTCGAGACGATTGACGTTGGGATCCCCCGTGGACTCCAAGTCGGCCTTGGCCGCAGGTGTCTGCTGCAGCCGCCGTACGAGAGCCTCGGTCTCGCGTACCGACAAGCCCTTCTTGACTATGAGCACGGCAATTTCAATCTGCTGCTTGCGGTTTGACAGCGCTAGCAAGGCCCGCGCATGGCCCATTTCGATCTCGCGCCTCTCGACGCGCTCGGCCACCTCGGGTGCCAGCTCCAGCAAGCGCAGCAAGTTGCTCACACCGGCACGGGATCGGCCCACCGCTTCAGCGGCCTGCTGATGCGTGAGCGCAAATTCATTGATCAACCGCTCCAGGGCGCGGGCTTCTTCCAGGGGATTCAGGTTTTCGCGCTGAATGTTCTCAATGAGGGCCACCGCAATCGCGGCCTCATCGGGAATCCGGCGGATGACCGCTGGAATCTCACTCAAGCCCGCAATCTGGGCGGCGCGCCAGCGGCGCTCGCCGGCGATGATTTCATAGCGCGGTGACGATCCCGTGGACCCTTCGAGGGGTCGGACGACGATGGGCTGGACGACGCCCTGCGCCTTGATGGAATCGGCGAGCTCCTGAAGCGTCTCCTGCCGCATGTCGACGCGCGGCTGATACTTTCCGCGCTGCAGAAGGTCGAGCGGCAGCTTCGCAAGATCTTCCCCGCCCGCTGCGGGCGCGGGTGCTGCGGAAGGCCCCGAGTTGACCGATGCAGGCGCAGGACGTGAAGTGCTTTGCCCCAGCAGGTCCGCCAGCCCCCGGCCTAGTGTGGGTTTTTTGTTGATCATGCCCCGATCATAGCGAATTAGGGATGACTTCAGCGTCACCGGCTTCTTCCGGCACCGCCTTCTGCTGGCTCTGTTCCTCTTCCCGGCGGATCATCTCACCGGCGAGGGCCAGATAGGCCAGGGCCCCCCGTGACTCCTTGTCGTGAAACAACACAGGCTTGCCGAAAGAGGGGGCCTCCGCGAGCCGGATGTTCCGCGGAATGATCGTCCGGAACACCTTGTCACCGAAATGCATGATCAACTGCGCGCTGACCTCGTTGGCGAGGTTGTTACGCGGATCGAACATCGTGCGCAGAATCCCTTCAATTTCCAGGCTCTCGTTGGCGGCGCTGCGGATCTGCTCGATGGTGTTGACGAGCGCGGACAGCCCCTCCAGCGCGTAGTACTCGCACTGCATGGGAATCAGCACGCTGTCAGCCGCAACCAGTGAGTTCACTGTCAGCATGTTCAAGGCGGGCGGACAGTCGATGAGAATGACGTCGTAGGACTCGCGCAGCGGCGCAATTGCATTCCGTAACTGGATCTCGCGGCCGACCATCATGGCGAGCAGACGGACTTCGGCCGCTGTCAGGTCCTGGTTGGAGGGAAGCAGGTCGAATCCGCCCGGATCGACGCGAACCAGCGCCGCGCCAACTTCGACGTCGCCCAGCACCACATCGCACGAGCTCGACTCGAGCTGCGACTTGTCGACGCCGCTGCCCATGGTTGCATTTCCCTGCGGATCGATATCGATCAGCAGTACCCGCCGCTTGGTGGCGGCCAGAGAGGCCGCCAGGTTCACCGAGGTGGTGGTCTTCCCGACACCACCCTTTTGATTCGCAACCGCAATGACCCTCTTCATGGGGGGAGAGTGTACGCGGCGCGGGCCTGCATCGCAGAAGTTGCTCTCCAGGCGACACTGGTGAACCATTCATCGCACGAACGGGCGCAAAGTGAGACGGACGATGCAAGTAGAGCTGGATCGGGGGGACCTGAGAATCCTCGATGTACTGCAGGAGCACGGCGATCTGTCCGCGGCCGAGGTGGCAGAACGCGTGGGGATGACTCCTTCCACCTGCTGGCGACGGGTCAGCCGCCTGCAGGAGCTGGGTGTGGTGAAAAACCGCGTGGCGGTCCTCGACCGGGAGAAAGTCGGCTTGAACGTCATGGTGTTCTCGCGCGTGAGGCTCGGGGGCCACGGGCGCGACGCACTCCTGAAATTCGAGCAGGCCGTGCGCGAGCACCCGGAAATCCTGGAGTGCTACACCATGATGGGCGAGACCGACTTTCTGCTGCGGATTGTGTGCCGCGACATCAAGGCGTACGAAGCGTTCTTCCTGGACCACCTGTCGAGATTCCCAGGGGTGCAGGAAGTGAACTCATCCATTGCGATGGCGGTTGTGAAGGAAACCACGGCCCTGCCGCTCAACACGACCGGCCGCTAGACCTTCTTGAGTACCACCACACATCGCGATTCATTCAACCCTGGAATGGTCAGCTCGCGCGAATCCTGTTGGTGCCATTCGGGTGGCAACCCGTCAATTTCGTCCTGGGGCCATTTGCCCTTCATGGCCAACACGCGGGTTTGCGGGCCGCACAGCGGCGCGATGTTGGCCACCAGCTCCGGCAGCGCGGCGAACGCACGGGCAACAACTGTGTCGAAAGTGCGCCCCTGGATCGTTTCCACCCGCCCATGGAACCCTTCAACATTGGCCAGGCCGAGCTCGCGCGCCGCATGCTGAACGAAGCGGACCTTCTTGCCGTTCGAATCCACGAGCGTAAAGCGCCGCTCCGGGTTCAGCACTGCCAGCGGCAACCCGGGGAAACCGGCCCCGGTGCCAACATCAGCCACGGTCGTTCCCGACAGATCGGGATGCACGGAGAGACTGTCGAGCAGGTGATGAGTCAACATCTCATCCCGGTCGCGGATGGCCGTCAGGTTGTAGGTGCGGTTCCAGCGCTCGAGCTCATCGAGCAAACGCAGAAGCCGTGCAGCGTCCGCGCCGGTAAGGTCGACGCCGAGAGTCGCGGCGCCGTGAACCAGGCGTTCGTCTGCGGTCAAAAAAGGCTCCTATCGTGAGACTGCTGCTCGTAGAAGATGATGCCATGATCGGGGAAGCGCTGCGGACGGGCCTGCGGCGGGATGGCTTCACCGTGGACTGGGTGCGGGATGGCGACTCCGCCGACCAGGTTTTGCGCACCGAACCGTTCGACCTGCTGTTGCTGGACCTGGGCCTGCCGCGCAAGGACGGCCTGCAACTCCTGAAGTCCCTGCGGGCACGCCATGAGATGCTGCCGGTACTCATTATTACCGCACGCGATGCGGTTTCCGATCGTGTGCAGGGCCTCGACGCCGGAGCGGATGACTACCTCGTCAAGCCATTCGACCTGGATGAGCTCGCGGCCCGGATCAGGGCGTTGTTGCGCAGAAAATCGGGGCGCACGGTGCCGGAAGTCGAGCACCTGGGTGTCAGCCTCGATCCCGCCTCGCACCGGGTGCTGCAGGCAGGGCGCGAAGTCACCTTGTCACCGAAGGAATTTGCACTGTTGCATCTGCTGATGGAGCGCCCGGGGAACATACTGTCACGCGCGCAAATCGAAGAACGTCTATACGGCTGGGGTGAAGAAGTAGAAAGCAACGCGGTGGAAGTTCACATACACGGCCTCAGGCGCAAGTTGGGATCCGATTTCATCGTCAACGTCCGCGGCGTCGGCTACCGGGTCCGGCCCGCATGAATTCAGTTCGCGCGCGGCTGCTCGTCTGGTTGCTCGGTGGCGTGTTGTTCGTCGGCGCGGTGGGTGGCTGGTTTGTCTATCGCAACGCTCTCGTGGAAGCGGACGTTTTCTTCGACTATCACTTGCGCCAGACCGCACTGCTGCTCAGCGATCAGCCGGTTGAGTACCTGTTGAGTCCGGAAATTCCGCAGACGACCGCCGACTACGATTTTGTCGTGCAGGTCTGGACCCTCGATGGTGTGCGGGTCTACCTGTCGCGTCCGCATGCGGTGCTGCCTGCCATCACGACACTGGGATTTTCAACAGCGACCACCAGCGAAGGACGCTGGCGTATGTTTGGTGTGCAGGCACCGACCAAAGTCATCCAGGTAGCACAGCCCATGCGCGTGCGCGAGCGCCAGGCGGTCGAGCTGGCACTGCGCACGCTGACCCCCTTCGTGTTGTTGATGCCGATGCTGGTGCTGTTCATTTGGTTTGCGGTCGGTCATTCGCTGGAGCCGCTCCGGCGGTTGACCTCGCTGGTCAAATCCAGAAAGGTCACTGCACTCGATCCCTTGCCCGCTGCCAATTTGCCGGGCGAGGTCCAACCACTCGTTGGTGCGCTCAACGACCTCCTGACACGACTCGGCGCCGTGTTGGAGCGGGAGCGTGGATTCCTCGCCGACGCCGCCCACGAGCTGCGAACGCCGCTGACCGCTCTGCACTTGCAGATGGGAATGCTCGCCGGCGCGACGAACGAAGCAGAACGCGCCGATGCGATGGAGAAACTATCCGCGGGCGTCCAGCGTGCTATCCGGCTCGTTGAGCAGTTGCTTTCGCTGGCTCGGCAGGAGCCGCGGGTGGATGTGTTGCGCAAGCGGTTGCGGCTTGATGAGCTGGCTCGCGAGGTGGTGGCTGAAATGGTGCCTTTGGCGGATGCCCGGAAGATTGACCTCGGTATTTCCGCCTCCCAACCGGCCTATGTGCTCGGCGAGGCCGAAGCGCTGCGTACGCTGGTTCGCAATCTCGTCGACAACGCTGTTCGCTACACGCCGGTTGGCGGAACGGTGGACGTTTCAGTGCAGGATTCTGTTGAGCCAGGGACCAGCCAGGGCGCGGTGTTGCGCGTTGTCGATACCGGCCCGGGCATTCCGCCGGATGAACGCCAGCGGGTTTTCGATCGATTCTATCGCACACCGGGAACTACACCGCCGGGCAGCGGGCTCGGCATGGCAATTGTTAAAACCATCGCCGACGCCCATGGAGCGAAGATTGTCCTGGGCGAGGATGGCAATACACACGGGCTTTCAGTCACCGTGGCGTTTCTGCGTAGCGGATCACACCCCATCTGATCCGGCACGGGTACGTTGCCCCGCAACAGAACCCCTCCGACCATGGCTGTACTCGACCCCCGAAACGACACAGTCGTCATTCGTGTTGTCTACGATGGCGCACCAATGGCCGGCAAGAGTACGAGCGTCGGCGCTCTCGGCCGAGGCCTGGGCTCGCGCGTCTATTCGCCCGCCACCGTGCGGGGGCGAACTCTCTATTTCGACTGGCTGGACTACACCGGCGGACAGTTCGAAGGCCACCGGATTCGCTGCCAGATCATCAGCGTGCCCGGGCAGACCATGCTGGCGCGGCGCCGCCACCGGCTGCTCGAGTCGGCGGATGCCATCGTGTTTGTAGGTGATAGCTCGCCCGCGGGCTTCATTTCCGATCGCGGCTACCTGAGCGGCCTGTCACGCGTGTTGGAACAGATAGCCGGGCCGCCGGTGGGCCTGGTGCTCCAGGCCAACAAGCGCGACCACGCCCACGCCATTCCAATCGACCAGATCCGCTCCATGCTGGAGTCAATGGGCCTGCGCGTCGGCGTCGTTGAGTCCGTCGCCAGCAAGGGTGAGGGTATCCGCGAGGCTTTCGTGTTTGCCGTGCGGCTCGCCTTGGACCGGGTGCGGGAGCAGATGCGGACCCAGCAGCTTCCTGTGATGCGGCCTCAAGTCGACACGCCGCAAGAGTTGCTCGACCTGTTGAAAAAGAATGAGGAGGGCGGCCAGGAGCACGCCGCCGAGCCCCGGGCGGTAAAAGCGCGTGTCAGCAGTGGACGGCGGAAGTCGATTGTTTCTGAGGCCATTGCGGCAGCATCGCGTGAGGACGAAACAGTTGCCAAGGGTCATGTGCCCGCTACTCCGGACGAGCGCGTTGCCAGCGGGTTGGTCTGGCCGGCGGTGGATGGCCGGACGGTGTTGCATGAGATTGGGCAGGCGCGGATCCAGTTGAGTTGCTCGGCGGTTGGAGACTGGTCGGGCGTCGCGAAAGGCCGCTGGCACCTCCAGTCCGCGGCCGCGGCGGTGTTTGACGATATCAACGCAGGCCGGATGGTGTTGGTGGAGACTGCTCGAGCGCATGCCGCCGGCAATGGCGGCAGGATGTTGGACAAATGCGTGGCGTTGGCCAGCGATGGCCAGGGGCGGTGGCGGCTGTGGCAGATCACGCGGGTGGCTGACGCGCAGGCGGCTGCGACGCAGGCC
>JAFEDS010000040.1:0-3187 GCA_018241505.1 Pseudomonadota bacterium | reverse complement strand
AGGTAGCTATGGCGCAGGCGGCTGACGCGCAGGCCGCTGAGGCACGATTGGCTGAGGCGCAGCTCGCTGACGCGCTGCTGACGGAGGCGCCGATGGTTAAGGCGCCGGTGGCTGATGTGCGCAGCGATGTGGACGATGTCCCGCCGGCCGCTGTCGCTGACGGTGCGGCCTAGGTCCTCGCCCGGCGGATGCCGCTGCAGCTCTGGCCAACGCATCCTAGCACCGCGAGCGCGCGTATTTCGCACTAAGCGATTGATTTTGGTAGCCTTATTGCCTTAAGGATCCCTTAAGTCTCCCGCTTCAATATACGCAGCAGAGCCAATCGGCCTGTGCGCGAATTACATTGAGCGGAGACCCGTCATGACCCCGAGGACCTTTGTCAGAAACCAACTGTTCGGCGTGTTGCTGGGAGCAGCCGCTGTAGCAGCCCCCATCGGCGCCCTGCACGCCTTCGGCGCCACCCCCGCGACTCCGCCCGCTGCCACGCAGCCCGCGCCAGTCGTACCGGCCCCGGCGACCGGCAACCCAAATGCCGTGCTCCCCGATTTCAGCACCATGGTGCAGAAGTACGGCCCGGCTGTCGTCAACATCAGTGTTGTATCCAAGGTGCCGACTTCCTACAGCCCGGATGACCAGAATTCCGACGATGACGATTCAGACTCGCAGTCCGGTCCTCAGGGCCAGAACCCCTTCGGCCCGAACAGCCCGTTCGCGCCGTTCTTCCGCGGCTTCCCGATGCAGCCTCCACAGCAGGCACCCATGCACGGTGAAGGCTCGGGCTTTATTGTCAGCCCCGATGGCACGATCCTGACCAACGCACATGTTGTAAATGGCGCGAGCGAGGTCACGGTGCGCCTGACCGACCGTCGCGAATACACCGCGAAGGTCATCGGCGTGGATACCAAGAGCGACGTCGCCGTCATCAAGATTGCGGCGAAGAACCTGCCCACCGTCAAAATCGGCGACACCCGCAACCTGAAGGTCGGCGAATGGGTGGTCGCGATCGGCGCGCCGTTCGGCTTCGAGAACAGTGTGACCGCGGGTATCGTGAGCGCGAAGGGCCGCACTCTGCCTGACTCCGGCTACGTGCCGTTCATCCAGACCGACGTGCCGATCAACCCCGGTAACTCGGGTGGCCCGTTGTTCAACATGCGCGGCGAAGTTGTAGGCATCAACTCGCAGATCTACACCCGCTCCGGTGGCTACCAGGGTGTGTCCTTCTCGATTCCGATCGATGTTGCAATGGGCGTCAGCACTCAGCTCGAGACCCATGGCCATGTCACGCGCGGCAAGCTGGGCGTCGTGATCCAGAACGTCGACCAGGGCCTGGCGGACTCGTTTGGTCTGCCGAATCCGGAAGGCGCGCTGGTGTCCAGTGTTGAAAAGGGCGGCGCCGCGGCGCAGGCCGGCGTCGAGCCGGGCGACGTGATCCTCAAGTTGAATGGCCAGACCGTGAACCAGTCAAACGAGTTGCCCGCGCAGATTGCGGCACTCCAGCCTGGAACCACGGTGAAACTGGAGCTTTGGAGGAATCACGCCAGCAAGGACGTGAGTGTCAAGCTCGCCGCCATGGACGACAAGCGGACTGCTTCAAATACGGATCACGGCCAGGCCGGCGGTAAACTGGGGTTGGCTGTGCGGCCGCTGACGAGCGAGGAACAGCGGCAGGCGAAGACACAGGGCGGCCTGCTGGTTGAGCAGGCAAAAGGACCTGCCCTCAACGCGGGCCTCCAGCCTGGAGACATCGTTGTCGCCGCCAACGGGGCGCCGGTGTCCAGTGTGGCCGACCTGAAGACGGCTGTTGAGAAGTCAAAGACGCACATTGCGCTGTTGGTACAGCGTGGGGACACGCGATTGTTTGTTCCGGTGCGAGTGGGATAGTTTTCCCGCGGCATTTGTTGCGCGGAGCCTGGTTCTTTCAGGCCTTGGCACTGGCTTCACACGTCGGCGGCCGGCTCTGTACCCCCCAGAGCCGGCCGCTTTTTGTTTTGATGCGTTGACTCCGTACGTCTAGGAGGCACGTCGGATCCCGACGCCCCTTCGAACGTCCGCGCACGCTATGTATATCAAACGTCTTTTCCGCGCGATATTTCTCGGCAAAATGGCCCATTTTGTGGCGATCTCTACATCCCAACATCGTGATAGGCTGTCTTCGCTTGATCAGACAGTTGGGCACGAGTCATGCAAGAAAAATGGCGCCGACGAATTAGATGGCTCATCAGGTGGTTTCTTGATGGTTTTACGTCCAGTTACACGGTGTATACCAAGAGCGGGGCCGAAGTTCGCGTGAATGTCAATGGAGGTTGGTCGGCTGGCCGCGAAGACTGGCCCCAAATAATGGCCATGCAACTTAAAGAAAGGGCACGCCTTGAAGCATTCTGGCGCGCCGAGCGGGAGGCTGCGGAGAAAAAGCAAGCGGGAGAGAACCCTCAGCAATGACGTCGCGTCTGACACTGATATCCCGTGGACCTGGCCGCTGCATTTGTGCTGTCGCTGCTCGGCGGTTATTGCTTCGCCTACCGCTGGCGAGCTACTGCGCTCGACACAAAGCGGGCTGACGGTCATCACGTCTATTTTCGAGCGGCCTTGTGCGGAAGCGTGCTGTTCGTACTCGCCATGGGATTGCGAAAACTGTTTGACTGGTGCTCTCCCGCCTGTCTGAGTTTCGACGCGGCGCTGATTGAATATGTGAGCCCCGCATTGAAAGTCGAGAGCGGACTGGAGTTGGTGTCGCGCTCGCGTCGAGCGGAGTGGATCGTTACCGCTATTTATTCTCTGCTCATCGGCATTGGATTCGGCATATTTGCGAATTGGGTTACACCTCGCAATTGGGCTCTCAGCCGGGGGCTCAGCACGCTCGATAGACTTCTATTGCGATCATATCTCGACGGCGCCTTCATTGCCTTGACGCTCCAGAGTGGAAAGGTCTATGTGGGCCGCGTCGCCGATTACCCCAATCCAATCCTCGAGCCGGTGGCAGTGGCTTTCCGGCCAATGTTCAGTGGCAGCCGCGATGCATCCGGCCAACTCACCCTAACGACCGACTACGAGTCGATCTACTCAGTGCTCGAAGCCGGCAGAGCCCTGGTTGGCGCCAGCAGTTGCGCCAACCCGATCAGGTTCTGTCATCAATGGGCACAAACTTCAGGTTCTCCGGCCCAATGTAGTTGGCGGCAGGGCGGATGAT
>JAFEDS010000003.1 GCA_018241505.1 Pseudomonadota bacterium | reverse complement strand
GGTGATGCAGGAGTGCATGTCCGAACCGGTGCCGGCAATGACGCGCGCGGCAAAGGTGGAGGCATTGAACTCGTGCTCGGCGTACAGAATCAGCGAGGTGTGCATGGCGCGCACCCAGGAGGGACTGGGGGAGCGCCGGTGCAGCAGGTGCAGGAAGTGTCCCCCGACCGAGTCGTCCTCGGTCTCCACATGGATGCGCTGGCCGTTGTGGCTGTAGTGATACCAGTAGCAGAGCATCGAGCCGAAAGAGGCGATGAGCTGATCGGCAATTTCGCGTGCACCGGCGACGTTGTGGTCATCCTTCTCCGGCAATACGCAGCCCAACACCGAGCAGCCCGTGCGCAATACATCCATCGGATGCGCGGCGGCGGGCAGCGTTTCGAGCGCGGCGCGTACGGCTGCGGACAGGCCGCGCAGCGACTTGAGCTTCAGCTTGTAACTGTCGAGCTCTGAATGAGTCGGCAGCTTGCCGTGCACGAGCAGGAACGCAATTTCCTCGAACTCGCAGGTATTGGCGATCTCGAGAATGTCATAGCCGCGGTAGTGAAGGTCATTGCCTGTGCGTCCGACCGTACACAGGGCCGTGTTTCCGGCCGTGATTCCGGACAACGCAACGGACTTCTTGGCTTTGGGAGCTGGGGCGTCAGACATGGCAGTGACCTCGCTTGAAGTCACCCATTCTAACTCGCGGGTAACGTTTCTACCCGCGAGTACTTTTTTTCACGTTGAAATTTTCACAAAAATTTCACTGGGCGATTTTCACAACCGTGCGGCCAGTGACACTGCCGTTGAGATACGCCGCGAATGCGCCAGGGAGATCGTCGAAGGAAATAGTCCGGGTGACAATCCGGTCCAGGTGGCGCGGTTTCAGGTCGGTGGCAATCCGCTTCCACACCTCGAGCCGTACCGGACGCAGTGTCGCGGCCGAATTGATGCCGAGCAGGCTGATGCCGCGCAAAATAAACGGCATGACAGTGGTTTCCAGTTTCGCACCGCCTGTCTGCCCAATGCTCGCAATATTGCCCCAGAAATCCACCACCCGCGTCAGCCACGCCAGTGTGTCACCGCCCACGTTATCAATGGCCCCGGCAAAGCGGACCGACTCGAGTGCGCGTGTTCCCATTTCCAGTTGCTGCCGGGCCAGGATGGTTTTTGCCCCGAGCGCCTTCAGGTACTCATGCGAGGACTCTTTGCCACTCACCGCAACAACTTCGTACCCCCGCCCGGACAACATGTCGATTGCAATGCTGCCCACTCCGCCCGAAGCACCGGTAACCACAATCGGTCCGCGTTCAGGTGTCTGGCCGTTGCGCTCCATACGATGAATTGCAAGTGCGGCGGTGAAGCCGGCCGTGCCCAGTGCCATGGCACTGGCCGCATCCAACCCCGGAGGCATCGGAATCACCCACTCGCCCTTCACGCGGGCGAGCTCGGAGTAACCACCGTCGTGGGTTTCTGACAAACCGGAACCCGTCACGAGCACCGGATCGCCCACGGAGTAGCGGGAATCGTCGGATGATTCCACGACACCGGCAAAATCGATTCCACCCACCAGCGGGTAACGGCGCAGGATTTTGCCCGCGCCGGTGGCAGCCAACACATCCTTGAAGTTGATATCCGAATGACTCACCCGTACCACCACATCGCCCGCGGCGAGATCATCGAGCTTCAATTGCTCGAAGCGCGCCACCACCTTCTGGTTTTCTTCGTGAATCCGGAACGCCTTGAATGTACTCATGTCCTTACTCCATTGCTTTCCGTTGCCGTTGCAGCCAGATCGCCAGACCTTGCGCATTCAGCTCGAGGTCGCCCGCCAACCAGTCGGACACCTCCTGTGAGCTGAGTGTACTTCCCTGTTGCTGCAGCAACTTCGACCACAAATTCATCATGCTCGCGCGGATCGCGTTGTGAGCGTCCGGCTGCGCCTCACTCTCCCGGGCGATCCGGACAAACTCCTGGATTTGCAACTTCAGCAGGGCCGCGAGGCGCGGCGTCCCTGTCACACGGCTGTAGTGCATGAGATAAATGGACTCGGGCGCATACGACATCATCCGATCGATGGATTGGATCGCCTGCTCAGGATCGAACTGCGAGGGCGAGGTCGTCGGCACGATGAAAGGTCCTTGCGGGGTGTCGAGGGCACGATAGGAAACGCCAAACGTATCACCGGAAAAAATTGCGCCATGCTTGCGATCAACAATGACGTAATGATGCAACGCATGTCCCGGTGTATGAATCAGCTCCAGCTCGCGACCGCCGAGATCACAGCGATAGTTGTCGGGCACAGTGACGATCCTGTCCTGAGGAACCGGCAGCACGTCACCATACAGCCTGCGGAACTCATCAGCTCCATACACGGCCTGTGACGCAGCAACCAGCTTCGAAGGATCTACCATGTGCGGCACGCCGCGCGGATGAATGAGCACGCGTGCATTGGGCAGATGCTGAATGAGCAGGCCTGCTCCGCCGGCGTGATCCATGTGAACGTGCGTGAGAAACACATAGTCGACTGCATCACGCTGAATCCCCAGCTCATCCAGGGCTGCCAGCAGGTGAGGCACGGAGTAATTCGTCCCGGTGTCGACGAACGCGGCCCGCCCGTGGTGCTGGATGATGTGCGCAGCGGCGTATCCAGGGCGCACATAGTCGGCATCGACGGCAAAAATTCCGTCAGGATGTCGAGTAATTCTCGGCTTCACAGACTGCTGGTTCATGGACGGGAGCGTTTCGGGCAACATAGCAACCTCAGACCCATTTCATACCTTCCGACAGATGGCCAAAGCAAATCTCTTCGCGACTGCGACCGCCACGGCGGCCATGAGTGTGCTCACGTTGGCGGGACTTCCCACCCAGGCACAGCCAGCCCCGGTGCGCCAGGAGCGCGGCAACCTCATCTACGAGAGCATCCCCCCGCGCGACACCCAACTCGACGAGCGCCTGGGACTGTACCGACAGTCTCGGCAGGCGACTTTCCTGGATTGGCTGCCTGATGGCGCGATGCTGGTTGCGACGAGGTTCGGCGATGTCGAACAAATACATCGCATCGCCACGCCCCTCGGCATGCGCGAACAGCTCACCTTTTACCCGGACCCCGTCAGTGCGGCCCGTGCCCCGCGCGTTGCGCCCACAAATGGACAAGCCAGCGCATTCGTCTTCCTGAAGGATCAGGGCGGTGATGAGAATGCTCAACTCTATTACTACTCATCCAGCTCGAATGTCCAGCAGCTCACCAAGGGCAAATTCCTGCATGGCAGCCCTATCTGGTCGCATGACGGCAAACGGGTCGCCTTCTACGGAAATGAGCGTGACGGTATCAGCTACGACGTTTACGTCGTCGATATCGGATCAACGAATGCGCCACGGCTCATTGCGGGTGGCCAGCAAGATACGTGGTACCCGCTGGATTGGTCCGCGGATGACCGGAAGCTGCTCCTGTGGAAGTACGTCTCCATCAATGAGAGCTATCTTTACATCGCGGATGTCTACACTGGAACTATCACTCCGGTAGACGACAGCGGACACAAAGTAGGGATCAAGACGGCCAAGTTCGCCCCCGATGGCCGAGGCATCTACCTGGCGTCGGACGAAGACAGCGAGTTCGCCCAGCTTCGTTACGTGGATCCGGTTTCGAAAGAATCTCGCAAGCTAACGGACAAGATACCGTGGGACATTGAGGATTTCGATGTTAGTGCGGACGGTCGATACGTTGCGTACGTAGCCAACGAAGACGGCCGCAGCAAACTGACCATTCTCGATACGATCGGAAAATTGGAACAATCGCCTCCCGGCATACCCGACGGGCGAATTGTGAACGTAACCTTCGACAAGGCCGGCCGACGGCTCGCCTTCTCGGCGGAATCGGCGCAGGCGCCGCGTGACGTGTATGCCTACGATCTGACCAAGAACGCCCTGGAGCGTTGGACAAAGAGCGAAGTCGGACCTCTCGACGTGGCGACGTTTGTCCCCGCGGAGCTCGTTCGATATCCAACATGGGACCGCGTTGCGGGCGCTCAGCGAATGATCTCGGCCTACATGTATCGACCTCGCGGCGCCGGCCCGCATCCGGTCGTCATTGATATCCACGGCGGTCCTGAGTCGCAATCGCGCGCAGGCTGGAACCCGTTCGTGCAGTTCCTGGTGAACGAGCTGGGTTATGCCGTAATTCAGCCCAACGTTCGTGGCTCATCCGGCTATGGAAAGACTTTTCTGAAACTCGACAACGGTGTTTTGCGCGAGGATGCGGTCAAAGACATCGGATCATTGATTGTGTGGCTCGGCGTGCAGCCCATGTTTGATCGCGACCATATTGCCGTCATGGGTGGCTCTTACGGGGGCTACATGTCACTGGCTGCGCTCGCGGCCTACGGCGACCGCTTGAAGGGTGGCATTGACGAGGTCGGCATCAGCAACTTTGTTTCTTTCCTCGAGAATACCGCGCCTTATCGTCGCGACCTGCGGCGCGCGGAGTATGGCGATGAGCGCGATCCAAAAATGCGCGCATTTCTGAATCAGATTTCACCCGTCAACAAGGTGGCGCTGATCCGGCGGCCGCTGCTGGTGGTTGAGGGATTGAATGATCCGCGAGTGCCGCCCAATGAGGCGCAACAGATTGTCTGGCGGATGCGCAGCAAGGGCGCGGAAGTCTGGTACCTGGCGGCGAAGGATGAAGGCCACGGCTTTCGTAAGAAAGCCAATGAGGATGCCTATCTGGAAACGGCGGCCATGTTTCTCAACAAGTTGAAGGCGGCGAAGTAGGCGGCGGAGCTCCGGGCCAACGGGCGCAGCGGCTTGTGTTTGCGCCCAGCGGTGCCCGGACTTGTGCCGAGCGTGGCGGCCGGCGTTGCGCGGGGGCGCCCAGCCCCCGGGGCCCGACCGAAACGTTACTTGCCCGCCGCCTCGTGGCCGAACGTGGTGTACGGACGGCTTTCCGTGGCCAGTGAGGGACGCTGCTTGCTGAAGTATTCAGCAATGACTGCCATGTCCTCGTCCTTCACCGTCTGAGCCATACCGACCATGATTGGGTTTTTGCGGCCGCCGTGTTTGTATTCCTGCAGCGCACGCACGATGTAGTCCGGATGCTGGCCGGCGAGTGTTGGATACTGCGTGGTGATGCCCACGCCATTCGGACCGTGGCACGAGGTGCAGATCTTCGCGGGCTCCGGCACTTCCCCAACGGGCTTGGCGTCCGCCGTCAGCGGCTTGCCGGCAAAGTAGGCGGCGATGTCGGCCATATCCTGATCGGATAGCGTAGACGCCTGCGAGTGCATGGTCAGATGTGCGCGATCACCGTCCCGATATTCCTTCAGCGCAGCAGCGATGTACTCAGGATGCTGACCCTCGAGCTCAGGCACGCTGTAGTTCGGGTAGGCATTCTTATAGCCATCCACGCCGTGGCATCCAAGGCAGGTATATGAGAGCGCCTTGCCCTTCTGAGCGTTACCTGCGGTGCCCGGCTCCTGGGCCGTCGCCGAGGTGCTGATGACGCCTGAGCAAACAACCGCGGCGACGAACACGCCTGAACGCATCCCCGAACGAAGCCACTGAAGCGTCATCTATCACTCCACCCCACGCAAAAACGGCCCCGAATGTTACGGTCTCGTCATTGCAAATTCCACACAAAGCTAAAGACATAGCGATGGTTGTTCCATGATTGCCCTCATTCAGCGCGTCTCTCAGGCGCAGGTAACGGTCGAATCCCGCACGGTTGGCGCTATTGGCCGCGGCATCCTGGCTCTGATCGGCGTGCAGCGCGGGGACCACTCAGCGTCCGCCGACCGGCTGCTGGAGCGGGTCCTGACATACCGGATCTTTCCCGACGAGCAGGGGAAGATGAACTTATCGCTGCGCGACATCGGGGGAGAGCTGCTTCTGGTTTCTCAGTTCACCCTCGCCGCAGATACCCATAAGGGGACCCGGGCGGGTTTCAGCACGGCGGCGGCTCCCGAGGAGGCACAGCGCCTTTTTGACTATTTCAGGGAAAGGGCCCAGGCCACCCATGGCGGGGTCGCCGCAGGCGTATTCGGGGCCGACATGCAGGTGTCGCTGGTCAATGACGGTCCTGTCACGTTCTGGCTCGAGACGCCGGTGGCCGGTGGGGGCACCTAGCGAATCTGAGCGAACTTTCCACGTCCGGGGGGCTCATTTGTCCTATGATCCGTGGGTTTTTCTGCGGACCTCTCGAGTAGGAGTCGAAGCTTATGGGTATTGGGATGCGCGAGCTGGTGGTGATCCTGCTCGTCGTGCTTCTGGTGTTCGGCGCCAAGAAGCTGCGCACGATTGGATCGGACCTGGGCGCCGCCGTACGCGGCTTCAAGAAATCAATGAATGAGGGCGAGGACGAGGAGCTGAACCCACCCCGGCGGCTGCCTTCGGACGGTAAGGATGCGGAGTTCGCCGAAACCCGCAAGCCCCAGGGCACGAGCCACAATTCCGACCGGAGCGCCTGAGATTCATAGGGCTGCGTCCGCGTGCTCGATATCGGTTTCTCAGAGATTGCGCTCATATTCACCCTGGCACTCATTGTGCTGGGGCCTGAGAAGTTGCCGCGCGTAGCCTCCCAGGTGGGCCGGTGGATCGGCCGTGCCAGGGGTATGGCGCGGCAGTTTCGTGAGCAATTGGAGGAAGAGGTCAACCTGGAGGAGACCCGGAGGTCCCGGCCGGCGGCTGTCACCCCGCCACCACCCGCGGCGACGCTCGAGGCACCGCCGCCTGGCGCCACTGCTGACCCCGCGCCGACCTCACACTCCGCTTCCGCTACAGCGGAACCGGCGCCAGCTTGCGATTCCGGCGCGGCGGAACCGCCGGCTGAGTCTTCACAGCCCACCTATCCTGACCATTATTCCCATGCCCATCCGACCGATTCGGACGGGCGTCCCCTGCCGGCCAGTGGCGATCCCGCGCCCGATCCGTCGGGACAGCAGGACTGGATCGGCGGCGGCAGCCCCACAGGGAATGGTGTCCCCTCCGCGGATAACTTGACCGTTACCGACAAGCCCGCTCAGAGCAGTCCCGCGCCGGGGTATGCTTCGCCCCATGAGCGAGGAACCTGAAGAGAAGTTGGCCGAAGGGACGTTGATCTCGCATCTGCTCGAGCTGCGAGACCGTCTCATCCGCGCGATCATGGCGGTCGGGCTGGTATTTTTGCCGTGCATGTTCTATTCGAACCAGATCTTCACGTTCGTCGCGACGCCGCTCAGGGAGAAGCTGCCGAAGGGCACCCAACTGATCGCGACCACGGTCATGTCACCGTTCACCACGCCGTTCAAACTGTCACTGTTTGTGGCGGCGTTCATTGCCATGCCGATCATCCTCTATCAGTTGTGGGCTTTTGTCGCACCGGGCCTGTATCGACACGAGAAGCGCTTTGCGGTACCGCTGTTGATATCCGCAATACTGCTGTTCTACATCGGTGTTGTGTTTGCCTACTTCTTCGTCTTCCCGGTGATGTTCCAGTTCTTCGCCGCCTCCACGCCGCACGGTGTGTCGATGATGACCGACATCAATGCCTATCTCGACTTCGTCATTACGATGTTCCTCGCATTCGGTGCCGCGTTTGAAGTGCCGGTCGCGGTAGTGCTGCTGGTACTGACCGGTGTCGTGAGGTTGGAAAAGCTGCGCGACAGCCGGCGGTATGTGCTCATCGGCTGCTTCGTGGTCGCAGCGCTCCTGACCCCGCCCGACGTGGTGTCACAATCCATCATGGCCGTACCCATGTACCTGCTCTATGAAGGGGGCCTGGTCATGGCCCGCATCATGTTGAAGATGCGCCGCGAAACCTCCGACAGCAAAGAAATCAAGGTTTCGTGAGCGAGGCACTCGAAGCCACCATTCCGGTCCAGCCCGCACAACGCGAGCTGCTCGGCCAGCCGCGCGGTCTGTTCACACTCTTCTTCACGGAGATGTGGGAGCGCTTCACGTTCTACGGCATGCGGGCGATCCTCATCCTCTTCATGGTGGATCACGTCTCGGGCCTCGGTATCCCCGACCGCACCGCCAGTTCCATCTACGGGCTGTACCTCGGGGTCGGATACTTGATGTCGCTGCTGGGTGGCTACATCGCCGATCGCCTGATAGGCCAGCAACGCGCCGTCGTGTGCGGTGGGATTCTCATCACCATCGGCAATGCAACGTTGATTTCAGGCACGCCGCAGATTTTCTTTCTCGGCCTGCTGATCAACGTGTTTGGCGTGGGCATGCTCAAGCCCAATGTCAGTGCCATTGTGGCGCAGCTCTATCCCGAAGGCGGCTCGCGCCGCGATGCCGGCTTTTCGATTTTCTACATGGGCATCAACACGGGCTCATTTCTCGGCTCGCTCCTCGTACCTTTGTTCGCCAAACATTACGGCTGGCACTGGGGCTTCGCGTTGCCGGCCGTCGGCATGTTGCTGGGACTCGTACAATTCCTGAAGACCCGCCATCATCTCGGCACTGCCGGGTTGGAGATGGCGCCCGACGCCAAGCGCGGCTCCTGGCTTCCTTTGCTGCTGCTCCTGGCCGCCGTGGTGGTCACCGCGACGCTGGCCGTGACGGGCACCATCCAACTGGACGCGAATCTGCTGTCCGTGGCCACGAGTTGGACGATTGTCGGGCTGGCGATCGTCTACTTCACGTACCTGATTTTCTTCGCAGGGCTGACCCGGGTCGAGCGCAACCGCGCCTTCGTACTCATTGCCCTGTTCATTGGCTGTGCCATTTTCTTCGCCGGCTACGAGCAGATGGGTGCCTCGTTCAATCTGTTCGCGGCGCGCTACACCGAGCGCCATCTGTTCGGCTGGGAAGTCCCCGCCGGTGTGCTGCAGGCGGTGAATCCCCTGTTCATTATCATTTTCGCGCCCATCCTTGCCGCGCTCTGGCTGTTTCTCGGCCGGCGCAACCGCGACCTGTCCGCACCCACCAAGTTCGCAGCCGGGCTGCTGCTCCTGGGCTTGGGCTTCTTCATCATGTATGTGGCCGCCGGTTACGTACTGGCCGGGCAGAAGGTCGCCATGACCTGGCTGATTGCAACTTACCTCATGCATAGCTGGGGCGAGTTGTGTCTGTCGCCCGTCGGCTTGTCCTCGATGACCAAGCTCGTCCCGACACGGTTCGTCGGCCAGGTGTTGGGTGTCTGGTTCATGGCCACGGCCCTGGGCAGCAACCTCGCCGGGCACCTGTCAGGAGACTATGACGCCAGCAATCTCGAGTCCCTGCCGGCCCTGTTCCTGAAGATCTTCTGGTGGGGCGCCATCGGCGGTGGCTTGATGTTGCTGTTGACCCCGTGGCTGAAGCGGCTAATGCCCGGTGTCAAATAGCGGGAATGGGTGCTGAGTCCCTGCGGGCCAGGGCGCCGGGCCGGCCTGTGCAATCTTCTGAGGCAGACGTCCCCATCGAGGGTGCTGTAGCGATGGCGGAGTAGCCCTCGGCCGTCCAACCAGGGGTGTTCGCCGGCCATTCCTCGCTGCCTTGCGAGTAATATGGCTCCATGGACTCACAACCACTCAAAGGTCGCGTCATCGCAATCCCCGAGACGCGCGAGGTCGCGATCTTCGCCGCCATGCTCGAGCGTCGCGGCGCCACCGTCGTGCGTTGTCCGATGGTCGCCATCCTCGACGCGCCCAACCCGGCACCCATCCTGGACTGGAGCCGTAATTTCTCGCGCGGCGCCTGCGATGACCTGATCTTGCTGACCGGCGAAGGACTGCACCGCATCCTCTCGTGCATCGAGCACCATGAGCCAGGGTTGAAGGACGCGTTCGTCCAGGCACTGGGCCCGGTCCGCAAGATCACTCGCGGTCCCAAGCCAGCCCGCGCATTGCGCGAGCTCGGCTTCAAAACCGACATTGCCGCGGAGGTTCCCACTACCGAAGGAGTCATCAACAGCCTTCGGTCTCTGGATCTCAAAGGTCGTCGAATCGGCTTGCAGCTCTATGGCACCGAGCCCAATCGACCGCTGGTCGATTTTCTGCAACATGCCGGCGCAACTGTGTCTGTCGTCGCCCCTTACGTTTACGCCGACGCAGCGGACGACCAAGCCGTGTTGAATCTCCTTGCCCGTCTCGAAGCTCGCGAAATCGACGCCGTCGCTTTCACCAGCACCCCGCAGGTTGAACGCCTGTTCTCAATTGCGCCTGTGGAGAGAGTGACCCAGGCGCTCTCCAACACAGTTGTTGCGGCGGTGGGGCCTGTGGTGTCAGAGACGCTTCGCAAGCGGGGTATACAGGCGCGGGTGATGCCTGATGAGTCTTTCTTCTTGAAGCCGCTTACGAGCGAGCTGGAGGATGCGCTCGCCGCGAGGGGCTAGATGCTGGGGGCAAGGTTGTAACGCAATTGCGCCTGCTTCTATTGTTTCGTGTCCAGCGGATGGTTCGCCTCGTCGTAGAACTCGTTCTGCAGCTTCAGGCTTTCGTTGTCCGCCTTCACGGCGGCAATTGTTTTGGTGATCGAGTCGATCCACCAATCCATCTGGTACTTTCCCAGTGCCTTTGTGGCAACCGCACCGTCTCCTGCATAGTGGTCTGGAAAGCGTGCGTACCACCAGATGCCTGTGTAGACGCCGGCCGGAAGATTCAGCCGGTGCTGGTCCGCACCGGACTCGCTGGGCGCTCGATCCTGATGCACCAGATCCGGACGAGCTATCATCATCTTTGCCGTCTCACCTTCACCAGCGTGCAAATCAATCGTTGACTTCTCTTGCGGTGCGCCCTTAACAGGAGGCGGTGTGCGCGCGTCAAAGATATACACCACGTAGTCGCGCGGCTTGGCCAACTGGGTCTGGGCAAAATAGGGTAGCAGCGCCTCGTTGCCGCCGTGGCCGTTCACGATCAGGATCTTCTTACAGCCATTCCGCGCCATCTCATCGGTGGTCTCATGCAAGAGTGACAGTTGCAGCTCAGGGCTGTAGGCAACGGTGCCCGGCTCATGACGGGCCTCGAAGATCTGTCCAAAGTAATACTCGGGAAAGACAAGCGCGTAGTTCTTCTCCGCCGCGTGCAGCGAGGCATAGCGCACATTCAGCAGATCGGTTCCCAGCGGCAGATGAGGACCATGCTTTTCGAGAATGCCGAACGGCAGCAGGCATGTGCCATGGGCACGCTGGATGGCCGCGTTGAAATCGGCGCTCGTCAGTTCCTCCCAATGCACCGACAGCGTTTGCTCTGTCGCTTGCGCACGGCCCGTCGCCGCGAAGCCGGCGATAACCAGCAACACCAACAAAATGCATGCACGATTGAAGGAGATCCACATTGCATCCTCCTTGGTGGGACTCACCACGATCTTTGCCGGGGCTGACTATCTCCCGCGTCCCGTAAGTGTACCAGCGGTATCTGGCGAAGACTCGGGATGGGTATTGTGCGATTGGCTGTGTGGAGTTGAGTATCGCAAGTCGCAGGGAACGCTTATTTCGCTCTGAGTACTCGCTGCCTCGCAAGAACTCCGCTATATCGTGCTGGCGGTAGGAGTTCCGATCATGTTGCGAAAAGACTTGCACTGGAATGGGTCCTGCAGACCCGCCTCGTTTCGAAGGCGGCGGACCCTGTCGCTGGCTATCCTCCTCGCAGCAGTTCCACTGCAACATCTGTCAGCTCACGTCTCGAGCTTGTCCGGTCAGGTCGCCGACGCCATCGACCGCAACTATCTTTGTGCGGGTTGCGACGGGTGGAAGGCACTGCGCCCTGGCCTTCTCGCGCAAAGCGCCTCGACCACTGCATCTCTTGATCAACAGCTCATGCAGTTGCACGACAGCGATCTTCACCTCCTGACTACTGATCAGTTGGCGATGCTGCAAGCGGAGACCGCTGGAGACGAACGCGGGATCGGCTTGGTGGACTTTGCCGTCACCTCTGATCCGAACACAGGCAGTCCGCAGGTGGTCACGCCGCTGTTCGACTCGCCGGCGTTCAGGGCCGGCCTCGCGCCCCGCGACATCATCCTTTCTATCAATGAGAAGTCGACGACGGGCCTCATTCACGAAGATGTCATGGCCTTGTTGAGAGGCGACGCAGGGCCGGTGAGGCTGACCGTCTTACGCGACGGGCTTCAGCGTTCCATCGATGTTCCCACCTCGAAATGGAAGGAAGAAGCGGTCGCCTCGCGCGAACTGCAGGTAGGTGGGAAGCATTTGGGATATGTGGCTGTACACCTGTTTACCCCTGATTCGGGGGATAAGGTGCGTAAGGCGGTCGAGTCTTTCGCCGCCCGCGGTGTGGATCGATGCATTCTCGATCTGCGTAACAATCCCGGCGGATATGTCGATGCGATGGCTGCAGCCGGCAGCGCCTTCACCGATCGAGTTCTTGGCTGGATGGTGCACCGTGACGGCACACGGGATGCGATTCATTCCTCTTTTCCCGTGACACAACGAATGCAGCTCGCCGTTCTGGTGAATGAGGGAACGGCGAGCGCGGCGGAGATTCTGGCTGCGGGCCTGCGCGAGACAGTTGGAGCGAGACTGGTGGGCTCACAGACCTTTGGAAGGGGCCAGGTCCAAACCTACGTCGACCTGAACGGCGCCACGGGAATTGTGATTCCCTTTGCGAACGTGCAAACCCCCAAGGGTGTGCAATTCAACAAGCGGTCGGGTCTCCATCCGGATATCGCCGCCAGCTCGGACCCGCGGTCCGCGGCCAGCGATGCAGCCTACGGGAAAGCGATCGAGTTGCTGGTTAGAGGCTGATCGTACGGCGTGCGATTAGCGCCAATTGCGTGAATCCAGTCACACCGACACTCTTTTGGATCGGGGGCTGTCCAATGCATCCGCAAGGTAACTAACCGCCAATCCAGCCCGGCAATCTGCGCGTACACCTCGCGTCGTCCACACTCTGTACTCCTCACGGTCTATCCTCGGCGCCTTGAATTCACTTCGGGGAATACGACCGAATGATCTTCTTCGACTTCTTGTCGATCACATAGACCGCACTGTGCCCATACTGGTTTCCGTGCGGGTTGGGAAGCGTCATTTCACCTGTAGAGTGCGAAAACCATCCTCCTTCGATTAGCCGAGGTCCAGACGCTCGAGGTATCGGACGTCAAGCGAATAACCCTCGCATATCCATTCACGAGCGGTTTGGAGGAAGCTTATTTCAGTTGAGCTAATAATCGAATTGGGGAGTAACCGGGGCGCTTCGGGCGAGCCTGCCGACATCCTACATGCCTCGGCGGACACGTGGATTGGAACGATACAGCACGCGTTGCCTCACATTTCTCCCAATCCGGATTGGACGGAGCTGTATTCCGAAATGGACGAATTTTGCGACCTTAGCAATACATATGGCAAAGAGCCCAACATCGAGTGAGCGCGAAGGATCAGGCAAAGGAGTCCAAAGCGATGTGGGCGTCGGCGGAGCCAGCCACACGAAGGATGTGTTTTCTTTTATAGCAAACTTAGGACATATTATACAGTCTCTATAAACTGATATAAGATGCTCATAAATGGACCCGCGCCGAAATCCATACGCCCCAGGTGCCGGAACCCCGCCACCTGAACTCGCTGGCCGCGATGGCATCATCGAGCGAGCGGCAATCGCCCTGGATCGCATTCGTGCCAAAAGGAGCGCACGAAGCCTCATTTTCTATGGACTGCGTGGCGTAGGAAAGACTGTGCTGTTGAATCGGATCCGCATAGACGCAGAGGCCCGGGATATTGTGGCGGTGAATATGGAGGCACCGGAAGATCGCTCACTGCCCGCCCTCCTGGCGCCAGCACTTCGCGCAGCACTGATTCGGTTGGATCGAATACAAGCGACTACCGCTGGAGTGCGCAAGGCTCTTCGTGCGCTCGCTGGTTTCGTATCCGCCCTAAGAGTCAAACACGGCGATATCGAGGTGGCGCTCGATGTCGATCCGGAGAAGGGTCTTGCCGATAGCGGTGATCTGAATAGCGATTTGAGCGAATTATTGATTGCCGTCGGAAAGGCTGCCTCAGAAAAGAAAACAGCCATCGTGCTCTTTATAGACGAGCTGCAATACGTTCCTGAGGAGCAACTCGCTGCGCTCATCACGGCCTTGCACGCGACCAACCAAGCTCAACTTCCTGTGACGATGGTCGCCGCCGGACTACCACAGTTACTGGGGCAGACCGGCCGGGCCAAATCCTATGCAGAGCGACTTTTTGAATTCGTCTCCATCGACCAACTCGACAAGGAAGCGGCAATCACCGCTCTGCGCGTGCCCGCGGAGAAGGAGAGCGTCAAATTCAGACCCGCGGCGATCGGCGTAATTTTGGACCAAACTCACTGTTACCCATACTTCCTGCAGGAGTGGGGAAAATACTGTTGGAACGTGGCCAAAAAATCGCCGATTACACCAGCAGATGCCGAAGTGGCCACCGAACAGGCGCTCGCCGAACTCGATGCCAGCTTCTTTCGCGTCCGCTTCGACCGCCTGACGCCTCTGGAAAAGCGATATATGAGGGCGATGGCCGAGTTGGGACCAGGCCCACATCGATCCGGGGACGTGGCGGAGCTGCTCAAACGGAAGGTCACGAATGTCGCGCCAACTCGAAACGCGCTGATCGCGAAAGGAATGATCTACAGCCCATCGCATGGCGACACGGCATTTACCGTGCCTCTATTCGATGGATTCATGAAAAGGATAATGCCAACTCTTCAATGATGCCATGTGCGCCAACCTGGTGCAGTCGCTTTTGGACGTAAGTCATCGAGTAGCAACATTGCGTAGAATGAAACGCGCTGTAGCACTGACAGCGGCTTGAAGATGCCGCTGACGGCCCGCTGGAACGTTCGACAATCTGCCCGCAGTGTGTCATCACTTCCCTTCTCATGATGAGCGCACCACGGGCAGTCGAGCGTTCCTTGCTCACCAGGGAAAAGCGTTAATCACTGGTTATATTTATTGAACGGCGGCTGTCCGGCCTCCGTCAAGGGTGCGGCAAACGTTCCCTTTGTCCGCTTCGACGCCTTCCCACAGTCGATCAGAATCGAGTGAGCAATGAACAACAGCTTCATGACATTCTCCTATTAGACATTGATACTCATTGGCGCTCCTTCGCTCGTTTTTATAGTTGGCACGCCTGGAGGGCGTACGATCTCCCCCTCAATGGAATTGAAAGGGATTAAATTGACTCGAGGTATTCTGGTACTTGGATCCTGGTTGCCAGCAACGGAAACTACCAGCGCTTGCGAACTTCGAAGCTGACCAGACGACCGTATAGATCGGCGTTTTCCTGGTCGTAGCCGATACCTACGGCACTGTTGTTGAGAAAAGGAGGGTTGACGTTGAACAGGTTCTGCACGTTCAATGCCACCTGCGTGTTTCCCAGCCATCCAGGCACGTACGCGGAAGTCTGATAGCTCAGTTGTAGATCGATGGTGGTCCAGGGCGACACGCCGCGGCTGGGCACGCTCACCGTGTCCCGGTAGCTATTCTCGAAATTGACGAATCCGGCGACTCCGAAACCGCGGCGCTCCCATGCTGCCGAGCCCCGTGCCCGGAAATTGACTGGGTTATTTTGCGTGCTCACTATGTTGTCCAAAGCGCTCGTGGGCGTATTGGACTGCGAGTAG
Source organism: Pseudomonadota bacterium (assembly GCA_018241505.1). Lineage (GTDB taxonomy): Bacteria > Pseudomonadota > Gammaproteobacteria > Steroidobacterales > Steroidobacteraceae > 13-2-20CM-66-19. The sequence goes on along the minus strand of JAFEDS010000003.1, from coordinate 75,969 downwards.
CGCAGCAGGTAAGTCCCGTTGAATCCGAAATCGAAGTGGCCGCCGCGATTCTCGGTGGAGTACTTGCCGATGAGATCCAGCCCGTTCGTTTTGAGCAAGGCAATGTTGCGCAGGCGATCGTCCATGATGATCGTCGCACCCGTATTCAGACAGTCCTGCGATGTCCCCAGCTGGTACACGGAGTGCTGACAGGCTGAGGCGAGATCGGCTGGAGTTGCGTTTCTGGTGAAGAGCCACGCGAGGCTCGGTTGCGACAGCGCGTCGGCTGTCACCTGCGCGTCAGTGATCCGGTTCGCGTAAGCGATGTTGAAATAGGTAATCGACACGGCGAGGCCAGGGACCGAAGACAAGGTAAAGTCGGTGCCGAAAGTCCAAGTACGGGCTGTTTCCGGCTGCAGGCTGGGGTTGGTCCCAAATAACGAAAGAACCGGCGTGAAGCCGGTCGGTGAACTCGCATCATTGAATCTGGTTATGATGCTTTGACTGCCTGCCAGCGTAACGTCGGTCAGATTGGGTGGTTTGAACGATTTAGTCCAGCTACTGCGAAAGCTCCAATCCCTGTTTATCGACCACAGTAATCCGACTTTAGGAATGGAGGCGCCACCCACGTCGCTGAAGTTTTCGTGTCTTGCTCCCAGCGAGAGCTTCAGGCGCTTGACGAGCTCGAGGCGGTTGGATTCGCCGACAATTGGAATTTCAACTTCGACGAACGCTGCTTTGATGCTCCGGCTCAGATCACCGGAGTCGACAGCTGGCGAGTGCGGCAAGGAGAGTATGGTGTCGAGGTGCTGGACGCGGTATTCAGCACCAATACTCATACCGAGGTCACCACCGGGCATGGCGAACACAGGGCCACCAGTCGTGAGGCCTATGGAGCGCAGAGTCGATACAGACGATTGTCGAGATACACCGGAAATCGAGTCCAGAGTCGCAGGATTATTGCTGGTTGCATCGCCGAACGGATTGAATGCCGTTGCGGGGTTGGTGTCATTGAGCGCCGCGTACAGTGCGGTCGGGTCATAGGAGCCGCTGGTTGTGGCGTGCTGCCTTTCAAATGTGTAGCCCCCGGTTACATCCGCAGTCCATCGTTCAAATGGAGATAGCGACAGGCCGAGAGAAAAATTGCCGGTATCAATTCGATTGTCGGCGGCGAGCGGCCCGAAGTATGCGGATGTTCCGGCAATAACGTTGATGTCGCCGGTACCCCCGGTCGGATTGATGTAGTACGGATTCGAGGTCGGGACGGAAAATGCGAGGGGTAGAGAAGCCGCAGCAATGTCTGTTGCTTTACGCCGGGTGAACAGTCCCTCAAAGTGCAACTGCACGTCACCCATCAGTCGCTGGCTTTCCTTTGAGAAGACACTCCAGCGTTCTTCGCCGGGAGTAACGTACGTGCCCTTGTAGTTGTCGTAGAAATTGCTGGTCCCCGGAATGAGGTCAGCTGCCGTCAGCGCAGCTCCATTGAGGTTTTTCGGCACCGCGAACATCTGGTTTCCGGCGAATATCGTGCCCGGCCCGGGTCCAAACAAACCTTCAAAGTTGCTACCTCCGAAGGCAGTTAGATCGTTCGAATACTGTGCGCGATCCCGTGCCAGCAAGGGGTCGCGCTGAAAGTATTCAAACGACAGCAAATCTGATCCGGAATCCCGCGGCTGACCCCAGAGCTGGCTGAATTGCCGCTCTCCCATCGCTCCGTTGGTTACACTGCCGCCGCGGGCTTGAGTCGAGGAACCCGAGAAGCCTTTGCGTGTCACGAAATTGACCACACCCCCGATAGCATCAGCGCCATATTTTGCCGACGCGCCGTCGGGGAGAATGTCAATGTGATCGACGATGCTCAAGGGTATGTTGGAAATGTCATCGAAAGCACCGGCCGTGCCGCTGGGAGCAATTCGCTTGCCGTCAATCAATACCAGGGTCGCACCGGCGTCGAGGCCACGAATGTTGATGCCTGCGCCGTGCGCGGAGTTGGTGGCCGCCTCGCGACCCAACACCGTGTCCTCCGTCGGCCCCCCACCGAACACCTGCGGCATGGTCCGCAAAAAATCCTCCGTGGTAGCCAACCCCGAGCGCTCGATGTCGATCCGGCCATAGTGGATGGTGGGCGCGCCGAGCAATGGCATCGTCCCATTGTCGGGCCCCTTGTCGGAGATCAACACCTGTTCGAGGTCATCGTCATCTTGCGCAGACGTATGCGCCGTACGGGTCTTCAGACGATGCCACAGCCGCTGGAACACGGAAGGTTTCTTGGGTGTCACGGCCAGCGTGTGGTCGTTGACGAAATCGAATACGAGGTCGGTGCCCTTCAGCATGGTCTTCAGGGCCGTGGAGGCGTCGAGATCGCCCGTCACCGCACGGGTCTTCATTCCCTTGAGGATGTTGAAGTCGAACAGGACCTGGAGATCGGACTGGCGACTGAACTCGTTCAGCATGACGGAGGCGTCGCCAGCCTCGAGGTCGAAATGTTTGCGCGGTGCGGCCGCATCCACGGTGGCTGTATGGAGAGCCAGGAACGCGATGAGTATCGCGCACCGCCGCCCTGCGGCGCGGCATGGTGTTACTCGACGAGACCCGTCCTTGTGTTCATCCATGCTGCGCACAGTAATAGGCAAGTCTAGTGTAGTGACGGACGAGCGTCAGAAATCCGTCATCTTGGAATTGGTTTATTTCGCGGTCCGAGGATGATGCGCGACGGGAGCCGCTGGAGGGCGCAAGAACTACAGAACGAGGTCCCCGGAGTGCGTCGCAACATGCTGGAGGCAATGCAGGTGTCACGTGGCAACCACGACCGTGAACACCGACGTGTCATCCACCGCGAGCGCCAGAAGCCAACATCCCCTGTACGAGCTCCTTTTCAGCCTACGCGATGTATGTGGCTGCGAATCCATCTGCAGAATTTTCCCTGGCTGCGCCGCGTTTTTTATACGCGGCATCGATAGGCCTGATCCTGGAACTCATGTTACCGACACAGATCCCCGTGAGCACGTAACTCACGTTAAAAGTTATGACTTTTTCGGTAATGACTATAGAGCATAGGGCTATGCTTTTTGAGCATTCTGTCACCCCAAAATGGGTTTTCGCCGACGGGTAGAGGCGCCTCTACAAACGCCTCACAAACACGTCGATCTTCCCCCGCGGCCCGATCAGCGCCGACCCCACCCAGCCGGTGACCCATACTACGAACGCGGTTCCAAACGCCGACCAGAACCCGCCAAATATGTGGAATCCGGGCAGCATCGCGGCCACCAGGCCGACCATCGCGGTATTGACCACCAGCAGGAAAAACCCAAGGGACAGGATCGTCAACGGCAGGGTCAGGAGGATAGCGACCGGCCGGACGATAGCGTTGACGACCCCCAGCAACAGGCCCGCGAGCACGATGGTGGTCGGGTCGTCGATCCGGATGCCCGACACCACACGGGTTGCCAACCAAAGGCCGAGCGCGGTGATGCAGGCACGCAGAATAAAGCCGGTCATGAAGTCTTGCTCCGGAGCTGTTTTTCGGTGAACACCTTCAGGCGGGTCATGGCCTGCTGCCAACCCAGTCGCAACCGTTGATATTGCCGGTTCCACTCTTCGGTGGCCGGAAAGCCCGACCCCAGCAGTCTGAGAATCGTTCCAGGTTCCTTGGTGTTCTCGTCAATGATGAAGTCGTCGACAATGGGGTCGTCGGTGGGGGGTAGCGATTGCGTGGGGAGGTAGATCAGGCGCAACCGGCGCGCGGGCTCGAACACGTCTATGTGCGCCTCCAATTCGGTCACTCGATCTACGCTGGCACGAAACAAGCCGCCTTTCTGCGCCCGGATCTGTGCGCCGGGCGAGCACCATCTTGCCAGGTATTCCGGCTCCGTCAGAGCTCGCCATACCTGGTCGGCGTCAGCAACGATATCCACGCGATGGGCGTAACCCCGGGCTCTTTCCCTCATGAATCTATTCTGCCATCGGGGTCAGCGCAGTTCTCCACTATGCTACTTGACCGGAGCCGTTCACCGGGACGGCTCAGGTTAGCCGTTCAATCACGCAGCAGGTAATCATGCCCTACGTACACATCGTCATCGGCCTCGCGCTCGTCGAGTATCTCTGGTTCGGCCTGGCGGTTGCGGGCGCACGCACTCGCTACAAAGTGGCGGCGCCGGCCGTGTCGGGGAACGAAATATTCGAACGGTACATGCGCGTACAGGTCAACACGTTGGAACAGCTCGTCGTGTTCATCCCGTCGATTCTGCTCTTTGCGCACTACATGAGTCCGTACATTGGAGCCGCACTGGGCGCGGTCTTCCTCGTCGGCCGGGTCATCTATTTCTTCACGTATGTGAAGGATCCCAAGTCACGCGAGTTGGGATTCATTCTGACGGTTGCACCAAACGCAGCCCTGTTGGCCGGAACCCTCTACGGCGCGGTGCGAGCAGCCTTAAGCGGGTGAGGACGTGCGTGATTTGAAGAACGTCACCACCAGCGGAATCAACGACACAAAGATGATCAGCAGCGTGACAATCCCGAAGTTCTGTTTCACCACCGGGATGTTGCCAAACAGGTAACCCCCCCAGATAAACAACGCAACCCACAACGTTCCCCCCATCAGGTTCCAACCGAGAAAGGACCGGTAGGGCATGCGACCAACACCCGCGACGAAAGGCGCAAAGGTCCGGATGATCGGCATGAACCGTGACAGCGCAACCGCCATGGCACCGTGTTGCTTGAAGAAATCCTCCGTGCGATGGAGGTATTCAACTTTGAGCAGCCGGTAGCGTCCGCTGAAAGCGGGAGGCCCGATGGCCCGCCCAATGGAGTAGTTCAACGTGTTGCCCAAAACGGCGGCGACCGCCAGCAATACGAAGAGTAACGCTGCGTTGAGTGTGCCGCTCGTATCGACAGCGGCGAGAGCACCGACGGCAAACAGAAGAGAGTCGCCGGGAAGGAAGGGGGTCACGACCAACCCGGTCTCGCAGAAAATCACCGCGAACAGGATCGGGTAGATCCACACGTGATACGTCGCCAGAAGCTCGACAAGGTGCTTGTCGAGGTGCAGAACAAGGTCAATAAACCACGAAATCACGGGGGTGGGTCCTGTCTATCGCCAAGGGCCCGCGGAGCATATACGAGCCCGCCCCGGCCGGGACGGGCTCAGGGAATTAATGTTTCTTAAGGTACGAACGCAGCCTTGACCAGGGCAGCGGAGCTGATCGGCGCCTTGGCAACCTTCACCTTGACCTCATCTTTGAGGGCATCGAGTGCCAAACGGACTTCCTTGTCGCGGGAAGCCAGTGGAGCAGCCCCCTTGGTCGCCAGGAGCTCGGCAGGCGGATCTTCGGCTCCCTGGGCCACGATATCGGGAACGATCCCTTTACCGTGAATAGACGCACCCGAGGGGGTGAAGTACCGGGAGGTCGTCAGTTTCACGGCGCCACCATGGGACAGCGGCATCACCGTCTGGACCGAGCCCTTGCCGTAGGTCTTGTGCCCAATCAGCTCAGCACGGCCATGGTCCTTCAGCGCGCCCGCCACGATCTCGGAAGCGGACGCAGACCCGCCGTTCACGAGCACCACCAGCGGCGCGCCGTCGATAGCGTCACCGGGTGTCGCGTCCATGCGGAAGCGAGCATCGGGCGTCCGGCCGTCCGCTGTAACGATCACGCCCTCGTTGAGGAATGCATCGGCCACTGCGACACCAGCCTCCAGCACTCCACCGGGATTGTTTCGCAGGTCGAGCACCAGCCCCTTGATACCGGCCGGATTGTCTCGTTTCAGCCGGGCTATCGCATGATTCACATCGTCCGCAGTAGTCTCGCTGAAACCTGTAATCCGCAGATAGCCGTAGCCAGGCTCCAGGCTCTGCTGGGCAACACTGTGCACTTCGACCTTGGCGCGACGCAGAGAGAAGTCGAGTGTCTGCCCCGTTGTCGGACGCAAAACTGTGAGTTTCACGACGCTGCCTGACGAGCCGCGCATGTGAGCAATCGCACCGGCGAGATCCGCGCCGATATCCGTGTCATCTATCTTGACGATCTGGTCCCCAGGCAACAGGCCGGCCTGATCGGCGGGCGAACCCTCAATGGGACGGAGGATCTTCACGGCTGAATCTTCGGCCACGACCTCGATACCGACGCCGGGGTAGGAGCCCATGGTGCTCAACCGGATCTCTTCGAACTCATCGGTGTCGAGGAAAGCGGAATGAGGATCGAGCGCCGCGACCATGCCGCGAATCGCTTTATCCATGAGCGCGTGATCGTCGACGTCGTCGACATACTCGCGCTTGATCCGTTCATACACTTCGGCAAACAGCCGCGCTTCTTCCCATGGCAACGCCGCTGGGTTGGTCCCAGCCTGCATGGCCGCATTGGCGTTAGCGCCCGAATGTTCCGCAATTACGCCACTCGTCAGCGACGCGGAGAAGCCAAAGACGGCACCCGCGACGATCCCGATCAGCGTTCGCGATCGCGTCGACATCATTTCCTCAAACCCCCCGGTTTGGATGCATCACGGATACTACAGGCGTCCCACATGGGTCAATGCCGAACCGGCCGTTTACAGAAGACGCACCAATCTGAATTCGGGAGTTGCTGATTAGTGCACAATTTCAATGAGGTGATCGAGCGCGATGTCGCTGATTACGGTCGGTGTCGAATCTGCGGCAGCGTACAACGGCAGCTCCGATAACAATTCCTGCAGAGGCGCAGGCCGGCCAATAGCAAAGCCTTGTCCGTAGTCGACACCCAGTGTCGCAACACGCGTACGGATTTCGTCCGTTTCCACATACTCGGCAACCGTCGTCAATGACATGCTGCGCGCGAGTTGAGCAATCGCACGCACCATGGATTCGGCTCGAGGATCCTTGAGAATGTCGCGCACAAAACTGCCGTCAATCTTCAACATCGTGACCGGCAACTGTCTCAAGTACGCGAGCGACGACAACCCTGTGCCGAAATCATCCAGGGCCACACTGCAACCCAGGTCGCGCAGGCGGCGGATGAGCGATTCCGCACGCGCAATATTGGCAATCGTCGCGTTCTCGGTGATTTCAAACGTGAACACCGCCGGATCGATGCCGCTCGAGCGAATGCGCTCCAGCAGAAAGTCGACAAAACTTTCGTCGTTCAGCGACTGACCCGAGAAGTTGATGGCAAACGCGACCGTGCGGCCGGCGAGAAGCTCGGCCTGCGGCTCGAGCAGCTCAATTGCCTGGTTGATGACCCAACGGTCGATTTCCGGCATGAGCTGATAGCGGTTGGCCGCCGATAGAAAGCGATCCGGACCGATGGTGTGGCCATCTTCATCGAGCATGCGCAGCAGCAGCTCGAAATGCGTCCGTGGGCTTTCGGCGCAGGCAAACGGCACAATGAGTTGCGAATAAAGCTGGAACCGGCCGGCATCAATGGCGGCACGCAACTGGCCGGCAATGTTGATATCCGCGAAGCGTCTGACCAGGCTGACGTCGTTGCTCTTGTAAACCTCGACGCGATTGCGGCCGCGATCCTTGGCGGCCTTGCAGGCCGTTTCCGCGGCCGCCAGCGAATGCATCAGCTCACCCGCGGCCGTATCCAACGATGCAACACCGATGCTGACGGAAACATGCAGACGCGATTCGCCTTGTGTCGTTCCCAACTGCTCCACGCCTTCGCGCAGCGACTCGGCGAACTTCGCGGCATCATCGATTTGAGTGGGCAGCATGACGGCGAAGCGGTCGCCGGAAATGCGGGACGCGAAGGCCCCGGGAGGCAAGCGGCGCCGAATCAGCTCACCGAGCTGACCCAACACCGAATCGCCCACATGCATGCCGAAGCTGTCGTTGATGACATGGATCTGGTCGCCGTCAATATACAACGCGGTCCAATGCTTCGAGCTTTTCGCATCCGCGACGACAGCCCGCACACGTTGTTCGAATGCGGGGCGGGTGTATAGACCGCTGAGCGCGTCGTGGCTGCTTTCAATGAGGCTGAGCGCCTTGCGCGCCAGAATCTCCGTCAGGCGTGCCTCGCGATCACCAAAGGGCTGCCCCGCATCCTCCCTGAAAAGTGCGAGCACACCCATCGCCTTGCCGGCCCCCGAGCGCAGCGCGCAGGAGAGGATCTTGTAGGGCAGAATTCCCGTCGTACTGTTGGGCGCCAGCTTGTTGATGATGACGGGCTCGCGGCGCGCCTGAGCCATTGCCAACAATTGCCTGTGAGCGCGGGCCACCAGTTGCATGTCCGCCGGACGATTCGTGGCTGAACGCAACATCGCAATGCTCTTGTCCGGCACAATCAACGCAGCCGTCGTGCAATCCACGTGCTCGATCGCCTGCTTGAGAATTCCCTTCAGCTCATCAGCGCCATCGCCCGTGGGGCGATCCGCGGAACCATCCGCCAACAGCAACTCCAGGTCACGGTCGCGGGATGTAACAGTGCGGCTCAATTGTTCGATCGCGGCACGCGACAGCAGGTCGCGGCGAAGGCACTCCAACACGGGGCGCAGCAGCGCATGTTTGAACGAGAACTCCTGTGCTTCGGCTTCCCCGCCGCCATTCTGCCGGCACATGACGGCAACGATCCCGATGAGCTCTTCCGTCTCGTCGCGTATCCAGAACAGGTACACGGGCAGGCTACCGTCCAACATCCGCACGAGACCCGGCCCCTGCGGGCGCGCCCCCGCGGTCGAGAGCGCCTCCTCAATGAGGGTGTAGAAATCGGGTCCGGTGGTGGTCTCACTCGACCAGCGCAGGGCGCCGCTCGCGTCGAACAAGGAGACACCGGTGGCGCGCGGCAACAAGGAACGCACGAGCTGAACGTAGGGCTCAAACGAGCCCCACGGATCAGGTGTCAGTTCGCTCTTGTTCACGGCAGCAGTCACATCCGCGCCAACCCTGGACTTTTGGGGATATCGTTACCTTCTCAGACGACCATCCCGCCCAGCGTTGCTCGAGTTGGCGATTCAAGAGACTGCTGCAAAGCAGCATGAACCGAGATCACGGTTCGCCGGAGCGAAACCACGGACGCGGGTCCACCGCCTTACCTGCTTTTCGGATTTCGAAGTACAGCTCCGGCCGGTTGCTGCCACCGCTGTCGCCCGCTGAACCCACGGTGTCTCCGGCGTTCACGCGCTCACCCACCGTCTTGTAAAGACGCTCGTTGTGACCGTAGAGGCTCATGTAGCCCTCGCCGTGATCAATGATGGTGAGCAGCCCGAGTCCGGGCAGCCAATCCGCATAGATGACCCGACCGCCATAGACAGCACGAACGGGCGCGCCGCGCTCGGTCGCAACCAACACGCCATCCCACTTGACGCCACCGGCGCGCGGCTCGCCAAATCGCGCAATGAGCTTGCCGCCCACGGGCCACGTGAGCTTCCCGCGCAGGCGAGCGAACGCGTCGTTGTTGTCGATGGGAAACTTTTCCATCGCCCGGCGCAGCTCGCGCAGCAGCTTTTCCAAGCCATTTTGCTGAGTCTTGAGGCGCTCCAGGCTTTGTGCATGAGAGTTGGATTCGGCTGTCAGGCTCGCGAGCACCCCCGAGCGTTTCTCACGCGCCAGTTCCAACTCCATGAGATTGGCTCGCTGCTGCTTCTCCAACTCGGCGAGCTTGGCATCCTCCGCCTGCAGCTTCTCGTCGAGGTCAGCGATGGCCTGCACGTCATTCTCAATGTCTTGGATCTGATCCGCGCGCGCCCGTCCGAAATAGCTGTAGTAGACGAACATGCGGCCGGCCCGCTCAGGGTCCTTCTGATTGAGAAGGAGTTTCAGCGGCTCTTCGCGACCAATCAGATAGGCCGCACGTAACTGGCCCGCCAGTGCGCCCCGGTTCTGGGTCAGATCGGCTTCACGAGCGCGCTTTTGGGACGCTAGCTGAGCGCGTTTGGACGCCCGCTCCGCACGTCCACGACGGACGTCATCCAGGCCCTCCCGTGCTTTCCCGACCGACAGCTCAGCACTACGCAACTCCTTGGAAAGCTTGTCTTTCTGGACCTGCTCCTCCCCTACTTGCCGGGTCACCCGCTCAATCTCGGATTTGACAGATTGCAGCTCAGCCTCGGTTTTGCGGGCGTCAGCCCCCGTTGTCGCCGCGGGAGCCGTCCGCCCACCCAGGCCGGAAAGCACGAGGGCGGCCGAAGCCAGCACCAGGAACCTTGCCCAGCGGCGAAACGCTCCGATGGTCCGGCCCCCACCCAACTCACTGCGAACCCCAATCATAGGGGCGCTATAATGCGCGCCCTTTTTGTGACCGGCACGCATGGACCGACTTCTCGAATACATCTCCCATCACCCGTGGTATGCCGGTGGCCTGGCCGTTGCGGCTGTATTGGTCATTGTCTACGAGCTGCGGTCCCGCAACGAGAACCAGTCGGCCGTGTCGCCCCAGGACCTCGTGCGCCTGATGAATCAGGGCGCCCTGGTTATCGACCTGCGCCCCGGCGACGCCTTTGCGGGCGGTCACGTGGCCGGTGCGAAGCAGATGTCCGGAGACCAGATTCTGAAGGCGGGCGACACCTTAAAAAAGCAGAAGGAAAAAGTGCTGGTGGTGTATGACGACACGGGCTCGCTGGGAGCCTCGGCCGTACGGCAGCTCACCGCACAGGGGTTCACGAAGGCGTTCAATCTGCGTGGTGGCATCAGCGCCTGGCGCGCCGAGAACCTGCCGCTGTCGAAGGCTTGAGCCTGCGACGCGCATGGCACAGGCGAAAGTGGTGATGTATTTGACAGACTGGTGCCCGTATTGCGCACGGGCCCGTGGATTGCTCGAACACAAAGGCGTCGAGTTCGAGACAATCAACATTGATGAGCGCCCCGAGGCGCGCGCAGAGATGATGGCACGAAGCGGCCGTCGCTCCGTACCGCAGATCTTCATTGGCGATACTCATGTCGGCGGATGCGACGACCTGTACGCTCTTGATGCAGATGGCGGCCTGGACCCATTACTCAATTCTGGAGCGTGATATGAGCAGTAACATGGCCGGCGGTGTGCCGGATCCCAATGCGCAGGTGGACACGGGCCCAACCCTCGCCCTGCAGAACGTGTATCTGAAGGATTGTTCCTACGAGGCACCCAACGGTCCTCGTGTGGACGGCAACTGGAATCCGCAGATCAATCTCGACCTGCACACCAGTGCAAACGCGTTGTCGCCGGAACTGCGCGAGATTGTTCTCACAGTGACAGTCGCCGCAAAGCAGAACGACGCGACGATTTTCCTCGTCGAGGTCAAGCAGGCAGGCATCTTCCTGATGCGGAACCTCGCTGAGGACGATGTGAAACGAGCCATCAGCAGCGTTTGCCCGAGCGTGTTGTTTCCCTACGCGCGCGCTGCGGTGTCACACCTCGTAACCCAGGGTGGCTTCCCGCAGTTCCTCCTGCCTCCGGTGAACTTCGACGCGCTGTACGCACAGTCGGCTTCCCAACAGCCGCAGTCTGCTGCCAACTGACGGCCGCAGTGGACCCCATGAACGAGCATCTGGCACCGATCGCGGTGCTCGGCGCAGGTTCATGGGGTACCGCGCTTGCAATCCAATTCGCGCGAAGTGGCCACCCGACCAAATTCTGGGGCCGCGACCGCGACGCGTTGCTTGCGATGGCGGCCAGCCGTCGCAACACACGCTACCTGACATCCGCTGAATTTCCCGCTTCGCTCGTCGTCGAGCCCGACCTCGCGGCGGCCCTCGCCGGTGCCCGCGATGCTCTCATCGCTGTACCCAGCCACGGATTTCGCGGGATGTTGCAGCAGATCCAGCCTCATCTGACAGCGGACACTCGTCTCGCCTGGGCTACCAAGGGATTTGAGCTCGATACCGGTTTGCTGCCGCATCAAGTCGCGCGGGAAGTGCTCGGGTCGAACCGCGCCGTTGCGGTTCTGTCGGGGCCTACATTTGCACGGGAAGTAGGTGCTGGATTACCAACTGCCATGACTGTTGCGTCGCCGGATGCGGAGTTTGCGAAGGCGTTGGCCTACGGTTTGTCATCGGCCAACTTTCGCGCTTACACCTCAACTGATATCACGGGTGTCGAAGTGGGAGGTGCGGTCAAGAATGTGCTTGCGGTTGGAGCAGGAATGTCCGATGGCCTGGGCTTCGGGGCCAACACGCGCGTTGCGTTGATCACACGTGGCCTCGTGGAAATGATGCGGCTCGGTGTTGCCGCGGGAGCCAACCGTGAAACCTTCATGGGACTGGCGGGACTGGGAGATCTCGTGCTGACCTGCACCGATGATCAATCACGCAATCGCCGGTTTGGCCTCGCACTGGCGGCGGGGCGCACAGCCCAGCAGGCTCTGTCGGAAATAGGACAGGTCGTAGAGGGATATACCGCGGCGAAAGCGACGCACACCGTGGCTGAGCGGATGAAGGTCGAAATGCCGCTGTGCGAGGGTGTCTACCGGGTGCTTTACGAGGGCGTGCCCGCACGGGATGCGGTTCGCGAATTGATGACGCGTCCCATCAAATCGGAGCTTGAATAGGCTCCGCCCCTTCGAAGCCCTGCTGCCGCCACGCCTCGTATACGACCAGGGCCACCGTGTTGGACAAATTGATGCTGCGGTTCCCCGGCCGCATGGGAATCGACAGCCGCCGTTCCTCCGGAACCCGCTCCAGCACCTTTGCCGGCAAGCCCCGCGTCTCCGGCCCAAACAACCAGGCATCACCGGGCTGAAACGCCGTCGCGCTGTAGGCGCGCGAGCTGCCGGTTTCAACACAGAAGACGCGCACCCCCGCCAATTCGCCCAGGCAATCATCCAGGCTGGCGTGGACCCGGACCTGCGCAAGGTCGTTGTAGTCGAGGCCGGCGCGACGCAGCGCCTTGTCCTGGATATCAAAGCCCAGCGGGCGAACCAGATGCAGGACACTTCCCGTATTGGCACACAAGCGGATGACGTTACCGGTGTTCGGCGGAATTTCCGGTTGAAAGAGCACTACGTTGAACATTTCGCCATAATGCGCGCCATGAACGCCGTTTCCCATCCCGCTCACGACTCGCTGCGCTTCGATTTCTGCGGCCTCGACTTCGGCTCACCCATTGTGCTCCTGTCAGGTTGCGTGGGATTCGGCGAGGAATACACGCGCATTGAGGGTTTCTCGAACCGTGATGCCGGCGCGATCGTGCTCAAGGGCACGACGCAGAACCCGCGATTGGGCAATGCACCGCACCGGGTCTACGAGACTTCGTCCGGCATGCTGAATGCCATTGGCCTGCAGAACCCGGGTGTCGAGCATGTCGTGCGCCGCATTCTGCCCGACCTGGATTTCAGCGAGACCCGGTTCATAGCCAACGTCTCGGGCTCGACGATCGAAGAATACGTCGCAGTCACGCGCCGCTTCGATCAGTCACCGATTGACGCGATCGAAATCAACATCTCCTGCCCCAATGTGAAAGAGGGCGGTGTTGCGTTCGGCAACTATCCTGACATGTCGGCCCAGGTGGTCCAGGCGTGCCGCCGCGCGACCACCAAGCCCATCATCACGAAGTTGTCGCCCAACCAGACCGACATTCGTGAAAACGCGCGCCGCTGTATTGAGGCGGGTACGGATGCGTTCGCGGTCATCAACACGGTAATGGGCATGGCGATTGATGTACGGACCCGGCGTCCCATCATCGGCAATACCCAGGGCGGCCTGTCGGGGCCCGCGATCAAACCCATCGCGCTCCTGAAGGTGCACCAGGTTTATGAAGTGGCGCGCCGCCATCACGTGCCGATTATCGGGCAGGGTGGCATCACCAACGCCACCGACGCCCTGGAGTTCATCATCGCGGGCGCGTCCGCCGTGGGTGTCGGTACGGCTCTGTTCTACGACCCCATGGTTTGCAAGAAGATCAACACGGGTATCGCAGAGTACCTGCACGCCGGTGGGCTCAAAAATGTAACTGAGCTCGTCGGATCCCTGCAATCGCCGGCTCGGTAACGTGCGCGCCCGATCGACTCTCGTGGCGCGCATCGGCGCCGGCCTTCTCGCCACCGCGGCGATTTCCCGCGCAATGGCCTGTGATGACACGGAAGCCTGCCCGGACACCCGCTGGCCCACGTTAGTCGGCGCTCAATACACCTTCGTCCGCCAACATCAGTCGCGATTGGATTCACCGTACGCAGGCCGCCTCAGCCTGAATCCGGACGGCGACGCGGAGCAAACCCACACCATCGGCTTCTATTTCGGCTGGGCCCCCACGAGCTGGGCGCAAGCCTATCTGGATGTCGAAAAATTCATGGGGGCCGGAGTCAGCGGTTCCGTTGGCCTGGGGGGCCTGACCAACGGCGATGTAGTGCGCGAAGGCGCTGCCGGGTTGCCGAAGGTTTTCTACATTGCACGCCAGTACGTGCGCCTGATGTTACCCCTGGCACCGGGAGCGACTCACGTCGATGCCGGGCAGGATCAACTCGGGGGCAGTGAGGCGGATACCCGGCTGGAGCTCAAATTCGGGCTGCTGTCGGCCAGCGACGATTTCGACCACAACCGTTACGCCAGCTCGACCCGTACCCAGTTCATGAACTGGTCTCTGTGGGACAACAGCGCCTGGGACTACGCGGCCAACACCCGGGGTTACACCTACGGCGCAGTGTTTGGATTCGTCAGTCCCCACTGGTCGTTGAAATACGGCGCCTACCTGATGCCTGTCAAGGCCAACGGCCAGGAGTTGGAGGATTCCCCCGGCAGGGCTCGCGGTGAAAACCTGGAGCTGACGTTGTCACCTCCGGGAGTTGCCACGGTGGTGAAGCTGCTTGCCTATCGAAATACGGCCCGAATGGGTGTCTATCGCGATGCGGTGCGGATCGCCGCAGCGGACGGGGCCGTGCCGGATATTGTCGCCGACGACCGGGAAGGACGGCACAAGTTGGGCTTCGGCATCAACGTGGAGCAGGCCCTGGCCGATGACGGCGAGACCGGTGCGTTCGCCCGGCTGGGTTGGAATGACGGCAAAACCGAAAGTTTTGCGTTCACCGAAGTCGATCGGCTGGTCAGTGTCGGCGGGCAGGTCTCGGGCCATCACTGGCTGCGCCCGGCTGACCGCTTCGGCGCGGCGGTGGCCGTGGAAGGCCTTTCAGATCCCCACCGGGATTACCTGGCCGCCGGCGGTTCCGGTTTTCTGTTGGGGGATGGGCGGTTGAGCTACGGCCCCGAGCAGATCCTGGAGTTGTACTACAGCGCCCAACTCCTCGGCATGCCGGTGTTGCAGACCTATCCGCTGAAAATCCAGCTCGCGCCTGACTTTCAGTACATTCGCAATCCTGCCTACAACCGCGACCGGGGCCCGGTCAAATTCTGGGGCGTGCGGCTTCACATGGAGTTGTAGCCGGGCGATTCAACCCGGCTTGGCAGGCAGCTCCACGTACACCAATCCCCGTGTCGGTGCCGCCAATTGCACCTTGTGCTCCCGCAGCTTGTCCAACAGCGCCAGGTTGATTGCCTGTTGAGTATCGGCGTAGAGCGTGAACTCGGGTTTGGTCATGAAATAGACCAGCTCGAACTGCAACGCCGTGTCGCCATACGTGAGCAGGTGGCAGCGATCAAACCTAGTATGGGGCTGCGCTTCGACGATCGCGCGCACATCGGCCGGAATCTTCGCCAACACATCGGTGGGCGTATCGTAGTTGACGCCGAACTGGAATAGCGCGCGGCGTTCGCCCATGCGCCCGAAATTGCGTACGCGCGCCTTGATGATGTCGGCGTTCGCAATAATGATCTGCTCGCCCGAAAGGCTGCGCAGCCGCGTGCTCTTGACGCCGATGTGCTCGACAGTGCCCTGGAAGGTATCGATGGTGAGCGAATCGCCCACACTGAACGGCTTGTCGAGCGCAATCGAGACGGAAGCGAGCACGTCGCTGAGCACGGTCTGCACGGCCAAAGCAATCGCGATACCGCCGATGCCGAGGCCGGCCAGCAGCGGCTTGATCTGCACGCCCAGGTTGTCGAGGGCGAGCAACATGGCCATTGCCCAGATAATCAAGCCCGCGCAGAACAGGATCACATCCATTGATCCCGTCAGCATCGAGTCGAGATCCGGGGAGCGTGTGCGACGTACGTCTATGCCAAAACGGACGGACGCCATGCCCCACAGGCCGACCTGCAGCCAGAACACGCAGACTATGATGATTTCTTCCACCCGTTCGATGCGGGGTGGAAAAACCAGGTGGCGTGATGCGAGGAAGAGGGCGACTCCGAACAGGAACAGGCGGCTCGTGCGTTCAACGAGCAGGGTGGTGAGCTCAACCGCGGTGTGAACCTGCAACCGGTCGATGGCGGTCCAGGAGCGCCGGCGCCGCGCAATGAAGCCCCTGATGATGGGCAGCACCGTGAGCGTCACCAAGAAAGTGATGACGGCGTAACCCCAGTTCAGAACGGGGTTGCCCAGGAACTCATAATCCAGGATGTCGGTGAGCCGTAACATCCGGGGAATTTAACACGCGGGAGGTTTAAGTAACCCTCGGTGCGTGCGGCGGCGGCCACGCGAAACGCGCGGGGAAAAGTGCGAGCACTATTCCGCCGCGTCCATCCCCAGCTCTTTGAGCTTCCGCGTGAGCGTGTTGCGCCCCCACCCGATGAGCCGCGCAGCTTCCTGCCGATGACCTTGCGTTCGCTTCAATGCGGAACGGATCAGCACGCGTTCGAACTCCGGCTGGGCCTCATCGAGCATCGGCTTCTTACCGCTCATGGCATGACGGTCCGCCCAACTCGACAACGCTTTCGCCCAATCAGCGTCCGCGGAGCTCGTGGCTACCGATGCTCCGACCTCAGGAGGCAGATCCTCGGGACCCACCTCACTACCCGGTGCAAGCACCGACATGCGGCGACAGAGGTTTACGAGCTCACGCACATTGCCCGGCCAACCGTAGGCGCTCAGCTTGGCCTCGGCTTCCGGCGCCAGCACCTTCGGCTCCACCCCGAGCTCATGTGCGGCCACGTTCATGTAGTGACTCAACAGTGTCGGAATGTCTTCCGACCGTGCGCGCAACGGCGGCAGCTCGATCCGGATGACATTG
This sequence comes from Pseudomonadota bacterium, assembly GCA_018241505.1. Taxonomy (GTDB): domain Bacteria; phylum Pseudomonadota; class Gammaproteobacteria; order Steroidobacterales; family Steroidobacteraceae; genus 13-2-20CM-66-19. Next base: position 59,043 of record JAFEDS010000003.1, on the reverse strand, counting down.
AGGCGGTGATAGAGATCTTCTCTGAACGAGCCCTGCTGCACGCGCTCCTGCAGATTCTGGTGAGTCGCGGCGATCACCCGCACATCGGTCCGGATCGGCGTCTGTCCGCCGACACGATAAAATTCGCCTTCCGCGAGTACACGCAACAACCGCGTCTGCAACGGCGTCGACATGTCGCCAATCTCGTCGAGAAACAGCGTACCGCCGTCCGACTGCTCGAACCGGCCGCGACGTTGGGAGTCAGCTCCCGTGAACGCGCCTTTTTCGTGTCCGAACAGCTCCGACTCCAGCAGATCAGCCGGAATCGCCGCTGTATTGAGCGCAATAAACGGTTTGCCGGCACGCGGACTGTGATCGTGCAACGCGCGGGCAACCAACTCCTTGCCGGTGCCCGACTCACCGGTTATCAACACCGTCACACTGGAGCGGGCCAGGCGACCGATGGCGCGAAACACCTGTTGCATCGCCGGCGCACGGCCGAGCAGCTCGGGAATGCGCGGCGTACCGGTTGAGTCTACGCCGGCCTGCGGATGGGCGTTGGCGGCGCGCTTGACCAGTGCAACGGCCTGGTCGATATCAAACGGCTTCGGAAGATATTCGAACGCGCCTCCCTCGTACGCCGAAACGGCGCTGCCGAGGTCCGAGTGCGCAGTCATGACAATGACCGGCAGCGCGGGACGGGCGTCGCGGATCTTTTTGAGCAGCTCGAGACCCGATTGACCCGGCATGCGGATGTCAGTAATCAACACGTCCGGCGACTCGCGGCGCAGCGCGTCCAGGGCCGGCTCCGCGGCTTCGAATGCGCGCGGCGCCATACCACCGTTGCGCAAGGCCTTTTCCAGGACCCAGCGAATGGAAGCGTCATCGTCCACGAGCCAGATGCGCAGTGCCTGGCCGTTCATGAGATTTCTCCGAGTGGCAGGAGCAGAGTGAAAACAGTGCGATGGGGCTCGCTTTCGAACTCAATGAGGCCGCCGTTGCGGGTCACGAGCTCCTGAGCGACTGCAAGTCCGAGTCCGGTGCCATTGGCCCGTCCCGTGACCAGTGGATAGAAAATGCTGGAGCGCAGCTCAGCGGGCACTCCCGGCCCGTTGTCTTCGACCTCCACACAGGCGACGAGGCGGTGGCGTACCGAACCGATACTGACATTCGACAATGCGCGTGTGCGCAGAATGATCCGCCCGTTGTCGCCGACGGCCTGCATTGCGTTGCGCGCCACATTCAACAGCGCCTGGATTGTCTGATGCCGATCCAACATCGTGTCCGGCAGGCTCGGGTCATAGTCGCGCTCGACCGTCACCGTGCTGCGGGCTTCGGCGCGCAACAGGTGATAAACGTGCTCGCACACTTCATGCACGTTGATACCGACTTTTTGCGGCGCCCGGTTCGGTCCGGCCATGGAGTCCACCAGCGTGGTCAAACGATCGGCTTCGCCGATGATGACTCGCGTGTATTCCTTCAGGCCGGCTTCCTGCAGCTCGCGTTCCAACAACTGCGCGGCGCCACGCAGGCCTCCCAGCGGATTTTTGATTTCGTGCGCGAGCTGGCGAATCATCAGGCGGCTGCCGTCCAGGCGCGCCATCAGATCGTTTTCGCGCGAGATCCGCTGGCGTTGGGTGGTATCGGCCAGCTCCAACAGCAGGTGAGTACCGGTAACCTGGCCGGCGAGCGGCGTGATGGTGACATCCAGGATGCGCGCATCGCGCGGGGCGCCGACCGGGCGAATGACCAGCTCGCGATCGGCAATGCCCTCACCGGTCTGCAACGCGCGGCGCAAGATGACGCCGAGCCCGTTGGTGTCGTGTAGGAAATCCATGAACGGCCGGCCGCGCGCCTGGTTCAGGCTGAAGGCCAGCAGGTCCTGGGCCGCAACATTCGCATAGATGGCGCAAAGCTGCGCATCCAACATCACGATGCCCGTCGACAGCGCGTCGATCAGGTCGGTTGGATCGAAATGAGACAGCGCCGACGGCAGGGATTCAGCGGCCAAGGCACACCTGCCTGCGGCGCGGGGCGCGCCTGAGGCGTCGCACGGGGCTCTGCGAGCGGTCGGCGCAGCGCCGGGCGGCTAGTGCTTCCTGAGCGGATTCGTCGGCGACTGCAGCGAAGGCTGATGAACGTGGAAAGTGACAGCCGGCGAGGAGCACAGCGTGACCCCGAGAGGGTCTTTGATCACCATCTGAATGGTGTGCTCGCCCCGATTCACCGGTGTAATCGTGAATTGACCGCCGGTGGGCGGCACTCCTGGAACCGGAGCACCGTCCATGGTCACCACCACGGAATCGCCTGGCCGCATAGCCGGTTGTGCCATCGTGCCGGCGGACACGGTATCCGTGTTCATGAAGACCTGGTCGGCCGTCGGCTCCGACATTCCGCACGAGGTATAGACCTTCTGCGCAGGCTGCCGGGACGGGGAAGGCGTGTAGGTCCGGGCGGGGGCGTTGGTCTTCGGAGCCGTGAAAGTCTGGGGCGCCTTCAGCTCGACCTTCTGAGCGTTGGGGTGGGGCTGATCGCTGAAATGGGTCACCCCGTCGTCGTCCACCCACTTGTACACGGTCGCGGCAGTCGCGGCCGTGTACGCGAGCCCCATTAAGGTAAACAGAAGGGTGGTACGCATAGGGGACCAGCATAGCTGGCCCCGGGGCCGCCCACAAAAGCGTTTGGCGATATCCGTGACATACCGCCAATCGCCTGCCTTTCTGTCGTTCCCGGGCTCGCATCAGCAGGAGTAATACAGCTCCAACTCAATCGGGTGGGTCGCCATGCGGAACCGCGTGACTTCCTGCATCTTCAAGCCGATGTACGCATCAATCACATCGTTGGTGAACACACCGCCGCGTGTCAGAAACTCACGGTCCTTGTCGAGATGCTCGAGGGCCATGTCGAGTGAGTGGCACACGGTCGGGATGTGCTTCGCTTCTTCCGGCTCGAGGTCGTACAGGTCCTTGTCCGCGGGATCGCCGGGATGGATCTTGTTCTGAATACCATCGAGGCCGGCCATCATCATGGCGGCGAACGCAAAATACGGATTCGCGCTCGAATCCGGGAAGCGCACTTCAATGCGGCGCGCCTTGGGGTTGGAGACCCAGGGAATACGGATCGACGCCGACCGGTTGCGCGCGGAGTAGGCGAGCATCACGGGCGCCTCGAAGCCGGGCACCAGGCGCTTGTAGCTGTTGGTTCCCGCGTTGGTGAAGGCGTTGATGGCCTTGGCGTGTTTGATGATACCGCCGATGTAGTACAGCGCGGTCTCGGACAGTCCGCCGTACTTGTCGCCCGCAAACAAGGCCTTGCCTTCCTTCTGCAGCGACTGGTGGACGTGCATGCCGCTCCCGTTGTCACCAACAAGCGGCTTCGGCATGAAAGTCGCGGTCTTGCCGTAGCCGTGCGCCACGTTCAACACCGCGTACTTGAGGATCTGCACTTCATCGGCCTTGCGCACCAGGCCGCCGGCGCCGACGCCGATTTCGCACTGGCCACCGGTCGCCACTTCGTGGTGATGCACTTCGACCTTCATGCCCATCTCTTCGAGGGCCAGACACATGGCCGAACGAATGTCCTGGAATGCATCGACCGGCGGAACCGGGAAGTAACCGCCCTTGACGCCGGGACGATGGCCCTTGTTGCCATCGGCGAACTCGGTGTTGGAATTCCAGGCACCCTGCTGCGAGTCGATGGTGTAGGACGCGCCGTGCATGTCGTTGGTGTAACGCACGCTGTCGAAAATGAAGAATTCGTTTTCCGGTCCGAACAGCGCGCCGTCGGCGATGCCGGTGGACTTTAGATAAGCCTCGGCACGCTTGCCGAGCGAGCGCGGATCACGCTCATAGCCCTGCATGGTGGCCGGCTCGATCACATCGCAACGGATGTTGACCGTGGTCTCTTCGAAGAAGGGGTCAAGAACGGCGGAGCCGGCTTCCGGCATCAGGATCATGTCCGACTCATTGATGCCCTTCCAGCCTGCGATGGAGGAGCCGTCGAACATCTTGCCATCACTGAACAGATCCTCATCCACGAGCCGGGCAGGAATGGTTACGTGTTGCTCCTTGCCACGGGTGTCCGTGAAGCGAAGATCGGCAAACTTCACGTCTTTTTCTTTTATCAGCTTGATTACATCGGTCGGTGTCATATCGCCTCCGGATTGCACGTTCGAGCGGCTTCACAGTGCAGGCGCTGTGCCAACAATGGTGCGCTGAAAAATCAAATGCTTAGCGGCACCCGCGCCTGGCGCTGCACCAGTATGGGGCACGGTTGTGACAGTTTGCACCTCCATGGGGCAATTGGGGACGTCTATGGAGGCCCGGTTGCGGCTCGCGTCACAGCCCCGCCTGATCTTGGTGCGACCGCTTGTCTATCCATAGACTAGGTGTATAGTAAGTCCATATCTGGACCAGCCGGGAGTCGTCATGAGCTTGCCATCCGGTGTATTGCATGGAAAACGGAATCCATCCGAACAGCCACCACAAGCTGCAGGAGCCGTGGGTTTACGAGCGTTCACCCGCATCGCCGAGCTGTGGCACCTGTCTATTGCGGAACAATTGACGCTGCTCGGCCTTTCGTCCCGGTCCACGTTCTTCAAATGGCGCAAGGAATCCCAGGTTCGCCTACCGCGCGATACGCTCGAGCGCATCTCCTACATCCTCGGCATCTATAAGGCGCTTCAACTTCTGCTGCCCGATACGCGCGCGGCAGACGAGTGGATTCGCCGTCCGAATGAAGCCGCCGTGTTTGGTGGCCGTTCTGCGCTCGATCGCATGTTGTCGGGCAACGTTTCGGACCTTTATATCGTCCGTCAGTACCTCGACGCGCAGCGCGGCTGAGTAAGCCTGATGCAAAGCGTCGAAACCGCACTCGCGGTGAGCGAGGTGCGCTGGCATCCGTGTTTTCGCGTGATCCCCAGCCGTTATCCCACCATCCACCTGTTCGAGCGGGTGGCCGACCCTGCTGACTGGGAGGCGCTGTACTGGATCGAATCCCTCACCAATCCACGCTTGCGGGATGAGGTGGGCGACATTGAGCTCGTGCCGCGAGAGGACCGCGCTTTCGGTCCTGGTGGGTCCGTGATCATGGCGCCGTTTACGCATCTGGATCCGTCCGGAAGCCGCTTTGCCGACGGAACGTTCGGTGCGTTCTATGCGGCCGAGAATCTCGCCACTTCGGTCGCGGAGACGTGTTACCACCGCGAGGTTTTCTTGCGCGCCACGCGACAGGATCCGCTGGAGCTGGATATGCGCAGTTACCTGGCGGATGTGGCCGCACCGTTTCACGACCTCCGCGGCCAACGCGCCCGAAAGCCTGACATCTATGACCCCGATAGCTACATCTCTTCGCAGGTGCTCGGACGGCAACTGAAACGCGGTGGCTCGAATGGGGTCGTTTACGACAGCGTGCGGCACACCGGTGGGGAATGCCTCGCCATCTACCGGCCGAAGCTGATCCTGAATATCCGGCAAGGAGTGCATTTGCGCTACGTGTGGGACGGTAAGCGGATCAGCCGCGTGTATGAGCTCCGCCAACTGGGGCTCGCGCGAGGCGACGCGCGGTAGTTCGCTATACTCGCGGGCCATTTCGCCTTGGGAGCCGCAGCGGCTCTCGAGCTTACCGATAGGTTGACGCATGAAGATCGGCACGGCGCCGCGCACGTTCCAGGAGCTCATATTCGGCTTGCAACGCTACTGGTCCGACCAGGGGTGCCTGATCCTGCAGCCCTACGATATGGAGGTCGGTGCGGGTACTTTCCATACCGCGACATTCCTTCGCTCCATTGGTCCGGAACCGTGGAGCGCGGCATACGTGCAACCGTCGCGCCGGCCCACCGACGGCCGCTACGGCGACAATCCCTTCCGCCTGCAGCACTACTACCAGTACCAGGTGATCATCAAACCATCGCCGGCGGATTTCCAGGATCTGTACCTCGGCAGTTTGCGCTCGCTCGGACTGGATCCGCTGGTTCACGACATTCGCTTTGTGGAGGACAACTGGGAATCGCCTACGTTGGGGGCGTGGGGATTGGGTTGGGAAGTCTGGTTGAATGGAATGGAAATCTCGCAGTTCACTTATTTCCAACAGGTCGGCGGCCTCGATTGCAGGCCGGTGTCAGGCGAGATCACTTACGGCCTCGAACGCCTCGCGATGTATCTGCAGGGCGTTGAGAGCATCTATGACATCGTCTGGACCTATGGTCCGCGCGGGCCTGTGACGTACCGGGACGTTTACCACCAGAACGAAGTCGAACAGTCCACCTACAACTTCGAGATCGCCGACGTACAGATGTTGTTCCGTCATTTCGACGAGCACGAATCCATGTGCAAGGAGTTGTTGGCGGCGAAGCTGGCGTTGCCGGCGTATGAGCAGGTACTAAAGGCTTCCCACACATTCAACCTGTTGGACGCCCGGCGCGCGATCTCCGTCACTGAGCGGCAGCGCTACATCCTTCGAGTTCGAACGCTCGCCAGCCAGGTCGCCCAGACTTACTACGCGAGCCGCGAGGCGCTCGGGTTCCCCATGCTGAAGCAGGATGCGGGAGCCGCGGCATGACCGTCGAAAAGAAGGACTTCCTGGTTGAGCTGGGAACGGAAGAGCTGCCGCCCAAAGCATTGCGCGGCCTGGAGCTGGCATTCGCCTCCGGAATACAGGCCGGTCTCGAAAAGGCGGGCCTGACTCACAGCGGCCTCGTTTCGTACGCCACGCCGCGCCGCCTGGCAGTCTGGGTCAAGAAGCTGATAGCGCGCCAACCCGATCAGGACATCAAGCGGCGCGGTCCTCCAGTGACAGCGGCCTTTGATTCGGCGGGCAACCCCACGCGCGCCGCCACCGCATTCGCAGACAGTTGCGGCATTTCCGTCAATGAATTGCAAAAGCTGGAAGAACCCAAAGGCTCCTTCCTGTTCTTCATCGGCACCAAGCCGGGAGCTGCCGCAACCGACTTGCTCCCGACGATTGTTCAGTCGTCTCTTGATGCGCTGCCCATTCCCCGGCGCATGCACTGGGGCTCCGGCACGGCTGAGTTCGTACGCCCGGTACATTGGCTGGTGATGTTGTACGGCACGGAAGTGTTGCCGGCGCGGCTGTTGGATATCGAGTCCGGCAACGAGACGCGCGGACACCGGTTTCACGCGCCGAAGCCCCTACACGTGAGCTCGCCCGCAAATTACGAGAGCATGCTCGAGAAGCGCGGGTTTGTGCTCGCGGACTTCGCGAAGCGCCGCGACCTGATCCGCACAAAGGTGGTGGAAGTTGCCCAGTCGCTGGGCGGCCGTGCCCTGATCAGCGATGCATTGCTCGATGAGGTCACCGCCCTGGTCGAGTGGCCCGTGCCGCTGGCCGGCCGCTTCGACGAGCGCTTCCTGGCACTGCCCCGCGAGGTGTTGATTTCGACGCTCCAGGACCATCAGCGCTATTTTGCAGTTGAAGATGCGCAAGGGCGTTTGTTGCCGAGCTTTATTACCGTAAGCAACATCGAGAGCCACGATCCCGCGAAAGTTCGCGAGGGCAACGAGAGGGTCGTGCGGCCGCGGCTCGCTGATGCGGCGTTCTTCTGGGAGCAGGATCGCAAGCATTCCCTTGCGTCGCGGAGCGCGGCTCTGGATGCAATGACATTCCAGGTGAAGCTCGGCTCACTCGGTGACAAAACCCGGCGCATTCGCGCGCTGGCGGGAGAGATTGGCGCTACAGGTATTGGCGACCGCTATGAAGCAGAGCGCGCCGCCGCCCTTTGCAAGTGCGATTTGTTGACTGCGATGGTCGGCGAGTTCCCTGAGCTGCAGGGAGTGATGGGCACGTACTACGCGCTCGCCGATGGCGAGCCGGCGGAGGTCGCTGTTGCCGTCCGTGAGCACTACCTGCCTCGCAGCGCCGGTGACGAGCTTCCCGAAACCCACGCGGGACTCGTTGTCGCGATTGCCGACAAGCTCGATACGCTGACCGGTATTTTTGAGATTGGCGAAAAGCCGACCGGGGCGAAGGATCCCTTTGGCCTGCGCCGTGCTGCCATCGGCCTGCTACGGATTTTGATTGAGAAGCGCCTGAACCTGGATTTGCAGAAGCTGATTCGCGTGGCATTGGCTAATGTCCGGGCAGATGTTGACCGCATTCGGGCGGCCAAAGCTGCCAACGCGGCGGGCCGCAGTGGCACCTCGGTCGTAAAGCCGGCTGCAGCCGCCGCAGCGGACACGGCGCTCGGCGCCTTGGCTGCTGACCGCAGCGGTCAGGCGGCGCCGAAGACGGGATCACCCGCTGGCGCATCCCCCTCAAAGGGTTCCCCACCGGCGCCCACCGAGGACCAGGTCTACGACTTCATCATGGAACGCCTCCGCGCCTACTATCTGGAGCGTAACGCTGCGTCCGGCTCGGCGATTACCACCGAAATGTTCGATGCCGTGTTGGCCACAAAGCCCGGCTCACCGTTGGATTTCGATGCGCGCCTCAAGGCGCTTCGCGCTTTCCTGGATCTGCCGGAAGCCACCAGCCTCGCTTCCGCCAACAAGCGCATTGCCAACATCCTGCGCAAGTCAGGCGAACAGACCCACAACAACGTCGACGTCGAAGCCCTGAAGGATACCGCGGAAGTGAATCTGTACGATGCCATGCGCGGGCTGCAGGACTCGGTCGCAACCGCTGTCGCCCAACGCGAATACGCCAATGCGCTCGGCCGGCTCGCTCAGCTTCGACCGCCGGTGGATGCCTTCTTTGAAAAGGTGATGGTAATGGACGAGGACCCGCGGCTGCGTAGAAACAGACTCGCCCTGCTCGCACAGCTCCACGGCCTGTTCATTGGAATCGCCGACCTGTCCCGGCTTCCCGGCTGAACCCATAGACCGCTCACAATGCAGTTCATCGGCTCCCTGGTATTCACCTTCTTCCTGTTTGCCTGGACTTTTTTCTACGCCATCTTTTTTGTGATTGCGTGCTCGTTCCTGCCATTTCGCAAGCGATTCATTCTCGCGCGCGTGTGGGGACTGGTGCTGTTGTGGGCGTTGCGAGTCACGTGCCGCCTCGACTATCGCATCGAAGGCCGCGAGAACATGCCTTCCGGCAATCACATTGCGCTGTGGAAGCACTCATCGTCGTGGGAAACCATCGCCATGGCTGTCGTCTTCCCGCGGCAGGTGTGGGTGTTGAAACGCGAGCTGACGTGGATCCCCGTTGTCGGTTGGGGCATCCGCCAGTTGCACGCCATTGCCATCGATCGAAAGTCAGGACACTCCGCCGTCGGCCAGGTGGTCGAGCAAGGCAAGCAGCGGTTGGACGAAGGCGACTGGATCATGATCTTTCCCGAAGGCACCCGCATGCCACTCGGCCAGACACGGAAATACGGAGTCAGTGGCACGTTGCTGGCGGTCGAGCAAAACAAGCTGATCGTTCCCGTAGCACATAACGCAGGGAGCTATTGGCCCCGTCGCGGCTGGCTGAAGAAACCCGGTACGGTGCGCGTCGTAATAGGACCGCCCATTGAGCCAAGGGGCCGCGATGTGCGGGAAATCAACAAGGAAGTCCAGGACTGGATTGAGAGCACCGTCTCGAGTCTGGCCGGCTGAGAAACGCCCGCGGCAATAACGCGACGCGCGCAGTATTTGCGTAGCTTCGTTTGAATGAGAATCGCACTCGGACGCCGCGGTGGTTTTCAACTGGGCCGCGACGCTTCCGGAAACCATGCGGGCCTATTCGAAGCTGTGTTTTGCGATCGTCCTGACGTGCACATTGGCCGCCTGCGGCTCGTTACCCACTCAAACCTTCGATCGTTCCGTCCGCGCCAGTGTCAAACGCATCCAGGTCGTTCCCATCGGCACCCCGGAGCACGCCCAGGCGCGAATCATGAACCCCATCGGGGCCGGCTTCGGCCTGGTGGGCAATCTGGTTGAATCCCAGCGCGCGGCCGGTGCCACCCAGGTGGTCGAGAGCGCTCTCGCCGATGCACACTATGATTTTCGTACGTCCCTGGCCAACTCCATTGCCCAAGCGGTGGGTAAAGTTGGTTTCACCATCAACCGCCTCACCGGTGCGCGTCCCGACAAGGAACGCTCGAGGTTTCTGTCGAAGTATCCGCGTGAGAAGAAGGTGGACGCGTACCTCGATGTGTATGCGACATATGTTGGCTTTGAGGCACCTCAGTCGTCGACGGCTTATCGTCCGCGCCTGGAGATAGCTGCGCGGCTGGTGAGCGCCAAAGACAACTCGATTCTTTTCCAGGACCGGATTGTCTACGGGTGTACCGAGAATACGGACGAGGACGCCGTGCTCGTGCGCGCGGATGACAAACTCAGCTTCAGGAACCGCGCTGCGTTTCAGACCGATCCCACTAAAACCGCGCGGGCGTTGCAGTCGGCGATCGATGCGACTGCGTGGGAGCTCGCGAAGCAGTTTATGTAAGATATTTCCCGATCCCAGCCCCCTCGGTCGGCAATTTGAATTCATCCATGCTCTTGGCAGCGGTTGCGCTGCTCCTCTCCGCTGCATTCGTCTACTGGGCCTGCGAATACTTCGTCAACGGCGTGGAGTGGGCCGGCCATAAGGCCGGCATTTCCCAGAACGCGGTCGGCACCGTACTGGCCGCCTTCGGCACTGCTCTGCCCGAAAGCGTCGTCACCTTCGTCGCGGTAGTGTTTGGCCATACACCTGAAGCGAAGAACATCGGTGTCGGCGCCGCACTGGGCGGTCCATTGGTGCTGGCCACCATCGCGTATCCGGTTGTCGGGATCATGCTTCTGCTGACGCGATCACAGCGCCCAAATGCGCCCATTAGCGTCAATTGTCAACGATTATGTCGTGATCAAGGGTGGTTTCTGCTGATCTTTGTGTTCAAGATCGGCCTGGGCTTCCTGGCCTTCGCGCTCAAACCCTGGCTTGGGTGGTTATTTCTGGCGGCGTATGTCGCCTACACGTGGGCGGAGGTGCGGCACGAGGGGGATGAGGCGGAAGGCGAGCTCGAACCACTCCTGTTTCAGCGACGGGCCGCGGGAGAACCGGGATGGCCGATGATCGCCGGCCAGACTTTACTGGCATTGATCGTGATTTTCGTGGCATCTCACGTCTTCGTCGCCCAACTCGACACAATTGGCCCCTGGTTGGGAATTCCGTCGACCGTGGTCGCCTTGTTTTTGAGCCCCATTGCCACCGAGCTGCCGGAGACCATGAACGCAATCATCTGGATCCGGCAGGGGAAGCATCGCCTGGCGTTGTCGAATATCAGCGGTTCGATGATGGTTCAGGCGACCGTGCCCACCGCGCTGGGACTGTTCTTCACCCCGTGGCTCTTTGATGGCGCACTGGCCGTTGCGGCCGCCGTTACTGCGGGAGCCGTGGCTGGGTTGCTGCTGCTATTGCGACGGGACACGCTGACGCCAGTGCGCCTGGCGTCGTTTGCAGCGGGCTACGCTCTGTTCGTATTGGGCGTGTGGTTGATTTCGCCTTCACTATCAAGGGCTTAGCCATCGACAAGACCCTTGCTCGCGAAGGCGAAACTGCTCAGACGTCGAGGTTCATTACCGAGAGTGCGTTCTTCTCTATGAACTCGCGACGCGGCTCGACCTGATCACCCATGAGCGTAGTGAAGATGTCGTCCGCGGCTACCGCATCGTCAATCTTGACCTGCATGAGCCGACGCGAATCCGGGTTGATGGTCGTATCCCACAACTGCTCCGGGTTCATCTCGCCCAGACCTTTGTAGCGCTGGATGTGCTGTCCACGGCGCGCCTGGTCAAAGAGCCACTTCATTGCGTCCTTGAAGGAGCCGATCTCGTAGCGATCCTCGCCACGAGTCACGTAGGCGCCCTCGCCAATCAACCCAGCCAGCGTCCGCGCCAGGTCAGCGATCCGCTGGTACTCGGCCGATTCGAAGAACTCCCGTGGCAGGTACTTCTTGCTCGGGGTGCCGTGCTCCGTCTTGTTGATCAGCACGCGAGGACCGTGGCCGTCGCTGGCCTCACTGACTTCAACCTTATAGGTCCGAGTGCCGTCATCGAGCGCGTTGAGCCGCTGATGAAGCTCCTGCGCCCAGCCGCGCAGCCAGTCGATCCGATCGAAATTCTCCGTCCGCACTTCCGGCATGTAGATCAGTTGATCCAAGAGCCGATCGTCGTAGCGCCGTGACCAGCGCTTGATGATGGCTTGCACTTCGTTGTACTGACGGGCCAAAGACTCGAGGCCAGAACCCGAAACGGGCGGGGCGTCGGCGTTTACGTGCAGAGCCGCGTTCTCCAGCGCACTGTTCAGTAGCACGGCATTCAGCTCGTTATCGTCCTTAACGTACGACTCCTGCTTGCCGCGCTTCACCTTGTAGAGCGGCGGCTGCGCGATATACACATGGCCGCGCTCAATCAGCATCGGGATCTGCCGGTAGAAGAACGTCAGCAGCAGAGTCCGGATGTGGGATCCGTCGACGTCCGCATCGGTCATGNNTGATGATGATGCGGTGATAGCGCAGCTTCTCGATGTCGAACTCTTCGCGGCCGATTCCACATCCCAGCGCGGTAATCAGCGTCCCCACCTCGGCTGAGGACAGCATCTTGTCAAAGCGAGCTTTTTCGACATTCAGGATCTTGCCCTTCAGGGGCAGGATGGCTTGAGTGCGGCGATCCCGGCCTTGTTTGGCGGATCCACCGGCCGAATCACCCTCGACAATGAAGATCTCCGACAGCGCGGGGTCCTTCTCCTGGCAATCGGCCAGCTTGCCGGGCAGGCCGGCAATGTCCAAAGCCCCCTTGCGGCGGGTCATTTCGCGGGCCTTACGCGCAGCTTCACGCGCCCGGGCGGCCTCCACGGCCTTGGCCACAATCATCTTTGCTTCGGCAGGGTGCTCGAGGAGGAATTCCTGCAGCTTGGTACCTACCGCAGTCTCGACAACGCCCTTCACCTCGGAGGACACGAGCTTGTCTTTGGTCTGCGAGGAGAACTTTGGGTCGGGCAGCTTTACGGAGAGAATCGCCGTCAGACCCTCGCGAGCATCGTCGCCCGTGGTCTGGATCTTCTCCTTTTTGGCCGACATCTCCTTCTCGATGTAGTCATTCAAGGTGCGCGTCAGGGCGCTCCTGAATCCGGCCAGATGCGTGCCGCCATCCTTCTGGGGAATATTGTTCGTGTAGCAGAACATGCTCTCCTGGTAGGAGTCGTTCCACTGCATGGCGACTTCGACGGCAATCGGACCGTCCGAGGTCTTGAACCAGAAAACCGACTCGTGCACGGGAGTGCGGGTGCGATTCAGATGCTTAACGAAGGCCTGCAGGCCACCTTCGTGCTTGAAGATGTCCGACTTGTTCTCGCGCTCATCAATCAGATCGATGCGCACGCCCGAGTTCAGGAATGACAGCTCACGGAGCCGTTTGGCCAGAATCTCGTAATTGAACTGGATGTTCGTGAAGATCTGGGCGCTGGGGCGGAAACGAATGGTCGTGCCCCGCTCCTGGGTATCTCCCACCATGGCCATGGGGGCAACGGGCTCGCCCAGATGGTATTCCTGCTTATGAAGCTTGCCGTCGCGGTGGACGGTGAGCTGGAGATAGTCCGAGAGCGCATTGACGACCGAGACGCCGACGCCGTGCAAACCACCGGACACCTTGTATGAGGTGTCGTCGAATTTACCGCCCGAGTGCAGGACGGTCATGATCACTTCGGCAGCCGAGCGGCCTTCCTCGGGATGGATGTCGACCGGGATGCCGCGGCCGTTGTCGGATACCGTGACGGACTCATCCGCGTGAATGGTTACGACCACCCGATCGCAATAGCCGGCTAGCGCTTCGTCGATGGAGTTATCGACGACCTCGAAAACCATGTGGTGCAAACCGGAGCCGTCATCGGTGTCCCCGATGTACATGCCGGGGCGCTTACGCACCGCATCGAGGCCCTTCAAAACTTTGATTTTGCTGGAGTCGTAAACGTCGTCAGATGCCATGAATTCGCCCGATTTATGGATAGGGCATTATACAGGCGCGACCCTCCCCTGTTCCACGTGGAACACCCTCTCAGGCCGGCCAAACAGGTCCGATTCCGGCTGCAAAGAAGTCACTACCAACTGGCAGTTCAGCCGACTGACTTCCTCAATGAACTTCTGCAAATGGGCGCCATCGAGCTCGGCCGCCGGGTCGTCCAAAAGCAGAGTCGGCGTAATCGTAGTCTTCTCCCTCAGCAGGTTGATCTGCGCGAGCGTCATGGCAATTGCCACCAGCTTCTGCTGCCCGCGCGAAAGAACCTCTCGCGCCGCCCGCCCACCGAGCCGTACCAGTACATCCGCGCGATGCGGTCCGCTGTGTGTAAGCCCCCGGGCCACATCACGTGCTCGGGAATCCTGAAGCGACTGCGCCAGCGAAACCTCTTGGGACCACCCGCGGCTGTAGTGCAGATCCACCTCCAGCCCGCTGAGTGCTGTCACCGCCTGTCGCCACGCTGGCTGCATTTGGTCCAGCATCCCTCGCCGCGCTTCGGCAATCAGCTCACCCAACCGCGCCACTTCGGGATCCCATATCACCGCCTGCGCGGACTGACTCTTGAGCGCCGCATTCCGCTGCTTCACCGCCCGGGTGTACCGCACCCACAAGTCAGCGAATCCATGTTCCACGTGGAACACTGCCCAGTCCATCCACCGCCGCCGCCGAAATCCACCTTCCTCCACCAACTTGTGCACACCTGGGTCGATCACCTGAACCGGAAACGCTTCCGACAACTCCGTCAGTGAGCCCGCCGCCGCCGCATTGATTCGCGCCGTCGTCCCACCACTCTTAGCGACCTGCACCCCCATCGCCCGCGGCGGCACTCCATCCGTCCGCCCAAACACCGTCAGCCGAGACTGCCCGAGCCGAATCAGCCGCTCCGAATTCCGAGTCCGAAACGACCGCCCACGCCCAAGCAGAAAGATCGCCTCCAAGAGGGAGGTCTTTCCTGAACCATTGCTACCCCAAATGAGATTGCGCCCCGGGTCGAGCGTCAACTCCGCGTGCTGCAAACAGCGGAGGTCATCAACCGTGAGTTGGATGAGACTCAAATCAGATCCCGCGCACAGCGACCGAATCGAGAAGATGGAGGATAAACGAAGGCGCCGGCTCGAAGCGCTCGGCGGGATTTAGCAGCGGAATTCACCACAGCCCGTAATAGCCGCACCAAGCTGACCGACCGAGGCACAACGTGCGCCCAACCCAAGCGCGGCATAGAGAAGGGCCCTCGCGACGTCGGGTTGCGCGCCTACAGCTTCTAGGTCCTAAAGCGCCGCTCTCCCTCTATTGCAAACGTCCCGAGTCCGCATCCCCGACCCACCCGCGATCACCCGACGTCGCGAGGGCCCTTCTCTAGGACGTGCCCCAAAAAGAACCCCACTCCTACAGCCTCATGGGCATAACAACGTAACGGGTATGCGTAGCCCCAGGCGAGTGGATCAAACAACTGCTGTTGGAGTCTGTAAGCCCAATCTCCACTTTCTCAGTGTCGATAGCCCCCAGCGCATCCAACAAGTAATTCACATTGAACCCGATCTCCACTTCTTCACCGGAGTAACTGACCTCCACCTGGTCCTCAGCCTCCTCCTGCTCCGGGTTATGTGCTTGAATTACAAGCGTTTCCGGCTTAGCAGTCAGCCGAATCCCGCGATATTTCTCGTTGGAAAGAATGGCCGTCCGCTGCAAAGCCTGACGCAACGACTCCCGATCCGCCTCCACCTTACGAGCCGGATTCGCCGGTATCACGCGCCCATATTCCGGAAAACGCCCGTCAATCAGCTTCGAAGTGAAGCGAATTGCACCGATCTGCGCCCGAATGTGATTGGTGCCAATGGCCAGCTCAATGGTCCCCTCAGTGCCCAACGTCCGCTGGAGCTCCAACACACCCTTCCGCGGCACAATTACCTGCTGGGTCGTCTTTGTCCCTTCCTCGAGCGTCATCTCGCACAGCGCCAGACGATGCCCATCCGTCGCAACAGCACGCAGCGACTGCCCCTCAGTCTCCAGCAGCAAACCGTTCAGGTAGTACCGTACATCCTGCTGCGCCATTGAAAAGTGCGTCTTCTCAATGAGCCGGCGGAACTCACTCTGGCCCACCGTGAGCGTTTGCTGAGCGTTGATTTCCTCAACCAGCGGGAATTCCGCCGCAGGCAAAGTCGACAAGGTGAAGCGGCTGCGACCGGCTTTGATTGAGATTCGCTCGCCTTCCGTGCTCAGCGTGACGCTCGCCTGCTCCGGCAGCGCTTTGAAAATATCGAGCAGCTTGCGGCCGGGGACCGTGATGTCACCGCCCTGCTGAACATTCACCATGCTCGTCGCCACGAGCTCCACTTCCAGATCCGTACCGGTGATGCTCAACCGGTTCTCTCTCGCTGACAAAAGCACGTTCGCGAGTACCGGCATGGTCTGCCTTCGCTCGACCACGCCGATGACACTCTGCAAGGGCGCAAGGAAATCTTCTCGGGGAGCTGTCAGCTTCATAATCTTAGATCTTTCTTTATTTAAGAATTCAGATTGTTGTTGCTATAGAGCTTGTGAATAACGGGTACATCGAAACTTTGCCACGCGGCTCAAGCAGTTGCAGTGCTTTCGCGAGCGCACAAACCGCTGCGTGAGCTGCCAGTCTCCTGTGCGCCGCCTGTGGGTAACTTTATCCACAGAAACATCCACAGTCAGCACACAGGCATTTACACATCATCCTGCCAAAGTTCTCAACAGGTTCGAATAGTCTTCGCTCATCCGCTGCTCGGAAGTCCGCAGTTCCTTGATCCGCTTGCACGCGTGCAGCACGGTCGTGTGATCCCGCCCACCAAACGCATCACCGATCTCCGGAAGGCTGTGACTCGTCAACTCCTTGGCAAGGGCCATGGCCACCTGGCGCGGACGCGCCACAGAACGGCTGCGGCGCTTGGAGAGCAGGTCCGCCACACGAACCTTGTAGTAGTCCGCAACGGTTTTCTGAATATTCTCGATCGTAACCAGTTTCGCCTGCAGTGACAGCAGGTCTTTCAGGGCTTCCTTGGTGAATTCAACGGTGATTGGATGGCCCGTGAAACGCGAGTTGGCAATGACCCGGCGCAACGCGCCCTCCAGCTCGCGCACGTTGGAGCGGATGCGTTTACCAATAAAGAACGCCACTTCTTCCGGCAGGCTCACGCCCGCGTGCTGCGCCTTCGAAATCAGGATGGCCACACAGGTCTCGAGCTCGGGCGGCTCGATTGCAACAGTGAGGCCCCAACCGAATCGCGACTTCAGCCGATCCTCGAGGCCTTCGACCTCCTTCGGATAGCGGTCGCAAGTCAGAATGACCTGGTGCTGGCCTTCCAGCAGCTCATTGAAGGTGTGAAAAAACTCTTCCTGCGAACGATCCTTGTTGGCGAAGAACTGAATGTCGTCAATCATGAGCGCATCGAGCGAGCGATAGGCTGCCTTGAACTCGTTCATCGAGTTGTGCTGCAGGGCTCGCACCATGTCGCCCACGAAGCGTTCTGAATGAACGTAGGCAATGCGCGCTTCCGAATCACGTTCCTTGATCATGTGCGCGATCGCGTGCATCAGGTGCGTTTTGCCCAGACCAACACCGCCGTACAGGAACAGGGGGTTGTATGCGCGACCCGGATTTTCAGCCACCTGGACTGCTGCTGCTTTCGCGAGCTGGTTGCTTTTACCGGTGACGAATGACTCGAACGTAAAATCGGGTTGCAGGCGGGCGCCGACGACGAGACCATCAGAGCGTCGTGGACGCGATGGCGCGATTGCGGGAGACGCGGGCTTGCGCTCTGGTATGACGGTGCGCGAGCCGACCTCAACTGTCACCACAGGGACATCGCCGCTGTTCTGGTCGCGTAGCAGCTCGCCGATCCTCGGCAACAGGTTGGCATTAACCCAGTCGACCACGAACCGATTCGGGGCAAGCAGCTTCAACGCGCCGGCACCCTCCAGCACCTGCAGAGGACGCACCCACGTATTGAACTGCTGCTCTGGAAGCTCAGCCTCCAAAGCAGAAATGCATTGAGTCCAATGAGACGCTTCCACGCGCTGCCTCCGCGTCCGCCTCGACGGGACCTGTGAAAAGGGCTGCGCAGTCTATACCTAGTGCGGCGTGCGCTGAAGCCTGTTGCGCGTGGCGCGAGGGAATCATCTATTGACACCTTGAGGGTCAACGGCTTAGCCTTGCCGCCCTTTTTGAGAACCCACGGACCATCGACGGAGCCCATGCTATGAAGCGCACCTATCAACCGAGCAAAGTGCGGCGTGCTCGCACGCACGGTTTCCGGGCCCGCATGGCTACGAAGAATGGTCGCGCCGTTCTCGCTCGCCGTCGCGCCAAGGGCCGTAGAAAGCTCATTCCGTAATCTTTCCACTGGTGGGCCGACCGATTGACGACCGGGCGCTCGACCGGCGACCACGCGGCGGCTCCCCGGAAGCTGACGCTTCCCGCCCGGAAACGCCTGCGCCGTAAGTCGGACTTCGATGCGACTTATGCCAAGGGGCGCCGCTTCGGCAATGGATTCTTTGGTGTGACCGCTGCGGCCAACGAGACCGGTGTGCCGCGCCTCGGCTTGGCGGTGGCAGTTCGAATTGCGGGCGGCGGTGTCCAACGCAATCGAATTCGAAGGATAATCCGCGAGTCGTTTCGCCTGCATCAGCACGAGTTGCCGGCTGTCGATCTGATCGTCAGCGTTCGCGACCGTGCGCGGGGTGCTTCCGGGGCTGAACTACGCGAGAGCCTGAGCGCGCTGTGGAAGAGCGTGACAGGTAAGTTTGGCGCATCTGCCACGTGAGAATGGAACAATAGAACGAGCGATGCGCTACGTTGCCACCCTCCTCATCCGAATTTATCAGTGGACCGTGAGCCCGCTTCTCGGTCCCACATGCCGATTCCATCCGTCCTGTTCGCAGTATTCGCTCGAGGCTATCAACCGTTTCGGTCTGTTCCGAGGCGGCTGGCTGGGCCTGCGGCGCTTGGGACGATGCCACCCGTGGCATCCAGGTGGTTTCGATCCCGTACCGCGTTCGTGTGACGCAACGAGCGTCCCGTCCGCATGCAATCATCCGGCACATGACTAACAATCCCCGAATTTACCTGTGGGTCGCTCTCGCGTTGATGGTTTGGCTGAACTATGACGCCTGGCAGCGTGACTATGCGCCGCCGCCGAACATCACCAACATCGTACAACCGGCCAATCCCAATCCGGCCACCGCGACGAGCTCTCCGAACGATCTGGCGAACCAGATCCCGCAGGCCTCGAGCCCCAAGGAGTCTGCTCCCGCGGCGGGTGCAACAGCGCCTGGTGCTGCGGACACAACTTCAGCTCCCGCGGCAACCTCCGCGCCGGTGGTGCATGTTCGCACCGATGTGTTGGACATCGACATCAGCACACTGGGTGGCACGATCCAGCGCGCCGACCTCCTGAAATATCCGAAGGTCAAAGGCGAAACCACGCCCGTCCGCCTGGAAAACCAGGATGAGCCGCAGTCAACCTACCTGTTGCAGTCGGGATTGACCGGCACGTCGCCCACACCGAGTCATCTGACCGCGCTGCAGAGCGCGAAGTCGAGCTACGACCTCGGGACCGGCAACGAGTTGCGAGTGCCCCTGACCTGGACCAACGACAACGGCGTGCAGGTGACCAAGACTTTTGTTTTCCGCCGCGGCGAATACGCCATCGACATCGAATACGACGTCGAAAATCACTCGAACGCTCCGTGGTCCGCCGCACCTTATGCACAGATTCTGCGCAACGATCCACGCACCAAGCGCTCGATGTTCAATGTCGAGACCTATGCGTACCACGGCCCCGCGTTCTTTGACGGAAAGAAGTACAAGAAGCTCGACACCGCTGACAAGGACGACAGCCATCTGTCGGTCGATGTGACCAACGGCTGGATCGCAGCCCTGCAGCATCACTTCGTCAGCGCCATCGTGCCGCCGAAGGACCAGAAGTATCACTTCACTCTCAAGGCCGACGGCGATCGCTTCCAACTCGCGGCGATGGGTGACACCCATACGGTGGCGCCCGGGACTACCGCCAAATTCGGTACCGATATTTTCGTCGGTCCCAAGTTGCAGCGGCAGTTGAAGGCCACAGGTCCCGAGCTCGCTCGTGTCACGGACTACAACTACCTCTACATCCTCGCCCAGCCCTTGTTCATTGTGCTGGACACCGTCGATCACATCTTCGGCAACTGGGGCATTGCCATCATCCTGGTGACGTTCCTGCTGAAGCTCGTGTTCTACCCGTTGTCCGAAGCTAGCGGCCGCTCCATGGCCAAAATGAAGCAGCTCCAGCCGCGCATCAAGAACCTGCAGGAGACCTACAAGGACGATGCGGAAAAGCGCGGCCGCGCCATGATGGAGTTGTATCAGCGGGAAAAGATCAATCCGGTCGCCGGCTGTCTGCCCATCATCATCCAGATCCCGGTCTTCCTGGCGTTCTACTGGGTGCTGCTGGAAAGCGTGGAAATGCGCCAGGCGCCGTTTGCGTTCTGGATCCATGATCTGTCCTCACGTGATCCGTACTTTGTGCTGCCCGCGATCATGGCGGCCGCCATGTTTGCCCAGTACAAATTGAACCCCGCGCCGCCGGACCCCGTGCAGGCCAAGGTGTTCATGTTCATGCCGCTGGTGATGTCATTCATGTTTGCATTCTTCCCGGCGGGATTGGTGCTGTACTGGGTGACGAACACCTGCCTGTCCATTGCGCAGCAGTGGAACATCAACCGCCGCATTGCAGCAGAGGCGGCGAAGAAGAAGACCTGACGCGCGTGGCTGAGGAAATTGCCGCAGGCTAATTGCGGCGATTTACAATCGGCGCGTGGGCAAGGTGGACACCATCGTTGCGGCGGCAACGCCTCCTGGACGAGGCGGGGTCGGCATCGTGCGCGTGTCGGGGCCCAAGGTTCCTGAGATAGCTGCTGTCATTCTCGGCGAGCTACCTCCCGTGCGGCGCGCTACGTTTGCGCGCTTCCTCGATGCTGAGCAGGACACTATCGACGCCGGCCTGGCGATTTTCTTCCCTGCGCCTCATTCCTATACCGGCGAGCATGTCCTCGAGCTGCAGGGGCACGGCGGCTCATTGGTAATGGAAGCGCTCGTCGACCGCGTGGTTCAGATCGGCGGCCGCCGTGCTCAGCCGGGCGAATTTACCCAGCGCGCATTCCTCAACGACAAGCTCGACCTGGCGCAGGCGGAAGCCATATCCGACCTCATCGAGGCCGGCTCCAGAGCAGCCGTCCGCGCAGCCATGCGCTCGCTGCAAGGCGAGTTCTCCGCGATGATCCGCGGCCTCACGGACGCAGTGATTGATTTGCGCACCTATGTCGAGGCGGCCATCGATTTCCCCGAAGAAGAGGTCGACTTCCTCGCCGACGAGCAGCTCGCGGAGCGCTTCCAAGCCGTCCGCGAACACTTCGACGGTGTCGAGCAGAGCGCCCGCCAAGGACGCCTGTTGCGCGAGGGAATGACGGTTGTCATTGCTGGTCGACCCAACGCGGGCAAGTCGAGCCTACTGAACAAGCTCGCCGGCTACGAGGCCGCCATTGTCACGCCGATTGCCGGTACGACGCGCGATATCGTGCGCGAGCGAATCGACATCGATGGCATGCCACTCCACGTGTTGGATACCGCAGGACTGCGGCAGGGCGGCGATGTTGTAGAGGAAGAAGGCATCCGGCGCGCCAAAGTTGAAATGACCCGTGCCGATCGCGTGTTGTTTGTCATCGACGCGGCCGAGGATCCCCTGGGTGAGGCCTTTCCCCAGGAGCGCGCTCGCATGCCGGTAGATGTACCGGTCACTCTGGTTTTCAACAAGTGTGACCTGGCTGTTGGCGTACCCGTCGCCGACACCTATTCCGGTCCGCCGCGAGTGACCGTGTCCGCCACGACTGGCAAGGGCATGGATGTGCTGCGCGCCCATCTCAAACAATGCATGGGCTATCAAACACTCGACTCCGGCACCGTATCCGCTCGCCAGCGCCACCTCGACTCCCTCGCCCGTGCACGCCGCAACGTCGATGAGGCCCACCGCCAACTCCGCGAGCGGCGTGCTGGTGAGCTCGTCGCTGAAGAGTTGCGGGGCGCGCAGCAATCGCTGAATGAAATCACGGGTGAGTTCACCAGTGACGATTTGTTGGGGCGGATTTTTTCGGGGTTTTGCATCGGAAAGTAACCTGACATCCAGCGGCTTCCACCGACTGCCATGGATGTCACTGAAAGCCCTGTAAACAAGGGTACTCGTGCATTTCGTGTTTTCTTAGATCCTGTACGCCGAGGTGCTTCCGACCGGCGCAATCGTTTGGCGCTTCCGCTATCAGACGGTACATAGCGGAATCCTACGTGGCATTCGTCTAAAGATGAATCACGAGTAAACAGCCACAGATCTCTTCGATGAAGAAATTTGAGTTCATCAGCGCAGCAGCAAAGAGAGCATACTTGGCATTGCCGGAAGACATTCAAAAGCAATTTGGTACCGACCTGAACGCGGTACAACAGGGTTATGATCCGTTCTCCACTCATAAAGTGCTGACCGAAAGTGTTGGCCCAGGTGCGATTGAGCTAATTGAGAACGGGAGTCCTGCTTATCGCGCGGTTTACTGTGTCAAGTATCTCGACACTGTTTTCGTACTTCACGCCTTTGAGAAAACAACCAATGGCGTCGACCAAAAGGAAATGGATACCGCAGCTAAGCGGTATAAGGAGATGAAGACCCGAGTTGACGCCGAGCGCAAGCGTGAAAAGGCTAACGCTCGACGCCGAAAGTAACCTAAGCGGCTTCCGCCATGGAAACGTCGCATTTGACTTTCAAGGCATTCCCGCCCTTACCTTGCACGGCCAAGGGCTTGAAGCGGATTCCCACGCGAGCGAGAAATCCGATCAATTTGTCAGCGGAGAACTTATCTACCTTGCCCCGAGCCAATTCGCTCACCCGGGGCTGAGGAATGCCCAACATCCGGCCGATTTGCGCCTGTGTAGCCTCCCGCTCACGAAAAAACTCGCGCAGTACCAGCATCAGATCGGCGCGGAATTGCAAATCAGCGGCCTCTTGAGCATCGTCAGTGAGTGCCTCAAAGATATTGGTGTACTGCAGCTTCATCGGCCCGATCTCAAATATACAGATTTACGTATAATACGCGAGTAGACGCATCCGTCAAGTGATCGGGACACGTCGGGTTATTTGAATCACATCAGATTTTATCTGATATAAATCAGTAGTTTATGTTAAGGGTGTACCGCTGCTGCCTGGACGGATCTGAGCAGACTCGAGGGGCTATTGGCGTGTCCAACGACTTTCGCTGGAAGCCGCGATCGAAGTTCATACGCTGGAACACTGGCCCACGGACCGTACAGTGGCTGAAATCCAAAGGACAGACAAAAACATTTAGCCTGTCCGGCTTCCGGCGGGCACATCGCCCCAAAAAAGCTCTGGCGGTCGTCCGCAAGCTCGCTGCGGCTTAATTGCTGGGGAACTCCGCTCTATCCCGGACAGCCATGATAGCCGGCGGTAGGCCTGATGCGCCCAGACTCCTGGTCTCTTCGAATCGTCAGCCGTTGTCACCGATGTAGAAAAAGTACGGCGCCAGAAGCGAAGGGCAATGAGTGGTAAGAAAAGCTGTGACGCTCTGATGTTCCTTTCCTTTGGATGCTCCCACACGTCGAACTCGGTCGAGATCTCCTGTCAACGATAGACACTCAATCCATTTGGTAACCTCTTCAGCCGATGTCGGGCCTTGAATGAGGCCAGAGACGGATTTGGCGAAGTTTATCGACATGGCGATCAACGAAGAAACATCCTTGAGCGTCGGTGTATTCCGCTCAAAATGCTCCAAGACAAGGCTTGGGTCGAGGTTTTTGTAGTTATCCTTTACGACTCGAGTTTCCTCGATAAATGCATCTCGCTGCGCTTTCGTCAGTCCCGCGTTCGAGTTGCGGTGAATGATCCTGTTACGCCAATGTATGACGAGCAGCGGGCCAATATAACGATGATCTTCAGCCAAGGAAAAATGATCCTTGACTGCTGCAAATTTCTCCCATCGCTCTTTCTTCGTCGACAGATCAAGCATCACACCGGGATATTTTGCGAGGTCCGAAATAAACGACCCGATTTCTTCCGCAACGGTCACAATGGTGGCGCGCAGAGCATAGGCGCGCGCCTGCCGCGCCGATGCGACAACGTTGTGCGGACTCCACGAGATGTCCAAGCCGACAGGCTTTTTGGCTACGCCCGCCTCTACGGCCGACAAGCCAACGGCGATCGTATTGAGGTAGTGGACCATCTTGCCAGTTTGGTCCAGGAAATTCTGCAGCGCGGGAGTCATCATCTGTGTGTGGCTAGGATTCGAACCTAGTTTTCGGCTTTCAATATTGCTGATTAATCGGCCGACGCCCCGACCACGAGCCCCCACACGAACTCAGCATAATGGGCGTGACGTTCGTTTGCCACAAAATCGCCGCTCGCCCATGAGGGTCCATGGCTGGTGGGCCCATGGCTGAATAAACGTCCCCAGGTACGTCAAAAACCAACATGAGTTGGATCAGAAATACGTTGAACGCGCCACGTCACTTGCCGCCGGTGTCCTTTCGGGCGTAGCCCATTTTCGACGCCTGCAGATCCAAAGCGCGCTCCACGGGATCGCCGAACAGATCCGTCTCCGGCAGCTTCAGGCTCGCGACCAGCCGCTGCATCGCGTGCACATGACTCTCCAGTGACCCGTCCGCCAGGATATGGGTCACGGGTACTCCCTCGCGGACAAGCTCACGCGAGACGAGGATCGTCCGGTGGCACTCCAACGGCTCGCGCTCGGCGCACATCAGTGAAATGCGATGGTCTGCCATGCCAGTCCTGACCCGCGCGACACCGCGACGGAAAAGGTCAGTTTTGGCGAGCAAAGCGTAGCTGACGCGACCGTCCGCACCATAGACGGCGGGATCTTCGCTTCGCGCACCGAGCTCCGCGCCCAGAAACACATACTGGATCCCGGCCGCCGCCAGCGCCGCGTGCAACTTCTCCCGACGAAACTGCGGATTGAAACGGCTATACGGGGTCGAACGGACGTCCGCCAGGGCCGTGATGCCATGGGGCTGGAGCAGGCCTATGAAGCGCTCGATGGGATGGTTCGAATGTCCGACGGTATAGATCATACTGGTTGCCGTGAGCTGGACTGGACGCGCAATTTCCTTGCCCGAGACCGTCGGTGCTTCGCTGGAGGCGCTGTTCGAGAGTCCCGTGCATCATGTCCAAGTTTTCGAGCATTCGCTATTCGTGCGTCTGCACGGACGGGCCATTGCTACAACCCGGCCTGGGAGAATTTATCTGCGTGGCAGTGGCACGGAGTTTTTTGACAATCCGTGGCTGATGCTCCACGAGTATTGCCACGTCATCAAACAATGGGAGCCCAAGACGCTGAGCATCCGCAGCTATTTGGTGGAGTGCGTTCGTAGCGGGTATTGGAACAATCGGTTTGAAGTGGAGGCCCGGGCGTTTGCGGATACGCACGCGCATCGGCTTCGAAAGATGCTGAAGGCCGGCGCCGCCAAATGACGTTGACGTCGGCCCTTCTCCAGGACGCCGCAACCCGTGGCACTCATAAATCGTCCAGCCGCAAAAAGCCGGGCTGCCGGCGCGGGCCGTCTCAAAGATTTACCCCAACAGGGCTTCACGGTGATAAAGCCGTCCGGCAACGAACACCAATACAGCCCCAACAGCCAACGTCATCCCCACCGACAACGCCAAAAATACCCCCGAAACAGGCTCATCCCGCAGCAAACTGGTAATCAGAAAATGCTGACTCAATGACGGCACCATCATCAGCCTCAAAGTGGGCCGCAGTCCCATCACACTCGCGAACACTAGCGGCAAAGTCGGTACCAGCAGAACCAAGCCCAGGTAAGTCTGTGCCTCCCGATAGCTACGCGTGAACGCGGCCACAATCGTCATCAGCGCCGCGCCCAATGGAACCAGCGGCAGACAACAAGCCACAATCATCAACGCCACCACCGGCCCGAAATTGACGCTCATTCCGAACCGCTCGAGCCCCGCAAACTGCAGCACAATGGCGAATGCAGAAACGGTGAGCGACAGTGACAACGTCATGAATGCACACGTAGCCAGCATCTTTCCATAGATCAAGCTTTCGCGACGTACGGGCACCGTCAGTAGCGGCTCCAGGGACCCGCGCTCGCGTTCACCTGCAGTGGCGTCGATGGCCAGATACATTCCACCCATCAGCATGGTCAACAGCACCAGGTAGCTGAGCGTGCCGAGCGCAAGCACCGATCTGCTCGCCGGGGTCGACACATCGACATCATGGATAACAATCGGTGACAGAACCATCGGATCGATGCCCCGCGTCATCACGCGGAGTTTTGCGAGCAGCGACCCGTACTGATTCAGCATCGTCTTGATGCGGGTCACGTCCTTCGCGTTGTTGGCGTCAGACGAGTCAACGTACAACAGTAGCTGTGCCGGCTGCGACGACTGAAAGTTCTCCCCGAATTCGTCGGTCACCATCAACACAAAAGGCTTGCGATGTTCTTTGACGGCATCGCGTGCCGCAGCGTCGTCGTATGAGGCTGTTTCGACTTTGATGTTGTATTGCTTCAGGTGAGTCAGCAGGTTGGGTGCACGCTCCGCGTGAGACACTGTCAGGGTCACAGGTTTGTCAGCCGCGGAGCTGCCGCGGTCGATTGATACGGAAAGTGCCGCCCCGAACAGAATCGGCCCGAACAAGGGTCCGAAAACCAGAGCCGAAATGAGAGTCCGGCGGTCACGAAGGTTCTCCCGGAATTCCTTCCGGAACACACTCAATATGGCCCACATCAGGAGAGACCCTCGCCCGTCCCAATCAATCGTACGAAGGCCTCTTCGAGGCTGGCTTCACCCGTTCGCTGACGGAGCTCCTCTGGCGTCCCGGCGGCGACGACCGTCCCATGCGCAATCACAACCACGTCGTCGCAGAGTGCCCCTACTTCCTGCATCACATGACTGGAGAACAACACGCAATGTCCGTCGTCCCGCAGCTTTCCCAGCAGACGACGCAAGCTGCGCACTGCCATCACGTCCAATCCATTGGTCGGCTCGTCCAACAGAACATTCCGGGGTCGGTGAATCAGTGCACGTGCGAGCGCGGTTTTCACACGTTGGCCTTGGGAAAATCCTTTTGCGCTTCTGTCGGCGAACTCGTCCATTTCCAGCCGGGTCAGCAACTCCTGGGTCCGGGCCACACAATCTCTTCGGTTGAGTCCGTGCAATGACCCGAAATACTCCACGTTTTCGCGGGCGGTCAGGTGCGGATAGATGCCGGCGTTGTGCGGCAGAACGCCCATGCGGCGGCGAGCTTCCAAGGGCTGACCTACGATGCTGACTCCGTCGATCAATGCGTCGCCCGACTCGGGGGCAATCACGGTGTAGAGCATGCGCAATGTTGTGGATTTGCCGGCTCCGTTGGGACCCAGCAATCCGGTAATGCGGCCATCTGTGGCGCGCAGGCTCACGTCACGTACCGCCGTCACCTCTCCAAAATGTTTCTGCAAGCCCGTCGCTTCGATCACGGTGCAGGGCCGCCCACGGTAAGAAAGAACGGCAGGGGGACATCGTTTTTGACGCACGACACGTCCAGACCGTCGACCGCTCCCTTTGAAATGAAGGACGCCATCACACGATCGACACAAGGTGCGGTCAATTGCCCGTGTCCAAGTCCGTTGATCACAACGTGCACGCTGTGTGTGAATCCGTGCTTCGCTTGCTCTGCACCGGTTGCGGGCGTGACGGGATCGTTACCTCCAGACAGCAGTAATGCAGGCACCTCTGAATGCAATTCAGTGTGGAAGTCCGGGTCTATAGGTCCGCGCGGCCAGATGGAGCAGATGCTCTTCAGACCGTCGAGTTGAGCCGTGCCCAGAAACGTATCTTTCAACTCATTGCGATTCACTTTCGACAGGTCCCAGAAGGGAACATCTTCACTGCACACGATGCTGTTGTGCATCCCGTAGGCAACGGCATCGCCATACGAGCGATTGACCATCAAAAACTGGGAGGCGAGCGGTATGAAGTTGGCTGACGCGGCGGTGGCTCCATGCAACATCAAAGGTAACAGCGCTGCCTGCTCCGAAGTGTAGCTACCGAGTCGCAGCACGGTTGCCAGGTGGTAGTGGGTGAATTCGAGCTTGGAGGGTTCGCCACTCGAGGGGTCGGGCAAGCTCACCGAGACCGAGTGCGCCTGTAGAGCGGTGCGCAGCGAGTGATACGCTGTAGCGGGATCGCCGAAGTGTTTGCTGCACTCAGAATCGTTTGCGCAGCGAGCCAGAATATTCGACAAGGCATTTTCTGCATTGATCGCGGTCTCGGTGCCAAGTGCCGCCTGAGGCGGCACGACGCCGTCGAGGATTACGGAGCGAGCCTTGTCCGGAAATCGACGCACGTAGTGTTGCGCAACGCGCGTGCCGTAAGAGACGCCGTACAAGTTGATGCGCTGATAGCCTAGAGCGACGCGGACCGCATCGAGATCTCGAACTGCGACACTGGTTGTATAGAACTCGACTCGCGAGGTCTTCTCCAACGTCGTGAGACACCGTTTGGCGTCCGCGGCAATCTCAGCATCGGTGGTGTGATACAGAGCGTCGTCATCCAGAGTGCAGTTGAGAGGGTTCGACTGGCCGGTGCCCCGCTGGTCAACGAGCACAATATCCCGATCGCGGTGGATTCTTTCGAAAGCAAAAGCGACTGAGGCGTAGAACGTGGTGGCCGCCATTCCGGGACCGCCCGCGATTACAAATAGAGGGTCCTGCTGCTTGCGCCGATTGACGGCGGGAACGCGGGCAAGGTGCAGGGAAATTGACCGCCCGCCAGGCTCGGCTGGATTTTCAGGGACGCGGAGCTCTCCGCATTCGGCCAGAACAAGGGACACCTTCGTAGGGTCCTCGAGCTTGCAGGCCGTCAGTGCTAGGGAGGATCCATCGGCCGTAGGTGCGCCGGCCGTGGGTCCGACGAGCGCAGGGCCGCCGATCGCATCTCCCGCGGCTGTCGCGCCAGTTGTCGCACCCGTACTGCCGCCATGGGACTCAGCGGCCCCCGACGCCTCCGTGCCCGAGCACAACATGCCCATCACCAGCAGCAAAGAAACCGTCCGTAAATTCACGCAGTGCGGGCCTTGGCCTTGTTCGTAATTCGTCGAGCCCTACAATACGCGACAACCGCGATTATTTTATTGGCGCGGCGCACGCCGCGCGGAGCCAAGTTCACCTTACGCCACCAAAGAGCGCGGTCTTTGGTGGCTGCGTCCGCGGTTATCGTGAGGAAATCGATGCGTTTCTCCCAATCCTTTGACGTCATCGTCATTGGTGGCGGCCATGCCGGTACCGAAGCGGCGCTGGCTGCCGCCCGGATGGGTGCGCGCACGTTACTCCTGACGCAGAGCATCGAGACGCTGGGACAGATGAGCTGCAATCCCGCCATTGGCGGCATCGGAAAAGGCCACCTGGTGCGGGAAATCGATGCTCTCGGTGGGGTCATGGCACGCGCCACGGACCGGGCCGGCATTCAGTTTCGCACCCTCAATGCCAGTAAAGGGCCTGCAGTACGTGCCACCCGCGCACAGGCAGACCGCCAGCTCTATAAGCAGGCGATTCGCACGGTGCTGGAAAACCAACCGAATCTCACGCTCTTTCAGCAGGAAGCCGGGGACCTGCTGGTGGATGGCCAGACGGTCCGGGGTGTGGTGACGGTAACCGGTATAGCGTTCGAAGCGCCGTCGGTTGTGCTGACGGTGGGTACATTCCTCGGAGGCCGCATTCACGTCGGCCTGGACAACTACCAGGGCGGGCGCGCGGGCGATCCACCCTCGAACAAGTTGGCGGCCCGACTGCGCGAGCTACATCCCCGGGTCGGGCGCCTCAAGACCGGCACTCCGCCGCGAATCGACGCTCGGTCCCTGAACTTCTCTGTTATGGCGGCTCAGCCGGGCGATACGCCCACGCCCGTCTTTTCGTTCGTCGGGCGAGACAGTGAGCATCCCCGACAGATTAATTGTTTCATTACTAGTACAAACGAACGCACACACGAGATCATTCGCGCTGCCACCAACCGCTCGCCCATATTCACCGGCGTCATTGAAGGGGTCGGCCCGCGCTACTGCCCTTCAGTCGAAGACAAGGTCGTGCGCTTCGCGGACAAGCTGTCTCACCAGATTTTCGTCGAGCCAGAGGGCCTGACCACCAACGAGGTGTACCCCAACGGCATCTCCACCAGCCTGCCGTTTGACGTGCAGTACGAGTTCGTACGGAGCATCCGAGGCTTCGAGAACGCACATCTCACACGGCCAGGTTACGCCATCGAATACGACTTCTTTGATCCGCGTGACCTGAAGCCATCCTTGGAAACAAAGCCGCTCGAAGGGCTGTTCTTCGCCGGGCAGATCAACGGCACCACCGGATACGAGGAAGCAGCCGCGCAGGGTCTGCTCGCTGGAATCAACGCAACGCTCAAGTGCAGAGGCCGCGAGGCCTGGTTGCCCAAGCGGAGCGAGGCTTACATAGGGGTGCTCGTCGACGATCTTGTGACGCGGGGAACCCGTGAGCCATACCGGATGTTCACGAGCCGCGCAGAACATCGACTGCTGCTGCGCGAGGACAATGCCGACCTCAGATTGACGCCTATCGGTCGCGAGCTCGGCCTGGTCGATGACGAGCGGTGGCGACTGTTTGAGGAAAAGCGCCGCCTTTCGGACGCCGAGCTGCAGCGTCTGAATTCCACGCGCATCCAGCCCAGCGCTGTCCCCATGGATTGGGCCGACCGGGTCCTCAAAGGCGCTCCGCTCAGTCGCGATTTCTCCGCGTTTGAGCTTCTTCTGCGGCCTGAAGTGAATTACGACGACCTGCTCGACATCGCCGGGCAACCTGAATGGTCCGGTGTGGATGATCGATTGCCCGCCCAGGTTCGCCTGCAAATCGAAGTCCGCGCCAAGTACGCGGGCTACATCGAGCGGCAGCAAGATGAGATCGAGCGTCAGCAGCGCAACGAGGAAACCCGGCTGCCTGAGGATCTCGACTACGTTCAGGTCGCGGGCCTGTCCCACGAGGTGCGGCAGAAACTCAGCGAGACACGCCCGGCCACAGTGGGCCAGGCGGGGCGCATCCCTGGCGTGACACCGGCAGCGATTTCTCTTCTACTCGTTCACCTGAAGAAACGGACATTGAAAGACAAGGCGCGTGTGGCATGAGTGCCTTCATTGACAAGTTGAATGCGAGTTGGGAACGGAGCAACTCGCTGGTGTGTGTGGGTCTCGACCCCGAGATCGAAAGGCTGCCGCGGGAGATCGCCATGCAGCCCTCGCCGATCTTCCAGTTCAACAAGGCGATTGTGGACGCCACGGCAGATCTCGTCTGCGCCTACAAGCCGCAGTTTGCGCACTATGCCGCCTACGAGGCGGAGGATCAGCTCGAACGCACCATCGAGTACATTCACCGCAGTTATCCCGGCATTCCCGTCATTCTCGATTCGAAGCGCGGCGATGTCGGCAACACGGCCGTGCGTTATGCCATCGAGGCTTTTGAGCGTTACCACGCCGACGCGGTCACCGTGAATCCTTACCTGGGAGGCGATTCCCTGGAGCCCTTCCTCCAGTACGAGGACAGGGGTGTCATCATTCTGTGCCGCACCTCCAACCCAGGCGGGCGCGACCTCCAGGATCTCGATGTGAGTGGGCGGAAGTTGTATCAAGTGGTGGCGGATATGGCTGCGCGACAGTGGAACAGCCGTGGAAACTGTCTGCTCGTGGTCGGCGCCACTCAACCTCGCGAGCTCGCGGAGGTTCGCGACATTGTGGGCACGATGCCGTTCCTCGTGCCCGGCGTTGGGGCCCAAGGTGGAGACGTGGCTGCCGCGGTCACCAACGGTCAGACCGCCGACGGAAAGGGTCTGATCATCAGCTCGTCTCGCGGGATCCTGTACGCCGGCACTGACGATCAGTTCAGTACCGCTGCTCGCGCTGCCGCGGAAGCGCTACGCGACCAGATCAACGCCAATCGACTGAAACGCTGATCCGACCCGGCGCCCAAGCGGATGTCAGCTCACCGAAAACTGCGCGCTGCGCTGACAGTCACCCTGTTTGCACTGTCAGGTGCCGCGGGCCCAGCAGCCGTCCTTGCGCTGACCAGCCTGGCGACTGCCGCGCACGCGGCGACCGGCTCAGGCGCCCTGCTTGCGTTCGCGGGCCTTGCCAGTGCCGCTCGCGCAGCGAGCCCGGCCATCCTGCTGCGTGGCTCAGGAGCCGAGCCTGATTCACTCGATCCGCAGAAAGCCCGTTCGGTGGAATCACAAAACATTCTGCGCGATCTGTGCGAGGGCCTGACGACACTCAATAAGGCGGCCGGCGTCGCGCCCGGTGTTGCAACCGACTGGGACGTCAGTAGCGATGGAAAAAAGTATACCTTTCATCTGCGTCCCCAAGCCCGCTGGTCGAACGGCGATCGGGTTGTAGCCACGGACTTCGTAGCCGCTCTGCGGCGCCTCGTCGACCCGGCGACGGCGTCGTCGTACGCTCAGGTGATTGATGTAATCGAAAATGCCGCCGATATTGTCGCGGGCAAAAAATCACCGGACACCCTGGGCGTTGCGGCGCCGACCGAATCAACAGTAGTCGTGACGTTAGCCTCGCCTGCAGCCTATCTGCCGAGCCTGCTTTCGCACACGAGTACCTGCCCCGTCCATCGGCCCACCCTGGCTCAACACCCCAATGAGTTGGCCAAACCTGGCGTCATGGTTTCAAACGGTGCCTTTGTGTTGAAGGAGTGGGTTCAGGGCTCCCACATCCTGGCTACCCGCAATCACAACTACTGGAACGACTCGGCGACTCATCTCGACGCAGTCAAATACCTGCTGATTCCCGACGAGAATGCCGAGCTGACACGTTATCGGGCCGGCGCCCTGCATACCACCTATGTGGTCCCGCGAGGGCAGTTCGACTGGATCCGCGCCAATCTCGCCCGCGAGCTGCACATCGCACCCCAGTTGGATACCTACTACTACGGCTTCAATCTCAACAAGGCGCCGTTCAAGGACAATCCGGGGCTACGCCGGGCCCTGTCGATGGTCATTGACCGGGAGCGGCTCACCCAGCAGGTGCTTCGTGTCGGCGAGCTGCCCGCCTATGGCTGGATTCCGCCGGGAGTCAGCAACTACACCTCCCAGTCCTTCGACTATCGCAGCCTGCCCATGACTGCGCGAATCGCCGAAGCGCGCCGGCTCTATGCCCAGGCGGGCTATTCAGCCGCAAATCCGCTTCGCTTCGAGCTTCGCTACAACGCCGGCGAAGTGCACAACAAGGTGGCGGTGGTCGTCGCCTCCATGTGGAAGGAGGCGTTGGGTGTCCAGGCGGTGCTCACGGCAGTGGAATTCAAGTCGCTCCTGCAGGATATCGACAGCGGCAATGTGCAGATGTTTCGCTCGAGCTGGCTGGGTGACTACAACGATGCGTACACGTTCGCCCAGTATTTCAAAAGCAGCTTCGGAATCAACCTGCCGCACTATCGCAGCGCGCAGTATGATGCGCTGATCGATAAAGCCGCCATTGAGGTGAACCCGGCGAAACGGCGCGAGCTGCTGGAGTCAGGCGAGCGCATCATGTTGCGCGACCAGCCGATGATTCCCATCTATTTCTACGTCAACAAACACCTGGTGAAACCGGAAGTCCAGGGTTGGTATGACAATGTCATGAACGTCGTTTACAGCAAGGACCTGAGCCTACGCGGCGGCGCGCCGTAAGCGCGCGCCCGTCAGGTCGTGCACGAAACTGCTGTACCAGTTGTGGATATCGTGCTTCCGCACCGCTGCCAACATGTGCTCGTGACGCTCTTTCCGTTCATCCAGGGGCATGTTGAGCGCGGTCTGTAACGCCTCCGCCATGCCGCACTTGTCATACGGGTTCACCAGCAGCGCACTGTGCAGCTCTTCCGCGGCACCGGCCATCGGCGAAAGAATCAACACGCCCGGGTCGTCCGGATCCTGGGCGGCAACAAACTCCTTTGCCACCAGGTTCATTCCATCGCGTACCGGCGTGACCAACCCAACTTTCGCGGCGCGCAGGAAACCCATGGTGGTCGCATGCGTGTAGTCGCGATTCAAATACCGTATGGGCGTCCAGTCCGCTTCCGCGAACCGCCCGTTGAGGCGGCCCGCGCATTGCTCGAGCCCCCTGCGTATCTCCCCATACGCGAGCACATCCGAACGACTGGGCGGGGCGATCTGCAGGAACGTCACCTGTCCCTGATTTTCAGGGAAGGTTTCCAGGAACTGCTCGTAGGCACAAAAGCGCTCGGTTAGACCCTTGGTGTAGTCCAGGCGATCCACGCCGACTATCAACTTTCGTCCCATGAGGCTGACCGCCATGCGCTGCACGGTGTCCTGGTGATGAGTTGTCTTCGCCTCGCTGATGACACTGTCGACATCGATGCCGATGGGATAGGCACCGACACCCACGCTGCGGCCCTCGATCTCCACCCGATCAACCAGCTCCGTCGTCGGCAGGTCGAGACAGGACAAAAACGAGCGCACGTCGTTCGCGGTCTGAAAGCCGAGCAGATCGTACTGGCCCAGGTCACTGACCAGCCCCGTGTAGTCGGGCAGCAATCGCAGAATCTGCAGGTGCGGAAAGGGAATGTGCAGAAAGAACCCGATGGGCCCCGTAAACCCCAACCGTCGCAAACACCGCCCCAGTGAAATGAGCTGGTAGTCGTGGACCCAGATGGCGTCCCCGGGCTCGATGACCTGCAGAAGCTGGCGCGCAAACTGCTCATTGACGGCTTGGTAGGCCTCGTACTGGCGCTGCTCGTGAGTAAAGCGATCGGGAAAGTAGTGAAACAGCGGCCACAGGGTACCGTTGCAGTAACCGTTGTAGTAGCCATCGAACTCGGCGGGTTTGAGATCGATCGTCGCGAAGCGAAGCTTGCCGCGGGTGATGACCTCAGGCTCCGGGGCAGGCGCTTCCGACAGCTCCCCGCTCCAGCCGAACCAGACCCCACCGGTGTGTTGAAGCGCGGCAAGCACGCCCACGGCGAGGCCCCCCGGGGTCGCGCCGCGCCTCGGCAGCGAAATCCGATTGGATACGCATACAAGTCTCACTTCGAGACCAACGCTCCAGAAGTGAACGGGTTCCAATTCCTGGCAGGAGCGCGGGAACGCAGCGCAAAGTCAAATCACCGGAAAGGGCCGCCCTACCGCATCTGCAGCCAGCCCATGCTGGGCCGGAAACGCAGGGCCCGCGCCTGGCCTGCCGCTATGTCCAACGGTAGCACCCGTACGCCCCCATCGGTGAGGAATTCCTGGACCATGCCGAGGACGATATCGAACGTCTCCTGGGCGCCAGCGTTATCCGGCACGTGGGCGACCACGCGGGCCTGAAGATTGCGGGCAGCGGGGGCAATTTCACGCATTGACTCGACACAACGGTCGAGCAGGAGCAGCTCGGTGGCCAGGGTCGAATCTGTCACATCAACGGGGTTGGGCGAACGGACGATGCAGCGCAAATGAAGCAGTGCCCCGGCCTCTTCGACCGCGTCATACACGCAAACCGCGATCGCGGAGCGTAGCTCCGTGATGAGGATCGCATCGTCGGCGGCGACCTCGAAACGGTCGGGTGCGACGGTAATTTCCCGCTGGCTGGCCATCCGATGTTGTATACCGTCCCGTCGCATTTGCGTGCGCTCCCTAGTTCTCAGTTTTCGAACGGCCGCACGTTGCTAGAATGGTGCAACCGTAACCGTCAGGTCCGTAGCCATGAAAATGATCGTTGCCGCACTGCTCGCGTGCGTCGTGTCACAGGTCAATGCTCAACAAATTACGTCACCCGTGTCGTCAATTCGCGTCACGGCCGACGCGACAGTCAGCGCCAAACCGGACCGCGCCCTGATTGATGTCGGGGTTCTGACACAGGAGAAGCAACCGCAGAATGCATCATCGCAGAATGCGAAACAGATCGACACTGTCGTGATAGCCATGCACAAATTGCTGGGCGCGGATGCCGACATCAAAACAATCAACTATGCATTGAATCCGGACTATCAATACCGGCCGCTGGGCGGTAAATCCGCTGTCAGCTCCTATACGGCCATGAACGTCGTCAGAGTTACCGTCGACGACCTGGACAAGGTCGGGGCGGTGCTCGATGCGGCAACACAGGCCGGCGCCAACCATGTCGAGAGTGTCCGCTACACTGTTCGAGACCAACAGGTGTTGCATGCACAGGCGGTCCGCGACGCGGCGGCAAAGGCGCGCGCCAGCGCCGATGCGCTTGCCTCCGCACTCAACTTGAAGATCCTCCGCGTCCTGTCAGTTGAGGAAGGCGATTCATCGCTTCCCGGAGCCGATGCTGCGGACCTGCGCGACCCGTCCGCGCCCGCTGCGCCACCGCCGGCACAGTCGAGCTCATTTGTCGTCACCGCAAATGTTACGTTGACAGTGGAAGTTAGCGCGCGTTAGATGAGGCTATCTGGCCCGGCGCCTTGCGCCGCTACTCTTCGGGGGTCGCGCGCAGCGCGATCCCCCTAAGGCGTTGGCCGAAGGCCATGAGGATACATAGCCATGACCATGGTTAGACAGCTCATCGATCGCAAAGGCCGGACCCTGTTTTCTGTCGAGCCCGAGGACCCCGTGCTCGAGGCCATCCGCCAGATGGCGGAACACCACGTGGGCGCCCTGCTGGTCATGCGGGGCACTGAGCTGCAAGGCATCATTTCCGAGCGCGACTACGCCCGGAAAGTGATCCTGCATGGCCGGTCATCGGCCGAGACGCCGGTGTGGGAGATCATGAGCTCCCCGGTCATTACCGTCACGCCTGACCAGACTGTCCAGGATTGCATGCATCTCATGACCGAGCGCCGCGTCCGGCACCTCCCGGTGGTCGACGGCGGTCGGGTCGTCGGCATGATCTCGATCGGCGACCTGGTCAAAGCCGTCATCGAAGAACAGCAGCAGACCATCGAGCAGCTCGAAAGCTACATCCACCATTGACGGGGGCGGTGCGGGTCGGCGAGAGGGCTGCGGTCCTGGAATGGCGGCCGAACCAAAGCCCCAGTCGGCCCACCAGTTGCGGGAGGATTCCCGGACCGCAGCCTTGCTACTACGATGCGCCGGCCGATATTTCGTGCGCCCGGCCACGGCCACCCGAGCCGAACGCGCGCCGAAAGGTTACTTGCGCCAGAACGCCGGTGTGAACAGGACGATCACACTGAATATCTCGAGACGACCCAGCAGCATCGCCCCTGTACAGATCCAGGTCTGCGCCCCGGTGAGTGCGTGGAGATTGCTCGCGGGACCGTCCGAATGCAGCCCGTGGGCCGTGTTGTTGATGGAGGCGATCGCCGCTCCCACCGATGCGGGGAGATCGAGGCCCGTCAGCAACAGCGCGAACGTCAGCAATGCCGCGGTCATGAAGTACATGAAGATGAAGCCCAGCACCGCGCTAGCCACGCGATCCGGAATGGGCCGGCCGCCGACGCGGACAGGTGCGACCGCGCTCGGGTGTACGAGCAGCTTGAGCTCGTGCCCCGCCTGTTTTGCCAACAGCAGGGCACGGAACATCTTGATCCCACCGCCTGCCGAGCCTGTGCTGCAGATAATGCAGGATAAGAACAGCATCCAGAACGGCGCGAACACTGGCCACGCATCGACGTTCTGAGTCACGAGACCGGTGGTCGTTGCCATGGACACAACGCTGAAGGCAGCGTGGCGTAAGGAGACAAAGAAGCTGGAGTAGGTATCGTGGGCCCACAACAGCACGGCAACCACGATTATGCTGACGCCCAGCAGTGTGATGACCGCTCTGAATTCAGGGTCGCGGGAGTATGGCTCCAGGGACAAGCGCCGTAGCGCTACGAAGTGGCGGGCGAAATTCAGCGAGGCAATCAACATCAAGGCGATCAGCACGAACTCGATTGCCGCGGAGTTGTAATACCCGACGCTGGCGTCGTGCGTGGAAAAGCCCCCCAGCCCTACAGCCGAGAATGCGTGGCAGATGGCATCGAACCACGACATTCCGCACACGCGCAGTGCAATGATTCCAACAGCCGTGATGAGTGTGTAGACCAACCAGATGGCGCGCGCGGTCTCGGCAATCCGGGGCGCCAGCCTGTCATCCTTGACGGGTCCGGGGGTCTCTCCTTTGTAGAGCTGCAATCCACCCACACCCAACAGCGGCAGCACCGCGAGGGCCATGACAATGATGGCGAGCCCCCCGACCCACTGCAGCTCGTGGCGCCACAGATTGAGTGAAGGAGCCAGGGCGTCGAGTCCGACCAACACCGTGGAGCCGGTTGAGGTCAGACCGGACATCGTTTCGAAATACGCCCGTGTGAATGTCAGGTTGGGCAGCGCCATGACGAGCGGGATCGTCGCCAGTGCCGAGGTGGCAATCCAGATCAGGGAGACCAGCAGGAAGCCGTCCCTGGGCTTCAGCTCACGCCGCCAGTTTCTCGTGGCGGCGACTATCATCAAGCCCGTGCCGCTGCTGACCGCGGCTCCCACGACAAAGTACAGAGCCAACCCGTCGCCCGAGAAAAGGGAGCACAGCAGCGGCAGCAGGTAAGTTGCCCCAAAGAACGCAAGTAACAGCCCGAGGACGTTTGCTACTGCGAGCACTCGTCAGTTCCTAACGCGAGGTTCGCAGGAACAGGCGCTCTACGGCCTCGAGATGCCTGCGGTCGGAGAGGAACAGGATCACGTGGTCATCTGCCTGCACCACTGTGTCATGATGAGCCATCATCACTTCTTCTCCGCGGACCACCGCGCCGATGGAAGTCCCCTCCGGCAGGAGGATCTCTTCGACTCGCCGGCCGACCACCCGCGAGCTGTTCTTATCACCATGCACGACTGCTTCGAGTGCCTCCGCGGCGCCGCGCCTGAGAGAGTGGACCCGGACGACGTCGCCGCGCCGAACGTGGGCCAGCAGCGAGCCGATCGTGATGGTCTGGGGCGAGATGGCGATATCGATGCTGCCGCTCTCGATCAGATCCGCATAGGAGGGTTTGTTGATGAGCGCCATGACCTTGTGGGCGCCGAGCCGCTTGGCCAGCATGGCCGACAGGATGTTGGCTTCCTCGGAGTTGGTGAGCGCGGCAAACACATCGGCGCTGTCGATGTTCTCCTCTATCAGCAATTCCTCGTCCGCGGCATCGCCGTTCAGGACGATCGCGTTTTCCAGCAGCTCGGAGGCTTTGCGGGCGCGCCTGAGATCGCGTTCAATGAGCTTTACCTGGCTGCTCTTCTCGAGCGCCCGCGCCAGCCGGAAGCCGATATTGCCGCCGCCGGCGATGACCACCTTCTTGACCGGCTCGTCCTGCTTGCGCAGCTCGCTCATGACTTTCTTGATGTCGGCGCGGGCGGCGAGAAAGAAAACCTCGTCACCGCTTTCGATCACGCTGTCCCCGACGGGTGCGACACTGCGGCCGGCACGATAGATCGCCACCACGCGCGCCTCGGCCTTCGGCAGATGCTCCGGCAATTCGCGCAGTCGCTGGCCGACCAGGGGTCCGCCTTTGAGGGCGTGCACACCCACGAGTTGCACCTTGCCGTCCGCGAAATCCAACACCTGCAGCGCGCCCGGGTACTTGATGAGGCGCTCGACGTATTCAGTCACCAACTGCTCGGGGCTGATGAACACATCGACATTCAGCGCATCGTCACTGAACAACTCCGGGCGGTTCGTGTATTCGGAGGAGCGGATGCGTGCGATCTTCGTCGGCGTGCGGTACAGCGTGTAGGCGATTTCGCAGGCCATCATGTTGACTTCGTCGCTGCTCGTCAGGGCGACAATGATGTCTGCTTCGGGGGCGCCGGCCGCTTCCAGCACGGTGGGATACGAGGCATTGCCGGCCACGGTCCGGATATCGAGGCGATCCTGCAGGTTGCGCAGAATATCCTCGTCGACGTCAACGACCGTCACTTCGTTGGCTTCCTCGCGGGAAAGACTCTGGGCTGCGCTGCGGCCCACCTGCCCTGCGCCGAGGATGACTATCTTCACATCGGCTCCAGGTATTCAACCATCATCCACTTCGAGCCCTGGTGCTCAAAATTCACCTCCACCCGGGCCGTGGAGCCATTGCCTTCGAAGTTGAGAATCACACCTTCGCCGAACTTCCGGTGCCGGACACGGCCGCCCAGACGCATTCCCGGAGCCGCGGACTCTTCTGAACGCAGCCGTGACACGGCAACGGGGCGCGTAACCTGGATGCGCGGCCGGATCTCCTCAATCAGATCGTCAGGCACTTCCTTGATGAAGCGGGACTGCATGCCGTAGCTGTCCACACCGTGCAGGCGCCGTTGTTCCGCGTAGGTCAGAAACAGTTGCTTCATGGCGCGGGTCATCCCGACATAACACAGGCGGCGTTCTTCCTCGAGTCCGTCGATGTCATTGAGAGAGCGTTGGTGGGGGAACAGGCCGTCCTCCATGCCGCACAGGAACACCATCGGAAACTCCAGGCCCTTCGCGGTATGAAGCGTCATCATCTGCACGCAATCCTCCCATGCATCGGCCTGGCCTTCACCGGATTCGAGCACGGCGTGTGCGAGGAAAGCTTCCAACGGTGGCAATTCACTCTCGACCCCCTCGGGCGTGAAGCCGCGCGCGGCGCTCACGAGCTCGTCCAGGTTTTCCACGCGGGCTTCACCGCGGTCCTGTTTGTCCTTCTTGTAGTGTTCGATCAGGCCGCTGCCCTGCAGGACGTGATCGACCTTCTCGTGCAACACCAACTGGGACACTTCGTGCGCCAACCGCTCAATGAGCTGCATGAAACCGCTAAGGGCGCTGGCCGCTTTCGGTCCCAGTGAGCCCTGGCCGCTGATGCAAGCGGCGGCGGCGTCCCACAGAGAGGAACCTGCGCCCTTGGCGTATTCACGGACCGTGTCCAGGCTCTTCGCACCAATGCCGCGGGTTGGGAGATTCACCACGCGCTCGAATGACTGGTCGTCATTGCGATTGGACACGAGACGCAGGTAGGCCAGCGCATCCTTGATTTCCGCGCGCTCGAAGAACCGCAGGCCCCCATATACCTTGTACGGGATGCGGCCGGACATGAAGGCTTCTTCAAACACGCGGGATTGTGCGTTGGAGCGATACAGGATGGCGATTTCACGGCGCTGCCCGCCGTGCGCCACCCAGTCGCGAATCCGGTGACTCACAAACTCCGCCTCGTCGCGTTCATTGAACGCCGCGTACAGGCGGATCGGGTCCCCGCGCTCACCGCTGGTCCACAGGTTCTTCCCGAGGCGCCCGGTGTTGTTGGAAATCAATCCGTTCGCAGCCGCCAGGATCGCGCCGGTGGAACGATAGTTCTGCTCCAGCCTGTAGAGCTTCGAGGTGGGGAAGTCGCGGCGGAACTGCTGCAGGTTTTCCACTCGCGCGCCACGCCATCGATAGATCGATTGGTCATCATCGCCGACAGCGAATGGGTAGCCTTCGCTGCCCACCAACAGCTTCATCCAGGCATACTGAATGGCGTTGGTGTCCTGGAACTCGTCAATCAACACGTGACGGAAGCGGCGGCGGTAGTGCGCCAGCAGGCTGGCATTGTCGCGCCAGACTTCGAAGGCACGTAGCAACAGCTCCGCGAAATCGACGACGCCTGCCCGCGCGCAGGCGGTTTCGTACTCCGCGTACAGCTTGATCAACTGGTGACGGGTCGGATCGTTGTTGTCTTTCAGGGATGCCGGCCGGTGACCTTCATCCTTGTTCGAATTAATGAACCACTGCACTTCGCGCGGCACCCAGCGGTTCTCGTCCAGGTTCTGTGCTTTGATCAGCTTTTTGATCAGGCGCTGCTGGTCCTCGGAATCCAGGATCTGGAAGCCCTGAGGCAGCCCGGCTTCGCGCCAGTGCAGGCGCAGGAGGCGATGGGCAATCCCGTGGAACGTGCCGATCCACAGCCCCCCGCCGGGGATTCCCAGCAACTGCTCCACGCGACCGCGCATCTCGCCCGCGGCCTTGTTCGTGAACGTGACGGCGAGGATCCCGTGGGGGGAGGCGTCCTGCGCCTGGATCAGCCATACGATCCGGTGGGTGAGCACCCGCGTCTTGCCGCTGCCGGCACCGGCGAGCACCAGCATCGGCCCCAGCGGTGCGGTCACAGCCTCGCGCTGTGCCTCATTGAGCGGGTTCAGGATCGCGGACAGGTCGTGGGGATCCGTCATGGGGGGCGGATTCTACAAAATTTCACTGCCGGCCCCCGCTTTAATCGTTGCCCACCACTCCCTTTTCAGCGAACTGCATGAGGGCAACCAGGAACCCAAGCAGCACCGGCCCTATCACCAGGCCCAGAATTCCAAAGGCGGACGCTCCCCCAATGGCGCCTACAAAAACCGCCAGCGTTGACACCTCAGCCTGCTTCGCCGTGAGGTAGGGGCGCAGGAAATTGTCCATCACACCCACACCGGCACTCCAGATGCCCAGGAAGATTGCGGCGCCCCATCGGCCTTCGAACATCAGGTACAGCACGGCGGGAACGAGGACGATTGCCGAGCCGACCGGCAGGAAAGCTGCCAGCGTAGCGAGGACTCCGAAGACCACCGGGGACGGCAGACCTACCAGCGCGAATCCCATACCTGCAAACAGCCCTTGGATCAGTGCCGTAGCAACCGAGCCGAATACAACCGCGCGAGTGACGTCTCCGAGATAAGAGACGAGTTGGCCACGCGGTCGCGGCTCCATGGGAATGAACTGAATCAGACGCCGCAGCATGAGGCGTCCATCGCGCAGCAGGAAGAAGAGCAGGAACAGCATCATGAAGAACCCAACCAGCGATCCCATGATGCCCAGTGCGATGCTGCCACCCATCGATGCGGCCGATTTCAACACGGTTTGCGCACCATCGATCACCCAGCCCTGAATCTGCTCGGCGGTGACTGGAGCGGTGTCGCGGATCCACCGTACGACGCTGCCGATGACCGGTGTTGTATCCAATCGTGCCAGGAGGTCTGGATAGGTGAGTGTCGTTTTCGACATGTTGGTGAGAATGTTTGCCACCTGGCGGGCAAACACGACGCCGAGAAAGGCAATTGGCGCCATGACGAAGAACGGTGTGAGGGCCGTCAGAAGCCCCGCGGAGAGCGAAGCTCGTCCCTTGAAGCGGGTCGTCAATCGTTCGTGCAGCGGGTGCAGGAGAAACGCGAGCACGGCTGCCCAGCCGATCGTCGTCCATAGTGGCTCTAAAATCGACCACAGCGCCCAACCGATGACGGCCACCGTGACAACAACAAAAACCTGGCGATAGAAGGATGAGTACATCTGGCTCTCACTTTACCCCACGGCTAACGTTCGCGTATGGGCCGGGTTCCCCGCGGCTTCTTCGACTATCCATTCCACAAACGCGCGTACATTGGGTCGCGCGAAATTGGCAGGCGGTGCAACGAGTCGGTACGACCACCCGGCCTTCCACGAGTCCTGAGTGAGTCGGACCAACTGGCCGCGGGAGAGTAACCCTTCAATGTTCGGCCCGCGACCGAGGGCGACGCCGAGCCCGGCCACGGCGGCGCTGAGAAGCACAATCGAGTCCGTGAATTTCATGCCGCGCAGGGCCGCCGGGGAGTCAACACCCGCGCGCTCGAACCACCCTTGCCAACTCAACCACGGTTGCGACGGGTGGCCGTCCACATCGTGAAGTAATGGCAACGCGCGAAGGTCGGCGAGGGTCATCGGGAGCAAGGAGGGAGCAACCAACGTTGGGCTCGCCACCGGAAACACCTCTTCATCCATGAGGAAGACTGACTTGGTGTCAGTTCCTGTGCCCGTTCCGAAGCGGATGGCCACGTCGACGTCCTCGCGACGAAAGTCTGCCAGCGCCCGGCTGGTTTTCAGCAGCAGATCGATACGAGGATAGCGCTCGCGGAATCTGGACACTCGGGGCAGCAGCCAGCCTGTGGCAAAGGCGGGCAGCGCGGCCACCGTCAACAGCCCGCCGATCCCACTGGCTCGCAGGCGAGTGGTGGCTTCTGACAGTCGATCGAAGCCGGCTGTCAGGACCGGCAGATAGGTGCTGCCCAACTCGGTCAGCAGAAGCCCGCGTGGCAACCTCTTGAAGAGGCGCGTGCCGAGGTAACGTTCGAGGGTGCGGACTTGTTGGCTCACCGCGGAGTCGGTGACCCGCAACTCCTGCGCTGCGGCCGCGAAACTGCCGTGGCGGGCGGCTGCCTCAAAGGCACGCAAGGCGTTCAGTGGCGGGAGGCGTCGAGGCATTAGCGGTACACCATCGCGTTGGGGTCGCGCCATCGCGCCCATGCGTATCGCAGCTTACCGCCCGCCCGCGCCGAGCCCAAGCTTTTCTTACCCTCGGCCGCTGCGCCGCTCTCTTGGCTCGAGCTGCGCCCCGCGGAATAATGCGTTTCCCCGCCAGTGGACCGCACCCGCCATGATGACCTTGTACGACTACCTCGACTCCGGCAATGGCTTCAAGATCAGGCTGTTGCTCGCCCAATTGAAGCAGCCCTATCGCTGGATTGAGAAGGACATCCTGTCCAACGAGACCCGCACGCCGGATTTTCTGGCGAAGAATCCCAACGGCCGGATTCCGGCATTGGAGTTGGCCGATGGGACAGTCATCGCCGAGTCCAACGCCATTCTGTGGTACCTGGCGGAGGGCAGTCGCTTCATTCCCGACGACCGCCTGCAACGCGCAAAGGTGTTGCAATGGATGTTCTTCGAGCAATACAGCCACGAGCCGTACGTCGCGACTCCGCGCTTCATTGTGAAACACCTGCCTGCGGATTCACCCCGCCAAGGCGAGCTGCCTGATCGGATGGCCCGTGGCCGCGCCGCGTTGGCAGTGATGGACGCGCATCTCGCCAAGCAACCGTTCTTCGTCGGCCAGACCTATACGATTGCGGATATCGCCTTGTACGCGTACACGCATGTTTCACACGAAGCGCACTTCGACTCGGCGCCTTATGCGGCTTTGCGCGCTTGGATCGACCGCGTCGCCAGTCAG
Source organism: Pseudomonadota bacterium (assembly GCA_018241505.1). Classification (GTDB taxonomy): domain Bacteria; phylum Pseudomonadota; class Gammaproteobacteria; order Steroidobacterales; family Steroidobacteraceae; genus 13-2-20CM-66-19. The sequence continues at coordinate 14,163 of JAFEDS010000003.1, read as the reverse complement.
CCGGGTTACGTGTCGCTGTATCAGCGGCCGGGCAGCTCGGAGTCCGTCAAGGCTTGAAGGAAGGCGATGACGTCGGCGCGTTCTTCCGGCGAAAGATCGAATGTTCGGAGCTTTGGGTCGCTCGTGGGTAGCTGCGCGACGCTCGAATAGTGTTCCAACACCGCTGCGAGTGTATTGAACCGGCCGTCGTGCATGTATGGGGCGGTTAGAGCGATGTTGCGTAGTGTGGGGACTCGCATGGGTAGGTCGCTCAACCCATTGCTGGCGAACGCGGCTTTGCCCGTGGTGCCCTGGCTGTCGCGCCAGTTGCCATTGAAATTGAAGCCGGAATGGCAAGTGCCACACCCTGCTTTGGGTGAGTAGAAGAGTTGCATGCCCCGCTTCGCCTGCGGAGACAGAGCGTCGTGGTCGCCGCCGAACACGTAGCGATCGAAGGGAGATGCGCCTCCATTGAGGGTGCGCTCGAATGCCGCGATCGCTTTGACGATGTTGTTGAAGGTGATGGGGTCGGGCACCGCCGCAGTGACCGTTGCGGCGTCGCCAGTCGGTGCTGCGGCGATCGATGCCGCCGCGCCTGCCGTTGCGTTGTCGCCGGATGGTGCGACACGGCGCCCGTTGCCCGTACGCGCCCGATCGCCGGCTCCCGCCTCACGCGCGAACGCCTCTGCGAACGCCGCGCGGTACTCCGGGTCCTCGGCCAGCAGCGCGCAAACGGCCGCCTCCCGCCCCGCGAGCCCCAACTCCACGGGATGCTCATTCAACAGCGGCTCCAGCATCTGCTGTTCGAGTGACTGCACCTCCGGCTTGGTCCACCCAAAGCTGATGTTGTACGCCACATTGACCAGCGACATGGCGCTGTGAACCAGCGGCTGCCCGGTCGCGCCAACCGCTAGCGCACGGCCGTCGGTGTATGCGCGTGCCGGTTCATGACAGCTCGCACAACTGTATTGGCCGGTTACTGACAATCGCGGTTCGAAGAATAACCGCCGTCCCAGCGCGACTTTGGCGGTCGACATAGGGTTGTCGGCGGGCACCGCCGGTGTTGGGAAGCCGCGAGGCAGGTGCCAGACAAACGCGGCGTTGTCAGCCGCCGCCGCTGCGCCGAACGCCAGCATCACCAGCGGCGCAAGCACCGCGCGCCAACCGCCGATCGAACTATTTCCAGCTAGCCGCCGCCCCATCCCGAGTCAATGCAGCCGTCTGTGCCGCAATGGCCGACCGCTCTTGTATCCACTTATCCATGTCACTCACCGCGGTCGCATCGGCAGACGCTGACGCTCGCTGTGTGTCCAGCCAGCCACGCATGGCCACCAGCAACTTCTCGGCCAATTGCCGGTTGCCGGCGAACAAATCCAGGTACGCCTGCTTGGCATCGGCTATCCGGTTGAGGCCAAGAAATGCTTCGCCTCGGTACTCGAGCGCGTCCGGGTAGCCCGGCCGCAGCGTCAGCGCCCGTTCGTAGGCAGTGAGCGCGGTATCGTAGTGTCCGAGGTGCCGGTTGGTGTAGCCCACATAGTTCCAGGCTTCAGGCATCTGCGGGTTGAGTTCCGCCGCCTTCTCGAATCGCTTCAGGGCACCTTCGTAGTACTCCTGCGCTTCGTGCACGGCATGATCTTTCTTGCGCGCGTCCGTCAGTTGCAGCGCGGACTCCTGATACTTGTCTCCCTTCTTCACAGCCTTGACGCCGTCATTGAAGAGCGACTTCGCTCTGTCCTCAGGTGTTTGTTCCTGGCTCATACGTGGCATCTCGACGGCACCGCCGCCGTTTGACCACGCCGCCGGCACGGCCGCCGCCACGAGCACACACGCTGACAGGATCTGCAGTCGCACTTTCATGAGGTATCCCAACCAAAAGCCTATTCCTCAAAGACGCTACCACTTGTCGCGTAATTCCCGTAGCTTCAGGAACACCGTTTTCGCATCGGGCCGCTCACCGATATCCGCAAATCGCTCGCGCAAACGGGCGAGGACCGTCGGGCTCTGCAGTCGCAGGAACGTATTGAACTGCTTTTCCTCGCCGAGTGTCGTCACTGGCATGGCGGAGGCGTCGAGCTGCCGCGCGGTTGCGACACGGGTTTTTGCTACCGCGTTGTCAGGTTCGCGATCGAGAGTGAACTCGAGATTGCGCGCCATATACTCGTGACCGGCGAATATCCGCGTGCTGTCGGGCAATCGCGCCAGTTGGCGCGCGAAGGTTTCATACAGCACCGCCGGGTCGCCACCATTGTGACAATTGCCGGCGCCGGCATTGAAAAACGTGTCACCGCAGAACAGAGCCGGCTGCTCTGTATGGGCAAAGAGACACACATGCGCCAGGGTGTGGCCCGGTGTGTCCATGCATTCGAGCTCGACCGTGCGGCCGACGCGAATGACATCACCTTTCGACAGTCCACGATCGACACCGCCGATGCGCGCTGCAGCATCGGCGTGCGCGAGAACTTTCGCGCGCGTGACTTCAACCAGGCCCGCATTGCCACCCGTGTGATCCAGGTGCTCGTGGGTGTTGAGAATTTGAGTAATGGTCCAGCCCCGCTGCCGGGCCGCGGCCTGAACGAGCCGCCATTCGAGGGGATCGACCGCGAGGGCCTCGCCGCTCTCGGGACATGCAATGAGGTAGTGGAAATTGCGGTAGGCGTTCGCCGACCAGATCCGTTCAATCAACATAATGATTCCCCGGGAAATGCGCCCAGCGCCGGCGTGGGCGTTGCGGCAAAACCACGCCGCGGACCGGCGCTGACACGCCATAATAGGCTCATGTGGAAGCTCCCAGCATGATGCATACGTTCCTGTTCGAGCCGGGGGTGTGGACCTCGAAGGGCACGTTCTGGCGTGCCGACGGCGAGCCCATCGAAGCCCAGGGACGAATTGAAATTGCGCATCACCCGACCGCCTGGCTTCTATCCGGCAGCCTAAAGGTGTTCGGCTCACCGCCCGTCGAGTTCGTGAATGCCTACTCCATCAGCCCCCCCGGGCGCGATGCCACCTGCATGAAGTGGACCTCTGAGAACGCTACACTGGGCAAGCTCAGCGGCACCTACAGCGTGGTCGGAAGCAGCATTCTGTGCGTCTATACGTGCACTGCCGCCGGCTACCACGGCGCGGAGCACCTGGGCCAGGTCGATGCCAACCGCTACAACGCCTCAGGCATTCTGCTGTTGCACGAACGCCGCCTGTCATCCTGGCAAGTTGTGTTGACCCGCAAGGCAACCTGACATGTTGGAAGTAAGGCGCAGTCGTGACCGCGGTTACGACGATCACGGCTGGCTCAAGTCCTGGTATACGTTCGTCTACGCCGATTACTACGATCCGGAGCACGTTGACTTTGGGCCGCTCAAGGTCATGAACGAAGACCGGGTCATGGCCGGCAAGGCCTACCCCCACCAGAACGTGCGCGACTCGGTGGTGCTGACCTATCTCATCGAGGGTGAGCTGCGCCACCAGGATTCGTTGGGGAATGAGCTGTTGTTGCAGGCTGGCAGCCTGCAATGCCTGAACGCCGGCACCGGCGTACGCCACGTGGAGTCGAATGCATCTGCGGAGCGGGAAGCGCATCTGCTGCACATCTGCATCGCTCCGGCCCGAACGGGGGGCGCCCCGAGCTACGAGCAGCGGTTGTTTTCCAGCGAGCGCCGGCGGGGCGCCCTGCAATTGCTGGCCTCGCCGCAAGGGGATGATGGCTCGCTCGCTCTCCACCAGGATGCGCGGATCTTCGGTGGCCTGTTTCACGAGGCCGAGCGCACGAAGCTGGATTTGCGCCGCGACCGACGCGCGTTCCTGCACGTGATCCGCGGCTCGATCGCAGTCAACGAAACCCGGCTGAACACCGGTGATGGAGTCAAGATCAACCCGCCGGGCGATATCGTGATCCAGCACGGTCGTGATGCCGAGATCATTGTGTTTGAGGTCGCGGCACAAGCCGGGGTTCCCAGGCGCAAAGCCATTCGCCCGACTCAAGTATAGTGGTCCGCCAGCAGGGCCGCGAACAACCACATGAGATAGTTGACCGAGAACTTGAAAACCTTCATCGGCAGCTCCTGCCGTGCGGTGATTTTCAGGGCGAAGGCGTAGTACAGAAAGCCTGCGTTGAGCCCCAGCGCGACGACGAGATACAGCAGGCCGCTCATGCGTGTCAGGAAAGGCATGAGCGTGACGATCACCAACAGGACCGTATACAACAGAACCTGCAGCCGCGTGAATTCGACGCCGTGCGTGACCGGCAGCATGGGAATGCCGGCCCGCGCGTACTCTTCCCGGCGGGCGATCGCAAGCGCCCAGAAGTGTGGTGGCGTCCAGACAAAAATAATCAAAAACAACAGCAGCGCATTCGGATCGATCGTGTTGGTCACAGCCGCCCAGCCCAACACCGGAGGAGCTGCGCCCGCGGCGCCGCCGATCACAATATTCTGCGACGTCGCCCGCTTCAGCCAGACGGTGTAGATGACTGCATAGCCGATCAACGAGGCAAAAGTCAGTACGGCGGTGAGCAGGTTGACGAGGAAGGACAGCATCGCCATCGCCGTCGTGCCCAACACGGCAGCGAACACCAGAGCCTGTCGCTCGTTCAGTTGGCCGGTCGGAAGCGGCCGCGCGCGCGTCCGGTTCATCTGCTCGTCGATCCGACGGTCGAGGACGTGGTTGATAGTTGCCGCGCAACCGGAGGCAAGCGCAATTCCGAGATTGCCCCAGATCAATGCATCCAGGGGCGGCAGGCCCGGACTGGCCAGCAGCGTGCCGACAATAGCGGTAAAGGTGATCAGTGCGACCACCTTCGGCTTGGTCAGCTCGAGGTAACGGCGCCAGACCGCCGTGCCGGCCTCGGCGATGTCGGAGGTCGTCGCCACTTGGGGTTCAGTCGTAGGCTTCATGGCCGGATTTGGGGACGCGCAGCGTACCAGATCGGGGCGGGTGCGCGCCCTCAGAAGGAGCGGTTGCGCGCCGTGGCAGCAGCGCCCCGCAAGAGTGCCAAGACTGAGAGCAGCAGTAGCGCCGCCCCTGCGGTGTGTGCAGTGGCGAGGCTCAGAGGAAAGCCATGCAGAACCATCGTTATTCCAATGGTCAGTTGGGCCACCAGAGCGATCAGGACTGCGTAAGCGGCGGGGGCTACGGAAGGCAGTGCGGCCCTCCTGCGTATGACCATGACGGCTGCCAGAGTGAGCGTCAGCGCTGCAATGATGGCGCCCATGCGATGTGTCAGGTGAATGGCCACACGTGCGGGAATCGAGAGCACCCCGCCCTCATAGTTCACCCCCAGGCCGCGCCACAGCACAAAAGCGTCCCGGAAGTCGGCGTCGGGCCACCAGGCGTTCTGACACCTCGGAAAGTCGGGGCATGCGATATCCGCGTAGTTGGTGCTGGTCCAGCCACCCAACGCAATCTGAATGGCGAGCGCCACGAGGCCGATCAGAGCCACTCGCCAGACGAGCCGAGCCGCCTTCTGATTACCACTCGACCGATTCGGCTGCAGCGACAACCACAGCCACCAAAGGAGGCTGAGAGTCGTCAGGCCGAACAGCAGGTGGCCGGTAACCACCAGGGGTGTGACCTGCCAGGTCACCGTGAGCATTCCCAACAGCCCTTGAAACACGATGAGCGCCACGAGTCCCCACGCGAGCGGCAGGCTCACGAGACGTTGCCGGCGTGTTGTAAATGCAAGCACCGCGAGCGAAACACAGATCAGACCGAGTGTGGACGCCGCATAGCGATGGATCATTTCCCGCCATGCCTTGCCCTCGTCGATCGGCTTGTTGGGAAACACCTGGTTGTTCTCAGCGATGTCCAGGCGGCTGGGCGGCGTGATGTGCCCATAACATCCCGGCCAGTCGGGGCACCCCAGTCCCGCCGTGGTGAGCCGCACATAGGCACCCAACACGACCACGACAAAACACAACACCAGACCCGCGAGCGCGAGTGAGCGGATCCAACGAGCGGCGGGCATGGGCGTCATTTAACCGATTTGCGAATATTTCAGGAGAATTTTCAGGTCCTGAAGGAACCCCTTGGGATTCTGGCGCGCGTCGTGGCGCATCATCAGGTTGCCCAGGGGGTCGACAATGAACACCGAGTTTGCCTGCTCGCCGGCCGGAAACGGCTTCAGGTCCGCCGGGGCGGCAAATACTTTCAGGCCCGGATGTTCGCGCTGCAGGAAGTCCTGTGCGCAGCAGTTTCCGGTGGCGAGGAATACCCGTTCCACACGGGTCATTTCATTGTTGAGTGACAAGCGGGTCTGGCGCATCACCAGCAACGCGTTCCGGCAGGCATCATCACACTGACCGTCGCCGATATAAACGAGAGTCCATTTGCGGTGAAACAGATCGGCGGGCAGCCCGGAGTACGCCGGCAACGGCCGCGGCGGCTGGATCAACTCACCGTGATTGACCGTTCCGATCGGTCGCCAGTCGGTGGCATAGTACAGCCAGAACGCCACGGCGAGCGGCAGCAGGAACAAACCCGCGAGCCCCGCCAACAGCCGCAGATTGCGGGCGCGTAATTGTTTTTCCGCCGCGTTCATGATCCCGATGCCACCTTCCGCAGGCTCATAATCACCCAAAGTACCCACAACAACACCGCAAAAGACCACCACTGCACCGCATACGACCAGTGGCGGATCGGCTCCATGCCCGGCGGATGCCAGTCCCGCACGTAACCGTTCGCCTCCTTCGGATCGAGCAAAATGATCTGCGGTTCCAACGGTACACCGAGGGTGGCGCTCAACTGGGCCGTGCTCGGGAAGGCGGTTATTTTCGGCCAAGGCGCCTTTGCGTCCGGCGCCGCGCGACCGCTTGCCAGGCCCGGGACCGGCAGGTTGTCGATCCGCCCCACCACCGTAACAGTATCCGGCGCCACGAGCGCCACGTCGGGCAGGTTGCTCCGCCGGCCGGAGAACGGCACCCAGCCACGATCGACCATCACCACTCGACCGTCCGCACGCTGCAGAGGCGTCAGAACCTCATAGCCTGGACGTCCCTGGTAACTGCGATTGTCGAGCAGAAACTGGCGGCCCGAGTCCAGGTGGCCCTCCACGCTCACTCGCTGAAAACGCGGGACCTGGTTGACGCCCCGCGGCCCCAATGGGACCACGGCTTCCGTACCGGCCGCGAACCGGTCGTACTCGGCTTGGCGCAGCTCCCCCCGGTTCCACTGCCAGCGGCCCAGGTAGAAGAAGGCTATGCACAGCACCACCGTCAGGGCGCTAAAAAACCATGACGGAGCAAACACTCTGGAGCCGATCGGAATCCGGATGGACACGCAAAAGCCTAAGGGTCTATAAACAGGCCGCGCACATGGAAATCATCATTCGCCTGCTCGTCTTCGGCGCGCTCCTGGGCATTGTCGTCAGCCTGGGCTCCGCTCTTTTCAATCTGTCGCGGAAATCCAGCGACTCACGCAAGGTCGCGCGCGACCTGACCATCCGAGTCGGCCTGTCCGTGGCCCTCTTCATTCTGCTGATGATCGCGTGGCACTTTGGATTGATAGCGCCGCATGGCATAGCCAGTGCGGCGCATCCGTAGACGCGACGTCAGATCCAGTAGACGAATACAAACAGTCCGAGCCAGACCACGTCCACGAAGTGCCAGTACCAGGCAACCGCTTCGAACGCGAAGTGATGCTCTGGAGTGAAGTGCCCTTTCAGTACACGCAGCCAGATCACGAGCAGCATGATGGCGCCGATGGTCACGTGCAGGCCGTGGAAGCCCGTCAGCATGAAGAACGTCGAGCCGTAGATGCCGGTCGAAAGACGCAGGCCGAGCTCCTTGTAGGCTTCACCGTACTCGTGGGCCTGCAGTCCGACGAACAGGAAACCGAGAAGGAACGTCGCGGCAAGGAAGATCGTCAGCACGCCGCGCTTCTGAGAACGGAGCGCATGGTGCGCAATCGTTACCGTCACGCCGCTGGTCAGCAGGATCGCCGTGTTGATTGCCGGCAGGCTGAAAGCGGGGATGACACTGAAGGCGCCGTCTGCGTGACCACCTACATGCGCTGGGCCGTTCGTGGGCCAAGTGCCTTCGTAGTGCGGCCACAGGACGAGGTTGGTGAAAATCTTCACGCCTTGTCCGGCCAGCCACGGCACTGACAGCGTGCGCGCGTAGAACAATGCGCCGAAGAAGGCCGCAAAGAACATCACTTCGGAGAAAATGAACCACATCATTCCCATGCGGAAGGAGTGGTCGACCTGGTTGTTGAACATGCCCCTCTGGCTTTCACCAATGACGGTGCCAAACCAGCCGAAGAACATGAAGGCCATCAGCAGCGCGCCGGGAATGAACACCCAGCCGCCGACCCAGTCGTTGAGATAAGTAATCGCGCCCAGCATCACGGTGAACAGCGAGACCGAGCCCACAATGGGCCAGTTGCTGTTGTGGGGGACGTAGTACGAGTTGCTGTCGTGTGCGTGTGCTGCGTTTGCCATTTTTCTCTCAGCGCGAGGAAACTCGCGAAGACTCGTCATAAAAAGTGTAAGACAACGTGATCCGGTCGACGTAGCTCGGAATGGCCGGATCGATAATGAAGCGAACCGGCATGTCCCGCTGCTCGTTCACAGTGAAGTGCTGCGGCGAGAAGCAGAAACATTCCGTCTTGTGAAAATAGGCCGCCACCTTGGAGGGGGCGATGCTCGGTATCGCCTGAACGGTCACGGTCTGGCCGGTCAGGTTGTGAGCAAAGAATTCGGCGGAGTAGAGCTGGCCGGGGTGAACCTCAATCTCGCGTTTGACGGGATGGAAATCCCACTGGCCCGCACCCCCCGCATCGCCGAGAAACTCAACGGTGATGGTGCGGCTGGGATCCGGGTGCTCCGCCGCCACTTTCGCCTTCTTCAGCAGCGCGCTCTGATCGCCTACGCCGGTCACACCGCAGATGACGTTGTAGAGCGGAACCAGCGCAAAGCCGAACCCAAAACTGCCCGCCGCAATGGCCAGCAGTTTCCAGGTCAGGCTCCGATGGGCTTTCTTCAGCTCACTCATCACTCATCCGGATTTCGCGCGCAATACCGCCATCACAATGAAACCGACATAGAACGCAGCCGCAATCAGCCCGAACAGGAGGGCTGTCCTGCGAACCTTCCTGCGTCGGGTTTCGTCTGATTCGATCACGGCGCTCAGTGGAATGCTCCCTTGGCAATGACTGCGTCAGAGGGAGGCGTCGTCCAGGAGTGATACGGGGCGGGTGAGGGTAGCTCCCACTCCAGGCCATGAGCGCCTTCCCAGGGCTTGTTGACCTTCACAGGTGTTCCTGACTTCACGCACTTCCAGATGAGGTACGGGAATAGAAGCTGTGACAGACCGAAGCCGAAGCCACCGATGGAGGACACCATGTTCCAGTCGGTGAACTGCACAGCGTAGTCCGGGATACGACGCGGCATGCCGGCGAGTCCCAGGAAGTGCTGGGGGAAGAACAGGACGTTCACGAAGATGGTGGAGAGCCAGAAGTGCGCCTTTGCGAGGCCCATGTCGTACATGTTGCCGACCCACTTCGGCAGCCAGTAGTAGACGCCGCCCATGATTCCGAAGATGGCACCGGGCACCAGCACGTAGTGGAAGTGCGCCACCACGAAGTACGTATCCTGGTACTGATAGTCGGCCGGGACTATCGCGAGCATCAGCCCCGAGAAACCACCGATGGTGAACAGGAAGAGGAATGCGAGAGCGAACAGCATCGGCGGTTCGAAGCTGATCGAGCCCCTCCACATCGTCGCCGTCCAGTTGAACACCTTCACGCCCGTGGGGATGGCGATGAGCATCGTCGACAGCATGAAGAAGAGCTGTGCCGCGAGCGGCATGCCGACCACGAACATGTGGTGAGCCCAGACGATGAACGAGAGGAACGCAATGGACGCTGTTGCGTACACCATCGCTTCATAACCGAACAGCGGCTTCCGCGAGAACGTCGGGATGATCTCGGAGACGATGCCGAACGCCGGCAGAATCAGGATGTACACCTCGGGATGCCCGAAGAACCAGAAGATGTGCTGGAACATCACCGGGTCCCCACCACCTGCGGCGGTGAAGAACGTCGTACCGAAGAAGTGATCGGTGAGCAGCATCGTCACGGCGCCGGCGAGCACAGGCATCACGGCGATCAGTAGGTACGCGGTGATCAACCACGTCCAAACGAACAGCGGCATGCGCAGCAGCGTCATTCCAGGAGCGCGCATGTTCAGGATCGTCACGACGACGTTGATTGCACCGAGGATCGACGAGGCACCCATCATGTGCACGGCGAAGATCAACATCGGGAATGAAGCGCCGTTTTGCAGCACCAGCGGCGGATACATCGTCCAGCCACCGGCGGGCGCTCCACCCGGCACAAACAGCGTGCCGATCAGCAGCGTGAACGCAAACGGCAGAATCCAGAAGCTGAAGTTATTCAAGCGCGGCAGGGCCATGTCCGGCGCACCGACCTGCATCGGTATCATCCAGTTGGCCAGACCCGTCCAGGCCGGCATGACCGCGCCGAAGATCATGATCAGCGCGTGCATGGTCGTCATGGAGTTGAAGAGCTGCGGATCGACGAACTGCATGCCCGGCTTGAAAAGCTCGAGGCGGATCACCATGGCCATGGAGCCGCCAATGAAGAACATCAGACACGCGAACACCAGGTACATCGTGCCGATGTCTTTGTGGTTGGTTGCGTAAACCCAGCGCCGCCAGCCGTGTGGCTTGTGGTCGTGGTCGTCGTGTGCGGCTGCTGCTGAATGCTCGGCCATGGAAGTCTCTCTTGGCGCTAAGGGCGTCGGGTTGTCGTCTGTCGTTACGTGAACTTGTCGCGCTATCTGTGGGCTGTCGTGCTCAGCGAGCGGTGGCGCTTGCGAGCGTCACTGCTGTTGCTTTGGAGCCGGCCGCTGCAGGAGCAGTCGCCGCCGATTCCGCTTGCGGGCTCGTGCCGGCTGCCGGCGTCACCACTGCTGGCGCGCTCGCCGTCGGAGTTGCCTCGGTGCCCGCGGGGGCAGCCGCTTGCTTCTGCTGGGCAGCCTGCTCAGCTATCCACGCATCGAAGTCTTCCTTCTTACGTGCGTCGACAACGATTGGCATGAAACCGTGGTCGCGACCGCACAGCTCCGCGCACTGGCCGCGGTACAAGCCAGTCTTGTCGGCATCGATGTTGAACCACGCTTCGTTCACAAAGCCGGGGATGCCATCCTTCTTCACTGCGAGTGCAGGCACCCACCAGGAGTGAATGACGTCCGCACCCGTCACCAGCAGGCGAACCTTCACACCAACCGGTACAACCAACGGATGATCAACGTTGAGCAGGTAATGTTCGACCGTGTTCGGATCAACACCCGAGCCCAGCTCGCGAGCGGCGTCGCTCTTGCGATCCAGGCGCGAGAAGAACGTGACACCCTTGTCGAGGTACTCGTAGTTCCAGCCCCACTGGAAGCCCGTCACCTTGATGGTGAGATCGGTCTTTGTCGTGTCTTCGATCTCAACGAGCGTCCGTGCAGCCGGCACCGCCATTGCGATCAGGATGATGACGGGAACCGCCGTCCACACAATTTCCACCTTGGTGTTGTGGACCATGGTGGTGTCGGGAACCGCGCCTTGCGATTTGCGGTAGGCAATCAGCGACCAGAACATGGCGCCGAACACCACCGCCCCGATGATCACGCACACCCAGAAAATGAGCATGTGCAGGTCGTAGATGTGCCGGCTCATGTCCGTCACACCCTGGGTCATGTTGAGCAGGCTCCATCCCGATTCTTCGGCCTGGACGGGCGTTGTCTGCAGCAGCAGGCCCGACGCGGCGGCGGTGAGTGACAGGAGCGTGGCGCGGCGAGCGCAGATTGAGCGAATCATCATTTCGATCGTGACCTTGGTTAGACCTTTTGGCGCGCACTCGTCACAGGCACAAGCACGACGCATGACCCAAGAACCCATCCCCACATGTTAAATCTGGACGCCATCGCAGGACCGGTGGTTACGGCGCCAGAGACGGAGACTCATTGACGCGACCAATCAACCGTTGCAACCGAAGGGCGAGTCCGCGTCGCTCCGCCTCCGTCAGAAAATTCCCCAGCTCGCATTGGCGTCCGTGCGACTCGATGGTGAGCCGGCTCGGGTGCAGCCGCGATTCAGGGCGGCGGAGTTTAACCTGCGCCCAATGCCGCGGGAACACGTGTTGAACGGAATGCACGCGGTCGCTGAGCTCCACGCTCACGTCCGCGTCTGTAACGGTGATGGTCTCACGATGATGGCGGCGCTCCATGCTTACTTTGAGCGCCCATCCCAGGAACGCCATTTCGAGTCCGGAAAACGGCAGCACCGGCCAGAATCCGCGGTAGGCCATGAATCCCGCAATTCCAAATGAGACCGCACACACCCCGCCGAAGAACAGGAATGCGGCGCGCACAGTGAGCGAGCAATGAGGACAGATTTCGATGCGTTGCGACTCGGATTGCACTGAGGAATGACCAAGGTCTCTCAGCGGGTTGACCCGCGATGGTACTGCACGAGATTTTTTATTCAAGTCATTAACTTATGAGAGAAAGGCGGCGCGCCAGGTGTTCACCTTGGTGAACGTCCGGGTGTGCCATGGACGTGACGCTTGGCGGGGGCTCAAAGGGAAATGCCGCCAGCGGTGCACTCCCGAGTATCCGCTCCAGGCTGGCCATGTTCTGCGCCGCGCGCTCCAACGTCGGATCGACCGCGTTTGCCACCCATCCGGCGAGCTCCTGACCGCTGGCCTTGATCGCTTCCATTGCGAGTCGGGCGTGGTTCAGGCACCCCAACCGCACGCCCACTACCAGTACCACCGGAATATTCAGTGCCTTGGGCAGGTCAGCCATCGTCCGAGTCTTACAGATGGGTGCGTACCACCCGCCCGCCCCTTCGACCACAACGAAATCGGCCTTGATTTTGCCGAACTCCGCCACGATTGTGCTCAGATCCACCGCGATATCCGCTTCTTCGGCGGCGATATGGGGTGATATCGGCGGCTCGAAGCAGTATGGGTTGAGAGTCGCGTAGGGCACGTCGACATTGGAGGCCTTGGCCAAGGCCAGGGCGTCGGAATTGCGGAGTCCCTCCGGTGTGCGATCGGAGCCGGAGGCGATGGGCTTCATGACCCCGACTCGCACGCCATGCTTCACCAGAGCCTTCACAAGGGAGACCGAGACGTGCGTTTTGCCGACGCCGGTGTCGGTGCCGGTGATGAAGATTGCGGTGGGCTTCTGTGGGGGCATGGTAGTTGGCGGCACTAGCGGCGGCTGATGGCCGGCGTTACCTCAGCGGCGCGTTGGGCGCCGGATAGCGTTTGGCGAAATTCGCACTTCGCCACTAACGGCGGGGGCGCCAGCGCGGCCCGCAGCTCCCCATGTCGCGCCGTAAATAACCTCATACGTAGCAGGCAGCCGACCCTCGCGCCTGTGTGCTTCATATGCCGTCTGCATTCGCGCAAGCCGCGCGCGTCCCATCAGCCCGCGCGAGCGACCTTCGGTCACGTTGTGTGCGCCGATGGTTTTCAAGTCCCGCATCAGTCCTAACGTGTCCGTGTAGGTGAGCTGGATTCGGTCGACATCCAACACTGGCTCAACGAGCCCCGCGCGAACCAACGCCTCGCCGACGTCGTGCATATCCACAAACTGATTGACGTGGTTGTAACCGTCAGCCTCCGCCCACGCTGCGCGCAATTCTCGAAGGGTGTCCGGCCCAAATGTACTGAACGCGAAAAAGCCCTCCGGCTTCAACACGCGTCTGACTTCTGCGAATACCACGTCCAACGGATCGCACCACTGCAACATCAGGCTGCTGAAAACGACATCAACGCTCGAGTCGCCAAACGGCAGACGCATAGCGTCCGCGCAAACGCGCTCGAAGCGTCGAAACAGATGCTGGCGCCGCTGCGCCTCGCGCAACATTCCGGGCGCCATGTCGAGCGCAACCACCAGCGCGCGTCGATAGCGGCGCTTCAGTTCCTCGGCGCCGCGGCCGGTACCGGTGCCCAGGTCCAATATCACCTGGGGTTGGAATTTGAAGAACTCCAACCGATTCATGAGCTCTTTGTTGACTTGCGCCTGAAGGACCGCCGCCGCTTCATAAGTCGCGCTCGCGCGATCGAACGACGAGCGGATGCTGGGGCGGTCGAGGCGGAATGGGTCAGGAGCGTGGGGCGCGGTTGGGTCGCGCGCGGCGGCGGGGCTCGGCACGGCGGTGGGGCTCGGCGCGGCGG
>JAFEDS010000039.1:9296-9510 GCA_018241505.1 Pseudomonadota bacterium | reverse complement strand
GAAATTACTCGACGATCGAAGCCACGATGCCAGCGCCGACGGTACGGCCGCCTTCGCGGATAGCGAAGCGCAGCTTTTCTTCCATCGCGATCGGAACGATCAGCTCGACGTCAACGGTGACGTTGTCGCCAGGCATAACCATTTCCGTGCCTTCCGGAAGCGTAACGATGCCCGTTACGTCCGTCGTGCGGAAGTAGAACTGCGGACGGTAGTT
>JAFEDS010000039.1:9148-9287 GCA_018241505.1 Pseudomonadota bacterium | reverse complement strand
TTCCTTCGTCAGGATGTAGGCTTCAGCCTTGAACTTCTTGTGCGGCTTAACCGAACCCGGCTTGCACAGGATCTGACCACGCTCGACGCCGTCACGGTTAACACCGCGAACGAGAGCGCCGATGTTGTCGCCGGCCTGG
>JAFEDS010000039.1:0-9056 GCA_018241505.1 Pseudomonadota bacterium | reverse complement strand
GAGATCGAGAACACGTCTTCGATCGGCATCAGGAACGGCTGGTCGATCGGACGCTCAGGCGTCGGGATGTAGGCGTCAACCGCAGCCATCAGCTCGCGGATCGCATCTTCACCGATCTTCTTGTCGCTGTCTTCAAGAGCAGCAAGAGCCGAACCCTTGATGATCGGGATATCGTCGCCCGGGAAGTCGTAGGACGACAGAAGTTCGCGAACTTCAAGCTCGACGAGCTCGAGAAGCTCGGCGTCGTCAACCTGGTCGACCTTGTTGAGGAACACGACGATCGCCGGAACGCCAACCTGACGGGCAAGCAGGATGTGCTCGCGGGTCTGCGGCATCGGGCCGTCAGCAGCCGAGCAAACCAGGATCGCGCCGTCCATCTGGGCAGCACCGGTGATCATGTTCTTCACNNGGGCAGTCGACGTGCGCGTAGTGACGGGCAGGCGTTTCGTATTCAACGTGTGCCGTCGAAATCGTGATACCACGGGCCTTTTCTTCAGGCGCGGCGTCGATCTGGTCATACGCCTTGAATTCGCCGAAGAACTTCGTGATCGCTGCCGTCAGCGACGTCTTGCCATGGTCAACGTGACCGATCGTGCCAATGTTGACGTGCGGCTTATTGCGCTCAAACTTGCTCTTTGCCATTAGTGGCTCTCCATTCTTGTCCCTTGACGGGAATAATCTTCAAAATTCGGTGGGGCGTACCCCGATCACTTCTGACCGGAGTACTTAGCCTGGATTTCCTGCGCCACGTTCGACGGAACCGGCGAATAGTGGTCGAACGTCATCGAGTACTGTGCACGGCCCTGCGACATGGAGCGCAGGTTGTCGACGTACTTGAACATGTTCGCGAGCGGAACATGCGCGTTGATGACGACGGCGATACCACGGCTTTCCTGGCCCTGGATCTGACCACGACGGGAGTTCAGGTCGCCGATAACGTCGCCGACATAGTCTTCCGGCGTTACGACTTCGACCTTCATCATCGGCTCGAGAAGCTGTACGCCAGCCTTCTTGGCTGCTTCACGGAAGCAGGCACGCGATGCGATTTCGAAGGCGAGAACCGACGAGTCAACATCGTGGAATGCACCGTCGACCAGCGTCGCCTTGACGCCGAGCATCGGGAAGCCAGCGAGCGGACCGGAAGACAGAACGCTTTCGATACCCTTCTGAACGCCCGGGATGTATTCCTTCGGAACAGCACCGCCGACGATCTTCGACTCGAACTTGAAGTCTTCGCCTTCGGGGTTCGGTTCGAAGATGATCTTCACGCGAGCGAACTGACCGGTACCACCGGACTGCTTCTTGTGCGTGTAGTCTTCTTCGTGCTGACGCGTGATGGTTTCGCGGTAGGCAACCTGCGGAGCGCCGACGGTTGCTTCAACCTTGAACTCGCGACGCATACGGTCAACGAGAATGTCGAGGTGAAGTTCGCCCATGCCCGCGATGATCGTCTGACCGGATTCTTCATCCGTCTTGACGCGGAACGAAGGATCTTCAGCAGCCAGACGGTTGAGCGCGAGGCCCATCTTTTCCTGGTCGCCCTTGGTCTTCGGCTCGATCGCGATCTGGATGACCGGCTCGGGGAATTCCATGCGCTCGAGGATAACCGGCTTCAGCGGATCGCAGAGCGTATCGCCAGTGGTGGTTTCCTTGAGACCAGCCAGAGCAACGATGTCGCCGGCAAAGGCTTCTTCGATGTCTTCACGGCTGTTGGAGTGCATCTGCAGCATACGGCCGACGCGCTCGCGCTTGTCCTTGACCGTGTTGATGACGGACGTGCCCTTTTCGAGCTTGCCCGAGTAGATACGTGCGAAGGTCAGCGAACCGACGAAGGGGTCGTTCATGATCTTGAACGCGAGCATGGAAAGCGGCTCGCTGTCGTCGGCATGACGCTCGATTTCGGCTTCGGTCTTGAAGTCGATACCCTTGATCGCCGGAATGTCCAGCGGAGAAGGCAGGTAGTCGACAACGGCGTCGAGAAGCGGCTGAACGCCCTTGTTCTTGAACGCGGTACCGCAGAACATCGGGTGGAACTTCACGTCGATGGTGCCGCGGCGAACGAGCGCACGGATCTTGTCGTTGTCGGGCATGATGCCGTTCAGGTAGTCTTCCATCGCTTCTTCGTCGATCTCGACAACGGTCTCGATCAGCTTTTCGCGATATTCGTCAGCCTTGGCCTGCATGTCTTCCGGGATTTCGACGACGTCCCACTGAGCGCCGAGCGATTCGTCGCGCCAGATGAGTGCGTTCATCTCGATCAGGTCGATAACGCCCTTGAACTCGGCCTCAGCGCCGATCGGCAGCTGCATGACAACGGCAATGGCGCCGAGACGGGTCTTGATCATTTCTACCGAGCGGTAGAAGTCAGCACCGGTCTTGTCCATCTTGTTGCAGAAGATCATGCGCGGAACATGATACTTCTCAGCCTGGCGCCAGACGGTTTCCGTCTGCGGCTCAACACCGGCGTTGGCGTCGAGCAGCGCGATGGCGCCGTCGAGAACGCGCAGCGAACGCTCGACTTCAATGGTGAAGTCGACGTGGCCGGGGGTGTCGATGATGTTGAAGCGGCGCATCTTGCCGTCGCGACCCTTCCAGAAGGTCGTGGTGGCAGCGGAGGTGATGGTGATACCACGCTCCTGCTCNNCTCCATCCAGTCCATCGTGGCAGCGCCATCGTGAACTTCGCCGATCTTGTGCGACTTACCGGTGTAATAAAGGATACGCTCGGTGGTCGTCGTCTTGCCGGCGTCGATATGCGCCATGATACCGAAATTGCGGTAGTCTTCGATTTTATATTCGCGAGCCATAATGGACTGCCTTTCGATATGCGACCGGTTAAGATTACCAGCGGTAATGCGAGAATGCGCGGTTGGCGTCGGCCATCTTGTGCGTGTCTTCGCGCTTCTTGACAGCGGAACCGCGGTTGTTCGCAGCGTCCATGAGTTCGCCGGAAAGGCGATCGACCATGGTCGTTTCGTTGCGCTTGCGGGCAGCCGTGATCAGCCAGCGGATAGCGAGGGCCTGACGGCGCTCGGGGCGAACGTCGACGGGAACCTGATACGTGGCACCACCAACGCGGCGCGAACGTACTTCAACGTGCGGAGCAACGTTGTCGAGGGCGGAGTGGAACACGCCGAGCGGCTCCTGCTTCGTCTTGCCCTGAACGACGTCGAACGCGCCGTAAACGATGCTTTCTGCGACCGACTTCTTGCCGTGAAGCATGATGGCGTTCATGAACTTGGTGACGACCAGATCGCCGAACTTCGGGTCCGGGTTGATCTCACGCTTTTCTGCACTATGGCGACGGGACATATTCTTTGTCTCTCAATGTTATTGACGCTAAACCACGCGGAGAACCTCGCGCAGCGCCGGAATTTGTTTAAACCCGAATTACTTCGGACGCTTCGCACCGTACTTGGAGCGGCGCTGCTTGCGGTTCTTGACGCCCTGGGTATCGAGAACACCGCGGATGATGTGGTAACGCACACCCGGCAAGTCCTTTACGCGGCCGCCGCGGATCATGACCACGGAGTGTTCCTGAAGGTTGTGACCTTCGCCCGGAATGTAGCCGATGACTTCGAAGCCGTTGGTGAGGCGGATCTTGGCAACCTTACGCAGAGCCGAGTTCGGCTTCTTCGGGGTCGTCGTGTAAACGCGGGTGCAAACACCACGCTTCTGCGGGTTTTCCTGAAGAGCAGGAACCTTGTTGCGCTTTACCTGTGCCTGGCGAGGCTTGCGGATCAGCTGGTTTACGGTAGGCATATAACCATCCCTTGCAAAAACTACTTTAGCCACCCTCACGGGTGGCGGCTATGCCGTTGCCGGCGACGATGCACGCATATATCCTCATGCGCAAAACGTGGCCCGATCCGTTTTCACGGATGGACCACCAAGAGCAGAGGACACCGGATGAGGCGTCTTGCGTGCAACATTCGTGTCTTCTACGTGCAATGGAGACCCGTTTGAGATGATGTTCGGGAAAAAGGTTACCGAACGGCCAGCACCCACAGAGGCTCCGATGGCGGGCGTACTACTGTTTTAGCCAGCTTTCGTCAAGGGTGAATCCACATTTTGCGCCGCCACCCATGGCCGCAAAGCCCACGTCCGGGCCATTTCCAACCCGCTTTAACATAAGTCGGCGCAGAAGGCAGCGATTTTGACCTCCGCGCTTTGGCTTTTCATAAAATCCGTCTATTGATTCCCCATAGCGGGTCGGAGCGGCTCCGCCATGGGTGGGACCGATTCCCTCGGCCCGCATCACAGCAACGACAGATCAAGGAACCGCGTCATGAGCACCCTCCCCGACAACGACAACGGACGCGACGAGCCGATGGTCTTCATCGTCATCGGCAAGGCCTATGAGACCGACAATTCCGAGGGCATCGACATCCACGTCATCCTGCGGGCGCCGGACGACGATACCGCCGTACGCGAAACGCTGAACGCGCTTTCCGAGGAAGGCTTCATCGAAGCCGATCTCGACCAGATCGGCATGCTGACCGACATCCCGGACGAAGAGCCGCACGCCTCCGCCTATCAGGGCGCACTCGAAGGCGAAGTCGCCATCATCCGCTTCGCCTGAGGTTCAAGCCATGGCGGTCAGACGTGTCGTCGCCAATATAGCAACGCCGGAACCCGCGCGGGCTCAGGCGTTCTACGGTGACATTCTCGGCATGCCCGCCGCCATGGATCATGGCTGGATCGTCACCCATGCCAGCCCGCTCGAAGCGCGGGCTCAGGTGAGTTTTGCGCGCGAAGGTGGCTCCGGCACGGATGTGCCCGACCTCTCCATCGAGGTCGATGATTTCGACGAGGTCCACGCCCGAATCCTGACGGCCGAGCTGCCGATCGAATACGGCCCCGTAGTCGAGGCGTGGGGTGTACGACGCCTGTTCGTGCGCGACCCCTTCGGCAAACTCATCAATATATTAAGTCACTCATAGATTATATACTTTAAATACAGTAGTATTAATTCTTTATACATTGAATATCTAGCCGACATCAGCTTAAAATAGTTCCGACGCAAATTTTCGGTGGCGGGTTGGATACTATATCGTCGGCAGACATTATCGATGACATTTATGAAGCGGCGCTTTTTCCCGACCGCTGGATGCAGGTTCTGGTAGCTATCTGCCGTCATCTCAATTTCTGGGGCGGCGCGATTACCTGGGGCAAGGGAGAAGACCAAGTGTGGCTTCACACGCCGAGCTTTCAGGAGCTGATGAAGGACTTCGCGGCGGGCGGCTGGAACCACCGCAATGATCGCCTCAGCCGCATCGCCCGGGAAGGCCAATTCTCCTTCGCGCAGGATTTGGACGTCTTCAATCATGAGGAATGGGCCGAACTGCCGATCGTTCGTGACTTTCTTATGCCCCGCGGTTTGGGATACGGCGCGGCGACACAGGTTGCTCCACCCGGCCATCCGGAGATGACAGTGCTGTTTGAACGCAGGCTCGACGCCGGCACTATCACGCCCGAGACCATGGCAGCACTCGGCGGACTGAGGCCGCATATCGCCCGCAGCCTCACCCTCGCAACACAGCTGCAGCGTCAGAAGGCCGATGCGATGACACTTGGTCTCAACGCCATTGGCGCGCCGGCCGCAGTGCTGCAGACGAGCGGCCACATCATTTCGGCCAACGATCTGTTCCTGTCATTACAGAAATGCTTCTCCGCCCGCACGCGCGACAGAATCGCCATTGCCGATGAGAGAGTGAACCGGCTGCTTTACAAGGCACTCTCTGGGCAAGACGCCGGTTCCTTCCCTCTTCCCGCCAGCGAAGACGGCGCCTGCATTCTCCACCTCATACCGCTGCGCAAGAGCGCACTGGATTTCTCACCAAACGGTAACGCCATCGCGCTCGTATCGCAACCGACGGGCATAATTGCCGACGCAAACACATTGCTCAAGGGTCTCTACGATCTGACGAGGGGCGAAGCGCGGGTAGCGCTGGAAATCATGAAGGGGCTTTCGCTTCCGGCGGTGGCGAAGCAACTGAAAGTCTCGCACGAAACCGTGCGCAGCAACGCCAAGTCTATCTACGCGAAGACCGGCAGCACCGGCAAGGCCGACCTCGTTCGCCGGCTTTCCGTTCTCACTCGCTATAACATCCGCGGACAGGCCTAACCCATTTGCACGGATGGATTTCCGGGTTGACTGGCAAAGGGCAAGAAGCTTCCAAATTCTGCTCAAACAAAAAAACGCCCGGATTGCTCCGGGCGTTTTGTTCTGAACTTTGGCGGGGCTTCGCAAAGCCCCTGCCCTTCGCGCCTTATTCGGCGGCCGGAGCCTGGTCCGTCATGTCCTGCAGCATCTGGTTCGCAGAACCTGCACCGGTGCCCTTGCGGCGTTCTTCGAGAATGAGGTCGTCGCGCGAGGTGGCGATGCGGCGGATCTGCGTCATGGTGCCGCCGGTACCGGCCGGGATGAGACGGCCGACGATGACGTTTTCCTTGAGGCCCTGCAGCGTGTCCGTCTTGCCGGCAATCGCAGCTTCCGTGAGAACCTTGGTGGTTTCCTGGAAGGATGCGGCCGAGATGAAGGACGGCGTCTGCAGCGAAGCCTTGGTGATGCCGAGCAGAACCGGCTCGCCATAGGCAGGCTTCTTGCCTTCTTCGATCAGGCGGTCGTTGTTGTCGTCAAGCTCGATGCGATCGACGTTGTCACCAACGATGTACTGGCTATCGCCGGCATCGGTGATTTCAACCTTCTGCAGCATCTGGCGAACGATCACCTCGATGTGCTTGTCGTTGATCACAACGCCCTGCAGACGGTAGACTTCCTGGATTTCGTTCACGAGGTAGGAAGCCAGAGCCTCCACGCCCTTGATCGCCAGAATGTCGTGCGGTGCCGGGTTACCGTCGAGGATGTATTCACCCTTTTCGATATAGTCGCCTTCCTGAAGGTGGAAGGGCTTGCCCTTCGGGATCAGGTATTCGACCGGCTCGACGCCGTCTTCCGCAGGCTCGATCATCACGCGACGCTTGTTCTTGTAGTCGCGGCCCAGCCGGATCGTACCATCGATCTCTGCGATGATGGCGTGGTCCTTCGGACGACGGGCTTCGAACAGTTCGGCAACGCGCGGCAGACCGCCGGTGATGTCCTTCGTCTTGGCGCTTTCGAGCGGCGAACGTGCAAGCACGTCACCCTGGGAGACCTTCGCACCCGGCTCGACCGACAGGATGGCGTCGACCGAGAGCTGGAAGCGGGCTTCGCCACCACGGGCAAGCTTCGCAACCGCACCGGAAGCGTCCTTGATGACGATCGCAGGCTTGAGGTCCGAACCGCGCGGCGTCGAACGCCAGTCGATAACCTGACGCTTGGTGATGCCGGTGGATTCGTCGGTGGCTTCCAGAACGGAGAGGCCGTCGACGAGGTCCTCGAAGTGGACGGTACCTTCCACTTCCGTCATCATCGGACGGGTGTAGGGGTCCCACTCTGCAAGACGCTGACCGCGCTTAACCTTGTCGCCATCGTCAACGAAGATCTTCGAACCATAGGCAACGCGCTGCGAAGACCGCTCCTGGCCACGCTCATCGAGAATGGTGACAGCCATGTTACGGCCCATCGCGATGAGTGCGCCTTCGGAGTTGCGCAGGATGTTGCGGTTCTTGATCGCAATCGTGCCCTCGTAAGAGGCTTCGAGGAACGACTGGTCGACCACGTTCGCCGTACCGCCAAGGTGGAAGGTACGCATGGTAAGCTGCGTGCCCGGTTCACCGATGGACTGTGCGGCGATGACGCCGACGGCTTCGCCCATGTTGACAGGCGTACCGCGTGCAAGGTCACGACCGTAGCACACGCCGCAGACGCCGATCTGCACTTCGCAGGTCAGAGCCGAACGGATGCGGACGGACTGGATACCGGCCTTCTCGATGGCAGCCACGTCGGCTTCGTCGATCAGCGTGCCGGCCTTGACGATGTTTTCGCCGGAAACCGGATGATCGATGTCGTCCAGAGCCGTACGGCCGAGGATACGTGCGCCGAGCGAGGCAACGACCTGACCGGCATCGACGATGGCGGTCATGGTGAGGCCCTTGTCGGTGCCGCAATCCTTGGAGTTGACGATGCAATCCTGCGCGACGTCGACGAGACGACGGGTAAGGTAACCCGAGTTCGCCGTCTTCAGGGCGGTGTCTGCGAGACCCTTACGGGCACCGTGGGTCGAGTTGAAGTACTCGTTAACGGTCAGGCCTTCCTTGAAGTTCGAGATGATCGGCGTCTCGATGATTTCACCCGACGGCTTCGCCATCAGCCCGCGCATGCCGCCCAGCTGACGCATCTGGTTCGGAGAACCACGAGCACCCGAATGCGACATCATGTAGATGGAGTTCATCGGCTTCTGGCGGCCCGTCTCCGGATCGAACTCGACAGCCTTGATGCGTGCCATCATCTCTTCGGCGACCTTTTCGGTAGCCTTGCCCCAGGCGTCGACAACCTTGTTGTACTTTTCGCCCTGGGTGATGAGACCATCATTATACTGCTGTTCGTATTCCTTCACGAGAGCTTCGGTGTCGCCGACGATCTTCACCTTGCTGTCCGGAATGACCATGTCGTCCTTGCCGAACGAAATGCCGGCGCGGCAGGCATGGGCAAAGCCGAGCTGCATGATGCGGTCGCAGAAGATGACCGTGTCTTTCTGGCCGCAATGACGGTAGACCGTGTCGATCATCTTGGAGATGTTCTTCTTGGTCATTTCCTGGTTGCAGACGTCGAAAGGCACGTTGACGTTCTTCGGCAGAAGTTCGCCAATCAGCATACGACCGGGGGTCGTCTCATGAATCTTCGAAACCGGCTTGCCATCGGCATCCACGGTCTTGAAGCGGCCGCGGATCTTGGCATGCAGCGTCACGACCTTGTTTTCAAGCGCGTGATGCAGCTCACCGATGTCGGAGAAGGCCATGCCTTCGCCCGGCTCGTTCTGGTTCATGATCGACAGGTAATACAGGCCGAGAACCATGTCCTGCGAAGGAACGATGATCGGGTGGCCGTTTGCCGGATGCAGGATGTTGTTGGTCGACATCATCAGCACGCGCGCTTCCAGCTGGGCTTCCAGC
>JAFEDS010000038.1 GCA_018241505.1 Pseudomonadota bacterium | reverse complement strand
AGGAAGATGGGCGGCCGCCGGGGCCTTCGTAACACCGGCCGTTTAGGGTAGACTACAGAGAATAAGAACAGAGCGCAGGACATTCACGCCGTGCCTCCGATAACCCTCGGTATAGCGATCGCGATCCTCTGTGCACTACTCCTTGCACACGTGGTGCTTTTGGCAAGCAGCGAGTGGTACTGCCATCGATGGGAGGACTGGTCGAGGATTCTCTCAACGAGAACCACACGCACAGCCCACACCCGCGCGCTGCTGCCAGACCTTCTCCAACTCACCCAACTCGTTCGGCCCGCGATGCTCACACTCACGGCCTCTGACACCTCTGTGGAATTGCGCATCGCCGACCCGGAAAAGCCAGACTACCCCTTGTGGTCCCTGCGCGCGCGGTGGGCGGGTAACTGCCCACTCGGTTATTATGACCGCTGGATGTTTCTCTTCCCCGTGTATCAGGTTGAGTCCATTTTCGACCCTCAGGGCGAGGCCATCCTCAAGGAGACAGGCCGATACGCGACCGTAAAATGGACCACACGCGCATTCATCCATCACGTGGCCTCCTGCACATTCACGGAAGCCGCCGTTCGAGCACTTATCTCGGACGGAAGAATAAAGGGCCTATTCGACAGTCCTGCGTTGAATCGCAAGTTCCGTGAACTGACAGCGCAATTGACAACATACAACCGCAATTCAGAATTGCGGCAAGTCAAGACCGCCTTGGATCGATTTACTCGAATTCCCGTCAACTGTTACATTGAAGAGCATCGGGAAGAAGCAGCGGAACTCATGCGAGCTGCCGCGAGATCCGCAGAGGAAGAGTGGCCATACCTACTTGATGACTTCAAACAGCTCCAACTCATTGACGTGTTCACCTCCGAAGAAGGGCGTCAATCCGGTGATCTGCGCTGACCGCGATGCCAAGCGTCCTCTCGATCCCCCTCATCGCCCTCTTTCTCCTCGCGATCCGCTGGCGGTTCCGAAGGGAGTGACGCTGTGAAAATGATTCACATTGGCGATATCTCATTCGTACGGAGACCGATGATCGGGTGGGTAACGCGACCGAGCCCACCACAGTAAGCCGCGAAACAGCAGTGCGAATCATCTACATGGACGAAGCCGGCACATCAGGGTCACCGACCGACCCCGTCGCCGTCATTGTCGGAGTCATCGTTCACGAGAAAACACAATGGGTACATGCACGAAATCTCGTGCGACGCGTACGCTTCCTGGTCCCCGCCGCGTTGCGTAACAACTTCATATTTCACGCAACCGATATCTGGAACTCGCATGAGTTGAGAGAGTCGATGTCTGTGGCCGAACGGGAAGCAGTTATGGATTATATGCTGTCGATTCCGCGGGCCGTAGGCCTGTCAGTCGCCTATGGGGTCGTTATCAAATCCCGAAGCATGGGCGCACCGAATATGCCATTCAACAAGACCCAGCAGGCTCACCTCGTAGCCTTCATAGGTTGTGTGGAAGCAATGGAGGAGTTTATGGCGAAGATTGCCTTCCCCGGCGAAAACGCTCGGATCATCGCTGAGGATGTGCCTGACATGCGACAAACCCTCCTAGGATCCTTCGCCGCAGTGCGGCAGTATGGCTCTCCCCAGGTGGGAACTCGAGTTGACTACACTCAGTTCCACGACCCTGTAGAATCCACCCTCTCCGGAATGATGAAAGTCGCTCGAATCCAGAGAACAAACTTCGCATCCAAACATGAGGAACCGCTGCTCCAAGTCGCAGATGCCTGTGCATTCGCACTGCGCCGCTTCTTTGGTGGCTTTAGCTACGGAGATAAGTTAGTGGAAAAGATCCTCGGAACTCGCGGGACATTAAAGACGATGACTCAATTTAAGACGCCTGCATCCAACAGCGTCTTTTTTATGGTTCCGCCGCGTCTCCGGCGGCCGGACACGCCGCTACCGTACATTAGAACAGTTGTTGACGAGTAGGCTCTCTCGTTCCTACCGGCCTTTCGCCAATTTCCCACGAACCCCGTGAACAACTCGACCGGATCGACCTTCAACGCCTTCGCCCCGGCCCCGAACTCGCCCCCTCCCGGCGCCGCCGCCAGAGTCGAACCGACCCCTCACCTCTCTTGGGCCAAACGAACCAGCAACTCCCCCAACTCGAGCGCCTCCTCTTCTCCGAGTTCGACGGGATCACCGAAGGGCTCGCGCGTCTTCAGCATGATCGCTCCCGATTCTTTCGCCCACACCACCCTCTCGCCGCTGGCGAGGTCATAGATAGTGGATTTGCTCATACACTGTCTCTGCTACCGCATTCACCTTGATTTTTCTCCTGAGCGGCGGTCGCCGGATCAGCTCCCAGGTCTGCTCCGGACAATCCTGCATACACCACAACGCCTAATCTTCATCTTCTAGACATCATGTCCTGGCCCGCGGTTGTGAGTCAGGCGACTGATTGAGTTGGTTGAAGAGGTCTGTCTCCCATATCGTGGGTTGCGTTGTTGAGAACGCCGAGCCACATGCACAGACCCGTAAGGGTTCAAAGTGCCCAAGCAGCGGGAGACAGACCCATGAAAGAGACTCTCACTTCGTACATCGGACTGGATATTTACAAGGATTCCATCGCGGTTGCGGTAGCTGAAGCGGGGCGTGCCGCCCCCCGCTTTATCGGCACCACGCCGCCGGACTTGGCGGCACTGTGCAAGGCTCTGACGCGCTGTGCCAAGCGCAGTCGCACTTGGTGGTGTACGAGGCCGGTCCTTGCGGCTATGGCTGGGCGCGGCATCTGAGCCGGCAGGGTTGGCGATGCGAGGTCATCTCCCCGGCTCACATCACACGCAAGGCCGCCGAGAAACGCCTCAAAACCGATCGGCTCGATGCGCAGTTGCTGGCGCGTGAGTCCCGAGCCGGGAACCTGGTCAAGGTGATCATGCCCGATGCGCGCAATGAAGCCATTCGAGACTTGTCGCGCGCTCGGGATGCCTGTGGGGCTCGCCTCAGAGCGCGATTGCAACTCAAAGCCCTGCTGCTGCGCCAGGGTCGGGCCTACCACGGCAAGAGCTCCTGGACCGCCGCGCACGAGCGACACCTGGCTGCCATCCGGTTTGATCATCCTGCCCAACAGTTCGCTTTCGATGAGTATCGACAGGCTGTCAAGGACGCCCACGAGCGCGTGGAGTGTCGATCTGCAAATACAGTTGGCCACCTCCGGCATCCACGGAGATCGTGTTAGGCGGCAGGGGATCCGGACGAGAACGACGCGTTTGAGACACGTACCAGTGGTCGCCCTGATCTTTCACCGTCACTATTGGGTACGCTTGGAGCAATTCCGGTGCAATTTCGCGGACCACGGCCAAATAGATCCGACGAGCAGCGCGCGCCGTCGGGACAAAGGGCCCCGCAATGAAACCCGCCTCGTGACGGCAGGCGATCTTCACCGTCGCATGGGTCGCGCGGTGGGATTCTTCGGCAGCCACCCCAGATGACACCAGGACGAGAAATGACGTTATGGATAGCCAGCGCTGAGGCGAATTCATGTTTTTTCCTGCGCGTGGTCCGGTGGGCTCGACGCGAGAGCGAGCCGCGTCAATTCGTCAACCGAGATCAGACTTCCCTCCAGTGCCGTGCGCGCCTCCGCCGCCCGCTCCGGCGGGACCCATAGATAACACTCACCGCCGCAGCATTGCGAGGCAGGTGGCCGGTGAATAGGGTTCGGGATACCGGGCCCCGTCAACAGGTCGGACACCACCTGTGCTGACGCAACGTCGGTGAACGCTTTCACGGTAACCCAACTCTTCATTGCAACTCGACCGTCTCTATGTAGGCAGCTCTGCGTTCGGTCCGCTGGAGCGCGTTGAACCCCGCCGCCAAGGCGCCGAGATTCGAAGGCAGGGTCAGCGCGAATTCAACAGCCCCCGAGTAGTCTGCCTTCAGACCGCCCGTCCACGCACCGCCCCCGTAGCGGAACGGTACGAGGATTACATTGATCAACGCGCCGTAAAACACCAGGAACGCCAAGCCGCGGTTCAGGATGGGTATGCCGCGGACGAGGAACAACACCAATCCGCCATTGAGAAAACCGCCAGCGAGTCCATAGAGACCGAAGACCCCCACCGATCCCCGCTGCGGCGAGACCCTCCGTGGCCGACGCGCTCAGTACTACTTCACGTTGCCTAGAGCGGGGCCGTATTCTCGGCGATCAGACACCGGACACCCGCCCAATCACCCCGCGGACAACTTCGTCAGAGGGCTCCCGGCGTCTTCGCGAGCCCTCCACTGTCACGAATCGCCGATTTATCTCAGCGAATGTCAAAAAATAAACTGGCAACAAGGTCCCTTCGACCTCTTGAACGAAGTTGGTCCTACGAGACATGATCCGTTCCCAACCACGGACGGTGATCCACCGGACCTCTCGAGTCCAGGAAGCGCCGCCAGAAGTCGAACGAGGGAGAGGTCGCATGTTGGATGGTGGTCGGATAGGACTGGCTGCAGGATTCTTTAACCGCGTAGCCGCGCGCCGAACGGATAATCGACGCCACTCGGAATCAGTAGTGCCGTCCGAACAAGGCGCCATTGCGCGATGCCCGCGACCCCCCTGTCGCGGGCGCCTGAGTGCGGTCCCAGGCGTGTTACTCTCTCTAGCGCTTGCGTGTCTGGGATTCGCTCCGGTGGACGTGGCGCACGCCCAGGCGTATTCAACGTGCATCAGCCAAGGGGGGCAGGCCGAATGTAGAGACCCGGATCTGGGTGCACCCTACTACACGACAGACGATCCCCACGTTCTGCGTGGCTCTGTTTTCTACTCTGAACAAGAACTGCATGACGCACTTTATAGCGGTGAACTTCCCCGATGCACCCTCACCGTCCAGTCGCCTCCCTACGCGTGGACACTGGCTGGCCTGGCGGGCAACGACGCCGATTGGGGCACGGTGATCTCTTACACCGAGACAACGACCACCTACGGCACCAGTCCGCCGTGCGCTCACTTGGACTATTTCACAAGTTCGTTCAATGCAACCGAATGGCGACCAATCAGTTGCCCCAAGGGCTGGAATCGCACGTTTTCCGCTACGGCAAATTACCCGAATGGCTATTGTTACCGCCCCAGAACCTGTTCCTGCAGCGGACAACCCAATCCGACGGTAGGTAATCCCATCGAGCCCGCTTTGGGCAACAAGGTTCAAAATGAAACGGATTACGCGGGAGGATCCTCACTCAGTGTGCGCTTTGTGCGAACTTACAACTATCTCGGGACTAATGGGGGCGCGACTAGCGGCTCACTCGGGCCCGCGTGGACACACACCTACGATCGACGGCTGAAGATATTCCCTTCGGGTGCAGTCCAATCAAACCGCGAGGATGGTACCTCCAACACGTTTCTGCTGAGTGGGTCGTCCTATACAGAATACGGGACCGCGGTAGATCATTTGACAGCCATCACCGACGGTGCAGGCTTGACGATCGGTTACCAACTCGTCGATCAGAATGACACTCGGGAGAATTACGATGTATCCGGCGTACTGCAGTCCATCGTTACGCGCAGCGGCCAAACACAGACACTGACTTACAGCACGAGCACTACACCGCCGTCGATTGCACCCTCAGCAGGCCTGCTCATCTCGGTCGCGGACGACTTCGGGCACGCACTGCAGTTGACCTACAACGCCTCGGCCCAGATCGCCACGGTGACCGACCCTAGCGGCGGCAGCTATTCCTATACGTATACGAACGGCCTGCTCACGGGTGTGAGTTACCCCGATGGCAACTCCCGCTCGTACGTGTACAACGAGGGGGCTCAGACCCAAAGCACCAATCTGCCTTTTGCCCTCACGGGAATACTCGACGAAACCGGTACTCGATTTGCCACGTTTGGCTGGAACAGCTACGGTCAGGCCGTCTCGTCCGTTCATGCGGGCGGGGTTGATCAAACGACTCTCTCATCAAGCTACTATTCATTCTACGGATATGGTGTGGCTTCCGTCACGGACGCACTGGGAGTGAGCCGCAGCTTCAACTACTCGAATGTGAACGGCGTGGTGATGTTCACCGGTGTCCACACGTTGTGTTCGACCTGCGGAGATGCGCCCTACAGCGTCGGTTATGACGCCAACGGCAATGTCAGTTCACGGATGGACTTCATTGGCTATTCGACCACCTACGTCAACGATCTGACCCGCAACCTGGAGACCTCTCGAACAGAGGCGGCGGGGACGGCCCGCGCGCGAACGATCACCACCACGTGGAACCCGACTTACCGCGAACCCGCGACTATCACGGAGCCCAACCGAACCACCAGCTACACCTACGACACTGCCGGCAACCGCCTGACCAAGACGATTACCGACACCACCGTCACGCCGAATGTCGCGCGCACCTGGACCTATACCTACGACACCTACGGCCGGACGCTGACCGCCGATGGCCCTCGAACGGACGTCTCGGACGTGACGACCTACACGTATTACACCTGCAATACCGGGAATGAGTGTGGCCAGCTCCATACGGTCACGAACGCCGCCGGGCAGACCACGACCTTTAACACGTACAATGGTTCCGGGCAGCCGCTCACCCTCACCGATCCCAATGGCGTTGTGACGACCCTGACTTACGACAGCCGCCAGCGACTCACCTCACGCCAAGCGGGCAGTGAGACGACCCTGTATGACTATTGGCCCACGGGCCTACTGAAGAAAGTCACACTGCCGGACGCCAGCTATCTGCTCTACACCTACGATGCCGCCCATCGCCTCACGCAAATCAGCGATGCGCTGGGCAACTCCATCCAGTACACGCTGGACGCGATCGGCAATCGGACCGCCGAGAACACGTACGATCCATCCAACGCCCTGCATCGAACGCACAGCCGCGTCTTCAACAGTTTGAGCCAGCTTTATAAGGATGTGAATGCGGCTGGCACGACGGCGGTGACGACCACCTTCGGCTATGACGCCAACGGCAATCAGACCACCGTTGCCGCCCCGCTGTCGCGTAACACCACAAACGCCTACGACGAGCTCAATCGCCTCAAGCAGATCACCGATCCGGCCAGTGGGATCACGAAGTTCGGCTATGACGCGAACGATAACCTCACCTCCGTGACGGATCCTCGGTCGCTGGTGACCAACTATACTTACAGCGGCTTCGGTGATCTGGCGACTCAGGTGAGCCCGGACACCGGGACGACCACAAAGACCTACGACTCGGGTGGGAATCTCGCGACCTCGACGGATGCCCGCAGTGCGGTGTCGACCTACACGTATGACGCGTTGAATCGAGTGACCTCGGTGGCCTACAGCCTCGGCGGAACAACGGATCAGACGATTGCGTTCACCTATGATGCCGGCACAAACGGCAAGGGGCACCTGACGGGTGCCTCGGATGCCAACCACTCCCTAAGCTGGACCTATGATCCCGAGGGACGGGTAACCGGCAAGTCTCAAATCGTCGGATCCGTGGCCCAGTCGATCGGCTATGGCTACACGAACGCCAATCTGACCTCCCTCACTACGCCCTCGGGTCAGGTGATCACCTACGGCTATAACGGAAATCATCAGGTGACGAGCGTTGCCGTCAATGGCATCACGGTGCTGAATAGCGTGACATACGAACCGCTGGGGCCCGTGAGCGGTTGGACCTGGGGCAACGGCACGACCACCGCGCGCTCCTATGACACCGACGGCAAGATCAGCCAAATCACGAGCGCAGGCACCAAAACCTACAGCTACGATGATGCCTTCCGCATCACCGGGGTCACGGACACCAGCCTCGGCGCATCCAATTGGACCTACGGCTATGACAGCCTCGATCGGCTGACCAGCGGCACGAGCCCCTCCATCACCCGCGGTTGGACGTACGACGCCAACGGCAACCGCCTGACCGAAAGCGGCACCGCGCCATCGACCTACACGATCTCGAGCACCAGCAATCGGATCAGCGGCATCACCGGCACTCTTGCCCGCACGTACGCCTATGACGCCGCCGGAAACACCACCGGCTATTCGACCGTCAACGCCAGCTACAACAATGCCGGCCGACTCAAGACCCTGGCCAACAGCACGTCCACCGAAACGGCGATCTACAACGCCCTCGGCCAGCGGGCCCAGATCAGCGGCGGCGCGAGCGGCACTGTTCTCTATGCCTATGACGAAGCCGGCCACCTGCTCGGCGAATACGACGGCACCGGTGCGCTGATCGAAGAAACCGTCTGGCTGGGCGACACCCCGGTCGCCACCCTGCGGCCGAACGGTGCCACCGTGACCATCTACTATGTCCACAGTGATCAGTTAAATTCGCCCCGCCAGGTGACCCGCCCGAGCGACAATTCGGCGATGTGGACCTGGAACTCAGACCCCTTCGGCACGGACGCCGCCAATCCCAACCCGTCCGGGGCCGGGAGCTTCCCCTACAACCTGCGATTCCCCGGCCAACTTTTCGACCGACAGGTCGGACTACATTACAACTACTTCAGAGATTTCGATCCGGCGATAGGCAGGTACGGTGAAAGTGATCCGTTGGGTCTGAAGGCGGGAATCAACACATATGCCTATGTGCTTGACAACCCTGTTAAATACGTAGATCCGACGGGACTTCAAGCAAGTACTTGGGAGTGTGATGGAAATGGAAATTACGTACCGGTTGTTGTAGACAAGGATCCCTGCACAGCAGCCTGCACAAAAGCTCATGAGGAGCAGCACATCGCCGATGCCAAAGAAAAGTTCGGCACCGGACTATGCCGCAACAAACCTCCTCATTTCCGTCCAACAGCCCAAGGAAACCAGCCTCCCGGGTATGACACCGCGTACAACCGCAAGACCGAATGCCGAGCATACAGAACTGAAGAGGCTTGTCTGAAAACGGTGGAAGGGCAAATGCGGATGTAAAGATGCCGCCCACGCGCGCCGTTATGGTGCCGAAGGCGGGATTGCCCAAAATTGCTATTAATTAGGAGTGTAGCCAGCATGCCTCGTTTTCGAGACGCCGCTTCAATCATCGTGAGCGCAATTTTCTGCTGCGCTACCGCGAAAGTGGTCTGCGAGACGCCCAAGAGTGTTGAAGTACGCCCTTGCCGCGACATTCCTCGATCACCTCCCATCACACGTGAATGCGTGGCCGCGGCGCTGGCTGAAGAGGCTTTCCTGAAGACCACGCAGCGGCAGATTGCTCTTTATAGAATTTACTCTGTGAGGCCTGCGCCATCTCGTTGGACACTGGTTATTGAAGAAGGCGACAAAACTCATCCGCCTTCAGAGGGTGCTCATTGGTTCATTTTTGTCGATCGCAAAAGTGGGAGGATTGAAATGCAGGAAGGTCGCTGACGCAGCTTGGCCGCCGGTCCGGAATTGCGTTATATCCAACTACTATAGAGATTATGACCCGGCTGCCGGCAAATACTGGGAGAGCGACCCGCTAGGAGTCAACACGTATGCGTACGTAAGAGACAACCCTGAGGCGTACAATGATCCAACGGGCCTGAGAGACTCCGGATGGGAATGTGATGGCCACGACAACGCAGTGCCTGTTGTCATGGACACGAATCCATGCACGAGAGAGTGTACAAAGGCGCACGAGGAATCCCATATCGCAGACGCGAAAAGGAGATGGGGGCTCTGACATATGCCGCGGCAAACCCGCTCATTACGTGCTCACCGATCCGAGAAATCCACTACCGGGACGTGATTGGAACTACAAGCGCAAGTCCGAATGCAAGGCCTTTCAAACGGAAGACGCTTGCTTGGCGAAGGTCGAGGGCAAGTGCGGGTGTAAAGATGCCGCTCATGCCCGACGATACTCGGCTGAAGACGGAATCGCACAGTGGTGCAGTGGGAGTTAGCAAGTACGATGAAACGTCTGGCTTCAATATGTCTTTTCATCACGTGGCAAGTCGGCGTGCTCTTGAGCCAGCCCGCCGAATCCGCGGACCACACTAAGGCTCATAGCATCACGGTCAGGCCGTGCCGCGACGCTTCGCGCACCCCGCCCATTGAGCGCGAATGTGTCGCCGCCGCGATAGCAGAAGCTGCGTTCTTGCAGGAGACGCAACACACCTTGAGCCGCTATCTCATTTCGTCATTGCGCCCAGTCACCGACCGCTGGAAGATTTGGATCATTGAAGGCGATAGAGCCCATCCAGGAGCGGACGGCGCGTTTTGGCAGGTATACGTTGAGCGATCCTCGGGCAAAATCGAAATTGTGCCCGGCCGCTAGCCAGCCATCGACTCCCGCCGCGCAATGTGCAAGATCAGAAATGGCGCGCTCCTCGAAATGGATG
The DNA here is from genome assembly GCA_018241505.1 of Pseudomonadota bacterium. GTDB lineage: Bacteria > Pseudomonadota > Gammaproteobacteria > Steroidobacterales > Steroidobacteraceae > 13-2-20CM-66-19. The sequence goes on along the minus strand of JAFEDS010000038.1, from coordinate 156,547 downwards.
GCATTCTCAATCTGCGTTGTTGCGGCCTCGAGTATCGCTGTTTGGGTTGTGCCCGACCTCTTGCAATGTCAATACAGTGAGAGCGCTCCGAGCTACTCTGGCAATCACAAGTTCTACACCCAGCTACAATTTACCGAGTGCAAGGACCACTCCAAGTCGCATGTTCAACTCATCATGGGTACTGCGGGGACGACCGAGAAAAGTGTGTTACTCGATCTGGGTCCACACGTCGGTGAGGTACAATATCAATGGGCTGACGGGCCCGAGCTTCACATTCCGGCACCGGAATCTGCAATCAAGAAGCGCTATGGTCCCTATGAAAACTTACCTCGGGTTGTTTTGACCCACCCCTAAGCGGGTATCGTGCCGATTCGTGACAACGCCCTCGGCCAACGGATCGAGGTCAGCGGCGGCGTGAACGGCACCGTCCTCTACGCCTACGACGAAGCCGGCCACCTCATCGGCGAATACGACGGCACCGGCGCGCTGATCGAAGAAACCGTCTGGCTAAGCGACACCTCCGTCGCCACCCTCCGCCCGAGCGGCGCCACGGTCGCGATCTACGATGTGCACAGTGATCAGTTAAATACCCCCCGCCAGGTCACCCGCCCGAGCGACAATACGGCGATGTGGACCTGGAACTCCGATCCCTTCGGCACGGATGCCGCAAACCCCAACCCGGCCGGAGCCGGCACCTTCGCCAACAGCCTCCGCTTCGCCGGCCAAGTATTTGACGGACAAACTGGCTTGCACTACAACTACTTCCGAGAGTATGACCCGGCCATAGGCAGGTACATCGAATCCGATCCGATCGGAATGAAGGGCGGTGCGAACCCATACATGTATTCGATGGACGCACCTGCGCAATACGCGGACCCGTTTGGACTCACTCCATTCGGTTGGCCGCTGTCGATGATTCTTCCGAAGACAGACGATTGCAAAGCGTCGGAGTGGAACTTCTGCAGAGCCAAGTGCGCTCCAGCGCGTGCGCTCGGCTGCTACGTCTCGGTAAGTTGGAAGCTTAAAGGGATTCGAGGCGGCGAACCCATTCGATCCGAGCAGAGGACCGTTAACTGCAACTGCGAGGAACTCGAGGGTTGCATCTATGCGCGCAGGAACGTTCGGAGTTCACCCACAGCTTCGCCAGTGATTCCGCCCTGGTGGTGGTGGGCCTTAGACGCGGTGATCCCGTGACGATCACCGTTCCAAAGCATATTTGACACAGGAGTTACGCATGATCGACCGATTCAGGGAGGGAGAGGTATATTTCCGCGTGACCTATCCCGACTCGAACATGCATTATCCGCGGATCGAATCCTTCGTGTTTGTCGGCAAAAGTCTGTCCGATGAAGACACCGAAGAAACTTGGTACTTCCAATTTGTCGACTCGTTCGCCCAATACGGATCCATTCTGGAGGGCCCGAGAGGAGATCGCCGTGTCTCCTGTGTGAACCTAAGCGACCTCGACGACATGCTGGATGACGAGGGACTTCTGAAGGAGTTGAGCGCAGCCCGAAGCCGTCGTCTTTCCAACCGGTCGAAGTAGCCAGGCACACGTCATGGACGCCCTTCACGAGAGTGAATGGCAGCTCGCGCCGATCTCCGCTGGACGAGGGAACCCGAGTCGAGGCACCCCGGAAGCCGGGATTGCCGCACCGCAATCGCCGCCCGTCCACTGTCTCGATCTCGCGATCTATCGTAAGCGTGTTGTGAGTACCGCCTCCCCCAGAGCACCAGACTGACACATGATGTGCCCATGACGTAAGTGGGCAGATCATATGTGTCCATGAGGTGCGAGAGATTCTTCCGGCGCTGACCGTCTGGCATCAACCGAATGCCACAAAGAATTTCGCCTTGTGTTACAGCGCTGTGAAAATGGAAGGCCGCGGCTGCCGGTCCAGCGTAAGCGCGTGGTGACTACCGCCTTCCGGCACACATCGAGCTGACACATGATGTGCCCACGACGGAAGTGGGCACGTGATGTGTCCACAAGGGGTGTGAGTGGACGCAGCTAGCGATGTGTCGGATGCGAGAGCAGGTGAACGTGGCACCCGCCAGCGCCAATATCGCTCAGCCGAGCAAAAGCGCGAGATTGTGCAGGAGACCCTGAAGCCGGGAGCGTCCGTGGCTGTCGTGGCTCGTCGCCACGGAGTCAATGCAAACCAGCTGTTTTCCTGGCGACGACAGTACTACAAGGGTGTGCTCGAAGTGTCTGCCGAGACCATCCCGCAAAGCGCTCTGGTGCCGATCACACTCACGCAGTCTGAGTCAACGGACACTCCCCCTGGCAAGACGGGCACGAACTCGGCCGATGCCCACATCGACATCGAGTTCGCGGGTGGCCGACGTGTGAGCGTATGGGGACGGGCGGATCTGCCCACACTGTGCGCGATCCTCCAGGAGTTCTGTCGCACATGATCGGGCTTCCGCCCGGAACGCGGATCTGGCTGGTGTCGGGCATCACAGATATGCGCAAAGGGATGGACTCCCTGAGTGCTCACGTGCAGACGGCGTTGGCGGATGATCCCTTCAGTGGGCAGTTGTTCATCTTCCGAGGTCGCCGTGCCGATCGTCTAAAGGTCCTGTGGCATCAGGCACAGGGTTTGTGTTTGTACTATCGCAGACTCGACCAGGGTCACTTCGTGTGGCCACAGATCAGCAGTGGGACGGTACTGCTGAGTGCAGCTCAGTTGTCGCTGTTGCTCGAAGGGATCGATTGGCGTCGAGCTCACCGCAGTGGTTCGGCGGAAGCCGATCCGGCACCGCCGACTGTAGCAGCCTGATCGCAATTGGCGCCGGAGATCAGATCTCCAACAATACGTGCACGGTATAACGTGACGCGTATAATCAGTGCGTGGCCAACGCTCGCACCACTGCGGAAGTCAAACGCCTGAGGGAGCTCCTCGCGGAGCGCGACCGCACGGTCGAGACACAACGGCTGGAGATCGAGCGTTTGAAGATCCAGCTAGCGCGACTGCGGCGTTGGAAGTTTGGCCGATCGAGCGAACAGCTGGAACTGGCCATCGCACAGCTCGAGATGACACTGGAGGTTCTGACGGCCGTTACGCCGCAACCGACGCAGCCGCCCGTCGATGCCGTGCCTGCAAAGCCCCCGACTCGACATCGCCCGTCCAGGCGCGCATTGCCCGCTCATTTGCCGCGCGAGACGTTGATACACCAGGCCGACGAGGTGACACGAGGCTGTCAGTGCGCGGCCTGTGGTGGCACCTTGCGCAAGCTCGGTGAGGATGTGGCTGAAGTTTTGGAACTCGTGCCCGCCTCCTTCAAAGTAATCCGCCACGTTCGTGAGAAGCACGCCTGCCGCGGTTGCTCACGGATCGTGCAGCCCGCCGCGCCTTCACGTCCGATCGAGCGCGGTTTGGCGGGGCCGGCGCTGTTGGCTCATGTGATCAACAGCAAATACGGTCACCATCTGCCGCTGTACCGACAAAGTGAGATTTACGCACGAGCGGGGATGTCGCTGGATCGCTCGACACTGGCCCAATGGGTAGCCCGCTGCTGTCGGCTGTGGGAGCCGCTGGTTTCGACTCTGCAGCACTATGTGCTCAGTGCACAGAAGTTGCATGCCGACGATACTCCGATGCCGGTGTTGGACCCGGGGCGAGGACGGACCAAACGCGGATTTTTGTGGTCGTATGTGCGGGATGACCGCGGATCCGGCGGACACGATCCACCGGCGGTCTGGTTCGCCTACTCGTCCAACCGCAAAGGTGAGCATCCGCAGCGGCACCTGCAAGGCTTTACTGGCTTACTGCAGACCGATGCCTACTCGGGCTTCGACTTGATCGCGGGCCGTGCACCTCGCGAAGTGCGCTCGGTAGCACGGCGCGTCTTGTGTCTCGGCCATGCGCGGCGTCACTTCCACGACTTGCACGTCGCAGTCGGTTCACCGATTGCCGCCGAAGCACTGCGGCGCATCGGCGAGCTCTACCGGATCGAGCGGAACATCCGGGGCTGCTCACCCCAGGAGCGCTTCGCTGCGCGTCAGGCACACGCAGTGCCGCTCCTGCAGTCACTCTATATCTGGCTATCTCATACACTGACTCAGGTACCCAACAGCTCGGAGTTGGCCCAAGCCATCCGATACACCATCAAGAGTGATCACTGGCCCGCACTCACATACTACTGTGAAGATGGTCGTGCAGAAATCGATAACCTGGCAGTTGAGCGGCAAATAAGGCCGGTGGCTCAGGGGCGCAAGAGCTATCTCTTCGCCGGCTCCGATGCGGGTGGTGAGCGAGCGGCCATGGCGTACAGTCTCATCGGCTCTGCACGCTCGAACGGCCTGGATCCAGAACACTACCTTCGCTACGTGTTGGAGCACATTGCTGAGCATCCCATAAACCGGATCCAGCAACTGTTGCCTTGGAACGTGCATCTCCCTCGTCACAGCTCACACTCTAAGTGAGTGGCCGCATGAGTGATGAAACAGAACGAAAATGGATGCATATAGATACACTGATGAAGGCGGGTGGCCAGATCACCTTGGGCCGTGTTGCTCCGCTGGATGGCGTTGCCCTCGCCGGTAATGGGAAAGATCTCTACGCGGCCCTGCGTCGCCGTCCTGATGAAAGCATTGAGGCACTCTTGCAAAGACTCGACCAGGCTATCGACGTGGCTCAACGCAGCGGCACTCACATCAACGAGATCAACAACGGCCGGTATGTTCTCAAGGCCCCGAGCACTCGCAAGAGGCGATAGCCTTTGAAAAGAGGCTCACCACCCTCGATCAAGAACCCTCTATGGCACGGTACTCACGAAAAACACGCTGGTTGAGATCGTTCTCCCGGAAAGATCGTCCACGCCTGCTTATTCTGGTCATTGCTGTGGTTGCCTATACCGCCAACTCGATCGTTGGCCCGAAGCTGTATCCCGAGTATCACCTGGTGGTTGGCGCGATGATCTTCACCGTGACGTTCTTCGCATGGCTCGTCGATGCCATCGTTACCTCCGTTCGAACACGGCTCCGCAATCGCGCAAAGCCATAACGGTCAATGCGGTACTGATCACCCGCTTACGGTCCAGCCACGCCATCACCCGCCGTTCTGGCGCAGGGCGTAGAACCTCGGAGAGCACGTTGGTGTCGAGCACTATCATTCTTCGAACTTCGGGGGATTTCGTATGCGCTCACGTGGTGCGATTTCCAGATCTACACCGCCCAAAGGCTCGATACGACTGCGAATCGCTTTGAGCAAACTCGAGCCACGTGACGACCCGGAGGCCAGCGCCGTGCGCAGAATGTCACGTGCTTCATCCTCCATCGAGCGACCGTTCTTGGCAGCCTGAATCCGCAAACGAGCCTTCAGCGACTCGTCAATGTTCCGAATGGTCATGCTGGCCACAGATTTCTCCATCTATCAATGATTGCATATTAATCATTGATTGCAGAACGGACACCTGTCAGCAATGCGGCTTACGAGCCTCCATGAGACCGCTATGGCGCGCTTCACGTAACGATTGTGTGCCCGTTTCGCTATCATGCGCTAAACGCGCACGGCGTCGACTATCTTCTGAGCGGCCGGATGAAATGCCACGCGCGCCTGGGTACACGGAATCCATCGTCTCCAGGCGCCGGGACGCGGGTCGAAATCCTGTCGATTGCAGCGGCGACCGCTGACGACGCTGAGCGACCCGTACCAATGGCCGCTTTCGGGTAGATCACATCAGCAGCAACTCTCACATTTGAGCTAGTCGGCCACTCTGCGCCATCCGATAGCCAAGCCCTTTTCCACCTCCATGCCAACGCCACCCGCACTGACCTTCCCATTCGTGATCCACGACGCGTTATAGAAGGCCCCAGCCCTTTCGATGACCAGGTCATATTCGTCGGAAAACTGTCCATGCTCGTCGTAGTAGCGAACGTGATAGTGGCCGGCAAAGCCTTCCTTGGGCCCTCCCGTGGCCAAGCCTTTTCCGCTGTAAACGTTCTGGTATGTCCATCTCGCGTTCAGCGTTCCGGGCGCATCGCCCTTGGTATACAGAACAAAGCCGATATTCAATGGCTTGGAGGCCTCTGAAGCCAACCCGACTGACGCGCCGCCTGAGGCCAACATTAAAGCTGTCAGTGATGCCTCAACGAAGAATGATTTATGCATACAGCCACCATTTTCTTGTGAGCGAAACAAGCGTGATTTGACCCACCACAGGAAATGAACGCATGCGATTGTTGTGAAACCTCCCGTTCGACCCCCGACTTGGCCCGGCGTTGACCCGTCGAATCTCCGTCCAACAAAACGGATCCTTTCCATCAGGCATTTCGCTGCCACAGACTTTCTAACTCAGCGATTACTCCAAGGAAAGCCGGTAGCGAGCGTCATTTGCTGATTGACCGGGAAACGCCGCGGAAAAAACCCTGTACTACGCGACTCGCCTGACTGGATCGCGGTCAGCGCGGCATTCAGGTCACGCAGATCGGTCATTGTCAGCCACGGAGCCGATGTGCGTTCGTGTAAGCGACAGCAGTGTGCGGTCCAGATTTTTGTATCGACGGGCAGAGTTGCGAGTAGTTCTCGCGTTGTCGCCAGATATTCCGAGAGACTAGCTCCCGGCAGGAACGCATACAGCGTCGTGGGATAGATAAAATCTCCCGCAAATAGCTGATGCGTTGCCCCATCGTATAGAGCGACTGAGCTGCGCGTGTGACCTGTTACATGTAAGACCCGCAGCGTCCGCCCGCCGAGGTCAACCGTTGTGCCGGGCTCAATCCACTCGGTCACGTTGAATGTGGGTGGCACCAAGCCATCGATCATCCCGAGGTATTCGTAGCGGCCCGGGGTGAACCTGCCATTCGTGATGTCGGCGCGAGTTTCGGCGAGATCGATCATCGCGATCGACCTGAAAGGTGCAATCCCCCCGGTATGATCGTAATGCAGATGCGATGGCATCACCGTCACAGGCAGGTGCGTCAGGCTCGTCACTACGCCAGTGATATCGCGCGTGCCCGAGCCAGCATCGAACAGCAGCGCCCGCCGCTCACCGACAATGAGGTACGCGTAGTTTGCTTGGTAGTAACGCGGCTCGCCGAGCGCGAAGGTATTCGCGTCAATGTTCTGCACGGCCCAGTAGTCATCCACCATGCGCCCCTCACCGAGGTCCGGTTTCGCCGGATCGATGATCGCGTGGGGCTCCAGCCAAGCCGACATTTCGGCGAAAAGATAGGGGGCACTTCCCAGGGCGAGACCCAACAGAACAACCAGAACGCCGGCCGCCCACACCGCGTACATCGCCCGCCTGCGCGCCAGACTCAAGCGCCGCCCCCATTGGCGCGGCTCAGTAGACCTGCGCCGTGCAGCCTTCCGCTGTTCTTGATTCTATTTTTCACGGCTATCGAGTCTAACGGATTCGCTCGATGACCGCTTCAGAGTGCTGCGGGGCCGCACTTAGGTAGCCAGTCACTCGCACTCAGAGAATGGCGACGGGCCTCAGTTCACATCGTGGCCATCCTGGGCTTCGACGGGCCACTGATGGAACACGTAGCATTCCCCGTCGACGACTGCTTGGTCGTAATAAACCCTACTTTCTCGGTCCTCAGCGTAGGAAGGTGCAGTCACCTCTCGGCATTCTTCCTGAATCGATACGACCTTCCAACCGCGCTGATGAATGACTGCAGATGCCGATTGATGGGCTTCCTTTGCCGATTGCGCCTTTACCCAACAGTTGACGTACGCGCCACCGCACACATCAAAGTCTCCAGACTCGGGCAACGGAATGGCTTCGTAACTGGTAAAGAAAATAGTCATGTGGGGTGAGCCCGTGTCAGCGTCTCGTTGCGCGTTGATTTCTGCCGACACGCCGCTCCCGTCCGGCCTCCGCCACCGAGGCAAGTCCGCGAATGCCCGCGTTTCCGGTGTGCGCGGCATTGCCGTAGCGTGCAAGCTCTGCTCGCTAACGTGCTGAGCTTGCCTCAATGAGCTCGAGACACGACTGCCTGATTACGGCGTCCTGCTGCGACTCGAGTTCAACCAGGAACAGAGGGTCGGTATCTAGCTCCTCAATGCCGATCAGTGAACCAGTGTCACCGAAATGCGGACCACCGATCACTCTCACGTAGTCGTTGTGCTGGTAACGAACACCTGGCAACGGCCGAGTCCCAGCGCTGCTCGTCGCGCGGGGGAAGAATTCCTCAGTGGGAGAGTCTTGAAGCCGCCATCGAGCGATCGGCCTGGGGTCTCGCCTGCGCGTGGAGAGGCCTCTGCTCGGTGATCCATCCGTGTGATCCTCGTTCTTTTTATCGCTTTGCGACGTGGCCTATCCTAGCACCGCTCGGGCCGGTACCGGCAACACGGCGAATCACAGCAGGCAGCCTCACCCGAGACGTCGGATGCGGGGAACGCGACACCAACTCACATGGCCGCAGCGAGGCGCAGGTCGGCCGCCGTCAAGTGGGTCGACATCACCAGACGCGCGAACGTCGGCCACAGGCTCGCCAGTGTCATCATGACCACGTAGTAGAAGGCGTAGTAGCCGATGCACAGACCGACACCATAGAGTGCATCGCGGACCGTTGGGCGGACGCCCAATCGTGCCAGTGTCCATCCGCGCGCGCAAGAAGCTTGCCAGGATGCCCAGCACGAGAAGTTCGTACAGCACCAATCCCTGCAGGCTGCTGTTCGAAATAGGCGGTGCGTGCGCTTCGACCAGCCGGTCCGGTGAGATCAGCGCCAGTAGGTTTCCCGGTACGAACACGCCGAACGCGACGACCAGGACCAAAAAGACTTCGGTGCCATCCGATAGCTTGAGGAGACGCTCCTTCATGGGCGGTAGTGTGCCGCGGTCGCCGGTTCGCTGCCCGTGCATGCGCCGCAGACCAGACGCAATATCGGCCCTCAGGGACAACAGAGTTGAAATCTACGGCTTGGGAACCTGGGAGAGAATGGCCAACGGCCTGCCCTCATTGTCCTTAAACGCGGCCATCCACTCCTCCGTGCCGTTCGAGTGCCGATGGACCATATGGGGCGCGCCAAGGAATTCGACTCCTCGTTGCATGAGCTCCGCATGGGCCGAGCGAACATCGGTGACGTTGAAATAGATGATCGACTCTGAAGCGGTGGAGTCTTCCCCCTCGGACAAGAACAAGCGGACGCCGCCGCAATCGAAAAAAGCAAGATTGCCGAAGGAGTAGAGATGCTTGAGACCGAGCACCTCGCCGTACCAACTTTGGGCATCTTGAATGTTGCGAACAGTACGCGAGATCTGCGAAATTGTTCCCAGCTTGAGGCTACCTGTCATGATGGGCTCCTTTTTGAAAAGGCTGCTGTCGCGACGCACACCGGTCCAGTGCCGAAGCTCGTTGCGACGGGAGAGGTGGAGTTTTTGCAGGATGTTGGCGACGTGATATTTCACGGCATCCGTACTCACGCCTTGCAGTCGCGCTATTTCCGGATTGGTGAGCCCGTGCCGTACAGCCTCAGCCACGCGCCATTCTGCAGGGGTCAGGAGATCATCATATCGAGGCCGACCGCGGGGTTGATCTGTTGGCATGAGGCGTACGGTATCAAGCCGAGAGCCTATTTACCCTCCCCCGCTCTCGCATTTTCCATGTAATCTTTCGCGATGCAACATGAGTCAAATGGTCCATGATTCCAGGCCCGCGCGAAGCTCGTCTGCGAATGCGGGCTCATTGCACCGGAATAGGGTCGCGCGCATTCTATGCCGGTTGGCTCCCTTCAGTTGGTGGGCATTTTGACCGACCCGGTGCTAACCGCCTCGGAGTCGCGGGACTCCTTGAATTTACCCGTCACAGCCGCCGGGCGGCCGCAGCGGCACGTGGTCGTTGCGTACACCTTTGTCGCCTGTGCCCTCGCTTACACAGACCGAGTCAACATAGCGGTCGCCGCGGTAGCGATGCGGGAGCACTTCGGCTGGTCGCAGAGCGAGAAAGGCTTGGTACTGTCCGCGTTCTTCGTGGGCTACCTATTGTTCATGTTTGTCGGTGGGTTGGTCGCGGCACACTTCGGCGGCAAACGTGTGCTGGGTTGCGCGGTACTCGCCTGGTCCGCCTTCACACTCCTGACGCCGCTCGCAGCGATGCTGTCACTATCCGCACTGATCGCGGCGCGTATCGCCATGGGCGTTGGTGAAGCCGTCATGTTTCCTGCTGCCTATGATCTTTTCGCCCGGTGGGTGCCTCAAAGGGAGCGCGCACGTGCGACTGCTCGAATGTTGAGTGGCATTCCGATCGGGACGCTAATCGGGCTGACCGGCAGCGGCTGGTTGGTTGCGCACTTCGGGTGGCCCGCAGCGTTCTACGCATTCGCAATCCCCGGACTCCTCTGGGTTGTCGTTTGGTTCCAGCGAATCCAAAACGATCCGGCCACGGACCCCCGTGTGAGCGCTGACGAGCGAGCGTTGTTGGCCGAGACGTCCGAGCCACCAGAGAACCTGCCGTATCGCCGACTGTTGTTCTGCGCACCCGTTGCCGCGATTGCAACCGCGCACTTCGCAGCGAACTGGAGCCTGTACCTGCTTCTGGCGTGGCTGCCAAGCTATTTTCGCGACGCCCACGGGCTCACCATTGCGAATGCAGGGCTATTTTCCGCTGCTCCATGGCTCAGCCTGTTTGCGGCTAGCAACCTCTCTGCGGTGGTGTCGGACCGGATGATTGAACGCGGCGTCAGTGTTACAACGATGCGCAAGACAATGTTATGCACTGGCCTCATCGCCGCCGCTGCTATTTTGCTCCTCATTCGCGACGTAGGCTCTCCCACGGCAGCACTTGCTCTGATGTGCGCCGCCTCGGCCGCGCTCGGGTGTACATGGTCCGGCTTTCCACCTGCAATGATCGATGTTGCCCCGCGCTCTGGCGCGGTGGTGTACGGGTTCAGCAATACATTCGCGACGATACCGGGCATTGTCGGAGTTGCTGTCACTGGCTGGCTCGTGGATGTGACCGGCACTTATTCGGCGGCATTTGCGCTGGCGGCGGCCGTCAGCGTCCTGGGCGCACTGGTGTTCGGGTTCCTGTTCGATGCCCGCCGCATCGTGGGGTAGAAAAGCACCAAACCGGAGAGGGGCGGTTGGAGCCAATCCCTCGGCTCGCCCTTTCCTCTGTTAGCGCTTGCTGATCAACGAGTTACCGGGGCGGCGGTGAACCAAGCAGCGACCGGTGGGTGGCAGAAGCGTCGAACCGTTAATCCGTTGATCGTTAGTTCGCTCCGGCCGGGGCCAATTTAATTTATCGGTGAGAGCGCCGGAGGGGCCGCTGCGGCTCGCTTCGCTTAACGATTGTGTAACCCGTTTCGCTATCATGGGCGCATGACGGGACAAATCCGATGAGACAGGTCGGCGCGCGACGCGAGGCGAAGCTGATCGGTTGATTCCGAAACGTGCGCTCGATTTTTTGAAAGGACTTTGTCTTGATTCTGCAAGTTCAGACTTGGACGGCGAGGCTTGCTCTGCTCGTATGTGCGCTCACTATCTCGGGCCCGGCATTGGCGACATCCGACTCCCGCGCCTCCGTTCAGATCAGCTATCTCGGAAACGCCGGCTGGCAAATTAGCGACGGCAAGGTCGTGATCCTGGTCGATCCGAACCTGTCGCAGTTCCGCAAGAACGCCCCGGCCGAGCAGATGTCCGAGGATGATCCTCTCGCACAGCCGGACCCCGAATCCATCGATGCACACATCAAACACGTTGACTACATCCTGATCACGCATGCTCATGAAGACCACATGCTGGATGCACCCTACATCGCAAAGAAAACCGGTGCCACCATCATTGGCACGGAGAGCGCCGCCCGCATCGCTCGCGCAGACGGCGTGAGCATTTCATTCAATCCGCAACATGTCGAGCTCGCGAAGATCAAGACGCAACCCGTCATCGTCGTGAGGGGCGGTGAAGATTTCCAGTTCGAGGGCTTCTCGTTGGAGGTGATCCCGAGCCTGCACACCGCGTTGTTCAACAAGCGCTACAACAATGGCTTTTGGGCGGACGGCGCGCCGCCGGACCTCCAGGCTCCGCTACACGAGTCTGACTACAAGGAAGGCGGGACGCTGGTGTACCTGCTGCGGATAGCAGGACATCAGATCTTCATTATGGGGTCAATGAACTACATCGAGCGGAACATTGCGGGCCTGCGTCCGGACATTGCCATTCTCGGTGCCGGGCTCGATCGCACGCAGATCTATCACTACACCGACCGGCTGATGAACGCCCTCGGTCATCCCGCGGTTGTTTTCCCGACGCACTGGGATGACTACGGCATCAAACCGCGCGCCGTTTCACTGAAGCAGGTGGACACGTTTGTAACCGAGGTGCGTGTCGCCTCGCCGAAAACGAAGGTGATTGTGCCGGAATACTTCACGCCGGTTGCGCTGCCATGATGCAGTCTTCATCAACTGGCCTCCGCAGTCATCACTTTCTGAACAATCTTCCAGGTTCCGTTAGCCTTCAGACATGACAACATGTCAGTGACACACCGTGATGGAAGCTGCAATCTCAACTTCAAAAGCGCGAGATCTCTGGCAACGTCAATTGACAATATTTCATCGTGGCGCTGCAGGCCCAGTAGTTTCGGAGCTTTCACGTTCCGGACCGCCGCCAGCCACGTCTCAACCGGCGTCACGCTCACGTTGCCGTCCTCGCCCACTTTGGTTACGGAGCTCGAGGGATGAAATAGAGTCGCGAACGCATCAGCATCCATTTCGTAGGCAGCGTCGAAATAGGCCTGGGCGATCGCGAGCAAAGGACGAATGTCGGTATTCATGGGGCGAAGACTCTACCCCTCGCTGCCAGACCGATTAAGATCCTGGCGCTTAGCACCCTTGTAAGCCGGGCTAAACAATCACCACTGCTGGAGACGGAGAGGTACATGCCCATCCCTGTTACCGTTGGCGCCTTCGCTATCGTTCCTAGCAACAATTTACCCGCGGCAGTACCTTTTTGGGAGCGCTTGGGTTTCGCGCGCACCGGTGGGGACGCCAACTACATCATCATGACAGGCTGGGACTGCGAAGTGCATCTGACCCAAGCCGGGAGTGGTCCTTGGAGCGTGCCGGAACAGAATAACCCGTTCGGCGTGTTTATCCGCACGCCCGAGGTGGAAGCCATCGCCGCCCGCGTCGATGATCTGATCATTCGTCCAGGAGGCGTGTTGCGGCACCGTGAGTGGGGCCTTTACGAGGTTGGGGTGTGCGGACCGGATGGTTTGCTTGTCCGCATCGGGTGGCCCTCTCGCCTCATGAAATAGAACTCGGATGGAGCTGTGCAAAGCTCGCCGACTGATCGCGCCAGATTCGGCGAACGATGTGATACGCCAGCAGGTAGAGCGGCACTGCCAGCACGCCGGCAGCGATCTCCAGAACCGTCATGACCTCGAGCTGATCGATTGAATGAGCACGCATTGAAAAATTCAGAATGCCGTTACTCAAGAACTGTTTGAGCAGCCACACTATCCACCATACGAGTAAGAGGGCTGGCGTGTCATCGAGCTGCCATGTACGAGGATCGCGGCTTGCCTTGGCCAGATCGCCCATTGCTTGATACGGCGCCCACAGGTTGAGCACCGGGACAAAAAAGACGCCCACCGACCACCCCGGCCCGAACCGCAAATAGCGCGCACCCAGTTCCGGGAGATTTTTCTGCGCGAGGTAGATCCAGCGCGCGAACACAACGGCTGTCACCAGGAACAGGATGCCCTGGCCGGAGTTCAACAAACGCTCGCGCAGATCGTTCGCCTGTCCCTGCGCCACGCTGTAGGGTGCGTGCGTCAGCAGACTGAGCTGCATGAATGAGGAAAGGAGCCCCACAACGCGCAAGCCAACCCCTATCAGCAATAGCCAGGACAGTTTGCTGCTGATCCCGCTCAGATCCCTGAAACCGGTCAAACCGGTCGATGTGCCCTCACCCGCTGTGTCTTCGGGCGCCCCCAGCAGACTGGATACGGGCGGGGCGTAAGGATTATTTTCCATAAATATGAGCCCACCTGGCCTGGCGGCCGTCGAATTGCGGCCTTGGCCAAAATATATGTCAGGGAGGCCGGGGAAAGCTACCGGGTCCGTCGTGCCGCGGCGTTGAGCCTGTTTAAACCCAGACAGAGTCAGCCTCATCCAAGGGAAGATGAGTCGGGATTGGAGCTGCACCTATGCGCGGTAAATTCGCCTTTCTGTTGTGCCTCACGTCGTTCGTCGCGTTCGTGTCCACCTCGGTTTCGGCCGCGGCGGGCGCCGATCTGGTGATTAACGACGTCACCGTGATTCCAATGGACAAGGAATCCGCCGACGAGCACCAAGTCGTGACTATCCACGACGGCCTCATAGTCAGCATTGCGAAGCATTCGGCCAGCCAGCCCGGCTCAAACGCGCTTGTGATCGACGGCCAGGGCAAATTTCTCACCCCCGGCCTCGTGGACGCTCATGCCCACATCATTCCCCTGCGTGACAAGCTGAAGTCGCAGGACAGCCGCTATAGCGCGCTGAAGTCTGAGGCTCAGACTTCTCATCCCTACGATTCGGCGATGTTGTTCCCGTATTTGCGCGAAGGCGTCACCACCGTGTTTCATCTTGGCGGAGGTGGCTCAGATGTACTGGAGCTACGCGACCTGATTCAAAGGGGAATCATTCTGGGCCCTCGCCTGGTCGTAGGCAAACTGATCGACGGCCCGCCCGAAGCGGTCGTGATCTCGATGCACAAAGCGCCTCCACCATCATCCATTGAGCATCCCGAAACTGCGCGGGACGGCCGCGAAGCCGTCAAGTTGGCCGTCGCAGCTCATTACGACTTTATCAAGTCGTATCAACACCTGAATCAGGAGACCTACGACGCCATCGAGACCGCCGCACATGCCGCGCACCTCATTACTGTGGGGCACCTACCCGAACTCGGTTGTAGCAACTGTGTATCCCCCGAACATCCCTTCCTGGTTCCGATGGACGACATCGCGCACGCCGAAGAACTTGGCCGTTACGCGATGCAGGATGACCTCGATCCGAGCAGACTTTCGGTACTCACCGATTGGGTCCTGAGGTCGCACTCGATGCTGACCCCTACGTTAGTCTCGACTCGATCGATTCTCTACATGTATGTGCATCGACATGTTCCGCCGCTGCCCGAGGAGGTGCTGCTCACCGTGGACCCAATCACCTTGAATGCCTGGCTGCCGGAACACACGCGCTACTTGTCTGAAGACTTTCGAACGCAGCCGGGAATAGACCGCTATCCAGCGGGATTCGACTTCGACAGAGTCCTGACGCGCCAACTCTTCCGCAGCGCAACACCTTTGCTGATAGGCGCGGACGCACCGACGATCCCTGGAATTGCCTATGGATACAGCGTCCATCAGGAAATGCTGGAGATCAACTCGCTGGGACTCACGCCCTATCAGGTACTGCGTGCTGCGACGGTAACTCCTCATGAACTCCTGGGTGAGGGCGATCGAGCTGGCTTGATCAAGGTGGGGCAAAGGGCTGACCTCGTTCTACTGAACGCGAACCCACTGGACGACATCAGAAACGCGCGCGATATCACCGGAGTCATTGTCGGCGGCCGCTGGCTATCCGCACGTCGACTGCGTGAGCAAACCAAAGAAAATGCTGCGTATTTTGGCAGGCTGGAGCGCAAGGCCGGCCTGATGGCTGATCGCGCGCGCTACCTCAAAGACAGCCGATCGGGTTCGCTCTGAGGCCGACCTTACAACCGATGGAAACGCTACAGCTCGGTTCGTCCGCGATCTCCAATAATTCTACTGCGATAATCTCCACTTTCCATACAGTAGATAGAAACGATACCCGTCCGCTCTATCACTGAGAATCCACCGGATCGAGGAGATCAAACATGGCCACAAGAAAGAAGAGCATGGAGCCCATCGCCCGCGCCGCCGCCGAAGGTGTCGCCATTGCACTCGCCGCCCGTCAGCCGCGATTCCGAAAGCCGATCAAGATCATCTGCGGCATTCCGGCGGAAGTTTTCCAAGCGACGATCGCACCGAATCGACTCGGTGGGTTCACGGTCACCGGCATCCAAGCCGTTAACGAATAGCGTCTGCAACACGCCCGTGTCGACATCAAACGGCGGTGAGCGCACGCCGCTATGCCCTAGTGCGCCCGGTCATCCCGGCGAATCGGTACTCATCGGTGTCGTCACTGGAACACCCGATGAGCCACGCATCACCGCCACCAACGCTCCGTTGGAAGTCACCGCGGAGCTGTTGGCTCTGGCCGAACCGGTCTCACCCTCCGAAGTCTTTCGTTTTGCGAGCACATGCCGTTCAGACGCGTGCACGCACTTCCAGAACAGACGGTGTCAGCTCGCAGACCGCGCGGTGACCGAGCTTCCGGAAATAGTGGAACGTCTGCCGCGATGCCCGATCCGCTCTCAATGCCGCTGGTATGCACAGCAAGGAGGCTCCATCTGTCGGCGTTGCCCGCAGATTGTGACAGAGCAAGTTGCGCCGTCTGCCTCGATGCTCAAGGTCGTAGGGCTGCCTCCTGACGCTACAGATCTCGAACACAGCACTTGATACGCTTCGCCATTCAGAAGCGATATCCAATCCGGATGGGAATAAACTCTGTGGGATTCGGTGTCTCCATGCGGCTATAGCGCGCCTCGACAAAGAAGGACTGGCCCCGGTCCAGCGGAAATTCGACACCAACACCGGCGTTCCAGGCAAAGCGAGTGGTCTCTTCTCGCTGCACGAGCACGTCCCCGGGCACAACACCGATGCCACAATAGCCATACCAGTCATCGCAGAAGTACCCGCCGAAACCCACCGTTTGAGTGAGATCAATGCGCCGATAAGCTCCACCCACACCGGCCATGACATAGCCTCGTACACGGGCACCCAAGGGAATATCCAACACGCCGTCAACGTCCAGATTGACGATATCGCCCCAGCCGTCATCGATCTCGGTCTGATTCTGCTCAGCCCCGATATTCAACAAGCGGTTCGTGGCATTGAAGCGGCTGAAAGACAGATCCGCTCGCAGCGAGAACAGCGACATCGGGGCAGGACGAAATGTCAGCCCACCCCCGATGGTGTATCCAGTCTCCAGATAGTCGGCCGTGTGTCCCGTCGTCAGTGCAGCACCACCCATGATGTGCCACTGCACCGGGCCACGGCCATAGGCGTAGTCATTCGAATAACCATATTGTGCGTTCGCCACGTTGGCGACGCCGGCCAAGGTAAGAACTGTTAAACCGCAAAACACCCTTCGCATCGCCACCCTCTCCTTCAACAATCGTCCCTCTTTAACGCGCGAGAAAGCCAAAGAGATGACAGGATGACGGAAATTCCTCGGCGCGATAGCGGCGCTCACGCTTAGGCGGTATTACTGAGGTGTCAGGGTGGATCGCCCGAGGATGGTGAGACGGGCGGTTTAAACCAGCGCCGCGCGCGAGGCGATACGAGTAGCACGAACGCGGCGAGCTGGAGGGTAGTTTGAAGCGTAAAGCTAGCCTGTCCGAGGGGACCCAACCGAGTCAGCTTCTCCGGCGAAATCAACGTAGAGAGCAGCCCGAGCACGGTGATGACGATCCACGTCAGCCGCGCCCAGTTGCGTCCGGCCGCAATCTTGAGCACGAGCCACGACCAGGGTACCAGCACCAGCAGTCCAATCGCTCGCGCCCCGAGCGGCGGCATCCCAGGGGGCATCGGCGGCAATGGCCTGAATGCGATGAACAGGGCTCCAAACGCCACGGCGACCCACAGTAACCGCACGGCCCACAGGACCGAGGGAGGACACCGGGAGTCGGCCAGCGGGGGTGGAATGTCCGCAACTATGGCGTTCGGCGGCGCATACGGATTCGCGGGCTCAACTTCGCTCAGGATGAGCATCCTCCGATTCGACGGCACTTCACGGCCAAAATGTCGATCAAGAGCATACTACATCGATGGCCCGATGATTTCGGCAGTGCCCAGAATCTGTCCTCCGGCGATCACGCCTTGACAGAGCGTTTTGGGCTAGTCGGCTCCCAGATCATTCACAAAATGCGCGTCCGGCCTCACGTCTTCGCGTCGTACGCCGAGCTGGTGGCAAATCAAATCAGTGAGTATTGAGTAGATATCGTCTGAAGTCAGCTCAAGTGAACCTCGGTCCCTTAGCTGTGCTACGACGAATTGGTGCAACTGTCCCACAGTAGCGATCTGTGCCGCCGTTCTGTCAGGTATCTCGATGGCAAAGCGCTCCTCCACGGCTATGACGAGTTCAACGGTATCCAGGCCCATGGGATTGTCCCCTGCGTTAGTAATATTCATCGATGTCGCTGCGTGCCAACACAGACGTCCCAAGCCTGTCAACTGACACGCCAGACAAATAACCAGCCGTAGTCGAAACAAGGTCGAGCACGCTGCAGGTTATCGGCGATACACTACGATCAACACAACACAGACCAGAGTGACCACGTCCAGGATTGCACCCAGAATCATTCTGCGAATGCCGCCCGCGCGACGCTCCGGATGAAGACGCCAAAACGCATGCACCCGAGCTCGATAGTCCGCCGATACGACGTACCGCAGTCCCTTGAACCCGTAGATCACCCAGGACCAGAGGAAACCGCCAACTGCCGCACGAGGATCCACCACCCTACCCCCCCTTTCCTGCCACCCGCCCTGGACGCGAAACGCCGACCGCGGACCCGCTCTCTCAAAGTAGCATCGCGACCCGGACGCTGTCATCGCTCCCTGCCGTCCACCGCAGGTGGCCGAGACGAAACGCTCGGCTCCCGCCGCCCCTCCGGCGGGAACGTGCCAGGGGATCGAGATGCTACCGTCCGATCGGATCGCCTCGACCCAAGAGCCGCTTTCGACCCCAACGGGCCGCTGATCTTCCAGTAGCGGCCGCTGAGGCGTAGAACAGCAGACACTCGCACCGCGCCATTGCCTGAGGGTGGTTGTCAGCGCATTCTCGGTCTTCATAACGAACAAGAGGGGGAAAAGCCGCCCAGAGCGCGCGTGAACGAAAGAGTGCGTCACATTAGGGGGAAACAAATGCCAATCACAACATTCAGTAACGTGGACGACGGCCTCGAGCCGAATCAAAGGCAGCGTGGCCACTTCATCACGAACATTGACGTCGACGACAAACGCCTCTGGGTGCCTTATGCGGAAGGCGTGTGGTTTCAGCCCTGCTGTTTCAACCTAACGTCGGGTGGATTCACCGTACTTCTAAAGGGTTTGCCTAGCGCGAAGCTTGGTGTGCACTACCACGTTGGCACGGTACGCGGTTACACCATACAGGGCCATTGGCGATACCTGGAGCACGACTGGGTTGCAAAGCCGGGGACGTTTATCTACGAGCCGGCGGGTGAAGCTCATACGCTTGTTGTCACAGACGACTCGCCCGAGCCAGCCCTGATCATGTTCATGGTCGAGGGTGGGCTGATCTATCTGGATAAGCCAGCCAACGGAAGTCTTGCTGCGTATGAGGACGGATTCAGCGCCTTGGAGCTCTGCCGGAAGTACTACCGCGATGCTGGTTTGGACGCACGGCGGCTCGACGCGCTGATTCGTTAACTGAAGGGTCTAACAGTAGTTGGTGGGGGCCGTGACGTGATCTGCTTCACCCCAGGTGCGGGCCGCCCCTGAGCGGGCGGCCCATTCCTGAGCAGGTCCGTCAGAAGCGGAACCGCACACCCGCGGTGTACTGCCGTCCAATCACGTCATAGAGCTGCCGGGCAGTCTGGAACTCATAGCCCGTGAAAGGTGGGTCTACATCGAACAGGTTCTCGATGGCCGCGAATACGGCAAGCTCGCCCCTGCCCGTCTCCAACACGCGGTACTGGCCGGCGAGATCCACGTAGAACCGCCCGCTGACCTGGTTGTAGTCGAGCGTCGTGTCATCACGGGTGATGACACCGCCGCCCACGTAGCGGCCGGTCACGCTGAATTTGTAGACAGAGTTGGAGTATTCGGCAACCGCCTGGGCCTTCCAGTGGGGTGTGCCGCCAGGCCCGTCCAACACCGGCTGGTCGGTGTTGCCCGCAAATCGGGTCAGACTTCCGTTCTGGCCGATCAGGTCGAGCTTGCGCAGGTAGTTGGCTAGCAGGTGCAGGTCGATGGCACCATCGAATGCTGGCTGGCGATAGGCCATCTCGAGGTCCAGGCCGTCGGTGACAATTTGCTGGAAGTTGACGGGTGCCAGCAGGATGGTCGAGATACGGCCGTCCGCGCCGCGCGGGGTGAGATCGCAGCTTGCTGCGTCGCCGCCATTGCACCGGTCCACGATGGCCTGCGCGGTCAATGAGGCGATCGCGCCGTTTACCTTGATTCGGTAGTAGTCCAGCGAGGCGCTCAGTCGCGGTGCGAAGGTCGGCGTGAACACGAGTCCGCCCGTGAAAGTATCCGCTTTCTCCGGCTGCAAGCCCGGATTACCGCCTGTGACAGTGGAAACCGAATAGGTCTGGTTGATCTGAGTATCGGTGACCGTGAAAAACAGCGTCTGGCCTCTGGCAAACAGCTCGTTGATGTTGGGCGCACGGATGTCGCGCGAGCGCGTGGCACGCAGGCGGAAGGAATCGTTCGGCGCATAGTTGAGGCCTGCTTTCCAGGTTTCCACCGTGCCCGAAGTCTCGTAGTCGGTTACGCGACCGGCGATATCCAACTCGACGCTCTTGGCCCAGTTGTAGTCCTTGGCGAGCGGCACAACCACCTCACCGAAGCCCTCTTTCACCTTTTCGGTGGCAGAGTATGGTTTGGTGTTTCCAACGCGGTAGCGTGTCACCACAGGGTCTGCCGACAGCGGATCGGACCGTACATCTACGTCGAGCTTGCGCCATTCACCACCGAAGGCCAGCGAGACCGGACCCGCCCACAGATCGAATGGCGAACCGCGAACGGTCAGGTCACCGACCTGTTGCTGCTGCTCCCAGTCGCGCACCGATGTGCCGCTGATGTAGTTGATAGCCTGCTGCGAGGCCGATCCCACGCCAAACAGGTTTAGAGGCACGCAGCCATTGGTCGGATCCGTGAGTGTCGAACGGCAGACCGTACCACCGGTAGTGGGATCGACAACGGCATCGAGCGCCAACAGGCGATTGGCTCTGATGATATCGCCCGTGAACAGGGTCAGGTTTCGGGTCGACCCGTAGGAAAACGACGCATCGAAGGTCCATGAGCCAATGAGCTTACCTCGCGCGCCGGCCACTCCCTGCCAGGTGCGGGCGCGCTGCATGATGCCGCCCACGCCGTAGTCTTCGAGGCTGCGGCCGAAATCGAAGCTGGTCTCTCCTGCCGTCGTCAGCGCCTGTCGTAGCGAAGCCGGCAGATAGGCGTTGTCTGCCTGAATAGTGAAGGTGTCATCGGAAGGGATCGAGCGCTCACTGAAGCCCGAGTAGCCGTAATCCACGTTTCCGTACGCGGTGATCGCATCGGCCACATCGTATGTCACGCCGATATATCCGCTGCGACGTCTGTTGGGGGTTTCCAGCACATACGGCGCGGCGAGCTCATCACCGTCACCGCCGTTCATGGTATTTCCGTCTGTCAGGGCGGTACCGTACCGAAACGGCGCAGTAGTTCCGCCGCGCAGGAACTGCACACCAGTCAACGTCCCCGAGGTAATGACACCGCCAGGAGCTGCGTAGGCGGTCTTCGCATCGTTCACGTGAATCAGGTTGGGAGCCCCCGGCACCACACCAAAGTCAGGGTTGACGATGAGGGAGCGGTTGCCGGCCCAGTCCCGCTGGTGGCCATCGGCAATCCCGTAATTCTGAGCAAGCTCGCCGCCAATGAGGACGTGTCCGCGGCCATCGGCGAACTTCGCGCCCCAGCCGGCGGAGAGCAAGTAGTTGTTGTTGTCAATATGGTCAGTGGTCCCCCCTTGGAGGCTGCCGCGAAACCCTTCGAGCGCATTGTCCAACTTGAGGTTGACGACGCCCGCGACTGCATCCGAGCCGTAGGCCGCCGAAGCGCCGCCGGTCACGACATCGACACTGCCAATCAGCGCCTGCGGAATGAGGTTGGTACTGATCACACCTTCCGGGGTCGTCGGGACGTAACGTTTGCCATCGATCAGGGTCAACGTGCGCAGATAACCCAACCCGCGCAGATCCAGATAGTTGCCACCCGCCAGCTTGGAAAGATTTCCAACCGATGACGGAGTGACGCTCGGTTTGATTGATGGAAGCTGGTTCAACGCGTCGGCGACGTTGGTTGCACCTACGCGCTCGAGATCCGCGGTGTTGACGCTCGTAATTGGAGTTGGTGACTGGAAGCCTGGACGCGCCACTTGCGATCCGGTAACGACTACCTCTGCAGTAGTGTCCGTCGCGTCCTTTGCAGACGCATCGGCCGCGGTGTCGGCGGCGACAGCGGCACTGCCGGGCAGGCACACCAAAGCTCCCAGGACGCCCGCGGCGAAACCCATCGAACGGCTGGACATGGAACCGCCTGGTGGGCGGTTGAGACCTTCAATGAATCCCCAAGTCATGACTACCGACCTCTTTTGTTGAGATCTGGCCTCCCGACCAGATCGGGCCACCGCTGTGGCAGCGCTGGCGCGCTTTGCCGCATCGGAAAAAGTTTCCGTAACGGAAACTATCTACACGAAATTGCAAATTTGTCAAAGTGCCGGCTCGATCACGAGATGCGGCTTCCCCAGAGCTGCGGGGGGCTGAAGATCCTTCCGTTCTGGTATTGCACCGGTGTCGGCCGGTCGCTACGCAGGAATACAGGCCCATCGAGGTCCACTACCTTGCATAGCTGCCCCACCAGGAAGGCAGGCGCCATGGCCAGGGAGGTCCCCACCATGTTGCCTACCATCACATCCAGGCCCGCTCGGGTGGCCGCGCGTGCCATGGCAAGCGCTTCGGTGAGGCCGCCGCACTTGTCGAGCTTGATGTTCATGACTTGGAAGCGTCCGCTGAGCTTGGGCACATCGCTCAGAGTCTGGACACTCTCATCTGCGGCAAAGGGAATCGGCGAATCCACTCCATCCAACAGATGCTCGGCCCCGATCTTGAAGGGCTGCTCAATGAGCTCAACACGTGCGGCAACCAGCACCGGCATCAGGGTCTCGAGGCTGGCGCGAGTGAATCCCTGGTTGGCATCAACACCCAACCAGACAGTGGGGCACACCTCTCGTACCGCCCGAACACGGTCTGCATCGACGGGCTCTCCGGTCAGCTTGAGCTTGATGGCCTGAGCCCCCTCATAGGAGCGGGCATCGAGAGCCATCTTGCCCGGTTCATTGGCGCCTACAGTGAAGGTGGTCAGCAGAGGTCGAGGCTGCTCGAGGCCGGCAAGCTGCCAGACAGGCCTTCCTGTGACCTTGGACTCCAGATCCCACAACGCGCAATCGAGGGCATTGCGGGCACCGCCCGGCGGTAACAGAGTCTGCAGGGACTGCAGATCCAGACCGGCCTGTAGCCGAGCGCGAACGGCTTCAATCTGCTGGGCATTGTCCGGCGGATTGTCCGACGGCCGGTAATACACTCCTGAAGCTTCGCCGCGTCCAACCGCACCGTCCGCCTCGATCTCGACGCTGAGAACCTCAGCGTCCAACATGGTGCGGCCGGTGATGTGAAACGGTTCTTTGAGCGGAAATTTCTCGACTGCCACCCGGATGTGGGCCGGTTTGATACGGAAGGTTGTCATGAGGCTCATCCTTGCAGGCAGGCATCGACCAGATGATTCAACTCGGCGCCCGGGCGCAATGGGTCCGCAACGGGAATACCGAGCACCCTGCGCTGTTCGGCGAGTACTTCGCGGGCACCGGCAGCATCGAGTTGTGAGGTATTCAAAGACAGTCCGGCGCAACGGACCTGCGGATTGGTGCGACGAGCCAACCGCAGCGTCAACTCAATCGCTTCGGGTATGTTGGGGGTCGGGTAGTCCGGAAGCCCGAGGACCGCATCGCGTCCCACTTCGTGACACATGACAATGACGTCGGGCTGCGTCCCGTGCAGCAGTCCAAGGGATACGCCGGAATACAGAGGATGAAACACGGAGCCCTGTCCCTCCACCACATCCCAATGCCCGGCGGCCGCCGCCGGTGAGAGGACTTCGGCAGCCCCCGCAACAAAATCGGCGACCACGGCATCGATGGGAATTCCGCCACCGGCAATCAGGATTCCTGTCTGGCCCGTAGCGCGAAAATCCACCGGGACACCCCGCTTCTTGAACTCGCGGGTCAGGGACAGAGCGGTGTACTTCTTACCCAAGGCGCAGTCGGTTCCCACAGTCAGAAGTCTGAATCCGGAGCGCTTGCGTCCAGTACCGGTGGACAACCCCGGAGGCGGCGTGCGCACATCAATCAGGCGTCGCCCCGTCTGATTGGCCGCGGCGGCAAGTTCCGGCACCGAGGCGAGCCGTGTATGCATGCCACTGATCAGATCAAGGCCTGCCTCCAGAGCCTGCACCAACGTTGGAATCCAGGCCGGCGCAATCTCGCCACCGACGGGCGCCACGCCGATCACCATGCTGCGAGCGCCCGCCTTGCGCGCGTCTGCTGGAGTCATTCGCGGCAACCCAGTTGTCACAGCAGATGCCGACACGACGCATTCGCCAACACAGCGCTCCGGTGCCCAATCTCGCAGGCCGAACGCAGTCTTCGCGAATCGGGCGATGGTCATATCGCCGATGAACAGAAGATAGGGCTGCGGCAACGTCAAATCGATCATGAAATCCCTCGAAGCTGTAAGACTGCGCAATGGGGCTCGTCAGCACCCGGCGACCGGATTGGAAATCATTGTGGTGTTGTCATCACGAGCATGTAGTCATAGACGGACCGCGCGACCTGCGCGATGACAGCCTCACGTTCCTCGATAGGTTTCGAGCTCTTCTTGATGTAGACGGCAATGACAACACGTCCGCGATGGTCCGGTAATTCGATGACACCCACATCGTTCACCGTTCCGCCGATCGTGCCGGTTTTGTCGTGTACAACGACTCCCGGCGGAAGCATGCCGCGCAGCCGCTTCAAACCAGTGATGGTGCGCTGCATGGTGCCGAGCAGGAGCTCAGTGCTGGCCGGGCTCAGTGCCTGGCCGTTGACGATCCGGGTCAGCAATTCGAGCATGGCCGCCGGTGTCGTGGTATCACGCGGATCATCGGCGAACTGAGCATCGCCCTGTGAGTTGCGACGCTCGACCTCCTCGGCCGGCAGGCTCTTGATCTGCTCGTCGATGGACTTGGAGTTGGCGGCTTCCGAATACGGAAGCTGCAGAAACCGGCCGACGATTTCGTTGGTGTCGCCATCGACCCGCAGATTCTCCACGCCCAACTTCCGCACCCAGGCGGTGACCGCAGCGGGTCCACCCGCAAGCCGTGTCAGAACGTTGGTCGCCGTGTTGTCACTGCGGGTGATCATGCCCTCGAGCAGGTTACGAACTGACAGTGTCACGCCCGGAAATGGAAATATCTCGGCAATCCCCTCGGACTCGAGCACCAGCGCAGGATCGACCGGCACCATTCGATCCAGAGCAAGCTGACCGGCGTCTACCCGCGACAGAATCGCGCCGGCCACCGCTACCTTGAAGGTGCTGGCCATGGGAAACCGCGTCTCGCTGTTGAGTGACAACGTCAGCCCTGACTCCAGATGCCGCGCCGCCACGCCGACTTCGCCGCCGCTATTGATCGCAATACGCGCGATTTCCGATTCGAGCGCCGCTCGCGCCTTGGATACGTCCGGCCCGGGAGATCGGGAATGCTGGGCCGCGGCCCACGCTCCGGGCGCTGCGCAAACCATGCTGACCGCCAATGCCAGGCCCGCGAGCCGTCGGGTCAAACCGCCGCCAGAAGCGCTCGTGCGCGCACACCTGTCCAATACTCGCATTTGCTTGACTCCCGGATCTGCGGCAATTTTCCGAAATGTATAATGAACTTTCCAAAATGGCAACTCGATCCTATACTGGTCTGAAATGGGCCCCCGTCCGCAAAATCTGCCCTGCAAGGAGAAATGCCGTGCGAATGATGATCATGAGTGCTGTGATCGCCACCCTGTTGACTTGCAGTCAGGTGCGGGCGGATGAACCTGCCTACGACCTGGTGATTCGCAACGGTCGTGTGTTGGACGGCAACGGCAATCCATGGCTCAGCGCCGATATCGGCATCACGGGCGACAAGCTCGTGAAGATTGGCCGCGTGGCAGGCCACGGCCGGCGCGAGATCGATGCACGCGGCCTGTACGTATCACCGGGCTGGATCGATATGATGGACCAGTCGGGCGAGGTGCTGCTGCAGAACGGATTGGCCGAGAACAAACTGCGTGAAGGAGTGACTTCGGCCATTGCAGGGGAAGGCGGAACACCGGTCGGCTCGGCGCAAGTGGCCGGTTACTTCGATCAACTGCAGAAGCAAGGCATTTCGTTGAATTTCGGCTCCTACTACAGTGCCGCACAGGCGCGTGAGGAGGTGATGGGCGATGTCGCCGGAACACCAACACCGGAACAACTGGAAAAGATGAAGGCGCATGTTGCCGAAGCCATGCGTGGCGGTGCGGTGGGCATTGCCACTGCACTGATCTATCCGCCGGATGCATACCAGAGCACGCAGGACCTGATTGAGTTGGCACGAGTCGCCGCCAGCTATGGGGGCATCTACGCCAGCCACATGCGCGATGAGAGCGCGAAGCTCCTGGACGCCATCAAGGAGTCCATTGAGATCGGCGCGCAATCGGGCATCCAGGTGGAGATTTTCCATTTCAAGGCGGCCTATGCACCCGAGTTCGGCAAGTTGGCGCCGGCGGCAGGTCGGCTCATCGAGGACGCGCGCGCACACGGAGTGAACATCGCATCCGACATGTACGTCTACACCGCTGGCGGCACCGGCATCGACATCACGGTGCCGAACTGGGTCTGGGAAAAGGGCAAGAAGCAAGGGCTTCGGTTACTGAAAGACCGGAAAGTCCGCGAACGGTTGAAGCGCGAACTCGCCGCGGGGTCCGCGCCGGGATGGTCCAATCTCGTGGAAGCCAGCGGCGGGTGGGATCATGTCATGCTGGCCAACGCCTACAATCCCAAGTACGACCAGTATCACTACCAAAGCTTCGCCGCCATCGGCGAGAAGCTGCATGAGGATCCTGCCGACGTGGCGTGGGATATCCTGCTGGCTGCGCAGCCGAATCGGGCCACAGCGCTGTATTTCATGATGAGCGAGCCTGACATCGAGATGGCGTTGCGCTGGCCCTGGATGAGTATCGGCAGCGACGCCGGGTCGAATGCCGGTCCCGGCAAAATGGATGCGATCGGCCTGCCGCACCCGCGCGCCTACGGGAATTTTCCGCGCGTCATTGCGGAGTATGTTCGCAAGAGGCATGTCCTGACGCTGGAGGATGCGATCCGCAAGATGACATCCTGGCCGGCCGCCCGCATGCGCCTGTACGACCGGGGCTCGCTGCGCGAGGGCCTGAAAGCAGATCTGACACTCTTCAATTTTGACACCATTCAGGACACCGCCACCTATGAGAACCCACAGGGCTATCCGACCGGTGTCGACTATGTCATTGTCAACGGCCAGCTCGTCATCGACCAAGGCCAACACAATGGCGCCAAGCCGGGAACGGTGCTACGCGGCCCGGGCTATGATCCCAAGTCTTTGACTCCCTAGTGAGGAGCTTCCACAATAACCCGCCTTGCGGTTGTGGGAGTCGAAATGGAAGCGGGTGGCCACGGCATCGGTGCGAAGTTACGTGCATTGCGCAAGCATCGCAGGCTTACGCTGGGCGCGCTGGGCAAACGCACCGGTTACTCGGTTTCCGCCCTGTCCAAAATGGAAAATGACCGCCTGGGTTTCAGTTACGACAAGCTGTATCGTCTTGCCGTAGCACTCGAAGTCGATATGAGCACTCTGTTTGGCGACTCCCCGCAGCAGAGCGAGCCGCCACGGGCGACGGGCCGACGCAGCCTCGCACCCAAAGGCAGCGGCAAAAAGGTCGTCACCCGCAACTACACCTACGATTACATCTCGCCCGAGCTCAGCCGCAAACAGATGGTGCCCATCATCGTACGGCCGCATGCGTCGAGCCTCGATGAGTTCGGTCCGCTGATTCGCCACGGTGGCGAGGAATGGATCTACGTCATCAAGGGTGAAATTGAGGTCAACACCGAATTCTACGCACCCGAGATCCTGCGCGAAGGCGACAGCATCTATCTCGACTGCCGCATGGGGCATGCCTACATCAACAAGAGCAAGGTGCCCGCCATGCTCGTCTGCATCTGCTCCGCGCCCGAAGCAGAGCTCCTCGATCATGCCGAGTCCGACGAAAAAGCCCCCTCCCAGAAAAATAGTCAGGCGCGTACGCGCCAGCCGCGCGCCCGAGCTCGACGCAACACGAAGTCAGGACGGGTGTAAGGCCAAATCACGTCCGCCAGATTTGGGTAAATGCGCGCAAAAAATTTGCACCGAGGACCTTCTCGGAAACGCGCTCGGGGTAGCCCCGCTTCAGTAGCGCGTCCGCAATCACTTCGCAGCGTTTCGGGGTGTTGAGTCCAACTACGTAGGTGGGACGGTCTTCCTCCGGAGCCGCAACACCGGACGCGTGCCGCTTGGCCTCCATCTCTTGGAATTCCTGCATCGACTTCGGGGAAGTATCGAACGGTTGCACCCCCTGATCACTTCCAATCCCGACGTGATCCTCCCCGCACACTTTCAGCGCGTGAGCCATGTGATCGATGTAATCCTTCACTTCCGGCTGTCGCGGGCTCGCCGTGAGATAAGGTAGGTCATAGATGCCGATTACCCCGCCCTTCTGGGCGAGAGCGCGCAACTGTTCGTCTGTTTTGTTGCGAGGGTGGGGATGCACGGCCGCGCACCCGCCATGCGTCATCAACACCGGTAGCGAGGAGGCAGCCATCACATCTGCAGTCGTCGCCGGGTTCGCATGGCTCACGTCAATTGCCACACCTAGCTCATTCATTTTCTGGACCGCCGTATGACCGAGCTCCGTCAGGCCGGATGCCGGAGAGGCCAGCACACCGGATGCGAACGGCGAGGCCCCGTTATAGGACAACTGCATCACCCGCACACCCAGATGCCGAAACAGCTCGATCCGTTCAACCTTGCCCTCCAGCATTCCAACCCCTTCGAAGGATAGAATCACGCCGAGTTTCTTGTCGCGCTTGGCAATGGCGAAGTCGGCGATCTGACGCACTTGCATGAATACGTCGGGATGCAGCTCGAAGACCTGTTGGAACTGGGCTATGTCTGCGATAGTGCTTTCGAAACTGTCTTCATACCCGCCTATCGTCGTCTTGATTACAGTCAAACCGGAGCTCTTGTAGAGGTCCAGGTCCTTCTGTGGCAACGGGAGCGTCTCCCCGATATCAGGAGACAGATTGCAGTCCACTACCAGCGCACGTCGATATAAGGCGCGTGCAGCGGGAGTCGGAGCAGGCTCAGTGACTTCGGTCGAGGAGACAGCAACTCCCCTCATCCCTAACGCCACGAGGGAACCGGTCGCGACAAACTCTCGGCGATTCATGCACTCACCCCACTATTTCTCTTCGTCAGAGCTCGCGGGAATTATAGGTGTTCACTTGCGAGGCACCAGCCGGTCAGTCGTGCCAAACAGTCGGCTGATCGCGGGACTACCTGAAGGCGTGAAGTTGGCGGAGCACGTCGTCCACTGCGTCGATGACTGCCTGTGGCTTTTCCAACTGAATCTCGTGACCTGATCCCTTGACGAACCTGTGTATGCCACGCGAGGAGAGGTGCGCCAGTGCTTCGTGTTGAGCGAGCCAAAATTTGAGGAAAGTCCCTGTGAACCGCGTGCCGGCAGGCGTGTTGCCCCATGTGTTCTTCGCCGTAAGCACAACCAGGGGCATTGCGCCAAGACGGAGGTGGTCGACGCTGTCGTACCGGTGGGTGTATAGGGACGACATGAGCGAGACCTTGTTGGCGAAATAGTCGGCGGTGAAGAACCGAGGCCAGATCTTTCTGAACGCAGCGGGGGTGTCGCTCGGCAAGGGAGCCGAGCAGTCCTTGAACTCCGCGCTGGATGGCTCGAAGGGTCCATGCGCGGCCAACAAGGCGCAGTGCAGCGTATAGGCGGCGTAACTTTCCCGCCCTTCGGCCTCATCGTAATCCGGGAGACTGACCTCGAGAAGCATCTCGCCCGCCGGACTGGTATCGACGAGGACCATGCCTGCGACCTCTTCCGGCCAGCGCTGCGCATAAAGCCGCGCCTCCAACCCGCCTAAAGAGTGTCCCACTAGCACATACGGTCCCGGGATGGAGCCGATCTGGAGCGCCTTGTGCAGATCTTCTACCACTTCAGAAACGATCTGAGGCCGTGGCGCGGGATCACTGAAGCCATAGGCGGCTCGGTCGAAGGCACAGACGCGCGTCTTTTGGGCGATCACGGGTTGGGTCTTGTACCAGACCACAGACCAGCTAAATAAACCAGCCATCAGAATGACGGTAGGGCCGCCGGTGCCCGCACATTGCATGTTGATACGCCGACCACCGATATCGACTAGCTGACCCGGCTGGGTGTAGGGCAGGATCCTCCGGTCCTCCGCGATCGCCGGCGCCGGCTGCGCAAGGGCGTCACCCATGGAAAGCAGCAGAGCGACGGCCGGGACAGCACTAAAGGCGAAGGTGCGCATGAGAAGCCATGGAACAATGTATTGGCGCATGTTCATTTGAGGCCTTCTTTATGGGCTGGGGCGGCCGCTCTATGACCGCCCACGCTCGGCGGAGTTCTATGAACGGGCGTTCTGTGTCAGTCTGAACGAATCGCGGACAGTGGGGAACTCTGATGGCACGAGGTGAATGCAATTGCGGCGCGGTGGCGTTCGAGATCGATGCCGCAGTCACGGATGTATATGTGTGTCATTGCTCGATCTGTCGTAAATTCACAGGCAGCAATGGAATCGCGGTGGTGGTCATCGACAACAGCATGTTTCAATGGCTGCGTGGCGAGGACCAAATAACCTCGTGGAAAAAACCGGGCGCAGACTGGCATAGCTGGTTCTGCCGCGTCTGCGGCTCCGCACTACCCGGCGCCAACAATAGTTCGCAGACCTTTGTCCCGGCCGGGCTGATCTCGGAAGGCGGCGAAGGCCTTCGAATTGCGCACCACATCTGGGTTGGTTCAAAGGCCGTTTGGGATGAAATCGGTGACTCCGGTCAGCAGCACAGAGAATCGTTCTCGGCTCAGTAAGGCGCGGCATTCACAATCAGGTCCATGGCGACTAGCGCAGCGCCGTTTGCAGTCCGAAGAATCCTGCCGTACAACCCGTGCAGGGCACGTATAGACGATTGACTCATGACCCCCGGCTGAGCGCCTCGTAAAAGGCATCTATCAGAACAGTTGGCGTAGCACCGGCGCTGACAATGCTGGCGTGCATGTGATTCATCGTAAAGCCGAAACCGATCGCGTGATCGGGGTCCGCCATGCCCAATGAGCCACCACCACCCGCGTGGCCAAATGCGCGCGGATTGGGACTGAGCCGCGCATATCGGTGAGTCTCGTCGCTGAGCACGAACCCGAGTCCGAAGCGCATAGGGACCGCCCCACAGAACAGTCGCTCCGGACCAGAACACTCCTCGGCGGTCGCTCGGACAATTGACTGAGGCTGCAGTATGCGAACACCATCAATCTCGCCACCTCGCGCGAGCGCACCGTAAATGCGTGCGAGCGCCCGGGCGGTGCCGTGACCGTTTACAGCCGGAATCTCGGCGGCACGCCATGCCCTCGTGTTGACGGCATCGCGATCCTGAGTGGGATTCCGGAATGCCGCCCATTGCATGGTGGTTGTGTCTTGCATCCGGCGGCCGAATTCGGCGAAGGCCCCCGTCATCGACCGCATCGGATCATCCTGTGTTCTGACAGGAGCCGGTTTGTTACCGATTTGAACGCTATACATGTCTGACGTACGCGCATCGTTTCCCGCATCGAGTCCGATATGAAAGTCCGCACCGAGAGGCTGTGCGACGTTCTTTCGAAAGAAGGCCCCGACACTCTCTCCAGTAACACGCCGGACGAGCTCGCCAACAAGAAAACCAAACGTGAACGCGTGATATCCATGGCCGTCCCCGGGCGTCCACCAAGGTTCCTGCGCTGCGAGCGCGTCGCACATACGCTCCCAATCGTAAAGCGAGTTCCTCTGCAGGGGCGCGCGAACGGCACAAAGGCCGGCTCGATGGCTGAGCAGCCACCGGATCGTGATCGCTTCCTTTCCAGCCGCAGCAAACTCTGGCCAGTACTGCGAAACAGGCGCCTCGATATCCAGCAGCCCCCGCTCCATGAGCTGGATTGCGCATAGAGCCGTCATGGCTTTTGTTGTCGAGTAGACGTTGACGAGCGTGTCGAGCTCCCACTCGCGCGAACGGGCGAGATCGTAGTGTCCGCCCCACAGATCGACGACGCACTTGCCGTCGAGCACAAAAGAAACAGCCGCCCCAATCTCCTCCCCGGACTCGAAGCTGTGTTGGAACAGATCTCTTACCTTGTGAAAGCGAGGTTCACAGATACCGCGCACCGGAATCGAATCAATCATGTGTTGGGCTCCTGCCTTGAACCTGACCCGAGGGGCTGCTGTTTACCGGAATGCGGTTCGAACCACCAGTCTGGGCAGAAAAGTCAATGTGGGGTAAACTACTCGTGAGCTGGACGAAAACGAGAACGAATGCGCGTTCGCCGATCGCGCGTTTTCAACACCGAAATTTTCTGTTTACGAATCTCGACGTTATCCCTGGGTGAATATTGACGCGCCTGTGGAGCGTGATGGTTGACCAAGCAGCATTGCACGTGAGTTATCTCGAATTCCGAGACACCCGGGTGGCAGACATTGACGAACTGTTTGAAGTCCGCGCCCGTACACGAGAGAACCCGCTCTCGAGAACCGCACTGGCTCAGCTCGGGATCACTCCTGAATCCACCGCGGCCGCACTCGACGCCGGAAGTGTCGTCGGATCCGTCTGCGTTACGTCCGCACATGTGGTTGGGTTCTGCGCATGGATTCTATCGCGCGCTCGGTTGGCGCCCGACCGGAAAGCACATCGATAACGGCGATGAAATCCTGGAACTGCGCGCAGGCGCTCCGTAGCAGCTTCGATTCAAGCGGTTCGCGGCGCTCGTCGCGCTGAACGATCCCCCTATGCTGCAGCGCATTATGGGAACTGGCGTGCGACGCCCTGTGGTGTGCAAACTGAGGGTATAAGATGCACGCGACCCGCCGCCCCCTGTTGCTTCGTTCCGGATCGAGAGGTAGCCATGATCAGTGCCACGATCATTGGGGAATTCGACAATCAACTGTCAGGTCGGATCTTGCTGCCATCGCATGCCGACTTCGACCAGGTCCGCAAGGTCTACAACGGGATGATCGATCGCAAGCCGGCGCTCATTGCGCAATGTCGTTGCACCCGTGATGTCGCGGCGGCGGTGCGTCTCGCCCGTACTCACGACATTCCTGTTTCCATCCGCGGAGGAGGTCACAACTTTGCCGGAAAATCGATTCTCGAAAACGGGCTCATGATCGACCTCTCCCTCATGAAAGAAATCGCGGTGGACACCGAGGGTCGCACAGCTCGGGCGGAGACCGGACTCAAGCTCGGTGAGTTCGACCGGGAAACTCAGAAGCACGGACTCATGACCCCGCTGGGGGTTGCGACCACAACGGGGATTTCCGGACTCACACTGGGCGGAGGCTACGGATGGACCGTTGGCGAGTTTGGACTGTCGTGCGACAACGTCATTGGGCTGGAGGTGGTAACAGCGGACGGCAATGTGGTTGAGTGCAACGCGGAGCAAAACCAGGAACTGTTCTGGGGTATGCGCGGTGCCGGCCAGAATTTCGGAATCGCCACCCACATCGAGTATCGACTTCACGAGCTCACCAAGGTCTACGGCGGCCCCCTCTTCTATCCCCTGAGCGCCGAAATTCTTCGCTTCTACGATGAATTCGTCGCGAGCGCACCGGACGAGCTGACCACACTCGGTGCAGCGACCAAAATGGCCGACGGCACGTTGGCGTTCGGGGTTGTAGTTTGTTACCACGGAACGCCTGCTGAGGCGGAGCGCGCCATCAAGGCGTTGCGCGATTTTGGCAAGCCGATGGCTGACATGCTGTCGGAGCGGCCGTATCTGGAAATGCAGGCTCTATTCGATCGGGATATACCGCCGGGCAAACGCTACTACAACAAATCACATAACCTCAGCCGGATCGGCTCCGGAAGCATTGAGGCGGTACTCCACTTTACAGCCACTATGCTGCCGTATCCGTCCATGATTGGCTTTCAGAGGCTGCATGGAGCGGCCGCGCGGGTGGCTCCCGGCGCAACCGCCTTTCCCCATCGCTACGATCATCATGTGGTCTGGATAAGTCCCGTCGCAGAAGACCCGGCACTTGACGAGTCGATGATTCGCTGGACGCAGGACTGTTGGGAAGGACTGCGCCCGCACGCCGACCAGGCGGTGTATGTCAACGCACTCGATGACGGATCGGTCGAGGGAGAAGCGCGTGTGCGCCAAGCGTACGGAGCAAACTTCACCCGCCTTCAGGCGCTCAAGCAGGCCGTCGATCCAACCAACTTCTTTCGCCAGAATTCAAATATCCCGCCGATGCCGACGCCCAAGTCGCAACGGTCACACGGAACTGCCTGATCGCTGTGACGCGAGGTAAGCCTCGATCTGGGGCAACACGGCCCGCCGCCGCTCGAGACTCTCGGGGGGCCAATAGACTTTTCTATCGTAGTACTCCGGTACGGCGGGAACGCTCGCCGGTAGTTGAACCCACGGCTGCTTTGAAGACGTAAAGATGTGTATGTCGGGAGGCAGGTGATCCGGAGCGTCGAGCGTACCTACTCGAACAAACCTGAAAACGGGCCCGGCCCCCATGTAGTTGCTCCATACGGCCACACGGCACTTCGGACAACGGGCGATCTTCTGGCCCTGCCCGCTGTTGGAGGGTGTATGGACTATTTCCGGCTCCGCAGCCAGATGCACTACCTGGTCTGCCTCGATCAGGGCGTTTAGCGCAAAGGACGCGCCGGTTTCCCGCTGGCACCATCGGCAATGGCAGCAATGCACAAACAGCGGCTTCTTCAGCAGACGATAACGCACGACGCGGCAAGTGCAGCCGCCATCGAGCGGGAAGACATCACTTACGGCCATGCTTGCACTCTCCTTTTGGTGACCGTCTGAGATGATAACCCCTCTCCAAGACGTGCCCCACCCCCCGACACCCAAAAAATAGCCTGCACGGAGTTCCTTGCCGTGGACATCGTTCTGCGCCAGCCGCTGCGGCGCGCCCGGTTTGGCTGTACGCAAGTCCCGGCTACCCGTCCGAATGTTGTTGGCGTCCGAACGGATGTCAGTCCAGTCCTTGTTGATATCGTTCTGATCGCCGTCGGGCGGCCGACCGGCCTGCCCCGATTCGCAATCATTGGACGAAATCAGGCGGCGCACTCGTTCAGTTTCGATGTTGGTGAATGACAACCAACATGCATTTGCATCAAACCTCACTGCTACGCTATATTCGGCAACTCAACAGGTCTCCCAGGACGCGACGGGCCACTCGTGCGAACCGGACAACGTCCCAAGTATCTTTGGTTCAGCTTTCTGGCTGTTCTCGCTCTCATCGGCTGTAGCCGCAAGGAGATCAACGCCGGGGCGCCCACGGCGTACACAGCGGAGGTCAAAGTCGCAGCGGCCGGCGAGACCACGAGGCGTGCAGGAAGCTCGCTGGCATATGAACACACGGTATCGATTGAAATCGGCAAGGACAATCTCGCGGCGCGAATGAAGGACGTGCGCAGCGCCTGCGGATCGCACGAGGATTTCGCC
Source organism: Pseudomonadota bacterium (assembly GCA_018241505.1). Taxonomy (GTDB): domain Bacteria; phylum Pseudomonadota; class Gammaproteobacteria; order Steroidobacterales; family Steroidobacteraceae; genus 13-2-20CM-66-19. The sequence continues at coordinate 120,869 of JAFEDS010000038.1, read as the reverse complement.
TGTAATGTGCTCGATGTCAACTTGCGTACGGATCTCGATATCCCCGGCGGAACCATTCGCATGCGATTGGCTTCGAAAGCCGTGGAAGCGTTGATTGCGGTCGCGGCCCAGGGAGGCCGGATTACATCCCGGGGCACACACGCTGAAGACCTTGCGGTACCGATCTCTGATGCCGAGCGCGAGATCTCCTTGTTGTCAACCCATCGAGATCGGTTGAGCGAGTTCCTGAAACGCAAGGATCTCACAGTCGATCAGGTCATCAACCTGTCCAAGGAAATCTCATCGGCCCAGACACAACTCGACTCACTAAACACACAAAGAGCGAACTTGCAGCGGCGGGTCGACACCGAGTTGCTAACCATCAACTTCTCCCCTCCGGGATGGGCGTTCGCTGAGCAGCAGACACCCATCCAGGACGCGGTCCGCTCTTTCGGCAGCGAGTTCAGGGACGCTGTTGCGCAAGTGATTCGCTTCACGGCGGCCCTCATACCGTGGCTCATCATCATCGTTCCGGGACTCGTGCTGCTGAGACTCTTCTGGAGATGGATCACACGCTGGCTCGCGAATCGTGAGCATGGGCCGCCAAACCCGAGATCCTGACCGGAGCCCACCGCCGTTTCCAACCGAGTAGGAATCCGCCCCCAAGAAACGCCCGACCCAACGGCGTCGCGTGGTGGTCGTTGAGATTCATTCAGAAGGCGTGCCACGAAAGCCTAGCGAAAGGTTCGGAGAAACTCCCGCAACGCCGCCACCACTTCTGCCGGGCAATCGAGCGGAGTGAAATGCGCGCCCGGCAATTTCACCAGCGGTACTGACAGCGCCTGCGCAAGCCGCTTTCCGACGCGTTCGATTGACAGATACTCATCCCGCTCTCCCCACAGAACGGCTGTCGGAACACCCGCCGCCCGCAGCCGATCCAGAGTGCCCAGCGTCTGCCGTGGGTCCAGGTCCCTGGCTGCGCGAATCAAACGCAATCCGCCGGCTTCGCCCTCGTAGGCAGTCAACATCTCGAGAAGTGCGTCGCTCTTGGCGAGGCGCCGTTTGAGGACTGCGAAGAGCCGGCGGGCGTTTGCGGGGTCCCACGCCTGAATGCTCGAGATCGCCTCCATTGCCCAATCATCCGCATAGACGCCGTCCAACAACGCCAGTCCGCGCACTCGCTCTGGACTTCCTGCGACCAACAACTGAGCGGCGGCAGTGCCCACATCGTGAGCTACAACTATGACACGCGAGAGCGACAGTTCATCGAGCAGTGCCAGCATCCAGATGGCCTGGCTGGCCATGTCGATACGCACACCCGCCGGCGCTTCGGAATCGCCATAACCGACCAGATCCGGAACAATGACTCGATACCCCGCTTCCACGAGCGGCGGGGCCACTCGCGACCAGAGGAACCGGGTCGCCGGGAAACCGTGCAGCAAGAGAATGGGAATCCCACTGCCGTGATCGTCCAGACTGATCTGGACCCCATTGACTCGAACGATGCCAGCCATACCTGCTCTTGCGATACTCAGCAGGGAGCCATCGTAGCCTACCCGGCGGCCCGGTCAATGTGGGGTGCGCCTCTGGCCCCGATTGCTTGCCTGTACGCAGGGCGCCAGGGAACGGAGCATCGATCCATACCAACAGCGTCGTGAGAGCTTACAGTGGGCGCGACGGGGAGCCGCTTTGCGTTTGTTGGTGTCCATGGGTGGAACATACGCGCGTGCGGCTTGCCGGGCTGGTGACAAAAGTCACGCGCAACCCTGGAACGCGGTCGATCACTGCCACAGGGTCGACAAGCGGCGGGCGAGCACGAGCTGCGGATGGTCGGCATCGACCGTATTCGAAAGATTGTGGGCAGCCGACAGGAACGCGGCTCGGGCACCGTCGTTATCACCGCGCTTGGCCAGCACGCGACCGAGCATCAGCCAGGCCAGGCCGGTCCGGTTTGAGTAAGGCGTACTGCCCTGCGCGGATTGTGCCAGCGACAGCGCCAGCCGTGCGTCTGCCGCAGCCGCGTCCAATCGGTTATCCGTCAGGTTGGTTTCCGACCGGATGAGCAACGCCCGTGCCTTCCAGTAGACGTTCGTACCCGAGACAATCGCGGCATCCAGGTCGCTACGCGCGGCGGCAAGTCGTCCCTGCCTGAGGGCAAATTCCCCCCTGATGATCTGCAGCCGCATGAGGTCGCGGGGATTCGGGGTGACCTCGGCGCTCATGTTGGTGGCGGCATCGGCGAGGTAACCGCCCGCGGCCTGGGTATCCCCAAGCTCGAGTGCAACGGATGCGAGCCCGACAAAACACAGTGTGGTGGTGCCATGGGCTCCCGTACGCCGCGACTCCGACACACAGCGCAGGTAGGACTCGTGTGCTTCGCGAAAGCGCCCGAGGTATTCCAGGTTCAACGCGCGGTTGTGCAGGAAAGCCGGCTCCGGCGACGTGCCGGGCTCACTCAGTGCTTCGAGCTGCAACACCTGCTCCAACAATTCCAGGGCCACTCGCGGCGTGCCCGCACCGTCACTGACCATGGCCCAATTGTTCCGCATCGCCAGCGCATCCAGACTCTTGTCGAGCCCCGCTCGCGTCATGGCGGCGATGGCCTGCGAGAACTGCTGTGCGGCCAGGTCATTGCGGCCGGTCAGATAGTAGGAAGCGCCCAGATCCGCCAGGAATTCGCCTTCCAATGCCTGCGGCGGATGCGGCTCAGACTGACGCAGCCGTTGCAGGGCGAGCCCGGCATACTGCAGCGCAGTCGGACCGTCTCCGGCCGCCTGCGCAATCCGCGACAGGCTGATCATGCAGCTCGCCGACTGTTGCAATGAGATTTGCGGGTCCTGCAGCGCCGCGTTGAGGATGCGGACAGCTTCGGTCGTCTTGCCGATCTTGGCCATGCTGGCCGCGTGGTTGCAGGCGAGCTTGCGCCGCAGATCGGCATCGCCGGAGTGGCGGGTGATGTCGAGCGCCTGTTGCAACAGACTCTCGGCGTGTTCGTATTCTTCCTTGGAGTCGTAGTAGCCGCTGAGAACATCGAGCACGGCGGCACGATCGTCCGGACTGTCCTGAAATTCCTTGTTGACAATGGTCTCCGTCCGGGCCACCAGGTCACCGGGCGCGACCGGCGTGTTGGACCGCGCCGCTTCCGTAATGAACATGTGGACAAACTCTCCCACCGCGGCGTTGCGCGAGGACATGGCGAGCGCCCGGTCCCGTTCGGCGGCGGCGGCTCGCGCATGGGCTGCCACGGAGTGACTTTGCAACAGCGTCACGGCGGCCGTGGTAACTACAGCCACCAGCGCAACAGCGCCCACCGCTACGGAAATGTTGTGGCGAACGATGAACTTGCTCGTGCGGTACCAACCGCCGCCAGAGCGTGCCGCAACGGGTTCACCAGCAAGATAGCGCTCGATATCTTCCGAAAAGGCATCAGCGGTCCTGTAACGGTCGCAGGGAGCCTTCTTCAGGGCCTTGAGAATGATGGCGTCCAGATCGCCACGCAGCGCCCTGGACAGGTTCTTCACATTCGAGCCGCGCACCCGGGCCGCGGACTCCTTCAGTGCGCGGCTGGGACTGACCGGAGCGAGCGTGCGGATGGCCTGCTCGAGGGCTTCGCGACTGCTCGCCCCCAGATTGTAGGGGCACTCACCGGTCAGCAGCTCGTACAACAAGACTCCGAGTGAGTAGATGTCGGAGGCGGTTGTGATCGCCTCGCCGGCAATCTGTTCAGGCGAGGCATACTCCGGTGTCAGTGCAAAGGGATGCTCGTGCGCCTTGCCAGCCGCGCTCTCGCCAGGGACGTCGGCCGAAATCAGCTTGGCGATGCCGAAATCCAGCAGCACGGCGCGCCGGCCCGCGCCGACAATCACATTCTTCGGTTTCAGGTCGCGGTGGATGATGAGATTGCCGTGGGCATACTGGATCGCACGCAGCACCTGTTGAAAGAGCTGCAGGCGCTGGCGCATATCCAGGCTGTGCTCATCGCAGTAGGCGGTGATGGGTGAGCCGGCTACGTACTCGAGCGCCAGGTAGGGCTGGCCGTTCGCGCAGAAGCCGGCATCATATAGCCGCGCGATGTTGGGATGAACCAGCTCCGCCAGAATATCCCGTTCCGACTCGAAGCGTTCGGCGAGCTGGCGTCCAAAGGTTTCAGCGTGCGGCAACTTGAGTGCGACAGGCCGTTTGATGACACCATCGCTGCGGCGAGCCAGCCAGACTACTCCCATTCCGCCGCTGCCAATCTCCCTTTCAATGCGATACGGTCCCACGGTGGAACCTGGACTGATGGGAAACACGCCAATGGCCGCCCGAGCGCGTGCCGCCGCCGTCTGCACGCCGGGTAGGATACTGAGGAAATCGCTGGTCTCCGCAGCGTCATCGTGACGCAACAGTGACCGCAACTCCTCCCGATGAACGAGATCCGCCGGCGCAAGTGAAGCCAGCCAGCGATCGCGCTCCGCGGGCGCAAGCTCCAGGGCCTCGTCCAGGAGTCGCGAGAGCTCGGGCCACTGTTTGGGATCGATCATGTGAAGTCTCAGCCGAAAAGGCACAGCTTCGGTACGACTCCAGACGTCAGGAGGCGGGGCATCAGGACAGTGGGGAACGAAGATCGAGCGTGATTTTGTTGTAGCAGTTAGACTGATTCCAAATACACACAGGAGTGCCGGCGCAATGCTGACTGGAACCTGCCACTGCGGCGCTTTGAATTGGACACTGGAAGGCGACCCGGGGTCAATTACCGCCTGCAACTGCACCCTATGCCGCCGCTACGGCGCGTTGTGGGCCTATGACTACGAGAACGAGCGCATCAAGGTCACGGGGACGTCTTCCGTTTACACACGCTCAGGCAAAGTGCCCTCGCTTGAAATCCATTTCTGCCCGACATGTGGGTGCGTTGTCTGTTGGCGCGGGCTGCGCCTCGAATCAGACGGCCGCAGGCGCATTGCAGTGAACGTACGTCTCGCCGAGCCGGAAACAGTAGCGCATCTGTTGATCGACCATTTTGACGGGTTGGATACGTTCGAAGACTTCCCGCAGGATGGACGCTGCGTGAAGGATATGTGGTTCTAACCTATCGGACCCCAGGGTGACTTCGCATCGATCTCGCGCCATTCGCCCGGCGCGAGCCCTGCAACACCGACGCGACCGATCCCCGCCCGAACCAACCGCAGCGTGGGAAATCCAACCCGCGCCGTCATCCGGCGCACCTGCCGGTTCTTGCCCTCGCGCAGCGTGATTTCCAGCCACGCCGTTGGAATCCGGGCGCGATAACGAATGGGGGGATCGCGGGGCCACAGGTTTTCCGGCTCGCCGATAGAGCGGGCGCCGGCTGGTTGTGTTTTGAAGTCACCCAGGTCGACGCCGGCACGCAGCGAGGCCAGCGCGGCCTCGGTTGGCGTGCCTTCCACCTGGGCCCAATAGATCTTTGCCAGCTTGTGGCGTGGACTCGAGATGCGCGCCTGGAGCGTGCCGACATCGGTCAACAGCAATAACCCTTCACTGTCGGTATCGAGGCGGCCCGCCGGATAGACATCCGGTAATTTGATGTAGTCGGCGAGCGTGGGCCGGCCGGGCTCCGGGCGAAACTTGCAGATCACACCGTAAGGTTTATTGAAAGCAATCAGCACAGAAACCGTTCAATCAGGTCCGGCGGCACCGTCGTCATGGGCACGTGAGGCGATGAGCGATGTCGCCCGCGCTTTGCGCCTTTTGTAGGAGGTTGAAACCACTCACGCACGTCAGCATCGAGCCCAACACCATGCATATAGTTGTAGATGGCCTTGCGCAGGCCGCCGCCCAGGTAGTCATGGTCGGTACCGACGGGGTCCTCGAATGCCACGTCATTGTGCGCAAATTGGATGTCCTGCGGCGGACGCAAGCGGATTCCATACTCGCGGGGATTGAGCCCGATTGGAGAATGGGCGGTTGCGGAAAACCGATGCCAATAGGCTGACTGAATACAGCCGGCCGCGAAGAGCTGACGAACGCGTTCGAGCGCATCAACCGTATCCTGCGCGGTTTCGGTTGGAAAGCCATACATCAGGTAGGCGTGCACCATGACTCCGGCATCGGTGAACGCACGGGTCACGCGAGCAACCTGCTCTACAGTGACGCCCTTCTTCATCAGCTCCAACAATCGATCGGACGCCACCTCGAGACCGCCACTGACCGCCACACAGCCCGATTGCGCCAGCAACCGGCACAGCTCCGGCGTGAACGTCTTCTCGAACCGGATGTTGCCCCACCAGGTGATGCTGAGCTTCTCGGCGATGAGCCGCTTCGCGAGCGAACGCAAGCCTGCCGGCGGCGCCGCCTCGTCAACCAGGTGAAACCCGGTTTCGCCGGTCTCATCCATCAGCGAGCGGATGCGCTCCAGGACGAGGTCCGTACTCGGCTTGTCGTAACGCCCGATGTAGTCCAGCGACACATCGCAGAACGAACACTTCTTCCAATAACAACCGTGTGCCAGCGTGATCTTGTTCCACCGGCCATCCGACCAGAAGCGATGCATCGGATTCAGCATTTCCAGCAGCGATACATACTCATCGAGCGGCAACCCGTCATATGTCGGAATACCGGTGTCGCGCTGTGGGATGTCGTGCTCGCGAGGGTCGTTCTCGAGGACCACGTCGCCGCCCTTGCGAACGTAGGTACGCACGAGCGATGCCTGGCGGCCACTCAGGCGCGCCAGAAGATTCAGCAGCGGCCGCTCACCATCGTCCAGAGTGACGTAATCGAAGTAATCAAACACACGCGGATCGCGCAACGAGCGCAGCTCGGTGTTGACCCAACCACCGCCCAGAATCAGTTTACTGTCGGGCGCAACCTCACGAATGGCGCGAGCCATACGGAACGCGCCATACACGTTGCCGGGAAACGGCGCGGTTACGGCCACGACGTCAGGTTGGTGAGTGGCCATCAACTCACGGGTGATATCGTCGAGTACTGTATCGACGATGGTCGGCGCACCCGTCAGTGCCTCATCCAGAGGATCAAAAGAGGCCGCACTCGCCGCCAGGCGCTCGCCATAGCGCGCCAACTCGAAGCGGGGATCGATGCCAATCCCCCACACATCGGCAAGATCATCGACATACAGGCTCGCCAGGTAGCGCGCCTGTTCAGTCGTGCCCAACGCACCAAAGGCACCCATGAGCTGCTCTTCAGCCAAATGGGCGAAACGAGGCCCCTCGGGCAGAAATGCCCGGCCGATAATGCGGAATGCGAGGCTGGAATTGCGCCGTTGCAGGAAGCGGACGGTGGGCCCGACCGTGTCGATATAGCGCTCGGCGTGGTCGAGAAAATGGGCAATCGAGGCCGGTACGGGCGCCTTTTTGCCCAGGCTGCGCGCCCGCCGGCGCAGCTCAACGGCCATCCGTTCCAGCCACGGTGCGGAAAAAAGCCGCAAAAACAAGGCAATCGAGGCATCCGCCTGGGCAACCTCGAGCCTGAGTTCGCGCGCATGCAGCCGCAGAAACCCCGTCAGATACGCCGTCGCGGGGTACGGCGTATTGAGCTGAATCATGGGGGGAGTCACGAGCAGGCAGCGCATGGGGGGCGTAGCCTAGCGCAACCACGCCGGATGGGGCTCATTATGTAGCGAACGAGCGTGGCGATTGCGCCGCGGCGGTATGCTGTGGTCAGCCTAGATAAAAAGAAGAACTGGCGAAACCTAGTGTTCCCCGTCAACACCGTCGTTTTTTACATCCTCGCCCTGTCCATGTTGATTGCCAAAGAGGAAACCGGCCGGTGGCGGGTCGTCGCGGTCGCGATCGCCTCGATCCTGGTCCAGGCATCGGTGCGGGAGCTGGTTCCCGGGCTCACGGGAGCCGTCATCGCGGTGGTCGCCACGGTCGTTTTCGTCGCCGTGGCGCTGATCACATGGTGCGACATCGAGCGCCGGATGGCGCTCAAAATCGTGGGAGCCTACTTCGGCTGCAGTATCGTACTCAGCCTGTTCTCAGCGATCCTCAGTGCGCAGGCTTCAGCCGGGTGAACACCCGATGCGCGTTCGCGTAGTAGATTTTGTCAATCACTGATTTGGGCAACGCCAGCCCTTTCACGTCCGCCTTGATGGCTTCGATGTGCTGAACACCGCTGGTGGCCAGGTACACCCAATCGGACCGCCAGAATTCGTCCGCTTCGACCTCGAAACCTGACCCGTTGTCCGGTGGATTTTGGGCACGCGCCTTCGGGTCCGGCGGATTCTGTGTGAGATCCGTTCCATACAACAGACGGTCCTGGTACTTGATGAAGAACTGCCGCACCTTCTCGCGGTCGGCGTTCGACTGGAACTGCACCTGCGTCATACGCGCGGCGAGATCCGCCGTGGTGTTGGGGTAGGTATCGAAGAACTTCGCCAGCTCATCCACGTTCCATTCGAGGCTCGCCAGGTGCGCGCCAATGAAAATCAGCCGCGGATGCTTGGCCACAAACCGGTCGCGATGCCCCATGAGGGCTTCGTAGCTCGGCTGCTCGGGATGCAGGTACATGTAGTATTCCGGGTGCTCGCGGAAATAGCTGCGATCGTTTTCGGTGGTCATCTGATCGAGCGGCAGCCAGCAGTTCTTGGGCTCGGCTTGATGGGCAACCAGGGGAATCCCTTTGCCCTCCAGGTGATTCATCAGGCCGTCGAAGCGGGGATCGTCCAGGAAGATGAGGTTGTGTTGGGCGTCCCGCTCCACCATACCCACGTTCTTCCAAACCTTCACACCCACGGCACCCCGTGCGACTTCCTCGTCGATGTGCCGGATGCTGTCGGCCGTCCAGGTCGGTCCCTCGAATCCCTTCATGGTGAAGGTCGTGAGGTAGTGAAAGCGCTGCGGAGCCTCCTTCTGCAACTTGTGCGCGACCGCCGCCTGCTTGTCCAACTGGGGGAAGTCAGGATAGTCCACATTGATGGACAGCAGCTCGAAGCCATCCTTCTGGGCAATATCCAGGAAACGATGGTCATCGACATTGGCGTGCACGTGCGAATCAAACTTCCGCACCTGGGCGAAGTCAGCGGCAGTGTAGGTCGTGTCAGCCAGGGAAGCCGTGGCCCACAGGGCGAGCCCGAAACCGAGAAGTTGTTTCATGCAGGGTCCTTGATGGATTTGCGCTCGAGCGCCGCCAGACTGTCCGGGGCGAGAGGTGCGCCCGCCAGCCTGGCTGCATACAAAGCGGCACCCGCGACCGGGGGCAGGCGCGGCGCCAAAAAACGATAGTGCCGATCGCCCGCGCCCAACGCCGCTTCGAGGGGGGACTTCACGAGATCGTGGAGCTTGAACATCCCACCCGAATACGACACCGGCAGGATGGTTTCCGGCGGAACGTGGAGTTGGTCGTGAATGGCGTGCACGATGGTCGCGAGATGTTCCACGGCAAGGGCAAACAACCGTCGGGCGCTCGTGTCGCCTTCACGAGCAGCCTGTGCCACGAGGGGCGTCAACCCAGCGAGCTTGCTCCGGCTCAGTTGCGGGGGCCCGTAGACGACCGAGCACAAATCCAGGTCTTGTTTGAGTTGAAAGCGGTCGCGGATGAGGTGATACAACGCGGCGCGGGGTTCGCGGCCATCGCTCATCCGCGCAAACAGCATCAATCCCTCGCGCGCTATCCAGTAAGCAGAGCCTTCGTCGCTGAACAGCTCGCCCCACCCGCCTGCGCGAGCCTGACGGGATGCGAACTCTCCGTAGCCAATTGAGCCCGTGCCGGAGACAATATTGATGCCATCGCTGCCAGCCAACGCGCCGGCCCAGCCGCACACCATGTCATTTCCACAGCGAAAGCGCGAAGGCGGTAATACTTCCGCCACAATCGAGTTCAGGCGCGGCAACAGACCGCTATCCTCGCCATGCGCGGGAAGCCCGAGGAAGGCGAAATCGAGCTGTGCGGCCGCGACTCCCGCTTGCTTCAACGTTGCCTCGATGCCTGCGGTCAACATCGTCTGCAAGGCGTCGAGCCCGGTCTCGAGGTAGTAGGCCGATCCGCCGCGATGCGCGGCCCGCACCTGTCCCATCTCGTCTATCAACAGGAAGTCTGTTTTCGTGCCGCCCCCGTCGATGCCGAGAAATGTCTTCACCGGGAAGGTGTCCAGGGGTAGATCGACACGCCCTGTACCACCCGATTGACCACACCCTGCGCGTTCGGCGTGTCAGGACGCAGTCCCAGCGACAAAGACCGCAGAAACGCGAGAGTCTGAACGAACACTGCGTAGGGGAAACACAGAGCGAGATTACTGGCGGTCGCGGGGGCGCCGACGGTAATCGCGTCCTCGCTGCCGCCCAGGGCAACTACACGGCCCGCTACGCCATCACTGCGCAATTCCCGCAGCAGATCGGCTTCATACTGCCGGGCATAGGGGTCGTTCGAGAGAAACATCACGACGAGCGTTTTGCCGTTGACAATGGTTTTGGGGCCGTGCCGGAATCCCAACGGCGTCTCCGCCAAAGCCACCATCCGGCCGTCACTGAGCTCGAGCATCTTGAGCGCCGCCTCGCGCGCCAGGCCCTTGAATTCCTGTCCCCCAAGATACACCACCCTTTCGAACCCCGCCTGGGCCAGCTCCGCTATCAGCGGCACCCGGGTTTCCAGGACGCCCGCCGACCACTTGGCAACGGCCGCGACATCCGTTTCAGGCAGAGCCGCAAACGCGAGCGACGCCGCGAGAGTCATGCCGCTGAAACTCGACGTCATCGCAAACCCGCGATCATCCGTCTCTTCGGGCAGCAACAACACGTGGGCGTTTTTCAACTGCTGAGCACGGCGATACAACTCGCCGTTTCGGTTGCAGGTCACAATCAAATGATGCCGGTCGCGGAGCGCCTGTTCTGCCAGATTGACGGCTGCAAGACTCTCCGGGCTATTGCCGGAACGCGCAAATGACACCAACAAGGTGGGCGCTGCCGCTTCAAACCAGACGTCCGGCGAACCAACCAGATCTGTCGTTGCGATCGCCTCCACGCGCAAATTCGTTGAGCGCTTCACGGCAGGTACGAGGCACTCGCCAATAAACGCGGAAGTGCCGGCACCGGTCAGCACGATACGCAGGTCCTTGCGGTCCAGCAGCGGCCGCAGAAATGCACGCAAGGCGCCCGCACCCGCATTCAACTGGCGGTGGATTTTCGGCCAGACCGCCGGCTGCTGCGCGATTTCGCGCGCAGTCCAGATTCCGCCGGCCGCCTCGAGCTCGGCTTGCGGATGTCCTAAATAGTTCATTGAGGTCCTCAATCGATGGCCGCGCGGCCGGCCGCTTCAGGGCGGCACGCGCGGTCGTAATGACGCAGCACCTGCTCCACGCCATCGAGCACCAGCTCGCGCGGATCATTGGCCAACCGTCCGGCACGGATGGCCGCGTACTGCACCGGCAGGTACTGACTGATGAGAGTCAGCGGGATTCCCCGGGCAGCCAATTCTTTGAGAAGCTGCGAACAGGCGGCCTCGACCACGGGGGTACTCCAGTAGTAACGGATCCGGTCACTGAGACTGTACTGCAGGTCGAATTCCTGCTGGGCGGGATTCGTGTAGTAGGCCCTCCAGTAGCGCGGATTGCGATTCATTTCGGCCAGCACAATCTGCTTCAGGGAGGGCGCGACGTGCAACTCATCGGCAATGTCCGCCAGCGCCCAGAGCACCTCGCGCAGGGCGAATGTCACACCCGGACCTACTTTGAGAATGGCGAAGTGGTCCCGCACAAGGTCGGCGAGCGCGGCGGGCGTCTGATAGTCGGTGGAATGAGCTTCAAACACCATCCCGCCGACCGGCTCGATGCTGCGGCTCAGGGACACCGCCTTGGCAGGCACGTAGTCGATGACCTTGTGGTGATCGAACTCCACGCCCGGCTGAGTGACGAGCCCGATCACACGGCTCCAGGCATCCTGGACGCCATGCCGCTCGAAGGCCTTGCGATGCACTTCGATGGTGGTTCGCGCAGCCTCCGGGGTCGTAACTGCCAAGCCTTCCAGGTCCTCGTGCGCGCCGCCGGGCACCGGCACTTCCGTACCGATGATGTAGACCGGTGGCTCTCCGCCCGCTTTGCGCCACTGGCCTTCGGTGATCTTGCACAAGGCGGCGGCACGGTCTGCTATGACTTCGTCACCCAGGGTGGGCGGGTCGTCGGCGCAGGACATTGAGCAGTCGAGGTGAATTTTGCGGAAGCCCGCGGCGACATATTGATCCACCATCACGCCGGCGTTCAGCAAGGCGGTGGCGGCAGGCAGGCTCTGCCAACAGTTGGGCCCCAGGTGATCCCCGCCCAACACGACACGCTCATGCGGCAAACCCACGGCGCCGGCAATTGCCAGGACTCGCTGGCGAAAATCCGCCGGCAGCATGCCGGTATAGCCGCCATCCTGGTTCACCTGGTTCGAAGTGGCTTCCACCAGCGCCAGGCTGCCGGTCTGCCTGGCGAGCCGCAGGGCGGCTTCCAGCACCAGCGGATGCGCCGAACACACCGAGTAGATTCCAACACGGCCGCCGGATTTGTGACGGCGAACCAGATCCAACATCGCATTCATACAGGTTGCTCGACCAGCTTGTCTTCCGGCTCGATGGCCAACAGCGCGGCCGCGCAGAACGCCAACGCAATCGCCACCACCGTCACGCTGTTGGGCAGAACTCCGAGCACGGCCATGGAGACGATCGCGGTGATCATCGGCGCGCCGGCGTTGGCCAGGGGCGCCACCACCAGCGCGCGACCGTAGCGAAAGGCGTACACCAGGGTTAAGGCACCCACGGCATTCAGGACCTGGGTGATGGCGGCCAGGCCCGGTCCCTGCCAGCCATACTCAATGGGTGTCGAAAAGTCGGTCATCCACAAGGCGCTGGGAATCAACAACAGGCCGGTCACGGTCATGTAGAGAAAAATGTTCTCCGCATCCATGGAGGCATTGGCGAGCTTCATGAAGTAGCCCTGCACCCCCCAGGCCAACAGCACAATCAGGGCATAAATGAACCAACTCACGCCCTGGACCGCCCCGCCCGCACCCGCCGGCGAGTAGTTGAACAAGGGCAAGGCAATGAGCGCCAGCAGGACACCGAGCGCGCCGACCTTGGTGACCCGCTCACGCAGAAACACCATGGACAAGCCGATCGTCACCACCGGCGACAAGGCAATGACCGGGAAAATCAGGTAGGTGGGTCCGGTATGCACGGCATGAAACAACAACATCTGGCCGCCCGCCCCTGTGAAGCCGATCAGAGCGCCCAGAAGTATGGACTTGGCATTGCGTTGCACCCGCCAGCCCACCCGCCGCATGGCGTAGAGGGCCGGCGGAATCATGGTCAATGTCCAGACCACATACACCAGCGTGTCAGGGAACCCGTGCCGCGTCGGAAACTCGGCAAAGGCTCCCCACACTCCCCAGAACAGGGTGGTGATCAACGCATAGGTGAGCCAGGGCTTGCTCATTTAGAAGCGATACGACACACCGGCCACGTAGCTTCGGCCAAACGCCGTATAGCCATAGCCAACACCGCTCGCGCTCGCCCCCACCTGCTGACCGGGTGCCCACGGCAACAAGGCGTTTCCATTGAGGTAGGTCCGGGCGATTGCATTCGTCAGGTTGCGGCCCTCGACATACACCTCTAAGCCGGCAAACGCCCGCCAGTGCACGCTGGCGGTCACCCAGGAGAATGGGTCGGTGATGGCCGGGAAACCGGGGACCTCGGTGCATTGCGCACAGGCCGAGGTGTAACGGGAGGTGTAGTCCCAGTTCACATCCGCGTTGAACGGGCCCTTGTCGTAGATGACACTCAGAGAAGCCGTTGTCGGGGGCGCCTGGTTGACCGCACCTGTCGGATTGCCATCCTGATCGTAGCCCTTGCTCCAGGTGTGGGTGACCTGAGCGTGTGCGCCAAGACCCATCTCCAGGAAGTGCTGCCACGTCAGCTCGACACCTGTGTAGGTTTCCTTGGCGCCGTTGGCGGGAGCGGTAATGGTCCACAGGAATGGAACTCCCGGCACGGTGCCCGGAGGTCCGCCATCGTACTTGATCGTGCCGAGATCCACGTTGGTCGTGACACCCGTGTAGATATCGTCCTTCACCTTCTTGCCGAACACACCGAGTGTCACTGCGGCGTGCGGTTGGTAGTACCACTCGGCCGAAAGATCGATGTTCCAGGCCTTGATCGGCTTCAGGCCCGCGGTACCGGTGTAGCCGAGCTGCGGCTCGCCATTCTGTGCGTTGTTGGTTGCATTGGGTGCGAGCTGGTTCAGGTTCGGGCGGGCGATGGTTTCGCCGCCGGCGGCTCGTAACTGCAACTGCTCGGGAATCAGCCAGTAGGCGAAATTCGCAGATGGCAGGGCGAACGTGTAGGAAGCGTTCTCCTCGAACGACTGGGCGTCCGAGTATTGGACGTTGTAGGTCACCGTGGAAGCATTCGGGTCGGCGGTCCACAACGACACGGGCACCGACTGCGCGGTTGTCGCGTCGGTCTTTGTGTGCACTACGCGCACGCCGACGTTTCCGGACCAGCGCTCACCCTGGAAAGTGGCTTCGGTGTAGAACGAGAAGGTCTTCTCGATTACGTCGTATGAGTTGAATGGATTGCGCTGCGGCAGCGTGTCGGCGAAGTTGAACGGCTGGCAGCTCGCCGGGTTGGTGGGATCGGTGCAGAACTGGGGATTCGGCTTGCCATCGAGGCTCTTCATGAACGCAAACAACTGCCCGACGTCCAAACGCGGCAGGACGGTGGGATAAGAGCCCCCGGCGCCCTGCATGAAGTGCGGCGGACTCGTCATGGAAATAACGTTGAAGCCCTGCGAGCCGAAGCTGTAAGGCGCGCACTGCACCGGGCATCCGGCGGTGTTGTACAACAAGCCGTATTGTCCGGAGCCGTTGGTCCAGTCGTTGCTTTCATCCACGCGCGACTTCTCGCGGTGGCTGTAACCCGCGCCGAACAGAATCGAGTCCAGCGGGCCCGCCTGCGCCTTCCAGGCGCCGTCCAGCGTGAAGCCGGTGACCTGGTCATGTACCGAGAAGCCGTTCAGGCCGTCATAATGGGTCGACCAGTATTTGTTGTCATTCAAAGCGCCGGAGTTCATGAGCGCGTTGTATGAGCAATAGCCGGCGTTGCTGCTGCTGGCGGTCCCGGCCGGACAGGCCGTCATGCCGAGCTGGCTGGGTGGCACCAACACATTGAGGCTGGGCAGGCTGTGGGGCAGGTCCTGCATGACGAGGATATCCGGTGCGGTCGGATCCTGTGACACCAGACCCGCGGTCACAAAGGTATCAGTGCCGCCCTCCGGCCGCCGGGCCGCCGACCGGTAGGCGTCGAAATCGATCTTGAGCTTGTCGTTCGCCTGCCAGCTCCCTCGCAAACCATACAGGGAGGTCACGACGTTGCGGTTGATGGTGTTGTTGACAATTTCCGGCTGGAACGCGGCCGACGTTACGGCGGTGACCACGCCGTTGTTGACCGTGGCGTTGCTCCAAAGCGAGTTGCCATTCGCATCGGTACCGTACGGGAAGTAGTACGACTGGTTGAAGCCGTTCTGCTTGTCCTCGAGCTTCGTCCACAAGCCGTCCGCAACGAGCTTGAAACCTTCGAAGGGACGCCATTCCAGGCTGCCCGACAAGGCTTCACGCTTCTTATCGTCGAAAATCGAGCCGAATGTGATGCAGCAAGGGGTCGCAATCAGCGGGGTGGCCCCGTTGCTCGCATCGGTCGCGTCGAAAGGATAGAACTGAGGGCCGTAGATGTTCTGGCTGTAGGCGTTGAGCGAATCCGTCCGCTCCTTGTTGTTCGAATACACGCCACCGAGCAGGAAACCGAGCGTGTCATCGAGCATCGTGTTCTCGAGGAACGCCGAGAACTTCTTGCCCCACAGCTCGGACATGTCGTTGTAGTTACCTTCGACATGCGCGCCCGCGTGCAAGCCCCGATTCTCGAACGGGCTGGCGGTGCGCAGGTTGACTGTACCGCCGATGCTGCCTTCCAACGCCGAAGCCTGCGTCGACTTCAACACATCGGCACCGGAAATGATTTCCGAAGGCAGCACGTCGAACGCGAGATCGCGCGCATCGTCGTCCGTCGCGAGAATGCGATTATTCAGGGTGACGATGTTGTATTGCGGGCCAAAGCCGCGAACACTGACCTTCTGGCCTTCACCGCCGGTGGTGCGGCTGATGGTGATGCCGGGGATATGTTGCAGAGAGTCGGCGACGTCGGCATCGGGGAAGCGGCCCAGCTCCTCGGCGTTGATGGAGTCCTGGACGACAAAGGCGTTTTTCTTGTCTTCCAGGGAGGTCTCAAAGCTCTTGCGCAAGCCGGTGACGACCACCTCTTCGAGCTGTTGCTGCGGCGGGTTGGCCGCGGGAGCGGGCGCCGTCGCGGGCGAATCCGCCGCCACCGCCGCTCCACCGGTCGACATCAAGAATGGCACCCAAAAGGCAACGGACGCAGGCTTCGGTCGCAGCACTGTGGCTCCCCACTTACTGAAGTTCTATTTGTCGATCGAAAACGAAATGATATGCAGGCTGCTCAGGGGCAGCAGCGCCCCAGAGATTTCGCTTTCTTGCTTTTTATCTTATTTTTATTTTCGAACTTGTCAACTGGCGAGCGCGCCCGCGAAGGACCCGGGCTGCGCGCGGCCAGTGCCGCGCCCATAAAATCAGACCAGTCGAACCTCGACACCGCGGCCGCGCAGGGCCTCGATGGCATTCTTGGGCGCCCCGGCGTCCGTGATGAGGGTGTGAATCTGCTCGACTTTGGCAATCACGGAGACATTGCGTCGCAGCAGCTTGGAGGAATCGGTCACCACCACGACCTGGCGGGAAATGCGGATCATCTGGGCATTGAGCTCGGCTTCCTGCAGGTGCGGCGTCATGACGCCGAGCTGCGGATCCAGGCCATCCGCGCCCAGGTACAACCGGTCCGCCTGCAGACTGGCGAGTGCCGCCGCGGCCATGGGGCCGGACAGCGAGTTGGATTCGCGCCTGAGAAATCCACCCAGCATGATGAGCCGCACCGAGGGCACATCCATCAACAGCGCCGCGACATTCAGGGCATTGGTGATGACATTGATGGATTTCAGGTCGGCCTTGCGCAGCGCGCGGGCGATCTCCGCCGTCGTCGTGCCGGAATCCAGGATGATGGTTTCGCCGTCACGGATCATCGACACGGCGGCGTGCGCGATGCGCACTTTTTCGGCATGGTGCTGGAGTTGCTTTACATCGAGCGACTCGTCCGGCTCTTCCTCGCGTGGCAGCGCGCCGCCGTGGGTGCGCGTCAACATGCCGGCCGACTCGAGGGCGGACAGATCCGCCCGGATGGTCACCTGCGAGGTGCCGAAGCGATTCGCCAGTCCTTCGACGGTCACGCGGCCGTCGGCGAGCAGCAGCTCACAGATGCGCCGCCGGCGCTCTTCAATCAACAACCCACTTTCAGTCATCAGGCAGGCACCGCTTCAATCACCAGGAAATCATTGAAGGCCACCTGCAGCCGGTTGTTCCGGGCGGTGACCTCACCGAGATTGCGTTCGTTGTAGTAATCACGCACCCGATAGCGGCCGCCCTTCAGGCCCCGCAACGGCACGGAGCCGCTGAAATCGCGGCCATAAAAGGCGTAATAGAAGCGTCCTGCTTTTTCAATCACATGAGTTTCCGGTCGGTCGAAACCGATATCGTACAGCTCGCCGCGATAGGTGCCGAGCGGCAGTTGCTTTTCATTGTAGAGCGCAATCCACTTGCGCCAGATGGGCTCGTGGGCGGGCGTGAGCAGGAAGGAGTCCTTGGGCTTCGGATCGCGCGGCCAGGTGAACTTCGTGGACACGATGCCACCGATGCCCACGGTGGAGGCGAAATCGGCGCCGCCCGTACTCAACTCGACGTGATCGCCCGCGAAGGCGGCACTGGGCCCCATCAGCGCCTTCAGGCTCTTGCCCTTGTGGCGCACCTGCCAGGAAGACTCCGGATCGGAGGCCGGCGCCTGGTTGAAGGAGCGGAAATTGAAGAACGAATACGAGGTGCCGCACGGGCACAGCTCGACCACCGCCTGGGGATTGCTCTGCAGAGCCGCCGCATAGACGGCCTGGAAGAAGTCTTGCAGCTTCTCGACCGACTCTTCCGGGCGCGCGTGTTTGTGGGCCGGGTTGTAGCAGGGTGCCACGGAGTTCAGATGCTGGCCGTCGATCTTGAGGCCGGCGTAGCCCCAGTCGCCAATGAATTTCCGGACGAGGCCCGTCATGTAATCGACGGTGGGCTGGTAACCGGGACACAGGTAGAACGAATTCCACCAGGACACGTTCTGGACGGCACCGTCCTTGTCCAGCAACAACATGTCGGTATGGTCGTGCAGCAGGTCCGAGCCGGGCGCAACAGCGAGCGGAGCCCACCACAAACGCGCTTCCAACCCCTGTGAGCGGATGGTCTTCACGAGACCGCGCATGTCAGCCTCGCCGCCCGGGTAGCGGACCGTGCTGACCTTCCAGTCGCCTACATTTGTCTGCCAGCCATCGTCGATGACAGCCCAGCGCAGCCCCAGCTCGCGGACCTTGGGCAGCGTGTCGACAATCATCTGCAGCGTGCAGTCGCGCTCATACCCCCAAGCGCACCAGATGGCGTCGTACGCCGCTTTGGGAGGCTGCGGCGAGGCGATTCCACGCACGGCCATGATCCGTCGGTAGGTGTCCAGCACCGTAAAGTAGTCACCCCGGTGAGCCGCAACAAATGCCAGGGGCAACACCAACACATCGCCGGGCTTCAGAGTCTGCTTGACCTTTTCAGTCATGGACAGGTTGAGCTCGGTAGCGCTGCAGCTCAGCGGCAGGGAGACGAGCCGTGGCGTGGTTTCAATGTGGCCGATGGCCACACCTCCATCCGGCCGCCAGACATCGACTATGGGCGTGCCACCGCCGTAGTCGGAAGCCTCCATGCCCATGAAGTTGTCCTGTTTGAAGCCGGCGCGCACGGGCTGGACCCAGTCGCGGCGGTCGGAGTGTGTGCTGCCACAGAAGCTCCAGAACGGCGGTGCGGAGTCCTTCGCGCCCCGCGTGGCACCGGCGCTCGCCGTGCCCGCATTGGGCACGGTCAGCGCGAGCTGCGTCCACTGCGAAATCGCGACGGGCTCCTGGCCCAGGTAGCGATAAGACACCTGGTACACAGCGAAACCCGGGAAGTTGCGGTACAACTCCACGACAACGGTTTTCTCGATCTGGGGCGCATCCAGGCGGCCGACGAGGCGCAGCCGGGTCCCCTTTCCCAGCGGACCTTCCATGTCCTCGAGGGATTGCGACCGGAGCTGGAAGCGCTCCAGCCGCGAGTCAGGCCCGAGATCCAGCCTTTCCGCGGCGGACCAACCCGTGAGTGCGGCCTGCGCCGCGCCCGAGACGCGCAGCCGCATTTCAGAGTCGAATTCAAGGTGGATGCGCTGATCGCCAATCACCGGCGCGGCGGCGCCTGCCGTCGCGGTTTCCTTGGCCATCAGGTTGAAACCGGTGCTCGCCACGCCGGCACCGGCGGCGAGCTGCAGGAATTGACGTCTGCTGGTAGGCAGCTTCTTCACGGGGAAGGCCTCATGTTGGGCGTATTTTAGCCCGTCTCAAAACGAAGATAACCGAAAACGCAGGCGGCCAAAAGAGGACACTCATGGTTTCGTTTAATTTCGGTTAAAACTTCTATAGCACGATCATGCACATTGTGTATCTTGTTTATGCCTGATATCGTTTAATCATGCCTGATGAGCCCCCCTTAGCCCGCCGCGATGTGATTGCCAGTCGCCTGGCCCACGGACACTCCGTCGTCGCCGCCGCCCTCGCCCACGAGTTTGCGGTCTCCGAGGACGCTATCCGCCGCGATCTGCGGGCCCTAGCCGATGAAGGGTTGTGCCGCCGTGTGTACGGGGGTGCCCTGCCGATTTCACCCGCCTCCGTCAGCATGGCGACGCGTACCGGGATGGCACGCGATCGAAAGTTGTCCCTGGCACGCGCTGCAGCGAGTGCCATCCAGCCCGGTGAATTCCTATTTCTAGACAGTGGCAGTACCAACCTCGCGTTGGCAGAGGTTCTGCCCGAAGACCACGAGCTGACGGTCGCCACCAACTCGGTGGACATTGCCGCAACCGTGCTACGACGCCAGGACCTGAAGCTCATCCTCATCGGCGGCCCGGTGGATGCGCTGATTGGCGGCTGTGTCGATGGTGCCGCGGTTCAAAGTGTGTCCCAGTTGAATATTGATCGCTGTTTCATTGGCGCATGCGCGCTGGGTGCCGGCGCCGGCCTCAGTGACTTTCATAGCTCGGATGCCACCTTCAAACGCGCATTGTTGGGCGTCAGCACACACTGCTGCGCTCTGGTCACGACCGACAAGTTTGCGAAACGGGCGCCGTACAGGGTCGCCCCGCTCACCGCAATTCACACGCTCGTGGTCGAGCACGATGCGCCCAGGCACCTCCTGGAGCCACTCATCCAGGCCGGAGTGACACTCCTGCAGGCTGAGCCGGCCTGATGCATCCCGATCAGCCTGCCACGCGGCTCGCGACCCGCCTCGCGTTTCTCGTCGCCGGTTTCGGCGTGGCGTGTTGGGCGCCGCTGGTTCCATTCGCCAAAGAACGGTTGATGGTCAACGATGGTGTCCTCGGCTTGCTGCTGTTGTGCCTCGGTGTTGGATCAATCGTGGCAATGACTCTGACGGGATTCGTCAATGCCCGTTACGGCAGCAAACCCATGATTCTCGCCGGATGCCTGGGAATGACCGTCATCCTGCCGCTGCTGCCGTTGGCGGGCACTCCTCTCGAGCTGGGCTCGCTCCTGTTCCTGTTCGGCGCATCGCTCGGCTCACTGGATGTTGCGATGAATATCCACGCGGTCGAGGTCGAGCGCGCCGCCGGCCGCTCACTGATGTCAGGCTTTCACGGGCTCTACAGTGTTGGCGGCTTCGTGGGAGCCGGCTTCATGACCTTCCTGTTGTCGATTCGCTTCGGGGCGTTCGCGAGCACGCTGACCGGTGCAATCCTGATGTTGATTGCGACAGCGTTCATCCGACCGAGACTGCTGCGAGGTGGCGGGACGGAGAGCAGTCATGTGTCAGTCATTCCGCGCGGGATCGTCTGGCTGTTGTCGGTGCTCACATCGATTACCTTTCTTTCTGAAGGCGCGGTGCTCGACTGGAGCGCGCTGTTGATGACGTCAACCAGGCTCGTCACCGACGCCCGCGGCGGCCTCGGTTACATGTTGTTCAGTATTGCAATGACCGCCGGGCGACTGTTCGGCGACGCCGTTGTCGGCAGAATCGGCGACCGCAATGCCCTCTTCTGGGGAAGTATCCTGGCCGCCGTCGGCTTCGCCTGCGTGGCAGCCGCGTCGTTGGCCCCCGTCGCGATGCTGGGATTCATCTTGATCGGGGTGGGCGCATCAAACATCGTCCCCGTGTTGTTTCGCCGTGCCGGTTCTCAAACCGCGATGCCATCCGGTCTGGCGGTTGCGGCCATATCGACCTTTGGGTACGCCGGCATTCTCGTCGGCCCGGCTGCGGTGGGTTACGTTGCAAAACTGAGCAGTCTGCCCGCGGCATTCTGGATGTTGGCCGGGTTGCTCTGCGTGGTAACGCTGGCAGCGCGGAAAGCGACTGCCTGAATGGGTCGTGACCGTTCCGCGCGGTTTTGCCATACTTCGCGCCAATCCTGTTCAGTCATCGTACTCCATGGACCAGTCCACCCCCGCAGTCCCACAAGCGGTGACTGCGCCGCTTTCCCGCGCCGCCATTTTCCTGGTCGTGACCCTATCTCCGGGTTCTGACAGCCGCACAGCCATGCGCGCCCTGTGCGCAGATATGGCCGGTCTGGTCCGTACGGTGGGCTTCAGGGACGTGGAGGCCGGCCTCTCCTGCATCATGGGATTTGGCTCCGAGGCCTGGGACCGGCTCTTTGGTTCGCCGCGGCCGGCGGAGCTGCATCCGTTTCGGGAATTTCACGCAGGTCCGCGGCACGCCCCGGCGACTCCGGGTGACGTGCTGTTTCATATCCGCGCCAAGCGCATGGACCTGTGCTTCGAGCTGGCCATGCAGATTGCGGCGAACCTGGGCGACGCCGCGGTCGCGGTGGACGAGGTGCACGGCTTCCGGTACTTCGACGACCGCGACCTGATGGGCTTCGTGGATGGAACCGAAAATCCCAGCGGACAACTGGCGGCCGACTCAACTCTGATTGGCGCCGAGGACGCCGCCTTCGCCGGCGGCAGCTACGTCATTGTCCAGAAATATCTCCACAATCTGCAGGCGTGGAACGCGCTGTCGACCGAAAAGCAGGAGCTCATCATCGGCCGCCGGAAGCTCTCCGACGTTGAGTTGGATGAGGCCACCAAGCCGACCTGCGCGCACAGCGCGCTGACCGTCATTGAAGAGAACGGCAAGGAAGTGAAGATCCTGCGCGACAACATGCCCTTCGGCAGCGTCGCGAAAGGCGAGTTCGGCACCTATTTCATTGGCTACAGCCGCTCGCCGCGCACCGTTGAGCAGATGCTGGAAAACATGTTCATAGGCCGCCCGGCCGGCAACTATGACCGCATTCTCGACTTCAGCACCGCGGTGACCGGTTGCCTGTTTTTTGTACCGACGGCCACATTTTTAGACAACGTTGCCGACGCGCCGGCCGCAGAGGCGCCCGCGGTGGCAACTGATCCCCCACCCCCTCATGCCAGCGACGCGCCTTCTGGTGGCTCGCTCGGCATTGGCTCCCTGAAAGGACAACCGAATGAATAATCTGCACCGCGAGCTTGCACCCGTTTCGGATGCCGCCTGGGCGCAAATCGCCGAAGAGGCGACTCGCACCTTGAAGCGCTATTTTGCCGGCCGGCGTGTCGTGGACATGCCGGCACCCGGCGGTACTTCGCTCGCAGCGGTGGGAACCGGTCATCTGCATGGGATTGCGTCACCCGGCGACGGTGTCGCCGCCCGCTTGCGTGAGTCGAAGGCACTCGTTGAGTTGCGGGTACCCTTCGAGCTCAGTCGCGACGCCATCGATGATGTCGAGCGCGGCGCGAATGATTCCGACTGGCAGCCGGTCAAGGAAGCGGCGAAAAAGATCGCGTTCGCTGAAGACAATGCCATCTTCGGCGGCTATCCGGCTGCGGGAATCATCGGCATCAGCCAGGGGACGAGCAATCCCGTCATGACTTTGCCCGCGGAGGTTCGTCACTATCCCGACGCGATCGCGCAAGCATTGAGCCAACTGCGGCTCGTGGGTGTCAACGGCCCTTACAAAGTGCTGCTGGGCGCCGATGCCTACACCGCACTTTCGGAAACCAGCGATCACGGCTACCCGGTGCTCGAGCACGTCAAGCGGCTCGTTGACGATGACATCATCTGGGCGCCGGCCATCGCCGGCGCCTTCGTCATGACCGCACGCGGGGGTGACTTCGAGCTGACCCTCGGCCAGGACACCTCCATCGGCTATTCGAGCCACACGGACAGTGCGGTACACCTGTATCTGCAGGAGTCCTTCACCTTCCGCTATCTCACGAGCGAAGCCGCTGTGGCGCTGTTGCCTCCGGGGCAGCCGAAGAAGGGCTGACCGTTATTTCAACTCTTTGAGATAGGCGATGATGTCCGCGCGCGACTGCGGGTCGTCTATCTTGAAGAACATCTTGGTGCCGGGAACCAACGCACTCGGATTGGTCAGCCACTTATCCAGATTCGCCTCGGTCCAAGTCAGGCCCGAGGCCTTGAGAGCCTGCGAGTAATTGTAGTCCGCAACGATTCCGGCCTTGCGGCCCACGACGCCGCGATGGCGCGGACCGAGATCGTTGTCGTCAATTGAATGACACGCGGCGCATCCCTGGTACAAGACCTTGCCGTGCGCGGCATCGCCTTTCGGCGCCGGGTCCGCCATGGCGGTGGACACCGCAAACACCGCGGCTATGCACAAAAATCCTCGCATTATGCTCATCACATTCATCCTGGCTGTCTGACGAAGGGTAAGACGGCCCCCGGCCGCAATTTATTCCCGGCGCCGCCGGCCCCGTGGCGGGATCCGTGTCACGGTCCGGTATTGCCTTGTAAACAGGCTGCAGCATCGACAGGGGATCAATCCAAATGAATTCTCCCAGCATCACCCCGAGCCACAGCGACTCCGGCACCTCGGCACTCATCGGACGCGTCAAGAACATGGTGCTGACGCCAAAAACCGAGTGGCCGATTGTTGAGCGCGAGCCCACATCGATCGGACAACTCTACTTCTCCTACGTAGTCCCGCTCGCTTTACTGGCCGCTGTGCTCGCGTTCATTCACGTAACGCTGATTGGCGTGCACGTGCCATTCGGAGGAACGATCCGCCAGCCCGTCATAACCGGACTGATGTCGCTCGTCATGACACTGGTGGGCGCGTTCATCGGACTGTTGATTGTCGGCCTGGTGATCAACGTGCTCGCGCCCACTTTCGGCGCTGTACGGGACTTGCGGCAGGCGGTGAAAACCGCCGCGTATGCGGCCACACCCGCATGGGTGGGCTCATTGTTCGGCCTGCTGCCGGCCTTCAGCACCCTGCTGCAGCTCGCTGCCGACTGTTACGCCGTCTATGTGTTGTATCTGGGCTTGCCGATCATGATGCACGGCAAGCAGGAGAAGGCCGCGGGCTACACGGCAACGGTCGTGATCTGCACCATTGTGCTCGGATTTGTGCTGGGTGCGGTCATAGGGGGAGTTGGAATCGCCACGGGCGGTGCGCTCGCTCACCTGATGCCAACGAGTGAAGCAACCAAGGCCGCGGAACGCGAGCAGGCGGCCGCCACCGTCGGCAATGTGTTGGGAAACATGCTCGGTACGGATGACAAAGGCAAACAGGACCTCGGTAACGCGCTGTCGAAAGTTGCGGCCGCAGGCGACGCCATGGAAAAGTCCACGCACGCCGAGGCCGGAACCGGCAAGCCGGCCACTAACGATGCCGCCGCCCCTCAGGATGCCGGGCAGGCCGTCGGCGGCCTGGTTGCTGCCCTCGGTGGCGCGCTCGGCGGCAGCCATCGCGTCGCTCCCGTCGACTTTCAAACACTCAAAGGAATGTTGCCGGCTTCGCTTGCCGGCATGGACCGGACCCATGCCGCCGGGGAAGCGAAACAAGGCCTGGGAATGCAGGCAACCAACGCACGCGGCACCTACCAAGGCAGTGACGGCTCGAGCCTGGAGCTGACCATCGCCGATGCCTCCGCCGTCTCAGGTCTCATGGAAATGGCGGAAGCGCTGCCGCAGACGACCAACAGCGAGAGCGATTCGGGTTATGAAAAGGATGTCATGCTCGGGGGCCACAAGGTCCACGAGAAATACGACACGCACAGCCGCCACGCCGAGCTGCAGACAATTGTGGCAAAGCGTTTTGCAGTCGAGCTGACCGGCAACGGAGTCGACATGGCGACGCTGGAAAGCGCTCTTGGCAGCCTCGATCTCGGCCAGCTCGAAGCCCTGAAGGACGCCAATCCGAAGTGAGCCGATCAAGTCGTGCCGACCAGCTCCCGATACAACCAGGTTCGAGCCTTGAACCAGTCCCGCTGCACAGTGCGCAAAGACATCCCCAACACCCGCGCCGTATCCTCTTCGCTGTAGCCGGCAAAGAACCGGCATTCGACCACGTCGGCCAGGCGGGGCTCCTGGATCCCCAACTGCTCGACAGCCGCATTCAGTGCCAGCAGGCCCTCGTCTGTTTGAACCGCGAAGTCGGCCGCCTGGGACAGTGTCAGGTGCGCGCCGCCGCCGCCCCGCTTTTCCGCTACGCGCGCCTCCGCGTAGTTGATCAGGGCATGGCGCATCGCCAGGGCGGCTGCCCTGAGAAAGTGGGTTTCGTTGGCAAATCCCCGGGAGGGCCCCAGTCGCAGAAACGCCTCATGGACCAAAGCGGTGGTCTGCAGCGTGTAACTGCCTCCCAGGCGCGAACGGGCCCGGTGAGCGATGTGTTTGAGCTGGTCGTAGAAGACCGGAAGCAGGACCGTGGCAATGCGCCGGATTTCCGGCTCAACGGCACTTGCGTTCAGGCGCGCGACATCGAGGCTCGTACCGGTGTCCTGTTCTGACATGCATGCATGATAACGAAGCCCGCTGGATCAGGCCGCGCTCGCTTCGCTGGCGAGGCGCTCCTGTAGAACAGCCCGCGCCCGCGACAGACGCGACATAACCGTGCCGATGGGTATACATAGGACTGCCGCAATCTCACTGTACTGAAAGCCATTCAGGTCCCGGAGGACGACGATTTCCCGCTGCTCACGGTTGAGGGTGCCGATCACGCGGCGCAGGGCCTCGGCGTCCCGGCGGCGTGCCTCGATAGCAAAGAGATCTTCACATTCGTCAATTTCAGCCTCAGGAGTCAGATCGGGCAGCAGTGGCTCCTCGGGACGGCTTCCCAGGGCAACATGGTTGCGCCGGCGGTTGGTCCGCATCCAGGTGATGGCGGTATTCCGGGTAACGCGCAGAACCCATGCACGCGAGTCCCCTCCCCGATAGCCATGAATAAACCTGAGTAGGCGCACAGTCGCTTCCTGAAGGACGTCGTCCGCGTCAGGGCCACTGTTTGTCAGCGCGCGCGCCAGGCTGCGTACCTCCTTCAAGTGTGGGCGAACCACCGATTCAAAGCGCTCATTGCGCCCTACCGATTCAACAGATTGCATTACGGGCTCCCGCGGGCCGCAGTTGTTGGGGGCGCGGCAGCCTCGACGAAAACGGGACAGAGCCCAATGGACAGCAGGACCTTTATCGCGGTAACGTACATCCTCTATAAAATGCCGTATATTCAAGAGCTTTCGGTGATGCCTCCCCGCCGAATCGTCCCATGCAGAGACTGACCGAGCCGCCCAGGCGGTTGCGTTTTGGGGTGTTTGAGGCGGATCTGCAGCTCGGTGCGCTGACGAAGGCCGGCAAACGAGTGCGCTTGCAGGAGCAACCGTTCCGCGTTCTGGCCCTGTTGCTGGAACGTCCCGGCGAGCTGGTCACCCGGGCGGAAATTCACAACACCCTCTGGCCGCAGACCATTGTCGACTTCGATCACGGCCTCAACAAAGCGGTCAGCAAGATCCGGGATGCGCTCGGCGACTCGTCCGAGAACCCGCGATTTATTGAAACCATCCCGGGGCGCGGGTATCGGTTCCTGGCGGATGTCAGTTTTGTTGGGCCGGCCGCCGATGCGGGCGTGGATTCATCACCGACCGCCGGCGCGGGAACCGATGCATCGCCGACGCACTCTGCCGGCCCCCTAAACGCGGGCACATCGACCGCTGGGGCGTCGCAGGGAGCTCCCGCGGTACAACTGCAACCTCAGCGCCGGTGGTGGCTTCTGTCCGGCATTGCCCTGCTGCTGATTGCCGCAATGGCTATTGCCTGGTTCCGCTTTTCGCCGTCACCGAAGGTCCACTCCCTGGTGGTCCTTCCCTTCCAGAATCTCTCGAATGAGGCATCCCAGGAATTCTTTGCCGACGGCATGACCGACGAGCTGATCACCGACCTGGGCCAGGTCAGTGCCCTGCGAGTCATTTCTCGGACGTCGGCCATGAGCTACAAGGCCACCACGAAATCCCTCACCGAGATTGCGCGCGAGTTGAACGTCGAGGCATTGGTGGAAGGTAGCGTTCTGCGGGTCGGCGATCGTGTGCGCATCACGGCACAGTTGATCCGGGTACCAGCGGACGAGCACATCTGGGCCCACAGCTATGAGGGTGACATACGCGACACACTTGCATTACAACGCGACGTCGCCGGCGCCATCGTCCAGCAGATCGGCACGACCCTGACCCAGCCGGAGTTGCGTGCGTTGGAAGCGTCGAGGCCCGTGGTCCCGGAAGCCTATGAGGCTTATCTCAAGGGACGATATTTCTGGAACAAGCGCACCCGTGAGGGTCTCAACAAATCCATTGAGGAGTTCGATCGCGCCATTGAAATGGACCCCAGCTACGCTCCGGCCTACTCCGGGCTGGCCGACGCCTATGCCCTGTCGGGCGACTGGGAGTATGGGATTCTCTCGCCCCAGGATGCGGCAGCGAAAGCGAATGCGGCGGCCATCAAGGCCGTCTCTCTCGATGGCAATCTCGCGCAGGCCCACACCTCACTCGCTCTGTCCCTCGACCTGTACGGCTGGAAGTGGGACGAGGCGGAGAAGGAGTATCAGCGGGCCCTGCAGCTCAACCCCGGCTACGCCACCGCGCACCAATGGTACGCGTGGCATCTGTTGGTCACCGGACGCACCAACGACGGCTTGTTCGAGTTGCGAACGGCCTACAGCCAGGACCCCTTGTCGCTGATCATCAGCGCCGACCTGGCCGATGCCCTGTGTATCGCGCGCCGGCTGGATGAATCGGTGCGTCAAAGCCTGCGCACCCTGGAGTTCGATCCCAACTTCGCGCTGGGCCACTATCAGCTCGGCCAGGCCTACGAGCAGCAGAAGCGGCACCAGCAAGCCATCGCGGAGTTTGAAAAAGCCATTGCCATCGGCGGCCACGCCGATGCATTCGATGCCAACCTGGCGTACTCACTGGCGGCCAGCGGCCGCAGGCAGGAAGCCGGCACCATTCTGGCCGACATGCTGGCGCGCAACGAGAAGAACGCGTCCGCTCAATCCAACATCGCGCTCGCCTATGTCGGGCTCGGCCAACGCGACCAGGCGATCGCCTGGCTCGACCGGGCGTATGAGTCGCGCTTCAACCCCTCGATCCTGCTGCGCCCCACCTTCGATTCCCTGCGCTCGGATGCGCGCTTCCAGGACCTGCGACAACGGATCGGACTGCCCGCGCAGTGAGGCTGGTGGGAACGGCGATTGCTCGAATCCTCTGATCCCGGGGCACACCCGGGCATTGGAGGATTAACCTATGATAAAGACACTGGCGTGTCTGATGGCCGTCCTGCCGGTAGTCGCGTGGAGTGCCGACAATCCTGACAAGGACTTTTTCAAACAGGCCGCCGAGGGCGGTATTGCCGAAGTGGAGGCCGGCAAGCTGGCCGAGAGCAAAGGCAGCAGCCAGGCCGTCAAGGACTTCGGCGCCATGATGGTCAAGGACCACTCGGCCGCCAACAAGCAACTCGAGGAGATTGCATCCACCAAAAGCGTGGACCTGCCGGGCCACTCGGGGGCGGCGCAGATGGCGAAAAAGGCCAAGCTCGAAGTGTTGACCGGCGATACCTTCGACAAGTCCTACATCAAGGACCAGCTCAGCGCTCACGAGCAGACGGTAGCGCTGTTCAAAAAGGAGATTGCGTCCGGGACGGACCCGGAGGCGAAGTCCTTTGCCAAGGAGACGCTGCCGACGCTGCGGGTGCATTTGAAGAAGATCGAGGAGATTGCGGCGGAAGCAGGCGTCACCGCCAAGCACTAGTCCTGCGTTTTCCACCCCGCTCAGGCAATTGAGGGAAAAGAGTTACTCGCACAACGTTATCCGTCTCACACTATTAACGGCGGCTGAAAATTATTTTTTGACGCCAACCGGCGACGCTTTCGGGCCTCTGTGTGCAATGCGGAACCGGGATGTTGAGGCCACGCCCACAGATCCGTGGCCATGCCGCGCCGGCGGACGGCGAATCAACTCGCCACGATCCTTCAAACCTGAATTTAACACTCCGCGACCGCAGCGCGTCCGCGCTTGCGGGCGCTTTTTTCCTGAGGTTAACTAGCCTCACAACGCAAGGGCAAACCCGTCGCAAGGCGGGGACGCAAAGCCTCCGGTCTCGAGCTGTGACAGGCACGAGATAGCGGGGTTACCGGCAAGCAACAATGTTTGTCGTCATTCGGATCGCAGCGATGCGCGACCACGAGGCCGTGCCATTGCGGGACGAAACGCTGCCCTGGCGAACGTTATGTACAACCGGGGTAGCGATTAATGATCCGCAATGTCCTCCTATGCTCTCTCGCCACACTGACCCTCGCCGCCTGCGGCGGTGAGTCGGGCTCCGGCAGCAGCGCCGCGGGCACTTCGTCTCATCCGACGACCGCAGTGGTGCAATCCAATACCGGCATAATCAACCGCTCGCCAGGGACCGCGACGGTAGCCTCCACGACACCACCGAAGACAGCGACAACGACGCCGCCTTCGGGGTCGGGCACAGCCGTCAGCGGTGGCACCAAGACAACCCCTGTGAAGCCAGTCCCCACTAGCGGTGTAGCGACCCTGGACTGGATGCCGCCGACGTCGAACAGCGATGGCTCGGCACTCACCAACCTCGCTGGTTACACGGTGTATTACGGCACTTCGCCGAATGACCTGTCGCAGAGCGTCAAGGTGTCGAACCCTGGACTGGCGACCTACTCGGTGACAGGCCTGGCCTCGGGCACCTGGTACTTCGCGGTCACTTCGTATTCCGCGGACGGTGTTGAGAGCGGCCGCACGAACACGGTCAGCACGACGATCTGAATCTACCGGCTACCCCAGCATCATCTCCGGCCCGGCAGTGGTGCCCGCCGGGGGTGATGCCCCCCTCCCCGCCACGAGACTTGCCATAGCCGCCGCCAGTGAGCGACGCTTCAGGTCCAGGAACTGCAAGGTTCCGGACACGCTCGAGGTGGCACAATGGCACAGACACCGACGGGCCCTGTGCCCACAGGCCTCATCCCCCTGAACGATGCTGCGGCTGACCGGCTGAAACGGATCGCCGAGGCTGCTTACAAGCGCGCTCAACAACGCAACTTTGCGCCGGGCCACGATCTCGAGGACTGGTTGGCGGCGGAAAAGGAAATCGACGCGGAGTTGCGACAACACCGGTGAGTACCCCTGTCACCTCCGGGCCCGAACCGGTGCGAACGCCGCCCCGGATCCATCGGGCGCTGAGCATCATTGCGGCCGGCACCATCCTGGCGCTGCTTTATTTCGCTCGGGATGTGCTGGTGCCCATCACCCTGGCGGTCATTTTGAGCCTGGCTCTCAATCCCCTGGTGCGCCTGCTGCGGCGACTCGGCCTGGGACCGGCGTTTTCCGCCCTTTCGGCCGTCCTGCTCCTGGTGCTCGCCTGCGCCAGCTTCGCGGTGGTGATCGGCACTCAAGTGGTGCGAATGGCCGTCAGTCTTCCCCAGTACCAGGAGACCATTCAGGCCAAACTGCGCACCGTGGACGAGTTGACGGTGGGCGGACTGCAGAAGCTCGCCCAACAGGCCGGGCGGGTCATCCAACAGCACCTTCCCAAGGAAGAGCCGGTGATCAGACCGCCGGTGCTCCTGCCACCCGGCTCGGCGGACACGAGCAACCTGGTTCCGGTGGAAGTCCATCAACCCCCCGACCAGCCGCTCACCGTCATCCGCAAGGTGGTGGAGTCTGTCTGGGGGCCCATCGCTACTGCCGGTGTCGTACTCGTCGTACTGGTGTTTGCGCTGTTGGAACACGAAGGTCTGCGCGACCGGGTCATCCGGCTGGCGGGCGTCACGGATATCCGGCTGACCACGTTTGCTTTGAACGACGCCGGTGAGCGTCTGTCCCGCTTCTTCGTCTCGCAGTTCGCCGTCAACTTCGGTGTGGGCGCTGCCATCTGGCTGGGCGTCGCCCTGTTGGGACTACCCCAGGCCATTGTCTGGGGGGCCCTGGCGGCCTTGCTGCGTTTTGTCCCGTATGTCGGTGTCTGGATAGCCGCGCTCTTCTGCGCGATGCTGGCAGCCGCCGTCGATCCAGGCTGGTCATTGGCAATTGAGACCATCGGCTTGTTCATTTTTGTGGAGCTGGTGGCCGGACAACTGGTGGAACCCCAGCTCTATGGCCATACCACCGGCCTGTCACCCCTGTCAGTCATTATTGCGGCCATTTTCTGGAGTTGGCTGTGGGGCCCGGTCGGCCTGCTGCTGTCGACTCCCCTCACCGTCTGCCTGTTGGTTGCGGGCCGGCACATCAAGGCGCTCAGCCTGTTGGACATCCTGTTGGGCGACACGCAAGCCCTCACCATGGCGGAAGGGTTCTATCAGCGCGCCCTGTCCGGAGACTCCGCGGAGATCATTGCCCGCGCGCGTGAATTCCTCAAACGCAACACCTTTGCCGCCTACTGCGACATTGTGTTGATGCCGGCAATTCACCTCGCCCGCCTCGACTTCGGTACGGGCACCATCAGCGATGATCAACAGGCCAAGGTACGCACAGCCGTCACGGCGGTGATCGGCGAGCTGCTCGGCCAGCCGCGCGGCTGGCTGCGCAAGTGGCGCAGCAGCGCCGGAAGCAGTCTCGGCCGTCAGTTACGGACCTTGCGCGAAGAACGCACGGGGCGTTGGCAAGGCCCTCTGGATGTGCCGCCGTATTCGATTGTCCTGGGTGTAGGGTTGGGAACCACTGCTGACGATCTCGCTACCGAGATCCTCGTACGCATTCTGCGTGACGATAAAGTCGATGCCCGGCACTTGTCCATTGAAGACTTGCAGGCTCCGCCTCCCGAGGCCAAACCGGAAAGCATTGCGATGATCTATATTGTGAGTGCGTATCCCTGCGAGGAAAGGCACCGCGCAACCGCGTTGATTCAAGGCATCCGCGCAAGACTGCCGAAGGTGCGGATTGTCACGGCCTTCTTTCCGGGAATGATGACCGAGTCGAGTGTTGACACGGTTGCGGCCGCCGACGAATCCGCGCATTCCTTTGCGGAGGCGATTCACATGTACCGCAACGCCTCAGCCGAGGCGGCCTAAGACTCCCGCCACCACCCGATCGCAATGCTCACCGCCGAACTCGAACAGAGTCCCTTCGGCGCGTCCCAACTCCGCTTCGAGAGCGGCGCGCAGCAGGCTCTTCGCGCGGAAATGCCGGCTTCGCACGGTCTCTTCGGGAATACCCAGCAGCTCCGAGGTCTCAGCCACACTCAGGTCTTCCACAGAGCGCATGACAAAAACCGCCCGGAAGCTGTCCGGCAGCTCGTCCACTCTGCGCTCCAACACAGTTCGCACCTGGGCCCGTGCCAGCGCGGCATCCGGTGCCTCGGACTCGTCCACGCAGGATCGAGCCGCCTCGTTGTTCGCGCTGACCATGGGAATCACATTCTCACGGCGATCGCGGCGCCGGATCCTGCCGAAGCACTCGTTCAACACCAACCGCGACAGCCACGTCGACAACGCGGCATCGCCGCGGAACTGGCTGATGGAACGGAATGCCTGCAGATAAGCCTCCTGGAGCGCATCCTCCGCTTCGGCACCATCGCGCAATGTTGCCCGGGCGAGCCGGTATAACCTTCGATTGTGACGGCGCATCAGCGCCTCAAATGCAACGCGGTCGCCGGCGGCGATGTGCCTCGCTATCGAGAAGTCGTCGCCGACCGCAACCGCGCTGTGCTCCATGATCGCCTCAGTCACTTGCCGAGCTTGGACTGCATCTGTTTGGCCATTTCCAGGTGTGCCACAAACGCCGGCCGGACTTTGACGAGCAGCGCCTTCAGATCCGCGTTGTGCGCGCTCGGAATCAGGGTCTTGTCGACGGCATCGAGCACGGCCTGATGATAAGCCACCTCGTGAGCAATGTAGTCCTTGTCAAAGGTGGCGCCGCTGACCTTTTTCAGTGCCGCCAGGTTGTCGTCTCCCCCCTTCTGCAGGCTCTCGCTGGTCGGGCTCTTCTCCGGGGTGACGTGCAGGCGCTGCACCAGCTCTGTGGCGGACTTGTTGACGCCGCTATGATCGGTGACCATGAGCTGCGCGAACTCCTTCACTTCCTTGGATTGGGCGTGTTTCAGCGCCAGATTTCCCGCATCCACATCCACCT
This sequence comes from Pseudomonadota bacterium, assembly GCA_018241505.1. Taxonomy (GTDB): domain Bacteria; phylum Pseudomonadota; class Gammaproteobacteria; order Steroidobacterales; family Steroidobacteraceae; genus 13-2-20CM-66-19. Next base: position 87,313 of record JAFEDS010000038.1, on the reverse strand, counting down.
GGTTGGCGGTCACCACAATGGCCGCGATCTGCGGGTCGGTGGGACCTTCAGCCGCCCAGGCAACGGTGGCGAATGCGAAGAAACAGAGGGACGAGCGGTAGAATGTATTCATGGTGTTCCCGTGAGGTACGGTTGTGGGGCCTCTCACAGCATTAGATGTCACGACAGAACACGGCGTTCCGGACTCGAGGGGGGTTGATGAAACAACGTGTGGGGCTCGTAACCGGGGCCGGCCGTGGGATCGGGCGCGAAGCAGCGCTGCTGCTCGCCGCCGCTGGCGCTCGGGTGATGGCTGTTTCGCGCAATGATGCGGAGTTGGCGGCGGTGGGGCTGGAGTACGTGGTTGCGGATTTGGGGACGGCGGCCGGTTGCGCCCTGGCCGTCGCCGAAACCGAGCGGCGGCTCGGACCGATCGATCTGCTCGTGGTCAATCACGGCATCGGCTCCGCTCACGAGCGCCTGGTCTGGGAGCAGGACCCCGAAGTGTGGCGCGAAACAATGCGCATCAACCTCGATGGGCCATTTGAATTGACGCGGTTGACTGTGGGTGGAATGTGCAAACGCGGCTTTGGGCGCGTCGTCTATACGAGCTCAACGGCAGGAGAGAAGGCCGAGAGAAGTGGCAGCGCCTACACCGCTTCAAAGCATGGTGTTATCGGACTCGCACGCGCTGTCGCACAGGACGCTGGACCATTCGGAGTGACTTCCAACGCCGTGTTGCCAGGTTGGGTCCGTACTTCCATGGCTGAGCGATCCGCGCAGACAGAAGCCCAGCGGCGCAATGTCCCCGTCGATCAGGTTTGGCGGGAGCGCGCCGCCATTTATCCGCAGAACCGGGTGTTGGAGCCGCGCGAAGTGGCGGAGGTCATTGCGTTTCTGTGCACTGACGCGGCGGGTGGCGTGAACGGTGAGGCTATCACGGTTGCTCTAGGCGGGATCTGGTAACGGCGACATCCGCAAACCAGATATCACGCCAGCGCTGTGCCTTTACTTCCGCTGACAGCGACTTCGGCGACACACTCTGTTGCTCGCCGAAGGAGGCTCTGCAGTCGAGGGCCCTGGCGTTGACCGTGCCGAACAACCTATCGCCGTCGCGATACAGCACCCCTGTCAGGACACCGCAGGTACGGCAAACGAGCATCTCCGCCGTATTGCTGCCTTGTCGAAAGCGACTGACCTCGGCTTCGTTCTCGATTCGGATGCGCAACGAGCCGCGAGGATCCGACACGTACGCGGACGCGTGCTTCTGGCAGAAATCGCAGTCGCAGGCTCGCGGGGTGTAGTCGGACAGCGCGCGCGAGAGCGAAACGTCCAGGCGGATGTTTCCGCAGTAGCAACTGCCGTTGATTTGCGGCATTTCAGGTCGCTCGAAGGGCTGTAGTAATGGGCATCCTAGCGGCCCGCAGCGCGGGCAACAACCCGCCGAGCAGCCCCATCACCAGGGCCCACTCGACTCCGATCACAGCGAGCGGCGGCGTGACCGCCAGTTGATAGCTGAACCCGAAGGGGCTGGCCGCCAGGCCATTGAACAGCACCCACGCGGCCAATGACCCGAGCACCGCACCGGGCAGCGCCAGCAATATGGATTCAATCAGCACCGACACCACGACCGCAGCGCCGCTGAAACCGATCGCCCGCAGCGTGGCCATCTCCCGCCGCCGCGAGTCGACAATGGCGTACAGGGAATTCACGGCCCCCAAGGTGGCCCCGACAGCCATGATGGTACCGACAAAGAAGCTCACGAAATTGAGGACGGCATTCAATTCCTTGAATGCATCCGCGATGGCGTCGGCTTCATGTTGGACGTCGAGATGCAACGTCGGGTTCGCTTTGACGGCATCGCGCAATACGGCAAAATCCGACGGTGAATTCAGCAAGATCGACACAGTGGAGTAGGTAGTCCGCTTGAGTAGGGTCATCAATGTCTTGGCGTCGGCATAAACGACGCACTGTTGCGATGACGCCCGGTCAAACAGGCCGACAATGGTCCAGTCACTGCCGTGCAAGGGGCGGCGATCGCCTAATTCAAAACCCACAAATTGACGGCGGCAGGGATTGCTCACTATGAGCTCCTGCAAGCCCGGCTGAAACATCCGGCCCGCCGTGAAATGAGTCTCCGGCGCCAGCTCGAGCACATTCGGCGTGATACCGACGAGGGGAAAGTAGATTTTCACACCGGTGACCTGGCGGCGGCCTTGAATGGGCACCATAGCCTCAAAGGCCACGATCGGCTCGCCCTTCGCGTTCTTCCGGATACCCGGCAGCCCGAGAATCACGCCCGCTTCGTCCTCGGTGATATTGCCCTGACCTATGCCCGAGCCCGCGGTGGTCAGAACGACCCGGCCGGCACTGACTGTCGCCTGCTCCTGCTCACGGGCACCCGTGCCCATGGCCAACATGGCGACCAACGCACCCACGGCGCTGGTCACACCGACGAGAATGGTGAGACTCGAGCCCAGCCGCTGCGGCAGGCCCGACAGGTTGACACGCAGGATGGCGAGGAGCTGGCGGAAAAAATTCATGCGACGTCTACCGGGCGGCCAGAGCGTTGACAATGTTCAGGCGCGCGGCCTGTAACGCCGGAACCGACGCGCTGATCAAGGCTACCCCGGCCGCGAATCCCAACCCGACCGCCACTGTCTCCCAGGGCATGGACAATCCCGGTACGAACCGCGCTGCGAGCGGAAACGCAATACAGGCCAGCATCAAACCGAACACCGCGGCGGTCACAAAGATCAGCACCGATTCAATGAGAATGAAACTGAACACCGTGCCATCCGTAAAGCCGAGTGTTTTGAGAACCGCCAGCTCCGGGGTGCGCTCGCGGATGGATTGCATCATCATGGTCGCGGTCGCAAACAGCAGGGCCACCAGGACCGCGGCCACAATCGCGCGAATCAGGAAGTTCAGATCGCCAATCGACTGCATTTGCGACTGCGCCAGCTCGCGCAGCGATTCGGTCTTGGTTTCGCTGGCTGAGTTGGCGAAGCGCCGGTCGATGGCATCGGCAACGCTCACCGCCTGGCGCGGATCGTTCACGGACACTTTGAAATGACTGACTGTGCCCTTGCCCAGCGCCCGGCCCTGATCCAAGTAATCGTAGTTGACCAGGATGACACTGTCCCCTCCCCCAACATCGTCATCGTCATACGTACCGACCATGTCGAAGGTCCAGTCGGTTGAGCCGTTCATTTTGGCAACCGAGGTTTTGAGCGGAATGCGGTCGCCGACTTTCCAGCCGTACTTGGCCGCAAGCTTGGTGCGGACCAGGGTGCCCGTGCGGTTGGCTTTGAATGCGGCGGCGTGTTCGGGCGACACCTTGTAGGTAAATGCGGTGAGCCAGCCCTCATCCGGCCGCACGCCCACCATGACTATCTTCTCGCTGACGTTTTGATAAGTACCCAGAAACAATTCCACCGGCGCCACAACCTTCACACCGGGAACCGATTCGATCGGTTTCTGCAGGCCCAGTGGCAAGGGATCGATGATGCTCAGGTTTCCGTGAACCAGCAGCAGATCGGCGCGGGTTCGTGCCACGACATGCTCGACGCCGCTCTTCATGCCCTGCAGGACACCGAACAGTGCGAAAGCGACACTTACCTGAAGAAAGATCAGGATGGTGCGGCCGGGCTTGCGCCAGATACCTGACCAGATGAGTGACAGATACTTCACAATTGAATCGCTCAGCTTCCCCTGCCGACTTACGTATCATCGCACATGCTCATCGACATTGGCCCGCTCAAACGACACCGTGATTTCCGCCTGCTCTTCATCGGCCAGCTCATCTCTTTCCTGGGCAGCATGGTCAGCTACATGGCGGTCCCGTACCAGGTCTACCAACTCACCCGCTCCAATGCCTGGGTCGGGGCGCTCGGTCTGGCACAGCTAGCCCCGGTCCTGCTGTTCGGGCTGCTGGGAGGTGCTTACGCCGATCGCATCAATCGGCGCCGGCTCATGCTCACATCCGAAGCCGCCATGGCGGTGGTCGTCGCACTCCTGTTGTTGAACAGCCTGCTGCCCCATCCATCGCTTGCGGCGATTTTCGTCTTGGTCGCCCTGCTGCAAGCCATCTCCGCGTTTCACACACCCGCCATGGAAGCGGTCACACAGAAGCTGGTGGACCCGTCGGAGTATGCCGCTGCGGGTGCGTTGAGCGGATTCCGCGGCTCTGCAGGAGCGATTGCCGGGCCACTGTTGGGCGGCGTGTTGATTGCGGCGTTTGGATTGACCGGAGCGTACCTTTTCGACGTTGTGTCGTTCGGCGGCGCGATGACGTGCGTCGCGCTCATGCGGCGGACACCGGACCCCGAAGTTCAGGCCCATTCGCCGTTGACCGATGCGAAGCTCGGAGTGCGTTTTGCGTTGTCAAAGCCGGAGTTGGTTGGCACGTACCTGATTGACATTGCCGCCATGTTGTTTGCATTTCCGGTCGCCCTGTTTCCGGCGTTGTCGCTGCAATGGGGCGATGCGCGTATGACCGGGGTTCTGTTCTCGTCCATGGCCATCGGCAGCCTGATCGCAATGTTGCTGAGCGGCTGGAGCTCGCGGATTCAGCGCCAGGGTCGGGTGGTGGTCATTGCGGCGGCCGGATGGGGCCTGTTCGTCCTGGGCGCCGGGCTGGCACCCACCCCCTTCCTGGTGGTGCTGTGTCTTGTGATGGCGGGCGGCGCGGACATGATCAGCGGCCTGTTCCGCGGCATCATCTGGAACCACGCCGTACCCAACACCCTGCGCGGCCGGCTCGCGGGTATTGCGATGATTTCCTATATGAGCGGTCCACTGCTCGGCAATACGCGGGCAGGCTGGGTGGCTTCCCTGAGCAGCGTGCGATTCAGCCTGTGGACCGGCGGGGTGACCTGCATGATCGCGGTGATTGCGACGAGCCTCGCGCTGCCGAAATTCTGGAATTACCGCTCCGACCCGTCCTAGCGTTATGTCGCATCCTCGTGTGAGCCACTCGGCGGCGCGGCGGGTGGCAATCCGGTAGTGTCCACCCTATGAGCAGCATCTCTGGAATCGGTGGCGGCGCGCTGCAATATGCGCAGCTCGGCATTTCCCGCGGCATGGCCAACATGGCACAGGACGCGCAAGCGGTCGCCAGCGGTGCCGACCCCACGGCCCCTTTGATCGACGCCGGCCAACAGAAGCTCAATGTCGAGGCGTCCGCGAAAGCACTCGAGATTGCCAATCAGACACTCGGTACTCTCATCAACGTAATGGCCTGACACCCGTCAGGGCGCGCGATTCCACCACCACGCCGCCCCAAACATCGCCAACATCATCACGGATGCCACGAGTTTGATGAGGGTGCCGAAAATCAGACCCAGCCAGGTACTCGCGCCCACGTGAGCCGATCGCAGCACGCTATTTCCGGCGGCCAGCTCACCCAGTAACGCGCCGATAAAAGGCCCCAGCAACAAGCCGGGTAGTCCGAAAAACAAACCCGCCACCGTCCCCAGCAAAGTACCCCACACGGCACGCGGACTCGCTCCGACACGCTTCGCGCCCAACGCGCCTGCGATCAGATCCATCAGCAGACCAACAGCGCCGACGGCTGCGATGCCGAGCAGCCAGCCGATACCCAGATGTTGGAAGTGATCGACCGCAGCGATCAGCCAGATGCCGCCGAAGATCAAGGGGATGCCCGGCAGCATGGGCACAATCGCGCCGACCAGCCCGACGGCAATCAGTAGCGCGGCGAGGATGTTGAGGGTGCTGGCCACTATCGAATGCCCGCGCCAATATTAATGAGCTCGGGTCTTTGGTGTAAACTCGGCGGCTCACCGAAGTCACCCAAGCACGCCACAATGACCATCAAGAGACTGCAGAAATCGTCCCGCATGTCACAGGCCGTGATTCACGGCGGCCTGGTTTACCTTGCCGGGCAAGTCGGTACCGAAGGGGCCCCCTTCAAGGAACAGACCCAGCAAACATTCGAGGCCATTGACAAGATGCTCGCGGCCTCTGGAAGCGACAAGTCCCACATGCTGCAGGCGACGGTCTGGCTGGCTGACATGGCCGACTTTCCCGCCTTCAATGCGTTGTGGGAAGCGTGGATTGACCGGGAGAACCCGCCTGCCCGTTCCACGGGCCAGGTACCCATGGTCTCGCCGGGCTACAAGGTTGAAGTGACTATTGTCGCAGCGGTGCGCTAGCGACCTGTCAATACGCGAGTGTAAAGAGGCATGAGGTTCAAACGCTCTTCGCGTGACTCGCGCACGCCAAGAGCGTAATAGCCCACCTGGTGGAAGTAGCAGACCCGGGCGCGCACGAATGCCTCCGCCGCCTCGAATCCCATATCGAGGAACACCTGGCGCAGCACGTCGATTCGAATGTCATCGGTACGCCGCACGGCATTCGCAACTTTCGCCGACACGCGGGCCCAATCCCTCACCGCCGCGTCCCACGCGGGGCTGTACAGCTTCTCATTGAGCCAGATATCCACCAGGGCCTGGAACTCCGCCATGCCATTGCGCCCTGACTCCCGCAGCACCGACTCGAAGCACTCGGTATTGCGCTGTTCCCAGTCCTCGAGCAGTGCATGCAGCAACTGCTTGTGGCTGTTGAAAAACCAATAGAAGCCACCGCGGGTCACCTTCAGGCGCCGCGCAATCCGGTCCACCTTCACACCCGCAACGCCATCGCGAATGAGGATGGCGCGGGCGGCATCGAGCCAGCCCTGGCGGCCAATGGCCGGCGCTTTGTCTTTGGATCTCATGGGCAGTTACTATACACTACTGTCCGTACAGAGCTGTATGGAGCTACCGTTGCCCCGATGAGCGCGCGAAACGGCCAATTTCAGCCCCGCTACTCGGCCCTGGCGCTCTTGCAGGCGCGCCTGTCGGGCCGGCAATTCTGGCGGCCGTTGTGGGGCGGCCATCGCTTGCAGCCCGCGTACGACGTAGTCGTCGTTGGCGCCGGCGGCCATGGTCTTGCGACCGCCTTCCACCTTGCCCGCGACCATGGGTTGAAGCGGATCGCGGTGTTGGAAAAGCGGCTCGTCGGCTACGGCAATGTCGGCCGCAATACGACGGTGGTCAGATCGAACTACCTCTTGCCGGAAAACCATTACTTCTACGAGGACTCGCTCAAGCGCTGGGAGACGCTGTCGCGTGACCTGAATTACAACGTGATGTACAGCCCCCGCGGAGTAGTTGACCTGGCGCTGTCAGACGATGACATGGGGAGGCTGGCACGGCGCGGCAATGCCATGCGGCTTGCAGGCATCGATGCGGAGCTGATGGACGGCGCCGCGTTAGCCCGTTTTTGCCCTGAGTTGGCAATACACACTCCAAGGCGCTTCGATATCGTCGGCGCGCTGGTTCAGAGTCGCGGTGGAACGGCACGCCACGATGCCGTTGCGTGGGGTTACGCGAGAGCCGCGGCGGCACACGGCGTTGACATCATCGAAGACTGCGAAGTGACAGGTGTCGACACGTCGAGCGGTAGAGCGGTCGGTGTTGAGACAACCAAGGGCTACGTGAAGGCAGACCGCATTGTGTTCGCCACCGCCGGACACACCGGAATGATCGGCACGATGCTGGACACGCCCCTGCCGATCGAAACGCACCTGCTGCAGGCCATGGTCTCCGAGCCCATCAAACCGCTCTTGAATACCGTGCTGGTGTTTATATTCCCCGGCCACGGCGAAACCTATATTGCGCAGTCGGATCGGGGCGGGCTCGTCATGGGCGGCCACCTCGACGGGTTTCCGTCATACACCCGCGAAGGCCGTTGGGACCGCTTGGAAGATGTCGTGGCCGGTGCCGTGGAGTTGCTGCCCCGGATCGGTGGGGTCAAGATCCTGCGCCAGTGGGCCGGCACCAACGATATGACCATGGATGGCAGCCCCATCATGGACCGGATCAGATATGACAACGTGTTTGTCAACGCAGGCTGGTGCTACGGCGGCTTCAAGGCAATACCGGCATCGGGCGCCGCCTTCGCCACCTTCGTAGCGACCGGGACAGCTCCGGATCTGATCAAAGCCTACGCCCTGTCGCGTTTCGATACCGGCCACATGCTCGACGAGTCCGGCGGTGGCCCCTTTCCGGTGCGGCTATGAGGACGAGGCGGGTATGAGCCAACTGCATTGTCCATTCTGCGGTGCGCGCGAGCTGCAGGAGTTTGAGTTTCGCAAGACCCGCGCCAACGTGACGTCATCCGAATTCGCCAGGGTTTACCTGCGCGTGGACAGCCTCGAGCTGAGTGTTGAGTATTGGCAGCACGTGCATGGCTGCCGGACGTGGCTGCTGGTTGAGCGAAATCCATCCACCGGAGCGGTTTTGCGCGTGGCCGCGCTGCCCGCAGTCAATGGAGCGAGCAAATGACCCGCAGCGGCTCACGACTGACGGATGGCCGACTGAGATTCAGCTTCGATGGGCGCCAGTTTGAAGCGCAACAGGGCGATACGGCCGCATCCGCCCTCCTCGCTGCCGGCATCAAGCTCATGGGGCGTAGCGTCAAAGCACGCCGCCTTCGGGGTGTCTTGACCGCAGGTCCGGAAGAACCCAACGCGCTGCTTACTGTGGGCACGGATCCCGAGGTGATTCCGAATGTCCCGGCAACACAACTGGTTCTGCAAGACGGGATGACTGTGCGGAGCCAAAATCGATGGCCATCACTGCGTTACGACGTGGCGTCGTTGTTGCAGGCTGGCGGCGGGCTGTTCAGCGCCGGATTTTACTACAAGACGTTCATTTGGCCGTCCTGGCGTTCCTACGAGGGACTCATCAGGTCACTGGCGGGTCTGGGCGCGGCGCCAGGGGCCTGCAATCTGCCGCCGGCATCGGTCGAGCACCTGAGTTGCGATGTGCTCGTTGCGGGCGGTGGCGCGGCTGGCTTGGTGGCGGCACGTGCAGCCGCGCGGGCGGGTGCACGTGTAGTGATCTGCGAACGTGAACCGGTATTCGGTGGCGAGTTGGAGTTTGAAGACGCCACCATTGAGGGTCAGCCTGCGACCAGGTGGGTGGAGACCGTAGTTGCCGAGTTGGCGAGGCTTGGCGTCCGAACGATGATGGATACTGCGGTGGTGGGAAGCGCTGGCGGACAGGTGATTGCGCACGCCGAGCCGGGCGGACTCCCGGGCCGAAACGCGATGTATCGGATTCGGCCTGGGACGTTTGTCATTGCCATGGGGTCGACGGAGCGGCCGCTGGCGTTCATTGACAATGACCGGCCTGGAGTGATGCTGTTGGGGGCCGCAGAGCGCTTTCTTGCAAGCTACGGGGTCAAGGTTGGACAGTCGGTCGTGATATTCGCCAACCACAATCGCGCCTATTCTGCGGCGCGACGTTTGCAAGCGGCTGGGATTCAGGTACGTGCGGTTGTTGATTCGCGAAGCGGTGTGGACTCCGCGGCGCGCGAAGAGTTGATTCGGTCGGGAACCGAGTGCTTGACACACCATGCCGTGATTGCCGCCAGCGGCGGCGCTACGGTCACCGGAGCTCAGGTTGCTGCGCGCTCGGGCGCCAGGTCATCGCGGGTCATAGCGTGCGATGCGATTCTGATGAGTGGCGGTTGGACGCCGGCGATGCATGCAGCCACGCACGATGGCGGGGTGCGCAAGTACTTGCCGGGGATTGCGGCGTTCGTGGCAGATGAGCAGCCGGCGTGGCGGGTGTCTGTTGGGGCGGCCGATGGGGTGTTTGAGATTGGGGCGGTGATTGGGGGCGCGCTTGGGGCGCCGGCCGGTGGCGACGCGCAGGCGGCAACCGGCGATCCCGCTCCGGCGCTGGAGCCTTTCTGGCGCGCCGATTGCGCGCGATCCGCGGAAAAGCGGCAATTCGTCGACTTCCAAAACGACGTCACCGTCGCCGACCTGCGCACTGCGGTGGAGGAAGGCTTCACAGACATCGAACACGCCAAACGCTACACCGCTCTTGGCTTCGGTACCGACCAGGCTCGGCTTTCAGGGGCGCTGGGCGCGGCGATCGTCGGCGAGTTGCAGGGTAGGACACTGGGCGATGTCGGAACGAGCCGGCTGCGCCAGCCCTACCACCCGGTCACCATGCGTTCTCTGGCCGGCCTCAAGCACGGCCCCACACTGAGAATTGAGCGACGAACGCCCCTGCACGACTGGCATGTCCGTAACGGGGGCGTGATGGAGTCCATGGGGCTTTGGCAACGGCCCCGCTTCTACCGTGAAAACGGTGACAATCCGGCGGTGGCCGCGATTTCGGAAGCCGCGCGCGTCAGAAACGTCGGCGGCATCGCTGACGCATCCACCTTGGGAAAAATTGAAATCTGCGGCCCGGACGCGGCGGCGTTTCTCGACTTCGTTTACATGACAAAGGCCAGCACCCTGAAGGTGGGCCGCAGCCGGTATGGTGTGAATCTGCGCGAGGACGGCATGGTCCTCGACGACGGCTTGATCCTGCGGCTCGCTCCGGATCGCTTCCGCGTAACCACCAGTACCGGACATGCCGGTCACATGCTCAGCCAATTCGAGTTCTACAGAGCCACCGATTGGGCGCACGCGCAGCTTGCCCTGACAGACGTCACGGACGCATGGGCGGTCATTGCCGTTGCAGGCCCTCAGTCGCGCCGCTGCGTCCTTGAAACGTTGGACGTTGAGTCTCGCGAGGCCGTGGGCGCACTCAAACACATGGATTTCTGCACCGGCCATTTCGCGGGCGCCGGTCTGCTGGTCATGCGTGCCACTTTCTCCGGTGAGTTGGGTTTCGAAATCCACTGCAACCCCGAAGTAGCGGCACCGGTGTGGGAGAAACTCATCGCTTGCGGCCTGCGGCCGTATGGCCTGGAGGCGTTGGACACTCTGCGCATCGAAAAGGGCTATCTGACCCACTCCGAGTTGAATGGTCAGACGACGCCCTTTGACCTGGGAATGCAGGGTCTGATGAAACGCGACGATGATTTCGTGGGCCGCCCGTTGCTGCGGCGAGCCGCTTTCCACGAAGCGAACCGCCCCCGCCTGGTGGGCTTGCGCGCGGCCGCTCCCGGCGCGAAGTTTCTGGGCGGCGCGCAAATAACCACCCGTGCCGACTCGAACCATCCCTGCGGATTCATCACCTCCAGCACTTACAGCCCCGCGCTGAATGAATGGATCGGACTCGCCCTCATCGCGCGGTCGATTGCGGAAGGCACCGAGCTCGTAGCCAGGGATCCTGTGCGGGATGGCGATACGGCGGTCAAAGTCTCATCGCCGGTCCACTATGACTCCACGGGTGAGAGGATGCGCCAATGAACCTCCTGCCGGCGAAACCAGTTCATGAGCTGGTTGGATTCCAACCTTCCGCACAACTCCCGGTGGACGTGGAAGCTCTACAGATTGCCGCGGATCGCTGGCTGGTCATTGGCTCACCGCCTGCAAGCCTTCTGGCAAGTGCGACGTTTGCGGTTACCGAAGTCACGGGCAAGTGGCGTGAGTTTCATCTGAGCGGCCCGTCCGCATCCAGGCTGCTGGCAAGTTGTGTCGACGTTGATCGGCTGTTGGCCGAGCGGGATTGCGCAAGAACGACCCTGTTCGACTGCCCGGCCGTGCTGCGGAAGCTGAACGATGGCTACTCGATCTGGATCGAGCGCAGTTATCTGCAGGCATTCACCACTGCCGCCGAACAGGCGGGTGGACGCCAATAGGTTACTGCAGCTTCAGCTCGAACGGCCCAACCGGTACGCCGGACAGATCAAACAGCGTACAAATGGGACTATCGGCCCAAAGATAGCGAACGCGAGTTGCGGCCGCCTCTGATGTCACTTTCACCTGCGATCCTGCCAGTCGGGCCGCGGCGAACCGACAGCTACCGGGCTCGTCGCCGCAAACCTCGAAGCCGATGGGTTGAGCGTGGCCATACACCACCAGGCCCTTGCCGATGTCTCCAAACTCAACGGTGATCTCCTGACCGTTGCGCATCGCGCGCACGGGAGTCGGGCCGGATGGCGGCGTCGAATCGCCATAGACGATGTGACGCGCCGCTTGGAACAGGCGCTTCGCCACGTCCTGTTTGTTGGTCGGGTGCAGATTGTGGGGTTCTCCAATGTCAATGGTGACTGCCAGGGCGGCGTGCGGATCGTTTTTCACAGCCAGTCTCTGCGCCTCGCGCAACCCGGCCCATTCGGACTCGGACGGCGCCGCGGCGTAGGGACCGAAATCAGGCAACTGCACGATCAGAAATGGCAGATCGGAGCCGAACTGGCGGCGCCAGTCGTGCATCATGCTGCTGAGCAGGCCCTGGTAGGTCTGCCATTCGGAGGTGTTGGATTCGCCTTGATACCAGAGCGCGGCACGTAGGGCGTAGGGGCCCAGGGGGGCGATCATTGCGTTGTAGATGGTTGTCAGGCCGCCGACGGACTCCCAGGGTGCCCGCGGAGGGTCGCCGAGATTCTTCGGCACGATGCGATACTGCCAGGGACCGTTGAGTGGGATCGTGTCGCCGTTGGGCAGATGTATTGCCCGGTCCGGACCGCCGCTCAACAATCCACCAACACCATAGGTACTGAGTACGTTGACGACGAGCACGTTGGTGCCGGCATGCAGCAGGGTGGACGGCAGCTCGTAAGCGCGGGGAGTTTCGTAACCGAAGGTGTTGCCGATGGCATGGCCGTTCAGCCAGGTTTCATCGACCTGGTTGATTTTACCCAACGTCAATGTGACCGTTTGCTTCAGTGATTTCACTTGCGCAGCAGTCAGTTTGAATTCCGTGCGAAACCACACCATTCCTGTGAACGCCTGCAACTCAGGCACACCCCAGCTACGCCAATCGCCGAGGGCCGCGGGCGCCTGGCGCCACTTCCCACTGGACTTCGCGCTCCACGGCTCGGCTCCGGCCTCGTCCCCTGAGGCGCCCCGCCACCACTGCTCCCAAGCACCGGCCATTTGCCGCTGCCCAGCCGCCGGATCCTGCGCGTACGCCGCGAGAACACCCAGGGCAGGCTCATAGCCACCGTTGGCGTGCAACGTCGGTGCGCTGATCCACGGACGGATATTCGAACCACTCCAGGTCGACTGGATCAACCCGACCGGCACACGGATCGTAGGTTGCAACTCCCGCGCAAAGAACAGGCACACCGCCGACCAGTCGGGCACGGTATCAGGCGCGGAAATCTGCCAGCTCACGGGGCTGGCAAATGTTGTCTGCGGCGTCGTGCTGATCGCGTGCACTACATTGAGCCAACGGATGGTGTTGTTGGCGGGTTTGTTGATCTCGCCATAGGAGTCTCCGGCGCGCAGTACCGACATTTCCATGTTGGACTGACCGGAGCACAGGAACACGTCACCGACCAGGACATCGTGCGCCGCCTGGGTGGCTCCGGAGCTCGTTTTCGCGGTCAGCTCAAAGGGACCACCTGCTTCCGTGGCAGGGAGGGACGCGCTCCAGTGACCGTCCACGTCGGTCTTGGCTTGGGCCGTTCGCGGGGTGCCCGCCGCGGCCTGCAGTGACACCGTGACAGTTTCGCCCGCGGGGGCCTGACCCCAGACGGGTATTGGACGATCGCGCTGTAACACAGCGTGATCCTGAAACAGGGCGTTGAGCTGCAGGGGTTGGGGTGTAGCCGCGCTGAGAGTGGACGAGCAACCGATCGCCATCGCCATCGCCGCCACAGCCAACTTGTTTGAATCAATGTTGATGGTGGTCCCTCATTGCCATCCATGGTAGCGCTATCAGTTCACGGGCGTCAATTCATGCCTCGGGCACGTACAGTCCCTCATAAATCCATTTGCTGAGGGGGAGGTTCGCGCAGGCATGATTTCCCACCCCACCCCGATGCAGGACGAGCCGATGAACAGTCCAATGCCCCTCTCACTGGATGCCGTCACGTGGTTCAAAGTCACCGATTCGAATGGCCGAACGCTGCGGGCCGAGGAACTGAAGCCCGGAGCCGACCTTCGCGACCGGCTGCGGCTGGCACACCGCAATTACCAACTCCAGGGATGGAGCGTCGATGCGCTATTGCCCGGGCGGTGGAATTTCTGCGCCTCCAAGGCTGGGCGCCAGATTCTCATTGGGATCCGCCTGCCGGCGGCGCAGACGCTCTCGACCCAAACGCAGATTGGAGCTTAGCAAGCCTCGTGCCCAATGCGTTCGAGTGCCGCAACAGCATCCGCCGGCAACTCCAACTTCCCTACCGCGAGATTCTCCCGCAAGTGCACTACGGAAGAAGTCCCGGGAATCAGCAGGACATTGGGCGAGCGGCGCAGCAGCCAGGCAAGGGCAATCTGCATCGGCGTGGCGTCCAACTGCCGTGCAACATCCGACAGTGCGGACGATTGCAGTGGATTGAAGCCGCCGAGCGGGAAAAACGGCGTATACGCAATGTTGTTCCGTGCCAGATCGTCAAGCAACGCATCGTCCATCCGGTGGGCAAGGTTGTATTGATTCTGAACGCACACAATCGCGCAGATCCGGCGCCCCTGCGCGACCTGCGCAGGAGTCACATTGCTCAGCCCGATATGACGTACCAACCCCTTGCGCTGCAGATCGGCCAACACACTGAGCGGCGCCTCGAGTGATCCTTCCGCGGGACCATGGACTGAGAACATCGCGCGCAGGTTGACGACTTCGAGAACATCCAGTCCGAGGTTGCGCAAGTTGTCGTGAACCGCCTGTGTCAGCTCCTGCGCGGACAGCGCGGGCAGCCATGCTCCATCCGTTCCACGCCTGGCACCGATTTTGGTGACGATCACCAGATCGTCGGGATAGGGGTGCAACGCCTTGCGGATGATTTGATTCGTGTGGTGCGGACCATAAAAATCGCTGGTGTCGATGTGGTTGACACCATTCGCCACGGCCGCGCGCAGCACAGCCATCGCCGCCTGCGGATTTTCAGGCGGTCCGAATACTCCGGGGCCGGCAAGCTGCATGGCGCCATAGCCGAGGCGATTCACGCGGCGATTGCCGAGAACATACGTGCTCATATCGATCTCCTGTTCACTGGCCGATGCATGGGCCGATTCGCTCGTGCCAATGTAAGGGCCCAGGAGCCGCGCGATAATGGGTGACAATCGGCACGGGTTGTGCGAAAACCCGCACAATGAGAAGCCCTCTCGCCGATTTGAGCGCCTTTGTGGAAGTGGCCCGAGCGGGCGGCTTTCGCGACGCCGCCCGTGCAACAGGCACCAGCGCGTCCGGTCTGAGCGAAGCCATCCGCCGGGTGGAGAAGACTCTCGGTGTCCGACTTCTCAATCGATCAACCCGAAGTGTCGTCCCCACGGAAGCCGGCAAACGGCTGTTGGAGCGCCTCAGTCCGGCTTTGACGGAAGTGGAGTCGGCACTCGATGTGGTCAATGGATTTCGGGACACGCCGGCGGGCACTCTGCGCCTGAATGTGCCTATCAGCGCAATACGGCTGGTGCTGCCGCAGATCGTTCCCGCCTTCCTGGCCAAGTACCCTGAGATCCGCATGGAAGTTGTCGCCGAAGACAACTTTATTGACGTGCTTGCGGCCGGTTACGACGCGGGCATTCGCTATGACGAACGGCTCGAACAGGACATGATCGCCGTGCCCATCGGGCCGAGAGCGCAGCGTTATGCGACCGCGGCGGCACCCTCCTACCTCGACAAACACGGCCGGCCGCAGCATCCCAGGGACTTGCTGCAGCATGCGTGCCTGCGGGGGCGATTCTCCGGGCGCGCAATGCCGCCATGGGAGTTTGAACGCGATGGTGAGATCGTGCGGATCGAGCCTACAGGGCCCCTGCTCGTGAGTATCGGGACGGCGACGGACCTCAAGGTCGATGCGGCGATTGCCGGAACCGGCATCATCAGTCTGTTTGAAGACTGGCTGCGCCCGCACCTGGAGCGTGGGGCGCTGGAACCCGTGTTGGAACCGTGGTGGCAGCGGTTTCCCGGCCCGTACCTGTACTACTCCGGGCGCCGGCTCGTGCCGGCGCCGCTGCGCGCATTCATCGACTTCATCAAATCCTCAGAAGCTCACGCGCACTAATGCACGCACATCGCGCCCCGGCATCAACACAACATCCTTGTTGAATGACACCGAATTGCGCTGATCCCGATTCAGCAGGTTGGTGCCCGCGAGCGCCACCTCGAGCCCCGGCAGTGTGGCAAGGGGCCGCACGGCCACGTCCGCATCGAGGTTGAGAAAGCCCGCGGTTGTGCTCTCGAACAGAGCAACATCCGTGTGGCTGCCCGAGTATCTTGCCAGCACTCTTGCATCCCACGTCGGGCTGCGCCACTGCAGGCCGGCGCCGATGTGGTATGGGGGGATGCGCGGCACGTTGCCGGCGTCACTGCCGAGCTTCGCCCGCACGTAGTCTCCGAGTAGCAGCGCTTCGAGCTTCCCGGATTCCTCATCCCCGAGCACAGGCACTGTTGTCTTGCCCTCAACGCCGTAGAACGTGGCGCCCACCTGTCCGTAGTTGAGCTCTCGCAACTCTTCGTCGTTACCTTCGGTGCAGACACCTTCCTCATCGCAAGTGCGACCGGTCAATGCCCCATAGATGTAATTCTCGAAGTGCGCACCCCAAACCGAGCCTTCGAATGTGAGCTGCTCACGATGCACGCGCAGACTGGCCTCCAGCGAGTTGGCGCGTTCGATCTTCAACCCTGGATCACCTGTTTCAAACGTGCCCGGACCATCGTGGGCGCCGCGGGCGAACAGCTCCGTCTGCCCGGGAGCGCGGGCAGCACTCGAGGCGGTCAGGCCGATGTGGATGCCAGGTACGATGTCATACAACGCGCCAATGGAACCGCTGATCGGAGTGAAACTGCGCTCGAGCGGAACATCCGTGCTCGGTGTGCCGCTCACCCGAACACTCTCAACGCGGGCACCGGCCTGAAACCGCAACTGCTCAGTCAACGGCAACTCGGTAAAGAAGAAGCCCGCCGCGGACCGGGTGGTCGTGGGAAACAGATAGGAGGAATCGTCGCCAATCGCCGAGAAGTTCTTGTGTTGAAACTGCACACCCAATGCCGAGCTGCTCAAAGGGCCGATCGCATCGAATATCAGCTCGGCGCGGCTGTCCCACTCCTTGTCCAGGAAGGTGGAGTTCGTACCGCCGTCCGGATTGCGCTCCTTGTGGTTGTAGTCGCCGTAACCGCCTTCAATGCTGAGGGTTTTGAGCGGTCCATAACCGAGTGCGATTGACGACCGCAGAATCTCCTTGGTCTGGTGCATATCGATCCACGTGATATCGCTCGGGATGCCGTACTTCGCGTCGTAGTGAATGACCCCAAGCCCCACGTGACTGGCGTTCTGGTCCCCAAAGAAGTAAGAACCGCCGCCCGAATAACCATCTCCGCGGAAGAACGAGTTCGTCTGCACGCCTTCGGGGATGTCGTAATCGTGTGCGCGCCGACCGAATGCATCGGCGTGTAGCGCAAACTGACCGACGGAACCGTCCACCAGGCCCGCTGCATCCTTGCTGTCCGCACCAGTGCCATAACCAGCGTCCATTTCGCCGCTGAGAGTGCTCAACTTCGTCGGTACGCGATCGTTGATTGCGTTGACCACCCCGCCGATCGCCTGGCTGCCATAACGAAGCGTACCCGGGCCGCGGACCACTTCGATCCGCTGTGCCGACAGTGGGTCCACGGGAACACCATGATCGGGACCGACATCCGACACATCGAATGATCCGACGCCGTCCTCCAGTGTCCGCACTCTATTCGCATCGAAGCCCCGGATCACGGGTCTGCTGGCTCCCGATGCAAAAGTGGTGGCACTGACGCCCGGCACATCGGCCAACGCATCGGCGAGATTCGCGCCACCCCGTTGCATGATCTGGTCGCGGGACACGCTCTCGACAATGGTCGAAAGCTTGTCGGGGTCATTGGATAGAGGCGATCCGGTCACAACGACTGTTTTCATCGTGTCTTCGCTGTCCGTGACCGCCGACTCGGTCGGTTCCGCCGCATGAGCCGCGGCAACCCACAGGCAAAGAGATCCCAGTGCGGCGCCGCCGCCGCGAAATTGACTACGCATTTTTGAACTTCCAGCCCTGTACGCAGGCGAGCCGTCCGGCGGCAGCCTGTTGATCTGTAACGGACGCGCAGCGGCTTGCTACACGCCGACTGTTATGTGTTGGATCAGATCGTGGCGGGCGGCGGCGCGCGCGCCTGGCCGCGGTGGGCGAGAATCAGCGGAGGGGATTGGTACCCGTAACCGACCGGAACAGTGGTTTCGGCCGGCCTGAGGGAAAGCTGCGGGGCGCTGCCAAATACCAGGGGCGCGGCATGCGATGCAATTTGACACAGGACGCAGATGTCGCCGCGCGTGTCGTTTTCAAAAGACGGACCGGACGGGTGACCGTGGGCCGCGGCGGCAACCCGCTGCGTGGCATCAACGTGAGTCTGAGCGACAAACGTGTTGAGGGAAACGGACAGCAGCACCACGCACAGCAGGAGTGCGCGGCGCGCCGCAACCGTGAGGTAGCGGCCCTGTGCTCGGTGTTTCCACGCCAACAATGGGATATCCGGCAAAAAAAAGCGGTTGTCGCAAGCTGTGTTATAGCACACAGCCTGACAGAACAGAATCGGCCATGCGTTGAGTTTTGTAGGTCCCGGCACGCCGCTCGAGGGGGTGCTGCGGCGGTAATATTGGGTTATTGTGCCGCCCGAGGCACCCCATGAACGACCGCAGAATCCGCAACATAGCCATTGTCGGTGGCGGCACCGCCGGCTGGATGGCCGCTGCCGGCCTGGCCAAATCGCTCGCCGGGCTGGGGATTCAGATCCGGCTGATTGAGTCCGCGCGGGTCGGCACGGTCGGTGTGGGCGAAGCGACCATTCCCCCCATCATGGATTTCATCCGGCAACTGGGCATTGCCGAGGATGAGCTGGTCCGTGACGTCCAAGCGACCTACAAGCTCGGCATTGGCTATCGCGACTGGACCCGCCCGGGTCACTTCTACTTTCACCCTTTCGGCCCCACGGGTCCCGGAATCGGCGCCATCCCTTTCCAGGCGTATTGGCTCAAGATGTTCCTCGAGGGCCATGCGGCGGCGCCCGAAGACTATTCGATCCAGGCCGTGGCGGCGATCCGCGGCCGGTTTACCCGGCCCGTGCACGCACCCAACACGCCCCTCAACAAGATTGCGTACGCCCTGCACTTCGACGCGTCGAGCTTCGCGAGGTATCTGCGCGAGTTTGCGCAAGCTCGGGGCGTCCAGCGAACTGTTGGAGACGTGCGGGGAGTGGCGCTCAATTCACAGAGCGGTTGTGTCGAGTCGGTCAGCCTGGCCAGTGGTGAATCGGTAGCGGCCGATCTCTTCATAGATTGCAGCGGGTTCCGTGGCCTGCTCATTGAAGACGCGCTGCACACGGGTTACGAAAATTGGGCCCACTGGCTGCCATGTGACCGTGCACTGGTGGCGCACAGCGAGCACGAAAACGCACCGGACCCTTACACGTTGGTTACAGCGCGGGATGCAGGCTGGCAGTGGCGCATTCCGTTACAACATCGCAACGGCAACGGATATGTGTACGGGAGTAGCTTTATTTCCGACGCAGCCGCCCAAAATACGTTGCTGTCGGGTTTGGAGGGGCCTCGCGTCAGTGAGCCCATGGCGTTGCGCTTCACCCCGGGGCGGCGGCGCAAAGCCTGGAACCGCAACGTGGTCGCCCTCGGCCTGGCCGCCGGGTTTCTCGAGCCGCTCGAAGCCACGGGTATTTATCTGATCCAACGCGGTATCGCAATGTTGCTGCGGTTCTTTCCGGACCGCGATTTTGCCGCCGCGGACATCGATCGCTACAACCGCGTGCTCGAATCCGAATTCAACCGGGTGCGCGACTTCCTGCTCCTGCACTACACCCAGACTGAGCGCACCGGCGCGTTCTGGGAGCACTGCCGGTCCATTCCCCTGACCGACTCACTGCTGGAGAAAATCGAGCTGTTTCGCAGTCACGGCCGGATCCTGCGCGAGGATGCAGAGTTGTTTCCCGTCATGAGCTGGCTGTCGGTGATGATCGGTCAGAACATCATCCCGCGCCGTTACGACCCGCTGGTTGACGGACTCGATGCGCAAAAAGTGCGCTCCAGGCTCGAGGAGTTGCGCTCGGGGATCGCGCGCTCCGTGGAGTCGATGCCCGGGCACTGGGATTTCATTCAGGGAGCGTATGCGCGACAAGTATGACTGGGCCGGCAAGCCCAGCACCGACAGCGCCGCAGTCATGCAACAGTATGACGAGATGGCACCCACGTATGACGCCACTCTGTTGCAGGATTGGGGTTATCGGGCACCGGCGGTCGCCGCGGATCTGCTTGCGCGTCACGTTGGTTTGAATTCGACTGTTCTCGATGTAGGTTGCGGCACCGGACTCACTGGAGGTGAGCTCAAACGGGTGGGATTCGCCACGGTGCACGGCACGGATATTTCGCAGCCATCCCTGGAAGCGGCCGCGAACAAGCGGGTCTATGAGTCCCTCGTGCGGGCCAACCTGATGGAGCCGCTGCCGTTTGCGGACGATTCATTCGATGCGGCGCTGTGTGTCGGGGTGCTCTCCTACATAACGGGAGATGGATTGTTCCGGGAGTTGTGCCGCATCGTGCGCGCTGGTGGAGTCCTGGTCCTGTCGCACCGGACGGACCTGGTGGTGCAGCGGGAGTTCGGTAAGCTGTTGGCGCAACTCGCTGCAGAGGGACTGTGGCGGTCCGTGGAGACTTCAACGAACCTCCCCTACCTGCCTGGACATCCGGACTTCGGAACACAGATCGAAGTTCAGTTCTTCATACTGAAGGTACTGTAAGGGGAGCCTCATGTACTACTACGGCCACAGCAGCTTGTGGAGCATTCTTCTCCTGGTCGCCGATATCTGGGCCATTGTCAACATCTTCCAAAGCGGCGCGTCCACCGAGCGCAAGGTGCTGTGGACGGTCCTGGTGATTCTCCTGCCGCTGCTGGGCTTCATTATCTGGCTCATTGCCGGCCCACGTACCGGCCGGGCCTGATGAATACAACACGATTGGAAGCGTTCAGTGATGGTGTCATTGCCATCCTAATTACCATCATGGTCCTCGAGCTCAAAGTGCCACACGGCACCACGCTCGAGGCCCTGCAACCGCAGCTACCCGTCTTCCTGACCTACCTGTTGAGCTTCATTTATGTGGGCATCTACTGGAACAACCATCACCACCTGTTCCATGCGGTGGACCAGGTCAGCAGCGGCATCCTGTGGAGTAACCTGCACCTGCTGTTCTGGCTGTCGCTGATTCCGTTCGCTACGGGCTGGATGGGCGAAAACCACTTCGCTGCGTTACCGACTGCGGTCTACGGCTGTGTGCTGCTCGCCTGTGCCGTTGCCTACCGGATCCTGGTGGTGGTGATCTGCCGCGACCCGGAAGCAGGCAGCAAGCTCGCCCGCGCGCTGGGCGGTGACCTCAAGGGGAAGCTGTCCATTGTCGGCTACGTGATCGGCATCGGCACGGCGTTCATACATCAGGCGATTTCGGACGTGATGTATGTCGCTGTTGCAGCGATGTGGTTTATCCCTGATCAGCGGATTGCAAAGCACGTCGCGACCGAAAAATAACAGTCCGCTCCGTGCTCTCAGCGTGACAGGATCACACGATAGCTGTCTGTGGTCTGGCCATCGTGCGCGGTCACCGTAATCAACGCCACATCGCGCTTACCCTTGAATGAGATGTCCACGGGCGTACCTGCCTGCACGGTTTCGTCATTGACAGTCAGAGACTGCACTCGGGACGAAGCCGGCATCGCCGCGATTGTAATAGGCCCTGAGCCCTTCACAATGGCCTTGTAGTCATGGTTCGTGGACGTGAAACGGGTGGTCAAAGTGGCACCCTGCAAGTCTATGAGAGTCAGGCTCGCTATCTGGTCGCGGGGCGCGGGCAGGAAAGTCTGTGCGTTGACATTGATGCCAAACCAGTTGGGATCGGTCAGGCGATCGCCCACCACGATCTGTTTCAGGCCTTGCGGGCGATAGGACGGAATGAGCGCTTCGTTGCCCTCGTCCATGGCGCGCTGGAGCGCAGCTTCCAGGTTGTCGAGATAGGCTGTGCCCACCAGCGGCCGGTCGTTGTGACCGGTCATGATGAGCTTGACACGATCCCCCAAGAGCTTGCGCCCGGTCCGCACCGCGGCAAAGTACTGATCGAGAGAATACGTCAACCCTTGCATCCACAACACATCTGGCGGCAGGTTCGAGTTGTTGCCCACAGTGTCGCCCGTAAAGAGATTGCCGCTCTCAGGGTCGAGAATGACAATTGAACCGGGAGTGTGCCCCCGGATGGTGACGATCTCGAGCGCCCGGTCACCGAGGTCCACTTTGGAGCCGTCGGTCACGGTCTTCAGGTGCGAGGCAATCTGCCCGCGTGTGGCGCCGTGCTTCTGCAGGAAATCCGCGGTGACATCGCGATCCCCCGCGCCAACGTATTCAGTCGACTGCGCAATGAATTGATCCGCCTGCCCAATGTGATCCCCATGGCTGTGGGTAAAAATGACCACCAGAGGCAAGCCGCCGGTGAACTGGGAGAGGTAGTTCCGCAGGTCCCCGCGCCCCATTCCGCTGTCAATCAGCGCAAAACGCTTCGAGCCGCGTACCAGGAACATCTTGTCATTGTCAGAGTCGCGAATCATGCGCACGCCGGGCGCAACCTCCTCCGCGAGGTAAGCGGTGCGATCTCGCCGCTCAATTTTGTACGAGAAGGTAACGGGTTCGCTTGGAGCCATACCTCCTTTCGTCGCGACAGCGCGCAGCGTGTGGTCGGTCCGCAAACCCTTATCGCCGTCATACACACCTTCAATGAACAGCACTTCATGCTGGTCGTAGAGGGGCGAGCTTGCCGTCGGCTCGGTGCCGTCCCAGGTGTAGTGAATTTCCGTGCCGGGTACTTCGTCCCGCAACGACAATGAGGTCGTATTTGAGTAGGTGCCGGGGGCCGGGAAGATCGTGGGGGGTGGCAGCTTCGCTGTGGGTGGCGTAGGCGTTGTGGTTGGTGAGGGTGCGGCGGTTGAGGCAGGTGCTTTGGGTGGCGCTGGCGCTGCAGTTGTCGCTAGCGCTGTGGCTGCTATCACGAGCGCAGTCAGGCTCAACAGGCTCGAAAAGCTCACCCTGATCATTGCTGGTGCCGGAAGTCGATGGCGAATCGAAAGCAGGCGCTTTGAGGGTGGCCCGCCAGTGTCGGTGGAACGTAACGACCGGAGTCCACGCGCGCCATTTTGAGCGCGCCTGAATCAACTCTCGAGTCGCCGGACGATTCAGCAATGACGGGGTCGCGAGTGAGCGTGCCCTTCTCGTCCGTGCACACACAGACTACCGACCGACCACTTGGCGGAACGGGGTGCACCGCTGGTGCCGCCGACGGCGCCACTTCGCAACCCTCGGGAGATGTAGGGCTGGGAACGATACGGCCGTCAGGAGCGCGAGGTTGCGTGTCCCACGGGCGCGCAGGTGTTGCGGTGGCGGATGATGCTCGGTTGGACGCTGAACCGACTGTGCCCACAATCGGGGCACCGGCGCCAGTTCCACTGCCAGCGGCCGACCCAGCGGTGGTCCCACCGACGGCGGGACGTGTTACGCCTCCGCCCTGAGCGTCGGGCGCCGACCCAACACCACGCCCCACCTGTGCGGCGGAACGCTTTTCCACCATGTAGTGTTGAACCCGCCCCAACGCAGCCCGCGACGCACTCACATCCGCTTGTCCGGCTGGAGACCGGTAATACGCCAAAATCGCATCCAGGTCGGACTCGGTTACGTTCTCTGAATAGAACCGTTCCCATGCACGGGCAGCGTCTTCCTGATCAAACTTGCCGTCTAACTCGTGCAGTGTTTGGCGTGCTCCAGTCAAGTGCATCAACTCGGCGATTTTCGCCGCCTTGGAGGCGGCATCCGCCCAGGCCGTGGAAACGGCCGACACACCCAGCGCACACAGGATCATCGCTTTGATGTTCATGGATTCAACCAGCCTGTAGCTCTCAGGCCAGGGATAGTAGCAGCGTCAAAGCGCGGATACATGCGCTTCCAAGGGTAGCCGCCAGCGTCCTTGCCGGCGGCTATGTTGTTCAGGGACTGGTAGTCGCGGTTGCATCGAGGTCGGCGTTACCTTTCACCGACGCCGACGGGCGCGGGGGTGAGGCCGACGTTGGTTGCTTTGAGTTGTCGGTTTTTGTGTTGGAGGCGGTGGTGGACTTGGCGGTAACACCCCGCGTTGCAGACTCCTTCCCATGAGCGGCGTCTGACGCAGCGGCACTCTTAGCGCTGCCGGCCTCCCGCTTTGCGCGCCCCAACGCATTGGAGCTGGCGCTCATCGAGCCATTACCCATCGCATCGGCGCCGAAGCCACTATTCATGGCGCCGCCGTGCAGCCCACCGCCGAAGTTGCCCATGCCGGACGCGAAGCCGCCGCCAAGCGCGCCGCCGACGCCGCCACCCAACCCACCGGCCAATCCACCCGCCTGGACGCCCGCGCTGAAAATCAGACCCGCGGCCGCTACGGCACTCACCATCAGATGATTCGCTTTCATGAGTATCTCTCCCGTTAGCCGCGGCCTATCCGCGACCTTCAGGAGGAACTACGACCGGCCCGCGCGAATCCTTCCCGCCGAGGCAATCAATTTGCGACTTGCCATAATGCGGACGGGGCAGCGGCGGGCGACGTCATGCCCGCCACATGATGACTACTTCCGCATCGCTTCCACGGCCGCGTTAGTCAGAAACCCGCTGCGCGTCTGGCCGTGCGATTTGGCGTAGTCGTCGATCTGTTTCAACAGCCGACCTGGAACAGTGATATTGATCTTCTCCGCCGGACCGAAGAGGCGCTCGATTGGAACATCCACGATCCCCCACGTCCAACCCTTGTAGCCCTTGTTGGACTGCCACTCGCTCATCGACTTCACCGGTGAATTTCATGTCAGTGGGAGCGGCTGCGGCGCAGCCCGCTGATTCAAGTGCCTAGCGCCTGTGGCCGTTGCGTTGCCTCGCAGCACTTGGACGCGTTCAAGGCTTTGGACTATCGCCTCCGCTGCCCCGCCAACCGCGCCTCGGGTGCCAACCCAACCCCCACCAATCCCGCGCCATAAACTGGGTCGGGCCCTGCCGCCCCCAAATCAACAGCCTCGCGTGCGAGACTGTCGACCGCCCGCTGCGCTGCTGTTGGATCAGGCGTCGGTAGTCGCGCAGCGAGAAGTCCGGCAACAATTGGCGCTGCGAAGGATGTGCCGCGCACCAACTCGAAAGTCTGCACCGACTTCGCTGCCGTCATGTCCGCGCCCGGGGCCGCGAATCGCACTTGCGGGCCGCGGCCCGCTTCGAACAACGCCCGGCGGTGAGCGTCAACCGCGGTTACGCCCACAACCCCCGGATACGACGCTGGATACAAAGGACGTGCAGCGGGCCCGTCGTTGCCGACGGCGGCTACAACTAGGTGGCCGCGTGCGATAACCAGACGGATCACCGTTTCCAGCGTTACATTGGGTGGGCCGACCAAACTTACGTTGATGACAGGCACGTGCTCACGAGCGAGCCAGGAAAACGCATCGGCGACTGCGTCGGCCGCGCCGCCGGTGGGTAACCCACAGTAGACATCAGCCGCGTATAACTCTGCCCCGGGCGCCGAGCCGCGAAAATCAACGGATCGGCCGATCAGTAGGGACGCAACAGCAGTTCCATGGGTGTCAGGAACAGGGCCGGATGGGCAGCCATGTTGGTGGATGCTGGTGCCCGCAAACACGGGGTGCGCCGAGTCCACGCCGCCGTCAATCAGCCCGATGCGGGTTGCCACAGTGGTCCCGGCGTCAACCGCCACTCCCGCCTCGCTACCAGCACGCGGCTCAACAGCCACGTGGCCCTCGATGTCAACAGCCGCGCCGCCGCCAACAACAACTCCACTGCTGGTATAAACATGGTTGAAATCAAACCGGGTCGCGGGCGCCAGCGCTCTCACCCGCTCGAGCGCGCGGAGCGTATCCATACCCGCCGGCACAGCCAGCACCACAATCTGAGCGTCCAGCCCTTCCAGAATCCGGGTTCTCAATACCGTGAATCCAGCCGCGGTGGCCGCGTCGATTGCGGCCTGGCCCGGCGAGACCGCCAGAATCTCTCCGCGGACAATTGCAGCCCCGTTATGATCCGCCTGGATAACGGCTTTGTTGCGGCGGATGAGGTCTCGAACGGCGAGCCGGCGCACGTCTCGGAGCATCCGGAGGTCGGCCCTGGCGTCGTCTGTCACCGCGGCGCCCGTCAGCGGAACCTGTGGCAGCACGGGAAGGCGAACATTGGGTAATCCCACCTGCGCCTGGGCCACTGGGATCAGTATCATCAACAGAATGGACGCCGGCCTCATCATGCTAGCCAATCTAGATCAGCACACGGCGCGCGGGAAGAAACGTGCATCACGGTTCGTATTGCTGACATAAGCGAATGCCCACAGCTACAGACGACCTGGGTGAGCAAATTGTGCAGCTACTACCCCGACTTCGGCGCTTTGCACGTTCCCTCGCCAACAACGTCCCGGATGCCGACGATCTGGTGCAATTGGCGATTGAAAGAGCCTTGTCACGCTCCGACCAGCTACGCCCGGGAGCGCAACTGTCGAGCTGGCTGTTCGGAATCCTGCCCAACGCCTGGATTGACGAGGGGCGTGCAAGGGGCCGGCGCACACGGCTGTTCGCTGCGGAGGAGCTGGGTGAGAACGTTGCGGATCCCGCTGCCAACAGCCAGGCAGACGCCCTTTCCGTTCAGGATGCCATGGCACGCCTCCCCGCTGAGCAACGGGAGGTCATCGGTCTCGTCCTGGTGGAGGGTCTCTCGTACAAGGAGGCGGCGGAAATCGTCGGCGTTCCGATTGGAACCATCACGAGCCGCCTGGCGCGGGGTCGAGATTCACTTCAGGCAATGCTCGGAGCGCCGGCATGACTTTTACTGACGAAGAGCTCATGGCCTACGCCGATGGCGAGCTCGATGAGGCCAGGCGCCAGCAGATACAGGGCGCTATCAGCCGAGACCCGGAAGTCGCGCGGCGGGTGGACGCTCATCGGGCGTTGAGAGATTCGCTGCGGGCGAGCTTTGACCCAGTGCTCGGAGAGCCCGTGCCTGACCGGCTGGTCGCAATGGCTCGCTCACGGGCGGATACCAAATCCAACGTAGTCCCCCTGCGTGGCCACCGCGTTCCCGTACGGTCGCGACCTGGATGGATCGCGCTCGCGGCCAGCTTTGTTCTCGGTGCGCTCGCCTTGCAGATGGGGCAGCATTTTCTCTACTCCCCCGTTTATACGGCGCGCGGGCAAATTCTGATCCCGGGAGACCTTCAACAGGCGCTGTCGAACCAACTGGCCAGTACCGAAGCGCCTCAGACCGGGCTCACAATCGGCGTGAGCTTTCTGTCCAAATCAGGTCAGTATTGCCGCACATTTACGCTGCAATCCCTCGCGGGGCTCGCTTGCAACGACGCCGGTGACTGGAAAGTACAGGTGTTGGCGCGTACCGGTGCGTCCGGCACCGAATACCGCCAGGCCGGATCCAACATACCGCCCGCCATCCTGCAGGCGGTAACAGATACCATCGCCGGCGGCCCGTTGGATGCCAAGGACGAGGCCAACGCTCGCGCCCAGAAATGGCAACACTCAAAGTAGACGCTTGATTGGTACTCGCGGATGAAAGGCGGCTGAAAGCCGCGGCGGTATTGCCGCATGAATGGGTGTTCGGTGCATTCCTGGTCATTACGGGCCTGCGCCTGCTTGCAGACAGTGTCACCCGGGATTGGGCAGCCGTGTTCTTTGTCTGTCTGGCCGCCTGCATTTGCATGGTGAGCTGGACGGAACGCAACCCAACCGAGGATCGCTGGCGGATCCGGCTGGCGTTCTACTACGTAGCCATGGGAATCTGCTTTTTCTCGATGGGAACCGCCGTGCCGCTGTTGGGAACGGCCCGGGTGGATCCTCTGCTGCTGCGATGGGACCGCGACCTGTTAGGCGAAACACCCGCGGTACTCTGGGAACCCCTGCTTCGGCCATGGCTGGAAAACGTGGCCATGGCGGGCTACCTGTTTTTCTTCTACTACCTGCTGGCCGGGCCGGGCCACTACTGTTTCCGGGACGTCGCCCTGTTCCGCAAGTCGATTGTGGGCTTGTTCACGATCTATGGGATCGCTTTGCTGAGCTACACGTTTCTGCCAGCCGGCGGCCCGCACTTGTTCATGACTTTTCACACCGCTTTGCGGGGACCGCTGCTGCTCGACTCAACCTTGGGCCTCATCAACCGGGGGAGTAACACAGTGGACGTGTTCCCCAGCGTTCACGTGGCAGCGTCATTGTATTTACTGCTGTTTGACTGGAAGCACTGGCGCCAGCGCTTTTGGTGGGTTCTGACGCCGTGCTGCGTACTCTGGATGTCCACAATGTACCTGCGCTTCCACTACTTTGTGGACATTGTCGCGGGAGTTGTAGTAGCGCTCGTCGGCTGGTGGACCGCTCAAAGGTTCGGTCGCGATCAAAGGTTTGAGCAGCCTCAATACAAGGTGAATGCGTAGAGCGTATCTCCCGCCGCCACCATCACGTATTGATGGTCGTCGAGCATGTAAGTCTCCGGAGCATTGGAAACTCCGTGCAACCGCGTATTCCACAGGGGCTTGCCGTTTTCGGCAGCAAAAGCCACGAGATTCTCACCTTTGTCCGCGCCGAACAGGAGCTTGCCCGCGGTGGCCAACAGGCCCGATCCGATCGCGCCCACCAAGCCCTCACCCGCTTCAAATGGCCGCTCCCAAACAGTCTGTCCCGTCTTGTAGTCAATAGCGCGAATCACGGTCCCCAATGACACCTGCCCGCCCCTCGCAATACCGCCCATTCCCATGGCACCGCGCGGATCCGTTTCGGTGAAATACAGGAGGCCGTAGCTCTCATAACCGCGGAAATAGAACAGGCCTGTCTGCGGACTGTAGGCCGGTGGCGGCCAGTTGGCCCAGCCGTCGATATTCACTATGACACCGCCGACGTGAGGATCGCGATCCGGATCGCGGATCGGCTGACCCTTCTCGTTGATTCCCTTCGTCCACTTACCCCACGGAGTGTAGCGTTTGGTAAGCAGATGCTCGCCGGTCACGCGGTCGAGCACAAAGAAGTGGCCATTGCGTGCCGCCTGCAGCACCAGCTTTCGCGGCTTGCCGTTGAATTCACCATTTACCAATACTGGAGTCTGTGCCGAATCCCAGTCGTGTGTATCGTGTGGGGATGTCTGGTAATACCAGGCCATTTTGCCGGTATCCACGTTGACGGCCACCAGCGAACAGGTGAAGAGATTGTCGCCCTTGCGACTGTTGGAGCCGTACGCAGGCGATGGATTGCCTGTGCCGAAGATATACAGGTGCGTCTCCTCATCATAGGAGCCCGTCACCCAGACATTTCCACCGCCGTGGCGCGAAGCCTCGATGTTGGGCCAGGTGTCGGCGCCGGGATCGCCCGGGTTCATGGGCGTCGTGTGGAACTTCCACTGCACTTCACCGGTTTCCGGATCGAGCGCGCGCAGCGAGCCCGGCTCGTCCGAGTCGTTGCCTGCCCCCACCAACACGTGGTTACCAATGACTATGGGGGCGGCTTCGGAAAAATACTGCTCCGGAAAGCTCTCTATTTCCTTGTGCCAGCGCTCCTTGCCGGTACGAGCATCCAGCGAGACGAGATAGTCGTCGGCGGTCTCGAAGAAAAGGAAGTCCTTGTACATGCCCATGCCCTTGTTCGCGGTATGGGTGCCGCCTTTGGTCTTCCAGAAGTAATGCCAGAGGACCGTGCCGGTACGAGCGTCCACTGCCCAGGCGTTGTCCGGCGCCGTGGCATACAACACACCATTTACCTGCAATACCGAGCCACGAACGCTGATAGGAGCGTCGGATGAGAACAGTCCGCCGGTAACCACAGCCTCCTTGGCCTCGCCGCCTACGATTTGCGGCGGCCCGGGAGGCGCCAGGATTCCACCGCCTTGGTCCAATCCGCCCTTAAGGCGCGC
This sequence comes from Pseudomonadota bacterium, assembly GCA_018241505.1. GTDB lineage: Bacteria > Pseudomonadota > Gammaproteobacteria > Steroidobacterales > Steroidobacteraceae > 13-2-20CM-66-19. The sequence continues at coordinate 57,446 of JAFEDS010000038.1, read as the reverse complement.
GGCCCATGCGAGCGTGAGATGTTTGACGTTGGCTTGGTCGATCTGAGTGAGCGAGCTGAAACGCCTGCCGCTGTAGTCTCCCGAGTAGGTGGGCCAGGAATTCCCCAGCGGCGGAAGCGTTGGATCGGAGGTTTCGGCGGTCGCGAGTAGCGGAACCGCGCACAGGCCTGCCAGCAGCAGCTTCATGGCGACATTCATTTCAGTGTTTCCAGGTAGGCCGTGACATTGCGCAGATCCCGATCCTCCCAATTGCGGACCCTATCGAGATGAGCCTGCAGGGGGTTCACGATTTCAACCTTGGGGGCCTCGCCCTCGCGCCGGATGGAACGGCGGTTGCCATCGGCATCGGTGAGCACCACCACGAAGTCATCAATGCTCACCAGCTTGCCTTTGACGGTCTCGCCCGTTGGAAAGGTGACTGTCACTGTGCGCGGTGGCGCGGTGGGAGACGGTATGCCCAGCATGCCGGTGCCGCCGCCGGTAAAAATCGTGTCCTGTAGAGTCTTCGGGTCCATTGCGCCAACGCCGGCCAGATCCTTCGTTACCGAGTGGCACTTCGTGCAGCCACCCTTCCCATTGAAGTAGGCCTTGCCCGCCGCTGCATTGCCGACCAGGACCATTCGCGGAGTGAAACTGCTGGCGGCACCGACCTTGATGCTGTGTACGTAGGCGGCAATGTCGGCGATGCTCTCCATGGGTAAGTTGAACTTCGGCATGCCCTTCTCGGCGCGCCCATTCAACACAACAGCGGCAATAATCTCGCCCTTCCTGTCATTCAGGACAATCGGCGAACGCAGCAGATTCGGGCCTCCCTCGCCGCCGCGCCCATCCGAGCCATGGCAGAACGCACAGTTGACACTGAACACTTGCTTGCCGCGCGCGACCGCCGCGGGGTCATCCGGAGGCCGGTCGAAGTCGTGACTCTCAAAGGGATTGGGCTTTGCGGCGCCGGCCGGAGGCTCATCGGCCGCCCCGGAAACCGATGTCAGTGCCATCACCAGCACTGTCACTGCCGCCAGCAGCCCAGTGCGCGCGAGATTTGCCATAGGGGTCCGCCCACCACGGATGTAATGCTTTACATTCGGCGCAAACTATACCATTGGGCAGCCGCTAGTCAACGACAGGTGCGCCGCCGGCTATTGCGGCGTGCGGGGGGCCTGCTTGCGGCTGGAAGAGCCGCCACCTTTCAGCGGCCAACACAAACACGAGGCAAGCCACGCTGCAACACAACGCCCCTACTGTGAAAGGCAGCGTAGAGTTGTCGAACGCCTTGCCGATAGCCGCACCAATCACCGCGGCGCCGGAGGTGGTCACAAATCCCTGCAGGGAGGCGGCCGCCCCGGCCACGGCACCCGCCGGCTCCATGGCCATGGCCCCGAAATTCGACACCATGAGCCCGAAACAACCCATGGACAGCGACTGAAACAGCACGAAGGTCCACAGCCGCTCATGGCCTTCCAGCACGACGAGCCAGTGCGCCAACGCCACCGCCAGGGACACGAGCGACGCCGAATGCGAAATGAAACGCATGCCCAGCCGCTCAACCAGCCGCGAGTTGACGTACGAGGCAACACTCATGGACATGGCGCATAGAGCGAACATACCGGGCAGCCAGCTCAGCCGGCCGAAAGTCGTACCGAAGATTTGCGGTGCGGTCCCCACGTAGGACAAAACAGAGCCAAACGTTACGGCAACAGCCAACGTGTAGCCCAGCGAAATCCGGTTGCCCAGAGCGATGCCGGTCGCCGCAACCAGGTGCCGCGGTGAAAGGGATTGGCGCCGCTCGATGGGAAGTGTTTCCGGCAGGCGCAACATGGCCCATACCAGCGCCAGCGTGGAGAACACACTGAAGAGCACGAAGATGGCACGCCAGGGCCACGCCATGAGAATGAGCTGACCCAGGGTCGGCGCCAGGATTGGAATGACCATGAAAACAATGAAGGTCAGTGACATGACGCGGGCCATCGACCGCCCCGAGTACAGGTCGCGGATGACGGATCGAACGACCACCGCGCAGGCTGCCGCCAGGCCGTTCACGAGACGCAACACCAACAGCGTCTCAAAGCTTCGCGTGAGCGCGCAGGCCAGGGCAGCGATACCGTACACGGTCAAACCCGTCACCAACACGGGACGGCGGCCGAAGCGATCCGACAGTGAGCCCCAGAACAACTGACCGGCGCCGAGCCCCAGCACGTAGGCGGTGACCACCCATTGCACCCGGTTGTCGCCCGCCGTGAGCAATTCGCCGCCGATGCCCGGTAGCGCGGGCAGCATCGCATCGATCGCAATGGCCTGAATGGCCATCAGCACGGCGGTCAAGGTGACGAATTCACCAAATCGGAGAGAAGCTTTGCTGGAGGTCATTTACCGCGGGCGCGTTGTTGTGAAATCGGTTGCAGCGTACAGTATTTTGCCGCCGCGGACGCGCCGGGCGGCCGACAAATATTGAGGGAGGACGCGATGCAGTCGAGAAGGACTTTCCTGCGGCTGGCGGCGATGAGTGTGCCAGGGTGCGCGGCGCTGGCGGCGGCCCCAGGCGTGCGCCTGGGCGTGCAGACGTACAGCTTCCGTGAGTGGCTGGGCAAACCCGGCGATATTACCGACGAGTTAATCGCGGCAATGCGTCAGCTCGGCATCACCGAGTGCGAGATGTGGGAGCCGACCCTTCAGCCTCCCGCTCTCTTGCCACCGAGCTCAGGCGATGCGTATCGGGAAGGGGTCCGCAAGTGGCGGCTGGGTTCCGGACTCGATGACATCAAAGCGCATGCGGCCAGATTGACAGCCGCCGGAATCCGGGTATTCGCGTTCAACTACGGCCTCGACGATCAGTGCACCGATGAGGAAGTCAACCGCGGCATCGAGATGACACACGCGCTCGGCGCCAAGGTCATGACCGTGTCCACGACCCTGACCATGGCCAAACGAGCGGTTCCGTTCTTTGAGAAGGACGGCCTCATCCTCGCATTGCACGGTCATTCCAATGTGTCGGATCCGAATCAATTCGCCACGCCCGCGAGCTTCACAGCGGGACTGGCCATGTCGCGCCGGTATCGGGTGAATCTCGACATCGGTCACTTCACGGCCGGCGGCTTTGATGCGGTCGAATTCATTCACACCCATCACGACCGGATTACCAACCTCCACATCAAGGATCGCAAGAAGAATGACGGTCCCAACATGCCGTTTGGACAGGGCGATACACCCATCACGGCCGTACTGCAGCTCTTGAAGCGCGAGCACTATCCCATTCCCGCCTACATTGAATACGAATACTCCGGAAGCGGAACCGCCACGGAAGAAGTCGGCAAGTGCCTCGCTTATGCGCGCGCGGCGCTCGCTGTAACTCGCTGGTCGATGGTTCCGAACGGTGCCGATCCATCAGAGGCGGTGGCTCTCATGGACACGCTGTCGCCGAAACGCATGTATTCGGTGACGGGGTGGCCGCTGTCCAGCAGCTCGATAGCGCGTCGCTCAGCGATGCAGCTCGACCCAATCTCCCGATAGTTGTTGTTCGACACGGTCCCCGAGCCAATGATTGTTCCAGCACATAACTTCCGAGTGCGGGCGGCGTGCGCCACCAACTCCGGGAAGCCGAAGGCCATCGCCTGACCGTTGGCAGCCCCAAACTGCTTGCCATTCCACTGGACATTCAGCGGCAGGGCCACCCGCCCTTCAATCCATGCGGGCCCCAACTCGTCGGGAGTTACCGCAAGAGGCGCCACGCTGCAGGCGGGTTTCGCCTGGATCCAGCCGAACCCTGTCTTCATTTCAATAGGCGCCAGGGTCCGTAACGACCAGTCGTTGATCTGTACAATCAACCTGATGTGACCGGCGGCCTCGGCCACCCCCACAGCCATTGGCACGTCGTCGGTAATGACGCCGAACTCGCCTTCGAAATCGATTCCGTCGGCCTCAGATGGCAACACGACCTCATCACTGCCACTGAGAAACTCATGCGACATCCCCTGGTACATCAGGGGACGATCCGACTGGGGGTTTTCAATCTTGAAGACCTTGGACATCAGATCGCCATGCGACTGGAAGGCGGACCCGTCGAGCCATTGATAACAACGCGGCAACGGCGCGGCGGCGGCCTTCGGGTCGAATGGAAATGTCCCGGGCGCGCGCCCCGAATTCAACGCATCCGAACGCTCGCGCAGCAATGGCAATGCCTGCGACCACTCATCCAATGCAGACTGCAGATTGGGAAATAGATCATCCGCCGCGACGCCCCGACGAGCGTCCCGGCTCACAATCACGAGCCTGCCATCCGGTTGCTGCGATTTGAGGGTGGCCAGCTTCACGTCAGGCCATCTGTGAACTTGCCGTCAATGAGAATGAAGGCTACGCGGCAGTTCTTGCCCGAGCGGTTGGCCCAGCCGTGGTTGGTTCCCCGCTGGATGACAATGTCACCCGCCTCAACCAGCGTCTCCCCCTCGTCCATAATCAACACAATCTCGCCCTCGAGAACGATCCCGTAGTCAACCGTCTCGGTGCGATGCATGAACGGATGAGCGGCGGGCCCGCTGCCGTGGCGCGATGCTGCCTCAGCCCCGATTTCCGCGAAATGCTGCTTCGCTTCGTCCGAGCTGATATTGCGCATCCGCTCGGTCTCCGGCGGAAAGTCGAGCACCCGAATCCGCGTGCCCCGCTTCGGCGGCGCGAGTGTCAGATCCTGCTCCGGTGGCTCTCCGGAGGCGCGATCAATCGGCGCAGGTGTATCCGTGGTGTTCCAGACTTCGTAGAACGTGGGGCCATCCACGCCGAGCTGTTTGACGCGCGGCGGCGGAGAATCCGACTGAATGATCGCCAGGCCCTGCGCGTTATGGCCGGTCACCACCCGGCGGAAGGCTTTAGACATGGAATGTCTCCGCAACCCAGTCCGCAATGTAGCTTCGACCGAATGACATGTTGTCCACGCTCACGTGTTCCACGCCTCCTGTGCGCTCGTCAAACAGCTCGAGCTCACGCTTCGGGCTGTTGATCAGTTGGTCATAGGTTCGATGTGCGTATTCTACCGGGATCTGCCGGTCCTTCGAGCCATGGGTAACCAGGAACGGCACGCGCACACGATCCAGCACACCATCGAGAGTGACCTTCGAGGATATCTGCATGAATTCATCCATATCGCGAGCGCCCCAAACCCACCGCACATGTTCCCAGTAGTGGGGAACGGGCCGGTCGCCCTCACGCGCCAATCGCTTCTTTTGCACCTCACCCCAGTTGTGATTGGCACCCCAACACACGCCTAGCGCAAAGCGCGGCTCAAAGGCTACTGCTCGCGGCGCGTAGTACCCACCCAGCGATATGCCCACTATTCCAATGCGACGCGGATCGACATCGTGCCGCTTCTCCACGGCATCAACGACCCTCGAAGCCCAACGCTCAGTATCAAACGTCGCAATCAACCCATGGGCGCGCAATGCCTCACCCGATCCCGGCTGATCGATATGCAACGTCGAGATGCCGCGCTTCAACCATTCGCGCGCCAGACCCGACCAGTAGAGCATCTCCTTGGAGCTGTCCAGGCCGTTGACATAGACCATTACCGGGGCTGGCCGCCCCGGCGCGCCCGCGTTGACAAACACGCCGGGGATGATTCCGCCCTGGTAGGGAATCTCTACGCGCTCATAGTTCTCGCGGCCGAGGCGCATGGAATTGCGAAACGCGTCCTGGCCCTTGAGGAAGACAACCTGGCGAGGCTCGAAGCCATGCGCCTGCATTCGCTCAGCAGTCTGGTAGTACAGAGCGGCTCGATTCAGCTTCACGGAGGCGGACCGATCGCGGCCCTTCGCCTGGTCCTCTGCCGCAAGCGCCACGAGCTTGTCTGCCATCGCCACCCAACTCGCGAAGAACTCCGCGGTACCTGCATCCTCACCACGTGCCGCGGCGTCCCGCAGTGGCCGGCACATCTCATCGATCTCACCGACCTGCGCGCCCGACTCGATCGCTATGCAGACCGACAGGTTCCAGACATAGTTGTTCGGGAAGTATTCAAACATTACGCTTCCTGAACGGCTCCAGGGACTTGCCTTCGGGGTCGAAAGTCATATCCCAGTTGTCGTTATCCGTACGAAAGAAGGCGGGCACCTTGTGCGCCCACAGCAGGGAGCCGAACTTCCAATCCCAGGCGCGCGGCACCCAGTTGTCATCCAGGTAGTCCGTGTCGGCGTGATATTCCGCCTCGCCGCCGTTCGGATTGTCCAGGTAGTAGTAGATTGCCGAGGAAATGCGATGTCGCGACAGGCCGCCGGAGCTGTTCACGGACTCGTTGACCCAGCCCTTTTCGCTCATCTGGTTAGCGCCCAACATCACCTCGTCAATGTCCTCGAGACCGAAGGCAGTGTGCATGTAACCATTCTTCTGGGGCGTGAAGGGCAGGTCCGCGTTGACCCAGAAGATGCTGTGATGCTCGTTAGTGCCATCCGCGCGAGCGAACACGCCGAGCCCCTTGCTGTGATCCGCCAGCCGGAAACCCAACCGGTGGCGATAGAAATCAAACGACCCCACATAGTCCTTGGAAAAGAACACGACGTGATTGATGGTCTTGGGAGCCGCGCGCCTGCGCCACTTGCGATGTTGATTCAGGCGCTGGATGCACCCGGGGGCATTGACCGCATCGGGTTGGGAGAGCACCGGACGCTTGTTCCAGACCCGCAAACCGATCGGCTGCCCGTCATCGGCAAACAGATGCGCGGTGCCGTCATCGGAGCGGGTGACCTTGCGGTCCCGCGCGAGATCCGCCACCAGGTGTTCCAGGTTCTCGGCTGTATCAACGCCCCAGATGGTCTCGCGAATCCCATTCCAGTCGTAGTAGCGCGGCGGCAAGCGCGAATCGCCGTTCGAGCGCACGCGAACGCGCGAGCCGGAGGCCACTTCAAACAGCGACTCACTGTCATCGCGCGAGAGCGGTACGAGCCCGAAGTCGCTCCAGAACCGGCTGCACAGCGCCAGATCGTCCACCCCGAAAATGATCTCCGCTACGCCCAGAATGGCCATGCCAACACCCCTTGCGCGATTTTCGCATGATGGTAGGCCGATGCCAGTCATCCGGAAAATCGTTTATTCCAATGTCGTCATATCCGTCTCCCCGATGCCTGGTGAACCAGGCCCTTCAGCCAGTGAACCCCGGCATCGGCCGCCCGGACCTGGTGATACTGGATGACCTCGCGTAACGGGCTCATTTCAAAAGGCAGAGGCTGCACAATGAGCGGAAGCGTGAGCGCGTAGTTCCGTGCCAACCGTTGATGCATCACGCCAATGCGATGAGTGCCGATCAGGAGCTTGGGAACCGCGGTAAACGACGGCGCCACCAGCTCGATTTTGCGGAGGCGGTTCATGCGTGCGATCTCCGTGTCTGAGAAGGCAGCCGCCCGCGCCGCAGCAAACCGAGTCACCACGTGACCCAGCGAGAAGAACCTATCGACCGTCAAGGGCGCAGCCAGTGCCGGGTTGTCCCGCCAACCAACCACAACATGCTGTTCTTCGTATAGCAGCTCCGTTGGATGATGACCTGAAGCATACGACTCCGGCGTAATCAGCAGATCGACGTCGCCTGATTCCAGTGAGACGGCGGGATCGCCCATGGGGGGCACGATTTCGAGGACGACACCGGGCGCCTCCCGCGCAACCATCGGTACCACCTGATTGAGCACGACTTCGGTTATGTAGTCCGATGCGTGAACCACGAACGTGCGTGTCGACGTGGCGGGATCGAACCGCAGACTGGCGCCTACCGTTGCCTCGATCTGCAACACGAGCCGGCGCAGGGGCTCGGCCAGCAATTCAGCGGCCGATGTCAGCACCATCTTGCGGCCCACTGGAACCAGCAGCTCGTCTCCGAAGTGCTCGCGCAGCCGAGCCAGGGCACCACTCATGGCGGACTGACTGAGAAACACCTTCCGGGCGGCTACCGAGACGTTGCGCTCCGTGAGCAGTGCATCGAGCGCAATCAACAGGTTCAGGTCTAATCCCTTGAAGCGCATATCACTCCCTGCGGGTGACCGCGAGAACCGGAATACAGAACAGGAAACAGGCTACCGCAAAGCCCAGCAGAGCCGCCGCCAGGGTGCCCAGGCCCGCACTCAGTGCGGTCACACTCAACGGTGTCAGGAATTGCGCAATGAAATACGCAGACCACCACACTCCGGTACCCCTCCCCTGTGACTCGGGTGGCAAGCGGCTCAAAGCGTAGTTCATGGCCGTGGGCAACATGATGCCACCGCCGAACTGATGAAGGACGGTGCCCGCCGCAATCACAGGCAGGGTTGCCCCGAGCGCAATCACAATCAAGCCCAAACCCATGATCACCATTGCCGCGGACAACACTCGCCCCACCGGCATCCGGGTAAGCCGCCGGGAGGTCAGTGTACCGACAGGCACCGCGAGTGTTCCTATGGCAATGGTGAGCCCTATCACGCTCGGCGACTGGATGCCGCGTCCAAACAGAACGAACGCGAGCTCGGCCGGTACCAGGTAGAAAATCAGTGACGCAAACAGGGCGAAAATGCACACCTTCACCAGGTGAGGCCAGGGAAGCGGCGGCCCGTTGATGACATCGCGCTGCCGCGGCTCCGGCTCAATGACCTTGAACAGCACACCGACGAACACGACTACGCTCAGCGAATATCCCCAGAAGGGAAAGCGCCAACCGCCGCTGCCAATGATACCGCCCGCCAACAACAGCAATGCCGCGGCCGCCGGAGCCGTGCCGGACTGGTATGCGAGCCAGCGCTGCCTCTCATCGCCCTGGAACAACACACCTACCAACGTCATTGTGCAGGTCAAAATGCCGGCCTCGGCAATCCCAACGCCGAAGCGTGTTGCCACAATGGCGTACAGGGACTCCAGGTACAGGGGTGCGGTACCGAACACCGCGTATATAGCCAACGAAATCAACAACACACGGCGCGCCCCGAAGCGATCGGCAAGCACCCCGGCCAGCGGTGAAAGCAGTGCAATACACAACGCCGGTGCGGTCATCACCAGCGGCACCCAGATCTCGCTGTGGGCCACGCCTTGGAAATGGGCCTGCATGCTGGCCAGGATGGGGGCCACCAGCACAAATCCCATGACAGCCAGAATCGGCGCCAAGGTCAGCACCACCCCCTGCGTGATCGCCGACCTGCGCTCCAACGAATGCAACATTCGGACGTTACCTCGCGCTACACTGCGCCCATCATCATGCAAACCAACCCTATGACACAAACCAGCCGTACCGCCGGAACCCTCCAGGCGATGTTGCTCATTGTGGCCAACGTGTTGCCAACCATGGGCATCGTTTCACTGATTCCCGTATTGCCACAGCTCTTCGGGCACTTTCACGCGGCGCCCCATGCACAGTTCCTGGTGCCGGCCATCATCACCGCGCCGTCCATCTGCATAGCACTGTTGTCCCCCGTCGCCGGCACGATTGCCGACCGCATCGGCCGCCGCCGAATGCTGCTGGCTGCCCTGCTCGTCTATGCCGTTTTCGGCTGCGCGCCCCTGTTGTTGAATGACCTCGGCCAGATCATCGCCTCGCGAGTGTGCCTTGGCATTACCGAGGCGATCATCTACACGAACGTGAACACATTGATGGGGGACTACTTCCAGGGCGCCGTGCGCCGTAAGTGGCTGGCCTGGCAGAACGCCATCGGCTCCCTGTTGGCCACCGGACTGATCATTGTGGGTGGAGTCCTGGGTACGATCAGTTGGCGCGGACCGTTCGCCATGTACGCCCTGGCAGTGCCGATTTTCCTGGCCGTCCTCGCGTTTACCTGGGAGCCCGAGCCGCACACCGACGAGCAGGAGACTGGCGGGGAAATTCCCCTGGATGCGCCCTTCCCCGTCGCAGCCATGACTCTCGTCTACGCCGTCACCCTGTTTGGCGCCATCATCTTCTTCATTGAAGTGCTGCAGTTGGGGCTGGTGATGAATTCCATCGGCGCGGGCCGGCCGGATACGATCGGGCTCGTCAGCGCCGGCACCGGGTTTGCGCTGCCGCTGGGAGCCTACGTGTTGGGGCGGGCAAAGCAGCTTCGCGTCGGCTATCTGTTTGCGCTGGCGCTGGCGTTCTTTGCCGTCAGCTTCTGGATCCTGGGCCACGCGGCGAATGTGTTGACTGTCATAGCGGGCGCGAGCCTTGCGCAGTTCGCCTGTGGAATCACCTACCCGCTGTTGAGCACCTGGTGTCAAAGCAAGCTCCACTTCCGGGTCAGGGCGCGCGGTGTGGGTATTTGGACCTCGGTATTCTTCATAGGTCAGTTTGCGAGCACCACATTGGTATCGCTGGCCACCGGTCCGGCGGGCGGTATCGGTGGCGTGATGATTGTTTTCGCGCTGGTCTGTGCCGCGGCCGTACCGATCAGTCTGTTTGGAGAAGCGTTGCTGGGACGAAAAGCCGTCCCTACATGACCGTCTTCAAATACTCGTAGGAGTCGCGTGTCACACGCATCGGGTCCGTGGAGCGATCAAACTCCACGTAGAAATGTTCGATGCCGGCTTTCTGCGCGGCCGCCAGCAGCACCGGAAAGTTCAATGTGCCCTTGCCGACCGTTTCAAAGTCACCCGAAGGCGTGCTGTCCTTCAGGTGGCATTGCTTGTAACGCCCCGGATTGTCCGCCAGGTATTTGAGCGGATCCTGGCCGGCGTGGGAGATCCAGTACAGGTCCATCTCGAGTTTGACCGTCTTCGGATCGGTGTTCTTCACAATCAGGTCGTACGGAACATAGCCGTTAATGGGCTTGAATTCGTCGCTGTGATTGTGGAAGTTGAACACCATTCCGGCCTTCGCGCACAACTCGCCGGCGAGATTCAACCCTTTACAGAACTCGTCCATGAGCTCGCGGGTGGCCATCTGCTCGGGCCAGATGATTTGCAGACAGATGTACTTCTGTCCGAGTATTTTCGCGCGCTCGATGCCCTCTTCAATGACCGGTTTGATGCGTTCAATGGCCATGGTCTGCTGCCAGAGCTTCTGGATCTCGGGGCCGGAGACCTTGTGTTGCACGAACTGGTTGAACAGCTCGTACAGCTTGCCCGGCACGAGGTGCTGCGACGGGGTCACGAGCCCGTATTTGTCGAGCAGGCCGCGCACCACCTTAGGGTCGCGGCCGAACGCGCCGATGGTTTCCACTTCCTTGTAACCGATTTGCGCGACCGTTTTGAGCGTGCCCTCGAAGTCCTGTTCGAGGTTGGCCATGACCGTAAAAAGCTGCAGGCCGATCGGACGATGCGCTGCTGCCTGGGCCAGCCTCGGCCAGACGGCCGAGGTGCCCACGGCAGCGGTACCCGCTGCTGCAGCCGTAAGTTGCAGGAATTCCCGGCGCAGCATGCGGTGCTCTCCCGTTAGAGGTTGCCTTCGAAGTGGATACCGAACGTACGCGGGGCGCCGAAGCCGTAGCGATAGGTGTGTGCACTTCCGGTAGTTACTTCAGCAGCATCGACCAGGTAGACCTTGTCGGCGAGGTTGCGACCGAACACGTTCACACGCCACTTCTCGGTTGAGTAGCCGAAGTAGGCGTTGATCGTTGCGTAGCCTTCCTGCTCCGAATCGTTGTAGTTGAACGAGTCGAAGAACTGCTTGCTCTGGTACTTGGCCTCCGCCCGGAAATTGAGGCCGTTGTCGGCAGTCAGCTTCCAGGTGTGCTCGTAGCCCAGGGCCAGGGTGACATCCGGTGCCTGCGGCAGCATGTAGCCCTTGAGCTGATTGTTGTAGACCACCGTGCCATCGGCACCCGTAGCCGCCTGCACGGGCCGCATGTGGAGGGCCGCGGCCCCGTTGGTCGGGGAAGCAAGGAAGTCATCGAACCGGGCGTGCAACAGGGTGAGACCCAGGTCGACCTTGTCATCTTCCGTGACTAGCGCGTTCATCGACGCTTCCAGGCCATAGATCTTGGACGAGCCGGCGTTCTGCACCACCGTACCGCTCGAGCAACTGGCACTCAGCGCGGCCACCTGCTGGTTTTCGTACTTGTTGTAGAACGCCGCCGCGTTCACCTGGATTCGGTTGCCGCTGAAGCGGTTCTTGGAACCGACCTCAACGGCCTTCACAGTCTCCGGATCGTACGGAGCGCAGGTTGTGAAGCCGCCCGGCTTGTAGCCTGTATCAAACTTGGCATACACCAGGTTCCGGTTCGTGGGCGTCCAGTCGTAACCCACGTGGAAGGTTGTCTTGCTGCTTTCCGATGAATTGGTCTGATCGAGGCCGAAGATGCCGAAGGCATCCAGGTTGAAGACTCCGTTACGGGACTTCGTGTCGCGGCTGTAGCGGGCACCGGCCGTGATCTTGTTCTCGTCGTTGAGGTTGTACGAAGCCTGGCCGAACGCGGCGTGCGACTTCGTGTCCACCAGCGGGAAGAAAAAGGACAGCAGGTTCGCGGCATCCGGGCCATCCGGATTGGTCTGGCCGTAGCTGTTGAGATTGGTGCTGCGCTCTTCGAAGTAGTAGAGGCCCGCCTGCCACAACAACGGGCCGCTGGAGTCGGACGAGAAACGCAGCTCGTGATTGGTGGTCTTGGGATACTCGTTCTGGAAAAAGACGGTCGGCGTGCCGACGTCCGCGCCGAACAGGGTCGGAATCGGCGACACATGGTGCCACTGCACGTTGTTGTAGCCACCGAGATACGTGACAGTGGTACCGAATGGCAGCGCACTGTAGCTGAACTGCCATTTATAAACTTTATCGTCAATGTCCTGGGACAGGCGTGCATACAGCGGGAACCGGCGCGGATCGCCCAGATTGGGGCGATCGTGCGAAATGTCTTGCGCACACGTCGGATTGTAGGCGGTCGCAACCGTGCACGGCGGGCCCGGGTTGAACAGGATGTTTTCGCTGGCGGAGCCGGTGCCACCTAGTTGCGTGGACTGGAACAGGAACCAGGCGTTGAAATTGTCGAACGGCGTATAATTCGCCTGGACGCGCAGGGAGTGTGAATCTTCGTCATCCGCCTTGTATTCGGGGATCCCGTTCTCGGCGGTAATGGTGCGGTAGCCATCGTGCCGGCGGGACGAACCGGAGACACGCAACTGCAGGTTGTCAAACACCGGCAGATTCAGATAGCCCGTGAAGTTGTTCGTGTTGAAGTTGCCCAGCTCGGCGCTGCCGCCGGCACCGAACTCCTTCGTCGGCTTCTGGCTGATGACATTGACGAGGCCGCCCTCGGCATTGCGTCCGTACAGAGTGCCCTGGGGCCCGCGCAGGACTTCGATCCGCTGCAGGTCATAGAGCGAAGTCGTGAGATCGTAGGCGCGAATCGTCGTGAAGCCGTCGATGACCACCGGAACGGCGGGATCGCCGATTTCGGTGACGTCGTGGCTCGAGATGCCGCGCACGGTCAGGTAGCCCTCGGAGCCGTTGGAGGAGAAGTTGACACTCGTATCATTGGTGGCGAGCGAAGCGAAGTCCGAAATGCCCTTCTGCGCGATTTCCGCGGCGGAAATGACATTCATGGAAATGGGCGTCTTCTGCTCGGACTCGACGCGCTTCTCGGCGGTGACCACGACTTCGGCGAGGCCGCCTTCGGCGGGCGCCGCGGCGCTTTCCGCGGTTTCGGTCTGCGCTCCGGCCTGGATGCCCCACAGGGCAAATATGACAGCCGCACCCACGGAACTACGCTTCATGGCTCAAACCCCCTCGTGTTTTCGAACAGGCCGTGCACCAACATCATTTGTAATGGATTACATGGCAGAAGGACTATACAATCAGGTGACACGATACGCAAATACAGTGTTTTCATACGCTGCGGACGGGCCGGCCATTCCATTCTGTAATGGATTACAGTAAACGGGGATTTTGGACCCGGTCAAAACAGGAGACGAAGGACGCATGGCGGTACAGCAATTTCAGCCCAGAATCATGCAGTTGAGCCTGTTGACGGCGGCACTGCAGGAATTGACAGCGCGGGACAGGCGGGACGCGGATCCCGATGTTGCAGTCGAAGAATGGTTGCAGTTCGCCCGCGACATTGGCAGCCCGAACATTCAGCTCTCGGCCGCTTTGCATCCGAGCCGGAGCGACGTGCCGCCGGAGGCGATGCTCGACCCGGTCGCCAACACGCTCGACCTGCGCGAGCCGTTCACGAAGGCGCGCGCCGCGCGAGTGGCGGCCGCCATGCGGCAAACCGGAGTTGGCCTGTCGGACCTCGGCTACTTCGACAATATGCTGGCGGCGGATGCCGGCGCCCGGGCGCGCAAGAAGGAATTCATGCTGCGGGTCTTCGATGCCGCCGTGCTGCTGGGTACTACGGCTGTCTGCGGCTTCGTGGGCCGCAATCCCGACATTGAAATGGACGCCAACCTGGAGATGTTCGAATCCGAGTTCGTGCCGCTGCTGGCCGAAGCCAAGGCCCGCGGCCTGGTGTTCCGGGTGGAGCATTGCCCCATGCCGGGTTGGACCACCACCGACAAGTGGCACAACAACCTGGCTTACGCACCCGGCCCGTGGATTGCCTTACACCGCATCTGCGAGCGTCACGGGGTCGGTGACCAGTTCCGGATCCACTACGACCCGTCCCACGCCATCCTGATGGGCCAGGACAGCCGTTCCATCTTTCAGTACCTGAAGGACGAGGGTTACGGATTCCTCATTGACGGCTTTCATGTCAAGGGACAGGTCATCGATGCCCGCGGTATTTCGGCCTGGGGTTATGGCGGCCAGACGCTGCAACGGGGCGACTGGATCAAGGGCCGGCCCTCCCCCAACCCGGCCGACCAGGTGAACGCCTGGAAGAAACAGACGGTGTTTGCCGAGCACGAGCTGCCCGGCACCGCCCGGCACGACCCGCTGGGTTACCTGCAAAACCGGACGGTGGACTGGCTCGACCATCAGTTGGCGGCCCGCGAGTTGTTGGATATCGACCCGGCAAGGACCGTGCTCGTCCTGGAGCACGAGTATCCACAGGCGCGCCTGCAGGACAAGGAGCGCCTGGCGCCCATCCTGGCGGGCTCGTTGGCCTTCGTGCGAGCGATCGATGCCGCCGCCGCCGCCATGTACTCCCTACAACATGATGTGTTGGGATCGCAGGGAATCGCGGTACAGGGCTTCGGCCGGCAGCCGTATCGAAGCTGAGGCCTCTACAACTTCACCCAGACATTGCCGTTCCGCGACGAGCGCAGAACGGCCTCGATAAACCGCATTCCGCGCACGCCGGAATCGATCCCGGGGTATGCGCCCGCATCCACCGCCTGGCCGTTGATCGCCTTGGCAACGCCGCGATACAAGTTGCCCATGGCATCAATAAACCCTTCCGGATGCCCGGCCGGCAGCTTCGTGGCCGCGCGCGCCGGCGGCAGGTTGTATTCGTGTCCGGCCTTCAGGAGCGTGAGCGGCTTGCCTTCCTGCAGGAACTCGAGCTGGTTGGGATTCTCCTGCGCCCATTTGAGCGCACCGGTCCGGCCGTACACGGCGAGGGTCAAGTTGTTTTCTTCCGCAGTCGCAATCTGGCTGGCGCACAAAACGCCTTTCACGTGGGGACCTAGCCGCAGCAGCACCGTGCCATCCACATCGAGTGAATTGTCGGGATAGAGCGTATCGATATCCGACAGCGCCTGCTCAATCTGCAGGCCGGTGGTGTACTCGAGCAGATTGAAGGCGTGCACGCCAATATCGCCGATACAACTGCTCTGCCCGCTCTTCGCCGGGTCCAGGCGCCAGACCGTCTTGCGCTTCACCGGGTCGTGAATGACGGCGTTGATCCAACCCTGGTAATACTGCGCAGCCACTTTCTGGATAGGGCCGATGGCGCCCGCGGCGATCATGCCGCGCATCTGGCGCACCATCGGGTACCCGGTGTAAGTGTGAGCAACCGCGAAAACCTGCTGGCGCGCTTTCAGCAGATTGGCCAGGGTCTCGGCCTCCGCAGCCGTCGACGTGACCGGCTTCTCGCAAAGCACGTGGAATCCCGCCTGGATGAGCCGGGACGCCATGTCAAAATGGAGGTAGTTCGGAGTCGCCACCGTCACCAGCTTGACTCGCTCGGCCGCGGGTAAGGCGCTCTCGGCGGCGATCAGGGCATCCAGGTTGGCGTAGATGCGCCGCGGGTCGAGGCCCAATTCGCGCGCAAACTGTTGACTCTTGCGAAAATCGAAGTTGAATGCGCCGCCGGTGAGCTGGTAGTCATCTCCCATGCCGGCCGCTATGCGATGCACGATGCCGATGAGTGAGTCCGCGCCGCCACCGAGCAAGGCCCACTTGATTCTGTCAGGTTTCACGATTTCTCATAGCGCACATTCTCATTGCGGAACGCCAGCGCGAACAGTACAAACACCGCCGCGGCGAACGCGGCCGGGAATTGCCAGATGGCCTGCCAATCGTGCCCGCCCCCTGCGGCAAGATACGCATCCGTGATTTTCCCGGCGGCCCAGAACCCGATCAACATGCCCGCGCCGTACGTCGCCAACGTGATCAATCCCTGTGCCGCGCTCTTGATCTGCGGTCCGGCCTTGGAATCAATATAGATCTGGCCGGAGACAAAGAAGAAGTCATAGCACACCCCATGCAGGGCGATGCCGATCAGCAGCAGGCTCACCAGGTCACCGGCATTGCCGAATGCAAACAGCAGGTAGCGTACGGCCCACGCCAGCATGCCCACCAGCAGTGTCGTCTTCATGCCGAAGCGATTGAGGAACACCGGAATCAGCAGCATGAACAATACTTCTGACATCTGGCCCAGGGTCTGTTTACCGGTGGCGTTGGGAACGTGCAGCTCGGTGAGGAACAGGTTGGCGTTCTGGTAGTAGAACGCCAGGGGTATGCAGATGAGAATGGAGCTGACAAAGAAGATCAGGAAGTTGCGGTTCGCCAGCAGACGCAGCGCTTCCAGTCCCAGGATGTCACGTAGTTGCGGATTGGGTCCACTGACCGGCGGTGTTTTCGGCAGCGTCAAGCTGTAGACACCCAGCAGCAACGAAGCAATACCGCACATCACGAACGTGTTGCGCAACGCGCCCTGTGAGATCGACGCGGATGAGTCCCAGCCGAAGACGAAGCTGATGCACAGGCCAGCGACGATCCAACCCACCGTGCCCCACACACGGATGGTGGAGAACTCGCGCGAGGGATCGCGAAGCTGGCGAAATGCGACCGCATTCACCAACGCGAGCGTCGGCATGTACAGGACCATGTAGACGAGCAACAGCGGGTAGAACGCGGAGAAATTTGCGGAGCGCGCCACGGCCAGCAACAGCAGGCCGCCCACCAGGTGGGTTACCGCGAGTACCCGTTCAGCGTTGAAGTAGCGATCGGCAATCAGACCAAAGATGAACGGCGCAATGATTGCGCCCCACGACTGAGTCGCATACGCGAGCCCGATCTGCGAGCCACTCGCCGACAGGGTTGTCCCCAGGTAGCTCCCCATGGTGACGAACCAGCCGCCCCAGATGAAGAACTCCAGGAACATCATCAAGCTCAGCCGGACCTTCATGCGATCAGATCTCTCCCAACAGCCTCCGCAACATCACCTGGTGACGGCGGACCATCTCCACTGAGCTGAAAGGATACACGTCCTGCACCATGCGCTGGCCTTCGTATTCAGTGGCAATGGCGCCGTCGTAGCCGCCCTTCTGCAGCACCGGGATGACCTGGGTCAGATCGATCGCCGGGTCCACACAGTCCTCGGTGAGCCCCCAGGTCTTGCCGTGGATGTGGCGGCACTTGGAAATGAAAGGCAGCAGGTCACGGGGATCCTGCGGCTGGATCATGTAGGTGACTTCAGTGAAGCCGTTGGCGCCGGGGCCCGCCGACATCTTGGCGATATCGGCCTTCACTTTGTCCTTGGGAACCTTGTTCTCCCAGGAGTTTTCCACGAAGTGAGCCGCCTCGGCGGTGATGGCCCCGTCCCGGATCATGCGCTCGCGCAGGTAGGGGTTGGGTTTGTTCTGGAAGATGCCGAAATCCGGCACGAAGCCGAAATGGTCGGTCTTTTCCGCGAGCTTGCGCAAGCGCTCCACCAGGTGACCCTCGAGGGGAATGGGGAAGTGAATTTCCACGCCCATCCAGATGTCTTCTTTCTCGAGGTGCGCAATGGTGGCTTCGAGAATGTCGATTGGCGTGCCGACCAGGGCGCGGATCCGCGGAATGCCCAGCAGCTTGGCGAGACGAATGTCACGCATCATCGTCTGGACGCCCTCTTCCACGTCCAGGACGTGAGTCTTGGTGCGCAAGCTGTCAATGAACTGGGTGTAGCAGGCCGGATGCAGGTCGTACTTCTGCATCCAACCGTGCCACTGATCCACCCACTGGGTGCTGGGATTGGGGAAGTTGGGAACCAACATCTCGGCAATGAGCTCGAAGTGCTTCGCGCCGATGTCGGACATCTCGCGCATGCAGTCTTCCACGGTCATGGTGTGGACAAACACTTCTTCCTGGTAGGAATAGGTCGCGACGCCGCGGCGGATCTTGCCGGCGGCAGCGGCGGGCGCCGGGCTGCCGGCCTTCTTCGTGGCCGCGAGTGCCGCCGAGGATGCCGCCACCGCGCCCGCGGCGGCCACGCCGCCCATGAAATCTCTGCGTGAAATCATTCGCTTGCCCTCACTGCACCAACGTCATCTTGCGGGTAACGACAGTCGGACCTTCGATGTAGGTGTGGTACTTGCCGTTTTCCCACAGTCCCGGGAAATCCGCGTACAGATGTTCCGGGTCGGTGGCAGGCAGGTAGGACTTGCGCACGACGATACCCACCTTGACGGTGTGAATGCCGGGCGTCAGGCCGCCGGCCTTTGTCACCAGCAACGTGGCGGGGTCGCCGAATCCCCACCGTACGCTGTCGGCTTCAAACATCTCGGCGATGGTGAAGGTCTTTCCGGCAACGACGATGCGGATGTCTTGTTGGGGGACGGGGGTGCCGTCCATTGCGAGGTCGAGGGAATGGATGGCGGACAGGTACACACTGCGGTAGTAGGGAATGCGGATGTCGAGCTGATAACCCCTCGCCGTTCCCCCGGCCACCGTGTTCTTGAACCCGGTGTTCATGATCACGTATGGATCTTGCATCGCTCACCTTCGGCACGAGAGCTCTGTTGACGCGCCGGAATGTAATCCATTACACGGCGGTTGTCGAGCCTCAGGGCTTGGGCGGCCGGGGCGGCGCGCCGGTGCTCGAGCGGATTTCCAACTTGTGCGGCAATGTGATGGACACGGGAGTGGTCACCGTACCTTGCAACACTCCAAGCAACAAACGGACCGTCTCACGCCCGATATCCAGCATGGGTTGACTGATGGTGGTCAACGCCGGCCGCATGTAACGCGAGAAACGGATATCGTCAAAGCCGATGACCGACAGCGACTCCGGCACGGAGCGGCCCACCCGGCTGGCATAGTCCAATACGCCGATCGCCATTTCGTCGTTGAAGCAGAAAACCGCGGTCGGCGGTGTCTGTTGCGCAAACAGGCGCGCTGCCCCCGCAATACCGGATTCAATGGAAAAATCGCCGTTGACCACCATCACCTGCTTGGCGGCGCCGTTTTCCTTCGCACAGGCCTGGACACCTCGCAGGCGATCGCGACTCAACGGGCTGGCGAGGGGCCCCGTGAGGACACCGATCTGACGATGGCCGAGCCCATACAGATGATTCATGGCCTCATACGCCGCCGCCTCGTTATCAACATGCGCGCTCGGCACGCCGAGGCTGGGGCTGTACTCGCAGCCGTTGACAATGGGAGCGAGCTGATTTTTCTTCATCATGCCGCCCACCGACTTGCTCATGCTGTGGCCCAGGAAGATCAGGCCATCGACCTCGCGGCGTAGGAGCATTTCGCCATACCGTTCCTCACGTTGCGGATCGTGGTGAGTGTCGCCCAGCATGACCGAGTAACCCTCGCGCAAAGCGGCTTCCTCGATGCCCTGGATGATGAGCGAGAAGAAGGGATTGGCGATATCCGGCACCGTAACGAGCAGCTTCCGTGTGGTCAGGGTGCGCAGGCTCTTGGCGGCCGCGTTGGGTGAATATCCGAGCTGATCGACCGCTTTGAGCACACGGCGGCGCGTGGCCTCGGAGACCTTCTCGGGATTGCTCAGTACGCGCGAAACGGTGGCAGTCGAGACTTCAGCTCGTGCTGCGACATCATGGATCGTTGGCATCGTTAGGTCCGTTCAGTGTGCCGCGGCCGGGTCCGGTGTCCGGCCGGATTACGCCGCGATGCACAAGTATAAGCCTTTGTTCAGGCAGCCACATACGAAGCTTGTAGCAGATCGTGTAATGGATTACATTGACGCCATGCAAACTTCACGGGTCATCAGCGACAACGGGCTCAAAACAACTGCCCGCGGCTATCGCATTGATGTCCGCCTGCCCTGGTACCGTTCCCTGCCGGTGTCGACGGTTGAGGTGGGCGAAGTCGCCATCGACGGCCAGGTAATCGATCCTTCCCAAGTTACCTTTGAGCTGGAGGGGCGCGCCTATGCCCTCGCCGACATGGCGGAGCAGGTCGACAAAGTGTGGTTTGTGTTGGATTCGGCCTACCTCAACGTTGAGACCGCCGCCCCGCGCGGCGGCGAGCATGAAGTCAGCGTGACTCTCAACCTGTATCCGCCTTACATCCGGGGCCTGAAGCGGGTGTCCCGCGATCGTAAAAACCTGCAGGCACGCTGATATGAAGCTCGGAACGACTCTGTACGCGCTGACCAACGAGTATCTGTCACGCCGCTACAGCTTCGAGGATCTGTTGGCCCAGACCGCCGCCCGCGGCACCGGCCCGGGCCTGGAGATTGTGGGCTTTCAGAGCATCCGCGGCTTTCCCGTCGTCACCGATGAGTTTGCGGCCCGCTTCAAGGAGCTCGTGGCACAATACCAGCTCGTGCCCACCTCGCTCGCCATCAACGCCGATCAGGAAATCCGCCGCGGGCGTGTCATGTCGGATGATGAAATGGTGGCCTATCACGAGCCGCAGATCCGTGCCGCGGCAAAACTCGGCTTTCCGGTGGCGCGTTATCAGTATGGCGCCGGACCGGATGTCATCCGCCGCCTGGTGCCGCTGGCCGAGAAGCTCAACGTGAAGTTGGGTCTGGAGATCCACGCTCCGCAACACGCGAACCACCCCGATGTCCTCCAGTATCGCGAGATGTACGCGCAGGTTCGCTCACCCTACCTGGGATGGATTCCGGATTTCAGCTCGACGGCGCGCACCGTTCCTCCCAGCTTCCTCGAGTTCGTCCGCGCCAAGGGTGTGCCCGCGGACCTCATTGCCATGGCCATGGACACCTGGCACGGCGAGGGCGATGCCTACAAGCGGATGATGCAGTACAAGGAGAAGGCGCGTGCCAGCGGCTTCGATGATGCCCAGCTCAATGAGTTGAGCCTGATTTTCCCGATGTTCGGCAAGCAGGCGCCGCGCAGTTGGCTGGAGTTGATGCCCGAAGTCGTGCACATCCACGGGAAGTTCTTCGGCTTCGATGCCCAGGGCAATGAGGAAGCGATCGACTACCCCGCCCTGCTGCCGTTATTCCGCGACGGCGGATTCACAGGTTACATGTCGAGCGAATGGGAAGGTCACATGTATTCGGACGCGGATGCGTTCCAGATGATCGAGAGTCACCAGGCCATGTGCCGGAGGATTCTAGCCGCGCACTGAAGGTCCCCCCGGTCCCCCGCTCGCCACGCCCCCTAGGTGGGCGGGGGACCATCCTGCGGCGACTGTGACTAAGGACACTGGGCGTTCGCCGCGCCGAGAAGCACAGTCGCGCCATGAACATGGTATTCGACAATCCGCTTCGAGATGAGCCCGATCCCCGCATCGTTAGCGCCGTGCAGCGTTTCGGCCTGGCAGGGCTGGTTGCCGGCGCGCTGCTCGCGGGACTACGCCGCCTGCTGTTCCGGCCCTGCGCCTCAGGTGTCGTAAGCGTCAGGCGAGGCGCAGGGTCCTGGTGAGCCGCGCTACGGCAACCATTGGAATATAAGACGCGCGGATGTGCTCTTCGGCACTGACTTCGTGCTCGCCTGCAGTCAGTCCACCGGGCTTCAGACAGGTCACTGTAGCGACCTGCCGCAGTTCCCAGCGGTTATCAACCACCTCTTCCATCTCATCGAGCGTATAGGTCTTGCCGCCGATGGCGAACCGGATGTCCTTACGGGGAATCGCGTCGCCATCCACGCTGATGCGGATATCCTCGATCTGGGAGAGCAGGTAACCGCGATAATTCGCAAGCCGCATGCGCAGTTGAAATCCGATCCGCCTGCCATTCTCCTCGACGTTACGGAAACCGTCGTCGCAAAGCATGTAGCTGCCGTATCCGAATACGTTTCCCGCGGCCACGATCACTGCTCCAGGTAGTTGGCTAACATGGCCTGGTGCCTGCGCACCTGTTCGACTTCGTCGTAACCCATGTCGACACCGTGAGTGAGCCGCTGGCCTTCGTACTCGCTCATGATGTAACCGTTGTAGCCGCCGGCAATCAGTGTCGGCATGATCTGTTCGTACGCCACTTCGGGCTCGACCAGATTGGCGTTCATTTCATAGAACTTGCCGTGGATGTGGAATGTGTAGGGCATGTAGGTCAACAGGTTCTTCGGGTCGTGCCAGGTCCACACCCCGATCTGGATACGCAATGCCAACCACCGGTCTACCTCGTTGGCACCCAACGCATCGATCTTTTCCATCAGGTCGGTGGGTAGCGGGCGCTCGTGGTACACCTTGCCCAGGTAGTCGACAATGCGTGGTGTGGCGCCTTCGCGCAGCGCCTCGGCGATGACCAGGTGGGGGATGCTTTTGCAGAAGATGCCCAGGTCCGGCATGAGACCCAGGTTTTTGGTGTTCTTGCGTTGCGCCAGCTCGATGTTCTTCTGCACCCACTCCCCGGTCAGCAGATGCGGTGCGTGCACTTCAATCGCGAGCTTGATCCCGGCCTCTTCCGCGTACGGGATCATCATCTCCACCACTTCAATCGGCAGGTGGAATGTGAGCCGCAGGATCTTGAAACCGAGGGCCTGCGCCGTCTTCAACAACTCGCGCAGCTCGCTGACGACCTCGTTATTGCTGACTCTGCGGTTCTTGTAGAGCTTGGTTTCGCCGTAGACATCGAACGCGATCGGCTCGACGCGATACTGCTCCAGCCAGCCACCCCAGGCGTCCAGGAACTCATCCGACAGGTTGTAGGTGATGCTGGGATAACCCGGGATCATCTGGTCCGACAGCATCTCGAACCCGCGGACGCCCATTTTCGCGGTCGCCGCGAGGCAGTCCTGCAGCGACATCTCGCCCCGGTAGTACTTTTCCTGAAAGCTGTAGATGGAGATGCCGCGCCGGATCATGATGTAAACGATATCATCGGCATTTCGCGGCGGTCAATGCATTGGGGTCCTGAATAGTTTCCATCCATATCATCGATAGTAGCGAGGCGGCGCGCGCACTGTTACATTCTGATGAAGAGTCCGTCAGGACCGTGGAATGGGGGTTCGAAGTCGATGCAGCAGACGGCGGTAGCCATTCAACCCAAGCCGTGGAAGCCACAGCCCTTCATGCCTGTGAATCCACAGATTTACTCGGAAATTCAACAGTTTCTCATCTACGAAGCACTCCTATTGGATCACCGCTGCTTTGATCAGTGGGCGGGTTTGCTGTCGCGCGACATCGCCTACAGTGTGTGCAATTGCCTCGGGCAACGGCAATGCGATGGCTGCGGTGCCTCGGAATATGTTGACCAGGGACGGGACGCACTGCTGCAGCGGACCGGGCGCGAGCTGCGGGGCGCGGGCGCCAACCTTCCGGCCACCCGCCGGTTCGTAACGAACGTCAGTGTGTCATTTGCGCATTGCCGCAATGAGTATGACGTGGTGAGTTATTTGCGCGTGATGCATATCAGTCACGAGGGGTCGGCCAACTCGGCGTGGAGTGCCGAGCGGCGCGACCGGTTGCGGGTGACGGATCGGTCGTTTGCGATTGTGCGGCGGGAGGTGCTGATAGACACGCTCGAGCCGGGGGTGGCGCTGACGCCGCAGTTTTTGTAGAGGCCTCATCCGCTGCCGCGAGTTCTGTGGGCCCGCGGCGCCAGGCTCGTGGGGGCCCGGCGGCTATTGGGCGAAATTCGGGAAGGCGGGCAGCTTCCCGATGTCCCCCGTCTCATGCTGAATTACCACCGTCGCGTGCAAGTTCTTCGCCAGCCCCTTGAAGCGATCTATTGAGGCGAGCGACTGCGCCCGATCCACATTGAACTTGGGCACACCGCTGTTCTCGTAGTTCTCGCGGAAGTGTGCAACATCCCCTGACAGCAACACCGCGCCCTTCCCCGCCAATCTGACCAACAGGCCGTGATGGCCGGCCGTGTGACCCGGCAGACTCAACATCACGACGGAATTGTCCTTGAACACGTCCTTGTCTCCGTCCACCTCTTCCAGCTTGGCGCCCCCATTGAGCCAATGCTCCAGCGGCTTCGCGTGCTCCTTTACGAACGCCTCGGTCCCGGTTCGCAGAGCGACAATGTCCCCTTTGCCAATCAACAAACGCGCCTGGGGGAAATGATGCGCCTGGCCGGTGTGATCGGTGTGGTAGTGACTGATCCCGACAATCGCAATCTGTTGGGGTTTGACCCCGATGGCGGCCAGCTCGTCCGGAAGCAGCTTCGAAACGGTCTCGCCCGTCGAGCGCGGCCCCTCGAGTGGCAGACCGAGATCCTCGTCAGGCAATCCTGTATCCCACAACATGTAGGTATCGCCGTGCTGGATGAGATAACAACTCACGGTGAAGTGCCGGGACTGACCGGTGTAGGCCTCGATGTCGGAAAAGTCGTTCAGATCCGACTCCTGGAGGGCACCGCAATCGAGCCGCCATAGTTTCACAGGTGCCGGCGCCGGCGCGGGCGCGGCGGCCAGGGCCGCTGCTGCAAAGGCAAGGCAAACAAGGAATGCACTGAGGGTTCGCATGCCTTATGTTAGCGCAATCGACACTCTTGGCGAGGGTCCCGGAATGAACGTGGTTACGGGTGGGTGTGCATGCGGAGGCGTCCGCTATGAGGTGCGCGGGCCGCTTCGCGATGTCATTGCGTGCCATTGCGAACAATGCCGGCGCACCAGCGGACACTTTGTTGCCGCGACCGCCTGCCGGCGCAGCGCATTCAGCTTGCCAAAAAGCGCGACGCTGAAATGGTTTGTGGCCGTTCCGGGATTTCGACGCGGGTTTTGCAGCGAATGCGGGTCGTCATTGTTTTTTGAAGAGGTGGGTGGCGAGCGGGTGTCTATCGCCGCGGGTAGCCTGGATGAGCCGCAGGGGCTCAAGATAGCCGCGCACATTTTTTTGGCGGAGGCTGGGGATTACTACGCGATTGAGCCTGGGGTGGCGATATCTCAGGGCGGGGAACATAGCGTTTCGTTGCCATAGGCGTCAGAACCGCATGCCGCCGGCAAATCGCCAGGCATTCTGCGCTGAAAAATTCTGGTACGGGTCGAATGCCCAGGTGGACGCCCACTACCCTAAAGCTAGCCGCAGGTGTGCACCGCATGCGTAGTACTGAATTCTATGGGCTTGGGCATTCTCGGAATTAGTACTAATACTATCGGATGAGTCTCTGCCATCGTGAGGACGCAGTCTTTCGCTGGGCTTTGCGCGATCACATTGACCGTGATGCTGGTAGGGTATTCTACGACAGAATGGATCGCGACAGCGTAACCACCAGTTGGCTTAGATCCCAGTGCCGCCACGAGCAGCGTGTTTCGTGTGAAGTCGATGGATGGAAAGGCGTGTGGGCCTTGTTGAGACATCTCTCGCGCCATCCGCGGCTCTATTTGCGACCAGAGAGTCTTCCACTCCCGCAGGGATTGGATAGCGGTGAAGGTGGCAGTGTCAGGGCCATCGTTAAGGCCAAAATCCAGATTGGGCCGGAAGGCCTGATACTCCACTAAGTGGATGTCCGGCTCGCTCGCTGTAGCTGTCGCCGAAAAAATCCAGACCAGGCTCAACGAAATCAAATAGCGCAAACGTTGTGCTTGACCCATTCCCAGCTCCGACTGACCCAGGACTGATAGCATAGATAGCATCGAACTAACTCGATAGGTCTTTATCAGCACAATGCTCTTTGCTCTGGGCATCGTCGTCTGTGTGCACATCGTCCTGAAGATCCCGCGACAGCACCGCTTCGATCTCTTCGATGGTCGGCAAGTTGGTGTCGAGCGGCTCAGGTAGCGCGCGGACCAGCCGGTATTCGCAGACCCCGATCGGCTTTTCGATTCCCGCAAGCGCGTATTCGGCGATCAGACGATTCTGCGATCGACAAAGCAGCAGTCCGATCGTGGGAGCGTCGTCAGACCCTTTGATTTGAGCATCCACGGCGCTCAGATAGAAGTTTAGCTGGCCGGCGTGTTCAGGCCTGAAGGGCTGAGCTTTCAGCTCAACTACGATGTAACACTTCAACCGGGTGTGATAGAACAGCAGATCAATGAAAAACTCGTCTCCGCCAACCTCCAGTCGGTACTGTCGGGCGACGAATGCGAATCCAAATCCAAGCTCCAGTAGGAATCGGGTGATGTGACGCATCAGTGCATTTTCTATGTCGTGTTCTTGTGCCTCGCCCCCTAGACCCAGGAAGTCGAAATGATAGGGGTCCTTCAGGATCTGGTTAGCCAGGGTCGCCTCGCGATTGGTAAGGCGGCGTTTGAAATTTGTGACGGCGGCGCCCTGTCGCAGGTGAAGCTGGTTTTTGATGTGCAGAGCCAGCATCTCACGCGGCCATGACTGCACTACGGCTTCACGCGCGTACCATTCGCGAAGGGCCGTATCTCGCAACCTCGTAATGAGGGTGACCACGTGGAACCAGGGTAATTGGTCAGCAGATTGCTGACCAATTTGCCGCCCTGGGCATTCCGAGGCGAAGAATCGCATGTATTTGAGATTTGACGCTGACAGCCCCTTCATCTCTGGAAACTCTGCCCTTAGATCCGACGACAGACGGTCAATGACTTTGGCTCCCCACCCTTGCCGCCGCTGGCGGTCGAGTATCTCCTGCCCAATTTCGTGGTAGAGACGAATCTGCTCCTGATTCACCGAAAGTAGCGCCCGTTGACGAGCGCCACGTATACGCACCTTGAGGGTCGACAGCCACTGCGTATAGTCAGCAGGAAGATAGGGACCGCTCCTTGCCGATTG
This sequence comes from Pseudomonadota bacterium, assembly GCA_018241505.1. Classification (GTDB taxonomy): domain Bacteria; phylum Pseudomonadota; class Gammaproteobacteria; order Steroidobacterales; family Steroidobacteraceae; genus 13-2-20CM-66-19. The sequence continues at coordinate 30,400 of JAFEDS010000038.1, read as the reverse complement.
AGTTTCTGTCTGAGACCTGTTGCGGATCTTCGTTCTATGAACCATGAGAGAGTCGTTGAGTCTACAGGGATAGACAAGTCGCGAAGATTCGCCACCTTTGACCCCCTCGATCAACAGACAATCGTCAGTGCTACGGGCCTACATGTAATCGCTCAGAACCGCATGCCGCCGGCAAATCGCCAGGCATTGTGCGCTGAAAAATTCTGGTACGGGTCGTACGCCACGCGCGCAAACCAACGCGGCCAATCCCAGTTGGCACTGAATCCCCACGCCCTGATGTACCCCACGTCACTCATGCCGGTTTTGCGCAATACATCGAACGTCCCGCGCGTGTTGCCCACCGGAATCTTGAGATTGGCGTGCCAATCGCGTTGTTGGGTGTGGAAGCGATTGTCCGCGACGACAAAGAGGGTGTAACTCGCGGATGTGTCGGATTGGTGTCCGACACCCAGCGTAACCGCATCGTTGGGGTCGAAGTTGAGATTGAAATAGGGTCGCGCATCCGTCCGCCCGAGCCCGGCGACCACGTACCAGGGGCCGCCCACCTGAATGTTCAAGCTACCACCTGCGAAGCCACGCGTGGCTAGCTGAATTGATGGTTGCAACTGAACGTATTGACCGAGGTTGATCGAGGTATCAGCGCCCGTTCGGCCTTGGGTACCGAAGGCCTGGTCAGTATAGATGCCAACCCAGGCACTCGTGCCGTTGGCGCGCCAGCGCAAATTGGCGTCCGTACCGGCGTAGCCTGAGTACGTGTACTCACCGAGGGTTAGCTTCCAGCGGAGGTCCTTGGAGGTAGAGTCGTCCGCCATTGCTGCATCCGCCGCGCGGCATTGGGCGTTCCAGCCTAGTGTGGCGGCCAACAGCGCCGCGAGCACCGCGGGCCAGCCTGGGCGCATTACCCGCCGAGGTCCTGTGGCTGCAGGTCAATGGATTGCCCATGAGGCGTCCGATGCGCGGCGTGCTCCCACGCGCGTTGGTAGCGCGTGAGCTCGTCCGCCGAGCTCACGCCCTTCGCAGCCACCAGCGACTCAAGTGCGGCCAGCCAATGTTGGTAGTAAGACTTCTCAGCCGCGGGATCGCACGCGGCGGTGCGGGGTCCCGCGGCACTGGCGATTTGTGCCCCAAGTGCTTGCGCCCACTCACCCCACGTGAACAGTCCGCGCTCGTGCAAGAGTACGGTCATGGCAAACGCCTGCGCCTCCCACGGCTCGCGAAACACAGGCTCAGGCGGTCCTTCACCACTCACGGAGCGGGCTCCAAATACGACTCCCAGGCGTCGATCGACACAGTGGAGGTTGCGTCACAACTCGCCCCCCACAACTCAGGCGCTGTGAATACCACGTTGTACAGCCACTGGGGTTGCTCCCCCAGCCCTTGCGCGTGAGTGTCAGCGAACACATGCGCCCCGTAAACGTGCGCAATGCGTCCCTTCTTCCCGCGCGCATACGCGGGCAATCGAGTGTGGTGATTCGCCCCCGTGGCGCGAGTTACCACACGGTCCCCAACGGCAAACCGCGCGCGCGAGTGAGTCGAGCGCAGCGTAGGCGCCCCCTGCGCTAGAGCTGCAGGCACGTCAGCCGCCCGCAGCACACGCTTCACCGGCCGCGCGGGGTGAAGCATTGCGCCCGCGGCAAATTCATCCGCGGCAACCAGATCATGCCTCTTGAGGAGCTCAATCAAACCCTTGATCCAAAGCTGGTAGTAGGTGAGTGAGGGGTAATCTGAGAGCGTCTCACGAACACTCCGGCTTTCATCAATGTTCCATGTGCCGGTGGCGCCCATGGCCAGCGTTACCGCTAAAGCCATGCGCTCCCAGTTCGCGTGGAACAACTCACCTTCGGGTTCAGGCGTCACGGCACCGTGGCCGTCTCGCCCGCCTAGATCAGCGTGGGACACGTAGGTCATATGCCGTGGGGCCAGCGGTCGCATTGCCGCGGGTTAAGGTGTTGAGGGTGTGGAACGGGTTGCTCATGGCCCGTGATGGGAGTCGGACGGTGTGGGTATCTTCGCCAACCCTGTACCGATCATCGAATCGCGCGTAACCAAGTCTGCCAGTTGTTCTTCAGTGAGACGCTCACTGCCCTTCGGCCGCTTCGGAATCACGAGGTAGCGCACCTCAGCCGTGGAGTCCCACACCCGGATGGAAACCGATGCAGGCAACTGGACGCCAAAGTCAGCCAGTACTCCGCGCGGATCTTTCACTGCGCGCGACCGGAAAGGCGCGCTCTTGTACCAGGTTGGCGGCAGGCCGAGGACGGGCCAGGGGTAGCAGCTACAAAGCGTGCACACCACCAGGTTGTGAATCGACTCGGTGTTCTCCAGGGCAACGATCATCTCCCCCTGCCGGCCGTGGTAACCGAGTGAGGAAATCGCGGCGGTCGCATCCTTAAACAGCCATTTTCGGTAGGCGTCGTCCGTCCACGCCTTTGCGACCACGCGCGCCCCGTTTCGTGGGCCAACCTTCGTCTCGTAGGTGTCGATCAGGACATCGAGCGCGGCGGGGTCGATATAGCCCTTCTGCTCCAGAACAGTCCGCAACGCGCGGACGTGGAGCTCCATTTCACCAAGCGCGCCCGGTTCGCCGGAGTGGTCGTGGTCATGCGGCATACCCCGATTTTAGTTCACCGCGGGGGCCGCACGCGAACCGGTCAGCGCAAAACTGCGTTTACGGCATCCAAGGTCATGCCCGCGATTTCGACGACCTTCCGACGAGCTGTGGCTCCAGCCACTACCCGGACCCGGCCTTTAGGCACGCCCACCTTGCCGGCGATGAATTCGACCAAGGCTGCATTCGCCGCGTTGTCCACGGGCGGCGCGGTGAGCCGGATTTTCAGCGCATCACCGTGCATACCGGCAATCTCGTTTTTGGACGCGCGAGGCTGGACGTACACGTTGATCCTCGCGTGCGATGAATGAGGAATATGGTCCATCATCACCTCAGCATGACAGATCCGGGGAGCCACGATATTGATCCGCTACGCGTTCGCCGTACTGGCGATGACGTCCGTCATCACCTCAGAAGCTTCCGACCTTTCCCTCGGCCCGGCGGCCATTCAAAAGCTCGTCGCCGAGCAGCTATTCAATCAGCAAGGCCGGTGGTACCTGGTTGACAACGGCCCTTGCTACGCCTTTTTCGACCGCCCCAAAACACTTCTCACGGACGGCCGGCTGGTCCTCAACGCGCGCTTGTCGGCGCGAATCGGCATTCAGATCGGCGATAGCTGCGCGGGAACCGACATGGCATCGAATGTCACCATGTCAGCCAGGCCGGTGGGCAAAGGCTCATCTCTGACCCTGGATGACATCCGCTTCGATCATGTCGATGACAACACCTCGAGGGATGCAATCAACCTGATCCAACAGATGGCCCCGCAGGCGTTGCCAAAGGCCTTCAGCTTCGACCTGCTGGCGCTGGTGAAGGACCGGTCGATCAATGCGCTGGGCATTCCGGTGAGCGTGACCCAGTTTCGGATCACCCAGACGGAAACGAAGCGCGAGGCAGTCAGGATCACCTACGACATGTCGCTGGCGGTGCCCTGACAGGCAGGGGCGACACTGGCGACCGCTGGGGCGGCTCACGGCGGCTGGCGTCAGCCGGGGCTGGCTCACAAAGAGCCAGCCCCGCCCAGGTCGCAATCAGAAGATCTGGAACGCCCTGATCATGGCAGGCACATTTGGCACACCGAGGCCTGTCACGTTGTCATAGCCAGTCGTCGTCCGGAACGAAGTGTTCGCTCCTTCGATGACCTTCGTCGGATCCGTGTCCGAAGGCACCGAATTCATGGTCACCACACGCACTCGGGTGTTATCACCCAGGTATCCGCGAAGGACCGCCGTCGGTGCCGTCGGCGCCCGGACGTCGATGATCGGGGCGTACGTTGACCCAGGAGCACCCACGTTGAGGAGGTACAGCGCCGGATTCACGAATCCAACAGCATGCCGGTGCTTCTCAAAGCGTCCCTGGTTGACCAACGCGAGCACGCCGGCAAACAGCGGCGACGACAGACTCGTGCCACCCACCGATTCCTCGCAGTACTCGTTGGTCTTCGAGATCTTCACGCAACCGACATCGAGGATCGGATCGCCGGTGATGGTGTAAGTCTCGCCGACAATAAACCCAGTGTACGGGTCACCGACCATGGAGATATCGGGCGTCACGCGATGCGGCGACTCGAGCGGTACCACCGAACCGTCTGCCAACGTGGTGTAGCCCGAAAGCGAATACGGTACGTCGGCTTGATAGAACGGAGCCAACATAGACAGGCTTGGGCCACCGCCGGCGCCGGCGTAGAAGGTGTACGGCGTCGCGCCGCTGGTCACAATCGTCTTGCCATTCGCTGCGACCGTGGCGTTGTTGAGGGAGGCGCGATAGGTGCCCCAACCCCACTCGGCCTTGGCACCCGACTTGTTGAACAGCGCCAGGCTGGTTCCACCGACTGCGGTTACCCACGGGCTGGTGGATTCAAACTGACCGGAGGCGATGCCATTCTGCGCGGCCAGGTCGCCGTCGTCACCGGTCGAGAACAGAATGCTCATGCCTTCGGCCGCGGCCTGCATGAAATATTGATTCTCCGCGTCAATGAAATCGGCCGGCAGCGACTCGCCGTTGAAGCCGTAGCTGTTGGTCACGATATCGGCGCGGCGGTGATCAATAAAGTCGTACAGCGCGGCGTTACCCGGATCGGTGCACTCGATTCCACCGTAGATGATCTTCGCGCCGGGCGCCATCGAATGCACGGCTTCGACGTCGAGTGTCTGCTCGCCGTACCAACCCTGGGGTCCGCACGGGTCATCCGCCGGAACATCGTACAGGCCCTTCGGCACGTACTGCTTGAAGTTCTTGTGGGTGAGCTTCGGCAGGCGATGGTTGGCGGAGTAGCGATTCACATCGTCGACAATTGTCGGTGAAGCGTAGATATCGACAATACCGACCGTAACACCCGTGCCATCCTGCTTGACATCGTCGGCGCCATAGGCCTGGCGGATCTGTTGCGGGGTGTAGCCGCAGATCAACCAGGGAAGCGTCTTTGGATACGGTCCCGGAGCCGTTGAAAGCGTCGCCGAGTGATCGCCCCAGTAGTCGCTGCACACTGGGCTGTTGATGCCCTCCTGCGGAGGCGGTGGAGCATCGGGAGACGCCTCATCGCCTGCATTGATCTTGCGGCTCTGGTGCATTCCCAGACGCACACTCGCCGGGGTACGCAGCGCCGCCGTGTCATCGAGACCCGCCACGTACGTCACGAGGTTCGCAATCGAAGCCGGCAGCCGCGGCGTTTCAACGTTCGCGCGCAGCACCTTGCCCTTGTACGCATACAGCTCCTGGGTCACCCCAAAATGATATTTGACCTGGGCAACCGACCCCCGCGCCTGGATGAACAGGCCACTTTCGGGAGTGAAGTCGACCGCGAAGCCCATCTTGCGCAGCTCGCTTTGAACCTTGGCGACATCCGCGGCAGGCGGCGCGAACCGGGCGCGGAATTCATTGGGCGTCAGGTATTTACCATATTGCGAGCTCTTCGGATTGGACTGCTCGGCAATCAGTGACTGGAGTTGAGTTAGATTGCGGAAGCTCAGATACACCGTGAAGCGCACGGACTTACGCTCATCCGCACTGCCAATTCGTTGAGCCTTGCCAACCCAGTTCGACACGTTGTGTCGCGGTCCCGGCGAATAGGCGCTGCTGGGCGTCGATCCCAGGCCAGACAGCGTCACTGTCAAACCACAAGCAATGAGAATCCCTAGCCTACGGCCAATCATTTGGATGGTCTCCCCGAATTTCGTTATGAGGCGGGCGCGCGCGTTAGTTGTTTGCCGTGCGTGTTCCCGAACGTGACATGAGTCCCGATACTATTCCCGTTCCCGGCGCGTTGTAAATCCTTGTGTCACGCCTGTATCGCCAGCGCGGCCGTTGCAGCCGCAACCGCGCTGAAACTCAACACAGTGGCGGGTCTCTATTGAAAATCCGGTTCGCGTTTTTCGAAAAAAGCGCGCACACCTTCGACACACTCGTGTGCCGCCAGCACCCGCTCCTGGGCACTGCGCTCGGCACGCAATTGTTCTGCCAACGAGTGATCGAACGTCGAGGCACTGAGTTGACGAATCTGCGCCAGGACCGAGCGCGGGCCCGCGGCAAGCCGTTGGGCTATTTCCTGTGAGATGGACAGCACCTGCGCCTCAGGTGCAACCGAGTAGGCGAGCCCCCACTCCACCGCCTGTGCGGCGCTGATTTTCTCCGCCAGAAGTAACGCTGACAGCGATCGTCCGCCGCCGATTCGCCGCGCCAAACGAAACGTAACACCGGCGTCAGGCACCAGCCCTACGCGGGCAAATGACGGCCAGAAATAGGCATTCTCGGAGACTACGATGATATCGCACACGAGCGCCAGGCTCAGTCCCGCACCGGCGGCAGCTCCGTTGACAGCCGCCACCATGGGATGCCGAAGCTCGCTGAAGCGCATCACCAAAGGATCCATGAATTTGCGCAGCTCGAGGTGCGCGGACTGGCGCGCTTGAACATCGCTCAAGTCCACGGAGTGCAGGTCAACGCCGCTGCAGAAAACACCATCCGTACCGGTGAGGACCAGCGCACGAATGGCGGAGCCCTCTTTCTGAATTTGATCGAGTACGCGATGCATCTCGCGCACCATGGTTACGTTGATGGCGTTACGGCTTTTCGGCGCCTGCAGCGTGATCGTCGCTACTGAATTCGCAATGTCGAGAGTGACCGAGCTCATGTATGCATCCCCCCGCCGCGGATAGAACGCAGTCAGCCTACACCTGGCGCGCTTCCTTCAACAACGTCCATAAATGCATGCTGGCCAGGCTGCGGTTGGGGGCAAATCGGCTCATGAGGCGTTCGGTTTCCTGGGCGTCGGGCCGTTCGGCCAAGGCGTGCAGCCGCTGCAGGGCCGTGGCCAACGCACTATCCCCCACAGGCGCCGAATCGGCGAATCCGCGTCGCATCAACACATAACGGGCCGTCCAAATTCCCACACCTCGTTGTGAAATGAGTGCTTCCTGTGCGGCTACTGCCGATCCCAGGGTGAGATTCTCGATGTCCAACTCCCCGTTCGCCACGGCACCCGCGGCATCGATCAGGTAACGCGCCTTCGAGCCGGAATAGCGTAAGGCTGCCAGGGCAGGCACTGTGATGTTAGCCAGCGCGGCCGCGGTGGGATGGGTGATCATGTGGCCCACCTTCGCGCCGGCCAGCCCGATCATGGCCCGGCGCAGAGCGGTGGCGAACGCGAGATTGATCTGTTGTCCGGTGATCGCCCAACACAACGCATCGAACCCTCGCGGAATGAGCGGCAGGCGCAGGCCCCGGCGCGGTTTCACGAACGCGGCGTGTTGCCGCTCAAACTGGTCGATGCGATTGACCAGACCCAACATATGCAACGCATCCGAGTGCAGTGCCGCCATGGCCTCGTGCCCGATTTTGCGCTCGGCATTGACCTGGACCGACACGAGATGGCTGCCGAGAGTAAGTTGCAGCACCACGGGCCCATCCGCGGTGGTCAATGCCTTCCAGATCTGATTGCCTGCCGATCGTTCAGTGAGCCCTTCCGGATCGCGCGCATGGTAGGCGAGCACCTCACCGGGCCGGTACCCTTTCGGCAGCGGAATCTGGAATGTGGTGGAGCGCCCGAGAGCCCGGTACGCCGCCGGCGTCAGCCTCATTTCATGGACGAACTCCGCCTCGAATTCGCTCTCGTTGGCAAAGCCTGCGTCGGCCGCGATTTCCGCCAGCTTACGGCGGGTTGCCAGCAGATTGGCCGCTGCTTTTCGCGCGCGCAGTCGTCCGAGCCAGCTCTCCGGGGCTAGATGGGCGTGCTCGCTCAGGAGCTCGCGCAGCTTCTTGAGGGGAATGCCGGCGCTCCGGGCCATTGAAGCAGTGTCCGGAAACGCAGCAGGATCCGAAGACACCCGCGCGAGCAAGGCGTGAAACACGGCAAGATCGGTGTTTATTTCAATCACAATCCCATTTTACAGTGAGGTCGTCCCAACATGCGGTCACCCCGGACGGTCCGAAGCGCGGAAGACTTCAGTCGTACCCGCCTGTCACGAACCTTTTTCATGCGCGATTTCCTGTTCAGTGAAATCGCCGCCATTGAAGGCATGCGCAATTTACCCGACCACCCGGATCTTGCCATTGAGGCCGGACGCCACTTGTGCGAGGAGCTGCTCGAACCCCTTCAAGCCACTTTCGGCCGCATTGCCATCCGCTCGGCTTACCGTTCTCCCGAGGTCAACGGGTTCGGCAACGAGCACAACCTGAGCTGCGCCTCCAATGAGCGCGACCGGGCGCGGCACATCTGGGATCAGCGTGACTCCGCCGGACACCTGGGAGCCATGACGACGATTGTCATACCGTGGCTGATCGACCGCCTCGGCCCGAAGACCTCCTGGCAATCCATGGCCTGGTGGATTCACGATCATCTGCCCTACAGTGAGCTGCAGTTCTTTCCGAAGCTGTCTGCCTTCAACATCGCCTGGCACGAGGCGCCGAAGCGGTACATCAGCAGCTTCGTGGAGCCGAGGGGAGTGTTGACCAAGCCGGGGATGGCCAATCACGAGGGGGATCATAGCCGCCACTACGCCGGTTTCCCCTCACTGGCCACTTGAACCCGGCTCGGCTCGGGCCCAGATTACCCGCCAGTTCCACCCTTTATGGCCAATCCAGGAGGCTCCCAGTGACCACCCCATCCACGGAACGTGCAATTCTCGCCGGCGGCTGTTTCTGGGGCGTACAGGAGCTGGTCCGCAAGCTGCCCGGCGTGATCTCAACGCGCGTCGGCTATTCCGGCGGCGACGTACCGAACGCCACGTATCGCAACCACGGGACCCATGCCGAGGCGATTGAGATCATTTTCAATCCCGGCCAGATCAGTTTCCGGACCTTGCTGGAGTTTTTCTTCCAGATCCACGATCCCAGCACCCCCAATCGCCAAGGTAATGACCGCGGCCTGAGCTATCGTTCCGCGATTTTCTACACCAGTCCCGAGCAGGAGGAGGTGGCTGAAGACACGATCGCCGACGTGGACGCCTCAGGTTTATGGCCCGGCAAGGTCGTCACGGAAGTAAAGCCCGCGGGCGCCTTCTGGGAAGCGGAGCCGGAGCACCAGGACTACCTGCAGCGGATTCCGAATGGCTATACCTGCCATTTCGTGCGCCCGAACTGGAAATTGCCGGTGCGCAAGAAGGCTGCGGCCGGCGGCTGAAAAAGAAGGCCCCGCAGGGTTTAACCCCGCGGGGCCGTTTCTACTACCTGGTGACTGTGTACGAGTAAGGAATCCGCACCACTTCGTCACCCGTACCCACCGCCGAATTGAAGGTGTCGATGTAGACGAATCCGGTTACGGACTTCCCGACAGACGCTGCTGACGGTTTGATCGTCAGGTTGATCGTGCCGGACTCGCCGGGTCCCAACACGAGCGGGTTGACCGTCCCGTCGCCGAGCGTAAAGGCGGCCCAGGCATCCCCCGTATCCGAGGACATCGTCAGATCGAATTTCTTCATGGTGGCCAGTGCCGTCATGGTCACCGGATGGGTCAGCGCACCCGATGCGCCGAACGGACCGATGAGGGCCGGCACGACATTCCAAGTACCCCAGGGAACCACCGGCTCCGTCAATGAGGCAACAACGGTATTGGGCCCTGTCTTCTTGGCGAAGATATCCGGGCTACCCGTCAAACCCACCAGGAAGCCGACGTTGTTGGACGCATCCATGTTGATGGGTGCACTGGACTTCGCGGTGAACTGAATGGTGCTGGTTTCCGGCGGCAGTATGAATTGACCACAAGTCCCCGGCAGTGTCGCGCTGACAGCACAAGTCGGATTCTGGACGGCGGCCAGTGAAACAGTTCCCAACGCGGTGAGCCGTGGATCCGCAAAGTAGGTTTGCGTCACCGCCCCGGTGTTGGTTACGTTCACCGTCACGGAGGTTGACCTGCCGGCCGACAGCATCACACTCTTGCTCTGCGGCATTCCCACCGCGGCGATGCGCGCACCATTGAAACCGATGCGAGCTGTAAACGGCAGGCTCGTCTGGTTACCCGATGAGAAGAAGTTCAGTAACAACACGAACTGCCAGCGGCCGGGCTGCGGATTGTTCTTGAACAACTGCAGGTTGCCCACCGGCGTACCAAACGGATCGAGGTTGGTCTGCACGCTCAATGGCATTCCGTTCGGATCCACCAACACGCCTTCGAGGATATAGCCGGGGTCGGCGATATCGAGGGTCAGACTCATGTTCGTTACGCCGGTCGGCACATCGAAAGCGAATGTCTGCGTGGGACCGGCTTGCGGGCGCGCATTGCCACCGGTCAGCGATCCGGTGAAATTGCCGCCCGTGGACGTGGTCGGAATCAGCGTGCGCAAGCTGACAGGAATCTGCCCCAGCTTCACACCGGCGGAAGGGTGTAGGCGGATCGCGGCGCCCAGGTCGCCGGCCTGGGTGGGCATGAAGAACTGTGTCGTGAGGGTCTGACTCTGACCGGGGGCCAATGTCAGTTTCGCCGGCGATACGGTCCCCAGCTTCGCATAGTTCTCGGCACTCCACGTGAATTGCACCGGGCCGGAATAACTGCCGTCCACCCCTGCCAGCCGCGTCCAGACGATCACCGTCCAGGTGCCGCCGGCCGGGTTGACGACATCCACGTGTCCATAGCCATTGCCGCTGCCTTGTGGAAGCGAATACGCAACCTGGTTGCCGGACGGGTCCAACAATGCGAACAGAACCAGAGGGCTCGCGGAGCTGGTCAGGTCAATCTGGAATGCAATGGCTGCATCCAGATGCGCCACACCCGCCGGGACCCGGAAGGTTTGTTTGATAAAGGCGCGCCGATTGCCGCCCGAATTGATGAAGGTGGGATCTTTTGCGGGATTCAGGTTCAGGCTCAGCGTCCTGCCCGCCACCACGTCAGTCAAAGATTCCAGGGCCGGCGCCAACTGCACGGCGGTCGAGCCCGGATTGCTGACAGTGTAGGAACGAATCTGGCGCGAGCCCGCCTCAGCGGTGATCGTGGTGGAGTTCGGCGAGGCCACTACTGCCGTGCCGCGTGCTTTCGGCCGGCCGCGCGAGTCGTCGATTGACAGCGCCGCATTGACAGCCGCCAGCGAGTTGATGAGGCCCGCGCCCTGCTCCTGCGACGGTGCGCCCAGGTCGGTCGCCGTGCTCATGATGATCTTCTTCACGAGCGCGGGCGTGGGATCGGCGCCATGATGAGTGCTGCGATAAGCCTGAATGACCAACGCTGCCTCGCCCGCGGTCAGCGGCGATGATTCACTCGTGCCGCCGAAAATCTGGAACGCCGATGGCTCGTTGTTGAAGTCGGTGCATTCCGTATAGAGGTCTGTGTTCGCCGAGCACAGCGCCCACCCGGAGTCCCCGGGTGCCACGACATCGACACTGCGCGCATCGTGCTGAGCAAAGCCGCCCGAGCTCAATGCGGAAATATTGTTGTTGATGAAGCCCTTCTTCGGGGTCAGGGGAATGGCGCCATCGTGGGTTTGCGCGTACACCCGCCAGGAGTTGGTCCCACCGACGGCAATCACCCCATTGTCAGTCCCCGGGGTGCCCAGGGTACCGGCTGTCCCGGCATCGCCCGTGCTAACCACCACCGTGACACCGGCCTTGATGGCGGCCTGGTCGGCCAGTGAAATGGGATCGTTGTCCGTATCCGGGTAGGGATTGCCGCCAAAGGACTCGTTGATGACATCGACGTCATCATGCTGAACCGCCCATTCAATCGCCTGCACGAACGTGGAGGTGGTTGTGAGTTTCAGCGCGGAAAATACTTTCAAGCCCACCAGCGAGACCCCCGGAGCCATGCCGCGAATGCGGATGTTGCAGGGAGATGGCAGTGGATAGTGCGGCACTACGAACTTGCTGATATCAAACAGCAGCGGCTTGCCGTTGGGCATGTCTTGCGCGGCAATGGAAGCCGCATCACCGAAAGCTTCGGCGGCGCCCGTGGGCGTGCCAGCCGGATCGCCCGTGAAGTCCTGGAAATCGATGAAAACATTCGAGCCGTCGGGCCGGGTGAAACCCGCAACCGTCGGATCGAGACCATCGGCCAGGTAGGCCACCTTCACGCCCCGGCCGGTCACCGGGAAGCCGTTCCCATCAATGACCTGGTGGGCTTGGGGAGTCACCGGATTGGCAAACGCCGTGTTCGTGAGCTGCAGCGCTTCAGGTTCGAGAGTGTTGCACAGCGAGCTCGCCGCGCTCGAAGCGGCAGCGGCACTGGAGAACGGTAACGCGTCGGCGACGGCGCTGTTCGCACTTCTCACCCGCTTAGGCGGGATCGGCAGGTCGGGGACCACCGCGAGCACTTCCGGCTGGGCAGCCAGGTGAGCGGCTTCAGCGGCGGAGACACTCGTGGCAAATGCGTTGATGGTGTTGAAAGAGTGGACCTTTCGCGAGCGTCCCTGCTGCAACTGGGCAATGAGGGAACGTTGCGAGGTGGCCAACGCGGAGGATCGCATGCTCATCGCTCTTCGGACCGGTGGCACATCCGCCATCTGGTCCCTGAGGATGACAATGACATCGCTGGGTGTTCCCTCGGCCATCACCTGCGCTTCATCCGGAGCGGGCTCCGGTGCGGCAAGCGCCGTCAAGGACACAGCCAGCATACAAGCGCATGACTTTACAAACGAAAGCCCCTTCATGAGTGCTACTCCCTGGATATGCTTGTTGTTCCGCGTGTTGAGACCAACACGCCGGTCTCACTTGAGCATACCCTGGTGACACTTCGCAAGCGCAAATCGTGGCAACGCAACGGTCACGTCGTTGTAATAGTTCTTCCGGCCACGCCCCCGCTCAGGCGACGTCGGTCAGCTTTTCTCCCACCAGGCGCTGCTGCAGCCGGGTCGAATACCAGTCCACGAACTGCCGCACGCCATTCTCCGTAACCTGCGAATACGGCCCCGGCTCGTACAGCGGCGCGTTCATGCCGATCTGGTTCTCCTGCACAATGTGCCGGTCCTGCTCGTTGGTGGCGAGCCACACGCGGGTCAGCTCATCCACATCGTAGTCGACTCCGGCCACCGCATCGCGGTGCACGAGCCACTTGGTGGTGAGTTGAGTTTGTGTGGGACCCAGCGGCAGCACCCGGAAGGAGATCGCATGATCGCCGAGAAAATGATTCCAGGTGCTCGGGTAGTGGAACATCAACAGCGCCCCGACCTTCAGGCGCGCATCGAGCGCATCGCTCAGCGGCTTGCGAACCGCCGGCTGCCCCGACAGCGTGTAACTGACAGCAGCACCCAACAGCGGCACGCGGGAAGTCCGCACCTGTCCATCCGCGGAGATTTGAAACGCGCTGGGCAGGCCAGCCGCCTCGCAGGTTTGCCAGTGATCCAACACAACTCGATCGGCAACCGTGGTGCTGGTAATGGTGGGCCGGTCGGGGTAGGTGACGCTCAGCTCCGGATGATTGCGCGCGCAGTGGTAACACTCGCGATTGTTTTCCCACACCAGCTTCCAGTTGCCGTTCTCGACAATGGTCGACTCGAAGGCCAGCCGCGCCTCGCCCAGGCGGTGTGGCTGCACATAGGCCTCGATGTGGCGGCGCGTGGCAGTGAAGTCCGGCGGCTGCGCGGCCACGCAGATGAAAATGTAGCCCGCCACCGTCTCACAATGGATGCGGCGCAGACTGAACTGACTTTTGTCGAAGTCGGCACCCATCTGCCGGGCGGCGAACAGCCGTCCATCCAGCTCGTAGGTCCACTGGTGGTAAGGGCATACCAACTTGGGAGCCACCCCGTGCGCCTCCTGGCAAACACGGGCGCCCCGATGACGGCAACTGTTCACAAAGGCGTGGATCTGGCCGTCGCGATCGCGTGTCAGGAGAATCGGATAATCCCCGACCTGCAACGTCAGGTAGCTGCCGCTTTTGCCGAGCTCGACGGTGTGAGCGGCGAAGAGCCACTCCCGGTAGAAAAGCAGGTTCAGCTCGAGAGCGTAGATGCCCGGATCGCGGTAGAAATCACCGGGCAGGCCGTACGCGGGTGAGCGCTTCTGCAGGCGGGCGAGGACATTGGCTGCGTTGATCAACTGGGCTTCCCCGAAGGTGCGAGTGGGACCGGCGCACTTTCGATCATATGCCCCCCACCCGCCGGGATAAATATGCACACAACATCCCGGCGACCTCCCGGGACCAGGCTTCGACTTCGGCCCGGGAGCGCGACTGCTCGGACACCTTCTTTCCGACCACGGACATCGTGGTCATCACCACGTCTGTCACGAAACGCCGCTCTTTGGGAGATGCCTGTGGCAGCAATTCGGCCATGAACCGCTGGCCCCGCTCCCGTCCGGCCTTGCGGTGATCCTTGACCTCGGGTGCCTTCCGGTAGCTGGGCGCGGCATCGCCCAAGGCGACCCGCAGGGACGCCTCCTCCCATTCAGATAGAAAGAAGGCCTCGACGGTCGCCCGCAAGCGCTCGAGCGGCGCCCGGCTGGTATCGGTCAGGATGGAGCCCATGAGCTCGCCCGTGCGCTTCCATTCATCGGTCTGGAGGCGGAACAGAATGGCTTGCTTGTTGGGGAAGTATTGATACAGCGAGCCGACGCTCACGCCGGCCGTTTCGGCCACGCGGGCGGTGGTGAATCGCTGCGCGCCTTCGCGGCTCAGAACGCGAATAGCCGCCTCGAGAATGTCTTCGACGAGCTGCCTGGAACGGCGCTGCCGGGGCGCCTTTCGGGCGGAAACTACGGGTTTTTGCGGAAGTCTCATGCGGCTGCGTCCGGAATGCGAATGGCGAATGCGAATAATCATTCGTATTCTAGGCGCACTCCAGGCCACGTGCCACTGACAGGATCACTACATGACAACACTCACGACACCGCCCGTAGCCACGCTGCTCGCGCAGCTTTTCGCCGACGCCGAACAATCGAGCACAGTACTGCAACAGATGAGCGTCAACATGTCGGCGGAAGAACGCTCGCGGCTGATGACGAGCAAGACAGAGTACCGCGCGATGTATGAACGCATGAAGGACTTTCATCTCGCCGTGTCGCCGGCGACCGGCCAGCTTCTCTATTTGTTGGCCCGCTCCAGCAAAGCACGCTGGATTGTTGAATTTGGTACTTCGTTCGGCATATCAACACTGCACCTGGCGGCGGCGCTGCGCGACAACGGCGGCGGCCGGGTGATCAGCACCGAATTCGAAGCCTCGAAAATAGCCAAGGCCCAGGCCAACATTGCGGCGGCCGGGCTCGCGGACCTGGTCGAGATCCGCGCGGGTGATGCACTGCAGACGCTGGCGAGCGGCCTGCCGGAGCACATCGACCTCGTGCTGCTGGACGGCGCGAAGGCGCTCTATCCGCAGATTCTCACTCTGCTCGAACCACGTTTGCGTCCGGGTGCGCTCATCGTGGCTGACAACGCTGACTGGTGCCCGGAGTACCTGTCGCAAGTGCGCGCAGCAGCAAACGGCTACCTGTCGGTACCTTTCGAAAGCGACGTAGAATTGACGCTTAGGTTATAACCCGTCAGATAGCGCCGCGTCAGAGGTTTCCTACGCGAAAAGATCGTACGAGATGGCTGACACTGTCATATAAAAAGGCGCATTCTCCTCCTGCTGGGTCAGGGTGATGGGCAGGAGGGGCATGTATGGAACATCGTCTCGGATCACGACACGTAGCGGATGCAGATGTGTATCTGCGAACGTGGGGTTCGACGGTATCAGCCAGAGGCCGCTTGAGGGATTTGAGCGTAAGCGGCGCCTTTATCTCAACACTGTTACCTTGCCGGCCGCTGCTGCACGTAACCGTGCAAATCGTGCCCGAGGGACGACCGCGTCGGAGTGGCCCGATGCTCGAAGGGCAGATTGTGCGAGTGACGGAGGACGGTATCGGTATCGAGTGGGCTGAGCTGCAACCGGAGCTGGTCGCGCAACTCGTATTGATACAACATGCGGATGCGCGAATCAGAGCCAACATGTAGTCGACCGCCTTTCCACCGGCGTGATTTTTGATCTGGCGATAGATGGATGAAGGCGGATATCGACAAGAACGAGTCGCGAGCCGGTGGCGCGACGCGAGAAAGAGTCTAGAAAGGGAAAGGGGTTGCTGGCGCTAAAGCAGTCTAGCGCTGCAGCAGATGAGCGACCAGCGCGACACCCACCGCCAAGGCCGTCCCGGCCGTCACCAGTACGGCAGCAGCCGCGCAGTCCTTCACAATCTGGATCTGCGGGTGAGTGTCCGGATGCAAATGATCCGCCAGATGCTCCAGCGCGGTGTTGAAGAGCTCGGCCGCAAGCACGCTGCCGCTCGTCAGTAAGACGAGCCCCCACCAGATCGGCTCGATCTTCACAAAGAGCAGGACAATCACGACCAAGAGGAACGCAGCCAGTTGAATCCTGAAATTGGCTTCGGTCCGCCAAGCCGCGGCCAGGCCGAGGAAGGCGAACCGGAATCGGCGCAGCAGCGGCTGGTTTTTGTGTACGGGATCAACAGTCATTGGCCGTACTGTACCGCACACCGGAAATAAGCGTAGCCATGGCCCGGTCTATACTTCCTAATTAGCGCGACAGTGGCCGCGCGGAGCCGGCTATGGCGAAATTGGATGTTTCGTGCCTGTTCGATGCCTTTCTACAGGCGATGAGCGATCCCGACGGCGGCAGCCGGTTTTATGAGCTGCATGCCCCGAGCGCCGCCATCCGGGCCGGAGAAGGTATACGCCGTGCCGCCGACGTGCAGCCGGAGACATTCGCCGCGGCCCATCGAGACATCACCTTGCGCGGGCAGGAAGCGCTCCCCGCATTTCAGCGTGAAGGCCTTTTAGAGACTTCGGACGACAATTCAGTAGCGTGGTTTCAGGTCAGTGAGGCGCACGGGAAGCTCAGCTTCCCGGTGGCCGTGGGCTTTGTGGACGGAGCCGTCGATTGGTGCGTGGCATCGCCTCAGGTGAAGAACTGGTCATTCCAGGACGGTCTTCTTCAGTCATTCGGCAACTACCCCTGGATGCGTAACGGGACCCCGGCGACACCACGGTCTATCCTCGACGCCAGTTTCTTTCGGTACTTCTGGCGTGCTCCTGTGACGTTCCAGACTCTCCCCGATGCTCGCTTCAGTTGCATGATGAGCACCGTCTGCTGCCGGCACGACTACGAAATAACGCTGCCGCCCGAAGCGCAGATGCTCATCGACGCAGTACCATGGGCCCGCGTCCAACCCAGCTTGACGGGGACGCAGCTCCCGATTCGGCCGGATGGCAAGCTGCAACTCAAATCCCTGAACGAACATTGCCGATTTCTGGGCAGTCAACGCCAATGCCTGATTCATCAGACCCTGGGCCGCCAGCCGTTTGGACCCTGCTCGGTATTCCCTTTTTCCTTCGCTCACACGCCGGAGGGTGTGTCCGTCGCAATGAGCCCCATATGCGGTGCCGCCCGTCGCGGCATTGGCGTCGCGCCGCTTCATCGGGAAGAGGATCTGCGGGAGCGGTTCGTGCAGTCGGAGGCGCGGCGTGCTGAGGCATTTCGCCTGGCTCCGGACGTGGAAATACCTTGGCAGACATTCCGTGATGTCGAGAAAGCCCTCTGCGACCTACTTACGGAGCAGGCGATTCCCCTTCGTCGACGGCTGTACTTATGCACACGTCTCCTGGCGTCCCTTCGAGACGGTGACCCGCTGGACACGAATCAATGGGTGAGTGAATCCTTGGTGCCCATCTCGGATGAGTTGCGCGAGGCGCTGCGTGGGATGCTTGCGCGAGTGGTTGCGTGGGATCGTGCAGCGTTGCGTGCCCTACCCTCTGTCATTCCGCCCACACTTGCGGATTTCGAAGCGAACGAACCTCCCGTGCTGGTCCGAATCCTCCAGAACACGGTGTTCTCAAAGGTCTACTCGTACCCGTTCGACCTCACTACTACATTGAACTTTGTGATTGTCTTGTACCTGGTTTCTTTGCTCATGCAAGTTGCCGCGCCGGATGGCGTACTGACGGATGTTATGTGGCAGGAACTGGGGTCGTTGGGGGTACATGGGTTGCTGAAGTTTCTGTTGCACGAGGGCGTGCCGGATGGGTTCCGTGCTACGTTTGGGACCGCTGAGTTTGGACAGTGGCTGCTGGTTGTCTAGTGGGGGTTGATGTGGGGGGTGTTGTACGCGCGATGGCCAGACGTTCGGCGCTGGATTTGATGACCATGGCCGCAATGATGGTGGCCACGACAATGATGGTAGCTGCCACGGCGATGGCTGGCGCGCCGGCCTCCGCCGCCACCGGGCCATCGGCGAACACCTTGGCTCCCACGCCTCCGATGGGCTGGAATAGTTGGGATGCGTATGGCTTCACCCTCACCGAGGCCGATTTCAAAGCCAACGCCACAGTCCTCGCGCAACTGCGCCAATTCGGCTGGACCTACGCAGTCATCGACGAAGGCTGGTACATGGGCAACCCTGCCGGCGAAAACCTCGAACAACGTGACTACAAACTGGATACTCACGGCCTGCTCGCGCCCTCACTGGATCGCTTCCCTTCTTCCAAAGGCGGCGTTGGTCTCGCACCGCTGGCCGCCTGGACCCACGCTCAGGGCCTGAAGTTCGGAATCCACATTGTGCGCGGCATTCCCAAGCAGGCGGTGAAAGACAACGTGCCGATCACGGGATCCAACTTCCACGCCAATGACGCGGCCGATACCGCCGATGTCTGTCCCTGGGACGACGGTAACTACGGCGTCCGCGACAACGCCGCTGGCCAGGCGTATTACGACTCGATGTTGAAGTTGTACGCCGACTGGGGCCTCGACTTCATCAAGGTGGATTGCATTTCCGACCATCCGTACGAGGCTACTGAAATCCGCCAGATCGCCACGGCGATCAAACACAGCGGTCGCCCGATTGTGCTCAGTCTGTCCCCCGGGCCCACACAACTGTCACATGCGGCGGAGGTTGCCGAGTATTCGCAGATGTGGCGTATTTCGAATGACATCTGGGACGGGTGGAGCTTCACTCCCGCCAAGCCGGGTGATGACTTTCCGAACGGCGTCGTCACGGCGTTCGACAACCTCGCCAAGTGGTCCACACACAGCAGGCCCGGTAACTGGCCCGACGCCGACATGTTGCCCTGGGGCGCGCTCAAACCGAATCCGGGCTGGGGGACTGCGCGGCAGTCCCGGCTGACTCATGACGAGCAACAAACCCAGTTCCTGCTCTGGTCCATCGCCCGATCGCCCCTCATTCTCGGCGCCAACCTGACTCAGCTCGATGAGTTCACCCGGGTGTTGATAACCAACCGCGCGCTGATCGAGGTCAATCAAAAGAGCCAGTCGTCGCATCCGGTGACGAAGCTTCCCGCGCGACTGGAGAATATCCGGGTGTGGGTTGCCGATGGCTCGGTGGTTGCTCTGTTCAACCTGTCGACACAGCCTGCCACGGTACATGCCTCATGGGCGGAGCTCGGGTTGCGTGCGGGATCGCACTCGGTTCGGAATCTGTTGGATGGCAAGACGGCGGCTGCTGCGGCGGAAGTCAGGGTGTCATTGCCGGGGCATGGGGCGGTTATTTATCGGGTTCTGTAGGCGCGAGGCTGAGCCTGGCGCACTTACGGGGGGATTCTTCTGCGGCTTACGCCGCAACTGATGGTCTTCCCGGGTCGGGTCGCGCCGGTGCTCTACGTCTTGAGACTGTGGTTGACTACCCATGCTGGCAGAGTGCGTGGCAGTCATCCTTTCGTGTATAGGACATCATCGCCTAAACCAGCCAGCACATCTCCTACAGCGTCACGGCCGTACCGCCGACGTTCACGGTCGATGGTTAGTGAACAGGCGTGAAGGCAATGGCATCCGAGCTCGCTGCTGACACCCGCGTCGTGTCCGGCGACGTATCAAATCCCCAAGATGTAGTTTGGATCAGCGGCGGTTGCGGTGGAGCGCAGGGGATATCACGGAGAACCGGCCTGCTGTGCCCCGCTGGCATCCGGATTGGCGTGAGCGCGCGAGCGAGTGGTTGGCGGATCCGAGGAACTAGGCGTCGATGTTCGGGTCCGACATATCACGCCGACAAAATTCCTGCGCGCTTCGCATGGTCGAAATTTGCGCGGCGTGCGACTCTTCGGCCATTTTTAGGAGTCGATCCCACGTACCCGGTACAAATCGTTCATACTCTCTGACCGCCATCTCCCGTGGCCCAGTCGGTGAAGGTAGCGATTCGTGCGGTGTACGGTTAGTTTTCGTCGGCGGATGAGTGACCGGATTGCTCACGGAGTCCACTCATGGCGTTGTTTAAGTGCCACGCAACCTGTCCAAAGCTACGTCGGATGCTATCCGTGGCAACATAGTAAGGGTAGGAAGCGGGGGTCCTAAATAGACCCGTCGGAGCCGCAAGGCCCGCCAAAAACGCGGACATGAAATGACTACGCCGACCTCGAATATCCATACCCTCAGTTTGTAGATAACCGCGCTAAACCGCAACCGACGACAGTCGTGGCCGTCAACGCAGCGCTTGCGCGGCAGCGCCGACGATAGCTCTCTGCCCCACCCCCTGTACCAGCACCGCTACATCCGTGGCATCCGTAGGCAACGATCCAACAGCGACTGAGAACTTCGCGTTGCCCCCACTCCACACGCCTAACTTGCGGATGCTCCGCACAATGTTGAACTCCTCCAACTTGCGGCCGGCGTTCTCGCCGCGCCCGATCGCCGACACAGCGTGCCTGAGGTAGGACACGAGAACGACATCACCCGACGGAGGAATATGGGTGGCCGTGGGGTTTGAGCCCGTGCCCACTTCGACTTGCAAGTTGCTGGCAGTCACCGTAATAGCCACCGGAATTCCATCGGATGCCGCCAGCCGGGCAGCGGTGCCCGCCCGGTCATCGAGACCATCAACAATGAGCTGCGGCGTATAGACAGTGGAACGGCGCAGGTTCCTTGCGTACACATTCTGTCGATCCACCGCCTCGGTGAGAGCGAAGCGATCCCGCCAGCCGAGGTCATCCCAGTAGGTGACGTGAAATGCCAGCGCAATGACATCAGGCCGCTTGCTGAGTTGCCCCACGTAGGCGTCCGCCGGCGGGCAAGAACTACAGCCCTGCGATGTGAACAGCTCGACCACGGCGGGCCGCGGACCGGCATGTGCCACCGCGGTTGAGACGAGCAGCAGGGTCGGCACAATCCATCTTGGGCTCATGAGGACCTCCATGCCAGATGAGACCGGCTGAGCCGCGACAACATTGCACGCTGCTGGTCAGAACAGCTTCCACCACACGAGCAGCGCCACAGTGGCCGGAATCGCAAACACGAGCAGGAATATCGGCAACTCTTCGCCGACCGTGTATCCGGCTGTCTTGACTCCCAGGTACAGATTGATACCCGCGCCAATCAGCCACAATGGCAGGAACACCAGGGCACTGGTCCCCACACCTGCGGTCGCCCCCAGCAGGTGCCCTGCAATCAGACAGGCACCCAGCAGGGCAAAACCGATTCCCAAAACCATGACAGTATGCATGGTTCAGGCCTGCCCGATGTCCAGTCGCGTAATCTTCCCCTTTGTGGACAGGTGGAAGCGGAAGTAGGTGCGGAACTCACCCCAGTGGTCCGAATGAAACGCACCGGTGAGATCGAGTCCGTTGTTCTCAACATGATCTATGGACTTGAAGCGCTCGTGCCCGAGCGCCTCGCGTGTAAATGTCTCGAGGCTACGCTCATTGCCATCATCATATAACCGGGCGCCGGGCTCAAACAGCGCGGCCCACGCCTGGCGGTCGCCCTTTTGCAGAGCCTCAACGGCTGCCTTGACGGTCGGATCGGTCAATTGCCCGGTATTCATGCCACACCCCCCTCTATACATGAGAGAGTATGATCCCTTGTGCCGCCATCGCCAATCCGCCCGAGGCCCTCACCGGTGATTGTCCATCTCATTGACGGAACCTACGAGCTGTTTCGACACTTTTACGGACTGCGGCGCTTCAACAAAGGTCAGGACAAACCGCTCGGCGCGGTCACCGGTGTGCTGACGACGGTGCTGCAGATGCTCGAGGAGAAGGCCAGCCATATCGGTGTTGCCACCGATCACGTCATCGAGTCGTTTCGCAATGAGCTCTGGCCCGGCTACAAAACCGGCGAAGGAGTCGACCCTGCCCTGATGGCCCAATTTGGGCCTCTTGAGGACGCCCTGGCGGCCATGGGTGTGATGGTTTGGCCGATGGTGGGGGCAGAGGCGGATGACGCGCTGGCCTCCGCGGCTCATCTTGCGGCGGAAGATGCCCGGGTCGAGAAGGTTTGCATCTGGACGCCTGATAAGGACCTGGCGCAATGTGTACGTGGGGACCGCGTGGTACAGGTTGACCGCAAGACCAAGATCATTCGAGATGAAACGGGAGTTCATGACAAGTTTGGTGTCAGCCCCGTGCGGATACCTGACTTCCTGGCGCTGGTGGGCGATACCGCGGATGGTTACCCCGGCCTCGACGGAGTCGGTAAGACAACTGCCGCCAGGTTGGTGAACAAGTACGGCGCCATTGAGACATTTCCGCCGGACGTGCTGGGCGAGCAACAGGAATTGGCGCTCAAGTTCAAGGAGCTCGCCACTCTCAAAACGGACATTGCCGTGTTCAGGACGGTTGATGAGTTGCGTTGGAGGGGGCCGACGGCGAAATTCGCCGCCTGGTGTGCGGCCGCCGGCGCCAACAAGTTGTTGGAGCGGTGCCAGAAGCTGGCCGCCGGCGCATAGGATGCCGTTCCGACAGTTACTGCTGCCGATGGCCGTACTGCTATGGTTGGCGGGACCGGTGCTCGGCGCGCAAGCCCCGAGCGGCAAATGGTGGAACAATGCCGTTATTTACGAGATCTACCCCCGCAGCTTCCAGGATTCGAACGGGGACGGGATTGGCGACCTGAACGGCATTACGCAGCGCCTCGACTACCTGAAGGATCTCGGGGTGAATGCCATCTGGATCGGCCCCATGTATCCCTCGCCGCAGGTCGATTTCGGTTATGACATCTCCGACTACGAGAACGTCGATCCGCAGTACGGCACGCTCGCGGATTTCGATCGATTGGCGGCTGAAGCGCGGCGGCACGGCATCCGCGTGCTACTGGACATGGTGCTCAACCACACCTCCGATCAACATCCCTGGTTCAAAGGTGCCGCCGCATCCCGAAGCGACCCCAGACATGACTGGTATGTCTGGAACAACGGGA
The DNA here is from genome assembly GCA_018241505.1 of Pseudomonadota bacterium. Lineage (GTDB taxonomy): Bacteria > Pseudomonadota > Gammaproteobacteria > Steroidobacterales > Steroidobacteraceae > 13-2-20CM-66-19. The sequence continues at coordinate 7,249 of JAFEDS010000038.1, read as the reverse complement.
TCGTCGACTCGGCAGGCAAACGGCAACCACCCAACAATTGGGTCAGCTTGTTCGGTGGATCCGCGTGGCAGTGGGTTCCCGCCGTCAACCAGTATTACTACCACGAGTTTTACCGTGCCCAGCCGGACCTGAACTGGCGCAATCCACAGGTTGAGAAGGCCATGATGGATACCCTGCGCTTCTGGCTGGACCGCGGCGTTGCGGGATTCAGGCTGGATGCCATTACGACCTTGTTTGAGGATGCGCAATTGCGCAACGAGCCGCAGCAACCGGGTGTCAATGCCCAGGGCGACCCGGTCGTCAGCCGTATCTACACGGACAATCTTCCGGAAGTGCATGACGTCATCCGGCGCATGCGGACGATGATCGATACGTATCCGGGCGATCGGGTGTTGATTGGCGAAACGTATCTGCCTGATACGGCCGAGCTCGACAAGTGGTACGGCGGTGCGCGCCACGACGAGTTGCAGTTGCCCATGGATATGCTGGTTGGATTCACGAACAAGCTGGACGTCGCCGCTTTGCGCAGTCGTCTGCTCGAAGTCCAGACTCAGGTGCACGGGTCTCAGCCCATGCTCGTGTTCGACAACCACGACAATGTGCGGAGTTGGGATCGATACGGGGATGGCGTTCACAATGCCGAGATTGCGAAGATCGTCGCAACGCTTCTGTTGACGTCGCGCGCCACTGCCCTGCTCTACCAAGGCGAGGAAATAGGGCAGGTCACCACGGTACCCACCCGCGTGGAGGATGTTCGGGATCCGATCGGCATTACGGGTTGGCCGAAGGAGAAAGGCCGGGATGGCGAGCGGACGCCCATGCAATGGGATGCGTCCAACGCACAGGCCGGATTCAGCACCAATCCAAAGACCTGGCTGCCTGTTCCACCTGGTTACAAAAGCGTCAATGCCCAGTCGGAACGGGCCGATCCCAACTCATTGCTCAACTGGCATCGTGAGTTGATATCCTTGCGGCGCACCAACCGGGCATTGGCGACGGGACAGATGCAGATGTTGGACGTTCAGAATAAAAAAGTACTGTCGTATGCGCGGGTGGCCCCGGGTGGGCAGAAAGTGTTGGTTGCGTTGAATATGTCGGGGGAGACGCAGATTGTGTCGCTAGATGCCGGGAACACCCGGCCCTTGAAGACCCTCATGACGAGTCCGGCGGGGATGCCTTTGCCCAAAGCGACTACGGCGATTACGCTGCCGGCGTTTGGAGTGTGGGTGGGAGCGCAGTAGGCGGCTATTTGACCCGCTGCTTCCCCAATTTCCGCGCCAGGGTCCGCCGATGCATCCCGAGGCGGCGCGCCGTCTCCGATATATTGAATCCCGTTTCAGCCAGCGTCTCGTGGATACGTTCCCACTCCAGTGTTTTGATCGATGTGGGCCGCTCCGTGAGGCCGACGTCTACATCACCTTCCGCGCGACCGAACGCTGCTTCGATGTCGTCCGTATTGGACGGTTTGGCCAGGTAGTGACAGGCACCCAGTTTGATAGCCTCGACAGCCGTCGCAATGCTCGCGAATCCGGTGAGTACGACGATGAGCATTTCTTCGTCGTGCGCATGCAGCTTCTGCACGCACGCAAGTCCTGATGCTCCACCTGCCAGCTTCAAGTCGACAACCGCGTATTCCGGTGTCTGGGTCTCCAGTAACTTGGTGACCTCTTCAATCGTCGACGCTACCAGCACGGTGTATCCGCGACGCTCGAATGAGCGCGCGAGCGTTCGGGCAAAAGCCGCGTCATCCTCGACCAGGAGAAGTAGGCGTTCAGTTTCCATCAGCCAGACTCTCTTCCATTACAATCGATTCGAGCGGCAGCGTCAGCGTCACTATTGCGCCGCCCTCGGATCGATTATGTGCCGAAACGCTTCCGTGCAGGGTACGCGCCACGTTGGACACCAGGAACAGACCGAGGCCTGAGCCGGGTTTGTTCTTGCTGGACTGATACGGCTTGCCGAGCTGCGCAAGCATCTCCTCTGGAAACCCTGGCCCCTGGTCCGTGATGGTCAGCTTCAGCGCATCACCTTCGTGAGCCACGTCCAATCCGACCCAATTCGGAGATGCCTCCAACGCGTTGTCGAGGACGTTATGGACCATCTGTTTGATTGCCGAGTCAGAGACAATGGGCAGATCGTGAGCGAACCGATTCGCGTACTCAAACTCCTTCACAGGCCGCGTGTCGCGCCACTCTGTCACGAGATCATCAACAAACCTGCGAACAGTGGTTTCCACGGGTGAGTCGCCCCGCGCTTCACCCGCGGACAGCAGAATCCCGCTGACAATCGTTTTGCAGCGCATGACCTGCGCTTCCATCTCGTCGATTTCTTCGAGCATTTGAGGGTCTGCAGCGATCGACTTCATTCGACGCCAGTCGCCGAGGATTACACACACGGTCGACAGAGGCGTTCCTAACTCATGCGCAGCACCTGACGCCAACAACCCCATGCGAACAATGTGTTCTTCCTCCGCTGCACGCTCTCTCAGGTCGGCAAGACGCGCATCCCTCGCCCTGAGATTGCGGTTGATGCGTGTAATGAAAATGACCAGGAGCGCGGCGATGAGGACGAAGCAGATGAGAGTACCGTCGATGTAGTAACCCGGGGGTGCCGCAAGAGGTCTGTAAAGGAAATTCAAACCGATGGAACATGCGGCAGTAATTACCACCATCGTCCACACAGACCACGACCTGAGAAGAACGGCGCCAAGGATCACTTGTAACAGGTACAGGAAGCTGAACGGGTTGGTTGAGCCTCCGCTCAGATACAACTGCGCGGTCAAAGTTGCCACGTCCACAAGCAACGCGAAGAACAACTCGCCGTTGGTAACTTCGTGGTGTTCCCGCCAACGAAAAATGCTGCCGATATTGAACGCCACCAGGCAGATGAGGACGACGCTCATTTCCCGCAACGGAAGATGGATGTCGAATCCAAAATGAACTACGGCGATGGTGATGATCTGGCCGACCACGGCGATCCAGCGAAGCTGGACGAGCTGCCGCATGTTCTCCAGGCCTGTGGAGTCTTCGAAAACGTGCGGATCCATTTCCGGCGGCCGAGGGATGCCTTTCATCGACCGACGCCTGTGATACAGACGCCAGGTTTATCGCCGCGTTTCATGGCTTCTTCAGACCCAGGGTGATTGCGATGGCTACCATGAGCGCAAGCGTATACCAGGTGATGGCGTAGACGAGATGGCTGTTGTGGAAGCGGACTACCGTTAGACCTGGGATGGGTAGGACGCCTGTGGGGCCGCTGGCAGGTGTGGCGCCGGTGGCTCCTGCCGGTGCGGGCGGCCCCTCGGCGTCGATGAAGTACGGTGCTACGTGAGTGAGCCCACGCGCCGCCGCGATGGCTTGAATATCCCGCGAATACCACTGGTTCGCGTCAGGTTTGTTGTGTCGGAGGAACGCCCCACGTGGCTCGGTAATGCGGAGCAAGCCTGTGACGGTCAACGGCGGCGCCAACACCGGCGGATTGCCAGCGGTTGACGCGGCCCGGCTGGCTGGGTTCGTCGCGGCAACAGCGCCCGTCGCGGCAACAGCGCCCGTCGCGGCAGCAGCGCCCGTCGCGGCAGCGGCATCCGTCGCGGCAGCGGCACCTGTCGCGGCAGTGGCACCTGTCGCGGCGGTAGCACCCGTCGCGGCAGTGGCCTCGTTCGCTGCGCCCGTCACGGAAGTGGAAGTGCCTCCGACCACCGGGTTCCCGGGTTGAACGCGCCCCCGATCGTCGGCGCGAATAAACCCGCGATTTACCAGCACAACGCTGCCGTCCGCCGCCCTCAACGGCGTAAGCACCCAGAAGCCAGCGCCGAAGTCAGTCACTGCCTGTACAAGGGTCTGCGAAGCGTCGAGGAACGTGCCGGTGGCGGTGACGTGCCGATACTCATCCGAAGCGGCTGTGACGTTTGGCCAGCGTGTCGGGCCGGGTGCAGGGATCGCGGGCGCGTGAACACGCTGCTCCACTCGTGCGATGAGATCGAGCTTCCAGGCTCGGCGGTGAACCTGCCAAGTCCCAAGCGCCATGAACAACACGAAAAGGAGAACAGCGATGGTGCCGACAACCGCCATGTACAGCGGCGACCGGTGCCGGACGGCCGGGTCAAAGCCACCGGTTGCTTCACCGCGCGGCGCTCCGGTCGGACCATTGCCCGAAGCACCGGCGCCGCCAGCCGACGCGAAATTCCGAGCGGGGCGGCCGCTGGCGGTCACGGCATGTTGTGCATGTTCATCATTGAGTCCGGCATCATATTGTGATTCAAGTGATACATCACCCACAGCGAACCACTGAGCGCAATCACTACGAGCATGACCGTGAACAGGAGCGCCAGGAGGTTCCAACCTCCTTCGGACTTCGGGCTCATGTGCAAGAAGTAGATCATGTGCACAATTATCTGCACGGCTGCAAAAGCGAGGATCACCGCGGCCGTTGTCGTGGAGCTGCCGAAGGTTTTGCCCATGACGATCCAGAACGGGATAGCCGTCAGGAAAACCGCAGCGAAGAATCCTGTGGCGTAGCCGCGGAGCGTAAAGTGAGTGTCGCCCGCGCCGTGCCCATGGCCGTCACCGCCGTGCCCACCGCCGCCATAGCCAACAGCAACACCATCAGCCGCATGATCCGGCGCGCTCACGGTAACACCCCCATCAGATACACAAAAGTAAACACGCCGATCCACACAACGTCCAAGAAGTGCCAGAACATCGACAGGCACATGAGGCGTCTGCGGTTCTCAGGGATCAGTCCGTGCTTGGCCGATTGGATCATCAACGTAATCAGCCACACGATGCCGAATGTCACGTGGAGTCCGTGCGTACCGACCAACGTAAAGAACGACGACAGGAACGCACTTCGCTGAGGGCCTGCGCCTTCATGAATCAGATGTGCAAACTCGGTAAGCTCGATGCCGATGAAGCCGGCGCCGAGCAGGCCAGTGATGGCCAGCCACGCCAACGTGCCTGGGAGACGGCTGCGCTGCATCTGCAACATAGCAAAACCATATGTTATCGACGAGAGCAACAACAGCGACGTGTTGACAGCCACCAGCGGTAGGTCGAACAGCTCGCCGCCCGTCGGACCGCCCGCGTAACTTCGGCCCAGTACTGCGTACCCCGCGAAGAGGCACGCGAACACCAGGCAGTCGCTCATCAGGTAAAGCCAAAATCCAAACAGCGTGCCGTTTTGGGGGTGATGCTCGCGAGTCATATAGAACCGGCGCGGCTCATTGGCCGCCCCGGCAACAGCACCGCCTGCTCCAACGAGAACCGCACCGCCAGTCGCGGCGCCGTCGCTCGAAGCGACCGCAACGCGCCCCGGGCGGTTCGCAACCTCCGGCCCCGCATCGCCGGTAGCGGCAGTCAAAGCCGCATCGAAACACCTGTCGATTACTGACATGCGAGCCTTAGACATGGCTTCCCGCCAGCACCCGTGTCCGGATGTCCTCCACGCGCGTTACCTCTGCAGCCGGAATGTGGTAGTCCCGCTTGTAGTTAAACGTATGCACAACAATCGCAATCAACAGCGTAGCGAACCCCACACCCGCAATCAGCCACATGTGCCAAATCAACGCGAACCCAACCACCGCACTCAACGCCGCCAGCACAAACCCCGCGCCGGTGTTCTTCGGCATGTGGATGGGAATAAATCCATTCTCCGGCCGCTCGTAGCCACCTCTCTTCATGTCATCCCAGGTGTCGTTGTCGTACACCACCGGGGTGAACGCGAAGTTGTACGCGGGGGGAGGCGATGAGGTGGACCATTCCAAGGTGCGGCCATCCCAGGGATCGCCGGTGGTGTCACGCAGTGCTTCACGCTTGCGGAAGCTGACAAACAACTGGATCAGGAACGAGAGAATGCCGAGGGCAATCAGACCCGCGCCAAACGCCGCAATCAGGAACCAGATCCGCAGCGATGGATCGTCGAAATGGCTCAACCGCCGGGTCACTCCCATCAGGCCGAGGATGTACAGCGGCATGAAGGCAAACCAGAAACCGACGAGCCAGAACCAGAACGAGCATTTCCCCCAGAACGGGTCGAGCTTGTAGCCGAACGCCTTCGGGAACCAGTACGTGATCCCCGCCATCATCCCGAACAAGACGCCGCCAATGATGACATTGTGGAAGTGCGCAACCAGGAACAGGCTGTTATGCAATGCAAAGTCGGCGGGTGGCACAGCCAGCAACACACCCGTCATGCCACCGATCACAAACGTAACCATGAAACCGAGCGTCCACAGCATCGGGACCTCGAAGCGGATCCGGCCCCGATACATGGTGAACAGCCAGTTGAAGATTTTCGCGCCGGTGGGAATGGAGATGATCATGGTCGTGATGCCGAAGAACGAGTTGACGCTCGCACCCGAACCCATGGTGAAGAAATGATGCAGCCAGACGAGATACGAGAGGATCGTGATGACCACGGTCGCGTACACCATCGAGGCGTAGCCGAACAGGCGCTTGCCACAGAAGGTCGCCACTACCTCCGAGAAGACACCGAACGCGGGCAGAATGAGGATGTACACCTCCGGATGTCCCCATATCCAGATGAGGTTGACGTACATCATCGGGTTGCCGCCGAGGTCATTCGTGAAGAAGTTGGTACCGACATAGCGATCCAGCGACAACATGGCCAGCACCGCGGTCAGAACCGGGAATGCCGCCACGATCAGCACGTTCGTGCACAGCGCCGTCCACGTGAACACAGGCATCTTCATGAGGCTCATGCCCGGTGCCCGCATCTTCACAATGGTCGCAATCAGATTGATTCCCGAAAGCAAGGTACCCACGCCGGCAATCTGCAGAGACCATATGTAATAGTCGACACCGACATCGGGACTGTAGAGGATTCCCGACAGCGGCGGATAGGCGAGCCAGCCTGTCCGGGCGAACTCACCAACAAACAGGGACGTCATGACCAGGCCCGCCCCGAAGGTCGTCATCCAGAAACTGAAGTTGTTGAGGAAGGGAAACGCCACGTCCCGTGCCCCGATCTGCAACGGCACCACGAAGTTCATCAGGCCCGTGACCAGCGGCATGGCCACGAAGAAAATCATGATCACGCCATGCGCTGTGAAGACCTGGTCATAGTGATGCGGCGGCAGGTAACCCATCGAGTCGCCAAACGACAGCGCCTGTTGGGCGCGCATCATCAACGCGTCCGAGAAGCCGCGCAGCAACATCACCACCCCCAGGATGATGTACATGATGCCGATCTTCTTGTGATCGATGCTCGTGATCCAGTCGCGCCACAGCGG
>JAFEDS010000037.1 GCA_018241505.1 Pseudomonadota bacterium | reverse complement strand
ATCTTCATCAACCAGATCCGCATGAAGATCGGTGTGATGTTCGGCAGTCCTGAGACCACCACGGGTGGTAACGCGCTGAAGTTCTATGCGTCTGTGCGCCTGGACATTCGCCGCATCGGGGCCATCAAGTCCGGCGAGGAGGTCACCGGCAACATGACGCGCGTGAAGGTCGTGAAGAACAAGGTTGCGCCCCCGTTCCGCGAAGCCGAATTCGAGATCATGTACGGCGCCGGTATTTCCCGTGAGGGCGAGATCATCGACCTGGGCAGTGCCCAGGGCATCATCGAGAAGTCAGGTGCCTGGTACAGCTACAAGGGCAGCCGGATCGGCCAGGGCAAGGACAACGCCCGGACCTTCCTGCAGCAGAACAAGGAGCTGGCCCGCGAGATCGAGGACCAGGTGCGCGCCAAGCTGCTGCCGCCGAAGCAGGCTCGGAATGGGGCTGCGGACCAAGCCGATTCAGCCTGATCGACCCGGGTTGTGATGAGAGGGAGCCCCCAGAAAGGGGGCTCCGGGAAGTCACGAAGAGGCTAGTTGCCTTTCGGGTTGCCTAAACCGAGTCCATTGCGCTGGCTGCTCTCAACGAGGTCCCGACCGTTCGCCATCTGGTTGTCGAGCTCTTCTGCGGTATTGCAGACCTTTTTCTCGAACCGCGAGCCCAGCACGAGCTCCTTCCGGCAGAAGACTACGTCGCTGCCATGCATTTCCGCCTTGTAACCAGCGGCCCGCAGCTTCTTCAGGCGCTCGTCCGCTGCCGCATCACCGGCGACCAGCTTTACGGTTTTCGTACCGTCTTTGGCAGTGGTGGCGGTCTTGTCCGTTGCCGTTGAAGGCGTGGTGGCTGGAGTCGTCGATGAGGCGGTGGCTTTCGGTGCCTCTGCCGGCGGATCTGTCGCCAGCGCCTGTGACAGTGCGCCCACGGAAAAAATGGTGAAAAGACCAATTATCATGCGCATGAATGGATCCATCCCTAAAGTGACTGTGGCTATGACTGTTGCGTCCGCGCCGTTATTCCGCACCGGATTGGGGCGCTGTCTGACGCCCATTAGATAAGCATCCAGGTATCTTGGCAATGGGATTTGATAGCAGATCTAAAAGCCAAAAGGTGACATTGGCAACCGACCCCGCGGCAGCCCGCGCGGCGGCGATTGCACTGCTGGCCCGCCGGGATTATGCAAGCGGCGAGCTTCGCTTGCGGCTCCGGCGAAAGGGGTTCGGCGCTGAGATTGTCGAGAGCACCATCGCCGAGCTCGCCGAGGAGCGGGCGCTGGATGACGCTCGGTACGCCGCGAATTACGTCAGCTACGCTGCGGCCCGGGGCCATGGTCCCCTGCGGATCGCGGCTGAGCTGAAGGCCCTGGAGCTGCCGGGCGACCTGATCGAGGCTGCCCTGGCGGGTGGGCCGGATTGGCGGGTGCTGGCTGCAACGGTGCGGAACCGGAAGTTCAGCCCCGAGCCGCCCGCGGACTGGCCTGAGAAGGCGCGGCAAGCGCGCTTTTTGCAGTACCGGGGCTTTTCATCGGATCATATCCGTTTGGCCCTCGGCGCTGATTTCGACCTGGACTGACAAACTTGAATAAACCCTCGTACCTGAGTGCGGCGGATATCCGTCGCGCCTTCCTGGAGTTTTTCCGCGAGCACGGCCATGCGGTCGTGCCCTCCAGCTCGCTCGTTCCTGGCAATGACCCCACCCTGCTGTTTACAAACGCAGGGATGGTGCAGTTCAAGGATGTCTTCCTGGGCAAGGAGAAGCGGGACTACGTCCGTGCTACTACGAGCCAGCGCGTCGTTCGCGCCGGCGGCAAGCACAATGATCTCGAGAACGTGGGTTACACCGCACGTCACCTCACATTCTTCGAAATGTTGGGGAATTTCTCGTTCGGCGATTACTTCAAGCGCGACGCCATCCGCTTCGCCTGGGATCTGTTGACCAAAACGTTGAAGTTGGATCCCGCACGTCTGTGGGTCACGGTGTTTCGCGACGATGACGAAGCCGCTGAGATCTGGCTGAAGGAAATCGGTATCCCTTCCGATCGCTTTACTCGCCTGGGTGAGAAGTCGAACTTCTGGTCGATGGGTGACACTGGCCCTTGCGGACCTTGCAGCGAGATTTTCTATGACCATGGGCCCGCTGTAGCCGGAGGTCCTCCGGGTTCGCCGGATGAAGACGGTGATCGTTACGTCGAGATCTGGAATCTCGTGTTCATGCAATTTGACCGCTCGGCCGATGGAAAGCTGACACCGCTGCCGCGTCCGTCCGTCGATACCGGCATGGGCCTGGAACGCATCGCGACAGTGATGCAGGGCGTCCATACCGTCTATGACATCGATCTGTTCAAGCGTCTGATCCACGCTGCCGCAGAGCTGGCCGGTACTCGAGATCTTGCTGCGAACTCGCTCCGTGTCATTGCGGACCACATTCGTTCTTGCACATTCCTCGTCGTGGATGGCGTGGTGCCCTCCAACGAAGGTCGTGGGTATGTCCTGCGACGTATCATCCGACGCGCGATCCGCCACGGTTACAAGTTGGGTATCCAGGAAACCTTCTTCTACAAGTTGGTTGCTGTCCTGGAGAAGGAGATGGGGGCCGCGTATCCGGAGCTCGCTCGCAACCGTCACCAAGTCGAGCGGGTTCTGAAGCTCGAGGAAGAGCGGTTCGCCGAAACCCTCGCCAATGGCATGGCTCTGCTCGAAGGAGAGATCAAGGAGACCCGGGGTAAGATGATCGACGGCGAGACCGTGTTCAAGCTGTACGACACCTACGGTTTCCCTGCGGACCTGACGGCGGACATTGCCCGCGAGCGCGGGTTGACCATTGACCAAGCCGGATTCGACGCGGCAATGGAAGAGCAGCGCAAACGCTCCCAGGACGCCAGCAAGTTTGGTGTCATTTCGAGCGGTAGTGCGCAGATCGATTCCCGTACGGTGTTCCAAGGCTACGAGGGGCTCGAAGGCTCAGGCGAGGTCGTGGCTCTCCTGAAGGCAGGCGTGCCGGTTCAGGAGTTGAATTCGGGGGACGAGGGCGAGGTCGTCCTCGACAAGACGCCTTTCTATGCTGAGTCCGGCGGGCAGGTTGGGGATGAGGGAGAGCTCGCGAGCCCGGGAGTGCACTTCACGGTGGCTGATACTCAAAAGAGAGGAACGGCCTTCTCCCACCTGGGCCGCGTAGCGGAGGGAAAGATTCGGGTTGGCGATACCCTCACCGCGCGTGTAAATGGCGAGCGGCGTCGTGCGACGGCGTTGAATCACACCGCTACGCACCTTTTGCATGCAGCGCTCCGCAAAGTGTTAGGCACGCATGTGCAGCAGAAGGGTTCGCTCGTGGCCCCGGACCGGTTGCGCTTTGACTTTTCACACCTGCAGGCCGTTAGCTTCAATGAGTTGCGTGAGATTGAGCGGTTGGTGAATGCCGAGATTCGTCGCAACACGGCGGCGCAGATCGATCTCATGGATTACGAGAGTGCGGTGGCCTCGGGTGCGATGGCTTTGTTTGGTGAGAAGTACGAGAAGACTGTGCGCGTACTGCGCATCGGCGACTTTTCTGTGGAGTTGTGTGGCGGCACCCATGTCAGCCGTGCCGGCGACATCGGCTTCTTCAAGATCACGAGTGAGAGTGGGGTTGCATCGGGCGTGCGCCGTATCGAGGCCATCACCGGCGAGGCGGCGGTCGACTATGTGGAGAAGAGTGACGATTTGTTGAGAGACCTGTCGACTCTTGTGCGTGGCTCCCGCGAGGATGTGACGGATAAGGTTCGGGACGCGCTCGATCGCATCCGCCAGATGGAAAAGGAGCTTCGTACTCTGAAAGACAAACTGGCGTCCGGTCAGGGAGTGGATCTTGCTGCTGAGGCGGTCGACATCCAGGGTGTGAAGGTCGTCGCAACGAAGATCGACGGTGCGGATGCCGGCGCATTGCGCAATGCCGTGGATCAGTTGAAGAGCAAATTGAAGACGGCAGTCATTGTGCTGGCGTCGGTTGAGAGCGCTGACAAAGTGGTTTTGGTTGCAGGTGTTACTGCGGATGTGACATCGCGCATAAAGGCGGGTGAATTAGTTGGTACGATTGCCGCACAAGTTGGCGGCCGCGGAGGCGGTCGTCCGGATTTCGCACAGGCGGGTGGTAACAACCCCGCGGCGCTCGATGCAGCCCTGGCCGGCGTGCAGCAACTGGTGCGCGGCAAGCTGGGTTAGTCGGGTCCCAGACCGGGCGGCGCTGCATACATTGCAGTGCACCTTCCGGGACCGGGCGAGCAAATTCAGGCTTTCCCTTATGTGTCTCATCGACGCGAATCCGTAGATTTCTTTAGCGGATTCTTGCGGCTCTCCAATCCGGGCGGCCCAAGATCAAGGAGGAAGAATAATGCTCATACTGACGAGACGGGTGGGTGAAACCGTGATGATCGGTAACGATGTCACCGTCACCGTCCTTGGGGTGAAGGGCAATCAGGTGCGAATTGGTATCAATGCACCGAAGAACGTTGCCGTCCATCGGGAAGAGATCTTCGAGCGTATCAAGCGCGAACAGCAGGGCGAGCCGCAAGGCGAGACCAAGCCGACCGCCGAGTACGTTTCGGCCTAGATCAGCGATCGGCTCGCGCGCGCCATTTCTATTGACGAACCAGGCCCGCGCGACGCCGAAGCGCTCGCTTGCAGCGCAAATCCCCGCTCATCCCGCGAATTCCCCCATTTTCCCGGCGCAGCCGGTGCACCGCGCTTACCTTTTCCCGGATGCTCCATTATCATGACGACCCCCGCAGCAGGGCCGGGTAGCACCGGATGGCTTTCAAGTACTTGAAAGCCAAAGCGTTTCCCATGAGTTGCGGAGAGATGGCCGAGTGGTCGAAGGCGCACCCCTGCTAAGGGTGTAAGGGTCAAAAGCCCTTACAGTTTGGCACCTCTTTCTTTTCCGCTTCAGGCACTTACGTGCCAACACAATATCGTACTGGCGGCCTACTGCCAGCGAATGGGGACCGGAGGGGATCGGAAGGGATCCTAACAATCGCGCCCGGTTGGTTTCGATCTGCGCGCGCAATGTTGCAGGCGCACCGTCCATCGCTGTGTTAATAGCTTCGATATCCTCTTTGCCCGCGCCTTCGAGCCACTGTGCGTAGACCGTGAGCATTACTTGGACGGAGTGCCCGTTCTGGCTTGCCGCCCATAGCAAGTTCTTGCCAGTCATCAGCAGCCAGCTCGTCCAGGAGTGCCGGGCGCAGTAGGGGTCGCGATACCTCCCTTTCAAAGTCTTGGTCAGTGTCTGTTTCCAGCGCTCGTAGCCGAACTGCAGGTTGATTATTTCCTCGCCGGTCTCTTTGAAGAACACTTTGTCATGTTGAATCAGCTCGAGCGATTTCAGCCGATCGCGAAGAGTGAGCTGTCGCTTGAGCACTTCCAGGGCACGCGGACACAGTTCAATTGTCCGGTCATCTCCATTTTTTGTCCGATCCTTATCGTGGTTGCGCACACGAGCCTTCGTAATCCGCACCGTGCCGCGGTCGAGATCACAGTCGGACACGAGCAGCGCAATCTCTTCTGAGGGCCTCAGACCCGTAAAGAACCTGAACTCATCGTAGTTTCCTTGTGCCTCGCCCCAGTCTCGATGAATGGCTGCGATGAGTTGTTCCGCCTCGGCAATTGGGAAAGGATCAACAGGATCCTTGTCCTTCTTCGTTATTTTCAGAGTCTTAAATCCTTCGGCGGGATTTCGCTTGTCCGGCAAATCTCGGTAGCCGTACTCAAAGGCACAGCGAATGACACTGATGACGTTGTTGTAGCGCTTCTTGGACCAGTGCACATATTTGTCGACTTCAGCGGCGAGATCTGAATAGCGGATGGACTCGAAGTCGCGATCGCCGATCGCAGGTCGCCAGATAAAGTTGAGCATTGAGCGGTAGTCGTCGACCGTCACGAAAGCCAGGTCTTTTTTTGCAAGTCGCGACTCACAATGCGTGAGGAAGCTATCGAAAACCTGATTGCAGGTTCGCGGCCCAACAGTGCGTACGCCTTTGAGAAAACGGTACTTGGGAAATTCCTCAGTGAAGACGAATGTGCCCCGCGCAATTCGCTCCTTGATGCCTTCGAGCTGCTTGAGTGCCCGCTCCAAGTTGGCTTCGGACGGAGCGCGCTTGATCGACGGGCGGTAACGCTTGCCTTCGAATTCGAAGTCGAACTGGATTCGATCCTTGCCCAGTGGGCTGACTCCGCTGCGTTCAGCTTTCTTTCCCATGCTCAGTCCTCTTCGTCCCTCAGTGCTCCCTTATCCCGCAGCGCCTTCGTCACGGCCCGAGCCTGTTTGACGAGCGAAGGGGGCAATGCGCGAAAGGCTTCCGGATGTACGTCTAGTTCCCGAGCGAGAAGCCGTAAAAACGGTTTCAACTCGGCATCCGTCGTCTGTTCGACCTCGGCCCGGCTCAGCACTACTGACCCATCCGGCTGAAGCGTGAAGCGGATTCTGTCCCCTTTGTTTAGCCTCAAAGCCTTGCGGATGGCGTCCGGTACGGTCGCCTGATACTTCTCCGTGAGGGTCGATTCGACCTGCAACTGTGCGGGCATGTGTCGGCAGGGTGAAAATGGTAATACGATGGTATTACCATGATTCCATCGAGAAAGCGAGATAGATGGCGGAGAGTGAGGGATTCGAACCCTCGAGGGACTTTTGGTCCCTACACCCTTAGCAGGGGTGCGCCTTCGACCACTCGGCCAACTCTCCGAAAATCGCTGCTGCGATAGACTGTTAAGCGTAAAACGCCCAAGTCCGGCAGTGCTTTGCTGCCTGCGGGGGTACAGCCCCCCGCCAAAGGAGGCGCGAAGTCTACGCGAGGCACATCCGACCCGGCAACCGAAAGCCAAACGGGAGGGTGACGCCATGGCGGTGCACCTCAGGCGCTTTCCACCCATTTCTGGTAGCCGACCAGGTCAATGAGGACACGACCATCCGGAGCCCGCCGCCAAACTCTACCTTCCACCCAGTCGCCTCGCTCGATCTTTCTCTCCATTGCTTTGACGGTATAGCCAGTTACGAGAGCGGCTAACGGCAGTAGCACATACCGCGTTGGAACGAGCGCTGCGGGAGGGGGCATCGTCTGCGAAGGTTGCTCGAGCCGGGTTGCAGCGAGTGCCGAAAATTCCGCATTCACGACTCACCTCCTTTGCGTCGCCGTGAGCAGCGAGCTCGGCCGCGTCGTGTGCGCGGGAAATGCATTGGCAACGCTCGTTGGACCATTCCGGACGAAACGAGACGACATTGCCCGCCCAACGGTCCCTGAGATGCCGCGCTCTCTGCCAGCCACTTCAGCACGTCGCGCTTGCCCCAGCCGATTGCACGACCGTGAAATCGCCTCCGCTTTGGGAATCTGCCGAGGAGCGTCAATGTATGTACGAACCAGGAATGTCTTCGGGTGAGACGCGCGACCTCGCGCGCTGAAAGGATCTCATCCCAAGCGGGCAACTTCTCATTCACCCACTTTGATAGTGACACCACCTCCCTTGTGACTCCGGCCATTGGTGTGGCCGAACCTGATTCGCTTGCGTCCATTGTCATGTTGGTCCTCCTTTGCTGCGGTCAGAGGCTTGTTACCTAGTCCCATCAGTTGGAAACGGGACAAGGTCTTTCCCCTGTGCGGCAAGAGGTTGATCCGAACCAGCGTGTGCCGGCAGTCAATAAAGTGATGAGTATGCGCTCGCATAGTCATCGCAACAGTCTCAAGAATATCCGCGCCGCTCCGCGAGTCGCCGCGACCATGCGGGACTTTTAGCCCCCATCTGCGCTGAGAAGCACGAGGGGCGCGAGAGAGCCGCAACCAGTTGCGACTGCTTGGGACTTCCTGCGACTCCCCGGTCGCTGGCCCGCGCGATCACCTGCGCGTCCCTGCAATCCTCGCGAGCCTGGGGCTGCTACTCCGCTCCGAACATGCGCCAGGGTGAGGCTATTGCATCGACCTCTCGCCAGTGCTTGCCTCCAAATTGGTCTCGGCATAAGATCGAAGCGTACCGAGACCAATTTGGAGGCAGACGAGATTGCGTCGAGCCGATATGTTGGTAGAGGGTCGGCCGGAGTAGGCGTGCGCCTGCTCTCTGGTTTGCGCGGCGGTCCTGGCCAGAGTACCGGCGAGGGCCTGAATGCAAGTTACTGAGTAAGGAAGTTAACTCATGCCTGAAGATGATTTCACGGTCTCTTGCCTCGTCAAAGCAAGGGTTCACCTGGAACCGCTCCTTCACGGTGTCGATCCGAAGACTCGTGATGTCATTCCGCTTCGCGACATCATCAATGATCCTGACATCAAGGGCGCTCTGAGAATAGCCATAGGCGCAATTGATGAAGCCATCGCGGGCAACGTCAAGGCGAGGCACGGCCCGCCGTTAGCTGGTGAAGGTTCACCGGCCTACGGAGAACTTCGGAAGCAGCTCGACTCTCTGTTTCTCGGCTTCTACTACGCGCGCGACGTGATTGTGGTCTGTCGTCTCGCGCTGGGCAGAGTGCACTCCCCGGAAGATGCGGATGTGGCCACTGTCTTAAGCAAGATCGTACTGGTCCGCATGAACTTCCACCTGCGCCGGCTTGCCCGACTCATCAAGCAAATGGGTGGATCGACGCCCTATGACGATGATGAGGACGACGATCCGCTAGACGAAGAAGCCTATGGTGAAGTCGCTTTGGAGGACAAGCCGTGACTTCCAACGGATACAGCCCTGAGATGGTGCAACATCTCCAGGTCCAAATCGGTGACAAGGTGCGGGCATTCAAGAAGCAGCACCGAATGACCAACGCTCAATTCGGGGCGAGATGCGGTCTGGCGTCGGATCGTGTTGCGCGAATAACCCAGGGTCGCTGCGATCTTCGCCTTAGAGATCTGATCAGGATCTCAATGACGCTACAAATCGCGGCCTCTCAACTGCTCAATACTGCCGGTCTGTAGGAGCTATGAACCATGTCCAACAATCCATCCGAATTTCAAATTTCCGAGGACTCGCCAATTCTGAAGCTGGAACAGCTCCACGACAGGCTGAGGACGGTGTTTGAGAAATTGAGCCTCGTTCGGGATACGGCGATCACCTGCACAACAACAGCGGAAAATCTTCGATGGGGAGGAACCGACGAACTGGCTAAGGTAATCCATCATCACATCATGCTCGACGTTGATAAGCAGATGCAAAAAGTCACTGAATGCATTGAGCTACTTGGATTCACAACCGATTACTCCGCCCCGATGCACGATTCAGGTGGTCAAACGGACGACGATGCTGATGAGGACGACGATGACGAATGTGACTGCTGCTGTCATCGTCGTTGCGACTGTGACGACGATGACTAAGCGCAGGGACAAGGTTGCCAAGGCGTTCGGTCGCGTCGTCAGAGAAATGCGGAATGCGCTGAGTATGTCGCAAGAGGACTTGGCTGGCGAAGCTGGGCTCGATCGCACGTATCCATCGCTTCTCGAAACCGGAAAGAGAACACCGACACTGACTGTGATCATGTCGATAGCGAGAGTCTTCAGTGTTACGGCGGCGTGGCTGGTCAAGAGGACCGAAGAGGAATTGAAGCGGCTATGAAGCAACTCAAACTCCCGTTCAAGATGAAGCGGACTCGGCGCCGCGGGCGTTTCAGGCCGCCATCTGAAATCCTCATGCGCATCGCACGTCACACCATCATGTACCGGTTCCGACGAAAGCTGACTCAGGAGGAGCTAGCGGAAAGGTGCGGATGGAAGAAGCAGCACATCGTGAGAATTGAGCGAGGTCGCGTAAATCTCCTGCTGGATCACCTCGACATACTCGCTGAGGTGCTCAACGTCTCAACGGACGATCTGATTACCGAAAGGAACATTGATGAGGTCAATCAAAGAAATCGGTTCAACCCTTACCTCTATCGTGCGGCTTCACTACGCGGCTGAGTTGATGATTGCGGTATCAGTCGCCGCAGACAGCGAGGGGTGCAGAAGATGAAGACGACTGAGGTCTTTGCGAAGAACGTGCAGGAAATCAGACTCAGCAAGGGAATTACACAACAGACTTTGGCCAATCTGAGCGGATTTAGCACTGTCTACATATCGCAGATGGAAAGAGCGATGGTCAATGCAAATCTCACGATCATCGAGCGACTGTCGAAGGGACTGCAAGTCCCTGCGTGGAGACTGTTATGGAGCAGATGAGAGTATCGCGGCGATTCGTACTCATGTCAGGTGTCCTGGCGCCGGTCTTGCCTCTCGGGTTTTCTGATCAGCCGGATCGCGTGCCACGCGAAGACATCCTGAAGCGGCTCGCACAGAACGTGTGGACGTCGCGGGTGTTTCGCGGAATCAGTGTGGAGGTAGTTGCTGCTCGATGTGGCTATACGAATGAAGTGCAGAGGGAGATTGAGAAGGGAAAGCACGAAATCACGCTGGGTCAACTAGAGCGACTGGCAAATGGTCTCAATACCTCAGCGTACCACTTGCTGCGACGCACATGAATTTTCAACAACCGTAAAGGAGGAGCTACCGAGTTAGAGCGCTCATTTTATATTCGCCGATACACTCATAGGGCTTGCCCTGCAGATTCGAGTCTGCAGGGCATTTTGAGGTGCAAGGTGGCTAAGAGAAAACATGCTGCGCGGCCTGAGTGGAGTCGAACCCTAAGACGATTGATGCTGTCCAGCAGACATTTGCGGACCCAGGCTGCGCTTGCTGAGAAATCGGGAGTTGCACAATCAACTATTGGTCGAATATTGCGCAGTCAAGTCACTCCACAATCTGACAACCTTGAACGCTTGGCTACCGCGTTCGGAATTCCGTACTCTACGTTTGCTGCCTTGGCGGAAGGTGGCGAGTGGGGGGATGGGGCAATCGAAACTTTTCAACCGGCTGTAACGCCACGGTCCGTGCCGCTGTTGTCATCGAAGCAAGCGGGACGATACGCAGAGGGTGTGTACCTTGATAGTCTCGATTCTGTCATCGATTGGATCGAGCTCCCAAAAAAGCGGCGCGGTGAGCACAGTTTCGCTTTAAGAGTATCCGGCGAATCAATGGAGCCGGATTATCAGAATGGTAACATTATCTACATTGATCCCGACGCCGCGGCGATACACGGCAAAGACGTTATAGTTCGGCTGGGTGGTGAGCGGAGCGAAGTCGTGTTCAGGCGGCTCGTTGTCGAGGGTGAGCACCGTTACCTCAAGGCATTGAATCCGAATTGGCCTGAAAAATTTGTTCACGTCCCAGCCGATGCGCGAATAGTCGGCGTCGTTGTCGGTCGATACTGCGACAAGTAGTGGAGAGATGCATGGCTAAAAGGGTGCGCAATTCGAAGGCACGAATGGGTTCGACGAATAAGTTGATTCCTCAACAAACCCTTCAAGCATGGGGAGTTGTAGATAAAGGAGGGAAACTCATACCGCGCGAGCCCGTTTTATCGAAAAAGGCTCTTGCTTATGCCAAGAAGCTTGCGAGCAACAGAGGGCTCGCAATCGCCTTTCTCAAACGAGCGGGCATCATTGAGCGGCCAGGGAAGTTACACAAGAACTACCGCTGATTATCTTGCCCTCTGCCGTCACCGGTAGTGTGCATTCCTGTTCGGCAACCAGATCGCTACTGGCTGAGCGCCTCCAATCGGCGCAATATCGAGACTCAGCGACACAGGAGGTTCGCGCCCCATGGACACTCGCAGGCTTCGATCGATTGTTCTAGTTCTCGCCGCCGCCTTGACCGCAGCAGGAGGTTGCTCGCAACAGGCGGCTCCACCCAGGGCGAAATACACGGTGGATGAATACCTGGCGAAGCCCGATCTGATGGAAGCCAAGGTGCGTGAGTGTGCAAACAATCCCGGCGAGCTCCGCGATGATCCGGATTGCGTCAACGTCAAAGCAGCGGCGCAGCAATACAGCGTTGGGTCGCGCAAGAGGATGGAGCCGCTCAAATTTCCAAGTCGCGAGGAGATGAACGCCTCGACAAAGCGGGATCCGTCGAAATAGGCGCCAACCAGTCGAACGCTGGGGAAACTCGGTGGAGCCGGCCGGGGAGGGCGGCGGCTCTTGCGCTCACAAATCGAACAGGGCTCGGTCCTCTCTTTGCGTAAGGACACCATTTAACCACTCTCGAAACTGTGCTTCCTGAATTTCCCCTCTCGCGACCTTCTCGAGAACTACCGTTCCCGCCAACAATTTGCGGCGGGTATCATCCTTCTTTGCACGCTGCGCCTCTTCGCGTTTCCGCTTGGCTTCCGATCTTACGTGCTGGGTTTGGAGCGTCTTGAGCTGCCGTTTCAGGATCGCGATGCGATCTTTCATTTCCCTCACATCAGTACTCCTCCGGTGGAGAAGACCCCAGTCTGCGGACGAAGGAGCCGGCGACCGGGAGTCCCTATCGTTCTTCAGTGCTCCTCGCCCTCGTGTGCGGTGAGCCATTTTTCAATGTCAGATCGCAGCCAGCCACCCGCCTTGTGTCGCTTGGGAAAACGTCCACTGTTGACCCAGCGAAAGAGCGTCGACCGATTGACAGGCACAACTTTGAGCACTTCGCGCACTGTAAGTCGGTCGAGAGACGGAAGACGGGCGGAAGGTTTTATGGGCGCTGCCTGCGCCGAACGTGCTGCGCCATTCACACCCTGGTTCGGGCTCAGTACCGGCATTGCAAAGAAGGGCAGAGATAGCTGCGTCGGAGGGTCGGTCTCCGCCAAACGTTCGGCGGCGGAACCGCGCAGAGTCATCTTAGATGAACGTCCTCCTTTGCCCATATGGGGTCGAACGCTGACACATCCGTTTTGGAGGACCGGATCCCTAATAGTGACGAATTTGCACCTCTATTCATGTTGCAGGCTCGAGGTCGGCCAACATGCGATTGAATACGCGTATTGACACCGGCGGTAGTCGGGATGACTCGGCGTGCTCCGCAGTTGCGATCATACGCTGCCAATCTTCCGGCGACTGATGCCACCGCGGCCGCACCCAATGGGCGCGGGTTTGTCCCAGGCGATGGACAGTCTCAATCGAGAATCCAGCGAAGGCATCCGCAACCGCCTGATGCATCCCGAACATGATGCGGGCCGCGTCGGAGCTGGCCTTGGCTGTTGCCGACGCGAGCGCAAACGTGAGTCCGGCAAGTTCCAGGGAGCGCCCACGCGGAAGCGGTGACTCTGTGATGGAGTGATCTCCGCGCCCGCGAAGGGCGGCCGAACTCCACGCGTCCGGTCTCAGAAATTCAGCATCAACCCAACAGATCGGCACGCGGGCGAGGCGCCAAAGCAACTCGTCACTCAAGGGAGCCAGCTTGGCGCCCAACACCGCAATCCCCGGCGTCACATCGCTGCGTCGCCTCCATTCATCGATTAAAACTTCAAACAACCTGCGATTCAGGTTGTGCAACGGGGAGAGTGCCGCCGTGCTAAACAGCGGCAAGCGTGCTTGAGTGTCGACGGTCTCGGGGAGTTCACGCATACGGACCAGCTCAAGAGCGGCCGGAATCGACGGAGATAGTGTACTCTGAAAGTATAAATATATATACTGCCAGAACAAAAGGGCGTTCCCGAAGGGCGGTATGTCCAAGCCAAAACCAGCTTCAACCGCAATCCGACGGCCGGTACCTCCTTCCGGGCGGAGTGATCTCGGGCTACTGACTGGAAAGGAGCTGAAGCGACCCGGCGCGCAGCTCATGAATCTAATTCTGACGGCCGCCAACGATCACGGGCTGAGTATGGAAGAGACGGCGAAGCAGGCGCTGGGCGTGAGCCCGTCCTACTTCTACTCGCTGCGAAATGGCGGTAAGGAGATCCCGCAGCTCGGCGAACAACACATCTCGAAAGCGGCCCGATTCTTGGGGGTCTCCCGGATCGCAGCCAAGGTGGCAGCGGGACAGCTTGGCCCTGAAGATTTTTACACGGAACCGGATATCGTTCGTGATTACCTTCGGCCTGCCCTGAGATACATCCGTTCCGATCCGAAGCTGGCGCCGTTTCTGCCGGCCACGTTTGACGATTTGCCGCCCGATCTGGCACTCGCCTTTGTCATGTTGTACGAGCAAGCGCACCCCGGGCGCTCTCTCATACCTGGCCGCGTTTCACCCGAGGAAATCGCCAAGCGCCACCTCGACCTACCTCAAGGAAGCTAGCAGGACGAACTGGATCACTTCACGCGAAAGGAGTAGCTGCGTATGCGACCAAGCCTGATTGCCGGCGGATTTTTCACGTTAACACAGCTCGTTCCGAAATGGCGTACCCCGCTGTGGCAGTTCTGGTATGACACCCTCGCAAGAAGGGATACCGGCAACAGTCTACTTTTCATGAACTATGGCTATGACGACGGTGCCCCGGGTCCGGCGTTGGAGCCGCCCGATGAACCATTCCGCTATGCCATCCAACTCTATGCCGCCACCCTGCGTGGGATCGAAATGCGCGGCGCGGACGTGCTCGAGGTAGGGTCAGGCCGAGGCGGTGGCGGAAGCTACATCATTCGATACTATGCTCCGAACTCTTACACCGGTATCGACTTGTCCAAAGCGGCGATCGACAGGTGTCAACGCGATCTCTCCCATCCCCGGACAAGGTGGATCCAGGGCCGTGCAGATGTATTACCGATCGACTCGAACTCCGTCAGCATCGTCCTGAATGTTGAATCGTCACACTCCTATCCCTCGATGTCTGGTTTTCTGAGAGAAGTGCTCCGCGTGCTCCGACCGGGCGGCCATTTCGCGTTTGCGGATGTACGTAAAGCCGACCTTATGCCGCAGCTAGCGTCGCAACTCGCTGACAGCGGCATGAACACCATTGCGCAGGGAATCATAACTCCGCACGTTCTGCGCGCGCTCGATGGCATAAGTTCCTTGCGTGAGCAGCAGATAGTCGCGAACGTTCCGCCCCTATTCCGCCCGGCATTTCGCGATTTTGCCGGTGTCAAAAAGTCCGTACTGCACACCATGCTGCGAGACGGACGGTTAGTGTACGTTCGATATCTCCTACAAAAGCCAAGCTGAGGCATCTGTGTGCTTATGTACAGGCTGATTCGAGAACCATGCTGTTAGAGTAAAATTTGTGCTCACCGGAGTATGCCTATAGTATGAAACGGCATAACCGCCTGGCGGAGACCGCAGGAAGCGAACCAATGGACCCTGTCATTCGGAGAGCTGACGTCATCGGTGAATGGTCGCGCGCACCGTTGGCCATCCTCGGCTGGCTACGTGATGGCACGTTGCTCTTGGCGACATCCGATCAAGACCCCCAGGATTTGGACTGGGAGCAGGGCAAAGCGACCCCATATCAGAAGCAGTTCTCAGACTGCCCTGAGTTGGTCCAGGCGATCGACCGTGCGTATCAAGGCGAGCGGCGCGTTGAAACAGTCCGGCTCCATGACTCGTACTGGGATGTACGCCTTTGGCCGATGTTCCGTGGCGACTCTCTCGGGGGAGTTGTCGGAATCCTGACTGAGGCGACGAGCCGAATCACTGCTCAGCGCACCAACCAGACTATCCAGATACTCTCCGCGATCCGTTATAGGCTCGCTCGTTCCGACTCCGTCGATGATTTTCTTGGAAGTTGTTGTCGAGTCATCGAACAGTTTCACGCTGGAGTTTGGATCGGTGTCGCGGACCGCGACGAGCCAAAGACCCTCCGAATCATTACCGGAACATCCGATGAGACGCATTGGTTCGCATCACTGAATCTGAGTTGGGATGTTGCGCGAAAGAATGGGCGACACCCTCCGGCTGAAGCCGTCCGGACCGGCCGCGTGCAGATAGAGCAGGATGTTCTCTCTTTCAGCGAAGGCAAAGCGTGGATCAACAGCGCTATCCCATGGCCTAGTCTTCTTGCGATTCCTCTCCAGGGCAACGGCACCCTGACGGGCGTGTTGGTCATTCACGGCGATGCACGTAATACATACGAAGCGGAGATGGCGCGCTTGTGGGAGCAAGTAGCACGCGAGATCACTGAGGGCATCGAATTGCTTCGGGTTCAGGAGGAGCGCGCTCGAATTTCGCGTGAGCGCCAGGGTGCTTACCAACAGTATCAGCAGTTGCTTAATACGATCTTTGACATCGTTGTCGTTCACCGTGGAGGCCGAGTCGTCGAGATCAATCCGGCGGGAGTGAAGCTCTTCGCAGCGGGTACTGCCGAACACTTGATCGGTACCCATGTATTGGCCTTGATCGATCCCGCGGATCGGGAGCGCATGAAGGAAGTGCTCGCGGAGTCGTCGCATGTCGAGACCTTGAGAGAGTTTCGAGTCCTCTCACTTGAAGGTCAAGCAATCGACGTTGAGGGTTTGACAGTCTCGGTGGTTCATGATGGGACGCCGGCGCGTTTGAGCCACTGGCGTGACATCTCAGAGCGCAAGCGCTCCGAGCACTTCATCCGGCAGCAGAAAACCAGTCTTGAGTACGCACAGCAGGTTTCTCAGAGTGGCAGTATCGACGTAGACCTCGCGGACGGCACCTCTGAGTGGTCTCCGAATGCCCTGGCGATACTCGGAATTGCACCCGAGATGCAACCGAAACCGTTTGTCGAGGCGGTTACATCGGTAATCGCCGAGCCGGATCGGGCAGAGTTTCTTCGATTTTTTGAGCACATTACGGCGCATGGCAAGGAGCACCACTGCGAGGTCGGGCTCAAATCGGACGACACATCGAATTTCCGATGCATCTATCTACACGGTATTCCGCAGCTCGCGCAGCACACGCGGGTGGGTCGTGTATTCATTGTGGTCCAGGACATCTCGCGTCACCGCAACGCCGAGCGTCTTTTGAAGGCAAAACTCGCGGCAACCTGGCGGCTCGCGAGGGTCGCGGAATGGACCTACGAGCTCGACAAGCAGGTCATTGTGTTTCATGGAGACCAGAAGAGCTTCTTAGGTTTCGAAAGCCCGATCACCAGCATTACCTATGATCAGTTCATGGGCTCGATTCGAGAGGCCGATCGCGAGGAGGTACGTCGAGCTGTTGCCCGTACGTTCCGGCATGGAAGCGATGGTGAGGTCGTCTACGAGGAGCAGTTCCACGAAGGCGTGCGGCTTCTGCTGTACACGCGCTGGGTACCCGAGCGAGGTGAGGACGGGAAGATGGTGCGCTTTCGCGGGTTGTCGTTGGACATTTCTCGTGTCCGCGACGTTCAGGGGCGCAAGGAGAGGAAGGAGCAAATTCACGTCACGGGGCTGCCTGAGCGTGACATGGCTTATGACCGTCTCTATTACCTCGCGACCCGGGCGGTGCGCCTGGCTTTGCCGTTCAGCGTTATTGGCATCCGGATCCGGGAATATCGAGAGATAAAGCGCCAAATGGCGAATGACGCGCTCTACTTGCAGACGCATCATGAGATCGCCAAGGACATTTATTCACTTGTCTCAAACGTGGATACATTTGCGCGGTTAGATCCCGGATGCTTCATCGTAATCCTGTCGGTATCTGCATCACTCCAGGACGGTGATCGTGTCAATGGCATTGTTTCAGCCAGGTGGCAGGAAGCACTCGAGCAGACCGACCCGGCTGTGGCAACACCGATTGAAGTGAAATCGGTTGTTCTTCACTGCCCGCAAGATAGTCCGGATTGGGAAGCGCTCCTGGAGTTGCTGCATCAACAGCTGGGGCGAGATGTCCAGGGCGCATCGGCAATGGATCAGCCGCGTGGACACAAAAAGTAAATATCAGTCGTTCTTAATACAGTATCACGCGGGTGTCGCCCGCGATTTGCCGATCATTTCGCCGTTTGCCCGGGAGCTTTGGCGCTTACCGCGCACAAGAACCCCCTCCATTGAGGCACTGACGCGTGCCTTTCAGACCGATCCATTTCTGGCAGCGAAGCTGACGGGCGCATCCAACAGTGTGTTCTTTGCGCATGATCACTTCATTGTCCTAACAGTTCCTGAAGCAATCAGACGCGTCGGTGTTCGTTATGCAATGAATCTCATATCGGAGGCTCCGCCTCTGCCGCCCAGCCTTGATCCCGGTGAAGTCGCCGTGCTTTGGGCACACTGTATGGCCGTCGCGGATGCCGCTAAATTGATGGCGGCCAACCTGCCATCGGCTCCTTTTGCGCCTGAGGTTGCCCACTTGGTCGCTATCATTCATGACATTGGATACCTGCTTCAGATCAGTTACTCCCCCAACACCTGGGATGACATCCTTGCTCGCTTGGAACGCGAAGAATCTCACACGGATAACGCGCCACACCAGCTGCAAGGTGAGGAGTTGGCCAAATTCTGGTCGTTGCCACTTGCCGCGGTCGAAGCAATCAAGTCGCACCACGAGCCCAATCGGTGCTCCGACCCTCACGCTCGTTGGCTCTCCGGCATCATTGCAATAAGCGAAGTCCTGCTACAGCGGAATTCAGAGCCGCGGCAGATCGAAGCGGACGAGTGGTCCGCGGCAACCATGAGGAAGGAGCTGAATGTGTCTCGCGAACTGCTGCTGCAGGTGCGCGAACACGCTTTGCAGGTTCACGACGAATGTATGCGATATGCCCATCGGCCCGGCGCCGACGGTGTGGTTCCGCGCCTGCAATTGATCCGCACAGGAGGAGACAATGATGAATGATCGACCGAGTGCAAACGCACAAACTCGTGGCAGCAAGTTTTGGTTGAAATCATATCCACGAGGGACTCCTTCTGAGATCGACGCGTCGCAACTGTCAACCCTCAAGGAGATGTGCGAACTGGCGTGCACGCGCTATGCCGACTCGCCGGCGCTCATTCAGGGCGAGCAAACGCTCTCGTTCACGCAACTCGAGATGCTTTCGCGTTCGTTCGGCGCTTGGTTGCAAAGCGTCGGAGCCAGGAAAGGCGATCGGGTCGCGCTCATGCTGCCGAACATCCTGGAATTCCCTATCGCGATTTTCGGTGCATTGCGCGTAGGAATGACAGTCGTGTGTCTCAATCCGATGTATACGTCGATGGAGATTCAACACCTCATAAATGACGGGCAACCTGTTGTTATTGTGACGTTGAATGCGCTCCGACCCATGATCGAGGCGTTTGGGAACTGCGCCACGCTGCGGTACATCGTTACGGTCGGCGGAGGCGAGGTATCTGCCAGTGAGCCGCCTAGCGGGGAGCGGTGTCGGTGCCTTCCATGGACGCAAGCGGTTCGAGCGAGCCCAGAAACATCGCTGAAGTCGGAACGCGTCGAGCCGGACGACTTAGCCTTAATCCAATACACCGGCGGGACCACAGGCTCTCCGAAGGGTGTAATGCTGACGCATCGGAACTTATGCGCAAATATTTTGCAGTCGGTCGCGTTGATTCGCCCGTATGCGGATGGGCAAAGGATCCTAATCACGCTGCTGCCGCTCTATCACATCTTTGCCCTTGCGGGATCGCTCTTCCTATTCGTTCACCTGGGATGGTGCAATGTTCTTATACCCGATGCCCGAAACTTTTCAGTGGTGATCGCGGAGCTTGCCCGCTATCCGATCGCATATCTGAGTGGGGTGAATACATTGTTCCGGGGGCTTCTCCACGCACTGGGTTTTAACGCGCTCGATTTTTCGCATCTCAAGATAACATTGAGTGGTGGGATGGCGACCGAACCTCAAGTGGCTAATCGTTGGTACGAGGTCACGGGTTGCCCCATCACGCAAGCCTGGGGGCTTACCGAGGCGTCTCCCGGTGCTACCAGCAACTTTCCGGGCATGGAATTCAATGGATCAGTCGGGCTTCCGCTTCCATCCACAGAGATCGCAATCAAGGATGAAGTCGGCGGGAGTTTGCCGCTCGGCGAAGTCGGCGAGATCTGCGTTAGAGGACCGCAAGTCATGCGCGGCTACTGGCAAAGACCCATGGACACCTCGCAAGCGTTCTGGCCGGGCGCTTGGCTCCGAACCGGCGATGCTGGCCACTTTGATGACCAAGGGTTTGTACACCTGACTGAGCGACTCAAGGACGTAATTGTCGTCTCCGGGTTTAAGGTATACCCGCTGGAAGTCGAGGCAGCCGCCGCAACGTATCCGGGAGTGCTCGAGGCCGCCGCGACTGCCCAACGTGACGGAAGCTCAAGTGAAAGCGTCGCACTTTTCGTCGTCTGTGCTGGTGAGTCGATCGACGAGGCGACGCTGATTCAACATTGCCGACAGACTCTTGCGCCCTACAAAGTCCCCAAGCGAGTCTACGTTAGAACGGCACTGCCAAAGTCTTCTGTTGGAAAAGTTCTCCGAAAAGCTTTGCGCGAGGAACTGATGAGGCCACCTTTGGAGTGAGCGGATCCGTCAACAGCAATGGAGTGAAGTATGCGAAGCGCAGATCCAGTAGTAATCCGCACATCGCTTGCGTTAGCAGGTGCTGCCATTTTTTTGCCAGGTGCTGCAACAGGCTCGGGATTCCAACTGCAGGAGCAGTCAGCTAGCGGGCTAGGAATCGCGTACGCCGGGATGGCGGCGAGCACCCAGGATGCGAGTACCGCCTTTTGGAATCCGGCCGGAATCTCCCAACAGCTCACCGGCCCGGAGATCTCCGCCGCATCGATCTATATAGATCCTACGACGCGATTCCGCGCTTCTTCCGGCTCTTCGACTCCGGACGGCGGCGATGGCGGTGTCTCGAGTTTCGTTCCCTCATTGTATGGCCGTGCAGCCTTAAGCTCCAAGGTCGCTG
Source organism: Pseudomonadota bacterium (assembly GCA_018241505.1). GTDB lineage: Bacteria > Pseudomonadota > Gammaproteobacteria > Steroidobacterales > Steroidobacteraceae > 13-2-20CM-66-19. Next base: position 78,159 of record JAFEDS010000037.1, on the reverse strand, counting down.
TAGGTCTGGCGGTCAATTCGCCGTTTGGACTGAGCACCGACTGGAGTGCACCTTGGGCCGGCATGTATCGGGCGCTCGTTTCAAAATCGGAAACTCTCAACATTAACCCTGTCGCAGGCATGAGGTTGGGGCCATACTTTTCGATTGGCGCCGGTGTGAGCTATCAACGACTGAAGGCGAAGCTCACCAATGCTGTGACGCCGCTCATACCGGGCAGTGTGGCGCGATTGGACGGCAGCGATTGGGCCTGGGGTTGGAATGTAGGCGTTCTCGCTGACCTTCCGGCTGGAACGCGCCTCGGTCTTACCTATCGTTCGCATACTGATTATAACATCCATGGCACGCTTGGATTCAACAAAGCTGAGCTGTCACCACTCGCGTCACACGCAAGCACCAATCTGCGCCTGCCGCCAACTGCATCCGTTGCGATCTCGCAGAGGCTATCACCCGACCTGCGCGTGCTTGCGGACTACACGTGGACGGGCTGGGATTCAGTCCAGTCTCTAACGGTGCTCGCTACCGATGGAGTGCAGGCGGGGCAGGTCGTTTCAGACACTGCGCTGAGGTTCTCAGATAGCTGGCGGGCCGGTCTCGGGCTGGAGTATCAAATCAATGCGCCCTGGCTGCTTCGCGCAGGCGTCGCGTACGACCGATCGCCCGTGCAGGACGCCTTTCGCAGTCCCCGTTTGCCCGATGCGGATCGCAAATGGCTTGCCTTCGGCGCGCGTTGGAGAGCGAATTCCGGCCTTTCGCTCGACATCGGCGGTGCGTACATATGGGTTAAGTCCGCGCCCAGCGAGTTGGGGAGCGTCCTGCCGGTACCAGGAGAGTTGATGGGCACATACCTGTCGCACATCGTCGTCCTGGGGTCACAACTGAACTACCAATTCTGAGTACGGCTTGCCAAGGAGTGGTTGGTCGGAATGGCAGGAGATTCTGGGTCGGAAACGAAGGAGAAGCCGTAAGGAGGTTAGTTATGCGAATTTCGGATGAACGCTGGCGCCGCGACTTGGGGCGGCTGCAGGTCGCATGGCGAATGGTCCTCCTGGGCGCGCGTACGCCTACGATCATGCGATGGACGCGCCTTTCAAAGTACAGCATTCGTAAGCTTCGAAAGGAGTACGGAGGTTCTACCGTCCCCCGCGAGCGACTCAGAGGAAAAGCGCCTTTTCGCGTAGAGTTCTTCTGCAAGTCGGCAACGCTGCGAGGCGAAACGCCGGCGCTTGTGGGGATGCTTCGGCACTTCCGTGCGCTACCTGCCGCAGGCGAGGTCACGGTCGAGAAGTTGCCTGAACTTTCGCGCGCCGAACGTCTCTGCATCGCATTCGAGGAGTTTAAAGCCATATGCCCGAGCAGCGAGATTGATTTCGAGCGGGTGATCATACTGATGAAGGAGTTGGTGCGCGGCGAGCTCATTCGCGTAACGACGTGCTCGATGCACCCCGAGCTGGTCGTCCACGATTGCCTCGTGGCTCGCGAACCAAGTTGCGCGCATTGTTGGCGTGAAATGCATTCCGGCTTGGCGTACTTTAAGTCTCGCACGCCGAATACGGAAATCCCCCGTGAGTCGGAAACGGACATGGCCAGTTCTCAGCAGTCGCTCTTTTAGCCTGGCAGATGTCGAAAAGCCTGCCACTGCGGGTCGTGAATCGCGTAGCAGTTTGCGCGACGAAGCGGTCGAGCGCTCATTGACCGTCGGGCACGCTTGGATATACTATTGCGGTAGTATATCCACGGAGGTCCCATGCAAGTCTCCAAATGGGGCAACAGTCTCGCCCTGCGTCTACCCGCGTCCGTCGTCGAGGCGCTGAAGCTGAAGGAAGGCGACCACGTCGAGGTGTTCGTGGCGGGCGAGCGGGAGTTCGGCATCGATCGAGATCGAAGTCGCGAGCGCGCGCTCGCACGAATCCGGAGGCTTCGTAAGGTATTGCCGTCGGACTGGAAGTTCGATCGTGACGAAGCCAATGATCGATGAATTCCTCGACACAAACGTACTGATATACGCCTTTACAACGGATCCGCGGTCGTCAACCGCGCAACAGTTACTGGAGCGCGGTTGCCTCATCAACGTTCAGGTTCTGAACGAGTTCGCAAATGTGGCGCGGCGCAAACTCAAGCTGACTTGGACTGAGCTGAACGACGCGCTTGATGACATCCGAGCACTGTGCCCGACGATAGCTCCGGTCACGTTGGAGACCCACTCGGCGGGGTTGCAACGAGCGCAGCGTTACGGGCTGTCGGTGTTCGATGGATTCGTGGTGGCTGCTGCACTGGAAGCAGGGTGCGCGACTCTTTGGTCAGAAGACATGCAACATGGTTTGGCCATCGACGGTCGCATGACGATTTTGAATCCGTTTGTCGAGGTTGAGTCGGGCTCACCCTGAGGCCGCCCTGAGATCCTGGTCGAGCGGACGCCGGTAGCTCACATTCGAGAGCGTCCTGCACCGGCTGAATCCGAATTTTGATTCCGGCGCCCAAGGGTGTCGCGCACGGATTGTGGCGGACGAGTGGCGATGGGCTGGATTAACTCCTTCATAGAGTCTCTCAAACAGTGGGCGGACGACTCAGTCACAGCACTCATGCCCCGCCGCTGTGGCATGAGTGCCTGTACGCGCGTGTACATCTACCGAATCACCACGACTTCCCGACGCCGTCCGGGTGCGATGATCTCGACGGCACTGCGCCGATTCACGAGCCTCCTGCCAATCGGTTCGTTTCAACTGCACGCGAGCGTGAGTGTGGGTACATGGTACGCGCGAAGTGCGGATTTCCTGCAGCAGGGTTTTCTCGAAGCACCGCGCTGGATCAGGATGGAGGGTGACGTCGTGTTCATCATAGGCGCTGTTTCCATCGCCTGGCAGGTTGTGATGCTGGGTTTACTAGGTTCTGCTCCCCCGGCGCGTGACAGATCCTCTCCCAAGGAGCCGGGCAACAGGCCAGCGGGTGTCTGCAGGAGGCTCAGATGCATCGCCGGATTTTACTTGCATTTGACGGTAGTGATGCATCCGATGCCGCGTTGCTCGAGCTATTAAAGATCATTCGAGAGCCAACGCACGAAATTCTCATCGTGCACGTGATGCACCTGTCCCCCACTGAAGACTATTCTGCAGGCACTGTCGGGTCGATCATGTTGGAGCCTCGCAGACACGCGGGACAGAAAATGCTCGAGGATGCGCGCGCGAGGCCCGCAGAGCGAGGTGTCTCCGTAGAAGACTGGTCGAGAGTCATAAACAAAACGTCGCCGACCTGGTGGTAGAGCGTGCAATCGCCTGGCACGCCGACCTGATCTTGGTTGGCACCAGCGCACGACACGGTTTGTCGCTCTTCGTGTTGGGAAGCCGCGCCACGGAAATTGTGCGCGTCTCGCCGGTTCCTGTCCTCCTCGTGCGAAGCTCGATGCGGTCTTCTTTGTGAACTTTTGATGACACGGCCTGCGTCGGGGCGGCACCTGAGGCGTTGCTGGCAATCGCGCTGAACCAGGTCTATCGTGTGCTGATCCAAGCATAGTGGACAATTGGCCGGGCGGGCCGATCGGCCTTTGTTAACGGAGCGCTATTGCATCGTGAATGAATTGCCTTGGTTTCGGGTTCGGGTGGGCACTCTGGGTCGGGATATAGTCGACCTTCAGGCGATTTTTCTGACTGCCTATCGCGCCGCCGTGGTATCCCGCGGACAGACACCGGCCGTGATGGGCTCGTTCATCACCAGCGATCCGACTGCCGAGATGCGTTTTTACTATTTTACACCGGACACCCAACGGCTCGCGCCGGAATTACTGCGAGTGGTGCGTGCTGAGGAATGCGCTTACCCAACGGAGAAGATCGACTTTTTAACAGGAGACGAAGCTTCGCTGAGATTGCGCCCATGAGGGACCGGATTCGCACGGGGATGCCATGAATCATCGAGTGTTGATGATCGATGTCGGCGGTGGCTCGGTCAAACTCATGGTTTCGGGCCGACGCACCCTGAGAAGCTTCGACAGCGGTGATGAGCTGTCGCCGCTTGAGTTCAGCCGGCGTGTCAGCAAGCTAACGGAAGACTGGTCGTTCGATGTTGTCTCCATCGGATATCCAGGGCCGGTGCGAAATGGTGTTCCTTGTGGTGATCCACCCCGAGTAGGCCGCGGCTGGATCAAGTTCGATTTTGCACGCGCGTTGGGCCGCCCTGTGAGATTCATAAACGACGCCGCCCTGCAAGCGCTGTCGGCCTATCGCAGTGGTCGGATGTTGTTCATCGGATTGGGGACGGGACTCGGATCGACTTTGATCAGCGACAACATTCTCGTCCCTTTGGAGTTGGGTTGGTTGAGATATGACCGCAAGCGGTCGCTGCTGCAGCAGCTTGCCGACGGTAGCCCGGAACGATTGGGCCTCCGGCGCTGGCGGCGCGACGTAGTCTCCGAATTGGGCAACCTGAAAGCCGCGTTTGATGTGGACCAAGTTATTTTGGGCGGAGGCAATGCCCCGCGGGTGCGGCCGCTGCCCCGCTATTGCCGGGTGCGATCCAATGTAGATGCCTTTCGTGGGGCCTTGCGACTGTGGGGCGATGCAACAGGCGTCATTGCTGAACCACGCGGCTCGCTTTGGGAGATCCGAACGCAATAGCCCTCGCCGGCTCACTCCGACCTGAACGCCGCTGACGACTTGAAAAGTCCAAAGGCGGTGGCCCTATGTTTTTGTCAGCACGGTTTGGGTCGGCGGTGGTGTGTACAGGGCGCCATCACGCAGCATGGCGAACGAGACGTCACAGCGCCGGCGTGCGAGCGCGATGAAGGCTTGGTCGTGTCGACTTCACTGACTGATCTTGCGGGCGTAATAGGCCATGGAGATCGGATCACGCAGTGCCGCGAAGGCCGACAGGCTGTCGGCGAGTTCATCGAGTACGTCTTGTCGTATGAGGGGCAGTAGGTAGTAGTTGAGGCAAAGTTCTTTCCACTGCCTGCAAAGGTTGTCTCCGAAGCATCGAGTCAGCGTTGAGGGCGTTCTTGCGCATCCCGACGCGCCTGCCAGTGCTGTGCGGCCATCTGCAACGGGTCCCACGGTGAGCTCAGGGGCGGGGTGTAGCTGAGGTCGAGGTCATTTACCTCGTCGACGCGCAGCCCTTGATGGATGGCTGCGGCGAGCACATCCACGCGCTTGGATACTTCGTGGCCATAGCTGCCGAGCAATTGGCCTCCTAACAATCGGCCGGTTTCCCAATGTCCGATGAGTCTCACAACCAACTCAGTGGCACCCGGATAGTAAGCTTTATGATCGGCGGTGATGGTTTCTGTCGCGAAAATTGGTAATCCGTGTGCTGATGCTTCGGCCTCGCTCAGCCCTGTAGCGGCCACAACTCGATCGAATAGTTTGACCGACTGGGTTCCGAGGCTTCCGGCAAATTCCCGTATGCCACCGACGGCATTTTCACCGGCAATCCTTCCTTGCTTGTGCGAGGTCGTGCCGAGTGGCAAATACAAGTCTTTCTCGAGAAGCCGATGCCAGGTAGTTACGCAGTCGCCCGCCGCGAAGATGTCCGGGACGTTGGTTCGCATCTGCCGATCGACTCGGATGGCGCCGCGTTCATCTGTGGCAATGCCGCAGGTGGCGGCCAGCTCCGCGCGCGGCCGTACGCCCAACGCTAGCAGAACAAGGTCCCCGGCGGCCGTTGAGCCGTCTGCGCATCGAACGAGGAGCTGATTCGCATCAGGGTCGATTGATCGAACCGTCATATTGGTTCGAACCTGGACTCCATTCCGTGCCAGGACCGATTCCACTCGCATGCCCATCGGTTGGTCGACCGTCCGCAGGATTGCGGGCAGGCGCTCAATGAGTGTGACCGCAATGTCGCGGTGGCGTAGTGCGTCGGCGGTTTCCAAACCGATGTAGCCGCCTCCGACGATGACTGCCGATTTGACACCGGTGGAGAGTTTCTTTTGAAGCGCAAAGGCGTCATCCAGGGTGTGCAAGGAAAAAACGTTTGGATGATCAGCGCCGGATATCGGTGGAAGGATAGGGATCGCGCCAGTTGCAATGACCAGTCGATCAAAGGCGTGTGTCCTCCGGGCTCCTTCTGCGTCGTGTGAGGTTACAGTGTGTTCTAAGGGATCGATGCTGACCGCGGTTTCGGACAGGTGTAGCCGTACCCCAGCGAACTCGATGTCGTTTCGGGAGCGATGGGCCAGGGTTTTCCAATCGGCCACTTCTCCGCTCAGATAAAAGGGCAGGCCACAAATGCTGAAGTTGGGATAGTCGTCCGCCAGGAGCATATGAACTTCGGTGTGTGGGTCGATTTCGCGAGCTCTCAAAGCTGCGCTGATGCCGGCATCGCTGCCGCCGATGATGAGTAGACGCATGGACGTACATCCCAGTTTTGAACGTCGGGCGGGGCGATTGACCGTAGCAGAGGAAGATGACAAACGGCCTCTTTTGCTGCCGCTTATAATTCTATATAATTGAAACCATGAAATCGATGACAGGCACGAGAACAGGGCTCTGATGGCCGGCGCGCCATATAACGTGCTGTTCCTGTGCACCGGGAACTCCGCCCGGAGCATCATCGGGGAAGCAATCCTCAATCACCGTGGCGGCGACAAATTCCGCGCATTCAGCGCGGGGAGCCGGCCCAGGGGCTCCGTACATCCGATCGCGCTGGAGTTACTCGACCGAATGCATGTGCCTCACGAGGGGGCTCGGAGCAAAGACTGGAGTGAATTTGCGCAGCCCGGGGCTCCGGTCATGGATTTTGTTTTCACAGTCTGCGATCGCGCGGCGGCAGAGACGTGCCCGGTGTGGCCAGGTCAGCCTATGACGGCGCACTGGTCTGTCGAAGATCCGGTCTTGGAAGAGGGTAATGAGACCGCGCAGTGGGTTGCCTTCCGGCACGCTTTCAAGATTTTGGATACACGGATTCGATTGTTGTTGAGTCTGCCGATTCCGGCGCTCGATCGCATACGATTGCAACGAAACCTCGATGAAATTGGAACCGTCAAAGCTTCACCTGACGGTTCGAACACCTAGGACTCGCGAATGTCGCTCTTTGAACGCTACCTGAGCATTTGGGTTGCACTGTGCATTGTCGTCGGAATTGCCCTCGGACACTGGATGCCTGTTGTCTTCCAGGTCATCGGATCGGCGGAAGTAGCCCACGTAAATCTTCCGGTGGCGCTGTTGATCTGGCTCATGATCATCCCGATGCTCGCCAAGATCGACTTTGGCGCTCTGCACCAGGTGAAGGAGCACTGGCGAGGGATCGGCGTCACGCTGTTCGTCAATTGGGCGGTGAAGCCGTTCTCCATGGCTTTGCTCGGCTGGTTGTTTGTCGGCTATCTGTTTCGCCCACTGCTTCCGGCAGCTCAGATCGATTCGTACATTGCGGGCCTGATCATCCTAGCCGCCGCGCCCTGTACGGCCATGGTCTTCGTTTGGAGCCAGCTCACTCGCGGTGAACCTCACTTCACCCTGTCGCAAGTCGCCTTGAACGACGCGCTCATGGTATTTGCGTTTGCGCCGATTGTTGGGTTGCTGCTTGGCCTTTCGGCCATCACGGTGCCGTGGCAAACGCTTCTGCTGTCTGTCGTCCTGTATATCGTCGTTCCCGTCATTATCGCCCAAGCCGTGCGGCGGAATGTGCTCGCCCGGGGTGGGCCGGTCGCACTGAGTCGAATGCTCGGAACGCTGCAGCCACTGTCGCTGATTGCGTTGCTTACAACATTGGTGTTGTTGTTCGCTTTCCAGGGTGAGCAGATTCTGGCGCAGCCCATGGTAATTGCCTTGCTGGCCGTACCGATTCTGATTCAGGTGTATCTCAACGCCGGCTTGGCGTATTTGCTGAATCGCGCTGTCGGCGAGGTCCACAGCGTTGCGGGTCCCTCGTGCCTGATAGGCGCCAGCAATTTCTTTGAATTGGCCGTGGCCGCTGCCATCAGTCTATTCGGCTTTCAGTCGGGCGCGGCTCTGGCAACGGTCGTAGGTGTATTGGTGGAAGTTCCGGTGATGTTGTCGGTCGTTTGGATCGTTAATGGCTCGCGTGAGTGGTATGAATGCGGGGCCGCCGTGCGTCGAAATGCATTCTCGGGCAAAGGCGATCAGGTGGTTGGTGAGGGCAGAGGTTGAATAAAGTGAAGAAAGTACTGTTCTTGTGTGTTGCGAATTCCGCGCGAAGCCAGATGGCGGAAGGCCTGGGACGCCACATTTTGGGTCCGGAGGTGGAAGTCTCTAGTGCCGGCTCTCAGCCTTCCAAGGTCAACCCGTACGCGATTGAAGCGATGCGCGAGGTGGGCATCGACATCAGCGGGCATCATTCAAAGTCGGTGGACGATGTGAATGCCGCAGCGGTCGACCTGGTCGTCACTCTCTGTGCCGATGAAGTGTGCCCAGTGTTGCCGGGACGAGTTCAGCGCTTGCACTGGCCAATCCAGGATCCAGCCACTTCGGATCCGACCGTCTCGCCGGAGCAGATGCGCGATCGCTTCAGGACGGCTCGGGAAGAGATCCGGGGCCGCATTACAGGTCTCGCCGGAGAATTGGCGCGCGCTGAGTGATTCAGCCGGGTCGCAAAGTGATCAATTGCTCTGTTCGCTTCTGGCATCGCAGGCAGCGCTGACAGCGGCAACCGCGCAGTTCGTCTGATCTTCGCAGCAGTTCGCGATCAGGTAGTCGATCAGTGTCTGCATTCGCCCGAGGTTAGCCCGGTAGATGATGTTTCGGTGTTCGCGCGTGGCCAACACGAGGCCGGCTCGTGCGAGTACACCTAAATGCGCGGATACCGTGTTTTGCGGTGCGCCGATGTCCAACGCTATTGCGCCCGCGGCCATCCCTCGCGGTTCCTGAGCCACGAGCAGTCGGAATATGGTCAGTCTCGTTCGCTGGGCCAGTGCCGCCAGCGCGTTGAGAGAAAGTGTTTCCGCAGGATCGCCCACTGGGCCTCGAACGTGAGCAACACTTCAGTTTGAAGCGGCAACAGTTTTATAGAACCAAAATTATAAAATCAAGGGCGGGAATTTGATTGGGTGCGACCCAGGACCCCGTACAGGCCAATAGCGACCCATACAACATTGATGGAGGCGGACGGGTAGGCGCCATTCCAGCCACTGTTGAGCACGAAACCTGCGCCGGACAGAATGTTCAGCCAGTGATACAAATGGGAGTGCGCATTCAGTCGTCCCATGGTCAGGAGGACATAGGCCGACAGCATCAGGGCTGCGGCAGCCCAACCAATAACCTCGATCGCGAATTGCATCTGGGTGGGTCCCTGGTAGGAAGCCTGATCGTGGCTCAATTGTTGATGGACGCCATGAACCGGTCATTTTTCTGCTCCACACTTAAGAGCCGTGGTCATGGCTTGCGCAAAACTGATAATTCAATATACTTGAAAATATGAAATCAAGTGAAGCGATTGAAGCGCTGGGCGCTTTGGCTTCGGAGTCGCGCCTGGCGGTTTTCCGTCTGTTGGTCAAGCGCGGTCCGAGCGGTTACACGCCGTCTGAGCTCGCGGAGCGGCTCGATTTGCCTTCGCCGACACTGTCTTTCCACCTGAAAGAACTCATGCACGCGGGCCTAGTCGTCAGTCGCCGCGAAAGCCGCAATCTGTATTACAGCCCCAGCATGGATCAGATGAACGCACTCGTGGCGTTTCTGACCGAGAATTGCTGCACCCTGGCGGACGAGGAATGCGGTCCTGACTGTAAGCCAGTCGCTCAGGCGGCCGCGGCTTCCCGTCGCAAGCGAGCTTAACCGCGCTTTAGCGACGGAAAGGTTAACGGCGATGACGAACGAAACTGTTATCTATCACAACCCGCAGTGTGGGACTTCACGCAACACGCTGGCACTGATCCGCAACGCTGGAATCGAGCCGACGGTGATCGAATATCTCCGCGAACCGCCGACGCGGGATCAGCTTCAGAAGCTGATTGCCGATGCGGGTCTGACGGTGCGGCAGGCATTGCGAGAGAAGGGCACGCCATACCAGGAACTGAATTTGGGAGATCCCAATCTGACCGACAGTCAATTGTTGGATCAGATGTTGTCGCATCCGATTTTGATCAATCGACCATTTGTGGTCACATCCCTGGGCACTCGCTTGTGCAGACCGTCGGAGGCCGTTCTCGATATTCTCCCTCAGCCTCAGAAGGGTTACTTTGCCAAGGAAGACGGCGAGGTCGTGATCAACGAGCAGGGAAGCCGCGTTGTCTGATCTGACCGGCTCGCTACCCCACCTTCGCCAGGATGTGTTCCACGCGCCGGATCTGGCGCGCCTGACGGCGGGTCCGCGCTCAACTCATCCCGTACGAGTGCTACTGCTTTATGGGTCGCTGCGGGAGCGCTCTTACAGTCGGCTCCTGGTCCAGGAGGCGGCAAGGATTCTTCAGGCCCTGGGCGCCGAGACGAAGATTTTTGATCCTCGCGATTTGCCACTGCCGGATTCGGTACCGGCCACGCATCCCAAGGTGCAGGAGCTCCGATCGCTGTCGCTGTGGTCTGAGGCGCACGTCTGGTGCAGCCCCGAGCGTCATGGCGCGATCAGCGGGGTCATGAAGGCTCAGATTGATTGGATTCCCCTTGAGGTCGGGAGTGTTCGGCCGACTCAAGGCCGTACCCTGGCAGTGATGCAGGTGAGCGGAGGCTCGCAGTCATTCAACGCGGTCAACACGCTTCGGTTGTTGGGGCGGTGGATGAGAATGATCACGATTCCTAATCAGTCGTCGGTTGCCAAGGCTTACCAGGAGTTTGAGGACGACGGGCGGATGAAGCCATCTGCGTACTACGAGCGCGTCGTCGATGTCATGGAAGAGTTGATGAAGTTCACTCTGCTCACGCGCGATGTTGCCGGCTATCTGACTGATCGCTACAGCGAACGCAAGGAAGATGCGGCTAAACTCGAAGCGCGCGTCAATCTGAAGGCGATTTGATGTCGCCACGCCGATAGCCAGGTCAGCGATGGTGGTATGAGGAGCCGGTGGGCGATTGTCGCGACTCTGGGCTCGACTCAGGCATTGGCCTGGGCATCTTCGTTTTACCTCCCGGCTGTCCTGGCGGGCTCCATCGCTCGTGATGTTCACGTTACGACGTCCGTAGTTTTCGCCGCGCTTTCCGTAGGGCTCGGCTTGTCCGCCTTCTTGGGGCCTCTCGTCGGTCGCCTCATCGACGAGCGAGGCGGCGCTCTCGTTCTGTGCGCGTCAAACGTTGTGTTTGCTGTGGGGCTGTTGGCACTGGCATTCGCGACGGGTCCGGTCTCTCTTTTCTGCGCGTGGTTGGTGCTGGGAGTGGCTATGGCCGCAGGCTTGTACGAGCCGGCCTTTGCAGCGCTCGCGCGGATCTATGGCAGCAATTCTCGCGCGCCGATGACGGGCATCACTCTGATAGCCGGATTTGCCAGCACGATAGGGTGGCCGATTTCGGCATTCCTGGAGCATCGGTTGGGCTGGCGGGGGGCCTGTTTGTCTTGGTTGGTCATTCAGGTCGCAGTGGCATTGCCACTGAATACCTGGGCGCTGCGCGGCGCTGGTGCAGCTACGGAAGGAGAGGCCGCCGGCGAGCCCCCACCCACAGTGCCGCAGCCGGGAGGACAGGCCGATCCGAGAATGACGACTCTCGCTTTCGTGTTTACCGCCTCGGGAATCGTCAGCATCGGTGTGGCGACCAATTTGCCAGGTCTTTTTGCTGCCTTGGGAGCAACTCCGACGGCGGCAATTGCTGCGGCCTCTTTGATGGGGCCCGCACAGGTTGCAGCTCGAATCGTCGAGTATGGCGCCAAGCGGTGGAGCAATCCGCTAACGAGTGCCAAAGTTGCCAATGTTCTGCATCCTGTGGCGACAGTTGCTCTGGCGTTGGGCGGTGTTTCCAGCATCACACTGTTTGCGCTGATTCACGGAGCTGGAAACGGAATCCTGACCATCGCGAGGGGCACGTTGCCGCTCGCCCTTTTCGGTGCTCAGGGATATGGCGCGCGCATAGGGAAGATCGCGGCGCCAGCAAGGATTGGCCAAGCAATTGCTCCCTTTCTCTTCGGAATGGCGATCGAGAGGTTTGGTACCGGAATGCTGGCACTCTCGTGCGCGCTATCGATCGCAGCCTTTCTGGCGCTATTTCGACTCAGGATGCCCGCCAGCTAGGGGAGGTGGGAGAGCTGGCACCGCTTTTGAGAGGGCCGACGGCTGTCTTGCAACATAAAGTCCGCTGTAATGTTCCCGGCACGTGCCCGGTCTACCTCGATTGCGAGTTTACGTAGGAGCTTGAGAGCCCGATTTCCCCGCGGGGAACGAATATGCAGGCTCCTTGTAACCAAATTCACGCTGGTTACGAAGAATCGGGTGAGTCACAGCTTCTGGGCGGCGGTCTGGTCGTCTATGAGTGCTAGAGGTATCTTGAGACCATGTTTGCGCGGCAATTGATCATAGCGGTCCTCATGCTCCTGAGCTTGTCGGCTCAGGCGAGCGCCGCTTTGCTCGATTGTGGCCGGGGGGGCTCTGCGGCCCCAGGTTGCTGCGATCCGCACCGGCAGACGCATGGCTGCCCAGTGCCGGACCATGCATGCCGGTCGTGCGATCAGGTGTACTCCACGGACACCGCGGTCGGCGCAGTGGCGACGCTCGAACGTGAACTGCAGACGCCGACGTTCAATCCCGTTGATCCATCCACAGTACCGGTCACTCACGTTTACCAGTCGGTGGCGGCGATCCTCGATCCCACCGGGAGGGTCCAGCGGCCTGTCCAGCGCGCTGCAACCCGATATCCACCTAATCCAACCTACCTCGCAACGGCGCGTCTGCGCCTCTGAGCAGCCTGCCCCACGACTCCTGACGGAGTCTCCACTCGAAGTTTGCAGGCATGCCGGCCGCTTTGCGGCCCCTTCACTGAAGGTCGAGGTATCTTTGTGTTTCAAACACCCTACGCGAAATGGCTGGGACAATCCCGCCTTCGCGCCTTTCGCCGCACGTCCGCATGTGGGTTGATCGCTTTCGCGCTCTCGGCTTACGCAGCAGAACCGACACCGCCTGCACCCAGTTCGGCGCCTCCCGCCTCGAAGAGCCAGGACGCGCATTCGTTCCACGCATTCTCACAAATTGATGGAGCCCCCTTATCGATCCAGGAGGCGATGCAACTGGCGCTGACCGACCAGCCGATCCTCCTGAATCGCGAAGCGCTTGCCACCGCCGAGGAGCAGCAGGCGATTTCTGCGGCTCAGCTCCCAGATCCGAAATTGTCTGTCGGGCTCAGAGACCTGCCGTTTGATCGAGGTGAAGCATTCAGCGTCCGCGATGACAGCTTTACGACCTTCACCGTGGGTGTGTCGCAGGACTTTCCGCGAGCCGAGAAGCGCAGGCTCATGGGTGAGCGGAAGCGGCTCGATGCAGAGATGGAACACTATGGACTGTTAAATGACCGTAGGGTGATTGCACGCGATACAGCACTCAGTTGGCTCGATGTGTATGAGGCCGAACAGGCATTGAGTCTGACGCATGAGCTCGCCTCGGAGAGCACCCTGCAGGTACAGAGCATGGAGAGTGGTTATCGCAGTGGCCGCAACTCGCAGGCCGACTGGCTGGCCGCCAAGGTGGAGGCGGACCTGGTCAACGACAAGGAGCAGGACTGGCAGCACCATGTCGAGCGAATGCGCGCCGCATTGTCACGTTGGATTGGTGCTTCGGCGGGGCGTCCATTGGCGCACGAGATGAATCCCACTGCCGAGGCGGCCGAGCTCGCGAGGGTAGTCGAGGACATCGAGCAACATCCGGCCGTATCAGGCGTGCAGACGCAGATCGAGGCCAGCAGAAACGACATTGCGCAAGCAGAGCAGGCGTACAAGCCTGATTATTCGATCGAGGCTTACGTCGGGCATCGGCCGGCTTATGCCGATCTGGCCGGCATCCAACTCTCTGTCGCTCTGCCGTTCTTCACTGGCAAGCGCCAGGATCCAGAGCTCCGGGCAGCCCAACTCAGATCGAAGGCCGCGCAGGACCGCAGAGAAGATCTGATCCGAGACCTTCGGGCGCAGGCGACCGAGGACTTCATCGATTGGCATCATGCCAACGACCGGGCCACCACGTTTGAAAAGGAGATCATTCCAGAAGCGCAGCGCCGCATCGCGGCAGCACAGAGCACCTACGCGGCGGCCAAGGGTTCGTTCGATGCCGTGCTCTTGGCGCGACGAACACTGCTCGAGATCCAGATCCAGAAATTGGCGCTGCTCGTCGACACCGCCCGGGCCCAGGCCCGCCTCCAATACTTTGTCTCCTCAGGGGAACTGCAGTGAGCCGACCGATTATCAAGTTGTCCGTCTATCTGGTCGCTCTCGTCGCAATCGGCTTGGTCGGGCTGTGGATCGCAAAGAGCAAACATGGGCATGCGAGTGCTGCCGCGGCCTGTGACTCTGGAAGCGTGAGTTACTGGTATGACCCGATGGTTCCCGCTCAACACTTCGACAAGCCGGGTAAGTCACCCTTCATGGACATGCAACTCGTTGCCAAGTGCGCGCAGACCGCACCCAACTCAGGGGAGAGCGCGCAAACCGGTGGGAAGCCGCTCTATTGGTATGACCCGATGCACCCGAGCGAGCATTTTGACAAGCCCGGCAAGTCTCCTTTCATGGACATGCAGTTGGTGCCTCGCATGCCGGGGGAGGAAGATTCGAGTGCGATAGCCGGCTCGGTCGCGGTCGACCCGCGCGTGGTACAAAACCTGGGCGTGCGCCTCGCCTCGGTAGAGCGTGGCCACCTCGCGCGCCTCGTCGACTCAGTGGGTTTGGTTTCGGTCGATGAGCATCGGATCCAAACAGTCCAAGTACGGGCCTCGGGTTGGGTCGAAGAGTTGGCCGTTCGCGCGACCGGCGATTCCGTGCGGCGAGGGCAACTACTCGCTGCCATCTATTCTCCGGACCTGTTGGCGGCTCAGGAGGAATTGGTAATCGCTGTCGGCTCAGGCGATGCCGGACTTCGAGGTGCCGCGCGTAACCGACTGGCCCTGTTCGGCATGTCCGACGCGCAGATCTCCCACGTCGAGAAGACGGGGAAGGCCGAGCGCCGCGTCAACTACTTTGCTCCCTTCGACGGTTATGTGATGGACCTGGGTGTGCGTCAGGGTGCTGCGGCCGCAGTAGACACAACCCTTTTCCAACTAGCCGATCTCAGCTCGGTCTGGATCAACGCCGAAGTGCCGGAAACCCAAGCTAACTGGTTGAAGGTGGGTGATCAGGCTGAGGCAACGGTCCCAGCCCTTCCAGGCCAGCATTTCCCCGCCCGGATCGACTACCTCTATCCCGAGTTGACTACTGCGACACGGACTTTGAAGGTGCGCTTGCTCGTTGAGAACCCACGCCGACTTCTGCGCCCCGGCATGTTCGCCGGTGTGCACCTGGTCGGTGCTCCCCGGGAAGATGCCCTCGTGGTTCCCAGCGAGGCGGTCATCAAGACAGGTATGCGCAGTGTCGTCATCGTCGCCGACGACACCAATCACTTTCATCCGGCGCTGGTTCAAGTCGGAGCCGAATACGCAGGGAATTCGGAAATCCTGTCAGGTCTCACCGCCGGACAGCAGGTGGTCGCATCCGGTCAGTTCCTGATCGATTCCGAGGCGAGCCTGCGGGGCGCGTTTGACAACCTGACCGGCGCGAACCCCGGCAAGGGTGCGCCCATGGACGAGAACCTGATGCCCATGCCGTCGGGGCAGGGGAACTGAGATGATTGCGAAACTCATCCGTTGGTCTCTGCAAAATCGGTTCCTGGTCCTGATGGCAACCGTTCTGCTGGCCGCCTGGGGGATACGCGCCACCCTCAACACGCCGCTGGACGCGATCCCGGACCTGTCCGATACGCAGGTCATCATCCGCACAGAGTTCCCGGGACAGGCGCCGCAGGTCGTCGAGGATCAGGTTACTTATCCGCTCGCCACAACCATGTTGTCGGTGCCGGGGGCGCGAACTGTGCGCGGCTACTCTTTTTTCGGTGACTCCTACATCTACATCGTCTTCGATGACAAAACGGACCTCTACTGGGCCCGCTCACGTGTGTTGGAGTACCTGAACCAGGTGACCGGTCGCCTGCCTCCCGCAGCCAAGCCCACCCTGGGACCGGATGGCACCGGTGTGGGTTGGATTTTCGAGTATGCCCTGGTGGACCATGGTGGCCACTACGACACGTCGCAGTTACGGGCCTTGCAGGACTGGTTCCTCAAGTACGAGCTGAAGAGCGTACCGAATGTCGCCGAGGTGGCCAGCGTCGGTGGCCTGGTCAAACAGTACCAGGTGGTGCTCGACCCGGATCGCATGCGGGCGCTGGGCATCCCGATCAGCCGCGTTGTGCAAGCACTGAACGATTCCAACAATGAGACCGGCGGCTCGGTGTTGGAACTGGGTGAAGCCGAGTATGCCGTGCGCGCCATGGGCTATCTCAAGAGTCTCAATGATTTTCGTTCGGTCCCAGTGGGACTGGGTGCGAACGGTACGCCGGTGCTGTTGGGGGACGTGGCTCGAATCCAGATCGGTCCGGAAATCCGTCGCGGGGTCACGGAGCTGGACGGAAAAGGCGAGGCCGTCGGCGGCGTCATCGTGATGCGCGCGGGCAAGAACGCCCTGGAAACAATCGAGGCCGTCAAAGCGAAGATCGCCACTCTGCAACAGGGCCTACCCAAAGGCGTCGAGATCGTCCCGACCTACGACCGCTCGGAGCTGATTCACAAGGCGATCGACACGTTGCGCGACAAGCTGATCGAAGAGTTCATTGTCGTCACGCTGGTGTGTGCGCTCTTTCTGTTTCATCTGCGCTCGGCTTTTGTTGCGATCGTGAGCCTGCCACTGGGCGTACTGGCGGCGTTCAGCGTGATGAACTGGCAGGGCGTCAACGCCAATATCATGTCTTTGGGCGGTATCGCGATCGCCATCGGCGCCATGGTCGACGCTGCAGTGGTGATGATCGAGAATGCGCACAAACATCTGGAAGCTTGGAATCATGCCCACCCGGGGCAGCGACCGACGCCAGGCGAGCTGCTGACACTCATTGCTGACGCGGCTGCCGAAGTGGGACCGGCGCTCTTCTTCAGTTTGCTCATCATCACGCTCAGCTTCCTCCCGGTCTTCACGTTAGAAGCCCAAGAGGGGAAATTGTTTGCCCCGTTGGCTTTCACCAAGACGTACTCGATGGCCGCCGCCGCCGGGTTGTCGGTGACACTGATCCCGGTTCTCATGTTCTATTTCATCCGTGGGCGGATTCCGGACGAGCACAGTAATCCCATAAACCGCCTGTTGATCGCGCTATATAAGCCGCTGTTGGACGCGGTCTTGCGTTACCCACGAATGACTCTGGCGGCCGCCGGGGCGGTGCTGGTGTTCACGGTGATACCAATCGCGAACCTCGGCAGCGAATTCATGCCACCGCTGGTGGAGGGCGATCTGCTTTACATGCCGTCCGCGCTGCCAGGATTGTCGGCTGACAAGGCCAGTCAGCTTCTGCAGCAGACGGACAAAGTGTTGATGCAATTCCCAGAGGTCAAACGGGTCTTCGGCAAGGTAGGCCGGGCTGAGACGGCGACCGATGCCGCGGGTCTGGAGATGTTTGAGACGACGATCGAATTCAAGCCGCAGTCCGAGTGGCCGAGTCACATGAGCCAGGACGAGCTCATCAGCAAGATGAATGCAGCACTCAACATTCCCGGCCTTGCCAACCTGTGGGTGCAGCCGATTCGCAACCGCATCGACATGTTGTCCACCGGCATCAAGAGCCCGGTGGGTGTCAAAATTGCCGGTCCCGATTTGAAGGTGATTGAGCAGATCGGCCAGCAGGTCGAGACCACACTGAAGACCGTTGCCGGAACGCGATCCGCTTATGCTGAGCGCGTCCAAGGCGGGCGCTACATTGAAGTCCGTATAGACCGGATTCGCGCTGCCCGCTTCGGGCTCAGTCTCGCCAATGTTCAACAGGTCGTGGCACTGGCCATCGGGGGTGAGAATATTGGCCAGACAGTGGAGGGCCTGCAGCGCTTTCCGATCAATCTGCGCTATCCACGAGAGCTGCGCGACTCAGTCGACAAATTGCGCACGCTGCCGATTGTAGTTCCCGGTGGCGCAACCACAACGCTCGGCGCCGTATCGGACGTCGTGGTGACGGATGGGCCGCCGCAACTGCGTAGCGAGAACGCCCGCCTCAACGGTTGGGTCTATGTCGACATCGCGGGTCGCGACCTCGGATCGTATATCCGCGATGCACAGAAGGCCGTGCGCGAGCGTGTGAGTCTACCCGCCGGGTACTCCATTGCCTGGTCAGGGCAGTTCGAGTATCTCGAGCGAGCGGCGAAAAAGCTCGAACTGGTCGTGCCGTTTACGCTGGCGATTGTGTTTGTATTGCTCTATCTGACATTCCGCGACTTCGGGACTGCGACCCTCATCATGGGCACGCTGCCGTTCGCACTGGTGGGCGGCCTGTGGCTGCTCTATCTCTTGGGTTACAACTTGTCGATCGCCTCGGCTGTGGGATTCATTGCCCTCGCTGGAGTCGCGGCCGAATTCGGCGTGGTGATGGTGATCTATCTCGACAATGCCATTCGAAAACGCCGCAGTGAGCAGCGATTCAATTCGGAGGCGGACCTCATTGCCGCCATCGAGGAAGGGGCGGTTCAACGTGTCAGGCCCAAGGCAATGACAGTGGCGGTCATCGTCGCCGGGTTGCTGCCGATCATGTTTGGCAACGGCACCGGCTCGGAGGTGATGCGACGCATCGCAGCCCCGATGGTAGGCGGGATGATTACGGCGCCCATGCTTTCCATGATCATCCTGCCGGCGGTGTATTTGCTCTTGCACCGACGTGCGCTGGCCAAGGGTGCTGCGCAGGAGGCAGCGACATGTTGATAAAGATTGAGCATCCCTATCCGGTGAGATCCTCCGAGATCACGCCGGAGGCGCAGTATTGGGATCGCCGTCAATTCATGCGGATGGGTGCCGCCGCGGCCGGACTCGCGCTCGCCGGGTGCGCTCCTGAGGACCCGGCGGAGAATTCCAAGTCGCCCTTATCTGCATTGAAGACGGTGAAGACAACCAACATGGCGGGGTCCGAGAACATCACTGCCTACGATGACATCACCCACTACAATAACTTTTATGAATTCGGGACGGGCAAAACGGATCCAGCGCTGAACGCGGCGACCCTGCGGACGCGGCCGTGGTCAGTGGTTGTCGACGGCGAGTGCGAGGCACCTGGGGTGATCGATCTCGAAGATCTCATGAGACCCCACGCACTCGAGGAGCGGGTCTATCGGCACCGGTGCGTCGAGGCGTGGAGCCTCGTTGCGCCCTGGGTCGGATTTCCATTGGGGGATCTTCTGAAGCGATTCAAACCCACTTCTAAAGGGAAGTATGTCTCGTTCCAAACTCTGTTGGACGAGCGGCAAATGCCGGAGACTGCGCGCGGTGTTCTGGACTTTCCGTACCGTGAAGGCCTGCGCATCGACGAGGCGCTGCATCCTCTCGCTTTCCTGTCTGTGGGCCTGTATGGGAAGGTCCTGCCGAACCAGAACGGCGCACCGCTGCGGCTGACCCTTCCCTGGAAGTATGGCTTCAAGAGTATCAAGTCGATCGTGCGCATTCGTTTTACAGAACGCATGCCCATGACGACGTGGAACCAACTGGCCCCCAATGAGTACGGCTTCTACGCAAACGTGAATCCGACAGTCGATCATCCGCGGTGGAGCCAGAGCCGCGAGCGCCGACTCGGCGAACTCTTCAAGCGAGAAACGCTGATGTTCAACGGCTACCCGGAAGTTGCGCCGCTGTACGCCGGTATGGATCTCAGGGTGAACTACTGATGCGCGACTCGTATCCGGTCCTCCTCTGGAAGGCAGGCGCCTGGGCGCTCGGAATCATCCCCCTTGGATTCGCGATCAAATGGACCGTCACCAGCCGGCTCGGACCCAATCCGGTGGAATTTCTTGAGCATTACACAGGTGATTGGTCGCTGCGGTTGTTGTTGGTGACACTGGCCCTCACGCCGCTGCGCAAGTTGATCGGACGCAGCGAGCCGATTCGGGTCCGCCGCGCCGTTGGCTTGTGGGCATACGCCTATCTTTGCCTGCACTTCTCGATCTACCTGGTTTTCGATCTGGAGCTGTCACTGCTGCAGTTGGTGGAAGACTTCTCGCGTCGAACGTACATCACACTGGGTCTCACCGCCTGGTTGATGCTGCTTCCGCTGGCCATTACCTCCACAGACCGCTGGCAGCGGCGCCTCGGGCGCGATTGGAAAACCCTGCATCGATTGGTTTATCCCGCCGCGCTTCTGGGAGCTTTTCATTATCTTTGGCTGGTCAAGGCCGACACGTTCAAGCCGCTGATTTATCTGGGGGTTCTGCTTGTGCTGCTGGCGTGGCGGCTGCCGTGGTCGGCCGTCCGGCAACGCCCAAACCCGGCCGCAACTCGTTCCGCGTAGTGCCCTGTAACCCATTCGACTGTCTTTGCGTATTAGTCATGTCGACCACCGCCTCCAAGACGACCAGCGGCTCCAGCGAGCTCGAGCTCCGCAAATTGATGCTGGCCTGCGTAGCAGGGAGCGATGTGGCAACCGAGGCGCTTCTGACCCGGGCGAGCCGCTTGTTGCGGTCTTATTTCAAGGGGCGCCTGGCTCGGGTAGGCAGATCGTCCGCCGATGCAGAGGATCTTGTTCAGGAGACTCTCATCTCTATTTTCACGCATCGACACACTTACGATCAGGCACAACCATTCACACCGTGGATGTATGCGATCGGCCAATACAGGCTCGTCGACTACTTCCGCAGGACTCGAACATCCGCCGCCGCGTTATCACTGGACGCAGTGCCGGATCCACCCACCGACGGAGATTCAAACGCAACCGAGAGCGGTCTCGACCTGCAAGCCCTCATCTCGAAATTGGCGCCTAAAATGCGGGAAGCCATCGAGCTCGTGAAATTGCAAGGACTCACGGTGAGTGAAGCCGCCGCGCGTACCGCGATGTCTGAGTCTGCCATCAAAGTGTCGGTACATCGGGGGCTCAAGGCGCTGTCCAAACTGGTTCGACAAAGGAGCGTTCCGTGAAGACCGAGGACCTCATCAAGATGTTGAGCACCAACGTGCCGCCGGCACCTCGCCGGCAGTGGGGCGCTTCGCTATTGATTGCCAGCGGAATCGGAATAGCTGTCGCTCTGTGTCTGCAGTGCTCCATGTTCGGAACCACGTTGCAGGGCCTCGGCGGACATCGGCCCGGTCTCCAGGCAGGAGTGTTCGCACTGACGCTGGCGTTGGTCGCGGCCGGATTGCGACTGCTGTTTGTCGCAGGCCAACCCGGAAAGCGCGTGTCTGCAGCGCTGTTCCCTGTTGGGGCTGTGTTCCTGGCGCTGCTCCTGGGAGGCATTGTTGGGATCACGCGAGAGCCGCGCGCGAGTTGGGGGGAGGTTCTCTCCGGGGAGCTATTGGGCAACTGCCTGATCTGCATCCCCGTCGTAGCCGTCCCAACGCTCGCGGCGCTCTTCTGGGCGCTCCGTAGCGGGGCACCGGTGTATCCGGCTTTGAGCGGTGCGGCCGCAGGGCTCGTTGCGGGTGCAATGGCGGTAGCGGCGCTTGCCTTGAATCAGCCCGTCGTGTCGGTGTTGGCCGCCGCAGTGTTATATGCGAGCGCCATTGCGTCATGCGCCTTGATCGGCGCACTCATTGGATCGCGATTGCTGCGGTGGTAGAGCGGGGCCAGCAGAGGAGGCTGTAACCTTTCGCGGTGAGGATGCGTATTACTCGATGAGGAAGCTGTTTCGGCCCACTTACATACTGTTCCACTTACGGAGATCCATCATGAAGAAATACGCACCCATCTTACTGCTGATCACAGGCCTGGCTGCCGCTTACGCAGCGACTGCTGCCGGCTTGCCTTCCGATGCTGAATTGGCGCGCTGCTTCAAAGCGCATGCTGGGATGATGGAGAAGCCCGGTCTCAGGAATTGGGTGGCCTGTTGGCGAGCGCATGGATACTTGATGGAGCAACCGGCACCAGGAAAGCTGACTTCAAATAACTAACCTGAGGGAATCGCTGAAGGAGGGGGCTGGTGTCAGTTGGGGGACGCCCCGCAGCACGGGTCCGGGGTCTGCATCGGGGGGCAGACAACCGTCCCGTACGAGCAAAAGACACAGCAATGACCCGCCTTCGGTCGAAGCAGCGTGTGGCAGCCGGTGCATTCATAGTAGAACTGACAGGCATCTGTCGGCATGGTCTCACGCTGCGAGTGTCTGCAGTGGGGACACGTTATGGTCGATTGCAATTCCATAGGGCTATGCGGCCTGCGGCTGCGAGGCGCGCAGGCGCTCGACTTCCTCCGTTCGATATTCCCGGTACCCGTTCGCACGGCTCGCTGCCTTCGTCACCAGCCCCACATGCTCGTAGCACTGAATGGTCCCCCGATGGCAGCCGCTCTGCCGATACCCACAGGTCGGGCAGGTCAGTTCGCTCTGGAGTATGACCTCAACTGCCACTCGAGAGCACCTTGGCCGGAAAACCCGCCTGACTGATGGCTGTTGCGAGCGCCTCCGCGGACGTTCGCGTTGGATCAAAGGTCACGGTTGCAGTGTGCGCCTTCATGTCCACCGTGGATGCTGAGACCCCAGCAACATGGGACAAGGCCTTGCGAACGGTGATAGGGCACGCCGCGCAGGTCATGTGTTCGACCCCGAGCGTGACAGTGCGGGGCTCCGCGGCGAAAGCCGGCCCGGCCAATAGCAGCAACGCAATCAAACCGGCTCTCTTCATGAGCGGCTCCTAAACAAACCAGGTGATGTAGTAGGGAAAAAGCAGTAACGGCGCGATGACCGCGACGGCAATCCACAGGAGCCGGCGGCGCCGCCGAAGTACGTGCGGGTCCGCACAGGTCCGGCCGTCCTCACAACGGCTCGAGGGACCGTACAGCCGCCATGCGGCAATGCCCAACGAGGCGACCGCTACTAACGCGAACAACGGTCTATATGGTTCGAGGGCGGTCAGGCTCGCAAGCCACGCACCGCTGATGCCCAGAGAGACGAGAACTAACGGCACAACACAGCACAGCGACGCACCGATCGCCGCGGCAGCACCCGTCAGCAGCGCCCACCGTGGGGAAGCTCTTGAGCTCGATATATCCACGGGTGCATCATATCTCCCGTACCTGGGTACGGAGTCAATCGGTGTCTGAGGCCCTTACGATCGGCGCTTTGGCGAAAGAGGCAAACGTGCATGTAGAGACCGTGCGCTACTACCAGCGACGCGGGTTGCTGCGCGAACCGACTCGACCGCTGAACGGCATTCGCAGGTACGGCGTGGCTGACGTCTCTCGCTTGCGCTTCATCAAGCGCGCGCAACAAAGCGGTTTTACCTTGGACGAAGTCCGAGCGCTGCTTCGATTGACCGGTCGCCCGGCGTGTGGGGCAAGCCGCACCTTGGCGGCGAGGAAGTTGGCGGCGATTGAGCAAAAGATGCGGACGTTGGCTCGACTGCGACGGGAACTGCGGGTGTGGGTTGCCGCGTGCGATGCTAATGATGGGGAACTTTGTCCGGTATTGGAGAAGCTCGCACACTGACAGTGCCCGCTTTCACCGGCGAATTGCACGGCAGTCGTGTAACTGTCTCATTTTCGCGAGCAAAGCCGGGCTGACTCTGCCGAGCGCCGCAGGCTTTTTCTCTATGCCGCCGGTTCGCAGACGAAATCATCGACGCGCCTGGATCGCCATCGAAGACAGGGCGTACCGCCGGCGCCGTGCGTTTTTTCTGATGAGCCGTCGGCCAGGGACGTCAAGTGCCTGCGCCTTGGGATCGCGCTCCTACTGACCGGCGGTTCACGCGGGCGGGTTCGCCGGGGATGTTGGCGGGATGCCTGGCACTCATTTCCGGCCGCCGCCGGTTCGATGCGCGGCGTGCCCTCGGATTTCAACGCAGGTATGTTGTATCAGCGGGCGCGATGCTTGCTGGGAACGTAGCTTGAGGTTGCCTGCTTCCGTTCCCCTACTGCGAGCGTCCTTGGAACCACGCAGATATCGATGAACGTAGATCGGGCTCCCCCGCGGCTGGACACATCCGAAGCAGTTTTGCGGATAGGCCTCCGCGCACGTCACCCCCGGTTCCTCAGGAGCGCGTTGCAATAATGAACAGTCCCTATTGGGGCATCTGGGCGGATGTTCCGAACCATCTCGTGCGCTTGGCGCTCGCATTCTTGTTCGTACTGCCGATCGGATGGAATCGGGAGCGCGAGGCGCGCAGCGCCGGCCTGCGCACCTTTCCAATCGTGGCTATGGCCAGCTGCGGGTTTGTTATCCTCGCCATCGAGATTCTCGGTGAACGCTCGCCGGCGCAGGCGCGCGTCCTGGAAGGTTTGATCACCGGCATCGGTTTCATCGGCGGCGGCGCCATTCTCAAGTCAGAGCGCGCCATTCACGGTACGGCCACGGCGGCGAGTATCTGGAACGTTGGCGTTGTCGGGGCGGCCGTTGGGTCCGGATACTACGATCTGGGCCTCATTCTCTCGCTCACGAATTTTCTTGTCCTCGTGGTACTCAAGCCGCTCAAGAGCAATCTTGGCAAACCGGGGGAGAGCGGGCCAGGGACGCGGGATGCTCAGACAGGTTCAGAAAGGACGCCGGACGGCCGAACCTAGCCTCGTAGGCCGGAGACCGGCGGCAAAGGTCGCGCGCATCACGCGGTGTCCGGGTCCCTCACTGTACCGCGTGGGGATTTGATTCTTGCTGTCGGCGCAGGCAATGCGCAACTGCGCCCAGCTCGCGCCGCTGGTTCGCCACGGCTTAGTGGCTCGTCCAGGTGATCTCGAGGCGTCAATATCCGGCGTGGTGCAAGACAGTCACCAGGGCGGCAGCGATCAGGCAGTAGATGCCGAACAGATACCATCGACCGCCCTCGAGCCACTTACTGAGCCATTTCAAGGCAAGAAGACCCGCGAGAAACGCGACCACGGCTCCCAGCAGACTCAGGAAAGCGAACGAGGCGAGATCCGCCGTGCCGTTGATACGCGTCGATTCGATGAGCCGCACGCTCTCGTGGGCAACAATGGGCGGAGTCAAAACCACCGCCAAAGCGAAGCTAAAAGCCTCCGCTCGGGATTTGGCTACGCCGAGCAACATGCCTGCCGAAATCGTTGCTCCTGAACGTGAAAAGCCCCGGAAAGGTAAGCACAGTCCCTGGACGACTCCAATCAGGCCTGCCTGTTTCCAGGTCAGGTCGTTTGTTTCGGACAGAATTCGCGTTGGATGGCGCTTCTCGAAGATTCCCGCAATCACAATGAGTAGGCCAGCCGCGGCCAAGGCGGGCGCAATGATTTCAAGATGACTGAAAAGATCTTCGATCTGAGCATTCGGCACCCCGCGAAAGATCGTCCTTTCGATGGTCTTGATGATGGCTTCGCCAATGACCGCTGTGAATGTTGTCGCGATCACGACCAGTCTGGCAAAGTTTTTGAAAGCCGGTGCGCTGCTATGATAGGTGCCGCGCCACTGCGGCCAGAAATACACGATGACCGCAAACATGGTACCTGTGTGGAGCATCACCAAAAGGAGTGTCATAGGTGGCGACGACGGATCCAGGCCCAGTAACTTCTCGGTTACGACTACGTGCGCAGAGCTCGACACCGGCAGGAGTTCCGCCAGTCCTTGCACTATCGCAAGAATGAGGATCTTGAGAGGTGACATTCAAATTAGTCCCTGAGTGTGCCCCGGCCGCGAGCAATCGTCCCCCGGAGCGCTCGGCTGTGAGGTGGATCAGATCCGAACTGCCGCTCGCCGCCGTGCGAGCCATAGGACGGCGGCGATGGCGATCGCGAGGGTCAACTGGCCAACCAGGGTCTGCAGGGTCGGAAAGATGCCGAGCCAGGAGACCGTCGGCCCATCAACCGGCGTGCTTGCCAAAGTGCCAGCCTCCTGCAGCGAGTGGATGCCTTCACCTGCCATGACGACGGCCAGCACGCACAGGAGCGCCGCGCTGGTTGCGAAGAACGCTCCGAGCGGCAGCTTGATGCCGTATTTCAACAGGGCATAGCCGATCAAGGCCAGAGTCAACGCCCCGACACCCACACCGGCTAGCACCGCGCCCCGCGCCCCGGCGCCGGCTTCGATCCAGAGCGCTTGGTAAAACAACACGGTCTCGAACATTTCCCGATAAACGCTGATGAAAGCCAGCGCGGCCATCGTCCACAAAGAGCGTTTGGCCAGAGCGCTGCCCACGTGATCGCGTATGAAGTGCTGCCACGCGCCTGCAGCCGAACGCGTATGCAGCCAGTAACCGACATACACTAACATCAGCGCGGCGAGCAGGGCGCTCACGCCTTCCGTCAGCTCGCGACTCGCACCGGAGACGCTCACCAGATACGTCGCTACCATCCATGTCAGCAAGCCGAGCGCGCACGCGCCGATCCATCCGACATGGACATACGGCAGAGCGTCGCGGCGATTGGCCCGAATCAGAATCGATATGATGCCTGCGACCACCAGCAACGCTTCGAGTCCTTCGCGCACGAAGATCAGGAGCGCGCTGAAGAAGCTCGTCCCCGCTGACAGTGGTCCGCGCTCGAGCGCAGCGCGCCCTCGATCCAACAGCAAACGGACGGCGGCCGCCGGTGCGTCGATGTTCACCGCCGTGCCGGCATCGATCTGTTGGCGCAAGCTCATCATCGCGCGTTCGGTTTCGTGCACGAGCGCGGAATCGAGCGTGCTCAATCGGCTCTCCACCAATTCAAAGCCTTCCAGATAGGCTTGAATCGCCAGTTGCCGGGCTCGGGCACGGTCGCCGGAGTTGTACGCCTGCCGCGCGGACTCGACGGTGGCTTGGGCAAATACCACCGGATCGCGCGAAGCAAGGCTCGCGAGCGTTTCGGGGTGCGCACGTAAAAAGGCTTGTACCGACACCGCCTCGGAACCGAGTTGCGCGCGCAACTCGTCGGGAGACGACGCGTATACGGTCTGCGCACGTGCGAAGACTTGGTTCCAGCGGCCCTCGCGACGCCATGCCGCCTCACCCTGCTGCCGTTCCGCGGAAGTGGGCGCGAGATTGGAGACGTACAGGGCCAGTGTCCATCGGTCCGCTTCGGACAAAGTTGCAAAGGACGGCATGGCAGTGCCCGAGACACCCTGAGTGATCGTGTTGTAGAGGCTGAATACGGAGCGCCGCGACATGCGGGTGGCATCCTGAAAGTTGGCGGGCGG
This sequence comes from Pseudomonadota bacterium, assembly GCA_018241505.1. Classification (GTDB taxonomy): domain Bacteria; phylum Pseudomonadota; class Gammaproteobacteria; order Steroidobacterales; family Steroidobacteraceae; genus 13-2-20CM-66-19. The sequence continues at coordinate 51,027 of JAFEDS010000037.1, read as the reverse complement.
AGGATCCATTGCTCTCGAGGCGGGTCCATCGCCCAGGCCGTTCACTCCATGACAACCGCTGCACTCGCGCTCGTAGAGCGCCGGCGCGCTGGCGAGTGCTGGCACAGCCCGCGGAACGCTTTGAATCTGGAAGGCCTCGATGAGTGTTTGGTGCAGGTGCCCGGCTGCCGCGCTCACCGCGGGGGCCGGTGCGCCCCGCATCACCAGGGCTTTCAACTCCTGAGCCTGCTGGAGGAGCTCCGGCTTGCGCGCGTGTTCAGGCAGGGATTGCCCGAGCGCGAGTGCCTGCTCGGCAAATTCCCGCATTTCCTTATATTCGTCGGCATTTTTGACACGGCCCTGATCGACCGCGCCGCTGTAGTCAGCAGCGATGTAGTCCACGACGTGTAGAAGGGTGGAGGGGGTATCGACCGCGTAGGCGGTGCCCATCGCGAGGAGCAGCGCAAGCAGCGCGAATAATCCGGCCATGGCGCGCTGTGCACAAGGCCTGTGACCGGCCGCCTCTGGGGCGCGCAAATCGTCCGCTGCCGGCTCAAGGGAGGTAGATGCCGCAGGCGTGCGGGGTGTTCCGGCAGTCATAGCGGGGTTCAGCGACCGAAATCGGGGTAAGACTGATTCGCATTATCACTGAGGGCGTCCAATCATGCCATCGCCCGAGGGGGACGCTGTCGTTTAACCCTAATTCGGTGAACGAGGTACTTTACGAGGCTAATGACACCTCAATTACGGAAGTGGTAACCGAATTAGGGTGTCAGTCGGCGAGACAGGCTCGGTGTCGGTGTTCCTAGATACGCGAACTGAGTTCACGATCTCGGAACATATTTTCGCGATTGAGCCGGGGGGCGTCGGGCTGTAAATCGCCGACCATGCGGTGCTACAGTAAGTCTTGCAGACGAGTCCGATCGTCCTGGCTGACTGCGAGCGGGTGCGGTCTGCTCGGATTGCCCAACTGATTCCGAGGTGACGATAACTCCGGTCCTGATTCTTATGAAGACCCTGGTTGCTGCCAGCGGCCTACCTGCTGCTACGCTGCTACACCGGCGCGAAATACGACAAAAATCGAGGACGAGAAGCCAGGTAAAGCTCTGGCCATTGTACTGCGGCTCAGTACACGACCTAGGAACAGCCCCGGGCAACCTTAGTCACTTGGAATGTCTGACTACTGACAGGTTGCCTGTTCACGATCACAAAATCGTTGCGTGCCGAGGAAATCGAGCACGAACGTGAGAGGAGGTCCACTTGCGGTCTTCCTTCCTGCGCTCGGCGCAAACGAGTGCCCTCACTGCTTCAACAAACCGAAGCTTCCGGCCTCATGAAGGATCAGCGCGCCAAGTGCAATTAGGACGAATGGGACCACCCGATGGCTGTAGCGGCGAATCGGAGCGCCGATGGTGCGGTGGTGAGTCAACCAGTGCGCAACCTGGAGCCATACAAAGGTCATAACCGCAAATGCGGCACCGATAATTGCGATGTCATATGCAGAGCGCGTAGCGAACAAGGGTGTGTAGATGCTGATATTGTCACTGCCGTTTGCCAAGGTCACCGCCATCACCGCCACGGTATTACCGTGCGCGGCCGATGCAGCCACGGGGTCCCCGAAATCCTCCTCGTTCGCATTGCCTCCCCTGCGCAGCGCCCACGCTCTTTTTACTCCGATGACGATTGGCACTAGCCCGAGCAGACCGATATAAGCAGATGGGATGACGATCGAGATCATCGAGGCTACGACACTTGCGCCGTATAGCCCTACAATCCCCAGATACTGCCCGACAACGATGTGGCGGACTTTGACGCTTGCGTCGGCAAAGAAACCTAGCAGCACGAACATATCGTCTATGTTGGTCGAGGCGAAAAGGGCTACAGAGAGGCCGATGAGCCCGATAGGGTGTTCCATGCTAGAGCGGTTCCTTGAGATGCGATCATGAAGCGATATGGCAATTTTAGACCGCTGCCATCTCACGTGAGAGGCAGTACGCGATCTCGGAACATGTCTGGCTCAGTTCACGATCTTGGAACATTCTCGCGCATGTAACGCCATGAATTTGAGGGGGAGCTTGGATTCCCAGTTGGCGCATTTCGGCACACCGACACTCGGAGTTCGGCAGCCGAACTTTTCACTGGCATGCGTGGGCAGGAATACGACGGGTCATTGGTGGACAGGGAATCCGAACGGGCCGATAGATACCCTTGAGCTTGCAGCACGATCCCAACCCCGACTGGACCGACCAGATAGTCCGGCGTGTACCGGCGCTCCGTCGAACCAACTTGAAACGTCAAAGTGAACTGGTTGCGAAATGATCTGTGCCGCCGCGTCTTGAAATGCAGTCAGCAAGACAAAGTCGCGCTCCACGGCGCTCTCGTGTTGAGTTGCGCGAGAGACGCCGAGAGCCTGAAAACCAGTGATGTGTAAGCGACGACTTAGCGGGATGCGTCTCAAACGACGCACCTCTGTCGTTCTGACCGGTGGCGGGAGTACAACGACATGTTGGCGGTCAGTTCCCTAATTAAGGTTCCAATCGCATAAATATGGTCCAAACCTCAAAGCCTTAAGTCGTTCATTTTACTCAGGTTGAGCAAAGAGTCTAGTAACCTAATTAAGGGAAAACGACAGACGCCTCCGAAAAGCCGCCTGGTTATTTCCGCAGCAATCTCAACCCATTGCCGACCACTAAGAGGCTCGCGCCCATGTCGGCGAATACCGCCATCCACATGGTGGCTTGGCCCGTGAAGGTGAGTACCAGGAATGCGGCCTTGATGGCGAGCGCCAATGCGATGTTCTGCTTCAAGACGCTCGCGGTAGCCCGGGAGAGCCGCACAAACGTGGGAAGCTTGCGCAGATCGTCGTCCATGAGCGCCACGTCGGCTGTTTCGATTGCCGTGTCGGTCCCCGCAGCTCCCATCGCAAAGCCGATATCGGCGCGCGCCAGCGCCGGTGCGTCGTTGATGCCGTCCCCGACCATACCGATCGTCCCGCCAAGGGCCCTGGCCGTTTCGCTCCGCAGCGCCTCCACCTCGCGCACCTTGTCTTCGGGTAGCAGGTTGCCTCGCGCGCGATCGATACCCACTTCCTGGGCAATGGCCTCAGCCGTGTGCGGATTGTCACCGCTCAACATGACCGTGCGGACGTTCAGGGCGTGTAGCTCCGCAATGGCGCGTCGGCTGCTCTCCTTGACCGTGTCGGCGACTGCGAACAACGCGTGTACCTGGTCGTCGCGAACCAACATCACCACTGTCTTGCCTTCGGCTTCCAGGGCTGCGAGGCGCGCTTCGAGTTCCGGCGAGCAGGCCTTCAGCTCCTCGACCAGGCGGTGGTTGCCCAAGTAATAAGTTATGTCGTCGATACGGCCACGGACTCCACGTCCGGGCAATGCTTCAAAATCGTCAACATCGCGTAGCTGCAAACGTGCGTCCGCAGAAGCCAGGGCGATCGCCCGCGAGACCGGATGATCCGAGCGCGCCGCTAGGCTCGCAGCCAGCAAGTGGTATGTGGTTGGGTCGTCGCTACCCCAGGGCACGAAATCTGTCTGGGCCGGTTTACCGTGTGTGATCGTGCCCGTCTTGTCGAGCGCTAACCACTCGAGCTTACGCCCGTTCTCGAGATAGACCCCGCCCTTGATGAGAATGCCATGCTGTGCGGCAGCGGCGAGCCCGCTGACAATGCTCACTGGCGTAGAGATCACGAGGGCGCAGGGACAGGCAATCACCAGTAACACCAATGCCTTGTAGATCCAGAGCAACCACGGTGTGCCGAGCACCAGTGGAGGCACCAGCGCCACCGCAAGCGCCAGCGCGAACACGATGGGCGTGTAAAGGCGAGCGAACTGATCGACGAAGCGCTGCGTCGGGGCGCGACTTCCCTGGGCAGCCTCCACCGCGTGAATGATCCGCGCCAGCGTGGACTGGTTGGCGGCTGCCGTGACGCGATATTCGAAGGAACCGGACTCGTTGATGGTGCCGGCAAACACTGCATCGCCCTTGATCTTCTCGACCGGCAGGCTCTCGCCGGTGATCGGGGCTTGGTTGACGGTAGACTGGCCTTGTATGACTTCGCCGTCGAGAGCGATCCGTTCGCCCGGTTTGACACGCACACGGCTGCCGACCGCGACCGCCTTGACGTCAACGTCGGCCCAGTTGCCGTCCTCGCGCTGAACGGTTGCCATCTCCGGCGCGAGGTCGAGCAGACTGCGAATCGCGTTGCGTGCGCGATCAAGAGACTTGCTCTCGATGAGCTCAGCGAGCGCAAACAACACCATGACCATGGCCGCCTCGGGCCAATGGCCAATGAGTATCGCCCCCGTGACCGCGATCGACATGAGGGCATTCATGTTGAGATTGCCGTGTCTGAGCGCGATCCAGCCTTTTTGGTAGGTCGGCAGACCCCCAGTCAAGATGGCAACCAGCGCCAGCACCACCACCGTCCAATGGTTGCCCCCGTTCAGCCAATACACGCCCTCGGCCAAACTGGCAGCAAGCCCCGAGATCAGCAGCACCTTCCAATTCGTATCGCGGGTCTCTGCGGTTGCAGCAGGTGTTGGTTCGCTCGGGCCGACACGCACATCGTCTACCCGGACTGCCCGCATACCGATGGCAGACAGGGCTTGCTCAATGGGCTCCGGCGACGGCAATTCGTGGCTCACCGCCAGCGTTCGCTGCAGCAGAATAAACTCGAGGCCCTTCACACCCGGCACTTTCGAGAGCGTGTCGCGAATCAGCGCCTCTTCCGTCGGGCAATCCATATTTTTGATGCGGTAGAGCACGCGGGGCAGGGCACTATCGGCCATTTGCAGCTGCGATGCTTTACTCGGGACGGATGCGCAATCATCTTTCGAACTACAAGTGCTCATGGGAACAGTTACTCGGCTGCACAGCCCGCGTCAGGGCCGAACGGGAGCGAGGGCGACATCCCAGGAAGACCGCCCCAAGGGATTTTCCGGGTGAAACCGACATCACGCGTACGCGTGCCGCCCTGCACCGATCGCACCATCTGTAGCGAGCGTCCATCCACGATCGTAATCGAGTTGTCAGTATCGTTGGTTACCAGCACCCACTGCCCATTTGGGGAGATGCGCACGCCGTCGGGCTCGCGCCCGACCGGGATCGGGCGTTCCAGGGCCGCGTCCTCTGCGTGCAGGTCCCGCTCGAGTTTCTCGCACTCCTCATCCGGCACGGCCCGCGCACACTTTGGCCGGCCACTGACTGCCACGCATAAATGCGGCAAACCCTGCAGATTCAGACTCATGTGCGCTCGGGAGTTGATGCGGAAGCCGATTGTGCGGCCTATAGTAGCTAGAGGGTCAAGGGCGTCTGCCGGTGAGGTGAATCGTGCGCATTGGTGAGCTGGGCAAGCAGAGTGGGACGCTCGTGGAGACGATCCGTTACTACGAGCAGGTTGGACTCATGCCGGCTCCGCCGCGAACCCAGGCGGGGTATCGCGAGTATCGGCCTGAACATTTGCAGCGGCTGATTTTTCTGCGCCGCTGCCGCGAGCTGGGGTTTTCGATCGAGGAGATTCGAAGTCTCCTGCGTCTGGCGGAGCAGCGGAATCAGTCGTGCGCCACCGTGACGCGGGCGGCGACCCAACACCTGAACGACATTCGGGGAAAGCTCGCCGATCTTCGTCAACTGGCGCAAGGTCTGCAAACCATGATCGATTCCTGTACGGGCGGACGAATTGCCGACTGCAAGATTCTCGAGGCGTTGACTCGCGTGAGCGCTAGCCCGGCGGTTTCGCGGCGTGGGAATTCGACTCGCCGACGGGGAACACAGTAGCCCGCAGAGAAGTCATCTAAGCATCTATCTGTCTACGGATTCCCGCCTGCACGGGACACCGGTTAGCTGTCGGGTGTTTGAGAATCAAGCCCTTCAGGACAATCATTAGCACCTCGCCCAGGAGACCGGGCTGCGCTATCGTCGATTGGTAGACCCTGCGAGTTTGCTCGAGGTGCTCGAAGACCCGTCGCTCGCGCGGCACGTCGCCGCCCTCGACCAACATACGCCGGATCCCGCAGTCCTGGCGCTGGGGCTTCTGGTCGTCGTCTGCTTTCCATTGCCTTCGCACACTCCCGCGCCGGCCCGGTGGCAGCGTGATCCGCAACGCGCCGGCGTGCTTTCGAAGCTCATAGCTGAGGCCCGCGGATTGCGTGCGCTGTTGGCGCGACAGCGAAACGCTTGACCCTATAGCAGCTAGAGGGTCTCTAATGCACACGGGCTGCGTTGCCTGAAACGCGATTGCGGGCCTTCGAGAAGCCAGCCGAGGCCTCCTATGAGCAAAGATCTGTCGCCACTCGTCCCATTGGGACTCGCCGCGCTGGCACTCTCATCTGTGCAGATCGTGATCGCGGCAGAGTATCTCTCGATCGATCAGGCTCAGAGGGCCTCGTTCCCGCAAGCCGACCGTATTGATGAAAGTGTTGCTCAATTTAACGCCCTCGCAGAACGAGAGAGTCGCCACGCTCGCGGCCCGGCAACCTGCGAGACGGTCACTGCGGATATGGAAGGCGATGCGCGGGGACGATTTTGTCGGATACGCGTTCGTCGATGAGGTAGTGGGGTGGCGGGATTTCATCACCTACGCTGTGGGAATCGATGCCGGCGGCAAGCTGGGTGTGCTGGAGATACTGGCGTACTGGGAGAGTCGCGGCACTGCGGTGCGCACCAATGGCTGGAGACGGCAGTTCGCAGGGCGGGAGGGCCTCGGGCAACTGCGTTTGCGCACCGACATCAAGAACATCGCCGGTACGACGGTATCGTGCGAGCATGTCACCCAAGGCGTCCGTTGGCTCGTGGCGCTGTGGGAAGTCGTGCTGCGCCCGAGCACCGAGCCGGGTCCCGGCCAGCATTGAAGCTGGAGCGGCGGTCGAGGATACTTCGGTAAAGATGCTCCGATCACCCCCATTCAGGCGAGGCCTACTGATACTGCTCTGCGGTGTGATTCTCGTGATGAGGGTCGCTGGGGCACATCTGCACTTGTGTCTGGATGGGATGGAACCGCCGGCCAGCGTTCAAACGGACGCTGACACAGAACATCGCGATTCCGACGACGGCGTAAAGAAAACGCGACATGATTTTGACTTGAGCCTCGCAGGCGAAGCGCTCGCCAAGAAGCTTGACGGTGCGCTCGAATTGCCCGGTCTACTCGCTGTAACTCTATTACCGCTCATCGCTGTTTCTGCGAGCCGCCGGGTGATGCCGGACTCTCGTGTGGAGCCGCTGCCCAGCCGCCCGCTCTTCCGAATTCGCCCGCCGCTGCGGGGACCGCCGCTCCATTCCTTCCGGTTTTTTTAGGGTCCGCGGATCCCCCGTCTTCGTGCTCGATCCCGCTGCGCCGCTCGCGCGGCTTTCGCTTGGAGGAATCAATGAATTGCTCGTCGAAACGCCCAGGCCGGGCGTGTCGTGGCCGCTATGCGCTGCTGGCCACAATCATCTTTGCCGTGTGCGTCGAGGCGGCGCCGTCGGGGGAACCGTCTGTCACTCCTAATCTCGAAGAGCCCGTTGGAGAACTAACACTCGCGCAAGCGATTGGTACAGCGCTCGCGCGCAACCCGGATCTGACGGCGAGTGCCTATGAGCTGAAGGCGGCGGATGCGCGCATCGTGCAAGCACGACTGCGGCCGAATCCGGAAGTGTCGGTTCAGTTGGACAACATTGGCATCAGCGGTGAGGCGCGCGGAACCGATGTACTCGCAAGTACCCTCAGCCTGAGCCAAGTGATCGAAATGGGCGGCAAGCGCGCCTTGCGCACCGAGGTGGCGAATTACGATCGTGACGCGGTCGGGGTTGAGCGGCAGGCGCAGCAGTTGGATGTGCTCGCCGAAGTGGCCCGGCGCTTTATCGCTGTGGTGGCCGCTCAGGAGCGCCGGGTATTTGCTCAAAGTGCGCGGGAGCTTGCGCAACGAACGCTCGATGCCATCAGCGCCCGGCTACAGGCGGCACGCTCGCCGGAGGCGGAGCGAAGTCGTGCCGGAATCGCTTTGACGCGCATGCAGATCGAGGAGCAACAAGCAGACAGCGAGCTGCGCAGTGCACGGTCCGCGCTGGCGGCGCTCTGGGGAAGTCAGGCGCCGCGCTTTACGCAAGCCCGCGCCGATCTGTTCGCGCTCGATCCCGTCGAGCCATTCGAGGCGCTGGTCTCCAAACTCGAGCGCAGTCCGGATTTCGTGCGCTTTGCCTCGGAAGCGCGGTTGCGCGACGCGGAGCTGCGGCTCGCCCAGGCGCAGGCGCACCCGAATATCACCCTTGCGGTGGGCGTGGGGCGATTCGAGGAGACGCGCAACACGGGTGTAAGTGTTGGATTTTCGATGCCGTTGCCCCTGTTTGATCGCAATCAAGGGGCCATCCGCGAGGCGCAGGTGCGGCGTGTGCAAACGGATGCGCAGAAAGAGGCAGCCTTTCTGCGCGTGCGGGCCACCCTGTTCAGTTTGTACCAGGAACTGCTGGCGTCCCGGAAGCGCCTGGAGACTTTGCGCACGCAAGCGGTCCCGCAAGCCCAACGGGCGCTCGAGCAGACTCAGTCCGGCTACGAGCGCGGGCGCTTCTCGTACCTCGAGTTGGCGACCGCGCAGGAGGAGCTGCTGCAACTGCGCGCGACTGTGATCGAGGCGGCGGCTGCCTACCACCAAGTGCTCGCCGAGATCGAACGACTCACAAACGAGGCTGTGGCCACTGCTGCCCCCTCCCAGGAACTGCCATGAACGTCCCGATGAAGGTTTTGTGGGTTCTGTTGCTCGCGGCGTTTATTGATGGCTGCTCCAAAACGCCCCCTGACCTGCGCGCTGCGGAGGAGACTGCCAAGCCAGAGGCCGAACGCTCCGGCTCCCAAGAGGTACAGATTAGTCCCGAAGAGGCTAAGGAGGCGGGCATCGAGGTGCAGGCAGCCGGTCCCACGCGCATCCGCGAGCATCTGACACTTTATGGGTCGATCAAGACCAACCAGGAACGTGAGCAGGAAGTTCGCGCGCGCTACCCCGGTGTGGTGCGCAGTGTTGCCAAACGCGCGGGCGATACGATTTCCAAGGGCGACGAGTTACTCACGGTGGAGTCGAATGAGAGCTTGCAGGTCTATTCGATCCGCTCGCCCATGAATGGTCGGGTGCTCGAGCGACACACAAACCCCGGCGAATCCGTGGACGGGAACACCGTACTGATGAAGGTGGCCGATCTGTCGAGCGTGTGGGCAGAGTTCGCCGTCTTCGCCCGTGACTTGAGTCAAGTCCGGCCCGGAATGCGCGTGCTGGTCAGCGGTGCCGATGCCGATGACAGCATTGCGGTGACCCTCAGCTATGTGGCCCCAGCGGGGCAGGCTGACAGCCAAAGCGTCGTGGCACGGGCCATCGTCAACAATCAAGGCGGCCGTTGGGTTCCAGGCGAGTTCATCACGGGAGAGTTGGTCGTGACGGATGCTCCTGCGGCGGTGGCGGTGAAAGCGACTGCGCTTCAGGAGCTGGAGGGCAAGACGACGGTGTTCGTGCAAAACGAGCGGGGCTTCGAGCCGCGCGCGGTTCAAGTCGGCAGGCGTTCGCGCGATGCGGTCGAGATCCTGAAGGGACTCGCCGCCGGCGAGCGCTATGCCGTTACCAACAGCTACCTGATCAAGGCCGACCTGATGAAGGGCGAAGCCGACGAGGATTGAAATCATGAAGCGCATCCGCGAGGCCGGTCCCCCACCCGCCATGCATAGCGACCAAAGCGGCACTAATCCTCGCGAAAGCGGTGAATCTGCTGGAGTGGGCCGCTCCTCTGTGAAGGCTGAGAAACGGCGAGGCCGCCCATGATCGACCGCATCGTGAATTTTGCCATTGGCAACCGCTGGCTGGTGATGGCCGCCGTCGTGGGTTTTGCAGTCTTCGGCTACACGCAATACGAGCGCTTGCCGATCGACGCCGTGCCCGACATTACCAACGTGACGGTACAGATCAACACGCAAGCGCCCGGTTACTCGCCGCTGGAGACCGAGCAGCGCGTGACCTTTCTGGTCGAGACCGCGATGGCCGGACTGCCGAAGCTCGAAAGCACACGGTCGATCTCCGCGTACGGGTTGTCGCAGGTCACTGTGGTGTTCGCGGACGGTACCGACATCTATTTCGCGCGTCAGGTCGTCAACGAGCGTCTGCAGGAAGTCAAGAGCCAGCTGCCGGCGAGCGTGAGCCCGGAGATGGGCCCCGTGTCTACTGGGCTCGGCGAGATCTACTTCTATACGATCGTGGCCAAACCGGGGGCCCGCAAGCCAGACGGCAGCTCCTACACGCCGACCGATCTGCGCAGCATCCAGGACTGGATCATCCGGCCTCAATTGCGGCAAGTGCCCGGCGTCTCGGAGGTCAACAGTATTGGCGGCAACGCCAAGCAATACCACGTGGCGCCCGATCCCGCGCGCCTGCTGGCTTACGGAGTCACGCTCGGCGATCTCGTGAAAGCCTTGGAGGCGAACAATCTCAATGTGGGCGCCGGTTACATCGAGACCAACGGCGAGCAAAAGCTCGTGCGCGTACCGGGCCAGATTGCAGACCTCGACGCTCTCCGTCATACGGTTGTGGCGACGCGCGACTCTGTTCCGGTGACGGTGGGCGATGTGGCCGAGGTCGGCATCGGCAAGGAGCTGCGCACCGGGGCGGCCACGCGTGACAGCGCCGAGACCGTGCTCGGAACCGCGCTCATGCTGGTCGGAGAAAACAGTCGCACGGTCTCGCTGCGCGTTGCCGAGCGCCTAGCCCAGATCAACAAGACCTTGCCACCGGGGATTCGAGCCGAGCCGGTTTACGATCGCACCGTCCTCGTCAATAAGACGATTGCCACGGTTCAGAAGAATCTGCTCGAGGGCGCGCTACTCGTGATCGTGGTGTTATTTGCTTTCCTGGGTAACCTGCGCGCTGCGTTGCTGACCGCGCTCGTGATTCCGCTGTCCCTGCTCGCGACCTTCACTGGGATGGTTCAAAGCAACGTCAGCGGCAATCTCATGAGCCTGGGCGCGCTCGACTTCGGCCTCATCGTGGATGGCGCGTTGATCATTGTGGAGAACTGCCTGCTGCGACTGGCGCAGGCGCAGCACGAACATCGTCGGCTCCTCGAGCCTGGCGAGCGCCTCGAGGTTGTCTACAACGCCACACGGGAAGTGTTCAAACCGAGCCTGGTGAGCGTGGCGGTCATCGTGCTCGTCAACTTGCCGATCTTCGCGCTCACCGGCGTGGAGGGAAAAATGTTCCATCCGATGGCGTTTGCCGTGATTGCCGCGCTCATCGGTGCGTTGATTTTCTCGATCACCTTTGTGCCGGCAGCGTGCGCCTTGCTGCTGACCGGCAAGGTGCGCGAGACGGACAACTTCCTGGTGGCAGGGGCAAAGCGCCTGTACGCGCCGTTGCTGCGCGGTGTGCTGAGAGCGCGTTGGTTCGTCACGGCGGCGGCTGTTGTCCTAGTGGCTCTCTGCGGTTGGCTTGCTTCCGGCATGGGTGCGGAATTCATCCCCAATCTCGATGAGGGAGACGTGACCATGGAGGCGATCCGGCCACCGGGCGCTGGGGTGGAACAGGGCGTTCAAATGCAGCTCAAGCTGAATGCAGCACTCAAGCGAGTGCCTGAAGTCAAGACCGTATTTGCCCGCAGCGGTACGGCGGAAGTGGCCACGGACGTGATGCCGCCGGCACGCTCGGATGTGTATGTCATGCTGAAGTCGCGGGAGCAGTGGGCCGATCCAGACAAACCCAAAGCAGAGGTGATCGAGGAGCTGCAGAAGGCGGCCCGGCGCGTGCCCGGCACGGCCTATGGGTTCACCCAACCCATACAGATGCGTTTCAGCGAGCTCATCTCCGGTGTGCGCAGCGATTTGGCCGTCAAAGTCTTTGGCGACGATTTGCCCACGCTCCTGAAGCTTGCAGGGGAGATCGACCGGGTGCTCGATGGCATCCACGGCGCGGCTGATGTCAAAATCGAACAGATTTCCGGCCTCCCGTTGCTGACGGTTCAACCCCGACGTGTCGAGCTTGCGCGCTACGGGCTGACGGTTGCGGACGTGCAAGACGCTGTGTCGGCGGCCATCGGTGGTCGTGAAACCGGGCTCATCTACGAAGGAGATGCCCGTTATCCGCTGGAGGTACGCCTGCCGGAGCGGTTGCGGGTCGATCCCGATGCACTCGCGCGGCTGCCTCTGGCGCGACCTAACGGGCGCTACGTGCCACTTGCGGAAGTGGCTGACATCCGATCGGTGGAAGGGCCGAATCAGATTTCGCGCGACAACGGCAAGCGTCGCATCGTGGTCTCTGCCAATGTGCGTGGCCGTGACCTGGCAACTTTCGTCGCCGAGGCGCGTGGCAAGATCGAGCGAGGCGTGAAGCTGCCACCCGGCTACTTCGTGCAGTACGGTGGCACGTTCGAACAACTCGCCTCGGCCGCGGAACGCTTGCGCACGGTTGTGCCACTGTCGTTGCTGCTCATCTTCGGACTGCTGTTTGTCACCTTCCGGTCCGCGAAGGACGCGCTGCTCGTGTTCTCCGGGGTGCCGCTCGCCCTCACGGGCGGTGTGCTGGCGCTCCTCTTGCGCGGCATCCCGTTGTCGATTACCGCAGGTGTTGGATTCATCACACTCTCGGGCGTAGCCGTGCTCACCGGCGTGGTGATGGTTTCCGCATTCCGCGACCTGCTGCAACAGGGCAAATCGATCGATGAGGCCATCAGCGAGGGTACCCTCCTGCGTTTGCGGCCTATCCTCATGATTGGGCTCGTGGCCTCGCTGGGCTTCCTGCCGATGGCGCTCAATACAGGCACTGGCGCTGAGGTGCAGCGGCCGCTCGCGACAGTGGTGATCGGCGGCATCATTTCCGCCACCGTGCTGAGTCTCGTCGTGTTGCCAGCCCTGTATCGACTGGCGATGCGGGAGCCGCGACAGGACCCACTCGACCACACGGAGCGCTCCGCATGAGCGCCGGTGTGCGATACACGGGGGCAAAGTCCACTGCATGAAGAGGGGATTTTGACACCGGCAAACACCGGTTCCAGTGGGCGCGGGGGCGGTGGTGCAGCGGCCACTCGCGACCGTGTTCATTGGGGGCATTGTTTCGTCCACCCTGTTGACGCTAGCTGTATTACCGGCGCTTTACCGACTTACCCACCAACACTGGATGCCGCAAGGACGACTCGCATCCGCGAGGTCTAGGGCAGGATTGCCCGAGCGCGAAATCACCAACTCGCTCGACGAATTCACAACCCGAGGGTGACAGCTCGGCGGAGACTGAAGCGATAGTGATACCTCAGCCGGATCTGGTCGAACGTACGAGAGCTGGAAGGGCGTGGTATCGCGTTCTGGCTCATTCGCGTTTCACGGGTCCCGAAGTTAGTTGCCGAATTCTTCGAGTTGGTGGTATCCGGGTCTGCTGCCCGGCGAGGATTCAGTGCGGCAGCCGGCAGACTCTCACTAGTAATTATGGCCGTCGACCGCCCGGCAGCTTCCTTTGCATCCTGCGGCTGCAGTTCGTGTGTACGAGAGAAGTCGACTGTGCGTGACTGGCACTTGGAGCAGGTCTGTCGGAATTGCGCCGAGTGGCAGGCCGACCTCAGATGATGCAAGCGTGATGCTTATTATGTGCGGTGCTCGACCTGGCTCGATCAGAAATCATATTTCGCTGCGCCATAGTGTGGTGGGGCGGGTGTGACCGGCGTCTATTGAATATCCCTTCGACTCCCTCCAGAATGGTGGAAATGTCCCGAACCCGTTCCAGATGGCTCGTCTGGTTCCTCTGCATCGCCCTCGTGGTGCTGCGGGTTGGCGCCGTGCACGTGCATTTTTGTGCCGATGGGAATGAGCCGGCAGCCAGCGTGCATATCGGAGATAGCGGGATCCATGATCTCGACCATCCCAAAGGGAAGACGGGCGATTCTTTGTTGACTGATTCTGACATCAGTGTCCCCGGGGATACTGTCGTTAAGAGCTTCGACGGTGCGTTTGACATGCCGGCGCTGGCAGTCACGCTCACGCTCATTCTGTTTTTCGTTGCAGTAGTTCGCTCGATTCCTGTCGACCGGGGTCCGCTGCTCGTCCGTATTTCAGATCCTTCCGTCCTTCGCCCACCATTGCGGGGACCACCCGCTTAAGCCTTTTCGACTCGTGCGAGTCTTTTGATTCGCAGTGGGCGCGATTTATTCGCGCGTTCTAACTCGAGAGGCCATTATGAGTTTTCAACTTGCACGCCGCAGGGCGGTGTGCATGGGCGTCGCCGCATTGATGTTGGCGTTCGCTCGGTTTTCGGCTGCGCAAATCACAACCCCCATCCGTGAGCCGAACGGTACGCTCACGCTGGGCGAAGCGGTTGCTGCAGCGTTGCAGAGAAATCCCGACCTCGCGGTCGGTGGGTATGAATTGCGGGCGGCAGATGCCCGAAAGTTGCAAGCCGGGTTGCGACCGAACCCGGAGGCCGCCGTGGAAGTGGGTGGGTTCCTGGGCTCGGGAGTGGCTCGGGATGCGGATGAAAAGCAGGCAACTCTCACGCTGAGTCAAGTGCTGGAGCTGGGTGCAAAGCGTGCGCGTCGCGTTGACGTCGCAGACTCTGATCGCACTGTTGTTTCTGTCGAGCAACAGACGCGCGAGCTGGATGTGTTGAGCGAAGTGACGCGCCGCTTCATCGAAGTGGTCAAAGATCAGGAAGAGCTCGCATTCTCCCGCGATGCACTCAGACTGACTGAGCAGACCGAAAAGGCGATTGGGACACGTGTACAGGCGGCGCGTACACCGGAGGCGGAGTTGAGCCGCGCTCGCATTGCGGTCACCCGCGCTCGCATCGAGTCCCGGCAAGCCGAGTTCCATCTGGAGGCTAGTCGCCGAGCGCTGGCGGCGATGTGGGGCGGCACCGATGCGCGATTTGAAAAGGCGCAAGCGGATCTGTATACGCTGCCGCCGCTCGAGTCCTTCGAGTCGCTGCGTCTGATGTTGAGCCGAAATCCCGACTTTCTACGCTTTGCCTCGGAAGGCCGTTTGCGGGATGCGGAGTTGCGGCTCGCGCAAGCGCAAGCGCGCCCCAACCTGACTGTCAGCGCCGGGCTGCGCCGCTTCAACAGCACCGGTGATCTCGGTGTTGTGGCGGGACTGTCCATGGCGTTACCGGTGTATGACCGCAATCAAGGTGCTATCGCAGAAGCGCGGGTACGGCGCGAGCAAACACAAGCGGGCGAGCAAGCGGCGCGCATTCGAGCCGAAGCACAGTTGTTTGATCTATATCAACAGGTGCAGGCCGGACGAGAACAACTCGCCGTGTTGCGCAAGGAAGCCCTTCCACAGGCGCAGGCAGCGCTCGATCAAACCCAATACGGCTATACGCGGGGGCGATTCTCGTATCTCGAACTGTCTTCCGCACAACAAGACCTGCTCGTTCTGAAACTGGCGGTCATCGAAGTCGCGGCTGACGTCCATCGCCTGACGGCCGAAATTGAACGTGTGACCGGCGAGCCCGTGGCTGCCGGCCCCTCATCGCAGGATCCATCATGAAGAATTCCACACTCAGGATACTGACTGTTTCCGTGTTGCTTCTATGCTCAGGCGACTTGGCCGGCTGTGGCAAAGGTAGTTCCGCAGCCAAGGGCTCGCCCAAGGCAGAGGAAAACACGCCGGCCGCGAAAGAACCGACCTTGACACCGGAGCGAGCGAGAAGTGCCGGCATCGAGGTCGTCGCGGCAGGGCCTGCGAAGATCCGGTCGACCCTTACTCTGCATGGTTCGATTCGACCGAACTCGGAGCGCGAGGGAGACATTCGTGCGCGCTACCCTGGAGTTGTCCGGGATGTCACGAAACGAGTTGGCGATACGGTCAATTCCGGCGAGGAGTTGTTGCGCGTCGAGTCCAACGAGAGTCTGCAGACTTATGCGATTCGTTCACCCATTCCGGGGCGAGTGATCGAACGACGCACCAATCCCGGCGATGCCGTCGATGGCAGCACGATATTGCTGCGGGTCTCGGATCTGTCGACCGTGTGGGTCGAGTTTGCCTTATTTGCTCGCGATCTCGGCCAGGTCCGCCCCGGCATGACCGTGTCATTCAAAGGCGCGGGCGTTGATGAGCAAGGCGAGGCGCGCATTACCTACGTCGCCCCGGCTGGACAGGCAGATAGCCAGAGCGTGGTGGCACGCGCGGTGGTGGATAACCGTGCTGGACGTTGGGTACCGGGCCAGTTTGTAACGGGCGAGGTCGTAGTGGGTGATGCACAGGTCCCCGTTGCTGTGGCGCCGGCTGCTTTGCAGGAAATGCACGGTAAAACGGTCGTCTTCATCCAGAGAAATCAGGCTTTCGAGCCGCGCGCCGTGCAACTCGGCAAGCGGTCTCGTGATGCGGTGGAAATCCTCAGCGGCTTGTCTGCGGGCGATCGCTACGCGACGCAGAACAGCTACCTGATCAAGGCAGAATTCCTGAAGGGCGAAGGGGAGGATGAGTGAGTCATGATTGACCGAATCATCAGTTCTGCCATTACCAATCGATGGCTGGTGATGGTGGCCATGGCCGCCTTCGCCGTGTTCGGCTATTTCCAATATGAGCGGTTGCCGATCGACGCAGTACCCGACATCACCAATGTTCAGGTGCAGATCAACACACAAGCACCGGGATACTCACCGCTCGAGACCGAGCAGCGGGTCACCTTCCTCGTCGAAACCGCGATGGCGGGGCTGCCCAAACTCGAAAATACACGCTCTATCTCCGCGTATGGATTGTCTCAGGTCACGGTGGTCTTTCAGGACGGGACTGACATCTATTTCGCTCGGCAGATGGTCAACGAACGGCTCCAGGAGGTGAAAGGGGAGTTGCCGGCCGGCGTTTCTCCCGAGATGGGGCCGGTCTCTACCGGACTCGGCGAGATCTATCTGTACAGCGTGGTCGCCGAGCATGATGCTCGCAAACCCGATGGCACTGCATACACTCCAACTGACTTGCGGAGCATCCAGGATTGGATCATCCGGCCGCAGTTGCGCCAGGTGGCGGGCGTCTCCGAAGTCAACAGCATCGGGGGCAACGCCAAGCAGTACCAGGTCGCCCCGGATCCCGCACTTCTGCTGTCCTACGGCGTCACACTCAGTGATCTGGTCAAGGCGCTGGAGGCCAACAATCTCAACGTCGGTGCGGGTTATATCGAGACCAACGGCGAGCAGAAGCTGGTCCGGGTTCCGGGGCAGATTGCCGATACGGATGCTCTGCGCCGAGCGGTCATCGCCACTCGAAACAGTATTCCTGTGACGGTAGGGGATGTTGCCGAAGTCGGCATCGGCAAGGAGCTGCGCTCCGGCGCTGCGACTCGTGATGGGCAGGAGACAGTTCTGGGAACGGCCCTCATGTTGATTGGTGAAAACAGCCGCATTGTCTCCCAGAGAGTGGCGGAGCGTCTGACCGAGATCAACAAGTCTCTGCCCCCCGGGGTCAAAGCGGAGCCGGTGTACGATCGCACGGTGCTCGTCAACAAGACGATTGCCACAGTTCAGAAGAACCTGCTCGAAGGGGCCATTCTCGTCATCGCCGTGTTGTTTGCCTTCCTCGGCAATCTGCGGGCGGCGCTGCTGACGGCGCTCGTGATTCCGTTGTCGCTGTTTGCCACCTTTACCGGGATGGTGTCGAGCAAGGTGAGCGGCAACTTGATGAGTCTCGGGGCGTTGGACTTTGGACTGATTGTCGATGGCGCACTCATCATTGTGGAGAACTGTATCTTGCGTCTGGCGCACGCCCAACATGATCGCGGGCGTCTTTTGGATCGTTCGGAGCGTTTTGAGGTGGTCTACAACGCCACGCGCGAGGTCTTCAAGCCCAGTCTCGTCAGTGTCATCGTGATCATTCTCGTCAACCTGCCGATCTTCGCGCTCACCGGCGTGGAAGGAAAGATGTTTCGCCCCATGGCGTTTGCCGTGATTGCGGCGCTGATTGGAGCCTTCATCTTTTCGATCACGTTTGTTCCGGCCGCTTGTGCGTTGCTGCTGTCGGGCAAGATTAAGGAGAAGGACAACTTCATTGTCCGCGGCACCAAGCACGTCTACGAGCCGATACTGCGGGCCGTCCTCAAACTGAGGTGGCCGTTGGCGGGTGTGGCCGTGGGCTTTGTGGTGCTGTGCGGGTGGCTTGCCTCCACCATGGGCGCGGAATTTATTCCCAACTTGGATGAGGGCGATGTGGCCATGGAAGCCGTGCGGCCGCCCGGTACCGGGGTAGAGCAGGGCGTGCAGATGCAGTTGAAGTTGGATCAGGCGCTGAAGAAGGTGCCGGAGGTGAAAACGGTTTTTGCGCGCAACGGGACGGCGGAAGTAGCCACCGACGTCATGCCGCCTGCTCGGTCAGATGTTTACGTGATGCTGAAGCCTCCCGAGGAGTGGCCGGACCCCGGTAAGCCGAAGGCACAGGTGCTGGAGGACTTGTTGTCGGCTGCCGAAACGGTTCCAGGGACCTTGTATGGATTTTCGCAGCCTATCCAACTGCGATTCAACGAGTTGATCTCGGGCGTGCGCAGCGATGTGGCCATCAAGATTTTCGGCGACGACCTGCCTACGTTGCTGAAGCTGGCCGCGGAAGTTCAGCGGGCGGTCTCGGCCACGGCCGGCTCGGCCGATGTCAAAACCGAGCAGATGTCGGGCTTGCCGTTATTGTCGGTGCAGCCGCGCCGAGTGGACCTGGCTCGCTATGGGCTTTCGGTGGCGGACGTGCAGGATGCCGTCTCGGCGGCCATCGGAGGCAAGGAGACCGGACTCATCTACGAAGGGGATGCACGGTATCCGCTCGAGGTGCGACTGCCGGAAGCATTGCGCGTCGATCCGGAGGCGCTGACCCGTCTGCCGTTGGCGCGACCCAATGGGGGCTACGTCCCGCTGTTGGAGGTGGCCGACATTACGTCCATCGAAGGGCCGAATCAGATTTCCCGTGACAACGGCAAGCGCCGGATCGTCGTCTCGGCCAATGTGCGGGGACGCGACTTGGCGGGCTTTGTGGCGGAGATACGCGGCAAGCTCGACAGCGAAGTGAAGCCGCCCCCGGGTTACTACCTGCAGTACGGCGGAACGTTTGAACAACTATCGTCTGCGGCCCAGCGGCTGCAGACTGTTGTGCCTATCTCGCTTCTGCTGATTTTCGGGTTGCTGTTTATGACGTTCGGATCGGTGAAGGACGCGCTGCTGGTCTTCTCCGGCGTGCCTTTGGCGCTCACGGGCGGCATTCTGGCTTTGCTCGTGCGTGGGATCCCGCTGTCCATCACAGCCGGCGTGGGCTTCATTACGTTGTCGGGTGTCGCCGTGTTGAGTGGTGTTGTGATGGTCTCGGCAATCCGCGATTTGCGGCGTGACGGTGTGCCACTGGAGGATGCGATCGTGCAGGGCTCCCTGCTGCGGTTGCGCCCCATTCTCATGATCGGCCTGGTGGCCAGCTTGGGCTTTCTGCCCATGGCACTCAATACGAGCACTGGGGCTGAGGTGCAGCGTCCGCTGGCCACCGTGGTGATTGGCGGTATCATTTCCGCCACGGCGCTCAGCCTGTTGGTGCTACCGGCTTTGTATCGACTGAGCTCGTCTAAATCTGATCCAATCACTGACGGCCAAACACCGAAATCGACACCGCGCGTCGCGGAGAGCCCCACATGAGCTCGGGACACTCTCACAGCCATGCACACACTGGCCACGAACGAGCGCTGTGGTGGGCGCTCGGCCTGACGACGGCGTTTCTCGCCGTCGAGCTGGTGGGTGCTTACTGGACCAAGAGTTTAGCGCTGCTGTCAGACGCGGCCCACATGTTGACCGATGTGGCTGCACTCGGTATCTCACTGCTGGCTCTGCGCTTTGGGAAGCGATCCGCCGATGACAAGCGCACATTTGGTTATGCCCGGATGGAGATTTTGGCCGCTGCATTCAATGCAACGCTGTTGTTTCTGGTGGCCATTTACATCCTGTACGAAGCTTATCAACGGCTGCAGGCGCCGGAGTCCATCCAGTCGGGCACGATGTTGGTCATCGCGACGATCGGGCTCGTTGTCAACCTGATCAGCATGCGCTTGCTGAGCAGCGGCTCAGAGTCGAGCTTGAACGTGAAAGGGGCGTATCTCGAGGTTTGGAGTGATCTGCTCGGCTCGGTGGGTGTCATCGTCGCGGCGCTGGCCATCCGATGGACCGGCTGGTTGTGGATCGACTCGGCAATCGGCGCGGGTATTGGACTTTGGGTACTGCCGCGCACGTGGACCCTGTTGAAAGAAAGTCTGAACGTCCTGATGCAGGGTGTGCCGGAGGGCATTGATCTGCCAGCTGTGGAACGAGTGCTTCTGTCGATCGAGGGGGTGCGGGAACTGCACGATCTGCATATCTGGTGCGTCTCGAGCGGTCGCAACGTGCTGTCGGTCCACGTGATTGCCGATCTCGACAGTCGATCGGTCCAAGAAATTGTACGGGAGGTCCGTGTCATCGCTCTTGGCTTTGAGATCCGTCACACGACCGTCCAGGTCGAGTCGAAATACTGTGAATCAGACGCCATCGAACATCGGCCGGACGCGCACGACGGTTATTCGCACGGACCGGCGGAGCAGAGGGCGCCGTGAAGCGGGTTCGTGCTCCGCGGCACCCGACGATTGAAACACCCGCCGCACGATGGCGGCGAGCACCGGCACTCGTCATCGTCGCTTCTTTGGTCGGTGCGATTACGGTGGGGGTGGGGTTCGGCTGGTATCGATTGTTCCCGCCCAAGGCCGAGAACGTGGTGGATGTTTATCAATCGCGGCACTGCACCTGTGCGCCGGGGTGGATCCGGCTGCTGGAACAACAAGGGTTCGTGGTGCGCGTATCCACCACCAACACACTGCGAAAGATACGCAATGAGCTGCAGATTCCGGCCGCCCTCAATGGCTGTCATTTGGGAATCTATCTGAATTATGTTCTCGAAGGCCACGTCGCCGGCGAGGCTGTGCGCGATCTGGCCATTCATCGACCGGCATCCCGCGGCCTCGTCACACAAGCGGCCTGGAATGCGGCGCAATCGCATACGAATGTCGTCGATTATGAGAGTCCTGTTCTGCTGCTCGATCGCAACGGCGTTACTTCGTCTGTCTGGTATCGACGCTGAGATCAATATAACTCGCCTGATACAGGAGCCAACGCACATGGGGATTTTGGATAGGCTGCTCGGCGGCCATCACGGCGGGGGAGGGCATCATGCGTACGGACCGCCAACTCATGGCGCCGCCGCGAGCAGTCCTGGCATCGCCTGCTCAGGATGCGGTGCTGGCAATCTCGTATCGAATCGCTTCTGTCCCCAATGCGGAACGTCACTCGCGCCTGCGAAGTGCACGAGCTGTGATGGCGTTCTTCAGGCGGGCGCCAAATTCTGCTCGGGTTGTGGTACGGCCCGATGAGTTTCCGTTCGTCGAGCGACGTTGGCTTACGCCAGCACTCCCTCAGCCACCCGGGCTCGGGGATATGAGTTCTTCCAACAGCATCAAGCCCAGGAAGCCAACAAAGAACATGGCGGTGATGAGCGGACTGTCCGGCTTTTCGTGGGCTTCGACCAACAGCTCCTCGGTGACGAGATACAAGAGGGCGATCAGTCCGAAACTCAAGCAGCCTGTGACCACAACGGGCGGCAGTGTCGCCAAGGGTGCGGCCATCAGCGCGCCCAATGGCAACAGCAGAGCGAGTGCGCTGAGGATTCGCAGGATGCGTCCCCGACTCGCCACTGTCTCACGGAGCTCGCCGGTCAGGGTAACGCCTAAAAAGGCCACTTCGAGGGTGAGTGCGATGGTCAACAGCAGACCCGCCTGGGCGCCGGCGATGAATGACAGTCCCAGCACCAGTCCGTCGATCCAAATATCGATACTGACGGCAGCTAGAAGCGCGGCAGGTCCTTGGGCACGCGCCTCCAGCGACTTAATTCCCAGCATGACCGCTACCCCGCAGGCGCCGCCTACGAGGGTGGCGACCGGCGCAGTGCCGTGCAAAACCTGCGGAAGAATCTCCGTGGCGGCCGCTGCGAACACGACACCTGCTGCCAAGTGTTGCATTGCGCTCGTAAACCCGGAACCGGGCGTCCTCAGAAGCGTCAAAGCACCCCCGAGGATCATCGCCACAACAGGTACAATCGTGAATTCGATTGAGCTCATGACGAGTGGAGTGTCCTGTGAGCGAAGCGTTTCGCCCGAAGCTATCGGGTTTGAAAGACAATGTGAGCGCGTGATGAGCATACCCCACCGGGGGTGTGGATAGTGGAATCGTTTGCAATCAAAGTGTGGCCGACTGATGCGGGGATGTTGTCAATGATGAGCTTTGCCTGGTCGGAGGTGGGTCGACATTTGATGGATCTCGCCATCGCCTTCGTGCTGGCACTGCCGATCGGATGGGATCGGGAACGAGCCGAGCGCAGCGCCGGCATTCGCACCTTCCCGTTGGTCGCTATGGCATGTTGTGGTTTTGTACTCGTTGGGATCAGTGTGCTCGGTATCACCAATGTTGGACATGCTCGTGTTTTGGAGGGGCTCATTACCGGGATGGGGTTTATCGGTGGAGGTGCCATTCTGAAACAATCGGATCGAACCTCCGGTACGGCGACGGCGGCCAGTTTGTGGGGCACAGGGGTACTCGGCGCGGCCGTTGGCTATGGACTTTATGACATCGCGATCGTCCTGGCGGTGGTCATGTTTGTCACCTTGAGAGCAGGGTCTTTCATCAAAGCGACTGCCGGGAAAATCTAGGGATGGCGACGGCGTAGACTTCAGGTGAACAAATACGAAACAAGAGCCGGTTGTCAGCGTGATTGCAGTCGAGTTCCGTTTGGAATCCTGGCGACTCTGTGCGTCGCCACGTGGGTTGTACCAGTCCGTGCGCAGACTCCGCTGCGGGGCGTCGGCACCACCTTCGCATCACCCATCTTGGAGGTATGGACCCGAGCGTATGAGGAAGTGACCGATGAACGTGTCGAATACGAGAACGCGACACCCGGCGCAGAGTTGCCCATAACGGCACGAAGAGCAGACTTCGTAGTTTCGGATGCCCCGGAAACGCTCTCAGCGGCGGCGGCCGAACCTGGGCGGTACCCGTTGGTGATCGGCGGCATCGTACCGATAGCTAACATCGACGGTATTGCGGCAGGCCGGTTGCGGCTCAGTGGAACGGTGCTAGCGGACATCTATCTGGGGCGGATACGGAACTGGAATGACGATGCGATCCAGAGATTGAACCCGGCGACGGCTTTGCCGAATGCGAACATCACCGTCGTTCATCGAAGCGATGTGTCCAGTGGTTCTCAGGTCTTGACGAGGTATCTGGCAAACGAGAGTAACCTTTGGCGATTTCAAGTGGGCATGTCCGTCCGGCCAAAATGGCCAATCGGCGTCGGCGGCACAGGTAACGAGGGCGTGGCCTCTCTCGTGCAGCGAACGCGCTTCTCCATCGGATACGCCGACTATTTCTATGTGCGCCAACATCGTTTGCGCGATATCACATTGGATGTTGGCGGCGAGCGCAGCGTTCGGGCAACGCATGATTCAATCCGTGCTGCGGTCCATTCGACGGGCACCGAAGGTTGGCCGATGTTCAGTCTGAGTTCTCTGCAGATTGGGCAATTTATAGCGGAAGATGTGTCACGGCAACGCGCGCTCGCGCGGTTTGCCTGTTGGGCTGTCACGCAGGGAGCTACTGTAGCACGTGATCGGTATTTCATTATACCCCCCGATCACTCCCGGTCCTATTGTCATTAGTCGTCAGAAGAACCGGAGGCGATAGTTCTGATGAGTTTGCGCGCCCTGGTGATTGAGTCATCCAGTGTTTGAGCCATCGTGCCATTGTATGTCGAGCGCCGAGGGGCAATAGTCCAGTCCAGCCGCTCGATCCAGACGTAACTCACAGGTTGTGCACACGGAAAAACGACTAACCTTGGAGAATGATTCGACGACGCGCACAGTCCGACCCGTTTCTCGATACCGGGAGAACTCAATGGTTGGTGGTGAGTACGGTCGGGGGGAGCCATCGTATCGATCGCCGTGTTGGCTGTCGGGACGAATCTCAAGCGGGCTTTTCTCAACGTGGTCGATTGCCATCGCGCCGAGGGGTGCACCATCGAGAATGATCCGACGTACCCCTGTATATTTGCGCACAAGGACGATGAACGGCGCATGTTGACGATTCGTCACAGCGATCCGGCTGGTGCGCCGTGGCGTCATTTCTCGCCGTGGCAAACCTGACCCGGGCTGCTCAGCGACACTCCGCGCTGCAGAAGTCGAGTCAGTCAGGTCGCTGGGTGGCTGTCAAACTAAAAGAGCGAAACGACGACCCACGCTGAGCCAAGCCTACGCGCAGCCCGCCGTACCCCGCGAGCTGACCTTGATCGACGTTGAATCGGCGAGTCAGTGAATCTCATCGGTTTGTTGTGCATAATATGCAACAACACATAACATACCTTCTACCAATGGTCATCGGGAATTGCCCTTGCTGATAACAGGGCACCCAAACCGGTAGGAACGTACCGTCAATGCGGCAGGGTCACGGGGAGAGACCTGCCTGCGCCTTATCCGTCGGCAGTGGCTCGTGCAATGGTCGCCCGCGCGACGGTTGCCACTACGTCTGCCGCATTGAATGCCAATGCAGAGGCGAGCGTCAGGAATTCGATGACTTCCAGTCGCTTTCTGTTCTCGATCTTCCAGGTATATGAGTCGGAGCGGCCGATTGTGGCGCTGAGCCCGCGTCTGCTCTCTTCGGCAGCCTCTCGGGCCTTAACGATCTCCTCGATGAGCGTTCGGGCCATGAATGCGCGGAGACGCGACCCGATGGGGATCTCGATTCGGCTCTCGGCTTGTACAACCAAAGGTCGGCCCGACTCGATGTGCTCGATCACAGATGGCGGCGAGAAACCCGTTGCCCAAGCGGTCTCGATCAGCTCGATCACCTGCGCGCGCCGCTCTCCGACCTCCATACGCCAAACGAAACTATTATTTCGCCCCAGGCGGGCGGAGAATTCGCGCTGATTGAGCTTCGTCGCGTTCCGCATAGCGACGAAGGCGGCTCGTACCGCTTTCTGCTGCGCACTAGAGCGTCGGGTCAATTGCTGCCTCCAAAACGGACGCAGCAGTTAATCAGAAAACCTCGATACCTCCATTTTGGTCATATCTGGGCCGACTTGGGGATGGAGAACGACTGGTAGGCACGTGCCTGGGGCGGCTCTTCATCCAGTAAATACCACTAAGGCTTGCTGAGGATATGTAGGAGTGGGGCATTCTTTGGACCCATGCCACCTCTACATCGACACGGGCGGACAGACCCCCTCAATCCTGTTAAAGAGCCGCGTTGGCTCGTAATACGCGACCGATGTAGCCGGACGCTGGAATACAGAGAGTTATGGCCCGGCGCCGATCTACGCGATGCCTTGAGCGTCGAGCGCGCCCGTAAAGTTGCAGAAGGATGGCGCGTCGAGGACATCCCTCACTACTGCTCGTTCTGCTTTGCCGATCGCGGCGACGAGCGCGTATGCATCGCAATCGAGTGCTGTGAGCCGGGAACTGCAGGGCTTGGACACGGGTAACGAACCCTAGCGGCCGGCCCGGCTCTCTGAGCTAGCGCTCCAGCATGCCAAGGAGCGCCTCATACAGTGCCAAGGCGAGTGCGCAGCAGGCAGAAAATGCGAGCAGGATCCCATACGAGACTTTCAGTCCTGGTGAGCCCCCGAAATAATACAACCCTGCTGTGAACAATCCGCCGAGCGAGAGTAGCGAAAGCGCCACTCTCACGATCGGCTCGCAGATTGCGAGAACCCCCAGCAGGAGTAAGCGCGAAAGATGTAACAGCGTCCACACCGTCAACTCGACGACCGTGGCCACCAATGCGATCCCTCGGCGCACCAGTATCGAGTCATATGATGCATTCATGTGACGACTCCGGTCTTCCGGCTCAGAACGGAAGATAAACATGTTGCAGGGAGTCGCGGGTAATCGCAACTCGTCTCACGTGCAACCCTGCGACACCTATGAATGCGCAAACGCGGCACCTTCATTGATCGAGGCCAAACTTCTTCGATGATTCTATAGAGCCGTACTCGGTGACGGTACGACTCGCGACTCCTCGCGATCCATCGCCCCAAACCGAGACTCCAACCACCTCCATCAGGGAGCGGCTATGTCTCACAGTGATAAACGGGCACGTATCGCAGAGCGTTTCCGGCACACGATTGCGTTCGCCGCAGCGGCTACGCTGCCGCAACTGGCTCTTGCACAAGCATCGCCCTTTCAAACAGGTGCCGAGAGCCTTGTTACGAATCTGACCGCCATCGCGACACCAGTCGCCGCATTGGCAGTGATGGTGCTTGCTGTCGTCGCAATGACCGGCCGAATTTCGTGGGGTTGGCCGATCGGTGCACTCGTCGGAATTGGCGTCATCTTCGGCGCGCCGCAGATTGTGACCTGGGCACGTGGTGTCTTTGGAGTCTAGGCAGGGTGGGCGTTATGAGTGACAGCGAACGTGAGATCATCCTCGATCCAGTCTTCTTGGGCGCGACCCGCCCGCCGATGCGGTGGGGAGTTACATACGCCGCATTGATACTCAACATGGTCTGCACAATGGAGATATTCTTGATGACCAAGAATCTCCTGACGTTCCTGATCGCAGTCCCTATTCATGGTCTGAGCGCGTTGCTCTGCTCGCGCGATCCGAAATTCTTCGAGCTCGCCTTCGCGTGGTGTCGCACACGGTTGCCGGCGCTGCTCTCAACCTACTCGTTCTGGCGAGCCAGTACCTATAGTCCTGTCGAGTTGGACCTCCCATCGCGCCGCGGACGTCGCCGTGCTCGCCCCTTTGCCCGAGTTTAGGGGAATCACATCATGCGTCCGATTCGCACATCCTCTCTTCTACGTCGGGAACCGCTACTTTCGCAACGCATTCCCTACACGGCGCATGTATCGGAAAATGTGATACGCACCCGCGCCGGGCACTATGTGCAAGTGCTCCAACTCTCCGGCGCAAGCTTTGAATGCGCCGATCCAACAGAGCTCAACGCCTGGCACGAGCGCTGGAATGTTCTCTACCGAAGTATCGCCAGCCCCAACCTGGCGATCTGGACGCATCTCATCCGGCATCGAGAGCATAGCTATCCCGCAGGACAATTTGCCAATGCATTCGCAGCATCGCTCAACCAGCGGTACCGGGCGCGTATTGCAGGTCAGCGCCTCATGCGCAATGAGCTGTATCTTTCGCTGGTATATCGGCCGACTTCAGGCGTAGCAACCGGGCTCGCCGCACGGCTGCTCACGACTACGCGCTCCGAAGGCCTGCGCCAAGAGATCGCCGAAGCCGTAGAGGCTTGCGAGAAACTTTGTGAGACCGTGCTCGCCGCCCTCAATCACTACGAGCCCGAGCTGTTGGGCCTCTATCAGAGGGGCGGACAGCGTTACTCGCATGTGCTGGAGTTCCTCTCGTGGTTAATTGACGGGGAACAACACAGCATGCCGCTTCCGCGCGCGCCCCTTGATCGAGTATTGGGAACTGTCCGACCGTCCTTTGGACTCGAAACCCTCGAATTCCGCAGCGCAACCCACACACGGCTTGGGGCGATGCTCGGAATCAAAGAGTATGCCACTCCAACCGCGCCCGGAGTGCTCAACAGCCTGCTCTCAGCACCGTTTCCACTGGTGCTCAGCCAGTCGTTTGTCTTTCTCAAGAAGGCGACCAGTCAGTCGCTCCTCACCCGTCAATACAACCAATTGACCAATGCCGGCGACTTTGCGCGCTCACAGGCTGAAGAGTTGAAAGACGCACTCGATGCGCTAACCAGCGGCGAATGGGTTATGGGCGACCACCACCTCAGCCTGCTCGTCCTGGGGGATCCGGTCGAGGACGGTATCGCCAGGAGCGACACGTGGCGAATGAAAGCGCTCAATGATCGGGTCGCGATGGCTCGCGACCTGCTGGCGGATGCTCATTTGGTGACTGCGCGGGAGGATCTTGCGCTCGAGGAGACCTTCTGGGGCCAACTCCCAGGCGCGTTCACGCACCGCCCAAGAAAGGCTCCGATCACATCGCGCAACTTTGCCGGGTTTTCTCCTTACCACAATTACGCGACA
Organism: Pseudomonadota bacterium; assembly: GCA_018241505.1. Taxonomy (GTDB): domain Bacteria; phylum Pseudomonadota; class Gammaproteobacteria; order Steroidobacterales; family Steroidobacteraceae; genus 13-2-20CM-66-19. The sequence goes on along the minus strand of JAFEDS010000037.1, from coordinate 23,017 downwards.
GGGCGGCCCGACGGTAACCACTGGGGTGAAGCCACGACGGTATTCGTTTCCAGTTCAGGTTCCGCGTACCACTACGCGCCGCACGCGAGTGATCCTGAGGACGCCGATGGAGGTACTCGCAAGGATATCGGGCACACGCTCATTGTGGGCCCCACCGGTTCCGGCAAAACGGTCGTGATCGGCTTCTTGATCACGATGCTCACGAGACAGAACGTCACCCAGATCGTCCTCGATAAGGACCGGGGCCTACAAATCCTAGTCCTGGCATTAGGGGGTGAATATCTTACCCTGCGAAATGGCCGTCCCACCGGCTTCAATCCTCTGCAGCTCGAATCCAACCCGGCCAACTTTCAATTCTTGAAGAGTTGGCTCCGTGCTTTGGTGCAACCGCCCGGAATGCCGCTCCTGAGCGTACGCGAACAGGCCGATCTCGATCAGGCGTTGCATGGAACCCTTGCGTTGGAGCGCGCGCATCGGCGCTTGTCGCGACTGATCGAGTTTCTCGACACAACCAGTCCGGAAGGCGTTTTCGCGCGGCTGTCTCGTTGGTGCGAGATTACTGGCGGCGATGAGGCGTGGGTTTTCGACAATCCTGAAGACGTTGTTGTGCCACGAATGGCCCAGAGTGCCATCTTCGGCTTCGATGGTACGGACTTCCTGAAGAACGACACGACACGGCCGCCGGTCACGCTCTATATATTTCATCTGGTTCAACAACTGCTCGATGGGCGCCGGCTCGTGTTTTGGGTCGACGAGTTCGCTCGCTGGTTGCAGGATGCGGCCTTTACGGCCATGAGCAAAGATAGCCTGCAGACGATGCGAAAGTTGGAGGGCTGCTTCATGGCGGCCGCGCAGAGTGCAAGCAATGTCCGCGAGAGCCCAATCTGCCGAACTATCATCGAACAAAGCCCGACGAAGATTCTATTCCCAACGAGTGATGCGACGCGCGAGGACTACATTGACCTCCTCGGGCTCAGCGAGCGCGAATATCACCTGATCAAGGAGGAGCTTTCGCCTGGCTCGCGCTGCTTTCTTTTGAAGCGCGGACGACACTCAGCCGTTTGTCAACTCGACCTTAAGGGCTTCGACCCGGAACTCGCTGTGATCTCGGGGCGCGCCACCACCGTCGAGATACTCGACCAACTCATTGCCGAATTCGGCGCCCATCCTGATCAATGGCTCAGTCGATTCTGCGACCGCTTCGGCGGGTTGTCGGGACTCGACTCCGTATACGCACATCCATGAGGTGCCCAATGCGTTCCAAGTTCACTCTCGGCGTATTTCTGACGGTCCTTCTCGGATTAGGTGCTGTTCGACCAGCCGCCGCACAGTTTGCTGTGATCGATGTTGGTGCCATCGCGCAGCTCGTTCAGCAGTACATGACCCTTCAGCAGCAGCTCACTACGATGAATGCGCATCTCGACCAGGCGCGGCTCGAATATGCAGCGATGACTGGAGGGCGTGGCATGGAACAATTACTGGCGGGTACCCGGCGCAACTATTTGCCGACGGATTTAAACGCTCTCACTGGTGCACTCGCTGCGGCCGGAGCGGCTTACGGTGCGTTCTCGGGGAGCGCTCAGGCCTTTCTCGACGCGAATACCGTGCTGACGCCCGACCAACTCGCCTCATTGTCGCCTGCGGATCGCGCTCACGTCGAGGCGACGCGCGAGTCGACTGCGATTCTCGAGGCGCTCACCCAGCAGGCGCTTGCGAATTCAAGCGGGCGGTTCGACTCGCTTCAACAGTTGATTACCGCGATTCCGCGAGCGTCAGATCAGAAGGCCATCCTGGATCTACAGGCCCGCATTCAAGTTGAGCAGGGCATGCTCACCAACGAGTCGAACAAGCTCAATGTGTTGTTTCAGGCCATGAGCGCGAAGGAGCAGGCTGACCGACTCCGGCGCCGGGAGCAGGCGATCGCGGATATCGGATCTCGGCGCGAATTGCAACCACTTGTGTTCCCCACTAACGCGACCATGCCTTAGAGCACGACGAGATTCCGACACCGAGAACGGAACTGCACCCAGCCGCCGAAGCTTATTTGGCCATCAGGAAGACGTCATGGAATTCTTTACACCCTTCTACAACTGGCTCAACGGTCTTCTGGCACGTTATATCCAGGACAATTTCGCTCAGATCGCGACGGCGATTCAGCCAGCGCTTGTAACACTCGGCACCCTGTACGTTCTCATCTGGGGACTGTTGCAGATCTTCGGGCGCATTGAGGAACCCATGATGGAGGGTCTGAAGCGGATCGCAATGCTCGCTCTCATTCTGGGTGTCGGACTTCACATGTGGCTCTATGGAGATGTCATAGTCGATACGTTCTTCGCAGCCCCCGCACAGTTGGGTCGGGCAATCATCGGCGCCTATGAGCCCGTGGGTGTCGCGCAAACGATCATGGACCAGGGTTCAGACACTGCCGAGCTCCTACTGAAGAAGGGCGGTGTCCTAGATGGAAATCTCGCATTTTACATTGCTGGGGTCGCTGTCTACGTCTTCGTAGGCGTTACTGCCGTTTACACCACGTTCCTGCTCGCGTTATCCCGCATTGCTTTGTCCGTCCTTTTGGCACTCGGGCCCTTGTTCATCGCGCTCCTGTTTTTCAACACGACGCGCCGGTTTGTGGAGGCCTGGATAGCTCAACTTGCCAATTTTGCCTTCATTGCGATTCTCGCTGTGTTGGTTGCCGCGTTGATGCTCGTCGTGATTGGAACGGCGACGACCGCCGCCACAGCGAAAGGGGGTCTGATTGAGATCGTGGATGCCGTGCGAGTTTGCCTCGCCGCCGGTCTTACGCTCCTGGTCATGCGGCAAGTTCCCTCAATGGCCGCAGGGCTTGCAAGTGGCATCGCCCTGTCGAGCTTTGGCGTCGTAAGCGGCGTCGCGCAGGGGACCATGCGCCATCTGGGCCAATTCGCTCGGGGCCTCGCGATGGACAAGGAGACTTCACGCTGGGACAGCGTGAGCCGCAAGAGTGGGTACTACGCTGGAAAGGCAGCCCGAGCAGCGCTAACGGCCCCGGTAACCCTGCCGTTATACCTGCGTCGACGTATGCGGCGGAACACCATCCAAGGCGGCTGAAGGAGTATGTCATGGAGAAGCTCCCCGTAATCATTGCTCTTACTCTCGTTGTCGCCGCCTGTGCTCATCACCGCCAGCCGAAAGCGCGATGCACTGGGCACCTTGAGCGCATCAATGTCTCCCGGCCGGCGAGCCCTACAGATCCTGTTACCCAACAGGAGGACGCTCCAAACGAGCAGCCGACGCCCGAGAGCGATGAACCATGAGTGGTGCCAAGGAACTTGTATCCTACTTTGAAGAGGCTGCCACGTGGGATGCGGACCGAGCAGCGGTTGCGGCGCGTACGCACCGGATCGCCTGGGTCGTGGCACTGGCCGGTTGGCTCTGCGCAATCTCCGGTGCTGTGGCCCTCGCTCTCCTGAGTCCCCTTAAATCGGTAACACCCTATCTTATCCGCGTCGATTCGACGACCGGCGTCGTTGATGTAGTTCCGCAATACACCGGGACTTCGCAGGTGGCGGAGACGGTCACCCGATTCCTGTTACAGCACTACGTTGATGTCTGCGAGCGGTTCGTTTGGGCCACTGCGGAAGCCGATTACGAAGAATGCGGTGCCTTCAATTCGCCACATCGCAACCAACAGTGGGCAGCCGCTTGGGCCACCTCGAACACGTCCTCTCCGCTCAATCTGTATAAAGACGGCACGAGTGTTGCCGTACGCGTCATATCAGAGACCTTCTTCCAGCGTGCGAACGGTGTGAACGACCTTGCACAGGTCCGCTATGTCAAAATTCGACGGAGCCTCGATGGTATCGAAGAGGCACCGACGCATTGGATCGCGACCCTTCAATACATTTATGGAACGCCGTCCAAAGACCCACGCATACGTCAATGGAATCCACTCGGATTCCGCATCCTCGAGTTTCGCCCTGAACCGGAAACGTCGGCTGACGTCCAAACCGTGCCCGCAATCGTGCCGGGGAGCCAGCGATGAGAGGATGTGTGTGCGTGCTCTGCATTTACGCATTGCTCGCGGCTATACAAAGTCGAGCTGAAGTTACACCGACTCCTGGTCCCGGCGACTCGCGTATTCGGAGCGCCGCCTACAACGCGGATGAAGTCTATCGCCTCTATGGCTTCGTGGGCTATGACATTGGCCTCGAATTCGCCAATAACGAGGTGTTCAAGGGTGTCAATGGCGGAGACCTCAAGGCAATCAGTTACTCGGCTCAGGAGAACACGTTTACTTTCAAGCCGAGGGTGCGCACTACCCGCACCAACTTTACCGTTACCACCAACAGGCGGCGTTACTACATCGAATACTCCGCGACGGATAAGGTGCCCGATGTTGCAGCGGGCGATGTGATTTACGTGGTTCGGTTCATCTATGCTCCTGGTACCGATTCAGAGACAACGCCGGCCGAGCGGGTCGATGCGTCCCTGAGTCGGGCAGGGCAGCAGCGCCCACGCAACTTCGACTACTGGTTCTGCGGTCGGCCAGAATTGAAGCCCCTGGCGGCGTTTGATGATGGCGTGCAAACGCACCTGACTTTCTCGCCGCGCGCAGAACTGCCGGCTGTCTTTCTGAGAAACGAGGACGGCTCCGAATCGCTCGTGAACTTCACAGTGACGAATCGCGATGTGATCGTGCATCGAGTTGTGAGGCAGCTCGTATTGCGACGTGGTCGCCTCGTGGGTTGCATTGTAAATAAGTCCTATCAAGGCAGCGGCGAGCACCTCGACTCTGGAACAGTGTCCAGCGAAGTCCAACGAGCGAGCCGAGGAGGGCAGAGGTGAGCACTCCTGAACGGCCGGATGCCGGGGAGGACTCCTCTGTATCACACCCGCCCGATACGGCACTTGAGGCTGACGGAGAAATCGCGGGAGAGCGAGGTATACCGTCCGTCAACCGATTGAAGTCCATGCAGTCTCGGGTGACGAATGTACTCGCAGTTGGATTTATCTCTTTGATGACAATGGGTCTCCTTGCCTGGTACTACATGCATACGTGGCAGAAGTCGCACGACGCGCGCGAACGTGCGCGCACCACTAGCGAACGGCGAGCTCAAGGCGAGATGACACTCCCACCCTTGCCGCATCTGCAGTCACCGCGTCCAAAGACCGTACCCACACCTCCAACCGAGTCGAGTGTGTGGGGAGCTGCGCCGCCACCGCCGGGTCCAGCAGCGCCGATGGCATACCGTCCCGAAGCGGCAGGTCGCCATGTCGGCCCGCCTCCCGATCGGCGGCTCACTGGGCCAGTGTTTTCTGCGGAGGATGACTCGAATACCGAGACGCGTTCACAATCCGGTCCGACCTCGGTTGATGCTCGCCGTGTTGATTCATCGCCGGGCTCCGCCACTGTGGAGAACATGGGCGGGAACCAAGGTCTTGCGGGACTTCTAAAGCCCACCGCCACCCCTGCAACGTTCGCACGTGTGCTGCCTACGCAACGCCTTCTGCTCCCGAAGGGTTGGAAGATCGATTGCACTCTTGAAACCGCGATTGATTCGAGTCTTCAGGGGCTTGTGACATGCGTTACGCCTGTCGATACCTTTGGGTCGGATGGCTCGACGGTATTGCTCCCGCGTGGATCCCAGTTGACTGGTGAAACACGTGGTGAAGCAAGACAGGGATTAGCTCGCGTCTTTGTGTTGTGGACCGAAGCTCGCACACCTCCACCAGACGGTGTTGTGGCTCTGCTCGATTCCCCAGGCACAGATGAGCTTGGCCGGACGGGATTGCCGGGAGAAGTACATCGCCATTTCTTTGAGCGATTCGGGGCTGCGCTCCTAACGTCTGTGATCGAGGGTGCCATTCAGGAAGCTACCCGCCCCAGGAATGGCGACACCGTCATCCTGAATCCCTCGGAGAGCACGTCGGTCGCCACCGAGGTGCTCAGAAGCACCGCCAACATCCCACCCACCATCCTCAAGCATAACGGCGATCGCATCCAGATCGTGGTAGCGCGCGACGTTGACTTCCGGAGTGTTTATGAACTTCGCCCCACCGCAGCCCATTAATCGCCTCTCGCCGCAGCTCGACGCCCCTGCGGCGGTCGCCAGCCCGGTCCAAGTTTACGAAGCCTCCTCACTGGATCTTACGCTGCGCGCGTTGCGTCCACTATTGACAGACGACGTCACAGAGCTGTGCATCAACTCGCCGCAAGAGGCGTTCATTGAGACTGCCGACGGCTGGCATCGCGAGCAGCTTCCCTTTGCGGATTTCGCCTGGTGTCACCGACTAGCGAAACTGATTGCGCACGCGACTCGACAACGCATCGACGAGACTTCGCCTCTTCTTTCTGCATGGCTTCCCAGCGGTGAGCGCGTGCAGATCGTGCTGCCGCCGGCGACCACCGCAGGCTCCGTGGTGATTACCATCCGTCGTCCGTCCGAGACGGTGTGGTCGCTCGAAGAACTCACAGCCCGCGGAATCTTCGATCGAACTCAACGCGCCAATACAGACCTCAGCGCGGCGGAAACCGAGCTGCTTGGTCTTCTCTCAAGTGAGAGGTATGAAGAATTCGTGCGGAAAGCGGTGATTGCTCGCCGGAACATCATCGTGTCCGGACCGACGGGCGCGGGGAAGACCACGTACACGAAAGCACTCGTACGCGAGATCCCTCAAGAAGAACGTTTAATCACTATCGAGGATGCGCGGGAGCTGGTGCTCGATAGGCATCCCAATAGTGTACGGCTCTATTATTCAAAAGGTGAACAAGGTCTCGCGAAGGTAAAACCCAAAGAACTGTTGGAAGCATGCCTGCGCTTGAGGCCCGACCGCATTCTGCTCGCCGAGCTGCGAGGGGGTGAAGCCTACGAATTTTTGCGCAATGTCAACTCGGGGCACCCGGGTTCCATCACGAGCGTACATGCTGCAAGTGCGGAGCTTGCCTTCGAGCAACTCATGCTGTTGGTCAAGCAGAGTCCGGGCGGACAGGACCTTTCCCGCACCGACATCAAGAACCTGCTCCATTTGCTGGTAGACGTCGTCATCCAGTTTGGCGTCGAGCGGCAGCGCCGGTTCATATCGGAAATCTGGTACGACCCACATGCCAAACGCAACGCATTCGCCGCGACTCGGTAGGGGGTTGACCGCGCGCATTGCTGGCGCCGTCTTCCTCGCGCTGGTCGTGGTTGCTGCCGCACAGTATATCGCCGGCTATTTTTTCCTCTGGTCGTATCATATGGCACCCCTTACGGCTACTCCGCTCACCATCACTCGCTACGCGCGTTTCTACGGTGCAGACCAACTCGTGCGACGGCGGCTCATCATTTGCTCTTGTGTTGGAACTGCCCTCGTCGGTGCGGCCGTCGCGTTGGCGTTCAGGCGCAAGGCTCCCAGTTTGCATGGTGACGCTCGGTTCGCTACTCGCCGGGAGGTCGCCGCAGCCGGTCTGCTCGGGAATGACGGATTCATTCTGGGTGAGTACGGAGGTAGGTACCTCATGCTCGCTGGACAACAGGGCGTTGCGCTCGCCGCGCCGCCCCGGAGCTGGAAGGGCGTCTCGTTCGTAATCCCAAACCTGCTCAACTGGCCGGACAGCGCCATCGTGACTGACATTAAGTTCGAAAACTGGACAATTACCGCTGGGTTCCGCAAGGCGTGTGGACAGGAGGTGTATCTGTTTGCTCCTCTTGCCGAGGATGGTCGTACTGCACGTTGGAATCCGCTGTCGTATGTCAGCGAAGAGCCGGAAAAGCGCATCAATGGCGTCCAGCGCATCGCGGATATGTTCTACAGCGAAACGCCGGGCATTGATCCATTCTGGATCGCCTCTGCCCGCAGCCTGTTCGTTGGAATCGCATTGTACCTGTTCGAGACGCCGAGCTTGCCCACGACAATTGGTGAGATTCTTCGCCAGGGCATGGCCAGCGACGATGAAGGGTTTTCGGCCCACTGGAAGCGCATCGTTCAGGGCCGTCAAGGTGGACGCCATCCGTTGAGTCCCGAGTGCGTCCGCGCACTTTACGATGTGATAGACCTGGCCCCTGTCACCGCCTCGTCCATTCGTAAGACGTTCACCTCGAGGTTGGATTTGTGGGCCAATCCAATCCTCGACCGGGCAACCTCCGGCAACGATTTCGATTTGCGGGAGCTGCGGGCCAGGCGAATGACGATCTATGTCGGTGTCAATCCGGATGACTTGCATCGATTGCGCCCCGTACTCTCGCTCTTTTTCCAGCAGGCACTCGGCCTGCAAACGCACAAGCTGCCCGAGCATGACCCATCACTGAAGTATCAGGCAGCGATCTTCCTCGACGAGGTGGCCTCGCTCGGCAAGATCCCGATCCTTGCCGAGGCCATAAGCTACCTGCCCGGTTATGGCGTGCGCGTTGCCCTCATTTTCCACACACCCGCGCAGCTGCGAGAGGTATACGGCGCATACAACGCAGAGACCATGATGAAATCGCTGGCCGCGCGAATCCTGTTCGCTCCGAAGGACTTTCCGGACGCTCGTGAGATTTCAGACGAGCTCGGCACGTTTACGGCGAAAGCGCAGTCTGTGAGCAGGCCTCGTTTCGCGAAGCTCGGAGGAAAAGCTCACGAGCGCGGTGGCAACATTACGGTGAGCGAACAGAAGCGTCCACTGCTGTTGCCGCAGGAAGTGAAGGAGCTCGGCATCGAGACCGAGCTCATTCTTTATGAGGGGCTGCGCCCCATCCGGGCCAAGAAGATTCGCTACTTCACCGACCGAAGTTTCCGCCCGCGACTGCTGCCGCCGCCATTGCAAACAATCGCGCCCGCATTGCCGATCGCCCGCCGGGGAGAGAGTCAGGTGGAGGACAGAGTTATGGATGCTCCAAGGGTTGCCACTCATCAGGCCAACGTCGTCGACATCGAGAAGTTGGACTCAATTGTGCTCGAAGATTTCGTTGCCAATTTCGATTCAGTGCACTTGCCCCAGGACCGGCCGCCGACCGATACGGAGCTGCAGTTGGCGGCCGATGAGTTCCTTGCAACGTTGCGGACGGCATAGGAGAACGATATGGCACGCACGAGATCCCGGTCGCCCCAGGTGGATAATGTCATTGAACCAACTACCCTGCGGCCGCAGCCAGGGCCCAAGGACCGCGAGGATCGACGCGACCACCCCTCGCGCGAGAGTGCGATCAGAGCGGAGGGGGGAGTCGCCGCAACCCCGTCAAACAATCGCGGTCCCGAGGCGCCGCCGTTGTCCGGCGGCGCGCGGGACACAACTAGTGTTCCCAACAGTGTTCGCGATCGATTTTTGCAGATCAAAGAGAAGTGGTACTTCGAGAATGGGGATCTCGCCTTTCATGACATGGGGACGAAGCTTTCCACAAGGAGTGAAAACCAGGAAGTCTTGCGAAGCTTCGTTGCAATAGCAGCCACGCGCAGCTGGGAGGATATCAACATCGTAGAGGGCACAAAGGAGTTCCGCCGTGCCATCTGGTACGAGGCGTCCCTGCAGGGGATTCCGGTGCGCGGCTACACGCCCACTGCATTGGACGAAGCACGCCTCGTACAGACGATGGCGCGGCGCCGACAGGCAGAACGAGAGACACAGAGCCAAGCATCTCCGGATCCAGAGGCTACCGCGCCGCGGGCGACGCGAGCGCGCAATCGCGACGGCACTCGCGACCGAACTACGGTTGAAAATCCGGAAGCGGCATCATCCCAGCAGCCCAAACGAGTGCTCTACGGAACGCTCGTGAGTCACGGTCCCGAGAATTTTGAATTCAACCCTCAGGAGGATATGTCGTACTACGTCAAATTGAGGACGGATCGCGGTAAGGAGATCGTCCTGTGGGGCAAGGATCTGGAGCGGGCGCTTCGCGAGTCGAAAAGCCAGCCCAAGCCGGGTGATTCGGTCGGCGTCTCGCACGCCGGCCGGGAACCCGTCACCGTTCCGAAGAAAGAGCGCGATGATAAGGGACGGGTACTGCGCGAGTATGAAATCAAGACCCATCGTAATGAATGGCTGATTGAGACCCGGGAGTTTTTTCGGGAGCGCGAGCAACTCGCGGACGTCGTTCGAGATCGTGCCGTTGATGCCAAGCGTGCAGTCGACCTAAATCCTGCGCTCGCGGGCACCTATGTCGCTTTACGAGGTGCAGAGCTTTACGCACAGAAAAACTTCCAGGATCCGCACGAGCAGCAGCGCTTCGTAGAAGCCATTCGCCGCTCGATGGCACGGGACATCAAACGGGGAGCTCCACTCTACACGCCTGCGCTCCGTGATCGCGATATCGAGCGCGGTGCGCAACGTGAACGTAACGTCCCCGAGATGTCTCCGCTTCGTTGAGCACGTATGGCAAATCGTGACCCTCACCATGCCGGCGAGCCCCCGAGACCACGCGAGGATCGACTCTATGTCGGTCAACTTCTCGAGCATGCCAGGGCGAACTATGAGTTTCACTCGAAGGGACCCCCTTCCTATTTCGTCACACTCAAGACCGAACACGGCCCGCAGACGCTGTGGGGTAAGGGGCTCGAGCGTGCCTTCGCAGAATCGAAGACAAAGCCGAAGCTGGGCGAAATTATCGGCATTCGGGAGAACAACCTGGATCCCGTCTCCGTCGTTGCCCGCAAGCAGGTGAATGGGGTCGTGGTCGCCACCCGGCAATACGACACACCGCGTCCGCATTGGGTCGTGGAGCGCCTCGATGAGTTTGATCGCCGCGCTTTCGGAGCCCGCACGCTGAAAGACCCGACGATTTCGCGCCGAGATGCTGTCGTTAATCAACCGGATCTCCTGCCATTCTTCTGGGTGCTGGATGCGTTCAAGAAGACGGGCGACGCCCGGATCAAGGATCCCGAGCGTCGGGAGGTGTTTATGCGGCTTGCCCGCGAAGGGTTGGCTCTTGCATTTGAACGATTCGAGCCCGCGCCGCTGCCGCCAGGCGCCGCCCAACAAGCCAGACGTGTGATGGATCAACTGGAGGAGAAGCGCTCGACGGCGCCAGCACCCGCAAGGACGCCGGAATGAGCAGGAGTGACACCCAGCCCCACGTCGCTCAGTGGACCGCAGGGCCTTAATGTTTGGCCCGGCTGATCAGCGGTAAGAGCGATGGGAGGCACCTCCAAAGGAAGGCGGCCTGCCTGCCCGCGCAATCCTACCACGCCGTTCTCGCTGTCCAGAGTCGCGCGAGAGACGCGCGCCCGGCCGGAGGAGCCGGCCGGCTGACGCTCCGGACAACTCGACTGCGGCGTGTCTTCGGCAACGCGGGCAATCCCGCCCAAATGGAGAGCTGCCGTGAATACAGCTAACATCGTCCGATTAACAGTCGATCTAACAGAAGCGCAGGCAGCGGAGCTAGCGCTCTGGTTGAAACGTCTGCACTTCGATGACTGGCTTTCCCATACAGACAGCGGTCAATCCAAAGGTGAGCGCGTCGAACAGGCGTATCGGTTTCGCGATGCAACTGTCCTGGTCGAAGACGCTCTCGCGATTGTCCGTGGAACGCGACCGCGCTAGACAATCGCGAGCTGTTCCTCCAGAACCTGCGCTGCTATGGCGGCGGAGACGTACGCGACTCCGCCAAAGCCTTGTTGGCTTCGGGCTCATGCCAATATCGAACGGGGCTTCCTTACATAGCACGGCATCTCTTGAACGCTGGCGGCTTGCCTTTGCGACTGCAGGCAAGCCGCCTGTGTTCATTGGGGTTACGTGCCATGTGGATGGAGAACCAGATCATTCAGGGTGATTGCACCCAGGTGCTTCCACAAATTCCCTCCGAGTCAATTGACCTTGTCGTGACCGACCCGCCGTATGGCGTTCGATACATCGACCGCCGCGGCCGGAAAGTCGCCAATGACGACGATCTGAAGCCGGTGCTCGCCGCATTCGGGGATGTATACCGTGTCCTCAAGCAGAACCGGTTTTGCATCTCCTTTTATGGTTGGAATCACGTGGATGAATTCTTTCGGTCGTGGCGCAGCGCAGGGTTTTACCCGGTTGGTCATCTGGTCTGGCGCAAGTCGTACGCTTCCAGCCGCGGCTTTCTGGAGTCACGGCATGAACAGGCTTACCTCTTGGCTAAGGGTCGCCCGGCAAAACCTGAGAAACCCATCTCAGACGTACGGGAGTGGCATTACAGCGGGAATCGCGTGCATCCGACCCAGAAGGACGTCTCGATTTTAAAGCCTCTGATCGAGTCCTTTTCACGCCCCGGCGACCTGGTGCTCGATCCGTTCTCCGGGTCCGGTAGCACGTCTATTGCCGCGGCGGAAGCAGGGCGCCGCTATCTCGGGATCGAGCTGGAGCCGCAGTACTGCAAATACACGCGCGAATGCCTCGCCCGGCAAGGTAACTCGCCGCGCCGAGCTGACCGGTTCACGGCTGCGCTCGCGGACTTCGGAGCTTGGATGGAAGAGCAGGGGCATGCTCTTCCGCTGGACTTCTACGCTCGGGCCGAACGCGAATGGCACATCGCCTCCGGCCACTGAATCGTCAATGGCTGCATAGGCGGTGAATCGTCTGTGCAGCCTTCGCCCTTGCTGTTGTGTTGCACGCTCCAGCGCCCCGCACGGTGCGGGATTGCGGGTCATTCGATCTTAACACGCCGTTCTCGCCGTCCAGAGCCGCGCCGAGGCGCGCCCCACGCAGAGCGTGAGGCTTCGGCTCTGGACTGCTCGACTGCGGCGTGAGCGCTCCGCGCGCGAGGCAATCCCGCCTCGAGACATCACGGATCACCAACATGACTTCTCTCATTACGCGAGCGAGCGCTGTGGTGCGTTCGCAGGACTCCAGTGTTTCCATTGTATTTGATCCTACGACTAATACGCGGAAATGCACGGTATTTATACGCACCATTAAAGGCATTCGGTTTCTCGAGACTTCATTTGGATCGAATCTTTTAGACATCAACACTATCTTTCTCAACGCTCTCGTCCGAGGAAACTACTCCAAGCGGCCTTATCATCTCGGCGATCCCATCGATGCGAGCCACGACAATTGCGTTCTCGCACTCTTTCATAACCTGTGCGAAGTGCGGAATCTGAAGGCGCATGGGATCGCGAACCTTGCCTATCAAGACAGTTCGCAAACGTTCACCAACATGGACTTCGCGGAAATCATGGCCCAGTCATTGTGGGAGGACTACTCGGTGCCGGAAAAATGGGACGCCACGTCAGTGATGATGCTTTTCAAGGCACTGGAGGATGCCGGGTACTCGCGCATTCGCGGAGTATTGGAGACCATCCTTCGGACTGCATAGGCAGGCACTGCCAGGCCCGACCGTGCTCCGCACGGTCGGGCTTTTCTACTTTGTTTGCCAGCGACGGGGCGTCAGAACCAACAGGAAATCGCGCACCAGTCCCTGCTGAGAGGGCTGATCCCGGGGGGAGGGGCGGTTTGCTGGCCGCGCCATTGTGTCACGCCGTTCTCGCAGTCCAGAGTCGCGCGAGTACGCGCGCCCGGCCCGGGAACGGGCCGGCTGACGCTCCGGACTGCTTCGACTGCGGCGTGAGCCCTTCGGCGCGGGCAATCCCGCCCACGCAGTTGGAGAAATCCCATGAGCGAGACACGTCGCTTCAGCGTACATCCGGAGATCATCTATAGCCTCATAGTTGCGCAGGCCGGTTCGCTAGGAAAAGCGGTGCTGGAATGCGTGATGAACTCCATTGATGCTCACGCCACACGAGTTGACATCACTGTCGACGCAAACACCATCCGCATTCAGGATGACGGAAAGGGCTTTCGTACACGCGCCGAGATCGAGCAATGGTTTGAAGTGTTCGGCTTCCCGCACGCAGAGGGAGATCGAGATTACGGCAAATTCGGGATAGGTCGGGGACAGCTCTGGTCTTTCTGCTCCACGGTCTGGCGCACCGAGACATTCGAGATGGATGTAGACATCAAGAGACGCGGCATCGACTACCGACTAAAGGAAGGTTTGCCACGTGTTAAGGGGGTAGACATTGAGGGCAAGTTCTACGATCGCCAGCTCACATCAGCACTGGCCGCCTTTGAGCGCGAACTGACGGACCTGGCACTCTATGCACAGATTCCCGTCACTCTCAACGGTAAGCGCATCAACAAGGTTGCCGCACAGGAAAAGTGGGATCACGAGACGGCCGACGCCTGGATCAAGACATCCGATATCGGGCAACTCGCCGTCTACAACTTGGGTGTGCTGGTCAGACGCTACCCCGGTTATCAATTTGGCTGCGGTGGAACTGTGGTGACGAAACCAGGCGTGCGGCTGGCTGTCAACATGGCACGCAACGATGTACTGGTCGCGGAATGCGAAGTCTGGAAGCGGATCCGGAAGGTGCTGCAAGCTAAATCCGACGATCGTATCAAGTCCAAGAGGACCCGCATGACGGAAGTGGAGCTTCAGAATGTCGCGCGTCGATTCGTCGCCGGTGAGATGGACTATGGCGATATCAAGGCGGTGAAGCTCGTGACTGACATCGTGGGTCGCGGGCACACCATCGACTCGCTGGCCACCGGGCCGCGACAGCAGGCTCCGCTGACAACCGCCGACGCTGGGAGCCAAATGGGAGAGCGCGCACACACGAACAGGCTTGCGTTCGTCGTATCGCCGCTCACCCTCGAGCGCTTTGGAGTTGAGACGGTTCGCGAGTTTCAGGGAGCACTGGTTAACGCGCTGGCGCAGTCGAAGGGAACCACGTGGTTGAGTAATTGTATGAGTCGGCTGCGCGTCATTGAGGACCTGGGAGACGCCGTTCCAACACTTCGGGAGGGATATGATGTTCTCAAAGACGAAGAGTTGTCGAAGCCTGAGCTGGCCGCCCTTACGGCACTGAGGCTCATGGCTGACGACGTCAGTCGCGCAATGAAGGGTCAGGAAATCCTCGACCGCAAGAGCCCGTATCGAAACATCTGGCTGGGCGCTTCCGACGTCGCAGAAGCGTGGACAGACGGTCGGTCCAAGGTGATCGTCGAGCGCCGCCAGATCCAGCTCATGAACCAGGGCATTGGAGGTTTCGTCGGTCTTGCGAACTTGCTCGTACATGAGTTCCTTCATGACACTTCGGACGTTGGTTCTCATATTCACGATCAGGAGTTCTATTCACGCTATCACGACGCAACCTGCTCGCACAGTGGGGTCCTGAATCAGGCGGTGTTTCGGGGTTTGCGTAAGTGGGTACTCGAACTGCATTCACGAAAACTGAGGGTTCCGAAGGAGGTCGTGACGCACCTCGACCAAGTCGAGAAGCTCATTCGTGAAGCGGAAAGCTCGCGGGGCTGATCGCGAATGTCGACCTCGGCGCCCCGCGTTCAGCGGGGCGCCTCCTGTGATGTTGCGTTGAATCCCGGGAGTTTGTATATCCGATCAAACTTCCTTGGAGCAGCGGCGCCCTCGGAACTCAAGGAGGTCTTGCTGGCCCCGCCATCTTCGCACGCCGTTCGAGTTGTCCAGAGTCGCGCCGGAACGCGCGCCCGGGCCGAAGACCCGGCCCGGCTGGCGCTCCGGACAACTCGACTGCGGCGTGCCGCCGGGGGGGGGCGGGCAATCCCGCCCGAGGCACTTCGAGGAGTTTCCCCATGATAAAGATTGTACGTCGCCGAAAGCCAATTCTGACCGAGCCGGGCGAGATGTATCTCGGCTCTGTAACTGTCGACGGGCTCACTTACGCTTACGCATCTGACCCAACACTGTGTGGTGTCTATCTCGCCGGACGTTGGTTCACTATGCGTTGGGATGTGCCGACGGCGGATCGCTTCCACGGAGATGTGGAGCAGATGGCGGCCCATCTGGTTTCAATCCATAAAGGCAGGGAGCTGCTCTAGCGCGAGTGCCTGGGTATCAGGAGGGGCGCAGGCTTCAGGAAAGCCCGCCCCTTCTCCTGTACTTGCCCGCAAAAAGTCAGGGAAATGTTGATTCGATAAACACGACCACACGCGCAGGGACGGCCTCATTGAGCTGAGCGTTTCCAATCCTCCGATCGGGCCGTGCAGTTCCTCTCACTGCAACATCGGTTAGCGGATGCCGTTCGCGGGTGAGCGTATCACGCCGTTCTCGCCGTCCAGAGCCGCGCGGAGGCGCGCGCCCCACGCGGGCGTGGGGCTTCGGCTCTGGACTGCTTCGCTGCGGCGTGGAGCCGCTCTCGCGTCGGCATTCCGCCGGTGTTAGTGGAGCATCCAATGAAATCCATCGATCGACTGAGCGATTCACAAGTCCTGGCGCTGGCCCGCTTCATCGCGGGTTGCGTTGAACGCGGCTCGCGTCACTGGCGTACGCAGTTTTGTGAGTGCGCGCGCCGCAACAACTTTGGACCTTTTGCGACGAGGGAGAATCAGGAGCATCTGAGAGCAATTCTCCACAAGCACGACCGTGTGCTTGTATGCGGGCTTGTGACCACTCAGGTATTGGAGGCGGCAAACCAGGTCGCCGCGGAATGGGGCGAGCCGCCCGTTACGATCAACGCCGCGTCACCGGCTTCTCCGGAGGCGAGTAGTTAGTCGCTGGCACGCGCCATGCCGGACGAACCGGCATGGCGCGTGCAATCTCCTGCGCGGTTTGTACATGCTTTCAGTGCGTACGTCTGTATGGACTCCGACTCCGTGTGTTGACGCGCGATTCGCGCGTGAGCATGTCAACACACGGAGCCGGATCATGATCTACATACTGCACTTTGATGTGCCTTACCACCACGCGAGGCATTATGTCGGCTATTGCGCTGACGGCACCCTTGAGCAGCGCCTCGAACGTCATCGCGCTGGACAAGGCTCGCGGCTGATGCTCGCCATTGAACTCGCCGGTATCGGGTACACGGTTGCGCTTACACATCCCGGGGATCGCCACTTCGAGCGTAATCTCAAACGCGCGAAGAATACCCCGCGCTTTTGTCCGCTCTGTTCAAAGAGCACCACTGGTAAGCGCCGGGCTCGCCCTCCCTCACCTGGCTCATAAGCGGACTATCACTCTTTAAGAGCAGGTCCCGCGCCCGCGCAGACGCGGCACGGGACCTGCGGGCGTGCGCTGCCGCGCGCTTTAGTTTTTGTCCGTGCTCCCGAAAATCCGCGCCAGCGCGCAAAGCCGCGCTGCTAAGGGGCCGAAGACGGCCGCACGGATTTTCAGAGGGGCCAACCGCCGTCAGCGTCGGTGAGGCCCGAGGGCGAGGTCTCCGGGTGAATGTGCGGGCAGTACCGCCGCATGATTTCACACTCAGGAGTTTATTCATGGCTACTCGAAATGAAGATGTAACTGGGCAGGTCAGTCCTTCCGTCCATCTTGTAGAAATCGGCGCCCCTGATGAGTCTGGGTCGGTGTGGGTTCCGCTGAACTTGCTCAAGAAATCCGCCAACAATGTTCGAACTGTGCCGCACACGAGTGAGCACATTACAGAGCTGGCGGCAATGATCGATGCCGATGGACAACTTTATCCGTTGATCCTGGAACGTGAGGCTGCAGAGACCGGCGAGTATCTGGTAACAGCGGGTGAAGGTCGAAGGCTTGCGCAACTGGAGCGGGTGCGACAAGGCAAGATCGCCTCCGATGAGCCGATCTGGTGCAAACTAGGTACCCCAAATCGGGCGGTGGAGCTGTCGCTCTCGGATAACAAGCAGCAACCGATGCACCCCGCCGATGAGTTCGTTGCGTTCAGGAAATTGGTTGAGCAGGGACGATCTATTGAGTACATCGCCGCCTATCGTGGCATCAAACCCGTCGAGGTGAAAAAGCGGCTCAAACTCGCGAATGTTGCACCGGAATTTCTAGACATGTATCGAAACGGCACGTTGGAAATTGATCATATGATGGCATTCGCGCTCACCGACGATCATGAGCAGCAACGAGTAGCATGGTCGAGTATGCCCAACAACGACAGTGCACCCCCAGCAGAGTGGCTGCGCCGAGCGCTGATTGCGGATGAGTTGCCGCTGACCGCAGCACTGGCCCGATTCGTCGGTGCTGCCGCGTATGAGAAAGCGGGTGGAGCAATCCGGCCCGACCTCTTCAGAGATGACGCCCATGGCTACATCATGGATGTTCGCCTGCTCACGAAACTCGCCACGGAGAAGCTGGAGAAGGCCGCCGTAAAGCTGAAGAAGGAAGGATGCACTTGGACAGAATCGCGACTGCAGCTCGATTTCTCGGAGCTTCAAACATTTGGGCGAGTTGAGACGGTGCAGCGCGATTACACACCGGAGGAAGCTGCCCGGCTCGAAGCCATCGCGCAGGAGCGCCAAAAACTCGAATCAGAATGCACGTCGCTTGAGAAAGGCGACGAACGGCTCACAGAGCTGAGGGAACTCGACCTAACGCTTCAGGCGGAGACGCAAACTATCATTGCAGCGTGTGAGCAGCCTCATCCTGAACAGCAGCGAATCGCAGGGGCGATTGTGACTATCGACCCTAATAGCGGCAAGCTGCGCATCGAGCGTGGTCTGCTCCGGCCCGCTGATAAGAAGCGGATTCAGAAGGAGAAGAAAGTCATTGAAAGCAATACTGATGGAAAGAGCGCCTCTGCGAAACGGACGCACTCGGCAGCGCTCCTGTTGGAACTGACCGCGCATCGGACGATGGCATTGCAGGCGGTGCTGGCAGATCGACCAGACGTTGCGCTGCTGGCACTGACTCATCGAATGATCATTAAGACGTTCTCGATGTACTCGCGCGCTGACAGCGCGGTACAGATCGCTCCGCAACAATCTGAGCTGGATCGGTTCGCTAAGGACATCAAGCAGGCGAAGGCATACAAGATACTCGCTGAGCGCAGGGCGGCACTCAAAGCGCAACTGCCTCGTAAGGCAGACGCTCTCTTTGCGTGGCTAATGAAGCAACCGCAGTCGGAAGTACTTGCGCTCCTAGCATTCTGTGTGGCGTTAACACTGAATGATGTGCGGAACGACGAGGATTCCGGCGCGAGCGGCGCGCTTGTCAAAGCAGCAGGGCTCGACATGCGTGAATGGTGGACGGCAACAGCCGCCAACTATTTCGGGCGCATCCCGAAGGAACGTGTGATCAACATCGTAAGCAAGGCCGTCTCACCGGAGGCTGCCGGCGCATTGCGTCTTCTGAAGAAAGATAACGCGGCGCAGCTTGCGGAGGAACGCATGGCGAGCATTGGCTGGCTACCTGATGTGCTCCGGACGCCGGAAGGCTAACTGCAGGGGTTGGGTGCGGATGCTCCATGCATCCGCGCCCGTTCGGCCAGGGCATGAATTGCCGACGCCCGCCAAGTGTGCCACGCCGGTCGCGCCTGTCGAGAGATCGCGCGCAAGAAGCGCGCTTCGGGCGAGGGACCGCCCGACTCTCGACAGGGCGCGCTGCGGCGTGCCGCACAGTTGGAGAAATGTCATGAGCGATCCTAAAACTACTCAGAACCACGATTCCGGAGCCGATCATGCTCCGGCGACGGCGCAGCGAATGTCGGAGCTTCTGCCGTTGGTGGCGCAGAAGTTGAGAGGGCTCGGCATACACACGGTATATGCGCCGTATTACCGTAAAAGTATCTCAGTGGTGCTCATCGGCGAACGCGAGCCGTCGCTGTCTGAGGCAGTGGAGATTGTAGCCACCATGACTACAGCGATTGGTCGGGCGTTGCAGTCGATCTTGCAGCGGCGTTACCCGGAGGCCATGACGGACGCAGCTTCGGGTCACTTCGAATGGGACTTGGCTGCAGACACTTTGCAACATGAGCATGTGATGACTCACAAAGGAATCTGATCTGATGTTGTTCGCCTCCCGAGGTGCCGTGCCTCGGGAGGCCTTTTTAATTCTTCTTCAGCGGCTGTATTCGGAACGCCTCACTGGTTGAGATAACTGGCGACCTGCCTGGGCCGCGCCAGCGTACCACGCCGTTCTCGCTGTCGAGAGCGCGCGCGAGGACGTGCGCCCGGCCGTAGGAAACGGCCGGCAAGGCTCTCGACAGCTCCGCTGCGGCGCGGCGCCTCGATGGCGCAGGCAGTCCCGCCTGCGAGATTCAAGGACGTCAGCCATGAAGAAATCTCGAAAGCCGCCGGGTCGGAGAACATCACGACCGCAGCGTATTCGCCTCCCACGCTTTAGCAAGCCCTTTTACCAGGACGTCGTGATTTGGCGCGAACACGCCACCGACAATCTATCGAACCCGATCCGGTCAAACTTCGCGCGAACCTGCATGCCACGTCCAGTGAGCGTCTATGAGTGTGGCACGCCAGGGCAGGGCGCTGCTGATCTTGCTCTCAACATTCTCAACGCCTTTATTCCGCCACGTCCTGAGTCGGTTCAGCGCTGGGGCGCCAACCAGCGTGACGACGATCCGTTGAGAAGTTGGAAGGGTGTCGCGAGTCGCTTTGCTATCGAGCACCACCAGGACTTTAAGCGGGAGTTCATTGAGCACATGCCAGCGGATGGCGGACGCATCGATGCGGAGCGTATCTGCGAGTGGATCCGAATCCGACTACGTGCCTGACGAGCGCATTCGGTGACCTCGGGCGTCTAACCCATGCTCGAGGTCCTCTTTCCCCAAGCACGTGGGTCGGACAATCTGACTGTTAAGTCCGTTACCAAGCAGTACAAGCTCCGCGGCTGAACTGGATGGCGGGATTGCCTGTCCCGCGTCAGTTTAACACGCCCGTTCTCGCCGTCCAGAGTCGCGCGAGGACGCGCGCCCGGCCCGCAGACGGGCCGGCTGACGCTCCGGACAACTCGACTGCGGCGTGATGCCTCCGGTACCGGGCAATCCCGCCCAAGCAGAGAGCCATACCCGGAGACGCATCATGTGTACTTTCACCATTAAATTGCGCGATCAGCTCATCACCGTGGTCGATACGAACGATGACGTTTCGTTACTTGGGGAAGACCACAAGGACATTGAATGGAGGATCACGGACGATGAGTGGTTCGAGATACTCGCTGAAGCGCGATCCAGGGGATATGAAACCGATTTCTGGGCTTACGACCCTCCTGAGTGCGACGAACCTTCAACTCCAAAGTTTCCGAATGTGTGTGTCCAGCTCACTGGTCAGGAGGGAAACGTGTTCTCGATTCTCGGTCGGGTACAAAGAGGGCTGAAGGAGGGGGACGTGTCAGATGAAAACATCAGCGCATTCTGGGACGAGTTGAGTGCTGTGCATTCGTACGACGAGGCGCTCCAAATCATCATGCACTGGGTTCGCGTTTCGTGACGCGCATACGTTGATTACTTTCCGGGGAGGGCAGGAACGCGCCTTCCCCGGATTTCCACCAGGTCGCAAGCTTCCGGAAATATCGGTCACGCAATTCCTTTGACGACCCATGAGGAGGGTTGTCGTTTGCCTGCCTGCCCAATTTAGCACGCCGATTCGCGCGATCCAGACCCTCGCGCCAGGGCGCGCTCGGCGGAGTCGCTTTGCGAGTCTGGATCGCCCGACTGCGGCATGCACATCGCAGGCTCAGGCAAATCGCCTGGGTCACATCGGAGATTTCCATGGGCTGGATCGTCATACCAGGTGCTACCAAGGACGATGTCGTTCGCGAGTTGCTCACCGAATACCGTCCTGTCGACTACGAGGTATGCGGGAGCATCCTCTGGGCAGTCGTGACAGAGGATGTCCTCAATCAGAATCTCATCGCGGGGTTTCTCCTTGAACCACCCGATGGAGGCTGGGGTTACAAGATAGTCGAGGAGTGCATGCATCCCTTCTACTACGACTGCCCGCTTCGATTACTCAACATCGCACCTGTGACATGCCGAGAGTGGCGGGCCAAGGTTCGTGATTACCACGCGGGACGGACCGCTCGAACGTAAGGCGTTCGAAATTCTTGCGGGGCGCGTGGCTCTCCAGCGCCCCGCAAGACTGGTGGTCTAGTCTCACATCCACTTCTTTGGATTCATACAACGACGGCACGCAGCGCCGGTGTGGGTTTGGATTGCCTTTATCGCGAACGATACCACCCCGTGCTCGCTGTCAACGTCGCGCGAGGAACGCGCGACCCGGCGAAGACGCCGGGCGGGCTTATGACAGCTTGCGCGCGCGGTGGACGACGTATCGCGGGCAATCCAGCCCACGAATCGGAGATCGAAATGCGTAATTCAACCAGCGACCGGATGGCCAGCGACGGCCAGATCGTCCTTGTTTCCGAGTTTGTGCCGGGACTGAGGGAGAACTTTTTGGCGCCGGCGGTCGATGCCGTACGCGTTGACTACGAAGGGGTGCTCGGCAATCAGAGGATCGCTGAGCCTGTCCTGCTCACTGCAAAGGGAAAGTACGTCGCATTCGATCCGCCGGAGCACGCGCAGCAGGAATTCAGTCGGCTGTGTGCCGCTCTGCTTGAGAGGCGCTTTCCGTACTGGTCCGCCGCCGAAGGTGCTGAGGGTCAGTTCCTGTGGGATCTCGCTTCCGATAGCCTCATTCACACACATCGCCTCAAGGTCCTCCCGATTGAAATCGGAGAGGGCATTGCACCGACAAACGGTGAATACAAAGGATTGCAGGACAGCGATGTCCCGTTCTGAGCTGGGCTGTTTATGTCGGCGCCCGGATGCGTGACCGCTGCATTCGGGCGCATTTTGTCGCGGTGCCTAAGCTCCGATGCGACCGGTTCTGCGATATGTAGCTAAGTAGGTACAGATTTATCTGTAACAGGCGGATTTCGTCTCTCAGTGTAGGTCTCTACAGCAGGAGGAGCGCCATGAGTCGAACAGTACGAGTGCGTTGGCCGCGAGTTTCATCCGGCTGGCGAAATTTCAACTGGGCAGGCGTGATTGATGCCAAGTCCGTGGTACATATCTCCGCGAGTGAAGCGAATCCATTGCCGGGAGGATTGGGGTCACCCTTGGACGGAATATCCAAGCACCGTGGCGATGCAACGATTTACGTGAAGAACGTAGTTCCCCACGCGGACCAGGGAGGAGGAGGCGGTGTCGAATTTTTCGTCCAGGTCGACTACGACCATCCGCTTGATATCGTTACCGACATCACCGTAGAGGATCCGCCAGAACAGGGGGTTATTGTCTAAAAAATACAGGAGCGCAACAGCAGGTTTCTGCTCAAAGACACCGTCGAATTTCACAGAGCCGGCCGCGCTCTTGCTAGCCCAGTCCCGTCATTTCGGCACACCTGTCGTTTCCCTTTAATTATGGG
>JAFEDS010000036.1 GCA_018241505.1 Pseudomonadota bacterium | reverse complement strand
TGGGCTCGCCCACGAGGATCTTCTGGAAGCGGCGCTCCAGCGCGGCGCCCTTCTCGATGTACTTGCGGTATTCATCGAGCGTGGTCGCGCCTACGCAGTGCAGCTCACCGCGTGCGAGTGCGGGCTTGAGCATGTTGCCGGCGTCCATCGCGCCGTCAGCCTTGCCGGCTCCGACCATCGTGTGCAGCTCGTCGATGAAAAGGATTATCTGACCTTCGTTCTTGGCAAGGTCATTCAACACAGCCTTGAGGCGCTCTTCGAACTCGCCCCGGAACTTCGCGCCGGCAATCAACGTGCCCATATCGAGCGCGAGAATGCGCTTGTTCTTCAAGCCTTCCGGCACTTCGCCATTGACGATGCGCTGCGCCAGACCTTCAACAATCGCGGTCTTACCCACGCCGGGCTCGCCGATGAGCACCGGGTTGTTCTTGGTCCTGCGTTGCAAAACCTGGATGGTGCGGCGGATTTCGTCGTCCCGCCCGATGACCGGATCCAACTTCGCCGCCGTGGCACGCGCGGTCAGGTCAACGGTGTATTTCTCGAGCGCCTGGCGGCTCTCTTCCGCATTTGCATCATTCACTTTCTCGCCACCGCGCACATCGTCGATCGCCTTTTCAACGGCGCCCTTGATGGCACGGGCGTTCTTCAACGCGTTGGCCAGCGTGCGATCGTCGAAAGCAGCGAGCACGAACAGCTCGCTGGATATGAACTGATCGCCGCGCTGTTGGGCAAGTTTGTCGGTGACATTGAGGAGCCGATTCAGGTCGTTCGAGATGTGAATCTCGCCGGGAGTCCCCTCCACCTTCGGCAGACGGTCGAGCAGCGCCTGCAGCTCGGAGCGCAGCTTGTTGGTATCAACTCCAGCCTTCAACAGCAACGGCCGGACACTACCGCCCTGGCTGTCGAGCATGGCCAGCAGAACATGCGCCGGTTCCATGAACTGCTGGTCACGTCCGAGCGCAAGCGACTGCGCGTCGGCCAGCGCCTGCTGGAATTTGCTGGTGAGTTTGTCCTGCCGCATAGGGATACCAAAGTCGTTTCGGGATGCCACGAAAGATGGGGTCGCGGCACAGACGTTCAAGCCAATTGGGTAGCTTGACCCCCGTTTTCGCACCCGGACGGGCTGAGCAGGACGGGGAGACGCGAAATCGACCGCCGGATCGCAGGTCCCGGCACCTCCCACTTCAGAGTATAGCCTCCAGGGGGGCTTGCCGTAAGGCGGGCCCTGTCCTGCAGCATCGCCGCCCGCTGGGAGACACAGGAGTCACGAGATGACCAGGCATGCGGTAGTGATTGCAGGGGGCGGTCCGACGGGTCTGATGTTGGCGGGCGAATTGGCCCTGGCGGGGATCGACGTCGCCATAGTCGAGCGGCGCCCTGATCACGAGCTCACGGGTTCGCGCGCAGGCGGATTGAATCCACGCGCGCTCGAGATACTGGATCAGCGGGGCATCGTCGATCGATTCCTGTCGGAAGGACAAAAACATCCGATCGTGCACTTTCACGTTCCCCTCGACATCAGCGACTGTCCCACCCGGCATCGATACCTGCTGGGGCTATGGCAGAACCATATCGAGCGCATCCTGGGTGGCTGGGTCCGCGAGCTGGCGGTACCGATTTACCGCGGGCGCGAAGTGACAGGTTTTGCACAGGACGAGTCCGGCGTCCATGTCGAGTTATCTGACGGATGTCCCCTGCGTGCGGACTATCTGGTTGGCTGCGACGGAGGACGCAGCGTGGTCCGCAAGTCGGCCGGTATCGACTTTCCGGGTTGGGAGCCAACAATGAGTTGGCTGATTGCCGAGGCCGAGATGGCCGATGAACCGGCATTCGGCTTTCGCCACGACGCTGCCGGCAGCCATGGAATCGGCAAGCTGGAAAACGGACCCCGCGTGCGGTTGGTCCTGACCGAACGCCACCTCGAGTCTGGCGTCGACCCGACCCTGGACGATATCCGCGCAGCGCTGGTCTCCATCTATGGCACTGACTTCGGTATCCACAGCCCCACCTGGATTTCCCGATTCACGGACATGACCCGCCAGGCCGCGGCCTACCGCGTTCAGCGGGTTTTTCTGGCTGGCGACGCCGCGCATATTCATCCGCCGGTGGGCGGCCAAGGTCTCAACACTGGCGTGCAGGATGCAGTGAACCTTGGCTGGAAACTTGCGCAGGTGGTGAAGCGCATTTCGCCGGACAGTCTCCTTGACACCTACCATGCCGAGCGCCACCCGGTTGGTGCCCGCGTGCTAAGGAACACTATGGCGCTTGTCGCGCTTCGTCGTCCCGACGAGCGAACCAAAGCGTTGGGCGAGACGATGTCTCAGCTCCTGACGATGGATGACCCTCGCAGACACTTGGCTGCGAACATGGCCGGCCTAGATATTCGCTACGACCTTGGCAACGTCGAGGCAAAAGACAAACATCCACTCTTGGGGAGGCGCGTTCCGGATCTCGACCTGAGCACACCGAACGGGGAGGCGCGCATGTTCAACCTCATGCACGGCGCGCGCGCCCTGTTGTTGACCTTAGGGCCGGCCGATCACATCGCAACTACCATAGGCGCTGACGCCCGCGATTCTGCTATCGCCGATGGTGCGGCCGACGAGCCCATCACGCGCGGCCAGCCCAACGCGCTCGGCGGCTTCGATATGCGCCCATGGGCCGATCGTGTTCAGCTCGTCGCTGCTACTTACACGGGCGCGTGGGAACTACCGGCAATCGGACAGGTGCCCGCCCCCGCGGCCGTGTTGGTTCGACCTGACGGCTACGTCGCGTGGGTTGGGGACGGCACCTCATTCGGCCTCGCCGACGCTCTCACCACCTGGTTCGGCCAACCCGCTGCAGCATAGCGGCACGGCTTTGGCGACGGAGTCGCGTGTTAGTGGCGCGTCAGGGATTCAGCTACGGCGATGACACCAACACCGACTCCCATCAGCAGCACTTGCGCCAGGCTCGTCCGTGGATCTGCGCGGCGATGCAAGCCAGGGATCAACCCGGCCACGGCGATGTACAGGAATCCCGCCGCCGCCAGGGCCAGCGCGTAGGGCAGAGCCTGCTGCGCCCTGTTCAAGCCAAAGTAGGCAATGATGCCACCCAACACGGACGCGAGCCCCGTTGCCATGTTCAAGAACATCGCCCGCTGTCGCGACATTCCTGCATGCAGGAGTAATGCGAAATCCCCGACGCGATGCGGGATCTCATGTGCCGCTACTGCCAGTGTCGTAACCAACCCCAGCGGAACACTGGTCAGAAACGCTGCGGCAATCAGGATGCCGTCCAACGCGTTGTGGATGCTGTCGCCGATCAGGACGAGGACACCTGAGGCACCATCATGGCTGTGGTTGTGGTCGTGCGAATGGCCATGGGCATGAGCCTCAAAGCCCGACGGCCGCCTGCGCCCATGCACCTGCTCGTGCCCATGCGCCTGCTCGTGCCCATGCGCCGGCCCATCCCCATGCGCGCCGGCGTGCGCGTGGCCCACGTGCATCCCGTGCCCACCGCCGTGCTCATCGCTCCCATACACCGCGTGCTCGTGCCCGCGATCATGGTCCGCATGCGCCAAATAATCGTGCACCACAACTTCCCGCGTGGCCGGCTCCTCTTGCTCATGCGAATGAGCGTGCCGCCACAACACGAGCTTCTCAATAATGAAAAACACGCCGAGCCCGGCCACCAGCGCAATCCCAATCGAATGTGCGCCGCCCGGTCCAACTGACTCCATAGCCTCCGGCAGGAGTCCCAGCAAGGCCGCCCCGATCAACGCACCCGTGGCGAAGCTCACGAAATGCGGCAACAGCCGCAAGCCGGTCTGCTCGGGCAGCAATAGAAAAAGACCCGCGAAAGCCGCGCTGGCAATACCGCCGACCGCGGTGAACATCATGATCCAGCCGAGAAGGGGCACGGTCGCTCTGCTTTTGTTACGCCAAGCCTCACATTTTATCACGCCCGTCCATTTGCCCCAGCGCCTCAAAGTGCCCCGCACACGGGCAGTACCTCGCGCGCTGCCATAACCCAGCCCCCAGCGCGCCCTAAGCGCCGCGCACCCGCAGGGACGCGAGCACGCGAAGTGCCTCGCCCGCCCGACGCATCACCCCGCCTCGATCCAAATCAGCGCAGCCATACGCCCGCACTGCCCGCTCCGCCGATACGAAAAAAACCGCTCCGAATCAGCGAACGTACACCAGCCCCCACCGTAGATCCCCGCGACACCAAGCGCCGTGAGCCGCCTTCGCGCAAGCGCATATAGGTCGCACTGCCATCGCCCGCGCGCGTTGGCGACGAACGCCGACGCAGCCGCCAAGTCGGTTGCCATGAAGGCGGCTCGGACATCATCACCGACCTCGAAGTTCGGCTGCCCGATCGCTGGCCCCATCCACGCAATCAGCCGCGAAGCCGGTACGCCCATCCGCTCAACCGTCGCTTCCAACACGCCGCCGGCAAGCCCGCGCCAACCCGCATGCGCAGCGCCAACCACCGACCCGTCCGCAGCAGCAAACAAGACCGGCATGCAATCGGCCACCCGAATGGCACACACCTGTCCCGGCCCCCAGGCAACCGAAGCATCCCCCCGCGGCAGAGCGCCGGCAGCAACGACACCGACCCTGGCCACACCACCGGCCGCCTCACGCCCGACACCAGCCGCCACGTCACGTCCGGCGCCAACACCACGCGCACCGGCCTCTCCGCCACCCGCAACACCGGTAGCCGCCCCCAGCGCAACCACCTCCACCCCATGCACCTGCTCCAACCACCCCGGCTCTGCCGGCAACCGCAACGCATCCCGCACCCGCCGGCGGTTCTCCGCAACCGCCTCCGGCGAGTCCCCAATTGCAGCCCCCATATTCAGCGAGTCGTAAGGCGCGACGCTGACCCCACCCGTGCGCAACGTAAACGCCGCCCGCACCCCCGCCGGTGCCGGCCAATCCGGTGCAATGATTCCGGGCCCCGGCGCGATCGGCCCGCGACCCTGGCCTCGAGCGCTCACTCCGAGCCCGCCTCGAAGTCACCCTTCAAAACTTCCAACAGCCGACTCAGGTCCTCAGGCAACGGTACCTCCCATTCCATCTCACGTCCCGACACCGGGTGCTCCAGCTTCAGCCGTGCAGCATGCAAGGCCTGCCGCTTGAACCCCGCCAGAGCCTCCGCCAGTTCGGGCGAAGCGCCCGAGGGCAGCCGGCGGCGGCCGCCGTAGTCAGGGTCGCCCACGATTGGGTACCCGACATGTGAGAGATGCACGCGAATCTGGTGCGTTCTCCCTGTCTCTAGCTCTACGCGCACGAGCGTATGAGATCGAAATCGCTTCAGCACACGATAGTGGGTAACCGCCCGGCGGCCGTCGCTCCGCACGGCCATGCGAGTGCGCTGGCTCCGATGACGGCCGATTGGTTCGTCAATCGTGCCACCCGCAGTCATGACACCAGTGCAAAGAGCGATGTAGTGTCGTTCGACTTCCCGCTCGGAGATTGCAGCAACCAGCGCGGTGTGGACCTCCGGCGTTCGCGCGACGACCAACAGCCCGCTCGTGTCCTTGTCGAGCCGATGGACGATGCCTGCTCGCGGCACAACACCCAACCTCGGATCGAAAGCCAGCAACGCATTTTGCAGTGTATGCGCCGCATTCCCCGCGCCCGGATGCACGACCAGGCCGGCTGGCTTGTTGATGACCAGCAGTGCGCGGTCCTTGAACACCACATTGAGCGGAATTTCCTCCGCCTCAACCTGCCCGTCGGCCTCAACGCGCGCCTCGATGCGGACCTGCTCCCCGCCAACGACCTTGTCCCGCCCTCGAAGCTGGCGGCCATCGACCTGGACGGACCCCGACTCGATCCATCCCTGCAAGCGGGAGCGGGAATATTGAGGCAGCAGCCGCGCCAGCGCCTGATCGAGCCGCACGCCGGCCAGCTCGGGCGGCAGTTCGAGCGCATGGCTGCGGAACTCGGACGATGACTCGTCGGTCGGAAGTCCTGGTGCAGGATTCGCTATACTGGCTGGATTATTACGGCGCGAAGCCAAAGAAAGGCCCTCATTTGTCATCCCTGTCCGGAAAGTTGGCGCGTGGCAGCGTGCTCGCGCTGTGCGTGGTTTTGCTGGCAACGACCGGTTGTCGCTCAAACCGCAAGGATCCGACCAAATCCAGCCCCGAGGTGCTTTACAAAAAAGCCCATAAGAGCATGGATTCCTACGATTTCAATGCCGCAATCAAGCAGTACGAGGCGCTCGCCGCCCGCTATCCCTTTACGGATCAGGCGCGTCAGGCCCGTCTGGACCTGATCTACTCATATTACCGTGCCGGCGAGGGCGAGTCGGCCACCGACGCGGCCGAGACCTTCATTCGCGAGAATCCGACGCATCCCCGGGTCGACTACGCCTGGTACGTCAAGGGTCTCGTCGATTTCGAGCGCAGCCCGAACGCGATTGAGCACCTCTTCCGCGTGGACCTGAGTCAGCGCCCACCGAGTACCGCTCGCAAGGCCTTCAGCGCGTTCCGTACAGTCGTCGAGCAGTACCCGAAGAGCGAATACGCTCACGACGCGCGGCAACGAATGGTCTACCTGCGCGATCGATTGGCCGACTACGAAGTTCACGTGGCCCGCTACTACATGAAGCGTGGTGCCTACGTAGCGGCCGCACAGCGTGCAAAAGGGTGCGTCGATAATTTCGATGGCGCGCCAGCGGTCAAAGACGCGCTCAAGATGATGATCGAGGCATACGACCGCCTGAACCTGAAGCCGCTCGCTGATAAGGCGCGTGAGGTTTATCAGTTGAACTACGGCTCAGATGTCGCGCAGGCGCAGGCCGACATTAAAAAGCCGTGGTGGAAAATCTGGTAGCCGCCTAGCGCTGCGCCCGACGTCTTCCTACCTGCGGTACCCGTTAGTAATCGGGTACCGCCAATCCCGCCCAAACGCGCGCCGGCTCACCCGTACTCCAGGCGGCGCCTGCCGTCGCTTGTACTCATTCCGCTTCACCATATCGAGCACGCGCCCGACCGTCGACCGGTCAAATCCGCGCGCCACGATCTCATCAACGGAAGCGTCATCCTCAATGAACGCCTCGAGGATCGCATCCAGCACCTCGTATGCGCCGAGCGAATCCGAATCCTTCTGGTCGTGGCGCAGCTCGGCTGACGGCGGACGGTCGATGACCCGCTGTGGAATCACGCGGCCGGCGGCATTGCGATACGCCGCGAGCCGATATACCAACATCTTGCTGCAATCCTTGATAGGCGCGAATCCGCCGGCCATATCGCCATACAGGGTGGCGTAGCCCACTGCCATTTCGCTTTTGTTGCCGGTGGTCAGCAACATCTTGCCGGTCTTGTTGGAAATACCCATCAACAGCAGCATCCGGCAACGCGACTGGATATTCTCTTCCGTCGCATCCACCGGCCGCCCCGCGAATTCATCCTTCAAAGTGGCCAGCGTCGCCTCAAACATGTTCTCAATAGAAAGAACGCTGTATTTGACACCCAGGACCTGGGCCTGCTCCTTCGCATCGTCCAGGCTCATCGAAGAGGTGTAGCGCGACGGCATCATCACGGCGTGCACACGCTCGGCACCGAGCGCATCAACTGCAATGGCCAGGGTCAGCGCCGAATCGATACCGCCGGAAAGCCCCATCACCACGCCGGGAAAGCCGTGCTTATTGACGTAGTCACGAACACCAACGACCAGCGCTCCGTAGACACTGCCCTCGTCACTCTGCTCAGGCGCAACAACCGCCGGTACCGGCACGACCCTTCGATCACTGTCGCGCACAAAATCGACGGCAAAGGTTCCCTCAACAAAAGCCGGCGCGCGCATCACAACTTCGCCCGCGGCGTTCATGACAAAAGAATTGCCGTCGAATATCAACTCGTCCTGACCACCGATCATGTTGACGTACGCCATCGGCAAGCCGACGTCCAGCACACGGGCCCGGGCTACGGTTTCTCGCTCGCGTTGCTTGTGAATCTCGTACGGGGACGCATTGATGACTATCAACAGCTCCGCGCCGGCGGAGCGCGCCAGTTGCGCCGACTCGGGTTCCCAGATGTCCTCGCAGACGAGCAACCCGCACCTGAACCCTTTCACGTCCGCGACCGAAGGCTGTGCACCTGGCTGGAAATAGCGCTTTTCGTCGAAAACCTTGTAGTTGGGCAACTCCGCCTTGCGATGGATGGCAGACACCATGCCCGCATTGATCAGCGCCGCCGAGTTGTAGATCAGCGTGCCCGAATACTCGGGAAACCCGAGCATCACCGCAACGTCCCGGACTTCCTGGCGGACCTTCTCCAGACCGGCCTCGATCTGGCGGCGAAAGCCCCGGTGAAACAACAGGTCCTCGGGCGGATAGCCCGACAACGACAGCTCCGGAAACAACACCAGGTCCGCCTTCAGATCGGCGTGCGCCTCGCGCGCGGTGTTGATCACGCGCGTGGCATTTCCATGCACGTCGCCGACGAGCATATCGAGCTGCGCGAGCGCAATCCTGAGTGACTGTTTCATAAGAGCCATGGGGACCGCACGGCGTGGCGGACAGTCCCCATGCCTATTGTTTCACGACTCAGCGCCCCTTGCCCTTACCCTTCTTGGGGGCCTTTTTCGCAGCCTTTTTAGGGGCTTTTTTGGCAACCTGGGTCGCCGGCTTCCCCACGCCCCTACGCGCGGACCGGGCCGGAGCCGCCGGGCGGGCCTTCGACCGGGCTGCCCCCTTGCCACCCTTCTTGGCTGGCGCAGCCTTCGCACGACGAGCAGTAGATGCTGGCTCCGCAGGACGTGGCGGGCTCCCCGCCGGATGAGCCGCCTTCCTGGCCTTCGCGCGGCGCCCCTTGAGCAACTCCGCCATCGCAGAACCGAGCTCGGCAGGTGATTTCACCGTCCGCACACCAGCGTTCTCAAACGCCGCGTACTTATCAGCAGCCGTACCCTTTCCACCCGCAACAATCGCCCCAGCATGCCCCATCCGCTTCCCGGGAGGCGCCGTCACACCAGCGATGTAGGCCACCACCGGCTTCGTAACAAACTTGCGAATGAAATCGGCGGCCGCCTCTTCGTCGCTGCCTCCGATCTCGCCGACGAGAATGATGCCTTCCGTCCCCGGGTCACGCTCGAACAGCTCGAGAACGTCAATGAAATTCATGCCGCGGACCGGGTCGCCGCCGATGCCCACACAGGTGCTCTGGCCGAGCCCGTTGCTCGTAGTCTGATACACGGCTTCATAAGTCAGGGTGCCGGACCGCGACACAATGCCCACAGAGCCCTTCTTGTGAATGAAGCCCGGCATGATCCCGATCTTGCACTCATCCGGTGTGATGACGCCGGGGCAGTTCGGTCCCACCAAGCGCGTTCCGGCACCTGCAAGCACCGACTTCACGCGGACCATGTCGTTGACCGGAACTCCCTCGGTGATACAGACGACGAGCTCGATTCCAGCGTCCACCGCCTCGAGAATCGAATCGGCCGCCCCGGATGCGGGCACATAGATCATGCTGGCCGTTGCACCGGTCTCGCGCACCGCATCCTGCACGGTATCGAACACGGGCTGACCCAGGTGAGTCTGTCCGCCGCGGCCCGGGGTTACACCGCCGACCAACTTCGTGCCATACGCCAACGCCTGTTCCGAGTGAAACGTGCCCTGCTTACCCGTGAAACCCTGGGTAATAACCTTGGTATTCCTGTTGATCAGAATGCTCATTTGTTCGCCTTCTTCGCTGCAGCGACCACTTTGCGCGCCGCGTCTGTCAGATCCGTCGCCGGCGTGATGGCCAGCCCACTGGTGGCCAGCATCTCGCGCGCCTTGTTGGCATTCGTGCCCTCGAGCCGTACGACCACGGGCACCTTCACTCCAACATTCTTGACCGCGTTGATGACACCTTCGGCAATGATGTCGCAGCGGACGATGCCACCGAAGATGTTGACCAGGACCGCGCGAACCTTCGTGTTCGACAGAATGAGCTGGAAAGCCGCGGTCACGCGCTCCGTAGTAGCGCCGCCGCCCACGTCGAGGAAGTTGGCCGGTTGACCGCCATGGAGCTTGATGAGGTCCATGGTGGCCATCGCAAGTCCCGCGCCATTGACCATGCAAGCAATATCGCCATCCAGGGAGACGTAGTTGAGATCGTGCTCGCTCGCACGGCGCTCCATGGGGTCTTCCTGGTTCGCATCGCGCAGTTTCGCAATGTCGGGATGGCGGAACACCGCGTTGGCGTCAATGTTGATTTTCGCGTCGAGCGCCATGAGATTGCCCGACTTCGTCACAATCAGCGGATTGACTTCCAGGAGGCTCGCGTCTTTTTCCAGGTACAGCTTGTACAGGGCCAGGGCCATGGCCTGGAATTCGGCAATCTGGCCGCCCTTCAGACCCAGGCCAAACGCGAGCTGCCGGCACTGATAGGCCTGCAATCCCGCCGCCGGGTGAATGTTGACCGTGAGAATCTGCTCAGGGGTTTTGGCCGCGACCTCTTCAATATCCATGCCACCCGCCGCGGAGGCGATGAGCGCAATCCGTCCGCGCTCGCGATTCAATGTCAGGGAGAGATAAATCTCCCGCTCGATGTCAGAGCCGGACTCGACATACACCGTCTCGACCGGCAGGCCCTCCGGGCCCGTCTGCTTGGTGACCAGCCGCGTCCCCAGCATCGCCTGGGCCGCGGAGCGCACTGTTTCAATGTCACGCGCGACTTTGACGCCGCCCGCCTTGCCTCGTCCCCCTGCGTGTACCTGCGCCTTGACGACCCAAACGGATCCGCCCAACGCCTTGGCCGCCTGAACGGCCTCTTCCGGACTCGCCGCTACCCGGCCTGCGGGAACGGCAATCCCATATTTTCGAAAGACGTCCTTGGCCTGATATTCGTGGAGATTCATCGTATCGCCTCATTCACGGGCCGCACGGCCCATCCGCGTTCATGCAAAACGAGCATTCTCGCGAAAAACGCCGGGCGTGGCCAGCAATGCAATCAGAGAATTGGATCGCTTTTCCTTGCGTCGCACAGTGGTAAAGTGCCGCCCGCCTGAGGCGTGCGCCCGGACTCGAGACTTATTTGCGAATCATGCCGGTGAACGCAGCGACAGCATCCACTGCTCCGACCGATCTCGCCTGGCGAGTGATCGGCCTTCTGAATCTGTATCGTTTGCTGGTCCCATTGGTCCTGATCGCTGTACAGGCGCTCGCGGGTCCTCAGTGGGCGGTACTGGCAGTGCGGCCGCGCATGTTCCTTTCCGCGTGCATCGCGTACCTCACAGCAGCCATCATTCTCATGCTTGCCCGTCGCCTGGAGTGGACGAGCCTGCGAATCGTGGGCATGGTGAACGCCGGAATCGACGCAGCCGGTATCGCGCTGATCGTGTACGCGAGCGGAGGTGTGTCGAGCGGATTGGGAATCCTGCTGGTCCTACCCGTCGGCGCGACTGCCGTCCTGGCGGACCACAGGGATGCCTTCCTGTTCGCGGCGATTGCCGCGATCTCAGTGCTCGTTCAGCAGATATTCAGCAACATCGACGGCACCGCGCCCTCCACCGATTACACGACCGCGGGCGTGCTGGGTGCCGTTCTCTTCCTGATCGCCCTGTCCGCCTGGCCTATCGCCAACCGCCTGCGCGAAAGCGAAGCGCTGGTGCGCAGACAGGAAGTCGACCTGGCCAATCTGGCGCAGCTCTCCCAATACATTGTTCAGCATTTGCGTGAGAGCATTCTCGTCATCGATACCCACGACCGTATCCGCCTCATCAACGAGTCGGCGGCCCACATACTCGGTGACGCCAACGCCATCCCGGAGGCACTGCTCGGAGAAGCCTCACCCCGGTTGCTGTACCTGTTGGAAACCTGGCGGCAGAACCAAGGCAGCAGCGCCACTTTCCCGCCTTCCGAGCAGACCTTCGTGGCAGCGGACGGCGCGCGCATCATCCGCGCCAACTTCGCGCCGCTCGGCGCCGCGAGTCCCGCCCCGGTCATCGTCTTTCTGGAAGACACGAGCATGCTGGTGGAGAAAATCCAGCAGTCAAAGCTCGCGGCGTTGGGCCGGCTCAGCGCCAGCATCGCCCACGAGATCCGCAACCCCGTCGGTGCCATGAGTCACGCGGCACAGTTGCTCGGCGAGTCCACGGTACTGTCCGCGCCCGAGAAGCGGCTCACGGAAATCATGCGCACCAACGCGGATCGGGTCAGCACCATCATCAACAATGTCCTGCGGCTGTCAAAACGCGAAGAAACCCGCTTCGAAACCACTTCCCTGCTGGACTGGACGCACGAGTTTCACGAAGAGTTCTGCGAGACCATGCAGTTGCCCGCACACCGGCTCGTCACCACCAATGCAACCTCCGGAGTGGAGATCCGCGTCGATCCCTCACAGTTACGCCAGATTGTTTGGAACCTGTGTGAAAACGCCCTGAAGCATGGAGCCACCGGGCGCAACGATGAGGTGGTTGAGATTCGCCACGGGCGGCTGAGCCCCACGGGGCGCCCGTTCCTGCAGGTCATGGATCGCGGCAGCGGTGTGAACGCCGAGCACGCCGAGCACATTTTTGAGCCCTTTTACAGCGGCGGCAAGGGAACCGGCCTCGGCCTGTTTCTGGCGCGCGAGCTGGCGCAGACAAATGGCGCTACGCTGTTATACGAACCCCGGCATGGAGGCGGGAGTATTTTCAGACTGGTGTTCGCGGATCCACGCCGGTGGGAGGCTTAGATGAATGTGACTGCTGCGAGCGCGAAGGTTCCGAATGTCCGGCCCGTTGTGCTGATTGTCGACGACGAGCCCGACCTGCTCGAGCTCGTGAGCCTCACCCTGAGCCGCATGAATCTCGACACGCGGACCGCACCTGACGTCGCCACCGCCCGGAAGCTGTTGAAGAGCGAACAGTTCGACCTGTGCCTGACCGACATGCGCCTTCCCGATGGCGACGGGCTCGACCTCGTGGCCTGGATCCAGGAGAACCGCGCCGCGCTACCGGTCGCTGTCATCACCGCACACGGCAATGTTGAATCCGCCGTCCGCGCGCTGAAGCTCGGCGCGTTTGATTTCGTCTCCAAACCTCTGGACCTCGGCGTGTTGCGCAAGCTGGTGGGCAGCGCCATCCGGCTGAGCGACCGCGCCGAGGTCGACTCGCCCACAGCCAACATCCGCGGCCCGCGCCTGATCGGCAGCTCCCCCGCGATGGAACAACTGCGCGAAATGATCGCTCGCGTCGCCCGAAGCCAGGCTCCGGTCCACATCTATGGCGAATCAGGCACCGGCAAGGAGCTCGTGGCCCGGCTGGTGCACGAGAGCGGCTCGCGACGCGACGGCCCTTTCATTGCCGTCAACTGCGGTGCCATCCCCACGGAGCTGATGGAAAGCGAGCTGTTCGGACACAAGCGCGGCAGCTTCACCGGCGCTGTCGCCGACAAGCGCGGGTTGGTCCAGAGCGCCGAAGGCGGGACGTTGTTCCTCGATGAAGTCGCCGACCTGCCACTGCACATGCAGGTGAAATTGTTGCGCGTGGTGCAGGAGAAAACCGTGCGGCCCGTCGGTGAGTCGCGCGAGGAAACCGTCGACGTCCGCATTCTCTCCGCAACGCACAAGAACCTCGCCGACCTCGTGGCCGAAGGCCGCTTTCGCGAAGACCTCTTCTATCGGATCAATGTCATTGAACTGCGTGTGCCCTCGCTGCGCGAACGCGCCGGCGACATTGCCGAGTTGTCGGAAATCATTCTCGCCCGCTTGAGCCGGCGCATGAACATGGATGCGCCCCGGATCAGTGAGGATACATACCGCTTGCTGCAGGACTACCCATTTCCAGGCAACGTCCGTGAGTTGGAAAACGTCCTGGAGCGTGCCCTGACGCTGTGCACCGACGGGCTGATTACTCCGGAGCACATCAAGCTTCGAGCAGTTTCCCGCGCGGCCACCGAGATCACGGCACCCTTACCCGTGCTTCCCGCCGAAACCGCCGATGGTGCCCCGGCGTTGGGTACACAACTGGAAGACATCGAGCGCGACGCCATCGTCAAGGCGTTGGAGAAGACGCGCTACAACAAGACAGCGGCCGCCAAACTGCTGGGAATGAGCTTTCGCGCGCTGCGGTACCGCATCAAGAAGCTCGGAATCGAGTAGGAACCTGACAATCCACGTCAGTTTCTGACAATGCTGTATGCGATCGTCGTCACCCGGCGCCGTTGTTATGTTTACTATCAATCGTTAAATGCTCGAATTTCCCGTTCCGTATCAGCCTCTTGCATGTCGCTGTGCGATTGGCACAGGCTTTGCTCTATCCGGTGTGCAGGCGCCGGTCGCGCCGCTCGGTTACACAACATCAGGAGTCTTCATGAAGTCGTTTCAAAAGGGTTTTACCCTCATCGAGTTGATGATCGTCGTCGCGATCATCGGCATTCTGGCCGCGATCGCCATCCCGGCCTACCAGGACTACACCATCCGCGCCCAGGTGACGGAAGGTCTGAACCTGATCGACGCCACCAAGGTTGCCGTGGCTGACTTTTACACCCAGAACGGTGTAATGCCGAAGGCCGACCTCAAGACGACGTCTACCACCGGCGGTCTGAACTTCACCGATTACCCCACCGGCAAATACTCGTCGGTCAACCTGCTCGACGCCAACGGCACGATTCAGGCAACCTACAACGGTACGCAGGTCAACGCGAAGCTGAAGGGCTCACTGTTGGGTGTGTCTCCCTATGTGACAAACAACGGCGATCTCGTCTGGCAGTGCGGTCTTGCCCCCAAGCCGACAGCCAGCATCGCCACTGCGGGTGTTGACACCAGCGGCGCTGCGGTCACCAGCACGCCGGCCAAGTGGTTGCCTGCTTCCTGCAAGTAATGCACGCCTCTGATCGAACCAGTTCGATCGAGAAGAAGCCCCTCGCAAGAGGGGCTTCTTTTTTGGCGCCCCCCGTCCCGAGACCCGCCAACCCACCCCCCGCCGTGCCTTCATCTTTTGGGATCCCAATCACGCAGACCCCCGGCCCCCTTGTGCGACCATCCGAGAACATTTGACAATTGCATGACCCCCTAACGGCAAGGCCGCCTCTCAACGTCGCAGCGCTGCATATAACCCCATGAATGATAATGCTTCTTTGGCCCTTGGCGGCCAGCGCTCCGGCCTCGGAGGCCTGCCGCAACGACTCGTCCAGGACGGGGTCGTTGAAGAAGCGACCATGCTCGAGGCGCTCAATGCCGCCCGGGAGCGCAAAACGGGTGTCGTCACGCAACTGGTGAGCAGCGGCGCCGCCCAGGCACGGGACATCGCGGTGGCGGCCTCCAATGAATTCGGTGTGCCGCTGTTCGACCTGGACGCGGTCAATATCGACCTCGATATCGTCAGACTGGTCAATGACAAGCTGCTGGCCAAGCACCGCGTGCTGCCGATCTTCAAGCGCGGCAAGCGCCTGTTTCTGGCGGTCGCGGATCCGACCAACCTGCACGCCATTGACGAGATCAAATTTCAGACCAGCCTCGGCATCGAGGCGGTCGTGGTCGAGGACGACAAGCTCCAGAAGGCCATCGACAAGGCCCTCGAGCAGGCCGATACCCAGATGGGCTCCCTGTCCGAGGAGGAGGGGATCGATCTCGAAGCCCTCGAGACCACCGGAGGCGAAGACGGTCCTGACGATAAGGTCACGCGCGACGATGTCGAAGATGCGCCCATCGTGCGGTTCGTCAACAAGGTCATGTTGGATGCCATTCGCAAAGGCGCCTCGGATATCCACTTCGAGCCCTACGAAAAGACCTATCGCGTCCGGTTGCGCATGGACGGCGTGTTGAAGGAGCTCGCGCAGCCGCCCGTGCAGCTCGCACAGAAACTGTCCGCGCGCCTGAAAGTCATGGCGCGGCTGGATATCGCGGAGCGCCGCGTGCCGCAGGACGGCCGCATCAAGATGAAGCTTTCGAAGACTCGCGCAATAGATTTCCGCGTGAGCACCTGCCCCACGCTCTTCGGCGAGAAGATCGTGATGCGTATTCTGGACCCCACGGCCGCCACGCTCGGCATCGATGCGTTGGGTTATGAGCCGTTCCAGAAAGACCTCTACATGAAGACCCTGGCCAAACCGCAGGGCATGATTCTCGTCACCGGCCCTACGGGTAGCGGCAAAACCGTCTCGCTGTACACCGGTCTCAACATTCTCAACCGTGAAGACACCAACATCTCCACGGCTGAAGATCCGGCGGAAATCAACTTGCCGGGCGTAAACCAGGTCAACGTCAATCCCAAGGTTGGACTGACATTCGCGGCGGCGATGCGCGCGTTCTTGCGTCAGGACCCGGACGTAATCATGGTCGGTGAGATCCGTGACCTGGAGACGGCGGAAATCGCCATCAAGGCCGCGCAGACCGGCCACTTGGTGTTGTCCACATTGCACACCAACGATGCCCCGCAGACACTGACACGTCTGGTGGACATGGGCGTGAAGCCGTACGCCATCGCTACCTCAGTCAGCTTGATTATCGCGCAGCGCCTGGCGCGCCGCCTTTGCAACAGTTGCAAACAGCCGCTCGATGTGCCGAAGGAAGCCCTTCTGAAGGAAGGCTTCACGGAAGCCGAAGTTGGCACGGGTATCAAGCTTTTCGGACCCAAGGGGTGCCAGAGCTGCAGCGATGGCTACAAGGGTCGCGTGGGTATCTACCAGGTGCTACCGATTACCGAGTCCATTGCCCGAATCATTCTGGCCGGCGGCAGTGCCGTGGATATCGGGGAACAGGCAGGCAAGGACGGGGTCTGGGACCTGCGCCGCTCGGGCCTGGAGAAGGTAAAAGCAGGCCTGACGAGTCTCGAGGAAGTCAACAGCGTCACCATCGAATGATGAGGACTTGAGGAAATCATGGCTCCGGCAGCAACCACCACAGTCAAGGCGATCAAGCGCGACATACCTTTCAGTTGGGAAGGCAAGGACAAGCGCGGCACCCGGGTCAAAGGCAAGAGCCTGGCGCCGGATGAAGCCGCCTTGCGGGCGGACCTACGTCGTCAGGGAATTGCGCCCTCGCGGATCAAGAAGCAGTCCCAATCGTTCGCCAAGGGTGGCAAGGTCAAGCCGGAAGACATCGCGGTGTTTGCCCGCCAGTTGGCCACAATGCTGGCAGCCGGCATTCCCATGGTGCAGGCGTTTGAGATTGTCGGTAACGGCAATGAAAAACCAGCCATGCAGAAGCTGGTTCTGGACATCAAGACCGACGTCGAGGGCGGTACCTCGCTGCATGAGGCCCTTGCCAAACACCCGCTGCAGTTCGATGACCTGTTCGTGAACCTGGTGCAGGCCGGCGAGCAAGCCGGTGCACTCGAGTCACTACTGGACAAGGTCGCGACCTACAAGGAGAAGACGGAAGCGTTGAAGAAGAAGGTCAAGAAGGCCCTATTCTACCCTGCCGCCGTGTTGGTCGTTGCGGTGGTGGTCAGCATGATCCTGCTGATTTTTGTGATTCCGCAATTCGAAGAACTGTTCAAAGGTTTCGGCGCGGACCTGCCGGCCTTCACCCAGATGATCATCAACTTGTCGCGGTTCGTTCAACACCAGGGCATTTTCATTGCTTTGGTCGTGGGCGGTGCGGTGTATGCCTTCATGTACTTCCACAAGCGCTCGCGCAAGATGCGGCAGACAATCGACAAGGCAATGTTGAAATTCCCGATCATCGGACCGATTCTCAACAAGTCCGCAATCGCGCGTTACGCGCGCACGCTCTCAACCATGTTCGCTGCCGGTGTGCCGCTGGTCGAGGCGCTCGAATCCGTTGCGGGCGCCACTGGCAACATCTTGTATGAAGACGCGGTCATGAAAATGCGTGATGAAGTCGCGACCGGTCAGCGCCTGCAGCGCGCCATGGAGAGCACCGGATTGTTCCCTAACATGGTGATCCAGATGATCGCCGTAGGCGAAGAGTCCGGCTCGCTGGATACGATGTCGGGAAAGGTCGCCACTTTCTACGAAGCAGAGGTGGATAACGCCGTCGATGCCATGTCGAGCTTGTTGGAACCGCTCATCATGGCGGTCCTCGGCGTACTGGTAGGCAGCATGGTCATCGCAATGTACCTGCCGATCTTCAAGCTCGGTGCGGTAGTCTGACGACCCTGTGCGGAATCACTCGATCAACGCCGCGCGCCCAGCGCGGCGTTTTCGTTCAGGACACCGTTGATGAGCGTATTTGACCTGCTCGCCGCTTCTCCCGGCCTGTTCATCGGCACGTGCCTGGTCCTCGGGTTGCTCGTCGGCAGCTTTCTGAACGTGGTCATCTACCGGTTGCCCATCATTCTCGAGCGCCAGTGGCAGCAGGAATGCGCGGAGCTGCACGACACGGAGGTCGCAGTACCCACAGAGCCGTTCAACCTCGTGTTCCCCCGGTCCGCCTGTCCGAGTTGCAAGGCCCCCATCACCGCTCTGCAGAACGTTCCGATTCTGAGCTGGCTGATGCTGCGCGGCCGGTGCGCCGCCTGCGGGATCCGCATCAGTGCCCGCTACCCGTTGATCGAGGCGCTCACAGGGGTACTGTCCGCGGCGATTGCGTGGAAATTCGGTTACGGCTGGCAAACGGCGGCCGCCATCGTGCTCACGTGGTTCCTGATCGCGTTGACCTTCATAGACATCGACACCCAGTTTCTCCCCGACACGCTGACCCTGCCGCTCGTCTGGATGGGTCTGCTGCTGAGCCTGTGGGCCTCCGAGGCCGCTCCGGCGCCGCTCCCGGTCGACATGCGTTCGAGCATCATTGGCGCAATCGCCGGTTACCTGAGCCTCTGGAGCGTCTATCATCTGTTCCGACTGATTACGGGCAAGGAAGGAATGGGGTACGGCGATTTCAAACTCTTTGCCGCTCTGGGCGCCTGGCTGGGCTGGCAAATGCTCCTGCCCATCATGCTGTTCGCCGCGACGGTGGGCGCCGTTGTGGGCATAGGCCTGATCGCGCTGCGCGGCCGGAACCGGGCCACTCCTATCGCATTCGGACCTTTTTTGGCGGCCGGCGGCTGGCTCGTGCTGATGTTCGGTCACGAGGTGGTGACCGGATATCTCGGCATGTTCGCCCCGCGGCCGTGAGCGTGCAGCATGAGTAGCAGACCTTATCGCGTGGGCCTGACTGGAGGCATTGCCAGTGGCAAATCCACCGCGGCGAAATTCTTCGGCGCCCTCGGCGTACCCATCATCGACACGGATCAGCTCGCGCGCGACGTGGTCGAGCCAGGACAACCACCGCTCGAGCGGTTGGTGGAGCGCTTCGGTGCCGGCATTCTCACCGAGGACGGCCATCTCGATCGCCCTGCCCTGCGCAACATCGTGTTCTCTGACCCCAAGGCGCGCGCCGACCTGGAAGCACTGACGCATCCCGCCATCGGCGCGGCGGTCGAAGCAAAGTCCACAGAGCTCGGTGGCGTCTATCAGATCCTGGTACTGCCGCTGCTGGTGGAAAAGAACCTGGGATCGCAACTGAACCGGGTGCTCGTCGTGGATTGCGATGAGGAATTGCAGATTCGAAGGCTGCAGGCCCGCGACGGCTCGACGTTGGATCAGGCGCGAGCCATCCTCAACGCACAGGCCTCGCGCACCTCACGTCTGAAGGCTGCGCACGATGTCATCAAAAACGAAGGTGACATGAGCGCCGTGCGCGACCAGGTCGAGCAACTGCACGCTCGCTATCTGGAGCTGGCCCAACAAGCGTAGCAGTCTTCGCGGATTTCCGATTTACGTGCAGCGCACACGTAAAGCACAATACGTCACATGACAGAATCCGAAGCACCGGAGGCGGATGCGCCTCCCGAGACCGAAGAAGAAACCGGATCGCTCGTATTCGAGCAGCCGTTGAATGAGCGGATGCGCACTTTCCTGCGTATCGATTTTCTTTATAACCAGGCGCTGTACCACAACGAGATCGCCAGTCAGTGGGGCAGCCGGGCCGCCATGTCGAGTCTCATCGACATCCTGGCCATCACGACCCGCGGTGACGTCCGCTCCGATGTGCTGAAGGAGCTGGAACGGCACTTGGGGACTTTGAGCGAATTTCAATCCAAGGCCGGTGTCGATCCGGAGCGCCTGCGCACCCTGGTCGGCAACCTGCAGCGCCTGCGCGGTGAACTCATGAATGCCGGCCAGGCGTTCCTGCAGCCGCTGCGCGATTCTGAATTCCTGAGCGCCATCAAGCATCGCAGCGCCATCCCCGGCGGCACCTGCGAGTTCGAC
>JAFEDS010000035.1 GCA_018241505.1 Pseudomonadota bacterium | reverse complement strand
GGCCTGATCAAGGAAGACAACAAGTTCGCCATGCTGACCGACATCCTGGGCGATGAGGATCACCTCGGCGACATGGATTTCAAGGTGGCGGGCTCGAAGGATGGCGTGACCGCGCTGCAGATGGACATCAAGGTCGAGGGTGTGACCCCCGAGATCATGAAGGTCGCTCTGGAGCAGGCGCGCGAGGGCCGGCTGCACATTCTGGGTGAGATGAACAAGATCATCCAGGAACCGCGCAGCAAGATGTCGGAGTGGGCGCCTTCAATCATCACCTTGAAGATCGACCCCGAGAAGATTCGCGATGTCATTGGCAAGGGTGGCGCGGTCATCCGTCAGATTACGGAAGAGACCGGCACGACCATTGATATCGAGAACGACGGCACTGTGAAGATTGCCTCCGTCAGCGGTGCTGCCGGACGCGAAGCGCAACGCCGCATCGAGCTGATCACGGCCGACGTTGAAGTGGGTCGTGTGTACGAAGGCAAGGTGGCGCGCCTGATGGACTTCGGCGCGTTTGTAACGATCCTGCCGGGCCGCGACGGCCTCGTGCACATCTCGCAGATCTCGAACGAGCGCGTCGAGCGTGTCAGCGA
The DNA here is from genome assembly GCA_018241505.1 of Pseudomonadota bacterium. Taxonomy (GTDB): domain Bacteria; phylum Pseudomonadota; class Gammaproteobacteria; order Steroidobacterales; family Steroidobacteraceae; genus 13-2-20CM-66-19. The sequence continues at coordinate 61,674 of JAFEDS010000035.1, read as the reverse complement.
CAAGCTGAAGGAAGGCGATGTGATCCGCGTGAAGGTGTTGGAAGTGGACCGTCAGGGCCGCATCCGCCTGTCCATGCGGGACGTGGACGCGGCTTAATCAGCCGCGTTTGCCGGCGCGGCGTGAACCGCCGCGCTGGCAGCACGAAATTCCTGCTGATTCCCGCCCCTAACGGTCCAGCAAATTTGTCGATGCCCCCGAGACCCCCAGGGGCACCGTAGTCAGCTAGGGCTGGCTACGAAGGGTCGGGAGGTTGACCACGTGCAGGCCGCCCTCCCGGAATATGCTTCCCTCGTCGCCATTCGTCGTCGAGGTTATTGACCCTCCAGTGTCTCAACCTCGGATCGACCGCGCGCGGCAGCATTCATCAGCGTACGGTAGATCTCGTCTTGCACCGAACGCCAGCGCTGATAATTACGCTGTGCCAGGTGGTTGACCGCTTCGGCGGACTCCGGATCGCCCACGCTCTTGATACGCTCGCGAGCGTCGCGTTGCTGACTCGCAAAGAGCTTGAGGCTCTGTTCGAGGTAGCTTCCGATCATTCCCTGCATCGCACCGCCGTAGGAGCGGATGATCTGCGAGAGAAAGTCCCGACTCATCAACGGTTCGCCGCCATGTTCCTGTTCGGCGATCACTTGCAACAGAATCGAGCGTGTAATGTCCTCCTGCGTTTTCTTGTCCATCACCACGAAATCAATGCGATCGATTACCAACCTCCGGATGTCGGCCAGCGTGATGTAACGACTTTCGACCGTGTCGTACAATCTCCTGTTGGGATACTTTTTGATCGTTCGCGGTTCGCTCATTCTCACAGCCCTCGTGTGTAAGCAGGACGTTCCCAGTCCCAGGGCGTCAGGATCGGCGTGGCTACCTACCTTAGTCCATATTCCGCATTGAACCCAACTATTTTGCGTGCACAGTGTCACGGGCCGTGACACTGCGCACATGTGCGACCGCGACCGGGTTCCATTGATGCACCGCCCACTCGAGCAGTCGTTCAGGTACGTCGTTTTCCAACTCGGGCGGTGGCGGATGGTTGAGCATGCGCAGAACGGTTGTCAGGCTGACGCCCGCGCGGGCCGGCTCAACAGGCACGGAATGGCGCGATTTGCTGAGTTTTTCGTGCGTTTGTTCGACCACCAGGGGCAAATGCGCATAGCTCGGGGTTGACAGTTTGAGCGCCTGCTGCAGCAGGATCTGCCAGGCCGTGCTTTCGAGCAGGTCGGTTCCGCGCACCACGTTGGTGACATGTTGCAAGGCATCGTCGAGCACCACGGCGAGTTGGTAGGCGATAATTTTGTCCTTGCGGCGAATGATTACGTCGCCAAGCTCATGTGTATTGAAGCGACATTTTCCTTGTATTCCATCGTCAAAAAGCACCACGAAGTCAGGGGGTACGCGAAAACGGGTGGCCGTGAGCACGCCCCTGCGTGTTGGTCCAAGGCGGCAGGTACCGGGGTAGCCGGTGTCCCCGGTCCCTGACATGTCACGACGCGAACAACTGCACTCGAAGGTATAGCCCGCGGTTTGGAGTTGGTCTAACGCTGCGCCGTAAACGTCGCTGCGTTGGCTTTGATATATGACATCACCGTCCCAGTGGAGGCCGAAGGCTTCCAACGTGCGCAGGATGCGATCGGCGCTGCCGGGTACAACTCGGGGCGTGTCGAGATCCTCCATGCGCACCAGCCACCGGCCGCGGTGATGACGTGCATCGAGGTAGCTTCCGACCGCCGCTAGCAGCGACCCGAGGTGCAGGTCGCCCGTGGGCGAGGGCGCGAAGCGCCCTATGTAGGCAGGTAGTCGGTGACGCTCGCGGTCCCGAGGCACCGCGAGGTCGGGATCGGCACGGCGCCGATCAGCGGTACCGGTCGTCTCGGTCGCCGTACTGGCGCTCGCGGCGCTCGCGCCGCTCCTGGGCTTCAATGCTCAGGGTCGCCACTGGACGGGCCTCCAGGCGCTTCACGCCAATCTCTTCGCCGGTTTCGAGGCAATACCCGTAGGAGCCATCCTCGATCCGCTTCAGGGCTTCGTCGATCTTGCGGATCAGCTTGCGCTCACGGTCTCGCGTGCGCAGCTCGAGGCTGAATTCCTCTTCCTGCGTCGCTCGATCGTTGGGATCCGGGAAGTTGGCAGCCTCGTCCTTCATATGCGAGACCGTGCGATCCACCTCGACCATCAGGTCCTTCTTCCAGCTATTCAGAATCTGCCGGAAGTGTTCGAGCTGTGGCTTGCCCATGTAGAGCTCGCCACGCTTGACGATATAGGGTTGGACGTTACGGGGGCCCGCCAGCAGGCTGCCAGGCTCGATCGAATCGCTGTCGTCGGAGTCAGCGGCTGATGGGAGAACTGGGGTCGTACGGGGTGGTACCACTATCTGCGGCGACGCACCGGCCTCTGGGGCCTCGAGCGTCTCGGTATCCGGCTCAACAGCCTTTCGCATCTCGATTGTGTCTTCCGTCGTGGGGGTTGATCGGGGCGGAACGGCCTTTTTTGGCGCAACCGCATCCTCGGCATCCTGGCGATCATGTGCCGGCGCCATTACCTGAAAGCGCTCGGCCGGAGCGCGTTCGGCATGAGCACGCTCGGCAGGCTTGCGGGCCACTGTCGGCTTGTGGGCCGGTGGTCGGCTTGCCGCCTTCTTACCCTTCGCGGCTTTAGGCGCGGGTTTCTTGGCCGGCATTGTCGCTCCTCTAAAAAAGCCTCTGGCTCATAAAGGACGCGGGATTATACAAGCGGGGCCCTGTGTGTCTATGGGCGAGCGTCGTTAAGGGAGCGTAACAGGGGCGGAAGGCTTCCAGGAGGCCTGCCGGCGCTCCACGACGACCGTGGTGTAGATCCCCCCGCGGACATTGAAGCGCGCCGTGAGGCGCAGGAAGCGGGGGTCCATTGCCTGTGCCAGGTGGTCCGCGATCTCATTTGTCACCGCCTCGTGGAAGGTGCCGCGGTCGCGGAACGACCAGATGTACAACTTGAGCGACTTCAGCTCCACACAGCGCTGGTCGGGGACGTACTCCAGATCGAGGGTGGCGAAGTCGGGCTGGCCGGTCTTGGGACACAGGCAGGTGAACTCCGGAATCTGCATGCGGATGGTGTAGTCGCGCTCGGTGGGATTCGGGAAGGTCTCGAGATCACTTGATGGTTTTGAAGGCATGCCACTTACTCTACACTACGCGCCGAATTTCCCGGAAAGGTGCCTAGATGCGGCTGACCAAGATCAAGCTCGCCGGATTCAAGTCGTTTGTAGATCCCACCCAAGTCAGCTTTCCCAGCAATCTCACAGGTGTCGTCGGCCCCAACGGGTGTGGCAAGTCGAATGTCATCGACGCCGTGCGCTGGGTCATGGGTGAGTTGTCGGCGAAACATCTGCGCGGCGACAACATGGCGGACGTGGTCTTCAACGGCTCGACCGCGCGCAAGCCTGTTGGCACCGCGTCCGTGGAGCTCGTGTTCGACAACTCGGATGGCAAGCTGGGTGGTCAGTACGCGAACTACAACGAAGTGTCGCTGAAGCGCCAGGTTTCGCGCGACGGCTCGTCCGGGTATTTTATCAATTCCGCGCGCTGCCGCCGCAAGGACATCACCAATCTGTTTCTGGGCACCGGCCTGGGGGCGCGCAGCTACGCGATTATTGAGCAGGGCATGATCTCGCGTGTCATCGAGGCCAAGCACGATGATATGCGCGCATTCATTGAAGAAGCCGCGGGCATCTCCCGATATAAAGAGCGGCGCAAGGAGACGGAGAGTCGCGTTGCCGAAACGCGCGAGAACCTCGAGCGTCTGCAGGATCTGCGCGATGAAATTGAAAAGCAGATCCGCCATCTGCAACGCCAGGCCGCGACAGCGCGACGCTACCAGGCATTCAAGGATCAGGAGCGCAGGCTGACCGCGGAGCTGCTCGCCCTGAGGTTGCGTGACCTCGATGGCGGCGCAGAGGTTCATGATAGTGCGATGCGTGAGCGCGAGATGTCGATGCAGGCGGCTCTCGCCGATCAGCGCTCCGCCGAAGCCGCGATTGAAAAGCAACGCGCGTTTCACACGGAACAGAGCGACCGCGTCTCGGCTGTGCAGGGCCGCTACTACGAAATCGGCGCTGAGATATCCCGTCTGGAGCAGAACGTCCAACACGCCCGCGCTTTGCGTGAGCGTCAGAAGTCGGATCTGGCCCAGGCGCATGTAACCCTGTCGGATCTCGCATCGCACATCGAGCGCGACGAGCGTCAACTCACCGGCCTGCGCGATGAGATCGAGCGGCTGGCGCCCGAAATCGAAGGCGTGCAATTGGCCGAGGGCGCTGCGGCAGAAGCCCTGGAAGCGGCCGAGCGCCAGTTGCAGGACTGGCAGCAGGGCTGGGAGCAGTTCAATAGAGCGCTGGGTTCCGCGAACCAGACCACGCAGGTCGAGCGTGCCCGTATCGAACAGTTGGAAAATCAGTTGCGTCGTCACGCCGCGCAGGCCGATCGGCTCGCGCTCGAGCGCGATGCCCTGGCTGCGCAGGATTCGAGCGAACAGCTCGCACTGTTGACGGAACAAGAAGCGAATGCGCGCGCGGCCGCCGATGAATTGAACAAGTCACTGAAGGTGGCGCTGGAGCAGGTCCAGTCACTTCGTGCCGAGCAGCTCTCGGCGGAGAAGCGGTTGGAAACGGCGCGCGCCGAGCGAGAGCGTGCCCGTGCAGAGCGGACATCTTTGGAGGCGCTGCAGAAGGCTGCGCTGACTCACGATGCCGGCAGTGCCACCGAATGGCTGGCTGGTGCGGGGCTGTCCCAGCGTCCGCGTGTTGCAGAGACGTTGGAGGTTCAATCGGGTTGGGAGCGCGCTGTTGAGACCGCGCTCGGTGATTATCTCGAAGCCGTCTGTGTCGACGGGCTCGATGAGCTGGCCGGCACATTGACGAACCTGGCCAAGGGCCGTGTTGCGCTCGTCGAAACAAACAACGGAGCTGCCATACCGGACAGCACCGCGGGCGATACTCTCGCTTCGAAGGTGACTGGACCCATGTCGGTCGTGACACCCCTTGCGGGAGTCTTCACCGCCGAGACGTTGTCGGACGCGCTGTTGGCTCGTGCTTCCCTGACGGCTGGTCAATCAATCATCACTCGCAGCGGCGAGTGGATTGGGCGCGATTGGCTGCGTGTCAGCCGCGGTCCCGACCACCACGCCGGTGTTCTCGAGCGCGAACATCGTTTGAAGAGCCTGCGTTCGACGGTTGCAATGAGCGAAGAGCGCGTCACCGAGGTGGAGGGACACCTCGCCGCTGTACGCGAATCCCTGGCGCACGCCGAGTCTGAACGGGATCACGCTCAATCCGGAATTCAGACAACCCATCGTCGCCATGCTGAGCTGCTCAGCCAACTGGAAGCGACCCGCGCGCGTGCGCAGGAGTCGATGCTTCGTAGAGAGCGGTTGGATGAGGAAGCTGCGGACGTTGCGCAGGAGAAGGGCACCGCGACAGACGCGCTGGCTCGCGCGACGGCGGAGCTCGATCGCGGTCTGTACATGTTGAGTGAGCTCGACTCCCGCCGGCATGAGCTGGAGGGCGAGCGTGAAGAGCGTCGAGAGGCTGTGACCACGGCCCGCAATCGTGCGCAAGCGGCTCAAATGGCCTCGCGCGATCTGCTCATCAAGATTGAATCGCGCCGCTCCGCCGAAAGCTCCATGGCGGTCGGCCTCAATCGAATGATTGAGCAGCGGGCGTCCGCGGCTCGCCGGCGCGATGAGTTGGAAGCGGAGCTGTCGGGCGGCGATGAGCCGATTCTGCAGCTCGAGTCACGCCTGGACGATTCGCTCGCCACCCGCCTGGAAGTGGAGTCGGAACTGGCGATCGCCCGGCGGGCGCTCGAGGAAGCCGACACCGATCTGCGCTCGCTCGATGAGAAGCGGCTGAGCGCCGAACGATTGGTCAATGAAGCGCGCGAGGCAATGGATACGGCTCGGCTGGCCGCCCAGGAGACGCGTGTGCGCCGCGAGGCCATTGCCGAACAGTTTGCCGAGACGCACCTCGCGCTCGAGGAAGTTCAGCAGAACCTGTCCGCGGATGCGAACGTGCCCAATTGGGAACATCTGCTCACGCAGGTGCGTGCCGACGTCGAGAAGCTGGGCCAGGTCAACCTCGCGGCCATTGACGAGCTGAAAGAGCAGACCGAGCGCAAGGACTATCTCGACCGCCAGTTCACGGATCTCACCTCGGCTCTGGATACCCTCGATCAGGCGATGCGCCGCATCGACAAGGAAACCCGCACGCGGTTCGAAGAGACCTTCGAGAAGGTCAATGCCGGGATGAAGGAGAAGTTTCCGCGCCTGTTCGGCGGCGGACACGCCTACCTGGAGCTCGTGGGCGAAGACATCCTGACGGCGGGCGTGGCGGTCATGGCGCGTCCGCCCGGTAAGAAGAACAGCACCATTCACCTGTTGTCGGGTGGCGAGAAGGCCCTGACCGCGGTCTCCCTGGTGTTTTCGATTTTCGACCTCAACCCTGCGCCATTCTGTCTTCTGGACGAGGTGGACGCCCCTCTGGATGAGCACAATGTCGGCCGGTTCTGCGATATTGTGAAAGAGATGTCCCAGCGGGTGCAGTTCATCTTCATCACTCACAACAAGACGACGATGGAGCTCGCGTCTCAGCTCGTGGGCGTGACGATGCACGAACCCGGTGTGTCTCGTCTCGTTGCTGTTGACGTCGACGAAGCCATGCGCCTGGCTGCTGTCTGATTGCCTGAGGTAGTGTGATGCCCGAGCTGCGATGGACGCTGCTCATCATTGGTGTAGTGTTTGTCGTCACTCTCGCTTGGTGGGAGCGGCGGCGGCCGCATCAGGCCTCGCGACAGGCTCCGCACATCAGTGATGACCCACGTCCAGTGGTGACTGACGGTTGGGGTACAACCGAGGGTGTCAGTGGCGCTTCGCCTCGCGAGCCCTCGCTGACACTTCCCGAAATCCGCACGGATGCACGCACCCGCCCATCAGCACCGGCCCCGCTGCCGATACACGTTGAACGGGCGCCGACGTCACCTCGCGAACTACCTGTCGTTGAAATTCCAGATGATCCAATAGATGAGCTGCGGGTCGATGACGAGCATGTCAATGTCGACAACGAGCACGTCGAGGTGGATCGTCTCGATGAAGAAGAGGAGGAGTTGCTCGACGAGGTGCTTGAAGAGGAAGCGGTCGCGATTGTTGAGCCGCCTGCGGCACCCGCGCCGGTATTGCCGCCTCCACCGTCCGAATTCCCGCGGCCTCTCGTAGAGTGGCCGCCGGAGGACCAACGGACCCTCGTGTCGCTGCGACTGGTCGCCCGCCCACCCGACCGTTTCCGCGGCAATCTGCTCCGCCAGGCACTCTCCGCCGAAGGTTTTGTGATCGGAGATTTCGACATCTTCCACAAGCCCGATGCCGACAACCGCGCCGTCCTGAGCGCGGCGAGCCTCACCAAACCCGGCAGTTTCGACCTGGAAACCATGGACACCCAGCGTTTCACGGGTTTGAACCTGTTTGCCGTGTTGCCGGGCCCCAAGTCACCCCAAAAGGCTTTCGAGGACCTGCTGATGGCGGCCCGGATGCTGAATGAGCGCCTGGAAGGCGCGTTACAGGACGATCGTGGAGGACCGCTGACACCCATGCGCATCCAGGCCCTTCGGGATTCTCTGGGGGCCGAGGCCAAGTCGTGAAGCGCGACGCCGAGCGGCGCATTGCCGAGCTGCGCCAGCAGATCGGCCAGGCAGACTATCAATACTATGTCCTCGACAGTCCGGAGCTGCCGGATGGCGACTACGATAAGTTGATGGTCGAGCTGCGGGCGCTCGAAGCTGAATTCCCTGACCTGGTGACTCCTGACTCGCCCACCCAGCGTGTGTCGGGTGAGGCTCTTGGTGCATTTGGCGTCGTCACCCACAAGGTGCCGATGCTGTCGCTCGACAACGCATTCACGGATGAAGACGTGATTGCATTTGACCGGCGCATTCATGAACGCCTGGCTTCGAACGCTCCTGCAAACCTCGAGTACGTTGCCGAGCCCAAACTCGACGGGTTGGCGGTCACGGTAATTTATCGCGACGGAAAGTTGGAACGCGCGGCTACGCGCGGTGACGGTGTGAAAGGCGAGGACGTTACCGCCAATGTGCGCACGATCCACAAAGTGCCACACAAGCTGAAAGGAAATCCGCCGTCCGTGGTGGAAGTACGCGGCGAAGTCTTCATGCCCATCAAGGGATTTGCGCGCATGAATCGACTTTTGCGGGAGCAGGGCGAGAAGGTGTACGTCAACCCGCGGAACTCCGCCGCGGGAAGTCTGCGGCAGCTCGATCCGCGAATTACCGCCAAGCGCCCGCTGGACATGTTTTTTTATGCCACGGGCATTGTTGAAGGCGGCACGCTGCCGGATACGCAGTGGGGCCTGCTCAAAGCCCTGAAGTCATGGGGCCTGCCCGTGTCTCCCGAGGCGACCCTCGTTGAAGGCGTACAGGGCCTGTTGGGTTATTTCCAGAACATCGGCAAGAAGCGCAGCTCGCTCACGTACCAGATCGATGGCGTCGTCTACAAACTCAACAGCCGCCCGGACCAGGAGCGGTTGGGATTTGTGTCGCGCGCCCCGAGGTGGGCCACGGCGCACAAATATCCGGCCGAAGAAGCTACTACGACCGTGTCGAAGATCGAATTTCAGGTCGGCCGAACGGGTGCGCTGACGCCGGTGGCTCGGCTGGAGCCCGTGTTTGTGGGCGGGGTGACGGTTACGAACGTCACACTGCACAACATTGACGAAGTGCGCCGTAAGGATGTGCGTGTCGGAGACACGGTTGTTGTTCGACGTGCTGGTGATGTCATCCCTGAAGTCGTGCGTGTCGTCAAGCATGTGTCCGATGACGCACCACAGATAGAGTTGCCCGAGAAATGCCCGGTTTGTGGATCGGAAGTGGTACGGGCTGAAGGCGAAGCTGCTGCCCGCTGTACTGGCGGCTTCACCTGTCGCGCTCAGCGTCAGGAGTCAATACGGCATTTCGCTGCCCGCCGCGCCATGGATATCGAGGGACTTGGCGACAAGATCGTCGAGCAGCTCGTGGAGCAGGAGCTCGTCAAATCACCTGCCGACCTGTACGGCCTCACCGCAGAGCAGCTCACCGAGCTGGAGCGGATGGGAGAGAAGTCGGCGGAAAAGCTCGTTGAGGCGATTGCCAAAAGCAAGGACACGACATTACCGCGCTTCTTGTTCGCACTGGGAATTCCCGATGTGGGCGAGGCCACGGCGCTGGCGCTTGCGCAGCACTTCGGGAAGCTGGAGAAGTTGCTCGATGCCAGCGCTGATGAGATTCAGCAGGTGCAGGATGTTGGGCCCGTGGTCGCTGCGGAAGTGGCGTCGTTTGTGGGCTCGACGGAGCATCGGAAGGTCATTGCCCGGCTGCGGGAGGCGGGCGTCCATTGGGCCGATGTGGAGAAGCCCAGTGTCGAGGGGCAGCCCTTCGCGGGAATGACGTTTGTGATTACCGGGACCTTGGATTCGATGAGCCGCGAGGAAGCGCAGGAGGCGTTGGTTGCGTTGGGAGCCAAGGTTTCCGGCAGCGTGTCCAAGAAGACGCGCTACGTTGTTGTGGGTGCGGATGCCGGGTCGAAGTTGAAGAAGGCCACTGAGTTGGGAGTGGAGACGCTCGATGAAGCTCAGTTCGCTGCGCTGCTCGCTGAGGCAAGAAAAAAGGGACGGGGTTAGCCGTCCCTTTGTTGTGGTGTCTGTCGGCGCCGGCGCTTACTTCGCGCTGTAACCCCGCCCATCCAGGCACGCGGTCATGGCGCGCCGATAGTCCGCTGAATTTCCCGTAGCCCGCGACGTCTGCGTGGGGTCGAAGCCGCTCTGCGCTACGGCCCACTTGTGGCACTCGTACCGATCGGTCGATTGCTGTTCGTCACTCTGGCCATCTTTCGGGTAGGCGTACACGTTGGACGATCCACCGCTGTAGCTGTTGGACTGAACATCGCCCGGCTCGGCCGAAGCGTAGTTCCCGTTGCCGCCGGCAGAGTCGCTGTCGCCGTTATCGGTGGGTGGGGGATCGGTCACAACATAACCGTTCTGTCCGGCATTCCACGTGTAGTAAACATCGTTAGCGTAGTAGTAGGGAATTCCGCCCCACCAGTAGGTCGCATACACCGCCGGCAGAACGCCGAGGAACCACGGATAACTCCAACCGTAGTAGGCGCGCGGCCAGTAGCCGCCGTGCCAGTAGCCACCGCCCCAGTATGGGCGATGCCAGCCGAATCCGCCGCGACCCCAACCGTACCCGTAGCCCGGGTGACCGGCATACGCTGGCCGCCCGACGAAGCCACCAACGTGCCCATAGCTACGAACTGATGAAACGTTGCCTCGGAAAGACGGGACATACCCTACGTGGGGCGCGTAATGGCCGCCCCCTGCATACGCGCGGCTCCCAGCGAACGAAGGACGACTTCCTGTGAATGCGCCGGGGTGCCCATGAAAGTTGCCGCCAAACCCGCTGGCGCGGCCCCCGAAGTTACCGCCGAATCCACCGGGCCGGCCGGCAAAGCCGCCACCGGCATGTCCGCCGAATCCGCCGCCCATGTGGCCGCCACCGCCGTGGAACCCGCCGCCGCCACCCATGTGACCGCCGCCACCGCCACCGCCGGCATGGCTGTGCTGGGCGAACGCTGGCGTCCCCACCGCAAAAAGCGCGGCCAGGGCCACTGCCCATAGCGAGGATTGGTTACGTAAAAAACGGCCCTTCGTCTTCATGATGCTTACTCCGACGCCGGCTTGGTTTCAGGGTGCCGGCACGGCCTCGAGGTCCAATCGATTAGACCTCTTATTTCCGCCTACGTTCAAGCAAAACGCACCGGCCCGCTCGGGGCTTACACAAGGAACGCGCGAGTGAACATATAGGGGTTTAGATGGGGGTTTGAGGGGCCCCAAGCAAGCTTGCCAGGGAGGCCGGCAGCCGAGGGGCCACCGCCTGGATTGGCAGGTCGAAGGGCCGGCGCTGAGGCCGGCCCCTGACGCATCGGCTACGCGATCCGATCAGCCTGCGGGCTTTTTGTCGTCGGGCTTCAGGTCGGCTGCCTTCTTGTCCTCAGGCAGCTTTTTCTCGATCTTGGCACTGCGCTCGAGGTCATCCGTGTAGGCCTTGATCTTCTTGGCCTGGACTACCTGCTCGAGGCGCTGGCGGACCGAGTCATAGCCAGGAGGCTGCAGATCGCGAGTCTCGACCAGCTCAATGACGTGCCAGCCGTACTGGGTCTGAACCGGCTTCTTGGTGTACTCGCCCGGCTTCAGCGTGAGGACCGCCTCTGAGAACGGCTTGACCATCTTGTCAGGCGTAAACCAGCCGAGATCGCCGCCATTGTCCTTGGACGAGTCCATGGATTCTTTCTTCGCCACGTCTTCGAACTTCTCGCCCTTGCCCAGGCGGTCGATCACCTTCTGCGCAAACGGCTCGGTGGCAACGAGGATGTGCTTTGCGTGGTATTCCTGCTTGGAGAGCTGGCTGACCTGCGTCTCGTACTCCGCTCGCAGCTCCTGCTCAGTGGGCTTCTTGTCCTTCAGGTACTTCTCGGCCACGGCCTGTTGCAGAACATTCAGGCGGGTCAATTCCAGCAGCGCCGCGGTCTCCGGCACCTTGTCCATGCCGTCTTTGACGGCCTGCTGACCCACGACCTGCGCGCGGATCAGGTTATCGAGCGCCTGGGTGCGCTGTTCCTGGGTGAGATCGGCGGACGCCTTGCCGGTGATGGCTTTGATGTACTGATCGAAGAAATTCTGCGAGATGTTGGTGCCATTCACGGTGGCGACGGCGGGTGAGTTGTCCGCCGGTGTGCTGAGGCTGCTGTCGCCTTTGGGTTGGCAGGACGCCAGGCCGACCAGCCCGGCCAGCAGGAGGATTCTCGAATAATTCATGCTTATTTCTCAGTAAGTTAGAGACGGTAGTTAAATAGATTCTTCAGGAGTGCGGGCAACGATGTTCAAAGCATGCACACCATTTCCCATCAGCGGTGCGACGGCTGCATAGACCAATCGATGGCGTTCGAGTTGCGAACGGCCTTTGAATGCTGCGGCGACCAGCACGACACGGAAGTGGCCGCCTTCCCGCGCGCCCGCGTGACCGGCGTGCTTCGCACTGTCGTCAATGATTTCGAGCGACACGGGTGCCAGCTCGCTTTGCAGCGCCTTGCGCAGCTCCTCGACTCTGTTGGATTCCATAGGCCTATCGCGATTGGGTGGAGGGCTCGCCGCTGCTCGCGGAGAAACGGCGTACGAGCCACGCAACTTGTACTCCGATGAACACGAAGTTGATGGCTGTCAGGCCGACCACCTTGAAACGTACCCAGACGTACTCGCTGAAGTTGAACGCCACGAACAGATTCAGCCCGCCCAGGACGACGTAGAAAACCACCCACACAATATTCAGGCGCTTCCACGTCGAGTCCGGGACGCGATGGTTTTCATCGCCGCCCAATGCCGCGCTGAGGAGGCGTTGCGTGAGTGTCTGCTTGCCGATCCACTGACTGCCGAGAAACGCGAGCGCGGCCAGCCAGAAAAATACCGTGGGCTTCCATTGAATGAAGCGCAGATCATGCAGCACCAGCGTCGCGGTTCCGAACAGGAACACCAGCACTGCGCTCAGCGCATGCATGGCCGGAACGCGTCGCAGGCGCAGGTAGTCGACGATGAGCAAAACCGCCATCGCCGCCATCAGCACGGCCGTGGCCACGTACAGCCCGCCCAGGCGATACGCCACAAAAAACGCTACGAGCGGTGCGAACTCGAGCAGAGCCTGCATAAGTGAAGACGGCCGTCCGGCGTTGCTGGCAAAAAGGGTCGCGTATGATACGTGATAGAGTGCCCGCCGCCCAATGACCAGCCAGTATTTCGAGCTTCACCCTGTATCTCCGCAATTACGCTCAATTCGCCAGGCGGCGGAGATCGTGCGCAAGGGCGGCGTGATCGCCTATCCGACCGATTCCTGCTACGCCCTTGGCTGCCACATAAACGACAAAAATGCGCTGGAACGGTTGCGGGCGATTCGGGGCGCAGATCGTCATCATCATTTCACGCTGGTTTGCGCGGACCTCGCGGCTGTAGGGCATTACGCGCGGTTGGATACCTGGCAATTTCGGGTGCTCAAGTCGTGCACGCCGGGCCCGTACACGTTTTTGCTGCATGCGACCCGTGAGACACCACGCCGGTTGCAACACGAGCGTCGGCGCACTATCGGCGTCCGGATACCGGATCATCCGGTTCCTCATATGCTGCTGACAGAGCTGGGCGAGCCCTTGATGAGCTCGACTCTGCTGCTTCCAGGCGATCCGCAACCACTCACACATGGTCAGGAAATACAAGAGCGGCTCGAGCATGTCGTCGACGCGGTGCTGGACGGCGGCGATTGCGGCATCGAGCCGACAACGGTTGTGGATCTTTCTTCGTCCCCTCCCGTCATTGTTCGCGAAGGCAAGGGAAGTCTCGAGCCCTTAATCGGTACGACGCGGGCCTGACCGGTTACGTGCGCTATAATTGCGGTTCGCCGAATTCACCAGCGTCAGGACTGCCGTGCCTATTTTCTTTCTGATTCGTTTGGCCCATTCGATCCGTAGAGGGATGAGTTGAGCGCGACGGCGCCGGCCAGGCGCGTACTGTCTGGCATGCGGCCCACGGGCCGCCTGCATCTGGGCAATTACTACGGCGCACTGAAGAACTGGGTGTCTCTGCAATATGAGTACGAATGTTTCTTCTTTGTTGCCGACTGGCACATGCTCACCACGGGTTATGAAGACACGTCGAAGCTGCCGGCGCAGATTCACGACGTGCTCATCGACTGGCTGGCCGCTGGCCTGAATCCGGGTGTGGCGACGCTGTTCATACAGTCCCACGTGCCTGAGCACGCCGAGTTACATCTGCTGTTGTCGATGATCACTCCGCTGGGTTGGCTCGAACGCGTGCCTAGCTACAAGGATCAACAGGAGCAGTTGAAGGAGAAGGATCTCGCGACCTACGGCTTTCTCGGCTATCCGCTCCTGCAAAGCGCGGACATCCTCATCTACCGGGCCAATTTCGTGCCCGTGGGCGAGGATCAGGTGGCGCATGTGGAAATGACGCGCGAGTGCGCGCGGCGTTTCAATCACTTGTACGGTCGAGAGCCGGATTTCGAAGAGAAGGCCGAGCGTGCGGTCAAGAGTTTGGGTGGTAGAAATAGTACTACTTACAAACAGTTGCGCCGTAAATTTCAAGAATCAGGTGACACGGAGGCGTTGGAACGGGCCCGGGTCCTGGTCACCAGCAACAGCCGCATTACTGTGGCGGATCGCGATCGCCTGCTTGGGTTCCTCGAAGGCGGCGCCGTCACGATTCTTCCGGAGCCGCATGTGCTGCTCACCGCCGCCGCGAAGGTACCCGGCCTCGATGGCCGCAAGATGTCGAAGTCGTATGGCAACACCATCGGCATGCGTGAAGAGCCCGACCAGGTCGTGAAGAAACTGCGCGCCATGCAAACCGATCCGGCGCGAGTCCGGCGCACCGATCCGGGCGATCCCGAGAAGTGTCCTGTCTGGGACCTGCACAAGATCTACTCAGATGACGCCACCCGGGCCTGGGCGAGCGAAGGTTGCCGCACCGCCGGTATTGGCTGTCTCGAGTGCAAACAGCCCGTCATTGACAAGGTGGTCGAGGAAGTGACCGGTTTGCGCAAGCGGGCCCAGGAATTCGAGGAGAATCCCGAGCTCGTTCGCAGTATCGTGGCCGAAGGTGCCGACAAGGCGCGCGATGCGGCGCGGCAGACGCTCGACGAGGTTCGTCGCGCCATGCACCTGCGGGCGGAGTGAGCGCGGCGCAGCGCATGAAGAAACCTGAGCTGAAGATAGTGGTATCCAACACCCCGGAGGCGCCGGCCGTCGAGCCTGCGCCGGAGCAGGTGGAGATGCCATTTGCCATCGTGAACGGCGAACCCGTCACGCAGATGCCCAAGGACCTCTACATCCCGCCCCAGGCGATGGAGGTTTTCCTCGAGGCATTCGAAGGCCCGCTCGATCTGCTGCTGTATCTCATCCGCCGCCAGAATCTCAACATCCTCGACATTCCGCTGGCGGAAATCACTCGTCAGTACATTCAGTACATCGAGGTGATGACCGAGTTGCAGTTGGAGCTCGCCGGCGAGTACATGGTCATGGCGGCCACCCTTGCCGAGATCAAATCGCGGATGTTGTTGCCGCGACCCAAGGTGGATGCCGAGGGCAACGAAGAAGATCCCCGCGCCGAGCTCGTGCGGCGCCTGCAGGAATACGAGCGCTTCAAGCGCGCCGCCGAGAGCATTGATGCGTTGCCACGGCTGGAGCGTGACGTCTGGACGACGTCGGCCGAGCTGAAGGACCGCAAGGTCGTCCGCCTGCTGCCGACAGTGACGCTGCAGGAGATGCTGATTGCATTTAAGGATGTTGTGGTGCGCTCTGAGATGTTCGCGCATCACCACATTCAACGCGAACGGTTGTCTGTGCGCGAGCGCATGGGCGACATCCTGACCAACCTCGAGCACGCGAGCTTCGTCGAATTCATACGCCTGTTCCGGCTCGAAGAGGGCCGCATGGGTGTGACGGTCACCTTCATGGCGCTGCTCGAGCTCGTGCGCGAAGGGTTGATTGAGATCGTGCAGGCGGAGCCTTTTGCGCCGATTCACGTCCGGGCGGCAGGCGCCAGCCGGAAGTTGCATGTTGTTGGTGGTAATGATGCGCTCGGCGTTGGCGCCGAGGGTGTGTTGGCTGCCGATGGAGAGCCTGCCGGCGCGACCGCGCTGGCCGCTGGCGGAGCTGCCGCCGGCGCGGCCGCGTTGACTGCTGATGGATCTCCCGCCGGCGGGTCCGACGCGCGCGGCGCGGGTGCCTCGTTGGATGCCTCGGCCGCCGATGGTTCGTTGGCTGGCGGCTCCGCTGTTGCCGGAGCCGTTGTGGGTGACTCGCCCCCCGTCGGGCTTGTGGTTCCGCCGGTCGATGACGAGCTGGCGCGCTTCGCGGAACCCGACCTGGACCCCAATTTCGTTGACGACAGTGACGATGATCCGGAGGACGGGCCGCTCGAGGGGGTTGATGATGTTGTTGACCTCGTGGCGCCTGTTGCTCCCGAGGCCCTGGCCACTCCCGAGGCGCTTGTTACTCCTGAGGCCATTGCAGCTCCCGAAGCTCCCGTGCTGCTCGCGGCCTACGAGGGTGGGTTGACTGATGACGCGCTGAGTCCCGCTGGGCTGGCTGCCATCGATCTGGCCGCTACCGACCCGGCCGGGACTGACTTGGCCAATTCTGGCCCCGCCGAAACGGCGGCGCTCACTGAAGCCTTTGCCGCGGTCGAGCCGCTTTTGGTACCCGGCGAGGCCACTGATGCGATTGGCTCAACCGCAACGCTCGATCAACCTGCCGCGACTTTTGAGTTTTCCCCGGTTGGATTGGCTGAGCCGGTATCGGATGCGGCCGTCGTAGTCGTTGACACGACGCCGCTGAGCGAAGTGATGCAGACCGAAGCGTCGGCCCCAGATACAGTAGTGGCGTCCGAGCTGGCCTCCGCCGTGGAAGTTGCCGCCCCGGTTGGTGTTGCAGCGACGGCGGAACTTGTGACACCCGTGGATATTGCACCCCCAGTGGAAGTTGCTCCCCCGTTGGAGGTCACCGCCACGGCAATCGAGCCGCCTGCCACGGGCGAACCGCCGGTACCTGTTGATTCAACGGTCTTTGCCCCTCCGGTCGCGACTTTGGAGTCAGAGCCTCCGGCCAATGCCCCATTGGACGAGCTGACACCGTTAGACGTTGAGTACCCTGTCCCGGCCGAGGAGGTCGCTTCTGGCGAGCAAGGCTCTTCGGACGATGAAGTAGTATCACTCGTTGGAGATATTCGAGCTGCGGGCGAAATATCACTCGTAGGTGACGAGTCCGTGAGCGGTGGCCCCGCGGTTGAAGTTGAAGAATTGGCGTTTAACGAGCTGCCCGCATTGGACGAAGCGCGGCCAGTCGATCAGCAGCCTGCTGCTAACGCACAGACAGTTGTGAACGAGAACGCGGGCAAGGACGACCCGTCTTCGCCCGGTGAGGAATCTGATGACTGAAACGCACATCAGGAATGTGATCGAGGCTGCCTTGCTGGCGGCCGGAAAGCCGCTGCACCCTGCAGAGCTCGTCGAGTTGTTCGACGAAGGTGCCGCCCGACCAACAATGACGGTCGTTCAGGCCACCTTGGCAGCCTTGGCCGAGGAATACTCGACCCGCGGGATCGAGCTCAAGGAAACGGCTGCGGGCTTCCGCATTCAAGTGCGGCCCGTAATGTCGAACGAAATTTCGCGCCTCTGGCCCGAACGTCCCCCGAAGTATTCCCGTGCGTTGCTCGAAACGCTGGCGATCATTGCCTACCGGCAGCCGATTACCCGCGCTGAAATCGAATCGGTGCGCGGCGTCGCGGTCAACCCCAACATCGTGAAGACTGTAATTGAGCGTAACTGGGTTCACGTCGTCGGCCACCGCGATGTCCCCGGCCGCCCGGAGCTGTTAGGGACGACTCGCGATTTTCTCGATTATTTCGGCCTGAAGAGGCTCGATGAATTGCCGCCGCTGGCAGAAATCAAGGCCATCGGTGAAATCAAAGTGCAGTTTGATTTGCCTGATCCGGGCCTGATGCCGGCGGACGACGCAGCGACAGGGGGCGCCTCGGCGGCTGAAGCCGCGAGCGCGGAAAGAGGAGCGCCTGCCGTAGGATCTGAGTCGAACAACACAGCGTCTGGTGAGGCAATCGCTGACGGAGCCGAGTTCGGTGAGGCGGTGGCTGGCGAGCATGCTGCCCCTGACGCGGATGTTTCGTTGGCCGCAACGCAGAAAGACACGCCATCAGAAGACGCGGTCGCGCAGACGACTTCCCAACACGCGGTTGATGCTGACGCTTCCACCGAGTCCGAGACATCAGATGCGGGCGCCGCTGCCGCAGAGTCCGAAGGTGCTAGTAAGGATGATGCACCTGCAGGCGATCAGGAGGTCGCACATGCATCCTCTGAAGGCAATGCGCCAACAGCAGAGACGCCGGCCGCACCTAAATCAACGAGCCGCGGCTCAGGTCGAAAGAACAAGCGAGGAAAGGCACGTGCCACCTCAGACACTGCACTCCACGAAGCTGAAGAGTTTGTGGCGAGTGTCGACGCTGATCTGGCGGGTGATGACGAAAGTTCGGATGAAGATGAATTGTCAGCCGCAGGTCCTGACGCCAGCGAACTCGTCGCGGGACCGCGCGACATTGATGACTAGAGTGCGGCTACTGACTCGAGGCCTGCATGCCGCGTAAACCATTCGACGATTCCAACTCGCCTCCCAGCGGGGGGCGACGACGTGCCACCGCGGGCCGTTCATCTGAACGCGCCGCTCGCCCGGGGCGATCCGAACGCACCGGTGGGCCGCGTGCTGCGCGAGACAACGCCGATCGAGCGCCGTATCGTGATCGCGCGCCAAAAGACCGTGCGGCTCGAGCGGACCGCGCTGCTCGCGGAGACCGCGTAGGGCGCGCCGGTAGTGCAGCTCAGGGAGACCGCGCAGGGCGTGATGGCTATCCCGCTTCGGGACGCACTGATCGCACGGAGCGGACTGAGCGCACCGGACGGTCGAACCTCGCAGAGCGCGCGGAGCGGAACGGATCAAGTGACCGTCCGCCGCGTCGGGGTTCCGACAGCTACCGCGGACGTCCCGAACGTTCAGGATTGGCGCGCGACTCCGGTCGGCCGGAACAGCGCGGACGAACCGAAAGACGCGGACCATCCGAACGGCGTGGGCCAACAGACCGACCGAGCCGCCCCAAGCGTTGGGATACCGCCGATCGCACGAGCGGCGGCGCGCGCGCGCCGCGACGTGGCACCGAATCTTCAGTGTGGGATCCAGCTCCGGGACGACGCAGGCCACGACCGAGTGGGAAGCTTGGTGAGCGTACATCTCGCAGCGGCACTAGAAGTGTTTGGAGCGGTGCGAGCGCCGGTAAACGCACTCGCGGCAATGCGCCTGTGCAACCGGACGGCGAGCCGAGGCAGCAACACGAGCACGACGAAGTGCAATTGGGTCACGAGCCCGAGCAGTTGGAGCACAGTGGCGAAGGCAAGTCGGTGCCACAGCAGCGCGAAGGCCAAGCGGGCAGCGAGGGCCGTGCTGTTCGCAACCCGAGCGAGGGCCACGAACAGCGGGAGAGCCGCGACGGGCGTGAAGTCCGTGACGATGGCGAGCGCCTTCAGAAAGTACTATCCCGCGCCGGCGTGGGGTCGCGCCGCGAGGTGGAGGACTGGATCCGCGCCGGACGCATCTCCGTAAACGACGAACCGGCGGTTCTCGGCGTGCGTGTTGGCCCCACTGATCGCATACGCCTTGATGGACGACTGATTCGTCAGAGGGAGGTCGGCGGCTCCGCTCGCGTGTTCTTAATCCATCGCTCGCCCGGCGAAAATTTACAGCAGCCCGTTGAGGCGCCTGATCAAACAGCAGAGGCGGACGAAGCATCGGCGGAAGGTGGGGACGAGCCTCACGAGAGCCATGTGCAATCGTCGAGCACACCGCTGCTGGATCGCATGCCTCGCCGTGCGGGGCGCCGATTTATTCCAGTGAGTCCGATGCCGCGTGTTGACGGCGGGTTGGAACTAGCTACCTCAGACGGTGATCTTGCGTCGAAGCTTCAGCGCTCCATGCGCCGGCTGTCGTGCGAATTCAGCGTGCGGGTACATGGCGAGTTGAGCCCCCAGGGCCTGGAGACGATTTCGCAGGGTGTTTTGGACACCGGCGAAAAACTTCAAATTGAGCATTGCGCAGCAGCGGGCGGCGAGGGTTCAAATCGCTGGTACTCGTTGGTCGCGCGCGGAGCCAGTGGTAAGGATGTGCGTCAGTTGTTCGAGCGCCAGGGAGCGCTCGTGAGCCGCGTGCTTCGCACTCAACTCGGCTCGCTGGCGCTCGATCGTCTTCTGTCCCGTGGGCAGTTCCGGGAGTTGACAGTCGAAGAGTTGGAGGCTCTGTTAGCTGCTGCCGAAGGCGGCACGCCTTAACGGTTTAAGCTTGAGAGCCGCGCCCATGGGCCGCTTCTGGCCGATTTCCCATTTTTGCACCGTTGAGACGCTCGTATTCAGGACAGCAGCGAAGACCGCCTGGCTAACATTCTCCCGCTCGCGAATCCGCTTGATCTCGGCAGGGCGCAACGGCGGCACAGGCGGCAAGCACAGTTGATCGAACTCCCGCATTGTCAACTGATCAATGGCGCCTCCAGCGTGCAACCCTTTGGCTGCCTCATGGACGGTATCAAGAATCTTTGAGCGTTTCTTCGCCATCGCAGTTCACCTCCGTTAGTTCGCCTGCATTCTCGGCTGTCGCAAGGAATGCAGGCGGCATCGTCAAGACGCGGGCGATACGCTTTTTCAGAAGGCCGCCACCGAGGTCAGCTTCATACGAACCATGCCGCATCTCGCGGACGGCTTCGCACAAGGCAGCATCAGATAACCTTTGCCTCCGGCCACAGACAATAGACACGAATAGTTAGAGTTTCTCTGAAGTCCTATTGGAGACTCGAAGGAATCGAAGGCGAGTTAGTGGGTCCGAGCTCGTGCACTCTGCAGGTCGCCGGAGCCATCACTCTCTAGGTCGTCGGTGCCTGAGCATCAAACGTCTTCCCGGTCACACCCTTGCTGGCCGGGCCAAGCAACGCGATGTAGGGTCCCGTGAGTGTCTCAGGCAGCGGCAAGGTATTGAGGTCTTCAGCGGGATAAGCCTGCCGGCGCATCATCGTCCGTGCCCGTCCCGGGTTCAGCGAATTCACCCGGATCGACGTGATGTTCTCCACTTCCGAAGCAAGCACTTGCATGAAGCCTTCAGTTGCAAACTTTGAAACCGCGTAGGCGCCCCAGTAGGCGCGACCGATTCTGCCCACCGAGCTGGATGTAAAGAGAACCGAGGCGTCTTGTGACTGCTTCAATGCGGGCAACAGGACCTGAGTAAGCGCGAATGCAGCAGTAACATTGACATGCATAACGCGACACCATGTTGGCACATCATAGTGTTCGATCGGCGATAGAGTGCCCAGCAGGCCGGCGTTGTGCAGAAGTCCGTCGAGGCGGCCGAAGCGTTCCAATACTGCCGCGGCAAGCTGGTCGTAGTCCGACGCCACAGCCTTCTCCAGATCCAACACGGCAATAGTAGGCTCCGGATGGCCGGCTGCTTCGATCTCACCGTGTACCGCTTCCAGTTTGCGCGAGTTCCGTCCAATCAAGATCACCGTTGCACCGTGTCGCGCACATGCGAGAGCGACCGCGCGTCCGATACCACTGCTGGCACCGGTGATCGCAATCACTCGTCCGCCAAGTTCGTCGGCGCGCGCGTGGTGAGTTCGGGGATCGAACGAATCGCTCATCGATGGGTCACTCCAGAAATAACTGAGTCAATTCAATCTAAATCGACCGACTGTTGCTCGTCGCGCGATGCGCCATGCAAACCAGGCGTCGCTGATGCCGTCAAATCGCGCAGGCTGCAACTGACTGGGCAATGATTGCTCGATCCGTTGCGCCGTTCGCCAGGTGAGCGCGGCCCACACCAAAAGTCCGCGCAATGCCCGTTGTTGCTCGCGGCTCGAGCTCTCGACACTCAGTACAATGTTTTTGCGTAGGGCTGCCAGGCGATCCCTGATCAAAGACGCGACCGCGTCGGGCCAAGGTGGTTTGGCCAAAGCGCGGGTATCGACTTTTGCGCTTTCCAGCTCATTGAGTGGCAGCCGAATCCGGCCGTGGAGGGCATCGCGCCTCAGATCCGCCAGCAACTCAATTTCGCAAATGGCGGCACCCAGTGCATGCCAGTCAGCATTGCGCTCCGGGGAAGCGGCCGCGGGTGCGGCGCCGCCGTGCCCCCGTGCGGCGCGCAGATCGCCCGCCGGCGCAGCGCCACCGTGCCCCCGTGCGGCACGCAGATCGCCCGCTGGCGCAGCGCCACCGTCCTCCCTTGCGGCACGCAGATCGTCCGCTGGCGCAGCGCCCGCGGTCGAACCACCAGATACCGCTGCCCCCGTCGTCGCTACAGCCACAAGCGGCTCAACCACCGCTCCTGCCCATCGCTGGCAATACGCCTCCAACTCCTTCCGCGTCTCAAACGTAGCGCTGGCTAGATCCCAAATCGCAACATCAACAATTCCGCACAGTCCTGCGAGTTGGGGTACCGACTTCGCCTGTGGGTCACCGAGTGCTGCAATCAGCGCCCGCGTCAGCGGGTGCACGGCACCGCCGCGCGTAGCGCGCTCGCATTCCTCACGCCACCACTGCAGCCGTGAATGCGCCACGTGGTGATCCAATCCTGGACGGAGGCTGTCAGACACCTCCCTTTCGATGCCAAGCAGCGCCTCTAGGGCAGGGCGCTCCGCGGTGGCTGCGTAGAGCACCGAGAAATACCGGGCGGAGTTGGACTCAGGAGTCATTGTCAGTGCTACGGCGCGAGCCACGACCGGCAGGTAACCCCATGGGCAACGACTCCTGCACCCCGCCCCCCGCCGGCACGCGCGTCATCGAATCAACACTCTCGAGTGTTGCTAGCGGCGCATCAGCGGTGACCCCCAGGTCCGTAAACCGCCGGGCTTGTGGCAATACCTGCCGCTCGAGTGAACCTACCGCGGCGTTGTAGGCCTCCACGGCCGCGCCCAGGCGACTGCCGGCGCGCCCCAGATGGCCGGTGAAGGTGCCGAGCCGCCGGTATAACTCCTGCCCGAGCTCGCGGATGACCGCGGCATTTTCGGCAACTGCCGATTGCCGCCAGCCGTAGGCCACTGTCTTCAACAATGCAATCAGCGTTGATGGCGTTGCGATGATGACATTCTGCTTGAGGGCCGTTTCCAACAGCTCAGGGCGCTCCGCCAGGGCGGCGGCCAGGAACTGGTCGCCTGGCAGAAACAGCACGGCGAACTCAGGGCTGCGCTCGAATTGGGACCAGTAGCTCTTGGATGCCAATTGACGGACGCGAGTCTCCAGGTGCTGGGCGTGGCGCTTGAGCTGCAAGCCTCGAGCCTCTTCGGTGGGCGCTTCGAGTGCCTCCAGAAATGCATCGAGTGGCGTCTTAACGTCGACAACCAAGTCGCGGGAGTCGGGCATGTGGACCACGAGATCCGGTCGGAGTGCCCCTTCATCCGAAGTTACACTCAATTGCTCCGTGAAATCGCAATGCTCGGACATGCCAGCTAGCTCTACCAGCCGGCGCAACGTCAGCTCACCCCAACGGCCGCGGACCTCGGGGCGGCGGAGAGCAGTGACCAAGTTACGTGTCTCACGCTGCAGTTGCGAGTGACCTTCAGTGAGGTTTTCGATTTGCGTACGCAAGCTTGCATAAGCGTCACGGCGCTCGCGCTCGAGAGCTTGCACCTGGACTTCGGTTTTCTCGAGCGCCGCGCGCAACGGCTCCACGAGTTGTGCCATGGATGTTGACATGGCCGTCTCGCGCTCTTTCAACGAGGCTTGTGCGACCACTTGATCGCGCCCGAGCGCCTCTCGCGCCATGCGCAGAAACATCTCGCTATTGTCGCGAAGAGTTTGACCAGCGACGGATTCGAACGTCGACTGCAAACGACCCTGCGATGCAGTCTCGCTCTCCAGGCGCACGCGAGCAGCTTCCAGGTCCACGCGCAACGCCTCAACGCGGCGCGCGGCGCGCACTTGAGAAATGAGATAGCCCAGAGCCGCGCCGATGAGCAGCGCCACAGCGCCTATAGCCAGCGCGGCAGGTGTCTCAAGAGCGTTCAAGGTGCGCCAGGTAGTTGACGGAAGGATTGCTGCTGAGGTGGCAGGTCGATGTCAGGGGGTTGAATTCCAACCCCGCAATCTCGCGCATCGACAACCCTGCTGCGCGAGCCCATCGCTCCAGTTGAGAGGGTCGTATCAAACGATCGTATTCGTGTGTACCTCGCGGAATGAGGTTCAGCACGTATTCCGCCGCGACAATCGCCAACAGAAAGGATTTCAGATTCCGGTTGATTGTCGAAACAAACACGTCGCCGCCGGGCTTCACGAGCGACGCCAATGTCGCAGTCATTTTCGCCGGGTCAGGCACGTGTTCGAGCATCTCCATGCAAGTGACCACGTCGAACTCACCACCGATCTCCTCGGCGGCAGTCATCTTGTAAGTGATGTCGAGACCCTGTTCCGCCGCATGCAGCCGAGCAACCTCGATCATCCCCGGTGCGAGATCGATGCCGGTAACCTTGGCGCCAGCGCGCGCCAACGCTTCGCACAGCAATCCGCCTCCGCAGCCAACGTCGAGAACGCGCATGCCGGCCAACGTCGCCCGATCCGCGACGAATTGCGCGCGCACAGGATTCAGAATATGCAGCGGACGAAATTCACCCTGCGCATCCCAGAAGCGGCTGGAAATTGAGTCGAACTTCCCGAGCTCGCTGCTATCAGCATTCGTTTGGGCATTGGTTCCTAAGGCGCTCATTTGTCACCCCTCAACTTTTGCCACCTTAGCGCGGACGCCATGAGCTCATCCTCGTCGAACCCGAGCAGGTGGCCCTCGCTCACCGCCAGTCGACCCGACGTCCATACGTCGCTCACTTGTTCGCGCGTGGCGCCGAACAGAATTGAATCCGGCACGCTCGATGTTGGTTGGGATGCCAGGCGTTTCAAGTCGACGCAAATGAGGTCCGCGTATTTGCCGGGCTCAATTGAACCAGTATCTGCAGCGAATCCAAGCACCATCGCCCCGCCGAGGGTCGCCAAACGTAGCGCATCAATAGCCGACAGGGAGCCGCCGCTCAGCAGCGCTGCAGTGCGGGCCTCAGCGAGCAAATCCAGGGCACCCACGCTCACCGGGTGACCGGACCCGAGGCCGACAACCGTCGTGAGTAGCGGGGGCGCTTCACCGGTGCGGCCCCCAGACGAGTCGCCCACGGCCAACGCTCCAGCATCGGCGCCCACAACGCCGCCGCCCGACGCGCCAAATGCACTGACACCCGGCGCCCCAAACGCACCAGCACCCGAAGCCCCAAACGCACCAGCACCCGAAGCGCCAACCCCACCCGCACCCGAGGCGCCAAACGCACCAGCACCCGAGGCGCCAAACGCACCAGCACCCGAAGCACCGCCACCCCAAACACCCGCGCCAAGCCTGAGATCCCCCTGCAAACACCGAATCACACCCATCCCCGTGGTGCTGACCAGCTCCACCTCATCCGCCTTCCACGCTGAATGCGGGATAGCGGCAAATCCCGGCCGCAGAAGCCCCAGCGAATGCAGCCGCCGCAGCGGCGGTGCCTCCATGGCAACCCGCGCGTCCAATTCATCAGCCACCCGCCGCACCCGAACCAGCGTTTCGTCGGAGACCTCCGCCGCTTCCTGCGGCGCAAAATAGAGACATACCCACGGGTCAGATCTGTATTCGTCCCAAAGCTGTTCCGCGCGTTCGAAATGCGCCGTGGCGCTGTCGGCCCATACATTCGGGGCATCTGCCACGGGCAGTCCGATCGCGGCGCGCATGCGGGTTGCCGACGCTGCCCGAGCCGCTTCTTCGGGGAACAGGTTCATATCTGCGAAACAGGTGATTCCCGCCCGTAACATTTCGGCGATGGCGAGCTGCGTTCCCTCGCGCACGAAATCCGCGCTCATACAGCGCTGCTCTACCGGTCGCACTGTGTCTCGCAACCACCGCCCGCGCGGCCCCCGAACAGGCAACCCGCGCAGCAACGTCATGCCCGCACGCGTATGGGCATTAACAAAACCCGGCATCAACGCATGATCGTGACGAACCACGCGGTCGCGAGGCTCGAAGCGCTCACGCATCTGCGCCACCGGGCCCAGGCCCACGACTTTTCCCGAGGAAACGGCCACCGCGTGATCCGCCAGCACAGTGTTGTCAGGTGCCATCGGGAGCACCCAGCGGGCTTCAATCAGGAGATCTATGGGTTCGGGCGGCATCGGCGCGAAAGCGCTGAAAAATGACAGCGCCCAGTATTGCATATCGTGATGGCGCGGAAGGAGTTTCGAGCGGTCCCATGTGTTAAGATTGGCGTTTTCACCAAGCCTTTACGGGCCCGGTTTTTGATGGCCGAAATTGCACGCGAAATTCTGACTGTCACTCTCGAAGATGAGATGCGGCAGTCCTATCTGGACTATGCCATGAGCGTGATCGTCGGGCGCGCGCTGCCCGACGTACGTGATGGCTTGAAGCCCGTACATCGCCGTGTTTTGCACGCGATGCGCGAGCTGGGCAATGACTGGAACAAGCCTTACAAGAAGTCGGCGCGCGTCGTCGGCGACGTCATCGGTAAATACCATCCGCACGGCGACATCGCCGTTTACGACACGATCGTGCGCATGGCTCAGCCGTTCTCGATGCGCTACCTGCTCGTTGACGGACAGGGCAATTTCGGCTCGGTTGACGGTGACGCGCCGGCGGCCATGCGTTACACGGAAGTGCGCATGTCGCGCATCGCCGGCGAGCTGCTCGCCGACATCGACAAGGAAACGGTCGATTTCACGCCCAACTACGATGAGTCCGAGACCGAGCCGTCGGTGCTACCGGCCCGGATTCCCAACCTGCTGGTCAATGGGCAGACGGGAATCGCGGTGGGCATGGCTACCAACATCCCGCCGCACAACCTGACCGAGATCATCAACGCATGCCTGGCGCTGCTCGACGATCCGTCGCTAAACCTGGCTGCACTCATGCAGCATGTGCCG
This sequence comes from Pseudomonadota bacterium, assembly GCA_018241505.1. Classification (GTDB taxonomy): domain Bacteria; phylum Pseudomonadota; class Gammaproteobacteria; order Steroidobacterales; family Steroidobacteraceae; genus 13-2-20CM-66-19. Next base: position 35,010 of record JAFEDS010000035.1, on the reverse strand, counting down.
GGCCCTGATTTTCCCACTGGCGGAATCATCAACGGGGCGCAGGAGATTGCGACCGCGTACCGGACAGGACGCGGACGGTTGTCTGTGCGTGCCAAAGTCTCGATTGAAGAGGTCGGCAGAGGCGATCGCCAGGCGATCATTGTGACGGAGCTGCCGTTCCAGGTGAACAAGGCGCGCCTCATTGAGCGGATTGCGCAACTGGTGCGCGAAAAGCTGCTCGACGGAATTGCTTCCGATGGCCTGCGCGATGAGTCCGACAAGGATGGCATGCGCATCGTGATCGAGCTGAAGCGCGGCGAGGTCACCGAGATCGTCCTCAACAACCTGTATGCGCAAACGCCAATGGAAACGGTGTTTGGCATCAACATGGTTGCGCTGCAGGACGGGCAGCCGAAGTTGATGTCACTGAAGGAGATGCTGGATGCGTTCATCCGGCATCGGCGCGAAGTCGTCACCCGCCGAACCATTTTCGATCTGGCGAAGGCGCGGGAGCGGGCGCACATCCTCGAGGGACTCGCGGTTGCGCTGGCGAACATCGACGACATCATTGCGTTGATCAAGGCGGCGCCATCGCCTGCCGAAGCCCGTGCGGGCCTGCTGGCGCGGCCGTGGCCTGCCGGTATCGTTCCGCAGTTGCTGGAGCGCGCGGGCGCGATTTCCACGCGCCCCAATGGTCTTGCCGCCGACTTCGGCTTGAATGGCGGTGGTTACCACCTGTCAGAGGATCAGGCGCAGGCCATCCTCGATATGCGTCTGCACCGCCTCACCGGGCTGGAGCAGGACAAGATCATCGATGAGTACAAGGAACTGCTCGAGCGCATCCGCGACCTGGGTGACATCCTGGCGCGCCCCGAGCGCCTCACTCAGGTCGTGCGCGATGAGCTCATCCAGATCCGCGAAGCTTACGGCGATGCGCGGCGTACCGAGATCAACCGCGATCACCTGAATCTCACGACAGAAGACCTGATCGAGCCCCAGGACGTGGTGGTTACGCTGTCTCACACCGGGTACGCGAAATCACAGCCGCTGACGGAATATCAAACGCAGCGCCGGGGTGGCCGCGGCAAATCGGCCACGGCCGTGAAGGATGAGGATTTCGTCGAGAAGCTGTTTGTGGCCAACACCCATGACACCGTGTTGTGCTTCTCGAACAAGGGCAAGGTCTACTGGCTGAAGGTCTACGAGGTGCCCCTCGCTGGCCGCGGCTCGCGAGGCCGGCCCATGATCAATCTGTTGCCGTTGGGCGAGGGCGAGAAAATCAACGCCCTGCTGCCGATCAAACAGTACGACGAGAATCATTTCGTGTTCATGGCAACCAGCCAGGGCACGGTGAAGAAGACACCTCTAACCGCGTTCTCGCGCCCGCGCGCGAGCGGCATCATCGGTGTCGATTTGCGTGACAACGATCGCCTGGTCGGTGTCGCGCTGACCGATGCGACGCGCGAAATCATCCTGGTGTCCAGTGGCGGCAAAGCCATTCGCTTCCACGAAGAGGAAGTGCGCCCGATGGGCCGTGAGGCGGCGGGCGTCCGCGGAATCAAACTTGGCGAGGGCCAGGAACTGATTGCGTTGATTGTGGTTGGCGAAGGCAACGTGCTGACTGCCTCCGCGTCGGGTTACGGCAAGCTGACTCCGTTGGAGGAATTCCCCTCGCACGGTCGTGGTGGACAAGGTGTGATCGCCTTGCAGACCTCGGACCGTAACGGCACCACCGTGGCGGCACTGCAGGTTGTGGCAGGGCAGGAGATCATGCTGATCAGCTCGACAGGCACGCTGGTGCGTACGCCCGTGGACGAAATCTCCGTTCTCGGACGCAACACGCAGGGTGTGCGCCTGATCAGGCTCGCGGACGGTGAGCGGCTCGCAGGCATCGAGCGGATCGAGCACCTCGAAGGTGAAAGCGCCGAAGGCGAAGGCCCAACGGGGGACGCGTTGGGCGCTGACGCGACGGCTCCAGATGCGCCGGCCGCCGATTCCGGGCCAGAGGGCGCACCGGACAGCGAGAACTGAGAGCGCCATCAGAAGGAGAACCGAGGCGCCTCAGCCAAGGAAACTGCGGCGTCATCGGCAGAACCAGCGAGGCGCCTCAGCCAGGGAAACAGCGGCGCCATCGGCCGAACCAGCGAGGCGCCGTCAGGCAGAACCAGCGAGGTGCCATCAGCCTGCGCGAAAGCGGCCGGCCAGAACTAAAGCGCCTGGGCGGCCCCGCCAAAAGTTATGACACCCGCGACACTCCGTTGGTAGTATCGCGGGCTCCCTTCACTTCGAACTACCACTGCTATGCGAGTTTTCAATTTCGCGGCGGGGCCGGCGACCCTGCCTTCGGAAGTTCTGCAACAGGTCCGTGATGAATTGCTGGACTGGCGCGGTTCCGGCATGTCGGTCATGGAAGTCAGTCATCGCAGCAAGGCCTTCATCGGGGTTGCGCAAGAGGCAGAGAGCCTCCTGCGTGAGCTGCTCAATGTGCCATCCAGCTACAAGGTCCTGTTTTTACAGGGCGGCGCGACCGGCCAGTTCTCGGCTATCCCTCTGAATCTGACGACGCCCGAGTCGACTGTTGATTACATCAACACCGGCACGTGGTCCAAGAAGGCGATCGGTGAAGCCAAGCGTCTGACGAAGGTCAACGTTGCCGCCGACGAAGCCGCATCAAACTACTCGACTGCACCAGGACAGGGCGCGCTGAAGCTCACGAAGGGCGCGGCGTACGTCCACTACACGCCGAATGAGACCATTGGCGGTGTCGAGTTTCCGTACGTGCCGGAAACCAACGGCGTGCCGCTGGTTGCCGACATGTCCTCGACCATCCTGTCGCGACCCATCGACGTGTCGAAGTTCGGCCTGATCTACGCCGGCGCGCAGAAGAACATTGGCCCGTCGGGCCTGGTGGTGGTGATTGTGCGCGAGGATCTCATCGGCAAGGCGCGCCCGGGCACGCCTGCCGTGTGGGACTACAAGGCCATGGCCGACGAAGGCTCGATGCTGAATACACCAGCGACCTTCGGTTGGTATTTCGCGGGCCTGGTATTCAAGTGGCTGAAGGCCCAGGGCGGTCTCCAGGCCATCGGCGAGCGCAACCGTGCGAAAGCGGACGCGCTCTACGGTTACATCGACGCATCCGGTTTTTACCGCAACCCCGTGTCAAAGGAGGCGCGCTCGTGGATGAACGTGCCCTTCACACTGGCGAAGCCGGATCTCGATAAAACCTTCCTCTCTGAAGCCAACGCGGCCGGACTCACCAACCTCGAGGGCCACCGCTCCGTGGGTGGTATGCGGGCGAGCATCTACAATGCGATGCCGTTGGAAGGCGTGCAGGCACTCGTTGCCTTCATGAAGGACTTTCAGCGTCGCCATGGTTGAGGCACCGCGCATGCGTTACCGAATTCAGACTCTGAACAACATCAGCGCCCGTGGGTTGGAACGCCTGCCGCGGGAGCGCTACGAAATCGCTTCCGAGCTGGATCGCCCGGATGCCATCCTCGTGCGCTCCGCCGACATGCACAACAGGGTGATTCCCGACTCGGTGCGCGCGGTCGGCCGGGCGGGCGCCGGGGTGAACAACATTCCGGTGGCGGAGCTCAGCAAACGCGGCATCCCGGTGTTCAATTCTCCGGGGGCGAATGCCAACGCGGTGAAGGAGTTGGTGCTCGCGGGGCTGTTCCTCGCCGCGCGCAATATCTGCCCTGCCTGGTCCTTCTCGCGCTCGCTCACCGGCGACGATCACACCATTGACGAGGCGGTCGAGAAGGGCAAGAAGAAGTTCGTGGGCTTCGAGCTGCCCGGCCGGACCCTCGGCGTAGTGGGCCTGGGCGCGGTCGGCGTGGAAGTGGCCAACTCGGCGCTGGCGTTGGGAATGAAGGTCCTCGGCTACGACCCGCAGATTACGGTGCAGCGCGCCTGGCAACTCTCATCGAGCGTCGAGCAGGCCCTGTCGCTCGATGACCTGTTTACGCGTGCGGATGCGATCACGGTGCACGTGCCTCTGAACGATCACACCCGCAAGCTCGTAAATGAAGCGCGCGTGAAGCTCATGAAGAAGGGCGGCATCGTCTTGAATTTCGCGCGCGCACCGATTGTCGATGACCAGGCGGTGCTCGCCGCCCTGGATTCGGGCCGGCTGCATTCCTATATCTGCGACTTCCCGAACAATGCCCTGAAGGATCATCCCAAGGTCGTGACCCTGCCGCACCTGGGTGCCTCCACGGGCGAAGCCGAAGAAAATTGTGCGGTCATGGTGGCGGAACAGGTGCGCGATTTCCTCGAAAACGGCAATATCCGCAACAGCGTCAACTACCCGGAAAGCGTGATGCCGCGCGCGCCCAATACCTCGCGCCTGCTCATCGCGAACAGCAACGTGCCCAACATGGTCGGCCAGATCTCAACCTGCCTCGCCAGCGCCCGCATCAACATCGCGGACCTGCTGAACAAGTCGCGCGGTGAATACGCCTACACGCTCATCGACACCGATGGCGCGGTGAGCGAAGAGGTCCAGAAGCAGATCCGGCGCATCGACGGCGTCCTGTCGGCCCGTATCGTCTGATGGACCGCGGCAACAAGAAAAAAAAGCTCGATCTCGGCCAGGTGCGCGACCAGATCGACGCCATTGATGAAAAAATTCATGCCTTGATCAATGACCGGGCCCGGCTGGCACAGCAGGTCGGGATTTCGAAAACCCAGGAAGGCAAGACGGTCGACTTCTACCGCCCGGAGCGCGAAGCGCAGGTGCTGCGCATGGCGAAGGAGCGCAACAACGGGCCGCTGCGGGACGAGGAAGTCCTCCGGTTGTTTCGCGAGATCATGTCCGCGTGTCTGGCCCAGCAGGAGCCGCTCAAGGTGGCGTTCCTCGGCCCGGAAGGCACGTTTACCCAGGCTGCGGTCCTGAACCACTTCGGTCATTCGGTGCGCGGCCTGCCGCTCAGCACCATCGATGAAGTGTTCCACGAGGTGGAAGCGGCGAGCGCCGATTTCGGCGTGGTGCCGATCGAGAACTCCACCGAAGGCACCGTCAACCATACCCTGGACCGGTTTCTCAGCTCACCGCTGACCATCTGCGGTGAGGTTGAATTGCGCATTCACCATTTCATCATGGGGAAGATGGGTTCGTTGGGCCGCATCGTGCGGATCTGCTCGCATCCGCAGGCGCTGGCGCAGTGTCGGGTCTGGTTGGATGAGCATCTGCCGAATGTGGAGCGCGTGCCGGTCTCCAGCAATGCCGAGGGCGCGCGCCGCGCCCGGGACGAGCAGGGCACCGCGGCGATCGCCGGAGAAACGGCCGCCGAAGTGTACGGACTGAAGATCCTCGCCGCCGAGATCGAGGACCGGCCCGACAACACGACGCGCTTCTTTGTGTTGGGACGCAAGCTTTTCACGCCCAGCGGCGCGGATCGCACCACGCTGTTGGTTTCGATCAGCCACACAGATGCGCCCGGCGCGTTGCAACGTCTCCTGCAGCCATTGGCCGACCATCGGGTTTCCATGACGCGCATCGAGTCGCGTCCTTCCCATCGGAAGAAATGGGACTACGTCTTTTTTATCGACATCGAGGGACATGCGGACGACAAGCATGTCGCGAAAGCGCTGGCCGAGCTGAAAAAGCGGGCTTCGCTGTTTCGCATTCTCGGTTCCTACCCGCGCGCGGTACAGTAATCATGCCGAAATACCTGGCCGGCCCGGGCGGAGTTGCCCAGGGTGAGCTGACAGTCCCCGGTGACAAATCCATCTCGCATCGCTCGCTGATGTTGGGAGGCATTGCCGAAGGGGTCACTGACATCACGGGATTTCTTGCCGGCGAGGATTGTTTGTCGACACTGCGTGCGCTGCAGGCCATGGGTGTTCGGATCGAGCGTCCGCAAGAGCATCATGTGATCGTTCATGGCGTCGGTGTTCATGGCCTGAAAGCGGCGAGCAAGCCGTTGGACATGGGAAACGCCGGTACGGCCATGCGCCTGTCCATGGGCCTGTTGGCTCCCCAGGGTTTCAACTCCACGCTGGTTGGCGACGAGTCATTGATGAGTCGCCCCATGGAGCGCGCGGCCACGCCGCTGCGTCTGATGGGCGCCAACATCGCGACCCAAAACGGCCGCCCGCCCGTAGAAATCCGCGGCACGCCTTTGCAGGGCATCGACTACAAGCTTCCTGTCGCCAGTGCCCAGGTCAAATCCGCCGTTCTGCTGGCGGGCCTGCAGGCAAAAGGCCGGACCAGTGTCACTGAGCCAGCGCCAACGCGCGATCACACCGAACGCATGCTCCGCGCCTTTGGCGTCGAGATTTCGCAGCACGGCGCGACCGCCAGCATCGAGGGAGGGCAGATCCTCCGTGCAACCCCGATCCAGGTGCCTGCGGATTTTTCGTCCGCCGCATTCTTTATGGTCGCGGGAGTCCTCGCCGCGGAGAAGCCGCTCCTTCTGCGCAACGTGGGTGTAAACCCGACCCGAACCGGCCTCCTGACACTCCTTCAGCAGATGGGTGCGGACATAAGACTGCACCCCCGTGGCGATGCCAAAGAGCCCATCGCCGATATCGAGATCCGTAAGAGCCGCCTCAGAGGCATTACGGTGTCCGAAGACCTCGTTCCGCTGTCCATTGACGAATTTCCCGTGTTCTTCATTGCGGCCGCCTGCGCGGAAGGCGAGACCCGCGTTACGGGAGCTGAAGAATTGCGGGTCAAAGAGACGGACCGCCTGGCCGCCATGGCCGATGGCCTGACCGCGCTCGGTGTGGAAAACAAGCTGCAGCCCGACGGGCTTTGGATTCGGGGTGGCAGTGGGTTCCAGGGCGGGACGGTCGACAGCCGCGGTGACCACCGTATAGCCATGTCCTTTGCTGTAGCCAGCCTGCGGGCGAAAGGCGAGATCGAAATTCTCGATGTGGCCAATGTGGCGACCTCTTTCCCGGGTTTTGTTGAGTTGTCACGCTCGGCGGGCTTGCACATCCAGACCGGGTGACCCACGCTCTGCAGGACTAATGCCTAGCCCACCTATTGTTACCATCGACGGCCCCAGCGGGTCCGGAAAAGGAACCATCAGCCGCGCCGTCGCCGTCCGGGCGGGATGGCACCTTTTGGACAGCGGCGCCCTCTATCGCCTGGTTGCCCTGGCAGGCCGCAAACGATCCCTGAATCCCGATGACACCCAGGGTCATGCCCAGATAGCGGGGTCCATGGACGTCCGTTTTGACGTGGCTACTGACGGTGGCGAGGCCGTAATCTTGGCCGGAGAAGAGGTTACCCGGCAGATCCGGTCAGAAGAAGCCGGGCAGGGCGCGTCGCGGGTGGCTGCCTGGCCGGCTGTTCGCAGTGCATTGCTGGACCGGCAGCGTGCCTTTGCGAAGGCTCCCGGCCTGGTCGCGGATGGGCGGGATATGGGCACGGTTGTGTTTCCGACCGCCGACCTCAAGATATTCCTCACCGCCAGCCCCGCCGAGCGCGCTCTGCGCCGCTATAAGCAGTTGAAAGACAAGGGGTCGGATGTTAGCCTTCCCGCCCTTTCGCGCGAGATCACCGAGCGCGACCAGCGGGACGCCACCCGCACGGTCGCTCCCCTGAAGCCCGCGCCCGATGCCGAAGTGATCGATTCGACCGGCCTCAGCATTGACCAGGTCATCGATCGGGTCATCGCATTGGGACGCGAGCGTGCTCTCTGGGCGTGAAGGCGATTGAATTTGTACAGGCGTGTGCAGGATGCGCGCGCTATTTTTAGTTTGCCTGGACTACAACGGATGAGAGTCCAGTACATGCACGGTAACGTACCGTGCGAGTGAAGGTATGACAGAAAGTTTCGCCGAGCTCTTCGAGCAAAGTCTCGCCAACCAGCGTATCCGCCCGGGAATGATTCTGACCGGGCTCATTGTGGACGTCACCGATGACGTCGTCATTGTCAATGTCGGTCTCAAGTCAGAGGCAGTCATTCCCCTCGAGCAGTTCAAGAACGAACGCGGTGAGGTGGAAGTCAAACCCGGTGATGAGGTGGAAGTTGCATTGGATTCCGTCGAGGACGGAACCGGTGAAACTCGTCTCTCCCGCGAGAAGGCCAAGCGCGCACGCACCTGGACGCGCCTGGAAACTGCATTCAATGACTCGCAGATTGTTGTTGGCATCATCACCGGCCGCGTCAAAGGCGGCTTCACGGTGGAAATCGACAACGTCCGCGCGTTCCTGCCAGGCTCGCTCGTCGATGTGCGTCCCGTGCGCGATACGTCGTACCTCGAGAACAAGCCGCTAGAATTCAAGGTCATCAAGCTCGATCAGAAGCGCAATAACGTCGTCGTTTCACGGCGTGCGGTCGTGGAGCAGGAATTCTCCGCCGAGCGCAGCGCACTGATGGACAACCTGCAGGAAGGCGCGGTCGTACGCGGCTCCGTCAAGAATCTCACCGACTACGGTGCGTTTGTTGACCTGGGCGGCATCGACGGCCTGCTGCACATCACCGACATGGCGTGGAAGCGCGTCAAACATCCGTCGGAAGTCGTCAAAGTTGGCGATGAGATCGATGTCCGCATCCTCAAGTTTGATCGCGAGCGCTCGCGTGTCAGCCTCGGCCTCAAGCAGTTGGGCGCGGATCCGTGGGAGAACATTTCCCGCCGCTACCCGCCGCACACCCGCGTGTTCGGCAAGGTCACCAACATCGCCGACTACGGCGCGTTCGTGGAGATCGAGGACGGCGTCGAAGGGTTGGTTCATGTATCGGAAATGGACTGGACCAACAAGAACGTGAACCCCGCGAAGGTGGTGCACACCGGTCAGGAAGTCGAGGTCATGGTGCTCGACGTCGACGAGGAACGCCGCCGTATTTCGCTGGGCTTGAAGCAGTGCAAGGCGAATCCCTGGAAGGAGTTCGCAGAGAACTACAACCGTGGCGACAAGGTGTCCGGACAGATCAAGTCCATCACCGACTTCGGCATCTTCATCGGTCTGCCGGGCAACATCGACGGCCTGGTGCACCTGTCCGACATCTCCTGGGATCAGCCGGGCGAAGAGGCCGTGCGCAATTACCAGAAGGGCCAGCAGCTCGAAGCGATGGTTCTGTCCATCGATCCGGAGCGGGAGCGCATCTCCCTCGGTATCAAGCAGCTCGCCAAGGACCCGTTCTCGGCGTACATCGCGGAGAACCCCAAGGGCACCATCGTCAAGGGTGTCGTCAAGGAAGTGGATGCTCGCGGCGCGGTCATCGACCTCGGCAACGGGATCGATGGTCAACTGCGTGCTTCCGAGCTCGGTCGCGATCGTGTGGAGGATGCACGTACGGTTCTGAAGGTGGGCGAAGAGATCGAAGCGAAGTTCACGGGCGTGGACCGCAAGTCCCGCACGATCTCGCTGTCGATCAAAGCCAAGGAAATGCATGAGGAACAGGAAGCCGTGCAGAGCTATCGCTCTGAGACGGGCAGTTCCTCGGGCACGAGCCTGGGCGATTTGCTCAAGGAACAAATCGGCTCGGACCGCGACTGATGCAGCGACTGCCGCGACCGTACGAGTCTCATGAGTAGCAGTAAGCTCATGACGAAATCGGAACTCATTGAGATCATCACTGCGAAGCAGAAGCACCTTCCTGCCAAGGATGTGGAGCTCGCGCTGAAGCAGATACTCGAAATCATGAGTGATGCGCTCTCCCAGGGAGAGCGCATCGAAATCCGCGGTTTCGGCAGTTTCTCCCTGCATTTCCGGCCGCCTCGCCAGGGTCGCAACCCGAAGACCGGAGAGGCGGTCGCTTTGTCAGGCAAGTACGTTCCGCATTTCAAGCCTGGAAAGGACTTGCGGGAGCGCGTCAACGATGGGGCCGATCGGCCCATCCGCGACTGATCCTGTAACAAGGCCGTGTTACATTGGGCAGTGTGATCGAGCTGCCCCCATTCCTGCTCGCACTGTCATTCATAGCCGTGGGCATTGCCGCCTGGGTGCTAGGGCGCCGCAATGGTGCTGCGCGGACAGTCCGCTTACCCCGCGACTACTACGTCGGCCTCGACCACCTGATCAACGACCGATTCGATCATGCCGCCGAGATCTTCTCGCGCATGGCGCAAGCCGACGGCGATGCGGCTGAAATCCAGTTCGCTCTGGGGAGCTTGTTTCGCCGGCGCGGTGAAGTTGATCGCGCCATTGCCATCCATTCGCGCTTGCGCGAGCAGGGAGCGGTTGCCTTGCGCGACAAGGCCGCATTTGCTCTCGCACTCGACTTCCTCAGCGCCGGTCTCATGGACCGAGCGGAACGGCTGTTGGAAGAGTTGGCCGCGTCCCGGGAGTACCGCAACGCCGCACTGGATCACCTGTTGCGCATTTACGAGCAACAGGGCGACTGGGCCAACGCGCTGAAGATATTCCACGACCTGCCGCCTAACCTCCAACACGAGCGGCGCACGGTGGCTGCCCACTATTTGTGCGAGCTGGCTGAGCACGCACTATTGCAAGGGGACACCGAACGGGCGCGCACTTTGTTACGACAGGCTCGTACACATGATGCCGAGCTGCCTCGCGCGCAGATACTGACCGCCCGTATGACGGAGCTGGGAGGTAACGCGGCGGAGGCTCTCCTGCTATACCTGAGCGCCCTCGAAGCTTTCCCAGGGCTTGCGTTGGAGATCATCCCGCGGGTGCTCGCACTGGCCAAACTGGCGGGTGAAAGTGATGTTCTTGCTCAGGTCGCGCGCCGGCTGCAACGCAATGGACGGGTCAGCGGCCGCCAACTTGCCTGGCTGCTCGCGACGGCGCTGCCACCGCAGGACGTGCTCCGTTTGCCATCCGTTACTCGTGAGATCGACGCCGGCGTTGATTCCCCGGCGGAAGCGGCTTCCCTGGGGGTGTTGTTGACCCGTATCGGGGATGCGGGTGGGCGCTATCAGTGCGATGACTGCGGCCTGAACAGCGTGGGATGGTATTGGCACTGCCCCAAATGCCGCTCGTGGGACAGCATGCGCCCGGCGGTCTTCAAGTGGGCCGAGCGAACGGACGAAGCCGCTCGCGCCATCTAAAGCCTATAAATATGTGCGCTGGCATATACTTTGCTTCTTTTCAGGGCGTTAGACTCAACGCTCGAGTAGAAGCAGTCCCCAGGAGACGAATTTGATGAGGACGAACTCCACGTCGGCCATTCGCACGGCCGTATTTCCGGTTGCCGGTCGCGGTACGAGGTTCCTGCCTGCGACCAAGGCCAGCCCCAAGGAGATGCTGCCTGTTGTCGACAAGCCCCTGATTCAGTACGCGGTGGAAGAGGCGTTGTCGGCGGGGGCAACGCGGTTGGTGTTCATCACGGGCGCTTCCAAGCGGGCCATTGAAGATCACTTCGACTCCGACCCGGAGCTGGAGCACACGCTGGAAGCACAGGGTAAAAGTGACCTGCTCAATCAGGTCCGCAGTGTCCTTCCGTCCTATGCGTCTTGCATTTACATCCGTCAACCGGCGCCTCTGGGTCTGGGGCACGCGGTGCTGTGCGCACAGCCTGCCGTCGGTAACGAGCCGTTTTTTGTGCATCTGGCCGACGATCTCATCAAGAGCGAAGTCGCATGTTTGCGACAGATGGCTGATGTCTACGAAGCCAAACGTGCGAGCGTGCTCGGTGTTCAGGTTGTTCCCAAGAGTGACACCGACAAGTACGGCATCGTCGCCGTGGAAGCTGACAGGTCGGCTACCAGCCGCGTCAACAGTATCGTCGAGAAGCCGAAGCCCACGGATGCTCCCTCCAATCTGGCGGTGGTCGGTCGCTACGTGCTGGCTCCGGCGATCTTTGAGCATCTCGAGAAGATCGGCCAGGGTGCCGGTGGCGAGATTCAGTTGACGGATGGGATTGCGCGCCTGATGAAGGAAGAGGCCGTGTATGCGCACCGGTTCACCGGCAAGCGTTATGACTGCGGCAGCAAGCTCGGTTACCTGCAGGCCACTGTTGAGTTCGGCCTGGGCCACCCGCAGCTCGGCAAGGACTTCGGCAAGTACCTGCAGAGCCTCAACCGCGAGACCATCAACTCGATCGCGGCCATGGGCAACGAATACATCCAGGTCGATCGGCGCAAGAACAGCAGTGCGAATGGCGGAGCCAAATCGCATGCGCGGACGGCCACTACGGGACGGCGGAAGGGATCCACAGGGTCACGACCGCGCCCGTAGCGCCATCTGAGCGGTTGCCTAGGCTCAACCGACCGCCATGCGCCTCGATGATTTCCCGGCACAGTGTCAACCCCAGGCCTGTGCCGGTTGCCTTCGTGGAAAAGAAAGGCAGCAGCGCGTCCCGTAACACGCTCGGGGTCAGCCCGCTGCCCCCATCCGCCACCTCAATCACGAACTCGTGGCCGCTGTCGCGGATTTTCACGGCAATCTGCTCCTGGCGCGAGCCCGACTCGGAGGCATTCTTCAGCAGGTTGATCATCACCTGCTCCAATTGACTGGCATCGAATGAACCTGCCCGCGCGGGCAACGCACCGTCGAGCTGGAAGGGCATCGCCGCCTGCAGGCGCCCGATGAACGGGGCCCAGTCGACGCTCGTTGGCAGCGGCCGCGGCAGCTTCGCGAATCGCGCATACCCGTCAATGAAGGAAGCGAGGTGCGCGGCGCGGTCACCGATCGTGGTAAACACGCGATCCAGTTGTGGATTCTCGCCCGCCAACAGCTTGCCCGAGTGGGCCAGCGAGTTGATGGGCGCCAGCGAGTTGTTGAGCTCGTGGGCAATCACCCGGATCACCTTCTTCCAGACCGCGACTTCCTGTGCCGCCAGCTCGCGGGTGAGCTGCTTCAGCAGCAACAGTTGCTGCGGCTGGGCATTGAGATGGAACCGGCGCTGCGACAGGTGATACACCTGCGACTCGCCCTCGATTTCCATGGTAAACAGCGTGTCGGCCTGGCCGGTGACCGCCTCACGCAGCGGTGCCGGCGACTGTTGCAGCAGCTCGCGGAAATCGAGCCCTTCCAGCTTGCGGCCGCCATTGAACAGCTTGCGTGCGGCGATGTTGCTGTAAACCACCCGGCCCGATGAGTTGGTCAGCACCATCACCAACGGTGTGGTTTGTATCACTGTATCCAGCAACAACTCGCGTTGGTGCAGGTCGAGCCGTTCACGGCGCAACAGATCGCCCAGGGCATTGTAGGCCACGACCAGATCGCCGATCTCGTCGTTTGAGATCTTACGGATGCTCACGCTGAAGTCGTGGTCACGCATGCTGACGATGCCGTCGCTCACCGCCCGTACAACGCGCGACCACGGTCGCGTGACCAGTATTGCAAACCAGATTATGAGCGGTGCAGAGGCGAGCAGCCCCGCCAGGCCCGCGATCAGCGGGGAGTGGAAGTAGTATCCGGTCACCGCCGTGGCCGCCGCCGTCGCCAGGGCCGTCAGGCCCAGCCCAACCACTGCGCGGCCTGCCAGTGACGTCCGGATCAATTGGGCTGCCTCAATCCCAACTTGTCCATCCGCCGATACAGCGCCTGCCGCGACATTCCCAACTCCCTGGCTGCCTGCGCTACCACACCCTGCGCGCGGCCGAGTGCCTGCTCGATGGTCGCGCGGTCCAATGTTGTTTCCTCCGCAGGGGCCGTGGCTGCCGGCAGGGCGAGCGCTGCGGCATTGATTGTCCGGTCAGTTGACAACAGGCACGCGCGTTTGAGGGTGTTTTGCAACTCGCGAACATTCCCGGGCCAGGGGTAGCGGGTCAGTGCATCGACAGCATCCGGCGCGAGCGTGAATCCCGGCTCCAGGAAGTGGCGCGCCAGGGCTCCGATATCCTCCCGCCGGTCCAGCAGCGCGGGCATTTCCAGCTCAATGACATTGAGTCGATAGAACAGGTCCTCCCTGAAGCGGCCGTCGCGGATGGCTGCCCGCAAGTTGGCATTGGTGGCGGCCAGAACCCTGACCTTCGCGCGCCGTGTCGTGTTGGATCCCAGGCGGGAAAACTCGCCGGTCTGCAACACGCGCAGCAGCTTGGCCTGCCCGGTGGCGGACAGGTTACCCAGCTCATCCAGAAACAACGTACCGCCGTCCGCCGCTTCAAACCGGCCGGTGCGGGCCCGTGCGCCGGTGAATGCTCCGGTCTCGGTGCCAAACAGCTCCGCCTCCATCAACTCGTTGGGCAGTGCCCCGAGGTTCACCTTCAGATAGGGCTTGCCGTGCACCGATGAGTTCGCTTCGATGATGTCGGCCAGAACTTCCTTGCCAGCCCCGTTGGGGCCGGTGATCAGCACGGGAACATCCGCGTGGGCAATGTGAGTCGCGGTACTCACCAGAGTGTGCATTGCCTCACTCTCGTAGACGATACCGCACAGGTCAAACTCGGACGCGAGTGACTCACGTGCCCGGGTTCGTTGGGCTCGCAATGCCTGTGCTTCGGCCCGGGCTTTGCGCAGGTCGAGCAGATTGCGCACGGAGGTCAGCAATCGCGAGTCATCCCATGGCTTCGCCAGGTAGTCGGCTGCGCCGGCCTTCACCAGGTCCACGGCTGTTTCCAGGTGAGTCCACGCCGTCAGAAGGATGATGGGAACTTCCGGGAAGCGCGCGCGGATGGCATGAAACAGCGCGACCCCTTCCTCCCCGGAAGTCGCCTCCCGCCGGAAGTTCATATCCTGGATCACGAGGTCCACGGCTTCGCGGCCGAGAAGGCTCAACCCTTCGGTGGGTGTGGCCGCGGCCAACACCCGGGCCCCGTGAATCGACAGCAGCACATCGAACGCCGTCCGGACTGCCTCGTTGTCGTCGATAACCAGAACAGTTCCGGCGCTCAGGTTCATACGGTACGGGTAGCTACTGACGGTGACACGGAGGAAGCCTTCCGCGCAGGTTGCAAGACCGCAAGCTGTCCGATGGTCCACAGCACAGGAATCCCACCTACCAGGTAATAAAGGTCCAGGCGCGGAAGTTTATATTGCAACGAGAGGTAATACCCGACTCCCAAGGCGAGTGCACACCCGACGGCAATACCGGCGCTCGTGATCATGGCGTTTTCGACCATGAAGTACCGCACAATGTCCCCACGGCGAGCCCCAACGGCACGGCGCGTTCCGATTTGCTTGGTCCGGGTGCTGACGTTGAATGTAGCCAGCCCGAAAATCCCCAACATGCTGATGGCGACCAGAATTGCGGTCACACTGACCAGGAAGTACTCCGTGTTTTTGTCGGTTGAGTAGCTGCGTTCCTTGAAGCTCTGCAGCGGTCGAATCCAGTCAATGATTCGGTTCGGGTTCGACGCGGACAAGTGTTCTTCCATCGTGCGCGCCACCGCGTCGCGTTGTCCCGGCTGCGCTCGGACGATGTAAAACATGGAGTCGTAATACGAGAAGGGTAGTCGAGGAAGAAAGTACACGCTGCCGATGTGAGTGTAGTCAGGCCATGCGGCCTGCATCCGATCCACGATGCCGATAATCGTCGCGGGATGCCGAAGCTGATCATAGACCGGCTTGCCGACAGCGTTCTGGCCGGGATAGAGGGCATCGGCCATGGCCTTCGTCACCACGATTTTCGACTCAAACCGGGCGGTCGAAGTCTTGTCGATGGGCGGCTGAATTTCCTCGGCGCGGAAATTGCGTCCGGCAATGATGTGCAACCCGAGCGCGTCGATGCCCTGCTCATCAATCTCAAAGTATTGCCCATTTTCACCGTCGGTGAAACTTCCGCTCGGATGGTTCGCCAGGGTGCGGGAGCTTCCGGCGCTGCTGAGTGGGACCGAGTTGATGGCGGTCGCCGCGATTACGCCCCGCACTCCGCGGATGTAGGCGAGGTCGTCGCGGATCGCGCCCACGGTGTCGTAGTCGCGGGTGAATCCGGAGCTCGACACCACCAGGATGTTGTTTGTATCCGCTCCCGTCGGTCGGCCGATCTTGTCGGCCCGTTGCTTCACGATGTACACGGCGTTCACGAGGATGGCCAGCGCGATGGCGATCTGAATCGCCACGAGCACAGCACCGGTCCGGTTGCGCAACAGCGCGGAAAGAATAGGGCGGATGGGTACCATGGGTGTCTCCTCTCATTGGCTCTTCAGGTATACGGCGGGCGGCAACCGTCCAATACGCCACGCCGGGTAGAGTCCCGCCGCCAGCGTTGCAATCACGGCAAGGATCACAGCCCAGATGACACTCGTGGTATCGAAGTGCGTCAGCTCTTGGAATCCGCCGCGTTCACCGAACCGAACCGATGCATATAGGGCATGCACGAGCCACAAACCCACTGCACTGAGGCCCAGTCCCAGCAACGCTCCAATGCTCGCCAGAACGCCCACCTCAACCAGGTGCTGCTTGAACACCTCCCGGCGGCTGGCTCCCAATGCGCGTCTGACGCCGGTGATGGCGGCCCCATTCAGGAATTTTGCCAACAACAGCCCGATTGTGTTGATCAGGCACACCGCGAGGAATGCAAACGACAATCCCACCAGGACGCGATTGTCGTTTTGCACCACGCCCTGATCGATCAGCCACTGTCCGACGGGAGTCAACTGGTTCCTGCGTGGGCGCGGGAATCGACCCGCGGCGTGCTGGTCGCTCCAGTAGCCGTCCATGAAGTTCTGGAACCGCTCGCGGGCCTTTGCATTCGGCAATTCCACCCACATCTCGATCCACGTGCAGTCCGAGCTCATATACTCCGGAAACGAATCCAGGGGCTCGGGCTTCCAGCAGTTGGAGCTGCCGGCCGACAGCAGCTCCAGGTTCGGTCCCCAGCCGAGCGGTACGTAGGCATCTTCCGGCACGTCAAACGGGCCGTTGTTGAGATCGTAGAACTTCGGCTGCGGCGACCAGTCCTTCAATACCCCGATGATGCGGAACTGTGTGTTGTTCCATATGATGTTGCGACCGACGCTGTTACCGCCGCCGAACAAGGTTTGATTCTCCTTCTGGCTGATGACAATGACCGGCTGCGGGCCCTCATCCGCAGCCGCGGACCAGCCGCTACCGTATTCAAACGGAACCTCGAACATCGCGAAGAAATCCGCGGTGGTGGCGCGCGAGATGACATGGTGCGGGCGTCTTTCAGCGGTGCCGCCGGTGACAATCGAGTTCACCTTGTACATCATGACCTTGCGTTCCGGGATGTTGGATTGGGAGAGGAATTTTGCATCCTTGTACGTCAA
Source organism: Pseudomonadota bacterium (assembly GCA_018241505.1). Classification (GTDB taxonomy): domain Bacteria; phylum Pseudomonadota; class Gammaproteobacteria; order Steroidobacterales; family Steroidobacteraceae; genus 13-2-20CM-66-19. The sequence goes on along the minus strand of JAFEDS010000035.1, from coordinate 17,985 downwards.
CATCGGGGGGGCGAGCTCCGGGTGCAGCGGGTCGTAGACATCATTCGGGTCCCAGTTGTCCATGGTGACGGCATACAGCCGGTCCCCTTTCCACCAGATGGGATTGCCGGACATCGCGTGAAACACCGTCATGGTCATGACGCACACGGCGATGCCGAGTGCGATTGCGCCGACCATGAGGGCTGTCAGTCCCAGGTTGCGCTGGAAGCTCTTGAGTGCGAGTCGCATGTAATAGGCGGTCATGTTGGTACCTCAAGCCGGGACGGCGCGCTGCTCGTATGCCTTCAGATCGGAGATCTGACCGTCGACTACGTGCACGTTGCGGTGCGCCCGGCGCGCCAGCTCCGGATCGTGCGTCACGAGGACGATGGTGGTGCCCATTTCATTGATCTGCTCGAGCAGGTCCATGACCTGACGAGCCATCAGGGAGTCCAGGTTGCCGGTCGGCTCATCGGCCAGCAGAAACGCCGGGTCGCCGGCGATGGCGCGGGCAATGGCCACTCGCTGCTGCTGACCACCCGACAACTGCGAGGGCATGTGTTTGACGCGCGATGCCAGGCCGACCAGCTCCAGCGCGCTGCTGATGCGCTCGTGCCGATCCGATTGCTTCAGGCGCCGATAGCGCAACGGCACATCCACGTTGTCGTAGATGTTCAGATCCGGAATCAGGTTGAAGCCCTGGAAAATGAAACCGATTTTCTCGTTGCGAAGCTGCGAGCGGGCATCATCCGACAATCCCCGCACGTCCTTGCCATCGAGCGAGTATTGACCCGACTCGAAAGTCTCGAGCAGACCCGCGACATTCAGGAAAGTGGTTTTTCCGGAGCCCGACGGGCCGGTGACGGCCACGAACTCGCCCGCGGCGACCTCGAGTGAGAAGTCGCGCAGTGCGTGGGTCTCGATGAGGTCGGTCCGATACACCTTACCTACGTTTTGCATTTTGAGCATGATTCTTACGTCCTCAATCAGTTGGATATCAGCAGGTCCGGTGCATCATTGAAGTCACGCGTGTCCGAGACAATTACCCGGTCGTTTTCCGCGAGTCCTTGCAACACTTCGACTTCCGACACAGAGGCCGCTCCGAGGTGTACGGGCGTACGCACAGCGTGGTCGCCCCGCACTACATACACGTGGCTGGTTCCTTCGTCGATCTGCGGGCCGCGCTCGAATTTCAGCACGTGCTCCCGCTCATCCAACACGATGCGCACGGAGGCACGCTCATTCTGCCGCAGGCCCGGTGGTTGCTCCTTGAAGCGCACCCGGCCGGTGACCAGGCTCTGGCGCACCTCAGGTGAAATGGCGGTGACGGTGCCGGGTTGGACGCGGCCGTCCAGGGTGATCTCAGCGGCCATGCCGGATTTGATATCGCGCGCATAGGTCTCGGACACCTGGAATTCCAACTCGAAGGCGCTGAGGTCAACCACGGTGATGATCGGCGCGCTCTCGGCGATGCGGGCTTTCTCGGGCTGGCCGAGATTGGCCACCATGCCGTTGACGGGGGAGCGGACGCTCAGTTCGTCGACCCGGCGTTTCAGGTTTTCAACCACCAGCGCCTGGCGATCCCGGTCCAGCTTGCGGGTCTTCAGGTCGAGCACCACACTGTCGCGCTCCAACCCGGCCGTGTCGCGGGCGTGCTCAAAATTGAGCTTGGCGGTCGCGACATCGTCAATGGAGCGCTTGTAGTCGCGTTCGCTCATGGCGCGCTGGTCCCAGGCCCACTGGGCGCGTTTGAGCTCTCTTTCAGCGGCGGTGATGGCGACTTGCGCGAGGTCCGCTTGCTGCTTGCTGGTGAGCAACTGCCGGCGGATCTCGATGCCTTGGCGTTCCAGGGCGGCATTGAGACTGTCGAGGGTCGCCTGCTCGCGTTGGTATTCGTTGTTCAGTTCGGGACTCTCCAGGGTCGCGAGCACTTGTCCCTTGGTCACCGTGTCGCCCGCCCGAACAACGTAGCTCACGGTGCCCGGCGCGACAGCAAACAATGTTGGATTGATTGCCGCAATGACAGTGCCCTGAGCCGCGACATCGCGGACGAAGCGCCCTTTGCTGACTGTTACGATCCGCAGCCGCTCCGCTGAAATCACGTGGTTGGAGTTGGTCCAGGCATGGATGAGCCAGCCCACCAGTGTCAGCAGCGCGACCGTGGTTGCTGCGGCGATGCGCACCGAGCGCTGCTGGTGCCACGGGCGGGCAGCGGTCGCGATGGCTGTGTCCTGCTTTTCCGTGCCTCGCACGGATGCGGCTTCCGAGATGCGTTTGAGTTCGGCGATTTTCATATGCTGCGGTCATTGCACCGCGCGTGCCAGGTGTCTCGGCCGCTACAACAGGCTGATTTTATTGGGATTGTGGCTGCAGTGCCGCGGTGTCGAAGTGTCCGGGCGCCGGACACCGGACGGGCGTGCGGACACCCTGCGGACACCGGACGGACATAGTCCGTACACCTTCGTGGGCGATCATTTTGGAGCGCCCCCGCGTGCTGACGCTTCGCAATTGTGCGATCGGTCGCGCGTTAACGCCTCGCAGTTGTGCAAACTCTGCTTGGCTATCGTCTCGGCTTGCGCGCGGGCGCGCGTTCCGTAAGCTCACACCCAATTTCACCAAGGAGGACCAGATGGCCACTCGCCGTCCCACCGAACCCCCTCGCAGCCCGGACAGCGCGAAGGAGATCCCCAACGTCATCAAGGCTGACGAGCTCGCCCCTAAGGCACCTCGCGTTCGTGCCAAGTCAACGACGCCCCGCGTCAAGAAGCCGCCTGTTGCAAAAACTCCGGTCGCCGTCGCTGTCAGCGAGGAGGTGCGACGCGCAATGATTGCCGAGGGTGCCTATCTGCGCGCTGAGCGCCGCGGTTTTGCCCCCGGGCGCGAGAAAGAGGACTGGCTTGCTGCTGAGGCTGAGGTGGATGCGCTACTGAAGGCGCGCCACGACGGTACTGCGCTGTTTTAATTAGCGCGGCACTGGCCGCGCGGAGCCGGGGCCTCGTTTTCGCCGGGCTCAGTGCTTGGCGGGCGCCTTGGCGTCCGGCTTCGGTTTCTCATCGGGCGGTGCCAGTCCGTTGGAATAAAGGACCTTTCCATCCGGCGTGACAAAGATCGCGTCGTATTGCGGCATCCGGTTGATGATTTCCAAGGCCTTCTCCGCTCCGAGGACGAAGGCAGTCTTCGACATTCCGTCGGTTTCCGTTGCGGTGGGCCCGAGAATGGTCGCGCTGCGCACCTTGCTCGCGGAATGCCCGGTCCTCGGATCAATGATGTGGTGGTATCTCACGCCACCCTCATCGAAGAACCGCTCGTAATCGCCGGAAGTCGACATTGCTGAGTTCACGATCGGGATGCGCGTGACGACCTGGTTCTTGTCGTCCGGATTGCGGATGCCAATGACCCACGGTCGTCCCATGCGATCGCCAATGATCCGCGAGTCGCCGCCCGCGGTAACGAGCGCGTGTTGGAATCCGCGGGCTTGCAGAATCCCGATGCCGTGATCGACGGCGTATCCCTTGCCGATACCGCCGAGGTCGATCCGCATGCCCTGATGCTCGAAGCGCACGCTGTGGTTCGCTTCATCGAGCAACATGTTGCGCCAGTTGACTCCGGGCAGCGCGGCTTTGATCTGAGCTTCGGTCGGCTTCACGTGATGCGGGTAGTCATACAGGTGACCAACACTCGCGTAAGTGATGTCGAATGCGCCTTCCGTGATAATGGAGTAGTGAGTCGACAGCTTGATCAGATCGAACAGCTCAGGATCGACCTGCACGGGCTCCTGCGCGGCCCGTGCGTTGATCTGCGAGAGCTGGCTTTCCGGCTTGTAGTGGCTCATGAGCTGGTCGATGCGCCGCATGTCGTCCATCACGGCGTCGATCGCTGCTTCCGTTTTCGCTGAGTCTTCGCCCCACAGCTCGACGTAGATCCGCGTTCCCATGATCGCGTCGGTGCGCTCGTGCCACTCGGCCCACGCGGGCGAAGCCAGGAGGACCAGAATGGCCGCGAAGAGCTGCTTTCTCATGGGGTCGCGAGGCTAGTGGACGTAACGGGCGATTGCCATACAGAGCACGGTGACGAACAAGAGTGCCGCCGCAATCCGCTGCCCTTTGAGTGGATTCTTCTTTCGCATCGCTCCTTGGACGCCTGCTGCAACGACTGCACACAGCGCACCGAGGCCGAGCGTGTGCTCCATTGGGCCCGGCGGACCCCGATGCAAAATGGCAAACAGGCCTATTCCCGCCAGAACGGTAACGGTCGCTGCACCCATCTGCGGTCCGAACAAGGCGTCGGCACCGGCGCCCCCCGAGCGGGCGATGGCAAAGGTCGAACCCGCCCAGAACACACCGGCGAGAATGTGCAGGGCGATGAGAATGGTGATAACCCAAAGCATGCTGCCTCCCATGGCACTGAAAGGAGAGGTATGATGCGGCATGGGGAGAAAAATTTCGCGTCGTCAGATGTTGTCGCTTGCGCTGCTCGCGGGTAGCGCAGGTCGTGTGTTGGCCGATGCGCCGCCGCCCAAGGTGAATGAGAAGGATTCCGTGGCGGTGGCACTGGGCTATGTGTCCGACGTCAAGCACGTCGACCAGAAAGCCAGCCCGCAGTTCAAGGCCGGGTCAACGTGCTCGAGCTGCTCCTGGTATCAGGGCAAGGCGGGCGATCCGGCTGGGGGTGCCTGCACATTCTTTCCTGGGAAGAATGTGGACTCCAACGGCTGGTGCCGGATGTATAACAAGAAGGCGTGATCGCCGCGGGCGTTGCACGCCCTCCGTCGCCGCCGCGTCCGCGTGCCACACCTCCGCGCCGCCACGCCGCGTTTGGTCGCGCTGACCGATAGCGCGCGCCGAGCACCGGTTGTCCTACGGCCGCCACACCGGCGGCGTCAGTCTTCGCTTGCCATCAGCGGACTTCTTCACGCCCGGCTCATCGAGCGCCTCGCGATCCCACAATTCGCAGGTGACCTGCCGATGGCGCTGATCGAGTGCCTCGCAGTAGTTGGTGTACAGGCACAAACGCACCTGTGACCCGCACCCACCCACGACCTTTCGAAACCAGTCCGGATCCGCCAGCGCCTGACGCGCAAAGCCGATAATGTCAGCCCGCTCAGCGGCCAGACAGCTTTCCGCTTGCTCGAAGCTGTGGATTCCGCCAGCGACCACGACGGGAGTGGCGAACCCGGCCTCCCGCACGGCCGCGCGAATTCGCGCCGTGGGCTCCAGGTTTCTGCCAAAAGGCCCCGCCGCATCGGAGTAGTACGACGGCATGCATTCGTAGCCGCTGCGCCCAGTGTAGGGGTAAGCCGCATCGCCAACCTTCGGCTGTTTGGCATCATCAAACTTGCCACCCCGCGACAGCGACAGAAAGTCCATGCCCGCGCGCGCAAACTCGGTTCCAAAATATACGGCATCGTCGGAGTTGGATCCGCCGTCAATACACTCGTCGGCCAGAAACCTACAACCCACCACATAATCGGGACCTACTTCCTGGCGGACTCGTGAGTAAACTTCCAGGGGAAGCTTTACCCTGTCGGCGATTACGCCTCCATAACCGTCGGCGCGCGTGTTCGATCGCGACAGGAAGGACGCCATTGTGTAGGCGTGCGCGAAGTGCAGCTCGATGCCGTCAAATCCTGCCTCGCATGCGCGGCGAGAAGCTGCCGAGAACAGTCCGGGCAGGTGGATCGGAAGATCGCGGATGTGATCGAGATGAGTATCCGTAACGCGCTCGCGGGCCCCGAACTCGAGGGCGTCGAGCTCTCTTTCATCCAGAACTTTGGCTGCTTCTTCAGGTGCCAGCGAAAGCAACCACGTACGGACATCGCTATCCGATGCGGAAGGATCGCCGAATGCCGCTCGATGTTGCGCCGTGATGGCGAGGAACTGCCCAAAATAGCGAGAGGGCACCGGCCTTCGCCGGATCGACAGGAAGTCGATCAGTTGAATGAACAACTTTGTTTGTCCGCCGCTGGCTTCGCGAACAACCCGGACGAGGTCGCGCAGCCCGGGCAGAAACCGGTCGTGACCGGCGCGAAGCAACGGGCCGCTGGGCACGTCCCTGATTCCCGTCGCCTCAACAACAATGGCACCAGGGCGGCCACGCGCGAAGCACTCGTACCATTCGAGCACTTCCGGTGTGACGAATCCGTCTTCGCTGGCGCGCCACGGCACCATGGCGGGGACCCAGGTGCGTTGAGCCAACTGCAGCTTGCCGACGCGCACCGGCGAGAAAAGGCGCGATGCGGCGGCTTCAGCGGCGCTTGGCCAAGTGCCGCCGCTGGCTGTGTACTTGATGCGTTCCGGTGGCCGCCACATGAGTTGGTGTTCGCTTTGTCGCTGCCGCTGGTGTTGGGTTGTGCTGCCGCTGCCGCTAGTGCTGGTTTGTGCCGCCGCCGGTGCTGGTGCTGGGTTTGCGCTGCCGCTGGTGCTGCTTCCGCGCTACCCGTCGGTGCTGGGTTCGCGGCGCGAGCCTGATTCAGGGTTTCGCGCCGGGCGGGGGCTGCGTGAGCTCCCTAGACGCCCGGCAACACCGCCGTGGCCTCAATTTCAACTTTCGCCTTGGCCTCCATGAGCGCAACCACCTGCACCACGCTCATGACTGGGAAGTTCTTCCCCATCACTTCGCGATACGCCGCGCCGATGCCTTCCAGATCGCTGATGTACTCATCGCGGCTCGTCACATACCACGTCAGCCGCACAATATGCTCCGGCCCTGCCTTTGCTTCCGCGAGCACCTCGCAAATGTTCTGCAGCGCCTGCTTCACCTGGTCGGCGAGCCGCGCACTGTTGAATTTGCCGTGGGCGTCCCAGCCAACCTGGCCGGCCACGAATATCTGGCGCCCGGTGGCCACGATGCCATTGCTGTAGCCGCTGGGGCGCGGCCAGTGGGCCGGTTTGAGAGTGTGTCGTTCAGTCGCCATGGGATTCATCGGGCCTTGAGTAACTCGCGGGCAATAATCAGTTTCTGCACTTCGGTTGCACCTTCATAAATGCGTAGCGCGCGGATGTCGCGATACAGGTGCTCCACGATCTCGCCGTGAACAACGCCACGGCCACCAAAGATCTGCACGGCGCGATCGATCGCACGTTGTGCCGACTCAGTCGCGCTCATCTTCGCCATCGCCACTTCTTTAGTGACTGTGTCGCCACGATCACGCAGCCACGCCGCGCGGTAAGTCTGCAGGCGTGCGGCGTCGATTTCGGTAGCCATGTCCGCCAAGGCGGCTTGAGTCAGTTGGAGGTCGGCGAGCGTCTTGCCAAACATCGGGCGGGCCAGGGATTGCTTCAGCGCCTCATCAAGAGCCCGCTGCGCGAAACCGAGCGCCGCTCCGGCCACCGACGTCCGGAAGACATCGAGTGTGCGCATCGCGAGCTTGAACCCATCGCCCTCGGCGCCGAGTCGATTGGCCGCTGGAATGCGGCAGCCATCGAATGCCAAGGTGGCGAGCGGGTGGGGCGCGATCACATCGATGCGTTCGGCGATCGAAAAGCCGGGCGCGTTGGCATCGACGACGAATGCGCTGATGCCGCGAGCGGTTACGGAACCGTCGGGGCGATGCTCAGCAGGGCTCGTGCGCGCAAACACACAGTAGAAGTCGGCGATTCCGCCGTTGGAGATCCAGGTTTTCTGGCCGTCCAACACGTAGCTCTCGCCATCGCGTTTGGCGCTACACTTGATTGCCGCCACATCGGAACCGGCGTCAGGTTCAGATAGGGCGAATGCGGCAATCGCTTCGCCGGCTGCTACGCGCGGCAGATATTTTTGTTGGAGGGCGGGCGAACCGGCGAGGGTGATGGCGCCGCTGCCCAGGCCCTGCATGGCGAATGCGAAGTCGGCGAGGCCGTTGTGCCAGGCCAGTGTTTCTCGGATGAGCGCAAGCGCGCGAACATCAAACGCAGGCGATGCGTCGGCGCCGACAGCCCCAGCGCCCGAGCTAGCCGCAGCCCCGTGCGCCATCCCGGGCACCGAATACCGCGTCCATCCCGCGCGTCCGAGGTCCCGCACCAACTGCCGACACGCCGCGTCAACCGAATCGCGATCCTCCGCGTGCGCCGCGCTGCCGCGATGGCTGCCGCCGCTGCCCGCTGGCTGAGCGAACCGCTCCGCCGCCCACGCATCCACCCGCTCAGCCAGTTCCCGGTGCGCGGGCGCAAAAAACGGCCACTCCAGGAAGTCTCGCGTGCGCACGATCTCAGTTGCCCTCGAATTGCGGCTTCTGCTTGGCCGCAAACGCCCGATAGGCACGCGCGAAGTCTTCCGTCTGCATGCAGACAGCCTGTGCTTCGGCTTCCGCGTCGATGGCCACGTCAATGGGCATATCCCACTCCGTGTGCAGCATTTTCTTTGTCATGGCGTGCGCAAAGGTCGGCCCGCCCGCCAACTCGCGAGCGAGTTGCAACGAGTCCTCCAACACATTCTCCGGCGCCACCACGCGATTGAAAAATCCCCACGCCGCGCCTTCCTCCGCCGACATCGAACGACCGGTGTAGAGCAGCTCGGCGGCGCGCCCATGCCCGATGATCCGCGGCAGCAGGGCGCAAGCGCCCATGTCGCATCCGGCAAGTCCAACACGGGTAAACAGGAACGCCGTTTTGGTGCGCGGCGTGCCAATGCGAAGATCCGACGCCATCGCGAGAATCGCACCGGCACCCGCGCAAACACCATCGACCGCGGCGATAATGGGTTGCGGGCAATGGCGCATAGCTTTGACCAGATCACCCGTCATCCGAGTAAAGTCGAGCAACCCCGCATAGTTCATTTTCGTCAGGGGCCCGATGATCTCGTGCACATCGCCGCCGGAGCAGAAGTTACCTCCCGCGCCCGTCAGCACGATGGTGCGAACCTCATCGACCTTCACCAACTCGCGGAACAAATCCCGCAGCTCCGCATACGACTCGAACGTCAGAGGATTCTTGCGCTCCGGCCGGTTCAGGGTGATCACACCGACGCGGCCTTCCTGGCGCCAGAGAAAGTGCTGCGGCTGGATATCAGTCATGTTTGCCGATGTGTTGTTTGAGCTCACCCAGCAGGTCGGTGAGCTGGTTTTTCTGTTTCGCGCTCATGCCATCGAACAGCCCGATGATCCACTGCTCGTGCTCGCCCGCCATGCGCCGGAACTGCTTCTGGCCGTCCGCGGTCAGCTTCACGCGAAATACGCGCCGGTCGGAGGGGTCGACTTCGCGGACCACCAGGCCTTCCTTTTCCAGGCCGTCGGTGATACCGGTGACGTTGCCGCCGGTGACCATCATGCGTTGGGACAACTCGCTCATCTTCAGGCCCTGCGGCGCGCGCTCCAACTGCGCCATCAGGTCGAAGCGCGGCAGGGTCGTTTCGAAATTCGCCTGCAGCTTCTGCCGCACGAAGTTTTCGATGCGATTGGTACAACTCAACATCCGCAGCCACAGGCGCACGGACAGGTGATGATCGTCGTGGACACGCGTTTCCGCGTCGACGTGCGGCTCGATCAGTTTGAGCGAGCTCTTTTCTTTTGGCATTTTCCCCCTCCTCAAGTCACTTCGCCGCCGGCCAGGACGATGCTCTGGCCGGTCACACTTTCCGAGCCGGGCCGGCACAGCCACATCACGGTGTCGGCGACTTCCCGGGGCTCGATCAGCCTGCGTTGCGGATTGTTCGCCACCAGGGCAGCGAGCGCGTCGGCCTCGCTGCGGCCGGTCTTGCTGACAATGTTGGCAATCGCACCCTTGACGATATCCGTATCCACATAGCCCGGGCACACGGCATTCACCGTGATGTTGCGGGCGGCATATTCCAATGCCAGTGCACGAGTCAGGCCGATGACTGCGTGTTTCGAGCTGACATAGGCGGAAATATACGCGGCTCCGCGCAGGCCCGCGATACTCGCTACGTTGACGATCCGGCCGAAGCCGGCGCTCAACATGTCGGGAACCGCCTGCCGGCAGCAGGCGTAAGTGCCGTGGAGGTTGACGGCAAATAGCTGGTTCCACAACTTCTCGTCAGTGTCCGTGAATTTGGCGCTCGCAGCCTGGCCCGCATTGTTGATGAGCAGTTGAACGGGGCCGAATTGACCGCGCGCGGCCTCGAACGCCTGGGCGACCGAGTCGCAGTCCGTAACATCCGTTGTCATGAATCGCGCGTGTTCGTCGCCGCCCAGACGGTCGGCCACACGCCGCAGCGCCTCGGCATCGCGTCCCAGTAGCGAAACGCGCACGCCATCAGCAACCAATGCAGCGGCGATATCAGCGCCGATGCCGCGACTGGCACCGGTCACTACCGCATGCAAGCCGGCAAGTTGCGTCCTGCGGATGCTCAAATCTTCGTCTCCACCGGTATGGCGCGCTCCTTGTTGCGCTCGAGCTGACTCTTACCCGAGAGGTACTGCGGCGGCCACCATTGCTCGCGATAACCCTGCGATGCGGCGGCGTCCAGGGTCCAGGCCGGGTTGGACAGGTGCGGCCGTGCGATGGCGCACAAGTCGGCGCGCCCGGCTGCAATGATCGAGTTGACGTGATCGCACTCATAGATGTTGCCAACAGCCATGGTCGCGATGCCGATTTCATTGCGGATCCGGTCGGCAAACGGTGTCTGCCACATCCGTCCGTACACGGGCTTCTGGTGGGGCACCGTTTGTCCGGTCGAGACATCGATCATGTCGAGCCCCGCCTTGCGCAATGCACGCACAATAGTCAGCACGTCATTTTCGCTCAGGCCGCCGTCGGCCCAGTCGGTCGCCGAAATGCGCGCGGACAGGGGCTTGTCGACCGGCCACTCCTTCCTGACAGCTTCGAGCACTTCGAGCGGAAACCGCAACCGGTTTTCGACGCTGCCGCCGTACTCGTCAGTGCGCAGGTTGGTCAGCGGCGAGAGGTACGACGCCAACAGATAGCCGTGCGCCATGTGCAGCTCGAGCATGTCGAAGCCCGCTTGCAGGCCATAACGGGTGGCCCGTACAAACGCCTCCCGAACTTCATCCATGTCCGCTCGAGACATTTCCACCGGCACCTGGCTGATGCCGGCGTAATAGGGCAGGGGCGAGGGCGCCAGGATGGGCCAGTTGCCCTCGGGCAGCGGGTAATCCATTTTTTCCCAGCCGATCTGGGTGGAGCCCTTGCGTCCGGCGTGTCCCAACTGCAGGCAGATCTTGGCGGGTGAGTTGGCGTGGACGAATTCAACAATCCGCTGCCACGCGTCCCGCTGCGCCGCATTCCATAATCCCGGACAGCCGGGAGTAATGCGGCCGTCCGGCGTAACACACGTCATTTCGGTATAGACCAGACCGGCTCCGCCCAGCGCCCTATGGCCGTAGTGGACCAGATGCCAGTCGGTGGGCAGCCCGTCCTGTGCGCAGTACTGCGCCATCGGCGAGACCACCACCCGATTAACCAGTTCCAGACCCCGCAGCTTGAACGGCAAGAACATGGGAGGGCGCCCCTCGTCAGTACCGTCTTGCCGCGCCAACCACTGCTCGTAGCCAGCCACGAACTTCGGATCGCGCAATTTCAGGTTTTCATGGCCAATTCGCTGGCTGCCCGTCAACAGGCTGTAGGCGAACTGTTCCGGCGGCAGATGCACGTACCGGGCGACGTTCTCGAACCATTCCATGCGGTTGCGGGCGGCGCTTTGAAGCTTGAGCACTTCGACGTTTCGCTCCTTGTGATACGCGCCGAGCGCGGCGTCGAAATCATTGGTGGCGGTGACGTGCTTGACGAGCGAGATGGCGTCTTCCATGGCGAGCTTGGTGCCGGAGCCAATGGAAAAGTGTGCTGTGTGGGCGGCATCGCCGATCAGGACGGTGCGGCCGTGGTGCCAGTTTTTGCAGGCGACGCGGTTGAAATTCAGCCACGCCGAACCGCGCAGGTGATTGGCGTTACTCTGCAGGGAGTGCCCATTCAGGTACTTACCGAACAGTCCCTCACAAAAGGCGATCGACTGTGCCGTATTGGCGCGATCCAGGCCATGCGCCTTCCAGGTCTCTTCGCGCGTTTCCACAATGACGGTCGAGAGGTCCCGGCTGAACTGGTAGGCGTGGATCTGGAACCAACCGTGCTCGGTCTGCTCGAAAGCGAACGTGAATGCATCGAATTTCTGGGTGGTTCCCAGCCAGATGAAGCGGCACTTGCGCACATCGACGTCCGGCTCGAAGACGTCTTTATGGGTGTTGCGGGTCCGGCTGTTCACGCCGTCGGCCGCGATCAGCAGGTCCGCGTCGCCCAAATCGTTCAGATCGGCGACCTCGTGCTGGAAGGTCTGGTGTACCCCGAGCTCGTGGGCCCGCTCCTGGAGCAGGTTCAGGAGGCGTTTGCGGCTGATTCCAGCGAATCCGTGCCCGCCGCTCACGAACCGGCGGCCCCCGAAGTGGATGGCGATATCGTCCCAATGATGGAAGCTGCCGGTGATGGCGTCGTGGCTTTCCGGGTCCGCGGTGCGGAAATTCCCCATGGTCTGGTCGGAAAAGACCACGCCCCAGCCGAACGTGTCGTCCGGGCGGTTCCGCTCGTATACTTCCACCCGGACCTGCGGAAGCGCCTTACGGAGCAGAATGGCGGCGTACAGTCCGGCAGGGCCGCCGCCCAAGCAAACGATTCGCCTCATCCTGGCTCAACCCCCTTGTGGCAACCATATCGCCAGCATGCTGCGTATGTTATATTGCCAACTACTTCAGGTGTCAATTATTCTTTCGCCTATATTTTGCGAGAACTGACCACCCATGAGCACTCCTGTTGAAACCCTGGCCCAGCTCGCCGCCGGCATCGTTTCCGGCCGCATCCGTGTAGTCGACCTGACCGTTCCCCTGGAACCGGCTACCCCCATCATCAACCTGCCGCCGCCGTTTGCGAATTCCAAGCCGTTCGCGCTGCAGGAGATTTCGCGCTACGACGAGCGCGGCCCCGGCTGGTACTGGAACAATATCGAATGCGGTGAGCACACCGGCACCCATTTCGATGCCCCGGTCCACTGGGTCACCGGCAAGGACCATCCCAACAATGCGACGCACAACATCCCGGTCGACCGCTTTGTCGGCCCGGCCTGTGTCATTGACGTCGCCGATCGTGCCAAGGCCGATCCCGACTTCCTTCTGACCCAACCGGTCATCGAGGAGTGGGAGAAGAAGCACGGCCGCATTCCTTCCCACGCCTGGGTGCTCATCCGCACGGACTGGTCCCAGCGCAAAGGCGCGCAATATTTCAACGCCAGGGAAGACGGCCCTCACACCCCGGGATTCGATCCTAAGTGCGTCCCGTTCCTGGCCAAGGAACGCGACATTCTCGGCGTTGGAGTTGAGACGGTCGGCACCGATGCCGGGCAGGCGTACCGCTTCGATCCGGCGTTTCCCTGTCACACCATCATGCACGGATCCAACAAGTTCGGCCTCGCCAGCCTGACCAACCTCAACCAACTGCCGCCCACCGGCGCCGTGGTGGTTGCTCCCCCGTTGAAGATCGTGAACGGCTCGGGCAGCCCGTTGCGCGTGTTGGCGCTGGTACCCGCCTGATATGGCCGAACGCTCTTTTGCCAAGGAAGTTGAGAAGCTACGCCTGGGAGAGGGCGACGAGTTCCATGGCGAGGGCATTCTCGCGGTTACCAAGGCTCTGCTGCAGTCGGGCGTCGCCTACGTAGGTGGCTACCAAGGCGCGCCCGTCTCGCATCTCATGGACGTGCTCGCCGATGCCGAAGGCATCCTCAACGAGCTGGGTGTGCACTTCGAAGCCAGCGCATCCGAAGCGACCGCCGCCGCGATGCTGTCCGCATCAATCAACTATCCGTTGCGCGGTGCGGTCACCTGGAAATCAACAGTCGGCACCAACGTGGCCTCCGATGCGTTGGCAAACCTTGCTTCTTCGGGGGTGAAGGGCGGTGCTCTCATCATCCTCGGTGAGGATTATGGTGAGGGCGCGAGCATCATGCAGGAGCGTACCCACGCTTTTGCCATGAAGTCGCAGATGTGGCTGCTGGATCCACGGCCGCAGTTGCCCGCCATCACCCGGATGGTCGAGAAAGCTTTCGAGTTGTCCGAAGCCAGCAGCACGCCGGTCATGCTGATGCTGCGCATTCGTGCCTGTCACGTGCACGGCATGTTTCCGGCGAAAAACAACCGCAAGCCGTCGTTCTCGGCGGCCGATGCGCTGGCCGCTCCGGCGCGTGACTACGGCAAGATCATTCTGCCGCCGTCGACGTTTGCTCAGGAAAAAGAGAAGGTTGAGAAGCGGCTGCCCGCGGCGGTCGAATTTATTTCCCGGTCGGGCCTCAACGAATTCATTGATGGCGATGTCAACGACATCGGCATCGTCATGCAGGGTGGTCTGTATAACAGTGCCTTGCGTGCAATGGAGCTGCTCGGTTGCGCCGATACGTTCGGTAACAGCGGCATTCCGCTCTATGTGTTGAATGCGACTTATCCGCTGGTTGCCGATGAGTGGGTGAAGTTCTGCAGTGGCAAGCGCGCCGTGCTGGTGGTGGAAGAGGGGCAACCTGAATTCATCGAGCAGGCGGCCACACAGATGCTGCATCAGGCCGGCGTGAATACCCGGATCGTAGGCAAGGAAGTTCTGCCGCGGTTCGGCGAATACACCGTCGATGCGGTGCGCACGGGCATCAGCCGCTTCATTGATCAGTTTGCCCCGCAGTTGCGTGCCGACGGCAAGATCCCGCCCGCCCGCAAGACCCAGGTCTCGGCGGAGTCCGCGGCGAAACTGGCGGCCCTGGTACCCCCACGGCCCTCGGGGTTGTGCACGGGTTGTCCGGAACGTCCGTTCTTTGCCGCAATGAAGATCCTCCAGAAGGAAACCGGTCCGTTGCACATCAGCGCGGATATCGGTTGCCATTCCTTCGCAACCCTGCCCCCATTCAACATGGGCAACAGCATCATGGGTTACGGCCTGGGTGCGGCAAGCGCGTCCGCCTTCGGAACTGATGGCGGCAAGCGGGCAGTCGCGGTCATGGGTGATGGCGGCTTCTGGCACAACGGGTTGACAAGTGGAATCGGCAACGCTGTCTTCAACAAGCATGACGACCTGACGGTCATCATCGATAACAACTATTCGGCCGCGACCGGCGGTCAGGATATTCCCTCATCGCGCTGGGCCAACGAGCACCGGCAGGGCAACAATACGATTGTCGATGCGGTGAAGGGTGTCGGCGTCAAGTGGATCAAGCACACTCGCACCTATGACATGCAGGGCACGTTGAAGGTGCTGCGCGAGGCGCTGCGAACTCCGCTGAAAGGTCCGAAGGTCATTGTGGCCGAGGGCGAGTGCCAGTTGAACCGGCAACGGCGCATCAAGCCCCAGATACGCAAGGCCATCAAGGACGGGCAGCGAGTCGTGCGCGAACGCTTTGGTGTCGACCCGGACACTTGTACGGGCGATCACTCATGCATCCGCCTGTCCGGCTGTCCTTCATTGACGGTGAAGGACAATCCCGATCCGTTGCGTACTGATCCGGTGGCCCACGTTGACAACAGTTGCGTCGGGTGTGGTGTGTGCGGCGAAGTGGCGCACGCCGCCGTTCTATGCCCCTCATTTTATCGCGCCGAGTTGGTCTACAACCCCTCGCGCTGGGATCGATTCATGAATTCGGTACGCTCATCCATCATCGGGGCTCTGCAGCGACGCAGCGAGCGGCACCGGCTCGCAATATGACCGACCGTCCGATCAAGCTGACAATCGCCGCGTTGGGCGGGCAGGGTGGTGGGGTTCTCGCCGACTGGCTGATTGAGATCGCCGAGTCCGAAAACTACATTGCCCAATCGACGTCCGTGCCGGGCGTGGCGCAGCGCACCGGCGCCACCATCTACTACCTCGAGTTTTTCCCGCGGGCCGCGGCTGAACAGGCAGGGCGTGCGCCCATCCTGGCATTGATGCCGGTCCCGGGTGATGTTGATTGCGTGATTGCCTCGGAGCTGGCGGAGGCCGGCCGTGCGATCCAACGCGGGCTCGTGACTTCCGACCGCACGACACTGATTGCGTCGACGCATCGCAGCTATGCTGTCGCTGAAAAGAGCGCAATGGGGCAGGGCGCTGCGGACTCCGAGGGTCTGCTGAACATGGTGCGCAGCCATGCGCAGAAGGTCGTGCTCTTCGATATGAATGAAACGGCGGAGCGCAATCACAGTGTGGTCAGCTCCGTGATGTTGGGTGCTTTGTGCGGGGCCGGCGTGCTGCCGTTCCGCAAGTCGAATTTCCAGGAAACCATCCGGAAAAGCGGCATTGCGGTCGCAACCAACCTGGCCGCCTTCGAGGACGCTTTCCAGAGTGCTCAGCGCGGCGACAGCGGCTTCACGGGCAAGGCGGTGAGCAAGCCGCTTCCGGATCTGCCAACGCAGGCGCGCTCGGCGAGATTGCAGCCGGTGCTCGAGCGCATCAAGCGGCTTCCCGCTGCCGTCCAGCCGCTCGTGTTGGAAGGCGCCCGGCGCGCATTGGACTACCAGGATCCAGAGTACGCGGAAAGCTACCTCGATCGCGTGGAAAGCGTGGTGGCGCTCGAATCCCGCCTGTGGGCCGATGCAAGCTCTTATGCCCTGTTGGAAGCCGTTGCGCGCAGCCTGGCGCTGTGGATGACGTTCGAGGACACGATCCGGGTTGCGGACCTGAAGATCCGGGGCTCGCGGTTCGCACGCGTCAAGGACGAGATCCGGGCGGATGCCAATCAGTTGTTCGGCATCACCGAGTTCATGAAGCCGCGGGTGGAGGAAATCGCGGGCACGATGCCGGCGGGCCTCGGACGCTGGATCCTGGGCTCACCGGGATTGAGCGGTTGGCTCGCGAAACACACCTCCGGGCGGCAGATCAAGACGCGCACCTTGCGCGGTTTCGCGTTGTTGTATGTGTTGGCCGGGTTCAAGCGCTGGCGGCGCAAAACTCTGCGGTTTCACGAAGAGAATGCCCGCATTGAAATTTGGTTGGCGAAGATAGAGAGCGTCGCGAAGGATAACTACCTGGTCGCGGTACAGCTCGCCAAGGCTCAGCGACTGGTGAAAGGGTATGGCGAGACGCACGAGCGCGGCTGGCGGAATTTCACCACACTGTTGGGTCAGGTTGAGGCGCTCACCGGCCGGTCGGACGGCGGCACGGTAATGGCGCGGTTGATTGAGGCCGCGTTGGCGGATGAAGAGGGCAACTCGCTGCGACGTGAGATTGCGGCGTTGGGCGGGCCCGCGACGTCAGCCGCGCCCGCTACTGGCACTGGCCGCGCCGCGTAGACGCGCGGTCGGTTGTCGCGACCACGCGGTGCATGCTGCCACCAGCGGCGCCGCGTATGCTCTACCGCGGCCCCGCCCAGGGCGCGGATCGCCGCCCTTAGAACGCGTTGACGCCGGTCAACGCGCGCCCGATGGTCAACTGGTGAATGGTCTCGGTGCCCTCGTAAGTGATGACACTTTCGAGGTTGAGCATGTGACGGATGGGGACATATTCGGCACTGATGCCGGCCCCCCCCAACATGTCGCGGGCATCGCGGGCGATGTCCAGGGCCATGCGGCAGTTGTTCCACTTGGCGAGTGAGACGTGCGCCGGGGTCATCTGGCCGGAGTCCTTCAAGCGTCCCAACTGCAGCGCGAGCAACTGCGCGGTGGTGATCTGGCGGGCCATCTCGGCGAGACGGATCTGGATGGCCTGGTTGTGGGCGAGGGTGCGCCCGAAGAGCACCCGCTCATGGGTGTAGTCGAGCATCTGGGACAGACAGGCCTGGGCCGCTCCGATGACCCCCCAGGCAATGCCGTAGCGGGCCTGGGTGAGGCAGGACAGGGGGCCTTTGAGCCCGACGATCCCCGGCAGGACATTCTCTTCAGGCACCCGCACGTTATCGAAGAACAGGCCTGCGGTGACCGAGGCGCGCAGGGAGAACTTATGCTCGATCTCGGTGGCGGCAAAGCCGGGCATGCCTTTGTCGACAATGAAGCCGCGGATGCCTTCCTCGGTCATGGCCCACACCACGGCCAGATCGGCAATGGAGCCATTGGTGATCCACATCTTGGCGCCGTTGAGAATCCAGTCGGTGCCGGAGCGCTTGGCATGGGTCTTCATGTTGGCGGGGTCT
>JAFEDS010000034.1 GCA_018241505.1 Pseudomonadota bacterium | reverse complement strand
TTTCAGATTGCTCATGTCAGTTACTCCCTTTGGGTTGAGTGGCTACCCGGGCGCGAGCAAAAGCGGCAGCCGCCGGCCGCCGCTGTCGCTTACCCTGTCCGCTGCGCTTCCTGGTCCTTGACGTTGTTGCTGTAGGTGTCGAGTCCGAGCGCCGTACCGGCATCGGTGGTGGCCACACCGGCTTCGGTGCCCGCCTGTTTGACAGCCGCCTGGGCCTGGCTGCCCTGGCCGGCCAGACCGTTGGTGATGGCGGCCATCTGCGACTGCACCGTGCGGCCGAAGGCGCTGTACACGCCGACCGCGCCGATCGCCACCAGGCCTACGATGATGATGTATTCCACCATGCCCTGGCCGGTCTGCCTGCGGTTGCGGCCGATACGGTTGTTGGCTTTGAATGTGCTCATGTCTGCTGCTCCATAAATGATGTAAGGGTTTGTTGGGATCGATGTGCACGCTGTCGTGCTGCGGGATGCATCGTCCAATAATCCGCGCCGCGCGCCTATTGACTTTAGTACTAGTGGATTTTTTCCCCGGCGCGCCGCGCACGCAGTACGCTTTGCCTCAGTCAACTCTCTATTGAGGAGTCAGCTCATGAAACTCGCAGCCCTCGTGACGCAGATTGCGCTCGCTGCAGTGCTGTCACTGGCAGCCTGCACGCTGGCCGCTCCAGCGCGCGCCGCCGGCGCACCGGCGCCGGCCGCGAACGCACGCCCGGCGCAGTCCGCGCAACGCAACCGTCAGTTCCAGAAAGCCGAAGCGTTGTACCTGAGCGGCCGTCTGCAGCAGGCTGCCACCGCGTTCGCCGAGCTGACCCGTTCGTATCCGGACGACGCCCGCATCTGGTTCAAGTACGGCAACACACTCACCAAGCTGACCAACTACGACGAGGCGGCAACCGCCTATGAAAAGGCGGTGACACTGGACCCGAGTCAGGGCAATGCGCCGCTCAACCTGGCCCTGGTGCGTTTGTTTCAGGCACAACAGGCGCTCGACGCGGCGCAGGCGCGTTTCGCTCCGGAGGCCCCGGAGCACGCGCAGGCGCAGACGCTGCAGCGTCAGATCCAAACTCTGCTGGGCGGGCCGCAACCCGCCGCGGCAGCCCATTGACCCGAGCTTCGAGGAACCAACATGACTATTCCAAGCAGAAATCGCCGGGTGCAGCGGCGGGGCCGCGAGCGCGGCATGACCATGGTCGAGTTCGTGATCGCCATTCCGGTGGCGCTGCTCGTGGTGTTCGGCATCGTGCAGATCGGCCTGATGTATTCGGCCAAGGCGATTGTCAACGAAGGCACGTTTGTGGCGGCCCGGGCCGGCGCGTTTCAGAACGCGCAGCTCGATGTCATGACCCAGGCCATGACGAAGTCGCTGATTCCGTTCTACCAGGATACAACCAACACCAACGCCATCACGCGCCTGAGCGAGGCGCTGCTGCACGCGAAGCTGGACGCGGAATTTCTGCATGTCGAGCTGCAGAATCCGTCACCGGCCGTGTTCGAGGATTTCGGCATTGCCGGCAGTGGCGCCGACGGCCACACCTTCATACCGAACGACAACATGGAAATACGCGACCGCAACTACAAGGGTCCGAAGTCGGGACTGACGATCCAGGATGCCAATACCCTCAAGCTCAAAGTGATCTACGGCTATGAGATGAAGGTTCCCCTGATGAAATCGGTGATCGGCGCGATCATGTGCGGCATCGACAACGGCGTGAAGGGCTTCGGCAGCGGCAACACGGCGAACGTGGTCGGCGGTGACGATTGCACCAACTACTACAGCAAGGGACGGATCCCGCTCATCGCCTATGCAACGGTGCAGATGCAGACGCCGGCGTGGCAGGCGGAAGCCAATTGACTGTTGGCAACAGTGCGGCACATGGTGAGGCGAATGTTGCAGGCGCAACGTCCACCGCCGTGTGCCAGCGGCCCGCGAGACTGGACTTCGAGCCCGTGGCGGCCTAACCTGATACGGGCGGCGCGTGGGGAAGATGGTGGATACCAATAAGAAGGTTTTACTGGTCGACGACCACGATCTGGTTCGATTCGGAACCATCATGTTGCTCGAGTCGCTGGGCGATGTTCAGTGTGAAGTCACACCCTGCCGCTCGCTCGATGACGCCCGGACCGCCTGCCGTGAGCGCGGACCCTTTGACCTGGTGCTGCTCGATCTGAACCTGCCGGATTCGAAAGGCCTGCAGGGGCTGCGCACCATGATCGGTGAATTTCCCAACACGCCGTTCGCCATGCTGACCGGCACCCAGGATGAATTCGTCATCCGCCAGGCCCAGGCCATGGGAGCCATCGGCTACCTGCTGAAGTCCTGGACACCGGAGCGCCTCAAGGAAGCACTCAAGTCGCTGCTGCGGCCGGCCGCGGGACCGGCCTCGGCGCGCCTTGCCGAGCGCTTCCCCAAGCTCGCCGGCTCGTCGCACTACGATCGCGTCGCTGAGCTCGGTCAGCGCCACATCCAGATCCTGGAGTTGATTCTCGAGGGCTGCAGCAACCAGGAAATCGCCAAGGAGACCGAATTGACCCTGGGAACGGTCAAGAACTATGTCTCGGCGATCCTGCTGGCTCTCGATGTTGAATCGCGATCGCACCTGATCAGTCTGTTCCATTGAGCGAGCCGGATGCGTCCGCCGCCCGCGCGGATCCGAGAGTCGCGGACGAGCTTTATCAGATTGCCCTCGCCGGCGACCGCCGGGCCGTGGCGATTACGGTCCTGGGGTCCTTCTTCGTAGCCTCTTTGCTGCAGCAGAAGAACTTCAATCACCTGGCCTGGGTCTGGTGTGCCGCTTGCGAAGTCCTCGCCGGCCTGCGCCTGCTGCTCATATGGCACCGCAAGGTGGATCCGCGGCTGTGGCTGGCAGCGCTGTTGCTCACATCCGTCACCTGGGGTGCCGGTCCGCTGTTGTTCCTGCGGATGGACCCGACCTCCGACACCTTGTTGACGGGCTTTTTCCTGGCCGCGGCCGGCTTGTCCACGCCCTTGCTCTGCGCCTGGAGGCCGGCCATTTACGCCTCCTTGATACCGTCCCTGATCCCGCTCCTGGTTGCGCTGGCCGTGAGGTTCCTGAGCCTGGAACTGCCGGAGGCCACGCATCCACTCCTGCTGGCCGCCGTGTGCACCGCGTTCCTGGTCATGGTGGAACGGCTGGCGGCGGCACAGAACGATTCGCTCGCATTGTTGTTGGCGGTGCGAGTCCGCAACGAGGATCTCGTCCAACAGTTGCGGTCCCAGATTGACGTGGCTGCGCGTGCGAACGAGGAGAAAACGCGGTTTGTCGCCTCGGCGGCGCACGACCTGCGCCAGCCGCTGCATGCCCTCGGAATGTTTTGCGCGACTCTCGAGCAGCGGCTGCTCAACACGCCCGAAAAGCCTCTCGTGCGAAACATGATGAATGCCATCGAGTCGCTGGAGACCTCCTTCGGCGCGATGCTGGATATTTCGCGGCTGGACGCCGGCGTGGTGAAGACCGCGCCTCAGACCTTTCCAATACGCGACGTCTTCCGGCGCCTGTATCAACACTTCGGCGGTGATGCCGAGGCACGCGGCCTCGCGCTCCGGTTCCGCGCCACGCGGCGCCTGGTCAATACTGACCCGTTGTTGCTCGAGCGTGTACTTGGCAATCTCGTGCAGAATGCCTTGCGATACACGCGGCAGGGGGGAGTGTTGGTGGCTGCCCGGCGGAACCCACGCGGCGTGGCACTCGAGGTATGGGATACGGGCCTGGGCATTCCGCCCGACAAGCAGCAAATGATTTTTCGTGAGTTCTACCAGATCGACAATCCGGAGCGCGACCGGGGACGGGGTCTCGGGATGGGTCTGGCGATTGTCCAGCGCATCTGTCAGCTTCTCGAGCTGCCGCTCGAGCTGCAGTCGACTTTCGGCCGAGGCAGTGTGTTTCGTGTCATTGTGCCGCTTGGGAATGAGCAGGGCATTGTGACTTCCCCCGCCGAGGCGGATACCTTGCCGCCACGCAAGACCGGGACTATCACCGTACTCCTCATTGACGACGACCGGGCAATCCGCGAGGCCACCCGCGAGTTGTTACGGCC
The DNA here is from genome assembly GCA_018241505.1 of Pseudomonadota bacterium. Taxonomy (GTDB): domain Bacteria; phylum Pseudomonadota; class Gammaproteobacteria; order Steroidobacterales; family Steroidobacteraceae; genus 13-2-20CM-66-19. The sequence goes on along the minus strand of JAFEDS010000034.1, from coordinate 57,272 downwards.
GCTGCAGGTGGATGTCATCGTTGCAGCCAGCATCGAGGAAGCGGTGGTTCAGGCGCAGAGCGCCGCCGCCCGCATCGACATGATCCTCTCCGACTGGCGGCTGCGCGGCCAGGAAAATGGGGTGGAAGCGGTGCGCGCCGTTCGCGCGATCACGGGAGAGGCGACACCCGCAGTGCTCATCACGGGCGATACTTCGACGGAGCTGCTGCAACTGGCTCACGAGAACGGGCTGGTGGTCCTGCACAAGCCGCTCCAGCCGCGCCAGCTCGTCAGGCTCATCAAACATTTGCGGCGCTAGCGAGCATGGTTGCCCGCTCATATGACTTTAGTTATTTGCGTCACTCGGCCGGTCGCGGTGAGCTAGGCGCCGGGGAAAAGACGACAGTGGGCGGTTGTTGACATGAGCCTGGTACTGCGAGCCATTGCTTTGAATGAGGAGCCGCTCAGCCAACCGCTGGTCGGTCGATTCGACGAGCGCGGCGGCACGCTGGGCCGATCCGATTCGGCCACCCTGACCTTGCCGGACCCTGAGCGGATGATCTCCCGCCTGCAGGCGAATGTGCTGCATCGCGACAACGAGTACTGGCTGGAGAATATCAGCGCGGCAACGCCGATCCTGCACAATGGCCGGGCCCTCAGCACCGGCATGAGAGTCATCCTCCGGGAGGCCGACGAGATCCGGATCGGGGGTTATGCGCTCGAGGCGGCCTTCGAGAACGACGACGCCAGCGCGACCATCCTCCGGGGACGAACCGTGGTACCCGGACTGAAAGATCTTCCGCCTGTCCCGAGACGGGCGCCGCCGGTGCGCGAGCGCACTCCCGCGCCGCGAGATCAGACTGAGTTTTTGCCGGAGCCGGAACCGGAGCCAACGCCCGCGCCCCCGCCAGCGAGACCTGATCGCGAACCGCCACGGCGGGCGCCCCCAGCACCCACGCGTGCGGCACCGGAACCGCCTGCGCATCTGGCTTCAACACTCGCGGAGCCATTGAGCGGCCCGGTTGGATCGGCCTTTGCCGAAATGAAGGCGCAGCCTCCGGCCCACAGCGCAGAGGCCGCCATGCTCTGGCGGGCCTTTCTCGAGGGCGCGGGGGTCGACATCGCCGCCGGCAGCGTTCCCACCGTGCAGCAGATGAAGTCGATTGGCGAGATGTTGAAGATCTCAGTCAGCGCCATTCAGAGCCTGGTGACGATGCGGGCGCGCGCGAAAAACGAAATGCAGGCTGACATGACCATGATGCAGCCGCGTGACAACAACCCGCTGAAGTTCTCACCGGACCCGACACTGGCGTTGCAGATGATTCTGAAGCCGGCGGCACGTGGCTTTCTCGACGGCCCGCAGGCGTTGCGCGACGCGCTGGCCGATCTGCAGTCGCATCAAGTCGGCATGACCGCCGGCATGCGCTCGGTGTTTGACGCGGTCCTCGAGCGGCTGGACCCGCAGAAGATCGAGGCACTGCCCGACTCCGGCTCGATGTTGGACAAACTCAACCCGGGGCGGCGCAAGGCACGGCTGTGGGAACTGTATGGCGAAGAGTACCGGGCGCTCTGCGAAGAAGCGCACGACAACTTCCAACGCTATTTCGGCGAGGCGCTGCGCGAAGCCTATGAAGCACAGGTTCGCAACCTCGGCGCGGGCCCGGAGCCGTCCGGGTCCGAGACCCGGCCCGGCTATCTCGACCCGAAAGGCAAACCGCGATGAGGCGGCGAGCGGGTGCCCTTGCGCTGCCGGTGCTGCTCGTGTTCGCATGGCTGTTGGGTCCCTGCGCGCTCGCACAGAACACGACGGTTGAGTTGACGATCGTGGGCGGCCCCGGCGTGAACCCCAACTCACAGGGGCGCGCGTCCCCGGTTGTTGTCAGGATTTTCGACCTCACCAGCACGGCCGCGTTCGATGGCGCGGACTATCAGAACCTGTTCGAGCACCCGGGCGATGCCCTCAAACATGACATCGCCTCGCAGGAGGAGCTCGTGGTGCGCGCCGGTGAAATCAACCAACGCAACCACAGCCTGCCGCCGGCCGTGGTGGCCATCGGCATTGCGGCGGCTTTCCGCAACCTGGAGCAGGCCACCTGGCGTGTCAGCATTCCAGTCAAGGTGGGCCGCCTGAACTTCCTGTTGATTGACCTGGACCAGGACAAGATCCGCGTGGAAGCGCTCGATTCGGAGCCCGCCCGGTGAAGGCAGCCCGCAAAGCGCAGCCGGCTCGCGCGGCCGCGGACCCGGCCGCGGCGCGGCTCATCTGGAAGGCGAGCCCATTGATTGCGGTGATCACCCAATTGCGCGTGACCCCCGCCATCGCCGATCTTGGGCAGTTGCACAGTCAGATCGCCGCTATGCTGGTGGCGTTCATGGATGATGCGCGGGCCGGGGGGATCGGCGATTCCCGTGCAACCCAGGCGACGGAGGTGCTGGCGGCGCTCGCCGATCATGTTGTAAGCAACATGCCCTGGGGGGTGGACGCCGGCTGGCACAATCTCTCGCAGTCGGCGGCGTCCAGAGGCGAGAAGCCGGTGCAGCGCCTGCTGACAATAGCGGCGGCGACTTCGCAGGATGCCGGCCTGCAGGAGCTGATTGGTGTCACGCTGTTGGTTGGATTCGACAAGCGCAGCCGGGGCAAGGATGATGCCGAGATCGAGCAACTGCTGGCCCGGGCCGCGCAGGTTGCCCGAACCGGGGACGGTGAGCCCGGGAAAGGCGCTGTGCCGTTCGCCTCCGGCCGAACCAGGCGCATCAAGGGCCCTCCAGGATGGTTGCCGCTGTGGGTTTGCGGAATCACCACGGCCGCCGCACTCGCCGTGTTGACGGTGGTGTTGCTACTGTCGCTGGCTGGCAAATCCGATGCTATATATGCGCATCTCGCCGCGTTGCGCGGACCGGCCGTGTCGACGCCGCGGCCACTGCCCGCCCCGACGCCACGCCTTGCATCACTCCTCGCGGAACCGATTGCCGCGCAGAGCATGAGCGTGCGCGATGAAATCGACCGAAGCGTAATTGTTGTTCCGGAGGGAAGACTGTTTGCGCCGGGAGAGTCCACGGCGAGCGCCAACAGCAACGACTCGTTGCAGCCCATTGCCGCAGCGCTGAAGCAGACTCCGGGACGCATCCAGGTCATCGGCCACACCGACAGCACGGAGACTCGCTCGGCGCGCTTCGCGTCCGACTGGGACCTCTCTGTGGAGCGCGCACGCGTCGTTCGCGACGCATTGCGCACGCTGGGTGTCGATGCCGCTCGGACTTCACACGATGGACATGCCAGCGTCGAGCCCCTGCCGGCCGATGATCCGGCGCGGGCCATCAGCGGCGACGGGCGGATTGAAATCGTATTGTTGGCGGGCCGCTGATGATCAGGACCTGGATGCTCGCCGCCGCCGGCCTGGTTGCCTTCGCCGTGTTGGTCTGGGTCGCCGGCCCGTTGGTGGTCATTGGCGGTCAGGCACCGCTGGCCTCCACACCCGCGCGCCTCGTAGTGATCGGCGTTTTCACGCTCCAATATCTCGCGCAGAAGCTTTGGAGCCTGCAGCGGGCGAAACGCAGGAATGAGCAGGTGCTCTCCGCTCTGACACCCGCGCGCGACCCGGGTCTTACGGGAGAGGCCGCGCAACTGCGCGAGCGCTTCTCAACCGCGCTCGCCGAATTGCGCCAGGCGCGCTTCACTCAGCGGGGTTGGAGCTTCGGCCGCTCCTACCTTTACCAGCTTCCCTGGTACCTGATCATAGGCGCACCGGGCACGGGAAAGACCACCGCCCTGTTGAACTCGGGCCTGGAGTTTCCGCTCGCGCGCAAACTCGGACGCGGCGCGGTGGGCGGATTCGGTGGCACCCGCAATTGCGATTGGTGGTTCACGGACCGCGCGGTCCTCATTGATACCGCGGGCCGCTACACTACCCAGGACAGCGATCGGGCCACGGACCGCAAAGGTTGGGATGCCTTCCTCGCGTTGTTGCAGGACTCGCGGCCGCGCCGGCCGCTCGACGGTCTGCTCGTCGCCGTTTCAATCAGTGACCTCATTGATTTCACGCCGCAGCAGCTCGTGGAGCACGCGCGGATACTGCGCGCGCGCGTGGCAGACCTGCAAAGCACTTTGCGGGTGCGCATGCCGGTCTACTTGTTGCTGACCAAATGCGATCTGCTGCCAGGATTTGTCGACTGGTTTGGTTCGCTTGCGCGCTCCGAGCGCGATGAGCCGCTGGGAGTGACATTCGACCCGGCCGTGCCGCAAGCAACAGCCGTCGCGCAGTTCGGGGATGATTTCGAGCGGCTGGTCGAGTCGCTGTCGGCCGGACTCATCGACCGCCTGCAACAGGAACGCGATCTGCAGAGGCGCGCACGGATCGTGGCCCTGCCGGCGCAACTTCGCGCACTCAACACCTCGCTGACAACACTGGTCGGTGAAGCCTTCGCCGCACACGCGACAATGACCCTGCGCGGCGTCTATCTCACCAGCGGCACGCAGGATGGAACACCGATTGACCGCATGCTGGCGGCATTCGGTGCGCAACTCGGGTTGGGCAAACAGATCCTGCCGCCGAATCAGAGTACAGGGAAGAGTTTCTTTCTGGCCGGGCTGCTGAATGACATAGTGTTTGCGGAAGCCGGGACGGACGCCCTGCCCCGCAGGGCAATCCGGCGCCGCCGCGCGCTGATCATCGGCGCGAGCACCGTGGCGCTGTTGGCGGCGGTCGTGTTGGCCGCCTGGCTGCAGAGTGACTATTCACGCGCCAATGCCGCAATGAATCAACTCGACGCCGCGGTAAGCCGGGCTCGCACCTTCGTCGCTGCCATTCCGCCGGCCGCCAAGGCGGACCCCCGAGCGCTGCTGCCGGCCCTCAACAGCCTGCGCTCGCTCGCCATCGCGGCCCAGACCAGCCCCAATCCACCCTGGCTCGATATCGCGGCGCGCTCCCGCTCCAAGGTAGCGGCAGCGACCCAACAAGCCTATGAGCGCCTGCTGTTGGGACCGTTTCAGGCGCAGATCGCCTCCGCCATCGACAGCACGATGCGCACCGGTGCGGATGCCAACGTCCAGTATGAAGCACTGAAGGCATACAGGATGTTGACTGACCCGCGCCACTTTGACGCCGCGGGCTTGAAAGTCTTTGTAATGTCCTATTATGACGCGACCCTGGGACAGCACATGAGCTCAGCCGAGCGCAAGGATCTGCGCGGCCATCTCGATGCCTTCCTGCGAGCCGGAGCCGTGGGCTCCGGAATCAGACTCGAGCCGGCGCTGCTCAGCTCGGTCCAGGAGCGCCTGGCGTCACAATCGGTGCCGCAGAGGATCGCGCTACGGCTGGGTGTTCTGCTCGATACGGCGCCGGGCACGGATCTGACACTGACGACTTCTGCCCTGTTTGTGGGCGCCGACGGCAAGTCCGCGCCCAAGAGCGTGCCCTGGCGTCATACCCTGGCCGCCTACGAAACGCTCGTCGTCAAACAGGTTCCGCGGCTGGCGGAGCAGTTGGCCGCGGAATCCAAATGGGTCCTGGGAGTGCCCGGTGCGAGCGCGAGCTCGGACATCAGCGAGGTGATGACCCGGTATCGCACGCAATATGCACGGGCCTGGCTCGACGCGCTGGCAGATCTGCACCTGCCGGCGCCAAAGACCAACAAAGAGGCAATCCAACAGGCGCAGGCGCTCGGTGATCCCCACGGAGCACTGGCCTCCGTGTTGAATACGGTTGCGCAACAAACACCTTTCAAGACTCGCGACGGTGCTGCCGGCCCGATCACTCCCACGGAACCCGAAGCCGAGCAACTGGCCGCGTTGACGATATTTCTGCGCCGGGACGGCCTGCAGGCGTTTCGCGATGTGAGTGTGTTGCGCTCGCCAACGGGCACGATCCCGGAGCCCGCGCAGAAGCTTGCACAGGTACGCAACGCGGCAAGTCAGCAGCCCGTACCGATACGCACGATGTTGTCGGCGCTGGCCGTGTTGCCTGAGGAAGTGGAACTGGCGCAGGAAGGTAAACTCACCGGCCGCGCCCTGTCACAGCGGATCTCGGCCACGCTCGGTCTGGCGTGTATCCGCCTGGTCGGAGGCCATTTCCCGTTCGACCGCCGGGCCGCGGCAGATGCCTCGCTCGAGGACTTCTCACGTCTGTTCGCGCCACGCGGCACGTTCGATCAAACCTTCACCCGATTGCTTTCCGGGCGCGTAACCACGGGTGATAGCTGGGAATGGCGCGGCCCCGGCGCGGCACCGCAGGCGCAGGACCTGGAACGATTCCGCGCGGCAGCGCTGGTGCGGACGGCTTTCTTTCCTCACGGGGGCAATCAACCCGGATTCAAACTGACCTTCCGCCCGATCGACCTGGATGACGCCATCGATCGCTTCCAACTCGAGATCGACGGTCAAACGGTCCGCTATGCCCACGGGCCGGTGGAGGCCACCACCGTGACCTGGCCCGGCTCCCAGGCGAAGGGCCATGCGCGAATCGAGACCCAGCCCGCGGGCAGCGGCGCGCCGCTGGAATTCACCGGACCCTGGGCCCTGTTCCGGCTGTTGGATGTCGCGGCCATCAAGGCGGCGGATGCGCCCGGCCATTTTGAGGTGGTGTTCAATCTGGCGGGGGGCCGGCACGCGAGCTTCAATGTCGAAACTGACAATGGAGTCAATCCCTTCCGGCTGCGCGAGCTCGAGCACTTCGATTGCCCGCTGCCCGGTGGCACATGAGCGTGGCCGGCTGGTTTGGCAAGATTCCCGCCCTGGGCGACTTTGCAACACGCCGGCTGCCGCTGAGCTTTGTAACACCGTGGGACGACTGGCTATCGAGTGAGCTGTCGCAGTTGCGCGCGCAATGGGAAGATCAATGGCCGGCGCGCTTCAGACGGGCGCCGACACTGTGCTTTGCGATTGACGCGGGAGTGGTGGACGAGCGCGCCTGGCAGGGTGTCATCGTTGCCAGCCATGACCGCGTGGGCCGGGATTTTCCGCTTACCGTGGCGCAGAGCGACACCGCCGCATGGAACGTCGCCGGGTGGGCCGGGCTGGTGGCCACCGCGGGCCGTGCTTTGGAGCCCGGTTGTGGCAGCGCGGATTTCGATCGCCTGGTGGAAGATTTTTTCGCCGGTTGCCTGCCGGGCTCCGGCACCTTGCCGGCGCAGGGATTGCAGCGCCGCGGATGGTGGCGCTGGCATGACGGCGAGTGGGCCGCCGCGCCGAGCCACGTCCCCACGGAGCTGCCGCGCGGTGAGCACTTCAGAGCTCTGCTGAGTGAGCCGCCTGACGCATAACTTTGCTATCGTTAGGGGTCCGAGCAACCCTTTACCGCTCGCCATTCGCCGGAGAATCATGAGCCATCCACTCGCGCGCATGCTGTTTGTGTCACTGGTCCTGACGACGGCGGTCCATGCGGCCGACACCGATGACGGGGACTCGCCCCGCATTCTGAAGGACGAGAGTCAGCTAACTTCAGGTTCCATCACCGTCAAAGGCGGCAAGCTGACCTACCAGGCACAAGCCGGCGTGGAAGTTGTTTACCTGAAGGACCCGAAGGACGACGATCCGCAGCCCAAGAACGACAAAGGCGATCAGCCACCGATTCCGCAGCACGTGAGCATGTCCTATGTTGCCTACTTCAAAGGCGACCATGAGGATCCGCGCCGCCCCATTACGTTCCTGTTCAACGGCGGCCCGGGATCGTCAACCGTGTGGCTGCACATGGGTGCCTTCGGTCCCAAGCGTGTCATCACCGCGAATGACTCACACAGCCCCGCGGCGCCCTATCGGCTCGCTGATAACGAGTACAGCTTGTTGGATGCCAGCGATCTCGTGTTCATCGATGCACCCGGGACGGGCTTCGGCCATCTGCGTGGCCCTGACAAGGAGAAGGCGTTCTACGGTGTCGACCAGGACGCGCATACCTTCGCGAATTTCATAGTGCAGTTCCTTTCCACGCACGGCCGCTGGAATTCACCCAAATACCTGTTCGGCGAAAGCTACGGCACCACGCGCGCGGCCATGCTCGCCTACATCCTGCAGACCGAGAAGTCGACCGACTTCAATGGCGTCATTCTGCTGTCGCAGATTCTCAGCTTCGATAACAGTGCCGACGCTCCGCAATTCAACCCGGGAGTCGATCAGCCGTACGTGTTGACATTGCCAACCTATACCGCGACCGCCTGGTATCACCACAAGCTGCCCAACCAGCCCCAGGCTCTGGAGCCGTTGCTGACTGAGGTTGAGCAATTTGCGCTCAACGATTATTGGCGCGCGCTGTCGGCCGGCAACACGCTGTCACCCGAACGCCGCACTGAGATCGCCGGAAAGCTGCATGCGTATACCGGACTGCCCCAGGACTACATTGAGCGCGCCAATCTGCGCATCAATGTCGGCGAGTTCGAGAAGAACCTGTTGGGCAGTGACACGACGACGGGCCGGTTGGACAGCCGCTTTTCCGGGCCGACCATCGATCCTCTCAGCAAGGAGGCCGACTACGACCCGCAGTCGGCGGCCATTTCCTCCGCGTATGTGTCTGCTTTCAATGACTACGTCCGCAAGACGCTGAAGTTCGGCACGAAGTGGACCTACAAGGAAGGCATCGACGTGGAAAGGAACTGGGACTACCTGCATCAACCGCCCGGAGCCACCCAGAAGGTGCCCCAAACGGTCAATGTCGCGCCCGATCTCGCCTACGCCATGAAGATGAACCCCAATCTCAAGGTGATGATGAACGGCGGCTACTTCGACCTGGCCACACCGTTTTTTGCCGCTACTTACGAGTTGCAGCAACTGCCGATCCAGCCGGCACTGCAAAAGAACATCGAGATGCATTACTACACCTCGGGCCACATGGTGTATGCCCACGAGCCTGATTTGAAGGCGCTCCACGACAATGTTGCGGCGTTCATCGGCAAGACGCATGAGCCTTAGGATTGCGCTCGCGGCAGCCGTGCTGGGGATGACTCAACAAGCTGAAAGCGCGACTGCGCCATGGCCGAACAACATCGATCCGACCACGGACACTCACACATTCCTGTTGTGGGAGAACGGGGCGCCGGGTGCGCTGGGCACCACGGAGGAAGACAAGCCAACACTGACGCTGTTTCCAGTACGGCCGGGGCCCGCGGGCCCCGCGCCGACGACGGCGGTCATCATTGCGCCGGGCGGAAGCTATGGGCGGCTGGCGGCCAATCATGAAGGACGGCAGGTTGCGAATTGGTTCAACTCGCTGGGTGTGACCGCGTTTGTGCTGCGCTACCGGCTGGGGCCGCGCTATCACCATCCGATTGAGATGGGTGATGCGCAGCGAGCGATCCGCTTCGTGCGGGCTCATGCGCAGGAGCTGGGAGTCCGCACCGATCGCCTGGGATTCATGGGTTTCTCAGCCGGCGGCCACCTGGCATCGACGGTGGCGACCCATTTCGACGCCGGCCATCCGTCGGCGCCGGATCCCATCGAGCGGATGGGCAGCCGGCCCGACTTCGTGGTGTTGGCCTATCCGGTCATTTCCATGACCGCCGCCTACGGGCACAAGCAGTCCGCAACGAATCTGTTGGGAGAGCATCCGGACGCGAAGGTGGCCGGGCAGATGTCCAGTGAGCTCCAGGTGACTCACGACACACCGCCCACGTTTCTGTTCTCAACCAGCTCGGATACCACCGTGCCGGCGGAAAACAGTGTTGAGCTCTACCTCGCGCTGCGCAAGGCAGGCGTGCCGGCGGAACTGCATGTGTTTGAGCCGGGCGCGCATGGGGTTGGGTTGGCCTTGGGTGACCCGGCGCTGGGGGAGTGGCCGGTATTGCTTCGCAACTGGTTACGCGGCAGGGGGTTGGTGGGGGAATGAGTGTCGCGGCCGCGCGGGCGGTGGGCGACGGCGCTCGAGGTCGTCCCCGCGAGTTACCCTCGGCCGATGAACGGCATCTTCGTCGCCATCACGGTCATAAACAACACGTTGGCTTCGAGCGGCAGGCCTGCCATATAGACCACCGCATCGGCTACGTACTTCACATCAAATGTGGGTTCGGTCCTGGTGGAGAAATCTGCCTGCAGCGTTCCGTGAGTCATTGGCGCGGCCAGCTCGGTCGCGGTGTTGCCGATGTCGATCTGCCCGCACGCGATATCGTACTGACGTCCCTCGAGGGACGTCGCCTTGGTCAATCCTGAGACGGCGTGTTTGGATGCGGTGTATGCAACCAGCCGTGGGCGGGGCGCAGTGGCGGAGACTGATCCGTTGTTGATGATGCGGCCGCCGCGGGGCTGCTGCGTTTTCATCAGGCGGAACGCGGCCTGGGTGCACAGGAACACGCCGGTCAGATTGGTATCGATCACGGTTCGCCACTGATCCAGCGGAAGGTCTTCCAGGGGCGCCGGCGGGGCGGACACGCCTGCGTTGTTGAACAACAGGTCGAGTCGCCCGAAATCCTTCTCGATACGCTTGAACAGCGCATCAATGGAAGCGGGATCGGTAACATCAGTCGTTATGGCGACGGCGCCTGAACCGGCTTCCCGCGCCACCTGCTCGAGCTGCGACGAGCGTCGCCCGGCCAGCACCACGGTGAACCCCACCGCCGCAAGGGCCAGCGCCACTGCGCGCCCGATACCGGATCCGGCTCCAGTCACCAGGGCAATCTTCGCTGTCATCGCAATCCCATCCAACTCAGTAGCCGTGTTATCAAATCCAGTGGAAGCCCCGCGCCATGACACCGAGCATCGCGGCCTGCATTCCCAGGCTCCAGACTCGCAGTTTGATCATGTCAACTCGCAGATCTTCCAGGCGTCTACTCAAGCCGTGAAAATCATGGCGCATCTCCTTGAACTCAGACTTCAGTTCGGTGACGTCTGAGCGTATATGCGCTATGTCAGCCTCACACTTGATCAGTCGCTCTCTCACGTCTCTCACGTTTGGCTCCAGCACTTCAGACACATTGCACCTCATGATTTTATACCGCAAACACCTCGGCGCAATGAGATTCGAACACGAAGACGGTGCTGCTGGAATTACTCAAAGCGGTGCAGTGTCGGCAATTATTCGGATATGCGCACGTGTGCGCACCTGGCAATTTCAGACGTGTTCAGCACCCGTCCTTGCCGCACGTAATGAACACGTCGACCTGAGGACGCAGTTGACGTACGCTTCGTCATCGGCGACCCCGGTTGCAGAGGTGAGGCTATGAACGGTTTCTATGACATCTCGGTTAAGGGCATCGACGGAACGGCCGACCTGCTGGGTAAGCTTCGCGGAAAGGTCGCGCTCGCGGTAAACGTAGCCAGCCGCTGTGGGCTCACGCCGCAGTACGACGGCCTGGAGCAGCTCCAGCAGGAATTGAAGGACAAGAACTTCACCGTCATTGGTTTCCCGTGCAATCAATTCGGCGCTCAGGAGCCGGGCACCGAGAAACAGATCCTGGAGTTCTGCCAGACCACGTTCGATGTGACGTTCCCCCTGAGCTCCAAGTTGGAAGTCAACGGGCCGAATCGGCATCCGCTCTACCAGTTCCTGACCTCGGCCGATACGGGTGTCGCCGGGGATATCACCTGGAACTTTGAGAAGTTTCTCATCGGCCGTGACGGCACAGTGTTGAAACGCTATCCGCCGCAGACCAAGCCACAGGATAGCGGTCTGTTGCAGGATGTCACGGACGAACTGTGAAGGAGCTGCCATGAGCCGTGAAACCAAACCAACCCGGCGCCGGTTTGTGCGGAAGTTGCTGCTGGGCGCGACACTGACGCCTTTGGCGCTGACGCGCTTCGAAGTGAGTAACGCTGCCGATCAGCCGCTGCTCAGTCCGGATGACCCGGCCGCGGCGAAAGTCAGATATACCGAGGATGCCACGAAGGAAAAGAGCGCCAAGGGGCACTCGTGTGCCACGTGCGGGCTGTATGAAGGGCCCTACAACTCCACGCAGGGGCCATGCCAGATTTTCCCCGACAAGGCGGTCAAGGCGGCCGGCTGGTGCACGGCCTGGGCGCCGCAGCTTTAATCCTCGTGCGGTGCCAGCTTTTTCAACATGCGCGCCAGGGCGAAGTGCCGATAGCTGCCGAGCGCGAGCCCACGCACGTACGACCAGTCGCAGTCGCGGCTCACATCGAAAGCAATCCAACCCTGGTGACCCAGATACGCCGGGATTTCGAAGCGCGGGTCGGTAGTCATCAATCCCTGGGCGCCGACGCCCACCCAGAAGTAGATCTGCAACCGGGGCTGTTTGCGGCCGGTCACCGCGGCGCTCCTGTCCGCATGCAGCCACAAAAAAGTCTTCTTCCCCGCGCGCCACACCGGGGAGCCGAACTGTTGGTCTTCGGCGACCTCGGGCCAGTCGGCAACGAGCTTGCGCACGCCGGCAAGCACCGCCTTTGCCCGCCGCGACTTCAGGGGATCGATCTGCTCGGCCGATAGCGCGGCCACCGGCAGTTTGATCGCAATGGTGGCGCCGATTGACTTCGCCAACGCCGGCGGGGCCACTTTTTCGTATGCCTGCCGGACCAGCTCGGCAACACGCTGCCACGAAAGGCCCTTGTTCAGATGCACACCCAGCCAGCCGCGCGGACCAACATAGGGCGGCACGAAGAAGTGGCGGGGCTGGGACTTCGAGTAGTGATCCTGCGCGCCGGCGGGAGAGTTGAGCCACAGGGCAACGCGACCGTCGCCGTGATGGTTGACTACATAAGAGGCGAAGGTCTTACCGCGCACGCGGAAGTCCGGGGAGCCGTGTGAAATGACTTCCACCGCTTCCGGAAACGAGAGGCAGACCTCCCGCACAGCTTCGTTGATACTTCGCGGCACATGCGAAGATTACAGTACGGCGCCGCGTTGCGCAGTAGCGCGGCCGAGGGACTGACCGCGGCGGATCTCTTCGAGAATGCCTTTTCGATATGAGTTGCTGGAAATCAGCCGCCGGCCGTTGCGCAGGGTGAATGCAAAGGCACCGCGATCGATGCGCTCGGCGAATGCCACGCGCCTCAGGTTGATCAGCAACGAGCGCTCAATACGCACGAATCCCATCGGCCCGAGCGCGACCGCCAGGTGTTTCATGGTATTGCGCGCCAGGTAGCGCTCATCCTCCACGTGCAGGGCAACGTAGTTCGCTTCAGACTCCACGTAGTCGATGTTCTTGACATCAATGAAATACAGGCGGCGAGACTTCTCGCCAATGATCTGGCCTGAGGGAATGACATCCAGGTCCTCGAGACTGTCGGGCAGCTCGTTCTCAGCAAATGCGCGCATGGTTGAACCTCCGTCAACCGTCAAACTAACGTTACGCTACGAGCGAGCGAGCGCCACCTCGTGCATATTTCGTTGGGCCAGTTGCGGGGAACAGGCGCCGAAGTTGGAGCAATCCTTCCGTGATGCCATCCGGTGAGGTTGCACCGTAACCGAGGACGAGGCCGGGTTGACATTCACCGCTCGCGCTCAGCGCCCGCAATGAACGTACATCCATGTTTCTCTGCCGTGCACTGCGCGCGATTGCGTCGAAATCGAGAGGCTCACGCCCAAAGGCGGTGAGGTGCATGCCTCCGGCCGCGGGTACCGGGTCCAACCACGCGCCGAAGTGAGTCTGCAGGCCGGTCATCATCAGCTCGCGCCGCTCCGCGTACAACTTACGCATCTTGCGCACGTGACGCGCCATGTGGCCCTCGCTGATGAATGCGGCGAGTGCGTCCTGCTCCAACACCGGCTGGTGCCAGTCGGTGACCTGTTTGGCCGCGCACAGAGTGCGTTTTGCCCAGGGCGGACAGACCACAAACCCCAGGCGGATACCGGGAAACAAGCTCTTGGAGAACGTGCCCACATAGAAGACCGAACCGGCGCGATCCAGTGTCTGCAATGCATCGCGTGGGGTCGTACCGAAGCGGAACTCGCCGTCGTAGTCGTCTTCAATGATGACGGCATCGTTGGCGCGGGCAAACTCGAGCAACTCGGCGCGGCGGCGCATCGACATTGCCACGCCAACAGGGAATTGATGTGAGGGTGTGACGCAGATGATTTTCGTATCCGCAGGTATACGATCTACGATCACGCCGTCTGCATCGACGGGGACCGGAGCGATCTTGGCACCCACGGCAAGGAAGGCACCGCGCACGGGCGCGTAGCCGGGATCTTCAATGGCAACAGTGGTCTTGCCCGGAGTCACGAGAATCTTGGCAAGCAGGTCAAACGCCTGTTGTGTACCGGCTGTGACTACAACGTCATCCGAGTTGCACGCGACGGCACGAGCAAACGATACGTGATTGGCTATCGCCTCGCGCAATGCAGGCCTGCCCTCCGCTTCGACATAAGCAGCCGGCTGCTTCGCCAGCGAACGCAGCGAGCGGGCCAGCAGCCGACGCCAGATGTGATACGGAAACGAAGCGGTATCCGGCACTCCCAGGCGAAACAGCATGTTGCTGGGAGCCGTGGAGGCCCACGGCTTCAACAGGTAACGCGGCGGCGACTGCCAGAATTCGCTCAAGCGCCGATCGGGCTCCTTGTTGGGCTCGTCGGGTACCGCCACGCGGTCCGCGCGTATAGGCAACGCTTCGGCAACATAAGTGCCGGCACCGTGGCGGGCGAACAGGTAGCCCTCGCTGAGCAACAGGTCGTATGCACCCATCACTGTATTGCGCGACACACCCCAGGAGTCGGCGAGGATGCGCGTCGATGGAAGACGCAACCCCGGTTTCAACCGCCCATCGAGAATTGCTGATCGCAGCTCGCGATGCAGAACTCGCATCACCGCGCCAGAACCCCGTGGCGGCAGGGTGATCGCCAGTTCCAACATCGCCTGTTTGCCGATGCTTTCCATCATCCTAGCGTATCTCTCAAATGGCACCGGACGCGACTATGTTGCGACGTACTGCCAAAGTGGCCCAGGCAATTTGGCGGTGATTGGCCCTATGACCAGTCCACCGTGGGGACGCCGCCCTTCGCGGGTACCCACCATACGCGGGCGGGCCGAGCGGACAAGACCGTTTTCGGTCAGCCGCCGCACAGATACGGTCAGCGGTCAGGCTACAATGAATTCACCATTGTCCCGCCAAGCTTCAGGTGGCTTGCGGGAGTGCCACATGAGGTCGATTCGTGAGTGCAGTTTTCGGCGCCTTCCTGCTGACGTTCGCAGGGCTCTTCCCCATTGTGAATCCGATCGAGGCGGCGCCGTTCTTCCTCTCGCTCACCCCCAATCTGTCAAATAAGGAGCGCGAGGGGCTGGCCCGCCGCGTCGCGATCAATGGGTTCGCGCTCCTCCTGGGGTCGATGGTCATCGGACCCTGGTTGCTCGTGTTCTTCGGCATCGACCTCCCCGTGGTGCGGATCGCGGGTGGGTTCGTGGTCACCGCGCTGGGCTGGAAGCTCCTCACGGAGGAGCAATGGTCCGACCACGGTGAAGCCAACGTGCAGCCGGGAGTTACGCGCCAGATTGGCACCTTTTATCCCCTGACCATGCCGTTGACGGTGGGTCCCGGGTCGATTTCGGTGGCCATCACCATCGGCAGCCGCAAGCCGGAAACCGAGCTCGCGCTGCAGACTCTGGCGCTGCACGCTATTGGTGCATTCCTGGGCGTGGTCGCCATCGCGCTCAGTATCTATATTGCCTATCGGTTCGCCGGAAACCTGGCGCGGGTGTTGGGCACGACCGGCCTGGAAGTGATGGTGCGGCTGTCCGCCTTCATACTCATGTGCATCGGCATCCAGATCATCTGGAACGGCTGGTCAGCACTTACCGCTGCCCCGCACTGACCGCTGTGGCGACGCCCGGGCTCCGCGCGGCCAGTGCCGCGCCAATCAAACCCCATTGAAACAATCACTGACCAACTTCTGCGCCTCCTCAATGAGCCGGGTGAGATGCTCCCGGCCCTTGAAGCTCTCCGCATAGATTTTGTAGATGTCTTCCGTGCCGGAGGGCCGGGCGGCAAACCAACCCTGCGCGGTGAGCACCTTCAGGCCATCAATCGGGGCCCCATTCCCGGGCGCCTTGTTCAATACCTGGGTGATCTTGTCTCCCGCCAGCTCCGTGGACTTCACCTGCTCGGGCGCGAGCTTCTTCAGGATCGCTTTCTGCGCCTTGGAGGCCGGGGCATCTACGCGCTCGAACAGCGGCTCGCCGAACTCCTGCGTCAAGGCACGATAGGCCTCCCCCGGATCTCGCCCGGTGCGGGCGGTCATTTCGGCGGCCAGCAACCCGGGGATCAGCCCGTCCTTGTCAGTGCTCCAAACACTGCCATCAAACTGCAGGAAAGAGGCGCCCGCGCTTTCCTCGCCCCCGAATCCCAGCGAGCCATCGACGAGGCCGTTCACGAACCACTTGAAGCCCACCGGCACCTCAAACAACCGCCGGCCGAGCCGGGCCGTGACCCGATCGATCATCTGGCTGCTGACCGCGGTCTTGCCGACCCCGGTGCCGCTCTGCCACTTCGGACGATTCTTGTAGAGGTAGTCAATGGCCACCGCCAGGTATTGGTTGGGCTGCATCAAGCCCGCGCTGCGCGTGACGATGCCATGCCGGTCGTGATCGGTGTCGCAGGCGAATGCAACATCGAACCGGTCCTTCAGATGAATCAGACTCTGCATGGCGTAGGGCGATGAGGGATCCATGCGGATCTTGCCGTCCCAATCCACCGTCATGAAACGGAAGGTCGGATCCACTTCGGTGTTGAGCACCTGCAGATTCAACTTGTAGCGTTCGGCTATGGCCGGCCAGTAGTGCACGCCGGCACCGCCGAGCGGATCGACGGCAATGTTCAGCTTCGAGCCGCGGATAACCTCGAAATCGATGATGTTGGCCAGATCGCCGACATACGTGTTGAGATAATCGTAGCGATGGGTCGTGGACGCCTTCAGCGCCTCGTCATAGCTGACCCGCTTGACGCCGGCCAGGCCGGCCTGCAGCAGATCGTTGGCGCGATTTTGAATCCAGCCGGTCACATCGGTATCGGCGGGGCCGCCGTTGGGCGGGTTGTATTTGAATCCGCCATCCATCGGTGGATTGTGGGAGGGAGTAACGACGATGCCGTCCGCCAGACCGCTCGTTCTGCCGCGGTTGTGGACAATGATGGCGTGCGACAGCGCCGGGGTCGGCGTGAATTCATCATTCGTCGCCAGCATGACTTCAACACCATTTGCCGCGAGCACCTCGAGCGCGCTGGCGCTGGCGGCCGGCGACACCGCGTGGGTATCGATGCCGAGGAACAACGGACCGTCGATACCCTTGGACTTGCGGTATTCGCAGATCGCCTGGCTGATGGCAAGCACGTGCCACTCATTGAAGGATCGCTCGAAGGGCGTACCCCGATGACCTGATGTTCCGAACGACACCTGCTGGGCCGGCACCGTACCATCGGGCCGCAGCGTGAAATAATCCGTCAGCAACTGCGGGATGTTGGTCAGCAGGCTGGCCGGCGCGGGTTTGCCGGCCAATGGGTTGAGTTTGACTGTGCTCATTTTCGTCCGCAAAGGTTGGCAACAGGGAGAGTGGCGAGATCGGCGATTTTCGCCAGAGTGATGTCAGCCGCCGGGTAGGCCGACAGGCTGGCCAGGTCCAGGGCATAGTGACCCTGGCGAACAAAAATGGTGGTGAGACGGGCGCCCCAGATTTTTTTCATGGCATCCAACAGGCGCAGCTTGTCATCGACCATGACGTAATGTTTCGCGGGATAGTGCCGTGCCACCGCGTCCAGCATCTGCTCCTTGTGGAGATAGATCATCACGCGGCCCTCGACCGCGTCCCACAGTCCGGAGCGAATCACCTTGCGCGGCTGGAATACGACATCGCCGTCGGACAGGATCGCGGTCGGGCCGACGCGGCGGCAGTGGGAAATGGCGGACAGAGCCCCGGGATACAAGCGGCTCTCGAACGGATAATCGATGAGGAATGTTGACATCCGCAGGAGCTGCGGATCATCCGGATCCTCGCTGCGGTAGCGCTGCAGCGCGCCGAGATAGTCGGCATAACCCAGCTCGGAGCGCAGGCTCTCGAATATCTTCCAGTAGCGCTCGCGCGCGGGGCGCCCAAACTCACCGTCCAGATGGGCGCTCAAATCCTCCTGGACTGCATCGTTATTGAGCAGCGTGTTGTCGACATCAAACAGAAAGACCGTGTCCTGCTGGCCCGGCATCGTCCGTACCTTCGTGTGAACCGATTGCGTCATCTTGCGTTTAAGGAACCGGCGCCACTATGAACGCCACCGTGGCCAGTCATCCGATTACCATAAATCGATGGCGGCCACCATCAACCCTCGAGGGAGTGCGTATGACTGAGCTCCGTTTGCACGCCACCAGGCTGGTAGCAATTTCCATGCTGACGATCACGCTCGGCGGATGCATTGTCGCCGCCGCACCACCTCCGCGCCGCTACTACGCTGGTCCGGCGGTGGTGGTAGCACCTCCCCCCATCCGGGTCGAGACATACGGCCCTCCGCCCGCCCCCGGCTACGTGTGGGCGACGGGGTATTGGCGCTGGGATGGCGGGCAGCACGTGTGGGTTGCCGGTCATTGGGAGCGGCCACATCCGCGCGAACGATGGGTGCCCCACCACTGGGTCCACGAACGCGATGGCTGGTACCTGGTCGACGGGCACTGGGAGCGTCGCTGACCCCAAACGCAGCCTCCGCGCGCCCAACGCGCCGCAGGCGCCCTGCGCCAACGCAGCCACCAAAAACCACGCTTTTTGGTGGCGGAAAAGGACCCGGGCTCCGCGCGGCCAGTGCCGCGCCAATAAAAAGCCCGGCATAATCCCAACCCCATGTAGTCGTCATGCCGGTCTCTTCTGATGAGCAGTTTTCGGAACGGTCTGCGTGCCGCTGCATTCCAGTGGATTCTGGGCCTCATCACCTGCTGCGCCGGATTTAGCGCCGGCGCGGCTACACACTCCACTTCGCTCGGCTCGCACGACCCGCCCGAAATCCGGGTGCTGGACGCGTCCATCACCGACGCGACCATCTCCGAAGTAGCCAGCGGCTCGCTCGACTCCCGGTTTACGGGGACCCGTATCAAGGAGCAGGCCGCGCGGGGGGACGTGCTCTGGCTGCGTGTGTCGACCCGCGAAGCATTTCGCACGGGCGACCTCCCGGTAATCGTGGTGCATGCGGGAATGCTGCACACCATTCAGGTGTTTGCGGCTGGGTCAGGCCAGGCGTTGGCACCGGCGGCGAAGATCCCAGAGTTTGCGGGGGCGCGTGATACGGCGTTTCTGTTGCCGGCATCGGCCGGCGCCAACACATCGGCTGGCACGGTGGCGTCGGCGGCCGCGGATCCCGCCGGCGCCATCACCAACGCCGCACCGAGCGCGGTGTATGTCCGCATCGCAGCGCCGGGCGCCGGGTACGGCGTTCCCCGGTTTGCTATTTCCACACTGAGTGAATTCCTGAGCGAGGGCGCCTCGCGCGCTCGAATGATCACTCTGGCGTTCGGCGCCCTGGGGGCGATGGCGATCGCGTCTTTGCTCATCTGGATTGTGCTGGCCGAACGGGCCTTCATTCTTTACTTCACGCTTTTTTCATTGCAGGCGTTGTACGTCGCGTATTTCTCCGGCCAAGGATTCGAGTGGCCGTGGTTGTCGGCGGCCACTCCTCTTTCTCATTACACCTGGAATGTCATCTCCGCGCTGAGCGGCGCCGCGGCTTGTCTGTTTGTGCGCGACATCGCGGACCTGCGGCGCTTCATGCCCGGCGCATACAAGGTGTTCGGCTGGCTGGCCGGCGCATTCATGCTGCTGACGTTTTCCAACCTCATCAAGCTCGTGGGCTACGAGGACATCGTCAACAATGTTGGCAATATCCTGTTCCTGGGGTCCGCGGTATATACGCTGGTGGTCGCGTTCATGGCGTGGCGCCAGGGAAGCCGGTCGGCGGGTTGGTTCCTGGTTGCCTGGACCTTGCTCGAGGCATTCACGATAGCGACCACGATCCGGCTGTTGTTGAACACCGGCGAAGAGCACGACACGGTGATTTACCTGGGACTGCCACTGTCGATGGTCGCCGCGGCCCTGTTGATTGCGCTCGGCATCGCGGATCGATTGCGCGATCAGCGGCGTGCCCTGTCGGAAGCCGAGCGGCATGCGCAGATCGACTCCCTCACCGGCGTGCTCAACCGGCGCTCACTGGTGGAAAGGCTCGACGCAGCCTGTACGCGCGCCCGCGCCCGGGGCCTGCCCATCTCGCTGTTGTTCATTGACCTCGATCACTTCAAGGAGATCAACGACTCGTTCGGTCACCAGGCCGGCGATGCGTGCCTGGCTGCGATCATTGCGCCCATCCAGGCGGAGTTGCGCCAGTCGGATGTCATCGGCCGCTATGGCGGTGAAGAGTTCGTGGTCATTCTGAGCAGCGCGGACACGGCCGCCGCGCATCCCATTGCGCAGCGAATCCTGGAGCGGGTCGCCGGTGTCAGGGTGACGGGATTTGGCGAGCCCATCGCGCTGACGTGCAGTATCGGCGTGGCGACCAGCGACATGTTGGGAGTTTGGGGCGAGCGCCTCATCGCCCAGGCGGACGCGGCGGTGTATCAGGCCAAGCGCTCGGGACGCAACCGGGTGGAAGTGGCCATGCCGCTGGCGGCCTGAGCGGGGGCAGCGGCGCGGCGGGCGCGTCGACGTGGCGGGCGCATCGACGTGGCGGGCGCATCGACGTGGCGGGCGCATCGACGTGGCGGGCGCATCGACGTGGCGGCGGCGATGGCGCGCGCAGGCTATAACAGTTGACTCAACAAGGTGCGCGCGGACACCACGAGCGGCTCGCTTTGCGCGAAACAATCGGTCGCGGTGAACGATCCGTTCATCACGAGGTGGAATGCATGGCGCGCGCGGGTGATACGTTGAAAATACCGGAGCACCGGTGGCGCCTCGCCACCCCTGGGGACCGTGTCGCCCACGGCCACGAGAAACCAGGGCCGGCGATCGCGTAACACCAGGAAATCCACTTCGCGTTGCCGCTTGTCGCGCACATAACGGAGCTCGAACTGCCCGAATCCCAGGTCGCTCCAACCCTCCACGGCTTTCAACAGGTGGCAGGCAATCAGCGTGCGTGCGCGGGCTGACGCATCCATCACTGCGGACCAGTCACGCAGGAACCAACGGGGTTCCTTGCGCAACGCCTTCGGCACACCCGCAAACCACGGGCGCACGCAAAAGCCCTGGCTCAGGTCAACCAACAGCTCGATCCAGCGAGTCACGGTGTCAACGGACACTCCGAGCTGGCGGCTGAGAGCGGAATAGACCAGCGGCGTGGCCGACCGCTCCGCCAGCAATAGCGCCAACATCTGCAACACGGACGGATTGCGCACCGCGGCGAGCCGCGGCAGGTCGTGCTCGATCAGCTCCGACTGTTGCCGGGCGTGCCAGCGCTCGGTGAATTTCGGGTCGCGTTTGTGGAACGGCTCGGGAAAGCCGCCGTGCTCCTGGAGCGCAAACCAGTCTTCTTCACTTATGTTAGCCGGTGCCTTGGTGGGTGAGTCGGTTGGCAGGGTGCGCACGCACTCGGCGACGCTCCATGGATTGATGCGCACCCGTATGGTGCTTGCCGGCAGTGACTTCTTCCGGCCAGGGGAGCGGAAAGTGGCGACTACCCGGACCCGCGCGCCGCAGCGCGCAGTGAACTTCCGCAAAAAGCCCCTCCAGTTGGGATGCCCCTGGAGGTTGTCGAAAACGACGGTCACTTCGCGCTCGCGGGCGCGTTCGAGATCCAGGTGCCGCGCGACTGCCTCGGCACCCCTCATCAGAATCAGGCGGCCGGCAGGGTCATCCCAATCGAGATAGCGCGGGGACAGGGCTTTGCAGGCGGTTGTCTTGCCGACCTGCGCAGGACCACTAACCAATGCGGTACGACAGCGCGGCAGCCCCTCACGCAGCGTCTGATCATGAAACCGAACCGCCTGCCGCACGCTCGCGCCCCCTGTTACCTGGGACCATTTTAAGATGAATCGGAAAATGGTCCACTGCAGTAGCGCAGCCGACCTGTTGCCACACATCCGAGGCGCGGCTCCAACGCAACACCTTGCTTGCGACGAATCAAAAATATCTGCTGGAGGATCCGGGGGCGCTGTATGTCACGGCGGTCACGTGCCAATCCAACCTCGCACCGGGGCTCCGCGAATGTCACAACGCGCGCGCCTGCGCCAGGCAAACCAACTCTCTGGTAACACCTTGATTTATATGAATTATTTACCGTGACAACGGTGGCCAAACAGTGCCGTTGTCGCGCTTTGGAGGCACCGGAAAAATCCAGCCCAGGCAGGCAATTGCCGCCGGAGGCCACCGGAGGGGGTTCCAGCAGACAATTTGAAACAGGGAAGGTTCATTACCGAAAGGGGTACACAGGCGTCGCTTCTGGCATACTTTCGCCCGATCGCCCATGTCCGTCTCGACCTGATGCTTCCAAGGCATTGCAGATCTAAAGCCGAACTGAAAGCGATCAGGTGACAGGATCTACGGTTCTTTGGGCTCGTGAGACACACTCTCCCTGACCTGACTGGTGTTCCTGCCGTGTGAAGTGGCCAGGGCAGTCAACCTTTTTTATGCCCCGCACAGGCTGCTTCGAGTTGTTTGGAGAGTGACGAAATTTATGGCCAAAATCTATGTAGGCAATCTGCCGTTCAGCGCCAGCGAGGCGGACGTACGCACATTGTTCTCGCAGCACGGGACCGTCGAGTCCGTGTCGCTGCCGACCGATCGTGAAACGGGACGCCCTCGCGGTTTCGGGTTCGTTGAAATGAGCCAGGCCGATGCGGCCCGCGCCATTCAGAGCCTGAATGGCCACGATATGGGTGGCCGGCAGCTTCGCGTCAACGAAGCCCAGGACAAGCCCCGCACTGGCGGCGGTGGACGTCCGGGCGGCGGTGGCGGTCGCGGCGGCTACGGTGGCGGTGGTGGCGGTGGTGGCGGCGGTGGCGGCGGTGGACGCGACCGCTGGTAAGTTGCTTTCATTGATCGCTTGATGATCAAGGGGCCCGGTGAATAACCGGGCCCTTTTTTATTGCCTCACCGGCGGGCCAATCGAATCGCCGCCATGAAGTATTCAAGCGCTATGCGTAATATAGCGGGCTCGTTTTTCTGGCCTGTGTCCTCCAGTCATGAATTCATTGCGCGATCAGTTGCTCAAAGTCGGCCTCGTCACGGAGAAGCAGGCTAAGCAGGCGGCGCAGGAAGAACAGCAACGCCATTTCCGTCACCGGCCTCCCAAGCCCCGGGACTCGCGGCCCGGCCAAGGCGGAAAACAGGGCGGCAATCCAGGCGGGTATCAGGGCGGCGGACAGCGTGGCGGCCCAGGGCAGAATGCCCAACGCGGACAGAATGTCCCGGGTGGGCAGAACGCTCACGGCGGGCAGGGCCGCGGCTCCCAAGGCGGCCCCAACGCCGGCGCGGGTCAGAACGCTGCCACCAACGCGGGGCCAAATGCAGGTACGGGGCCGAACGCGGGCAACAGGCCGGCAGCACAGCCTGTCGTGCTTTCAGCACACCATCCGATCCAGAGCGCAGCCACCCTGGCTGCCCAACAAGCGCAAGCCGCCAAGGTCGCGCGCGACCAGGAGTTGAACCGCAAGCGCGAAGAGAAGGCCAAGCGTCGCGCGCGTATTGCCGAGATCGAGCAGATCATTGAGCAGAACCGGGTCCCACGGCTCGAGACCGAGGACTACTACAGCTTCATTGACGGAAAGAAGATCCGTCGCATGTCCGTCGACGCCCAGCGTCGGGAGCAGTTGACCAGTGGCGTGCTCGCCATCGTGCGCTACAAGGGGCACTACGCAGTAGTTCCTAAGGAAACCGCACAGCGCATCCGCGAACGCGACGAAAACATGGTCGTTCCCTTCGTCGCGCCCAAGGATACCGAAGCCGATACTTCAGCGAGTGACGACCCCTACAAGGATTTCGTGGTCCCTGACGACCTGACGTGGTAGAGCCCAAGATGTACGTCGCCGCCGATAATCGGTACTCGTTGACTCCGTATGCCCGCTGCGGCCGCAGCGGTTTGAAGTTGCCGCAGATTTCGCTGGGCCTATGGCACACGTTCGGTGACACGAGCTCGCCGGCGAATGCCCGCGAAATGGTGCTGAAGTCGTTTGATCACGGCATCACTCATTTCGACCTGGCCAACAATTACGGGCCGCCGCCAGGCGCGGCGGAAAAGAATTTCGGGCGCATCCTCAAAGAGGACCTGTCCTCCTATCGCGACGAGCTGATTATTTCCACCAAGGCCGGCTACGACATGTGGCCCGGTCCCTACGGTGAATGGGGTTCCCGCAAGTACCTGCTGGCGAGCCTGAATCAGAGCCTCGAGCGCATGGGGCTCGATTACGTCGATATCTTCTATTCACATCGCTTCGATCCTGACACGCCCCTGGACGAGACCATCGGTGCGCTCGCAACCGCCGTGCACAGCGGCAAGGCGCTCTATGTTGGAATCTCATCCTACGGCCCGCAGAAGACCCGTGAGGCGGTCGCGATTGCCCGCGAGCTGAAGCTGCCGCTGGTGATCCACCAGCCCTCCTACTCGATCCTGAATCGTTGGGTCGAGAAAGAGTTGCTCGGCATACTCGAAACTGAAGGGGTGGGCTGCATTGCCTTCTCGCCGCTCGCGCAAGGACTGCTCTCCAACAAGTACCTGAACGGCATTCCGGACGATTCGCGGGCGGCGCAGAATCATTTCTTCAACAAGAACATGTTGACGCAAGCCAACATCGCGAATGTGCGCGCACTCAATGCGGTGGCACAGCGGCGCGGTCAGACCCTTGCGCAGATGGCGATTGCGTGGGTGCTGCGGCAGCCGGCCGTGACCAGCGCGTTGATTGGCGCCAGCCGCTGGCAGCAGATTGAAGATTGCCTGGGCGCGCTGCGCAACACCCGGTTCAGCAAGCCCGAGCTCGACGAGATCGACAAGCATGCTGCCGACGGTGGCCTGAACATCTGGGCGCAGTCGAGCCAGTCAGGCTGACCGCCCTCCTCCCAATTCCCGCATGCTGAATTTTACCGACGTCACCATACGACGCGGGCCGCGTGTACTTTTCTCCGGCGCCACCTTCGGGTTGTTTCGCGGCGAGAAGGTGGGAATCACCGGTGAGAACGGCAGCGGCAAATCGAGCCTGCTGTCACTGGTCCGGGGCGAGTTGCAACCGGATGCCGGTACGTTCGAGATGCCGTCGAACCTCGCGATCGCGCACGTCTCCCAGGAATTGCTGGCAACGGATGCGGCCGCCATCGAGTTTGTTCTGGATGGCGATGCGGAGCTGCGCCAGATCGAGAAATGGATTGCGGACGCGGAAGCGCGCAACGATGGTTTGAAGCTGGGTGACCTGCACGCCCGTTATGCTTCCGTGGGAGGTTATGACGCCCGCAGCCGCGCGGGGCGCCTGATGCACGGGCTCGGCTTCACAACAGCGGACGAATCGCGGCCTGTCAGGTCATTTTCCGGCGGCTGGCGAGTGCGTTTGAATGTCGCGCAGGCTCTCATGTGCCGCTCCGACCTGTTGCTCCTCGACGAGCCCACCAACCACCTGGATCTCGATGCCATCCTGTGGCTGGAACGGTGGCTGCTGGAGTATCCGGGGACGCTGCTGCTGATTGCACATGATCGCGAGTTTTTGGACCGGATCGTGAATCGCATCGTCAACCTGGAGCACGCCAAGGCGCGCGCCTATCGCGGCAACTACTCTTCGTTTGAGGATCAGCGCGCATCCGAGCTGGCGGAGCAATCCGCCCTGTTTACCCGCCAGCAGCGGGAAATCAAACACATGGAGTCGTTCGTCGAACGCTTCCGCGCCCAGGCGACCAAAGCGCGCCAGGCGCAAAGCCGGCTCAAGGCGCTCGAGCGGATGCAGCGCATTGCCCCGGCTCACGTGGATTCACCGTTTGAATTCTCGTTCGCGCCGCCGGCCAAGCTGCCGCGGCCGCTGTTGGCGTTGGAAAATCAGTCGGCGGGTTACGACGGCAAGCCGCTTCTCGAGAAGGTGAGCCTGACATTGGCCCCCGGGGCGAGAATCGCGCTGTTGGGACGCAACGGCGCGGGCAAGTCGACCTACATGAAGCTGTTGGCCGGAGAGCTGCCCGGATTGACGGGCACTCGCACGGAAGCGCGGGACTTGCGGATTGGCTACTTCGCGCAGCATCAGCTCGAACAGCTCAATGCGCAGGACTCACCGCTGACCAACTTACGGCGTGCCGGCGCGGAGTTGGCCGCGAAGGCCACTGAGCAGGAGCTGCGGGATTTTCTCGCCGGTTTCGGGTTCAGGGGCGACCGGGTGTTTGAGCCGGTCGGTCCCTTCTCGGGCGGCGAGAAGGCGCGGCTGATGCTGGCACTCACAGCCTACCTGCGGCCCAACCTGATGTTGCTGGACGAGCCGACGAACCATCTCGATCTGGAAATGCGGCAGGCGCTGGCCGTGGCGCTCCAGGATTATGAGGGCGCGGTTGTGCTCGTCTCGCACGACCGGCATCTGCTGCGGACGGTGGCGGATGAGCTCATTGTTGTGCACAAGGGGCGCGCAGCAGCGTTTGATGGGGATCTCGAGGACTACGGCAGGTGGTTGGATGAGACTCACGAGGACGTTGCGGCGGCTGCAGGCGGCGGCCGGCAGACACAGGCGGGCGCGGTGGCGCGCAGTGATGGCGAGCAGTCGTCGGGCGCTGGTGGTCAGTTGTCGGGCGCTGGTGGTCAGCCGTCGGGCGCTGGTGGTCAATCCTCCGGCGCCACGGGCCAGTCAGAGAGCGCGGAGGCACGCAAGCAGCGTAAGCGGGAAGAAGCCGAGCGCCGCAACCGGCTGACGCCGCTCAAGGCGAAAATCGCGAAGTATGATGCGGAGCTGGCGCGGCTGGCGAAGCAGACGGCGACACTCCAGACGCAGTTGGCGGCGCCGGATATCTACTCGGCGGCCTCGAAGGACCAGCTCAAAGACCTGCTCGCGCAGCAGGCGGAAGTGGCGCGGGAGACAGAGAAAGTGGAGACTGCCTGGCTGGAGGCGTCCGAGGAGCTGGAGGAGCAGAGCCGGCTGTTGGGGTAAGGAGGGTACGTGCGCAGCGATGTCCTTGCGCTCCTGCATCTGGCACTGGCGATCGGGGTCACCATACACGTGCTTCTGACGAAGCGCGAAGCGGCCTCCGGCGTCGCCTGGATCGGACTCGCGTGGCTCGCACCCATCCTGGGCAGCGTGTTGTATCTCCTGTTGGGCATCAACCGGGTCCGGCGCCGCGCGCAGAGCCTGCGCCGGCCTCAGCCGGCCAGTTCGGGCAGGGCCGCGAGAAAAAGCGTCCGGTCGGATCACCTGGCCGCCCTGGAGCATGCCGGGCAGCGCATCACGGGACGCCCGGTGGAGGACGCCAACGACATCCAGATACTGCGGAACGGCGACAACGCTTACCCACAAATGCTCGCCGCCATCGACGCGGCCACCAGCTCCATCGCCCTGTCGAGTTACATCTTTCGTGCCGACGCCGCGGGAATTCCGTTCATTGAAGCCCTGACCCGCGCGAAGCAACGCGGCGTGGAAGTCCGCGTGCTCATCGACGGGTACGGCGGCGGCTATTTCACCTCGTCAACCTATCACCGACTGCGCCGGGCAGGCGTACCCGCCGCCCGGTTTCTGCACTCCACGCTGCCCTGGCGCATGCCCTTTCTCAACTTGCGCAGTCACAAAAAGATCCTCGGTATAGACGGCCGCGTCGTCTATACGGGCGGGCTCAACATTGGCGCCGAGAATCTGACCCGCACTCATCCCAGGCATCCGGTGTTTGACACTCACTTCCGGTTTGAAGGACCGGTGGTCGCGCAATTGATGGATGTGTTCGCGGCGGACTGGCAATTCGCAACCCACGAGCAGTTGACGGGTGACCTGTGGTTTCCGGCGCAAAACACCGCAGGCAACAGCACCGCCCGCGTCGTCACCTCAGGTCCCGACAGCGACCTGGAAAAGATCGAGTTTGTGATCCTGCAGGCGCTGAGTTGCGCGCGGCAATCGATCAGGATCATGACACCCTACTTCCTGCCGGATGAGCGGATCATCACGGCGCTGTCGCTCGCCGCCTATCGCGGTGTGGAAGTTGACCTGGTGCTGCCGGAGCACAGCAATCACCCCACGGTTGATTGGGGCTCGCGGGTACAGATGGTACCGCTGGTGAAGGCGGGCTGCCGGATCTGGACCTATCCGGCGCCCTTCAATCACTCCAAGCTCATGACCATTGATGACCTCTGGGCCCTGGTGGGCAGTGCCAACTGGGACATCCGCAGCCTGCGGCTCAACTTCGAGCTGGACCTGGAGATCTATCATTCCGGCATTGTCGGGGAAATCGACACCCTGATCACGGCACACCAGAAGTCCCGGCTCACACTCGAGAACCGGTCAATGGCACTGAAGTTGCGTGACGGTGCCGCGCGGTTGCTGGTGCCCTACTTGTGAACATCGGCACCTCGGTTCCACGAGTCGCTCTAGGGCCGCACTCGCAAGCCCGCGGGTATGAGAATTCTGCCCAGAATTTCAAACAAACCATGCGCCAGCCATGCCATCAACGCGGCGGGAATCGCGCCCGTCAGGATGGTGGGCACATCGTTCAGCGACAACCCCGACACAATGGGCGCGCCGTAGCCGCCGGCGCCCACCAGCGCGGCCAGGGTGGCCGTGCCGATACTGACTATGGTCGCTGTCTTCACCCCCGCCAGCAACATCGGGCTGGCCAGCGGCAGCACGATGCGAAACAGGATCTGGCGGCCGTTCAGGCCGAAGGCGCGCGCGTTTTCCAGGTGCCGCGGATCAATGGAGCGGATCCCGGTGAAGGTGTTCAACACCACCGGCAACAGGCTGTACAGGCACAAGGCTACCAGCGCCGGCTTGGTTCCCACTCCAAACAGCGGAATCAGAAAGCACAGCAGCGCGAGTGACGGCACCGTCTGGATCATCGCGCTCAGCAGCAGGATGGCCTGGCCGGTGGCATGAAACCGCACGGCGGCAATTCCCAAGGGTACGCCGATGACAACGGAAAACAGCAGCGAGATCGCGACCAGCCACAGATGCTCGATCGTCCGATGCAATAACCGGCTGGTCAGGGTGTCGGCCGCCTGGGCCTGCGCGCCGCGGAATTTGGCCGCTATCTGCGTGAGGCTCAGCTTCTCTATGTCGGCCTCGGCGTTCATATCCAACATGGTGTTGACATCGATCGTGCCCGCGAGCCGCTCCAGTGCATGCCATTGAGCCGGATAGCGTTGCACAAAGTCCTGCCGCGCCACCCAGACGGCCTGGTAGACCGGGAAGTAATTACGATCGTCCTCGAGCACGCGCAGGTTGAATTTGCGGATCTTGGCGTCCGTGGAGTACACGTCGATGACATCGACGACGTTCTGGTCGATCGCCTGGTAGGTGAGGCTGTGCTCCATGCGGTTGACACTTTTGGGCGGCAAGGTGAAATGATAGGCCGCCGCGAGCCCCGGCCAGCCATCCTCGCGATCCATGAACTCGTAGCTGAATGCGGCCCGTACCGGCGCTTTCAGCCGCGCCAGGTCGGTGATGGTGTGCAGGTTGTACTGGCGGGCAAACGCGTCACGCACCGCCAGCGCATACGTGTTGTTGAAGCCCAGCGGCCCGGACATCACCAGATTCAACTTGCCCAACGCCGCCTGGATGTCCTCCTGGGACTCGAGGCTCGGGTTCTTGATGATGGCTTCGGTCAGGGTGCCCGTGTAGTCCGCGTACACATCGATCGCGCCGGAGCTGAGCGATTGAAACAGGATGCCGGTGCTACCCATGCCGAGCTTACGTATCACGGGCACCGGCGGCGATGACGCTTCGATGGTTTGCGCGGCCACTTCACCGAGCACATAACCCTCGGTGAAGATTTTCGAGCCGACCACAATGGCTTTGGGTGCGGCCACGGCATGGGCCGCCAAACAGACGGCCATGCAGGCGGCCATGCAGGCGGCCATGCAGGCGGCCAGGTTGAACGCTGACTTTCTCATGTCATTGCGCTCACATCGGGCAGGCTTCGCTGCGCATTGATGAACGAGCTGACAAAGGGATCGGCCGGTGTCAGGAACAGCTCACGATAGGTGCCGGTCTGGATGATGCGGCCCTGGTGCAACAACGTGATGCGCTCGGCGAGAAAGGCCGCTTCACCCAGGTCGTGAGTCACAATCAGGACGGTTTTCGCCAGGCGCTGGAAGATCGATTTGAGCTCTTCCTGCAAGCTGCTGCGAATCAGTGGATCCAGGGCCGCCATGGGCTCATCGAGCAGCATGACGGGAGGATCCATCATGGCGGCGCGCATGATGGCCACGCGCTGTTTCTGTCCGCCGCTCATTTCATGGGGGAAACGCGCAAGGATCGCAGCGTCCAGTCCTACCAGGACACGCAATTCCTCCACGCGGCTGTCAATGCGCGCCGCCGGCCAGTTGCGCAGGCCGGGCACGAGCGAAACATTCTGCCGGCCGCTGATGTGCGGAAACAGGCCGCCCTCCTGGGGAACGTAGCCGATCCGGTCCGCCCATTCGGTCGGTGTGAAGGACGACAGCGGCTGCTCATTGATTTTCACGTAGCCCCTGTCGAAGGGAATCAGGCCCAGGGTCACACGCAACAAGGTCGTTTTACCGGAGCCGCTGGAGCCGATCAGGGCATGCGTGACGCCCTTCGGAATCGTCAAACTGACGTCCGACAGCACGGTCCGGCCTTCGAATGACTTATGGACGTGTTCGAGCTCGAGCATGCCGGTATTTAAAGTTTTCGCGGTAGACTCAGCGAGTGCAGTGTAACTCATTCAGCCTGCTCGGACGCCGAGCGTTTCTGCAACTGTCCGGGTTCGCGGCCGCGGGCGCCTGCCTCTCTCCCGTCGTGGAGGCTGCACAGCCGCGAGCTCCCGTGCTGCACATCCGCCCCGGTGAAATTGAGTTGGCTCCGTGTCACCGGATTATAACCACTACCTACAACGGTCAGTTCCCCGGACCTACGCTGCGCGCCACTGTTGGACAGCCGTTCTGCGTAGATGTCTGCAACGACACCGACACAACGGAGCGGGTCCATTGGCAGGGACAGGAACTGGCCGATGCGGTGGTGCCGCCCCACTCCCGGCGACGGATGGAATTTACTCCGAGCCGCGTGGGTTTGTATCTATACCATTCGGAGGTGGTGGCGGCCGCGAACTTGCGGACCGGCTTATACAGTGGGCAGGTGGGAGCACTACTGGTTGAGCCCAGGACGCCGGATGGCCGCGAGCGCGAATGGTTGGTCGTACTCAAGGGCTGCGAGCCCTTCATGCGCCGGACGATGCGCGGCTGTGAGGTTGGGTACAGGGCGATCACCGTCAACGGCCGGTTGCCGGGCCACGGCGTGAGCTTGCGAGCCAACACGGGTGAAAGGATTCTGATGCACGCATTGAACGCGGGAGCGACCGAGAGTTACACCCTCGAGTTACCCAACCACGTTTTTGAGATAGTGGCGCTCGATGGCATCGCCCTGGCGGCGCCCCAGCGAGCGGGCGCGTTGCGACTCAGTCCCGGCGAGCGGATTTCCGCGCATGTTGTGTTGAGAAGCTCCGAGCAGTGGATCGTGCGTGAGAGCGAACCGGTCGCGACTCGGTTTGACGGATTGAACGAAGACGCGCCGGATGGCCTGTTGCCGCTCGTGTTGACTCGACACG
Source organism: Pseudomonadota bacterium (assembly GCA_018241505.1). GTDB lineage: Bacteria > Pseudomonadota > Gammaproteobacteria > Steroidobacterales > Steroidobacteraceae > 13-2-20CM-66-19. Next base: position 25,757 of record JAFEDS010000034.1, on the reverse strand, counting down.
CGGCGGCCCGCAGCGGCCTCAACCGCTGGTCCATCAACGGAGCGCAGCCGACCTTTCGCGTGAGACGCGGCGCGCTCTATCGGCTGCAAATTCATAACACCAGCGATGAGCACATACCGCTGCATCTGCAGCGACACCGGTTGCAGGTGAACGGGGTGTGGAAGGACGTGGTCGTCGTGGGGCCGCAGCAGCGGCTGGAAGTTGATTTCCGCACTGCCGGAGGCGCAGCGGCGCTGCTGCATTGCACGCGCCAACTCCAGTCGGACTTCGGGCTGCGGGCGCTGATCGAATCTACTTGACGACTGTCCCGTCCTTCATCACAAAACCCACTTTCTCGAGGACGTGAACGTCTTCGAGCGGGTTGCCCGTCACCGCAACGAGGTCGGCCAGGGCGCCCGGAGCGACCACTCCCAACCGGCCCTTCTGGCCCAACAGCTCCGCCGCTCGCGAAGTTGCTGACTGGATGGCCTGCATGGGTGTCATGCCGAACTCCACTTCGCGGGAAAATTCCTGCGCAATCGGATCGGTCCAGACAAAGCCGCCGACATCCGTGCCGAACGCGATTTTCACTCCGGCGCGCAATGCCTTTTGGAAGGACACGCCATGCAGCGCCACGCGCTTGCGGTCACGTTTGCCGGACGGCGTGTCCGGTGGATCCGGATCGTAGTAATAGACCGCGAGGGTCGGTACATACCAGGTGCCTTGTTTGAGCATCTGTGCAATCTGGGCATCCGTCAGCTCGAGCCCGTGCTCAATGGAGTCACATCCGCCATCGAGCGCCCGTTGCAGCCCCGGGCCGTTGTAGGCGTGGCAGGCCACTTTCTTGCGCCAGCCATGGGCTTCGTCGACAACGGCTTTCAACTCTTCCACTGTCAGGGTGGGCTGCGATACCAGCTCACCCTGCTCGTCGAGCCAGGACCGGTGGGTCATGTAGACCTTGATCCAGTCCGCCCCGTTGTCGAGCTGTTCACGGGCGGCCTTGCGGGCTTCAACGGGCCCGTCAACAATCTGGGCGCCCTTGGGAACGGTGACCTCCGGGGCGTAATCGTCAGGGGAATAGCCACCGGTTGACGAGATGGCGCGGGTCGACACAAACATCCGCGGGCCGGGGATGTATCCCTCGTTGATGGCCTTCTTGATTCCCACGTCACCGTAGCCGGCGCCTTCTGTCTCGACGTCACGGATGGTCGTGAAACCCTGCTCCAGGGCGCGACGCGCGGCGACAGTGGCCCGGGCTACGCGAAACGACGCCGGATACTTCAGGATTTGCACGTCATAACCGCCAGCCGCGGGCACCTCACCCTGGAGGAAGATATGGGTGTGCGTGTCAATGAGGCCGGGCAGTACGGTTGAATTGCTGAGGTCGATCAGCTTTGCCCCGGCAGGCGGCGCATGTGCACCGGTGGGGTTTACTTCAACTATGTGGTTGCCGCGGATGAGAATGTCCTGGTTGCGGCGGGGCTGGGCGCTGACGCCGTCAATCAGGGTTCCCGCCCTGACTACGACTACAGGCTCCTGCGCAGGAGAGAGGTTTGAAACGCTCAACAGGATGGCGCCGAAACCGAGTAACAGACGCATGGTTGCTTCCTGGTGGTGAGTGCACCGCAATCATGCCACGCTCAGCTCCCGGCTGAGAGGGTTAACGCTCTACGCGTCTGTGTGCTGCTGTCCATTGCGTCGAGGAACTGGCGGATGCGGCGTTCGATGTCCGCGAGCGGCGCGACCTGCATTGCCGCACCGATTGCGACGGCCTCCCCGGGCATGCCCCAGACAACACTGCTGGCTTCATCCTGGGCAATCGTCGGGCTGCCAGCCTCGCGCATTTCCTTCAGTCCTTGCGCGCCATCCTTGCCCATGCCGGTCAGGATGATGCCGATGGCATTGGTGCCCGCTTCCTGGGCGACGGAGCGGAACAGGACATCGACGCTCGGTTTGTGCCGGTTGACCGGTACGCCGTTGTTCAATCGACAGCGGTAGTGGTTGCCATCACGAAATATCAACAGGTGACGGTCGCCCGGAGCGATGTACACGTGGCCGGGCAGAATCTGCTGGCCATTCTCGGCTTCGCAAACTGTCATCTGACTGCACGAGTCCATGCGCTTGGAAAACGGCGTGCTGAAGGCCTTCGGAATGTGCTGCGCAATCACAATACCGGGCGTGTTGGCGGGGCAACTGGCCAACACGGCCTTGATGGCCTCGGTGCCGCCGGTGGATGCTCCGATGGCAATGAGACGCTCGGTGACGCGAAAACGACTGGGCGGCTGTATTCTGGCCAGCACCGCATCGGCGCTGTGACAGGGGGTGGCGGTGGGCATTGGGGTGCGGCTCTCCATCAGGCTTCGAGCTCGTTGCGCTGATAGATGCTCGTACCTACCAGTCCATTGTGGTCCATGCATGGGCAACTCCTGCACCGGGTTAAGTTGCTTGAAAGTGATGAAACGGGCAACCGAGGCCTTTACCGTGTGCTTATCCTGCGGCTTGCCACCGCGCCGCCGGAGCTGAATCAACACTTCCGGCGCGGTTGGATTGCGATCGCCGGGCCACGCCTGCAGTGCCGCAACTGTTTCGGACCGGCGCGCCGGCAGCGTGCCGCGATCAGCAACCGGGTCCTGCGGCGACCGCTGCACAGCCATGGGCCGGTCCGATACTCAGAATTCCAACCAGTCGGCGCCGCCGCCATTCGTAACAGCCTTCGCGGCGGGTGCGGGAATAACCGCGGCGGCCTGTTTCGCTACCGGGGCCCGCTGGCGCAGCGGGGGCGGCGTCTTCAAGGCGGTTGGGCGAACGGCCGGCCGCCGTTCCGCGGCGGGCGGCGCGGCCGCCGGCGCCCGAGCAGCGGGAACAGCGGATTCGGAGGAACTGCCGCTGTTATATCTTTGCATCAGGTGGGTCAGCGCACGAGCTTGTTCGGCCATTGATTGGGAAGCCGCCGTCGCCTGCTCCACCAGAGCCGCGTTCTGTTGAGTCATCTCGTCCATCTGCATCACGGCCTGGTTGACCTGTTCGATGCCGGCCGATTGCTGGCGCGAGGCGGCCGCAATCTCGGCAATGATGTCACTGACTTTCTTGACCGAAGTGACGATCTGGTCGAGCGTCTGCCCGGACTGCGTCACCAGGGCGGAGCCGTCCTCCACTTTCCTGACGGAGTCCTGGATCAACTCCTTGATCTCCTTGGCGGCCGTCGCCGAGCGGCCGGCGAGGCTGCGCACCTCCGTGGCAACCACTGCGAAGCCGCGTCCCTGCTCGCCCGCGCGCGCCGCTTCCACGGCCGCGTTCAGCGCCAGCAGGTTGGTCTGAAACGCAATCTCGTCAATGACACCGATGATGTCGGCAATCTTCTTGGAGGCTTCGTTGATCTTGGCCATGGCGGTGACCGCCTTGCCCACCACCGCGCCACCCTTTTCCGCCTGATCGCGCGCCGCGGTGGCGAGTTGATTGGCCTGGCCGGCGTTGTCCGCGTTCTGCTTGACGGTAGAGGTCATTTCCTCCATGGACGAGGCGGTCTCTTCCAGCGAGGACGACTGCTGCTCCGTTCTCTGCGACAGGTTCAGGTTGCCCTGTGAAATCTCCTCAGCGCCCCGCAGCACTTCGCCGCTCGCGCCCTTGACCGAGGTGACGATCTCGGAAACGCTCGCCAACAGTGTGTTGACTGCATCGGACATCGTGCGCAAATCGCCGGTCTTGGCGCCGGCATCGACACGGCCGGTCAGATCGCCCTGCGTGGCGGACTGGATGACCTGCTGCACATTGCCGAACATCTCCGCCACGGTGCCGAGAAGCTGGTTGATGGCTTGGGCCATTTTCAAGACATCGCCGGATGAGCGGCTGGTGTCGATTCGTCCCGACAGGTCGCCATTGATCGCGGCCTTGACTACATGCTGTGTCTGTTCAACGGCGGCCTGCATTTGCAGCGTCTGAGTGACCTGCGCGGTGACATCGGCGGCATACTTGATGACCTTGTACGGCTTGCCTTCCGCATCGAAGACCGGGTTGTAGCTCGCCTGGATCCAGACCTCGTTGCCGCCTTTACCGAGGCGCCGGTATTGCCCGGAATCGAACTCGCCGCGCCGCAGCTTTTCCCAGAATTGCCGGTAAGCATCACTCGCCCGGTAGGCCGCATCGACAAACATGCCGTGGTGCTGGCCTTTGATTTCCTCCAGCCGGTAGCCGATCACATTGAGGAAATTGTCGTTGGCGGTGAGCACGTGACCCGACAGATCGAACTCGATGACCCCCTGTGAGCGGTTGATTGCGGTTACCTGGCCGCGCAGCTCGGTGAGCAGCTCCGCGTCCACACTGACTTTGCGTGCCACCGCGGCGTGTTTTGCCACGCTCCTGGCTTTGGAGCGCTTGGGGAGTTTCTTCGCCATGGAATGTTATCCTTTGAATGAGGTGTCAGGCCGCGGCCATGGAGGGCGCTTGCCCCGGCTGCGCGGCGGTTGTGTCAGAAAGTTGGTTGCCAATGAGACGGTCGATGTCCAACAGCACGACCATGCGGTCGGCCAGGGTCGCCAGTCCCCGGATGTAGTCGGTAGCAGACCTGGGCCCGAGCTCCGGCGCCGGGCGCAAGTCGGCTGCGGCGACGTCGATGACGTCCGAAACACCGTCGACCACGACTCCCACTTCGTGCCGCGTCGCACCCGAATGCACGGACAGCACGATGATGACCGTGATCTTCGTGTAGTCGGCGCGTTCGAGCGCAAGTTGCATCCGCAGATCGACAACCGGGACGATGGAGCCACGCAGATTGAGAACGCCGAGAACTTGCGGCGGTGCGTGAGGGATCTTGGTAACAGGCGTCCAACCGCGGATTTCGCGTACGCGCAGTATATCGACCCCGTACGTCTCGTTGCCGAGCACGAACGTGAGGGACTGTTGAGTGTTTGGGTTCTTCATGTGGCGGTACTTCGATTTCAGCGCCGTGCGAGCAGCTCGACTATAGGTACGAGCGGGCGCGGATTACGTGAAATGAGTTCCGAATCCGCGACGGAGGTAGCATTTTCCAAGGGAAATGTTGCAAATCGCAACGCCACAAATATTCGGCATGCGAAGCAACCTCGAGTAACGCAACATCACGGCTGCCGTTGCTGCGCGCGCACATTTCGGCTTTAATCGCCACCGGTGCAAGCGGCATCGCAGCAGTCGGCGAGGGTGAATCATGCTGGTCGTGACTACCGAGAATGTGGCCGGTCATCGCATCAAAGACGTGAAAGGCCAGGTGTTCGGCGTCGTGGTGCGCAGCCGCGGCTTGGGCGGCAACATCATGGCGGGCCTGCGCAGTATTGTCGGCGGTGAGATTGTGGAGTACACCCAACTCCTGGAGGAAACCCGCAAGCACGCCGTTGACCGCATGGTCAAGAACGCCCGGCTGATGCAGGCAAACGCCGTTGTCATGATGCGGTTCGACTCATCCGAGATCGGCCAGACCATGAGTGAGATCGTGGCTTACGGCACGGCCGTGATCATCGAGCCGGCGAGCTGATCGTGCTGCGCGCGGCGGTTCTGCTGTTCGGGTGCCTGGTGCTGTTACTCGGTGGCTATCTGTGCACGCTGGGTGTCGGCCACGGCGGCATACAGACGCTGATCGGCGGCGCGATCTTTGTGTTGGGGACGCTGTTTGAGCGCTGGCGTTATAACAACAAGAACGCCGCCACGGACGCCGACTGGCAGGTCACCGGGGAGCGGTTTGTCGATCCCTCGAGCGGGAAGGAGATGGAGGTGTTGTATGACCCCAGGAGCGGGGAGCGGCGCTACCAGGAGACGCGCAACCCTTGAGCTCGCGGACGCGGCGCCCGCATCGCCGAGTCATCCGGCCTGCAGAATATCGAGCACCGACTCCGACGGCCGGCACAACTTGGCGCCGCGCTTGGTGACCACAATGGGGCGCTGGATGAGAATCGGGTGAGCGACCATCTGATCAATCAACTCATCGTCACTCAGGCTCTCGTCGGCAAGGCCGAGGTCCTGGTACTCCGCTTCCTTGGTCCGCAGCAGCTCGCGCGGGCTGATCCGCATGCGCACAATCAGATTCTCCAACATCGCCCGGTCGGGCGGTGTCTTCAGGTACTCGATGATCTCGGGCTCGAATCCCGCGGTTCGGATCAAACCCAGCGTGGTTCGCGAGGTGCCGCATCCCGGGTTGTGATAAATGGTGACTTCGTGCATAGGGGGCGGATCATACAGCAGCCGGATCGTATACGCTGCCTTGCAGTGCCGACCTCGTAGGAGGATGCCGGGCTGGGGCGCGGTGGACCGGTTACGGCCACTTTCTCTCGACACTCTCCACGAGCAGCACTTCGCAGGCACCGGCGCCGGTGTCACTTCGACTGAGCGATGTGTGTATCCAGGCGCCATCGTCGCGATTGGCGTCCACCAGGCTGCCGGTGAGCCTCACAACCTCACCAACACGGAGGCGCCCCAACGCCTGCCTGATCCGCTCATCAGTGGGAATCACGTGAGTGTTGGCACTGTGAGCAACGATCGTTTCGGGTGGCACCGGCGTGTTCGCATGCGGCCGCCACCAATAGAATCGTCCGCTCTGCGAGATATCCACGGTTTCGAGAACCTTGTTGTCTGACATAGGCCCCCAACCCAGGGCCAGGTCCTCAGGCGCGAGCGCGGCGAGCGCGTCAAAGCGATAACGCTCGGTGCTCAGGATCCGCGCCGTGATGTCGTAGTGGGCGCGAGGTTTGAGTGTCCAACGGCCGCGCGTGACAGTCGAGTCAGCGGATACATCGGTTTGAAGCGGGTCGAGCTCAGCAATCGGTCCCGCCCCCGGGTGCAGGGCTCGATGGGTCCAGCGATCCCACGCGTGCCAGCCCGCGACCACGAGCAGGCCCATGAAAAGCGCGGAACGGCTATCGATCGCTGGCATACTTTCCAGTATGAACCGCGAACCGACGTCCGCCCCGCGACTGGATCGCATCCTGGAGCTGGCCCGGCGGGCCGCAGTGGGCCCGGCCGACCGAATCCTGACAGGTTATCGAAGCCCGGCGCTGGCGGTGGAAAAGAAGCCGGACCACTCGCCGGTCACCGCGTTCGATCGCGAGGCCGAGCAACACATTCGCCAGATCCTGCGCAGCGATCCCGAGACTCAATGGCCGGTGTTGGGTGAGGAGTTTGGCGGCGACACGGCGGGCTCGCCCTATCGGTGGGTTGTGGATCCCATTGACGGGACTATGCCGTTTTCGCGTGGCCTGCCCTACTTCGGCACACTGGTGGCATTTGAGGAAACGGCGGTGGGCAACAACCGCGCACTCGTGGGCGCAATCAACCTGCCGCCCTTCCGCGAGGTCTATTACGCAGCGCGCGGAATGGGGGCTCATTGCAACGGCAGCCCGATCCACGTAGCGCCACGACGTGACCTTGCTGACTGCGTGGTCTCAGCCCCCGAGATCCAGAAATTCCGGGTCGCGGAGCTCGAAGCGGGGTACGAGAGGCTGGGCGAAGCGGTACGTTATTTCCGCGGCAATGGCGACTGTTGGATGCACGCGATGGCCGCGCGAGGCGCGCTCGATGTGGTTGTGGAATTCTCGCTCAACCGTTGGGACATCGCGGCCACGGAAGTCATTGTGGAGGAAGCGGGTGGGCGCTTTTACCAGCGGCCCTCCAAAACCGTTCAGGGAAAGTTTGACATTGTGTTCGGCAGTCCGGCGGCGGCCGATGAGATTGTGCGGCTGCTGGAGTTTGCGCCGGGCTGAAGGCCCTCAGGCTGCGATGGGCGCCTTTGCAGCGTCGTCCGTGACGGTGTGTGACTCCCGCCAATACAGCACGCCGCACAAGCAGCTCAGCGGCAACACGGTCAGCCGCAACAGAATCGCGGCTACCGCGGCATCCTCGTAGTCGGCGCCCAGGGCGACCCCGGCGAGGGTAATCGTCCCTTCGGTGACGCCAATGCCGTTGATAGCCAACGGCAGAATACCCGCCACACCCGTGATGGCGGCGATCAGAGCGACCTCCGCGAAGCCGATATCCGAGCCGGCGCCGAGAAAAAGGAGGTACACGATCCCAACCGCCGTCAATTGAAACACGAATGACATCAAGAGCAGGGGTAGCCACCGCCAGCCCGCACGCAGGAGCTGGATCAGGTCTGCCTGGATCGCGGCCACCATCTTCACGTGCTGCAATTTGCGCCGCACCACGCCGAACCAGCCCAGGTAGAGCGCCGCGGCCACCCCGAGCGCCACGACCGAGCCAAAGCCCAGGAAGCTCAGATAGCCCTGGGACAGCGTGAAGTGGTCCATGAGGAAAAGAGAGCCCACGGCACCGAGGAACAGCAAGGCGCCCAGGCCCACGATCCGGTCGATGACAATGGAGGTGACCGCCCGGGAATGCGGCTCAACGAGCGGCAGCACGCGGAACACGCGATACGCATCGCCCCCGATGGAGGTCGGTAGGAACTGCCCGACGAAGTGCGAGATGCAGTAAAAGCGCGTCAGGCGGCTGAACGACAGGTCGACGTTGCACACTCTCAGGGCGGTGAGCCATTTGAGCCCGCTGATGGGAAACTGAATGGCCAGGCCCAAGAAGGCCGCCAGGGCAAATTCCCACTTGTAACCGACTATCAATTTGGGCAGCTCGTGCCAGTTGATACCGGCAACCAGGCCACCAATGGCAATGGCACTGAAGGCGGCCTTGATGACGAGCCGCACGGAACGACTGAGTTTGGGCATCGACGCTTACCGCAAGAACCACACACGCGCTTCGGACGAGGCAGCAAACCGTATTCCCACCGCTGTCGGCGTGAAGCGACAGTCCTGTGTCGACGTACAGCCCGGGGGTCAGCCGATACCGCTTTGCGCCGCGTGTATGCGGCGCACCGACTCCATGTTATCGGCAGCCGAAGTGGGCTTATCTTCGCGGTATCGCTTCACTCGCGCAAGGCGCAGCGCGAGCCCGCCCGGATAGCGCGAGCTCTCCTGCAGGTCGCTGAAGGCAATTTCCACCACCAGCTCCGGGCGTACATACACAGTCCACTGATCGCGACGGCTCTCGCGGGCCAGCAATTCCCGGGTTTGCCACTCGAGCATGGCATCCGTCAGGCCCTTGAAGGTCTTGCCCAACATCACATACTCCCCGGTGGCGGGATCCAACGCACCCAGATGGAGGTTGGACAGCTTCCCGGTTCGCCGCCCATGTCCCCACTCAGCGGCCAACACAACGAGGTCGAGCGTGTGGGCGCGCTTGATCTTGAGCCAGCCCGCGCCCCGGTTGCCGGCTTCATACGGCGTGTCCAGCGATTTCGCCATCAAACCTTCGTGGCCGGCGGCGAGCGCCGCATCATAGAACTCGCGCGCGGCGGCCGGCGACCGAGTCACCAACCTGGGCACACGCTCGGCAGACGGCACAGCTTTCACCAGGGCGTCGAACCGCGCATGAGTGGGTTGGTCCTCGATACTTTGACTCTCGAAGCGCAGGCAGTCGAAATAGAAGGCGCGTATCGGCAATGTTGCGCGCAACTCAGCTACATTCAACTTCCGCCCGAAGCGCCGCATGGTCACCTGAAAGGGATGGGGCCTTCCTGCCGCATCAAACACGATCGCCTCCCCGTCCAGCACGAGTGTCCTGACAGGCAGAGAACGCACGTTTGCGACGATCTCGGGTATGGCGTCCGTCACCTCGTTGAGGTTGCGCGTGTAGATGCGCACTTCTGAATCTACTTTGTGGACCTGGATGCGGGCTCCGTCCATCTTCCATTCAAATGCAACGTCGCCCTTCAGGATGTTGAGGGCCTCGTCAACGTCCGCGGCGGTTTGTGCCAGCATGGGAGAAACAGGCGAGAATAGCTGCAGGTGAAATCCAGCGAGGCCTGCGGCACCTTCGAACACTGCAACCCGCGCTACTGCGCCAAGACTCTTGGAGTACATGGCTGCACGGCGCACCGGGGCGACTTCCATTTCGGCCGCGGCCGCAATTGCGTCGACCATCACGCCTGCCAATGCTCCTTGCCGCAGCTCTCCCGTCAACAGACGCAACAGGAATTGTTGCTCATCCCCGGTGGCGCGGGAAAAGAGGCTTGCGAGGGCGGACGTGCGCTTGGCGTTAGAGCCTGCGCCGCGAATGGCCGCGAGCTCAGTCAGCGCGCCATCCACCTCGGCAATCGAGACCTGAGCCACCGCCACGGGGGCACTGGCCGCGGCGGAGCTGAGTGTGGCGTAACCAATTCCGATGCGTCCCTGTTGAATCTCACCTGAGAGGTAAAGGGCGCCGATCTCGATCTCCTGCGGCGCGAGGGACCGCAGGAATGCCGCCAGCTCACGGACTTTCGCGAGACGGCCGGAGGTAGCGCCCACGCGCCGCGACGTTGCAACGAGGTCGGCCAGCAATGTCATTGGAAAACCGGGCTACAGCGGCGTATCGACCCGCATCACAGGATAAAGGTTGTAGCGCTCGTCCCAAGAAACGTGCCTGCGCAGGAAGAACTCCAGGCGGTCGCCGGGGCTCGCGGCAAAGTAAGGGTCCGCCGCCAGCTTCGCCGCAAACTCGGTGCGCAATGCCGGGTCGGCCGCCAGCATTTGTGCGGCAATCTGCTCCGCCACGTACGGCTCCATCTGCTCTTTTTGCTCAAAGCAGGCGTTGAACAATCCCCAGGCGGCGAAGGAATCCGGGGCCCGCGGCTCAAACAAGGCGGCAATCAGCCGGGCCAGCGACTGGGTAATCGGTACAAACAGCGCGCCGGATTCGATGTTGACGAGCTCTTCGGCCCACGCGCCCTCGAGTTGCGTCCGCATGCGGCCTTCGAACGGCGCAGAGGAGAATTTGACATCCCGAGCCCGGAAAGTGTTGGCTCGAATCGCCGTGCGTGCGCCTTTCACCTCCACGGCCGCAATGCCATGCGCAGCCAGGCGAGGCGCGATCTCCGGTGCATATGACACCGGCACCACGTAACCGGCGCCGGGCGCCCTGACAATCAGAAGCGGCTTGACGGCATCCCGCATCGGCACGCGCCAGATCTGCGGAGTCTTCGGGTCATAGACCGTCACCAGGCTGCCGGAAATGGCCGACTCGGTACGCGTGTAGGCGTAACCGCGGAACTCGATGGTCCGTGCTTCGCCGTCATCCCGTTGGTCTACGGCGGTACCCGCTCGCGAGGGTTCACGCCAACGGGTGACGTAGTCCAGGGTTATCTCCCGGCCACCCAGGTTTTGGGCGGTTTCATCGGCCTGATGACACAACCTCAACCACTCCCGGCCCTGGGCGGCAACCAACTGGGCGAGAGTCTCGATGGTGTTCCGCGTGACTTTGATCCGGTGCTCGTACTTCTTCCACGAATGTGTTTCAACGAGGACGGTGTAACGGTTGCGTTGTGGAAAATATCCGGTGGAAAATCGCGGCGAGTACACCGTCAGTGCAAAACCTGACGAGGGGTCATCGGTCTTGGCGAGATCCGGGTAGAAGTTGAGAGGCATGGATCCCAACTGCGCCAGACGGTCGATCAACTGGTCGCGCAGACTGAGCGCGCTGGCACGCAAGTCGGGATCACCCTGGTTGATAGGCTCTACCTGGATCGAAACATCCGGTTCGAAGTCCGCGCCGTCGGTGACGTGCAGGTCCGCGCACACCAGCGGATCCCAACCGTCAATCAGGCGCAACATGGCGCGCATTTCCGGAGCGTCGGCCTTGGTGTAGTCGCGGTTGAGGTTCAGGTTCTGGGAGGTGGTCCGCCAGCCGGTCTCTTCGGGCCCGACCTGGTTGGGGCGGTTCCAGCGACCGGTGCGCTCGTGACCGTCGGTGTTGAATGCGGGGACAAACAGAATGGCGATTTTGTCCAACACACCGGGCGCCGCCGCGCCTTCCAACATCTCGCGGAGCGAAATGAACCCCGCGTCCTTGCCATCACTTTCACCTGGATGGATGCCGCCCTGGACCATGAAGACGGGTATCTTGCGCGCCCGCAGCAGCTCCGGTGTCGCGGCTCCCGTCCTGGACACCAGCAACGCGCGCATCGGCCGCCCTTGCGCGGAACGGCCATACTCAAAGGATTTGACCGCGTCCGGCCAGGTCTTCGCCAACTCCTGACTCAACCGCTCCACCTCATCGGTGCGGCCGGTCTCGCGAAAGCCCGACTTCTCGGCGAGCGTAGTCAAATTGGGATTCTTCATGGTGCGTACCCTGGTCCACGCAAGACTTTGCCGGGCAACTGGTTGGTTGCCTTCCCGCCGGCTATGACCGGCACTCCGTTCACGAGCACGTACTGCATGCCGACCGACAACTGGTTCGGCTGCTCGAACGTGGCGACATCGTGAATCTTCGCGGGGTCGAAGACCGCAATGTCAGCCCACATTCCGGCCTTGAGAACGCCCCGGTCCGTCAGTCCCAGCTTCTGGGCCGGGAGAGCCGTGAACTTGCGGATGGCGTCCTGCAAAGTCAGCTTGTGCTCGTCGCGGACGTATTTTCGCAGGATTCGGGGAAAAGTTGCATAGGCGCGCGGGTGCGGATGCTCCTCGCCCAGCAGGCCCGTGGGGCTGGTGCCCTCCGAGTCATTGTCAATGGACACCCAGGGTTGTTGGAGTGCGAGGGTGACATCCGGCTCATCCATTCCGAACACGGCCACCTCGGTATACGCCTTGTCCTCGATCAGGATGTCCAGCAGTGCATCAATCGGGTCCTGATGCCGCAACGCTGCAGCCTGAGCGAGCGTCTTGCCCTGCAATGCATGCAGTTTCGGATTCTGAACGACGCACAGCAGGATCGCCTCGGGACCCGGAATCGCCAGCCATTCATTGTCCCATTCTGTAGTCGGCGTGGTCATGTCCTTGCGAATGCGCGCGCGCGTAACGGGATCCTTCATACGCTCGATCAGTTTCGCATCGCCACCGTCATGCGCCCACGGCGGGACGAACGCCGAGAAGCTGTTGAACCAGGCAGTGTACGCGTAGGTATCTGCTGTTATATCGACGCCACTCGCTCGTGCCGACTCGATCTTGGCGATGACGTCCTTCATCTTGCCCCACATGGGCTTGCCGGCCGTCTTCAGATGCCAGATCTCAACGGGCACACGAGCCTCGCGGCCGATACGGATCGTTTCATCGAGCGCCTGCATGATGCCGGTCTGCTCGGAGCGCATGTGCGATGCGTAGATTCCGCCAAACCGCCCTGCTTCCGCGGCAAGCGCAATGAGCTCTTCGGTGGTCGCGTAAGGCGCGGGCGCGTACTGGAGCGCGGTTGACAAACCAAACGCGCCATCGCGCATGGCCTCGGCAACCAGTTGTCTCATCTTCTGCAACTCGGCGGCAGTGGGTGCGCGATTGTCGTCGCCAATCACCATTCGCCTGACGGAGGTTGCACCTACGTAGGACGCGAGGTTGATACCGATACCCTGATGCTCGAGGCGTTTGTAGTATTGCGCCAAGGTGCGCCAGTCAGGCGTGATCTTCAGATGCTCATAACTCACCCGGTCGGCCGCGATGATGCGGTCATTCAGGGGCGCGGCCGAGGCGCCCTCGCCCGTAATTTCAGTCGTGATGCCCTGGAAAATCTTCGAGGGCAGGCGGGGCTCCACCAGGATGGTCATCTCCGATTGACCGAGCATGTCAATGAAGCCGGGGGTGATGAGCTGGTTTTGCGCATCAATGACGGTCTTGGCCGTCGCGCCCGGCAGGCGGCCGATGGCGGCAATTCGGCCATCGCGGATGCCGACATCGGCCGAATACCACGGGGAGCCTGTCCCGTCCATGACGTGGCCGTTCCTGATGAGCACATCGAAGGACTGTGCTGCCATGGCTGTGCGAGCGACACACGCAAGCAGCAGCGCCGCCAGCATGACTCGGTTCCTCATCAGTATTCTCCCCCGGCCAGGTTATTTCGGATGACAGAAAAAAAGTCTACGCTGGGGGGATGATACGCGTCACCCTCGCTCTGTCTCTCCTTGGTGCCGCCAGCCTCGTTCAGGCGGCCAACGTAACCATCACCCGCGACGACTGGGGCATCGCGCACGTCAAAGGAAAAACCGACGCCGATGCCGTCTTCGGCATGATCTACGCGCAAGCCGAGGACGATTTCAACCGCGTGGAGACCAACTATCTCACCAACCTCGGCCGCCTCGCGGAAGCCGAGGGCGAGAGCGCAATCTGGCAGGACCTGCGGCAACGCCTGTTCATCGACCCCGTGAAACTGCAGGCCGACTACGCCGCCAGCCCTCCCTGGTTGAAGAAACTGATGCAGGCCTGGGCTGCGGGCCTCAATACCTACCTGAAGTCGCATCCCGAGACTCATCCACGGGTGCTCACGCACTTCGAGCCCTGGATGGCACTGAGCTTTTCTGAAGGCAGTATCGGCGGTGACATTGAGCGGGTCCCGTTGACACAACTTCAGGCTTTTTACGACAAGAAGCCCATGGCCATGACAATGGCCGAGCGGGGGCTGACTTACGTCGAGCCACAGGGCTCGAATGGCTTCGCCATTGCGCCCGCGCACACGAAGAACGGACACGCCCTGCTGCTCATCAATCCGCACACCAGCTTCTTCTTCCGCTCCGAATTGCAGATGACCAGCGACGAGGGGCTGAATGCCTACGGCGCCGTGACCTGGGGGCAGTTCTTCATTTACCAGGGGTTCAATGCCAAGGCGGGTTGGATGCACACCTCGAGTGGCATCGACAATGTGGATGAATTCGCCGAGACCATTGCCGATGAGAACGGACGACCGGTCTACAAATACGGAGCTGAGACACGCCCGGTCACCTCGCAGCGTGTGACTTTGTCATACCGGAGCGCCGACGGGACACTCGCCAAGCGCGAATTCACGACATACGCCACTCACCATGGTCCCATCGTCCGGGAAGAAGGGGGCAAGTGGATTGCGTTTGCCCTGATGAACAAACCAGTGGCGGCCCTGGAGCAGTCGTTTCTGCGGACCAAGGCGACCGACTACGCCGGCTTCCTGAAGGTTGCGCAACTGCAGGCGAACTCATCCAACAATACTCTGTTCGCGGATTCCAAGGGCGAGATTGCCTATCTGCATCCGCAGTTTGTACCCGTCCGCGCCGACAAGTTCGATTATCGCAAACCGGTGGATGGCAGTGATCCGGCGACCGACTGGCACGGGCTGCATTCACTGGACAGCCTGCCGCAAGTGGTGTCGCCGAAGAACGGTTGGGTATACAATACCAACAACGCGCCGTGGACCGCGGCTGGTGCCGACAGCCCGAAGAAGGCCAGCTTTCCGCGCTATATGGATGAGGTCGGCGACAATCCACGCGGGCCGCACGCGATCCGCGTCCTGTCAGCGCGCTCCGATTTCACACCGCAGACTCTCGTGTCGGCCGCGTTTGATCCTTATCTGACGGCGTTCGCGCGGTTGGTGCCTGGGCTGATTGCCGCGTACGATCGCGCGCCCCACGCAGACCCCAAGTTGAAGGGGCCCATCGACCTGCTGCGCAGTTGGGACTTCCACTGGGGTGTCGAGTCGAAAGCGACCTCGCTCGCCGTGTTCTGGGGTGAGGCGCTGTTCGTCACCGCCCTGCAGCCGGCGAAGGACGCCGACATGACTGTGTGGGACTACATGGCGGAGCGATCCACCGATGAACAACGCCTGAAGGCGCTGTCGCAGGCCTCCGACCGGCTCGTCGCGGACTTTGGCAGTTGGTCGGTCCCCTGGGGCCAAATCAACCGCTTTCAGCGGAACGATGGCGCGATCACCCAGACGTTCAGTGACACCAAGCCCAGCTTTCCCATCGGCTTCACCGGATCGCAGTGGGGGTCGCTGGCGGCCTTCGGCGCCCAGCGGTATCCGGGCACCAAGTGCTACTACGGGACGAAGGGCAACAGTTTCGTAGCCGCCGTTGAGTTCGGACCCAAGGTGGAAGCCTGGGCGATCAGCGCCGGCGGCGAGAGCGGCGACCCCCACTCGCACCATTTCCTCGACCAGGCGCAACGCTATGCGGATGGCAACTTCCGCAAAGTGTATTTCTATCCAACGGATCTCAAAGGACACATTGAGAGCCGCTACCAACCAGGAAAACCGTGATGCTGCGACTGCCTGCCGTTGTCTGCCTGGTGCTGTTGGCCACCTCGGCGGTTGCCGCCGACCCTGCGGCGTATCTTCTGAAGCCGGCGCGCGTGTTGGATGGCGTCGATCCCAAACCGCACGAGGGCTGGACCGTCCTCATACGCGGCGACAAGATCGAAGCGGTTGGACCCTCCGTCGCCGCTCCTGCCGACGCCACTGTAGTCGATCTGGCGGGAAAGACCGTGCTTCCAGGCATGATTGAGGGCCACTCGCACCTGTTCCTTCATCCCTACAACGAAACTTCCTGGGATGACCAGGTACTGCACGAGCCGCTGGCTCTGCGGACAGCCCGAGCCACAGTTGCAGCGAAAGCAACCTTGTTGGCTGGCTTCACAACTACGCGTGACCTGGGCACCGAAGGCGCTGGTTATGCGGACGTAGGGCTGAAGCAAGCTATCGAGCAGGGAATCATTCCGGGGCCACGAATGTTGGTGGCTACTCGGGCGCTCGTTGCGACGGGGGCTTACGGGCCGAAGGGATTCGAGGCCAATGTCGCGATTCCCCAGGGTGCGGAAGAAGCGGATGGCCCCAACCTGGTTACAGCGGTCCGTCACCAGATCGGTGCGGGCGCGGATGTTGTGAAGCTATACGCCGACTATCACTGGCGGCCCGGCGAGCCCAGTCGGGCGACATTCAGCGAAGCTGAAATGCGCGCGGCCGTCGAGGCCGCGCACAGTGCCGGTCGTACTGTTGCGGCTCATGCCAACACGGCCGAAGGCATGCGGCGGGCGATTCTTGCTGGTGTCGACACCATCGAGCACGGTGGCGAAGGAACCGCGGAGGTGTTCAAACTGATGAAGGAACATGGTGTTGCCTACTGCCCTACTCTGGCAGCTTCAGACGCGGTAGCTCACTACAAGGGCTGGAACGGCACCGAGCCGGCGCCTGCGATGGTCGCTGAGGCGCGCAAGGCATTCGGTCTCGCTCGCGCGGCGGGCGTTAACATGTGTGTAGGCGGTGATGTTGGAGTGTTCGCGCACGGTGATAACGCTCGCGAAATCGAGCTCATGGTGGCTGCCGGGATGCCAGCGGCTCAGGCGCTGGTGGCGGCGACCTCAGGAAATGCGCGAGCGTTTCATGTCGGAGATCGGTTTGGATCACTCACGCCGGGGTTGTTGGCTGATGTGATCGCCGTGGAGGGCGATCCGACTCGGGACATTCATGCTGTACGCGCCGTCCGGTTCGTGATGAAGGGCGGTAAGGTGTACGCCGGGCCGTAGAGCTCACCGGCCTGCGCCCGGTGTGACTTACCAGATCCGCACGCGGTTCTCGGGTTTGAGATACAACACTTGACCCGGCTTGACGTCGAACGCCTCGTACCAAGGGTCGAGATTGCGGACGGTCAGGGCACGGTATTGCGACGGTGAGTGGCCGTCCGCGATGATCCGTTGACGGAGGGCCGGCTCCCGGTACTTGCTCCGCCACGAGCGCGCGAAGCTCAGAAAGAACAACTGATCGGCGGAGAACCCGGACACTGCAGGGGGCTGGGCGCCTTTGAGCGAGATGTGGTAGGCATCATAGGCGACAGCCAGGCCTGCGAGATCCGCGAGGTTCTCGCTCAATGTTTGTTTGCCGTTGACCGCCAGGTCGGCAAACGGCTTGTACTGGCTGTACTGGTCCGCCAACTTCCCGGCGGCAGCCGTGAAATGCGCGAAGTCATCGGGCGTCCACCAGCTCTCGTATTTTCCGGAAGAGTCGAACAACGCACCCTGGTCGTCAAAACTGTGGCTGATCTCGTGTCCGATAATGGCGCCTGCGGCGGCATAGTCCATGGCTGACGGACGTTTCGGATCAAAGTACGGCGGCTGCAGGATCGCCGCGGGGAACAGGATGGCGTTCATGACGGGGAGATTCACGGCGTTCACGAGTTGGGGATTCATCACCCACTCACCGCGGTCCACGGAATGTCGGAGCTTGCCGAGATTGCGTTGCAACTCAAACTGCCTGCCGCGCTCGGCGTTACCGTAGGCATCGCCCTTGACAACCTGCAGCCGCGAGTAGTCGCGCCAGGCATCGGGATAGCCGACCGACACCTTCAGTGTCGAGAGTTTGGCCTTCGCCTTCGCACGGGTCTGCGGGCTCATCCAATCCAACCGGTCGATGCGCGTTCCAAAGGCCGCGATCAGCGCGGCGACCATCGCTTCGGCGCGCGCTTTCTCGGACGGCGGGAAGTACTTCGCCACGTATAACTTGCCAACAGCCTCACCCAAAGCGTCATCGGTTGCCTGGATGCCGCGCTTCCATCGCGCCTGCTGTTCAACTGCGCCCGTGAGCGTAGTGCCGTGGAATGCAAACTCTTCGTCGACAAATGCCTTCGGAAGCGTGTCGGCCACTCGTTCGATTGCGTGGAACTGCAGCCACGCCTTCCAGGTCGCCAGACTCTCACTGGCCACCAGGGCCGACAGTCCTTGGATCGCCGTCGGTTGCCACGCAATGAAGTCGGTGACCTTGCCCATTTGGGCCGCCGCAAGGAAGGTCTTCCAATCCAACCCCGGCGCGCGCTTCTGCAGGTCCTGGAGGGTCCAGGGATTGTTGCCTTTTGCGACCTGCTCGGTCTGCTCGCGAGTCCAGTGCTTCGCGGCAATCTTGCCCTCGAGCGCCACGATCCGGGTTGCCATCGCATCCGCGTCCGCAACTTTCGCCAGTTTCAACATCGCCGCGACGTGAGCGGCGTGGCGCTTGCGGATCTGCACCATGGAAGCGGCCGAGCTGATGTAGTAGTCCCGGTCAGGCATCGTGAGCCCGCCCTGCAACAGGTAGGGCACATAGCGGTTCGGGGCGTTGAGGTCGGCCGCGATCCAGAAATCAAACAGGTTGATGGTATGGAACTGGGTGTTGTTGAGGATGTCGAGGTCGGCAAGCACCGATTCACCCATGAAACGGGCCAGGGCCTTGCGATCCTGGATGGCGTCAATGCGCTTCAGAATCGGCTCGAGCGGTTCAGTGCCGCGCTTTTCAATGCCGGCCTCGTCGAGGTAGGTTGTGTAGAAATCGACGACAGGCCGGGCCTGCGGCTCGTTTGCGTGCTCAATCAGGTCACGGATGCGCCGGGTGTTGAGCTCAGCCAGGATGGCGCCCGTGCCATAGGAAGAACGGTCCGCGGGAATTTCAGTGGCTTTCAGCCAGCCTCCGTTCGCGTACGCAAAGAAATCGTTGCCTGGAGCGACGCTGGTATCCATGCCATCGAGATTGAGCTCGGCGCTGAAGCCTGTCGTTGCGAACAGGAGCGCAAGCGCTCCGCACAGCCCCCATCCACCCCATCGCGGCCGGCGAATCGTCCCTTTCTCCACGGATTGCTCCACTAATCAAATCAGGGCGCGCACTATCTCAGTGCAGACACGAGTGCGCAATGGGGCTCGGCCCTAGTGCACGATCGCTTGTGTCATCTTGACGGCAATCTGTGAGGTCTGGGTGCGCGAGGCCTGGTTCGTTTGATACAGCGCGCCGAGGAAAGCTTCGTCCCAGCTCGTCAGGCCGGCAGGCTGTTGATCCGGGGGTTCGTCAAACAATCGCAGCACCGTGGGCGTGTCACCTAAGTCGGCATCCGCGGCGATGTCCGCCAGCCCTGCCATGGCAGCGTAATCGACGAGCTGACCCAACTTCAACGGCTGGGGGTAGGCGGTATCAACAATGACCAGGGCCAGTGTGAAGGCAATGACATCGTAACGCTCGATTCGCGAAGCGAAATATTGCAGGTTGACGGGTAAGTCCTTCTGATCCACCACGACACCGCTGCAGATACCGGACGCGCCCATGGGCATTCCATCACTGCCGAATGCCTTTACATTGTGCCACACGCGAACGGCCCGCGGTTTCGAGGGTGTCAGAAATTCCCGAACCGCCGGCACGCCGTCGCATTTGTCAAAGGCCTTCGGGTTGCGATGAAACGCCTTCTGCAGGGGGGCGTCAGGGTGCGCCATGAACACAACATAGAAGTTGTATTTGCAGCCGCGGGGAGCCACCTTCGCGCCCGCGGCCCGTGCCACGTCGCCGAGGCGGCCGAGTGCGAACAGGCCCTGTTCGGTGGGCAAACCTGCGACGGCAAAGCACAGAGGCGCATTCCAACGCGGCAGCGACTCATCGCGGAATTGGGGATTCCGGGTCGCTTTGCGGACAAACTCGTAGGCTTGATGCTCGATTTGCTCGCGCTGCGACTGAACGGTTACCTGAGGGAGGGGGCGATCGTTGGCATTGGGAGTTGCGGGCGGCGGGTCGGCACGAGTTGGGCCGCTGCACAGGATAAAACCCAGGGTTAGGAGAATAATTACTTTCATGGAGCGTGACCCTCGTCCGCGGCGAGACGCTCGATGGCAAGCGCCTGCGCTTTTGACAACGCCATGGCGGCTGGAACCGGCACATCCGGCTGAATACCCTTGCCTTCCCAATTGGTACCGGTGATCGGATTGACCGGCTGGCCTTGGGGCATGAACACGCCGAACTGATGACCCAGCGATTCGGGACCGCCAGGATTTGCGCCGCCGCCGGTGACTTCTCCCACAATTACGGCGCGCTTGGACACCTGGAGGTCGTACGTCAATTCCTCTCCGCCAGAAAACGTCATGTGCGAGGCCAGTACGTACACGGGCTTGCGCGAGCCGTATGACAGGTCACCGAGGTCGGTTGTCTTGAACTCGACTACCTGGTGGTTCGCACGCCAGTGAAAGGAGTTGATTACTTTGGGCGGCCCTTCGCTCAAGTAGCTGACGTAGAGCGCCACGGTGTTGGGGTCACCGCCGCCGTTGCCGCGGTTGTCAATAATCAGGGCGTCGGTTTCGTGAACAAAGGCAAAGGCTGCCGCGACGACTCTTTCCGAGATGTCGGGTGGAGGGACCCCATCGACGCGAATGTAGCCCACATTGCCGTTGAGAATCTCTACCTTCGGCACCAGACCATTGACCTTGCGCATTTCCTCGAGGAAATCTTTTTTCGAACCGCCGGGAGCGTCTTCCGAGATGGGTTTGAAGCTGTAGTACACGCGCAAGTGCTTGTCATGAGCGACTGTTGCGAGATCTTCCGTCAATGCACGGGCGAGATCGGGACCGGTTTTGAGGTTCTTGTAGGTGTTTGACTTCTGCTTGGATCTCACCAGGGCGGCAAGCTGTTTCGCAGTGCTTTCGATTACATATTGAGACTCGAGCTTGTTGGCGAGCTCGGTCAAGACTTCTTTGCGGATGCCGGCGTTGATCTCACCGCTCTGCGATGGCGCGGGTTGGGCGGTTACGGCGGTCGGGGCGAAAATGACCGTCAGCGCCGCGAGGATCGGAGCTGCTCGCATGAGATGCTTCATGGGCCGGTGTCCTTTTTGGGGCCGGGGCGCTCGTGCTCGGGGGATGATAGCTCTTGACTGGCTGGAGATACAGATCTGCCCTGCCCCCGGCTCCGGATGGGCCATCCGTGGACTAGCAGCCAAGTGCGAAATACCGCATTTGGACCGGCCACGATGTGTCAACATCCGCATGTTGAAATTGCTGAGGAATGGAATTGTTGACTGCTGCAATGACCGACCGAGGAGCTGCAGCAACATGGAAGCGTGCCGCGCGCCGTGCTTCCCGTCCTCGCTGTCATCGGCTTCATTGTTGTCCGATATCTGGCCCCTCGGATTGACGAACGCGAGGAACAAAGAGCACGCGAGAAAGCCAAGGGGCTCAGTGCGATCCATGAGGAAACGCAGACCTGGCAGCGCTAAAATGGCCGCATGTGCTACTCCGCCCGCGTCCGGCAGGACCTCCACAATTTGATCCGCAAATTTGGCGCCTCAGTCGACTGGGAGGCGTTTGAGAGGCTGTTCCGGCAACGCCTGGAGCAGGGCTCGATCAAGGTCTCCCGCGCGCTGGAAGACAATTTCGCCGCGCCGGCCAATCCATTGGCCGCCAAAACGCGCGACCACATTGAAGCGTTTCGGCGCGCGCAGTCCACGGTGTGGGAGCAGGACCTCTTCAAGCAGAAGAAGCGCCTGGCGGATGCGACCCGGAGCCTGCAGGCGAAGGAAACGAAAAGAGCGCGCGAAGACGTCCGGATTGCTACTGACAAGATCGCGGGCTACGTTGAGCGCTTTTCGGACCTCAAGAGAACCGAGTCGCGTCCGGATGACGACCGGATCTTTCCGATGTATTACGCGCCGGTCATTGTCAACGACGGCGGCCAGAAGCGGATTCGCCCCATGCGGTATACATGCCGCCTGGCTGGCAAACCCTCCTTCTATGACCGGAAGTTTCCGGGTACCTACAATGCGCGCCGCGACAACCTGGAAGGGTTCTGGTCCCAGGCGTACGGCACTCATCATGCCGTGATGTGGGTGGACAGCTTCTTTGAGAATGTGCCGACACATCTGTTTGAGAAGCGCGGGCTCGCGGACGGCGAAAAAGAAACCAACACGGTACTGCACTTTGAGCCCCACCCCGCGGAGCCGATGATGGTCGCCTGCCTGTGGTCGCACTGGTCGGGCCAGGACGAGCCGGCGCTCGACTCATTCGCGGCCATTACCGATGAGCCGCCGCCGGAAATAGCCGCGACGGGCCATCAACGCTGTATTGTCTCCCTGCAAGCCAACAATGTGGACGAATGGCTGGCGCCGGCCGGCATAGCGAAAGCACGGCTGGAGGAAATTTTGAGCGATCGCAAACCGGTCTACTACGAGCACCGCAAGGCCGCCTGACCGTCAGGTGGAGGGCAGGGCCTCGGCCGTTGAGGGCCAGGGGTGGTCTGACTTGCCGCTGAACAGCACTTCCGCATTGGCCTTGTCGAGTGCCCAATCGCCGTGATTGATTTCGGCCTCGAGCTGGCCGGGTGCCCAGCCTGCGTGCCCAATGAAAATCCGTAAGCCATCCATGGGCTTTGCCCTGGCCAGCAGACTCAACAGCAGCGCGCGGCTCGAGCTGATGTAGACATCGTCGAACGCTTTGAACGCGTTCTTGGGCGGCTTCGCTGCCCGAACGAGAAACCAGACCGTGTCGACTTCGACGGGACCACCGAAGTAGATGCGGCCGTGCACTTTCTCGAGCTGCCGCTCCAGGTCGGGAAACAGGGACGAGACACTGAACTTGGTCGGCCTGTTGGTAATGAGGCCGACCGGAGCCGGCCCCAGGTTGTTCAGAACGAGCACCGCGGAGCCGGAGAAGTTGTCGTCGGGTAGTTCGTTTTTTGCGGTAATGACGATGGCAGTCAGCGGGGCTTTCCCGGCGGCGGCACACACCACGGGTAAGACGAGAAGAAGCAGCGCAGCAATCAAGAGCACGCGCTGCTTCAGCGGGAGCGGAAGCTTGGGGGACTCATTGCTGCTCATTGCCACGGCCGGCCTCCCCTGTTCATGGAAATAAACGGCAGTTACGGCGCAAGTATCCCTTTACTGCAAATAGAAATAATGCGCTACATCACACGAGGACGCGTTCTATGCCTCCCGCATTCGCGTTGCGCACGTACTGCGGCAACCAATCCGCTCCCAGTACATGCTTCGCGATTTCCACAACAATGTAATCCGCATCGAGCGGAACATCCTGTTGGTACCGCGCCAGACCCTGCAGACAGGAGGGGCATGAAGTCAGGATCTTGACCGGGCCCGTGGCGCCATTGATGCGCAGATCCTCGATTCCCCGCTTGAGCTCCTGCTCCTTGCGGTAACGCACTTGCGTCGCGATGTCGGGGCGCGTGACCGCGAATGTGCCGGATTCACCGCAGCAGCGGTCATTTTTCAGCACCCGCCCATTCACTTTCGAGTTCACCAACTGGTTTACCACCTTCAGCGGGTCATTCTGTTTGATCGGCGAATGGCACGGGTCGTGGTAGAGGTAGCGGACACCCGTGACAGCCTCGAGCTGCACGCCCTTTTCGAGCAGGTACTCGTGGATGTCAATGAGACGCGAACCCGGGAAAATCTGGTCAAACTCGTAGCCGGCGAGTTGGTCGTAGCAGGTGCCGCAACTCACCACGATGGTTTTGATGTCCAGGTAGTTCAGGGTGTTCGCGACACGATGAAAGAGCACACGGTTGTCCGTAATGATCTTGTTGGCCTTGTCGGTCTCACCGCTACCCCGCTGTGGATAGCCGCAACACAGGTAGCCCGGCGGAAGAACTGTTTGAACTCCCACATGCCAGAGCATCGCTTGTGTCGCGAGGCCGACTTGCGAGAACAGGCGCTCGGAGCCGCACCCCGGAAAGTAGAACACCGCCTCGCTGTCCGCGGAGGTTCGCGCCGAATCACGAATGATCGGCACATACGCCCGATCTTCGATATCGAGCAGCGCTCGCGCCGTCTTGCTGGGAAGTCCACCCGGCAGTCGTTTGTTGACAAAGTGCACGACCTGCTCGCGGATGGGACCGCGACCGGTCGTCGCAGGCGGTTGACGAGTCTGTTGGGCCGCGGGTCGTTGGAACACCCGGCTTGCCAGGCGCTGGGCCCTGTAACCCACCCCGACCATCGCCATCCTCGCAAGCTTGATGGTTTTGGGATTGGTGGCCTCCAGAAAGAATGCCGCAGCGGCGGCGGCCGGGCGAAACCGCTTCTTCCCCATACGGCGCAGCAGGTCGCGCATAGCCATCGACACATCGCCGAAGTCGATATCAACAGGACAGGGCTTCTCACAGCGATGGCAGACGGTGCAATGGTCCGCGACATCACTGAACTCATCCCAATGTTTGATGGAGATGCCCCGCCGGGTCTGCTCCTCGTAGAGGAAGGCCTCCACGAGCAGCGAGGTTGCCAGGATCTTGTTGCGGGGTGAGTACAGGAGGTTGGCCCGCGGCACGTGGGTCGCGCAGACCGGCTTGCACTTACCACAGCGCAGGCAGTCCTTGATGGAGCCGGCGATGGAGCCAATCTCCGACTGTTGCATGATGAGTGACTCGTGCCCCAGCAGGTTGAAGCTCGGCGTGTAGGCGCGCTGCAGGTTGCCGCCCGGAAGCAGTTTGCCCGCGTTGAATCGGCCGGTGGCATCGATTCGCTGTTTATAAGCTCTAAACTCTGCTGTCTCGGCCTCCGTCAAGAACTCGTACTTCGTGATCCCGATGCCGTGTTCGCCCGAGATGACGCCGCCGAGGTCGCGAGCGATGCGCATGATGCGCTCCACCGCCGCGTTTGCTTCCTGCAACATTCCATAGTCATCGGAGTTGACCGGGATGTTGGTGTGTACGTTGCCGTCGCCGGCATGCATGTGAAGGGCTACGAATACCCTGCTCTTCAGTACGCGCGCATGGATCGCATCACACTCCGTGAGCACGGCCGCCAGAGGACCCACCAGGATGTTGGCGAGTGCCTGGCGCACATCGCGCTTCCAGGAAATGCGCAGAGTCTGATCCTGGACGACATCGATCATGCGGACGGCCTGATCGCCGCCGACCCGCAGATCGAATGACTCCAGGAGTGCGGTCGGACCGTGGCCACGCAGTCGCTCACGAACCTCGCTGACCGGGTGGTCGAGGCTCTCGAGCACGAGCGACCAGAGCGCGCGCCCCGCACGAACCACCGACAGGGCTTCATCGATCCGGCCGCCGATGAGCTCATCGCGGGGCACCTCGGCGGAGTCCGCATCCTGCGTCTTTCCCACGGGTACCGGGCCGGACAGGTAGGATTCTATTTCGTCGAGCAGAGCCAACTTGTTGCGGGTGGACAGCTCGATGTTGATCCGCTCGATGGCATCGGTGTAGTCACCCATGCGTTCGAGGGGAATGACGACATCCTCGTTGATTTTGAAGGCGTTGGTGTGTCGGGCGATGGCGGCGGTCCTGGCGCGGTCGAGCCAGAACTTCTTGCGCGC
>JAFEDS010000033.1 GCA_018241505.1 Pseudomonadota bacterium | reverse complement strand
GAGCCAGGATCAAACTCTTCACTTGAAGAACTTGAAACATCGAAATGAATGGCTCAAAAAAGACTCATTGCTGGACTTTCTTGGTCACTCGGTTTTTGCACTAAAGGCATCAACGCGAGTCCCCACACAAATTACCTGCCAAACTTTTAAATAGCTTCCTGGTCGCTGGGGCCAGGATTTTGGCGCACTTTCGTGCGTCCCCTCAGTCAGGGGGCGCGCAGTATAGCCCTCGCCAATATTCCGTCAACTGCTATTTCAGCATTCTCGCTGCGCTTGCGGCGCCACCACCGCGCTTGCGACGCTGTGGCTGCGAGAGGGCGCGCAGTATAGCCGCCCATCGGGGACTGTCAACGCATTGTCATGAAAATATT
This sequence comes from Pseudomonadota bacterium, assembly GCA_018241505.1. GTDB lineage: Bacteria > Pseudomonadota > Gammaproteobacteria > Steroidobacterales > Steroidobacteraceae > 13-2-20CM-66-19. The sequence goes on along the minus strand of JAFEDS010000033.1, from coordinate 90,363 downwards.
TGCGGGTGCGCTGGAAGTGAGGGCTTTCCTTGGAATTTCAAGCCTTTAGCACTAGCTGAACGCGCGCGAAGCGCTTCGAGCCGAGCTGAATCACGTGGTCGGCGCCGGCCTGCAGCAAGAGCCCCCGGTCGGTGGCCTTCTGGCCGTCAATTCGCACCGCGCCTTCGTCGATTTTCCGGTTGGCCTCGGACGTACTGGCGGCCAGTCCAGCCTCCTTCAAGAGGTTGCCGAGGCGGACTCCCGCCGCTTCCACGGAAAAGACCTTGGGCGGCAGGTCGGTGGGGACGCTCTTCTCGCTCACCCGGGCAATAAATTCCCTTTGGGCGGCATCCGCGGCCGCCCCATCGTGGAATCGGGCCACGATCTCGCGGGCGAGCTCGAACTTCACGTCGCGGGGGTTCCGGCCTTCCTGAACGGCCTGCCGCAGTGCGGCGATATCCCCCAACGGGCGGAAACTGAGCAGCTCGAAGTAGCGCCACATGATCTCGTCCGAGATGGACATGATCTTGCCGAACATCGTGCCGGGCGCCTCGGTGATGCCGATGTAGTTGCCGAGTGACTTCGACATCTTGTTGACGCCGTCGGTGCCCTCGAGCAGCGGCATCGTCATGACCACCTGGGGCTCCTGGCCGTAGGTTTCCTGCAGGTGCCGGCCCACGAGCAGGTTGAATTTCTGGTCCGTACCGCCGAGCTCAACGTCAGCCTTCATGGCGACGGAGTCATAACCCTGAACCAACGGATACAGGAACTCGTGTATGGCGATAGGCCGCTGCTCCGCGTAGCGGCGCGCGAAATCGTCTCTTTCCAGCATGCGGGCCACTGTTTGATGCGCGGCAATTTGAATCAATTGAGCCGCGGGCATCGGCCCGAACCAGCGCGAGTTGAAATCAACGCGGGTCTTGACGGGGTCGAGAATCTTGAACACCTGTTCCTTGTAGGTGTTGGCGTTGGCCTGGATGGCCTCGGGTGTGAGCGGCGGGCGCGTGACATTGCGGCCGGTGGGGTCACCGATCATTCCGGTGAAATCGCCGATCAGGAAAGTGACATCGTGACCGAATTGCTGGAATTGCCGCATTTTGTTCAGCAGCACGGTGTGGCCCAGGTGCAGATCGGGCGCGGTCGGATCGAAGCCGGCCTTGATGTGCAGGGGCTTCCCCCGGCGCAGCTTCTTGACCAGCTCGGCCGAAACGAGCACCTCTTGTGTGCCTCTGAGCAGCTCGGCGAGTTGGGCTTCGAAATCACTCATGGCGCTGTGCAAGACCTCTTGATGAAAATACGCGGCGACCGTGGTAAGTGTAGTCGATGATCTGCAGATTGAAGCGCGCCCTAGCCAAATTGGCCACTCTAGGGTTCTTATCCGCAACGCTGGCCGCCTGTCATCCAGAACCACCGCCCGCCGCAAAAACGCCCCCGCCCGCAGCGGCGCCCGCGGCACCGAACTCCGACGCACCTCCGGGCCCGCCGCCGAAACCGGACGCCGTGACGACCGACATCGTCGTCGCCCGCAATGACACGCTCGACCGGATTTTCCGCAAACTGAACCTGAATCTCACGGACCTCGCCAACCTGCGCGCGCAACCGGGCATCAAAACTCACCTGGACAACCTGCGACTGGGTGAGTCTCTGCACTTCGTCTACCGCGACGACGAGCTGGACGGCTTCGAGCGGCGTCTGAATGAAGATGAGACGTTGAAAGTTGAGCGGGGCGACGCCGGGTTGCACGCGGAGGTGTTGCAAAACCCACTCGAGGGCCGTACGCGGACCATTCGCGGAGTCATCAACTCGTCATTGTTTGAAGCCGTCACCGGTGCCGGCGCGCACGATCAAACGGCCGTCAACATGGCCGACATCTTCCAGTGGGACATTGATTTTGTGCTGGATATCCAGCCCAAAGACTCGTTTGTGGTCACGTATCGCGAGTTGTATCAGAACGGGGTGTATGTCAAAGACGGCCCCGTGCTGGCAGCCTCCTTTGTCAACCAGGGCCGCACTTACCGCGCCGTCCGTTATGTCGATCCGCAGGGCGCGGCCCGTTACTTCACACCCGACGGCCGCAGCCTGCACAAGGCGTTTCTGCGGGCGCCGGTTGAATTCAGCCGTGTCAGCTCCAAATTCAACAGCAGCCGTTATCACCCCATTTTGAATCTCATCCGGGCGCACAAGGGCACGGACTATGCCGCGCCGATGGGAACTCCGGTACGGGCAGCGGGCGATGGACGCGTTGCCTACGCGGGACCCAAGGGTGGCTATGGAAACGTCGTGGAGCTGGATCACTCGCGCAGCATTACCACCGTTTATGGACATCTATCGCGATTTGCGAAAGGGATTCGGAGCGGAGCTCACGTCACCCAGGGAGAGGTCATTGCCTATGTCGGCATGACGGGGCTGGCGACGGGTCCGCACCTTCACTATGAATATCGTGTCGGCGGTGTCTTTAAGAATCCTCAGACGGTACCATTGCCCGACGCCTCCCCTATCGAGCCCGGATTTCGTGAGGATTTCCTTACTAAATCCGCGCCCCTGCTGGCGACGCTCGAGGCGCCCATCGGCCCGACACTGGTATCGCGTTAATGGACTCACCCGATCTCAAGGCTTCCCAGAACTACATCAATCGCGAGCTGTCGTTTCTAGAATTCAATCAACGAGTGCTGGCGCAGGCGTTCGATGCGACTGTGCCGCTGCTCGAGCGGCTGCGCTTCCTGTGTATTTCCTCGAGCAACCTGGATGAGTTCTTTGAGATCCGGGTCGCGGGCCTGAAACAGCTTCTGGAGCTGGGCTCGGGCCAGTTCGCCACGGACACGCTGTCCTTGCAGGAGCAGCTTGCGGCCATTCATCAGCGGGCCATGCGCCTGTGCAGCGAACAATATCGTTGTCTGCACGACATTCTCATGCCGGCACTGGAGAAACAGGGGATTTCCTTGCAGGGCCGCTCGGAATGGAGCGCCGCCGCCGAGAAGTGGCTGGAACGGTATTTTGAGAATGAGATTGAGCCGGTGTTGAGTCCGCTGGGGCTGGATCCGGCGCGTCCGTTCCCGCGCATTCAGAACAAGAGCCTCAATTTCATCGTCCGCCTGCGCGGCATCGATGCATTCGGCCGCGACAGCGAACATGCCATCGTGCAGGCGCCGCGCTCGCTGCCGCGCGTTGTGCCCGTGCCCCATGAGGGCACCGAGCGGACTTTGATGTTGCTGTCAGTCATTGTGCACACATTTGTACAGAAACTGTTTGCAGGCATCGAGGTGCTCGGCTGCTATCAGTTCCGGGTGACCCGCAACAGCGATCTGTTTGTGGACGAGGAGGAAATCGACGACCTGCGCCGCGCGCTGGAAGGCGAATTGGCGCATCGGCGCTACGGGGCCGCCGTACGCCTCGAAACCTCGAGCGATTGCCCTGAGGACATTGTGCAGTTTCTGTTGCATCAGTTCGCGCTGACTGATGTCGACATGTACCGGATGCCGGGGCCGGTCAACCTCAATCGGTTGTCCGCGATTTATGACCTGGTGCAGCGGCCGGATCTCAAGTACCCGATATTTACGCCGGGCATGCCCAAACGGCTGATTGCCAACAGCGACATGTTCTCCGTTATCCGGCAGAACGATGTGTTGTTGCACCATCCTTACCAGAGCTTCGCGCCTGTGATGGATTTTGTGCGGTTGGCGGCCGCCGACCCTCAGGTGTTGGCCATCAAGCAGACGCTGTACCGGGCGGGCAACGAGTCTCCCATTGTCGAAGCGCTGGTTGCCGCGGCCAACGCCGGCAAGGACGTCACTGTCATTGTTGAGCTGCGAGCACGGTTCGATGAGGAGGCCAACATCGAGCTGTCCAGCCGGCTTCAGGAAGCCGGGGCGCACGTGATGTACGGCGTTGTGGGTTATAAGACCCACGCCAAAGTAACGCTCGTCGTTCGACGCGAACCGGGCGGGATCAGACGGTATTGCCATCTGGGCACGGGTAACTATCACCCCAAGACGGCGCGCGCTTATACGGACTATGGCCTGTTAACTTGCAATGATGAGATCGGCCAGGATGTGCATGAGTTGTTTCTGCAGCTCACCTCGCTCACCCAGACGCCGAAACTGAACAAGCTGATTCAGTCGCCGTTTGGCATGCATGACGCGATTATCGCCAAGTTGGCTCGTGAAGCAGAGCACGCGCGCGCGGGGCGGCCGGCGCGGGTGATTGCGAAAATGAATGCGCTCGTGGAACCGCAGGCGATTGAGGCGCTGTATCGGGCTTCTTGCGCTGGGGTGAAGGTTGATTTGATCATCCGCGGCGTGTGCGCACTGCGGCCGGGGGTGCCGGGGGTGTCGGAGAACATCACGGTGCGGTCGATTGTCGGGCGATTCCTCGAGCACTCGCGCGTGTTTTATTTTGAGAATGGCGGAGAGCCGGAGATGTGGTGCGCCAGCGCGGACTGGATGGAGCGCAACTTCTTCCGCCGGGTGGAGGTGGCTTTCCCCATTCAACGGGATACCCACCGGCAGCGGATTTTGCGGGACCTGACTTTGTGTCTGCAGGACAATGTGCAGGCGTGGGAGCTGCAGGCGGATGGGAGTTATAAGAGAGTGGAGCGCAAGGCGGACGAGAAGGCGGTGATTGCGCAGAGTGAGATGCTGGCGTATTACGCGCCGGGAATGACGCCGCTGTTCACGGCGTAGCGCCGGGCGGGGCCCTGTGTAACGTCGGGTCACAACAAGAAATCACGCATCGGACCCGTTGAGGTACTTCTGCAATGAACTGTTCACGTTTGTTTGTGATCGCGCTCCTGACTTTTCTATGGGGCAATACGTGGAGCACAGTGGCATTTGCGCAGGATTCCGCTCCCCCAGCGCCGGCGCCAAACACCGGCGAGCTCGTATTCTTTGTGCCGTCATCGGGGTGGGTGGCGGATCGGACCTTCATCACACTCTCAAAGAGTGCCGGGTATTCAGCCCTTTCGCGTAAACTGGCCGAGGGACTCGCGGCCGCAGACAGTACTCCGGTTCGAGTGATCGTAGCGGGGAAATCGGAAGCAAAGACCCTACAGGTAATCAGCGATGCCTTCCGTTCGATCGCTACCAAACAGTTACGGCTCCTGGACTTCACGTTCGTAGGAACGGCAAAGGCGTCGGAGCAGATCGCGAGTCTCGTTGCGGCGGTCGGTGGGGTCTATCACACCCGTACAACACTTGGATACGACTTGCCAGAAAAGAGTCGTTAGTTAGCGCCCGCGGCTGAACACCCGCAAGCGGAATCCAACATCCCGCAGGTATTCAAACTCCTGCTGCAGATCGGCTGACGTGAGCGGATGATCCTTCAGCCACCGGCCGGGAAACTGCACTTCCAGCGACTTCGGTGTGGCGTTGAGCTCAATCGGCGGCAAGGCGGCGCTGTTGTGCCCCCGATGCAGCAGTACGGCCAGTCGCAGCAACACGATCGGATACAGCACGCGCGTATCCCAGGGCGGCAGCAACTCTTCGACGCCTTCGAGATCGAGCTTGCGCCGATGGCCGCCGACCAGGCGGGCCAGCAGTCGTTGCTCTTCTCGAGGGAAACCCGGCATATCTGCGTTTTCGAGCAAGTACGCGCCGTGGCGGTGATAGCCGCTGTGCGCGACGTCGAGGCCGATCTCGTGAAGTTGCGCGGCCCAACGTAGAGCGAAGTCAGCCAGCGGCGCTTCCAGCTTCCACGTTTCACGCACCTGGGAAAGGAAATCCAACACCGTTGCGCAGACCCGTTCGGCTTGCGCCTCGTCGACGTGGTAGCGCTTCTGCATGGCGCGCACCGTGCGGTCGCGCGCGTCTTCGTTTTTCGCGCGCCCCAGCATGTCGTACAGAAGACCTTCGCGCATGGCGCCGTCGGCGATGCGCATTTCCTGCACGCCCAGCACTTCGAAGATCTGCGAGAGAATGACCGTGCCGCCCGGAAACACCGGCCGCCGATCGTCGGTAATTGCTGTGAGTCGCAGCTCGCGTACGTGGCCGGCGTCGGCAATGTATTTGAGTGCGCGCTGAATGCCCGGCGCGGTGATCGTAAGGTTCTGCGGCTCCAGCTCTTTGATTGCTTCACCGATAGCGCGCACGGTTCCGGAGCTTCCCGCACAGTGCTCCCAACCACGTCGTCGAAACGCAGCCTGCACGGGCTCGAGCTCCAGGCGCGCTGCCATCTTCGCGCGCTCAATACGTTTCTCCGAGATTTTGCCGTCGCGGAAGAAGCGCTCACTGAGCGACACACAACCCATCTGTAAACTCTCGAGCTGCAGCGGCGTGAGGCCATCACCGATGATCAGCTCGGTGCTGCCACCACCAATATCAGCGACGAGTCTCCGACCGGGCTCGCTCGGCATCGTGTGAGCGACGCCTGCGTAGATGAGGCGCGCCTCTTCCATGCCGGAAATGATTTCAATCGGATGCCCCAAGGCCTCGCGCGCGCGCTCTAGGAATGCCTGCTTGCGGTGCGCTACGCGAAACGCGTTGGTGCCCACAACACGCACACTCTCCGCATGCATATCCCGTAACCGTTGACCGAAGCGCTGAAGGCAACCGAGGGCACGTGCCGCGACCTCTTTGTCGATGCGCCCGTTTTCCTCAACACCGGCGCCGAGGCGAACCATCTCGCGCAATCGATCAACGATGACGAGCTGGCCGTGCGAATAGCGCGCAACGACCATGTGGAAGCTGTTCGACCCAAGGTCGACAGCCGCCAGGACATCAGGAAGCGGGGCTGGCAAACGTCAGGCTGTGAAGGAAGATCCGCAGCCGCAGGTCGTCGTCGCATTCGGATTGCGAATCACGAACTGCGCACCTTCGAGACCCTCGCGGTAGTCGATCTCGGCACCCGAGAGGTACTGAAAGCTCATGGGGTCGACGAGCAACTTCACACCGAGGTTTTCGACGCAGGTGTCACCGTCCTGGACGGTCTCGTCGAACTCGAATCCGTACTGCAGGCCGGAGCACCCCCCACCCTGCACGAACACGCGCAACATGAGGTTCGGATTGCCTTCCCCGCGAATGAGATCGCCCACCTTGCGTGCGGCCGCGTCCGTGAACTGGAGCGCGGGTATTTCAATGGCGGCTTCGGTAGTGCTCATCACTTGCCTCTGATCGACTGCTCTTCAGTCTATCACGTGGGGTCGGCCGCACCTTCCGGGGCAGCCTCGGTAATTCGGGTCAACTTACCCATAATCTGCGCGCCCAGTGTCATTTCAATGACCCCGTAGTAGACGTTTCCCTGGACCTGGGCCGTGGCACCGAGGACGAGCCGCCCACGGGCGACAATGTCCCCCCGCACTGCACCATTTAACATAAGGTTCCCCACCTCGACATTCCCGTCTATGAAACCGGTCTCGCTGACGGAGAGGCTCGATCCTTCGACGGGATCGGCGCGGAGGTTGCCGGCAATGGTGCCGTCGAGATGCAGGCCGCCGGCGAACTCCATGTCGCCATGGACCCGCGAGGCCTTGCCAAGGAGAGTGTCGATTCGAGCTTGTTTGTTGTCGCGGCTAAACATGGTTTCTCGGGTGATCCAGTCTAGGACGCCTCGACCGCCCAGGGGAATGATTGACTCGCGGGTGCGACATCCTTCTTATTGGAGCGCACTTCGACGGCCATCTTCTCCGGCTTGAACCCTGCGGGCAGGGCGACGTCCTGGTCGAGGTTCTCGAAATACCTGAAGTTGAAGGGTAGCTCCTTCTGCTTCGCGGCTGTGAGTGCCGGTAGATCCAATGTTTGTGGCGTGCCATCCGCCGTCGTGCCATCAACGCTCAAGGCAACGCTTCCTATGGCTACGCTGTCCGGACGCACTGTGCGCACGAGTGCGACGTGCATGATGAAGTGGCGAGCTTTCGTGCCGGCGGTAATGTGTACCTGCTGGACCTTCACGCCCACCGCCGTCGCGCCCTGCGCGACGATCCCACGGTAGAACGCGAGCTCCTGGGTCTGCTTGGCGACCTGTGCCTGCAGGTCGCTGATGGTCCGGGTGACCTCTGCCTGCTCGCGGGCCCGGCCGATACGGATTGTGTCGAGCTCGGCAAGGTGGGTCCGCAATTCGCGATTGGACTTGGAGAGCCGCTCAATTTCGACTTCGAGCTCAGTTCGCTGCTGTGCAGCAGCCAGCCGATCGTACCCCGCGTTGAATCGCCCGTACTCGTAGACGATGTAGAGCGCTAGCGCGGCAATAACGAGGATCGTGCCGAAGAACAGAAGGCGGCGCGTAGGGGAATGCGCGCGAATGACGAGATTGGGCCTGCCGTCGGAGCTGCGCATGGACTCGCGGAAGGGTCAGCCGACAGGTGCGGTCGCGGGCCGCGCCGGATTCTGCGCACCCTTCGTTGTTTCCGCCCACCACTCCGGATGCGGCGGCGGACCGTCCGGGAAAGCGAACGTCGCCAGTTCCGTCAGTGCCTTCACGTACACCGCGCGCTTGAAATAGATGACTTCACGGACCGGCTCCCAGTAATTGACCCAGCGGTGCTGATCGAACTCGGGCTCAGAGGTGCGCCCGAAGTCGAACTGTGCCTCTTCCCGCTTCAGTCGTAACAGGAACCATCTCTGCTTTTGCCCGATGCACATCGGGAATTTGTTTCGCCGCACGTATTTCGGCGGCAGCCGATACCGCAGCCAGCGAGAAGTCTGCCCCACCAGCTCGACGTCCGACCTCGCCAGCCCGATCTCTTCGTACAGCTCCCTGTATGCCGCCTGTTGCACCCGCTCCCCCGTGAGCAACCCACCCTGGGGAAACTGCCAACCGCGACCTCCGACCTGCCTTCCGAGAAAAACGTCGCCAGCGCCACGCATCAAAACGATGCCGACGTTAGCGCGAAAGCCGTCCGAGTCGATGACGTCACTCATGAGTCGCGTTCAGTCTGCCACAAGGCGATGCGTATGCGGGATGATACGGTTTGTGAAACACGTAGCATTCGACAGCAGCCGCATGAGGGGACTCATGCTGCTGCTTTTTTTGGCTCTCGCCATATCTCTGGCTTCCCTGGTCAGTGGCGGTTCGGGTATTGGCCCCAAGCAGGCGATTTCCGCACTGCTCGGTGCGGGGGATGAGGCTGCCCGCAATGTGATGATGGAGGTGCGGCTGCCTCGGCTGCTTGCGGCTTTTGGGGTGGGTGGGCTGCTGGCGCTGTCCGGTGTGCTGCTGCAAGCCTTGTTTCGCAATCCTCTGGCGGACCCTTTTGTCATGGGTGTGTCCGGTGGTGCTGCGGTTGGGGCATTGCTTGCCATGATCGCTGGCGCGGCCGCGGCCGGTGTGCAGTCTGCCGCTGTGCTCGGCGCGTTGGGGGCGGTGACTATCGTCTACCTGCTTGCGCGTGGGGGCGGGACGTCACGGTTGTTGCTCACAGGGGTTGTGATTGCGAGCGCGTGTGGAGCGCTCGTCAGTGTGTTGCTTGCTCTCGCGGATACGGGACGGCTGCGCGGGATGGTGTTCTGGCTGGCCGGCGACCTTGGGTGGGCGTTGAGTCCCTGGAGCAGTTTGCTGGCTGCTGTTTTTGCGTCAGGGCTCGCGTTGCTGGTTGCCCGACCGCTCAATGTGCTGGCGGCCGGTGAGCTTCGGGCGCGGATTGTTGGGCTGCAGATTGAGCTGTGGCGGACTATTTTGTTTGTGGCGTGCGCAGTGTTGACTGCGATCGCGGTCATTAACGCAGGGACTGTTGGGTTCGTGGGATTGATTACGCCGCACCTGGTTCGATTGGCGTTTCGGACCAGCGATCATCGGTTGGTGGCGCCGGCTTCCGTGGTGTTGGGAGGAACGATTCTCGCCGCGGCGGATTTGTTGGCGCGGACCGTGGCCAGTCCCCGGCAGTTGCCGGTGGGGGCGATCATGGCGTTGGTGGGGGCGCCGGTATTTATTGCGCTGTTGAGGGGGCGCGGAGGACGGGTTATTTAGGTGACTACTTCGTCTGTTGAGACTTCGACCCTGTTGCGACCGGCGCTTTTGGCGCGATATAGGGCGGCATCGGCTTCGGCAATGAGCTTCTCAGCCAACTCACTATAGTCGCTTTGGGTTTTGCCGTCGGGGCGCGCAGCGGCGACCCCAATGGAGAGTGTTATCTGCTCGGTGCGTTGGTTGGCGACGACCACAGGCGAGCCACGAACTGCCTCCAACACACGCGATGCCACTCGCTCACCGTCGGTCAAAGACCCGTGAGGCAATACGATTGCGAACTCGTCGCCGCCAAAGCGTGCGCCTGTATCGCTGAGACGCATTTCATCATCAATGCGCTGAGCCACCTCGCGCAGCACGGCGTCACCTGCCAGGTGTCCGTACTCGTCGTTGATGCGTTTGAAGTGATCGACGTCGATCATCAAGCACGCAATCGGCAAGTGGTCGCGCTTCGCACGCGCCAACTCTTCGCACAGACGTGCATGCAGATACCGGCGGTTGTGAAACCCTGTGAGGAAGTCGGTAAGGCCGCTTCGGACTACGCGAGCTCGGTTGACCGCGTTTTCCAGACATATCGCAGCAACACCGCCGAGATGGGCGAGAAAATCCGTCGCGAGCTCGCGGTTGAAGCGAAAGCGGTCCGAGCTGGAAAACACCAGCACGCCATCGAGCTGTCCGCTGCGACGCAGGGGTATCAACGCAAGACTGCCGCTCTGGCTCGTTTTGGGGACAATCAGCTCGTGGTCAGCCATGCGGAACGGGCCCAACCAGGGACGCTCGAGATTGCCGAGCCGGGGCGCGATTGCCGCCAGTACATCGACAAACTGAACCTCGGGCAGCTCCTCCAACGGAAAACCGTCACCGGTCAACAGATGGCGAATCTCGTGATTGGGGTCATGGAGCAGCAGGCTCACGGAGTCGAGCTGAAAGGACGCCCGCAGACCATGGATCAGCTTTTCCAACAATTGGGCGAGCGAGCCGGCGCGCAGCAGCTCGAGCTCACGCTCCTGCGTCTTCTTTAGAATCGCATCGTTGCGACTGACCTCGTCGGTCAGCTCGGCCAGGCGCCCCTGAAGCGACTGCACCTCCGCACTGAGTTGCGCAATCCGGTCGGAAGCAGTCGTGTGGCGCTCAGTAGTACGGCGCATGCTGAAATCAGGCGCGGCGCTCCGCCACGCTGCGCCGATCTTCCAGGTAGTCGCGCCCTCGGCGCATTAGTGCAACGAACGCTTCATGATCCTGCGAAATGACTGCCGCGCGGATTCGTTCCACGGCCCGCGAGAGTGCTTCGAGGGATTCTGCACCGTAGTCGTTCAAGCTTTGAATCTCGTAATACAGGTCTGGGCTCTCCTGTGCCACTCGTGCTGCTACATCGAGCTGGGAGTCGAAAGTCGTGCTCGACATCTTCGCCAGCTTCGGCGCGGCCTCGCCGCTTTCCGCCAACGCGGTGAAGAATGCAATATTCAACGCGTGGGACAGACCCAGAACATACGCGATCAGACGGTCGTGATCATCGAGGCTCATCACAACTTGCTCAGCCATCGTGGGCGAAAACAACTCACGAGCCGCTGTGAGAGCCTCGGGTGAGCCCAAATCTACAAACACAACGTGGCGTCCCGATAGCAGCTCCGTATCAGGTCCGAACATCGGATGCACGGACGTGACTTTACACCCCAATGATTTCAGTGCCATCAAACCCGCGCGCAGCGGCGACTTGAGCGACCCGACGTCAAAGATGACACCGGTCGGACGGCGAAGTGCAAGCTCGCGCAAGATTGCATCCGTCACGCCCAACGGCGTCGCCAACACGATGTAATCATGCTTGAGGTCCGTGCTGCGCCAGTCGTCCACACGAGCGACTCCGGCAGGAACCGTGCCGGGATCCGCGACCTCCACACTGAAGCCTTGGGACGTTAAGAATTCGACAAACCATCGGCCCATTTTTCCGGCACCTCCGATCACCAGCGCGCGGCGCCCTGATCCTGTGCCTCGGGCAACGACGCTCGCGTGCTCCTGGGTGGTCAGCGATGAGCGGATGAGGAGCCTGAGGATGTCCTCGGCCAAAGCCGGCGAGAGCCCCAATTCAGCGGCCATCTTTCGAACGCCGAGGATGACCTCCCTTTCACGCTCATAGTCGCGCGTGGGATGACCCGTAGACCGTTTGACGCGGGCGATCTCGCCGCTGACGCGCTTGCGCTCCGCAACAAGGGCGATCATCTGACGGTCTATGTCAGTCACACGCTGGCGCAGGCCATCCAAGGTCACATCATCGGTCGCCATGGCTGAAGGGTCTTACGGGTTTAGGTTTATCAGGGAAGTGACCACCCTTTTTATCGGGTGGTTTACGATTACGCAATGCGCCACCATACCGAGCTTCTATCCGATCCGCTGCCTGTGGAACCCCTTGCCGTCGCCAGCCGCTGGCAGGACGAGGCCTGGAAGGCCGCTCAGCAGCCCAATCCGAACGCAATGGTCGTAGCGACCGTCGACCCCGAGGGGCAGCCCTCCGCACGGGTCGTCCTGTGCAAAAGCATCGTCCCCACTCCGGGCTACCTGGTTTTCTTTACGAACTACCAATCGCGGAAGGGTCGACAGCTCACGCAGAACCCGCGTGCGGCCGCGGTGATTCATTGGGACGCGCTGCATCGGCAGGTCCGGGTCGAAGGGCCCGTGGTGAAGGCGCCGGAGGCGGACAGCGACGCATATTTCGCTTCGCGCGCATGGCAGAGCCGACTCGGCGCATGGGCCAGTCAGCAGAGCGAGCCCATTGGCTCGCGCGACGAATTACAGGCCGCCGTTGTGGCAGCGGCAAAGCGGTTCGGAACGCCCGTCCCGGATGCTCCGGTCGATTCGCTGAGCGCCAATCTCGACGCGCCCGCCGCCTCGACTGTGGACGTGCCGCGACCACCTCATTGGGGCGGATTTCGCATTTGGGCAGAGAGTGTGGAATTGTGGGTCGAAGGGGCTGGCCGGATTCATGATCGCGCCCGCTGGACGCGGACGCTGAAGAAGCAAGCCGATGGGACGTTTGACGTGGGACCTTGGAAGTCAACGCGGCTGCAGCCGTGAGCCCGCGACGAGCCTCGGTCACATGACGCGCCTTCGAGCCTGAGCCGAACGTGTGGCGGAACATCCGGATCGCGATCCTGCTGATCGTGCTGCTGTGGGCCGCTGTTCACACGTCGTTTGAGCGGTACGGCAGCACCCGTTGGAAGGATCCGTTGTGGGTTGGCATCTTTCCCGTCAACGCCGACGGGACGACCACCGCGCAGAGTTATGTCGACGGTATTGATATTGGGGACTTCGCTGACATAGGCGATTTCATGGCGCGCGAGGCGCACCGCTATGGCAAGTCGTTAGCGGAGCCCGTGCACATTGTGGTGTATCCACAAGTGCGAAAACCCCCGCCAGAGCTTCCGCGCGATGCCGGCGTTCTCGGCACCGTTTGGTGGAGTCTGAAGCTTCGATGGTATGCGTCGCGAAACGCTGATACGCATGGGCGCGCACCGCCGCACGTTCGAATGTTCGTGCTCTTCCATGATCCATCCACGCTGCAGACTGTGCCGGATTCGCATGGGATGCAGAAGGGGTTGATTGGGGTGACCCATGCGTTTGCTTCGAAGCAGATGGCTCGGACCAACAACGTCGTAGTTACGCATGAGTTGCTGCATACATTGGGTGCGACTGACAAGTACGACTACTCCACTGGAGTGCCGTTGTTTCCCATTGGATTCGCTGACCCGTCGCGCAAGCCCCTGTATCCGCAAGATCAGGCGGAGATCATGGCCGGGCGGCGGGCTGTGAGCACACAGAGTGCGGAGATGCCGGAAGGGTTGAATACGGTTGTTGTGGGGCCTGCTACCGCATTGGAGATCCGGTGGGCAAGCCACTAGAAGCGAAGGACGTCGCGGTCAGCGTAGGGGCGCGGCAGTTGGTCAGCGGGTTGAGCGTCAGCTTCTCCCCTGGCGAATTCGTCGCGGTTTTGGGGCGCAACGGGTGCGGCAAGACGCTTACGCTGCACACGCTGGCCGGGTTGCGGAAGCCGGCTGCTGGCACGGTGTTGCTCGACGGTAGCGCCGTGGAAGAACGGGACCGGCGTGCAGTCGCACGGCGACTCGGGTTATTGGCGCAGGATCTCGATGAGGGGTTCGTCACCACTGCAACCGAGACGGTGCTGATTGGGAGGCACCCTCACCTCAAATTTTGGCAGTGGGAAAACGCGCAGGATGGGGAACTGGCGCGCAAGGCATTGAGCGCTGTCGATCTTGCCGACTTCGCCGATCGACGTACCGACACTATGTCAGGCGGGGAGCAGCGGCGAGTGGCTATTGCGTCGTTGCTGGCGCAAGCGCCTGCCGTGTATCTGCTGGACGAGCCGACCAATCACCTCGATCCGCACCATCAGCTCGCTGTGCTGGAGCTGTTCCGTGAGTTGACGCGGAGTGGCAGCACGGTGATCGCGACGCTTCACGACCCGACGCTGGCGGCTCGGTTTTCCGACCGTGCGTTGCTGCTGTTTGGAGATGGACGCTGGAGTATGGGAGTGGCGAGTGAATCGATCACCGCCGAGAGACTCAGCAGTTTGTATCTGACGCCGATGATCGAGGTGCGGCAGGACGGGCGCCGGATTTTTGTGCCGGCGTGATCCACGACCGTCAGTCCTTCAGCAGCATTCCGGCGATCAAACCGATGCCCGCGCCGATCGCAACGGACGTCCAAGGCCTCTGGGTCACGAACTCGTTCACTTGCGTGACCGTGTCACGAGCTTGCGCGATCTTCTCGCGCGCACCCATCACGAAGGAGTTGCTGAGCTCTCTTTTGACGTCCGAGATCGTCGATGTCAGGCGCGCGCGCAATTCATCAATGGCCTCGCCATTCTGGTCACCTAAAGCCGCAAGCAACGCTTCGGTGCTCGCCAGCATGTCGCGCAGTTCCTGCTGTGCAATGTCTCTGGCGTGAGGATTATCGGTACTCATGGATGGGCCCTGCCTCGCAAATGGGTAAGCGATTAACGCGAGCCTCCCACCCGTGTTCCATTGATCAGTCGAGACCCAGCTCCCGCTGCACTGTTGCGTGCAATGCCCCATTGGTCGCCAGAACTGTCGTCGTATCCAGGCCGACGGGATGGCCATGGAGGTCGGTGAACATGCCACCCGCCTCACGGATGATCACCGTCAGTGCTGCGACGTCCAAGACGTGTACGTCGGATTCGACGACGATATCCAGGGCGCCGCGCGCCAGCAGGTGGTAATGCACAAAGTCGCCGTAGCCGCGTACGCGACTGACTTTCTGGATCAATCCGCCGTAGCGATCCCAGGCAGGTGAGCGCGTCAGCGTCTTGAGGTTGCCGCCAGAGAGGATGCTGCCCGCGAGATCGGCCACCCGGCTTACCCGTATGGGCTTATCGTTCAGAAAGGCGCCACCGCCCTCTTCTGCCCAGGCGATCTCGCCATAGGCAGGAGCACTGGACACACCCAATACGAACCGCCCGCCGCGTATGAGCGCGATCTGGGTGGAGAAAAACGGCGTCTCACGGACAAATGACTTCGTGCCATCAATGGGATCGACCAGCCACACGCTTTCGGCATCAAGCGCGTGCTTTCCAGTTTCTTCGCCATAGAACCCGTAACTGGGGAATCGCTCGGTCAGTACCGATTTGATGGCCTCTTCCGCCCGAACGTCCGCCTCGGTCACGGGCGTGGCGTCCGCCTTGGTCGTGATCTGCAGGTTCTTTTGGTACATGGAACGGATGACGACCGCGGCGGCTTCTGCTGCGTCGCGCGCTGCCTGGAGCTCTTTGGAGGGCATTGTCTGGCACTATTCCCGATGAGAATTAACGGAGACGGATGATGGGCAACCGCCTGAGCAAAATCTATACGCGCACCGGCGACGACGGCACGACCGGGCTCGGGGACGGCACACGCGTGCCTAAGGATGGAGAGCGGGTCGAGGCGTATGGGACGGTCGATGAGCTGAACAGCTCGATCGGGGTGCTGCTCGCGGTGCCAGGGCTGCCGTCAAATGTGACGAGCTGCCTGACCGAGATTCAACACGAGCTGTTCGATATGGGCGGAGAGCTTTGCATCCCGGGTCACACAGTCATCAAGGCAGAGCATGCTTCGCGACTCGAGACGGTGCTCGATGAGTTCAACGATACGCTGCCGCCGTTGAAGGAGTTCATTCTGCCCGGAGGCGGCCCGGCGGCCGCGGCCTGTCACGTTTCACGGACGATTGCGCGTCGTGCTGAGCGTCGCGTGTTGACTTTGTCCCGTGTGGAGTCGGTCAGCCCGGAAGTCATCAAGTATTTGAACCGGCTGTCAGACTTGTTGTTTGTGATGGCGCGGGTGTTGGCGCGTCATGAGCGCGGCACGGAGGTGTTGTGGAGGCATGATCGAGGGAAGAAGGCCTAGCGCGGCGCGGTAGCGCTTGGCGCGGCGGCGGGGCTAGCGCTTCCGCCGCTCTGGAACCTGGCCCTGAGCACGAAGAATCGACCGCCATCGCTCCCACTCAAACGACGGGCCGGGATCTGTCTTGCGTCCGGGCGCAATGTCGCTGTGACCCGCAATGTGGTCGATCGAAAGCGACGGGTACGTCGCCAGCAACGCCCCAACCAACACTGCGAGCTGACTGTATTGGGCTTCGGTGTAAGGCACCTCACCCGTACCCTCGAGCTCTATACCAATCGAGAAGTCGTTGCACCCCGCACGCCCACGGTAGTGTGATTGGCCCGCATGCCATGCCCGCTGACCGAAGGGCACATACTGAACAATGGTCCCATCGCGTTGAATCAGTGCATGGGCGGAAACGCGAAGCTTCGACGTCTCTTTGAAGTACGGATGCGCGTCGGGTGGCAGATTGCCGGTAAACAGACGGTCAATCCACGGCCCCCCGAACTCGCCTGGCGGCATGCTGATGCCGTGTACAACGATCAGCTCAGGTAGCACGCCCGTGGGGCGGGCGTCGTAGAAGGGCGATAGGACCTGACGGGTATCGGACAAAAGGCCGGTCGCCGGCTCGATTTTCAGTGGTGACTGCATGAGGGACGATCATGCCACACCCGCGGCGAACTGTTCGCGATAGCCGGCAGGATGTACACGCAAGCGCCGCACGAACACCCTTCTCATGCGCTCCTCGTCCCCGAAGCCACAAAGGCAAGCAATCTGTTTGATGGAAACCCGGTTTTCCTCCAGGTGCCGGCATGCAGTTTCGAGACGCAGATCCTCGACCAGCTTGGTTGAGGTGCGGCCATACTCGTCGACAAACTTTCGCGCAAAGGTGCGTGGCGTCATCTTCATGCGCGCGGCAAGGCGCTCGACACCGAGATTCTCATCCAGGTGTTCGACGATCCAGGCGTGCAAGGTGTCGAGCTGAGATTTGATGCTGCGCGTATGGGTGTCCGCCTGCGCCGCCAGCGTGCGGCTGAACTGCGCCTGCCCTCCTGGGCGGTGCAAAAAAACGACGAGATCCCGCGCGACGGCCAGGCTCAGGCGGCGGTCATGATCGGCGGCCACCAGGGTGAGTGCCAGGTCGATGCCCGCGGAAATGCCGGCGGATGTCCAGATATTGCCGTCGTTGACATAGATGGGATCGAGCTGCACGTCCACCGCGGGAAACTGAGCCAACAGATCCTCCACGGACGCCCAATGGGTTACAGCACGGCGCCCATCCAACAAGCGTGCCGCAGCCAGCAGAAAGGCACCCGTGCACACGCTGCAAGTTCGCCTCACCACGGTGGAAGCGTTTGCGATCCATTCGATCAGCGCTGTATCGCGCATCGCTTCGGCAACTGTGGCGCCGCCGACTACAATGATCGTATCCAACCGCCGCACATCGACGGTTGCGATGGATTCGGTGTGAATTGACATGCCGGCCGCGGTCCTCACCAAACCACCCGCAGTGGCCGCCCTCACTGCGTTAGTCCTGGCGTCATCGGCAGGGCTCGCTGATACACCGCCTGCATCTCCCGAACTTCAGCGCCTGGACGTCGCCGCCGGCACCTGGTTGTATCAAGGAGAAAATCTGGCTGTGGCCAATCAGAAAGGCGGCAAGTGGACCTGGCGCGAAGAGTGCGGATGGTCTGTCACCAGGGCGTTCATGGCGTGTAGCTTCACCATGAACAATCCTGACAAGACGGTCAATTCGCTCGCCGTGAGCACATACAACTTCAGCGACCAAAGCTACTGGCACTATGAGATGTTTGACTCCGACGGAAGCGGAGCCGAGCGAGCTATCCGGCGACAATGGCCATTGGACGACGCTGGCGCAGGGGGAAGGTATCAAGCAGCGGTGACCCCTGCTGTGCCACAATCGAGGGCATGAACACTGCAAACTCCCCCTACGTAAAGCGCGATCTGGCGCACGTCTGGCACCCCTGCACACAGATGAAGGACCACGAGCAGGTTCCGCTCATCCCCATCCGCAGCGGCAAAGGAGTCTGGCTGGAGGACTTTGACGGCCGCCGGTATATGGACTGCGTCAGCTCCTGGTGGGTGAACCTGTTTGGTCACTCCAATGCGCGCATCAACGCCGCGGTGCGCGACCAGCTCGAGAAGCTGGAGCACGTCATTCTGGCCGGCTTCACTCACGAACCGGTCATTGAGCTGTCGGAACGCCTGGTCGAGGTTTTGCCTGCCGGGCTCACACGCTGTTTCTATGCCGACAACGGTTCGTCCGCCGTTGAAGTTGCCGTGAAGATGAGCTTTCACTACTGGCGCAACGTGGGAAAGCCGGCCAAGCGGCGCTTCATCACCCTATCAAACAGCTATCACGGTGAGACGCTCGGTGCGCTCGCTGTTGGCAATGTGCAGTTGTACAAAGAGATCTACCAACCGTTGTTGATGGATGTGATCACTGTGCCGTCACCGGACTGCTTCGAGCGTGAGCCGGGAGAAAGCTGGGCGGATCACTCCCGGCGGATGTTCGCGCACATGGAAGAGACCTTGGCCCGCCACGCCGGCGAAGCCGCTGCAGTCATCATCGAGCCGCTGGTTCAATGCGCTGCCGGCATGCGCATGTATGACCCGGTCTATCTGCAGATGTTGAGGAACGCCTGCGACAGGCATGGAGTGCACCTGATCGCCGATGAGATCGCGGTTGGTTTTGGGCGGACGGGAACCTTGTTCGCCTGTGAACAGGCAGGAATCCGGCCCGACTTTGTCTGTCTATCGAAGGGCCTGACGTCGGGGTACCTTCCTCTCTCAGCGGTCGTCACCACGGAGGATGTGTATACAGCGTTTTACGATGAGTATGTAAAACTCAACGCGTTCCTGCACTCGCACAGCTTTACCGGCAACCCTCTGTGCTGCGCGGCGGCCGTGGAAACTCTGAAAATCTTCTCCGACGACAACGTACTGGAACGGAACCGGGCGTTAGCAGAACATATGGGGTCGCTGGCGCGGCAGTTGGAGGACCATCCGCATGTCGCTGAAGTTCGTCAGCGGGGAATGATCCTGGCCATTGAAATGGTCAAGGACAAGGCGAGCCGTGCGCCTTATCCGTGGCAGGAACGGCGCGGGATGCGGGTGTATCGTCATGCGTTGGAGCGGGGGCTGTTGTTGCGCCCGATTGGGAGTGTGATTTATTTCATGCCGCCGTACGTGATTACGCCCGAGGAAATCGAGTTGATGGTGACGGTCGCGCGCGAAGGAGTTGAGCTGGCTACATGCGATTGACACGCGTATTTGTCGATGGTGACTTGCAGGCCGGGCAAAAGCTGACGGTCGACGGCGGTGCCGGCAATCACATCGTGCGTGTCTTGCGGTCGCGCGTTGGAGATCGACTGACCGTGTTCAACGGGCGCGGCGGTGAGCATGCAGCCGCCATCGATGAAATCCGGCGCGACACGGTCCTGCTCAACGTTCTGGAGCATCGGGACACGGACCGGGAGTCGGCGTTTGATCTGACTCTGGCACAGGGAATCTCCCGAGGCGAACGCATGGATTGGGTTGTGCAAAAGGCGACCGAGCTGGGTGTTACTCGGATTGCTCCCGTGTTTACGGAGCGCAGTGTCGTTCACCTGGATGAGAAGCAGGCTGCAAAAAAGGTTCAACATTGGCGGGGGATCGCCGTTGCCGCTTGTGAGCAGTGTGGACGCAATGTTGTGCCTGTCATTGACCCGCCCATGACTGTTTACGAGTTGCTCGAGAAGGGTGTGACGGGCGCCGCGCTGCTGCTCTCGCCCGGAGCGTCGCTGCGAATTACAGATGCTCAGGCCGGCGCGGGAGCTACCGTGTTGATCGGGCCGGAAGGCGGACTGGCGCAGGTTGAGCAGGACGCAGCCCTGAGGGCAGGATTTACGGCTGTCAGAATGGGTCCGCGAGTGCTGCGGACGGAGACCGCGGCCGTGTGCGCGCTGACCTTGCTACAGCAGAAATTCGGGGATCTGTAGCCATGAAATATGTGGTCATCATGTTGCTGGCACTCATCCTGGGCGGCCTGGTCGGCAAGGCGATCTGGGGCGAAAAGAAAGAGCAGCCGGTCGACCCGGTGCAGGTCATTGTCACCCAGTTGAAGACCCACGCCATTATTTCGCACGAGCGGCAACTCGCCATCTGGTACCGGGCCTGCCCGTCGGTGTTGGGAAAAACACCGCAGATGTTCATTGCCTACCCGGCCAAGCTTTCCTACGAGCTGGAGTTGAATGACGTGCAGGTGACGCGGGTCGGAACGGTCATCAAGGTGCGCACGGCCGACATCCACCCCAACGAGCCGTCCGTGCCAACCGACTTCATGGACTACCTGTCGACGACTTCCATTTTTACCTTTGCAAACGAGCAGGAGCTGGTGAATCACGAGATTGGCAAGGCTTCGCCGATTGCGCGTTACCTGACTGCCTACTTCCTGGCGCGGGATCCTTCGCTGCAGGGTGATTTTGCGGAAGAGTTGCAGCGGCTGGTGGAGCACCTGGCTTCAGCGCTCGGCGTGAAGGTATCGCAGGTGGAGGTTGATGTGCCGAAGCCGCAGATTGCCTGGCCGAAGCTACCCAAACTGGAGCTGTGTGAGGGAACGATGGCGTCGGTGAACGGGCTGCCGTTCGCGCGCGTTGAATCGGGTTACACCGTACCGATTGGGTTTCATCCACCGCAGCCGTTTCATGCTGGGAGCACGACGCCTGCCACTGGGGATGTGCCCAAGGGAATTGCGTCAGTGTATGGACCCGGCGGGCCCGGCAAGCGCTAACGTGCCCACACCGGTCCTATTCATTCAGGGTGGCGGGGAAGGCACCCACGACCATTGGGACAACAAGCTCGTGGACAGCCTCGCGCGCGGACTCGGCCATATGTATGACATTCGCTACCCACGAATGCCAAACGAGGGGGATCCTCAATACGCCGCCTGGACGGACGCGTTGTTCCATGAGCTCGATTCGCTGGAGGACGGCGCGATCGTGGTAGGCCATTCCGTGGGCGGCACCATATTGATCCACGCTTTGTCCGAGCGAAAGCCGAAGATTCAACTCAGAGGAATATTTCTCATTGCTGCGCCCTTTATCGGCGCGGGTGGCTGGCCGAGCGATGAATTTGCGGCTCGCGCTCACTTCCCGGAGTGCGCTCCCACCTTTCTATATCATGGGGACCAGGACGAGACGGCGCCCGTCGCGCATGTTCATCTGTATGCGAAAGCGATGCCGTACGCCGTCGTTCGCGTAATTGAACGCGGCGATCACCAACTCAACAATGAGTTGAGTGTGGTTGCCCGGGACATCCGCTCAATCGGTTAATTGGAAACGCGCGTCTCGTCCGCGATCATCTCTTCCAGGCGCTCGAGGTCAGGAACCATCGGCGTCTCGTTCACCATTCTGACCTGACAGATGATGGGCGCGCGATCCGGGAAGACGCGCGAGTTGTCAGGGCGGACGACGTCCGAGCTGACCCGCACCAACTGTGGGAAGCCTTGAGAGACGATGCCGAAGTTGCCACCTTCAACACGGGTACCCAGGGCGTGGAAGATCACGATACGGGTCCGGCCGGAAGCGGGTGGGATCATTTGGCCGCAGGCGCCTTCAAATGACACCAGCGGGATGGCTTTCCCGCTCCAGGGGAAGGTGCCAATGTACCAGGGCGGGGCACCGGTCATTTCCGATGGGACCTGAAAGCCCACGACTTCGGCCACACAGGCGCGCGGGATGATGAGTCGGCCGTCAGTGATAGGGACGAGCAGACTGTAGATTTCAGTGACGCGCTCAGCCATGGTGGTTGCTCACGATGTTAGACCCGCGCGTCGCCGCTGAGGCGTTCGTACGAGCCGCTTTGCGCGCGATTGCGCTCGACCAGCGGGGCGATCGCGTCCAGCAACTGCGCTTCCTGGTATGGCTTACCGAGGTAGTCATCCACACCCAGCTCGATCGCGCGTGCGCGATGCTTCTCGCCTACGCGCGACGTAATCATGATGATCGGAACATCCTTGAGTCGCGGATCGTTGCGCACATGCGCGGCGACTTCGTACCCGTCCATACGCGGCATCTCGATATCGAGCAGGATGATGTCTGGAACGTTGTCCTGAAGGAGGGTCACGGCGTCCATACCATCGCGCGCAGTCAGCACGCGCATCCCGTTGCGCTCCAACAAGCGCTGCGTCACGCGGCGGACGGTAATCGAGTCGTCGACGACCATTGCGAACGTGCGCTTGTCGCTCTTGTCTTTCAGCGCGACCGGCGCAGTCTGTGAACGTCCGCGCCACTCTGCACGCACCAACGCGCCGATGTCGAGAATGATGACGATGCGGCCATCGCCGAGAATGGTCGCGCCAGAAATTCCACGGATGCTGGAGATCTGCGGACCGACGGACTTCACCACGATTTCGCGGCTACCGACTAACTCGTCGGCAACGAGACCCGTCGAGTGCTCGCCAGCGCGTACCAGGACCACTGGAATGGTGACGTCCTGTTCGGGGAGCGGAGACGCTTCGAGCTGAACGAAAGCCGCGAGATGTTGGAATCGGTACTTCTGGCCACCGTAGTCGAACGCCGATGCGTCTTTGCCGAGGTGAGCCAGCACTTCCGCCTTCGATAGACGCAACACGCCTTCGACCGTCGGAAGTGGCAGTGCGTAGAATTCGTCGCCGGTACGTACGACGAGCGCGTGGCTGATCGCGAGGGTAAACGGCAGCCGAATCGTGAAGACAGTGCCCTGCCCGAGCTTTGTCTCCATATGGAGCGCGCCGCCGAGACGTTTGATCTCGGTCGCGACCACGTCCATGCCGACACCGCGGCCGGCCTGTTGTGTGATCGTCCCAGCGGTCGAGAAACCCGGCTCGAGGATGAGCTGCATGGCGTCTTCGTCGCTGATGGTCTGGCCAGGGGTGATGAGACCGAGTGCCGCGCCCTTGTCACGAATAGCCTTGAGGTTCATGCCGGCGCCGTCGTCGATCAAGCGCACCATGACTTCGGCGCCTTCGCGATGCAGCTCGAGGACGATCTTGCCGGCCTCAGGTTTACCCGCAGCAGCGCGCGCGAGCGGCTTCTCAATGCCGTGGACCACAGCATTACGCAGCATGTGCTCAAACGGCGGCAACATGCGCTCCAACACCTGACGATCGAGTTCGCCGGAGGCGCCCTCCACTACCAGCTCTGCTTTTTTGCCCGTGTCGGCCGCGGCTTGGCGGACGATACGTGACAGACGCTGAACGTGACGCTGGAACGGAACCATGCGGGTGCGCATGAGGCCGTTCTGCAGCTCGGTGATGGTTCGCGCTTGCTGCTGCAACAGGTTCTGGGTCTCTTTACCCAGATTCTCGAGCAACTGCTGAATGCTGCCGACGTCGTTGGCGGTCTCGGCCAGTGCGCGGGAGAACTGTTGGATCGAAGAGTAGCGGTCGAGCTCCAGCGGATCGAAATCGCCGCGGTGGCTGGACTCGTCCTCGTGACGGTGCAGGATCTGCGCTTCCGTCTCGATTTCGAGGTTGCGCAACTGCTCCTTCAAGCGCGTCACCGTACGTGACAGCTCGCCGAGGTTGAAGTCGATTGAGCCGAGCTGCTGCTCCAGACGGGAGCGTGCAATGCTCGCCTCGCCCGAGATGTTCAGAAGTTGGTCGAGCAACTCCGCGTCGACGCGCGCCATCTCCTGCCGTTCGGCGGGAGCGACGGGGTCGCGGCCTGGCGGCACGGCCTGGGGAGCTACCAAGCCATCTTCGCTCTTGGAGTCGCCGCGGGTCAGATTGGCCGAGACGGACTTGGCTGCGGTGGTAGCGCCGGCGGGTGTCGGCGCTGATGACTGCTGCGTGTCTGGCTGGTCATACGCTGACTGTTCGCTCGCTGGGCGGTCGTGCGCTGGCTGCTGATGCGCGTGGGCGCTCGCAGACTGCTCGGGCGTCGACTGCTCATGCGTTGACCGTTCGCTCGCTGACTGGTCGTGTGCTGACCGGTCATACGCTGACGGGCTGTCTGCTGCTTGCGATGCGGCGGCAGCCTGTTGGGTATGCGGCAGCCCATGGGCCTCGGGCGCGTACGCCTCGAGCGATGCGTATGCTTCGGGAGCCCCGTGCTCGGCTTCAGCCGATGCTGCCGCAGCATCAAACTCTGAGTGCTCGGGAGTAAATGCACCGTCATGCGCGGTGCCGGACTCGCGCTCGGAAGCGGACGCTTCGTCGGTCGCATGTCCCTCGTGTGGTGCGGGCTCGGCTTCGGCTGGCCAGATTGGCGCGGGCTCTCCGCCACCGGGGTTCGCCCAGTTTCCAAGCAGCGATTCTGCGGCGTCGTGAGTGCTGCCGTCGGATGACTCGAAGGACGCTACTGCTGGCTCGGAGGAAGCAGGTTGATCCTCCGACAGCGGAGTTTCTTGCGCGAATGCAGAGAAGCCACTGCGGCCGGAATCGATGTCGCCGAGGTTCGGGGTTTCCTGCGTTGACTCGGGAGTCCACGACTGAACGGGGCTGACTTCCTCGTTCGCCGCGGAATCGCGGGCTGTCATGTAGTCGGTTGCAACGTGGCGGTCGGCAGCGTGCTGGCCGTCAGGTGCGTCCTGGCCGTCGGCTGCGTGCTCAGCGTCGGCGGCATGGTCACCGCTGGCTTCGCGTTCGCCGTGCCCATCGCCGGCGCCGCGGTCAGCGAAGGACGCTGAGAGATCGTTGGTCAGGTCAGCGAGCTCGCTTCCGCTCAAATCGTAGCTGCCGGAGTCGGTCTCACCGGCAACCTGCACTTCGCCTGATTGTTCCGTCGTCGGATAACTGGCGAGCAGCTCGGCGGCAAGATCGCCGCTCGTGGGCTCAGAAGTGGCGGCCGTGTCAAATTCGGGAGCGGGCTCGGCGGTTTGTACGGGCTCGAAATCGGGCATCTGCGCGACGAGTGTGTCGGGCAGTGACGGCTGCGGAGGCAGTGCACGGTTGAGTTGGGTTTCGGCGTCGGGGGGCAGATCCGTGCCGTGCAAGTCAGCTTCCGCGGCGGCGGCTTCGCTATCAGCGGCGGCTATTTCAGCGCGTGCGGCCTCGAAGTCGGCAGCAGCCTCGGGGTCATCGAAGCGCAGCTCGACACCAGCGGGGCCGTCGTCCGCAACTTCGGACTCGTCGTCAGCCGCTGCCGTTTCCTGCTCCGCCGGTGTCAGCGCGGGTGGCGGCGGAGCAAAGGACTGTGGGGCTGGGGGTGCTGCCGTTGGTTGATTGCTGGCGCGTCTGAACAGCTCACCCTTAGGTGCTACCGGTTTGGCGGTCGGAGCGGCTGCCGCGGGAGGAGCAGCAGCGGCACTGCCGGGCTTCGACAAAGCGTGAATGCGCGCGATCATTTGCCGCGCGGAAGAAACGCGCCGGCCATTCGCAACAGCCTCGCGCATCCGGGCCAACTCATCCAGACTCGCCTGGATGACATCAAACACGGCGTCTGTGATGGGAACGGAACCGTTGTCGACCTGCATGACGAGCGTTTCCAACTCGTGTGACAAGTCGCCCATCGCCGTGATGCCCGCCATGCGGGCGCCACCCTTCAATGTGTGTAGCGGACGCTTGAGGGCCGATCGGTAATCGGCACTGCTGGGCTCCAATCGCCATTCGGCCAGCGCGCTTTCGCAGACCTCAATGAGCTCCATCGCTTCTTCGCAGAAGATCGATGCCACTTCAGGATCGAAATCACCGGCGTCCTCGGACAGCTCGTCCTCTTCGCCCGACACAGACGTGTCGGCCTGCTCTTCAGACGCCTGCGCAATGCGTTGGTCGAGGACTTTCTCGGCCTGGGCAATGCGATCCATCAGGACCTGGTGGTTCTGGAAATAACCTGTCACTTCGTCCAGATGCGTGACGACGGCTTCCATGGCCATCATGCAATCGGACAACAGGTGTAGATCCTGATTCAGGAGTCCCAGGCCGCTGTTGAATACGCGGCGCAACCAATGATCGAGCGGCTCGGCGAGGCGGATGCCGTGGCGCGCCTGAGCCATTTTCGAGCTGCCCGACAGCGTGTGGCAGGCTCGGTAAACTTCTTCGGGAATGGCATGTGCCTCCGGCATGCCTTCCTCGCGGTCGAGGTAGGCGCGCACGGTCGCGACATGGTTCGCCGTTTCGCGGGAGTAGATGTCACGTAGGACATCATCGGGGCCGGACTGCGCGGCTACTGGATCTTCGACCTGGGCGCCGTGGTCAGCGACACGGTGGTCGACAGCGCTGTGGGCGACTGGGGCATGGGCGTCGCCGGGGGCGCCATGGGTGGCGGCACCAGTGGAGCCGAGCGTCCCATCACCGTGAGTTGCAGCTTCGTGAGCGGCACGGCCAGCGGCCGCGGCGGCACCATGGTCAGCAGCGCTGACATTCGAAGCAGCGGCAGCCGCGGCGGCACCAGCGGTACCGTGGAGCGCATCGCCGCGAGCCGCAGCACCATGGGCCGCATCACCGTGAGTTGGAGCCGCGTGGGCAGCATCAGCGCCGCCATAGTCAGCAGCGCCGTGGGCACCGGCACCATGAGCAGCGGGGTCGGCGGCTGCGGAGGCATCATGGTCAGAAGCACCGTGGGCACCGACACCATGGGCAGCGCGGTCAGCGGATGCGGAGGCATCATGGTCAGAAGCGCCGTGGTCGGCGTCTGCGCCAGCAGCGGGGGCAGCGCTAGCGGCGTGCCCGGCGGAGCCAACGATACCTTCGCCCTCACCATCACCCGATAGAAAATTCTCCCCCAACACAAACGACGCTTCAGCCGAGGGCGCTTCAGCAGACGGCTCTTCGGGCAGCAGCAGGTCGAGGTTGTTGAGATCGGCGGTGAGGCTGTCCCCGGTCGGGGCGGATTCAGTTTCGGGTTGCGCTTCGGTCGGCCCCGGGAATTCGAGGTCCAAATCGCCTTCTGAACTGAAGTCAGCGCTGTACTTGGCATCGGCGCTGAAGGGTTCCGCAATCGACGGCTGTGCGTCCCGCCCTTGCAGGGACTGGGGCGGCTGAGCGCTGACAATTGTCTGTGTATGAGCGAAGTCGGAGGCGGTTACGCTTTGGGCGAACGTGGGGCCCTTCGGTGGCGTGACGCCGGGAGCAACGGGAGCCACGGGCGGCGTGGGAGCGGCCGCGCCCGACTTTGGCGCAACGGGCATCGGCACCACGTTGGTGGCGCTGACAGTGGCGGTCAACGAATCGGCGGCACCGTGGCCGGCGGTGGCAGGGGCGTGGCCGGCGGCGCCAGGGCCGTGGCCGGCGGTGGCAGCGCCGTGCCTCGCATCGTGCCCGGCGGACGACCCGCCACCCGCGGAGGCGGCGGCCGGCGGCGGAATGACTTGCGTCTTTTCCGTCGCGCCGCTGAGAGACGGAATTGCGGCCGTGAGCGTGCCACTAGCAGGCGCAGCGCCAGCGGCAGACGCCGGCTTACCTGAAGCAAGCGCGTTAGCTCGCGCAGCGATCGCGGCCGGATCGATGCGCGGCGCGCGGCCGGTCTCGAGCTGCTCAATCATCTCCGGCAGCGCGTTCACGGAGTCGCGCAACACATCCACAATCGCCGGTGAGCGCGTCAGCGTGTTGTCCAACACGCGATTCAACAAATTCTCAATGGACCAGGCGAACTCACCCAGCTCGCGGGCGCCGACCATGCGGCCGCTGCCTTTCAGGGTGTGGAAGGAGCGGCGCACCGTGACCAGGGCCTCGCGCTCCATGGGATTCAGATCCCAGGCCGGGAAGAACTTTTTGATCTTGGCCAGCTCTTCGTGCGCTTCCTCAATAAACAACTTCACCAGCTCGGGGTCGGCTGTTTCGGTCAGCGGCACGCTGGTACGTGTATGCGCCTGTGTTTGGGCGCCGACCAGGGTCGAAGCTGGGTCGGATTCCGCTCCAAACACGACCTTCGGCGAAATCTGCAGGGTCTTGGCGTAGGCGGACGGCTCAACGGGTGGCAGCGTCGGGACGACCGGAGTCGCCTGTTGCTCCAGCGCCTGCACGCACGCCTGGGCGTTGTCGAGCATGTACCACGGGTCGCTGCGGCCGGCCTGCAGCGTCTCCATGTAGTACTCAACACTGACAATCGCATCCGCAAGGCGGTCCATGAACCCGGGTGGCAGACCCTGCCCGCCCGGCTGCATTACCCGCTTCAACTGACCGGTGATGCCCTCAATGACCTCAACCGCGCGAGCCTTGCCCAACATGAGCAGGCCGGCCTTGAGTCCGCGCATCAACTCCTGCCAGGCATCGAGGCCGGCGGCGTCCAAGGTGCCACCGACATTCTGGCTGATGGATTCCTTGATGCGCGCGAGGTTCAGGATACATTCGCGCAGTACCGCGGCCTGTACCTGTTGGAAATCGTTGTCCTCGTCCTCTTCGAGATCGGTCGCCTGCTTCGGCCGGATCAGGCCGACGAGCTGGCTGTCGAGTTTGTCCTCCACCCCAATGAGAGTGGCGGCGATCTGAACGAGCGTGGATTCGTCGGCGGGCAGTGTTCCGTCGACAATCTTTTCCAGGCGTTCGGTCTCAACCTGAACGTTGCCGCGCAGCTCGCCCAGACCCAACACGCCCAGGGTGTCGCCGATCTTGCGGAGCATCTCCACCTGGGGAGCGAGCTCCTTCGGCTGGCCCGCGCCGCGGCGGACGAAGATATCCAGAACGTCCTTGACCTTCGACAGGTCTTCGCGGATCGCGACAGCCACGGTCTGCATGAGCTTGACGCTCGGCGCAGACAGGTTCTCGCGCTCCTGCTCGATGCTTTCGTCGACCGGAAGCAGCTCCTGCAACCGGAAGGAGGCCCTGACAGCCTGTACTCGCGGGCCGTTCGATTCGGCGCGGCCGACGTAATACAACAAGTTATTCAGCAGCTCAACGGCGGGCGTTTGCGCGTAACGCGCTTCACCCTGCTCATACAAGCGGCGGATTTCACGATCGCCCAAGCCCAACAGGCGTTTGACGGACACGCCGCCTTCCAGCCCGTTCTCCTGCAACGCCTCAATAACCGCCCCAGTCACCCACCACAACTGAAACACCGGCTGGCGGGTCGCAATCTGTTCGAGCTTCTGGGCAACCGCCGCCAGAATGTCGAGATTCTGCTCAACGCGCTCACCGCGGATCCAACCGATGAGGCCCACCTGGAATCGCGCGCGCAGGCGGCGACCCCATTGCTCGACCGTCAACGGCGGTTCGCCGGGGGCGGCTGCGACGGGTTGGGCCTGTTTGTCGGACTTCAGGTTGAGCAGCAGCAAGGTACCTTCGGACAACAGCGCGCTGCCGCGCACGGCCCGAAGATCATTCAACAGAGGCAGCAACACGAGCGCCAGGTCGCGGCCACCGGCCAGGACGCGCTCCAGATAACTCGGCAACTGCACCATCGCGCGCATCAGCGCATCGAGGCTCTCCGCCTGGCTCTTGCGCTCGGAAGCGGTCTGCAACAGGTAGCTCGCCACCTGCTCCATTTCCTCGGCCAACAGCGCGGCGCCGTAGATTTCCAGCACCCGCAGCACACCCTGGACCTGGTGAAGCTCCTGGGTACAGCGTTCGAGCAGGTTGATGTTGTCAGGTTGCTCGACGTAGTTTTCGAGCGCCGTACGCGCCTCCGCGAGCGTGACATTCAGCTCGCGGCCGACGAAATCCAGCGTCTGGGAAGCGACTTCCGGCATGAAAACTCTCGAGCGGGTTCAGGTGCCGCCGTACGCCGAAACCGGGCGTACAGGGGCAGCAGCTTTGTTTTCGTCCAGGCGTTTGAAAGCACCGGTCGCGCCAATGGGCTCGGCAGTCGTGCCCGGCAAGCGGAATCCGGCGGCGGCTTTTCGCAGGCCCGCGGACAACTCGGCCAACTTCGCGATAGCGGCCGACGTGGCATGGGTCGACTCGGCCGTCTGTGCACTGATCTCCTTCAGAACCTGCATGTTGCGAGCAATGTTCTGCGCGGCGCCCGTCTGCTGACGGGAGCTGCCGGATATGTTCTGCACCAGGCTGGCTATCTGATTCGACACCTGCTCGATCTCCTCCAGAGCGGCACCCGCGTTCTCAGCAAGCAACGCTCCACCCACGACATCGGTCGTGCTCCGCTCCATGGAGACAACCGCCTCGTTCGTATCCGTTTGAATCGTGCGAACCAGCACCTCGATTTGCTTGGTCGCATTCGCAGCCCGCTCCGCGAGCCGTTGCACCTCGTCCGCAACCACCGCAAATCCACGCCCCGCCTCACCGGCCATCGAAGCCTGAATGGAGGCATTCAACGCCAGAATATTCGTCTGCTCGGCAATGTCATTGATCAGCTCAACGATGTTGCCGATTTCCTGCGAGCTCTCACCCAGGCGCTTGATGCGCTTCGACGTCTCCTGGATCGTCTCACGGATTGTGTTCATACCATCGATAGTGCGTCGCACAGCGTCGCCGCCCTTGTGCGCCACTTCCACCGAGTGCCTCGCGACGTCCGCCGCACGCTCAGCGTTGCCAGACACTTCCTCAGCCGACGAGGCCATTCCGCCCGCGGACTCCGTAGCGGAGGCGATCTGCTTGGATTGCGCGCCGCTGGCTTTCGCCAGGTGTCCGGAGAGGGCCTGCGTTTGCCGGGTTGCGCTGTCCAATTGGATGGCTGACTGGTTGATGGTGGTCACCAGTCCGCGCAGAGCGTCGACTGCATAGTTGATAGAGTCGGCGATTGCGCCGGTAATGTCTTCCGTAACCGTTGCCTGCACGGTGAGATCGCCATCTGCGAGGCTCGACAGTTCGTCGAGCAATCGGAGAATCGCCTGCTGGTTGCGGTCGTTTTCCTTGCGTTGCGTCTCTACAGCCAACCGTTGATGGTCAACAGTCTGGCGCAGGCGTGCGGCGGCCACGATGCACGCCAGTACGACCAACAGCGCGAGCACCGCAATCACCACGGGAATCCACTTTGGAACCTTGCTGGTCTCAGCGACCGGAGCCGTTGACGCACCTTCGGCAGCGAGAGCACGGGCGTCAGTTGTTACAGCTCGCGCTGCAGCCTGAGCAGCGGGCAATGCAGGAGCGGCGGCAACGGCACGGCGCACCGCAGCGTTCAATTCTGTGTACAGATTGTCGAGAGTCTTGAGGCGTTTCTCGCCCTCTGCACCGGTCAGACGCGGAAGACCGAGGCTGGGGCTCGTGCCCATCAAACCCTGTATCACCTGACCAAGATAGTCAGCGCTTTCAGCCAGACGCTGAGCTGCCTGGCTGGGATTCGCGGCCCCGGCAGCCAGCGCAGTGACGTCGAGCTGCAGGCGTTGAGCGCGCAACTCAAACCGCTCGAGGGCGCGTGTTGCATTCTCCAGGCTGGGGCCCGACAAGCCGCTCGCAACCGATGAAACTTCAGCCAATAACTTGGGGACCAGAATGCGGGTGTCGCGCGCTGCCGAGCTGGCATCAGCCAAGGAGCTTTGCGCCGTCAACACGGCCCCGGCGTTGGTCAAGAGACGGCCGAAACGCGGATCCTTTGTATAGGGCGCGCCTGTATCATGAGCGGCCTCATCCTTGAGTTGACCCAACTGGTTCTGGAAAGCGGTGATGGCTGCAGGCTCACCACCGACGGCATTCTCAGCGTCGATGGCCAGTCCATACAGAGAGTCCACGGGGACCGTTGGAGCCGCTGGCGCGGCGCTGCGGCCGCCGACGAAGTAGTAGGCGATGACACTGGCCAGCACCAGTCCGGCCACCGCGGCCAGGAGGATCGTGAGATTCCCGCCGATTTTGGGTGTTCCGACGGAGCTCATGCTGCGGCCTCGGAGAAGGCCGTACTCTCGAGCACGGCGCGAAGATTGAGCACGGGCCACTGTTCATTGGCGCGCTTGAACGCGCCCGCCAGGTATCGCTCGCAGCGCGCAACCGTCGGTGGTGCATCGCCAGAAAACTCACCCTCGGCGAAGCGTCGGAAACCGAGCACTTCATCTACCAGGAGCCCTGCAGGGATTTCGCGGTGGTTCACCACCACGATGCGCGTGTTCCGGCTCAGCGGCGTCATGCCACTTCCCAGAAAAAGGCGCAGATCAATGATCGGCAGAAGAGTTCCTCGAACATTCGCAAGTCCCTTTATCCAGTTCTTGGCGCCGGGGACGCGAGTCATGCTCGTGGGTACACCCAACACCTCGCGCGTTTCCTCGCGGGCAACCAGGTAAAGGTCCCCGGCCATCCGCAGCGCAACTCCAACCCATTCCTTGCCGGAGGAGCCTTCCTGGGCGACCTGGGCCGAAACCGCGCGGCCGCGCCTTTCCAGCTCGGCCAGCAGCTCAAAGGGGCGATCGCGTAAGGACTTGAGTGAAGCAGTCATGCGGACAACGTCGCCTGGGCCTTGGCGACGAGCTGGTCGGGCGACACCGGCTTCACCATGTAATCAATGGCACCCTGGCGCAGCCCCCAGATGCGATCGGTCTCCTGGCCCTTCGAAGTCACCATGATGATGGGAATCGTGCGGGTCTTCGGATCGTTCGCCAGGGCCCGGGTGGCCTGGTAACCGTTCATGCCGGGCATGACGATATCCATGAAAATCAGGTCGGGACTCATCTCGCGCGCGAGACGTACACCCTCAGCGCCGTCGGCCGCCGCAGCCGTGCGATAGCCGTGCTTCTCGAGCGCCTTCTGCATGACGTGCACTTCGGTGGGAGAGTCGTCGACGATCAATATCAGCGGCATTCCATCATCTCCCGATATGCGTCTCGATGGCGCTCAGGAGCTCGTCTTTCGTGAACGGCTTGGTCAGATAGTGCTCGGAGCCGACGATCCGGCCTCGCGCGCGATCGAACAGGCCATCCTTGGAGGACAGCATGATGACGGGAATGGAGCGGAAAACCTTGTTGTGCTTGATGAGCGAGCAGGTCTGATAACCGTCGAGGCGCGGCATCATGATGTCGACGAACACGATGTCAGGCTGATGATCCGCGATTTTCGCGAGGGCATCGAACCCATCAATGGCCGTAAAGACCTCGCACCCCTCTTTCGCCAGGAGGGTCTCGGCCGTACGGCGGATCGTCTTGCTGTCGTCGATCACCAGGACCTTCAAGCCCTGGAGCTTCGTGTTGCTGCCGGTCACGGTGTGGGGCAACTCCTTACCTTTGCTTGGCTGCATAGTGTGGGGAGCACAGACAAGCGCAGCTCGCGTTTTAACATATCGGTACACCCCCTGCTATGCCATGCGCGTCACGTTTTTCGAAGGTCGGCGGGCGGGGACGCCGGGGCGGACATATTCGCGCTGACGTGAGCATAATCAGACCTCCTGTCGAGGAAATGTAATGACTGAACCCATACGTCTCGGTGTCGTGATGGATCCCATTGGCCACATCAAGTGGGCCAAGGACTCCACTCTCGCCATGCTCCTTGCTGCTGCCGCTCGCGGCTTCCATCTCACCTACTTCGAACAGAGTCACCTGACCCTGCGCGACGGCGTGGCCTTCGGGGTCGGTAGAAACCTCACTGTCCGCCCCGACGCCAACGACTGGTTCACGTTAGGAGAACCTCACCTGGAGAGATTGGGTCAACTCGACGCCATTCTCATGAGGAAAGACCCGCCTTTCGACACAGAATACATCTACAGCACCTACATTCTCGAGCGAGCCGAAATGGAGGGCTGTCTCGTCGTCAACCGGCCGCAGGGCCTGCGCGACATGAATGAGAAAGTCTACACGGCATGGTTTCCGCAATGTTGCGCGCCAACGCTCATTACTCGCGACATGAAAGACATGGAGGCGTTTCTGGCCCTGCACGGGAAGATCGTGTGCAAGCCGCTCGACGGCATGGGCGGACGGTCCATCTTCGTGCTGGAGCGGCATGACAAAAACATGAATGTCGTGTTCGAGACGTTGACTGACTACGGACACCGCTATGCGATTACACAGCGATACATCCCGGATATCGTCAAGACGGGTGACTCGCGGGTGCTGCTGATTGATGGCGAGCCTGTGCCGTATGCACTCGCGCGGATACCCTCGGATAACGACAATCGGGGTAATCTCGCTGCGGGCGCGACCGGCGTGGGCCGACCGCTGAACGAGCGTGATCGTTGGCTCGCCGGTCAGATCGGGCCGGAGTTGGCAGCCAAGGGGATGATGTTCGTGGGGCTCGATGTGATTGGCGATTACGTGACTGAAATCAATGTGACGAGCCCTACCGGCATTCGCGAGTTGGATAAGCAATTCGGTCTCAACATCGGCGATCTGCTGATGCAGGCCATTGAGCGCCGGCTGAAAGCGCGCGCGGAACGTCGAGCGTAGCGTTATGCCGCCTCGTGCCCTAGCGCTGCGGGAAGGAAAGGCACCGACACGTGATCGGTTGCTGACGATGCTGTTCCTGGCGGCGCTCTTGCACGGGATCATCATATTGGGGCTGACGTTCAACTCAGCGATTGGCGGCACTAAATCGGCCCCTGGGCTACAGGTGCTGCTCGTCTCTGACGAAGTTCCGGAGGCGGAGCGCAACGATTCGGCAACGTATCTCGCGCAGCGCACGCAACTGGGGTCCGGAAACACCCAGGAATCCGTCGCCCCACGTAACCCCTCCTCTTCGATCCCGATTCCAGCGCATGAGGGTATGGAGGGGGGAGATTCTTTGTCGGAGCGAGGCGAGGTGGCCGGCAATCGGGCCGACCGCGTCATTTCGACAACGGCCTGGCATGCGGAAGTGCGCTATTTGGCGGACAACGGAAATGCCGGCGTGGCGCAGAACAGACCGCTGCTGCTGCAGGAGCAGAATTCTAATCAGCCCGGGCCTGAGGACGAGAACGGGCCTGCGACCCTGCGCGGGCCCAAGCGGGACGAGCTGTGGATTACCCCAGATACGCGGGCCGCTACGCTGGCGCCCTACCTCGATTCCTGGCGCCGCAAGGTGGAGAAGGTCGGCACGATCCACTATCCGACCGCGGCGCGCACATTGGGCGTGAAGGCCAGTCCGGTCATTGAGGTGGGCATCGATTCCAGCGGAAAGCTCGACAGGGCCGTCATCCGCACCTCGAGCGGCTATCCGGAGCTCGATAACGCGGCCTTGGAGATATTGAAGCTGGCAAGCCCTTTCGATCCGTTCCCGCCGGAATTGGCCCACGATTACCGCGTGTTGCGCTTTGCCTACGAGTGGCAGTTCGTCGGGGGACGCCTGAAAGGCGGGGCCGTCTCGACAGTTCCTTGAGCAAGCCGCCCGCCGTCCGCATACTGAGGGTATGGGTGATAAAGAAAGCAGGAGCAGCATCCTC
This sequence comes from Pseudomonadota bacterium, assembly GCA_018241505.1. Classification (GTDB taxonomy): domain Bacteria; phylum Pseudomonadota; class Gammaproteobacteria; order Steroidobacterales; family Steroidobacteraceae; genus 13-2-20CM-66-19. The sequence continues at coordinate 54,965 of JAFEDS010000033.1, read as the reverse complement.
GGCGGACCCCCGCTGACCGATGTGCAGGACACCGAGGCGAGCACCGATCCCAGCGCGAGCCTGACGAATCATTTGTTGATCGCCATGCCCTCCCTCGCCGATCCCAACTTCTCCCAGACCGTCGCGTTGATTTGTGAGCATTCGGACAAGGGTGCGTTGGCGATTGTCTTGAATAAGCCGCTGCCCATGAAATTGTCGGACGTGCTCTCGCAGATGAAGCTCGAGCCGACGAATGATTCGATTGCGGAGCTGCCGGTCCTGCGCGGCGGTCCGGTGAATACGGATCGCGGGTTCGTATTGCATCGTCCGGGCGGCAAGTGGGACCACACTCACAAAGTGTCTGACAGCATCCAGGTGACGACTTCTCGCGACGTCCTGGCCGCGATGGCTAAGGGCGAAGGCCCCACTGACGCCTTCATCGCGCTTGGATACGCTGGGTGGGAGTCCGGGCAGTTGGAGCGTGAGATGCGCGAGAACGCCTGGCTCACGATGCCTGTGGACGCTCGCGTTGTGTTCGAACTTCCGTTCGAAGAGCGGTGGCATGGGGCGTGGCGGTTGATGGGGATTGATGTCGAGCGGCTTTCGCTTGTGGCAGGGCATGCCTGAGGGCGTATCGGCGGGCCCGAGCGTTTCGATTGTTCTAGCGTTTGACTTCGGATTCAAACGGATAGGGCTCGCCTCCGGCGATACCCTCACTCGCACCGCGGCGCCGCGTTCTGCGGTCGCCGTCTCTCACAGTGGACCTGATTGGACCGCGATCGAGCGCGAGCTGCGCTCGCTTCGTCCTCGAATTCTCATTGTCGGAGCACCGTATAATGCGGACGGCACTCCGGGCACGATAGCGCCCGCAGCGCGCCGCTTCGCCGCCGAGCTCGAAAAGCGCTTCGGGTTACCGGTCAACATGGTGGACGAGCGCTGGTCTTCCCTGGAAGCGAACGAAGCGTTGAAAGCTCAGCGCGCCAGTGGCGAGCGCCGAAAGCGGATCCGGCGCGAGGACATCGATAGTGCCGCGGCCGCAGTGATTCTGGAGCGTTGGTTCGCCGGTGAGGGTTTGATCAAATGAGTGATACAGAGGTTGACCAGCGGCGATCGGATGGATCTCTGCGCCATTTGCTGACGCTGGAGGCGTTGTCGCGGGCCGAGATTGAGCGGCTGCTGAACAAGGCGCAAACGTTCGTTCGACCGCTGGGTGTGGCGCCGCCCATTGGGGATGGTCTTCGCGGTGTCACGGTCGCCAATCTGTTTACCGAACCCTCCACTCGCACTCGCGTGTCATTCGAATTGGCTGCCAAGCGGCTCGGCGCAGATGTCGTGAATCTGGAAATGCAGCTCTCTTCTCGCACCAAGGGCGAGAGCATGTTGGATACGGTTTACACGCTGCAATCCCTTCACGTTGATGTGATGGTGATTCGGGATGCTGAGCCTGGTGTGCCCGGTCTCGTAGCTGCGAATGTTGCGCCACATGTCAGCGTGCTATCCGCTGGTGAGGCTCATGTGTCGCATCCCACGCAGGGGTTGCTCGACGCGCTGACTGTTCGGCAATACAAGCGGCGGTTTGAAGGGCTGTCGATCGCTATCGTTGGCGACATCCGTCATTCGCGCGTCGCGCGATCGTCGTTCCATGCGTTTCGGACTTTGGGGGCGCCCGATATTCGGATCATTGCACCACCCGCATTGATGCCGGCAGACGATGAGTTTGCGGGGTGTGCGCGGCATACGTCGCTCACCGACGGGGTTCGTGGGGTGGATGTTGTGATGATGTTGCGCATTCAGAGGGAACGCATGGGGCAGGCGGATTTGCCTGATGCGGATCGGTACTTTGCGCAGTATGGATTGACCGCGGAGCAGTTGGCGCACGCGAAGCCGGATGCCATTGTCATGCATCCGCAGCCTATGAATCGGGGGATTGAGATTGCGTCCGATGTGGCTGACGGGCCGCAGTCGGTGATTCGCGATCAGGTGCGCAATGGGGTGGCGGTTCGCATGGCGGTATTGGCGGATGTGATTGGGTCGCGCGGCGGCAGCATTGAGGGCGACGACTGAGGCATGAGTAAGAACAATCGCGGGACTATTTTCCTCGAGGATGCGGTGGTGCTTCAGCACACCGCTTTTGATGGCGAGCAGATGGTGCTGCGGGTTGAGGCGCCCAAGTGCGCTGCCCACGCGGTGCCTGGGAGCTTCGTTCACCTGACATGTGATCCCGCCATTCCCATGCGACGGCCGTTGTCGATCATGCGCGTGGACGCGGAGAAGGGTTGGGTTGAGATTCTCTACAAGGTGCAGGGGCCGGGACTGCAGCATCTCGCCGCGCGTAAGGTTGGCGAGAAGATCAGCACGTTGGGGCCCATCGGGATCGGGTTTACGCCCCATCCGGAGCGGCCGCGGGCGCTGCTGATTGGCGGTGGTGTTGGGATACCGCCGATGGTGTTTCTGGCTGATCGGCTGCGGGCGCGCACGGATGCCCGATGGCAGCCGTTGGTGCTGATGGGGTCGGAGATTCCTTTTCCCTTCCGGACGCGGCCTTCGAAGATATTTGTTAGCGGGATTCCCGATGGCAGCATTGCTTGCATGCCTTTGCTGGATGAGTGGGGGGTCGCCAGCCGGCTCGCTACGCGGTCGGATTTTCCTGGGTGCTTTGATGGGTTTGTTACTCAGCTCGCTGATTCGTGGCTGAGGACGCTGGAACCGTCTGTGCTGCAGGAGGTGGAGGTTTTTGCTTGCGGGCCTACGCCGATGCTGGAGGCCACAGTGAAGGTGGCACGGGCGTATGGGGTGCCGTGTCAGGTTTCGCTGGAAGAGTTTATGGCCTGTGCTGTGGGTGGGTGCGCGGGGTGCACTGTCGCGGTGCAGACGGCGGATGGGCCGGCTATGAAGCGGGTTTGTGTGGATGGGCCGGTGTTTGATGGGTATGCGGTGTTTGGGGGGTGAGGTCAGCCGGCGCGATTTGGAGATACTTTCCGAATTAAGCCCTCTTGAGCGTAGCCATTGCTCGTGCTTGCCAATACGATCCAAGACTGCCTCACGCCGAGTTCGCAGAATGTCCGCGATCTCCTGCATCACCTCCGGCTCCCGCTCGGCGACCATGGCAAAATCAAAGATATCGCGTGCCGTGATCTGCGGTCCTCGATGCCAGATCTTCTTACCTACAATTTCCGCCGACGTTTCCACAAGAAACTCCCGGCCGAAGAGTATTTCCGGCTGCGCCGGAGTCGATGTAATTGGAGGCGCAGCCACGAAGTCTATTTCGCCCTCAGGAAAGGCGAGCTTTACAAAGTTGGTGTCTTCGGAATAGTCGGACGTGAGTGACTCCGCAGCCGTACTCAGTCGAGGGCTCAGATAACCGAGAAACTGTGGATCATTGATGAAGAGCGAGCATCATCGATCAGAATGAGCGCTCGTTGGAACAGGGTTTCCCAAGTAGTTAGATCTGGATCAGCCACCAGGTCTCGCCAACCATTGGCCTGAATCATCCGGCAAGCCGAGGGCAGCCAAAATCCTGGCCAAATTTCTTTCCAGCTTGCCGGGGTCTGTTGAGCGACGCATCTGTTGGATCAGTCCATTTAACAGTGTTTTCGGAGACTCTTCCAACAGAGCTCGCATCTGAGCTCGACGGTCTGCTGGAACTTTACCAGTGAGAAGAATCCGTCTTAGCTCATCGGCGGAGATTGGAGTTTTAAAACTCACACTAGCCGCCGTGCTCGCCAGGCGAAGAAAATCTGGAGGCTTTTTCCCCGACGTTCGATCTATCAAAAACGTTAAACCAAGCTGCTCGAGGATAGCTTCGACTTTGCGAATCCCCAAGTCCTTGATGACTCCATTCTCGAGCTGGCTGAGAGTAGTTCGGGTGACATTTGATGCAGCCGCCAGCTCGCCTTGGGTAAGGCCAAGGCTCAGCCTCGAGCGCCTGATTTCGTGACCAATTTCCTCGAGCTTCATTGGAGCCACCTGATGTTAAATTTATTAAACATCCAATGGATCAAGATTGCAAACTGAGGGCTCCATCTAAACTAATAGTTCAATAGCGCTATTAGTGCTAGAATTCTCACACTATGCCAAGCATCGACGTCGATTTTGAAGTCTATAAGGCCCTCATCGCCAGGCGCCCGACCGAAGACGTAAGCGAGAATGACGTGCTTCGGCAGCTACTGCGCCTGCCACCTCAGAGTGCGGCCGCCGTGAAATCAAATAGTCCACGCCCTGAGGATTGGGTCACCAAAGGCGTGCGGTTGCCCGCGGGCACGGAACTGCGAGCGACATATAAGGGCCAAATTCATTTGGCACGAGTCGATTCTGGCGCACTCATTTACAACGACGAGCGATTCAACAGTCCGTCAGCGGCAGCAATGCGTATTACTCGAAATCCAGTCAATGGGTGGACATTCTGGGAGTACAGATTGCCTGGACAAAGTCGTTGGAATGCGTTGAAGGACCTCCGCCGAAGCACGTAAGCAGCCTACGAGCACATTCGCTCGCATCTGTTCAGCCCAGGATCGAAGAGTCCGCGGCGCAGCGGACACATGTCAGCCGAAGTTGATTTTGGCTTCCAGGTTGGCGCGCGAGTCGGCGGCACCGAGCGCTTCTTCCAGCTCAATGCGTCCGGTCTTGAAGAGATCGCGCAGCGAGACATCGAAGCTTTGGATGCCGCGCTCGCCGGAGGAAGCGATGGCTTCCTTGATGGCCATCACGTCGCCCTTCTTGATGAGCTCCGAGATGTGCGGGGTGTTGATCATCACCTCGATAGCGGCGCAACGTTTGCCGTCCCGGCCCATCACCAGGCGCTGCGCCAGGATGGCGCGCAGGTACTGGGACATGTCGAGGAAGATCTGGCTATGCTGTTCGCGCGGAAACATGTTGATGATGCGGTCCAGGGACTCCGCGCAGTTGTTCGCGTGGAGGGTGGCGAGCACCAGGTGTCCTGTGCCTGCGAGGTTGATCGCCGCCTCCATACTCTCACGGTCGCGGATCTCGCCGATGAGGATGACGTCGGGGGCGGCGCGGACCACACCGCGCAGGGCGCGGTTGTAGGACTTGGTGTCGATGCCCACTTCGCGCTGGTTCACGATGGAACGCTTGTTGGTGTGCAGGAATTCGATCGGGTCTTCGATGGTAACGATGTGGTCGGAGGCGTTCTCGTTGCGGTAATTGATCATTGCCGCCAGCGAGGTGGATTTGCCTGAGCCGGTGGAGCCGACCATCAGAATCAAACCGCGCTTCATGAGCACCAGGTCGGACATGATCGGCGGGAGGCCGAGGGACTCGATCCGGGGCATGTCGGCGGTGATGTAGCGGAGCACCATGGCCGGGAAGCCACGCTGCATGAAGACGTTGACGCGGAAGCGGCCCAGGCCGGGTTCGGAGATCGCGAAGTCGAGCTCAAACTCGTTCACGAAGTGCTCGCGCTGCTCAGGGGTCATGAGCGCGAAGGCGGTCTGGCGCACGGTCTCGGGGGTCAGGATCTGCTTGTTGACGGGCAGGATCTGGCCTTCGATCTTGATCTTGATGGGCGCGTTGGAGGTGAAGAACAGGTCGGAGGCCTTCTTCTCCACCATCAATTTGAACAGCGGCTTGGTGTTGAGGGTCGGGTGACCGCTGCCGGCGGCGTCAACCTGGGGCAGATGCGCCTGGGGGCCCGTGGCATCCAGGCTGGCTTTCGGCGCTGAGGAACTCTTGGCCGCCGGTGAGTTGGAATCCATGGGAAGCGCTCCTACAGCGACCGGCCTTCGTCGCCTTCATCCACAATCTGGAGCGCGCCGCCGTCGTCGATATTCTTTGCCTCGCGCTTGCTTTCCAGCTTGATGCGCAGGCGCAGCTCGTTCTTGGAGTCGGCGTTGCGCAAGGCGTCCTCATAGGAGATGAATCCGGTTTCGTACAACTCGTACAGGGACTGGTCAAACGTCTTCATGCCGAGGCGGGTGCTGCGCGACATGACTTCCTTGATCTTGGCCACCTCGCCTTTGAAGATCAGGTCCTGGATCAGGGGCGAATTGAGCATAATCTCCATGGAGGCAATGCGGCCGGAGCCGGACTCCCTGGGGATCAAACGCTGGGAGATCAGGGCGCGGATGTTCAGCGACAGGTCCATCAGGAGCTGCTCGCGACGCTCGTCAGGGAAGAAGTTGATGATACGGTCGAGGGCCTGGTTGGCGCTGTTGGCGTGCAGGGTCGCCAACACCAGGTGTCCTGTTTCGGCGAACTGAACGCCGTACTCCATGGTCTCGCGGTCCCGGATTTCGCCAATGAGGATGACATCGGGCGCCTGACGCAGGGTGTTCTTGAGAGCCGTATGCCAAGAGTCGGTATCGACGCCCACCTCGCGGTGCGTGATGACGCAACCCTTGTGTTGATGGACGTACTCAACCGGGTCTTCGATGGTAACGATGTGGCCGCGGGTCTTTTCATTACGGTAGCCGATCATCGCCGCCAGCGAGGTCGACTTACCGGAGCCGGTACCGCCCACCAGGATGACGAGGCCGCGCTTTGAGAGCACAACTTCCTTGAGAATGGGCGGCAAATCGAGCTCTTCAAAGCTCGGGATCTTGGCGTTGATGAGGCGAATGACGCAGCCGACGGCGCCTTGTTGGACGAACGCGCTCACGCGGAACCGGCCGATGCCAGGCGGCGCGATGGCGAAGTTACACTCCTTGGAGGCGTCGAACTCCTTGGTCTGACGATCGTTCATGATCGCGCGGACCAGGGTGGCGGATTGTTCGGGGGTGAGTGCGCGCTCACTTTGCGGACGCACTTCGCCGTCGATTTTGATCGCAGGCGGGAAGCCTGCGGTCACGAACAAATCGGAGGCCTTCTTCTCGGTCACACGACGGAGAAGATCCTGCATGAGCTTGATAGCCTGGTCGCGATCCATGGATCCCGCCTTTTACAACGCGTCTTTGTTTTGGGCCTTGTAGCGAGCTTCTTCCTTACTCACCAGGCCCTTGCTCATGAGCTCGGTCAGACACTGGTCGAGTGTCTGCATGCCGGCAGCCTGGCCGGTCTGGATCGCCGAATACATCTGGGCGATTTTGCCCTCGCGGATCAGGTTTCTGATGGCGGGCGTGCCAATCATGATCTCGTGCGCCGCCACGCGGCCACCGCCGATCTTCTTCAACAGCGTCTGTGAGATGACCGCGCGCAGCGATTCGGACAACATCGAGCGCACCATGTCTTTTTCAGCCGCGGGGAACACGTCGACGATACGGTCGATGGTCTTGGCGGCGGAGCTGGTGTGCAGGGTGCCGAACACCAAGTGGCCGGTTTCGGCGGCGGTCAGGGCGAGTCGGATGGTTTCCAGGTCGCGCATTTCGCCGACCAGCACGACGTCCGGGTCCTCACGCAAGGCGGATCGCAAGGCTTCGGTGAAGCCGAGGGTATCGCGGTGGACTTCGCGCTGGTTCACCAGGCAGCGCTTGGACTCGTGTACGAATTCGATCGGGTCTTCGATGGTGATGATGTGATCGGGCCGGTTGTCATTACAGTGATTGACCATGCCCGCCAGGGTGGTGGACTTGCCGGAACCGGTGGGACCGGTGACGAGGACCAGGCCACGGGGCAACATGCACAGGTCGCGAAAGATCTTGGGCGAACCCAGGTCGTCCAGGGACATGATGACGGAAGGGATGTTGCGGAACACGGCGCCGGCGCCGCGGTTCTGATTGAAGGCGTTGACGCGGAAGCGCGCCAGCTTGGGTATTTCGAACGAAAAGTCGGTCTCGAAGAACTCTTCGTAAGCCTTCCGTTGCTTGTCGTTCATGATGTCGTAGACCATGCTGTGCACTTCCTTGTGGGCAAGGGCAGGCATGTTGATGCGCTTCATGTCACCGTCGACCCGTATCATGGGCGGGACGCCGGCGGACAGGTGCAGGTCAGACGCATTGTTCTTGACGGCGAATGCCAAGAGTTGCGCGATGTCGACAGCCATGGAAGCTCCTAGAGCGCGAGGGGGCTCGAGGCAGGTGTCGGCAAGCGACGCACTAAACCTGCATCTGAGCGCAACAGGAGTATAACGGAGGGGTTCCGTATCCAATATGTTAATGGTTCCGCAGAATTCGCTGCAGCACGTTCGAGACATCCGAAATCGCATTGAATCGGCCGCGCGCGCCGCCGGTAGAAGTGTCGACTCCGTCACACTTCTCGCCGTAAGCAAGGGTCATTCGGCCAACAGCATCCGCCAGGTTGCCGAGGCAGGCGTTCGGGACATTGGTGAGAGTTATTTTCAGGAGGCGCTGGGGAAGATCGAGGAACTGCGGGAGGTCAGTCAGAATCCAGGCCTGACCTGGCACTTCATTGGGCGCCTGCAGGCCAACAAAACCAAGGTGATTGCCAGCCATTTTGACTGGGTCCACGGCATCGAGCGCCTGAAGATCGCGGAGCGCCTGTCAGAGCAGCGGCCATTCCATGCTCCGCCTTTGAATGTCTGCCTGCAGGTCAACATTGGCGGTGAAGCGTCCAAGGGAGGCGTCACGGTAACGGAATTGCCGGCCCTGGCGGCCGCCGTGGCCGTTTTACCGCGCCTGAAGCTGCGTGGGTTGATGTGTATACCCCCCGATGAAGACGATCCTGCGCGCCAGCGTATGTGGTTTGCGGCCATGCGCCGGGCGCTGGAGGAACTCAATTCGGGAGGCGCCGGACTCGATACGTTGTCCATGGGAATGAGCGGCGACTTCGAGGCGGCCATTGCGGAAGGCGCCACCATCGTCCGGATTGGAACGGCGCTCTTTGGCGAGCGCCCGCGTGCAACAAATACGGCGCCGCCGCAGTAAATAGTTACAATCGGTCTCACATGAGCAACGGGCAACTCGCATTTCTAGGCGGCGGCAACATGGGCCGCGCACTCATCGGCGGCCTGCTCCGCCGCGGCACCCGCCCGGAACACATCTCGGTCGGTGAGAGTTTCGCGGCGGCACGGCTGTCGCTGGCGGCTGACTTTGGCATCCAGGCAACGGACAACAACGCAGCCGCGGCCGAGACGGCGTCGGTGATTGTCGTGGCCGTCAAGCCGCAGATCGCGGGAGAGGTGCTGGCACCGCTCAAACCATTGCTACAACGGACCCGACCGCTGGTTATATCGATCGCCGCGGGCATCCGGACCATGGCACTGGAAGGCTGGTGTGGCGCTGGTGTACCGGTCGTACGCGCCATGCCTAACAGACCGGCGCTGGTCGGCGCTGGCGCGACCGGCCTTTACGCCCCGGCCAGCGTCTCCAACGCGCAGCGCAGTATCGCCGAGAAGGTGATGCAGGCCGTTGGCGAAGTTGTATGGGTCAGCGAGGAAGACCATCTCGACGTGGTCACTGCTCTGTCGGGGAGCGGACCTGCGTATTTCTTTCTGCTGGCGGAGCTGCTGACGCAGGGCGCCACCGACCTGGGCCTCGAGCCGACCGCGGCACGGCGGTTGGCGATCGCAACGCTGCATGGTGCGGGCCAACTCGCGTATTCAGGGATGCAAACGGGTGACGGCGATCTCGCGAAGATGCGCGCGGAAGTCACTTCCAAGGGCGGAACGACAGAGGCAGCCGTCAAATCCCTGGAATCAGCGGACTTGCGCGCCATTGTCGCGCGGGCGCTCGAAGCCGCAACCCGCCGCGGTCGCGAGCTGGCGGAGCAATTCGGCGCATCCTGATTCAACTCGCCCACCTCTTTTTCGGAAAACGACATGACCGCGCTCATATATTTAGTCGATACGCTGCTGTCGCTGGCCTTGTTCGTCGTATTGGCACGACTTTTGTTGCAGTGGGCGCGTGCTGACTTCCGCAACCCGATTGCGCAGGCGATTGTGAAGATCACCAATCCCCTGATTTTGCCGCTGCGGCGCGTACTGCCGCCCATCGGCAAAGTCGACACCGCCTCGGTGATCGCGGTACTGCTGGTCGAGATCATCCGGCGCGGCATTCTCTTCGCACTGACCGGTTACGGCACACCTGCAGTGGAAGTTTGGCTGACCAGCGTTGCTGTGGACCTGCTGCAGGCCCTGCTGAACACTTATTTCTACGCGATTTTGCTGTACGCATTGCTCAGCCTCGTTGCACCCGGCGGTTATTCACCGCTGCAGTCGCTTCTGGCAAGTCTGTGTGAACCGATCCTGCGTCCTTTCCGCAGACTGATTCCACCTATCGCCGGCATCGATCTGTCGCCCCTGTGGGCCATGATCGCGATTCAGGTCATTCTGCGGCTGTTGCCGTAAACCCCTGTTTTTCCAGCGTCCGGAGCCACGCTCACAGCCGCGGAAACGCTGTTGCTACAAGTGTGAAGAGGCGCTGTGGGTGCGGTTGCCGGCGCCCCGGGTTTGAGGAAACCCTGAAAAAAAAGGCATTTTCGAACCAACTCGAATCAAAAAAACACTTGCGCTCGCTGTGCACTGTGCTATTTTTCGCGGCGATTCACTTGCGCGGCGGCACCGCGCTCAGATACTAAATTTCCAGGAGTAGCGGAATATGGCGAAAAAAGGTGGCGCACCGACGAAGTCGGAAGTCCTGACTCAGATCTCCAAAGACACGGCCCTGTCACGCAAGCAGGTTTCCTCTGTGTTCGATTCATTGAGCGGCGTGATCCGCAAGAGCCTGCGCGGCAATGGGCTGTTCACAATGCCCGGGCTCATGAAGTTGAAGGTTGTGAAGAAGCCCGCCACCAAGGCGCGCGAGGGCATCAACCCGTTCACGGGCGAGAAGATGACGTTCAAGGCCAAGCCGGCGAGCAAGAAGGTTCGCGTGCTGCCCTTGAAGAGCCTCAAGGCCATGGTGAACAATTAAGATTCACTAAAGCAAAGGCCGCCTTGCGGCGGCCTTGCGATTTAGCCCGCGAGGGCTATTCAACCCGGCAAGGAGCGATACCTTGCCGGGTTTTTCATTATTGGATCTTCAAAAGCTCGATATCAAACAACAGCGTGGCGTTGCCGGGGATGACGCCGCCTGCCCCGCGGGCGCCGTAGCCGAGTGACGGCGGAATCACGAGCGTACGGTGACCGCCGGCCTGCATTCCGACCACACCCTGGTCCCAACCGCCAATGACCTCGCCGCCACCGACGCTGAAACTGAAAGGGTCATTGCGGTCGCGGGAGCTGTCGAACTTCTTGCCCTTGTGGTCCTTCGCGTCCGGTGAGTACAACCAGCCTGTGTAGTGAACTACAGCAGTCTGACCGGCGGTGATGGCGGGGCCCGTGCCCTTCTTCACGTCTGTTATTACGAGCTCGGTAGGCACGGTAGCAGTCATCTTATTCTCCTGGTTGACGGCGGTTGCCGTCGGGGTCGCGGTCGCTGCCGGCGTATCCGGCAAGCGCTTGGCTACGAGAGGCAGGCTGCTGGCTGCGGTCAGCAGCGCAGCAGCCAGTGTCAATTTCACATGTGCGTAGCGGCGCGCGCCGCGACGTGCATAGCGGCGTACGTTAATGGGACGCTCCCGCGAGGCGCACGAGCAGGCGGTTCAGGCGCTGCACGTAGTCGGCGGGGTTCGAAATCTGACCGCCTTCCGCGAGCGACGCCTGATCGAACAGGAGCTGTGACAACTCCTTGAAGTGTTCCTCATCGGGCTCGCTGTCGAGGTACTTCACAATCGGATGGCTGGCATTGATCTCGAGCGCGGGCTTCGACTCAGGAACCTTCTGGCCCGCAGCGGCCATAATGCGCCGCATGCTCGCCCCCATGTCGTGCTCTTTCAGCACGAGAATGGCCGGCGATTCACGCAACCGCGCGCTGGTCCGCACCTCCTCCACACGCTCGCCCAACGCGTCCTTGATGCGCTTGGTGAGACCTTCAGTCTCTTTCTTGACCTCTTCCTGCTTCTTCTTGTCGTCCTCGTTCTCGAGCTTTCCGAGCTCGAGATCGCCGCGCGAGGCGTTCTTGAACTTCTTGCCTTCAAACTCATCGAGGTGGTCCATGACCCACTCGTCAATGCGCTCGGCCATGAGCAGCACTTCGAGACCGCGTTCCTTCAACTGTTCAATGTAGGGGCTGGAACGCGCCGCTTCGAGGCTCTCGGCAATGATGAAATAAATGCGTTCCTGATCGGGCTTCATGCGCTCCACGTACTGCGCCAGAGTCGTGGTGGGCTTGTTGTCCGGATCGTTGGTGCTGGCAAAGCGCAGCAACGGCAGGATCTTGTCCTTGTTGGCATGGTCCTGGACCAGGCCTTCCTTGAGGACCGCACCGAACTCCTTCCAGAACGTGGCGTACTTCTCCGCGTCATCCTTCATGAGCTTGGAGAGCATGTCGAGGACGCGCTTGGTGAGGCCGCCCTTGATGGCATCGACTTCCGGATCCTGTTGCAGCAGCTCACGGGACACGTTGAGCGGCAGATCGCTCGAGTCGACGATGCCTTTGACGAACCGCAGGTACTGCGGCAGGAACTGCTCGGCGTCATCCATGATGAAGACGCGGCGCACATAGAGCTTCAGTCCGCGAGCCGCATCGCGCTGCCACAAATCAAAGGGCGCGCGGCCAGGGATGTACAGGAGGCTGGTGTATTCGCGCTTGCCTTCGACCTTGTTGTGACTCCAGGCCAGCGGGTCGGTGTAGTCGTGGCCGATGTGCTGATAGAACTGCTTGTATTCCTCGTCCTTGATTTCGGTGCGGGGCAGCGTCCACAGGGCTTTCGCCTCGTTGACTGCTTCGTAGTCCAGATTAGCTTCGCCTTCCTTCTTCATGCGGACGGGGAAGCCGATATGGTCTGAGTATTTTCGGATCAGGGAGCGCAGGCGCCAGCCGTCGGCGAATTCCTTCGCGTCTTCCTTGAGGTGCAGCGTGACAGCGGTGCCGCGCTCGGGGACGTTCAGTGTCTCTACCGTGAAATCGCCTTCAGCGCTGGACTCCCATTTCACGCCGGATTCGGCGGGAGAGCCGGCGCGGCGGGTCACCACCGTTACCTTGTCGGAGACAATGAACGCCGAATAGAACCCGACGCCGAACTGGCCGATGAGAGCGGAGTCCTTCTGCTGATCACCGGAGAGGGATTTGAAGAACTCGGCGGTGCCGGAGCGGGCAATCGTGCCGAGGTTGGCAATTGCGTCCTCGCGGCTCATGCCGATGCCGCTATCCCGGATGGTGATGGTGCCGGCCTTGGAATCCGCGTCGATTTTGATGTCGAGGTCGGTGCCGTCGGACAGAAGCGTAGGGTCGGCAATTGCCGCGAAGCGCAGCCGATCGTTGGCGTCGGAGGCGTTGGAGATGAGCTCGCGGAGGAAAATTTCCCTGTGGGAGTACAGGGAGTGGATCATCAGTTTCAACAGATCGCGGACTTCGGCTTGGAAACCCAATGTCTGTTTTTCGGTCGGCTTTTCTGCTGTGGTTTCGGCTGCTTCGGACATGACTGCAAATCCCCTAGGTGTAATGCCTTTCCTGGCGTTGGAACCTCCGGGATCTTGGGAATCCACGCAGAAAATTCAAGGGGTATTTGCGTACGCGCGGGAGCGGGACGCAGGAAGCGGGGTCTTCGGTGTTAGATCGTCAGCGGTGCAGGGCCATCAGCAGCCAGGTCGTCATGAAAGTGGTGGCGGCTGCGAAGGGGGTCTTCGCGGCATCCGCTACTTCGGACAGGGCTGAGGTCGCCAGGTGACGACAGGCGTGGGTGAGATCGTCGAGGTTGTCCCACCAGAGCAGTAGAAATTCCATGGGGCGGCAGAGTACGGGGGGTGTGTGACAGTTGGCGTGCTCGGTATCACAGGTATCGAATAGCTCGATGCAGTGCCTTGCGGTGGCTACAGAGGGTGCGTACGCTCCTGCAGAACCGGGTCGGTTACTGTTAAACAAGGGTGCCCATGCAGCGTATCGTCGTCCTGAATCCCAAAGGGGGATCCGGCAAGACGACCATCGCAATCAACCTGGCGGGCTACTACGCCTCGCAGCAGCAGAAGCCTGTGCTCATGGATTTCGATCCGCAGGGGTCCTCGCTGCGTTGGGTGAAGAAGCGGCAGCCGTCTCAGGCACCGATTCAGGTCATTGCAGCATTTGAAAAAGACAGTCGTACGACACGCGCGTTTCAATTACGCGTGCCGGAGGATTCTACACACGTCATTATCGATACACCGGCGGCCGTAGATTCAAAGCAGTTCCCGGAAGTGACGCGGGATGCTCACAAGATCCTGGTGCCGGTGCTGCCGTCGGATATAGACATCCATACGTGCTCGCGCACCATTCGCGATTTGTTGCTGGTTGCGAAGATTCGTCGCGAGGACGACCGGATCGGGGTCGTGGCCAACCGCATCCGGCGCAATACCCTCACCTATCAGGCGTTGATCCGCTTCCTGCAGACACTGGGAATCCCGATAGTTGCGACCATCCGCGACTCGCAGAATTACGCGCGGGCGGCGGAGCATGGCATCGGCGTACACGAGATGAAGAGCTACATTGCCCGTGAAGATGTGGAGCAATGGGAGCCGCTCGTGCAGTGGCTCGACAAGGCACCCGCCCCGCGGGAGTCGGCGCATGGGCCGCCGACACCGGCGATTGTTGGGGCCTAGCGCTTGAGTCCGGGCGCGCGGGAGACGCCGTGGCCGGGTTCCGGCTTGGCGGACGGCTCGTCCTCGAACGAGTCTTTCATGCGGTCCGCCCAATTCTTGTAGTTGGACCACGTGTACAAATTCTTGGTGATCGCTGCATGGCGCGCACGCGCCTTCTGCATTCGATCGAGCCAATTTGCATACGGGTCGGCGACGTCCGCGGGACCTGGGGTCTTGGCAGAGGGAGTGAGATCCGGACGCAAGCCCGGTATGTCACTTCTGCCCCTGTCTGAACTGCTCATACGCACTCCCTAAATGATTGAGAGTGAGAGTACGTTGTGGGCAGAAACTATGGAGGTACTGGTTCACACGCATGTCGCAGCGAGCGGACGCTGCGATATGGCTAACGCAATAATGCAGTCAGGTGAGAAATGTGCGCGACGTTATGTGTAACGTCGCTTTTTTGACGCTGGTTTTCAGCCTTCAGGCAACCAGTCTGTATACAGGTTTGTAGGTCGTTCCAGGCAATTTCATACGTCGCTGCGCGACAAAGGCCGCGAGCAGATCGTCCAGCAATTTCATGATTTGCGGGTCGCCGGCAATTTCGTACGGACCGTGTTTTTCTATGGCCTTGATGCCGGATTCCTTCACGTTGCCGGTGACGATTCCTGAGAAAAGCCGGCGCAAGTTGGCGGCGAGCTCGTGCGTCGGTTGCTTGCGATCGAGCTCGATGGCGCGCATGGATTCGTGGGTGACTTCGAATGGATGTTGGAAGTCAGGTTTGACGGACAGCAGCCAGTTGAAGTTGTATGAATCGCTGTTGTGGCGGCGGAATTCGCGCACCACCGCCATGTGGCGCACCATGTAGCGCGCGACCTCGGCCGGGTCGTCGATGATCACGGTGAAGCGCTTCGAGGCCTCCGCACCGAGGGTTGCCTCGATGAACATTTTGATGTGATCGAAATAGGCAGCGCTTTCCTTGGGGCCCGTGAAAACAATGGGAAAAGGCTGATCTTGGTTCGCGGGGTCGAGCAGCATGCCAATGAGATACAGGATCTCTTCCGCGGTGCCCGCGCCTCCTGGGAATACCACAATGCCGTGCGCCAGGCGCACAAAGGCCTCGAGGCGCTTTTCGATATCGGGCAGGATCACGAGTTGGTTGACGATAGGGTTCGGGGGCTCGGCGGCAATGATGCCGGGCTCGGTGACGCCGATGTAGCGGCCGCCTTCGATGCGTTGCTTGGCGTGGCCGATGGTCGCGCCTTTCATGGGACCTTTCATGGCGCCGGGACCGCAGCCGGTGCAGACATCCAGCCCGCGCAGGCCCATCTCGTACCCTACTTTCTTTGTGTACTTGTACTCGTCACTGCCTATGGAGTGACCGCCCCAACACACAACCAGATTTGGACGTGCTTTGTAGTCCAAGACGCGCGAGTTGCGCAGGACGTGGAAAACGGCGTTGGTGATGGATGCCGAGTCGTTGAGGTCAAATCGGCCGCTGGCGATGATCTCGTTTGAAATGAAGACCACATCGCGCAGCACAGCAAACAGGTGTTCCTTGATACCGCGGATCATCTGGCCGTCGACGAAGGCAGCGGCGGGCGCGTTGTGCATTTCGAGCTTCACGCCCCAGGCCTGGCGGAGGATCGCGACGTCGAAGTCCTTGTAGCGATCGAAGATTTCCTTGGCGTTATCGGTGCCGGCACCGCTGTTCAAGACCGCGAGGGCGCACTTGCGGAACAGGGGGTAGAGACCGCCCTGCCCGGTGTCCAGGAGCTTGCCAATCTCGTCCTGGGAGAGGTTTTCGAGCGAGCCGCGGGGACCGACCCGGGCGTCAACGAATTCTGAAACTAATACTGAGGTGTCCATGATTGTCTAAGTGAATGGCACTGGGCTGCCGTCTGGGGCGCCCAAGATGCGGGAGTGGGGAGACTGCGCGTTACGGCAGGATTTCGATCGGAGCGTTGTCCGGCACCAGCAGCCAGATCTCGAGCATGTCGGAATTTGATACGGCAATGCAGCCATCCGTCCAATCGCGGCTCTCATAGTAGCTCGGATCGTGCTTCAACTGGTTGGGCAGGCCGTGGATCATGATCGAGCCGCCGGTATCCCAGTGATTTCGCTTGGCGTGCTTCAAATCCGCCTCATTGGGGTACGAAACCTGCATTGAGAGGAAGAAGTCGCTGCGGGGATTGCGGCGGTTGAGGCGATAGGAGCCTTCGGGGGTACGGAAGTCGCCGGAGCGTTCCTTGGTGCCGATGGGGTTCAGCCCCAGGGCGATCTTATAAGTACGCACCACAGTGCCGTGCTGGAGCAGCTCGAGCTTACGTTCGGCCTTATGAACCACGACTTTGTCGACGACGGGAAGGTTATCGGTCGAGCGCATGGCCACCTGGGACACCTGCGGCAGGGTGTCCGCCTGGGCCACAAGAGGCGCCAGGGCCAGGGCAGCGACAATTAAACACCTTCCTGAAATGAACTTCATTGTGTGGTCAAACAAGCACTTGCACACGTATAGCAGATTATAGGGCTCAATGGTTTACGAGGCGATGTACATTGGTCACAAGTACTAAAAGAAAAGGCCCGGTCGGAGCACAAGCAAGGGGGGAACCTGAGGCGGTGCTCACTCGTTCGACCGAGGGTCACGGTCCAGGTTCGGCTTTTATGGGGATGGGAATGAACAAATTGAAGGGTCTCGCGGGCGCTGGACTAGTCGCGGTGGTGATGGCTGGGTGTGCCTCCATGCCGGTCACGGAGCCGGTGGCTGAGAAGCTGGATCCGGATACGGCTACCACGATCACCGTGCTCAGTCAGCCGGTTGAGCTGTTTTCACAGAATTCGCGGGCGAAGCAGACGGATCCGTTTGCATATATTGCGCCGTTTGAGACCAACAGGATGGGAAGCCGGGAGTTGTTCCTGTGGGTGTCGACGCCGCAGGCGCAGGGGCAACTGACACAGCCGCGCGTGAAGTGCAACGGGCAGGAGTTGAATCTGCAGCCGTTGAGCCAGGAGCCCGGGTCAACTGCGTCTGTTGAGACGGGGAAAGGTGGCAATTTTGGGATTGGCGCGGATGGGAAGGCCATCCAGGTTGATCTGTCGAAGTTGAGTTTGTCGCGGGCGCCTTATAGTGCGCCGGTGCCTTGGGGGACGCAGTGGTATTTCAAGCTGTCGGAGGACGGGTTGAAGTGTCTGGCGGAGGCCGAGGCGGTTTCGTTGGAGGCGCAGGCGGCGGATGGGGCGGCGGAGCAGTTTTCGTCCACGGGGGGGAGGAAGAGTTTGGCTTCGTTGGATGCGTTTCAGCGGCGGTGAGGGACTCGCCTCGCCGCCCGCCGCGGCGCACTACGAATCGAAAAGTTCTTTCGAAGTGGTGATGTGACTTCGGCTGGATTGGCTCTTTTGTGACTGGCTTCAGTTTGTGCACTGTTGCCGGCGGTTACAGGTTCAGGGCCAACCAACATGAAACTTGCCGCCACAATACTCGTACTGAGCGCAGCGACGCCGGCGCACGCAGTGGAGCTGCCGGCCGATCTGGTGAATGCAGCTCACGCCTACGATCAGGCGCAGTTCAGCAACGACATTCCGACTCTCGAGCGGCTCGTCGCCGACGACTATGTGCTGGTGAATTCGAACGGCACTGTGGAAAACAAACAGCAGTTCCTCGCTGACTTCAACCTGCCGGGATTCAAGATTGATCCTTACGTGATCGAACAGCCGGTGCGGAAAGTTTGGGGTGACGGGGCGGTGATTGGTGGGCTCGTGCATTTGAGCTGGACGCAGGATGGGAAGCATCAGACGCGGGTGCTGCGGGTTGCGTATGTTTGGGCTAAGAGGGATGGGGGTTGGAAGGCTACGTATGCGCAGGTTACGCGGGTGCCGCAATAGGTGTGCACAAGGATGTGCGGCTCACAACTGAATCAGTCTGCCGGCTACTTTTTCCTGGTCGAGCTCTTTTTGGCGCTCTTCTTCGGGCGCGAACGATTAGCACGCGGGCTCAGTGGCCGGGTCGGCTGAGCTGGGTCCGGGTCGAGCGGCATGGGTTTGCCGCGGAAAGGCACGCCGGTGCGCGGGGGCAGGTGTGACATCGAGTGGATCTTGGGTTGCGGGGAGGAGCCGAGTTGGTCGTGCGGGTCGAAGTGGGTGGAGTGGATGAGACCGCGGGCGTTGTCGCGCGTCAGGCCTGGGGGCGCCAGCAGGAGGTCGGTTTTTGACAGGCCCTGCCACAGCGTTTGGTTTTGAAATGCAATGGTGCCGCCGCCGCGCTTGCGCTGCGAAATCA
This sequence comes from Pseudomonadota bacterium, assembly GCA_018241505.1. GTDB lineage: Bacteria > Pseudomonadota > Gammaproteobacteria > Steroidobacterales > Steroidobacteraceae > 13-2-20CM-66-19. The sequence continues at coordinate 36,267 of JAFEDS010000033.1, read as the reverse complement.
TGCGATTGATGTCCCCGACGCAGATCCAGTTCGAATGGGTGGTGATACCCCACTTCGCGTGGTCGTGTGTTTCGGGCCACGCCATGTGGATGCCCAGGGGGCCCAGGTTGATGTACTTGATGTCGAAGGTCTTGTGGACACCGTCGGTGTCGGCCACCGGCGGTACCGCGCCTCGTATCCAGGTGTCGACGTCCATGTCGTCACCGAGAGTGGGACCTACGAGTCCGTTCCAGAAGTCCTGGTTCCACAAACGGTTCTTGGCAATCACCTTGAATGCCATTCCGCCCGCGGTCTTCAGGTCAAGCGTGCCGGAAGCGCCGACGGCATTCGGATTGATGGTCTGCGAGAGCTTGTAGAGAGGACTGGCCTTGTTGTTGGCGAGGCAATCGACTCGATTGAGATAGGTCTGGGGCTGTTGGCGGTCGATCATCTGCGCGGCAATCTTCTCCAAGGTGTCGAACGTCAGGGACAGACACAGATAGGTCTGCCCAAACTTGGGTGTCGGATCGCCTTTGGCTTTCGGCTCCGCAAATTTCGGCCAGGAATGCAGCAGCCAATAGCCGGTCTTGGTCTTCGTATCGAAGGCCAGCACGCCCTTGGTATGGCCAAGAGCGCCGTTGTCCTTGCCAGTGACATCTCCCGGCTTCTCGTCGTTATAGAGAATCCAACCCGTCGTGTCCTCTGGATTGTCAAACACTGCATTGAGCGTCTCATTGAGCGCGCCCTGCTCGCTGTTCAATACGAAAGGTGACTTGTCAATATTGCGTTTGTTCGCCGTTTTCTGCTCATCAATGCGCGAGTCGTAGTAAACGTACTCGTAGCCCGTGGTCATATCGGTGTTGGCACCCGCCGCGAGTTGCGGGACTTTGTAGATGAAGAACCAATCGACCGGCTGGCCTCGTTCGTCGAGCGCGGAGACTGTCATGATTTGACCACCCGGAGCTTCAGGACGATGTCCTGCACCGTCCGCAGGGCCAGGGCTGTTAACGTGAGGGTTGGATTCGAGGTACCTACTGTCGGAAATGTTCCGCTTCCGACCAGGTACAGGTTGGGGTGATCATGCGAGCGCTGCCAGGCATCGACGACGGATGTCTTCGAATCGAGGCCCATGCGATACGTGCCCATGACGTGACCGGCGCCACCATAAGTCAGTTGGACCTGTTTACCCTCAATCGTCTCGTCAAAACCCGCGGGATCACCGGGAGCGCGCGCCGTGAAGTCAACTGCCTGAAGCTGTTTGAAAATCAGGTTCTTCATTTGAAAGGCGATGGCCACCCCTCTGCGGGTGTACTCGGAAATGTCGTAGTTGATCTTTGGGCGAGGCAGGTTCAATGCGTCCACGGAAGTTGACAGAGTCACTCGATTGTTGGGATCCGGGCTCTGCTCGACCGGGAATGCAATCCTGAATTGCCGGGTGACCAGATTGTTCAGGGTGCCTTTGAGATCGTTACCGAACAGCGCACGGCTCTTGCCCGACGGTCCGTTGAGACCACTGCAGTTCATGCCATTGACCAGATCGAGCGTGGTGACGTGCGGATCCGGGCCGAATTGACCGCTGCCGACCAGGGAATTCCAGCCTTCATTGCCCAAGCTGACCCGAAAGGCGGCGCGCTGGGAGCGGAAGGGACCGTCGCAGATCTCGCCTATGGACGAGGTCACGAGGGGACCGCGGTAGGGAAATACGGGCTTGGGCAGAAGTCCCCACGCCAGGTATTGGGGATGGTCCATGAGGTTGCGGCCGACCATGTCGCTGCTGTTGGCTACGCCGTTGGGTGTGCGCCCGCCATTCTTTGACATGAGCAGCAGCCGCGGCGTTTCGATGCCGTTGGCGGCGATGACATACACAGTGGCTTCGAGGCGACCGCTGCCGGTCTTCGGCCCGCCCTCGTGACCGTAAGTGATGAAATTGATGCCGCTGACGCGATCGTTCTGCAGCAGGATTTCATTGGCGACGGCGTGGTCGATCAGGCGCGTGCCGTTGTTGGTCGCCTCATTCAGGGTAATCGTGGGGTCGTATTTGGCCTGGATGGGGCAGATGGGAATGCAGTTGGTATTGCCGGCGCAGGCGCGACGATTGCGATACGGTTGGGAATTGCGAGCCGCCGGTTGGCTGACCACCTTCAGACCCGTTATGGGAGCGCCCATACCGAGAAATCGCGTCTGATCGTCCGTCAAATGCGCAACCGCCGCAGCCACGCGTTGATCAAACAACGACGGTGGCATCTTCGGCATGGGGTACGCATAGCCGGCGGAGAAAGTCATATTCGCAAAGTGCTGCTCAGCAACATCGGCAGCCACACCAAGCTCCGCTTCCGCCCTTTCGTAGAAAGGCTCGATGGTTTGGTAGTCGATCGGCCAGTCGGGCAACGGAAAGTTGGCCTGCCCCTTGCCGTAGGCGGTTTTCATGCGAAAGTCGTTCGGGACCATTCGCGGCGTGAGCCCCATCCAGTGGGAGGTACCGCCGGCAAGGCGCTCGTACGTGCTTTTGAACGGACGCGGGCTCGTGCTCTGATCCAGATAGGCCTGGCTCGGATCCTTCCAACTATGGCCGCCGGTGGTCAGGGCCGATGGCCTGCCCGCGGCCACATTCTTCGGGTCAATCAACTTGCCCCGGGCGAGAACCGCGGGTGGATAAGGGCTTTCCGGAACCTTGGCATTGGCCTCATAGAAGGTCTTCATGAAGGCGTTGAAATTCGGTTGAACGCCCGGGCCGGCCTCGAGAATGACGACTTTGACGCCCTGCTTGCTCAATTCATTGGCAATGAACGATCCCGCGAATCCGGAGCCGACGATTGCCACGTCGCACCGGATGGAAGTGTCAGTCATACACCGGCTCCCTCAGGACTGCTTGGGGCGGAAGGGGTCGTTCGGATCATTCGGGTCGCTCGGCTCACGCGACCAATACCCAAACTGCAGATTGCTATAGCCCATCGGGTGCGCGCCCACGACCTGCCAGGCCAATCCCTGTGTGTAGGCTTTGGCCGAAACAACTTGCGACGGGATCGGTCCGGGGACCGGCGCCGGTGCGGTGGCAAATCTCTTCAGATCGGCCGGGTCATACCACGAGCCGAGATACCACAGCAGGACAATGCTGCGGCCGAGGAACTTTGTGTCGTCGTCGCCAGCGGTGACTGCGGCGATGATCTTGTCAGGAGCCGTGCGGTTGTCCTTCGCAATCTGCAACACCTTGGCAAACGAGGCGGGCGCCGCGTGTGCAGCCAGCCATTTGAAATAGGTGCTCTTGACATTGATCGGGTCGATGCCCGGATCGGCGTCCAGGATGTCGCCCGTGCCCTTTGAGAATTCGGGGGCCAGAATCTGCTTGTCCACTCCTGTCAGTGCTTCTGAAAGCAACAGGAAGGCCATCATGTCCTGCGACGATTGCGGGTCAGGCGCCTGCGCCTGGGCGGAGTTGGAAAGAGGCAGGACTGCCGCCACTGCCGTCGTTGCCACCGTTCCGGCGACCACGGCACGACGCGATAGGGTTGGTGGCGGGTTGAGAGGCTGAGTGGCGCGCGGATTGCGTTCGCGAGGTCGATCCATCGAATTTCCCCTACTGTGCTTTCTCCAGCATGAACGTGAAATCGGACTGGTTCAGGTTCGGCCGGCCCGGCTGTGGATTCGAGGCGCTGCGTTGAAAGCCCACGGCATTGCTGTGACAGGCAATGCAACTCGACGAGGCGAGCGGAATGTCTCCCTGGCTATAGGTCTCGAGCGTGGAATTCGCCAGGTAGGTCGGCGCCGGCGAGCAGGTCATATCGGGTTGTTTCATAAAATCAGTCTTCGGGCTCGGGGCAGCGGCACTGGTCGACTGCAACTTGGTGCAACTGAACTCGCTGGGCCACTGTGTGCTGAGCAGCATGTAGTTCTTCCAGACGGTGTTGGACAACATGCTGTGAAAGACGGTGTTCATGTTCTTCGCCGCATTGGTCAGCGGGGTTTCGCGGACAATCTGGCTCTTGAACGAGTCGTCGGCGCGGAACTTCAATTTCAGGGCCGGATCGGGATCCCAGGGGGTGGGTGGCGTGGCGTTCTCGGTACAAGCGCCCTTGCAGTTGGCACTGAAGAAATTGTAGGAAGCGAGGAGCTTATGGGCGGTGACCTCGTCCCGGGCCGGCACGTTCCTGACATGCTCGAAGGACGTCCAGATCCACTGTGGGCGACTGGCCGTTTTATGTACGGCGTGAAACCCAACGAGCCCTAAGGTTTCGGACAGACATTGCCGCCCCTTCGGGCTGGGCGGGGTCAGAACGAGAGCCTTCACCATGTGGAAGTCCTTGGCCTGGATCTCACTGTCCGAGAGGATCCGCCAGGATACCTTCAGCATGAAGGCACCGAGCTCGCTGGTCGCATTCTGACCGGCCGGAAAATCCACCGCGAGAGTGGCATTGGCCGCCTGCCCGGCCTTGGTATTCAGATGATTCAACAGGATGTAGTTGAACATCTGCCGGTTCATCAGGATATCGAAGATGGCGTAGTGACCTTGCTGGTCAATCAACGGCCCGGTCTTGAAGGGCTCGTTGAAGCTTTCCTCAATCATTTTCACAATCATGCTGTGAGGCTGCGCCTTGTGCAGATCGCGGCATTCCTGCGGCACCAGGCGCTCACGCTCCGCCTCCATGCCGGCCCGGTCCGCCGGCCATTTGGGGGGCGCCTGGCTGGCTGGCAGCATGACATCCAGCAATTGCTTGAAGCTGTCCATGTCTTCCCAGCGGGTCGGCGTGTCAGGTTGCGACTGCACAATGGAGGTGCCGTCGGCAGGTGAGTTCATGGCAATGAAGGTGCGCCAGGAATAGAAATCGAAACCGCGTTGCAGGTTGTCGAGCCCGACCTTTTCCTGTCCGCCCGGGCTCACCTGCTCCTGACACGGCATACCTACGCCAATGATGGATTGCCGGGTGGCGTCGCTGATGGGAAGGATTCCGGGAGGAAGGGTTGCGCCAACCAGGCTTCCCACGAACGGATCCTTCTGGCCTTGCAGAGGATCGGGGTTGGGGGGGCTACTGCGCACCGCGGCGGGCGTGCACTTCAAGCCCGGCGCAGTTGCCGCAGGCGCCGCTGTCGTCCCAGACGCTGCCGGTTGGGACGACGACGGAGTCGGGAATGTTGTCAACGAAATCAAGACGATCGCAGATGCGAGCACTGCGACGAATGACCGGCCATGGCCCATGATCGTCACCTCGAGTCTCAGCGTGGATTGCGGCTGCTCTTCCTGATGATTACCCCCCGCCTCACATTCCTCGTGTTCGCCGTCTCGTGGTGCAGCGAATCACCGCTCTTCTTCTAACAATCAGTATGCGCCGGTAAATTACGGCTTGGCAATCGCCGCGGCCATAAATTTTTGTGCCGGTGTTGTTATCGGCTCCTAACGAGTTGGTTGTTACATGCGGCTCGGTCGGTGGCGCGATGCAACACGTCGGACGCAAATCGATAAAAGCGATGGGCGCATTATCGAGATTGCGAAGCGAAAAATCGCCGCGCTATAGTGGGTTTCATAATCACTCGAATCCTGCCACTGAAAGTGGAGTCGGCATCTCTCCAACTCACGAAGGCGGTCGCATGGGCAAGGACGATCCAAAGAACACCAAGACGAAGAAGCGTCCGGCGTCACGAGCCGCCACAACTGCGATGAAACTTCCGAAACCGCGCATAAGGTCGTTGAAAGCCTATGCGTTGGATCCGAGCGCCGGAAACTACATCGGCAACATCATGAACATTGAGGTGGCCTGGGATGATGACCTGAAGCCCGGACCCTGCGGAAGCAAAATCGCGGTCATTGACTACGATGGCGCCAAGCAGCGCTACTACCCGCCGGTGGATCTCAACGACTATCGCGTCCTCGCTCGTGGCGGTCTCGACCCCTCAGAATCCAACCCGCAGTTTCACCAGCAGATGGTTTACGCGGTCGCCATGGAGACCATTGAGCGATTCGAGCAGGCCCTCGGGCGCTCGATCCATTGGCATCGGGCGGATCGCTTTCGGGGCGGGGGCCCGGATGAAGCCGACACCTGGAAAAAAGGCGATGACATCTGGATCCTGAACCTGTTCCCCCATGCCATGGTCCAGGCGAACGCCTTCTACAGCTCGGAGGCGAAAGGCATCCTGTTTGGTTATTTTGCCGCCAACAAAAACAACCAGGGGCGAAATCTGCCGGGACAGTGTGTGTTTACTTGTCTGTCCCATGACATCATCGCACACGAAGTCACGCACGCAGTCATCGATGGCATCCGCGCCTTCTTTACGGAGCCCACGAATCCCGACGTGCTGGCCTTCCATGAAGCGTTTGCCGATCTGTCCGCACTCTTCAGCCATTTCTCCCATCCGGAAGTGCTGCTGGACACCATTCAAAAGACCGGCGGCCGTCTTTACCAGTTCGAGTTGAAGCCCGACATGGCTGCACCGCTCTCGGGGGGCGCGGCCGACAGCAAACGCGATCGGGATAGCGATGCCGTGCTGGCGGGTGAAGTCAGGAAGCGCAATCCCCTGATTGATCTTGCCCAGCAATTTGGCGAAGCGACGGGTATCAATCGGGGACTTCGATCCGCCCTGGACCATCCGGCCAATCCTCACGACATCAACACGCGCGTGAATGACGTGCATTTTCGAGGGTCCATCCTGGTGTCCGCGGTGTTCGATGCGTACTTCACCATCTACGTGCAACGGACCTCCGATCTGTTCCGCATCTATCGCGCCGGCGGGGGCAATCCGAACGCAGATGAGCTCCCGGGGCCGTTAGCCCGGTCGGTTGCCGAGGCCGCTTCCAGGACCGCGGCGGAGTTCTTCCGGATCTGTGCCCGCGCGGTGGACTATTGCCCGCCCGTCGATCTCACCTTTGGCGACTATCTGCGCGCACTGATTACCGTGGTGGCGGATCTGATGCCGCGGGACGATGAGGGATTCTGTGATGCCCTGATGCAGGCATTTCGAGTGCGTGGGATTTTTCCGGAGGGCGCCAGTTACTTCTCCAGGGATGCTCTGTGTTGGCCACACCTTCCCAGGCCTCCGGACCCCGACGCACTGCCCCCGGTGCCGGGGCTGGTGTTTGCCGATCCAAACGGGTCGACGCTGGAACAGAGCAAAATCAACGGCGATGTGTTGCGGCAGTACGCAGACGCCAACGCGGCAAGGTTGGGTTTTGATGGTGATCGGGGGTTGCCGGAGCATGCCAAGCCCTACTCGCCGTCCTTCCATACGGTATTTCGAACCGGGGCAGACGGAAGGTTACGCATCGACATGGTGGTCGAGCTCGTACAAACCAAGCTCGTGCCCTTCGATCCGGACTTGCCGGAGCTGGGAACCTTTCCCTTCAGAGGCGGGGTAACCCTCATCATCTCGTCACCCAAGGTGAAATTCGGCAATGCCAGTGAACCTCATGTGCGGTTCGCGATCAGGAAGCCGCTGACCGGGGAATCGGGGAAGCAGCGTGAGGCGCGGCAACGTGAATATTACGCGGCCAGGGGGCTGGGCAACGGCAAGACCGACGATGCGAAGCATTTCCAGGCGGACTTCGGTCTTCTGCACATGGGGATCTCTTCATGAGTAGCGCGAAAAAGAAACGAGCTCCCGCAAAGACCCCCGCAGGCTCCGGGCGCAAGAATCCGGGCGGGAATTCCCTCCGGGTGCGCATGTATCGAGTGGGATTCGGGGATTTCTTCTTGCTGACGGTGCCCTCCCCTGCAGGCCCGCAACACATTCTCATCGACTGCGGCGTGCATGCCGGGAATATCGGGAGCATGGATGACTGTGTGAAGGACCTGATGAGCACCACCGGCGGAAAGTTTGCGCTCGTGGTCGCGACCCATTATCACGCAGACCATTTGTCCGGCTTCGCCTCTCACTATGCCGACTTCGCGAAGTGCGAGGTCGGTGCTGTTTGGATAACCAACCGGTTGGACCCGAAGGACAGCAGCACAGTCAAATTCCGGCAGCAAGTGACTTCATTGGCGAACCGGCTGTCGCTGCAACTGAAGGAGAGCGCGGACGACGACCACGAAGGGCAACAGGCGCTCGACAAGGTGCACAACGCACTCGGCCTCAATGGAGGCGGCAACGCCAAGGCGTTGCAACTCCTGACAGAGGGCTTCAAGAACAAACCGCCTGTTTACTACTATGAGGCGGATGACAATCCGACCTTGCCCGACTCTCTGAAAGATGTCTTGACGGTGAAGGTGTTGGGGCCGCCTCCCAAATCAGCGAAAGGCGCCTATTCGGCCAGCGACAACCGGACGGAGCAATATCTGGCCGCTGCCTCCGAGGAAGACCCCACGGTGGCGAATGATTTGAACCCGTTCGGAAAATGGATGGGAAGCGCCAGCGACTATCCAAAGGAGGTCTTTTACCCCTATCAGACCGCTGAGCAGATAAAACACCACCAGCGCGGCACTGCACGGGAATTCGAAGCACGGCTGCATGAAGTGCAACCCAATGCGCTGGCGGCCACTGCGGACGCACTCGATGGCACGCTGAACAATCAAAGCCTCGTGTTGCTGTTTACCTGTCGGGGCAAGAAGCTTCTGTTTGTCGGCGACGCCCAGTGGGGAAACTGGGAGTACTGGCTGTACGGCAAGCCGGTTATGGGACAGGCCCCGGGCATTACCGCGCCCGCTAAGAACATCCTGGGCTCAATCGACTTCTACAAGGTGGGTCACCACGGCAGCACGAATGCCACGCCCATACCTGCGGCGCAGGCGCTGAACCCGCGCTGCGCGGCGATGTGTTCGACCGAGACGGGCTTTCCGAGTGCGAAGCGAACTTACGGAAGCATCGCCAAGGGAACGGAAGTGCCGCGCACCAAGCTCATGGACGCACTCGAGAAGCAACTCAATGGGAAGTTGGTCCGCAGCGACTGGATTGCGGCGGGTAGCGCGCGGGCAAGCCCCGAAGCGCATCAGGAATTGGACAGCCTACCGGCGAATTTTTCGCAGGGCGAGATCTACATCGATTACGTTTTCCCGGAATGACCTCATGGAAAACGAGGCCCGTGCGTACCTGGTCGAATCAATTCCCAAGGGGCTCGAAGACCTGAGGGGCACACCGGGTGTCCGTTATACGGAAGATGTGCTCGTAGCACTCACGCGGCGGGCGCGGACCAGCATCGACCTTACCGCCATGTACTGGGCGTTGTTGCCAGATCCGCAGAGTGTTGATGAGTCCGGATTCAAGGATGAGCAGTTCGTCAAGATGGGCGCTGGTGCCGGACGCGCATTGTTCGATGCCTTACGTGAGGCTGCAGCGCGTGGTGTGCGCATACGCATTCTGGAGAGCCCCGGTTTTTCCAGCAGCTCGAAGCCGGAATCGACCACTTTGCGGGAGGCATATCCGGAAGCGGTCACAGTGTTCGAAGTGGTCATGGGAAGCTGGTACGGCGGCTCTGGAATCATGCACCAGAAGCTGTGGATTTTTGACGGCCTGCACATCTATCTCGGGTCCGTGAACATGGACTGGAAGTCGATTACACAGGTGAAGGAGCTGGGCGTTGCGGTCGAGAATTGCCCGGAGGTGGCACAAGACGCTGCCAGGTATTTCGAGGGATGGTGCCGGTTCAGTGGCCTGACGCCCAGCGGCATCGAAGTGTTTGATCCTTCAGCGCGTGTAACCAGGACTGTGCCTAACTGGTCAACACTGGTTCCTGAAGGAAAGCGGGCGCCCTCGCCTCTTGACGCGATTGAATACGGCACGAGTCACAATATCGGCGCGCCCCTGGAGGTCAGCCTCAACGGGGAGAGCGGCGGGATATTCCTGACCGGCTGCCCTGCGGAGGTGCTGGGTCCGGGGCGGAGTTACGATGGCAGTGGACTCGTTCATACGATCCACGATGCACGTCGCTCTGTCTGCATCAGCGTGATGGACTTCGCGCCTGTTGGGCTTTTCAGTCGAGCGGGGAGCGGTGTTTCGCCGCTCGAGGGTGGAGAGAGGATTCCGACTGACACGCCGGTGTGGTGGCCTGATCTCATTGATGCAATTCTGTCAGCGGTGCTCACGCGGAAGGTGTATGTGCGGGTGCTGGTCAGCAGGTGGGCGCATAGCTCGGCGCTCATTGCGCCGTTGTTGGTTGCCTTGCAGCAGGCGGCGGATGCGGGGCGGCAGGATCGCTTCATGAGCGCGGGGCAGTTGGAGATCAAGCAGTTCATTGTGCCGGGGTGGGATGACACTACGGGCGTGAATCGAAGGTTTCCGGGGCACAGCCGGGTCAATCATACGAAGTACATAGTGACCGATCGGCGGGTCAACGTGGGGACCTCCAATATGACTTGGGATTATTTTGCTGCTACGGCGGGGTGTAGCTTCAACAGCGATCATCCCAGGTTGGTGAGGGAGCTGCAGGGGGTGTTTGAACGGGATTGGGCGTCACCGTATGCATATCGGCTTTCTCTGTAGGGGAGCTTACGAATAGCGTTTTAAGCGCTTCGCGGGACCATCAAGGCCCGAAATTCCACCCGAACGCGCGCCGCTACATGTCGGCGACAACGCTGCGATGCAGCATGTTTGATTGGAGCATTCCGATTGTTCGGCCAACGACGGGGACGCTATAGCCTAAGCGTTAGTATCGATGCATACTCTCTAGGTATTCGCGGGGAAAGTCCTCAAAGTGTCGCGCCCGCGAAGGCATAAAGACGTGTGACGGACGACAATGCCTGTTGGCACGAGAAACGGGATGTAATCTGAAATCGCGCGTGCCGATCCTCGAAGCATTTGCCCATTGATCGGGATGTACTAAAAGAACTTCATAGGGAACTGCTGACATCCGCACGGAGATTCCAGGCATGAAAGCCAAAGTCGTCATCCGCCTTGCGCTTCTGCTCGCCTCCGGAGCAATGGCGCCTGCCGCGAACGCCCAGATGCCTCCCCATCCGCCCGGAAGTATTTGCGCCACGCCTCGATTCTGGTGTTGGGCACCGCAACCCGGCCCGCCCGGGTTTCAATGCGCGTGTCCGAGTCCATGGGGCTGGATCCCCGGTGTTTTGACATGATGTAGCACTCCTATGCAACGCCTGAAACTTCGGGCATGCATGAGGCCTGTTCATTTCCTTCAGGAATTCGCCACCAGGAATGTTCACATGAATTCCCCCACCCCAACACCAGAAGAACCTGCACGCGTAACACCAGCTTCGCCGTCGAAAACGATGTTTGACTCCCTGGACTTGAACAAAATCAAGAACACCCTGCAAGAAACACAATCCATTGTTGGGCTCGTCTTTGCCAGCGTACTGAGCGCCGCGGCAACTCTTCAAGTCCCGCCCCTTTGGGCCAAATACCTTGCGGCAACTATCACCGGGCTACTTTTGACTATTGCGGCGCTCGTAACCTTCAAACGCTCGAGCGCCTCAAAAACAACCCCCTCTGCGGGTTCGCAATCCCAGGAAGGCGCCGCATTTCGAGGGCTCAAGCGCTTTCACACGGGCGAGACATTACCGGGTAAGTCGCGTCGCGTTCTGGCAGGTGCCTTGTTGAACAAGGTCAAGTCCGCCAATTTCAGAATCTGCGTTGTTACCGGAGATAGCGGGGCCGGTAAGAGCTCTCTCATCGACTGTGCATTGACCGAACCCATGAGAGCCGCGGGATTTGCCGTGGCGCGGGTAGACAGGTATTCGATTTACGAACGCAGCACCATGCGACTTTCCAGGCGGAGCGCCGGAAAAGCGGCAGAACAAATTTGGCAACTCGTCATACAAGGAGTACAGCGCGAAAGTAAAGATGAAGATGTTGGAACGCTGTTGATCCTGGACCAATTCGAAGAGGCACTCCTACAACTCACAGACTCCGACAGCCGACGTTCGATGGGCGACGCAATCGCGACTGCATTGGCCTCCGACTGGAAAATAGTGATCGGCATACGCAAGGAGTATCTGTCGGACTTGCAGGATGTAGCGCGAGCTTTGAACCTTCGAATCACACTGGCCGAGGATATATTCAATGTTCGAAACTTCGACGCCACCGAAGCCGCTGCGGTCATCGAAGAGTGTGCTCTGCGGGACGGGATTGCGTGCAGCAAGGTGCTTTGTGATGAGATCGCCGAGGATTTAGCTACCAATGGAGAAGTCAGGCCACCTGATCTGCAGATTGTCTGCGATTCGCTGCGTCGGCAGATGACCATCGATCGCTACCGGGAGCGCGGCCGCGCGACCGGCCTGCGCGCCGCTTTTCTGACGGAGACCATGGCACTGGCAGGTCCTCCAGAGTTGACACGCTCCATATTGAGGCAGCTTTGCGACATTCCCAACAACAAGAAATCCCGCGACCCGCTCACCTTGAACGAACTCGTCGAACGCGTTGCGGCAGGCGCCGGGAAAGCAGCGACAAGCGAAGCGGTTCAGGCCATCCTAACCAATCTGGCAGACGCCTATATTCTAGTCCGACTTGGTACGGCTGAGCTGCCGAGGTGGTCTCTCATCCACGACTACTTCGTTGAACCAATAAAGCTCGCTACCGAAGACGCAGAGACGCGACGTGAAAGCTCCATGGCTGAGCTCGACTTCTATCTAGCGAAGATGGTCGTCAATAAAAAGACCGTCATTCCTCTTGCCAGATTGCGTGATATCAAGCGCGGCGCACCAAAGCATGTGTTGGAAGCGGCAGACACGCGGAAACTCCTATTCAGGAGCATAGTCATTGGGTATGGAAAACCGATTGGCTTGAACGTTCTCGTAGGCGCACTTGCGATCGTTTCAGTACTCATGCTCGGGACAGAGTGGCATGTTTGGCGCTCGATGGGCAACGCTTCCATTGTTGGAGGGGATACCAACCCGTCCGAAGCCGGACTTTCAGCATGGGGCATGGCAAGCGACTCAGGTTCTCGAATCATTGTTGCGAGTGAAGGCGACTACAATCATCCGGAAAATCGCGCAGTTAGTGTTTGGGATGCTGAGAGTGGGCAGGAAATAGGCGAATACAGTGGCAGTGAATCGAGCATCGTATCGAATTATCTCACGTCATTGTGGTCGCCTGCTCCAAGCGCCAGGTTCTATCTTTGGTCCTATAAGCCCGGGAACGGAGAGTTGAAGCGCATGGCAGGAGGAAAGACTGCCGACTGGAGCCACATCATCCCGGTTGCCGCGAGGCCAGGTCCAGGCTTCTCAATATCGCTATTGCAGCCGCCGGATCCCAGCGGCGGGGTTGTTTTCGAGGACTTCCAATGCCAGGAGTCATCAACATCGTGTATGGGGATTTTCTTTCCGGCCACTGACTCCTATCGTGAGATTACGCGGCAGAGCATCGCTCCGAGCGGAAGCCCGGCGACCGGCTCCGGATCGCACGCTCCCGTGCAAGATAGCATGTTTTTCACCGCCGGCAGCAAAGGGTGGCTGGCGCGAAGCCCGGACGGACACGCGCGTATCACGCTTTGGCGCGCAGACATGCAGAACCTGCTCTGCGATTTCAGCACTGAAGGATCGGTGGTACTGATTGGAGTACTGGAGCTAAACGGCATGGTGTATGCGGCGCTCTATTCTCCATCGCAACAGCAACTGCATACGATCTCCGCATCTGTAGAGTCGATTAAATATGCAGGCGCCTGTCCCGACAAAGTGGCCGATTGGCCCAAGACACTGACCCTCCAGCCGGGCCTGGTGCAAATGTTGTTGACACCCAATCACTTTCTTCTTCGGCAAGACGAGCCGACGAAAACGGTGATTTGGCCCATTGACCCGGTGGCCGGAAAGTTTTCAGATCCGATTACGGCGCAGAACGTTGCACCCAGAGTCGACGGCGCATTCGTTTGGACGCTCGAAGGAGGAAGCGATGCCGGCATATGGCTACCGAACCGGGACGCATTTTTCAAAGTTGCCGGACTCGGATTGGCTTCGACTGATCGGGTGATCATCAACGAGCAGGGGGACCATCTGCTACGTACAACCAAGGAAGGTCGAGGTGAGCTTTGGCGGATAACTACTTCGTCCCGGACGGCAGACCTGGTTCTGCAGTTTAAAGGTTCAGGATTTACCTCATTCAACTTCAGTCACAATCAGAAGGCAGTCATCGGACGGCGGCGCGGCGGGCAGCTCTTCGGTTGGTCACTGGACGGGCAAAAGTTGGGCCCTCTGGGAGACCTGGGGAGTAACATGATCTGGTCCTCCTATGACCCGAAGTGCGACCGAATGCTGATTTGGACTGCCGAAGGAGAGATTCTCGACTGGCGAAGAGGTATCGCGGCCCCTTTGTTAGGCTTCTTTCCAGAAAATAGATGTGGCGCTCTCACTAAGGGAAATGTCCGAACCGCAAAGTCGAGCCCTAACTGGCGCAACCTGACTCTGTTTGGTCGCATTACGCATTGATCGGCGCCGGGAACTGTTCATTCTGACTCTGAGTGGTGTGTTCTCGGGGCTGTGTGTGAATGCAGAAGTGAGGAGTGAGTGATGGATGAGAGCAAAGAACCTGCCGATTCTTCTTCAGGAGCCGGCAGCAGCGGCGCCACGGATGACGAACGCCTGAAATGGGCTCTGGAGCACGCGAGAGGCCTGTTTATTTATCACGCCGGGCAGCGGATTGCCTCTGTGAACTATTATTTTCTGGCGATTGCCGTGGTGATTACGGGTTTTGCTCACATCGCAACGTCGTCCGATATCACTCCGGGTGACCGAGCGCTTCTTGGCGTCGGGCTGGCGGTTGCTGGGGGGTTTTTGACCCATTTTTTCAAAACGCTCGACTTACGCAATATGGATCTCGTTGATTGTGACTCCGAGCTCCTGATGAAGGTGGAGGGCCTCATGAAGGACGACGGAATTCACGAATGGACTGTTACCAGGGCTGCGAAGGACAAAGGGCCCGCAAGCCGCCATTACAGGGTGGTGGTTCCGAAAATATTCGGGCTCTATTTATGGACGAGTATCCTCGGAGGATGTTATTCCGCTTGGCCCTGGCTGGTGGAGATGTATCGGTTAGTCTCGCAGGGACGCGGTTGATCTTTGAAGTGCGAGCAGCCGTTTTCCTATGTCCGGAACAGTCTCAGCAACTTCAGTTGAGCTATCTGGGAAATGCGCTGACCAGCCGTAGGTAACGCCGAGAAACCGTACGGCGGCGGCCTGGGCGGCAGCGGCATCGGTTGGTTGGTCACCGACGTAAATGCATTGATTGGGGGAAAGACCGAGCACGGTTGCGCCTTCAGACAGGCACTGGTGCTTGCTGTTTCTCGAGGCCGCTCGATCGAAAAAGAACAGGCAGTTTGGGTCGAATAGAGGCAGAACATTGTGGAGGGCGGTCTCTACATTCTTCCTTACATTTGATGTCACTATGCCGAGATGCAGGCCGGCGGTTGTTAGAGAGTTGAGAAGATCGGGCACGCCGGGAAATTGCTTTGGTTTGAAGCGCTGGGAAAACTCACTTTCGTACTCCGGTACCGCGCGTTCGATGTAGTCGGAAGGGAAACCCACTGCCAGGAAGAATTTGGCCATTGGGCCGACTTGGGTGCCTAGTGCCACCCTGCGCCGAAATTCTTGCGGCGAGGGGATTGGTAAGTTGAGGCGGTATTCGGTGGCCTTGATGGAGCAGAAGTCGAGGTGTTGTGACAGGGAGTCCAGCAGGACGCCATCTACGTCGAAGAAGACTGCACGTCCTGCTGGAACTGGCTTGTTGATCATCATTTTCGATTGACGTGAGACGGGGCGTCGTTGTTTGAAGGCGGCCGCAACATCCCATGATTGATGAAAGCAGCAGAAATATCAGCGATCGCAGTCACTATGCCGACGCAAAGGCGAATAACCAAGTAAATGCTTTCACAGAACCCTTCCGCTATCGGGGAAATAATTTTGGTGTTCATCGCGTTATATCCTTACAAAAGCGCCACATAGCCACGAGAGACGCAAATCCGCACAATGCAGCATCACTATAAAAGATGGTTTGCTCTATCTTGGACACAAACTTGAAAGTGTCATCTCCAAAGGGATGGATAATGTTCAGCCAAGCGGAAAATAGCCTATCACCCATGCCGTAGCGAATAAACTGATGTAAATAAATGCAGTTCCGAGCAGGTGGCCAAATAGCTGCAGTACGGATCGCCGGAATGATCCGTTGTATTCACGGCGTTTCCAGCCCGACAAAGGGCTCCCTCCCTCAGGAGCGCCGAGTCTCAACGTACGAAGGTTGCATCACAGATGCACCGATTGCCATGGACACTAGTCAGCCTCACATCATCGTCCTTCCAATAGTCCTTTGAGTATGCGCTTCAGATTTTGATAACTAGACTGGATATCTAAGGACTTTAAGCCGTTATGCGAAGACGGAGGAGATTCACCCGATACACGGTAGCGACTACAGATGCTGTCGCGCTCGCGCACGAATCAGAATTATCGGCTTACACCCACCGCCCGGTGAATCTGACGTCGGCTAAGTACGTCGCTTAACGACGTGTAGGCAGAACGCGAAATCTCGGAGCGGCCCTCACGACGATAGGCGCGGATAAAACGTCAACAGGCACCAGACTGCGGCTATCAGCAGTATCAGGATTACGAGGCCGGTTCGTTTTCGGCGGTTGGACCAGCACCAGGTGGCCCATTTGGCGAGTGGTGGGGGTTCGCCCTGGTCGTTATCTTGTGGGAACTCTGACGGTACGGGACCCAATCTGCCGAGAGCGAAATCGTCGCGTAGACCGTCGGCGACGCGGATCAGTCTTTTGGCGCGGCTCAACAGGAAGGGGCCGGGGAAAACAGTCTCTAGAGTCTTTTCGACTTTGCGGTCCTCCGCGGAAGTCTGTAGGGCGTCGTCGATGTTCAGCAGCACCGATGATAGGTGCGCGCCGCGGACGAGCACCGCGGCGATCTTGCGGATGCGCGCGGCTACATGGGCCAGGTCCGCTTCTTCGTACGCGCCGGTGTTGTCGAACTCACAGAGAGTGTTTCGGCATTTTGCCAGTAGATCGAGAGCGGCTTCGGATGGCAACTTGGGCTGGGCTTCCAGCGGTTCTGGCTGGCTCATTGCTTAGCAGCCACGCGTGGATCAATCGTGTTGGGGATTGCGCGGCTCAGGCGCAGGCCCACTACTGGGCCTGAAGGTGTTTGGCGTGGTTGCGGTTGTAGGGCGAAGACCCTGCTAACTGTGGCAACGAGGCTGTCGAGGTCGAACGCGGAAAAGCGTCCGCCTACGCGGAGGTTGCGGATTGATTCGTCATCGATGACGAGCCTGGTTCGGCTGTATCGGTTGAATTCGGCGGCGACGTTCTCCAATGGCTCACCGACGAACTCCAACATTCCGTCACGCCATAGGAGCTTGCTTTGGATGGTCGCGCGACCGACTTTGCGCAAAGAGACGCTGCCCAGATGCGCTGAGGCAATTTGGCCGGCTGGCACGAGCCAGGTCTGTGGGGAACGGGGTGCGGCGGACGTGGCCGATGTGAGTGCTATGGCAGGCGTGGGAGGTGCGGCGGGTGAGAGAGCTACGCGGATTTTTCCGTCGAGTGACATCACATCCACGTCACCGCTGGTGTAGGTGCGGACGCTGAATGACGCCTTGGCGGCGTCGATGGACAGGTTGCCCACACTTAGGTGTAGGGGTTTTCCGGGGGAGCGGAAGAATGCCTCGCCTCGCTCCAGGATCAGCGCGGGGCTTTGGGCTCCGGTGGAGATTCGCAGTTGGCTGTCGGTGTTCAGGTCGGCGGAGCCGCCGCCTGCCAGCTCGATATGTTGGCCGGGACCGACTGGTGTTTCGTAGGTCTTCCACCCCAATGCTTCAGGGCTATCGGGGGCGCATACGCGCGAGCTGACTAGCGCGCAGAGCCAGAACGACAATACAGCGGGTCTGTTCATGATTTACCTCGCAGTCCTACCACGAAGCGCAGCGATATGACGCGGCCCAAGGCGTTCGCGAGGACCGGGTCGTAGCCGTCGGGTACGTAAGGGGTTCGCACGTGCGGGGGGTCGCGATTCAGGAAGTTCTCGATGTTCAGCTCCAAACGCGCTGTGCGGAACGGAGCTGAAAGAAAGTGATCGAACGGCACCATGAGACTTGCGTCGAAGGTGATCCAACTGGGTACCGGCTCTGCGGGATTCACTTGATTGTTGGTATATCGGCCGAAGTAGTCGGCGCGCAACTGAGCAGTGATTCCTAACAGGCTTCGCAGGCCAACCTGTGCCTGGTAACGCCGGGAGACCGGATGGGCGAACGTGTCAACGACAGGGACGTCCGGGGCGACAGGCGATGCGCGATCATCCAGCTTGATAACCCGCGTGCCATTCATCTCCAGAGTCCAGACACCGATTGAGCTCGGAAGGTCGTAGGCCAGGTCGAAGTCGACACCGGTCGCCAGCAGACGGGCGAAATTTCGCGTTCGCTGGTCGATGTAGTAGTCGATTGAGTCAAGGGTGTACGGCCCGGCCAGATTCACGACTCCCTGGGGATACGTCGCGGCTCGCGCAAAGACGCCGTCGAGGAAGCCAGGAGTCGGGTTTGGCACGACGATACCCGAGTAGGCGGCGGCGTGCGCAAGCAGCGTATCGGCGTCCGGTGGCGCCGTGATCTGGTCGCGATAGTTGAAAGCATAGTAGTTGGCGCGCATGCGAAATCCGGCCGGCCGCTCCGGGGTCCACTCAAACCCAACGGTATAGGACTTCGAGCGCTCGGGACGATAGCTGGGATTGGCGCCAAACTCCTCAGCCACCAGGCAGGATCCGGACGCACAGGCAGCGCTGCTGATGGGCTGAATGAGCAACACATTGTAGCCCAGTAGAGTTTGACTGAAACGGGCAGTCGCATAGGACGTGCCATAGGAGCCGCGGAAGCTCAGATGCTCCACGGGTTGGAGCAGGAAGTCATACTTCGGATTGAGTGTGTAGCCGGCTCCCGAATACTGTTCGGCGCGCACGGACAGGGAGAAATCCAGTCTCTGCAGACCCGGCAATGCATTGGACGAGCTGACAGCGGGAATATACAACTCTCCATGTGCTGCAGCGACGTGCCGGCTCAACGAGCCCGAAGCGACACCACTGCCGTACGAATCGTAATCCTCCCAACGCTTACCTAAACCCAACGCCATCATGACGTCGCCGGTGCGCAGATGCGCGACAGGCCCATCAAACCGGCCGTCCGCAGTGCGTACGCGCGCCTCACTCAGTGTTGAATAGATAGCCGCGCCGGACAATGCTTCAGCGCCATAGGTGGTCGTCTCGGTGAATCGGTTCTGGGACAGATCGAAATCCGCGACGGCATGCCACCCAGAATCCGATGCCCACTTGAACGTCGGAGCGACATAGTATTGGTTCGTGAAACCCCGCTGTTGATAAGGGCCGACGCGCCCACCGTTCAAAATGTAGTCGGCGTCATCATCGGTACGGCGATGACTGTAGAGACCGTCGAGGTCAACATGGAAGTGCGACCATAGATCCTGGTGGAAAAACAGGTGGCCGTCATAGTCAGTGAGCTCTGGAAGTAGCGTATAGCCCCGAGTATTGCTATAGGGCCGGTCAATGCTCAGAAGCCGATCAGCCCGGCGGTAGGTAAATGAAGACACCACATTCCCGCCGCCCCAGTCCTCACCCACCGTCTGAGCCGCTGAGAACTCGTGCGCACCTGAGTGAGACGGCCAGGTGTCGCGAACACTGGACTCGGCGCCGGTGAAGTCTTTGAGCAGAACGATGTTGACGACGCCCGCGACGGCATCGGCACCGTAGATGGCGGCCGCACCCTGGGAAAGGACTTCGATGCGGTCGATAGCGGCGAGCGGAATCAAAGACAGGTCGACGAAATTGCCCATCGCAGACTCCGCGGCCCGGTGGCCATCGATCAAGACCAACGTGCCGCGCTCACCGAGACCTCGAAGATTGACGGAGGTGCCACGCGCGGCGTTCTGGGCATCGCCGATCGTATAGGTCGCCCTGCTATTCGAATTCAGGTTCTGAGGCAGGCGCGCAATAAACTCCTCCAGCGAGCCCACTCCGGATTCCTCGATAACCCGCCGGGAATAGGTGATTGTCGGCGGGTGATAGTCGATGAGGCCGCTGATGTATGAGCCAGTGACGAGGACTTCTTCAGGAGGTCTGTCCGTGTCGGCGGAAGTTGCAGCAGGAGCCGGGTGGGTAACCTTCGGATGCTCCGGAGGCTCTGCCATCGATTGACTTGGCGAGGCGAAAATTCCGATTGAGCGTTGGTCTTCGAGAACTTCGTAGTGAAGGCCCGAGCCGTGCAGCAGGGTATCCAGCGCCTGCCGGGCTGTTTGCGTTCCGAATACGCGTGGCGCTAGAACCCGGCCACAGTTCTTGGGGTTACAGGGAATGTCGATGCTCAATCGGCGGCCTAGATATTCGAGTGATTGCGGCAGGGGTTGCGCCGGGAGATCAATAAATGCCGATTTCTGCAACGGATCGAGCGCTTGCGCCACCGAGATGCTTCCGAAGAGAAGCACGGCGAGTAGCCCAAGTTGGCGGCTCAAATTCATCAGGACTCCACAATGTAACCGTCGTGAACGCCCATCCAGCATCCAGCCGTCGTGACGTGGTCATTCAATGTTTTGACTGTTGACTTCAATAAAGACTTGTGGCGCCGCAAAGTCGGGTATGGAATATTTTTTTGAAAGGAGCCAAATGTAGTAACGGAAGTTACCCGCCGTGGCGCGGGCCGAGGTTCGTTCGGTCTCCTATTGATATTTCTTACCCGATTTGTTCCTTGAACCAGTCTTCCTGTTAGACGACGAAGAAAAACACCCGGCTTACGATGAGCAATGAAGGTGACGATGGCGCGAAGCGAATTCCTCCAGCATCGCTCGCGGCGGTTCTGGCCAAATGTGGCGACCTCGTACAGCGCTACCTCTGGAAGCGCATGCGACGCGTACCGCGCCACAACATCGAGGAAATCTCCCAGGAGACGTACGAGCGACTACTTCGTCTGCTGCCGGGAGAGCCCATCGAGGACCTGGAACGATTCATTCTGGGAGTCGCATGGAACGTGGCGTGCGATTTCGCCATGAAAAGCAATCGGGAGCGCAAGTGGCTGAGCTACGAGCCCGAGGATGTGGAGAAGTCTTTTGAGCTCGACCGGGACATCTGGCTCAACGAACCGCAGAGCGAAGCGGAGATGGACCAGGAGCTCGCGCGCATCGCCAGGCGCCTGCCGCGACATTTATTGACTACGCTCATTTTGTGCGAGCGCTACGGGTATACGTACGAGGAAGCCGCCGCAAAGCTGGGTACTTCGGTGCATACGATCAAGAAATGGCTGGCAGATGCCAAAGCGCGCTGCCAGGTTGGCGCCAACCGGCGTTGAAACACGAGGGAATGTGACATGAAAGCCCTAGACCCCGACGAATTGCGCATCGCACGAGAGGCCGTCATGTGGCGCATGAGGTTGCAGAGCGAAGGACGAGCCTGTCATGCACACTTTAAAGCCTGGCTCATGGAGTCGAGCAGGCACCTCAAAGCGTATCTGCTGGCCGTGACGATCGCACCGCGCCTGAAAGCACTGGATCCGCTGCTCGATATCGATGTGGATGCATTGATTTCGGAAGTGAAGGATCGTGTTGTGCCGCTCACTCTGGAGCGCCACGACAACACGGATGGCGCGGTCAAACCGGCTCGAACGCGGCCGAGGCGCCCAACGGTCTGGGCGACGGCTGCGGCCGCAGTCGTGGTAGTAGTGGCGGGTGGATTCTTTATGTTCGTTGCTCCGATCACGCTGGGTGCCGAGACTTATTCGACCGCGGTGGGCGAACAGCGCAAGGTCAAACTCAAGGACGGCTCACTCGTTCATCTCAACACCAACTCCCAGGTGAATGTTCGATACTCGGCGTCGGGACGCG
Source organism: Pseudomonadota bacterium (assembly GCA_018241505.1). Taxonomy (GTDB): domain Bacteria; phylum Pseudomonadota; class Gammaproteobacteria; order Steroidobacterales; family Steroidobacteraceae; genus 13-2-20CM-66-19. The sequence continues at coordinate 14,555 of JAFEDS010000033.1, read as the reverse complement.
ACGTGGAACTGCTGAAAGGGGAAGCCCTGTTTACAGTCGAGCGTGATATCAAGCGGCCATTCCGGGTCTCGGCAGGGACCACTGTCGTCAACGCGGTGGGAACGGAGTTCGATGTTTACCGACAGCCGGCTCGCACAGTGATCGAAGTTGTGAAGGGGGAAGTAAGTGTGCAGTCTCCGGAGCCCGATCTTTATCTGAAGTCCGGCGACACCGCGAGCGTCGACCTCTCTGGAAGGGTACGCAAGAGCGCGCCGAACGTTCAGCTCGCGCAGAACTGGCAGCAGCGCCGGCTCGTTTTCAACGGCGAGTCCCTGACGGAGGTGGCTGCCGAGTTCAATCGCTACAATCAAGACCAGATTGTGGTCGAAGGGAAAGAGCTCGGTGCGCGACCGGTCGGTGGCATCTACAGCGCGGACCATCCAGAGACCCTGGTCGACTTCTTGAAGAGGGACGATGCACGCATTGTGGTCGACACCAGCAGCGCGAAAAATATCATCACGATTCGATTGCGGGATAACTCGTAGCGAAGGCGACGGCACTTCAGTCCCAGCAGCGCGCCCAGCTCTCTACACCTAAGTACTCGAAGAGCTCGGGCGCCCAATATTTGTCGCGGGTGGGCGTACTCGACAACGCTTCAACCAGCTTTCTGCGGTCCAGGAGACGTTGCTTTACCAGCACGCCGTCCAACAGGAACTCCTGGAGGAACGCCCGGTTGTTGTCCACTACGTCTTTCACGTGGCGAGCCATTCCGCCCTTGGTGGGCCGCCGCAGAATCTGCTCGGGGAGATCGGCCGCAAAAGCGCGCCGCGCGAGCATCCGATCCTGAGGGCCGGGCGCCAGTACATAGGTTGGAATCCGCAGACACAACTCCACGAGCGGCTGGGATAACAGTGGGCACGCGTGCTCGGGTTGATCGTCATTTCCAAGCGGGTCATCAAAGTCCGAGGCGAAAGACAGCAGGAAAGCCTGACTCAGCTTGCCCGGCGGCAGCGCATCCCGATTCCGAAACCAGGGATGGACAAAATCGCCGCGGCGAGTAACGGCCTCCACAACTTCGGAACTGACCGCGCCCCAGTCCATGCGTCGTTCGATGAGGTGGTGTCGCTTCACGCGCTTCACGCCGAAACGCCACATGTCTCTCAGGGCCGTCCAGAACGACACTTCGTCCAGGCAGGCAGCGTTGAGTCCAACCTCCAGGGCGCGGGGACGTACACCGTGGTCACAAACGAAGTCGGCCGCCGCAAGGACACCGGGAGTTCTGAAGAACAGAACATCTCCACCGTCACCACTAAATAACCCATCTGCTCCTGTGCTCGAAGCCACCCTCGCCTCGTGCTGGCTGGCTTCCAAGCGAACAAACAGCGACCGTGGGCCAGTCGTTTTCCGAGCTTTGAGAATCCCGCGCAAATCTACGCTCGCGCTGCGCTCCTCTTCTACCAGCGCGCAGCCGAATCGCTCAGCAGCCGCACGGGCGTATGATCGCTCATCGCCGTCCGCTCCGGGCGAGTAGTAGTTCAACGCACAGACCTGAATTTGGCTTTTCACACCTTCGAGAGCAGCCAGCACGATCGCGGAGTCCAGGCCGCCTGAGAGGTACTGAATGATTCCTCGATAGCGGGAAGCCCAGGCTCGCACGCACATTTGTGTGGTGCGGCGAACTTCGGCTGTGGCCTGGGGGGTGTGTTCTATACGGGTGGTTTGGGCGATATTGACGGGGTTCCAGTAGAAACTTCTGGAGAACGAACCTCTGCCAATGCGCAGGCATTCGCCCGCGCGAAGCTCCGATACCTCGTTCAGCTCACACTGCTCCCTGTGCAGAAGAGCGACACTCAAACGGATCGCAACCATGGCCCAGTTGATTGACATGCGAAGCGGAGCAAGCTGCAAACAGTCTTCAAACAACGAACAGAAAATTCGTACACCCTGTGAATCAACCCACAGGCAGGGCAAGCCACCCGTGGGATCGCGCAGGATCAACGTTTCATCGGCGCGCTCATCGTGGAGGAATGCAACATACCGGCCCCAATAGGCGTCAACCAGCTCCCGGCCGCCGGACTTCACGATTGCCGCGCGTTGTGTGGCGTCGAGGTGGAGGTGGAAAGTTCCTTCCGCAGTGTCGCACAGCCGAAAGAGCGTTCCGAGGATCACGCCCTCGCGCAATTCATAGATTGTGCAGGCACCCCGATCGACTCCAGTGACGAAGACGGCCAACCCGCTTCTGGAGTAGACCTGGGTCCATCCAGGCATATCGTGCTGCAGCCGCTGTGCATAATGAGCCGCTGCGCTCGAGTCTTCCGCAGCCGCAGCATTCCATAGGAGCGCTACATATCGAAACAAGAGGGGTTCCTATGCGCCTCGGCCGCCATTCATGGGTGTGAACTGAAGGACGTGCTCGAGGGTGGAATTGAGGACTACATCTTCGTGTTGTATCCAACAGTGTGCACTGAAGGGGTGGGCTTGCACACCGAATACCAACCGGGGGAACTGCCCGTACGCGGCAAGGAACTCCAGCAGGGTAACGGAATTCACCAGACAGGGCGTGTCAGTCGGGGGCAGCAGCGGCTGCAGGCGCCTGAAGATCTCAACGAGTCGCCGCATCGCAGGCAGATCACCTGAGCGGCAGGCAGCGATTTGCCGCGCGCGACGATGCTCGATTCGACACATCATCGAATAGAGAGAACGTACCGAGAGGAAGTATCTCGCTACCACAGCCGCTTTCAGGAAAGAAAGCAAATGGGGGCGAAAAACTGGAGGGTAGGCTGACGGCGCGTGCTCGAGGAGGACTCTGCGGGCAGGCGGGCCTGGAAGTGATTCCAGCTTACGACCCCGTTTGGACTTCTCTGCGAGAATGTGGTTTTGAGTCAGCTCCGCGATGGTCGAGTCGCGCTGTACCTCATCCGCCGGAGCGGTGGCGGCAGATAACTCAGAAGGCCAGTCGTGAACAGACGTGGAGAGGCTCTGCAAATCACGCAAGGGGGCCGACAGATAGTCATTGCGCTTCAGATCGAGGAAGAAGCCTTGATCCTGAATCACGCAGACATAGATATGGGCTGGAAAGCTATAGGCAGGTTTCTGCACCCGAATCCCTATCGAAGTCAGCGCTGGCGAATCCGACAGAGCCTTCCCAGGTGACTAGCGTCAGGGAGCCCCGATTCTCCAATACAGCAGCGGAGGAAATGGGCTGCCATCCAATGGAGCTGTAAACGGACTCTGATCCTTGGTTTCCTGCGTCACCTTGCCGAGTTTCACAACCATGGGTGTGTTCCTTACATGTTGTTGGTAACAGTTGGCGTGGCGCTCGAGCGCCGCGATCAAGTTGCGCTCATAATTTTTCCGTGTCAATAAGTATCGAGCATTTCTCGAGACATGTTGGTTCCGCAGCACGGCGCAGGCGCGCAGATCGTTAGGTCACCTGACCATGAGACAACATGTTGCGACGCGAAGCAGCCTCCGTCATGAGGACTGCTACGCGTCAATTGCTGGCTTCGGGACTCGCTGCCACGTTCTCGACGCGCGGCATCACGATCTGTATGCCCGGCTTCAAGTCCGCCAGATCCACATCCGGGTTGTACTGTTGCAGCAGCCAGATAGGCAGTTGATCGAAGCGCTGAGTGACGTTCCACAGGGCATCGCCTTTTCGCACGATGTAGACCTCTGTACCAACAATGCGATGCTCCGCGAAGTACGTTGCCTGGAGCTCTACGTGGTATTCGCGACGCTTCTGCTCAAATTCTTCGCGGGAGACGCGAACGAATTCCAGCTTGAGCCGGTGGCCGATCAATACCGGCTTCGCGAATTTCATTTTGTTGATTGAGCGGATCTTTGCGGCCGACACACCGAGCCACTCGGCGTAGTGGCCGAGCGTTTCGGCCGCGGCTACGCGGATCGTATTGTCCTTCGCAACAGAGTAGTCCGTCGGATCGGCACTCTGCTGGTTGTCGGAAGATGGGCCAAGAGCCGGACTGATGTCTTCGGCTTGGGCCGCACTGACTGGCTGTGCACTCTCGGCGGGTACTTCGGCCTTCGCGACGGCCTTGGCTTCCTCGACGCTCTCGCGTGCGGCCTCTTCCGTTGGGACCGCGCCAGAGGCAGCCACGGGTGCGGGTGATTCGTTGGCGGCCGTTGGGGCGCCCGGTTTGACGGCGCCCCCCGGCTTGTTCGTGCTTGGGACGGCAGTACTCGCGACCGGGGCGCCGGCTGAAGGCGCGTTCGGGCGGCCGGTTGAAGCCACCGCGGAAGGTGGAGTTGCGGTCACCAATATCTGCTGCCCTTCGAAGATGAAATCGCGGCTGCGAATTCCATTGAGCTGCAGGAGCTGGGCTTCGGTCATGCCGAACTTCGACGCAATGTCGGAGAGGGACTCGCCCGTCTGGACCACGTAGACGCCCGAGGGTGACGAGACGACGCCGCGACGGGGGCCTGGGGCAGATGGTGTGCCGGATGATGGGGCATTGCCGGCATTACCCAAGGCGTTGAGGATGTCGGTGCTCGTACCAGGTACCGCGCCGGCGGCGGCGCTGTTGGCGCTCGTTGCGGGAGCTGCGGTGCCTTCGACCCCGCCGTTGAGAACACCAATACCCGTTGTGGCGGATGGAGTTTCAGAGGGTTCGTTCGCCGCTACTACCACCGGAGCTTTCGCTGGGGCTTTGGTGGCTGGGGTGGTGGCGGTGCTGGTGCTGACTGAGGGCGAACCGGCTACTGCGATCGCCGAAGTTGAGCCAGCTCCGGATTCGGGTAGGTTGATTACGCGACCGACTTTGAGTCTACCGCTGGTTCGAATTCGATTGAGGCGCGCGAGGGCCTCGGGAGTTACGCCGTACCGATCTGCAACGTTGGCGATCGTGTCGCCCCGACGCACCCGGTAACGGCGGGGTTCGGGCTGACCCGCAAAGAGCTCGTTCGGGGACAGGCGAGCGGCCAGCATGTCGTTGGTCCACTTCTGGCCGTCGATGGGGAGGCGCAGGTGGTACGCCTTCGGGACGTGGCGTTGGCCGTCCCAGACTGAGCGCAGGAGCGCGGGATTGAGCTCGCGCAATTTCTGCTGATCAATCTTGAGGGCGCGTGACAACGATGACATCTGCACGAAGCCAGGGACGATGACTTCCTGGAATTTCAGCTCAGTGCCCCGCTCCACTCCCGGGAAATACTTTTCGGGGTTTCTGTCGATTTCCAGGGCGGCCAGGAAGGAGACGTAGAAGTTGCGGGATGCGAAACCAAAGGTTTTGCTGTGATAGCCGCGCACGATCTTTACGATGTCGTCGGTGCCCAAGCTTTCCTTCGCGCGGCGCATGCCCTCAGCGCCGTGGTTATAGGCGGTAAGGGCCAGTGGCCAAGTTCCGAGCAGGCGATAGTTATAAGAGAGTAGCTGCGCGGCGGCTTCGGTCGCGCGAAATGGGTCCAAGCGATCATCGACAGCGTTGTCGATGCGCATATACCGGCGACCCGTCGAGCGCATGAACTGCCACAGGCCTGCGGCGCCTACTTTTGAATAGGCGGCTGGATTAAAAGAGGACTCAACGTGGGGAAGTACGGCGAGCTCTGGCGGTAAACCTAGGTTAGCGAGAGTCTCGGCGATGTGGGTTTGCCAAGCGCCGGAGCGGATCAGGCCGGCGCGGAAGCGATCCGATTGACCGAGCTGGAAGCGGATCTCGTCGGTCGCGTCACGCAAGCGTGAGGGTGTGCCCTCACTGCCCCACATATCCCTGATGCGTTGGTCGTCTTCAGAGAGCGAACCGCCTTCCGGCGTGGCGGCGATGCGACGGAGCGCGGCTGTGTATTTCGCCTTCTCCTGGTCGACGATCTTCTCGCGCTCGCGCGGCGAAGTATTCGGGGCAAAGTGAAGCTTCTCGTAGACGACCCCGAGATTGTGCTCATCGTGGATGAAGCCGCTGTTCGTATCGACTTCCGTGTAAACACGGATCCAGAACTGAACATCGCGCTCGAGCTCCGGTGGACGCGGCATTGGATCTTCGGCAGCGGCCAAGCGCGTGGCTGCGAGCAATAAAAGGACGCCATTCAGCAGCAGCCGCGCAAATCCGAAGCGCGCCGGCGCCTTCACCCATGTCGAGTTCATTTACACCCCGGTTAAAACCAAATTCGACTGTGCGATCAATGCTTTGTGCCCTGCGGCACTGTAGGGCGGGAGGGCATGGAGCGCAAACGTGTCGACGATCTTGACACCACCTGATCGGCGGACCGATCGCGGACCCGGTGGGAGCTCGCGGACCGATCCGCGGCAGGGGTGAAAGCCTTGCATACCGGGCATTGCGTCACACTTGAACCACGTCCCAGATACAACATGTCACATGGGAGGGGGTGCCGGAGGCTCTGGCACGGCCATTGCAATTACAACAATCACAAGCGGGAAACACACCCGCGAGGTGAAGAACAGAACGCTAGGGTTTTAAAAGAAAGCATGGGTTCGGATTCGCTGGATGCAAAACCGGACACCAGGCCCTCGAATAATAAAAACAAGACGCTCCTCCACACACAAGCAAGCGACCGACGCCCCGGGTAAAAACCGGGGCGATTTTTTTTGGGGGGGTCCATTTGGCCGCGGTCACCGCCTCCCGAACACGGCACAGCTCGTGACCGACCCCCGCGCCGGCGTGTGGCCGGCAGGTCGCGACTGGCCAGCGATGCTGAGAGCCGTCCCGCCGGATCGGGGTGAAGGATCACAGAGGCTCATCAGGAATTGCTCGCGGCCCAGAGGCCAGTGCGGGCAGCGGGTCAGCAGGGCCGCTCGTCGCAGTTGAGCGAGCCAGAAGGCTCGCATCGGGCCGGGCGGATACACGCTCAGGATGTCCGCATACATCTTCTCCAAGGCTTCGGCGTCCTCTTCCATCGTCGGATCCTCTTCCGTGGTCAGCTAACCTTCCCTGGAGACAACTTGCGCCCTGCAGCGGCATTTGTCATCAGTGATTAATTGGGTATTTTTGGCTTATGGAATGTTTCCTATAAGCCAAATTATCGTTGCCTGCAAATTATGGAAGGTTCTATTCCAACAGTAACAAGCGCCGCCGGTTTGTTTCGGCCGGCGGCGCCCGCTGATCTGCGTTGACCGGTCAAATCGTCGTGGCTGCAGGATGAATTGATGCGGCTGAGAGGGATTCCATAATTACAGACTTTGCAGGAACCGAAGTAACTGATCTGGCGGACGGTAACGCGTGGACGGACTGCGCGGGGCTCGGAGCGAGTCTAGCGCGCGCTGTTTCATCTGAAGATCCGCTTCCACATACATGTGCGTGGTAACAGGACTCTCGTGTCCGAGCCACAGCGCGATGACCGTGATGTCAACGCCGGACTGCAGAAGATGCATCGCCAAGGAATGACGAACCACATGGGGCGAGATCCGTTTTTTAGCCCAGTGTGGATGCTGGTGGGTGATGCTACCGGCGGCGATCTTGAGTCGCTCGGTAATGCCGACCCGGGTGAGCGCGCCGCCGGAGCGGTTGATAAAGAGCGGCTCATGTGGCTCGCGCGGATACTGCAATAGCCAGCCTCTGAGCTGCTTTGCGGTGCTGGGCCACAACGGAACTGAACGCTCCTTTCGTCCCTTTCCCCGGATGTGAATTGCCGGACCTGACTCAAAGGAGAGATCGGCCACGCGCATACCGATGAGCTCGCAGACGCGGGCACCGGTATTGTAGAGAGTGGCCAGCATGACTCGGTCGCGTTGACCGCACCAAGTCACTGGACTGGGAGCGTTGAGGATCGCCTGCATGTGCTCGCGGGAGAGAAACCCGATGAGAGGCCGATCGAATCGCTTCATCGGAATTGCGAGCACCGAACGCACCAAAGCTAAGGCCGCAGGCTCCTTGAAGCCAACATAGTGCATGAAGGAGCGAATGGCGGCGAAGCGCGCATTACGGCTGCGGACGCTATTGCGACGATTAGTCTCAAGATGCTCGAGAAACTGCAGAATGAAAGAGGCGCTCAAATCCTCGAGCGCCACAGCGGCGGGACGCTTGTGCAAACGCTGCCGCGCGAAGGCAAGGAGCAGGCGGAAGCTGTCGCGATAGGCCTCTATAGTCCTGACACTCGCGTGGCGCTGCTGGATCATGCGCTCGACGAAGAACTGTTGTAGCAAGGAGCCGAAGGTCGCAGTCAGTGGAGCGCTCATGAGGCACCCTCCATGACCGTCTGAGCGCGCCGAGCAGCAAGCCTCATCAGCTCAGGAGTGGCCGTGAGATACCAGTATGTCGAGGTGACATCGACGTGTCCGACATAGGTATATAAAGACAGCATTAGTTGATCGATGTCCAGTCCTTGCGCATACCAACGCTCGAGCCGCCTGCAGATAAAGGTAAAACGCAAATCGTGTATGCGAGGGGATGAGTGCCCGCCACGAGAGCGCCAGCCGAGCTTCTCGCGCAACCGCTCGAACACGTTTTGAACACTGCGCAGACTCAGAGGGCGGCCTGCATGACCGATAAAGAATCGCTGAGTGGCTGTGTTGGATATATGCCGTTGGCATCGCCTCACGTAGCGCTGCAGGGCATGCCGGGTAGTGGGATGCAACGGTACGTAACGGACCTTGTGAAACTTCGCTACCCGAATATGTAGCAGCCCCTGTTGGAGATCGACGTCACGATGTTCCAGGGCCAAGGCTTCCGATAGTCGCAGACCGGTGGATGCGAGCAATCCAAACAGGGTAGCGTAGCTATGGGCGCGCAAGGATCCAACCGTCCGGCACTCAGCGGCGGCGCTGATGAGGGAGCGAACCTCCCGGGAGGTGTAGATGTGAGGGGTTACGCGTCGAAGGTATGGGCCAAAGAACTGCGCAGGCGGAATCTCACTGCGTGGGTCCCGTCCATGACAGAATTTTGCGAAGGCTCGCAACTGCGCTAAGCGTCCCGCTGCTACGCCCGGCCGTGTATTACTGGGCGAGGCTCGCGCCCAGTCCAGAGCCAGTTCGACGGTGAGAGGACCTCGATGGCCCCTATTGTCAGCAAAGTGCGCAAAGCTCCTGAGCTGTGATCCCAACACGCTCATTTTATAGCCCGCCTGGTGACGTTCCCTCAGATACGTCGCGACCTTGTCCTGCATCGTGCAATGTGCACTCATGGGCGCCTCCCCGGCCACGGTAGGGCCACACGCGCAAGCGCCGGCAAATCGACCTTGGCGTAGATCGTCGTCGTGTTCAAACAGCGATGGCGTAAGAGATCGGCGATAATCTTGAGTGAGGCGCCGCGCTGCACCAGTCGAGTGGCAACCGTATGCCGCAGGAGGCGTGTGCCGCTGAGGCGATCCTGCAGCCCGCAGCGACGCGCAGTCTCAAGGAGTGCAGCGTAGATCGCATTGGTCTTTGGAGGCAGATCGCGTGGCGCCCGTCGTCGCAGAAACAGCGCGCGACTGTGGCTGGTTGGGCGCCCGTGACGTAGATACTGAGCGAGTGCGATGGCGAGTTCCCTCGGCATGGGCATCAGATCCACGCGGCGACCCTTACCGCGAATCGCGAGTGTCCCTTGGTTCCAATCGACATCCTGCAGCTGTAGCCGGCTGACCTCGATGGCGCGAAGGTCCAGATCCGTCAAGCAACGTGCCATCGCATAGTCACGGAGCCCTTTGGCCGAAGTGCGATCAAATGCTGCTAACAGACGCGCCACCTCGGCTGGGGTGAGCACCTCCGGAAGACTTTCCAAGCGCCATCGCGCCACCTGAGGGATAGCTGCCATGCACGAATCAACTGCGGCACCGTTGATGGCCTTGAAGCGGAAATAGCTGCGCAGTGATACTCCCACCGAACGCAGCGAAGTAGGTTGCCAGTGGGAGAAGCGTCGCTGGATAACACGACGGACATCACGTGCGGTCAGTTGTGTGAAATCGAAAGCCTTTGCACTGAAATGCGCGCTCAAGATACTTCGGACGATCTGCAGATAGACGCGGCGAGTTGAAATAGCCAGGCCGCAGACCTCTCGTAGGTGGCGCTCAAACTCAACCAGCTCTGCCTCGACCCTGCTCCTGGGTGGCGGCGCGATCGGAGCAATCCAACCTTCCTCTCGGAGCATCTTCAGCAACGGCACGAGCGCGTACCGCACAGACGCACGGCCACCGCGACGTATAGTGGGTGGGCAACGCCAGGCAGACAAATGCCGGCTGACAAAAAGATCGACCAGCGTCTCGTCGATATCCGAGATGCGGCACCGCCGATCTTTAATCCAATAGAGAAAATGAGCCGCGGCACTCGAGTACTTCAATGTGACTGCCGCACAATAGCCGTGCTTCGCCAGGTACTCGGCAAAAACCCCACTCGTCGCTACAAGGGCATCCTCCAGCGCAGGCTTCTTTGTCCACGGAAAACTACAGTCCGACATGCTGCTCTCCTTAGTTGAACTCCCATCTGTAGGAGAGCATCAGCAATTATGGACAGCAAATAGGAGGGCTTGGAGGCCCAGCCCCTGAAAATCACTTGTTGCCGACTGAGCAGTCTCCCGACCCTTCCATAATCGAAACGCACCCATAATTTGGCAGAAACTCCGTGTGTTGGTATTCGGTATGCGCTCGGGCAGAGAGGAAGGACACGTCAGATTCTATTATTGCCAAAAATACCCAATTAATAAGCCTTGACTGTGCGTGCGGCGCTCCTATCCTAACAACACCGACATTCAATGAACGGAATCTCACGGTGATACAACACCGGTCGCACTGACTCGAGCGCGCAGGAGCCATGGAGGGGCGAATCGCTTGGCGAAGTATTTCCTGTTGGTGAAAATCTTTTCCCGGGCAAAGGGCAGCCGCATCACTCGAGCGGCTGCATATCGCGCGGGCGAGCGGATCCGCGATGAACGCACCAGCGAGTCGTACAACTACTCGGATCGGAAGGACATCGTTCATAGCGAAATCATCCTCCCCGAGGGCATGGCTAAGGACCCGAACACGGAATGGGCCCGTGACCGAGCGAAGCTATGGAACGCGGCGGAAAAGGCCGGCACTCGCCGGAATTCGCGCCTGGGCCGAGAGGTACTGGTGATTCTTCCGCCGGAGATCAGCGCGGCGAAGCGTACGGAGCTGGCCAGGAGATTTGCTGTGGAGCTCGCAGCGAAGTACCGAGGCGCTGTCGACTTTGCGGTCCATGAGCCACGAGCAGGCAGCGATGAACGTCACCACCATGCGCATCTCCTAATGACCACTCGGGAAGTCAATCCAAAGGGACTGGGGACGCGAACCATTCTTGATCTATCCGGCACTGAGCGGCGAGCACGGGGTCTCGGCCCATCGAAAACCGACCTGCTGTGGATTCGTGAGCGGTGGGCCGAGCTCACGAATGGCGCCTTGTTGGAGGCTGGCATAACCGATCGTGTCGACCATCGCAGCTACAGGCTGCAAGGGCTGAATCGCGATCCGACCGTTGCGCTGCCTCAGAAGGTGTTCTATGCCGAAAGGAAGCATGGACGAACACGTGCAGGGGATGAGATTCGCGCGAGACACAGAGAGCGCGCCGAAGCTCGCGCAAAGGGAAACGAGGCGCTAGACGGAGTCCTTCGGAAGCAACGACTGTTGGCATCGTAGGCTATGCGAGAAAACAGCCAACGCACGAAGACCATACGCTACGGCGCGCTCAATCGCGACGAACGGAATCAACTCCGTCGTCAGAAATACGGGACAAACAAAGAAGAGATCAACCAGCGCCGCCGAGAGTCGTCGAGGAAACTCGTGCGCGTTGACGACAACACGACGAAGAGCCGATTGGAGTTACGTCGGGAACGATGGCGTGACCGGTTTCAATCCATGAGCGAGACCGAGCGCGCGAAATTGCGCGAGCAGGCGCGGGTGAATTATCGGAACCGGGTAGCTCTCAAGAAGGAGCGAGAGTCGACGGCATCCCGCTCGCCAACGCCTGAGGATTCTCTCAAAAACTGGCGGGAGTATCGAGCCACCCACGGCCTGGGCCCTACGGCGGAAGAGTCACTTAAGAATTGGAAGGCCTACCGCGAGGCACAAAGTCAAACCGACGCAAACAGTCTCGATGAGGATCGCAGCAAAACAAAAGACGGAATGGATCACGGCTTATAGGGAGACCATCAAATGCCAATCGCAGCAATGCCAATCGTACAGTTGCCAGTCGCACACCCGGCAGTCACTCATGGCACACCGGGGTTGTTCCTAGCGTATTTCATCTTCCTGGTCCCGATGATTGTGGGCTTGGTCAAGAGGCAAGCTTCCACGCCCACACTGCTGTCGGCCCTTTTTTGGGCAATTCCGGGAGTCCTCGTAGTTGGAATCGCCAACACGATGCTCCATGTGATTCTCCACGCAGCGGGGCTGCCAAAGGGAGGTTTCATGGATCTCATCAGCGGCATTCTCAACACCATCTGTATTGGGTACGGCAGCGCCTATTTACTGACTCGTTCTTCCAAACCCAGCTCCGCCCACCGCCGGGGCGCGGTCGTAACCCCGGAAGAAGCCGGAATCCCCACCCGTCGACTCGAGCCGGGCCAACTTTCAATCGCCGGAGTACCGATAGCCAAAGATGATGAAATGAAGCACTTCAAATTCATCGGTACCACCGGCACCGGCAAGAGCACGGCCATCCGCGAAATTCTGAATGCCGCCCTCGCCCGCGGCGACCGGGCCGTCATAGCCGATCCCGATGGCGGGTATCTGAACAACTTCTACAACGAGACTCGCGGCGATGTGATTCTCAATCCCTTCATGCCCGAAGCCGTGAAGTGGAATGCACTAGCCGAGATAACGAAAGATCAGGATGTAGATCAGCTCGCTCGCTCATTGATTCCCGACAGCGGCGATCCCGACCGGACGTGGAGTGAACATGCCCGCACCTTCTTCATTTCCGTAACACAGCAAGTACTGGGGCTAGGAGTGACGGACGACGCGGAGCTATATCGTTTCCTGACCCAGGCGCCTGTGGAGGAACTGAGAAAGCTCCTAGCTGGGACCACGGCCGGTCCATTACTCGAAGCGGGAAACGAGCGGATGTTCGGCTCCGTGCGAGGGACGGCGATCACGGCGGTTCGTGCTCTCTACTACACCACACGGCAACGGGCGCCTTCCTTCTCAGTACGGAACTGGGTAAGGAACGGTGCCGCTACTCACGCTGGTGGTGCAGGGGGCGCCCTCTTCATTCCATACAAAGCCGGAGAAATCGCCGCGCTCCGGTCCGTCATTTCCGCGTGGATGCGAATTGCCATTTTCGAGGCCATGGACCGGCGGGAGGGTGATCAACGACTGTGGTTCGTAGTGGATGAGCTGGACGCACTGGGCGAGATCGATGGGTTGAAAGATGCTCTGGCGCGTTTGCGGAAATTTGGCGGGCGCGCCGTCATTGGATTCCAGTCGATTGCCCATGTGTCAGGTACGTATGGGAAGGCGTCGGCGGACACGATTGTTGAAAACTGTGGTAACACCTTGATATTGCGATGCTCCGCGAGCGAGCGTGGAGGGACATCGGAGTTCGCCTCGAAATTGATCGGGCAGCGGGAGGTGTTGCATGTGGCTCGATCGATTTCTCGACGGGTGACGGAGTGGTTTGAGTCTATTACGAAGAGCGAACAGGTGAGGATTGAGCCGGCGGTTATGGTGTCGGAGATTGAGCGGTTGGCTGATCTGGAGGGGTTTTTGAAGATGGCTTCGGTGCCGGATTGGATGCGAGTCAGGCTCGTGCCGGTCAGGTATCCGGACATACCGCGGGCGCAAGCACAAAGGCAAGACGCGCAAGAGGCTGCTCCTCCGACGGTCGAGGCTGGGAACTCAAGTTTTGGCGATGTGCACGGAACTCCGCCTTCGTTGACCACGACCACCCCTCGCCCGCGCAGACGTGCGCCAAAGAGGCCGCTGTAGGTCGGCGCGAACGCACCGGATACCCAAACCCGAGTCTGGCGAACTGCGCTGTTACGGTTCACTATCACTGAGAATTGCAGGTGAGCTGTAAACGCGCTCAAGCACCAGCGGTATTGGCTACTTCATCCAACATAATAGCCGTAGCACGAACCCAACGACCGCTCCCGACTACCTGGCGTTGTCGATGGTGCGCCTTGGCGCGCGGCGGAAAACTTTTTAGTTTTGGACTGGACTCTCGCTGACTCGTCTGCGAACCTTGGTCGAGCAGCACGGCGGCTGGCCGGCGATTAACCACTCTGAACAACCGCCACTGGGAGTGGAGTACTTCTTCAGCACAGCGCGCGTCATGGACCACGCCGCTGCATTCGCCGAGAACTTCGACGCGCGCGATGTCCTGCCCAGACCTGCAGCGAGAAGGCCCGCCCGGAATTATTGTGACGCGCTCCGAGACGAAGCGCTTTGCTAAACGTGCCAGATGTATTTCGGAACGGCAGAATTGCCTGTTATCGGATTCGAACACGCCATTCTGTTTGCCACAGGACCGGCTCGGAAAACAGGAAATCTCGCTACAGAGATGTCCTCTGTGCGACGAGATACTGCTCGTCGATGCTATTTGTATCACTGCGTGAGGTATATGCCCGCGATCGCGAACAGTCCGACATAACGGGATGCCAAGTGCAACGCCCGTAGCCGGATCCCTATTTTCGACCCTTTGGCGATCGCATATTCAATGCACGATTTCCTCCCATTGGACC
>JAFEDS010000032.1 GCA_018241505.1 Pseudomonadota bacterium | reverse complement strand
TGGGAATGCGGCGGCGCCTGCTGTGGCCCCGGGCGGCGCGAGCGGCACGACGACCGCAGGTGCGGCGGGCGGTGTAGGCGCCACCGGCGGCGCAGCGGCTGGAGGGGCGGCGGCAAGCGGACGCACGGCATCAACAGGATCCACGGCGGTCGTCGGCGGCGCGGCGGCAGGTGGTGCAACGGCCGGCAGCGGCACTGCGTCTGCCGCGACCACATCCGCCGCCAATTCACCCGCTCCGCGTGCATTCACACCGGCGGAAGAACAACGTCTGCGTGAGATGCGCAAGTTGTTTGATGACAGGCTCGCATCTCTTGAGGCAAGAGGCGCGGGTGTGTGGGGCGGTCGCGAGTTTGCGATGGCGAAGACGCGAGCTGCCGAATCGGTTGGCGCGCACGACGCTGGCAACCCGCGCTTGTCTCAGGACCGGCTTGCTACTGCATCTAAGTTGCTCGACACCGTAGAGAGCAAAGCTCCGCAAGCACTGACGTCGCAGGTCGACGCCGGCGAGCAGGCGTTGAAGACGGGACAACAAGAGGTCGCGGGCCAAGCGTTCGACTTGGCGCGCCGAATCAACCCTAACGATCGCCGCGCAGTTGACGGTCAACATCGCGCACAGAATCTACCGGCCGTTCTCCCGCTGTTAGCCGACGCCCAGAACGCGGAGGCAGATCACGACTATGCGCGCGCCGCGCAGGACTATAGTCAGGCCCTTGCGTTGGATCCAACCAACGCCACGGCGAAAGCGGGGCAGGCGCGCGCGAACGCGGCATTCGGTGATGACAATTACGCCAAGGCCGTCGGCGCAGGGTTTGCTGCCCTGGGTGCCGGTCGACTCGATGAAGCGCATGAGGAATTCGTCAAAGCCAGGGCACTCAACCCCAGGGGCGCCGAGGCGTTTGAAGGGCTGAAGCGTGTCGGTGCGGCGCTCACTGCGCGAGGATTTGCGTCGATGCGCCAGCGCGCTGCAGCACTGGAGAACCAGGAACGCTGGGAAGAAGCTGAACGCACCTACGAAGATGTGCTCTCGGCGGATTCGTCTCTAGCCTTTGCCCAGGAAGGCAAGGCTCGCGCGACCTCCCGTGCGGATCTCCATCTCCGATTGCAGCAGCTCATTGATCGTCCGGACAGGCTCTCTTCTGTAGGCGTGCGGGACGACGCGAGAGCCCTTCTGGAAACGGCGCGGGCACAGAGCCCGCAGGGTCCGGTCATTCGCTCGCAAATCGCGCGGCTCGAGAACCTGCTTCCCGGTAACGACCGGCCAGTCCGGTTGTCGCTGGTGTCCGATAATTCCACGCGCGTGGTCATTTCCAGCGTCGGCGCATTTGGCACATTTTCCCGCCGGGATATTGAGCTTCGACCCGGAAAGTACACCTTGATCGGGACTCGCAACGGGTTCCGTGACGTCAGGCGGGAAATCACCGTCACGCCAGGCCAGGACTCACAAACGATCCGGGTTTCGTGTTCGGAACCAATTTGAGGTCATAAGGGCCTAAGCTGTGGACTGGACTGTCCGTCCAGACACTAGTAGTCCACAGGCAGAAGAATGACCGATGGGGCGCTGGCGAGTGCGGGCACTTACGCACAGGTACGTGTGCGGGAGCCTATTGGTGATCGCACACTCGGCGAGACGCCTACCATTGGCGGTGAAGGTGCCGACATTGTCGTCCCAGGCACCAGCCCCGGGATTGCCATTCAGATCGAACGCCGCAAGGGCGTTTGGATAGTTCATCCGGCCGGTGATACCCGCGTCCGCTTCGATGGGCGCCTCCTGACGTCACCCCGCGACCTGCGCCGGCATGATGTGCTTGCGGTTGGTGACGCGCAGGTGGTTGTCACGGACGTATCGAGGACGCTGCTGCGACTCGACGTTTGCCATCTGGTGGGTAATGCCACTATTTCGCCGGCTGCTGCTGTTTCGTCAATCGAGCACGGCGATGGTGACGAAGACCTGGTCATCCAAGCGCCGCGATTTGCATCTCCCGCCGAATTGGAGGAAGCAGCCAAGAAGGCGCGAGCACTGGCGGCCAGTAAAGTCCAACCCCCACGTGCGCCGCGACCCAGAGTGTTCTGGGTTCGCGTAGCCGTTGCGGCATTCGTCGTGCTGATGGCACTCGGTGTGATCTCGCAACTCAACTCCGTGGGTCTCGACATTGAGCCGAAGGATGCGCGAATCCGTGTCCCTGGGACGCTCATCTCGGTCCATGCCGGTGAGAGTCTGTGGCTGCTTCCGGGAAGTCACGTCATTCGCGCCGAGCATGAGGGGTACATTCCGGCGCAACTCAACTTCGCCGTGAAGAAGGATGTTCACGCCGAAGTGCGCCTGCGGCTCGCTAAGCTCCCGGGGCGCGTACGCATCGATACAGCCGACATCGCGGCTGTGATCAGTGTTGATGGCGTCGAGATGGGCCGTGCGCCGGGGACAATCTCGATGCCTGCGGGGATACATACAGTGACTCTGCGTGCGCCACGCTACGTCGATTACATTGCATCGGTGGATGTACAGGGCGCGGGGGCGACGCAGGATCTCAAAGCTGTGTTGCAACCTTCGTGGGGCACATTGCAGATCACCACGATTCCCACAGGCGCGCATATCGCCGTCGATGGAGTTGATAGTGGCGTAGCGCCTAAAGTTGTCGACGCGCCATCCGGAGTGCGGCAGATCCGCATTTCTGCTCCTGGCTTGAAGACGTGGGAAAGCAGCATTGTCCTCAGAGCTGGCGAGGCTTTGAACATCGGACCTGTCACGCTTGGTCAGCCCGACGCTCAGTTGAGGCTGACCTCAGTACCTGGCGGCGCTGAGGTCACCGTCGGCGGTGCGCATAGGGGTCGCACGCCGCTGGAGTTGGATCTTCCCGCCGGCGTCGAACACGAGGTCGCGGTCAATCTGGCTGGCTACGCCACATGGACGCGACAGGTGTTCGCAGACGCGGGAAAGCAAATCAGCATTCAGGCCAAACTCGAGCCGGTGGGTGCGCGCGTCACTGTGCAAGGCGAGCCGAACGGCGCGCAACTCTTCATTGATGGCGCGGATCGAGGGCGTACGCCGCAATCGCTGGAGTTGTCCGCTACTGAACACCGCATTGAAGTACGCAAAGAAGGTTGGTTGCCCTACAGCGGGGCCGTCACGCCGTCGAAGGGCCTGGATCGCACGATCCAATACCGACTCTCACCGGCGGATCGATCCCTCGCTTCGACGGTGTACGCTCAAACCGGCTACCTGTTAAAGCTCGTACCTACGGGCACATTCACAATGGGCAGTGAGCGGCGCGAGCAAGGACGCCGGCCGAATGAGGGATTTCGTCAAGTCACTCTCAAACGCCCCGTCTACTTTGGGGTCACTGAAGTGACCAATGAGCAATTTCGTCGTTTCCGTCCTGACCACACGTCGGGGCTGATTGATCGCCGCTCCATTGATATGGACGACCTGCCGGTCACCCAGGTCACCTGGGACGATGCGGCTGAGTACTGCAACTGGCTGTCAGGGCGCGACAACCTGCCGGTTGCTTATGAAAAGATCAAAGACGATTACGTTCTGAAGCGCCCCGTTACCATTGGTTACCGGCTTCCTACTGAGGCGGAGTGGGAGTACGCGGCGCGATATGCCGCGCCCGGACAATTCCGACGCTACGCGTGGGGCGACGCCCTCCCAGTGCCGAGTGACGTTGGCAACATCGCGGGCGCGGAGACCGGCAACTCACTGCCTGCGTTTCTACCGGGCTATAGAGACAACTACCCGGTCCTGGCGCCTGTGGGTAAGTTCAGACCCAGCCCGCTCGGGCTGCAGGACTTGTCGGGCAATGTTTCCGAATGGATCGGAGACTATTACTTGTCGTATGTAGACCCTGCGGCAGTGACCGACCCGCTGGGTCCGGAAGATGGCACTCGCCATGTCATTCGTGGTGCAAATTGGAAGTCGGCCGCCGCCACGGACCTGCGGCTCGCCGCACGGGATGGCGCCGACAGCGCTGGTTCAACAATCGGATTCAGGGTGGTGCGTTATGCAGAGTAACCGAACGATGTGGCTCATTGTGGTAAGCGCGGTGTTGTTTCTCGGCGCTGCCGTTGTGACGCTGCGTGCGGCAGAGCGCGCGATACAACCCAGACCGGCCGCTACCGCTGTCGATCCGGAGAAGCAACGTCCGCCCGCGTCAGCCCCCGAAGAATCAGCGACAATCGCCGACGACCCAACGACGGCTCCTGATCCTAAGCAATCGGCCGACAACAACGTCAGTTTCCCCACCAACATCTGATGCAGCATTTTGCGTTAGAGCTGGATGATCGTGCGCTCTCGACGGCTTCGGACGGGCGCGTATTGTCTAGCGCGCCAAGTGCTGTGTTCGATGGCACGGGAGGTGGCGCCTTGGGCGCTGGCGCGTGGCATGAGCTACGCCTGCGTCCCAGAGCGATATCCACGCGTCACCTCGGCGCCGTTCTAACCCAGCGTGGTACGTCTCCGCGGGCCGAGGCGCTGGTTGAGGCAGAGTTAGCAGCGCTTCTAACTCGCGGTTCAATCGGCGAGGGCGAGTGGTCGCCCGCTGACACCTCGCGGGCATCTGGCGACGCTCAGCGGGCCGCTGGAGATCGGACGGAGGCATCCGATGGGCCGGGGGCAGCCGGCGTTGGGCAGCCGATGTCCGGCGACGGTCAGCGGATCTGGGTCGTCACACCCGCCCAGGCCGAGCCTGCCGGCTTGGCAGCTCTGTTAGGTATCACGCTCCGTGTGGGATTGCACGTCAGCGGCTTTGTCGACTCGGCAACCATTACAGCGGCCGCATTGGGTTCGGTGCAGAACACAATCGTGTTGGAACTCGGCCTCCACCATGTGGCGGCGACATCCGTCGATTGCGATGGGTCGCAAGCGCGCCGCCGACGCTCAGTACACACCGAGCGCGGTGGCCTGATCGAGTTATATCAAATGTGGCTCGATCTAGTCAGTTCGACGATGGTGAAGCGTACGCGTTTTGACCCGCTGCATGATGCGGCGACAGAGCAGCAGGCGTTCGATTCCATCCCGGCTCTTGCTTTGCAGGCGGCTCGGGTGGGTAGCGTTACTGCGAGCATCAGCCGAGGCACGGGGCGTTTTGAAGCGGATTTGACACGGGATCAATTTTCGGAGGCGGCACAGCCAATCTACCGATCTATTGTGGGGCTGCTACATCAACTGCGTCCGGCCGGTGTACCAGTCGCCATTGTTGTGCCGCAGTTGGCGGCCCAACTGCCGGGATTACGGGAGCAGCTAGAGCAGTTTGTTGGTTGCGAGTTGGTGGGTGTGCCAGACGGGTTCGCGGCTGCTGCGACTTCGCTCCTGGACCTGCCCGATGCGGCTGCGGAGGCGACGGAAGTGAGGCTTTTGCGCCGACTGCCTGTGCGGCCGGAGTCTATGGAGGCAGTCGAGTCCAACGTGCTCAATGAGGTATCCCGCGGGCGACTGGGCCAACGCCGCGCAAGCGGCCCCGCGCCATCTCACGTTTTGTGGGATGGCCGCGCGTATGCGCTCCAGGCAGGCTCCCTGGTCGTCGGCCGGGGCCAATCAAGCTCTCGCTTCATCACCCTCCCAGAAGGCTTGGCAGGAGTCTCGCGTAGACATTGTACATTCGCTCACGATGGTGACGAGCTCGTGCTCTTGGATCACAGCACCTTTGGCACATTCGTCAACGGCGAACGTGTCCAGGAGCGTGTCCGAATTTACGCTGGGGACCGCGTGCGACTCGGTGAGCCTGGAGTCGAACTAACGTTGATTGCGGTCGGCGACGGACCACAACCCGACTCGCAGCCGTAGTTCTATCGAAATGGCATCCCGGCGCCGCACAGTCGAAGTCTTCACGCTGTCATTCCTGGACTGCATTTGTTGCGGCTTCGGCGCGGTCATTCTCTTTTACACCATTGTGAGTGCCCAAGCGGGAGTGCAGGGCACGCGCAGTACCGACGCGCTGCAAGCAGAAGTCAACCGCCTCGAAGACCAGGTTCAGGTGGGCACCCGCAACCTCGCTGTGCTCCACAACCAGATTGAAAAAACAGACAGCGAGACGGCGAGTGACGAAACCCGCATCCGCAGCCTTGCTTCGACAGTGGAGAATCAACACGAACAGGTCTCCACGTTCGCGCAAAACAGTGTCGCCAAGCGCGCTGAAATCGAGAAGCTCGAGGCCGATATCCGCTCGCTGGAAGAGGGTAAACGCCGTCTCGAAGCAGGCAGCCTGGACAGAACGCCCCCGGGCCAGCAAGTCGCCGCCTTTCGCGAAAACGGTGGCGATCGGCGTTATATCACCGGTATCCAACTCAAGGGCAAGCGGATCCTGATCCTTCTCGATGTGTCGGCGAGCATGCTGCACGAGGATCTCGTCACCATCCTGCGCCTGCGCAACTCCGACGATGAGCAGAAGCGCAACGCCGCCAAGTGGCGCCGCGCAGTGGATACCGTCACGTGGCTGACAACCCAGATACCCCGGGACAGCCAGTATCAGATTTATACATTCAACACACAGGCGCACTCCCTCCTGCCGGATGAGGCTGGAAAATGGATCGGGGCCGGTGATGCGCCGCAACTCGCCCGTGAGTTGGCCAACTTGCGCGCCATCGTACCGGCAGAAGGCACGAGTCTCTACAATGCATTTGCGGCAACCAAGGCTCTCGCACCGTTGCCGGATCAGATTGTTCTGATCACCGATGGGCTTCCGACTCGAGGCAAGTCGGCAGGTCTACGCAAGTACGTAGACTCCGCAGCGCGGATGCGGCTGTTTGATGAGGCGGTGGGCCAGCTACCCGACAAAGTGCCTGTCGACTCCATTCTGCTGCCCATGTTGGGAGACCTGCAGGCGGCGCACCGCTTCTGGAATCTGGCGCGCCAGACGAACGGTACCCTGCTGACGCCATCCAAGGACTGGCCATAATGCTCAGGCGCCGCAACGTCGAAGTTTTCAGCCTGTCGTTTCTCGACTGCATCTGCTGTGGATTCGGGGCCATCATTCTGCTGCTGGTGCTCACCGACTACCAACGGCCGGCGAAACTCGAAGAGAGCCGCACCCACCTGCAGGCGCAAGTGCGGGATCTGCGGCAGCAGCTCCAGGTCATTCGGGGCGAATCGGACGACCTCGAGCGGCAACTCGAGGGCCGTGTTGAAAAGCTCGAACAGGAGCGCCACAAGCTCGAGCAGCTTTCCGGGGACTTCAGCAGCGCCCAGGGCAAGTACTCCGCGAGCACGCAGGAAGCGGCAGTCACCAACACCATTGAATCCGAGCTCGTCGCGGCCAAGCAGAAACTGAGCGCCGAGATGACGCGGCTGTTGAAGGATCGCGCCAGCCGGCCCGCCACCGAGGCGATTGCCGGTATTCCCATTGACAGTGAGTACATCATTTTCGTGGTCGATACCTCATCCAGCATGACGGCCAACCACTGGGACGTGAATCTCGCCATCATGGACGAGATTCTGCGCATGTATCCGCACGTGTTGGGCCTTCAGATCATGAATGATCAGGGAACCTACATGTTCAATGGCACGAAGGGCCACTGGCTGGACGATACGCCCGAGCAGCGGGCGGAAATTCGCTCGCGCGCCAAACACTGGCATGCGTTCAGCCAATCCAACCCGGTGCCCGGAATGGAGGAAGCGATTCGCACCTACTGGGCGGCCGATAAACGGGTCAGCCTGTACGTGCTGGGCGATGAATTCACTGGCGACTCCATCCAGGCGGCGCTCGATTCCATCGGCAGCCTGAACAAGCTCGATGCCAACGGCCGCCGCCCGGTCCGCATCCATGCCATCGGCTTTCCCGAAGGGCCCGGCATGTCACCGTTTACCAACATCCGCTTTTCGGCCCTGATGCGTCTGGTAACCGAGCAGAACAACGGTACGTTTGTTGGTTTGAAGCAATGAAGCGCCTGGGCGCGTTCCTGGTCGCGATGTTGCTGGCCGGTTGCGGCGATGTGAGCATCAAACCCGAGGCTCATTTACCCAAGCCGTTGCTTGTCCCCATTCCCGCCGCCGTGGGACTGATCATTCCCCCGCAGACGCGCCGCTATGTCGAGCAGGAGACCCGGTTCGGCCTCGACTGGAAGGTGGATCTCGGGCCCGGCGAGGTGCGGCTCATGCGCGATACGTTCGCGGACCTGTTCCGGCAGGTGGATGAGTTCAAGAGCGTCGAGTCTGCGAAAGCAGGCAAGGACCTGAAGGCGCTGTTTGAAACGCGGTTGGACCAATACTCGTTTGTCACTTCGCGCGAGACGGACGGCCGGTACAATGCGGTCACCATCAAGTATCGAATCGACCTCTATACTCCGATGGGCGAGAAGGTAGACAGCTACTCGTTGACGGGATACGGCAACTCTCTGGCCGTGGGGATGTCAGGCGGGAAGCCGCTCACGCAGGCAACAATCGGGGCGATGCGGGATGCAGCCGCGAAGTTTCTCGTGCAGTTCCCGGAGCAACCGGCGGGGAAGCAGCTTGCCAGGAACGAGGCTGTCGCAGCGGAGACGCGGACGATATCAGCGGAAGCGGCACTGATAGAGGCGGTTCCCATCGACGAGTCGCCTGACTAGGGCCTCTTGACCAGCAACCGCTCCCGAAACCTGACCCCCAGAGTCTCAACCGGCTCCCCATTCTCAAATCGCGGCGCATACCGCGCCTTGCGAATCGCCGCCATCACAGCCTTCTGCTGACCCAGCGGCGCATCCGTTGCCACAGTCATGACATCGCGAGTACGGCCTTCACCGGTCACGGTAAAACTGACCTCAACAAAATGTTCCTCCAGGTTGTCATGATCGCCTCTCGCCCGACTGACAGATGCCAGCGGCGCCCGGTAGGCGAGTTGTCGCGGTGCAGCGAGAGCCCCAGTAGAGCCCCCCAACGCAAACTCCTTCCATGCGCGCCGGTATGACGCCATCCCTCGGTTCGGCACATCGCCACTGAGATACCAGTCCCCCAGCTCAACAAAGGCGGCCCCGCGCCGCACATGATCAACCGGCTCCGTCTCATCGATGGCTTTGAGCGCCATCAGAATGGCGCGTTCCCCATCCGGATTGAGCCGCTGCGCATCCTGCACTGCCGGATCGGCCTGGGGCGCAGGCGCGTACACGTCGGAAGTGTCCGACTTGTCGGTATCGCTGTTTACAAACTCGAGTCGGTAGGTGCGGGCAATGCCTTCGAGCGGCTCAACGGTGTTGATTGCGGCAGCCGGGCCTGCCTGTTCGGCGATCTGCAGCGCCCGCGCATACAGCACACGCGCCGTTGCGTAGCGGCCCATCTTCTCCTGCCATTGCGCGGACCGGTTCAACGGCTTTTGAACGCGGAGATCGGCTTTGCCGTAGGCGGTTTCTGCCACCCGAATGGCGTAGTCAAACGCGCGTTCCGCTTCGTCGTTGCGGCCCAGTGCCACGAGGCTGTCAATGAGCGGAACGAGAATCGACATCTGCTCCACGTTGAACAAACCATCCAGGTTGCGGCTGAGATCCAGGGCGCGTTTGAGTATCAGGGCAGCATCGTCGTACTGCTGAGTGGCGAAGTACGTTGCCCCCAGCCCATGCAATGGCCTCAGGAGCGCACGATCGGCGCCGCCGCCCGAGTCCTCAACAATCTTGACCGCACGCAGGTAGGTGTCTTCGGCTTTCTTGTAGTCATGCAGCCGATACTGAGTGGTCGCGAGGTTGCACAGGGGATTGGTCAGTGAGCGGTCGGTGGGGCCGTACTGCTCTTGCGTCAGGGCAACCAGCTTTTCGGCGAAAGGCAGGGCGTCCGGATACTTCCGCGCGTCGAAAACCGCACGAAAATCATGATACACCTGCACACGGTCCGCGTCGGTCACAGCCGCAACGGACCCGCACAGCAGACCCGTTGCTACAATGATTGCGACACGCATAGTGTGAGGGATCGTATGGCGGAAAACGAACCAAAAATAGTGTTGCTCGCGGGCGCCAGCGGATTTGTCGGTGGGCTCGTCCTCTCCGCGCTACTGGACGCGCCGGACATTGCACGCGTATTCGCGGTAACCCGCCGCCCGCTGGGCCGCGAGCATCCTCGCCTTGCCAACCGGATCGTGTCATTCGAGCAGATGGAGTCGCAGCTCAAGGGCCTCACGTGCCATGCAGCGGTGTGCACTCTGGGAACCACCATCCGGCAGGCCGGATCCGAGCAGGCATTCCGGCAGGTGGACATTGATGCCGTACTCACCTTCGCGCGTACGGCCAAAGCAGCTCAGGCGCAGAAGTTTGTGGTTGTCTCATCGGCCGGTGCTGACACGACTTCCAGGAACTTCTACCTGCGAACCAAGGGCGAGATGGAAGAGGCGTTGCAGGGTGTGGGATTCGCGAGCCTCGACATCCTCGAGCCCAGCCTGTTGCTCGGATGGCGCGGGGAGATCCGACCCTTGGAGTTACTCGGCTCCGTGTTCATGCCGTTGGTCAATCCCTTCCTAATCGGAAAGCGGGAGCCGCTGCGGGCCATTCCCGCACGCACCGTAGCATCCGCCCTCGTGGGCGCGTTGCGAACGGGGCGCAAGGGTGTGCAGCGGTACACTTATTCCGGAATACAGGCGCTCGCGCGGCTCAAGCCGGCGCGAATGGTGCCAGTTCGGAGTGAGCCAGGTCGAACTGAGAGATAGCGCACACTCGAAAACGGCCCACCCCGCGCACAATTTTTCCTGCTGAGAGCTATACCCGACGCATCGCACAATTGATGTGCGGATGCAGGGATACGTTCAGGAGCTCACGTGCAGGAAGCCAGTGGAATGGGTTGGACCGCCTTCACGAGTCGCATGGGCAGGCGCATTGCTCTGGTCTTGGGGCCATGTGCGGCCGTGCCCGTCGTGCTGTTCGCGCTCGTGGCGGCACGTGAGGCAAGCTCTGAGGGCGCTGCAATCGATGAGCGCCGCCTGCTGGGCGTCAGCTCCCTGTACGCGGATGTCATCCGGTCTCGCATTGGCGTTGCCGAGACTATTGTCGAGACTTTCACCATCGGGGACCTGGGCCCCGACAGCTCACGGCTGCGTGAGCAGATCGCCCATTCGCGGGCACTCAAGTCGGTGGTGGTGGTCAATCGCGACGGCGTGTTGGCCGGCGGTGAAACAACATTGCGCCCGAGTCCCGCCCAGTCGCTGGCCCTGGAGGCCGGTCAGACGATCCTGATGCCGGTCACTCTCGACGGACAGTTGACGGGTACCTTCCTGGTTCGCCTGGTGAGCAGCGGTGGCGTGGGCAAGCTCGCCTACTTCGAAATGGCTCCCGACTGGCTCTGGAAGGATCTGAAGGAGTTGCCGGCTACCTCGATTGCTGTCGTGGATGCAGACGGCAAGGTCCTGTACAACCCGCGCCCGCTCGCCAACGACACCAGCCACATGTTTGCCGAGCACATCACTCTTTTGGGTGAGCGGGGTGGCTCACCGGATACTCTCGCGTGGCAGGACGGCGGTGTGGAATGGCACGGCGTGCTCAAACATGTGCCGCTCATCAACGAACGGGTCACGACTATTCCCTGGGGCGTGGTTGCCTATACGAAGGAAATTCCGTTCTTTACGCGCTCGAAGCCCTATTGGGCGGTTCTTCCATATATCCTCGGCGTGTTGGTTCTGTGTGGCCTGATCGGTGCACGCTATCTGGCGCGCCGCTATCTCGGCTCATTGCAATCGCTGCGTGTCGGCTTGCCCGGCCTGCAGGCGCGGCGCTTTGAGCCGCTGCCGTTGACAGGTAGCGACGAGCCGCGCGAGCTCATTGAGCATTTCAATCGGTCAGCCGCCAACCTTCGCGAGCAATTCCAGGCCCTGGAGACGCTCGGCGAAATCGACAAGCTGTTGTTGGGGTCGGCGGAGCTGGAGCAGGTCCTCGAAAACATTCTCGCGCGCGTGCAAACAGTCACCCGCTGTCATTGCGTCGGAATCACGCTTCGGGATGCGGACGCGCCCGGTCGCGGCCGGGTCTTCCTCGCGGGCAACAATCTCACCGACCTCCCCGTCACCCGCGTCGAGCTCGATGACGACATGCTCACGACGCTCATGGCCGAGAGTCGGGGTCTCACCGTTGCCCGCTGTGAAGAGACCCGCCACAGCTTCCTGTGGCCCCTGAAGGAGATCGGCGCGGAGCTCTTCTGGGTGTGGCCGGTCAACGTGGCCGAGCGTGTTGAAGCCATTCTCGCGGTCGGCTATCGCGAGGTACCCGCCGCCGATCTGTATCTGACACGCAGCGGTAGTCAGTTCGCCGAACGGCTGGCGCTGGCTTTGTCCAAGACCGCCCGCGACGAGCGCTTGTATCGGCAGGCGCACTATGACCCGCTTACCTCGCTGCCCAACCGGATTCTGTTCCGTGACCGGTTGGCGCAGGAGATTGCCAATGCGACTGCGGGGTTGAGCCGCGGTGCCCTGTTGTATATTGATCTCGATCATTTCAAACGCGTCAATGACTCGGTTGGACACAGTGCCGGTGACCAGTTGCTGGCGAGTGTTGCGCAAAGACTGCGCTCCTGTGTGAAGGATGACGATACGGTCGCGCGCCTGGGTGGCGATGAGTTCACGGTGATATTGCGGAATGTCGCGGATCCGGGTGCCGCCAGGACCGTGGGCGAGCGGATCATCGAGGCGCTGCAGTTGCCCGTGAACATCGGCGGTCGCGATCACTTTGTCTGTACCAGCATCGGCATCACGCTGTTTCCGGATGATGGGTTCGTTATCGATGATGTCATGCGGAATGCGGATACGGCGATGTATCGCGCCAAGGATCTCGGCCGCGGCTGCACGATGTTCTTTGATCCGAACATGAACGTGAAAGCCACTGTCCCCACCGACACAGGTTTGCACAGAGCGCTGCGTCGCCGCGAGTTCTCTCTCTTCTATCAACCGCAGTTCACGGCCTCCAACGGAGCTCTTGCCGGCGTGGAGGCATTGATTCGCTGGCAGACGGCTCGCGATGGGATACGTCAGCCGAGCGAGTTTGTGCCGGCGGCGGAAGCGAGCGGCTTGATTATTGACATCGGCGGTTGGGTGCTGGACGCAGCCTGTGCGCAGTTCGCAAGCTGGCGTGACCAGAACATGGCGCCACCCCGCCTGGCACTGAATGTCTCGGTCCAACAGTTGAAACATTCTGAGTTTCCGAAGCTGGTGCGCCGCGCGCTCGACAAATATGGATTGGCGCCGGCGCTGCTGGAACTGGAGCTGACTGAGAGCGTGTTTGCGGACGATGCCGCGGGAGTTACGCTGGAGCGGTTGCACCAGATGGGCGTGCATCTGGCGTTGGATGACTTCGGTACCGGATATTCATCCTTGTCGTATCTGCGGCAGTATCCCATCGGGACGGTGAAAATCGATCGCACCCTTTTTGAAGAAGTACCGCAGAACCCGGCTTCCGCCACGCTCGTGGAAACCATCATTGTCATGGCGCACGCGCTCGGCAAACGGGTTGTGGCCGAAGGCATCGAGACCCACGAGCAACTCGAGTTTCTGCGCGAGCGCGGCTGCGATATCGCGCAAGGGTTCTACCTGGCCCGGCCCCTGTCGAGCGAGGTCGTTACCGAGCTGCTGCAGGCGCGCACCCATACAGTTGATGAGCAGTTTAGAGATGTGCGTGAAGTGGGATAGGAGCCTGCCGATGGCACTGCCCCCGGCGCGAAGCGCCGCTACATGTTGCCGGTCGTTTCGACCGGCTGGAAAGTTGGGCGCAGCCCATGACGAATGTGATGTGCGTCACATTCAGTTGGACGGTCCAGCGTCGCCATCACCAGACAATTCAACATATGCTGGCGTTTTGTCATGTGCAAACGCTGCTCGAGAGGCTGGGCACAATATAAACGCTTGACTGTCATTCGCGACGCTTTGACACTTGCAGCCTGTAGTGACAAAGGCAAACCCGTCGAAAGACGGGGACGCAAAGCCACCGGTCTAAAGGAGGTATTCCTATGACGGCGGGGCTGCCACGATCGCGCCACGGGCGCGACGCTCGCGCTCCGATTGTCGGGAAACTCTTCCTTTCTCAGGTGGCCGGCTCACGCATCGGTCCGGGGAAGATTCTATGACATCAACGCCCAAATCTGCATCTGGCGGCACAGCACGCCACAGTGCAGTTGAGTCGGGAAAGCCGCCGGAAGCGGCGGGCCCGTTCGTACTCAACCTGACTTCGTCGACGACGCCCATGGCGTTGTCGAATCCTGAACAACCCGAGCTCAGGCGCTTCAGCTTCTTTGTCAGTCGCCGCTTCGAGGAAGGCCGTGAGCGGTTCCGGCTGCACATGGGCTACTTCTCAACATTGGCGGAAGCCGAGGAGTGGCTGGTTGCGGTTCGTGACATCTATCCAGGTGCGTGGGCTGGTGAAGCCCCGGGAAAGAAGCTGCGGGAGCGAGCGGTAGCCGCCGCTGCCGCGCAGGCTCAACACGCTGCCGGACCGCCGCCGATGACCGCGGCGAAGCCATCGGCCGTGCCGCCGCCTAACGTGCCTACACTGCCGGTTGCTCAATCAGCGCCTGTTGATGTGCCGTCGTTGAATGTTCCGACCATTCACGCTGCGAGCGCCGCTCCAACGCTCGTCGCGGCTCAGATTCCGAAGAATGTGCCGGTGGCGAAGCCCGCTCCGGTGCGCAGCCAGCCTGCGATGTTGAAGCCGGCAACGTCTTCGGGCCGCCCGGCCGGTTCAGCTCCGAGCGTCATCGGGATGATGCACACCCCGAAGGCGGCTCCTGCTGCCCCTGTTGCTGCTGCGCGCGCTACCGCGCCCGCCCAGACTCGTTCAGCCGCTACCCTTACCTCGGTGCCCTCTGGTCCGTCCGCCGCTATGCGGGCGCCAGTGGCCGCTGTGGCACGTGCGGCGACCCCCGCGTCTCGCTCCGCTCAGCCCGTGAAGGCCGCGGCCCCCACTGTGTCCGGCCAACAGTCAAAGCCAGCCTCCCAGTCCGCAGGGCGCGCCGACGCTGCATCCGCAGCGCCTGCACGCCCGAACACGAAAGCGAAGTCGGCGCTGCCCAATTCCAACGTCCGCGAGGTCCTCAAGGCCCTGGACGAGACGAGCAACGACTCGGAGACCACGGGCCAGACCCGCATGATGCCGGCGCCCGCGCTTGCCGCTTTGGACGCCGCGCACGATGACAACAACTTCAGCGACACGCAGGTCCTGAAGTTCCTCGAGACGCGCCGCGCCGACGGCAGCGAGATTAGCGGTGTTGATGTTGAAACCGGTGCGATTTCGCTGTTGAAACCAGATGACACCGGCACGCGTCGCGCCCTGAAGGAGGCGGTTTCCGAGAACGCGCCTGTGTGGTTTGCCGTCCAATTGCAATGGTCGGTTCAACCGGTGGAGTTGAACAGGGTTCCGCCGCTGGCGATCTTCAGCGCCTACACGTTGTACACGGTCGAGGGCAGCCGCGACGGCCGCAAGTGGTACGGCCTGCGCCTCGGCTTCTTCAGTGACGCGATTTCCGCGAAGCAGGTTGCTTACTACGTGCGCTCCGAATTCACGTCAGTGGCGGTTGTACCTGTGAGCCCGCAAGAGCGCGGCCGCGCGACCGATGTTGAGAAGAAGGCCGACCTGCCGTTTCCGAAGAAATCGCGCCAGGAGCCGGTCGACGAATTCAAGCTCATTGACTCGGACGAGCAATCGGCGGCGAACGGTCGCCCCCGCCTGACGGCGAAGCCCGCTGCCACGAAGGCGGCCGCACCGGCGAAATCGACACCGCCTCGCTCGGCCTCCCGCGGCTCGCAAGCCAACAGCGGTCGCGTGCGCGCACGCGAGGCCCGCAGTCCTCAGACTCTCGAAGAGACACTGGAAATCCTGGGCGCGGGTGAGCTCGAGATGGACGGTGGCAACGGCGAGTCCCTGAATGAGAGTGGTGTGCGCCACCTGCGTGTTGAGGTTCAGAAGAACACGCCGTTTGGGCGCTTGCTCGAGCGGTTGAGCGAGCGGGTTCGCAAGCCCTGATGTGAATACGCCGGCGGGGGCGCGCCTCGCCGGCGGTCCCCCTACCGCCCCATCAATCACAGATCGCTCTGACGACTGTGGTGGGCAGGGTCGCGGTATTCGAGTAAGTGCGCGGCAGACGCGCAATCCAGTAGTTGTCGAATGTTGAGGCATGCGTCCGTGAGACCACGCAGATCTACACGCGTGTGACCATCATTGATCTCAAGGCTGTGCATCGACGCTTGCACCCACGCGAGCAGCACAGCGAACCCAATGCGTCAGATGGTGGGGCCAATGAGTTGAAATGAGACCTCACCAGAGTCGACTTTGAACCGTTGAACGCCAGAGCCTGGTCGCCTATAGAATGTTAGAATAGGCTGGGTTGATGTAACTCTTGGCCCGCTTGCTGGGAGCATGTATATCTATGGTTGAAGGGGTGCTGACTGACGAGGATGTCTCTGAGTTGGAGCAGCAGTTGATTGTTGCCATGCCCTCGCAGGGTCCCATCGGCAACGGCGCGCTGCGCAACAAACTTGGGTGGGACGAGGATCGCTATTGGTACATTCGTAATCGGCTGCTGCAGGCGGGTGCCGTCGTAACTGGTCGCGGCAGGGGTGGCAGCGTTTTGCGGGTTGTTCCGCTCGCGCCTTCAGATGCGGAGCGATTGGAAAGCATCGTACCGCGAGTTGCTGAGAAGGATCTTTACGATCCGATTGTCACCACAATCCGCACGCATTGGGTTCCAGATCACCAGATTCAGGATTTCGTCATCGATTGCACAGCGCAGCAGGGACGGCGGGATACAGGAGGGAAGTGGACGCGCCCCGATGTCACTCTTGCAAGCTGTAACACCTACAAATTTGTGCCCGGTAAACAGGTTGAATTGAACACGTTCGAAGTCAAGACTTCTGATGGTTTGGATGTAACTGCGGTATACGAAGCCCTGGCTCACCGGCGAGCAGCGCACTACTCGTATGTCCTTGCCTATGTTCCGGAATCTGAGCGCGCCGTGCTAAAATCCCTATTGGACCGTCTGTGTGGCGACGCAGACGAGCATGGAGTCGGTTTTATCGTCGTCGCAGAAGTGAGTGACTACGAGACATGGGATTTTGAGGTCGAGCCCAGCCGTAACGATCCAGATCCTGCGGACTTGGACAATTTCATCAGGACCCAGACGAGCGACGAGTTCAAGGACAGGATTTTGAGCTGGTGCAGAACCCTGTGAGGTTCTCCCGATGTCTATCTGAACGGGTGAAGCTATATGCGTACAATCGCATTCAATTTATTTCCGGAGGACGAACAAGAGGACTTCCGATCATCGTGCGTGCGATGGCGGAAGAGTCCTGATGAGTTTCTTGTCAATGCAGAGGAACCGGACCTTCCAGCAGGCCCTCTGAGGCCCGCTCAGCGCGAAGTGATCGTTGTCCACGTCCCGTCAGCGAAAGCCAGGCGCTATCAGGCAGGCCATGGATCGAGTTGGAATGCTGCATTCGAGGACGACCTGCAGGCTCTGTATTTCTTGACACGTCGGCATACCCTCCAAAACGCAACGTGACGCCCACAAGTGAGGTTGACGGCTACTTTTTGCCGAAAAGCTTCTCCAGCTCAGACCGGGCTTTGTCTACCTCGCCTGTGT
This sequence comes from Pseudomonadota bacterium, assembly GCA_018241505.1. GTDB lineage: Bacteria > Pseudomonadota > Gammaproteobacteria > Steroidobacterales > Steroidobacteraceae > 13-2-20CM-66-19. Next base: position 78,515 of record JAFEDS010000032.1, on the reverse strand, counting down.
TGGGCGCCGTATAGGCGCCCTCACGCGGCTTGAAGAAGTCACAGAAGTTGGCCCGCGTCTTGTCGTTCACTTCCTCAGCCGTCGGTTCGCGGCAATGCTTTGCAACCCGCGTGTCGTAGTCGACGCACAGTTTGCAGACGTGCAGCTCGGCACGGCACTTCGGGCACTCGTCCAACCGCCGCAGCGGCAGACTTAGTTGCGCCAGCGAGGTACCGCACTTCCAGCAGGAAAGATTGTGGCTCACGGCGCCAGTTTACCCCTTCCGCTTGGCGTGGGCGCGTCGCCCGGCCGCCGAGGCAGTTGCCCGCCCGCTGCGGCTGGATGCGGCTGCTTCGGATTGCGTGCTGGCCGCCGGCCCTGTCAACCGAGCCGCCACCTTTGAAGCGCCTGATGAAGCCCCCGCCGCCGCCGAGGTCCGCTCGCGCAGGAACGGCTCCAGCACGCGCCCCGTATGCGACTCTTTCTTGCGCTTCACAATCTGCGCCGGCGTGCCCTGGGCAACCACTTGGCCACCGCCTTCACCTGCCTCCGGTCCCATGTCCAAGATCCAATCGGCTTCGGCCATGACATCGAGGTTGTGCTCGACAACGACTGCGGTATTGCCCGCGTCGACCAGCCGGTGGAGTACGTGAATGAGCTTCTCGACGTCTGCCATGTGAAGGCCAACAGTCGGCTCGTCGAGCACGTAGAGCGTGTGTTTCGGCTTCTGCCTGGGGCCGGCGCGAACGTTATCGCGAACCTTGGACAGCTCCGCCACCAGCTTGATGCGCTGAGCTTCACCACCGGACAGAGTGGGGCTCTGCTGACCCAGGGTCAGATAGCCTAATCCCACGTCCTGAAGCAGCTTCAATGGATGAAGAACCTTCTGATGGGCCTGGAAGAATTCCACGGCATCATCGACGCTCATGGCCAACACATCACCGATGCTTTTCTCGCGCCACAGGACTGACATGGTCTCCGAGTTGAAGCGCCGCCCTCCACAAACGTCACACAGCACCTTGACGTCCGGCAGGAAGTTCATCTCAATCGTCTTGACGCCCTGTCCTTCGCACGCATCGCACCGACCACCGGCAGTATTAAACGAGAACCGGCTCGAGGTGTATCCCCGAATGCGAGCTTCCGTGGTGCCCTCGAAGATGCGCCGGATGTCATCCCAGAAGCCAATGTAGGTAGCGGGGCAGGAACGGGGTGTCTTGCCGATCGGTGTCTGGTCGACTTCGAGGACCCGGTCCACGTGTTCGATGCCGCGAATGGCGCTGCAACCAATCAGATCCCGTGACTTGGTGCTGGCCTTCTTCTGCCGCGAGCCGTTGCCGTTGGTATCAATGAGCAGTCGCCGCAGGTTGGTATAGAGGACATCCCGCGCCACTGTCGACTTGCCCGAGCCGGACACGCCCGTCACAACCACGAGCCGCCCCAAGGGAATGGCGACATCGGTTTTGGTGACATTGTGTAACTGAACCTTCTCCAACTTGAGTTGCCGGGTCTCGCCATCAACAGCGCGCAGCGGCTGCGCCGGATGCTGCAGCGGCTCGCGCAGGAATTTGCCAGTCGTCGACCGCGTGTTACGAATCAGGTCATCGACTGTCCCCGCGCCAACGACCTCACCGCCGCGAACACCCGCCTGCGGGCCGAGATCCAGGACATAGTCGGCGCGCCGGATGGTGTCTTCGTCGTGCTCGACCACTACCAGTGTATTTCGCTGCCCGGACAACTGAGTGAGCGCACCGAGCAAGACCTCGTTATCACGCGGATGCAGGCCGATGGTGGGCTCGTCCAGCACGTAGCAGACACCCTGGAGGTTGGAGCCCAACTGCGCGGCGAGGCGGATTCGCTGGGCTTCGCCGCCCGAAAGCGTGGGCGCCGAGCGATCCAACTGCAGGTATCCCAGACCAACTCGTTCCAGAAACTGCAGGCGTGCCCGGATCTCCGCGAGCAAGTCACGTCCGATCTGGGTCTCACGCGGCGTCAGCTTCAGCTTCGAGAAAAACTCACTCGTCCGTTCCACGGAGCCGCTGGCCAGCGAAGCCACCGACCGATCCCGGAATCGAACATTGAGCGCAATGGGATTGAGCCGCTGCCCTTCGCATGCCGTACAGGGCGTGGGCTCATGCTCATACCACTCGTTCCACCAGATCTCTTCGCCGCTTTGCTCCTCATCGAACCCGGTCATTTCCACGCCGGTGCCAAAGCAACTGTCGCACCAGCCGTGCTTGGAGTTGAAGGAGAACAGGCGGGGATCGAGCTCCGCAAAGCTCTTTCCGCAGGACGGGCAGGCCCGCTTGGTGGAAAACACCACGACTTTGTCGGACTTCGGTCCGAGCACGTGTACGAGCCCTTTGCCGAAATCCAGAGCGCGCGACAACGCCTGGTGCAACTGCGTGTCGTGCTTCGCATCCACATCGACCTGCGCAACCGGCAGCTCGATGGTGTGCTCCTTGAAGCGCGACAACCGGGGCCATTTCGAAGTCGAAAGGTTGGCTCCATCGACGCGCAAGACCTTGAAGCCCTTCTTGGCAGCCCACTTGGCCAGGTCAGTGTAGTAACCCTTGCGGGCAACGACGAGAGGCGCCAGGAGGGAGATGGTTTGCCCCTTATAGTCACGCAGCAGGCGCGCGGCAATAGAAGCCGAGCTCTGCGGCTCAATCGCTACGTTGCAGTCGGGACAATGTTGCGTACCGAGTTTGACGTACAGCAGGCGCAGGAAATGATAGATCTCCGTCAGCGTGGCCACCGTACTCTTACGGCCGCCGCGGCTAGTGCGCTGCTCGATGGCCACAGTCGGCGGAATGCCGAAAATGGCATCCACGTCGGGGCGGGCAGCCGGTTGAACAAACTGTCGCGCGTACGCGTTCAGAGACTCGAGATAGCGACGCTGTCCTTCGTTGAACAGGATGTCGAAGGCGAGTGTGGATTTGCCTGAGCCCGACACTCCAGTGACCACTGTGAACTTGTCGCGCGGGATTTGGACGTCGACGCTCTTGAGGTTGTGTTCGCGAGCGTTGTGGATGACGATGGCATTTCGATCTACGCCATTTCCGTAGTGTGCACGCGGTTCCGCGACTCGGGTGTCCGCGCGCGCGCCTGCGCCGCCGGAGACGCCGCTGGAAATCGCAGCATTCAGCGCCGTGCCGGCCGCAATATCTTCACCCAGCGCCTTTTCATACGCCGCCAGGGCTTGTCCCGTGTACGAACGGTCATGCACCGCTACCTGAGTGGGCGTACCAGTACAGACAATCTGTCCACCCCCGTCGCCCCCTTCAGGTCCGAGGTCGATGATCCAGTCGGATGCGCGAATGATGTCGAGGTTGTGCTCAATCACCAGCAGCGAGTGGCCGGCCGCCAGCAACTTGCGAAATGCGCGCAGCAGCTTGGAGACATCCTCAAAATGCAGACCGGTGGTCGGCTCGTCAAACAGAAACAACTTGCCGCGATGGGTTGTGCTGGAAAGGACGGTGCCTGCTTCCGCGAGATGGCCGGCCAACTTGAGCCGCTGCGCCTCGCCGCCGGAGAGTGTGGGTACCGGCTGCCCGAGCTTCACATATTCCAGGCCGACATCCGCCAGAGGCGCGAGCCGCGCTGCGACCTCCTTGGAGTCGGCGAAGAAGACGAGTCCCTCAGTCACGGTCATATCCAGGACTTCGGCAATGCTGGCGCGCAGGCCATTGGCACCTTCGCGCTTGATATCCAACACCTCGTCGCGATAGCGGCGGCCGTTGCAGTCCGGGCAGCGCAGATAGACATCCGAGAGAAACTGCATCTCCACGTGCTCGAAACCATTGCCTGAGCAGGTCGGGCAGCGGCCGTTGCCGGAATTGAAGCTGAAAGTACCGGCGGTGTACTTGCGCTCCTGGGCTGCGGGCTCTGAAGCGAAAATCGAGCGGATGGCGTCGAACGCGCCAACATAGCTGGCGGGGTTCGAGCGGGTGGTGCGGCCGATTGCGCTCTGGTCGACCATGACAATGTCATCAACCAACTCAGCGCCCTTCAAGCCGGAGAACTGACCCGGGGCCTCGGTGGGCTTGCCTCTGTATTTCAACAGCGCCGGGTACAGAACATCCTCGACGAGTGTCGATTTGCCGGATCCGGATACACCGGTCACGCAGACCAGGCGTTTCAGCGGAATACGGACATCGATGTTCTTGAGGTTGTGCTCGCTGACGCCGTGCAATTCCAGCCAGCGGTTGGAGACTGCTTCGGCGACGACTTCGCCGGTCGTCGCAGGACCCACCTTGGCCGCTTTCGCCTTGACTCCAACTTTCTTGCGCCCACTGAGATACTCGCCGGTGAGCGATGCGCCGCTGGCTCGAATCTCTTTGGGCGTTCCAAAGAACACGATGTTTCCGCCACGCTCACCCGCGCCCGGACCGATATCGAGGATCCGATCCGCTTCCAGCATGATCTGTGGATCGTGCTCGACCACAATCAGCGAGTTGCCGGCATCGCGCAGCTTCTTCATCACGGAAATGACGCGCTGCATGTCACGCGGATGCAGGCCAATGGAAGGCTCATCCAGCACGAACAGCGTGTTGACCAGCGAAGTACCCAGCGCGGTGGTCAAATTGATTCGCTGCACTTCCCCGCCCGACAGCGTCCTCGACTGACGATCGAGCGTCAGGTAACCCAACCCAACATCCGACAGATAGCTGAAACGACCCCGGATCTCACTCAGCAGCAGGTCGGTCGCTTCGTCCAATGGCTTCGGCAACTCGAGCTCGGAGAAGAACTTCACAGCCCGATCCACGGGCAGCAGCATCACATCGTGGATAGTGAGGCCCGGCAGTGTATTGAGTGTCTCGTCACTCCACTGCACGCCGGTCGGCTTGAAGCGCGGCGTGTTTCCCAGCGCTGAATCCGCCAGTCCGCGATCGCCGAGGCGCCACAGCAGTGCGTCAGTCTTCAGGCGGGCGCCGTCGCAAGTCTCACACGGTGTGTATGAGCGGTAACGCGACAAGAGCACGCGCACATGCATCTTGTAGGACTTGGTCTCGAGCCACGCGAAGAAGCGCTTCGCGCCGTACCAGACACCCTTGTTCCAATCGCCTTCACCTTCGATCACCCACTTGCGACGCTCCGCCCCGAGCTCCCGCCACGGCGTGTCAATTGGAACGCCCCGCTTCTTGGCGAACTTGATCAGATCGTCCTGACATTCCTTGTAGGATTTGGTCTGCCAGGGCTTGATGGCACCGCCGCGCAACGACTTGCTTTCATCCGGAATGACCAGACCGTAATCGATGCCGATGGTTCGACCGAAACCGCGGCAGCTTTCGCACGCCCCGATGGGCGAGTTGAATGAGAACAGGCTGGGGTTCGGCTCCCGATAGGACAGGTCGCATTCGGCACAGTGCAGTTGATTGGAGTAGCGCCAGGTCTGTAGGGCCTTGGGCGGATCGGAATCATCCACTACTTGTACGTTGACACGACCTTGACCGACTCGCAGCGCCGCTTCGAGTGATTCGAGCACGCGGCCGCGATCGGTAGCGCCGATGCGGAAGCGATCCTGAATAACACACAAAGTGACGATCGTAACGGGCGCAACCGGTTTCTTGCCGCGCTTCTTCGCTTTCACCTCGGGGGCCGCGGTGGCGGCCACAGTGGGCTCACCAAAAAATCGTGTGTATCCCTGTTTCTCCAACAACCCGCGAACTTCCGCCTCGGTAAAGTTGGAAGGTACCGGGACCGGAAACGTAACCAGCAAACGCGGATTACCCGCCTCGCTGGCGCGCGCGGTCAGGTCATTGTAGATGCTCTCGGAAGTGTCACGGCGAACGGGCTTGCCACAACACTGGCAGTACAGCGAGGCGGCCCGGGCGAATATCAACTTCAGGTGATCGTTCAGCTCGGTCATTGTCCCCACGGTCGAGCGCGAGGTTCGAACGGGGTTGGTCTGATCGATGGCAATCGCGGGCGGAATACCCGCAATTCCATCGACCTGGGGCTTGTCCATGCGGTCGAGAAACTGGCGGGCATAGGGCGAAAAGGTCTCGACGTAGCGCCGCTGGCCTTCGGCGTAGAGCGTGTCGAAAACGAGCGACGATTTTCCGGAACCGGAGACGCCCGTGACGACCACGAGCTCATTCAGGGGAATATCGAGATCGAGGTTCTTCAGATTGTTCTGGCGAGCGCCGCGCAAAAGGATGGCGTCGCGAGAGGCGTCGGTCATTCCGTCACCTTGCTAGCTAGTAGCGAGTCGTTGTACAGCGCGGGCGGGAACGCACGCGCGAATCTCACATAGTAATGGATTTCGAGCAGGCCGCGAGCCACCCAGTTGCGCTAGGGCGCACCCGAAAAACAAGAGGTCGGTGGCATTCAGTAAGTCGTCATCATTGGTGCTGTATAAACCGCATATGCTTTATTTCAATCGCCACGCAATAAGAGTTCACTAAATAGGGTCTACTCGTGCATCTGCAACCCAGGCAGATACGTAGTGGATGACGTTGAGAGGCGTACAATGGGTACGCGGAGCCGTAGGTCGTCGGGCCGGGACATGACCGGTAGCCGGGAGGGGGTATCTGACGCTTTGCGTCAGGCAACGACCCGTGGAGCGAGCTCGGCTCTCTCATCGAAGACAGGAAGATCGATCGTAATAACCTCGAGGAGACTTTGAAGATGAACAGCCGAAAGATGTCGAGCGTTGCTTTGGCCGCCGCTGCCGCCGTGATGTTCTCGACCGCCATGGTCGGCACGGCCAGTGCTGCCGATGAAGCCAAGGTCAAGTGTGAAGGCGTGAACTCCTGCAAGGGCCATTCTGCTTGCAAGACCGCCAATAACTCCTGCAAAGGCCAGAATTCCTGCAAGGGCAAGGGCTTTGTGGAAATGACCCAGGCGAAGTGCGACGCTGCCAAGGCGAAGGCCGCCGGTAAGTAAGCCCCGGCACGTAAGCTGAGGGTCGGAAATAGATCAGGCCGGGTGCCGTCCTTGCACTCGCAGGGCGGCCCCGGCCTCTGACGCATTGGTACAAGTGGCTCCCATGAATTCCTCGCCACTCGTCTCCCCCTCGCTGGGATTTGGCCTCGGCCTGCGGGTCGACCACTACGAGGACATCCTGGCCGACCACCCCCGGGTGGACTGGTTCGAGGCCCTGACCGAGAACTACCTCGTTCCCGGGGGCAAACCCCTCGACTACCTCATGCGCATCCGCGAGCGCTATCCGCTGGTGCTGCATGGTGTTTCGCTGTCGATCGGCAGTACGCAACCGCTCGATCGCAACTATCTCGCGCAGATGAAGGCGCTGGCTGCTCGAGTCGAGCCTCGGTGGATTTCCGATCACCTGTGCTGGACCGGGGTGGCCGGCCGCAACATGCATGACCTGCTGCCGCTTCCCTACACGGAAGAAGCGCTAGCCAATGTTGTAGAGCGGGTGCGGACGGTTCAGGATGTTCTGGGCCGGCGGATTCTGCTGGAGAATGTCTCGAGTTATGTGACCTACCGCAGCTCGGAAGTCACGGAGTGGGAGTTTTTGCGTGAGATTGTGCAACGCGCGGATTGCCTGCTGTTGCTCGATGTCAACAACATCTATGTCAGCAGTGTGAACCACGAGTTCGATCCGCACGAGTACCTGCAGGCGATTCCAGTGGAGCGGGTCCAGCAGATCCACTTGGCGGGCCATGAAAATCACGGCGATTACCTGATCGATACCCACGACCATCCCGTGCCGGACCCGGTCTGGGAGTTGTATGATGCAGCGGTTCGCCGCTTCGGCAATGTGTCCACCATGATCGAACGCGACGCCAACATTCCGCCCCTGGAAGAGCTTTGCTGCGAGCTCGATGCGGCCCGGCGGCTGGCAGAGCGTGCCTTGGCATGCGCGGCGTGAGCCGCCTATCCCAAATACAGGACGCCTTCCAGCGCTTCCTGCTCACCGCTGATTCAACAATTCACTCACATGTTGTGGGTACGCAGCGCGTCCCTGTTGAAACGCGGCTGGCAATTTATGGCGATGGGTACCGTTCGCGGCTGATTGAAGCCCTGCAGAATTCCTTCCCCGTGCTCGCTGAGCTGCTGGGCGAGTCTGAATTCCAGACCATGGCGACCGGTTACGTGAACGCCCACGAGTCCACCTTCTTCAACGTCCGTTGGTACGGCGATCGACTCGGTGATTTCCTGGCTGCCGATGAGGAGTATTCCAAGGCTCCCATCCTGGCCGAGATGGCCCGGTGGGAGTGGGCCATGGCCGCGGCGTTCGATGCTGCCGATGCCGAGCCGATCGACATTGGCGCGTTCGCCGCCGTAGCGCCTGAGGATTGGGCTGGCCTGCAGTTTGAGTGGAGCCCGAGTGTCCAGGTAGTCGCTGTCGAGTGGAATGTCCCCCAGCTATGGAAAGCGGTGACTGAGGGGGGCGATCGTCCGGAGCCGGCGGTCGCGCCCGCACGCTACGTGATCTGGCGGCGACAGTTGCAGATTTACTTCCGGGCTTTGAGCGAGGCGGAAGCCTCGGTGGTGGCGGCAGCTCGAGAACGTCACTCTTTCGGTGAGCTTTGTGTTCTCCTATGCGAACATTTCGCTGAGAGCGAAGCATCGCAGCACGCGGCAGGTTTCCTGCGCGGGTGGGTGGAATCCGGCCTGCTCGTGGGCGTGGATTCGCAGACGGAGGACTGATGACGGCACCGATTTACAACAACGCGCTGCAAATGATCGGCAACACGCCGCTCATGGCCGTAAAGCACATTGATACCGGGCCTTGCGAGCTGTTTCTCAAGTTGGAGAACCAGAATCCGGGCGGCTCCATCAAGGACCGTGTCGGGTTGTACCTGATTGAAGCGGCTGAACGCGATGGCAAGCTGAAGCCCGGTGGCACGCTCATTGAAGCGACCGCCGGCAACACGGGCCTGGGCCTGGCACTCGTGGCCGCTCAGAAGGGTTACCGGCTGTTGCTGGTGATTCCCGACAAAATGAGCCAGGAGAAAATCTTCCACCTGAAGGCCATGGGCGCGCAGGTGCAACTCACGCGCTCCGATGTCAGCAAGGGCCATCCGGAATACTACCGCGACATCGCCGAGCGCCTGGCGCGCGAAATCCCGAACTCCTTCTTTGTGAACCAGTTTGGCAACGAGGCCAACCCGCAGGCCCATGAAGAAACCACGGGTCCGGAAATCTGGGAGCAGTTGGAACAGCGCCTCGATGCGGTCATCTGCGGGGTCGGTACGGGCGGCACCCTGGCGGGCCTGACCCATTATTTCGCCAAGATCGCACCCAAGGTTGAGTTGGTGTTGGCCGATCCGGCCGGCTCCATCCTGGCGGACTTCGCTAAAACGGGTGTGGTGGAGAAGGCCAAGAGCGGTTGGCTGGTAGAGGGCATCGGCGGCGATTCCATTCCGCCGGTAGGCGATTTCTCGCGGGTGGCCCGGACCTATAGCATCCCCGATGCCGAGGCTTTCGCAACGTGCCGGGAGCTGTTGAGGAAGGAAGGTATCATCGCCGGCACTTCCACCGGCACCCTGTTGGCGGCGGCTCTGCGGTACTGCCGGGAGCAAAAGACGGCCAAGCGGGTTGTCACGTTTGTCTGTGACAGCGGTAACAAATATCTCTCCAAGGTCTACAACGACTATTGGATGCTCGACCAGGGATTCATTGAGCGCAATCAGTACGGTGACTTGCGCGATCTGATTGCGCGCCGGCACTGGGAGCGGGCCTCGGTCACCGTCAACTCGACGGAGCCGGTGCTTGCGGCGCTGCGCCGCATGAAATTGTACGATGTCTCACAGTTGCCGGTCATGAAAGACGGCAAGATTGTCGGCATTGTCGACGAAGAAGACATCTTGCTGGAAGTGTTTGAGAATCCCGCGCATTTCAATGAGCCGGTGACGGCGGCGATGGCCACCCACCTGGTGACGGTGCCGGTGGATGCGCCTGTGTCCCAGCTCATGGAGATCTTCAAGCACGGCATGGTGGCCATTGTGGTGAAGGACAATGAGTTCCTGGGCCTGGTGACCCGGATCGATCTGCTCAACTGGTTGCGGCGCCGATCATGACCGAAAAACAGTTCGACTTTGCCACTCGTGTGATTCACGGTGGCCAACATCCCGACCCTCGGACCGGCGCGGTGATGCCGCCGATCTATGCGACTTCGACGTACGTTCAGTCGAGTCCGGGTGTCCACCGAGGTTACGAGTATTCGCGTACGGCGAACCCGACGCGCGATGCCTTGCAGGCTTCGATTGCGAACCTCGAAGGCGGAGCTGCCGGGTACGGGTTCGCATCCGGGATGGCCGCCACATCGACGGTCCTGGAGTTGTTGGACAGCGGTTCGCACATTGTGGCCATGCATGATCTGTATGGCGGCAGCTATCGGATCCTCGAGAACGTACGCAAGCGGTCGGCCGGTCACGATGTTTCCTTTGTGGATCTGACCCGGCCTTCCGAGCTCGAAGCTGCGATCCGGCCCAACACGCGGATGGTGTGGGTGGAGACGCCTACCAATCCACTGCTGAAGCTCGTTGATCTCAGCGCTATCGCACAAATGGCCCGCCGCCTGAAGTTGTTGAGCGTCTGTGACAATACGTTCGCAACGCCGTTCATTCAGCGGCCGTTGGAGCATGGTTTCGACGTCGTCGTTCACTCCACCACCAAGTACCTGAATGGGCATTCGGATGCCGTCGGCGGGGCGGCTGTGGTGCGCGCGGATCAGGCGTTGCAGGAGCGTTTGGCCTATCTTCAGAATGCCATCGGCGGAGTATCGTCGCCGTTTGATTCTTTCCTGACGTTGCGCGGTATCAAAACTTTGGCGCTGCGCATGGAGCGGCATTGCCAGAGCGCCCAGACGATTGCCGAGTTCCTGGAAGGGCACGAGAAAGTCCGCAAAGTATTTTACCCGGGCCTCGCCAGCCATCCGCAACATGCATTGGCAAAGAAGCAGATGGTGGGTGGTTTCGGCGGAATCGTTACAGTGGAGCTGCGTACGTCGCTCGACGACACACGCAAGGTGTTGGAGCGGTGTGAGTTGTTTTCACTCGCCGAGAGCCTCGGCGGCGTGGAGAGCTTGATTGAGCATCCGGGGCTGATGACGCACGCGTCGCTGCCACCCGCAATGCGGGCGTCGCTGGGGATCAGCGACGGGTTGATCAGGTTGTCGGTGGGTGTTGAGGCGGTGGATGATCTGATTGCTGATTTGAAGCATGCGTTGAAGTAAGCTCTACAGCCCCGCCTGGCTCGTCAAATACACGGCAAACGTACCGAGCCAGTGCCCACCTTCATAGTGCTCCCCCGTCACCGCCGGCAACGCCGCTGCGCGATGCGCTTCGGCTGCCGCAAGCAACGGGGCCACTCGTTTGTCCTGCGGCTTCAACCCATGCGCGATGCCTTCGAGCATCCACGCCCGACTCAAGTTGAGTCCGTCGATATGCGCCAACTTCGGATCCGACCGGTCGGTCACCACACCCGGTAGGAGCCACTCAACGCCGGCCTTGGCAGGAATCTGCGGTAAGAACTCTCCCAGCCACTTGCCGAAGACTTCCGGCTCCAACACCCGGCGCATGAAGTCCGCTTCCGACAGGCAAGGAGACAGAAAATCCTGCCCCGACGGCTCGTAGCTCAGCGGGCAGTTGCGATCGCCGCGATAAAAGCGCTGTGCGGCATCCACCAGATCGAGCTTCATCTGCGCGTCATTCGCCACATTGGCCCAATCCCACATCAGGCCAAACGAAAAGGCGGTCTGATCGTGCTCACCAATGCGAATCGGGTAATGCAACTTGGGCAACCAACTCTTCACCTTGGTGGCGGCTACGGTTTCGAGCGGTACGAGGGCGGTCGCCCACTGCCGACCCTGGGGGTCATCCCAGGTTCGCAATTCGGCGCAGAGTTTCAGCAACCAGGCCAGCCCGTAGGGGCGTTCGAATGAGGCGCGATCCTCGCGCCCCACGTATTCAACTTCACCGGCGATGTTTTTCGGTGTCAGGCTCGCTGCCAGCGATGCGCGTGCATCCTTGGCAAAGGGAGCATCCGGAAACAGTTTGAGCAGGCGCACCAGCAGCCAGTGTCCGTGCACGGCCGAATGCCAGTCAAAGCAGCCGTAGAATGCCGGCGTGAGCAGGTGCGGAGGCATGACATCTGCCTCATTCGCCAGCACGTGAGCGATCTTGTTGGGATATTCCTTGTGAGTACACGCCAGTGCCAGATGCGCGAACCGCGCTGCTGCCGCTTCATCCAGGGTTGCCGCTGAAGGCGCAGGAGCGGCCGATGCCGAAACACTGAGCACGCTCATGCCAATCAAGATCCAGTCTCGCACGATTACCGCCCCTGATTTTCGCCAGCATCCCGCGCCGGCGCGCCATTTTAACTGTGAACGACTATCCTTGGGACCAGGACCTTCGGAGACTCGTATGGAAATCGGATTCATTGGGCTCGGCCAGATGGGTAAAGCCATCGCCGGCCGGCTGCTCGGCAGCGGACATAGAGTACGTGTGTGGAATCGCTCACCGCAGGCCGTACAGGAACTGGTCGCCAATGGCGCCCAGGCGGCTTCCCAACCTGCTGGGCTCGGCAAAGTGGATTTCCTGCTGTCCATGCTGGCCAATGACGCAGCCACCCGTGCCGTGATTGTCGACCAAGGTCTGCTCGATGCCGCCCGCCCGGGCCTGATTCACCTGAATCTCGCCACCGTGTCAGTCGGGTTGGCGAAGGAGTTGGCCGAGCTGCATCGCCAGCGAAACATCGGCTATATCGGGGCTCCCGTGTTCGGTCGGCCGGACGCCGCTGCCGCGGGTAAGTTGCATGTGGTGGTGGCTGGAGACCCGGCGACCGTGGCGAAGGCTCAGCCCGTCATTGATGCGATTGGCCAGAAGTCCTGGCCGGTGGGTGACCAACCCGAGCACGCGAATGTGGTGAAGATCGCCGGCAATTTCATGATTGCGAGCGCGATTGAGACCATGGGCGAGGCGGTGGCGCTGACCCGATCCTATGGGGTGAAGGCCGATACATTCCTGGACATCCTCACCAACACCCTGTTTGCCGCGCCGGCATACAAGGTATATGGAAGTATGATTGCCGTTGAGAAGTACACCCCTGCCGGGTTTCCCGCGCCGCTGGGGTTGAAAGACGTGCGGCTCGCCTTGACTGCGGCCGATGCGAACAATGTGCCCATGCCATTTGCCAACGTGTTGCGCGACTCGCTCATGGAGTTGATTGCGACTGGGGGCGGGGATAATGACTGGGTTGCGATGGCGAAGGTCGCGGCGAGGCGTGCGGGATTGTGAATCGGGAGATTGCTGCGCCGGGCGACACGCGCCCAGTTCCGTCGGCCTCATTTGCAGCCTTTCGAAGCCCCGGGTTTCGGATGTTTTTCATTGGCACGGCCACTGCGATGCTCGCCGACAATATCGAGCATGTCATCAGTTATTGGGTGATGTTCCAGAAGTTCCACTCGGCCGCCCTGGGCGGCTTCGCCGTGATCTCACACTGGGCGCCGTATCTGTTGTTTTCAGTTTACTCAGGCGCGCTCGCGGATCGCTTCGACCCGCGCCGCATCATCCAACTCGGCATGGTCATTTTCATGGGCGTCTCCCTCGCGTGGGGCGTTCTGTTCCTCACGGACTCCCTGGAGCCGTGGCACGCCCGGGTGTTACTGATCATCCATGGCGTAGCTGGAGTGTTGTGGGGACCGGCGAGCCAGCTTCTGCTGCATGACATTGTCGAGCCGGAAGTGCTTCCTAGCGCGGTCCGGCTGGGAGCAACTGCACGTTATCTCGGAATGCTGTCGGGCCCCGCCGTCGGTGGCGCGCTGCTGTTGGCGCTCGGTCCCGCGCACGGCATCCTGTTCAATGCGCTGATCTACCTGCCCATGATCCTGTGGTTGTGGAAGGCTCCCTACGGTCCGAAGTTCCGTGCCGCCGTCAGCGCTCCCAAACCGGCGGTCAGAGGCTTTCATGACCTCTTTGAAACCGTCCGAAGCATCCGCAACAGCGCGACAGTTCTGTGCATGATGCTGGTCGCAGCGCTCGTTGCCTTTTTCGTGGGCGGCGCTTATCAGGCGCAAATGCCCGGGTTTGCGGCCGATCTGGGCCACGGCGATCCCGGCGTTTCCTACAGCATGCTGCTCGCGGCCGATGCGGCCGGCGCGCTCGCGGCGGGATTTGTCCTGGAGAGCCGCGGGCTGTTGCATCCCTCCGCCCGGACTGCCTTGCTCTTGGCCATGGCGTGGTGCGTGGCTTTGGGCTCGTTCGCCCTGATCCGCATCTACCCGATCGCACTCGTCCTGTTGTTCGCGGCCGGTTTCATGGAGCTGGCGTTCAATTCAATGGCCCAGGCTCTTGTGCAGCTCAATGCACCGCCAGCCATTCGCGGCCGGGTGATTGGCGCATTCAGCATGGCAGCGAGCGGCATGCGCATGTTCAGCGGTATCACGGTAGGCCTGGTTGGGGGCCTGATTGGCATCCACTATTCACTATCTTTGAGCACGGCGTTATTGTTCGTCTCGTTGGTAATCATCTGGGGCACATTCCATGCTGGCTCCATGACATGGCAACGACCCGCGTAGGCATCTCAGGATGGCGCTATGACCCGTGGCGCGGCAGCTTCTACCCGAAGGATCTGCCGCAGCGCGCGGAGCTGCAATACGCCTCATCGCAACTGCCGGTCATAGAGATCAACGGCTCGTTCTACTCATTGCAGCGGCCGCAAAGCTACGCAAGCTGGTACGCCGACACGCCCGCGGACTTCATGTTCACGATCAAGGCGCCGAAATTCATCACACACGTCCGTCAACTGAAGGATGCCGAGGGACCGCTGGCCAACTTTCTCGCTTCGGGGCTGTTCAATCTCGAGGAGAAGTTGGGGCCTATCCTGTGGCAGTTGCCGCCCTTTCTCAAATTCGACCCGGAGCGTCTCGAGGCTTTCCTGAAATTGCTGCCTCACGACACCGAGCAGGCCGCTGCTATTGCGCGCAATCACGATGACTGGATGGCGAAGCGTTCACAACTCGAAATCGACGCGAAGCGGCCGATGCGGCACGCGCTGGAGGTCCGGAACGACAGTTTCATGACTCCCGCCTTTGTGGACCTGCTGAGGAAGTATGACGTGGCGCTGGTGATTGCCGAAACGGCACGAAAGTGGCCGATGACTCACGACATCACTGCTGACTTTGTCTACATGCGCTTGCACGGTGACCAGGAGTTGTACAAGAGCGGGTACTCGGACAAGGCGTTGGATCGTTGGGCAAAACGGATCCGAGCCTGGCAGAGCGGGTCGGAACCTGAGGATGCCGAAAAGGTATCGCCCCAAGAGCCGCCGACAAGCGCCCCGCGCGATGTGTTCTGCTTTTTCGACAACACGGATGTGAAATTGCGGGCGCCGTTTGATGCGCAGACGTTGATGCGGAAGTTGGGTATTGGGGCGCCGGCGCCCGATGCGGGCGGCGAGGCGGACACAGTCGCCGAGGCGGCGTTGGCGCCGGAGATGGTATCAGCGCCGACGGTGGCCCGGCGGCGCCCCGCGCCCGCGGATGGCGATACGCCTGAGACAGGTCGGACCCAGCGCGGCAAGGCCCGCCTGGCCAAAAGCGGTGCCGCGCCGCGCAAGGTCCCGAAAAAGAAAGCAGCCACCGTCCGCGCCAAGGCCACGGCCGGCGCGAAGCGTGCTGCCCCCGCCAAACGCCCTGCTAAGTCCCCGAAAAGCGCCGCTTCTGCTTCCCGCCGGCGAGCGGCAACTGGCTCTCGTCGATCATCTGCCCGTTCTTCATAACAAACACAATCGACTTGGCGTTGTTGATATCCACGGTCGGGTCCTTGCTCAGCAGCACCAGGTCCGCCAGCTTGCCCGTGTCCACCGACCCCAACTGATCCGCCTTGCCGAGAAACACCGCGCTGTTGTACGTCGCAATGCGTATGACATCCAGGGGTGAAATCCCCGCTGCGGCCAGCAATTCCAGCTCACGTTGAGTTGCTGCCCCAGTGCTCTGGTCCGTACCGCAGGCAACCGTCCCGCCGGCAGCATGGATCTTCCGCACGTTCTCCTGCGCGATGGGCGTCATGATCTTCATCCACCACGTCCACGGCCGCTTTTGCCACTCAGCGCGCGTAGTCGTCTTGAGCTTTTCCCGTTCTTCTGCGCTCATGGAAGCCACATACAAAGGCTGATCCAGATATTCCGGGTGCTCGGCGAGGCGGCTGTAGTTCTCACCAATGGTCAAGGTGCTGGCGAAGGGCGTCTTCTTCGCGGCCATCAGTTTGACGAACGAATCGCTCACCGGACCCTGGATCACCGGGTGCGCGAGAGTGTCGCTTCCCGCATAAATTGCCTCCAACGACCGCAGCTCGCTCGAGACGTGTACCGTCGTGCGGATGCCGTGTTGGTTGTAGTAACGGGTGATCTTCTCGAGCAGATCGACCGGCATCAGCGTGATCATGGGCCGTGAGCCCCAGCCTTCCTCTTCCAGGGTCAGCTTCAGGATATCGGGTTGCTGCTCGGCGATGTGCTTATCCAACAGCGCCTTGTCCTTCTCGAAGTCGCTGATGCGCACCGCCATCCGGTCCCCGTGGCTGCCCGGATAGGTGACGAGATTGCCGGTAGCGAAAATTCGCGGCGACAGAATCTTTCCGGCGCGTTCATCCGCGCGCAGCGGCAGAATGTGCTCCGCGCGGTTGCCCGCATCAAACACAGTTGTCACGCCGGCATACAAAAAGCTCGCAAGCGCCTGGACGCCTTCTTCACGGTTCGGCGGACCCATCTCCGCGTCGACTTTACCCGTGATGTCGAATCCGCCCTTCAGGTGGATGTGAACATCCATGAGGCCCGGAATGAGGTATTTGCCTTTCCCGTCGATCTTCTTGCCTTTCATGCCACGCGCGACGGCGCTCGGCGCGACCGTTGTGATCTTGTCGCCTTCAACAGCAACGGTCATGTCACGCTGGGGGGCGTGAATGCCGTCAATGAGCGTGACATGCTCTATGTAGGTATTTTCTGCATGCGCGGCGGTTGCGGTGAGCAGTAGGGCTGCCAGGAATTTCATTTCGCGCGGCCTCCGAAGCTCTTCACCACCATGCCGTGGGTCATGACAAACCCAACATCCATGACGGCGTGGATATCCTGGAGCGGGCTCTTCGACATGGCCACCACGTCGGCGGACAGGCCAGGCTCGAGCTTGCCGGCGACCTTGATCCCTCCCGCCTGAGCCGCATTCACCGTCCCGGTCATCAGAGCCTCCATCGGTGTCATGCCTGCATTCACATACTCAACCATTTCAGCAGCGTTCTGGCCGTGCGGTACGAGGGGTGCATCGGTACCGAGCGCGATGCCTACGCCGATCTGATGCGCCATCTTCACGAGCTTGCGCGGTTGAGTGCCGAGCTTGAGCACCTTCTCCATTGACACAGGCGGCAGGTCCTTGAGCGGGCCGTTGCGGATTTTCTCGGGGGTGTCACCGACGTAAGTAATGGTCGCGGCCGTCGGAACGAGCCAGATTCCCTTCGCCTTCATGGTCTTCAGGGTCTCCTCATCCGCCCACATGCCGTGTTCGATGGAGTCAAAGTTGGCACGGATGCAGCCGTCGATTCCGGCCTTCGCGTGGGCGTGCGCCGTAACCTTGCGGCCGAGAGAATGTGCGGTGTCCGCAATCGACTCGAGCTCGGCGTCAGTAAACTGCTGGCCGGTGCCGCCATCGGATTCATCCAGCGTGCCGCCGGTAGCCATCACTTTTATGACATCGGCGCCGCGGCGAATCGCTTCCCGTACCACTTTCTGGCACTCATCCGGTCCATCGCACACGCCGCGTCTGATAATGGCTGTCAGTAACTCTTCGCGCAGGTTGTGATTGTCGGCATGCCCATCGGTCGGGCTGATCGGGTCGCCGGAGGCCAGGATGCGCGGACCGGTGACAATGCCATCGCGGATGGCATCCCGCAGACCGAAGATGGTGTAACCCACGGAGCCGAGATCTCTCACTGTTGTGAAGCCGGCCATGAGCTCTTGTGTAGCACTCCTGTAGGCAACCACCGTGAAGTAGTTGTCAGGCTCACGCAGGCTCAGATCGCGCCCACGCTCGGCACCCGAGCTCAGGTGCACGTGCAGGTCAATGAATCCGGGCATTACGAATTTATCAGTCAAATCAATGACCGGCGTGTCAGGAGGCAGCCCGAGTGAGGCCGCATCCACGTAACCGTCCTTGATGACTTTGACGTTGCCTTTCTCAACCGCAATGGTTGCCTTCGACACCGGCTTCGTGCCCGGAACCGCCAGCAACGTACCTGCGTGAATGATGGAGAAAGGCGGCGGCGCCAGCACACCGCCTTTCACGGGGACATCCTGAGACAGCGCAGCGCCGCTCGCAAACAGTGCAACGGTCGCAGCGATGAGGCGGAAGGTGGAAAGTCGCATCAACATCTCCTGCAGGCGTTGCACCCGGGCAACGCAAAGTAACACTTCACATCTAAAGCTTCCGGGGATAATATGATTCGGAATATACAGTTCGCAAGCATCCGCGTGCTGGCGAATCACGGGCGCACCCGACGCGACGAGCGTGGGGGATGGCGGCTGCCCAATACAACTCGTGATCCAAACGGGGAGCGGAAATGCATATCTCGAGAAGTCTGTGTTTATCAGTCGGGTTGGCTGTTGCCTGCGCGATGGTGGGTACCGCGCGGACGGCCCAGGCTGCTGACAGCCCGGCCGCGGCCGACGACGCAGGGCTGTCAGAAGTTCTCGTGACGGCGCGCAAGCGCGGTGAAGAAACCGCGCAGTCGATTCCGACCGCCATCACGGCGATCGGCTCGGCGCAGTTGGAGGCGATGGGCGTGAAGGATTTCACGGACTTCGCCAGCTCGGTGCCCGGTCTCACCTTCAACGACCAGGGTGCGGGCGAGAAGCGGTACATTGTGCGCGGCGTGTTCTCGCCCGGGCAGGAGCAGGTCGCCGTTTATTACGACGAAGTGCCTGCTCCCGGCATTCAGAGCAGTACCGGTGACAGCGGCTCGCAGACGCCGGACCTGAAGCTCATTGACATGGATCGCATCGAAGTCCTGAAGGGTCCGCAGGGCACCACTTTCGGGGCCAATTCCCAGACCGGTGTCGTGCGGTTCATTGCGAAGAAGCCTTCCCTGACTGAAGTCAGCGCCACTGTCGACGCCAACGCGCAGTACATGCAGCACGGCGATCCGGGTGGCGGTGCGAATGGCGTGTTCAATCTTCCCTTGATCCAGGACGTGCTCGGGGTTCGCCTCACCGCCTACTACGATCACACCGGCGGCTACATCGACAACGTTCGCCTGGGCAATGACAACATCAACTGGGCGAGAACCGAGGGTGGCCGCGCGCTGCTTCGCTACCAGCCCGCCGAGGGGACCACGATCGATGTCATGGCGTGGCTGCAAAACCGTGACATCGGGGGCGCCAACAACTACTACCCGTTCGACACCTTCCACGTTCGGGGTACGGGACCGAGCAACAACGGCTACACCGACTTCGTCCCGAACCTCGCTTACTTCAACACCGGCGAGTACAACACGGCCGACTACGTGCAGACGCCGTTGCCGGACAAACAGCAGATCTACAGCTTGACGCTGACCCAGGATGTGAAATTCGCGACCCTGACGGCGACAGGCTCGTTCTACCGGCGCGATTTCGGCTTCTTCCGCGACAACACCTGGGCGGTCATCTCCCTGGGCCTCGGCCCCGCGGCGCTGCAGGGCACTCCCAACTGCTTCAAGGGTGGCCCCACAGTCGATATCGCGCGTGCCAACGCCAACGCGGCCACCTGTCTTCGCGGCGACCTGTTTCCGGAGCTGACCGACCAGACCCAGAACATCCTGCAGAAGAGCGGTGAAATCCGGCTCAATTCCAACGGTGACGGCTCGTTCGGCTGGCTGGCGGGCTTCTTCTACCGCAAGCGCGATTCCGGCTTCCGCAGCCAGTCGCCGGTGGTCGATGCCGATACGGGCCTGCCTTTCCCGATCACCGCGCCGCCGACCGGCTTTTCCGCCCTGCCGGGCGCCGGTATTGCGGGTTGTCAGCCTTGCGCGCTGTCACGGGTCAACACACGAACCATCAACGAACATGCCGAGTTCGGCGAGCTGACGTACCGCTTTTTCAGCAAGTTGGAAGCCATGGCGGGTTTGCGCGAGTTCTCGGCCACGCAATCCGATTCGGGCCACTACCTGTTCCAGTTTCCGCTGTTCGGCGCCTTGCCCAAGCCGGCCTTCGGCCACTTCAGTGAAAACAAGCTGATCAAGAAGTTCCAGTTGTCCTATCGCCCCTGGGATGACATGACCGTGTTTGCCCTGGCCAGCCAGGGGTTCCGGCTGGGCGGCACCAACCAGTCGACCTTTGCTGCAGTGCCGCCGGGCTACGCGGCCGATTCGCTGTGGAACTACGAGTTGGGCATCAAATCCCAATGGTTCGACAAAAAGCTGACAGTCAACATCAACGCCTTCGACATCGAGTGGGACAACATCCAGGTCTCGGGCCGCGATCCCACGGGCTCGTTCGGCTTCATCAGCAACGCCGGCAAAGCTCGTGTCACCGGTATGGAATTTGAGACCCAGATGCGACTGGTGCGCGGATTCGATGTAAACGCCGGATTCAGCTTCCTGCCCACCCGCAAGCTGACCGAGGACGAAAGGAACAGCGTTGTGGTTGCCCCGGGTAAGGCCGGCGACAAGCTACCCCGCATTCCGGAATTCACATTCGACCTCGGTGCGCAGTACACGCGCTCGGTGGCCGCTTTGCCGGATTGGGCGGCCTTCGCCCGCGTGGACTATTCGTACCACGGACGTTCCGCCACGGATTTCCGCCCGACCTCGTTCACCACCTACCGGATTCAGCATGCCTATGACATCACCAACTTCCGGTTCGGGGCCATGAACGGGAATTCGGGTCTGGATCTGGCGCTGTACATAAACAATGCGTTTGACGTGGCAGGGGAGGTCTACCTGGCGGCGGCCACGGCTACACCCACTGCCAAATACACCAACCAGCCCCGGACCATCGGCCTGGAAGTGACCAAGAAGTTCTGAACCGGGACAGATGAAAGGTAATTGAAAGGTCGGCCGCGGATCGCGGTCGAAAGCTCTGCCACGTGCGCGAACAGACGGCTAAACTGCGCGCACATGGCAAGAGCAATTACCAAGAAAGAAGTGGCGGTCGCCACCGAACGGAGCGACCGCCGCACCCGGACCGGGGACCAGTGGCTCGATAGTTTCTTTCCATACCGGCTCTATCGGGCCAGTGTGAAGCTGCAGTTGCGGTTACATACGCGGCTGCGGGCTATGCGAATGAGCCCGTCCCAGTGGCGTGTCATCAGTGTGTTGAAAGCGTATGGCGCTCTCAGCATCGGTGAGATCGTGGAAGCCACATTGATGGAGCAACCTACCATCAGCCGGGTGGTGTCACGTCTCGAGAAGAACGACCTGGTCGCCCGTCGGCCTTCGACCCGCGACTCGCGCATGACGTTGATTTCCCTGACGGCCGCGGGCTCCGAGGTTTTCAAACAGATTGTTCCGGCCGCCATGCGTCACCAGGACCTGGCGTTGGAGGGGATTGCGCGGAAGGATGTTGCGCAGTTGATTGCGACGCTCGAGAAGATCGAGCAGAACATCGAAGGCGGCGACTGATTGGATGGGCGCGGCGTTGGCCGCGCTAGCCTTCCGGTTGCAGCACCTGGGTTGGCAGCTTCGCCTGGCGCCAACCTTCGATTCCATCCGGGAACCAGTAGACGTTCGTGTAGCCATAGCCGATGGCGCGCTTGGCACCGTTCCAGCTCAGCCAACACTGTTTGTGACAATAGACTACGAGCGTTCGCTTGAAGTCATTTCCAGTCGCGACGGCCAGCCGCCGGCGATAAACCTCCTCCACGTTAGCGGGCGGCGACCCAAGGCCGGCGCCGGGAATCCAGATCGCGCCCGGGATGCCGGGATGCGGTACCGGCAACCAGGCTGTGGTGGCCGGCAGGTTCTCGGGCCGGTGAGGGGAGTCGGAAACATCAACTATCACCGCATGGGTTGATTTCAACAGCGCGGCCAGGGCTTCGGTATGAACAACCTTGCCACCCTGAATGGTGGTGGGAACGGGGTCATTGACCGGCCCCGTCCAAAACCCGGCAGGTTCGGCGGTGGCCAGGAGAACGGCCAGAAGCAGGCTTTTCATCCGGTGGGCGCCGGTGTACCCGGTACATCAAAGCTGTGATCAAACCTGGCGTCGCTGCTGTCCTGGGCAACGACCGTCATCTGTCCCTTTTCGTGCGGCACAAACCCGAACGTAATGACCGGGTCCGTGGCAAGTGAAATGTCCGCATCCATGTGGAACACCTGCCCGCCGTTGTAGGTCGCATCAATCGTCCGAATGAACCGCGCGGGGGTGTACATCCGCGTAACCTGGTTCATTTGCATGCCGTTGAAATTCGGGTGCCGGATCATCAGTTGCGCCTGCATTGGCTTGCCTGCGTTGAATTCACCCAACAGCCGTAGCTTCATTCTGCCCATATCGGCCATCGCAGCCGCCTCATCCGATCCCGCCGGCGCTGAACAGCCTCCAGCGGCTTTCACAAACTTGGTCGCCGCGTGCAGCTTGCCATCCTGCGTCTCAGCGATTGCGTGGATGTTGGTATAGGCGTTGACGCGGACGCGAAACTTCAGGTCGCGCGGATCCGCTCGGGGGCCGAACACAAAATGCGCAGCCATGGGCGCCGGATTGTCGTCGATGATGAGATAGATGCCCTTCACCGGGCTGCTCATATGCAACTCAACCGGCACGAGCGCTGCGTCCAACGCGCGGGGAGGTGCCTCAACCGTGATGATGCCGCCGGAGTCCAGCACTTCCCGCTTGGGGAAAATCGACTCCTGCAGTTGCTTCCAACGCGCCGCGCGCTCTTGCGCGTCCTCATCGTCAGCGAATGCTGGTTGAAGCACGGCAAACAGCAACACGCTCACCATCACGCCGGATTTACTCAGTCCCATTCGAGCTCCTTATAAGCCCTTGTGACATTGTGGCCGTTGTAGTCGTCAAACAACTTCCACCGTTCCCGTTCGGCGAGCGCAACCGTCTTCGCGGCTTGGCCAATATCGACTCCCTTGGCGATCGCCTGCCGCGTTTCCCTCAGCAGCACGCCGAGGTAGCGCTCCAGATCGCGGGATGCTGAAGGCCAGTCTACGCCTGTGGGGCCGTGGCCGGGTACTGCCCGCCGGGCGCCCATGGCTTTGAGCTTCGCCAGCTCCGCCAGCCAGCCCTTCAGGCTGCCATCCAATGACGGAACACGCTCCACAAAGAGCAGATCTGACAGCATTAAAGTGCTGGTTTGCGCGTCCAGGACACTCAAGTCGCAGTCCGTGTGGGCGATTCCATGGGCGGTGACCTGCAGAATCCGGCCACCCAGGTCGAGCGAAGTGGTGTCCTTGACCAACTGCGTGGGTTGCACGACAGGACCGGCCTTACCCGGCCCCAGGATCTTGTCCAGGTTGCCTCGGTAGAACTCGCCGCGCTGCGCCAACGCGTTGGGAAGCAGCGCGTGACCTACGAACTGGGGTTTGTCCTCGATGAACGCGCCCGCCCCGAATATGTGGTCGGGGTGGACGTGTGACAATACAACGAAGCGGATTGGCAGCTTCGTGGTTTGACGGATGGTTGCATGCAGGCGTTGACCATCAATCAGACTTCCGCCGGGGTCCATGACAGCGACTGCGTCGCGGCCGACAATGAAACCGATGTTGGCAATTGCGCCGCTGTTGGTTGGAGTGGCGTCTTCATCCACGCCGCGGCGGAAATGGATGCCGGGGGCCACTTCGTCGGTTTTGAAGGTCGCATCAGCTCGTGTCTGTGCTGACAGGATCGTCGCGCATGCGCCAAAGAGAAGCTCCCGCCGATTCATGGTCGGTTGAATCTCCTGGCGACCTCCTGCGCAACACGCGCGCCGCTCTGCAGCGCGCCCGTCACGGTCGAGCCCTCATTCTCGTCAGTAGCCTCTCCTGCGAAGAACAATGTGTCTTCCAACGGCGATGCCAACATACTGCGCGCGTCGCTGCCGCCGGCTGCGATGTAACTGTAAGCGCCGCGGGAAAACGGATCGGTCTGCCAGTTGTGAAGGTAAGCAGCCTGGAGCTCCGGGTATTGTCCACCGAAGACGCTGGACAGGCTCTCGAACGCCTGGCCAATGATGTAAGGCATTTCCCGGGTGGATAGTTGGGCAGCCTTGGGGCCGGCGATCCACGCCGTCATGAGCGGGGAGCGTAACGGCAGTGACGTCCAGAAAGTAGGAAACGCCGTGTCCGCGGAATGAAAGAAGGCGGCTCCCGCGTACTTGCCGCCGTCGATCTCTTCCCAGAACGCCTTGCGGAACCGCATGCTCAATTTCAACACGGGTCCGAATGTCAACCCCTCCAGGGCGCGCTGCTTTGCGGCCAGATCCGGTGAGAAACGCACCGAGCCCGCCTGCAGAACTCCCAGCGGCAGAGTCACAATGACGGTCCGGGCTCGGAGCGTGAATGTTTGGTCGAAGCGGGTGGCGTCGATTTCGACCGCGCCCCGTTTCCAACGCACCGCTGCGACGACCGTTTGAAGTTGCAACCGGATGTTGTCACGTTCCAGGGAACCCGCGAGTGCCGACAACAAGGAGCTGTAGCCACCCAACGGCCGGAATTGCGGCGCGTCCAGCATCCCGCCCTCACCCCATTCATCCGCAATGGACTGGGCGCTCACACGGGCTGGATCAGCCGCATCGAAGCCTTCAACAAAAGCTCTCGCCATCGTTGCGGCTTCCCGGGATAACCCGTATTGACCACTACTGTCGAGCCATGATTGGAAAGTGACGTCCGGCTTCTCGAGGACCTTCGACCGCGTCAGCGCGTTCTGGATATCTCCGAACAAGTCCTCGGTGTTCTGCACCAGCTTTCCGTCGTGCAGCGTCCAGTGCGCGCCGGACGTGTCCAACGCAGCCTTGCCTACTTCGTGTAGTAGTTCGAACGTCTCCGGAACCCGTCCGTGGATGAACTCGGCACCGAGCTCAACGGGGGCGGATAGTCCGGGTTCGTGGCGGGTCCATACGCGCCCGCCGATGCGGTCGCGAGCTTCGAGAATGAGTATGGACAGGCCAGATTTGCGCAGCTCACTGGCCGCCGACAATCCAGAGACGCCGGCACCGATGATGACAACGTCCCATGAGGTATTCATTTTGGAATCCGCAAGTGCTAAGCCTACGTGCTGCGCGCGCCTCAACTATACAATGGGCTATGCCAGAGACATCTAGCCATCAAATCCTCCTGAGTGCACACCCTTCCACGCAGTGCGATTCGGTACAGCGTCTGGACGTGCGCTTGTCGTTCCAGAGCCCCAGAGTCGTCACGCTCCGCTATGCGCTTCGAGCGGATATGTCGCGCATTCGCGTCGGAGCGGAGGGCGCCCCGGGCTCAGCCGACGGCCTGTGGAAACACACGTGCTTCGAGGCCTTCATACGTCCGCCCGAATCGGCCGGGTACTATGAGTTCAACTTTGCACCGACGCGGCAGTGGGCCGTGTACCGCTTCGACTCGTACCGTCAGGGGATGACGCCTATGGATCTGGCGAATCCCCCGGTCATTTCTACACAGAGGGCGGCCGATCACCTGGAGCTCGAAGCCACTTTCCCGCTGCCCTTCAGCGCGGACTCTGGCGCAGCGCGGCGCACGAAGCTTGCGCTTGCTGCAGTCGTGGAAGAAGAGAGTGGTAGGCTGTCCTATTGGTCCGGACGACACCCGCAGGGTAAGCCCGATTTTCATCATTCTGACGGTTTCGCGTTTGAGCTTTAGCTATGAAGTTTGGAATTGATCGACTCCTCGACGAACCCGAATTGCGCCGCCCATTGGCCGGACGCCGTGTTGCGCTGCTTGCCCATCCGGCGTCGGTCACGCGGAACCTCGTCCATTCATTGGACGCGCTTGCAGCACTGGGCGATGTGAATATTACAGCCGCTTTCGGTCCCCAACATGGCCTGCGAGGTGACAAGCAGGACAACATGGTTGAGTCGCCCGACTACAACGACCCGATTCACCATATCCCTGTCTTCAGCCTTTATGGCGAAGTGCGCCGCCCGACGGCACAGATGATGGACTCGTTTGACGTACTCCTCGTCGACCTGCAGGACCTCGGCTGTCGTATCTATACCTTCGTGACGACGTTGCTCTACGTCCTCGAAGAGGCCGCCAAACATCGCAAAGCCGTCTGGGTGCTGGATCGTCCGAATCCCATCGGCAGACCGGTCGAGGGTCTGCTGCTTCGCGCGGGGCACGAGAGTTTCGTCGGTGCCGGTCCGATGCCCATGCGCCATGGTTTGACCATGGGTGAGCTGGCACTTTGGTTTGTTACAAAGCTGAATTTGGACGTTGATTGCCAGATTATTCCCATGGATGGTTGGGAGCCTCTGGCGGAGCCCGGTTACGGCTGGCCCATCGGGCGGCGGACCTGGGTCAACCCCAGTCCCAATGCGCCCAATCTCTTCATGGCGCGTGCCTATCCGGGCTCGGTCATGTTGGAAGGGTGCACCTTGTCCGAAGGCCGCGGCACGACCCGGCCCCTGGAAGTGTTGGGAGCGCCCGATCTGCCGGTCCGCGAGTTGATTGCGGAAATGCGCTCGCTGGCACCTACCTGGTTGCGCGGATGCAGGCTCAGGCCGTGCTATTTCGAACCGACCTTTCACAAGCATGTTGGCAAGCTCTGCGCCGGCTTCCAAGTGCATATGGAAGATTCGGCGTATTACGACCACGCTACGTTCAAACCCTGGCGCCTGTTTGCACTGGCTTTCAAGGCTTTGCGCCGGCTGCGGCCGGACTACGCAATCTGGCGTGATTTCCCCTATGAATACGAGACCGGGAAGCTGGCCATCGATGTCATCAACGGCAGCGAGCTGTTACGGCGCTGGGTGGATGATCGTGCCGCCATGCCCGCCGACCTGGATGCCATTGCCGAGCCCGACGAACACGCCTGGACGCGTGAACGCGCCTCCGTATTGCTTTATTAAATGAACTGGATGCCTGGTTTGATGCGATTCATGGGCGCCGCACTGACCGCGCTCGCTCTCAATGGAGGTTTGGCTGTGGCCGCCGGAAAGTCTGCAACTCATCTGATTCCCCGTACTGCGCTCTTCGGCAACCCCGTTCGTGCCCAGGCTCGCCTCAGCCCGGACGGCCGCTACATGTCATTCCTCGCTCCCAAAAACGGCGTACTGAATGTCTGGCTCGCGCCCTTCGGCAAGCTCGAAGCGGCCAAGCCGATTACCGATGACAAGAAGCGCGGCATTCGCCAGCACCACTGGGCCGATGACGGCAAGCACATTCTGTTTCTCCAGGACGAGGGCGGCGACGAAAACTGGCGTGTGTACAGCGTCGATGTCGAAACACACAAGCAGGTTGATCTGACGCCGCTGAAGAATGTACGCGCGGAAATCGTTGGCCTGTCCCATGAGCGGCCGGACGTCGCCCTGGTCGCGTTGAACGACCGGGTTCCGGAGTACCACGATCTGTACGAAATCAACATTGCCACCGGGGAGCGCAAGCTCGTCGAACGCAATGACCATGAATTCGCCGGGTACCTGGAAGACCTGCAGCTACGCCCGCGGCTGGCGGTAAAGACGCTCGCGGATGGCGGCGGCGAGATCTATCGCAACACCGGCAAGGACTGGGAAGTTTTTTTGAAGTATGGCCGTGATGACAGCCTGACGACGCGACCGGTGGTGGTCGAGGCGGGCGGCAATTCGGCGCTGCTGTTGAGCTCGATTGGGCGCGACAAGGCGGCTTTGCTGAGTGTCGATCTGAGCAACGGCAAGCAGACGGTTATTGGCGAGAGCAACAAGGCCGATGTCTCGGAGGTGTGGCTGGACCCGAAATCGCGCAAGCCGCAGGCGTTCGGCGTCGAATACATGACTACCGAGATCGAGCCATTGGCTCCCGCGGTGAAACAGGACATCCAACGCCTCACTGCCGCGCTGGGCCCGCAGTTCGAAGTGGTCAGCCGCACGCTCGATGACACCAAGTGGGTGGTCGCGGTGGACGATCCCGTCAAGGTGGTTTCGAGTTACTTGTATGACCGCGGCAGCGGCAAGGTCACCAAGTTGTTTGACCAGCGGCCGGAATTGACCGGGGCGCCGCTGCGGCCCATGAAGCCTGTGGAAATCAAGGCGCGGGATGGGTTGACGCTGGTGGGGTATCTGACGTTGCCTGCTCCGGCGGCGGGCGCCTCGGGTGCTGCCAGTGCATCGGGTGGCCACGGTGGCGGCGGCCCGGCAGCCGCCGGTGCGTCGTCGGCTGGGGCCTCTGCGGCGTTTGATCGGCCCGACAGCCCTGTGCCACTGGTGCTCGACGTGCACGGCGGCCCATGGGCTCGCGATAGCTATGGATTCAACGGCGAACACCAGTGGTTGGCCAACCGCGGGTATGCGGTGTTGTCAGTCAACTATCGCGGCTCAACCGGCTTCGGCAAGAAGTTCATTAACGCGGGCGATCACGAGTGGGCCCGCAACATGCACAACGATCTGTTGGACGCCGTTGATTGGGCCGTCAAGGAAAAGATTACGCAACCTGACAAGGTTGCCATTTACGGCGGCTCCTACGGAGGCTACGCCACACTCGTCGGGCTGACGTTCACGCCAGACCGGTTTGCCTGCGGTGTTGACATCGTCGGCCCGTCGAACCTGTTCACTCTGTTGAATTCCATCCCGCCCTACTGGAAATCATTCTTTGAGGACATGGTCCGCCGAATCGGCGACCCGCGTACGGCCGAGGGCCGCGAGCTTCTGAAGCAACGCTCCCCCCTCACCTTCGCTGACAAGATCTCCAAGCCATTGCTGATTGCGCAAGGCGCCAATGACCCGCGCGTGAAGCAGGCAGAGGCCGATCAGATTGTGGATGCAATGAAGGCCCGGAAGCTGCCGGTCACCTACGTGCTGTATCCGGACGAGGGGCACGGGTTCGCCCGGCCTCAGAATCGCCTGTCGTTCTATGCCGTGGCCGAGGGCTTCCTGGCGAAATGCCTGGGCGGGCGTGCCGAGCCGATCGGCAATGACTTTG
The DNA here is from genome assembly GCA_018241505.1 of Pseudomonadota bacterium. Classification (GTDB taxonomy): domain Bacteria; phylum Pseudomonadota; class Gammaproteobacteria; order Steroidobacterales; family Steroidobacteraceae; genus 13-2-20CM-66-19. Next base: position 49,569 of record JAFEDS010000032.1, on the reverse strand, counting down.
CGGGGTCCAGTCTGAAAGTGAAGGATGGGGCGGACTACATTCAGGGACTGCCCGCAGCGCTGAAGGCCCTGGAGGCTTCACCGGAGGCTCGGCAGCAGCCGGAATCGGCTAAGCAGGACGAGCGGCACTAGGTCGGCGCCCCGGCCCAGCCAGCGGTACCCTTGATGTAGGCCATTTGGCCTCCCAAATAGCGTTTCCCCAATCGCTGTTTCTGGTCTAATCCGCGCCTCAACATGCAAACCGCACGTGACATAACGGGGTACCGCCGATACTGGGCCGAACGCTTCGGTACAGCCCCGTTTCTGCCAATGTCTCGCGCCGAGATGGACGCCCTCGGTTGGGATAGCTGCGACATCATCGTCGTGACTGGCGATGCGTACGTCGACCACCCCAGCTTCGGCATGGCCATTATCGGCCGCGTCCTCGAAGCTCAAGGTTTCCGCGTCGGGATCATTGCTCAACCCGACTGGCACAGCGCTGATGCATTCAGGGCACTCGGGCGACCTAACCTGTTCTTCGGCATAACCGCCGGCAACATGGACTCGATGGTCAATCGCTACACGTCGGATCGCCGTATTCGAAGTGACGATGCCTACACGCCAGGAGGCGAGGGCGGAAAGCGACCTGACCGCTCCGTGATTGTCTACGCCCAGCGCGCCCGCGAAGCGTTCAAGGATGTTCCGATCATTGTGGGCGGAATTGAAGCGTCCCTCCGCCGCATCGCGCACTTCGACTACTGGTCGGAGAAGGTGCGCAGATCGATCCTGTTGGATTCGAAGGCGGATCTGCTCGTCTATGGTAACGGTGAGCGCCAGATCTGCGAAATCGCGCATCGCCTCGCGGCGGGTGAAAGCGTTGGTGACATCACGGATCTACGTGGCACGGCGTTTTTGCGCAAGTCGACGCCGGACGGTTGGATTGAGATCGACTCGACTCATTTGGATGCGCCGGGGCCGCTGAATCCGCCGGTGGATCCTTATGCGATGGAAGGGGCGGCGGGTGGCACAGCCGGGGGAGGCGCGGCTGTTGGTGTTGGCGCCGATCGCCCTGCGGCCGCCGAAGGGTCCAATGCCCTGGCGGCCAACGGTGGTCCACTGCCCTCAACGCCCCGCGCATCCCTATCCGCATCCGCGGCCGCATCACCGTCAGCGCCCGTCGAGAAAGTCGTCCGCTTCGTCCGCCGCGTCAAAAACGCGGACCGCGAACGCAGCGTGATCCGCATGCCGTCGCACGAACAAGTCGCCGCGGACCCCATTCTTTACGCCCACGCCTCACGCATTCTCCACCTGGAAGCCAACCCAGGAAATGCTCGCGCCCTGGTGCAGCGGCACGGCGACGTGGACGTATGGCTCAATCCGCCACCCTTTCCTCTGACAACGCGAGAGATGGACTGGGTATACGACAAGCCCTACGCGCGTCAACCTCACCCGTATTACGGCGACGCGAATATCCCCGCGTACAAAATGATTCGCTTCTCCATAGCGATCCAACGCGGTTGCTTTGGCGGATGCACCTTCTGTTCCATCACGGAGCACGAAGGACGAATCATCCAGAGTCGTTCCGAAAACTCCGTAATCCGCGAAATCGAAGCGATCCGAGACAACGTCCCAGGCTTCACGGGCGTCATCTCGGACCTGGGCGGCCCCACGGCCAACATGTATCGACTCGCATGCAAAAGCCGCGAAGTAGAGTCCGCATGTCGCAGACCCTCCTGTGTCTACCCAGGTATCTGCCCCAATCTCAACACCGATCACACGCCGCTGATCAAGCTCTATCGCCGTGCCCGTACTCTGCCGGGCATCAAGAAGGTGTTGGTTGCATCGGGCGTACGTTACGACCTCGCAAACGAATCGCCGGAATACGTGAAGGAGCTGGCGCAACATCACGTCGGTGGTTATCTGAAGATTGCGCCCGAAGCGCTCTCAGAAGGTCCGCTGTCGAAAATGATGAAGCCGGGAATCGGTACCTATCACCGATTCAAGGAGATGTTCGACAAATACTCCAAGGAAGCAGGAAAAGAGCAGTATCTGATTCCGTACTTCATTGCCGCGCATCCGGGCACGAGTGATGAAGACATGCTCGACCTGGCGCTGTGGCTGAAGAAGAACGGTTTCCGCGCGGACCAGGTGCAGGCGTTCCTGCCGTCACCGATGGCGACGGCGACTGCGATGTATCACTCGGGAAAGAATCCGCTGAAGCGCATCACACGCGCTGGCGAGGAAGTGCGCATTCCAAAAGGGCTGAAAGTCCGTCGGCTCCATAAGGCCTTTCTCCGGTATCACGACGCAAACAACTGGCCCACCCTTCGGGAGGCCTTGCGCCGAATGGGCCGTGCGGACTTGATCGGGAGTGGAAAGCATCAACTCGTTCCGGCATACCAACCAGCCGGTACCGGTGATCAAGCTGAGGGACGTCGTAACGTAAGTTCTGGCCGTCCGTTTAGAACGCAACATACTGGGCTTCCCACGACGCCGCGACCTCCGGGCAAAGGGCCCAGGGGGCCAAATCGTGGTCGGCCTGGGTCGCAGGGCCGCAGCCGCCCGGGGTCGCCACGCAAATAGCGTTTGGCTGCTGCGGTCGGGACTACTTCGGAGTAGGGTGTGAGGTGTGAACGCCTCGTCCGTAGGTCTTCGGACCCGCCTCAGGATGTCGCTCGCAGCAATAGCGGCAATGGCCGCGATTAGTGTCGCCAGTTCGACCGATGCGAGCGCGTTACCGACAATCGACGGCAAAATCGCCACCGTACTCGAGATTAACGGTGCCATCGGCCCCGCGACCTCGCGCTACGTAACCAAAGGGCTCGAGACCGCTCGCCTGAATGGCAGCCACGTCGTCGTACTGCAGATCGACACACCTGGCGGTCTCGACACCTCGATGCGCGACATTATTCGCGCAATCCTGGCGTCACCCATCCCCGTCGTCAGTTATGTATCGCCCTCCGGTGCGCGAGCGGCTAGTGCTGGAACATACATTCTGTACGCCAGTCATATTGCCGCGATGGCGCCTGCAACGAACCTCGGCGCTGCTACTCCTGTGTCAATCGGCGGCGGGAACGAGCCACCGAGTCCCGCGAGCCCGCCCAAAGCCGGGGACAAGGCGCCACCTGAATCGACGCCGGCTGAATCGCCGATGGAGCGCAAAGTCGTCAATGACGCAGTTGCCTACATCCGAGGTCTCGCGGAGCTTCGAGGCAGAAATGCGGACTGGGCTGAGCAGGCGGTACGCGGCGCTGCTAGCCTCTCGGCCAGCTCGGCACTCAAAGAAAACGTCATCGACGTCGTAGCCCGCGACATACCGGACCTACTGGGCCAGATCGACGGTCGCGAGGTCCGTATCGCAAACAACCTCGTGAAGCTCACGACCAAAGGTCTGGAGATTGCAAACCTCAAGCCTGACTGGCGTGTCCAGCTTCTGTCGGTAATAACAAATCCGACGATTGCGTATGGACTGCTTTTGATCGGTATCTACGGCCTGTTATTCGAGGGGTACAATCCCGGCGCAGTGTTCCCGGGAGTGATAGGTGCCATCTCGCTGCTGATAGCGTTGTTCGCGTTTCAGATACTGTCGGTGAACTATGCGGGACTGGCGCTCGTCGCGGTTGGCGTCGGAATGATCGTAGCGGAGTTCTTTTTTCCGACTTTCGGCTCCCTGGGACTGGGCGGTCTCGTTGCCTTTGTGGTCGGATCCCTCATTTTGTTTGATACCGATACTCCGGGCATGAATATTGGACTCCCCGTCATTGCGGCAATCGCCACCGTGGGTGGCTTGGTCATTGCGGCCATGACCTGGGTGGCCAGCCGCTCCCTGCGCCGCCCGGTGGTGACCGGTGTGCAGACCATGGTGGGCGCGACCGCTGAAGTGCTCGAGACCTTCACCGGCAAGGGACGGATTCGTTATGGAGGCGAGATCTGGAACGCACTGAGCGATTCGGCGGTGCGCGCCGGCCAACTGGTGAGAATAACACGAGTGGATGGTTTGACCGTGTGGGTCGAGCCTGTCTGATTCAACACTGCCTGCGATAGTGAGCGGAGATCCCCATGCCCTACGGAATAGTGGTCGTAGTTCTGATTGTGCTGCTGCTCGTCAGTACCTTCCGGGTGCTGAATGAATACGAACGCGGCGTGATGTTGACGCTGGGCCGGTTCACGGGCGTCAAGGGGCCGGGTATCGTGGTTGTCTTTCCAGTCCTGCAACAGATGCGCAAGGTCGACTTGCGTGTCGTTGTGTTGAACGTGCCGAAGCAGGATGTCATCACACGCGACAACGTGTCAGTCAAAGTCAACGCCGTTGTCTACTTCCGGGTGGTCGATCCCGGCAAGGCGATCCTGCAGGTGGCCAGCCCGTTTGAAGCCACCAGCCAGGTGGCCCAGACTACCCTGCGCTCCGTGCTCGGCCAGCACGAGATGGACGATCTGCTGGCGCAGCGCGAAAAATTGAACGCGGATGTCCAGGCGATCCTCGATCAGAACACCGAAGCGTGGGGCATCAAGGTTTCCAATGTGGAGATCAAGGATGTCGACCTCGACGAGAGTATGATTCGCGCGATGGCAAAACAGGCCGAGGCGGAACGAACCCGGCGTGCCAAGATCATCCATGCGGAAGGTGAGAGTCAGGCCGCGCAGACCCTGGTCCAGGCTGCCGAATCGCTCGCCCGCCAGCCGAGCGCAATGCAACTGCGCTACCTGCAGACCCTGGCCGACATCTCACATGAAAAGACCCAGATCATTGTGTTCCCGCTGCCCCTCGATCTGATCAAACCTTTGCTCGGGCGCAACGACTGACCCGCCCGCGCAGATCCAATCAACCATGGATGCACGCAAGACACTGGCTGTTGCCGGCGTACTGATCGCTTTGGCCACCGTCCTGGGCGCCTTCGGTGCGCACGCCCTGAAGACTCACCTGTCGCAGGACCGATTGATGGTCTACGAAACAGCCGTTCGATATCACTTCATACACGCGCTCGGCCTCCTGGCGATGGGTGTGCTGTTGCGCTCCGTTGACGGCGAGATGCTGCGTTGGTCCGCGGCGCTGGTGCTCGCCGGTATCGTTTTGTTCAGTGGAAGTTTGTACCTGCTGACATTCGGCGCGCCCCGCTTCCTGGGCATCATCACTCCGCTTGGGGGGCTGGCGTTGATTGCAGGGTGGGCGTTGTTCGCAGTGACAATGTGGCGACAATAAACTCAAAGAGGAACGATCATGGATGGAAGACTCCTGGTGGGGCTCGGAGCCCTGGTTTTGGCAACAGTGGGATGCACGGCACACGTGAAATCTGACGACACTCATGCAACTGCACCGGCAACTGCGCCCGCGGCTGCGCCCGCGCCCCGGCCCCAGATTGGCGCCTGGGGGGTGGACCTGACAGGCACCGACACCTCGGTCAAGCCGGGCGATGATTTCTACCGCTTTGCCGACGGTAAGTGGCTCGACACGAGCCGGATTCCACCCGATCGCACTACTTGGGGGTCATTCGTTGAGTTGGCCGATCGCTCGGAACGCCAGGTTCACGAGATCGCTGAAGCCTTGCCTGCGAACGCAACTCCGGGCAGCACCGAGCAGAAGGCGGGTGATTTCTATCGCGCCTATCTCGACACGGACACGATCGAACGCAAAGGTCTTTCCGCAGCGCTTCCCGGCCTGCAAGCCATCGCCGCAGCGCGCACGTATGAGCAACTGGCCGCATTGATGGGTCGGCCGGACCTGAATCTCAAAGCGCCGCTGGGTATCGGCATCAGCCCCGATCAGAAAAATCCCGATCGTTACATTGTGGTCATTCTGCAAAGCGGCCTCAGCCTGCCGGACCGCGACTACTATCTGAAGAACGACCCGGTATTCACCAACCTGCGGGCCAAGTTTGTGGCTCACGTGGAGCGCATGCTGACGCTGGCCGGGGAAAAGAACGCCGCGGCTCAGGCGGCATCCATTCTCGATATTGAAACTCAGATTGCAAAAGTACACTGGCCTGCAGCCAAGCGTCGTGAACGCGATCTGACCTACAACCTGCGCAGCCGCGCCGAGTTGAACAAGCTCGCCCCGGGCTTTCCCTGGCAGCCGCTGCTGGTAGCGCAAAGTCTCGACAGCCAAGGCGAGTTTGTGGTCCGCGAGCTCGATGCAGTCGAGGCGCTCGCCAAGCTGTTCAAACAGATACCGGTCGACCGTTGGCATGCCTATTTTGAGTACCAGTATCTGGCGGCGAATGCCGACGTGTTGCCGGCTGCCTTCGATGCCGAGCGCTTCGACTTCTACGGCCATACGCTGAACGGGCAGCCCCAGCAGCGCGAGCGCTGGAAACGCGCGGTCGCAGCGCTGAACACCGGTTTGGGTGAGGTTACCGGCCAGTTGTATGTGCAGCAGCACTTTCCGCCGGAGGCCAAGCAGAAAGTGCAGGCGCTCGTGGAGAATCTGCGCACGGCATATGCGGCTCGTATTCAACAGCTACCTTGGATGTCCGCCGATACCAAGAAGGTGGCGCTGGAGAAGCTCGCGGCATTTCGGCCGAAGATCGGCTATCCGGACAAATGGCGTGACTATTCCGCGTTGCAGGTATCGGCAGGCGATGCCTTTGGAAACAAAACGCGCGCTGAAGTGTTTGAGTGGCACCGGCAGCTCGAGCGACTCGGAAAGCCAACCGATCGCGATGAGTGGCACATGACGCCACAGACGGTCAACGCCTACTACAACCCGACCTTCAATGAAGTCGTCTTTCCGGCCGCTATTCTGCAGCCGCCGTTCTTCGATCCCAACGCAGACCCCGCTGTGAACTACGGCGGCATTGGCGGAGTCATTGGCCACGAGATGGGGCATGGTTTCGATGATCAGGGTTCGAAGTCCGATGCCCGTGGTGTGCTGCGCACCTGGTGGCAACCGGAAGACGATCAGGCGTTTCGCAAGCGCGTTGACAGCCTGGCGGCCCAGTACGACAAGTTCGAAGCGTTGCCGGGGCTCAATGTCAACGGCAGGCTGACGCTCGGTGAGAATATCGGGGATCTGGGTGGGCTGAGCGTTTCTTATGAGGCGTATCATCTGTCGCTGCAAGGAAAGACGGCTTCCGTGTTGGATGGCTACACCGGCGATCAGCGATTCTTCCTTTCCTGGGCCCAGGTCTGGCGCGGTCTGTATCGCGACGAGCAATTGCGAACCCTCGTCATGAGCAATCCCCACAGTCCGCCGAAGTTTCGGGTAAACGGCCCCGTACGAAACCTGGACGCCTGGTACACGGCGTTTGATGTCAAGGCGGGCGACCAACTCTACTTGCCGCCCGAGGATAGAGTGCGTATTTGGTGAAGTCCGGCTTACCGATCGATGAGGTGCTTCCGGAGCTGACGCGCGCGCTCGCTTCGAACCATTCAGTTGTACTGCAGGCCCCACCGGGAGCGGGCAAGAGCACGGTAGTGCCTCTTGCCCTGCTCGGGGAGCCGTGGATGGCCGGCAAGCGGCTGCTGATGCTCGAGCCTCGGCGGCTTGCTGCGCGCGCTGTGGCACATCGGATGGCGCAAACACTCAAACAGTCGGTTGGAGCGACAGTCGGATATCGGATGAGAATGGATACGCGGGTGTCGCGCGACACCCGCATTGAAGTCGTCACGGAAGGCGTGCTGACTCGAATGCTCCAGACAGATCCGTCTCTGGAGGGTGTGGGTGCTGTGATATTCGATGAGTATCACGAGCGCAGTCTGCAGGCGGATCTGGGTCTTGCGCTGGCCCTGGACGCGCGCGCCAATCTCACGCCTGATCTCAAATTTCTGGTGATGTCCGCCACTCTCGACGGCGAGGGGGTCGCGAAACTGTTGGGCGATGCCCCGATCGTGACATCGCAAGGACGTACTTTTCCGGTCGAGACACGGTATGTGGGCAAAGCGTCACCTTTGCTTCCGGGCCAGGGTGAGTATCCGGAGGATGTTGTCGCCCGCACCATTGTCCGCGCTCTGCGAGAAGAGCCGGGTGACGTGTTGGTGTTTTTGCCCGGGGCGCGTGAAATCCGGCGCGTACAGTCACTACTGTCAGTGGACGGCGCAGTGCGCGTTTTCCCTTTGTACGGTGAGTTGTCGGGCGATGACCAGGACGCCGCTTTGCAGCCTTCCCCTCCAGGCTCGCGAAAAGTCGTCCTCGCCACCAACATCGCCGAAACCAGCCTCACCATCCAGGGCGTCCGGATCATCGTCGACTCAGGCCTCGTCCGCCGTTCTCTGTTTGACCCCTCGACAGGCATGAGCCGGCTGGAAACCCAGCGAATTTCACGTGCGTCGGCGGATCAACGCCAGGGCCGCGCTGGCCGAGTTGAGCCCGGCGTCTGTTATCGCGTGTGGAGCGAGGGTGCTCAGCGTAGCCTCGCGCCGTTCACCCCACCTGAGATAGTGGAAGCAGATCTGGCGCCGCTTGCACTGGAACTTGCGAGTTGGGGCGCGCGGGATGCTTCGGAGCTGCGTTGGCTCGACCCGCCACCTGCCGCGATGCTCGCCAGTGCCCGCGACTTGCTGATGCACCTGGGGGCGCTCGATGCGTCAGGTCGAATCACATCGCACGGGCGAATGATGGCACGGCTCAGTGTGCATCCCCGGTTGGCACACATGTTGATTCGAGGATTGGCGTTGGGTGGTTTGGCGCTGGCTGCGGATTTGGCGGCGCTGCTGTCGGAGCGGGATCTACTGCGGGCGGCACGGGATGCGGATGTGCGTAATCGCCTGGATCTGATCCGCGGGGACGGATTCGCGACGGGGGTGGATCGGGTTGGGTTGCAGCGTGCTCGACGGAGCGCCAAAGAGTTGGTGCAGCAGGTGAGGGCTGTTGTGGGTGAAGGGGCGCGTGCTGCCCTGGGCGCTGATGCGGCCGGTGGCCGGTCGCCTGTCGCACCTGACGCCTCGGCTGGCTTACTGCTCGCGTTCGCCTACCCCGACCGCATTGGCCGCCGCCGATCCGGTTCCGATGGCGCCCGATATACATTGGCAAACGGTCGCGGCGCCCACTTCGCTGACATACAAAACCTCAGCAAGCAGGAGTTCATCGTCGCCGTCGACCTGGATGATCGCGAGCGCGATGCGCGCATCCTGCTTGCCGCGCCTTTGTCTCGCGCTGAGATTGACGAACATCTCGCTGACCGGCTGACTCGTGGCGATTCGGTTGAATGGAGCTCGCGCGAGCAAGCCGTTCTCGCGCGTCGCGTGGTCCGTCTCGACGCAATCACATTGGAAGAAAAGCCACTGCACGAGGTTCCATCTGAGGCCGCGCGTGCGGCGATACTGCAAGGCGTACGAGAGCTTGGAATTGAAGCGCTGCCATGGACGCGAGATGCTCGCGACCTACAGGCGCGGATGGAGTTTGTGAGACAGTTGGAGGGCGAGGGTGGCTCGTGGCCCGCAGTCTCGGACGCCGAACTCGCCGCTACTCTTGATACCTGGCTGACGCCATGGCTCGACGGAGTAACACGTCGTGATCATCTCGCGCGCCTGTCTCTGACCGAGATCCTCCGCGCGCTCCTGCCCTGGGATCAGCAACGCCGCCTCGATGAACTGGCTCCTGCCCACCTACAAGTACCCACCGGCTCCAACATCCGAATCGACTATCTGGATGAGAGCGCGCCGGCGGTGTCGGTGCGGCTTCAGGAGGTGTTCGGCCTCGACGCGAGTCCACGGATTGGCGGGGGTAAAGTCCCCATCACCTTCAAGTTGCTGTCGCCAGCCCAACGTCCAGTGCAGGTGACTCGTGATCTGGCCAGTTTCTGGCGAGGCTCGTATGCGGATGTCCGCAAGGACATGCGGGGGCGATATCCGAAGCACTACTGGCCGGAGAATCCCCTGGAAGCGGAACCCACTCGGGGAGTGCGGCGGCCAAAACCCGCTTGAGGCGCACGTGTTGGTCGCTGTAGCATGGCGGCCAACAAGAAGACTCGGTCATCGAGTCCGAATGGTGGCCTTGGGAGGGGCGATGCGAAGATCCCACTGGTTTCCTGCCGGTCTGGCACTCCTTACTTTGATGGTGCCGCCGTTGTGCCTTGCGTCGGCGGATCTGGCGCTACCGAAGGATTTGCCGTTGCCTGCCAACGTCTCCGTCGCCATCTATCTGCCGAAACACGTTAGGGAGTTCCGCAGCGCCTTCCGTTCGGCAGGCGGGTTCCAGACCACCGACTCCGTGCAGCTTGGGAATACTTTCGAAGAGTCGACGCTTGCCGCCGCCGAACATTTCTTCAAGTCGAGCTTCATGTATGAGGTGAATGGAACCGCGGCTCACGGCCTGTTGATCGCCATGCACCCCAGCGTCAAGGCCGAAGAACGGCAATTGGTCGCCACCGCTCACTACCAGGTTTACGATGGTTCCGGGACTTCGGTTCTGCAGGGAGATTCCGTCGTCCGCTGGGCTCCCGGATTCAGTGTACCTGCCGACGTCCTTGGGAATCTGATGCAGCAGGTCATCAATCGCACCCTCACCGATGTCGTAGCGCAACTTCGGCCCACCGCGGACAAGTTTCCAGCGCGGGAGACGTCCTCCCCGACAGTGGACTTGCTAGTCGACAAGGATCATCCGGTCGCGAGTGGCACCGGATTCTTCCTCAACAGCACCGGGCAGGTACTGACCGCCGCCCATGTGGTGCATGAGTGTGGCTTGCTCGAGGTTCGTTATGCCGGCAAAACCGCTCCGGCGACCCTGACAGCAAACAGTGCAATCCTGGATCTCGCCGTGCTCGATACTCACGTGAGCGGTGAACATTTCCTGCGACTGCGGGGTGGAGGTCATCCGGAGTTGGGCGAGAATGTCGTCAACATTGGTTTCCCGCTGCAAACCTTGATGACGGATGCGCCCACCGTCACCCGAGGCACACTCAGCTCGCGCGCAGGCCTCAGTGGCTCGGTCGGGCAGTTTCAGTTCTCCGCCCCCATCCAGCCGGGCGCCAGTGGAAGTCCCGTCATCGATCCCCGAGGGGATGTCCTGGGGGTGGCGGTCGGCACGCTGAATGCAGCGGAGCTCCTGAAACAGGGCGTGTTGCCCCAGAACGTGAATTTCGCGCTCGAGGCGTTCTATGTCGAAAAATTCCTGCAGGGCAGGGCCGTCGCGTTTTCAGAGGATCTCGCCGATCCCCACGCTTCCGGCAATGTTGCAATTGACGACGCGTTGCCCGCGGTAGTGGGCATCAAGTGCTACCAATAGGTTGAATTACCATGGAAAACGCATGTTTCGGCAGTCGGGTCGTGGGCATCGTTGTCGGGGTCATTTCGTGTGCCGCCACCCTCAGTGTGAACGCTTTCGATGCTACTCCGGCACCGGCCGGTCAGGCCGATCTGGTACTGCCGACTGTGTTGTTCCATGCCGATGCCGCCGGAAATGACCTGTTCGACGCGTTGCATTCGAGCCCCTTGTTGGCGCACCTGTCCAAGGAAGCGCCGGGTGCGCCCATTCAACTTCGGATCTACCACTCCGTGCATCCGGCGCACGTCGATGCAAAGAATTTTTTCAGTGGCTTGCTCTCTGTGGGCACCCTCGGATTGTCGCCAGTGGTGATGAGCGGCGAACACACGTTGCATTACGAGCTGTATGTGAACGGTCAAAGGGTGGCCCGGCACGAATACAGCGCAAACCTATCACGCAAGCAGTATCTGCGCGGCAACACGGCTGATGCCACGCATGGTCTTGGGCCGGACGGGCAGGTGTGGGCAAAGTCGACCGTCGATCTTTTCCTGAAGGATCTGGCACACGATGACGCTGTGCGAATGCTGACTGACGAGTATCAACGCTACTTCGGAGTGCCCTCGGCCGCAGTGCCGTCACCTGCCTGCGTCAATTCAAATCCCTGCCCCAAATAACCCGCCCTCCCCGAATCGTATCTCGCACACGAGCGAACGCAGTGGGGTCTTGCGCGGGGTCCGCGTTGAGCAACACCAGATCTGCATCCATGCCCTTCGCAATCGCTCCCTTACGGGTGGCGAATCCGAACCGCGCTGCGGGGGCGGTGGTCAGTGAGTCCAAAATCTTCCGCCAATCGAGTGCGGCTGACATCAGTCGGTACTCTTCCGTGGTGTCGAATGCATCAGTGTAGCCAACGTCCGTACCGAAAAGGATCTGGCCGCCGGCGGCGGCATAGTTTTTCACCTCGGTGGTAATCATTGCGATGGCTTGCGCAAGATCGTCGGGGCTCTCCCCGGTCCTGTGCGCTTCCACCTCAAAAAGGCTCATGGTGGGTATCAAAGCCATGTTGTGTTTACGTAGCCTCGAGATCAGCTCTTTCGACCAACCTCCAGGAACCCCACCGCCGTCCATAGCCGTCGTGTGCGCCAGGACATCAACTCCAGACTCAATCGCTACATTCAATCCAGCCAGATTGGAGGGGTGAGCAAACGCAGGCTTGCCGCGACGGTGCGCTTCCGCGACCAGCGCTTTTGCAATGTCGAGCCGCATCGGCAGGACGCCTGCTTTGCCTCCAACAATGGCACCCGCAAAGAGCTTTACGCCATCCGTCCCCCGATCGAGTTGGTGTGCCGCGCGGGCCGCAGCTTCTTCCGGCGTTGCGACTTCATCACTCGGCCAGCCGTGAGCCGCGAAAAACTCGCGCACATAAATCGGCGTGCCGTCCTTGGGAAAGAAGGGATCGCCGACGGTCAGAATCGTAGGCCCGGCGATCTCACCCGAATTTATCCGCCGCCGCAGCGCCAGCGCGTTATCGGTCGAAGAGGCGATATCAAAGACAGTGGTGAAGCCCCAGCGGGTGAGCATCGCTTCGAGGCTGGCTTGCAGCTTTTCGGCCTTTCCCGTAGCGGCGTCGAGCTGGTCCGGGGTCATCAGATGAATATGGTTGTTCCAGAATCCGGCGGTCAGCACGGCACCCCGCGCGTCAATCAGGTGCACCCCTGGAGAAACCGGTGTGTTGGAACGGGTCCCCACTCGGACGATCCGACCGTCCTCTATCACGACGACGCTGTCTTCAACAGGCGCTGCATCAGGCGACGGATACATTCTCGCGCCCACGATGGCCAGCTCCTGCGCGGCCGGCGATTGCGAGTCTCGCGCAAGCACATTTGCAGCGAAACTCACGCCGATGACCAGACCGACCAGCACATGAGGCCGCCATTCACTCATCCAGCTTAGAGCTGTGCGGATCGTCATCACTTGATTCTCCTCGAGGGGACTTCGGCAAGGGACTCGATGTAATGTTGGAGCGTCGTACGGAACAGGCTCCTGAAATGCTTTTCGTCTGAAAATCGATTCGCGCGCTGCATGGAGACCAGGCCTTGCGCCAGTGCTGACAGCGACAGTGCGATCTCCAGTGCCGGCTTGTTGCCCATGCGTCCATCTGCCCGAGCCTGGTCGATCCGCACCATGAGCATTGCGACGACTGGCGAGCGGCCTGCAACGAAGTCGTCGGGGTACTGACGCGCACTCGGCGCGGGCAGAAAAAACGCCGCATCAAAGCGGTGAGGCTGTGTGAGAGCGAAGTTGAGGAACGCCTCAATCAACTCATTCAGCCACTCCATGGGATCCTGCGCGTGTATGGAGCGCACTACCTTCTCCCAAGCAACCAAGCCGTCTTCCACGAGCGCGTTCAGTAACGCGTCCTTATCTGCGAAGTGGCGGTACATGGCCATCGGTGATACCCCCGCGCGCGCGGCAACCTTGCGGATCGTGAGACCCGAAAGTCCTTCGCGATCGAGTACAACCTTGGCGGCGGAAAAGATGCGATCTCTGGTCATGTGTACATAGTACGCTCCAATGCGTACGATGTACACACCAGAGGCTCTGAGATGCAAAGTACTTTACAACGTAATTGCGAATTGCTACGGTACGCCCCTCTCGGCTTTGCAATACAAAGTAACTCATCATGCACGCTCGAGCGCCCGCACTACTGGACCGGTCTCAATCGCTTGATTTGCGCCAGGCGCCACGGGAGATGGTCGTCGCTCCCGACCTCCCTGCCGTACAGCCGGGGCGGCCTGCGCGAAGCAACTATGCGCTGCTCATAAATCCCTTCTATCCGAAGGACCCGCGCGCAAGCTACGGCAAACATGTGCTGACTCCGAGTCTGGCACTAACGAGCATTGCCGGGGCAACACCGGAAAACTGGGAAGTCCGTTACTGGGACGAAAACCTCCTGCAGGGGCCGCCACCAGTTGATCCGGTGCCGCAGGTTGTCGGAATCACGGTACATCTGACATTCGCCCGGCGGGCGTATCAACTGGCTGACTGGTACCGACGGCAAGGCTGTACTGTCGTGCTGGGCGGGTTGCACGTGCTGTCGTGTCCGGATGAGGCCTTGCAGTGCGCAGACGCCATTGCCATTGGCGACGGTGTCCAACTTTGGCCACGAATTCTCCGTGACATCGAACGACGGACATTGCAACGCCGCTATGAGGCGGACTTCTCCCGCCCGTACGCGCTGGATCCGGCGCCTCGGCGCTCGATCCTGCCGCGAGAGTCATTTCTGACGACGAGCAGTGTCATTGCTACGCGCGGTTGCCACAATCGGTGCGGATTCTGCTACCTGTCGACCGACGGGCTGCATATGCCGTACCGGCTGCGGGAAGTGCAACAGGTAGTCGACGAAATTGTTGCCGATGAACAGCCTTACGTCGTCTTTGTAGATAACAATCTCGGGTCCCGCCCCAAGTACTTGCGCGCTCTCTGCGCCGCCCTGCGCCCGCTGGAAGTAATTTGGAGCGCGGCAGTGACAATCGACGTCACCGACGATTCCTCACTGGTTCGTGAGATGGCGTTGGCTGGGTGTACCGGCGTATTTGTCGGATTCGAGTCCCTGAACGAAGGCAATCTGACTGATTCCCGAAAGCGCACACCCGCACCGCAAGACTACGCGCGTCGCGTCGCCATATTCCATCGCTATGGAATCCAGGTGAACGGTAGCTTCGTTCTCGGCTTCGATCACGATCGGCCGGATGTGTTTGAACGGACCGTGGAGTGGATTGAAGCGAACCGGTTGGAATGTGCGACCTTCCATATACTGACGCCCTATCCCGGCACGCCGTTGTTCCGGCAATTGGACAGTGAAGGCCGCATACTCCACCGCGACTGGGATAAATACGATACCGCGAATGTCGTATTCCAGCCCAAGCACATGAGTCCCGCGGAGCTCGACCGCGGCTATGCGTGGTGCTACAGCAAGCTGTTCTCGCACGGTTCGATCTGGCGGCGACGACCCACCGACAACCGGGCTGTGCCGGCTTACCTTGCCATGAGTTATCTGTACAAGCGGTCGAACCGATTCTGGCATCTGCTGATACGACACCGGCAGACGGCCAGAGTATGGCGCCCGCTGATTGAGCTCTCGCGCCGGCGCCACCTCAGGCTTCGAAAGCGTCTCCAGTCCATGGATGCCGGCACGGCGGTGCGGTCGAGTCAGTTTGTACGTAGCGGGGTCTGATGTTCAGCGCCCGAGCTGACTCGAGCATCCATAGCCTTTTTTGTCGGGATTGTGTCCTTTCGGCCTTGCACTTCAGGCGCATGATTGTGCTCCCGAAGCCCGCCCTGTGAAACCCATGACTACCTCCACACACATTGTGTTCGCGCTCTATCCCGGTATCACCCAGCTCGATTTTACGGGCCCGTACGAGGTGCTTTGCCGCCTGCCGGGCGCTCGCGTCACGGTTGCCAGTCTCGAGGGTGGTCAGTTGCGGACCGGACACGGTCTGACATTCAGCAATATGACCCGGCTCGCCGAAGTGGAAGATTGCACGCTGTTCTGCGTTCCTGGAGCCATCAACCAGTCCGCCGGCATGTGTGAGCCGTTCTTCGCCCAACTCCGTCGACTTGCAGCCGGGGCGACCTACATAACTTCCGTGTGCAACGGCTCACTCATTCTGGCAGCGGCGGGGCTGTTGAAGGGCAAGCGAAGTGCTTGCCACTGGACGGTTCGGCCGCTGCTCGAAAACTATGGCGCAATACCGGATCCGGCGCGCGTTGTTCGAGACGGCAACGTCATCACCGGGGGTGGGGTGACTGCGGGAATTGACTTTGCGCTGACGGTTGCCGCGGAGATCGCAGGGCCGGTGGTGGCCCAGACTATTCAGTTGCTGTTGGAGTATGCGCCGGCGCCGCCGTTCAATGCGGGGCGGCCGGAGACCGCGCCGGATGAGGTCATGCGTAATTGCCGGAGGTGGTTGGCGGAGCGGGACTAACCACTCTCGGTTCTGGCTTACGTAATACTGTCTTTTCCACCGGTCGTCCCGCAAAATGTGGCCACAAATCCCTGAGCGGCGCCGACCATGGTACTCACCCCCGATGCGCGCACACGCCTGCTTGCCGCCCGCAAGCTGCAAACGGCTACCCCATTAACGCTGGATGTCTTCACCGAATACCGTCACCTTCTGGATGCTCCAGGCCTTTCGTACGATGAGAGGCGGGGCAGTTGGTTAGCCGCCCGATACGCGGATGTGAATCGGATTCTTCTGGACACGAAGACGTTCTCATCGCAACGGACTCTAAACCCGGATGGATCCGTCGATGAGGTAGCCAGCGCGAGCATCCTCGGACTCGATCCGCCGAGGCACCGGCACTTGCGCCAATTGCTCGCGCAGGCCTTCACTCAGAGGCGCGTCGCCGAGCTCGAGCCCCGCATCCAGGCGATTACCAATCGGCTGCTCGATGCGATGGATTCACATAGCACAGTCGACGTCGTGGACGCCCTCGCGTTCCCGTTGCCGGTCACGGTAATCGCGGAGCTGCTGGGAGTGCCCATTGCGGACATC
Source organism: Pseudomonadota bacterium (assembly GCA_018241505.1). Lineage (GTDB taxonomy): Bacteria > Pseudomonadota > Gammaproteobacteria > Steroidobacterales > Steroidobacteraceae > 13-2-20CM-66-19. Next base: position 32,893 of record JAFEDS010000032.1, on the reverse strand, counting down.
GGTCAGTTTCGCGAGTGGGCGAACGACCTCCTCAACACCGACTTCGAGCTCAGGGCCAAGGCGTTTGAACGCTTTGCTATCTATTTCGACGGCATGGTTGAACAGCGTAGGCGTTCGCCTACGGAAGACCTGATCTCAGCGTTCATTAGCGCGGAAATTGATGGCGAACGCCTGAGTCAGCGCGATATCACGGGTGCGTGTACGTTGCTCCTGATTGCAGGCCACGAAACGACTGCTTCATTGATACCCATTGTGCTTTGGTGCCTTGATGAGCATCCCGAAGCACGCGCGGAGTTGACTCATCATCCGGAGTTGCTGCCCGCAGCCATCGAGGAAGCGCTGAGGTATCGTGCTGTTGTCCACTATCTGCCTCGCGTGGTCACGTGTGATGTTGAGTTTGAGGACTGCCGTTTGCGCGAGGGAGACCTGGTGCTGCCGCTGTTCGCGGCGGCGAACCACGATCGACATCATTTCCCTGATCCGGACCGATTCGACATGCGCCGCTCGCCCAATCGCCATCTCGGATTCGGGTACGGCATTCACTTGTGCCTGGGTGCAACTCTTGCGCGTCTCGAGACGAGCATTGCGCTGAGATTGCTACTCGCTCGCTTTCCGACGCTGGCGCGCGATCGCTCGCAAAAGCTGGAGCTTCGACCGGCGGCTTTCGTGTACTCCCTCAAACATTACCCTATTCGGTTGCGCAACTGACCCCTCGTATCGGTGAAGCGCGCTCGTAGAAGTCGCGCTTGCCGATCTCAGAGTTAGAAATCGACAAGAGTCAGTTGAGAGAACCGATATCTCGAATCAAGATGGGCAATTATTGGCTGCTTCCCGTTCAGGCAGTTGAGATATTGTAGATGGGCTCCGACGCAACTTTCGCGGTAGAATCAATGGGAGTCTCTGGAAGGAGAGACCTCATGTCTGCGCCTCTTGATATTGTCGTCGATTCGCCCATTGGACGCCGGATCCTGTTTGTCGAATGCAAAGCCACGAGAAGCTCGACACCTCGCGATGCGGCGAACGTCCGTCGGAAGTTGATCATGTACACCCAGCTTCCGCTCGATGCTTTCTTTCTGCTGGCCGTGCCAAGCAAACTATTCCTGTGGGGCCGAGACGCCGCATTAGACGCAGTGCCTGCTTTCACGGCCAACGCCCAACCGGTGCTACGCGACTACCTTGGGGCGCTCGCGGACCAGGAAGGCGGGCCGCGAGGTGAGAGTTTGGGATTGGCCATCGCGGGATGGCTCGGGGATCTGACCTCGAATCTGCGCAGCCCTGACAAGACTGATGCCGATCGGATGCTTGTGGACTCGGGGCTGTTGGAAAAAATCAAAGGCGGACGAGTCCGTACCGACCAGACTCTGTGATAGTCACGGTTGAATCGAATTTCGTCCTGGAGGTGGCGCTGCGGCAAGGCGAAGTTACGGACTGCGAGCGCCTGATCAAGTTGGCGCAGGAGGGGGATATACGGCTCGCGATTCCCGCGTGCTCGCTATTCGAACCTTACGAGACACTGGTGCGCCGACGAAAGAAACGAGAAGTCATCGTTCAGAAATTGCGCGACGAACTCAGCGAACTCGCTCGCACCGAAGCCTATGCAGGGCTCGCGGAAACATCAAAGACAGTCACCCGTGCGCTGGCGGAAAGCGGGGAGTCCCAGGCCAAGGCCCTCGACAACACTGTCCTGACTCTTTCGCGTGTCGCGACAGTTATTCCGCTGACCGCGCAAATAATGAGAGGCGCTGTTTCGGCGCAGTTGGAGTTCCCTTTATCGCCGCAGGACTGCGTGGTTTTTGCTTCCGCGGACGAGTATTTGAAGGAACAGGGCCTCGATTTGAAGGTGTTTGCAACCAAGAACAGCCGTGACTTCCTGTCAGACGACGTGGAAGCTTGGTTTGGCCGGTACAATTGCAAAATTCTCGCGACGTTTGGCGCGACGCGTCAATATGTCGAACATGCCCTCACAGGGTCGTGAGCATCCGGCGGAAGCGCTTCCGCTCACTCCTTCAATTCCCCGCTAGGCGAGACAAGAATCTCGGCCTCACCTCGTTCAAGATTGTGTCCAGTGTGGGACAACGAATAGATCGCGGTGGGCGTGGCAGGCGAGCCAATGGTGAATCGACTAACACGAGGGATTGACTCGCGCACGCCGCCACGCGGCCGGGCTCTCTCCCACGAGTTGGCGAAAGAGCCGTGTCAGATGAGCTTGGTCCGCGAGACCACATTCGGCTGCGATTTCACACAGAGGTTTGGTGGTGGACAACATGAGTCCCTGGGCGCGCTCAATGCGGCGTCGGATGACGTGCGCGTGTGGTGGCTGACCGATGCTATTGCGGAATGCAACTGAAAAATGGAACGTACTCAACCGCGCAATCGCCGCCAAATCCTGGTTCCTAATCTGCGTTCCCAAGTTCGCTTCAATATGAGCAATGACGCGACGCATTTGCCACGGAGCGAGACCTTGCCGGGAAACGTCCGGGGAAGAGTGGGCTGCATCGCCTTCAGTCGTTTGCAGCATCACCTGTACGCGCTGGAGGCAAGCCGCAGCGCTGCTGCGTTCATCGCGCAGAGTCTCCCTCAATGCACTAGACAGTTCGACCACAGCGGATCGAAGCCGATCGATAGTCGTCCATGAAGCCGCGGCCGCGTCATCGTCGTTGCTGGTGATGCTGTTCATCGCAAGAGTCCTCTTTCTGCTGGCCTAGGGGGAGGGGCTGCGCGAAGGACTTTGTGCGGGAGTCCTGCTCGTGACGAGTTCAATGGCGTTAAATTGTGTGAAGCCGCCGCGATCCCGCGCCCGCCCGGGACGGATGCCAGCGTTCCAGATATATTTTCGGACCGAGGGGGCCCAACCACCCGCTTGCGCACTCTATTGGGCACACGCAACGCACTTTGAACGGCTGTCTTACCCACCATGTCAAACACGTCCCTACTCGCGGGATGGCGCGAACGCTGGAATAAAAGCCTGTTCCTGTTCCTGCGCCAGCGCGTTCGGGGCGCCGTGGATATTGAGGATCTAGCGCAGGAGACCTATCTGCGCCTGCTGCTTGCCAGGGATCTGAGTGGCGTCCGAAACCCGCAGGCCTACCTGCTCCAAGTGGCACGCCATGTCGTACTGGAGTGGCGCGGCCAGCGTATTCCGCCGGCCTCATTCGTCGACCTCGAGGAAGCCTCACTGGTTGACGAATGCCCACCCGAGTTGGAGTTGGAGGCCCGCACGTCACAGGAACGCCTCGAACTGGCCCTCGAGGAGGTCTCACCCGTTGTGCGCGCCGTGCTTCTGCTTCGGTTGCGAGATGAGCGGCCATGCCGGGAAATCGCTGCCCAATTGGGCCTGACGGAGCGCCAGGTCAAACGGCATCTGGCACGCGGTTATGACCACCTCCGCACCCGGCTGGAGAGCTGAAATATGCAGAAAGAAAGAGAATTGAGCCGGGTTGCGACAGAGCAGGCTGCGGAAGCGTGGGAGACTTTTAACGGAACCGAAGAGGCCTCCGCGAGCGAGCATCGTGAATTCGGCGAATGGATGCGCCGGTCCCCTGAGCATGTCGAAGCCTATCTGCGCATTGCGCGCACAATGAATACATTGCACTCGCAAAACGTCCGCTGGCCAGATACTTCTGCTGAAGTTTTGGTGCGAGAGGCGCGGGAGTACACGGACCGCCGCGTTACGAGCTTGCGAGAAGAGTCACAAGCGGAGCCTCGTAGCTCGCCGCAGCGCTCCGCCCGTGTTGCACTGACGTTCGCTTTCGCGGCATCGATTCTCGCAGCCATTGCGGCGGCATGGTTCGTCCTTATGAGCCCTCAGACCTTCGAGACCCGATTCGGTGAGCAGCGCTTCGTCCGATTGGACGATGGTTCGGGCGTGACGCTCAACACAGCCTCCAAGATCGAAGTCAATTTCGGCAAGGACCATAGAGTCGTTCATCTGACAAAGGGGGAGGCGCTGTTCGATGTGTCTCACGACACGGCACGCCCCTTCGACGTTCACAGCGGCAAGACAGTCTTGCGTGCGTTGGGTACGCGCTTTGACGTGGACGTGCGTCCCGCCCGAACGACGATCACCGTACTCGAGGGAGTTGTTTCGCTAGCACAGGACACAAATGAAGCTTCTTCGCAGGTGGCTGCGACCCCGTTGCACGCGTCGGATCGCGTGGTGATCGACAGTTCTGGTCCGGGGACGGTGGAGCATGGTGTGCGGCTCGACGAGGTAACGGCGTGGACGCAGCAGAAGCTCGTCTTTAAGGGCCGTCCGCTCGGTGAGGTGGCCGAGGAGTTCAATCGGTACAACCGCGAGCGCATTGTCATCGAGAGTCCAGCGTTGCGATCTCAGGAGATTACCGGCGTCTTTAAAGCCAATGATCCGGCCTCGTTCCTCGCTTTCTTGTCCAATCTGCCCGGGGTGAAGGTCCGTGACGACGGTAAGTTGGGCCATATCGTGACGCTCGACGAAGCCACGGGGTCCAGACCGTGAACGCCGCGTACACGCAGCGTGATGTGCGGGGCACGTGCTGCTTTGTGGCTATGTGTCTCGCGTGGACTCTCCAAGGCCGTGCAAACCATGAAGAGATGCCGGCCACCAAGCTGGAGCTACGAATCGCGGCTCAGCCGCTGGACGAGGCATTGGATGCGTTCGCACTACAAAGCGGCGTGCAGGTTATCTATTTCTCCCATCTCACCGAGGGTATGCAGTCTCCCGGCGTTCGCGGGAGCTACACTGTGTCCGAGGCGCTCGAGGCGTTGCTCAAAGGTTCCGGATTGTCGTGCCAGATGCTCAATGCCGATACCGTGGTGATCCGCAAGGCAGATGCAGGAGCAGTACGGCAATGAACGAATTCAGTCCGGACCTCGTGTCATTCGGACCCTACGATCTTTTCCCGAGTGCACGTCTCCTTTATAAGAGCGGTACGCCCGTCGCGCTGGGCAGCCGCGCCCTGGACATCCTGATTGCGCTGGTAGAGCGAGCGGGCGAGGTGGTGAATCACCGGGACCTGATCGCGCGCGCGTGGCGCGGGTTGGTCGTTGAGTCGGTTAACTTGCGGGTACAGATCACGTCTCTGCGTCGCTGCCTCGGAGAGGGTAAGCACGGTGCGCGCTACATTACGAATGTGCCGGCACAGGGTTACTGCTTCGTGGCCCGGGTGACCCGTGTAGACTCTGGTGAGCGGCGGCTGACATCCATCCGATCATTCAACAACAGCGCTAGCAAACTTCTCGCGATGTGAGCGGTCGACTTCGGATTTGGGGATGACGCCGGATGCGGAGGGGCGTACCAGGACTCCGGACAACACGCGACATGCGTGACGGGCGGGCGTGGGCTTTCGCAGTGATGACTCTCATCTCGAGCGCACACGCGTCAGATACTCAGCGCACGCCTGAGACCTTCGCTGTATCAATCGATCGTCAGCCGCTCGACGGTGCCTTGCAGGAGCTCGCACATCAGTGTGACATTCAAGTCGTCTTCTTCTCACGTGTGACTGAAGGGCTCAGCGCACCGGCAATTCACGGAAACTACACGCTCGCAGCAGCAATGGACCAACTGCTGGCCGGGTCCGGATTGACTTCCCGTGTGCTCAATTCCCAGATGGTGGAAGTGCGGCCGCCGCAAGCTCGAGACACGGACAGGATTCGCACAAACGAGATCCAGGCAAGTCAGGATTCGAAACCCACGGACCCAACGAGCACCCCGCTTCAGGAGGTGGTTGTTGTTGGTCTGGCGGAGCAACTCGTGGCGACGCGCATCGCCACGCCGATTCGCGACATCCCCCAGACCATATCCATCGTGACGGGCGAGGAAATGCGCCAACGTAACGATGCAACCTTGCAGGAAGTGCTCGAGCACGCGCCCGGCATTACGACGGACCGGCAGAGCTCGGTCGACCAGGCGTTCTACTCTCGCGGATACCGGATCACCTCATTTCACATCGACGGCGGTGCCGCCGTTGATCCACAGTTCGAACCCAACGAACTGTCGAATACATTATTTCTCGGTACGCCGGACATGTTGGAGTTTGATCATGTCGAGATCCTGCGCGGCGTGGACGGGTTGTTCAGTGGTGACGGCAATCCGGGTGGTACAATCAGCCTGGTGCGCAAACGTCCGCAGCGCAACTTCGCGCTGACATTCAGTGCATCAGCCGGATCATGGGGCAACCGGCGAGACGAGATTGACATCACTGGGCCGATGGCGCTCGGGGGGGATCTGCGCGGGCGCCTGGCGGCCGTATCCGACCGCGAGGGCTATTTCTACAACATCGACCCACACGACAAAAAGAAGGTCTTTGGCTCGCTCGGGTATGACCTCACGCCTTTCGCGACGCTCACCGCGGGTGCCAGTTATCAATGGGACCGCGCCGCGGTGATACAAAACGGCCTGCCGTTCTACTCGGACGGCAGCGATCCACGATTCCCCCGCGATACGGCGCTGAGATTCGACTGGACGCAATATCGCAGCAGCTTGTTCGGCGCTTACCTGCAGTACCGCCATGAGCTTTCGCCCAGGTGGACGTTGAAGCTCAACGCGTCGCATTGGCGCACAATGGCCCAGTTCGGACTGCCGTTCGTCAGCGGAGAAATCGATCCTGTCACAAACAAACTGAACGAGCTGCCGCAGGCCGAATTCAGTGTCACGCCCAACACGAATACCCAGGACACGACCGATGTCACACTGAGCGGCGCCCTCGATTGGCTCGGCTGGCGCGAAGAGCTGGCGCTCGGTGCTGACTTCACGCGTCTCAAAGTGGCTGCGGACGCCGAGGACTACTATCAGAAGCCTTTGACCGACTTCCGGGCGTTCAATCCGCGGGACTATCCGGATCCACGAGCTCTGGGTCCGCCGGCTTACGAAATAGTGACGAATGCAGCCTCCGACCGCTATGGCATGTATGTTTCCAGTCGGATCTACTTCGGTCACGCGTGGTCGATTTCGGGTGGTGCCCGCCTCAGTCGTGACCACACGGATGTATTGTTCACCTTCCCGGGCTTGCCGCAGTCACTTGCGACCCGATTGCACACCGATAGCGTCGTGACCCCCTATGCAGGGCTGATGTATTCCTTTCGTGGGCACTATTCGCTATATGCCAGTTATGCAGATATCTACCTCGCGCAGGGATCGGCGTTGGAGCAATCGCCTGGACAATTTCTCGGTCCAATACGGGGCACGAATGTTGAGGCTGGCGTCAAAGGTGAATGGCGCGATGGTGCGCTCAACGCATCATTGGCCGCGTACCGGATTGAGCAGAGCAATTTGCCGATAGCCACCACGCCCCCGACGAATCAGATCACTGGTGCTCCAAAGTGTTGTTTTGATGGGGAGAGCAACCACAGTCGCGGAATAGATGCGGATATCAGTGGCCAAGTGCTGCCGGGATGGCACCTCGGAGTGGGTTATAGTTACAACATCAACGAATCCCCGACGACTCATCCGCTATCGACGGTAACTCCCAGGCATTTGTTGAAGGTGTGGACCAACTGGCGTCTGCCTGGCGACCTGCGCCCATGGGAGATCGGCGGAGGATTGCACGCTCAGAGCAGGACAACGACCCGCTATACGGCGATTTGCATCGATGCCCCCAACTTCCTATGCCCCCCGGCTGTGGCTGTCGCGCAGTCGTATGCCGTGTTCGATCTACGCGCAGCGTTTAATGTTGATCCACATTGGCGAGTGGCCCTCAGCGTGAACAATGTGCTCGACAAGCGCTACTACGAGTCCATTGACTCGTTTCAAGGTTGGTATGGCAGGCCCCGCAACTGGCTGTTGCGGATTGACGCAAGATATTGATTCCTAGATAAAAAATCGGCCACACAAGGGGCATATGGTAAACGGCCGATTGCCCCCGTGTGGAAGGTGCCAGTACACTGATGCCCATAATAATAAGAACGGGTACGACAAAAATCGTACTGCGGCAGGCGGATGAATCGGCGGTACGTCCTTGCAGGTTTGTTGATTGCGGCGGGTATCTGGCTGCTGTGGCCCGCCCTGACTGCCGTGCATGTCGAGGGGGTGTCGGCACAGCTTCAATCACAGGCGCTGATTTTAGCGCGGACTGGCAGTATTTCCGCGCATGACCCCTACCTGGCCCTGGTAACGGAATACATCTTTCTCAAGTGCCTGGGCGTCGTAGACCTCCTGGCTTTGCTGCAGTCGGCACTGGGAATGACCGGTGATTCAGCCTTTCGCCTGTTGACCATCGCCAGTCTTGCAGTGCTCCTGATCGCGTCGGTGTCGTTTGCCCGCAGGCGAGGCAACGTCACCATCGCAGCGGCTCTTGCCGCCTTGATCCTGACACCGGGCATTCCCGACTCGGCTTTCTTCTTCAATGACAATGTAGTGTCGGCGGCGTTTGCGGCTCTGTCATTGGCTCTGGCCAGACCCGATGCCTCCGGCGGGCGCTACCTGCTGTCAGGCCTGTGCGCCGGAATGGCTGGGCTGTGCAGGTTGGATGGCATTCTCGCGTTCCCGCTGCTTTTGGGTGTTGTGTTTGTCGACAGGGTGACTGTTTCGGTAACCGTGCGGCGGTTGGTTGCGCTCGCGGCGGGCCTGTCGATCGTCCTGGGCGTATCCGCCGTCGTGAATGGTGCGACGCTGATCGACTCCCTATGGATCTACCGCTTTTTCAGTTATGCCCGGCAGATCGGTTTCGACTTGCGATGGAATCTGTTTGCGCTCGCCTACTTCTTTGGAATGATCACACCGTTCCTACTGCTGATTGGAATCGCGCGCGACAATCGGACCGGGATCAGCACACGCCGCTGGCTGGATGCCGCCTTCTTCTGCGCGTATCCATTGCTGCTTTGTGTGTTCGCTGTCTGCACCGGCCGTGAAGTGCGCTACCTCTTTCCGCTGCTCGCGCCGATTATTGCCTTGCATGGCGGGCGCGGTATCGAGTGGCTAGTGGAGCAGGCGCGTATGCCGGCCGCTGAGCGGAAAACTGCGCTGTTGATTGCGGCTGCGGCAGTCATGGTAGTCGCACTCATCGCGCCGCCTTCCGTGGTGTCCATATCGGACGGTCCACGTATGTTGGTAGGGCGCCTATGGTCACCTGTGTCGTGGTGGCGGTGGCAGCGGGTGGTCGACGAGTCGATGTCGAGGGTGTCCGCATTGACCCGAGAGCTCGATCGTGAACCAACGCCGCTGGTCATCACTACTTCCTGGAACGGTGAGTTTTTTGTGCACCTGCGACTACTGGAGCTCGGGTACGACAACTCAACGGCCGCGGCGGTGTTTCCCGGATGTGACGGCTTTTCCGTGTACACCCGTGGTGAACACCGCATCCTGCACCTGCGCCTTCACAATGAGTTCTACCTCGTGCCGTATGACCATACGGCCTACGGAGCGCTTACAGCGGCGCGGGCGGCCGAGTGCCCCGCCGCCAACAAAGTCTCCAATACGTGGGTTAACACTTTCGGTAGCAAAGGGGACAAGTGGATAGATCCCGATTTGATGGGGTTTGGCTATGAGCGCTTTCCCCACCGCCTCGAGATAACGTTCATCCGGGACTGGCTGCGTGAGCGGGTGGTTCACAAGGTGCAACCAGGACCGCCCTGGTGCTGCTCTGACAGCCTTTTCGACTACGTGAAGATCTCGGACGGCGAGCGTGCTAACATTTTCACAAACGCGAAACGCATTGCCATTGCGTCAGCCACCGGAGCTGACAGCACGCCGGCTGCGATGTTCCATGCCGCGCGTGAGGCGAATCTAGAGCGCACCGGGCCGACGCAACGGCAGGAGCTTCTTAAATGAAGAGCGCATCGGGCACCGCCGGCCTGAAAAACCGCGCCCCTTCGGCCAACAAATTGCTGGGTCTCGAAGTAGTCCGTTTCGTCTCCGCGTTTGCGGTCCTGGTGTGGCACTACCAGCACTTCTCCTACCTCGGCGCTGATCCCGTCAATTTCGTGCGGCAGTCGCAACCATTTTACGAGCTGTTCCGGCTTTTCTACGATTACGGGCACTTTGGCGTTGAAGTTTTCTGGTGCGTCAGCGGCTATATCTTCTTCTGGAAGTATCGAGACGCCATAGCCGACCGGAAAGTGAGTGGCCGATCGTTCCTGATATTGCGCTTCTCGCGTCTCTACCCGCTGCATATCGCCACTTTGTTGCTGGTCGCAGCCCTTCAGTTGGCCTACTTTCATTACACCCAACTGTACTTTGTCTTCCAGCACAACGGGCTCGGTGACTTCGGGCAGCAACTGTTGCTGGCCAGTGCCTGGGTCAATCCCAACAACGTCGGCTTCAACGGCCCCGTCTGGTCCATTTCGGTGGAAGTGCTCGTGTACCTGCTGTTCTTCCTCGGCCTGCGCTTTGTGACCCGATCGTGGGCGCTCAATGTGGTGATGCTGTTGTTGTGGCCCGTCAGTCATTTTCTACATTTCCAGCATCGCTTGATTGACTGCTTGTATTTCTTCTACGTCGGCGGGCTGGGCGCGATGTGGCGGCAGTCAATTCACGGCGCTGCCTGGAGCTCGAGACTGACTGCGTTTGCGGGCATTTACGTCCTTGCCCTTTCACTCCTGGCCTGGAGCACCCATCTCGGCGAGAAATGGCTTTTCTCGCAGAGCTATCTGATGACCGCCGTTCCCGCGCTGATATTCTTTTGCGCTCATGATTTCAAAGCCCTGACGCGCGGCCAGCATGTCATTGCCGCCGCGGGAAACATGACCTACTCGAGCTATCTCATCCATTTTCCGATTCAGTTGTTGATTGTGATGGGTTTCTACATGGCCAATGCGCCGATTCCTGCCGGCAGCCCGTGGTTGTTTATCGCATTTTTCACGGTGACGCTGCTTCTGTCTCGGGTTACGTATGTGATTTTTGAGGCGCCGGCGCAGCGGTGGATACGCGCCCGCCTGGCTGTTGGCGCGCGGGAGGGTCAGGGAATGAACGGTCGGCTGAGAACGAACTGATCAGCCCGAGTGAGCCGGCCACCCATTCGGCTCGGTCGGTAGTATCCTCGGACTGAGAATGACTCAACAGCCGGGGTTTCAGCTTTGAAAAAGCAACGATGTAGGGTAGCCGCAGGGGCGATGGCAGTGGCTGTCTTCGCCTCAGCGCACGCCGAAGTGACGAGTGTGCAGGTACTCGAGCGTTCGGCTTTCGCCTCGGGAATGAGCTTTGGCAAAGTGGGCTCGTACGAAAAAATCCGCGGCATTGCGCGATTCAGTCTCGACCCCAATGCTGCGGCCAATCAACGCATCGTGGATCTGAAGAGAGCACCTCGTGACGAGAAAGGCCACGTCACGTTTGCAAGCAGCTTTCTCATGCTCCGCCCGGTCAAGTCCCAAGGCGCGACCCTGCTTTATGACATCAACAACCGCGGGAACATTGCCATCCTGGGCCAGGTGAATGGCAAGATCCCGGACCACAACGATCCTACCACCGTCGCGGATGCCGGCGATGGTTTTCTGATGCGCCACGGATTCACCCTCCTGTTTTCCGCCTGGACCTGGGACGTGGCGCCGCAGGGTCCCGGCATGAGACCCCTCGTGTTCGCTCCGCCCGTCGCGCATGAAGGTGACGGTAGCAGTGTCACGGGTCTGGTGCAGAACGAGATCATCGTCAGTGCGCCCACGGACATCACGACATATGCTGGTATGCGCGGACTGACATACGAGCCCGCAATCGCCAACGATCCCAAGGCCGAGTTAACCGCGCGCTCACAACCCGGCGACCAGCGAACGCCTATCGATCGAGCCCGTTGGCATTTTGTGGAGGCGGAGCAACCGGGTGGACCGGGACGAATCCAACTCGAGGGCGGGTTTCAACCAGGGATCATCTATGATTTGGTCTATACGGCCAAGGATCCCTATGTAACCGGCGCCGGCCTCGCCGGTATCCGCGATCTCCTCGCTTATTTTCGTGATCACCCGTTTGAAGGCGCGCCGACACCCCGAAAGACTCTGATCTTCGGCATAAGCCAATCCGGACGACTCATCGGTCGAATGTTGCACGACGGTCTCGATGTCGACGAGAGCGGGCGTCTCGCGTTCGACGGCGCCTACATGGAGGTTCCTGGCGCTGGCGCTTCTGGCGGGTTCAACAGCCGGTTCGTGCAGCCGACGCGGCATCCGTCGATGTTGGAAGAGAACGACTATCCTGCGGATCTTTTTCCATTCACGAGCGGGACCTCTCGCGACCCGGTGACAGGGCAGACGGGTTCGACGCTCGACCATGCACGCGATGCCCAGGGTCATTTGCCGAAGGTGTTGATCGCAAACACTTCAACTGAGTTCTGGAATCGGGGAGCGTCGCTGATTGCCACTACCCCTGACGGCGCTGCCGATGTGGCGCCGGCTGCCAATGTACGTCTTTACGCATTCTCAGGTGCGCAGCACTATGTTGGCCGTTCACATACTCGCTCGCCTTATCTGAACTGCGTTTCAACAACTGACCACTATCTGGCTATTCGGGCGTTGATTGTGGCGTTGGATCGGTGGACTACCGCGTCTGTGCTACCCCCAGCGAACGCCTATCCATCGGTTCGCGATGGGACGTTGGTGTCGGTTGACGCTTATCGCGCAGCCTTCCCGCGAAACATCGGTTTGACCCCTCCGGAACGGAATCTGCGTGAGTTCCGGCTCGATTTTGGGCGGCGATTCGTGAGTGACGGCATCGCTGAACAGGTGCCGCCTTTGCGCGGGCGGCCGTTTGAGACGCGCGTGCCGGCGCCTGATGCTGATGGGAACGACCGTGGTGGCGTGCGTTTCGTTGAATTGCAGGTGCCGCTGGGGACTCATACCGGTTGGAATCCGCGTTCGCCGGAGACGGGGTTCGCTTGGGCGACTGCGCGATTTGACGGGAGTTTTGTGCCGTTTGCCCGGACGGAGGTGGAGCGGCGTGCGAGTGGGGATCCGCGGCCCAGCATCGAGTCGCGCTATCCAACTCGCGATGATTTTGTCGCAAAAGTTCGGGCGGCTGCGAAACGGCAGGTTGGAGCCGGGTTCTTGTTGGCTGAGGATGTGGAGCGGGCGGTGGCGGAGAATGTTTCGCTTTATGATCGGGTGATGGCGCGTGCGGGTGGGGATGGGAGTTGCGAGTACTTGTTTGCTCATTGAGAGATTCAGACAAACGACGGCCCGTCCCGGAAATCGGCTGCTTTGACACCAGGCTGTAGCCGCTTGGTTATCGCAAAACTGAACCCCGGAATTTTAACGTCACGCGTTAGAATTCCGGGGTTATTACTCTGCTACCGGCTTGAATACCACAGCATCGGTTCAAGCGGATTTAATACCGCAATGCGGCAGGGGATGTGAACATACTCGCCGAGGCAGACAAAGGTCGCGTCCATCCGCTATTCTCCCATCGGCTCGCTCAATAACAACCAAGAATCGTCGATTGGGGCGCGACGGAAAGGGAAGGTTCTGCCATGCAAAACCAATCTGTTCACAGGATGGTCGGAGTTTCTTTTGCCCTGGTGACCCTCGTCGTGGGGCTCGAGGGCTGCACGACCTTTTCACCGCAAATCAAGATCCCTCAGCGCAAGGCCACTCTGCAGGATGCCGATGCGCAAATTCAGAGCGCCATCGAGGATCTGCAGAAGGGTCAGAAGGAGCGCTACATGTTCAATGCGGCGACCGGTGTTGGAACGCTCATTGGCGTAGCCGGCGCAGCGCTCTCACCGGTGTTTAAGGGCACCCGTGACCTCACTGTCGGCCTCGCGGCGTTTGGCGCAGGAAACTACACCGTAGGTTCCATCTACGGTGGAAAGCTGGTTCCCGCCGTGTATGCCAGTGGCATCGACGCCTTGCTCTGCGTTTCGAATTTGGAAGGCCCGCTCAAGGATTCCTTTGAACAGGTACACCGCCTCGAGCATACGCTCCACGAGGCTCAAACGGCCTTGGTTACCCGCCTGGAACAGTTGGGTTGCTCGGACTCCGGCAAACCCCACTACAGCGGTAAATGCAGCATCCCGACGACCCAATTCGATGCCGCGCAGGACGCTTATGGCGTGGGTGAACGAACTTTGCAGGCCACTTCCATCCGCATAGCGGGCGAGGCCCAGATCGCAGGGCAGATCTCCGATGCCGTCCGCGGTATCGTGAACGAGGTTAACAAACAGGTTCAGGCCGCGCTTCCGGATGCAGCGGCGATCCAACGGCTCGCGGCGGGCATCAGTACTACTGCGTTGGCGGCGCCCACTACGATCAATTCTGGCGGCTCACCCACTCCGCCCGTACTGCCAGTCCGTGCACCGACTCCCGATACCCAGCTCAACCTGTCCATGGATGAGGTCAAGACTGCATCGACGAGTCTCAGTGCCGCGCTAACGCCGGTGCCGACCCTACATACAGACACTTGCAAGGTGGCGGATCAGCCGGCAACGGCGCCGATGGCGTCGGATGCACCGGCCATCGTGAACCTCAAGATCGACAGCGCTGTTCAGAACTACAAGATTACCGGCGGCAATGGTGCCTACAGTCCCCATTGGATTGGCGAAGAGCCCGCCGAGCTGATCGCCGCCATGCAGGCGGATGTGCTGAAGATCCTCGTCAAGCCGGGCACGAAACCCGCCGATTTTGGAGGTAAGACCTATCAATTGGATGTCTACGACACGGGGGCGGGCACGCCGAAACATCTTCCGGCCCCGATCACGGTTAATACTCAGAAGTAGAAGTTTTAGTTTAGGAGGATGGATCGATGGTCTCCGGTGGGGAAATTGTCCGAGTTGCCCAACAACATCTGGGTGAACGTTACGTCCTCGGTGCGAAGGCGCACTACGAAGACCCCAACTTCAAGGGCCCGTGGGATTGCGCGGAATTCGCCTCCTGGTGCCTCTTCCGAGCGACTAACATCTCGTATGGCGTGCGAAAAGAGGGCGTAGGGTACGATGCCTACTCGGGCTATTGGACCGAGGATGCGCACAAGCTTGGCACCGTAGTTCGATGGCAGGAGGCCGCCGTTGTGCCCGGTGCATTTCTGATCCGCAGTCCGGGCACCCATGCCGAACATCCCTCCGGGCACGTTGTAATCTGTCGCGGGCAGAATCAAACCCTCGAGGCCATGGATACCCGACACGGTGTGGTTCAAGGAAATACAACGAACCGACTTTGGGACTTGGGTGTGTTGGTCCCGGGGGTTGACTATGGCAAGGCAGCCTTAAGCCAGTTTCCCAAGGTGCCGTTGTTCTCACTGCGCGCGGGAAATCCGGCTGCTCGCGGCCCCCTGATCAGGCGCATTGGCCAGCGACTCTCGTCACTGGGACATAATTCGGGGGAACTGACCGACTTGTATAGTGCGGAATTGGCGAGTGCCGTCGCCCGTTTTCAGGAATCGAAAGGTCTCGTAGCGGATGGCGAAGTCGGCAAGCGAACCTATACACGGCTGTTTCCGGTGACGCCAAGAGTCACCGTCGGCGCTCGTCCGTCGAGGCCACGTGCTAAAGCGCGCCGGTCATAAGGGGGAGCTGGCGGTGAGTCTTTGAAGATTCCGCCTGTAGCATGAAGTTATTCGATAACAGCAGGATGCAAACGCGGTACACAGCGGCTCTTAGGATTTTCCGAAGAACGCGCTCGCGAGGATTTCCTTTTTGTAGTGGCGTTCTGCGATTTGGCGAGCGACTCACTCGGGGCCGAGTGCGTTCAGAATTCGGAATCTCAGTAGTGCGTTCTTCGTAGTCGTGAACGAAGAAGGACACGATATCCAGAAGCCCCATCATCGGATGCGACCGTCGGTCGCCGATCTTATAGACGAGCTCGTCCAACACATCGACCATCGCTCGATAGTGGCGCTCGGTCTCGATGGTGCAAAGCTTGACTGCTGTGCGGTTCTGAAAATCCCGCCAAGCGGCGGCGAGGACTTCAAGTTCTGTGTTGCATGACGGCGTTGCCATGGTCTCGAATGGGTGAGAAGTATCTGCGTGTTTCGCTGCGACCTCCACGGACTCGAGTCGGTCAAGGCAGTCCGTCCAAGGCTGCATCATCACTCGGGATCGATGATAGCGGCGTGATGCTAGGCGCGAACCGTTACAATCGCGTAGCGAAACGTACGGTCACGGATTTCTCTAGAGCGGTACACATATCGGCCAGTTGCATCAGCGAGCCCGCCGTTGGTGTCGATACTCTGAAAAGTTGCGAGGGCCGGTCCCAAAAACACGCTATTGGACAAGATTCATGACGCGGGAGTCGATAAGTGGCGGCCGTTCGCATCACGGGGCGGTCAGAATCGCATGGCCCACTCAATCTCCCCGCGACAGGAAGGGATTTCTACCCCTTGTCGCCGGCGTCCTGTCCGTCGCGATCAACGTCTGCTGGGTCATTTTGCTTTCTCATCCGTCGCGCGGACCGGACGTGAATCCAGGCCATCCCACAGTCAATGTCACGACGCTTCTGGCCATTGCGGAAACCCGGATAGAAACTCGACCCCTCCAGCGACCCCGTTTGAGCAGCTTGCGGAGGATGGTTCTGCGGGTACCGCCCGTAACGCTCAGAATTCCGGCCTCTGAGGGGCCGCCAACCGAGTCACGGATCGCCGTCGAGCAAAATCTGGCGCCCGATCGCGACGCACATATCCTTGACCCCACTGATCTCAGAAGCGACTGCAAGGCACTGTATCCAAGCGTCCTTGCCTCCGAGCGTGCGACGGGACAGACAATCGAGCTACGGGTGTTCGTCATGCCGGATGGTCGGATCGGGCAGGGGACGATTACACACTCGAGCGGTGATGAGAATCTGGATTTACTCACGTTGCGGTGTTTGCAGGCCTATTCGCACTTGGACACGGTGTTGGACGATGATCTCTCGACAGGCTCCTGGCAGAAGATCACGTGGAACTGGGGCGAACCGTAGGGATTGATTGCAGCGGCATTGACATAAGAGTTACTTGAGCGCTACCGTTGTTTGCGTAAGGGAGCGTCGCGAACATTCGTGACAGCAATGGAAGATAAACACTAACAATCAGATAGTTTGTTGAGGCAGCACCCAGTGCGGCTTTGATGTCCACTGGATAACGCCTTGCCCGGTCTTTTCGTGGAAGCGGGGCGTCCTTTCGGCAATGGGTGTGGCCTGGTCAAACGCGTCTGGGACAATCGGGGTGGGTCACATGAAGTGTTCCGGCATGGATGTTGCGGCTGCTGGATTTAGGGGCTCGAGGCGCGCCGCGGTTAGGCAACGCAGCATAGTTGCTCTAACTATGGTGCTTCTAATTGGAATTGTCTGTGCAGGCGGGTCCCGGCAGGTTACTGCGCAAGTCCTCCTGACGACCCCGACCGACACGACACCCGCTCCAGTCAAACAGCCTTTCCCACCACTCGACGTGTCTGCAGAAGGCGCCCCCTTTGTTCCGTCTGTGGTTGCAGTCGGACGCACTCGCGGGTCTTTTGCGGTATCCCGGACCGGAGCAGCGGAATACACCATTCCGCTGTGGACGCCGTCCGGCATAGCTGGCCTTCAGCCGTCGCTGGCGCTGACGTATTCCAGCAGCGCGGGCGATGGACCGTATGGCGTTGGTTGGCAGCTCGCCGGCCTGTCATCAATCACTCGCTGCTCGAAAACCGTGGCACAGGATAGCCTAGGCGCCAACGTGTTCCTAACGTCCGCCGATCGATACTGTCTAAATGGCAACAAGCTGCGAAGCTTTGCTGGTACCACTTATGGCGCGGACGGAGCGCAGTACCAGACCGAAGTCGCAGACTTCTCGTTGGCAATCTCCCACGGTACGGCCGGGACCGGGCCCGCCTGGTTTGAAGTCCACGGGAAAAATGGACTCATCTATCAGTACGGCAATACAACCGACTCGGCGTTGCTCGCGACCGGTACCGCCTCCGTGATCATGTGGGCACTCAATCGGGTCACCGATCGGTTCGGAAACCATATGGACGTGGTGTACACGAACGATACGACGAACCAGGTCATGCGCCTCAATACCATTACGTATACGACGCCACCCAGCGGCGCGGTCGGCGTGCAGAGCACCCCCAACTATCAAGTCCAGATGACGTACCAAGCCCGCGGAGCTGCGGTGCCTTCAGGGTTTATCACGGGTGCGCAGTTCATGGAGCCGTATCTGGCGCAGATCATCACAGTATCCGCCTGGAATGGGACCAGTTACGTAGCGCAGCGAACCTACAACCTAAGTTTCACCAGCGGCACGACCACGGGCCGCAGCACGCTGACCAGTATTCAGGAGTGCTCGGCGACTCAATGCTTTCCAGCCACGACGGTTGCCTATCAGAACGGATCGAGCGGGTGGGGATCGGGGATTACGACGGCGGGGAGCACGGGGGGCTTGTCCACCGGCATTGTCGGTGACCTCAACGGAGACGGCGTGGATGACATTGTGTACGGCGATCGCACGACCGGCCACTGCTACTACCTGCTAGGCAGCACCACGGGTACCTATGCCGGTCCGTATGACACAGGATTGGCCTCCTGCGGCGCTGTAGTTCCAATCGATTATAACGCCGACGGCAAGATGGATCTGATGATCAAAAACGCCAGCGGCAACTGGCGCGTGATGTTCTATCAGAGTCCGGGCGCAGGCTTCACTTTCACTGACACGACGATTCCCGCACCCGCCACGATTGCAGGTTACGTGCTGACGGGCGATGTGGACGGCGACGGGCGCGACGACCTCATTTATGCGGTCTCGAGCGGCAGCAGCTGGACCACGCCAGATAATATCTATTATCGGCTCAATACAGGGAGCGCTTTCGGGGCTCAACAGCTGCTGGCCACGATTGGCTCCAGCACCTGCACCGTGTGTAAGAAGCTCACGCTCGTGCCTTTCGGCAATTACACGCACTATAACTCGCGTGTTCGCCAGCCCGATGTTAATGGCGACGGCCGCCTCGATTTATTTGTGAATGTCGAAAGTTGTTCCCTCGCGGGTGGCACATGCGCATCACCCAGTTTCGCCTGGAGACTGTATGTCTCGGATGCTAACAGCGTCACATATGACTTTCTGAGCGTTTTGAACTACGGCGCCACGGGCTTGGCTAGTAATCTGGTCCCGCCTCTCTTTGGCGATTTCAACGGTGATGGATGTACGGATGTTGCTTCTGCTCAAGGTAACTGGATACTCCAATTCGGAACGTGCCTGCGCTCCGGGGCGACTGATGCGCTCAGCGCCGCAGTGAATACAGGCGTCGCTGCACACGGAATCTATCCCATGGCACTGGACTGGGATGGCGACGGGCGCGATGACATCGTGGAGCCTGACACGACGACTTCCGGCCATTTTGGCTATGCCCATTCGACAGGCACGGGACTGGGGCCCTTCACTGCCACCACGCTTCCGTACAACAATGTCGATATTAACAATGCGTCCCTCGTGGTTGACACTCGCGGAGATGGAGAATACGGGATTGTGTATCCTACCGGCGCGGGCGCCACTGTGACACAGCTCCCACACAACGGGGCAGGCGTCATCCCGGATCTCGCCACCTCGTTCACCGATGGATTTGGATTCAAATACAGCCCCAGCTACGCGCACCTCACTAGCAGTACGTACTACACCAAGAATTCGGGAGCCGTTTATCCTGAACAGGACTACCAGGGTTCCGACAACGTAGTGGCGTCCTACACGGTGTCCGATGGCATCACAAACACCGGGACGTACTCCATTTCCGAGTTCTACGGCTGGGCGCGGTTGAACATCGCCGGCCGAGGGTTCGAAGGCTTCGGCTATATTCGCTCCATCGACAGCCGGAACAGTCTCTATACCTTCAATTATTTTTCCCAGAACTTTCCGCTTACAGGTATGACCTCGACGATCACGGTGGGTACCGCTGCCAAGGCGTATCAGAGTCTGGTGAATACCAATACCTACGCGACCCTTGACGCGACCAACAAACGGTACTTTCCATATACCTCTCAGAGCGTGAAATCTATTTACGAGTTCGGCGGTACTCTGGACGGAACACTGATAACCCAGGTGACGACAGCGCCAACCTTTGCGGGCACGAATGGTTTCACGTACGGCAATCCCAGCAAGGTTACGGTCACGACCGTAGATAAGGATCCGACTTCACCCTGGACCGGAAACACGTTTACTGACGTGATCAACATGACACCCTATGAAGTGGGTGGCACTTCCTCGACCGGTTGGTGTATTCACCTGCCGAGCGCGGTATCGGAACAGCGGACGCAGCCCAGCGGTGCAACCCTCACGCACTCGACTGCCTATTCAGTAAACGCGAATAATCACTGCGAAGTGGATAGTCAGACCGTCGAGTCCTCCAGTACTACGGACAAAGTCCTGACGACGCTGGCCTACACGGATGGCTGCGGAAATGTGAACTCGATCTCCGTGACCGGCCAGAAACCCGACGGCACGGCCATGACTGCGCGAACCTCCACGGCCGCTTACGGCTCGCATTGCATATTGCCAGAGACACTCAATAACGCACTCACGCAACCCACGGTCAGGGGGTATGACTACAACCTCGGGCTTCTAACCTCAGTCAAAGATCCCAATCTCCTCACCACAAGCTGGAGCTTCAACGATTTGGGTCAGAAAACCCTCGAGCAGCGTCCGGATGGCACACAAACTGCCTATGTGGTTCATGCCTGTGCCAGCAACTGCGGCGCCAGTACGCCACTCTCATTTTACATTTTGAGTGAAGAAGAAGACTCGACCGCCGGACATGCCATCTTCAGACAGCACTATGCCTACTTTGATCAGCTCGAGAGGTTGATCCAAGATGAAATGCAGATTGCCGGGGGACAGTGGGTCGACACCTGGTTCGACTACGATTCATTGGGCAACCTGAAGCACAAGAGCAGTCCATTTCCGCACAATGGGACGCCGTCCTACACGACATACGCCGACGATCTGATGAATCGGGTGACATCCATTTCGCGGCCGATCAGCGCTTCCAACTCTACGCTGGAGTACACTTACTACACGTACCAGGGTCGAACAGCGACGGTGAAGGATCCGCGTACGTACACCACAACATTGCAGTCGGATGTGCTCGGCGAGCTTTCTGTGGTGACCGATCCGGATGGGGTATCCAAGACGAGTTACACCTACGACCCCATAGGTCACCTCACGCAAATCAAGGATCCGGCCAATAACACCACGACTTGGACCTACGATGCGCTGGGCTACTTGTTGACGGGAACGTCGGATCCAGACCGGGGTTCCTCGACTCTTCAATATGACTCCCTCGGAGAACTGATCAACCTGCGCGATGCGAAGACCACTGCTCCGGCGTGGACCCAATCGCTCACCTACGATGCGCTCGGACGCACGACCCAACGCGTGGAAGCGGAAGGCACGTCCGTGTGGACCTGGGGAACCGTGGCCGCCAATCACGAGATTGGCCGGCTCAAGGAGTTAGCCGGCCTCGGCGATGACGAAACCTACACGTACGACTCGGTCGGGCGGCCGGCCACGCACGCTATGCTGTGGGCTACCAAAACCTATACGTTCAGCTACAGCTACAACACCCTCGGGATGCTGAATCAGTTGACTTATCCTCTGGCCGCCGGGCAGGCCAATGCCTTTGCAGTGCTGTACGGGTATACCAACGGATACGTTTCATCGGTCGCGAACAACACCGGGGGCGTGGCTGGCACCACGTTTTGGAAAATGACTTCGGGCGCCACCGACATGGACTCCTGGGGTCATGTGATCGACGAGACATTGGGGACGACAACGGCAATTCGGATTCAGTCCGCCTTTGACGCCGTGACCGGTCAGCTCAACAGCCGACTCACGGAAAACGGCAGCAACTCCGGCAATCTGGGCAATCTGACCTTTCAATGGGACGTCAATGGGAATTTGGCCCAGCGCAAGGACGTACTGCAGTCCGCAACGGAAGTGTTCAACTACGACAATCTGAATCGATTGCAGACGTCGACCTTGAATGGCGTCCAAAATCTCGCAGTGGCCATCGACGCCAGCGGCAATATCACTTCGCGGACCGAGGGCGGTGCGACCTATGCGTATACGTATGATGCCACTCACAAGCATGCTGTCGCGAGCGTGGGGTCAGTGGGGGTGTACACGTATGATGCCAACGGGAACATGGCTACGCGCAATGGGTCCGTCCTTCAATGGGCTTCCTATAACCTGCCGACTTTGATCAACGGACCCGGCGGCGTGTCTGCCTTCTTCTCCTACGGCCCGGACCGGCAGCGCAAAGAGCAGGTGTCGCAATATGTCTCCAACGGCACCAGTGGGGTCGAGGATACGGTTTACGTCTTTGGGCTCTATGAGCTCGAAGTCACGCCCGCCCAGACCCACAACAAATATTGGGTTCAGGTGCCGGGCGGAACTCAGATTCTGTACGATATCGCCACTGTGTCCGGGACGCAGGTGACGTATATGACAGCCGATCAGTTCGGCAGTGGCAGTCGTTGGTTTAACAGTGCTGGCATCAACGCAACGATCCAAAGCTATTCCGCCTACGGCTATCGTCGCACCGGCGACTGGTCTGGCCCCTTGAGCTCGAGCTCCCCCGATTACGCCGCAATCGCGGGCATTACCCGCCGCGGTTACACCGACGCTTTCCATGAGATGCTGGACAACGTGAACCTCATCCACATGAATGGGCGTGTATACGATCCGGTGGTCGGACGGTTTCTCTCGCCGGATCCAATGGGAGCAACGATCGGGGATTCCCAGAGTGGCAATCCCTACAGTTACGTGTCCAATCGGCCGCTTACTTTGACTGATCCGACTGGACTGACGCAGAGTTCTTCGAAACCGAAGGACTGCGGCGGAAATGTGGGGCCAGCGATCGCCACTCTGGTGGCGAACAAACCGGACATGGCTTTCGACATTTGCGGGGGAAGCGCGGAGCCTCTTCCTTCAATCCCATGGGATGAACTGGATCCCTACATGGAGAGTTTTGAAGGAGCGGATGGTTCAGCCGCCGGTACCTATGTTCCCGGGTTTCCCCATACGGTTTTGTCGGACGAACCCGGCGGGGTAGGACATTGGCAGTACACATCGGGCAAAGGGTCCGTCGCTTGTGATCCAGAGAGTGAGTTGTGCGAGGTAACCCATCAGAACGGCAGTTGGAGTTGGTCGACCAGCCCGACCCAAACTTTCGGAATGGGATCCCGCAACAGTGTTCCGAGCTTGCCCGCACGAGCAGCGCAACAAGGGAATCAGGACAAGCCGAAGAAGGACGGGAGGCAGGTAACTGCCGACTTCAATCAGTGTATGGCTGATCAAATAGGAGCCTTGGGTTTTTTGGTGGATCAAATCGGTTCGCTTTCCGGAGCGAAGTTAGATGCGCAGCAGGCGTTTGCGAACGGAGCAGCCGACGTGCTTGAAGGAGGTGCCTACAACCTAATCGGAGGATATCTTCTCAGCTCACCCTCTCGTGTGGGGCTCGGGGGAGGCACTGTGCCACGAGGCTTACTCATGGGGTCGCGAATCGGCGGGACTCTCTTCGGCTCAACCGGAGCTGAAGTTGGGGGTACGATAGGTCTTGGTGCGTCAACAGCTGCCGCTGTGTCCGGTGCCCTCATTGGTGGTTATCTAGGTGCAAGTGCGGCTATTTGCCTCGCGCAGCATCATTAGGGCTCAGGATTTCGTGGTTCCGTTACGGTGTGCACTGGCGAACTAGTTTCTCGGAGGTAATGATGAGCTACCGGTCACCGCTGCGGCCTCTTCACTGGGGTCTAGCTCTCCTGGCTATCACTCTGGTATGGCTCGTTGGGATTTATTTGTTCCCCAGAACTCGCCTGCTTGTGCTATCGGTGATGTTCATCCTGATTTTTGCTGTTTGGTTGGTTGATGCGATTGTATACTCAGTGAGGCGCCGGATAGCTTCCGGAAAGCGCTAATGCACGGCTGACCTCTATTCACTGCAAGCGGAGAGGGCGTCCCTGGCGAGTCATCGTTTTGGGGTATTGTGAATGACATCTTCGGAGCACTATGGTTTGGGCTTAGAAATCAGATGATTTCGGATGGCTGTGGCGCAGCAAATGGAATACCAACTAACTACTAGATTCCAGGAACTGCGCGAGGTGCATCGGTGTATCTAAAATTAGCCCAGGCCTGCGCGCTCGTCGCGGTGTCGTTGTTATTGGCCGGATGTGCGCCAGGAAAGCGCCCCTTCTCAATGGTGCAGATGTGCCTGTCAAATCAACAAGGCATTGAGGAGTTAATTGATGAGTTGAAGTCGATCGCCGCGGCCGAGAACCTCGAGTTTATAGATAACAGTAGTAACGCCGAGCGTGGGCTAATTGATACGGGGTATGTTGGTCATGAGAGAACAAGTGGCAGCCGAGCATTGGACATAAGAATTATACGCAGAGATGGTATGGGGATTGGTGCAACAAACGTGGGCTTGCCGGGTTACCAAGTTGCGGTAGGATTTGCTGAAGGGTCTAATGCCGCAGAGGCGCAGGATTTCGCGAAGAGAGTTCTGTCGCGATTTAAGAAACGATGGTTGGTCCAGATCGTTCCTGGTGGCGCCGGCGCCGGTCCTATGGCCGGTTGCCGGTGACTACTTCAGGCAACAAGGGCAGAAGACGACGACGCCTCGTCGCATGGAGGAAGATCGCGACACATGGGCGGTGACGTTAGGCGGGTATGACGGAGTGGGGTCGAGCTTCAGTTCGGTGAGGATCAAGGCAATCACTTCGTGACGCTCAGGTTCGGTTTTGGGACTGCCGGAGGAATTTCGTACACACCCTACGCCAGCATTCCCGGGCCGGCATCGGAGAATCGTAACCAGGATGGCTTTGTGTTGTCGGCTTCAGGTCAGGCGAAATTCGCTGCCGGCCCGCTCAGCACGAAGCTCGAGGGCGGTGCCGCCCGAAATTACGCAGAGGGTGTATCCGGCAGGTACGGCGGTCCGAACTTCTCGTTTAGGAATAGAACTCTGGGCATAGGCACAAGCGGTTCCCTTGCGGGCCAGGCTACTTACTACACGAAGCGGACGTCCTACTACGCCAATCAGGGGACGTGCCATCCATGAAACGCTGGTTTAGATGGGGCGCGATTTTTCTTGCAGCGGGCTGTCTCCTTGCGGTGGGTGTTTACCTTTATGGCTCCCACAGCGAGCCATATCGATTCTCCGAGCAATGGGTGCGCCAATCCGCCGAAGTGAGGGAGAAGGTCGGCGAGGTGAAACGGACGCACCTGAGTATCTCCGGCGTCTTCAGCGACGAGTTCAAAGGCGATGTAAGGGAAGCTCGCGTCTCCAGCGTCGTAGAAGGCGACAAGGGCTCGGTGATAGCGAGCATGTGGCTTGAGAAGCGGGGCGATGATCCGTGGGTTGTGGTGCGGTGTCGGTTCGATCCGAATTGATGGTTCTTCCCGCCCGACACGCCGAGTGCAGGGGGCCGTCCCCGCTCGGCCTGCGACGCAGGCACTGCGTGCATCACTGAGACCCCATCCCCCCTGGAAGTGGGGCTTGAAGCGGGTACCAGAACATAACGCCAGAGGTTTATGCGCAACCCGCTCCCGCGCGTTGTCCGCCTGCCGGCCGCATAACCGTGTTCACCCCGTTAACCACGTCGTCGAAAGATCGAAGGTAAGCACTCCGGTAAACCCGTTTTCTAAGACATGAGTAATGATGGATACGGTCTACGTCAATCCGTCAACGGAAACGGCCGGTTATCGCAGCGGCCTCTGCGGCATGATCTTCCGGTCATGGTGCCGGCGGTCCGAGGTACGTATCGCAGTCCGCGAGTGTTTCTTGTAATGCTTGTCGCGCGCTGATGTACTCCGGGTCGCGTTGCACATCTCTGAAGGGTCCGTCAAGGACCTCAGGTGTCGTGGCAGCGCTGCATTGCCCGATCTCGCACGCGAGTTTCTTGTATGTGGGATTACTTTGTTGCAGGGCATCTTCCGCGGCATCCGTCCATTCCTTTTGGATCGTCTTCGATATGGCGGAGACGGAAGTGAGCGAGTTGTAGGTCATATTCGCTGGGTCACTCCAGATCATTACAAGATGCTCGAAGCGCAAGGCCTCCTGATCGCAAAATAGCTCTTGCAAGCGGAACGCATTGCATATCCGCGTAATTCAGGCGATGTCGGTCCACGGTTTCACGGCATGCCGGTCCAGGATTTCAGGCCATGTCGGCCAGGGATTTCACGGCATGTCGGTTCAGCGTTTCAGAGCATGTCGGTCCAGTCGGTGAGGCAGGACAACCACGGCTACCGTGATCTCTTTCCGCAGGGGAAGGAGATCGACGGTGGCCCAAGAGAGGTTGTCCATGCGCCGGATTCGGGAGATTTTGCGGCTTCAGGCCGAAGGCTATAGCGAGCGGGAGATCGCCCGCAGTGTCGGGTGCGCGCGTTCGAGCGTGCAGATTTGCCTGTGGCGGGCGGAGCGAGCCGGGATAGGCTGGCCAGTGCCGGCAGAACTCGACGACGCGGGGCTGGATGAGCGGCTGTATCCGCGGTTCCGGCCCGGTGTGGAAGTGCAGCCGACACCGGATTTTGAGTGGATCGAGCGCGAACTGCGGCGCAAACACGTCACCCGCCGGCAGCTCTGGCGCGAGTACCTGGCGCAGCACCCGGACGGGCTCAAATACACCTCCTTCTGTGTCAAATTCCAACAGTGGCGCCGCAGTCGCGGGGTCACGCTGTCCCTGACGCATGTGCCCGGGGATCGGCTGTTCGTAGATTACGCGGGCGATGCGGCCTTCTTCACCGATCCGACCACCGGTATGCAGCAGAAGGCGTGGCTGTTCGTGGCGGTCTGGCCCTACAGCAGTTACCTCTACGCCGAAGCCACTCGCACGCAGAGCCTGCCGGATTGGTTGGGCGCGCACGTACGGGCGCTGGAAGCCTTCAACGCGGTCCCGCGGGCCCTGGTGCCGGACAACTGCGCGACCGCGGTGAAGAAGGCGCTGCGCTACGATCCGCAGTTCAACCGCTCGCACAGCGATTTGGCCGAACATTATTCCCTCGCAGTATTGCCTGCTCGTGTTAGAAAGCCTCGGGATAAGGCTGCCGTGGAAAATGGAGTACTCTTGGCCGAGAGAGCGGTGCTTGGCGGTCTTCGCGACCGGCAGTTCTTCTCGCTCGCGGAGTTGAATGCGGCGATCACCCAAGTCGTCGCTCAGATCAACACCGAGCCTGTCCAGAAGCGTGCCGGCAGCCGTTCGAGTGTGTTTGAGGAGGAGGAACGAGCAGCAACCCAACCGCTGCCCGCGCGGCGCTACGAATATGCCGAGTGGAAGATCGGTGCCCGCGTTCATCTGGATCATCACATCGAAGTAGGTCGCGCGTTCTACTCGGTTCACTACACTCTCGTAGGTCAGCGCGTGGACGCACGTCTGACTGCCCACACGGTGGAGATCTTCCAACGCGGCCAACTGATTGCCAGCCATTTGCGCGCCACACGCTGCTATCAACGCTTGACCATCGAGGCGCATCGACCGCCCGAGCATCGCGCCTACCTGGCCCTCGGTATCGATAAGCTGCTCGAGCGCGCCGAACACGTCGGCCCCGCCACACGCGAGTGCCTCGAACGGCTGCTGCGCCACAAGCGCCATCCCGGGGAAGTCATCCGCGAGGCCCTGGGGATCTTGCGGCTCGCGCAAGACTTTACCCCACAGCGCCTCGAGAGCTGCGCCCACCAAGCTCTGGAGTTGGGCCTGTATGGTTACGGTGCGCTCGCAGAGCTCATCAAACGTCCCAGCACCCCTTCCCACGAGCCCGCCCGCTCACGCCTCGGAGACCATCCGAACGTGCGCGGTGCCGATTACTTCCAACTGTCCATCACTCTCGAAGGAGATCTGCCATGTTGATCGAACCGTTACTGCAACTGCTCTCCAAACTCAAACTCCACGGTATGCTCAGTGCTCTTCAACGCCAGCTCACAGACCCTGATATCGGCGCGCTGCGCTTCGAGGAGCGTCTGAATCTGCTGCTGCAGCACGAGCTGGCCGAGCGCGACAACTACCGTCTCACGCAGCGTCTGCGCGTCGCCGCTCTGCCGCAGCCGGCATGTCTGGAGGATCTGGATCAGCGCATCCCGCGCAATCTCGATCCGGCGCTGCTCTCGACCGTCCGCGACCTGGGCTGGATACCCCGACACCTGAACGTCCTGATCACCGGTCCCACCGGGATCGGCAAGTCCTTTATCGCCGCCGCGCTCGCCCACGCGGCCTGCCGCGCCAACTACGCCGTGCGCTGCTTCCGTCTGCCGCGCCTCATCGATGAGCTCGCCCGTGCGCACGCCTTCCAACGTCGCTCGAGCTTCCTGCGCTCCCTCGCCAGAGCGGACCTCTTGCTGATCGATGACTTCGCGATCGCGCCACTGGCCGATCAGAGCAAGCGCGACCTGTTGGAAATCCTCGATGATCGATACGACAAATCGGCCACGATCATCACCAGTCAACTGGATGTCAGACAATGGCACGCCTTCTTGGATGACCCCACTTTGGCCGATGCCATTTTGGACCGCATCGTGCACAACGCCTACCACCTCAACTTGAGCGGCGAGTCGATCCGCAAGCTCAAAGCAATCCGGCCCAGAAGCACTAAAAATGGCGGCACCCTGGCCATCAGGTCGAATGAGATCGCCGCCTCGGAGCCCTCATGAGCGCCAACAGGTGGGACGACTCCGGAAGAAAAGTCCGATGCGATCTGGCAACGGTCCGATCGAGGCTTGACCTGATCCCCTCGCTTCAATGAAAGTCGTCCTCGTCCTGCCTCACGCGCATTGGACCGACATGGTGTGAAACCGCGGACCGCCATCCCGCGAAACACTGGCCTTCCTTGCCCGAAATACGCACCGATGCCCTCGGTGTGTGCCGGAGTTTGTACCCTACGGCGCCTCCATTGTCGCGCCAACTGGTTATCCACTGCAACTCGCCCAGTGTCGGGCGAGCGGACATCTGCGCGCCGGCGGGAGGCTGACACCGTGCTGAGCGACCGGGAACTAGAGCAGTACTTTTTGGATTGGCAGCTGCCCCCCGTCGTGTCAGTCTCGTGCGCGCAATTCATGATGCCGAGGAGAAGGAGTTAGTTGCGGCTCGCACTGCGGGCACAAATACCATCGTCGCACCCGATACTCCAGATACTCCCGCCTAAGCGCTTTTTGCGGAGGTCCGCAGTCTTCCGGTCGAAGCCCCCGCAGCCACTCCCCACGAGGCCATCGCCCATGCCTTGGCAGCTATCCGCAATCGAAAGCGCTAAAGCACTGCACCTGCCACATTGCAACTGGGAGCGCGCCCACTTGGACATGATTACGCTTCTGTCAGTGGCGGTGCCAGGTGAGGTCATATGCCTAGTTGGGCCTTCACGCGTTGGAAAGAGCCGGCTGCTGGAATACATTCAAGCAAGCCTCGTCGAACACGCTGTGGAAAACGATTCACATATTCGCCGGTTTGTTATCGTAACCTGCGAAAACAGCGGTCCCGCTGGCAGTTTTCTCACAAAGTCATTCCTTGTGGCCACACAGGCAGCAATTGGTCATCCCATGCTGACTCGCCTGAATGGACGATGAAGTTGGGACTCAAGAAAATGCTGGAGGAGTGTCGCACCGCGTTTCTCGCAATCGATGAAGCCGCTCATGTCGAATACGTAAATGGAGGCGAAGCGCGCGCCAAGGCAGTCCTGAACCGTGGAAGAGCTTCGCTGGAACTACCAATCATGTATTGATTCTGATTGGCTCGTATCCGTTGCTTCCGCTCATTCGCCTTTCCCCTCATATGGTCGGACGCAAATTCGACGCGCATTTTCCTCGCTATGGAATTTCCAAGGACGATCTTGTCGCCTGGGACTGGATCTTGGACCAGTTCTCGACACGTCTGAATCTACGCCTTCCGGGATCCTCGGGATTGCGGGAGTGGAACCAGCCCCTTTACGAGGGCGCAATAGGTTGCGTGGGTCTCCTGAATGCGTGGCTTCGCAGGGCACTACGGCACTCGTGGATACGAAATGGTGCGCACTTGGAATATTCGGATTTCGTTGCGACAAGAATCGCGAAGGATGATTGGTTGGCGATGCATAACGAGATCCGCGAGGGTGAACAGGCGTTCGCGGTGCAAAGAGAGGATCTATTACACCCCCGCCAACGTAGCGAACAGAGGGTTGACTTGAGGCAGCCAGCGCGCCGGAGAAGGCGAGCAGCAAGATATCCCATCGGCGTTGAGAGGGGGCCGAAATGAGCCCAGATAGCTGGTTATTCCCCGTTCCATTGCGCGGGGTTGGTACAGAGGATATCGAGTCACTGCCATCGTACTTCTGCCGTTCTGCGATTTGCCACGGGGTTTCCGTTGGCAAGGTATTTGCGCATGCGCTGGAGGAACATGCGCGGCGGTACCCTGATGAGGCGCAGCTCTACATGCGCCGGAGAGTCTGGCAACACAAAGTCGCGCCTCCCAGATCAATGAGTCGCAATCCAGGCCTCCTCGGATTCCATGTTCGATGGGAGTATTTTGCAAGGAGAACCCTACCGGCTTGGATTACGGGCACTGGATTGCCAGAACTACAGAGTGCAACGTTCTCCGCGCTGCGTCATTACACGCCGTTCTATGCCCATCAGCTCTTTTGGGGTGATATGCGTTGGTGTCCGGCCTGCTTTCATGAGTTCTTGCTGGCAGGAGACGACGGCTACTACAAATTGCAATGGCAATTAGAATCAGTGTTGCTTTGCGCGATCCACGGCGTTGCTCTCGAGGATCGGTGCCCGCACTGCAATGCTGATCAGAATTCCTGGAACTCCAGAGTTCCAGCGAGGTTTTGCCAGCGCTGCAAGCTGAATCTTGGGCATGCAGGAAACCCGGAGGGCATTGAGCGTACGGTCGGGTGTCGGAGACACGATAAATCCAACATCCTTCTCCCGATGGTTCGTGAAATCGCAAAGAATCCTGAGTTGATTTATCCATCTGAGGGTGCGCACTCTGTAGCGAGGTCAATTCAAGAGCGAACCAAAGAGATTCCCTCGCATTCCCCAAGTGCAGAATTTCCTCGGTTGAGGCCCAGCCGATTTCCTAGGTTGGGGACCACCCAATTTCCTGAGTGTCAACGCCGGAGGTAAAGGGCGCACATCCTGGCGGACGAAAATGGCACACCCGTCATCCTCGATTTCCGATTCTCGACTTTGATTGCCGAGGCGGTCTGACCGCCTCGGCGGGGTTTTCCACATCCGACTGCAGTGCCCGATACAGGTCCGTGTGCTGACGCATGCGATAGCTGTTCCCGCGGATGTTGACCAGGTGACAGTGATGCAGCACACGATCGATCAAGGCCGCCGCCATCACGTCATCGCCAAGCACCTCTCCCCATTCCTCGAAGCCCTTGTTCGAGGTCATCACCGTTGAGCCACGCTCATATCGTCGGTTCATGAGTTGGAAGAAGAGCACGGCCCCGGTGTGATTGATCGGTAGGTATCCGATCTCATCGACTACCAACACAGATGGGTGCGTCAGGACTGAGAGGCGGCGGTTCAGTTGACCGGCCGCCTGGGCTTCTTCCAGCGAGGTGATCAGGTCGATCAATGTGCCGTAGTACACTCGCCGTCCGCGCTGAGCCGCCGCAATCGCCAGGCTGATGGCAAGATGCGTCTTGCCCACTCCGGGTGGACCCAGCAGCACGACGTTTTCCTTGCGTTCGATGAACCCGAGCTCGTGCAGACTCTCGATCTGTTCGCGCTTGATCGAGGGCTGGAAGGAAAAATCAAAGGACTCCAGCGTTTTGATCGCTGGTAGTCGCGAGGAGCGCATCGCCGTTTGCAGTCGTCGGTTGTTGCGCAAGGTAATCTGCGCCGACAATAGTCGGGTAATGGCTTCGGTGCCTGCGAGCCGACCGCCATCGATGTCACCGAGGATGCCGTCCACGGCTTCCAGGGCGCCGGGCATCTTCAGGTCTGCCAACATACCCCGGATCACCTCGCGCTGAGAGCGAATGGCGGTGTTCATCGACGCGCTCCCGCAATTCGGCTATACACAACCAAGGATCGGCGTTCGACGGTGGGCACGCTGGCTCGCCGCGGTGAAATCACCGGCATCGGAGGCATCGCGGATCGATAAGGACGGGGCGCGAGCGCCAAGAGCGTACCGCGTTCATCGCGCTCGAATCGAACCTGGGGAATCTCCTGCGTCGTACCATGGATCCGAAGGTTGGCTTTGTGAGTGATCCAGAGCCCTAACTGTTCGTTCAGATCCTCGTCATTGAGGAACTCTCGGCCGTAGAAGAAGCCTTCGCGAAGGTAGCCAACCGGACGTTCGACCTTTCCTTTGGTCCGAGCTCGATACGGACGGCAGGCTCGGATGCGAAATCCCCAGTGAGCGGCGAACCGCAGAAACTGCAGGTTCTCGAAGATCTTCCCGCCCAACTCGCGTTGATCCTCGATGATGACGGCCTTCAATTGATCGAAGAGCAGCTCTGCCGGAACGCCCCCGAAGCTGGCGAACGCGTCTTCCAAGCCACTGAACAACACCGCCATGGTCTGGCGCGGATAGAACCGCACCCACATCAGCCGCGAGTATCCCAACACCACCAGAAGGGCAAAGCGTTTGCCCCAGGGCAGCCGAAACTCGGCAAAGTCGACCTGAGCCTGCAGGCCCGGCGGCGTCTCAAATCGAACCACCGGGTCCAACGGCGGTGTGGGACGCACTTGCCGAACGAACTCCTTCACTTGAGTGTAGCCGCCGTCATATCCAGCAGCGCGGACCTCGTCAAACAGTCGCGTGGCGCTGAGCCTGGGGTACTCAGTCAGGCGTGTCTCGATGATCCCTTTATACCGATCGATCTTGCGATCGACGGCCGGGCGCGGCTTATACCGGACCGGACCGTTATCCAGGTCTCGATCTAACTGATTCGTGTTGATCCAGTGGTACAGCGTTCGCCGCCCGACACCCAGCATACGCGCGATCGCACACTTGCTGAGCCCCTGCTCCAGGTAGTGACGTAACAGCACTCGGCGCTCCCGTGAGTACATGGACGGCCCCACAATCGCTTGTGAAACCGCCAAATTGCCCTGTGCAATTTTGGCCCGCCATAAGTGCGCAACTTACCCCCGCCGGTGACACC
>JAFEDS010000031.1 GCA_018241505.1 Pseudomonadota bacterium | reverse complement strand
GGCGGCTGGCGCGGCGGTGGCGGCTGGCGCGGGGGCGGCTGACGCGGTGCTCGCTGCGGCTCCTGCTCGCGTGGGCGATCGTGCGATCGCCACAATTCCATCCACATCAAACCGCGCCCCAACCGCCGCCGCCATCTGTACAATCAGCGCGTCGCTGTCGACCTGCTCTCCTCCGGGCACCAACCCAAGGTGCCGCTCGGGAATTGCCAATTGCGTGTCGCGAGGCAGCCACCCCAGCATGGGCAACGAAGTGGCGGCATGGATTGCGCCGGCGCATCCCAACGCATGCCCCTCCGACCCCGCAAAATTGAGCACTACACCGCGAATCGCAACCGCAGGATCGAAGTGCGTGTACCCAAGAACAGCGGCTGCCGCGCTCCGCGCCGACCCCGATATATCAAAGACCACCAACACCGGTGCGTTCAGCAACTTGGCGATTTGTGCTGTCGAACCGCGTTCGTCGTGCCAATCACTGCCGTCGTAGAGACCCATCACGCCTTCAACGACGGCGATGTCAGCATCCTGACACGCACGCGCGAACGACTGGAGCAATTGCGAGTCGCTCAGCATCCACGTATCGAGGTTACGGCACGGTCGGCCCGCGGCACGTTCGTGGTAACTTGGGTCTACGTAGTCCGGTCCGCACTTGAACGGCTGAACTCGCAAACCCCTCTGCTTGAGCGCTGCAATCAACCCGGCAGTGATCGTGGTCTTGCCGACGTTGGAAGACGCACCGGCAATGACGATGCGGGGGATCTCAAAGTTCAAAACTCGATTCCCGCTTGCGCGCGAACCTTCTTGTGCTTCAGTGGGTGCTTGATGAGCGTCATTTCCGTGACCAGATCGGCGCGTTCAATGAGCTCATCCGGGGCGTTGCGCCCGGTGAGGACAACGTGAGTGTTGGGTGGGCGTAGTTCAATTCCGTCGAGCACCTGCTCTACCGAGACGTAGTCCTTACGAAGCGCGACATTCACCTCATCGAGCAACACGAGTTTGAATGCCGGGTCCGCCAGGTAGCCGCGCGCCACGTTCCATCCGGCCTGCGCCATCTCTTTGTCGCGAACGCGATCCTGCGTTTCCCAAGTGAAGCCGCCTCCACTGGCGTGAAAGACGATCTGCTCACCCCAGGGTTCAAATGCACGCTTTTCCGCTGGCTCCCATGCGCCCTTGATGAATTGGACAATTGCAACGCGGTGACCGTGTCCAAGACTGCGAAGCACCATCCCCAGCGCCGCAGTAGTCTTCCCCTTCCCTGCGCCGGTATGGACGATGACGAGGCCCTGCTCACCGATGGTCTCGGCAATGCGTTTGTCCTGAATAGCCTTGCGACGCTCCATACGTTGCTTGTAAGCCGCGTCTGCGTCGTCAGCGGAATGCGTGGGATCGAGATCGGTCATGGAGTTGCTGAGTCCTCAGCGAAAGCGTCAGTGCAGTGTCAGCTCATATTGCCAGTTGATAATAGCGTTCCACAGCATCCGCTGGTCCCCGCGATTCAAATCCCGATGCAACGGATTGAAATTGAAGGCGACCACGTGTCCTGAGCCCGCACGCAGGTCCAGGATCGCCGGGCGGCCGATCAAATTCTGCTCGCCCCAAGCTTGGCCACTGACGACGAATGGTGCGCCGTCGCGGTCACCCCATTCCAGCACTACGCCGCTCGGGTCGACGGGACCATCGAGACAAGTCGTGCAATAGGCCATCCGCAGCCAGAAACGGGGAACGGAATAAAGCGGGAAATTCTGGCGAAACACATAGGTGCGCGCGGAATATCCGTATGCGATCGGGTGATCGGGTCGCGCAAACGTCACGCGTAAATGACTACCGGGCGTGCGCGTTTCAGACTCTTGCGAGGCAGCCGCTGACGCAGAACCACCACCTTGGGAGCTTCGCGGAACGCCACCTGACTCGCGCCGGACTCCCCGCACGATGCCAGCCTCGAGGGGAAGCATCGACCCACTGCCCAATGTAATGAGTAACCCGCCGCTATCGACGAAGCGCTGGATCTCGGCGAGTCCTGAATAGCCAATGCCACCGGTAATGTCGTCGGACTCGGCGGGGGACCCGAAACTCGGCGTCGCTCGTGTCTTCTTGAACGCCATCGGGCCCCATGATTTTGGGATGCCTTCAATCTGCTCCGCCAACTCGAGGTCAACGTGCGGATAGAGAAGTACGTCGTACTTACTACGCAACTTGCCGGCCCGAACGTCTTCATCGCGCACGTACGAGTACGGAATGTGCCGCTGATCCAAGGAGTACCTTGCCCAGCCGCTGGTGTCCGTATCCGCCCACGGGATCCACACGCCGAGCCGCGGCACGGGGGCCGCGTGATGATTGACGTCGGGAACTGAAGACGTTGCAACGAATTCCAGCCCGAGCTGTCCGGTGGCCTCTTCCAGCGCCTTCTCCAGCCCGGACTGCGTTGGAAGTATCCAGGACCCGGCCGGGTACTCCACTCCGCCGGCACTGAACGACCGCTCCGCAATGTCGACTTTGAATTTTACCAGCCTGAAGCGCGCCTCCAACAACCCCTCCTGCCCCGTGTCCTTCAGCAAATAGGCTTTCGCGGAGCCACCGGCTTCCAACACCGTACCCTGTACATGCGGAGGTTGAGTCAATTGCGTGAGCGACGCGGTCCGCACTCCGGCATCGGCGATGGGGATCACCTTCAAATGGTAGTGCGCGGGGAATGACCAGGAGATATCGTCGTACGGTTCTCCGGCGTCTTTCGGATAGTTCTGGGCACTCAGCAGGTCAACAGCGTAGTTGCGATAGGGTTGATCCAACCGGACAACATAGGTGCCCGCGGGAAACACCCCCTCCTTCAGGGTTAACTGCGAGCCGGTCCGATGCACTTCAATTCCCTGGGCCATCAATCGTGCTACGAGTTGGGCGACCCGCGTCGGATCTCCCTGTCCATCCGGAATCACG
Source organism: Pseudomonadota bacterium (assembly GCA_018241505.1). Lineage (GTDB taxonomy): Bacteria > Pseudomonadota > Gammaproteobacteria > Steroidobacterales > Steroidobacteraceae > 13-2-20CM-66-19. Next base: position 179,543 of record JAFEDS010000031.1, on the reverse strand, counting down.
TACGCGTACGGAGCCTCCGTAACCCCCTTTTGCCAGGAATGCATTCCTTTCTGATAGAAGTTGATCAACAGCGACTTCGATTGCTGGGCGGCCGCATCGAGCACCGACAACGCACCCGTCTCGGTGTAATTGAGATTGTCTCGCGCCGACCACTTGAACGGCGTGCTGGGCGGCGGTGATGGCCGATACCATTCCTGGCTCACTTCGTCGGCGGGTGATGACTGAGTCAACGTCTCGGCTGTTCCATTGCCGAAGGTCTCATAGCCACGGCCGATTGCATTGTGATTGAGCCCGACGGAGTCCATGAACAGATGCGCGAAATCGTCGCCGAAATTCCAGGTCCACACGCCGGGCATCCCCATGGCGGTCATGGTCTGGACCTCATGGAAGCTGAGCTCCATCCGCTCATTGTAGGAAATCGGGTCGACGTGCTCATTGAGTGGGCCGGTACCGTTCCAGGTGATCAACAGTGCAACGCTCTCATGCAGGTCGTGGACAACCTGCGGATGCCAGTCGAACAACATGCGCTGAACCGCCTTCGTGGTCTCATGCGTCAGTTGGTGGGCGTCGCGGTTGATGTCCACGTAGGCATATTTCGACCAATACGGCGGTGCCTGGCGGGGCAGCTTCTCCAGCTCCGTCTTGCCCTTCAGATACCGATAGAACCACTCGACCTGCTTGTCGCGGCCATCCGGATTCGACACCGGGTTGATCAGCACCACGAGATTCTTGCGGATGCGATCGATCATGGGTTGCTCGGAGACGGCCAGCCGGTAGGCAAGCTCCAGTACCGCTTCCGTGGATCCGGTCTCGTCGGAATGCAACGCGGCATTGAAATAATAGATGGGCCGCGCACGCTCAATGATCTTTGTGGCGGCGGCCGCGTCGGTTTTGCGTGGGTCCGCGAGTGCAGCGGTGTCTGCTTTGAGTTGGTCGAGCTGCTGGATGCCCGCCTCATCGGCAATAGCCAACAGCACAATGTCACGGCCCTCTTCCGAGCGCCCGATTTTGAATACCCGGACACGGGGCGAGGCCGCGGCGAGCGCACGCGCGTACGCATAAGCAGTCCCGGAGTCAACGAGCTCACCTGGCGCGCCGGCGATCCGGTGCAAGAACGCTCGCGGTGAAGGAACAGTCGGCGATGCGGGTACATACGAAACCCAAGGCGATGAGAACCGCGGCTCGGTGGTGGCGCGGGCGATTTCCTCGCTGGAATTGGGCTCGGGGATATCCGGGGCGATGGTGAATAGTGTTGGCACGCCAGCGGCCAATGCAGGCGTGCCGGCGCCAACCCCAGTGCCAGCCGCCAACACCAACTCCGGCACGCCACCTGCAAATGCGACGCAGGCGACATACGAGGCCAACACTCTGAAGAGCACCGGCCAACTTCCCCGCACGCTCATTTCTGCCTCGCTACTGCAGCCACGCATTGCACCAGTCTTTCGGCTTCATCCTTGGTGTTGTACATCGAAAAGCCCACCCGGACCAACGACTTGCCAGGAACATTCAAGATTTCCACCGGGCGTGGTGCGTAGAAGTCGCCATCCCAGACGCAAATGCCGACTTTGCCGAGCGATTTGGCAATCGCAGCGGCATCAACATCATCGACAGTGAACGAAACTGTCGGCGCCCGCATCGCTTGGGAGAAGTCCACGCCCCACAATCGGACACCGGGCAGACCTTCCAGTGCCGACCACAAATATTGCCCCAACTCGTGCTCATAGACCGCGATCGCTGCGACAGCAGCGTGGACCGTTTCCATTCGCGTCGCGCCGCGACCAAACCGCGCCAGGTACTCCACAGCCGCTCCAACGCCTTCAATGCCAGCAGGACTGAGCGTTCCAGTCTCAATTCGATACGGTGAAACATTCTCCTGCACAATCAACCTGTCGGTTGGAAGTGCGTCCAGAGCCCCCGGGCGCGAATACAGGATTCCCACGTGGGGCCCATAGAACTTATAAGCTGAGCACAACAGGAAATCCGGATCCAACCGATTCACATGAACGGGGAAATGAGGGGCGTAGTGCACAGCGTCCAGGATCAACAGCGCCCCGACGGAACGCGTCAGCTCCCGCGCCAGTCTCATGTCATTAACGGTGCCAATCGAGTTCGACGAACAACCCAACGCCAGCAGCCGGGTCTTCTCGGTGATGAGACGCTTCATGGCCGCGTAGTCCAACTCGCCGGTGGGCAGCAACGGCACCTCCCGCACGACCGCGCCCTGCTCCGTCAGCAGTTGCCAGGGCCCGCGATTGGCCTCATGGTCGAGTTGCGTGACGAGAAGCTCATCGCCGGGGCGGATCGTGCGGCCTATCGCCCGCGCCAGCGAGAACGCCAGCGTAGTCATGTTCTGGCCAATCGAAATTTGCTCGGGCCCGGCGGCACCCAGCATATCAGCGACCGCGCACCGCGCCTCCAGGATCTGCTCATCCGACTCCGCCGACGGTGCGAAGTTGCCGTGCGTGTTGACATTGCGGTTGTGGTAGCAATCGACCATCGCATCAATCACCGGCTTGGGCACCTGCGTGCCACCCGGACCATCCAGGAACGCAATCGCGTGCCCGTCGATCTTGCGCGTCAGGGCAGGAAAATCCGCCCGGGCGCGGTAACAGCTTTCCTCATCGAACACCGTGTTGGATGTCATTCGCGATGCTTCCTATTGCGCGCCGAGCTCGGCCGCCGGGATGCCGGCCGCGAGCAGCCGGTTGCGCAACCCGCCGAGCTGGCTCTCATAGTGGCGCCATTGTTGGAGCGAAGAGTCATACAGGGGGCGGCGCACCTGGGATGCGCTCGCCGTGGTGGTTACAGCGGGGTTGCGATGGAACTCGAGGCAGCCCGCTTCCCATTCCAAGCCGCAGGCCGCGAGCAGCCGACGGCTCTCGCCTTCCTGGTCGCGGACGAGTTGTTCGTAACTGACGTCATAGATAGTGCCCGGCATCGTGTTGCGCCAATGATCCATGAGCCGGCGGTAGCCGACGTAGTAGCGGGCTACATCATCCAGGTCGTATGAAAACGGGTATCCATCTTTGAACAAGGTCTTGAACATAGCGTAGCAGGAGGCCATGGGGTGGCGAGTCACGTGCACTATCCGCGCATTGGGCAACGCGCGCCGGATCAGCCCGCAGTACAGGTAGTTCAGGGGCATCTTGTCAGTGAAGTGAGGCCGCTGCGAGGTCGCCGGCCTCGTGCGCTCGAGGTAGTCCGCACCCAGGGCGGCAAAATCGAGCTCCCGTGTGGCGGCAATGAGTTGGGGTCGGGGCAAGGGGCGGCCGCCATTGCCCGCGAGCGCGGCACTGACAAGCGCAGACGCAAAGTGATTCAGCTCGCCGGCTGCAAACACCTGCGAGTGACTGCCGAGAATTCGTTCAACCAGAGTCGTACCGCTGCGAGGCAGGCCCAGGACGAAAATCGGTTCCAGGCTCGGACAGCCGCCAATGGATGCAGCGGGCGCCGCCGGGAACGCCTCAATGATCCAATCAACAGTATCCGTGTCATAGCGAACATCGTACTGTAGATGCTTACGACGCAGCCGGGCGCCTTTTTCCAGGTGTCGCCACGAATCTGAATAGTTACCGAGGTCTTCATATTCCTTGGCGAGCGCGTGATGGAGTTGCACCTCGCCCCGCCAGCTTGCAACACCCGGGGCCAGCAGGCGCTCCATTACCTCGACATGATTTCGATCGGGTGTCTGCTTGCGCAACTCGGAACGGTTCACATACGCCTCGCAGTCATCCGGCCGTAGCGCAATGGTGCGGTCGTAGTCATCCTCCGCCGCGCCCAGGCGACCGAGAAAGCGTTGTACCGTGGCTCGATTGAACCAGAAGATCGCCTGCGAAGGCTCGAGGGCAATCGCCTGCGAATAAGCACCACAGGCTCGTTCGTGCTCACCGATGGAGCTGTAGAAGGACCCGATGGCATCGAGCAATGCAGGGTCGCGCGCCGCCCCTTTCTCGGCGGCCTCGGCACTGGTGAGGCTATCGGCGAACCGCCGTTGAGCGGCAAGCACCCGGGCCTGTTGCAAGAGGAATCGAGGGTCGGAAGGTGAGCCTGCGAGTGCATGGTGGATCATTTGCGATGCACTTGCGATCTGTCCCCGGCACAACGCTATGAAACTCGACGTGTGCCAGGCGGGAAGGAACTGCGGGAACTCCGCGATCAGGCGATCGCACAGCGTTGCAGCCGCGTTCAGATCACCCTTCTGCAGCAGGCGTGTCACCTCTTGATGGCGCACGTTTGCGGCATTGGGCGATTGAGATGCGGTGGCCATCTCACCAGCGTAGCGGGCGGCGTGCAGGCCGTATAGGGCTTCGGGCGCCAGCGCCCCGATGCGGCTTCGAAAGCGCTCTGGACGATCCCAACTCCGTCAAGGCGCGGCGCCTTCCGAGGCAACCGCCACCTTCCCAAAGGCGCCATGTACCTGAGCCCGCGCCCTCGCCACCCCCTCCGTCCAACGCACTCTCAACGTGCCGTTGACACCCTCCGGCCCCTCAACCGCCAGGTCAGCCACCGCATTACCGATACGCCCGGGATACGCCAGGGTCCCCGACACTCGCAGATCGTTGGTCCAACGGACGTCGTGCAACGTCAGGTGCTGCATGTCTGTGCCTGTCGCAATCTCGATCGTGCCACCCCGCAACCCAATCGACTTGCCCGAGGTGTTGGAGCCCATACGATCGACGGCGTCACCCAGCGTCAGTAACGTCCCCGTGACCATTTGTAGTTGCCCGCGGCTCGACTGATTGCCCTCGAGCGCTTGCGCCGGTTCGAGTTCCCTCACGCTACGAGCAAAGGCAGGCACCACGCGGACCTCCGGGATCGACGCGAGGCACTTCGTATCTCCCAGCTCGAGCGCCTCAATAAAGTGCCGGGCAATGTCCGCCGGACAGGGACTACGCGAGTGCGGCAGCGCATTTACATGAAAGCCATTGGGCACAACGAGTTGGCGACCGTGGGGGAATCGTTTCGCGGCCAGCGTTCCATCGGCCAACGGAGTCATGTTGTCGAGGTCCCCCGAAATGATCAATGCGGGCACGTCCGGGTACGGCGAGTTACGCAGTCTCGCCATTGACGCGACCTGGTCGGCCCTGATTGCGGGCCAACTGCCGCACTCATCCATAAATGCATAATCGAGAGGCATTCCCCGATATTCGTCGATTGTGAAAGGCGCGTACGTGTCCGGCGCGGTGCGCCGGCGCTGCGCAAGAGCGCGCTCACGCGCGACTGCTCGACGCGCGGGATCCAGGCTCATGTCGAATATCTGAGGGGCGTCCTGACACATCACAGCAGCGGCAAGGCCCGCACTGAACAACGCCGGTGACCGCGTTTCGTCACGCGAATCCACACTGACCTGCGTTTCCGCCATGAGACGAAGCAAAGGAGCCGTGTCACCTGCGACGTAAGCGCGAGCGGCTGCATCCGTTTCCCGAACGCTCGCATACGCAGGAGCACTGCCAAACATGACCATCGCCAACTGAGTAGCATCGGCAGTGAAGCTGCGGATCCGTCCGTCAGCATCCTGCGCTTTCGCAGCCGTTGGCTCGTGCCGCAAAGACTCCAGGGCAGATGTTATGTGTTGCAAGGACGTGCCGGGCAATCGACTGCAGCCACCGGAACGTGCACATGCCAGATCGAACTTGGCGCGCATCGCCGGCGCATAGTTGGGATACCAGGCGTAGTCGGGACCGTCGAGCGGATACGCTCCATCGAGAATGATCGAGCGCAGCTTGTCGGGATGCCGCACGGCAAAGACCTGACCAAAGAACGTACCGTAGGAATCACCATACAAATCGATGGGTCCCGACCCCAATGCCTCCAGGATGGCTGCAAGGTCATCGGCCGCGAGCACCGAGCTATAGAGGCCAACCCTGGCACCCAGCGACCGGCCACAGCGGCCGACGTTCGCCTCGGTGAGGTCCGTGTCGGTCTGCAAGGGACGGCAATCAACCGCGCCGGATCGTCCCGTGCCGCGGTTGTCCATCAGGACAACATCGCGAGTGGCGCGCAAGGGCCTGAAGAATTCCAGGTACTCATCGCGCGTTTCAGTCGCCGGGAATCCGGGCCCCCCTTCGGTGGCGACCAGTGTCCCCGCCGACGGGCCGTCACCGGTGTGAGGATAGAACTCGAAGTAGACGGCAATGGTGCCGGAGCCCAACGGCCGCTGGATGTAGCCACACCACGGCGCGCCCGTATCGCACCGATGCAAAACCACCGAGCCGACTTTCAGCGTGTCATCCGCCGCCGGCGCACCAGTCACTGCCGGCGCACCAGTCACCGCCGGCGCACCAGTCACCGCCGCCGCGCCAGTTACCGCCGCGGCCACGGGCGGCTGCGCGCCACTATGCACTAGCGCGTCAGCGGGCACCCCGGCTACGAGCGCGGCGACAGCCCCGGTCAACAACAGGCCAACAATCCAAACCGCCCACCGAGCGCTCATCGCGCGACAGCCGACGCCAACCTCAATGGAAGCTGTAAGTAACGTTGACGCCCGCCGTCCGCGGCCGCGCAACATACTCCGTTGATTGCTCCGGTTGGCGCGCCACCGACCACGTGGTAATGCCGAATTGATTGGTCAGGTTGTTGCAATACAGCCGGAATTTCAGCTCCTTGCTGGCCTGGAAGCCGACACCCGCATTCAAGGTAGTGAATCCGCCCAGGTGGCGGAAATTCGTGGAGTATGTATTTTCGCCGATGGTCGTCACCCCGGTAGTCGAATCGGTTGAAGCCTGCAGATTGTTGACCGACGTGTTGACATCGCTGCGATAGGCCGCATCCACGTGGAAAGAAACCTCCCGGTCCTGCAACAACGGCACCACGTAGTCCACCGCGGCCGTGAGCTGTGTCTTGGGAACCAGCGGCAGCCGGTCATCCTTGCGCCCAACAAAGTTGGCGCGCACGAAATCTTCAGTCAGCTTGGCATCGGTGTAGCTTCCGCCAAGGGTCGCGGACAGATTGCTGGTGATGGCCGCCTGCACTTCCAGTTCAATGCCCTCGCTGCGGGCGTTTTGGCCGTTCACCACAATTTGGATGCCGGTGACCGGCGCATAAGCGTCCAACTGGATGTTGTGCCAATCAACCCGATACACCGAGGCGCTGTAGCGAATGCGGCCCGCAATCAGCCCCTTCAAGCCGACCTCATAGTTCTTCGCACTGTCGGGCGAAAACGGAATCAGAGCCGCGGTCTGCGGTGACGGCTCGCAACCACCGAGTGCGACGCCCCCGCTTGGACAGATCTTGAATGAGTTCGCGCCACCATGACGGAACCCTTCCGAGAAAGTGAAGTACGCGCGGGCCGCCGGCGACACCTCGTAGGAAGTGTTCAGCTTCCACAAGTGGCTGCGGTAAGACTGCGACTGCTCGCTGGTGGTCGCTCCCAGCGGGTCCGCTCCAGTATCGGAATAGACAGCACCGGCAAACGGATAGATTTGCGTTTCCGACTGATCGTAGGACTGCCAGAACTGGCGCGCACCGCCGGTCACCTGCCATTTGTCCGTCAGGTGCCGGGTCAGCTCTGCATAGAGGGCCCGGTCATGAAAGCGGGTATGGCGGATGTTGTTGTAGAAAAGGTCGGTTGGTGTCAGAGAGGCCGGATCGGTGCCGTTGCGATCGGCGATGACATCGGCGAACGTGTTGAATGCCGTACCGGCGTAGTAGTTGTAGGCATCGGCGGATCCCGGAAGATGCGTCCAGGCAGCGAAACCCGGGAAGGTCTCGGGGTCCGTGAGCTGCGATTTCTGGTCCCTGAAGAAGCCGCCGACGATGTAATCCCAGGGGCCACCCGATTTCGATACCAGGCGCAGCTCTTCCACGAGCGACTTGTCGGACGAATGATCGAAATTGAAAGCGGCGTACCGTGGGTAGCCGCCGTAATAGGCGGGGCTCTGGGTCGCGTAATACTGCTCGCCGGATGAAATATCGATCACATCATCGTAGCGATTGTCGTAATACGACGTGGACGAGGTGACGGTCGCGAAACCGGCATCCAATGTGAGCGTCAGCGCACCGATATCGAGCGTGCGATCCAAGGGCTGCTGCGGAATGCGCTGACTCGTGGTATACGGCGCACGCGGCAGCGGATCACCCGTGGAATAGTCGAAAGCCACGTCCTGCCAGGAGAACCCTCCGGAGTGATCTTTTTGGTGCGTATAGTCGATGAGCGCATTGAACCGGTCACCCGGCTTCCACAATAGCGACACCCGGCCATACTTGCTGTTGGAGCTGTCGACGCCATTGATCTGTTGATACAGATAGTCGCTCGTGAGGGGATTGCCCGGGTCCGCCAGCAAAGGCTGGCCGTTCTTGTCGAAGCGTGCGGCATGCACTCCGTCAATGAAGCCTGTGAGCTTGGAATATCCGGCATTCGCACGCACGGCCACCGCGTCGCCGAGCGGAATGTTGATGATGCCGTCGAATGAATAGGAAGGCCCTGACGAATGGTAGGTTCCGGAGGTGTCACCGGACACCTCCGCCGAGAACACACCCAGATCGGGCTTGTGGCGGATCAGCTTCACGGTACCGCCCACCGCACCGGATCCATACAGCGTGCCCTGGGGACCGCGCAGGACTTCCACACGCTCGATATCGGTCAGGTTGAAGTTGACGAACAGTGGCACATCATCGAGATACGTCGACACCAGCGGCACGGCGAGGTTCGGGCCGAAGTAACTCGAGCCCTGGTCGGAGGCATTCAGGCCGCGGATGATGAGGTTGCTGTTCGTACTGTTGGCACGCGGTCCCAGGTCGGCGGACACGAGCCCCGGCACCATGCGCGTGAGGCTCTGCAAGTCCTTGAGATTGGCCTCTTCGATCTGTGCTGAAGAAAGCGCACTGATGTTGTAAGGAACTGTGAGGACGTTCTCTTCGCGACGGTTGGCGGTGACGGTGACTTCCTGGAGCACCGGCTGGTCACCGGTCTCGGCCGCGTGCACGCTGCGCGCGCCCGCCAGTGCCGCCGCGATCGCCGCCGCAATCAGAGGTTTAGGTTTCGCCACCACACGCACCCCCGTCGATTTAAACGGTCATATAAATTATTAAACGGTTGTATAACAGACCCGTTTGCAGCGTCAAGCGGCGATTTCGTCCGGCGGCTCAAACCGCTGATCCGCATCGATTCCCAGCCATGCAACGGCGCCGAGAACCGAAAACACCGCCCCAATAATGAATGCCAGGGTCCACTGCCCGTGACCCGACAAGTAGGCGACGATGGGAATGCCGATGAGGCCCCCAAGATTGCCGCCGGTGTTCAGCACTCCGGTCGCCGACATCGTGTCGGCCCGAGCGACGAACATGGTTCCGCCCCAATACGGTCCTTCGCACAGCTCCACCACTCCGTAAGCCAGCGCCAGTGTCGCGACAGCGGCGTACGGGTTGCTGAGGTTGACCGTGAGCAACAGGAGGGCGCCCGAAACAGGGAGCGCCACCATCGGAATCAGTCTAAACCCCCACTTGTTACCAAACCGGGCACACATCAGGCCAACGAGGGATCCACCCACGCCGGCACCGAGGCCCGCCGTCAGCGGCGGAACGATTGCCAGCACTCCGCTTTCCAGCACGTTGAAATGGCGCTCCTGCACGAGGTACAGGAAACACCAGTTGGAAATCAGGTAGAAGACGTAGTTCATGCAGATGTAGGACAACGTCGCCAGCACAATCGACCGGTTCGCAAGCAGATGCCGCAGCCGCCGCCAGTCCACTTTCTCCGGCGCGGGCGTATCAACATCCTTACCGAGCTCGGCGAGCTCAGCGGAAGTGACTGAAGGATGCTCCCGCGGAGAATTGCGCGCGTACCACGCCCACAGGAGGATGACTGCGACCGCCGGAAGAGCCGGCCAGAACAAGGCCTGCTGCCATCCCAATGAGCTCATGAGATAGGCCACGAGCGGCGGTGTGGCTGCCGCGGCCAGTTGCAGGCCCATTGACTGCAATCCTTGAATCAGGGCCCAGCGCTCGGGACGAAACCACGTTTCCATGACTCCCGAGGACACGGGAAAGATCGAACCCTGCGCCAGGCCTACAATGAGCTGCAAGGCAAACAGGACTACAAACAAGGCGGTGCCATTGAGCACAACCGGCGCCACGGGCGTGAGCACCGTCGCCACAAAGGCGACGAGACCGATGAGGGTAAACATGAAACGGGCACCGAGGCGCTGTCCGATCACACCGCCCGGAAACTGAAAGGCCGCATAGCCCAATACAAAGGCCCACTCCAGCCAACCGATCTGCATCTGGCTGAAGCCGAGCTCGGGCATGATCCGATCGGCGGCGACCGTGAGGCCCTTCTGTTGAAAATAGGCAATGCAGCCAAAAAGAAACAGGAAGGCGTAGATCCGCCAGCGGACCCGATGCATCAGCGAGTACACGATTCCGGCCCGAGCCGCTCCCGCACGTAACGACGAATATCGAGACTGTAGTCTTCCATGGGCGCGTAGTAACCATGCTGGTGCACCCGGCTGTGCATGCCGCGCTGCACCGACTCACAAATGCCCCAGTCCTGGCGGTTGGTGATATCCCAGAACTCCACGGCATCCTGCGGATCGAACTCGGGCGCGTGAATCGCGGCCGGCTCGAACAGAAAATGACACACGATGTCGGTTTGCTCCGGGCCGCGCGGCTGCAGAATGAACGCGGCCACGTGGTCTTTCGCCAGGCTCACAAACAGATTGGGGTACAGCACCTCCCCTTTGTGCCGCTCCTGCTCATCCTCGTTGAGGCCTGGAAACGCCCGACGGGTGGTGGTGCCGCTGTACGTGAACGTGGTCGCACCATCGCGATGTGGAATACCCCGAAGCCAGTCGAGCCCGGCGCCGCCGGCTTCACGAAATGCCGGCACGACGGAGCACAACTCAGGATGCACACCGGCGCAGTGATAACACTCGTTGTAGTTTTCGCAGATCGACTTCCAATTCGCCGCGACGTTGTAGGTAATCGTGTGGCCGATGCGCAGATCGGCAAGCGGGTAGCGGCAGATACGTTGCGGAATCTCGCCGAGTTGCGCGCTGAAGGCACCGGCCTCGGCCGGGGTGAGATTGACAAAGACAAAGCCACCCCAGCTTTCAACGCCTACGGGATACAGGCTGACACTCGATTTGTCGAAGCCCGGCATGTGCGGTGTGGCAACGAGCCGTCCGTCCAGGTCGTACGCCCACTGGTGGTACGGGCACAGGATCGATCGGCCCACAATGACTCCGCCCTGGACCGCGAGGCCTGGTGGACCGGCGCCATCGGTGCGGCACAGCCGTGCGCCGCGATGCCGGCAGACATTGTAGAAACATCGCAGTACGCCCTGCCGATTGCGCAGCAGGATGATGCTTTCACCCACAACATCCAGAACGAGGAAGTCTCCGGGTCCCGGCAACTGCTCTTCGCGGGCTACACAGAGCCATTCCCGGCAAAAAATGCGCTCTTTCTCGCGAGCGTAGATGTCCTCGGAGAAATACCAACTCGAGGGCAAGGTGGGCTCGAGATTGCCAAGATTCATACGGCTGCGCGCTCCCCACTTCCGTCGTCATACAGTCGGGGCGGATCCTCCACAATGGGAGAGTCCCGCCGGTACAGCTCGGCTCCCGGTGGGCAATCGAGCTCCCGCGCATACCGGTGTCCGCTATGCACTGCATGGGCAATTGCCCCGGGGGCGAGCGCATCGCCGATCCGGTCCACTGACAGGATACCCGCAGGCGCCAGCTCCTGGCGGCGCGCCAGCAGCGCCTGGTACAGATCATCCCGGGCCATGCGTGCGCCGACGATTACGAGCGAACGGCACAGCAACCGCCGCTCTTCGCCCGTGAACAGATTGGCAATCACCAGCTCACCCAACTCAAACTTCACGACACGGGACAGCGTGACAACCTCGACCCCGGCATGTGCGAGGGCCCGATGTACCTGGGGCTGCTCGTTGGTCATGACCGCCCACGCGGACACGTGTCCCGCCGGCGTCACGTACGTGACGCTGTCGGCAAACTGTGTCAGGTGCTCTGCTATCGCACTGCCCATGTAGTAATTGTCGTAGTCGAAAACGACGATCGGCCCGTCTATGTAGGCACCGGCGGCGACATCGTCCGGCGTGTAGACATAGGCTTGCTCCAACTCCCCGACCGGCAGCTCGAGTGTTGAATACAACATCCGGGTCCAGCGAGCGCCCGTGGCGACCACCACCCGCTGATGCTCCAGCTCGAGGATATCCGTGACCGAGAGCTCGTTGCCGGCATAGAGAGTCACGTTGGGCAGGCGCTGCAACTGCCCGAGGCGCCAGTCGAGAACCCGGCCCCAGGTCGCGAGCCCGGGCAGTGTGGATTCGAAACGCAGGCGGCCGCCGAAGTTGTCGGCACCTTCCGCCAGTGACACTGAATAACCGCGGCGGGCAAACGTCAGCGCACATTCGAGCCCGGCCGGCCCGCCCCCGACAATCAACACCGATGACGGACTGGCGGTGGTTGCAAATCGTTCGGGATGCCAGCCGCGGCGCCACTCCTCACCGGCGGTGGGATTTTGCGTGCAGCGAACCGGCACACTGTCGTGCCAGCTCGAGATGCAGATATTGCAGCCAATGCATTCGCGGATATCCTGTTCGCGGCCCTCGTTGATTTTGCGCGGCAGAAACGGATCCGCAATGGATGGACGCGCGCCGCCAATCAGGTCGAGCACGCCGCGTTTGATCTGCGACACCATTGTGTCCGGAGAGGTGAAGCGCCCGACGCCCACGACCGGCTTTTTCGTGATCTGCTTGACGAAATCGATGACCGGCTCGTGGCTGCCCTCGCCCGTGAAACGCGACGGTGAGCAGTCGGTGGGGCTCGAATCCATTTTTACGTCCCAGAGGTCCGGCACATCCGCCAGCAACTCCACGACTTCGTGCGCCTCGGAGGCGGCACGATCGCTATGCCGTGCGCGCAGCTCTTCCAGGCTGATGCGCAGTGCCACTGCACACGTATCCCCGACCGCATCCCGAGTCACCTCCAGCAACTCCCTGACGATGCGGACCCGGTTGGCCATCGAGCCACCGTATTCATCGGTGCGCTGATTCCATTCGGGAAGCAGGAATTCGTAGGGCAGATACCCCATGCCGGCATACACGTAGATGATGTCAAAGCCGGCGCTTCTGGCTTTGCGAGCCGCCTCCGCCTGCCATAGCAGCAGATTGCGGATGTCACCCGGCTCCATGGCCCTGGAGCGTTGATTGCCCATGAATCCTACATGGGTCGCCATCCAGGACACTCCCGAGGGCGACAGGGGCGGCAAGCGGCTGGTCTTGTTCGAAACGGAGCCACCGCCGTGCCACAACTCGATGCCCGCCAGCGCGCCGTGTTTGTGCACGGCGTCGGTCATCATGGCATGCGCGCGGATATCGTTTTGATCCCAGAGAGTTGCATAGGGCAGCGGCGAATCGTCAGAAGTGGGATGCACGGAAACGTAGCCCGTGCAGACCACGCCCCAGCCGCCTTCCGCTTTCATTTCGCGAAAGCCCGCGCGCATGCGCGGCATCGTGTTGGTCATGCCGCTCGCGTGCGGCACGGCATAAAACCGATTGGGTGCGGTGACCGGCCCGATACGGACCGGTTCGAACAGTAGATCGAATCGCGAATGACGCGCCATCCAACGGACCCCAGCAGACTCGCGCGATCGGCAGTATAGGGTCAGTGCCGGGGCCGCGTCACTATTTATCGATCGTTCAATAAGGATTGCGCCGCGGCGGGGTTGGTTTCGTTTGGCTTACAATCGCCCGCCCGGAAGACTCACCGCAGGAGTACTCGTGACCACTCGAGCAAAGACCACCTTGGCCCAACTGGCGATCCGGCTCGGTGCGCAGCAAGTGACCAGCCGCCAGCTCGTCACGGAGTGCCTGGCTCGAATCTCCGCCAATACAGGTGAAGGCGCGCGTGTCTTCCTCAAGGTCTATGGCGAACAGGCGCTTGCGACCGCGGACTTTTATGACCGCATGCGCCGGCAGGGGGCACACCTGAACCCCTTCGCCGGAATTCCCGTTTCCATCAAAGATCTGTTCGATGTGGCCGGCGATACCACCTTGGCCGGCTCGACGGTCCTCAAAGCGGCGCCCGCGGCCGAGCGCGACGCCCGAGCGGTGGCGCGACTGCGAGCCGCGGGATTCGTTGTCATCGGCCGTACGAACATGACCGAATTCGCCTTTTCCGGTCTGGGACTGAATCCCAGCTACGGCACGCCCTTGAATCCCTGGGACCGCGCCACAGGCCGCATACCCGGTGGATCATCTTCCGGTGCGGCGGTCTCCATCAGCGATGCGATGGCGTATGGTGCATTGGGAACTGACACCGGCGGTTCGTGCCGCATCCCGGCCGCCCTGTGTGGCATCGTGGGCTTCAAACCAACCGCCAGCCGCGTTCCGTTGGCCGGTGCCTATCCCCTCTCGACCTCGCTCGACTCCATCGGTCCGCTGGCCAATTCCGTGGCGTGTTGCGCCACTCTCGATGCCGTTCTGTCCGGCCAGGCGTTCGAGCCGGTCCCCGAGCTCACGGCCCGCGATCTCAATGTGGCGGTGCTGACCAACTATGTCACTGACGGTCTCGACCGGACCGTGGCCGCCAGCTTTGAACGTGCCCTGCGGGCCTTGCGCGAGGCGGGCGTCAAGCTGACGGATGTGGCGGTGCCGGAGCTCGGTGAGTTGCCGGAAATCAACCGCAAGGGCGGCATTTCCGCCGCGGAAGCCTATGCCTGGCATCGCCCGCAACTGGCACGAGCCGCCGATGGCTACGATCCGCGGGTCCTCGTGAGAATCTTGCGGGGTCGCGAGCAGGACGCCGCGGACTACATCGACCTGCTCAACATTCGCATCGATTTCACCGCCCGGGTTGCGCGCCGGATCCGGAAGTTTGATGCCGTGCTCATGCCGACGGTTCCGATCGTGGCGCCTGCCGTTGCCGAGCTCGCATCCGATGATGCCTACGTGCGGGCCAATGGGCTCACACTCCGCAATCCGAGCATCGTCAATTTCATCAACGGCTGCGCGATCTCCCTGCCCTGTCACGATCCTGAAACGGCGCCTGTCGGTTTGTCCCTGTTTGGACTTGCCAACACGGATGCCGCGTTGCTGTCGGTTGCGAAAGTGATCGAGCCTATAGTGGCAACCGGTGCGTAGCCGCAACACAGGATGCCTGGTCGTACATCGCTGACATCATGGTCAGGGCGCGGGCCAGTGTTTCAAAGTCGACCTTGCCCGCTGTTGCTCGCGTCACGGAGATCAGCAGCTCCTTTCTGAACGACGCGTATTTGTCGGTGACATCTCGACCCAGCGCCGTGACCTGGTAGGTCACGTCCTTCTTGCTCGCCCCCACCTGGCGGGATTTCTCAATCAAGCCGGCTTTCAACAGCTTGCGAGTGCCGTACTGCAGGTTGGACAAGTCATCGCGCTTCAATAGTCGGGCCAGCTCCGAAATGCCCTTCGGCCGCTCGTGCATGCGAATCACGTGCAGCAGCGCGGTGTCCGTGCCTGAAAACGGCTGGCCATGACAACAGCCCAGGCAGTCGGCCTGCCAGCGTTCGAACGCGGCCGACACCCGGAAAATTGAAAATTCCAGCTCCGTGAGCCCCACCTCGAAATCATCCGTGGCCAGATGCCAGTGCTTGTCCAATACGCGCGCGCCGCGGCGCGCGTTCCCGGAAGAGGCCATTGCTTGACACCTATAGTTTTAACCGTAACATGTAGTGTAAATCACACGTAAAATTAACGGCATCCCAGAATAAAAATCACTGGAGGCCGTACCATCGGGACAAGCGCCCGGTGTGGGGTTGATGATTACGAGGGGTCTATAAAACGCCGGCGCAACAGCCGGTCACGGGGAGTCAACGTGGCTCAATCGTTCCTTTGCCGAATCACCGGGTCGGCCGCGCTCGCAACCGCGGCTCTCACCACCCTGCCGGCCTTCGCTCAGAATGTTCTCGAGGAAGTCGTCGTCTCGGCGCAAAAGCGCGAGCAGAACATCCAGGACGTCGGCATCACCATGAACGCCTTCACCGGGGACCAGCTCGAGGCCCTCGGTGTGCAGGAAAGCTTCGATGTCGCGGCGTTCACGCCGGGCGTGCACATCTCCGGCAACCTGGCCGGCCAGAACACTCAGTTCACTATCCGCGGCGTCACGCAGAACGACTTCAACGACATCGTGGAAGCGCCGAACGCCGTGTACCTGGACGAAGGCTACATAGCCATCGCGCAGGCGCAGACATTCGCGGTTTACGACATCGATCGCGTCGAAGTACTCAAGGGGCCCCAAGGCACTCTCTTCGGCCGAAACGCAACCGGCGGCCTGGTCCACTACATCTCCCGCAAGCCCAACTTCGAGAAGGTCGAGGGCTACACGGACGCCACCTTCGGCAGCTTTGACAGCCAAACGCATGGGCTGTCGGAGCGCATCGAATCTGCCGTCACCGGACCGTTCAGCGATACGGTCGCGGGACGCATTGCCGGGATGTACAACCACAGCAGTGCCTACCTGAACAACCTATATCCGTATGGCGCACCCGCCGGCCTCGCGGGGCTGTCTCCCGGCAACGGCGCGGGAGCCGACCTGGGTGGTGATAACACCTACGCGCTGCGCGGTACATTGGACTTCAAGCCGAACGATGGCCTGCTGATGCGCCTGTCGGTCAACTACGCGCACTCCAAGGAGCCAACGGGTCCATATCAATCGAAATCCACCATTGGTGTTGCCAACTCGGCCGGTGAGCTGATCAATGTGATCAACACACCCGCCAACGAGACCCGGCTGACGATCCAGGGCAATGGCGACGGCGGTGCCAATGCCATTGACGGCAGCTCGCTGTCGCCGTGCGCCGCCATCGGAACTCTGTGCGCCCGCCCCGTGCCGGGCGGCGACTTCTTCGGCTATATCGATCCGGACGGCCCCGGGACCAACACCAGCGGCGACTTCGCCTTCGAGAACAACGGCTTCGTCCAAACGTGGGGCGTCAATGGCCGGGTCGAGTGGAAACTCCCCGGTGGTATGACGCTCACGTCCATCACGGACTTCAAGGACTACAAGAAGCTTCTGTTCATTGATGTTGACTCAGGGCCCGGTAACCAGTTGGCCAACTATGCCGGCGTCGCCGCCACCAGCGCGACGCAAGAGCTCCGTCTCAATGGCGAAGCCGATCACCTGCGCTGGGTGACCGGCCTCTACTATCTGAATATCGACAACCACTCCGACAACGGCCTGAAGGCCCCGGCCAACAGCATCGTGGGCACATTCATTCAACCGGTCGACATCGGGACCGTCGCCAAGCTGGTGACCAACTCGACGAGCCTGTTCGGCCAGCTCGAGTACGACTTCACCAGCAAGCTGACCGGCATCATCGGCGCTCGCGTGATTGACGAGCACAAGTCCTTTCATACGGGTATCGGTGT
The DNA here is from genome assembly GCA_018241505.1 of Pseudomonadota bacterium. Taxonomy (GTDB): domain Bacteria; phylum Pseudomonadota; class Gammaproteobacteria; order Steroidobacterales; family Steroidobacteraceae; genus 13-2-20CM-66-19. The sequence continues at coordinate 162,178 of JAFEDS010000031.1, read as the reverse complement.
GTTTGCCACGGACAGCAACTACAGCGTGAACCAGGGGCCGTTCCTTCACAACCCATTCGGGGCCGGCGACCCCTACTTCGCTTCGGACACCAGCGCGAACACCCTGTGGGCCGGCAAGCTGCAGCTCGATTATCACCTCACGAATGACTTCATGATTTATGGCGGCGTGAACCGCGGCGTCAAGGCCGGCAGCTTCAATGCACCGCTGTTGGGTGCATACCTCGGCTCGGGCCTGAATCAATCCCTGCCGTACAAAGCGGAGACACTGTACGCCTATGAAGCGGGCTTCAAGTCAACCTTCCTGGACGGCCATGCGCGCCTGAACGCCGCGACTTTCTACTATGACTACAAGAACTACCAGGCTTTCCTGTTTGTCGGTGTCGGCGGCGTGGTCATCAATGCGGATGCGCACAACGTGGGCGCCGAGATGGACCTGCAGCTCTCGCCCGTCAAGGGACTGGATGTCATTCTCAGCGGTTCCTGGTTCAATGCCATAGTCGAGGACATTCCACTGCGATTCGGTTCGCCGTTGCCGCCGCGCGATGTCAAACCAACCTACTCACCGCCTGTTACGGCCACCGCCATGGTGCGTTACGAATGGGAAATGCCGTGGGGCTTCCTCCACGTGCGCGGCAGTGGGCACTACACGGACAAGTTCTATTACAACCTGCGTAATTTCGCGGCCGATCAGTTCGCTGCCGCACTGCTCGTTGATGCCGGCGCCGGCTGGACGTCGACCAATGAGAAGTGGCAGGTGAACGTGGATGTGAAAAACCTGAACAACGCCCACCAGGGCGTTCAGGGATTCGACCTGGCGACGCTGTGCGGCTGTAACGAAGTGTCGTACCAGCCGCCGCGCTGGACGGGGCTCAATGTCAAATACAAATTTTGATAGGGACCCGGCGTGGCAGGAACCGCGCCGGGTGGCTAGAAGGGATTTTATTGTCAGCGGCGCGCTGCTGACATTCGCACTGGCGGGCTGTCAGAAGAAGATGACACCCGCCCAGGCACGGGCGGCGGACGTGCCCTTCCGCACGCTCAGCGCCGGGAGCGTTGCGGTACTGGACGCTCTGGGTGAGATTCTCCTGCCGGGAAGCTCGGTGGCGGGGCTTGCTCACTACATCGATCACCAGCTTTCCGCTGATCCCGCCGACAGCATGTTGATGATCAAGTACCTCGAAGTCACAGCGCCGTTCACAGGATTCTATGAGGGCGGCTTGCGGGCAACCGACGCGCTGGCGCGCGCAATGTATGGGAAGGCATGGACGAACCTGTCGCGGGAGCAAGCCACCGCACTGGTCACGAAGATGTCAGGCGGCCAAGTCGAAGGCTGGCAAGGGCCCCCGGCCGGATTGTTCTATTTCGTGCTTCGCAGCGACGCCGTCGATGTGATGTATGGCACGAAGAGCGGTTTTGAGAAGCTGGGAGTGCCTTACATGGCTCACATTGAGCCTCCCAGCCGGTGGGGCGAATGAGCCGCGCGTCAGCCGGCCTGCCGAGCGATCCTGTCGACGTCGTCGTGGTTGGCTCCGGTGCCGCAGGCAGCAACATGGCGGCACACCTGGCGCAAGGCGGCAAACGCGTCCTGATTCTCGAGGCCGGACCCGAGCGGGGCGCGGGACATCTCATCAGCTCGACACTGTATGCCCGGCGCGTCAAATGGACCGGTCCCGCGGTGTTGGATGAAGGCAGGAATCCCGTCGGCTTCGTATTCAACTCCGGCTACGGTACCGGCGGCGCGGCCATGCACCACTACGCCGTCTGGCCCCGGATGCATCCGGAAGATTTTGACATGCATTCGCGGCACGGCCGCGGGCTCGACTGGCCCCTGAAGTATCCGGATCTCGCACCCTGGTACGACGCCGTACAACAGGAAGCGGGAGTCTCCGGCGATGCCGCCAGGGAAATCTGGCGTCCCCCGGGTGCTCCCTATCCCATGCCGGCAGTGCCCGTCTTCCCTCAAGGCGAGGTCATTGCTCGCGGGTTTACCCAGCTCGGCAAGGCCGTGGCGCCCTTGCCAATGGCCGTCACCAGCACCATCTTCAATGGCCGGCCTGTTTGTTTGTGGGACGGCTGGTGCGACTCAGGGTGTCCGATCGGCGCATTGGCGAATCCACTCACGGTTCACCTGCCCAAGGCCACCGCCGCGGGCGCAATCCTTGTCAATGACGCCCCCGTCACGAGAGTTTTGACGAGCGACGACGGCACCAGGGCTGTTGGGGTCGAAGTCACGTTGACGGACGGCTCACGCAAGACTGTGAGCGCCAAGGTCGTGGTACTCGCCGCATTCGCCGTGGAAAATCCGCGCCTGTTGCTCGCCTCGGCCAGCCCCAGGCATCCGCAGGGTCTGGGGAATTCGGCCGGGCTCGTCGGCCGCTACATCATGACGCATGCCGCCGGCCTGGTGTATGGACTGTTTGACGAAGACACCCGTCCCTACATGGGCGCCTTCGGTGGGCAACTCGTAAACCAGGACAGTTACCCCAAAACGACTCATGCCCGGAGCGGCGCGTTCGGCAGCTACCAGTGGATGATTGCACAGGCTGTCAAACCCAACGATCTGCTCGGCATCGCGACCACGCGCCCCGATCTGTTCGGTCCGGCGCTCCACGATTTTCTGAAGCGCGCCACACGTGGCTTCGCTGGAATGACTGCGGTCTGCGAAGACCTGCCGGTGGCGGACAATCGCGTCACACTAACCGATCAAAACGACAAGCACGGGGTTCCCATCGCGCGCATCACCCATGACACACACACCGACTCCGTTGCATTGTGGAAAGCCTCACTGGCGGAGGGCAAGGAGGTCATGCACGCCGCGGGCGCCAAAGAAGTCTGGACCGGCCCGCCGGGCAGCATGCACATCATGGGCGGCACGATCATGGGAACCGCGGCCGGTAACTCTGTGACAAACAGTTACGGCCAGGTGCACGAAATACCCAACCTCGTTATTGCAGGACCCGGACTGTTCCCGACCAGCGCCGGTGTGAACCCAACCTTCACCGTTCACGCACTGGCCGCACGTAGTGCCGCGCGACTGCTGGCGACGTGGCAGCAGGTTGCGGGGTAAATCGTCCCGGTCGCGGCAGCCCCGCGCGGGATCATCTCTTGCCCACTATGGCCTGCAACTGCTTCTCATCCGGCATGCCGGCGAACACCTTCACCTGGTTGTGCTCATCGAGATAGATCAGCCCGGGGGTGCCAAAGATATGCAGAGCGCTCATCAGGTCGCCATTGAATGAAATCGTCTCGCTCGTCGCGGGCAACAAGGTGGCCTTGGGCGCAATGCCGCCGCGGTCATAGTTACGCTCCGCCTGGCTCAATGTCGCCGCCCGGTCCTTCGACTCCAAAATCGCCCCGGCCTTGCCCTTGCTGTCGGCATCAATGACGGCCACCAGCAGATAGCGAATCTGCACATCCGGAGCACGAGCCGCGGTTTGTAGCGCCTTCCACAGATCGTTGCAGAACGGGCAGTCCGGGTCAGTGAAGACGTAAACGACGCGCTCTGACGATTTCGCCCCGGCGGCGATCCACGTCGCGCGATCCAGGCGCTGCATGAGCCCCACCGGCGAGCCCGCCGGCGGCGCGATCCAGGTTCCAGCCATGCTGATATTCGCCATGAGCGCCAGCAGACCCAACGTGCACGCGCGGAGCAATTTCATCTCGACCTCGGATTGCGACTACCGGGAGGGAGACCGGCACACAGCGTCTCTTATCGCATGTGATTGGCGGAAGGGGTGGGATTCGAACCCACGGTCCCCGTGAAGGGACGCCAGTTTTCAAGACTGGAGCAATCAACCGCTCTGCCACCCTTCCGTCGCTAAATCATCAGCTTACGTCGATATCCTCGAACGGCTAGTGAAACGGCCGAGGTCGTAGCGCGAGGGCGCGCATGCTACCAAAAATAGGCTCGCGCGGGGCGCGCAACGCGATGGAGGTGCCTTGGGCGCCGTCAGGCGGCGAGGCCGCGGGTCATTGCCCAGTCCAGCCCCCGGCTGACCCACCCTCCCCCGAGGCTGGCACCCGTGACATCGTCGAGGCGATACGGCTTGCCGTCCAATATTGACTGCGCCGCGCGTACACCGCTGCGGATGGCAGGCCCAATGCCCTCGGCCATATCCCGCGTGGCGAGACCCGCAGCGTCGCCGGTTATAAACGCATTGTCCCGGCGCACTACATCGACACGCCCACGCAGAAAATAACTGTAGCCCGTCGGTTCGTAGTGGGCGCCGGGCGCCAGGGTCCGATCCAACATGGCGGCGAAGCGGCTCCAGTGGCGTTTGATGTCATCGCCACTGGCCTTCATTCGCTCGGCCATGCCACCAATGCCGATATTCAGCCAGCCGTTCTGCTTGGGTACATACCACGAGTAGCCCGGCAGACCCTTTTCAAAGAACCACAGGTGACAGGTGGGATCCTTCCAGTCGTATTCGATTTCGTGCTCGAGAGTCACGGTTTGAAGCTCGGTGACCCGCGGGTTCACTTCGCGAAACAACGCGCGATAGACCGGGCAGCGGGTTCCTCCCGCGCCAATGAGGTAACGGCAACGGAACTCATCGTCGACGACGTAACCGGCGGAATCGGCGCGAATGTTGCGAACCGTGTGTTGTACAACGGGTGCTCCCGAGCGCTGCAACAGCCACGAGTCAAACTCAAAGCGGCGGATGGAGTGCTGCACACTGCCGACGCGAAAGCCGAGCCCCTTCACGTGAATATGCAGGCGCTCGAAGGTCAGGAAGCGGTGTGGATAGGCCTTGGGGTCGAGCTCGAGGTCGCGGAGTACCTCGGGGGTGATCCAGCCGGCGCACAGCTTCAGGCGCGGGAAGCTCTCCTTGTCGAGTATCAACACATCGACCCCACGCGCGACGAGCTCGCGAGCGGCAGCGGACCCGGCAGGTCCGCCACCAACAATCAGGACATCGCAGGTGCGCACGGTTTTCGAATCAGCGGGCGTACATGTAGTCACGGGTCATGGGTACGTCATTGCTGTGACCCGGTGCGAATAACACCTGGAACAACTGCAAGGTACCGGTAGTGAAACCGGCTATCGACCCGGCCAGGTACAGCCGCCACATCCGCACGAACTTTTCGTCGAACATCTCCGCGACCTTGTCGCTCGCGCCTTCGTACAGATCCAGCCAATGACGCAGGGTGCGTGCGTAGTGCAAGCGGATGTTCTCGACATCCAGGATCGAAAGGTTCCACGGCTCGAAGATTTGCATCATCTCCGCGAGGGATGGCGGATGCGCGCCCGGGAAAATGCGCTTTTCAATCCAGGGGTGCATCTGGGCGGGGAAGTTGCGGCCGATGGAGTGGATCAGGCCGCGGCCGACGTTACCCAGGCACTGGGATACTACGCGGCCCAATGTAGGATAGTTCTCGACGCCCACATGCTCGAGCATTCCCACGGAGACAAAAGCGTCGTACTTGCCGGTAATGTTGCGATAGTCATCCAGCACGAACTCAACGGACGAACCGAGTCCTTCACGCTGCGCCCGTTCGCGCGCAAAAGCCACCTGCTCCTTCGAGATGTTGAATGCACGCACTTTGACGCCGTAGTGCTGTGCCATGTGGATGGCGAGACTGCCCCAGCCGCAGCCGGCCTCGACGACGCTCTCGCCGGGCTTCAGCCGCATCTTGCGGCAGACGTGGTCCATCTTCGCTACTTGCGCATCATCGAGAGAAGTAGTGGATGTCGGGTAGTAGGCGCATGTGTACGCCATCGTCCTGCCCAGCCACAACGAATAAAACTTGTTGCCGATGTCGTAGTGATGATGGATGTTGTCGCGCGAGCCGTGGAGGGTGTTCACGCGCCGGCGGCGCATCATTTCGACACCCCGGCGCAGAACGGAGAAGCGGCGCTTGGCAGTGGTGCTGGCGCGGTAGACAGCTTCGAGTACCCCGACCAGATCGCCGTCGACACCGATTCGACCTTGGCTGTAGGACTCGCCAAAGCTGACTTGTGGATCGGCCAGAAGACCGTACAAAGCGGTGCGGTCCGCAATCCGCAGTTGAGCGACGGGTTCTGCAACGATCGCGGGTCGCACGCTCTCCCCCGTCCACAGTACGAACTCGAGGGCCGGGTCACCCAGGAAGGTCAGCAGGCGCGACAAAAGTCGCCCCTCAAAGGAACGCTCCGTGCGCTTTTCCATCGATCGCGCAGTGACACCGGCCACTGGCGTAGCCGGAGGGCTTCTCCCTTGGGAAGTGTCATCGGATTCCGAAGCTACACAGTCCTCGACTGCATTCACCATCGTTCTCCCTCATCTGCCCGCTTGGGGCTAGGCACCCAAGCCCTTAATTTAGCAATGTACGCTCCCGCTGTAATCGTTCTGTCATTGCTAGAGCGGGGGGCGCATCCGGAAATGTGCCCTAAAGCGGACGTTGCAATCAATGGAGACACCCCGTGAGCCCATGGTTCAGGTCTATAGAGAGGCTTTTGGCTGCCCTCTTGTTGCTAGTGGTGGTCTGTGAGGCTGCCACCGCGGCTCAACCACCGTTGATTCTGGTGTCCATAGACGGCTATAGGGCGGACTATCTCGCTCGCGGTCATTCACCCGTTCTGGCCTCGCTTGCGACCGAGGGACTCCACGCCGCGGGCATGCGACCGGTCTTTCCCTCACTCACCTATCCGAACCACTACACACTCGTCACGGGGCTTTACCCCGACCAGCATGGGGTGGTGAACAACACCATGCGCGACCCGGTGCTTGGGAACTTCAGTCCGCCCAACCGCGCGGCCAATACGGACGGGCGCTGGTGGGATGAAGCGGAGCCCATCTGGATTACCGCGCAGAAACAAGGCTTACGCACTGCCTCCGTCTTCTACCCCGGCACACAGGCAGAGATACAAGGTACGCGCCCGTCATATTGGCAGCTCTTCGATTCGAACGTTCAACCGAACGCAAGGGTCGACCAGGTTTTGGCCTGGCTCGACCTGCCTCCTGAGCAGCGCCCGTCGTTTATCTCCTTGTACTTCGAGCAAGTGGATGTCGCCGGCCACAACTACGGGCCGGATTCCATGCAAACGGATGAAGCCATCGTCACCGTCGACGCGGCTCTTGGCCGCCTCGTGACGGGACTGCGCGAGCGTGGAATGCTGGAGACTACGAATCTGCTCGTCCTTTCAGATCACGGCATGAGCGCTACCTCATCGGAGCGGATCGTGCTGCTCGACAAGATAGTCAATGTCGATCACATCGAGCTGGAGAGTTCGATTGTCAATGCGGGCATCAATCCCAAGCCCGGTTACGAAGCCGAAGTGGCGCGCGCGCTGCTGGCACCGCAGCCTCACTTGCATTGCTGGAAAAAGAGCGCGGTGCCGCGGAAATACCACTACGGACACAACGCGCGGATTCCCGCAATCGTGTGCCTCACCGACGATGGATGGATAGTCAGCACCGCTGCCGCTGAGTCCAAGCGGGCACGCGCGCTACTGGGCGAGCACGGGTATGACAACAACGATCCGCTCATGCGGGCGTTGTTCGTCGCGCACGGACCCTCATTCCAACAACACCTGACCGAGCCGGTGTTCGACAACATCAACATCTATGCATTGCTTGCAAAGCTGCTGGGTGTGACAGCCAGGCCCAATGAAGGGCACTGGCCACCCAGCCAATGGTAGCGGTACCATGCCGGCATGAGATTCGCTTTGCTCTTGGCGTTGCTCGTTATGGCGGCGGCCGCGCCGGCTCACGCGGAGGACGGCTACGAGCTGTGGCTGCGTTACCGCCCGATCGCAAACGAATCGCTGCGCGAGCATTACCAGAACGCGGCGACTGAGATCGCCGCACCGCCGTCTTTGGCGCTGGCGCAATCCGAGCTGTCCCGTGGGCTCTCGGGATTGCTCGGCCGGCGCGAGCCGCTGGCGGCCCAGCCGACCCGGAACGGCAGCATCCTCCTGGGTACGCCCCGGGCGTCGCCTCTGATCGACAAGGTGCCCCTTTTTCTCGCCGCAGCCGGCCCCGAGGGCTATGTGATCCGAACCGTGACCCACGCCGGCCACCGGATCACCGTCATTGCAGCCAATAGTGACGCAGGCGTCCTCTATGGCGTGTTTCATTTCCTGCGGTTGATCCAGACTCAACAACCGATCGACTCGCTGGACATCACCGACGCGCCGCGCATCCAACACCGCATCCTGAATCACTGGGACAACCTCGACCGCTCAGTGGAACGCGGGTACGCAGGCCAATCCATCTGGGACTGGCAAAAACTGCCGGACTACCTCGATCCGCGTTACACCGACTATGCTCGGGCGTGTGCGTCGTTGGGCATCAACGGGACGGTGCCAACCAATGTCAACCCGAGCCCCATCGGGCTGACAGCGCCCTACTTGCGCAAATATGCCGCTCTGGCCAACGTGTTTCGGCCGTACGGGTTGCATGTCTACCTGACCGCGCGATTCAGTGCGCCCGTTGAAATCGGGGGCCTGAAGACGGCCGATCCCCTCGACCCGGCGGTGCGCGCCTTCTGGAAAGCCAAGGTCGATGAGATTTATGCACTGATTCCGGATTTCGGCGGCTTCCTGGTGAAAGCCAACTCTGAAGGTCAGCCCGGCCCGCAGGACTACCATCGCACCCATGCGCAGGGAGCCAACATGCTGGCGGACGTGATCGCCCCACATGGAGGGATCATCCTGTGGCGGGCGTTCGTGTACTCGAAGGACGAACCGCAGGATCGCGCCAAGCAGGCGTATTCGGAGTTCGTGCCCCTGGACGGACAGTTCCGCGGCAACGTCGTCCTGCAGGTCAAGAACGGCCCCATCGACTTTCAGCCGCGCGAGCCTTTCCATCCGCTGTTCGGTGCAACACCGCACACGCCGCTGGTGTTGGAAGTGCAGATCACCAAGGAATATCTCGGCTTCGCGACGCACCTGGTGTACCTGGCGCCGCTGTTCGAAGAGACCTTGCGTTCCGACACTTACGCCCGCGGACGCGACTCCACGGTCGCCAAAGTCATTGACGGCAGCCTCTTCGGCTACCGCACCACCGGCATGGCCGGAGTGGCCAACATCGGATCCGATCGCAATTGGACCGGGTCGCAGTTCGATCAAGCGAACTGGTACGCCTTCGGCCGACTGGCGTGGAACCCGCTGAGCTCTTCGCGCAATATCGCGGAAGACTGGGTGAAGATGACCTTCACCAACGAGCCGGCGTTTGTCGAGCCGGTTGTTGACATGATGATGGGCTCGCGCGAAGCCGCGGTGAACTACATGACACCGCTGGGGCTGCATCACCAGATGGCTCGCAACAGTCACTATGGGCCGGGGCCGTGGGTTACTGGAGGGTCACGGGCCGACTGGACCTCCACGTACTACAACCGCGCTGACGCCCAAGGGATTGGGTTCGACAGGACCGCAACAGGAAGCAATGCGGTAGCACAATACGCCAAAGAGGTTGCCGCGGAATTCTCCGGAACATCGAGCACGCCCGAACAGCTTCTGTTGTGGTTCCACCATCTCCCGTGGGACTACCGCACCAGGTCCGGCCGCACGTTATGGGACGAGTTGGTCATTCGCTACTCGGCAGGTGTTCAAACAGTGTCGGGCATGCGCAAGACCTGGGCGGGCCTGCAAAGCTACGTGGACCCAGAACGATTCAACGAGGTGAGTTCCTTCCTGGCCATCCAGGAAAAGGAAGCGAAATGGTGGCGCGATGCCAGCATTGCCTACTTCCAGTCACTCTCCAAGCGGCCCCTGCCCGCGGGTTACGCTGCGCCGGAGCATGACCTCGGATACTACGAGTCCCTGTGCTTCCCGTATGCGCCCGGTACGCGTTATGATAGCGCTACCATATCCAGAGATTGCACATACTCGGGGGGATCTCATGGCGATCAGGCTTCGGGCCCGCTTTTTCACCGGCGTGGCGGCGCTCCTATCGGTAACGGCGCATGCTGGGACTACCCCGCCCTACCTGAATCCGCGCGCTCCGGTGGATCAGCGCATCGAGGATCTGCTCGGGCGCATGACACTGGAAGAAAAAATCGCCCAGCTCACGACGGTGTGGACCCGGAAGCAGGAAATATTCACGCCCGGCAACGACTTCGATCCGATCAGGGCCCACAAGGTGTTCCCGGCCGGTATCGGCCAGATAGCCCGCCCCAGTGACCTGCGGGGCACCGGCGACCCGCTGGAGCACCCGTATCGGGACGCCAAACAAACCGTTGCGTTGGTGAATGCAATTCAGCACTACGCCGTGAAGCAGACACGGCTGGGAATCCCTGTGCTGTTCCACGAAGAAGGCCTGCACGGCTATGCAGCGCGCGACGCCACCAGCTTTCCGCAGGCACTTGCCCTTGCCAGCTCCTGGGATCCCGAGCTGTTGACTCGTGTATTTACGATTGCCGGTCGCGAGATCCGCGCTCGCGGCGTGCAGATGGTTCTGGCGCCCGTGGTGGACGTGGCCCGTGATCCTCGTTGGGGACGAATCGAGGAAACTTACGGCGAGGACCCTTATCTCGTGAGCCGGCTCGGAGTCGCCGCCATACGCGGTTTCCAGGGTGACGCCCTTCCCCTGGGCCCGGGAAAAGTGTTTGCCACACTCAAACACATGACGGGTCACGGTCAACCGGAAGGCGGCACCAATGTGGGGCCCGCCAGTATTTCCGAGCGAACCCTGCGCGAGATCTTCTTCCCGCCCTTCGCCGCCGCCATTCATTCAGCCCATGCGCTGAATGTCATGCCTTCGTACAACGAGATTGATGGCATTCCCTCACACGCCAACTACTGGTTGCTGCACGACATCCTGCGCGGCGAAATGGGCTTTACCGGCGCGGTCGTCAGCGACTACGAGGGAATCGAGCAGCTCGTAACGCTGCACCACGTCGAGCCGGATTTCGTCCACGCCGCCGCGCGAGCCCTGCACGCGGGCGTCGATTCCGACCTGCCGGACGGTGCTGCCTATGCGAAATTGCCGGAGGCCCTGGCGCAAGGACTCGTTACGCAGGAGCAGATCGATACAGCCGTGCGGCGGATGCTGCGCATGAAATTCCTGGCTGGGCTGTTTGAAAATCCCTACGCCGACGCCAGGGCGGCTCAGGCCATCACCAACAACGCGCAGGCACGCGAGTTGGCCCTGGAAGCGGCCAGGAAGACCACCATCCTCCTGAAGAACGATGGCGTCCTGCCACTGCACAACGTGAAGACGCTGGCTGTCATCGGCCCCAACGCCGCCAAGGTCGACCTGGGTGGTTACTCCAACGTACCGGCGCACACTGTCAGCATCCTCGAGGCGCTGCAGGCACGGGCCAAAGTTGTTACTGCGGAAGGCGTCCGAATTACCGACGAAGGCGACTGGTACTCCGACGACGTCAAGCTAGCCGATCGCGATGCCAACCTGGCGAGAATCAAGACGGCGGTGGAGGTCGCCCGGGGCGCCGATGAGATCGTACTCGTCATCGGCAGCAACAGTGCCGTGAGCCGTGAGGGTTGGGACAAGGCGACGCACCTCGGGGACCGGGCCGACATTGGTTTGATTGCGCAACAGAACGAGCTGGCACAAGCGATGTTCGCTCTCGGCAAGCCGGTTGTGGTCGTCTTGATCAACGGGGCTCCGCTCTCCATACCGGAGGTTGCCGACGAGGCCAACGCGCTGCTGGAGGCTTGGTATCCGGGCCAGGAAGGCGGCACCGCCCTGGCCGAGATTCTGTTTGGGGACGTCAATCCGGGAGGCAAGCTGCCGCTGACCGTTGCGCGTTCGCTCGGACAGTTACCGATGTACTACAACCAGAAGCCCACGGCCCACCGCGGCTATCTGTTTGATACAACGCAACCGCTGTTCCCGTTCGGCTTCGGGCTCTCGTACACGAGCTTCGAGATCGGCGCGCCGCAGTTGTCCGCGCCCAGGATCAGGGCCGGGGATTCCGTGGAGGTAGCCGTCAACGTTAAGAACACCGGCAAAGTCGCCGGTGATGAAGTCGTGCAGCTTTATCTGCACGACGTGGTCAGCTCAGTGACCCGTCCCATAAAGGAGCTGAAGGGATTCCGCCGCGTGACGCTCGCACCGGGTGAGTCGAAAACGGTCCGGTTCACACTGGATCGTGAAGCCTTTGCACTGTGGAATCAGGATATGAAGCGCGTCGTCGAACCCGGTGCGTTCGAGGTCATGGTGGGACCTAACTCGGTCGACCTGAAAACCACGACCCTCGACGTCACTTCTTAGGCGTCAGCATTGCCACCCCGCCCATGTAGGAAATCAACGCCTGCGGCACATTGACCGTGCCGTCGGCGTTCTGATAGTTCTCCAGCACGGCAACGAGCGCGCGACCCACCGCGAGCCCCGACCCGTTCAAAGTGTGCACGGGCTCAGGTTTCTTGGTGTCAGGATTACGCCACCGCGCCTCCATGCGACGCGCCTGGAACGCCTCCACGTTGCTGCACGAAGAGATCTCGCGGTACTGACCCTGTGAGGGCAGCCAGGCCTCCAGGTCGTAGGTCTTGGAGCTGTTCTTACCCATGTCCCCGGCGCAGAGCGCCACAATGCGATAGGGAATTTCCAATCGCTGCAACACCGTTTCCGCGTTGGCAGTGAGCTCTTCCAGCGCCGCATAGGAGTCGGCCGGTCGCACGACGTGCACCAGCTCCACCTTGTCGAACTGGTGGTTGCGGATCATGCCGCGCGTATCGCGACCGGCGGCGCCCGCCTCCGAGCGGAAACACGGAGAATGACAAACGAACTTCAGAGGCAGATCCTCGGCGGCGATGATTTGCTCGCGCACGAGGTTGGTAACGGGTACTTCGGCCGTCGGAATGAGATGGAAGTTCTGCTCACCCTTCACCGCAAACAGGTCTTCGGCGAATTTGGGCAACTGCCCGGTGCCGTATAACGCCTGTGGCTGCACCAGGTACGGCACATAGACCTCGGTGTAACCATGCTCGCGCGTGTGCAGGTCCAACATGAACTGCGCCAACGCACGATGCAGCCGCGCTATCTGGCCCTTCATGACAGTGAAGCGCGCGCCCGACATGCGGGCCGCGGCCTCGAAATCCAGGCCCCCGAGCTTCTCGCCGAGGGCAATATGATCCTGCACTTCGAAAGCAAACGAGCGCGGTTGCCCACCGCGACGGATTTCCACATTGGCCTTCTCGTCCGCGCCGTCCGGTACGGACTCGTGCAGCCAGTTGGGCAAGCCCATCTGCCACTCGGTCTGTTCCTGTTGGACCGCGTTGAGGGCCTGCTCCGCCGTCGCCAACTCGGTAGTCAACGCCTCGCCGCGGGCCATCAGCTCGGAGGCGTCGGTGCCTTTTCCCTTGGCCATCCCAACAGCCTTGGCGTTGGCGTTCCGGTCGGCGCGCAGCCGGTCCACGTCAATCTGGTACGGCTTGCGCTTCTCTTCGAGCGCGCGCCACGCCTCAACATCGAGGGTGAGTCCGCGGCGCGCCATGTTGCGGGCAACGGCCTCAGGATCTGAACGCAGCAGCTTTGGATCGATCACGATTGCAATTCCATTAAGTAATTCGCGCGAGCGCCACGCCCAGCACGGTGCCCGTGAGGCAAGCGGCCACACTGATGACGACATTCAGCGTGGCGCTCATATAGTTGCCGTTCATTGCCAATGTCACCGTCTCCAGTGAAAAGCTGGAGAAAGTTGTAAATCCACCCATGACTCCCACCATCAGCAAGGCTCGCAGATCGTGCCTCGGATCGTGTCGTGCCACGATGAGCACATAGAGAATACCCATCAAAAAGCAGCCGAGAATGTTGACCAGTACCGTGCCGATGGGAAATTCCCAGCCCGTCGCCGTCTGGATGCTCGATGCCATGAGGTAGCGGGCGATGCTACCGACGGCGCCACCGAGCGCAACCAACAGAATCATGTTCATTCGCCGCCCTCGTTCTTCTTGCGATTCCGGGCCAGCGCTTCCCCGATTTTCAGCTCGAGGCCCCGTGGCACGGGGCGATAGTATCGCCGATCCGGCATCTCATCCGGCAGATACCGCTCGCCCGCGGCGAACGCGTCCGCTTCGTTGTGCGCGTAGCGATAGTCGCGGCCATGTCCCAGACTCTTCATCAACTTCGTGGGCGCGTTCCGGAAACGCAGGGGTACGTCCAGCGTGCCGAACTTCTCGACATCAGCCATGGCCTCACCCATTGCGACGTACACAGCGTTGCTCTTGGGCACGACAGCTAGATACACCACGGCATTGGCGATCGCGAGCTCGCCCTCGGGACTGCCCAGCCGGTCGTACGCCTCCCATGCATCCAAAGTCAGCGCAAACGCCCTTGGGTCGGCGAGCCCGACATCCTCCATAGCCATCCGCACCACTCGACGCGCGATGTACAACGGATCACACCCGCCATCGAGCATTCGGCAGAACCAATACAGCGCCGCGTCAGGATCGCTACCCCGGACCGCCTTGTGCAGCGCCGAGATCTGGTCGTAGAACTGATCACCGCCCTTGTCGAAGCGCCGGCGGGTACCGCTGGCCACTTCCTGGGCGATCGGCAGCGTGAGCCGGCGGTCCGCCTCGGCCAGGCTGGCAGCGAGCTCCAACATGTTCAGCGCACGGCGGCCATCACCATCGGCCGCCCGGGCAATCAATTCGATCGCCTCGGAGTCGGCGCTGATGTGTTCCTTCCCGAGGCCCCGCTCTTCATCGCTGAGCGCGGTGCGCAGCAGAGTCGAGATGTCATCGACGGTCAATGACCGCAGCACGTAGACACGCGCTCGTGACAACAATGCGCTGACAACTTCGAATGACGGGTTCTCGGTTGTCGCTCCCACAAAGATCAACGTGCCGTCCTCGAGGTACGGCAGAAACGTGTCCTGTTGACTCTTGTTGAAGCGATGCACCTCATCCAGGAACAGCAGCGTCGGTTTGCCACTGGCATCCCTCGCGGCGCGTGCGGTTTCGACTGCAGCGCGGATGTCCTTGACGCCCGCCATAACAGCCGACAGTGCAATGAAATGGGCGTCGGCACGCTGCGCGATCAGACGTGCAAGCGTGGTTTTGCCCGTGCCTGGCGGTCCCCACAGAATCAGCGAGTGGAGCTGGCCTCCCTCAATAGCCGCCCGCAGCGGCTTCCCCGGACCCAACACCTGGGCCTGGCCGACAAACTCATCAATGGAGCGAGGCCGCATACGGTCGGCCAGCGGCCGCAAAGGCTCACGGCCGCGGGCTGGGTTCATTTTTTCGGCGTTCCGATGACATCCACGCCGGCCGGGGGCGTAAAGCTGACTTCCTCCGGCGCAACCTTCCCATTGCGCTCCACATGGTCAAACATCACCGTGGCGGTCTGCCCCAGCTTGTCTTCGAGGATCATGCGCTTCAAATCCTTGCCCGCGAATCCCAGCAATGCGCGCCGGAAGTCGGCTTCGCTGCCGTGCGGCTCGACCAGGACCCAATCCAACCCGTCGCGTTCGGGGGCGGGGCTGATGTTGAAATTCTTGCGAACGTCCACCGTTCCGGACAACAACATCGCGGGGGTCGCCGACAAGGCGGCATCCACCGGCTTCACCGTGACCTGCTGCAGGTCGCGATCCAGGAACCACAAGTTGCGTCCGTCCGCGACCATCAACTGACCTGAGTCGGCGCCACTGCCCTGAGGATGAATCTCCCAACTGAACTTGCCGGGCCGCAACACAATCAGCGTACCCGTCGAACGGTCGATTTCCTTCCCGTGTGCGTCAGCGAGCGTCTGCACGAATGTCGCCCGCAGGGTCTTCATGTCATCCAGATAGGCATCGAGCGGCGTGGCAGCCGCAGCCATTGCGGCAGGGGCCAACACGACCGCCGCAACGATCGCCAGAAGGAATCTCAACATTGCGGAATCACCCTCCCGGCGGAGCCGGCACGAGCACTTCGCGGGCCCCGTTGGATTGCAGCGGACCCACGAGACCGGCGTTCTCCATTGCCTCCAGCAGGCGTGCGGCGCGGTTGTAACCGATCTTCAGGCGGCGCTGGACATACGAAATGGAGGGCTTGCGCTCGGTGGTCACAATCCTGACCGCCTCGTCATACAGCGCATCCGCCTCCGGGTCCGCGGGTGCGCCGCCCTCGCCCTCTTCCGGCGGCAAGCCCGGAATCGGTCCCCTCGGTCCTTCCAGCACTTCTTCCATGTAGTCCGGCGGCGCCGATTTCTTGAGAACCTCGACCACGCGATGCACTTCCGCATCGGACACGAAAGCACCGTGACAACGGGTTGGCAACGACGAGCCCGAAGGCAGATACAGCATGTCACCGTGACCCAGCAAGGTCTCCGCGCCCATCTGGTCCAGGATGGTGCGCGAATCGACCTTCGCCGATACCTGGAAGGCAATCCGGCACGGAATGTTGGCTTTGATCAAACCGGTGATGACATCGACCGATGGGCGTTGAGTGGCCAGTACCAGGTGAATGCCCGAGGCGCGCGCTTTCTGGGCCAGGCGCGCAATCAGCTCTTCGACCTTCTTGCCGACAATCATCATCAGGTCGGCGAGCTCGTCAATGACCACCACTACGTACGGCAGCGGCGTGAGATTCGGAATGGTGCTCTGATCGAATGTCGGATCGTTCGAAGCCTTCTGGATCATCACCGGATCCAGGATCGGCTTGCCTGACTCGTTGGCTTCCTTGACCCGCTTGTTGAAGCCGGCGATGTTGCGCACGCCGAGGGCTGCCATGAGTTGGTAGCGCCGTTCCATCTCGGCGACCGACCAGCGCAAGGCGTTGGCAGCCTGCTTCATGTCAGTGACCACGGGCGCCAGCAGATGGGGAATGCCCTCGTACACCGAGAGCTCCAGCATCTTGGGATCGATCATGATCAGACGCACCTGCTCGGCCGTGGCCTTGTAGAGCAGGGACAGAATCATGGCGTTGATGCCGACCGATTTACCGGAACCGGTGGTACCCGCAATCAACAAGTGCGGCATGCGCGCAAGATCCGCGACCATCGGCTGACCGCCAATGTCCTTGCCGAGAGCCAGCGCCAGCGGCGAGTTGGTCTCGTCGTAGGCCTTGGAGCGCAGGATCTCGCCCAGGGTCACCATCTCGCGCTTCTCGTTGGCGATCTCGAGACCCATGACGCTCTTGCCCGGAATCACCTCGACCACCCGCACGCTCAGGACCGAAAGCGCGCGTGCCAGGTCCTTCTGCAGGCTCGTAATCTGGCTGGCCTTCACGCCCGGCGCCGGCCGCAGCTCAAAGCGCGTGACCACCGGACCCGGCTGCACGGCAACGACTTCGACCTCGATGCCGAAGTCCTTGAGCTTCATTTCCACGAGGCGCGACAAAGCCTCCAGGGCCTCGGCCGAATAGGCAGGCTCGTGCGGCGGCGGATCGTCCAGCAGGTTGAGGGGCGGCAGCTCGTTGGCTCGAGCGGCATCGAACAAGGGGACCTGGCGCTCCTTCTCCACGCGCTCGCTCTTTTCCACGACCGGTTGCGGCGCCTCGATCCGTGGAGGCGGACGAGTGGCCGTCTTTTTCTGTTCCGTCTTCGCAGCTTCCTTGCGGGCTTGCTTGCGCTCACGGCCGACCGCCACATCTTTCGCAGTGGAGGAGCGCGCGCGCAGCCACGAGACCGCGCCCCATACGGATGACCCGATGCGATCCATCACCGTGAACCACGAGACGTGAAACGCTATGGACAAGCCGGCCATCCAGGCGGCGATCAACAGCAAGGTCGAGCCGAGGAATCCGAGACCGTGCTCGAGCCCGATGCCAATCGAGCTACCGACCACGCCACCCGCGGTCTGCGGCATGTTGCCGGGCAGCCAGTGCAGGGTCACCAACCCGCAGCTTGCCACCAGCACGAGCACAAACCCGCCGATACGCACCGCGGTATTGACCCGCGACGAATCGGATTGGGCCCGCCGGAACAGCACCCAACAGGCCGCACCCAGCATGACCGGGAACAGGAATGCGGGTCGGCCAAACAGGAAGAAAAAGATATCCGCCAGCCACGCGCCGACCGGCCCGATACGGTTGTGAATTTCGACCGAGTCCGTGGTCGACGAGAAGCCGCGATCGTTCGGACTGTACGTGGCCAGGGCCACGAACAGCACGAGGGCGAGCACCCCGAGGGCAATGATCGCGCTCTCGCGCAAACCCCGGGCCACGGCCTGAGAAAAACCTGAATTGCGCGCTTGCGCGGAAGATGACGCCAAATCCCTCTTTCCCCGTTATGAAAAAAACGCTCCGCACCCATTATAGTGCCACCGGCCTCTCCCTATGGAGCGCGGCAGGGCCATTGACAGCCTTGCTACCATCGACCACCTGGAATCAATGAGATAGACCTTACATGACGGCACGGCACCACAAGCTCATCATCATCGGCTCAGGGCCCGCGGGATACAGCGCGGCCGTGTACGCAGCCCGCGCAAACCGCTCGCCCCTGCTGATTACCGGCGTGGAACAAGGCGGGCAGCTCATGACAACGACGGAGGTCGACAACTGGCCCGGCGATGTCGAGGGGCTGCACGGCCCGGCGCTCATGGAGCGGATGCGGCGTCATGCCGAGCGATTTGCGACTCAGATCGTCAATGACCACGTGCAGTCGGTCGACTTGTCGTCTCGCCCGATTCAGCTCAAGGGCGATACCCATACCTACACCTGCGACGCCCTGATCATAGCGACGGGAGCCACCGCGAAGTACCTGGGCCTGCCGTCGGAAGAGAAATTCCGCGGCCGCGGCGTGTCCGCCTGCGCAACCTGCGACGGGTTCTTCTTCCGCGGTCAATCGGTCGCTGTGACGGGAGGTGGCAATACCGCTGTCGAGGAAGCGTTGTACCTGTCGCATATTGCCAAGCATGTCACACTCATTCACCGCCGAGACAAGCTACGCGCGGAGAAGATCCTGCAGGACCGGCTGTTTCGTGAGGTCGAAGCCGGCAAAATGTCCGTCATCTGGAATCACACCGTCGAGGAAGTGTTGGGTGACCTGCAAGGTGTCAACGGTGTGCGGCTGAAGTCCGTTGAGGGCAACAAGCACCGCGACATCCACGTGACGGGCCTGTTCATTGCCATCGGCCACTCGCCCAACACCAGCATCTTTGCCGGCCAACTCGACATGCGCGACGGCTACATCAAGATCAAGAGCGGCCTGGACGGCGATGCCACCGCAACGAGTGTTCCAGGTGTCTTTGCAGCGGGTGACGTGGCCGATCACGTTTACAGGCAGGCCATCACGTCCGCCGGCGCCGGATGCATGGCGGCCCTGGATGCCGACCGCTACCTGGAGATGCTCGACACGCGTGGAGGATGATGAAGAGCGCTGTTCATAAGAGCATTGATGAGCTGAATGCACGCGAATGGAATGCGCTCGGCGGTGACCACAACCCGTTTTTACGTCACGAGTTCTTCGCAGCGCTCGAGCACACGCACTGCATAGGCAGCGACACCGGCTGGGATCCCTGCTACTTCACTGTGAAGGACGGCAAGGGGCTGGCGGCCGCGGTGCCCGCCTTTCGCAAAATGCACTCCTACGGAGAGTTCGTATTCGACTTCGCCTGGGCACAGGCCTATTCCAGGCTGGGCCAGCGCTATTACCCAAAATTGACGGTGGCCGTGCCATTCACGCCGGCCACCGGCCCACGGCTGCTGGTACGCCCCGACCTCGACAGGCCGGCACTGGCCAAACGCCTGCTGGCTGACATCGAGGCCTACACCACGAGTCATTCCATCTCATCGGTGCATGCGCTGTTTCTCGATGAGCCCGCTCACGCGGCCTGTGAGGCCGCCGGCTGGTTGATCCGCCGGGATTGCCAGTTTCACTGGACCAACCACCACTATCCCGACTTCGACGCCTATCTCGACACCTTCACCGCCCAGAAGCGCAAAAAAACCAAGCGGGAGCGGCGCCGCGTGGCCGAGGCCGGCATCCATTTTCAGACCCGCCTGGGACCGGAGCTCGATGAGCGGGCGCTCGACTGCGTGTATGGGTTTCATCGCGATACGTTCCTGCGTCACGGACACGAGCCGTACCTGACTCGCGCGTTTTTCAGTGAAGTCGCCCGCACGATGGGAGACGCATTGATGGTCAAAATCGCGGTCCACGGCACGACGCCGGTGGCCGCGGCGATATTCTTCTGGTCAAAGCAAGCGCTGTTCGGCCGCTACTGGGGTGCCGCGGCCGATTTCAACAGCCTGCATTTCGAGGCCTGTTACCACCAGGGCATCGAGTTCTGTATTGAGCAGGGAGTGGCGCGATTCGAGCCGGGAACCCAGGGCGAGCACAAGGTCAGTCGTGGATTCGAGCCGACCATCACCTGGTCCGCGCACTACATTCTCAACCGGCGATTTCGGCAAGCCATCGAAGACTACCTGGTGCGTGAGGGAGCCTCGGTTGATGCGTATGCTGAAGAGGTGCAGAACCACGTGCCGTTTAAACAAGCCCCACCGGGCGAGGATTGCGCGTGAAATCGATCACGTGGCTTTCGCCACAGGACGCGCCGGACTCATTTCCCCCGCCAGATCAGGCTCTGGATGAGCCTGCGGGATTGCTCGCGGCCGGCGGCGATTTGTCATCCGCACGATTGTTGGCTGCATATCAACGCGGAATATTTCCCTGGTACTCGCCCGGACAACCGGTGTTGTGGTGGTCACCCGATCCGCGCGCGGTCTTGTTTCCAGAAGAGTTCCGGTGTACGCGCAGTCTGGCCAAAACCCTTCGTAACGGTGGATTCAGCGTGGTGTTGGATCGGAGCTTTGCGGCCATCATGGACTGTTGCGCAGCTCCGCGGGCGAATAGCCTCGGAACCTGGATAACGACGGAGATGCGCAACGCCTACATCCAATTGCACCAACTCGGATACGCGCACAGCGTCGAGGCGTACCGCAATGATGTGTTGGTGGGCGGCCTGTACGGTGTGCGACTCGGCAGCGTCTTTTTCGGCGAGTCGATGTTCAGTAAGGAGCGCGATGCGTCCAAGGTGGCGCTTGCCCACCTCGTCGACGTTTGCAATCGCAATGGCATCGCCGTGATTGACTGTCAGATGCCTACGCGGCACCTGGAGAGCCTCGGCAGCCGGGCCATTGCGCGCTCCCAGTTCCAGTCACTGTTGCGCGAGCACGTCGAGGTCGCGCCTCGCCCCCTCGTCGGGTAGGCTCCCCGCCGAGGGTGGCCGGCGCCAGATCGCGGGCAGTCGGATCGCGGCGCCGTCCGCCGCGCATCGGTCGGCTCCCTGCGCGGGCCGCCCTTCGCGGACCCTCTATGCGGGCCGCGAAAATTGCATTGCCCTCCCCGTTTGTGCGTAAATTCGCGGCCCCTCCGGGTCGCTAAAAAGGTTCTATGTCGAAAGAAGACGCATTGCAGATGGAAGGCGAGGTCGTGGAGACCCTGCCCAATACGACGTTTCGCGTGAAGCTCAAGAACGGTCACGTGGTGACCGCGCATATTTCAGGCAAGATGCGGAAGAACTACATTCGCATTCTCACGGGCGACGCCGTGACTGTAGAGATGACGCCGTACGACCTGACGAAGGGTCGCATCATCTATCGCGGCCGCTAGGCCCTACCCTCGACGATATTCGACCCACCCGCCCTGACCGGGGCGGGCGAATCTCATGCAGGTTACACAGTGACTTCGGGCAACTGGTTCGGAGTGCTTTCCAGCTTCAGCTTGGTGCCGTCCTCGCTCACCGAAACCACTACCGAGCCACCGCCCGCGAGCTTGCCGAACAGCAGCTCTTCAGCCAGCGGACGCTTGATGTACTCCTGAATCAGCCGCGCCATGGGACGCGCACCCATCTTCGGGTCGTAGCCCTTCTCGGCCACCCAGCGGCGGGCCGCATCATCCAGCGTAATGGACACGCCTTTGGCTTCGAGCTGGCTTTCCACCTCGACAATCAGCTTGTCCACCACCCGCTCAATGGTGATGGGGTCGAGCGCGGCGAACTGGATCACCGCATCCAGGCGGTTGCGGAACTCTGGAGTGAAGATCCGCCGGATGGCTTCCATGCCGTCGCTGGCATTGTCCGACTGGGTGAACCCAATGGACGGACGGCTCATCTCCTGCGCTCCCGCGTTGGTGGTCATGACAATGATCACGTGCCGGAAATCGGCCTTGCGGCCGTTATTGTCGGTCAACGTGCCATGATCCATGACCTGCAGGAGCAGGTTGAAGACATCCGGGTGGGCCTTCTCGATTTCATCGAGCAGCAGCACGCAATGCGGGTGCTTGGTAATCGCTTCGGTCAACAAGCCGCCCTGGTCGAATCCAACATAGCCCGGGGGCGCGCCGATCAAGCGCGAAACCGTATGCCGCTCCATGTACTCGGACATGTCGAAGCGCAGGAACTCCACCCCCATGGCAATGGCGAGCTGGCGGGTGACCTCTGTTTTACCGACACCAGTCGGACCCGCGAACAAAAAGCTACCCACCGGCTTTCTCTGATCGCCCAGGCCGGAACGGGCCATCTTGATGGACGACGCCAGCGATTCAATGGCCTTGTCCTGGCCGAAAATCACCAGGCGCAGATTGCGTTCCAGGTTCTTGAGCACTTCCCGGTCCGACGTCGACACGCTCTTCGGGGGAATTCGCGCCATGCGGGCGACAATGTCCTCGATGTGCCGGACTTCGACGACCGGCTCGCGCTCGGCGATGGGCTTCAGGCGCTGACGCGCACCGGCCTCGTCAACGACGTCGATCGCCTTGTCGGGGAGGTGACGCTCGTTGATGTGACGGGCCGCCAGCTCGGCTGCGGCCTTCAGGGCTTCGTTGGCATAGGTGATGCCGTGATGTTCCTCGAAACGCGGCTTCAGCCCCATGAGGATTTCGACGGTCTCGGCCACCGACGGCTCGACCACGTCGATCTTCTGGAAACGCCGCGCCAGTGCGTGATCCTTCTCGAAGATGCCCCGGTATTCCTGGTAGGTGGTGGAACCGATGCAGCGGATCTCACCGTTGGTGAGAACCGGCTTGATGAGATTCGAGGCATCCATGACGCCGCCCGACGCCGCGCCGGCACCAATCACCGTGTGAATCTCGTCAATGAAGAGGATCGCACCGGGCTGTTTCTTCAGCTCGGTGATCACCCCTTTCAGGCGCTTCTCAAAATCGCCGCGATATTTCGTTCCCGCAATCAACGCACCCATGTCGAGCGCGTAGATGGTGCAGTCGGCCAGCACCTCGGGCACCTTGCCCTCGACAATCAGCCGCGCGAGCCCTTCGGCAATCGCCGTCTTGCCGACACCGGCTTCACCGACATACAGCGGGTTGTTTTTGCGCCGCCGGCACAGGATCTCGATGGTGCGCTCGACTTCCAGCTTGCGGCCGATCAACGGGTCGATGCGCCCGTCCTGGGCCATGCGATTCAGGTTGCTGGTGTATTTCTCGAGCGCGCTGCCACCTTCGGGATCGCGCTCGCCATCCGACTGGGGATCTTCTTTGTCCGTAGTCTTTTCCTCGGCGATCTTCGACAAGCCGTGGGAGATGTAGTTGACGACATCGAGGCGTGTCACATGCTGGCGATTCAGCAGGAACACCGCGTGGCTCTGCTTCTCGCTGAAAATGGCGACCAGCACGTTCGCGACGCCAACTTCCTTCTTGCCACTGGACTGTACGTGGAACACCGCACGTTGCAACACGCGCTGGAAACCCAACGTCGGCTGCACTTCACGCTCTTCACCTTCCTCGAGGCGTGGCGTGGACTGATCGATGTGTTCCTTGAGCTCCTGCTTCAACTTGCCCAGATCCGAGCCGCAGGCACGGAGGATTTCGCGCACTTTCGGCGTGTCCAGGATGGCGAGCAACAGGTGCTCGACAGTCAGGTACTCGTGACGTGCCTCACGCGCCTGGTGAAAGGCATCATTGAGACAATATTCAAGCTCGTTAGACAGCACTTTTGACGAACCTCACGCTTCTTCCAATGTGCACATCAGCGGATGCTGGTGATCGCGCGCGTACGTGGTCACCTGTGCCACCTTAGTTTCTGCAATCTCATACGTAAAGACTCCGCAAACGCCCTTTCCCTTGGTGTGGACCTCGAGCATGATGCGCGTGGCGGTGGGCCTGTTCAGGCTGAAGAACTTTTCGAGTACATCGACGACAAACTCCATTGGGGTGTAGTCATCGTTCAGCAAGACGACCTGATACAGCGGGGGCTGTTTGACTTGCGGCCGCGACTCTTCGACGACTACGCCGTTGTCGGGACGAGCGGGGATCGGATCGGGCATTACGTCTTTATATGGGTCGCCAAACGGCAACACAAGCCTGTCATGATGGGTCCTGGTTTGCTCAACAGAAACAATTGCTTGAGAGCGTGCTCGACAGCCCCGTATGATTACCGCGGCGATGCCCTAAGGCTGCATCGCGGCGCCGATGTTTGCAACCGCCCACACGTACAGTGTGAACGGTGGTCTCAATAGCTGCCCCGCTTGGGGCGCGATAGGATTCGTCCAGCTCATGAATGCCGCCTCCTGGCTAGAAGGACTGCCGCAGGCAGACAAGTGGCGCACGCTCGCCGTGACGCAGGGGCCCCGCATTGCCACCTGGATCCTGGCGTTTGCGCTTGCGGTGCAGGCAGCCGTCATCGTGACGAACCTGGCCGGTTCCGGGCATCCATCAAAAGTAGCAGCCGCACCCGTTGCCCTGGCCAACCGCAGCGAGAACGTGGACGTGGCGGCCATCGCCGGCGCCCACCTGTTTGGCGAGGCTCCTGCTGCGGCGCGGCCAGCCCAGGATGCCAGCAACGCCCAGCAGACCAGCCTGCCGCTGGTGCTCGTTGGAATCATCGCCGCCGACAACCCGGAGGACGGGCTCGCCATCCTGGGTGAGAGTGCCGCCGGCGCGAAAGTGTATGCGGTCGGAGACAACATTCCCGGGGGCGCCAAGTTACATCAGGTGCTGGCCGACAAGGTCATCATCGACCGCGGCGGAACCCTGGAAACGCTGATGCTGCCGCGGGCTCAGCAACCGGGCGCCGCGCCGCCCTCGACTGCCGCATTGCAGACCGAGGCGCCGATTATGGATCGGATGAGGAAACTCATTACCGATGACCCGGGTCTCATGGCTGACATCATGCGCCCGCAACCGGTTTTCGCGCAGGGCAAGCAGAAAGGCTACCGTGTTTACCCAGGCCGCAATCGGCAGGCGTTTTCACGCCTGGGATTGCGCCCGGGCGACCTTGTCGTTGCCATCAGTGGAACCCCTTTGGATGACCCAGCTCGCGGACAGGAAATCTTTCGCACCCTCGGTTCCTCCAGTGAGGCACACATCACAGTCATACGCGGCGGCCAGCAGCAGGATCTGACATTGAACATAGCGCAGCTCGCTCAGGAAGCCGAAGGACTGGCCGGCGGCCAAGGCGCCTCGTCGGAACAGGCACCGCCGCCGCCACCGACGGACCAGCCTGATACATCGCAGTAGTGCCGGGTTTGTGCCGGCTTCGGGGGATTCTCCAGTGAAGTGTTTTCGTTTATTTGGGACTGCCGTGCTCGCCGCGACGATCTCGATCGCATCCGCGCAGCAGTCCGGCCGCATCACGCCGAATTTCAAGGATGCGGACCTCGGCCAGATCACCGAAGCGGTAGCCGCCGCCACTGGCAAGAATTTCATCGTCGATCCGCGCGTGCGCGCGCAGGTGACGATGATCTCCGCCACCCCGATGTCTCCCCCGGCCTTCTACGAGGCCTATCTCGCGATTCTGCAGGTCCATGGCTTCATTGCCGTGCAATCGGGCGATGTCATCAAGATCCTGCCCGACGCCAATGCCCGCCAGATTCCCTCCATCGACCTGCCCGACCATGTCAGCTCGACCTCCGATGAGATCGTCACCCAGGTCATTGATGTCAAGAATGTGAGCGCGGCACAGCTCGTTCCCATCCTGCGCCCGTTGATTCCGCAGTACGGCCAGCTTGCCGCCTACCCTGCTTCCAACATCCTGATCATTTCGGATCGCGCCAACAACGTGAACCGCATCATGCGCATCATCCGGCGCATCGACCAGGTCGGCGACCAGGATGTTGAAGTCATTCCGCTGCAGAACGCGTCGTCCGCGGAAATCGTGCGCGTCATCAACTCGCTGTACCAGGGCCAGCAGGCCGCTGAAGGCGGGACTCCGATCAAGGTCGTTGCGGACGACCGTTCCAACAGTGTGCTGGTCGGCGGCGATCAGAACCAGCGGTTGCGGGTGCGCGCGTTGATCGCTCACCTGGATACTCCGCTCGAAGCCGGTGGCGACACCCAGGTGCGCTACCTGCGTTATGCGGACGCCGAGAAAATCGCGCCGAAGTTGAAAGAGCAGATTACCGGGATCGCGCAGGCCTCCCAGACCAGTGGCGGGGCCGCCGGCGCAGGCGCTTCACCGCAGGCACAGGCTGAAAAGAGCGCAATGGTCTGGGCGGATCCCCAGAACAATGCACTCGTCATTACCGCGCCGCCTAAAATCATGCGCACGGTCATGAGCATCATCGACAAGCTGGACCTGCGGCGCCCGCAGGTGCTGGTCGAAGCCCTCATTGTTGAAGTCAATGCCACCAAGACGGCCGAGCTGGGCGTCAACTGGGCAGAGTTCACCAAGGGCAACGGCACGGTACCGGCCGGCGCGTTCATCAATCCCGTCGGCGGCGCGTCGATTGTCGATCTCGCCGGCCAGGTAGCCAACATTGCCAACGGCACGACGGGTACCACCTCAACCACGACCGCACCCACGCTGCCTACCGGAACGACCCTCGCACTGGGACGCCTGGCTGCCGGTGGCTTGAATTTCGCCGCCATGGTGCGGGCAATCCGCAATGACGCGGATACGAATGTCATTGCCACACCATCCATGATGACCCTCGAAAACCAGGAGGCGGAGATCAAGGTTGCTCAGGAGGTACCGTTCATCACCGGTTCCTTCAGCAATACCGGCGCCGGGGGCGGCATCAACGGCGTGAATCCGTTCCAGACGGTCCAGCGCGAGGAAGTGGGCACCATCCTCAAAGTTACCCCGCAGATTGCCGCCGAGGGCAACTCGGTGGTCATGAAGATCTCGATTGAAAGCTCGAGTGTCGGTGCCCCGGTATCCACTGTCGACATCACCACCAACAAGCGCACCATCACCACCAATGTGCTGATTGAGGACGGCGGTGTCGTGGTCCTGGGTGGCCTCATCCAGAACGAGTCGAAAAAAGGCGAATCCCGAGTCCCCTATCTCGGCAATATTCCGCTGCTGGGGCTGCTGTTCAAGACCCGCACCGGCGCCTCCACCAAGAACAATCTCATGATCTTCATTCGCCCGAAGATCCTGCGCGATCCATTGCAGGCGGCGTACGAAACGGATTCGAAGTACAACTACATGCGCGACCAGCAAGGTCAGTACAACAAGTTCGAGTTGCTGCCGTTGGTTCCTGGCGTGAAGAAGCCGCTGTTGCCGCCCACGCCGCCGCCACCCGCTTATGATCCGAAAGACCGGGCAGTTTCCTCACCTGACGAAAAGGCACGTGCAGCCAAAGAACAGGCCGATTACGACGCTGAAGCGCTGAAGAAAGCGCAGCGTAGCCCAAGAAGCGGGCCACTACCGCAGCCGCCTGCGGGCAGCCAGACGCCGCCACCCCCAAAGCAGCAGCCGCAGGGGGCTACAACGCATCCTGAGGGTGAACCGCCGTACGCGACGGAACAACCCGGTGTATTAATGCCGCAATCTCCCGAGGGGAATCAGGCAACGCCGCCCCCCAAAGAGAACAAGCCGTGAACACTGCAGTCGCTGGAGACGCAGCCTCACCGCCGGCAACGCCGGTGGTGGACAGGCGCCCTGCGTTCGCCTTCGCCAAACGCCATGGCGTGTTGGTCAAGCGAGTAGTCGAAGGCGTTGCGGAATGTGTTTGCCGCGAGAATGCGACGCCGATGGCGATCGCGGAAGTGCGTCGCTACATGCGCGTGCCTCTGACGATCACACGCGTACCCGAAGCCGAATTCGACAACCTGCTGCGAATCGCCTACGAAGGCGGCTCCTACACGATGCAGGCCGTCGAGGGCCTCGATGAGGCAACCGACCTGGCCCACCTGGCGCAGGACCTGCCCGAGAACGTAGACCTTCTCGACAGCGACGATGACGCGCCCATCATCCGCCTCATCAACGCTGTATTGACACAGGCGGTGCGGGAGAACGCATCGGATATTCACGTCGAGCCGTTCGAGAACCGACTCGTCGTGCGGTTCCGCGTCGACGGCATCCTGCGCGAAGTGTTGCAATCCAAGCGCGCGGTGGCACCCCTGGTCGTTTCCCGGCTCAAGGTCATGTCGAAGCTCGACATTGCCGAAAAGCGACTTCCGCAGGACGGACGAATCAGCCTGAGGATCGCGGGCCGCGCGGTCGACATCCGCGTTTCAACCATCCCTTCCGGTCACGGTGAGCGGGTGGTGCTGCGTATCCTCGACAAGCAGGCGGGACGCTTGGACCTCGGCGCGCTCGGCATGGTCTCGCAGATCGAATCACTCATTGACGACCTGATCCACAAGCCGCACGGGATTCTGCTCGTCACGGGACCCACCGGCTCCGGCAAGACGACCACGCTGTACGCAGGCCTCGAACGCCTGAACGACAACACGCGCAACATCATGACCGTCGAGGACCCGATCGAGTATTACATCGACGGCATCGGTCAGACGCAGGTCAACAGCAAGGTCGAGATGACGTTTGCGCGCGGTTTGCGCGCGATCCTGCGTCAGGACCCTGATGTGGTGATGGTCGGAGAGATCCGTGACCTCGAGACTGCTCAGATTGCCGTACAGGCCAGCTTGACCGGTCACATGGTGCTGTCGACGCTGCATACCAACACCGCCGCCGGCGCCCTCACCCGCCTGCGCGATATGGGCATCGAACCCTTCCTGTTGTCATCCAGCCTGGTCGGGGTGCTGGCGCAGCGCCTCGTCCGCGTGCTCGACCCGAATTCCAAACAGCCCTTTCAGGCGGGCGAGTACGAGCGCCGATTGCTCAACCTGCGCCCCGAAGATCCCTCGCCGATCCTGTACCGGCCTGGGCGTGAGAGTGGCGGTAGCGGCTATCGCGGCCGTTCCGGCATCTACGAATTGATTGTCGTGGATGACCAGATGCGGACCATGATTCACGATGGCGCCAGCGAGCAGGACCTCGAGAAGTATGCTCGCCAGACCACGCCTTCGATTCGCGACGACGGCCGTGCGAAAGTGCTCCGTGGTGAAACCACGATTGAGGAAGTGTTGAGAGTGACGCGCGAGGATTGAGTACAATCGGGCGTACGCTCGACTCGCGTCAGGATCAGCGTTTTTCATGGGTGCATTCGAATACACAGCTCTCGATACCGGCGGCAGGGAACGCAAGGGTGTGCTCGAAGGCGATACGCCGCGACACATTCGCCAGTTGCTGCGCGAGAAGCAGCTTCTTCCGGTTACCGTCAATGAGGTAGCGCAGAAGGAGTCGAAGCGGCAACGATCGAGCTCACTCCCTTCAGTCTTTTCACGGCGAGGCATCGCCACTGCCGATCTCTCTTTGTTCACGCGCCAGTTGGCGACGTTGGTGCGCGCGGGCCTGCCGCTCGAAGAGTCCCTTTTGGCGGTGTCGCAGCAGACCGAGAAGCCAAGAGTCCAGAGCATCGTGCTGGGCGTGCGCGCCAAGGTGATGGAAGGCCATCCGCTCGCCGACGGCCTCGGTGATTTTCCGCGCGTGTTTCCCGAGATCTATCGCTCAACCGTGGCGGCGGGCGAACAATCGGGAAAGCTCGACGGCGTGCTCGAGCGCCTGGCGGACTACACGGAAGGCCGTGAGGCGATGCGGCAGAAAATGCTGGCCGCCATGCTGTATCCGATCGTGTTGTCGATCATGTGCTTTGCGATCGTTTGTGGCCTGATGGTGTACGTCGTCCCGAAAGTGGTGGCGGTGTTTGAATCCGCCAAAGGCAAGTTGCCCCTCATTACGCAGCTTCTGATTGCCACCTCCGACTTCATTCGCAATTACGGCATCTACATGGTGATTGCCGCGATTGCGGCGGCCTATCTGTTCCGACGGTGGGTGGCCGTTCCGGCGAACATGCGCCGCTGGCATCGCGCGCAATTGCGCATGCCCATGATTGGCAAACTGTCACGAGGCTT
Organism: Pseudomonadota bacterium; assembly: GCA_018241505.1. Taxonomy (GTDB): domain Bacteria; phylum Pseudomonadota; class Gammaproteobacteria; order Steroidobacterales; family Steroidobacteraceae; genus 13-2-20CM-66-19. Next base: position 132,215 of record JAFEDS010000031.1, on the reverse strand, counting down.
TAACACTGCGCGCTTCACGCGGACCTTCAGCATCCTGTCGGCCAGCTCGGTCCCTGTGCTCGAAGCACTGCGGATCTCCGGCGAGGTGGTGACGAACCTGCCTATGCGCGATGCGGTGACGGAAGCAGCGGCACGCGTGCGTGAAGGCGCGGCCATCGGACGCTCTCTGGCCGTCAGCAAACTGTTTCCGCCCATGACCATCCATTTGATCTCGAGCGGTGAGTCCAGCGGCGAGCTGGAGAACATGCTCGAACGTGCCGCGATCGCGCAGGAACGCGAGCTGGATGGGCTGCTGGCGGGCATGGTGGGCCTGCTCGGCCCGATGCTGATTGTAGGCATGGGCGGTTTCGTGATGGCCATTGTGTTCGCCATGCTGCTGCCCATTTTTGAAATGAACAACCTCATCAAGTGATACGCAAGCCGTTGCGGCCGGCGGGTGAATTGATTTAAGTTCGCGCCGTCTTTCGGACACGGTGTCCCGCATGAGCGAGAAACCCGAATCGGACGAATTTGAGGAAGAGGAAGCTGATGAGCCTCTCGTCGGCGACTCCGACGTGGACCTGGACCAGGTCACCAAAGAGCTCGACATGGCCAAGCGTCGGGGTCAGAAGGTAGGCGATCCCGCCTGGCGCCGGCTCGAGCGGCTGCTCGAGGACAAGCGCACTGCTGAGCTCACCAGTGACTTCGAAGACTACGATATTGGTGTCGACGAAGAGGACGAGGAGTCGTCCGAGGGCGGGTAGACAGCCCCGGCTGGGCACGATCCCGACGCGGCGCACGCTCAATGGCCCGGATGGCCTATTGAAACCGGGGCTTGACCCGGCTCGCGCCTAACAAGTGGCGCCACAGCAACGTGGCGGCATGCTCGCGCTCACCCGCCAACAGGCGGTCCAGGATGGCTACGTGCTCGCTGCAGGACACCCGCATGCGCTCGGGTGGGAACTGGGCGATGTAACTGAAAAAGCGCCGCAGCCGGTTCTGATGAATCACCGCCTGCTCCAGGAAGCGATTGCGCGAGCAACTCGCCACGAACTCGTGGAATTCGGCGTTCAATTCAAAAAATCGGCTATTGCTCAGCTTCTCCAGTCCGTCGGACAGCAGATCGACATGAATCTCGCGCAGGCGCTGGGCTCGTGCTTTGTCGAGACGGAACGTGGGCTCCAGCACGCAGGCGGGCTCGATGAGCAGGCGGAAACGGTAACTGTCCTCGTGCAGCTTGGAGGCGTCGACCGCCGGTAGGAACCTCCACCCCTGACCGCTGCGCCGTTCAATGACGTTGTCCAGCACGAGACCATTCAACACGCGAGCCAATGCACCCCGAGCAACATCATAACGTCGCATCAGCTCGGTCTCTGTCACATTGTCTGGAAGGGTATCCGAAAAACGGTCGGCCGCCATCCGCTGCACCAGCTTGTCGTCTTCGCTCGCAAGGTCCGAATAAAGTTCGAGGTCTTGATCACGTATGGCACGCTTGAGGACGTAACCTCTACGTGGAACAACGTTGAGTAGTCCGCGTTTGGACAACACAGCCAACGCCCCACGGACCGGCGTCCGCGACACTCCGAATGTCTGAGCGAGGGCATTTTCACTTAACCAGGCGCCGGGCTGATATCCGCGCTCTCTTGCATGGATCAGAATGCGTCCTGCCAGACGTGTTTGTAACGAACTGCTGAACGATCGGCGTTTGGCCGTCATGCATAGCACTATAAGCGAACGGTGACGTAACGTCTCCTTACGCTCAGTGAAAGTCACGCGATCGCGTTACCAGTTCACCGAGGAGTGCTGAACGATCAATCAACCGGTGTGCAACGACGTGCATTATCCCGTCCTGATGCTGCAATTCTCCGTGAATTTCCATTAATCGCGCCTCCAGCAAGGGGCGTCGCTGCTGGGAACCCACGCGTTCCCAGACAATGACATTGACCTGCCCGCTTTCGTCTTCGAGGGTCAGAAAGGTCACGCCGTTAGCGCTTTGTGGGCGTTGCCGCATGAGCACGATGCCCGCCGTGCGAACCACCCTACCGTGGGCAACGCAACCCAGCTCAGCCGCGGTCAATAGTCGATTGCGCGCCAACCGCTCGCGCAGCAATGCCATCGGATGCCGGCCGAGCGTCAGGCCAACAGAGGCGTAGTCGGCCACGATCCGCTGCCCCTCGGTCGGCGCCTCGAGCAGCGGTCGGCCCTCTTCGAGGCTGCCGGCGCGCTCACCCTGTGGCGCTAATGGCAACGCACGCTCTGTGCCGGCCACTTCCCAGAATGCCAGGTGGCGGTTGCCACTCAAGGCCGACAAGGCACCGGCGGCCGCCAATGCCTCGAGATCGCTCCGATCCAGCGCGGCGCGCCGGCCGAGATCCTGCACACTCGCGAAGCGTCGATCCTTGCGTGCCGCTTCAACGCGCCGAGCGCCGGGTTCGGAAAGAGACTTGACCAACCGCATCCCCAGACGCAACGCGGGTTCACCGTCTTCGCGGCGCTCGAGTGTTGACTCGTATGCGCTCTCCTGTACGTCCACGGGCCTCACTTCAACGCCGTGCGCACGTGTGTCGCGGACTAGCTGCGCGGGACCATAGAAGCCCATTGGCAGGCTGTTGAGCAGCGCGCAGGTGAATGCAGCGGGTTCGTGGTGTTTCAGCCACGATGAGTCGTAGACCAACAGGGCGAAGCTGGCGCTATGACTTTCCGGAAATCCATATTCACCAAACCCCAACATTTGCTTGTAGATGCGCTCGGAGAAATCCGGGGCATAGTTGTTTTTGGCCATGCCCTGCAGGAGCTTGTCCTTGAAATGCTCGATGCCGCCGGTGCGCTTCCAAGCGCCCATGGCACGGCGCAGTGCATCCGCTTCGCCGGGAGTGAAGCCGGCCGCCACGATGGCAATCTGCATCACCTGCTCTTGGAAGATGGGTACGCCGAGAGTCCGTTCCAACACCTCACGCACCTGGTCGCTGGGGTACTCGACCGCTTCCTGTTTGTTCCTCCGGCGCAGATAAGGATGCACCATGTCGCCCTGGATGGGTCCCGGTCGAACAATGGCGACTTCAATCACGAGGTCGTAGTACTTCGCCGGCTTCAGCCGCGGCAGCATCGACATCTGTGCCCGCGATTCAATCTGGAAGACACCGATGGTGTCGGCACGCGAAATCATCTCGTAAACCTGGGCATCGCCTTCCGGAAGCTGACCGAGCGTATGGCGCGTACCGCGGAACTCATTCACCAGCCCGAATGCCCGGCGCAACGCACTCAACATCCCCAGTCCCAGTACGTCAACCTTCAACAGCCCCAGATCGTTCAGGTCGTCCTTGTCCCACTGAACCACGGTGCGATCGGCCATGGTGGCGTTCTCGACCGGAACCAGTTCCTCCAGGACACCTTCGGAAATGACAAAGCCGCCCACGTGCTGGGACAAGTGGCGCGGAAAGCCGGGAAACTCCACGAGCTGTCGCGCCATCGTCACAATGTTGTGCAGAACCGGGTCATTCGTGTCAAAGCCGGCTTCGCGGACACGGTCCGGTAACGTGTCACTGCCGTCCCACCATTGCATGACTTTCGACAGTCGCCCAGTGCTCTCAGGATCGAGGCCGAATACTTTCGCCATGTCGCGCAGCGCGCTGCGCGGTCGATACATGATGACGGTTGCGGCAATCGCCGCCCGTTCGCGGCCGTACTTGCGATAGATGTACTGGATGACTTCTTCACGACGATCGTGTTCGAAGTCGATGTCAATGTCCGGAGGTTCGCCGCGCTCGCGCGAAATGAAGCGTTCGAACAGAAGCGCGGCTTCCCGCTCCGGCCCGACCGATGACACCCCCAGCACGTAGCAAACGAGCGAATTCGCGGCCGAGCCTCGCCCCTGACACAGAATATTCGCGCCGCGCGCGTAGGCGACAATATCCTGCACTGTCAGGAAGTACGGTTCGTAGCGCAGGTCCGCGATGAGAGCGAGCTCCTTCTCAATGGTCGCAAGAATGTCTGCGCTGGCGCCTTCGGGCCAGCGCCATTGAATGCCCTCTTCCACCAACTTGCGCAGATAGGTGGCGGGAGTGTGTCCTACGGGTACCAACTCGTGCGGGTATTCATACCGAAGCTCGTCTAGAGAAAATGTGCAGGCCTGCGCGATGGCGACCGACTCGGCGAGCAACTCGGACGGATACAAACGTGCCAGCCGTTCTCTCTCCCGAAGGTGCCGTTCGCCGTTCGGATACAGTTGCCAACCGGCTTCTGCAATCGGGGTGTTGAGTCGAATTGCCGTCACGGCGTCCTGCAAGCGCCGTCTGTCCCGGCTGTGCATGTGGACATCGCCACTCGCGACCAGCGGGATCCGCAGCTCACAACCCAGCGCCTGGAGTGTCTGCAGACGCTCCTTATCAGTGCCATCGCGAAGCAGCTCGACCGCGATGCGGACTTTGGTCCCAAAACGCTGGCGCAGCCACCGACCCTCGTCGCCGCGAGGTTGCGGAGCGGGAACCCATAGAACAAAACAGTTCGCCAGGTCAGACTCAACGAGGTCTTGCCGGGTCAGGGAGTAACTTCCCTTGGGCGCAGCCCGCCGCCCCCGGCTGATGAGGCGGCAGAGGCGGCCGTAACCGCGCCGGTCAATGGCTATCGCCACCAACTTCAGGCCGCATTCGAGGCGAAACTCAGCCCCCACGAGCAGTTTGAGCTGCAGGAGCTTCGCCGCCATGTACGCCCGTACAACGCCGGCAACCGAACACTCATCCGTGATGGCGAGAGCGCTGTAACCGAGATTGTGGGCGCGCTCGGCCAGTTCCTGGGGATGCGAAGCGCCGCGGAGGAAAGTAAAGTTGCTGATGCAATGCAGTTCGGCGTACGCAGGCAACACGACAGGCGAGGCACGGGTCCTGTTCATCCAAACACCCCGTGTAAAAACCAGCGGTGAGGGTTCGCGCGCTCACGGAAGATCCATAGCTGAACGCCATGGATGTCAAAGACCGTGTAGTAATCGCGTCCGATTTCACCTCCGTCCCACCAACCTGTCTCAATTCGTTCCACATCACCGAAAAAACGCAACGTGCCTCGGCGCCGTGGGACGCCGTCAATTTCTTCCAATTGCTGTGGCGTTGGCAGAAGCCACAAGGGCCTGCGGAACGCGGGCCATGGGGTTGCGGTCGAGGGCAGCGACCGGCCGCGCTTGTTGGAACCGGCGCCTGGCTGCCGCGCCACGCGCGTCGCAGCAGCGCGCTCGTCCGCGCGGACGTCGCGACTCGTCCTCAACGTGCCCGACCGGCGCGCGCCCCCATTCGCTCCCACAGCGACCGCAGGCTCGCACATTCTCCACGCCCGTTCGGGCCGATGCCCCTGCAACATCTGCAGTCCGTACACTGCCTCATGTCCCAGCCGAGCCCGCAACCGTTCAACGAGCTGCGATGACTCCGATCCAGCGGCGCCCCCTCCGTATTCTCCCGGCTGCCACAATGGATTGGAGCTGAGCTCGCGCACCACAGGCAGCCCCGAACGAAGCTCCAAAGACCGCACAGGCTCCGGCAACACAAGCGCGTTCAAGCGCTCTCCGAGCAGCTCGGTCAGCCGCGGAACATTCGCAAGCGGCCCCGCCAGGCTCAAAACACACACTGACGAAGGAACATGCCGGTGCCGAAGCCGGCACTCGAGCTCAGTGATTCCAACCTGACGGGATTCCAGGAACCGTCCCAGATCGGTCAACATCGGCGCCAGCGCGGCGAGAATCGTCGTGTTGTTTTCCATTTCATAGGTCAGCTCACGGCGGCGGCGAAACCGTTCCCGGGGCTGAAAATGCTGGCGCAGGTCCGCATTTCGTCCCGTCAACCGATCCAGCTCGGCGAGATGTGCCGGTCCGAACCGGCGTGCAAAACCTGCTCTTGGCAGGCGCAACGTCTGGCCAATCGTGCGCACACCCATGCGCGCCAAACGCTCAACAACATCCTCGGGCCAACGCAACGGCGCCAGCGGCATCGAGGTCAATCGCCCTACGAGTTGCGCCTTGTTTGTTACAACAAACGGCTCACCAACGCGCGCAGCAACCATCGCGGCCAGAGGCGTGGGCGCCAGCGCTGTGACGGCCTCAACGCCGAGTACCCGGCAGTCCTCACGGAACGAGTCCAACAGCCCGTCGACGCCATTGAACAGATGCAAGCTGCCCTTCACTTCCAACAACAGCCCATCCGGCGGAACCAGGCTCACCCGGGGCGTATATTTTTGGCCGCGAGTCGCAAGGCTCTCCAGCGTCGCGTCGGCACTCACCACGTGGGCGCCGAGCCATAACTCCGGGGCTTCTGCCGGCTCACGCCGGGAATCGACGGAGCGCAGCGATGTTGGGAGCCTGACGACCCGTGCATCGCTTTTTCGAAGGGGACGTGTTGCCACTCTCAACTCCGTGCCGAAACGACATCATGAGCGGCGTCAGCGAGATCCAGCTCAACCGAGCCACGCACTCCCCCCTTGCTTTTGAGGAGGTTGACGCGCACCCCATAGGTTGAAGGCTCGATCGCAATCCGCAGCGCAGCATGCGATGACTCGCTCCGCGTCCGTAGCGGCCGAAATAACACTCCGAGCGTTCGGCCACGCTCGGCCGCAAGCTGCAATCGGCGGATCTGCTTCGCGCGAGGCCGCTTCGCCCATGCCATTGCGAGATCGCAGGCGCCGCAGCTCAGGGATTGTTCGAACGCCCAAAGCGCCCCGCTGCGCAGTGCGGCCGGCACTCTGACAACCAGAAGGTGTTCCAGGACGACGCCATGAGCCGCCAGAGCGGGCGCGAAAGGTTCGAAAGGCGGAGCGACCCAGACAGATGCGCGGGCCGTGGAGGCGCTGGTGAGCGCTGCCAGCACGGGTAGCAGCAATGTCAGCTCACCAACACCGAATCGGGATAGGAGGATCTCGATCAGGCCGCTACGCGGCCAACCTCCACCGGGCAGACGTTCATCGAGGGCGGCGAAGCCCGAAGGCAGGACTTCTGCTCGCGCGACGCTCGTGCCGCGCCAGATGGCCGGATGCTCGAGCAACCGAGCGAGTTCTGGATTGCAAGCCATCGGGCAGAGTTCCCATACGCTGCGCGCAGTAATTCTCATGCGCTGCGCGCAGGGACTTACGAAGTTCGCTCCGAGCCGCGAACTCCGAAGGCGTTGCGGCGCCTGCGGCGCCGGCAAGATTCACATGAGGCCCGTTGTCTTCCCACGTCGGACCACGCCGACCACGATGCCTTCAATGAGTAACGGCTCATCCTTGAGATCCACCTTGATAGGTTCAAATTCCACGTTTTCCGGCATCAACCACACTATCGTGCCTTCCTGGCGATAGCGTTTGACGGTCACCTCGTTCTCGAGCCGGGCGACCACAATCTGGCGGCTGCGCACTTCAGAAGTCCGGTGGACCGCCACCAGGTCGCCATCGAGGATGCCGGCATCCTTCATGCTCATGCCGGTGACCTTCAGCAGGTAATGCGGCTTCGGCTGAAACAACGACGGATCGATCTGCAGTCGTGCCTCGAAGTTTTCTTCGGCGAAGATGGGACGGCCCGCGGCCACTCGGCCAATGAGCGGCAGGCCCATCTGCTCGCGGATGGTGTCCTTGAGCTGAATACCCCGGGATGTTCCGGGGACCAGGGCGATGACGCCCTTGCGAGCCAGGGCCCTGAGATGCTCTTCGGCCGCATTGGCCGACCTGAACCCCAGCTCGCGGGCGATTTCAGCCCGGGTCGGCGGCATGCCGGTTTCGGAGATAAATCGCTGAACCAGGCGCAGAATCTGCGTCTGGCGAGGTGTCAGATCGGACATTGCGGCTACCTGTTCTTGCATACAGTTACTGTGATTATATCCAGATATCGTCCGCTGGCAAGCGGGCCTGCTGCCTAGGTTCGCTGTGGCGACGCAACAGCGCCACTCGAACCTCATTCAAAGTGGATGAGCCCGTCACCCCGACGGGCGAGTCGAGCCCGCGGCCACTTTGTCGTCCACTACAGGCTCATCGTTAGAACGCGTTGACTGAACCGCTCATGAACCACGAGCCCGCCGCGCGTTGATTTTGATTTCTTCAATGCAACATCATGTCGCGACAGGACGACAAAGTCCTGTAGGTAGTTGCAATCCATTGGTAAATTTGGTGCCATTGCGCGCTTGCGGATGGGGGCATGGAACTTGCGTGCTACATTCGCATTCGTTTCAGGGACCTCCCGAATCAACAACCCAGAAGGGGACTGTTTATGAAGAGCGCGATCGTTATGAAGGTGGCTGCGGTGGCAGTCGTGGCGGGACTCGCAGGCTGTCAGGATCTGAAGCCCCTCCAGGCGGATGTCGCAGACCTCAAGTCACAGGTAGCGAAGCTGCAGTCGGATGTGGCCGCTGCGAAGTCGTCCGCCGACCAGGCCAACAGCACCGCGCAGGCCGCCAACCAGGCTGCCAGCAGCGCACAGAGCACCGCCAACCAGGCGTTGGCCGCCGCTCAGGCGAGCCAGTCGGCTGTTGACGCCACCAACGAGAAAATCGACCGCATGTTCAAGCGTTCGATCTCCAAGTAAGACGCGAAATCGCCGCAAGGCGGACGCCGCTCCCCAATGGGGCGCGGCGTTTTTTTTGCCGTGACGTTTTCCCTGGCCGCGACTGGCGCGCACGCCCGCGGCTTCGATTCGATCCCCGCGTGGGGTGGGCTGGCGCAGCCCCCAACCCGGCTGCGGGCCTAATACCGGATGAGAGCCGATCCCCATGTGAATCCGCCGCCGAATGCCTCCAGCAGCAGGCGGTCGCCGCGCTTGATTCGGCCATCCCTCACGGCCTGATCCAAAGCGAGCGGTACGGAGGCAGCGGACGTGTTGCCGTGATCCTTGACCGTCAAAATGACGCGCTCCATCGGCAAACTCAGCTTCTTGGCAATCGCCTGGATGATGCGCAGATTGGCCTGATGCGGCACCAGCCAGTCAATGGCCGAACGGTCCAGGCCGTTCGCCGCCAGCGTTTCATCCACAGCCCGGCCGAGCAGTGTCACCGCTGACTTGAATACTTCGCTGCCCACCATCGAGATGGCGAGTTTGTATTCCGGACCAAAGCCTTTGGACACACCGCTGCCGCAATAGAGCATGTCCTTGTACTGCCCATCCGCGTGCAGATGGGTCGACAGAATGCCGGCTTGTTCGGATGGAGTCAGAACGACGGCGCCGGCCCCATCGGCGAACAAGATCGCCGTGGATCGGTCACTCCAGTCGGTAATGCGCGAGAGCGTTTCCGAACCGATCACCAACGCGCGTTTCGCCTCGCCGCACCGGATGTACTTGTCGGCAATTGACAGTGCGTACATGAAGCCGCTGCAGGCGGTTTCAACGCTGAAAGCGGGCCCCCCGCGGCAACCGAGACGCGACTGGAGAATGACGCCGCAGTTGGGAAAAACCAGGTCCGGCGTAGTCGTTCCAAACGCGATGAAGTCCACGTCTTCCGGGCGTAGACCGGCCGCATCCAGCGCGCGGCGCGCAGCGTGCTCGGCGAGATCGACTGTCGTTTCACCGTCAGCGGCAATATGACGCCGTTCGATTCCTGTGCGCTCGCGGATCCAGGAATCGCTGGTGTCCATCAGCTTTTCCAGGTCGAAGTTCGTGAGGACCTTCTCGGGAAGGTAGGAGCCGGTTCCGACAATACGCGAATAAATCAATGTGAGGACTCCGTGAGGGCCTGGGCGATGTGCGCTGTCAGACCGCGTCGCTCCGCCACGGCCGCCGTAGAAATCGCTCGCGCAAATGCCGCGCTGTCGGCACGGCCATGGCTTTTTACCACGATCCCCGCGAGGCCGACCATGCAGGCCCCGTTGTAACGGTTCGGATCGAGCCCAGCCGCCACACGCCGCAGCACGGGCCGTGCAATGAGACCCGCCAGCGTCGACGTCAACGACGACTTGAACTCTTCCCGCATGCGGTTCCCGATGAGGCGCGCGGCGCCCTCCATTGTTTTCAAAGCGACATTGCCGGTAAATCCGTCGGTCACTACAACGTCCACTTCGCCCGAGAAAATGTCATCGCCCTCGACGAATCCAACGTAGTTCAGGCGCGTGGATTGCAGGAGGGCATGAGCCGCCTGCACGACCTCGTGCCCCTTGATGTCCTCTTCGCCAATGTTGAGCAAGCCGATCCGGGGCTTCTCCAGGCCATGTATGTCGCGGGCGATGATGGTGCCCATGGCCGCGAACTGGCGCAGTTGCTCGGGAGTCGCCTTGGTATTTGCACCGAGATCGAGCATCTGGGTGTGCCCGTGTGCGGAGGGGATCGCGGAAATGATGGCGGCGCGCTCAACACCGTCGATGGTCTTGAGGACAAAGTGCGCCATGGCAGTCAGCGCACCCGTATTGCCGGAGCTGACACAAGCACCCGCTTTGCCCTCCTTCACCAGGTCGATGGCAATGCGCATCGACGAGTCCTTCTTGCGGCGGATGGCCTCGCGGGGCGAGTCGCCCATGGCGACCACGGATGCCGCGGGAACTACCTCGATGCGCTGACGCAGCGAGCCGTTGACGGCGGCAAGGTGAGGTTGGATCTGATCGGGCTGCCCCACCAGCAACACACGCATTTCCGCGTCGTCACCGAGCGCCAGCAGCGATCCGGCGACGTACTCGCGCGGCGGGTGGTCGCCGCTCATCACGTCGATGGCGATAGTTGTCACGGGCTGCAGCCGCGAATGAGATTGGCGCGTGGCGCGCCGGGAACGGGCTATTCCTGCTCTTCGACTTCTTCCGGCTTCTCGATCACGCGCTTGCCGCGATAGAAGCCATCGGGGGTAATGCAATGACGCAGGTGAGTCTCACCCGACTGCGGATCCTGTGAGAGCGCCGGCTTCGCGAGCCCGTCGTGCGAACGATGCATGCCGCGCCGTGAGGGCGTCTTGCGGCTTTTTTGCACAGCCATTGAACTATCTCCTAAATGTTACTTCAGCGTTTGAGCAACTGATCGAGTTGCGCAAACGGTTTCTGGGTTGTCGGTTCGGGCGCTTCCACCTTCACGGCGGGGACCTCTTCGGCAACCACGCAATCGCTCGCTTCGGCGTGCAACGGCACGATCGGCAACGCAAGCAATAACTCTTCCTCAACCAACTCACCGATGGTGACGCGGCCGTCCGCTGCCAACACCGGCTCCAGATGCTCCGGTACCCGGTTCGCATCGGCTTCCGAAACAATCAACGCCATGCGCGCCGTGCTGGCCACCGATTCGCTCATCGCTTCCAGGCAGCGCTGACACGTCATCGATGCTGCGCCGCTCAGTGTCAGATCGGCGACCACAAACCCGGACTCGCGCGTAAAATGCACGCGCCCGCGAACCAGCCCCTCGACGCTCGCAATCTGCGCGCGCAAACGAGAAAGCTCGGCAAGCGGGACAGCAAAGTCGACGTCGGCCTCGCCGTCAGCCAGCCGGTCGATGTCGAGCGGCTTGGACCAGGGTGGCGACATGGGGCGCGTATCATAGGTATGAGGTGACCCTAAGTCAAAACCGAATTGGGGGCTAAGCCCTTGTTTCTAGAAGACCGAAGGCGGTGTAAATGCGACCTGTGATTCTGGCCTCGACCTCCCCTTACCGCCGGGCGCTCCTGGAGCGCCTCGGAGTGCCCTTCGAGGTCGTCCGGCCCGCCGCTACCGAAGAGCATTTGCCACGGGAAATGCCGCGCGATCGGGCCCTGCGCCTGTCCGGGGCGAAGGCCAAAGCCGTGGCGGCGCAGCGGCCGGATGCCGTGGTCATTGGCAGCGACCAGGTGGCCTCACTGGGCAGCCGGGTCCTGGACAAACCGGGCGATGCCGAGAATTGCCGCAGCCAGTTGGCCGCCCTCAGCGGACAGACCGCGCGCTTCCACACCGGTTGTGCGGTGGTTGCCAATGGCGAGCGGCTGGTTCACCTGGACACCACCTCCGTTCAGTTCCGCGTCCTGACACAGGAGGAGATCAGCCGCTACGTCGAGCGCGAGAAGCCGTTCGACTGTGCCGGCGGATTCAAGGCGGAAGCGCTGGGCATCACGCTGTTTGAAAGCATTGAGAGCCGCGATCCCACGGCGCTCATCGGTCTGCCGTTGATCTGGCTCGCCAGCGCGTTGCGCAGTGTGGGCTACACCCTGCCCTAGCGCTTTCCGCGCGCCGCAAGCTGATCGACCACCGCCGCCAACTCCGGCGGCAACGGTGTGTTCACACTGAATTCACCACCCGAAGGCCATTCGAAGCTCACGCTGTGAGCGTGCAGGAACATGCGGTTCAGGCCGACGGACTTCATTTCGGTGTTGAACTCGTCGTCGCCATATTTCTGATCGCCGGCGACAGGGTGACCGGCATGCAGTGCATGGACGCGAATCTGGTGCGTGCGGCCCGTCAGGATCGCCACCTCCAGCAGGCTCGCGCGCTTGCCGAAGAACTGCACGGGCGAAAAATCACTCACGGACGGCTTGCCTGAGGCATCCACCTTCACAGTCCGCTCGCCGCCCACGCGCAAATCGGTGCGCAACGGAACATCAATCCGTTTGCGTCCCAGCTCCCACTTCCCTTTCAACAAGGCGAGGTAGCGTTTCTCAAAGGAATCGCTGTCGCGCAGCAGAGCGTGCACGGTGCGTAAGGTAGCCGCGTTCTTGGCAACCAGAAGCACGCCGCTGGTGTCGCGGTCGAGTCGATGCACCAGCTCGAGCGTCGCCCCGGGCCGCAAAGCGCGCAGTCCCTCGATCGCACCAAAGCTCACACCACTGCCGCCATGAACGGCCAACCCCGCGGGCTTGTCGAGCACCAGCAGATTGTCGTCCTCTTTGACGATCGCGTTACGGATGACTTCGATGAGCTGGGTCGAAGGCTGCACCGACTCGCTTACCGGCCGGACCTTCACCGGAGGAATGCGGATTTTGTCGTGCGCCTGCAATCGGGTGTCGGGCCCTGCCCGGTGACCGTTGACGCGAACTTCGCCTTTGCGGATCACCCGGTAAATGCGGCTGCGCGGCAAGTCACCCAGCTCGCGATGCACGAAATTATCCAAGCGTTGTCCGGCCTGATCCGGCGTGACCTCGAGGTGGCGCACCCCGGGGCGTCCCTCCGTGCCGCCGTTCACAGCCTGTTGCCCGGACGCATCGTCATCACCGTAAGACATTGTTTCTACGAAACCTTTGAGAGTATACTGGGGCGAGTCGGCCGCATCTCACCATATTTGCGCCGGCCACGGTAAGCGGCCCGAAGTCGAATCTTCATGACACTGTCACGGAAGATCCCGGACGCCGCATGTTAGTTGGTCCTCCAAATCGAGGCCATCGTATTGGGCCGACAAGATTGCGCAGCCGGCGTCGAACGTCTCGAAAAGACTCCGCTGGTCGCGCCGTCGGTTGTTTCACCGAAGGTTTCCGGCGCCCCGCCTCCATGACGGCGGGCATCGATGAATAACGAGACATTGGCGCCTTTGACTGAAATCCGAAATCTTCGCTGTTGCGCTGGCTTGCCCGCGCGCGCGACGCATGCGTCGCGCCCCGATGTTTATGTGTCGGCCCCTCAATGCACAGTAGGGGCACATGAAAAGAATGCTGGTGAATGCAACTCAAGAGGAAGAGTTGCGCGTCGCTTTGGTGGATGGACAGAAACTTTTTGACCTGAGTATCGAATTACCCTCGCGCGAGCAAAAGAAAGCCAACGTCTACAAGGGTCGGATTTCGCGCATCGAGCCCTCGCTCGAAGCCTGCTTCGTGGATTACGGCGCGCAACGCCACGGGTTCCTGCCGCTGAAGGAAGTCTCCAAGGAGTATTTCCGCCAGCAACCGCAAGGCGGGCGGATGAACATCCGCGAGCTGTTGTCCGAAGGTCAGGACCTCATTGTGCAGGTTGAGAAGGAGGAACGCGGCAACAAGGGCGCCGCGCTCACGACGTTCATCAGTCTGGCCGGCCGTTTCCTGGTCCTGATGCCGAACAACCCGCGCGCCGGTGGCGTCTCGCGCCGTATCGAAGGCGAAGACCGCGACCAGATGCGCGAGATCATGAACAACCTGCAGATACCGGACGGAATGGGAGCCATCATCCGCACCGCCGGGGTCGGCCGATCCGCCGAGGAACTGCAGTGGGACCTGGACAACCTCAAGACCCAGTGGGAGCAGATCGAGGTCGCGGGGCGCGATCGCCCTGCTCCGTTCCTCGTGTTCCGCGAGAGCGATGCGGTGACCCGCGCGATGCGCGATTACCTGTCCGATGACATCGGCGAGGTCCTCGTTGACGATGAGGGCGCGTACCAGAAGGCGCAGGAGTACATGCAGCGGTTCATGCCGCAGGACGCCCAGCGCCGCCTGAAGATGTACGTCGACGACATCCCGCTCTTCACACGCTTCCAGATCGAGAGCCAGATCGAATCGGCGTACGCGCACAAAGTGCAGCTCCCGTCCGGTGGCAGCATCGTCATCGACTACACCGAAGCTCTCGTTTCAATCGACATCAACTCAGCGCGCGCGACACGCGGCAGTGACATTGAAACGACTGCGCTCAACACGAACCTCGAAGCGGCTGACGAGATCGCTCGCCAGCTCCGTATCCGCGATATCGGCGGACTGATTGTCATTGACTTCATTGACATGGAGTCGACCAAGAACCAGCGTGAGGTGGAAGACCGCCTGCGCGATGCAGTGAAGATGGACCGCGCGCGAATCCAGATCGGCCGCTTGTCGCGGTTCGGGTTGCTGGAGATGTCGCGGCAACGGTTGCGTCCGTCGTTGGGGGAGTCGAGTCACATCGTATGCCCCCGCTGCGTGGGAATCGGGAGCATTCGCAGTATCGAGTCCATGACGCTGTCGATTCTGCGTTTGATTGGCGAAGAGCTGCGCAAGGACCGCACCGCCCGCGTGATCGCGCAGGTGCCTGTCGATGTCGCTACGTATCTTTTCAACGAGAAGCGCGAATGGCTACGCACGCTCGAGGAAAAGAGTGAAATCGAGCTGATCATCATTCCAAACGAGAACATGCAGACACCGGAGTATGCGATCCGGCGTGTGCGCGACGATGAGTTGGAGCTGCCCGAGAACAAGCAGATCAGCTACCTCATGCCGACCGCTCCGGCCGTCGGCGAACCCGGTACGGCACGCGACAAGAAGCCCGTGCTCGAACAGGCTGCGGTGGCAACCTTGCTGCCACCAACGGCGGCGCCGTTGCCGGTCAATGTCTATCAACCTCCTTCAGCAACGCCCGTCGTTGACGCTCCCGTGGCGGCCCAGACCAACCAGGGATCGAGCGGCGTGTTTGGATGGTTCAAGCGATTGCTGGCGGGTGATGCACCCGCGGCCCCTGCCGCGGCGCCGGTTGCCGAGGCGCAGCCGACACCTGTTTCCACCAGCCGCTCCTCTTCGGGGTCCGGTAGCGGATCCCGCGATGGTGGGCGCCGCCGCGATGGGCGTCGGGATCACTCTCGTCACCGCCAGGGTGAGTCCGGAGCTCGCCGTGAGCGCAATGACGGCCGTGACAATCGAGATCGCGGTGGTGAAGGACGCGACCGGAACGAAGGCGCCCGAGCAGAAGGTCGCAGCGATGGCGGCGGACGCAATGACCGCCGGGATGGCGGTCGTTCACGCGGTGATCGCTCGCGCGGTGGTCGCGGCGAGGGACGTCAGGACCAGAATGCTCGCAGCGAGGGTCAACGTGGTGAATCCGGCGGTGGCGATCGCGGTGGTAACCGCGGCGAGGCAGCCGGTGGCTTCGATCGCAACGGAGCACGCGGTGAGTCGGGCGGTGGTGACCGAGTCGGAAACCGAGGCGGCGACGCAGGCGCTAACTTCGAGCGCAACGGCGCGCGAGGCGAAGGCTTCGGGCGTGGCGAATCAGCGAGCGGCCAGAGCCGGGGTGAACAAGCGGCGCGCGGCGACCAGGGCGCCGACGTAGACCCAGGCCGTGGCGGAAATTTCGATCAGGGCCAGCGCGGCGAGCAGCCTCGATCTGACGCGGGCTTCCCTCCCGACGACATCGGCAATCGCGTTGAAGGCGCCGACGCAAACGGCAACGGCCCGGGCGGTGAACGTCCAGAGCGCGCTGGAGAACGTCGTAGCCGCCGGGGACGCCGGCGGGGGCGGCGTGGCGGTGGTGGTCGAGGCGAAGGCGGCAATCGCGAAGGCGGCGCATCCATGGGTGCCGAAGCCGGCGGGTCAGAGGACTCGTTTGTCTCGCAGTCCGCGCCCGCGTCGCAGAGTAACGGCGCCTTCCAAAACAGCGGCGAGGCTAGCGGAGGTGGTGGCTCGAGCGGTGCAGAGCGCATAGGCAGTGGTGGTGAAGCGAGTCCCCAACAGTCGCGAGAGCCATCGCAGAGCAGTTTCGAGTCACCACCGCGTGAAGCGACTCCAGCTCGCGAGCATCGGGAGGCAGAGCCTTCAGAGTTCAGGGCACCGCCTCCACCTCCACAATCTGTGAGCGGATTCCGGTCGGAAGAGTCACGCCCATCCCATACCGAGCATGCGGAGCCGAAACCGGCTGCGGCTCATTTCGAGCCAACACCTCGCACGGCGTCGGCAGGCAGCGGCGAAAACCGCGACGGTTCGAGCGGCGGCGGCGGTGAGTCGGGCGGCAGCGGCTCGGGCAGCAGCGGCTCGGGCAGCAGCGGCGCTTCGAGCACCGGTGGTAGCTCTAGCAGCTCGGGTGGGGCGGCCAAGCCGTTTGTAGTCTGGTCCTCTGCGCCGTCACGCGACAGCACGCGGGAGCGCGAGTAACAGCGAGCGGGAGCGCGATGGGCCTCAGGCCCGTCGCGCTTCGGTCCGGATGTGCTGCAGCAACCCCCTTGCTGCGGCTTCGATGAGATCCAACACTTCTTCGAATCCGTTAGGTCCCCCGTAATAGGGATCGGGGACGTCTGTCACCTCGGCATCGGGCGCGAATTCCAAGAACATGCGAATGCGCTCGCGCGCCGCCGTCGGCGCGCGTTGTTTCAGAGTGTCGAAATTCTGGCGATCCATCGCGAGGATCAAATCGTAGAGGCTGAAGTCCTGCGTCTCGACCACGCGCGCGCGCAGAGCTGACATGTCATAGCCCCGCCGCAGAGCGGCTTGGCGACTGCGCGAGTCCGGGGGTGAACCGACGTGATACGCGGCCGTACCGGCCGAGTCGATTTCGATGCCGAGATCGGGCGCCTCACGCGCCACGATCTCGCGGAACACAATCTCGGCCGTTGGGGAGCGGCAAATGTTACCGAGGCATACGAAGAGGACTTTCAACAGAAAATCCTACTTCACACTGTACCCGCGGCCCTCGAGGCACGCCCCGATGGCGCGCTGATACGCAGCCCGCTTGCTGCCGGCTTCGCTCGGGGAAACCCCACCGTTGGGTTGCGTGGGATCAAATCCAGACTCACCCTGCGCCCACTTGTGGCACTCGTACTTGTCCTGGGACTGCTGTTCTTCGGACTGCCCGTTCTTCGGGTACACAAACACGTCGCCATTCTGGCTGGGTGGCGGCGGAGGCGCCTCGGTGCTGCCGACACCCGGATCGCCAGGGGCATCGACGACTTCATACTGTGAGTTGATGCTGCTCCATGTGTAGTAGGTGTCGTTGGCGTAGTAATACGGCACGCCACCGAAATACACAGTCGTGTAATACGGGGGCAACACGGGTACATACGCACCCACTGGTGCACCGATCACCACAAACCCGCGGGGTCCGCTGGAATACCAGACACCACCCGAGTACCAGTAGCGGCCACCGCGCGGGCCGCCCACGATGACCCGCTCCCGCGGCAGGTCATGAAAATAGTACCCACGCTCCGGGTAGTAATGATTGTGGCCGAAGCGGCCGTCCATGTGGTTCCAACCCGGAGGGGGCCCACCGCGGCGGTCCCAGTGTTGCGCCTGGGCCACGCCCAGGCACAGCACGCCCAACAGTCCGGTCGCCAATGCTGCGGTAATCCTGTGACTCATGGTCTTCACCTGATCAAACTACTTCACGCTGTAGCCGCGCCCTTCGAGGCACGCGCTGACGGCTCGCCGATAGTCGGAAGCCCTCTGGTCGAGCACGGCTGACTGCCGCGCATCCTGCGCACGCGCGGCTTGGATCTGCTGGCGTTGCGCGTCGGCGTTCGCGGCATCACCCGTCGAGCCGATAGCCGCACCGGTAATGCCACCGGCAACAGCACCAAATCCACTGTCACGAGGGCCGGCAATGACGGCACCCAGGATCGCGCCCGCGATTGCGCCAATCGCCGTGTTGGTTCCCGGCGGCGGCCCCGCGGCCACTACCACGCGATCATGCGGCGGAGTGCCCGGCGCGCTGGGATCGAAATTCGATTGTTTCACCGCCCACTCGTGGCAGTCATATCGATCGCGATCCGTCTGCTCCGGTGTTTGTCCCTGAGTCGGATAGGCGTAGACATCGGTGCGCGGCGGCGGTGGCGGCGGCGACTGGTACACGCGGCGCGGCTGTGGTTGTTCCACGCAGCCCGCGAGCAGCGCGGCGGCTGTCAGAAGTACCGCACCCTTGGCAGCCACCCTGCCCCAGGGCGTTCTCAGACGATTTGTAAAATTCATGATATCCATTGCGTCCAACCGTGAAGCCGGTGCTTAGGAAAAAACGCGAGCCCGTATACCCGGTTGACACCTGCAGCGGACTCCCGGCAGTTGGATTCTCGCATACGGGCGTAAGTTCCACCCAAGCCAACGCTCCAGCCCGGCTCCTGTTACAGATTGTAAAAGTGCGGTGTGCGTCCCATCAACGTTCCAGCAGCCGCGTCACGCGCTCCAGGTCCGCCGCGGTATTCACGTCAGGCCCCGGTTGCTCGACGCTGTCGGCGACCCGGATTTCCAGGCCGTTTTCCAACGCGCGCAATTGCTCGAGCTTTTCCTGCTGCTCGAGAGCGGTTCGCGGCAGAGCGGCCATGCGCAACAGGCCGCTCACCCGGTAGCCGTAAATTCCAATATGCCGCCGGGCCCCGGCAAAGCGGGTCTGGCTGCCCATACCGGCAGCAGCGCCGTCTCTTTCCCACGGTATGGGCGCCCTGCTGAAATACAACGCGCGACCGCCTGTGTCTGTAACAACCTTCACCGCGTTTGGGTCCATGAACTCCGCAAGCGAGGCGATGGGCGTGGCGAGCGTCGCAATCTGGGCACTGGGATGGGTTTCCAACAAGGACGCGACCTGATCAATCAGCGCCGCTGGAATGACCGGCTCATCGCCTTGCACATTCACCACGATATCGGAGCCGGCCCAACCCTGAATGCGCGCCACTTCCGCAATGCGGTCCGTTCCCGACTCGTGAGCCGTGTCCGTCATCACCGTTTCGGCGCCGAAGGAATGCGCCGCGCTGACAATGAGCAGATCATCGGTGGCAATGAGAACTTCGCTGGCGCGGGAGGCGCTCGCACGCTCATACACCCACTGGATCATCGGCTTGCCGGCAATGGTGAGCAGGGCTTTTCCCGGCAGGCGGGTCGATGCATACCGGGCCGGTATCACCACACGAAACATGGCCGAGCGTCCTTCAGCGATCCAGCAGGGGATCGTCAGCCGAAAGCTGGCGGGCCTCTTCCTCCAGCATCACAGGGACATCGTCCCGGATCGGATACGCCAGGCGATCCATGCGGCACACCAGCACCTGCGCATCGCGCTGGTATTTGAGGGTGCCTTTGCAAATCGGGCAGGCCAGAATTTCCAACAACCGTGCGTCCATCAATCTCCCGGTGCCAGGGCACGCGCGACTCTGTCGAGCAGCTCCCGGCCTTGCGACTCAGTAAAGTGCGCGACCACCGGCACATACCAGAGCCGCGCATCGGCGATTTCCCGGCATCTTACGGCATCCTTCTGCGTCATGAGCACGGGAAGATCGTCGCCGAAAGTCAGCTCGGCGCGCGTGAACGGATGGTGATCGGCAAAAGGATGCTCGATGATCTCGAGACCCGCGGCCTGCAGGTCGCGGAAAAAACGCTGTGGATTGCCGATACCCGCCACCGCATGCACGCGCCGGCCCCTGAAGCGCTCCAGCGGCTCGGGGGCGGCGAGACCATCTACGCGGTGTACCTCTCCTCCGGACAGGGACATCTGCAGGCCGTCCGGGCGCCCGGAGCGAAGCGATGCATGCTCAGGAGTGCCATTTACAACAACAATGTCGGCATCGGCTACGCGGGATGATGGCTCGCGCAGCGGGCCTGCCGGCAACAGCCGCCTGTTGCCAAAACCCCGTGCGCCGTCGATCACAACAATTTCACAGTCCCTGGCCAAGCGCAGGTGTTGCAACCCGTCATCCGCAATCACCACATCGACGCCCAGAGCCACGAGCTTCTGAGCGCCCGCGAAACGGTCCCGCGCGACTACAACCTCGCAGCCGGTCAAACCGGCAAGCAACATCGGCTCATCGCCCACCTCCCGCCACGAGGACTCGGCATGGACGCTCTCGGGCGAATCTCCGGAGCGGCCATAGCCGCGCGAGACGATGCCTACCCGAAGTCCCGTGAGGGAAAGCTGTTGTGCAAGCCACGCCACCAACGGCGTCTTGCCGGTTCCGCCCACCGTCAGGTTTCCAACCACAATGACGGGTTTTCCAGCCCGGTGAGTCGGCAAAACACCCGCGGCGTAGGCGGCCCGGCGCAGTGCCATGACGCCGGCATACAGCCAGCCGAGCGGCGCCAACAGTGAGAAGCCCGCCGACTCGCGATACCACAGCGCGGTTAGCCGTTGCTCCATGAAAGAATCAATCGTTGAACTGCATGCGGTACAACTGGGAGTACAAGCCACCCTGGGCCAGCAACTGCGCGTGCGTGCCGTTTTCGGCGATTGCGCCCCCATCCAGTACGATGATGCGATCCGCTTCCTCGACAGTCGAGAGCCGGTGGGCGATCACGAACGTCGTCCTGTTGCGGACCAGTTGCGCCAACTCCGCCTGAATCTGGCGTTCGACTTCCGTATCCAGGGCGGACGTGGCCTCATCCAGGATCAGGATCGGCGCATCTTTCAGCAACGCCCGGGCAATCGCAATGCGCTGCCGCTGGCCGCCGGAGAGCAGCACACCCCGGTCGCCGACCATCGTGTCCAGACCTTCCGGCTGCAATCGCGCGAATTCCGCCACACGGGCCGCCTCGGCCGCCGCTTCGAGCGCCTCGGCGGACACAGCCCGACCGAACGCAATGTTGTTGCGGATCGTATCGTCGAACAACACGACATCCTGGCTCACCACTGCAATCTGCTCGCGCAGGCTGCGTAGCTCATAGTCGCGCACATCGCGCCCGTCGATGAGAACCTCGCCGGCTTTCACGTCATAAAAGCGAGGCAGCAGATTTACGAGAGTCGACTTGCCACTGCCCGAGCGGCCAACAATCGCAATGTTCTCCCCGGGGGCCACTTTCAAAGACACACCCCTGACAGCCGCACCCTTGCCGGTGTCATAGGTGAACGAGACATCGCGAAACTCCACCTCACCCCGCACGCGTGGCACGACATGGCCACGGCCGGGGGGCTCCGCGGGCTCGTCGATCATCTCGAAAATACTCTGCGCGCCGGCTATGCCCTGTTGCATCGGGCCGCTGACGCCGATGAGGTTGCGCAACGGCTGGGCAAGCATGCCCAGAGCGGTGAGGAATGCGAGCAGTTCGCCCGTCGTCATCCGCCCGTGGATCGCGCTTGCTATCGCGTACGCCACCACGGGCGACACGCCGATGGCAGTCATGAGCTGGACAATCGGATTTGCCAGCCCCTTCATCAGCACCAGGCGCATGTTCGATCGCCAGTTGTGTTCGTTCACCGTCTCGAACTGCCGCCCCAGGTGCTCCTGGGCGTTGTAGACCTTGATCAGCCGCGGCGCATCGAAAATTTCCTTCGAGACGCGCGTGACATCGCCCATGGAGTCCTGGATGCGCCGGCTGTAGCGCCGGAAGCGCTTGTTGATGGACGTGACCAGCCAGCCCACCAGCGGCCCCAGCACCAGGGCGGCTAATGTCAGGTCGAGGTTGAGAAAGAACAGGTAACCGAGCAGCCCGATCAGGGTGAGGCTTTCGCGGATGAGCACGGCGACCGAGTCGGTCGTCGCCTGGCCCACCTGCTCGGTGTTGAATGTCAGGCGTGACAGCAGCACAGCCGAAGAGTTGCGATCGAAATAGCCGATGGGCAACTGCAGCACCTTTTGCATGATCTGCGTCCGCAGGCGGGTAACGATGCGCCGCCCGACATATCCCATGCAGTAGGTTTCCGTGAAGTCCCCCAACCCGCGCAGCACGAACAGGCCCACCAGCGCCAGGGGCACCAGCCAGATCATGCGGGGGTCGCGATTCGCGAAGGCGCTGTCGCCGAACAACTTGGCGAACGGCACGAAACTGACCATGCTGATGGAGAAGATCACTCCACCCAACATGCCCAGCGCAAACACACCGCGGTGGGGACGCAGGTAGGTCAGCAGGCGCAAATACGTCTGCTTGCCATCCAGCGTGGTGCGCGGCGTCACCTCGGCGCCCGGCTGATTCAAGGCTTACCTGCCGACTCTTCCTTGATGGTCGCGATGTTGATTTCGCCGAATCCCAACCGGCCCAACACGTCCATGGCCGTAATGACGGACTGATGAGTGGCCCGGGCATCCGCGCGCAACACGACTCGCTGACCGCGGTCCGTGCCCGCTATTTTGAGCACCGCCGCGCGCAGCGTTTCCTGGCTGGAGTTGATGAGCTCCCGCTCATTGACCCGATAACCGCCCTGCTGGGTCACCGTTACCACCAGGGGCTCGCTTTCAGGCTTGGCCTGCGGAACGCCCGCCGCCTGCGGCAAATGCACGCGCAACCGACCCTCGTCGGTAAAACGGCTCGACAACATGAAAAACACCACGAGCAACAACACCACGTCAATGAGCGACACGATGTTGATCTCGGGCTCGTCGTGAGTACGAGGCTTGAGGTTCATGTCAGGCCGCGGCCCGCCCACGTCCTGGGGTGGCTTCCACCGCGTCAGCCATACGCATTGCCTGCT
Source organism: Pseudomonadota bacterium (assembly GCA_018241505.1). GTDB lineage: Bacteria > Pseudomonadota > Gammaproteobacteria > Steroidobacterales > Steroidobacteraceae > 13-2-20CM-66-19. The sequence goes on along the minus strand of JAFEDS010000031.1, from coordinate 109,352 downwards.
TCTCCATGCCCACCACGATACGTTCTACACGGCCGCGCAGATAGCGATAGGCAATGAGCGATGGAATGGCGACAACGAGGCCTGCGACGGTGGCAATCAGGGCTTCAGCGATACCGCCCGAGAGCGCTCGCGGATCGCCCATGCCGCCCGCCTGGATCGCATTGAACGATCGGATGATGCCCGTCACGGTTCCGAGCAGGCCGAGCAGCGGGGACACCGATGCGATCGTTCCCAACGTGTTGATATAACGTTCGAGCTCATACACCACGTGCCGGCCCGTATCCTCCAGCCGCTCCATCAGAATTTCACGGGGCCGGTGCCGGTTCGCCAGTCCGGCGGCGAGCACCTTGCCCAGGGGCGAGTTCTGCTCGAGGGCGGCAATCACCTTGTCGTTGACCTGGTTGGTCTCAATCAACTGCCAGACTTTGGCGGGCAGTTCCTGAGGCAGGACGCGTTTGTCCTGCAGCGTCCACAGTCTCTCGAGAGTGATGGCGGCGGCGACTATCGAGCAAAGAATGATCGGCCACATCAGCGGGCCACCTGCCCGCACAATTTCCCACATCCAAGTGACCCCAAGCATTGACGACGGCGGGCATATTACAGGAGCCCCGAGTTCGCTCAAGGCGATACGTCACCAAGTGGATGTCGACTATCATTTATTGGCGCGGCAAAGTCCGGGCTTCGTTTCCGCTCTTCAAAAAGGGCGAGAACCGCACCGCAAATGGGAGCGATTGTTTCTGCTACGATTGGCTCCCTATCATGCCGCGCAGCCTTTTAAAGCGCATTTGCCCCTCCCACGGCCGCCTGCAGGGCCACTGGTTCCTGCGCCGCTTCGGGACCCGGATAGCCGATCCGCGCTTGTGGGGATTATGTCGACGCCCTGTCACGGCGGCGTTCGGCATCGGGCTCGCGGTCTGCTTCATTCCCCTGCCGGTGCATTTCGTGGTCGCGAGCCTGCTGGCCGTGTGGCTGCGGCTCAATATCCCGGTCATTTACGCCACCATCCTGCTGATCAACCCGGTGACGATTGTGCCGGTGTACTACCTCGCTTACCGGCTCGGGGCGTTCCTGCTGGATATGCCGCCGACGCACTTTGCCTTTCAGATGAGCTGGGACTGGCTCCAGAACGGCCTGGGACCCATGTGGAAGCCGTTCCTGGTCGGCTGCCTGGTATCGGGGGTGGTCGGGGGCGTGCTGGGCTATATGACCCTGGAGCTCGCCTGGCGCTGGCGGGTGGCGATGAAGTACCGCACCCGGCATATCCCCCAGCCCGTTTAGGCCTGTCGTTCGGTCAACCGCCCGTCCTGGATCTCGTACACCCGCTCCATTCGGTTCGCCAGCCGCAGGTCGTGGGTGACCACCACCAGGCTGGTGCCTCGTTCCCGGTTCAGCTCCAGCATCAGCTCGAACACCCCTTCCGCGTTCTGGCCGTCGAGGTTGCCCGTGGGCTCGTCGGCCAGAATGATCTTCGGTTCCGTGACCAAGGCGCGTGCCACTGCGGCCCTCTGCCGCTCGCCGCCTGACAACTGGTACGGACGGTGCTCCAGCCGCCGGCCCAACCCTACGCGCTCCAAGATCTCGGTCGCGCGGTCGCGGGCCTCGGCGACGGGCGTCCGGCGGATCAACAGCGGCATGGCGACGTTCTCCACCGCCGAGAACTCCGGCAACAGATGATGGAACTGGTAGACGAATCCCAACGCACGGTTGCGCAACATGCCGCGTGCGTCCTCACTCAACTCGTGAATATCCTGACCAGACACGAAGACATGTCCCGTCGTGGGCCGGTCGAGACCACCCAGGATCTGCAGAAGCGTCGTCTTACCCGAGCCGGACGCGCCGACGATGGCGATCCGCTCACCGGCGGAAGCGCCGAAATTCAGACCCCTCAACACCTCGAGGATGACCGGACCCTGGGTGAAATTCTTCTGCACATCGCGTGCTTCGAGCACGAACTCACTCATGTCTCAGGGCCTCGGCAGGCGCGGTGCGCGACGCGCGCCACGCGGGATAGATAGTAGCCACGGCACATAACAGAAAGGCGACGGCGCACACCCGCACCACGTCCATCCATTCCACGTAGGCCGGAAGATCACTCATGTAGTAGACACTGGCATCCAGAAAATGCGTACCGAGCGCGCGTTCCAACGAAGCAACGAGCGCCTCGAGGTTGTACGACAGCAGCCCCCCCAGTCCCGCGCCCAGCAAGGTACCGACGAGCCCGATCAACACGCCTTGAATGGCAAACGTCGTCAGAATATTGGGCGGTCCCGCGCCGAGGGTTCTCAGGATCGCAATATCGGTCTGCTTTTCCTTCACAATCATCACCAGGGTCGCCACGATGTTGAATGCGGCCACCCCGACGATCATGAGCAGGATCACGAACATCATGGACTTCGTGAGCTCGATGTTACGGAAGAAGTTGATGTGGTTGCGCGTCCAGTCACTCACATAGAAACCGCCGCCCAGCTCGCGAGCGATTTTGACAACGAGACTGGGGGCCTGCAGGGGGTCGTGGAGCGCCAAGCGGATGCCACTCACCTTGTCACCCAGCTTATAGAGGCGCGCGGCATCGCTGATGTGCACCAGGGCAAGCCCCCGGTCGAATTCATACATCCCCGACTTGAAGATCCCGGTGACCAGGAAACGCCGCATGCGCGGAACGACGCCTGTGGGCGTCGCAGTTCCCTCGGGAGCAATCAGGACAACCTGCCCTCCGACCTTGACATGTAGTTCGTTGGCCAACGCGCTGCCGAGAATGATGTGGTACTGACCTGCCTGCAGGTCCTCGAGACGACCGACCGTCAGTGATTGTGCGAGCCCCGTGGCCTTGCGCTCTTCATCGGGCAGCACACCGCGAACCGTGGCGCCCGCAACGCTGACTCCGTTCGCGAGCATCGACTGCTCTTCAATGTAGGGAACCGCGGCCTGCACGCCGGGTTGTTTGAGGGCCGCGGCCTGCACCGCGCGCCAGTCGGTGATGGCGCCATCGATCCCACTCAACGTGCCGTGGGAAGTCACACTCAGTATCCGGTTGCGCAGCTCGCGCTCGAATCCGTTCATGACGGACAGCACGGTGATCAGTGTCGCCACACCGAGCATCAATCCGAGAACCGACATCAATGCCACAAACGAGACGAACCCGCGCCGATGGGTCGAGCGCAGGTAGCGCGTACCAATCAACCACTCGTAGGCGGCGCTACTCATAACGGAGCGCTTCCGCGGGCGCCGTACGGGATGCGCGAATCGCCGGATAAATGGTCGCGAAACCGGTCAATAGCAGCGCGCTCACACTGATGATGACCACATTGGGCCAGCGGACCTCGGACGGTATGGAGGGCATGTCATAGACATCCGGGTCGAATATCTGGAAATGAAAAGTCTGCTGGAGGAACGGCACGAGCGTGTCGATGTTGAGCCCGACACCCAACCCCACAATGAGGCCCAGTGCCACACCCAGCCAGCCAATCACGAGCCCCTGGGTGATGAACACGCCCATGACACGGCGCGGTGAGGCGCCGAAGGTTCGCAGGATCGCAATATCGGTACGCTTGTCCGTCACGACCATGACCAGCATGGCCACGATGTTGAAGGCCGCCACGGCGACAATCATCATCAGAATGAGCGACATCATGGTCTTCTCGATTTTGACGGCGCGGAAGTAGTTGGCGTTGTCCTGCGTCCAGTCGAACAGCTCGAAATCATTGGGCAGCTTCGGGCGAAGCTGGTCAGACAGCACGGATGCGGACAGGGCGTCACGGAACCGCACCCTGAGCCCCTCGCCAGCCCCCCCGCCAGGCGCAAGAGCACGCACATCATCGATGTTGGCCAGTACGAGCGTACCCTGCTCGGAGCGCCCGACCTCAAAGATGCCCACCACGGTCAGCTCTCTGAGCCGCGGCGACGGCGCCCCGTCCGCTGACACAGCCGGAATGAGCACGGTTAATGAGTCACCCACATCCAAACCGAGGCGCTCGGAGATGACTGTGCTGATCATCACGCGATCCGACCCGGCCGCCAGATCCGTCAGCTTGCCCCGGACAACGGAAGCGGCCACATCGGTGACACTCGACTCCGCTTGCGGATCGATGCCGCGGAGCACGATGGGCAACATTTCGGGTGTCCTGACCGCCAGACCCTGGATCTCAACGTAGCGGGCGACGGCCACGACGCCCGCACCTGACCGCACGATGCGTTGTACGTTCTCCCACTCGGCATTCGAGGGGTTCACTGGCTGGCTGTCAGAGTCGCTGACCCGGGCCACAACGCGGGCGTGAGCGCTCAGGGCCACCAATGAATCGCGCAGCTCGTTTTCCAGTCCATTCATGACGGACAGAATCACAATCAACGCGGCGACGCCGACGCAGACACCCAGGAGGGACGCCCAGGTGATGAAAGACACGAAGAATTTATTGGTCCGTGCGCGCACATAGCGCAGGCCCACAAACAGCGGCAGGGGGTGAAACATCGTCGCGATTTAACCACAATGACGCGCTGCTATGGACGCGCGTCACAGTCTGGATGCACTGCGGGCGGCGATGGCTTTGACAGATTGACCCCGGTGCTATAGTCGGCAGTGATATAGCCAAGCGCCTCAGGTGCCGTCCATGAAGACCTCAAAGACGACAATGCTCATAGCAGTGCTATGCGGCTGCGCGGCCAGTGGCGCTGCCCTGGCTGAGACCCTGGTCGTCAACGATCAGCTCACGGTGCCCGCCTCCTCGGTCCAGACACCGAAGCGCGGTAGCACCATGGCGGATGTCGAAAAGCATTTCGGCGCTCCGGTCGAAAAGCATGCGACCGTCGGCCAACCGCCGATCACCCGTTGGGATTACAACGGCTTTTCGGTGTTTTTCGAGCACGATCGGGTGATCCACGCCGTCGCCACCGCCGGCTGAGCAATAAAAGACCCGTTCTATAGTCTTTAGTCCCGTCCCGACCCCTGTCTGCGCTGGGCAACGCACCTGCGCGAATGGTAGCCTTCGCCCGTAAAAGGTGAATTGCGTGAAGTAGGTCCGCGCAATCCTTGAGGTTAGGGGATACGAGTGGCGGCTGATGAGTTTCTGAGGACTCGGATCGAGGCCCTCATGAGAGCGGGAGCGGTGCGGCGAAAAGTCGCCGCCGCCCAGCTCGAGGAAGAGATCAAGCGCCGGGAAGACACGATGCGGGAGACGTTCCGCCGCTATGTCTCGCCCCGGCTCGCCGACAAAATCCTCCAGGATGTGCAGTTGCGGGACAGCCTGCTGTCGAGCAACGACGTACGCACCCACGCAGTGGTCCTGTTCGCCGACCTGCGCGGCTTCACCAGCATGTCCGAGCAACTGGCGCCGCACGAGGTGGTGCCGCTGCTGAATGAATACTTCTCCCTGCTCACAGAGATTACATTCCGGCACGACGGCACCGTTTTTCACATGGCCGGTGACTGCCTCATGCTGGGCTTCGGAGTACCGCTCGAGCAGAAAGACAGCTCCACCCGGGCGATCAAGACCGCCCGGGAGATGTTGGACGGGTTCTCCAACCTGGCGCAGTCCTGGAAGCGCCGTTACCAGATCGATGCGGGCCTCGGGATCGGTATCAACGAGGGCGATGTGGTTGCCGGCAACGTCGGTTCTTCCGCTTACATGAGCTACACGATCATCGGCGACGCGGTGAATATTGCCTCGCGCCTCTGTCAACGTGCCCGCTCCGGGGAGATGTTGTTCTCGGGCGCCATCAAGCAGTCGCTGGATGCGCACGGACTCGACATCGGCGCCCTGCCCTTGCCGCCCATGATTTTGCGCGGCCGGACCAATCCCATCGACATCTATTGCGTGCCATTGCATTCGCGCGTGCAGGTGAGCCAGGTGCCTTTGGAGGCCTGACACCTGCTTTAGATGGCCCTACTTCTCAAGCCCCAGGTCCCTACAACCAAGCAACGACGCCTGAGCTGGCACCAGCTCTACGGCAGCGCTGCCGCGTTGGCCCTAGCCGAGGCGACCCGGTCAGATCAACGGCTGTACGTGGTCGTCACCGACGACGCGCGCGAGCTCGAGCGGCTGTCCGCCGAGCTGCAATTCTTTGCGGGCGAGCGCTTGCCGCTGCTGACCCTTCCTGACTGGGAGGTGTTGCCCTACGACCTGTTCTCGCCGCATCCGGATATCACCTCGCAGCGCCTGCGAACGCTCTTCGAGTTGCCGCGCCTGCAGTCCGGTTGCCTCGTCGTCGCAGCCGACGTGTTGATGCAGCGGCTGCCGCCGCGCAACTACGTTCAGGGCCGCGCCTTCGAGCTCGCGGTCGGCGAAGCACTGGCGCTCGAGCCCTTCCGCCAGCGGCTGGTGGAAGCGGGATATGTCAGTGTCAGCCAGGTGGCCAGCCCGGGCGAGTACGCGGTTCGCGGCTCCCTGTTCGATGTCTATCCCATGGGTACGACGGCCCCGCTGCGCATCGACCTGTTTGACGATGAGATCGAGGCTATCCGGCGCTTTGATCCGGACACCCAGCGATCACTCGATTCGCTCGAGCGCATCCGCTTGCTGCCGGCCCGCGAAATCCCGCTCGATCCCGACGGCGTCCGGGAGTTCCGCCGCCGCTTCCGGACGCGCTTCGAAGGCGATCCAACGCGAGCTTCCATTTATCGGGGAGTCAGCGAGGGCGTCGCGCCGGCTGGAATCGAGTTCTACGTGCCGCTGTTCTTTGATGAGACGGCGACACTATTCGACTATTTACCTGACAACGCGGTGCTGGTGCACGACTCGGACTTGCCGGGGGCGCTGGCCAAGTCGTGGGAAGGCATCGAAGCGCGCTACGAGGATCGCCGCCACGACATCGAGCGGCCGGTTCTCGCGCCCACCGAGTTGTTCATCAGTCCGAAGGACATCGACACCCGGCTGGCGCAGTTTTCCTCCGTTACCCTGAATACCTTCAAGGCGGACACGGAGCTGCCGGGCAGCGGCGCCGACCCTGTTTACAACTTCCCGACCACGGCGGTGCACGAGCTGCGCATCGATGCCCGTGCCGAGCACCCATTCGCGCCACTGGATCTGTTCCTGAATGAGTTTGCCGGGCGGGTCCTGATTGCCGCGGATTCGCCGGGACGGCGCGAAGTGTTGCAGGAGATGTTGCGGGGTCATGGGTACCAGATTGCGCCGGTACAGGGTTGGGAGGAATTCACCGCCAGCGCTGCCAGGCTCGCGCTGACAGTCGCTCCGGGCCTGCAGGGTTTGACCCTCACGGGCCCGGCGATCGCCATCATTTCGGAGGCACAGCTTTTCGGTCAGCGGGCGCGCCAGGAGCAGCGCCGGCGCAAACGCGCCGCGTCCGATCCGGAAGCCATCCTGCGCGATCTGCAGGACCTGAATCCCGGGGCGCCGGTCGTCCACCAGGAATACGGTGTCGGCCGTTATGTCGGCCTGCAGGTGATGGAGATCGCCGGCCAGTCCGGCGAATTCCTCGTGTTGGAATACATGGACGGCGACCGGGTGTATGTGCCGGTCCATTCACTGCACCTGGTCACCCGTTATACGGGCGCGGCGCCGGAGAGCGCGCCGTTGCACAAGTTGGGAACGGACCAGTGGGCCCGGGCCCGGCGCAAAGCGGCCGAGCAGGTTCGTGATGTGGCCGCCGAGCTGCTCGATCTGTATGCGCGCCGCAAGGCCCAACAGGGCGTGAAGCTCGAAGTGAGCGAGCAGGAATACCAGAAGTTCGCCGATGCCTTCCCGTTCGATGAGACCGAGGACCAGGCCGAGGCCATCCGCAGCGTGTTGAATGACATGAAGGGCGGCAAGCCCATGGACCGCATCGTGTGCGGCGATGTGGGCTTCGGCAAGACCGAAGTGGCCATGCGCGCGGCGTTCGCGGCGGTTGAAGCCGGCAAACAGGTCGCGGTGCTCGCCCCTACGACCCTGCTGGCGCAACAGCACATGACCAACTTCCGGGATCGCTTCGCCGATTGGGCGGTGCGGGTCGAAGCGCTCTCGCGCTTCGGCAACTCGAAGGAGATCGCCAACACCATCGCGGGAATCGAAAGCGGTGTGGTTGACATTGTCGTGGCGACTCATCGGCTGCTGCATTCGCACGCCCGATTCAAGGATCTCGGTCTGATCATCGTCGATGAGGAACATCGGTTCGGTGTGCGCGACAAGGAACGGTTGCAGGCGCTGCGTGCGGATACACACGTACTCACTCTGACCGCCACTCCCATCCCGCGTACTCTCAACATGGCGTTGGGCGGTCTGCGGGATCTGTCGTTGATTACCACGCCACCGGCGATGCGCCAGGCCATCAAGACATTCATCATCGAATGGCACGGGCCGACACTGCGCGAAGCAGCGCTACGCGAATTGCGGCGTGGCGGACAGATGTACTTCGTGCACAACGAAGTGAAGACCATCGAGAAAATCGCCGCTGAAGTCCAGGCGCTCATTCCGGAAGCCAGTGTGCGCATCGGCCATGGCCAGATGCGCGAGCGCGATCTCGAGCAGTTGATGGTCGACTTCTATCATCGCCGTTTCGATCTGCTCGTGTGCACCACCATCATTGAAAGCGGCATCGACGTGCCGACCGCCAACACCATCATGATCAACCGGGCCGATCGGTTCGGCCTGGCGCAGTTGCACCAGTTGCGCGGCCGGGTGGGTCGCTCGCACCACCGCGCCTATGCGTACCTCCTGGCGCCACCGCGCAAGGCGCTGGCCGGCGATGCCGCCAAGCGCCTGGAAGCCATCGAGTCCATGGAGGACCTGGGCGCCGGCTTCGTGTTGGCCACCCACGATCTGGAAATCCGCGGCGCCGGCGAGTTACTGGGCGAACAACAAAGTGGCCAGATGACCGAAATCGGCCTCGCCATGTACATGGACATGCTGGAGCAGGCCGTGAAGGCCTTGAAGCAGGGTCAGAAACCGAACCTCGACAAGCCGCTGGCCGCCGAGACCGAAGTTGAATTGCGCCTGCCCGCCTTCCTGCCGGAGGCCTATGTTGCCGACGTGCATGTACGCCTGGGACTCTACAAGCGCCTGGCGGGGGCCGAAACAGATGAGGCGCTGGATGAGTTGAATGCGGAGATCTATGACCGCTTCGGCCCTCTGCCTGACAGTGCACAGAATCTGCTCGGGCTGGCGAAGCTCAAGTTGCAGGCGCGCGGGCTCGGCATCCGGCGCATGGACATGGGGGCGAGCGGCGGCACGATCCTGTTCGAAGAACGCAACCAGATCGACCCGCTCACCGTCATCCAGATGATTCAGCAGGACCCGCTGGAATTCAGGTTGGAAGGCTCGCTGAAGCTGCGTATCGCCCACTTGCTGGGCAGTGAGACGGAGCGCTTCGAGTTTGCCGCCGATCTGATGAAGCGCCTGGCGCAGAAGCCGAAACCGCAGGCACCGAAGCCGGCCGGTGGCGGCAAGACACCCCCGGGCAAACCCCCTGCAGCCCCGCCGAAACGGCGCTGAACTATACTGGCGATTATGAAATTACGAATGCTCTGGCTGGCCTTGCTGGCCCTGCCCGCCTGGTCCCAGGATGCCGCCACACCCGGCTATCACATCGAGATCATTGTCTTTCGCGCCAACGGCGCGCAGGGCGGCGGCGAGAACTGGAGCGCCGAGAGCGGCGCGGGCAACACGGTTGGTGAGGAAAACGCCAGCGGCTCCTCGCAGGTTGGCCGTTTCATCAGCACACTCGGTGCCGATCAATTCCAACTCGGCGACATCGAGTCGAAGCTGAAGTCCAGCGGTGCCTACGTGCCGGTGGCCCATGTTGCCTGGGCGCAGACCGCGAGCGCGTGGGGCACGAAGGCGGGCTTCCCCCTGCAAAAGCTCGGAGTCGATGTGCCCGGCCTGAACGGCACCGTGTACCTGCAGCGCGGTCAGTATCTGCACCTGGGCATGGCGCTGAGCTATGCCATTCCTGCGCCGCCCGCAGGGTTGGGTGCGAGCCCCGGCACCGAGTTCAAACTGAATGAGGATCGCCGCGTGAAGTTTTATGAGCGCAACTACTACGATCACCCCGCGTTCGGGGTCATCGCGCTCGTGACGCCGGCACAAGGTGCGAGACCCGCGGGGCGTTGATGGTGCGTGACCGGCGCCGAGCCGGCTGCCTCGCCTCAGTGAAAGTCAGCGGCCTCGGCATTCGAGATACTGTTCTTGCCCAACTTCTTCGCGCGCTTCAGGGCCGCCGTGGTTGCTTTTAGAAGCGCCTCGAGGGGCAGCTCGCGAGGCGGCACCAGGCTCGCCACGCCCGCACTGATTGTCACATAGCGTTCCGAGCCGGCACGGGGGTGATGCATCAACAGGTCGCGCACCCGTTGACTGACAATCTGTGCGTAGTGCGATGCCTTCTCAGCCGCATCACCCTGCGTCAACACAGCAAACGTCCCACCGTCCCAACGACCCACCAGATCGCCGCCGCGCCGGTAGGAAGCCCCGATCACCCGCGCAACCCGCCGAATGCAGGCGTCGCCGCCCGTTTTCTCGAACGTTTCGTTGTAACTGTTGAGGTCATCGATATCGAACAGAGTCAGTCCGATCTCGTGCGAATCGCGTTGCGCCAGCAGCCAGTCTCGCTGTAACAGCTCTTGGAAATAGGCCCGTGAATGCAGGCCGGTCAGGCGATCTTCACGCAGCCAGGGCGGCAAGCCCGCCGTCACGCGTTCCGCGCTATTGCGCAAGCGGTCGCTGGCGTCGCGGTGATAACCAATGTATTGAGTAATCTGACCCGACGCATCGCGCACGGGCTGGATGACCGATTCGTTCCAGAACAGCGTGCCATCAGGACGGTAGTTCCGGATCAGGACGCGGGCGGGTTCGCCCTTCTCCACCGCTTCCTTGATTTTCTGGCGGGCTTCCTGGTCCTGGTCTGTTCCCTGCAGCATCCGCAAGTTGGTGCCGAGCAGCGCGGTAACCGGATACCCGCACATCTGGGCGAAGGCGGCATTGGCATAAATGACCGGCAGGTCCGGCACGGTCGCATCGCAGACGACAATGCCCTCGGGGGCATTGTCCACGACACTGCGCCACGCCTCGGCGGACCAGTTGTTCATTTACGGCCGGCCTCCAGACTCAATGTTGGCGCCACTGTGCAGCGCGCCAGCAACTCACGGCTCCTCTTCCACTCGGGCACCGAAGACAACTCCCGCCACGGAACGCCATCCTTACCGTGCATCCGCACGAGGCGGAGCCGGGATGTCGGTTCGGGCTCAACATTCAGACGATCGAGTAAGGTAACTACACCAGCCCGATTGTTACAGACCGGTAGCATGTCACAACCCGCGGAAAGGGCCTGGCGTGCACGGGTCACAATATCTCCGTATGCCGCGGCAGCCCCACCCATGGACAAATCGTCGCAAAACACTACTCCCTGAAACCTCAGATCACCGCGCAACACGTCCCGGATCCAGCGAGACGACAGGCTCGCGGGCAGCGAATCCACCGCCGGAAACAGCACATGCGCCGCCATGACAGCCGGCAGGCCATTGGCAATCAGCCGGTAGTAGGGAGAAAGATCATCCGCCATGTCGGGGAGCTCCCGGCGGTCCACCGGGAGGGTCAGGTGGGAGTCGGCCACAACGGCGCCATGGGCTGGAAAGTGCTTCGCGGTGGCGGCCATGCCCGCCTCCCGCATGCCGTGCATGTAGGCAACGGCCAGTTGACCCACCACCTCGGGACGGGCGTGAAAGGAGCGGTCCCCGATGATCTCACTGATGCCGTAGTCGAGGTCCACGTCCGGGGCAAACGAAATATCGACACCGGTGGAGCGCAACTCGGCGGCCATCAGCCACCCCATGTGCCGGGCAAGACTGAGTCCAGCACGGGTGTCCAGATCGAACTCGTGGCCGATACGGCGGGCCGGGGGCAACTCCGAAAAACCTGAACGGAAACGCTGGACCCGGCCGCCTTCATGGTCCACCGCAACAATGAGGCGTGGACTGCGAACGGCGTGGATGGCGGCGACGAGCTGGGTGAGCTGCTCCGAATCGACATAGTTCCGTGTGAAGAGGATGACGCCGCCAACGAGGGGATGCCGCATCAGTTCGGTCTCGTCGGGCGCAATGGCCGTCCCGCTGAGGTCGATCATCAGCGGCCCGAGACTCATCCCGGGCGCCCTTTGCGTTTGCCGGGCTCGAGAATCGCCAGCGACTCGACGTGCGTCGTATGCGGAAACATATCCAACACACCTGCGGCCACGAGGTTCATCCCCTGTTCGTGTACGAGCAATCCCAGGTCCCGGGCTAGGCTGCCGGGGTGACACGAAATATACAACACCCGCTGTGGATTCAGCCGGCTGATGGAGCCCAACACCTCGCTCGCGCCCGCGCGTGGCGGATCCAGGAGCACATGGGTATACGACTCCTGCAACCACGGTACTGACGCATCCAGCGGCTTTCCGAGATCGGCCATGTGGAACTCGGCGTTGCTGACTCCGTTCAGGCGGGCGTTGTGCCGGCCCCGCTCCACCAGCCCCCGGTCTCCCTCCACTCCCACGGCACGGCCGGCATTGCGAGCCAGCGCGAGAGTGAAGTTGCCCAGTCCGCAAAAAAGATCGAGAACCGCAGACGACGGCGTGAGCTCGAGCAATTCCACGGCGCGGCCCACGAGAGCCTGATTGATCTGCGCGTTGATCTGCACGAAGTCGGTCGGCGTAAATTCCAGTTGCAGCTTGAATTGCGGCAAGCCGTAGCGCAGGGCCTCGCCGGCTGCTTCCAACGCAGCCACGGAATCCAAACCGGCGGTTTGAAGATAGAAGCGAACCGCGTGTGCCTGAGCGAACGCCTTCAGTTTGCTGACATCCTCCGCCGACGGCGCCTCGAGCACGCGCAACACAAGCGCCACGACATTGTCAGCCACCGCCGTCTCAATCTGGGGAATACGATGCCGGATGCTCAGCTCATTCAGCAGTGCCGCCAGGGGCGCGATCAACGCCCCGACCGGTTCCGCCAACACCTCGCAGCGCTGCACTTCGGCTACGTAGGGCGCCAGGCGCTCGCGGAATCCGACGACCATCCGGTCCTTCTTGGTGACGAACTTGGCGCCCAAGCGGGCCCGGCGGCGATAGCTCCAGACCGGACCGCGAAGCGGCGGCAGCCATTCGCGCGGCGTTACCTTGCCCACGCGCTCGAGATTGTCGCGCAACTCCGTTTGTTTGATTTCGAGCTGCGCGTCGGCGGACAGGTGTTGCAGGGCGCAGCCGCCGCACACTCCGAAATGAGCGCACTTCGGTACGACGCGCGTGGGCGAAGGCTCGATCACTTCCAACAACACCGCCTCGTCGTGCTGACGATGACGGCGCGTGCGCTTGAAGCGGATTTTCTCACCGGGCAAAGCACCGGCTACGAACGCCGCTTTACCCTCACGGACGACACCTTCCGCGTCGTGCGTCAATGCAGCAACGGTTCCGACTTCCTCAACATCCGTGACGATCCGCCCCCCTCTCAAGCCGGCCGCTCCCATGCCTGCAGGAATTCGCCAAAGTGTGGCTGGTCCTTGCCCGCACGCAACAAGGCCTTCACTCGTTCAACTTCTTCAGCATGGCGTTCGCGGGTAATACGCCCGCGCATGAGCTCGAAGCGCAGATAGATCAGGTAGGTATTGAGTACGTCGGTTTCGCAGTACTGGCGGATGCCGGCGAGGTTACCGGCCTGGTAGGCATCCCATACCTGCGATCCGTCGAATCCCATCTTTCCGGGCAGCCCCAGCAGACACGCGGTGTTGGCGAGCGAAGCACGCGCGCGATTCTGGTAGCCCGACAGGACATCCATCACGTCCAGGTGCCGCCAGTGAAAGCGGCCCAGGTAGTTGTTGTAACGAAAGGCGGTGTCCTCATCGCCGACTTCCCAGTATCGAGGTGCCTGTATCCCGTGCAACAGCGCGCGATAGTGCAACACCGGCAGGTCGAAGCCGCCGCCATTCCAGGAGACGAGGCAGGGCGAGAGCTTCTCGATCCCATCAAAGAAACGCTGGATCAGCTCGGACTCGGGCGCCGCGAGATCGCCCAGGCTCCAGACCTTGAGGTGCTCCTGGCCACGCAGAACACAGGAGATCGCGACGACACGATGTTGCTCGTGCGCAAGGAACTCGCCACCGGACTGCTGCCGGCGCAGCGCGAACATGGCTTTCGCCACCTGCGCATCCTCGAGCCCCTCCAGGCCATGGAGCCGGCGGCCGAGGGCGACATCGGGAACGGTTTCAATATCGAAAACGAGGGTATTCACGTCGTGGCCTTCATCAACACCGCGACTGCGACAATGAGTCCGGCCTCGTCTGTCAGCGTCACATGCCCCTCGCCTACTCCCAAACCGCGCCGCACTTTGTCGCCGCGCTCGGAAAAGACCACTTCGGGTTTACCCCAGGCGTTCTGCACGACACCCACATCCCGTATCCACACCCCGTGCGCGAAGCCGGTGCCCATGGCTTTGACAATCGCCTCCTTGGCGGCGAAGCGCATGGCAATGAAGCGCTCGGGGCGCCTGGTGCGCGCGAGCTGCGCCTTTTCTTCCGGCAGCAGCAGGTGGTTGATGAAACGCGCGCCGAATTTTTCCAACGTGCGGCTGATGCGCTTCGCCTCGAGCACATCCACGCCGATTCCGAAAATCATGGGCGCGCGGCCACCATGAGCTGCTTCATGTCGCGAATAGCGACGGCCAACCCGTCAAACACCGCGCGGGCAATGATGGAGTGCCCGATGTTGAGCTCGACGATGTCGCGGATGGCAGCGACCGGTTGTACGTTGTGATAGTTGAGGCCGTGACCTGCGTGGACCGTGATTCCGAGCCCTGCGGCGAGCCGCGCGCCCACCCGCAGGCGTTCCAACTCAGTTGCCTGCTGAGCACCTTCATGATCGGCATAGGCGCCCGTATGCAACTCCACGACCGGGGCCCCGACGCGCGCGGCGGCCTCGATCTGCCGGGGATCCGGATCAATGAACAGGGACACGCGGATGCCGTGACTGCCCAGGACCCGGATGGCCTCGGTGAGCCGCGGAATCTGGCCGGCCACATCGAGACCGCCCTCGGTCGTGACCTCCTCGCGTTTTTCCGGTACGAGGCAGCAGTCCGACGGCCGAACCTCGCCGGCAATCCGGATCATCTCATCGGTTACCGCCATCTCGAGGTTCATGTGCGTCTTCAGCAGCCCGCGCAACACGCGCACATCGTTGTCCTGGATGTGCCGGCGGTCTTCGCGCAGATGCAATGTGATGCTGTCCGCGCCGGCCATCTCGGCAGACAGCGCCGCATGTATCGGGTCGGGGTAACGGCCGCGGCGCGCCTGGCGCAACGTGGCCACGTGATCGATGTTGATTCCCAGAGCTATTGTCATGCCAATCTCACCACTGCTTTCGCCACGGCCCGCGTCGTCAGCTCGCGTCCCTCCAGGCACTGTGCCAGCGCCGCCTGCAACACCCGCCGCGCATCATCCAGATCGCGTGCGCTTCGCAGCTCTTCGTTGGCCAGGTTGATGAGGGAATGACCTGACACGGCGCCCGAGGCTTCCGCAACGGTGGGGAACAGCCCCTGCGCCGGCCGAAAATGATAATACCCGTCGGCCGCCACGCCGTTCAGGTCCAATCCGTATCCGAGCGCTTCCAGCAAGCGCTTCTCGAAGATCCGCAAGGCAGGCTCGAGACGCATTCCGTCCCGTAACGCCGCCACGGTCCCATGATAGTCATCAAACAACGAAGGCTGCGGATCGTGTCGCGTCGTCAGCTTCAACAGCAGCTCGTTCAAGTAGAACGAACCCATCAGCGAAGCGGCCGGCAGCGGCGGCTGGGAGTCGGCAACCTCGGCACCCGTGAGCTGCGCGGCCTCGCCCCGGCCGCTCCAGGACAACAACAACAACTGGAACGGCTGCAACACCGAAGCCAGTTTCGCCTTGGGCCCGCGGGCACCGCGCGCAAACAGCGACAGGCGGCCGTGATCCCGGGAGATCACCTCGAGAATCCGGCTGGTATCCCTGAAGGGCCTGTGATGAAGAATATAGGCCGGAGCGAGCGTAATGCGGCGGACGTTGCGGGTCATTCGAGGCCGAGATGCTTGAGCGCACGAGCATTGTCAGCCCAATTCTCGCGCACTTTCACCCACAAGTTGAGATGTAGACGGCGGTTCAGGAGGTCGTTGAGGGCGATGCGGGCAGATCGTCCCACGCGCTTCAGGCGCTCGCCTTTGGCGCCGATGACAATCGGCTTCTGCCCTTCCCGGTCCACCCAGATCGAGGCGTCCACGGTGAGTTGCCCGTCCGCTTCCTGCAACTGCTCAACTTCGACCGCCACCCCGTAAGGCACTTCCTGATTGAGCTCCAAGGTCAGCTTCTCGCGGATCATTTCGGCGATCCGGAATTCGAGGCTGCTTTCAGTCAACTGGTCGTCCGCATACATCGCGGGCGCCACGGGCAGGTGCGCGGCAATGGTCTTTTTCAGTGCTTGGACATTGTCCGACTTGAGCGCGGAAATGGGCACGATGTCGGCGAACTGGTGGCGCTTCGCCAGCTCCGCCAGGTAGGGCAGCAACTTCTCTCGGGGCCGGACCTGGTCCACCTTGTTGACGGCCGCAATGGCCGGCAGCCCGGAAGTCCGGACGCGTTCCAGCGCCAGGTCATCCTCGGCGGTCCACTTGGTGGCGTCGATGACGAAGACCACGAGGTCGGCGTCGTTTAGTGAGGTGGCGGCGGTGCGATTCATTGCGCGGTTCAGGGCGCGGCTGCCGTGTTGGTGCAATCCGGGCGTATCCACGAAAGCAATCTGCGCATCCGGCAAGTGGGTAATGCCCACAATGCGATGCCGGGTCGTCTGCGGGCGCGGCGTCACGATGCTGAGTTTTTGCCCCACCAGGGCATTGAGCAACGTCGACTTGCCGACATTGGGACGGCCGACCAGCGCGGCAAAGCCACTGCGGAATTCAGCAGGAACAGGGGAATCAGTGCTCACTCAGCCTCGATCTCTTGAAGAATGTGTTCAGCGGCTTCCTGCTCGGCACGGCGGCGGCTCGAGCCACTGCCTTCGGCTCGCCGGCCGATCTCCGGCACTTCGCAGATGACGTGAAAGGTTTGCTCGTGTGCCTCGCCTTCCGTGCGGTCCACGCTGTACCGCGGAAGCGCAAGGCCCCTCGACTGCAAATACTCCTGCAACCGGGTCTTTGCATCCTTGAGCGATGCCGGAGCAGGAAGCGCGGCAACGCGGGGCCCGAACAGGCGTTCAATGACGTCCTGGGCGGCTTCCAGTCCCCCATCGAGGAATACGGCGCCGCACACGGCTTCCAGCGCATCCGCCAGAATGGACTGGCGCCGGAACCCACCGGTCTTCAGCTCGCCGGAACCCAGTTGCAGCACTTCGCCCAGGCCGATTTGAGCCGCCACCTCGGCGAGCGGCTCGGCACTGACCAGCCGCGCCCGCAACCGGCTGAGGTCACCCTCGCTGCCATCCGGAAACGCAAAGAACAGGTGCCGGGCTATGACGAGATTGAGGACCGCATCGCCCAGGAATTCCAGGCGCTCGTTGTTGGGACCGGGCGCGCTGCGATGAGTCAGGGCTGCCTTGAACAGCTCAGGATCGCGCGGCGGATAGCCGAGCTGCTCACGAATCCAACGGACGGGCCAATCCCCGCCGTTCATGGCCAGTGCGCAAACATTTACTCGCCGCCTTCGCTCCCGATCGTCACCGACTTGTCGAAGGATACCGTGATGGAGACGTTCGCGAACATGGGGGTCTGGTCGTCGTACGTGGCGCTCACCACCCACGCATGGCCCTGGCGTGCAATCTTGATGTCCTTGATGTCCGGGAACTCGACGCCCTCAATATTCAGGCGGTCCTCGATCGAGCGCCTGACCTGCTGCTGGGTGGAATTACCGGCGTCCTTCAGCTCGCTTTTGGTCTGCTCGAGGGTCTTCGCCACCCTCATGTAGTTGAGATAAATCGGCGTCAGGCGGACTGCCGCATAAATACACACGGCCATGGGAGCCAACAGTACGATCCAGCCAATGAAGGTGATGCCAGCCTGCTTCGAACGCATTGAACTCTCCCGCGTTGCGCCCGGGTGACTCACTTGATCGCCGAGCCCAGCCGGCTCCAGAGCGGTCCCCCCGTGCGTTTGAGGTCCCAATTGAACCAGATTCGCGTCGCCTTGCCGACCAGGTTGTCCTCGGGCACAAAGCCCCAGACACGCCCGTCCTCACTGTTGTCCCGGTTGTCGCCCATCATGAAATAACTTCCGGGTGGCACCGTCGTTGCGAACGTCGGCCCTTCACCGGCTGCCAGGGCATCGGCCGCCGCGCCGTTCTCGCCACCGCAGTAGTAGCCGCGCGACTCGCTGCGGTTACAACCTGCCGGAGTTATTGAGGTCGGAAACAGCGGCACCGGACATACCATCGACTGATGAACATGCGTTCCGAGGTGTTCCTCGGCAAGTTGCATGTTGATGTAACAGCCATCGTTGTACGGCGATATGACCTTGAATGGCACCGGTTGGCCGTTGATCGTAATGCGATCGCTGCGAACCTCCACATGATCGCCCGGAAGGCCCACCAGCCGCTTGATGTAGTTCACGGAAGGATCGCGCGGATAGCGGAAAACCACCACATCGCCCCGCTGCGGCTCGCCGATGGGGACGATTTTGCGGTTGAGGACCGGCAGGCGCAGCCCATAGGCGTACTTGTTGACAATGATGAAGTCCCCGTCCAGCAGGGTCGGCATCATGGAATCGGACGGGATCCGGAAGGGCTCGAAAATGAAGGACCGCAGGACCAGGACGACCAGGGCCACAGGGAAGAAGCTGCGGGCGTAATCGACCGTCCCGGGCTCGGGTATCGGGGCGGGATCCTTGCCGGCGGCCCGGGCCGCCCGGGTGCGCCGGGGGCGCAGCAATGCAACATCCAGCAGCCAGGCCACCCCCGTGATGGCAGTGATGCCGAACAACACGGCGCTGAAATCGAGCCGCTCGGCGAGGAGCAGGCGCACGACGGCCGCCAGGATGAATACAGGCAGCACCATGTACAGCGTTTTCATCAACGGCGGGTCCACGGGGGGCGCCGGGGCCGCAGCCACCTGCCGGGTAGGACGGATGAACCAGTCGTCAATGATGACAATCAACCCGACCGGAATGGCGAGCCACGACAGCAGCGCAACGATCTGTAGAAACATGGGGCTTTTTAACTCTTCTTACCGACCTGCAGTACCGCCAGGAAGGCCTCCTGGGGAATCTCGACCGAACCGACCTGCTTCATGCGCTTCTTGCCTTCCTTCTGCTTTTCCAGAAGCTTCTTCTTGCGGCTGATGTCGCCGCCATAACACTTGGCCAACACGTTCTTGCGCAGCGCCTTCACTGTCGCGCGCGCGACCACGGAGGTGCCGATCGCCGCCTGCACCGCTACCTCGAACATCTGCCGCGGTATGAGCTCCTGCATCTTGTCCACCAACTCCCGGCCCCGCTCGTAGGCATTCTCGCGGTGCACGATGATGGACAACGCATCGACCTTGTCGCCGTTGATGAGAATATCGAGCTTCACCAGCGGGCCGGCCTCGAAATGACTGAAATCGTAGTCGAAGGAGGCGTAGCCGCGGCTCACCGACTTCAGCCGGTCGAAGAAATCGAGCACTACTTCGGCCATGGGCAGCTCGTATTGCAACGACACCTGCGTCGCCACATACAACATCTTTTTCTGCCGGCCGCGCTTGTCGTTGCACAGCTTCAATACCGCGCCCACGTAGTCCGGCGGCACGAGGATGTTGGCAATGATGATGGGCTCGCGGATTTCCTCGGTTTCGTTGGCAGCCGGCAATTTGGCCGGATTGTCCACATACACGAGCGTGCCGTCGGTTTTCGCGACCTCATAGATCACGGTGGGCGCGCTGGTAACGAGCTCCAGGTTGTATTCACGCTCCAGCCGCTCCTGCACGATATCCATGTGCAGTAGGCCTAAGAAGCCGATGCGGAAGCCGAATCCGAGCGCGCCGGACACTTCCGGCTCGTAGTGCAGCGCCGAGTCGTTCAGGCGCAGCTTCGCGAGCGCGTCCCGGAATGCCTCGTAGTCCTCGGAGTTGATGGGAAACAGGCCCGCGAACACGCGCGGCTTGATCTGTTTGAAACCCGGCAGGCTCGCGGGGCTGGGCTTGTTCTCCAGGGTGATGGTGTCACCCACCGGGGCACCGTCGATCTCCTTGATGCCGGCAATCACAAAACCAACATCGCCGCTCTTGAGCTCGCGCAGCACCACGGATTTGGGCGTAAAGCGGCCGAGTTTGTCGACCACATGACTGCGGCCGGTAGACATCATCCGCAGTTTGTCGCCCGTCTTGATGCTCCCGTTCATGACCCGCACCAGCGACACGACGCCCACGTAGTTGTCGAACCAGGAGTCGATGATGAGCGCCTGCAGCGGCGCGTCCGGATCTCCCTTGGGCGGCGGAATCCGTTTGACGAGCGCTTCCAGCAGCTCAGGAACTCCCTCACCGGTCTTGGCACTCACGCGCGCGGCATCCGTAGCGTCGATGCCGATGATTTCCTCAATTTCCTTGCTCACCCGATCCGGGTCCGCCGACGGCAGGTCGATCTTGTTGATGACGGGCAGGATCTCGAGGCCCTGCTCCACCGCCGTGTAACAGTTCGCCACGCTTTGCGCCTCGACACCCTGCGAGGCATCGACCACCAGGAGCGCCCCGTCACACGCGGCCAACGACCTCGAGACTTCGTACGAGAAGTCGACGTGACCGGGAGTGTCGATCATGTTGAGCTGGTAGCGCTGACCGTCCTGGGCGTCGTAATAAAGAGTGACGCTCTGCGCCTTGATGGTAATCCCGCGCTCCCGCTCCAGCTCCATGGAGTCGAGCACCTGGTCCTGCATTTCCCGGTCCTGCAGGCCGCCGCACAACTGGATCAGGCGGTCCGCCAGGGTGGATTTGCCGTGGTCGACGTGGGCAATAATGGAAAAGTTTCTGGTCAGCAGCATGGGTATGGTCTGTCGGTTCCGCCGACAGAGCAGGCTGCGGCGGGGGCGGATTCTACATTTATTGGCCGCTGAACGTCGGAGCGCTTAACGCAGCAGCCGGATGAGCTCTTCGGCGTCCAGGCGGTGCTTGCAGACCACCGTGCCGTCCAGGAGGAGGACAGGAACACTCAGGCCGTAGCGGCGGACGAGCTCGGGGTCCCCATCGACGTCCACGACGGTAACGGGCGGTAGCCGGATTTTGCGGTCGAGGGCCGCCAACTCGGCCACCATCTCATCACACAGATCGCAGTCCTGCCGGTGGACTACCGTCAGCCGAGACTCCATCAGTGCTGCTTACCGCCTGACGTGAACGAGGTTGCGATTGACCGCACCGTCTCCGGAGGTACCTCGCCGACGGCGGTCACCTTCCGCCCGCCCATCACAGTCGAATACACAGAGGACGATCCCACGCGGGTGGACTCCTCAGTGACTTCCTGCCCGTCCGCTCCCGGCTGTGTCGTGGTCTTGGTTTCGACTTCCACAAAAACAGAGACCGACGCGAGCCCATCGCTGAAGACGAGGTGCGAGACCGGATCGGTCGAACCCGGCATGAGCTGCGCCGAGCGGGCGGCCATCTTGAAGCCGGGCGGCAACTTCAGGGCATTCCAGACCAGGGAGGCATTTTCAGGCGGTTCCTTGCCTGGCGGCGAGTCATTGCGCAGCCACTGGAAGCCTGCCGTGGACACATCGGGTTTGAATTCAGAATCGGCAATTCGCGAGGACAACGTGAGGCTCGCAAACACAATCTGCTCAATGACCCGGCCATGACCGTCGCAAAGTTGGGTTTTCAACGGCATGGCGGTCGTCTCATCAATCCACAACCGATAGCCGTAGCGGAATTCGTCTTTGGGCGAGACGGTAATGACGCGGGTGTCGCGCCGGTTGAGGCGGGTCTTCGCCACTTCCTGGATATCGTAGAACGCTTCAGTTTGCGAATTGACGGAAGGGAAACCGCCCAGCAGCGATTCGTCGGCGGGACGCCTCTCGACGAGGACGGTTTTCTTGTCAGGCAGGTAGCAGGCCAGGTCCTGACCGCTCCGTATGAACTCGCGACCGGACCCGTCGAGTGACACGAGGCGTTCGGCAACCGCGCCATCCTGGACGCGATGGATGATGCGCAGCATCTCCACCTTGCCACCCTGCCAGTGGGAGAATGTGCCGTCGTAATTCCGGGTCGTCAGCGCCTGATTCATCCGCTCGAGCCACTTCGTCGGCGGCTCTTCGGCAGCGACAGCCGTCGCAACGAACATCGCGAGAGCGAGCCAACTGATTCGCTCTCTAATGCGGGCTCTTGGCATCGTCAATCACATCCTCAGTTGGTTCATCGGACCCGGACGGTGCACCCGTAGTTCCCGACTCACTCGCCATGAAGGCGGAGAGCAGATTACGTCGATTTACCGGCGAGGAAAACTCACTGTGAGCGACGACATAGTTGGCAAGTTGGGTTGACGGAACAATGGATCGGCGCGGCAGGGTCTTCGGAACCGTGTAGCTGTCCGGAGCAGCCGTGCCGACGCTCCTGGCGACCAGAGTCTGGTTCGCCGTCGCCACGGGTGCCGTCTGCGCGACCTGCTGCACCGGTGACTCATATCTCAAGATCAGAATAGCTGCGGCGGCAACGCTGGCAGCCAGCGCCATTCCACCCGCCGGCATCAACCAGCGCGGCGCGACCTTTCTGTGAGGCGATTGAGCGACGATCTCGGCAGCCTTGGTGACCACTGCCGGCTCTTCGGAGATGGCCGCGCTGACCCGCACGGCGAGGTTGGCATTCAAACGTGCGCCACCCTCGGCACGGATGGTCGCGCTGATGGCGGCGTAGCGACTCCAACGCGCCTTCAACTCTTCGTCGCGGGACAGGCGTCGGGCCAGCAGCTCGCATTCGGCCGCCGGCAGCTCGTTGTCGAACATGGCGGAAAGTTGGCTGTCGAGCTCCTCGTTCATCCCAAATCCTCCGTACGGCCCAGGCCGCCTTCGAATACTTCCCGCAGACGCCGATCTATCGCCTCGCGCGCTCGGAATATACGCGACCGCACGGTGCCCACGGGACAATCCATGGCGGCTGCAATCTCTTCGTACGACAACCCGTCCAGCTCG
This sequence comes from Pseudomonadota bacterium, assembly GCA_018241505.1. Taxonomy (GTDB): domain Bacteria; phylum Pseudomonadota; class Gammaproteobacteria; order Steroidobacterales; family Steroidobacteraceae; genus 13-2-20CM-66-19. The sequence continues at coordinate 86,322 of JAFEDS010000031.1, read as the reverse complement.
CGCAGGACAATGGCCGTCTTCAGGTCTTCGGGCAGCGCTTCGATCGCGGCGTTGACAGTGCGCCGGATCTCATCCGTCAACACCAGCCCTTCGGGGGTCTCGGAATCTTTCATTCGGCCTTGCATATCGTAGGACTCTTCGGCGGCGTCGGAGCTGCGGTCGATGTTGTATTCAATGGGGCTGCGGTCGCGGGACACGACGGCATTCTTCGCGGTGTTGATGGCAATACGATAAAGCCAGGTATAAAAGGCACTGTCACCGCGAAACTGCGGCAAGGCGCGGTAAGCCTTGATGAATGCCTCCTGGGCGATGTCCTCGGCTTCGGCCGGATTGCGCACATACCGCATAACGAGCTTGACGAGTTTGTGCTGGTACTTGCGCACCAGCGCATCGAAGGCGCCCTTGTCGCCGCCCTGGACGCGTCGGACCAGGCTGAGATCGCTTACATCGGCGCTCATGGCGCCTCACTCCCGCAGGGTGTCAGGCCGCCGCGCCGCGACCTGAATAGACCGAGGGAGCCCAGTAAAGTTCATGGGCGCCAAAGATATTCTCTTACCTGGCAGGGGCCGGCTCTTACCTGGCAGGGGCCGGCTCGTACCCGGCAGGGTCCGGCTCACGGCTGGCGTCCGCGGATGTCGGCGACGAGCCGGGCGATACGCGGATCGCGCGCCGCAATGTGACCGAACAGGTAGTCGGCGAGCTCCGGATCGGGTAGCTCCAGGAGTTGCGTCAGGGTGACACGCTCTTCGGCGGATGCCTGCGCGACGCCCGAGCGGACATAACGCTCCAGCAGAATATCCAGCTCTTTCATGCCCCGGCGACACCGCCACAGCAGGCGGCGCCCTTCTTCGTCCAGGGTGCCGGGATGTACCGTCATTGTCAGGACTGTCGCTCCACCATCATTTTCTTGATCTCCGCAATCGCCCGCGCGGGATTGAGGTCCTTGGGACACACGTCCGTGCAGTTCATGATCGTATGACAGCGGTACAGCCGGAAGGGGTCTTCCAGCTCATCCAGTCGCTCCCCGGTCGCCTCATCGCGGCTGTCGATGATCCAGCGATACGCAGCCAGCAGCGCGGCGGGTCCCAGGAAGCGCTCGCTGTTCCACCAATAGCTGGGGCAGGCGGTCGAGCAGCACGCACACAGAATACAGGCCGCCGGACGATCGATCTTTTCCTGATCCTCCTTGGACTGCAGTCGCTCCCGGTCCGGCGGTGGCGGCGTTCTCGTCTGCAGCCACGGCTTAACTGAGGCGTACTGGGCGTAGAAATTGGTGAGGTCCGGCACGAGGTCCTTGACGACCGGCATGTGCGGTAGCGGATAGATCGCTACGTTCGAGCCAAGGTCGTCCATCGAGGTCGTGCAGGCGAGCCGGTTCAACCCGTCGATGTTCATCGCGCACGAGCCGCAGATGCCTTCACGGCACGAGCGCCGGAATGTGAGGCTGGAATCGAGGGTGGATTTGATGTGGATCAGGGCATCCAGGACCATCGGGCCCACTCCCTTCAGATCGACCTCGAAGGTGTCGATTCGGGGGTTCTCGTTGGATTCCGGCTCAAAGCGATAGATCCGGAAGGTGCGGGTGGCGGTGCCCGGCGACTTGTGGGTCTTGCCGGGGCGGACGCGGGAATTCTCAGGCAGTCGAAATTCGGCCATGTCAGTACGTGCGTGCCTTCGGGGGTACGGTTTCTACTTCGTCGGTCAGGGTCTCGAGATGGACCGGCCGGTAGTCGAACCGCACTCGGCCCGCCCCCTCGACCCATACCAACGTGTGTTTCATCCAGCTCTGATCGTCGCGGTTCGGAAAGTCCTCACGCGCCTGCGCGCCGCGGCTTTCCTTGCGATTCTCCGCCGCGTGAATGGTGGCGGTCGCCTGCAGCAGCAGGTTCTCCAACTCCATCGTCTCCACCAGGTCGGTATTCCAGATGAGCGAACGATCGGTGACCTTGACGTCGGGGAAGGTCTCATAGGTCTTGCGCAGTTTGACGATCCCCTCGTTGAGAGACTCGCCCGTGCGGAAGACCGCCGCATCGCGCTGCATGGTCTTCTGCATCTCCAGGCGGATTTCGGCAGTGGGCCGTGAGCCGTTCGCGTTTCGAAGCTTGTCGAGACGCTGCAGCGCGAGGTCGGCGCCATCCTTCGGCAACGGCTTGTGATTCGTCCCGGGCTTCACGATTTCAGCGCACCGCCGTGCGGCTTCGCGCCCGAATACGACCAGGTCCAGCAGCGAGTTGGATCCGAGCCGGTTGGCTCCGTGGACCGACACGCACGCGGCTTCGCCAACCGCCATCAAACCCGGAACCACGCCGCCGGTGTTGACTACTTCGCCGTGGTAATTGCACGGGATTCCGCCCATGTTGTAATGCACGGTCGGCTGCACGGGAATCGGCTGCTTCGTGACATCGACGCCGGAGAAAATCCGCGCCGTCTCGGCTATGCCCGGCAGACGCTCGTGAATGACTTCGGGACCCAGGTGTTCCAGGTGCAACTCGATATGATCGTGCTCGGCACCAACGCCCCGCCCTTCGCGAACCTCCACGGTCATGGCGCGGCTGACGACATCACGGGAGGCGAGATCCTTGGCGTTGGGTGCATAGCGCTCCATAAAGCGCTCACCTTTCGAATTGGTCAGATAGCCGCCCTCACCGCGCGCGCCTTCCGTGATCAGGCAACCCGCGCCGTAGATTCCGGTGGGATGGAATTGAACAAACTCCATGTCCTGCAGCGGCAGACCGGCACGCAGCACCATCGCATTGCCATCGCCCGTGCACGAGTGCGCTGAAGTACACGAAAAATACGCCCGGCCATAACCGCCGGTCGCGAGGATAGTCATGTGCGCACGAAAGCGATGAATCTTGCCTTCCATCATGTCGAGCGCGACGACCCCGCGGCATGCCCCGTTCTCCATGATGAGATCGATGGCGAAGTACTCAATGAAGAACGTGGCGGAGTGACGGATCGACTGCTGGTAGAGCGTGTGCAGCATGGCATGACCGGTCCGGTCCGCGGCCGCGCAGGTTCGCTGCGCAATACCTTTGCCGAAATGAGTGGTCATACCACCGAACGGCCGCTGGTAGATCCGGCCCTGCTCCGTGCGCGAAAACGGCACGCCGTAGTGCTCCAGCTCAATGACGGCCGCCGGTGCCTCCTTGCACATGAACTCGATCGCGTCCTGGTCGCCGAGCCAGTCGGAGCCCTTGACTGTGTCGTACATGTGCCAACGCCAGTCATCCTCCCCCATGTTGCCCAGGGCGGCACTGATGCCTCCCTGTGCCGCCACCGTGTGGCTTCGTGTTGGGAAGAGCTTGGAGATGCACGCGGTTTTGAGGCCGGCTTCCGCGAGGCCCAACGTGGCCCGCAGTCCCGCTCCGCCCGCTCCTACAACCAGCACGTCGTAGCTGTGATCAACAAATTCGTAGGCACTCACGCGGCGCCTCCAAAGGCCACTTTCAGGATCGCAAATACACCGGCCACAGCCAGGAACGCGTGCACGAACGTCAGTATCACGAGTGTCAGGGTCCTCAATCCGGAGTTGTGTACATAATCTTCGACGACAACCCGTACGCCGAGTTGGGAGTGCCAGGTCGCCACCAATACGAGCAGGATCAACAGCAGTGCCGTCCAGCTTTGCGCCATCCAGGTGACCACGGTGACGTGGTCGAGTGACGGCAAAGACAACAGTGACACCATAAACCACACGGTGAGAGGCACCAGCGCGATCGAGCTGAGGCGTTGTAACCACCAGTGATGCACACCGCTCTTCGCGGAACCGAGACCGGCTACCTGACCGAGGGGACTACGCAAACTCTTCATGACGCACGCCCTGCTGCCAGGAACAACCAATATCCGAGCGCCAGCGCCAGCACGATGGTGACGACGAGTACGATGCCGGCACTCTGCTTCGACTGCGCGCGCTCCAAACCACGGCCGGTATCCCAGATCAGGTGGCGGATGCCCGCGACCAGGTGATAACAGAAGCAGAAGAGCAATGCGGCATAGACGACCTTGAAGAATCCTGAAGACAGGATCTCATGCGCCTGCAAGTAAGCCCGGTTGCCACCGGCGACCGCCATGAGCCAGTAGACGAAGACCAGTAGCCCGGCGGACAGAGCGACGCCCGTGATTCGGTTGGTGATGGATGACAACAGCGAGTAGCGGGACATCCTGTAGATGGACAGGTGTGGCGATATGGGTCGTGCGCGCATTGTGTTCAGGTGTACTCGCGTTGTGGGCGCCGCATTGTGCTCCCACCGGGGTGTTAGGGATTTGGAAGCCTCAGAAGTCGATGCAGCGTCCTTTGCGCTCCCAGTCTCCAAACCGCGTGGGCTCAGGTCCGGCGGGTCCGCCCAGCTCGATGGGCTTGCGCACGGGTTGATGCACTGGGGCCGAAGCCGCACCTTCGCGGGGTGCCTGCTCCGGGGACGATCCGGGCGCTGAAGCGGTGGGTTCAGCTCCTGCTTCTGAGGCATTCTGCATAGCCGCTCAATTCTGCCAGAATCTCACTCGAGGGACCATTCTTACCCTGGATGAAACTGAAGGAAAAACAACGCTGAAGCCACTCATGCACACCGCATTGGAAGCAATCCATCTCGAGGACATGGGCATCGTGCGCGTGAGCGGCGTCGATGCGGTAAAATTTCTGCAAGGACAGCTATCGAACGACGTTTCAAAGGTCGGTCCGGGGCAGTCGCAGCTCGCCGGGTACCACAACCCGCAGGGACGAGCGATCGCGTTGCTGCGCCTGGTGCACTGGGGCACGGATGACATCCTGGCCCTGGTCCCTCGCGAGCTCGCCGCTGTCGTGACAGCGCGGCTGGCAAAATATGTTTTGCGTGCGAAGGTAAAGATTGCGGACGAGTCCGCGCAATGGCGGGTCGTTGGACTGCTTGGGGCGGAGCCACGGGGCGAACGTGCGGTGTTCGTACGGGTGAGCGATCAGCCGCCGCGCTGGCTGGCAATCGGGGGAGCCTCCTTCGAGTTGGATTACACCCCGATCGATCGCGCCACCTGGCTGCGACTCGAAGTGGCGGCTGGACAGCCGCAGGTGTACGCGGCAACGTCCGAGGAGTTCGTTGCCCAGATGTTGAATCTCGATGCGTTGAACGCCATCGCATTCGACAAGGGGTGTTACACGGGACAGGAAGTGATCGCGCGGGCCCACTACCGGGGGCGCGTGAAGAGGCGCATGCAGCGGTTTGTTTCGCGGCAGCCTTTGCAGCTCGCGCCAGGAGATGCCGGTGAGCTTTCCGACGGACGGTCATTCAAGGTTGTGTTGAGCGCGCCGTTGGCGGATGGACGGTGTGATTTTCTCGCCGTGACCTCGGTAGGTGGCGGCGCTGAGGGTGCTGCGGGCACTGCGGCGGCGGCTGGTGGCGGTGGTGCCGCGGGTGCGGCTGCGGCGGTGGCCGCGGCGATTGTGGACGCGGAGCAAGTGGCGCTGCCCTACCCCTTGCCGGAGTGAGGCCTACAAGTCCACCAATTCAACCTCATCCGGCGAGATGGGCCGCTTCAGAAAGCGGCTCCCGACTCTCGCGAACCGCTCACGTCCATCGGTGGCGAGCAGCCGCACTACCCCCTCCGTGCTTCGGGTTCCGGCGAGACCAGCCTTGCGCAGCCGCGCGTCAACACTAACCGCCGTCGTTTCAGCCGAATCAACAATCTGCACTTTCGGTCCAACAGCGTGACGAATGGCGCGCGCCAGCATCGGGAAATGCGTGCATCCCAACACCAACGTATCGGGCGCGCCCTCAGTCGCACCAAACATTGGCCTCAGATAGTGATTCGCGATGTCATCGGCAATGGACCCCTCGTTGAGTCCCTCTTCAGCGAGCGCGACAAATAAGGGCGCCGGTTCCGCGTTCACCTGAGCGTCGGGGCGGATGCGAAGAATTGCCTGTTGATAGGCGCCACCGCGAACAGTTCCCTCGGTGGCAATGACTGCAATATTGCCGGAGCGCGACGCCGCGCAAGCAGCTTGCGCACCGGGCTCGATCACGCCGATCACCGGCACGTTCTCAATATACCTGGTGATCACCGGCAACCCAACTGATGACGCCGTATTACACGCAATCACGAGGCACTTCACCCCGTACCTCGCCAGCGCCTGTGCGGCCTGCAGCGAATAGCGCGCAACGGTTTCAGGACTCTTGGTGCCGTACGGAAGGCGCGCCGTGTCACCAAGGTAGATGAAGTGCTCGTGCGGCAACCTTGCGGTTAGCGCTTCGAGCACCGTGAGACCCCCTACCCCGGAATCGAACACGCCGATTGGCGCGTTACTCAATCAGTCGGTCTCCGGCCGCATGTGCGGAAAGAGAATGACGTCGCGGATGGAGGGCGAGTCAGTGAAGAACATCACAAGCCGATCGATCCCGACACCGAGTCCCGCGGTTGGAGGCATTCCATATTCCAGTGCGCGGACATAGTCCGCGTCGTAGAACATCGCCTCTTCGTCACCCTTGTCCTTGCGCGCCACCTGGGCTTTGAAACGCGCGGCCTGATCCTCGGGATCGTTCAGCTCGGAGAACCCGTTCGCCAGCTCGCGGCCTGACAGAAAGAATTCAAACCGATCCGTAATGAACGGGTCCGAATCGTTGGCACGGGACAGGGGCGATACTTCCGCCGGATAGGCGTACACGAACGTAGGATCGAGCAGTGTGTGCTCCGCGGTCTTGTCGAATATCTCCATCTGCAACTTGCCGGCGCCGTCGTGCTGATTGACCGGGACCCCCAGCTTTTCACACCAGGAGCGCAGGTAAGTGAGATCGCGCAGCGACAGCGGATCGATGCCCGGATTGTTGGCAATGATCGCCTGTTCCACGGTCACGCGGCGAAACGGCACGCTCAAATCGTAGTCGCGACCCTGATAAACCACCTTGGTCGATCCATGGATGGCATCCGCCAGCCCGCGCAGGGCCTTTTCAACCCAGTCCATGAGATCGCGGTAGTCACCATAGGCGAGATACAACTCGAGCATGGTGAATTCGGGGTTGTGGCGGGTGGAGAGACCTTCGTTGCGGAAGTTGCGGTTGATTTCGTAGACCCGCTCGAAGCCGCCGACCACCAGGCGCTTCAGGTACAGCTCGGGCGCGATCCGCAGGTACATGTCGACATCGAGCGCATTGTGATGAGTAATGAACGGCTTCGCGGCCGCCCCGCCCGGAATGGGCTGCATCATGGGCGTCTCGACTTCGAGGAAATCGAGCGCATCCAGGTAATTGCGCAGGAAGCGAATGATGCGGGTCCGGGTCACAAAGACGTTGCGGCTCGTCTCGGTAACAATCAAATCAACATAGCGGCGCCGGTAACGGGTCTCGGTATCGGCGAGTCCATGCCACTTGTCCGGTAAGGGTCGCAGCGACTTGACGAGCAGCCGCAGGCTGTCAACGCGCACTGACAACTCGTTGGTCTTGGTGCGAAACAACACCCCGCCGGCACCGACGATGTCACCGACATCCCAGCCCTTGAAGGCATCGTAGGCGGCGCCCAGAGGCTCCTGCTGCAGAAACAACTGGATCTGGCCGGTGCGGTCCGCGATCTTCGCGAAGCTGGCCTTGCCCATGACGCGCTTGAAGAGGATGCGGCCACCCACCTGTACGCGCGTGGGGTTGGCTTCGAGCCAGGCGGCATCGCGCTCCCCAAAGCCGTCGTGCAACTGGCCGGCCAGCGAATCGCGGCGGAAGTCGTTGGGGAAGGCATTGCCGCCGGAGCCGGCGCGCACCTGCGCCAACTTGGCCCTGCGCTCGGCGATGAGCTTGTTTTCGTCGGGAATCTGCTCAGATGGGTCAGTCATGTTGCTTAAACACCGGCCTTCAGGGAGGCCTCCAGGAACTGATCGAGATCACCATCCAGCACAGCGGTGGTGTTACCTACTTCCACGCCGGTCCGCAGGTCCTTGATACGGGACTGGTCGAGCACATACGAACGGATCTGGTTGCCCCAGCTCACGTCCGACTTGGCATCTTCCAGCACCTTCGCCGCGGCGTTGCGTTTGTTGACTTCGAGCTCATACAACTTCGCCTTCAGCATCTTCATGGCCGTGGAGCGGTTTTTGTGCTGGCTGCGCTCGTTCTGACACGCGACTACGATTCCCGTGGGAATGTGCGTGATGCGCACCGCGGACTCGGTCTTGTTGACGTGCTGGCCACCGGCGCCGGATGAGCGATAGACATCCGTTTTCAGGTCCGCCGGGTTGACGTCGACTTCAATGTCTTCATCAATCTCGGGCGAGACGAATACAGAGGCAAATGAAGTGTGGCGGCGATTACCGGAGTCAAATGGCGACTTTCGCACCAGGCGGTGCACGCCCGTTTCGGTCCGCAACCAGCCGTAAGCGTACTCGCCCTTGATTTCGACGGTCGCGCTCTTCATCCCGGCCACTTCACCGGGGTTGGAGTCGATGACTTCACAGGTGAAGCCCCGTGCAGCGCCCCAGCGCAGGTACATGCGCAACAGCATCTGCGCCCAATCCTGCGCTTCGGTTCCGCCGGCACCCGCCTGGATGTCCAGGAAGGCGTTGTGCGAATCCATCTCGTGCGTGAACATCCGCTTGAGCTCGAGACGCCGCACATCCGCCTCGAGAGGCACCGCCTCGGATTCGATGTCCCGGGCGGCCGCTTCGTCGTTTTCGCTCTCGGCGAGCTCGAGCAACTCGGAGGCGTCCGCAACGCCCTTCGACGCCTTGTCGATTTCCTCAACAGCGGCACTGAGCCGGGCCCGCTCCTTGCCTAGCTCCTGCGCGCGCTCCTGGTTCTGCCACACGGCCGGGTCTTCCAGCTCACGACTCACCTCTTCGAGGCGTTCTTTCTTCTGGTCGTACTCAAAGAAACCCCCGAAGGGAGGCGATACGCTCCCCGAGATCCTTTAGCTGGCGCTTGAGCTGATTGACTTCCATTGCTGACTGGTGCCTCAAAAGTCGCCGCGGCGCGGCGCGCGAAAAACAGACGGCGGATGCTAAACGGCGGGAAGGACGTGGTCTACCAGCAACTGCAGGCGGCACTCCCCCTGGTATTCGTTCACATCCAGGCGATAGACGAGCTGCACGGCACCTTCCGGGGGCGCGAAGGTGTCGGGCTCTTCAATGAGATTGAACGCTATTGCGTCGAACGAGCGGCCCGTTTTGGGCACTTCCACCCACATTTTCAAGTGGCGCTCGCCCACTACGCGCGTATTGCGAATGGTAAAAACGCCGTCGAAACAGGGTTCCGGAAAGGCCTGCCCCCACGGGCCGCCTGCGCGAAGCGCGCGCGCAGTTTCGAGAGCAATTTCTTCCACGGAAAGCTCGCCGTCGGTCTCAACTGCGTCCGCGCCAACGTTTCTGGCAGCCCAACGGGCAACCTCTTCGTCAAATGCTTGCGCGAAAGAGTCCAGATACGAACGTTGAACGGTGAGCCCTGCCGCCATTGCGTGGCCGCCGAACTTGCTGATCAGCTCGGGATGTCGCGCTGCGATTGCATCCAGCACGTCTCGAATATGAATACCCGGAACCGAACGAGCAGAGCCGCGGAGTTGGTCGTCGCCGGCCAATGCGAATGCAATCGCGGGACGACGGATGCGGTCCTTCACGCGGCTCGCCACGAGGCCGACGACACCCTGGTGCCAAGACTCATCGAACAGACACACACCGCTACGGCGAAGCGCGTGTGGCCCCGGATCGCGGAGCTGACGCACTGCCATGAGCGCCTCAGCCTGCATGCGAGCTTCGATTGTCCGGCGTTCGACGTTGAGCTCGTTCAAGCGATCAGCGAGCAATCGCGCGGCCGCCGCATCCTCAGCGAGCAGGCACTGGATGCCAATAGACATGTCGTCAATACGGCCTGCCGCGTTCAATCGCGGGGCTACTGCAAACCCGAGGTCGGTGGCGGTCAGTCCGGCGATGTCCCGCGATGCAATTGCGAGCAAAGCTGAGATTCCGGGGACGCATCGACCCGCACGGATACGTCGCAAGCCCTGTGATACCAAGACCCTGTTATTCGCGTCCAAAGGTACGACGTCAGCCACAGTCCCCAACGCAACGAGATCGAGAAATTGGGACACTCCCGGCGCGGCCGGTGGAGTTAGTTTCAGCTCGTCGAGCCGACGCTTGACCGCAGCCATCACATAGAACGCTACACCGACACCCGCCAGCGCGCGGCTCGCAAACTGGCTGCCCGGCAAGTTTGGGTTGACGATGACGTTCGCCGACGGCGTCGCTTCGCCAGGCAGATGGTGATCGGTGATGAGGACTGCTATCCCTCGCGAACGCGCTTCCGCAACACCGGCGATGCTGGAAATGCCGTTGTCTACCGTGACAATGAGCGTTGGCGAACGCGTAGCCGCCAGTGCAACGATCTCGGGCGTAAGTCCGTAGCCAAATTCAAAGCGATTCGGCACCAGAAAATCGACCGACGCAAAGCCCCACGCCGTAAGCGCTCGAACCATCAACGCGGTGCTGGTCGCTCCATCGGCGTCGAAATCGCCTACTACGAGCACTCTGCCAGTGACGCGATGTTCGAGAAGAAGGTCGACCGCCGCTGCGATGCCTTCCAATGTGCCAACAGGGTGGAGTTTATCGAGTGACACGTCCAGGTCCGATGCCGAACGGATGCCCCTTGCAGCGTAGATGCGTTGCAGGACCGGATGCATATCGGTTGCGAATCCTGCGCAGTCTTTTTCGGGTTGCCGGCGAACTACACGCAGTGCGGTGATGTTGGGTGGCTGCTGCGGCTCACTCGCGGCCACCGACGGCGCTTTGACCAGCGCGGCCAGAAGCGATGACACGCTTTGGGTCGTTGACGTTGGAGACTGACTCATTGCAGTCCTGACAATCCCGGCGGCGTGCGCCGCCAGATCTTCCAGCGATCGCGAGCACGCAGCGTCCATTCGTGGTCATTGGCGAGAATCACCAGCCGTTCATACCGACCGTGACTCAAGGCCTCGATAGCAGGCGTCACGAAGGTTCGATCAATGTGCGCCAGGGCTTCAAAGAACGTCCACGAGGGATTGGATTGCAGCATTAAACCGATTTCGATTACGAGGAGCGCGCGTTGCGCGTGAGGATAGCCGAAGACGTCCTCGAGCTGCTGGGGCAATGGGAAAACTTTCTCGTTGCATGCGGACGCCCACAGGCCGTCTACGTATGAGTCGCGCGCGAGGGCGATGTCAGATTGCGGCGGTACCGCGCTGGCGCGGTTGGGTGTCGCGGGCCCATCGGCGGCTGCACCGGTGGGAACGGGGCCGCCGCCCCACAACCACAGCGCCGTCACTGGCTGCTCACCGCGACGCCGACGGCTGTCGTTTACTGTGTGATCGTGCAACCACATTTCGATTTCGGCACCGAGCCGCAGCAGCGCCGGGTTCATGGCGCCTGCAATGTGCGTATCTGCCATGCTGGCACCCAATAAACGCGCCGGCTCCGGGCTGTCCGCGATGGGCATTGGTGGACCCAACATTGCGAAGTCACCCGCAGCCAGAGGTTGCAGGTGAAAGCCGGAGTCGTGAAATACGCGTTGAAAATCCGCGGCGAGCGCTGCCTGATCATGGGCATCGAGTCGCAGAATGCTGCGGCGATCCAGATGCAGGCTGGTCATTCCGGCGACCAGATTGACCGGCGTCGCCATCAAGGCCACGGTCGGCCGAGCGTCGGCGGGCGGCTCCGAAGAACTTGTCGTGCGCGCGGCCGCCGCAGAAGTAATCGACGCGCCTGCAATCGCAACTGTTGCCGGCGCCTCACCTTCGCGACCGGTCAGCCATCGGCTCAACCATGAGCGCCACCCGCGGGAAACGCCGGTGCGGGTCGCGAAGCGGGTCGCCTGCTGTAAGCCAGGCAGCACGACTCCGGCCGGCAAATCGCGCTCGGGCGCTTCCTGTGAAACGTAGAAATCACTGAGGACAATAACGAGCTGGTGCACGCGCCATTATATTCGGCGCAGGGGAATCTATACTGGCGGCATGAAGTTCACTCTCGAAAACAATGCCAGCGCCAATGCCATCCGTTCGTACTCAGCCGAAGAGTTGCGGATCGGCGAGCACAGCATCCGCTCGAGCTGCATTGTCATGGCCGACGCCCTGATCGCGAACTGGCCGCCCGCCAGCCTCGATGAGCTGCAGTTGAATCATCTCGAGCCCATCTTCGAGCTGCGCCCGGAGTTGGTTCTGCTCGGCACCGGCGCCCGTCAACGCTTCGCACCCGCGCCAATTCGCCTGGCGTTCGCCGAGCAACGCATCGGTCTGGAAGTGATGGACCTGGGAGCAGCGTGCCGGACTTTCAATATCCTGGTCCAGGAGGACCGGCGGGTCGCCGCCGCTTTATTCCTGAAGTGATGAACGAAGGGCCGCGCCAGCGGCCTGAAGAAGACACAGGGGGAGAAGCTCAACCAATCAATCTAACAATCATTCGAAGCTGACAGACTCGAACAACTGTCGTTATTTTCTTTTTCTTGCCGCCTTATTGCTTTTGTTTCGACTCCCCTCCTCCCTGTGTCTTCTTCAGGCCGCTCGGCCTGAGCGGAATGTCGTTGTTAGGCGACAGCGCGGATGTTAACTGTGTGCCAGATAGTTGCGCAAGTGCTTTGCGAACCAAAGAGTTTTCACCTTCCAACGTCGTCCCAACAGCCGCTGCCGCCGCTCCGGGCGATCGCTAGGCCACTGAAATACCAAGCTTTTTTGGGCGGCACCCCCAACTCTGCCAAAACCCTGAACAAAGACCTTCAAGTTCAGTGAGTTGGGCGCGTCACTTAATGTTGAGATTCTCGATCAGGCCATGCCCCCGAGCAGCGGTACGAACGCGACCGGCCCCAGGGACTCCTTTTCGATCCGCTGTTCCTTGCGCGTGAAGCGAATCAACTGTTGCTCGCCCTCCGCGCCCACGGGCACGAGCAGGCGGCCGCCGACTTTCAACTGCTGAATGAGCGCTTCCGGCACTGTCAGTGGGGCCGCGGCAACAAGTATCCCATCAAACGGCGAGTGCGCCTTCCATCCGGGTATGCCATCGCCATAGCGGAATCGGACGTTGCGTATCCCAAGTTCCTTGATGCGCTCTTTGGCTCGAAGCATTAAGGGCTCAATGCGCTCGATCGTGTACAAACGCTCAACCAAAGGCGAAAGGACGGCGGTCTGGTAACCGCAACCGGTTCCTACCTCTAGGACGCTATGAAGTGGACCGCCTTCGAGCAGCGCTTCGGTCATCCGCGCAACTATGTAGGGCTGAGAAATGGTTTGACCGAAGCCAATCGGAAGCGCGGTGTCTTCGTAGGCACGACTGCCGAGCGCCTCATCCACGAAGATATGCCGCGGCACATTTTTGATTCGATCCAAAACGGCCAGGTTCGTTATGCCCTGATCGCGCAGCCGTTGCACGAGACGATCCCGCGTCCGCGCGGACGTCATGCCTATCCCAGCGAGTCGAACGTCAACCATCAATACCTTCCAGCCAACTCTGCACCACCGGCAGTGCGGAATGCCGGGTTAGATCAATTTGTAACGGCGTCACCGACACGTACCCTTCGGAGACGGCATGAAAATCAGTGCCCGGTCCCGCCTCGTTCTTAGGTCCGGCCGGGCCCACCCAATAAACAGGTCGCCCATGGGGATCCTTGGCCGGCACGACAGGCTCCGAGGGGTGTCGGAAGCCGAGCCGCGTGGTGCGGAACCCCCGAATCTGGCCGATGGGCAGGTCCGGTACATTGATGTTCAAGATTAAAGCGCGTTCGAGGGGTTTGCGCAGTAACTGTGCAACCAGCAACCGCGCCACTTCCGCTCCCGCCTGAAAATTTCGGCCGCTGCCGGATGAGGTATTCAGTGAGACGGCGATTGTGGAAAGTCCGAGGAAGCGCCCTTCGATTGCCGCGGCAACCGTCCCCGAATACAGGACATCGTCGCCGAGGTTGGGTCCGTCATTGACCCCCGAAACCACCATGTCGTGCGAATGGTCAAACAGGCCCGAGACAGCCAGATGAACGCAGTCGGTCGGTGTACCCGGCACGTAGTAGACGCCCGGCTCCGCCTCGAAGACCCGCAGGGGGACATCCAGCGTCAGCGAGTTGCTCGCTCCGCTCCGATTGCGGTCCGGAGCGACCACCGTCACTTCGGCGAGAGTGGACAGTGCTTCGCGGAGCCGGCGGATGCCCTCCGCCCGGAAGCCGTCATCGTTGCTGACCAGTATTTTCAAGCAGTCTGCGTCTTCAATAGGTTGTGCCGAAACAGTGCCCGGAGGCTGGAGCCAGTAAAAGGCGCGTCACTATAATGTTTTTGACTCCATTTCGCGGAGCTAGCGTGAATCCCAAGCTTGAAGACGACGATGCCGACCTCTTCCGCGAAGCAGTACGGGACGTCAAGCCTCTAGCTTTCGACGTCCCCGCGGCCGAGCCCGCGCGGCGTCCGCCGCCAAAGGCGCGATTTACGCGCGCAGATCGTTACGCAGTGCTGCAGGAGAGCTTGTACACCGACACGGGCGATCCTGAGCTCGCAAGTGGCGAAGAGCTGGTATTCGCCCGAGAGGGGATCCAAAAGACTGTCCTGCGAAAGCTCCGCCGTGGTCAGTACCGCGTTCAGGCGGAGATCGACCTGCATGGTCTCACCGTGGCGGAAGCCAAGGAAGCGGTGCGGGCGTTTCTTGCGAAGGCGCTGGAACATCAATTCCGGTGCGTGCGGATCGTCCATGGGAAGGGATTGCGATCGGGGCATAGGGGGCCGGTGTTGAAGAGCGCGATTAGTGGTGTCTTGCGCCGCGTTGCGCCGGTGCTGGCGTACGTGTCAGCGCGGCAGGTGGACGGCGGCACAGGGGCGCTGTACGTGTTGCTGGCGACTTGGCCAGTCAAGGCGGTGGGGCCCGGGAGAGGTTAGCTTTGGCGGCCGACGCGGCTGACCAATGCAGCTTAGCGATGAGGCAAGCGCGTGTGGGCCTTGAGGCAAGCGCGCGTGGGCCTCGAGGCGCGAGCGCAGGCGGCTTGGGGCCGCGCGCGTCGCGTCACGCATCGCCTTCGGGTTCGCCATCGGCACTGACGGCGTCGAACATCTCGCGAATCACCGTCGTAGCGAAACTTCCCCGCATCAGCCGAAACCGCAGCACCACCGCATCAGGTTCTCGGGTCCATTCCAAATTTCGCACGGTGAGGCGCAAGCTGCGACGCTCCTGATTCATCCCCGCCTCGTGGACCAACGCAGCGGCGTCGGGCAATTGCGCCCCCACCGCGCTCTCCAGCTCCAGCACACGCCCATGAGAGGTAGGACTGCCGCGCCCCCACATGGGGCCTGTCGGATGGATATCGAGCTTTGAGCATCGCTCCACGAGCGTCGCGTCGAGTGCGTCAACTGCAAAGACACTACCGCGCCCATCGAGATTGGCAACGTCGCCCGCCTCCAACCGATCCCAACTTTCGTCCCGCACACGCTGCGCCAGGACAACATTGAAGATCAAACTCCGCGCCGCCGACAGCACGAAACCGCGCTCCGGCATCCGGAGCGTCCGCAGTCCAGCAGAAATCCGCGCGAGATTTGAACCCTGACGCCCAAAACGTTGCGGCCCAAAATAGTTGGGTACACCGCGATGCGTAATCTGGGCAACTCGATCCGCAAGCTGTTGGTCTGTCACCGTTACATTACGCACTCGAATGACAAAGCCATTTCCCGCCAGTGCGCCGCGTGGCAGCTTGCGGGTGTGCGCGTGGGCTTCCAGCACCTCGAATTCAGATGTCTTCACAGTCGACCAGGCTTCCAACGACTGTGACGACTTGGGGACGGTGAACCACTGGATGGCAACGGCTCGACGGTCCTTCAGACCGGCAAATCCCACGTCCATCGGGCGACATCGGCAGATTCGCGCAAGCTCGCGCGCAACCCACTGGGTGTTTGCATCGCGCTTACGGACCTTCAACAGCACGTGCTGACCGGTACCGGCCGGCGTGAAACCCAGGTCTTCTTCGACAACGAAGTCGTCCGGTTGGGTGCGTAGGACACCGGAGCTGAGCGGCGGGCCAAACGCCCGCGGCGGATCGAGCGCCGCCGCCGGCCACGTGGCGCTCGCGGAGGTTGGGCCGCCGGTGGGCACGTCAACGCCTTCAGCCGCCGTTGAGCTGCCGGGCTGCGCGCCGGGTGGTTCGCCGGCACTCACTCTCGTCAGCGACCGCGCGAGTCGAGCAGCAGCACAACGGCTTGTGCGGCGATACCCTCTTTGCGCCCGAGAAACCCGAGTTTCTCGGTGGTGGTCGCCTTCACATTGACGAACTCTTCGGTGACTTCGAGGAGCTCCGCTACCTGCTTGCGAATTTCATCGCGCACCGGCCCGATTTTCGGCGACTCCGCGAGCACTGTGATGTCCGCATTGCCTACACGCAATTTGCGGATCAGAAGCATGTTCATGATGGATCGAACGAAGGTTCTGCTGTCAGCCCCGCGCCATTGCGGGTCGGTGTCCTTGAAATGCTGACCGATGTCGCCGAGGCCAGCCGCCCCGAGCAACGCGTCGCACAGCGCGTGCAGTATCACGTCGCCGTCAGAGTGAGCAACGACACCGTGGGTGTGTGGAACCTTGACTCCGCCCAGCATGACAAAGTCGCCCGGCCCAAAGGTATGTACGTCGACTCCCGAACCTATTCTCACGTCGTCTGATCTCCTGATTCGTCGCCGCCGACGCCGGAGTGGGCCGCCAACAGGGCTACCGCAATCACCAGGTCATCCGCGCTCGTAATCTTTAAATTGGTGGTGGAACCCTCAACGACGAGCGGCCGCTCGCCGATCCACTCTAGTGCCTGCGCCTCGTCCGTAGGTGTCCGGCCTTCAGCGTGTGCCCGGTCGAGCGCCTCACACAACCGACCGTATCGAAACATTTGTGGGGTTAGCGCACGCCACAAACTCGTCCGGTCGATCGTCTGGATGATCTCTTTGTTCTCGCCTGCTCGCTTGAGCGTATCGGCCGCCGGCGCCGCCAGAATTCCGCCCGTCGCGTGCGTCTGAACTCGATCCAACAGCCGGTCTACATCCTGCCGGGATACGCAGGGGCGAGCGGCGTCGTGCACTAGTACCCAATCATCGCTAGCCGCGCGACCCATCAAGGCCGCCAAGCCATTGCGCACGGAATGACTGCGTTCGCCCCCTCCAGTCGCAGTCGTCACTTTGGGCAGAGTCACGGCAGGCACTGTCGGAAGACTCAGCCCGGGATCGCTGAATCCATCCGTGTCGGCTCCGCCGGTACGCTCCGCGGCGCGCTCCGCGACCCGGGTAGCATCCGCCAAGGCAGCAGCCAGGACCGCTCCGCTTGCCCTCGTTGTATCTGTTACGTCGGGCAAGCGCCCGGCGACTTTTGGCCAGTACGCATCACCCTGCCCTAGGACAACGACGAGACCCAAACAGCGGGAGTCGTACAGGAACGGCGCCATGGACCATTCAATGACGGTCCGGCCGTGAAGGTCCGCGTATTGTTTGGGTATGTTTTCGCCGAAGCGGCGACCCACGCCCGCAGCCGGCATGACTAGCCAGTAACGCATGGAGAGCCTCGACCTGGGAAACCGCTACCGCGCAGCGGTCCGCGTGTGATGATCAGTACCCTGCGCAACGGAATGCGGCGGAACGACCTGATAAAACGTCTCGTTGCCTGCGATCATGCCGAGATCGCTCCGAGCGCGCTCCTCCAGTGCCCCCATTCCCGACTTCAAGTCGCGCACTTCGGCCGCGAGCTGCCGGTTACGCTCGGCGAGCTGGTCGTTTTCGGCTCGCTGCGTCGCGACTGCCGTCTCGAGACGGCGCACGTCGCGGACGCCATCGTCTGACAGCCATATCCGGTACTGCAGCAGGACGACAACAATCAGCAAGGCCGAGGCGAGCCACTTCATGAGCTGGATAGCCTATCAGACTCGCTACCGCTCGCGAAGCAGGAGCGATAACTGCGACTGGGGGAAAATGGGAATTCTCGGGACCCAAGGCCGGTCGAAGGGTTGTAGATGAGAGGAATTGGCTCGAATTCACGGAAGCGCCTGCAACGCGCCGCGGCTCACGTCGTGGCAAAAGGTGCTGTCGCCGCCTGCGCCATCATCGCAACAATCGGCGCGGCCCTGGCCGTTGAGGCCATCAAGGTTCACGGCGCAGCGCGGTGGGCTCGTCCCAACCTGATAGCGGCGACGGACTCGGCTGGATCGCCAGCGGCGGCGGAACAGGCACCACCCGAGGAGGTGGTCGTCGAAGGCAAGCACGAAGGTCCCCGTATGTGGCGCGTCACCAAGGGCGATCACGCGCTGTGGATCCTCGGAACCATCTCCCCGCTGCCTCGCAGAATGACCTGGCAATCCGATTCGGTGGAAACGCTTCTGCACGAAACGCAGGAAGTCATTCCGGCATGGCCTTCGATTGGCGTCGGCGCGAATCCCTTCACGGCCGTGCGGCTGTATTTTACCTGGCGAAAAATCCAGAAGAGCCCCGACCACACGAAGTTGCGGGAGCAGTTGCCTCCGGACTTGTACAAACGCTTCTCAGCATTGAAAGCTCGCTTCGCGCCGAAGGACAACAAGCTGGAAGAGCTGCGGCCGATGCTGGCCGGCGGGAGACTGCTGGACGATGCGCTGAACGTGTCGGGCCTCACTATGCGAAACGAGGTCCAAAAAACTGTTCTCAAGCTGGCCAACAAACAGGGTGTGAAAGTGCATCAGACCAAAATGAAGGTCGACGACCCTGTGGATGTACTCAAGGACCTGGGCGAAACACCCAAGGCCGGCGAGATCGCCTGCCTGACCGCAATCGTGAACCGACTCGAGACCGACATGGGCCCCATGCAAGCGCGCGCCCGGGCATGGGCTCTAGGCGATGTGGATACCTTGCGGTCGCTGCCACACTCCGTGGACGACCGGATTGCCTGCCTCGCCGCGGTGTCGAACTCCGCGCGGATCCGCAGCCTGGTCGCACGTGCGCAGGAAGACTGGTTGATCGAGGCGGAGGACGCCATCAGCCGAAACAAGACGACGCTTGCCGTGCTATCAATGGACCGGTTGCTGGGCAACGATGGGATCCTGGCCACGTTGCGCGCGAAGGGGTATGTGGTGGAAGGACCGTGAGGCGCGGGGACGCCGCCGAGCGGGGCCGCCCGGTCGGCGCCGCGCCCTCACGGTCTCACAACCTGTGTTAGATCTTCACCGGAAAGGCGTCCGCGCCAGCGTACCTGACCTTCCCCAACTCAGCTTCAATACGCAGAAGCTGATTGTACTTGGCAATGCGGTCGGAACGTGACAGCGAACCCGTCTTGATCTGCGTCGCCGCGGTCGCGACTGCGATATCGGCGATAGTGTTGTCTTCGGTCTCACCGGAGCGATGCGAGACCACTGACGCATAGTGCGCCTTGTCGGCCATATCGATGGCGGCCAGAGTCTCGGTGAGCGTGCCGATCTGATTGACCTTGATGAGAATGGCGTTGGCAATGCGCTTGTCGATGCCTTCCTTCAGGATCTTCGTATTGGTCACGAACAGGTCATCGCCCACGAGTTGGATCTTCTCGCCCAGGGCCTTGGTGAGAATGCCCCAGCCTTCCCAATCGCCCTCGCTCATCCCATCCTCAATGGTGATGATGGGATACTTGGCCGCGAGATCGGACAGGTACTTGGAGAACTGCGCCGATGTGAAGCTGCGGTTCTCGGCCGAGAGCCGGTACTGCCCGTCCTTGTAAAACTCCGAGCTGGCAACATCCAGGCCGAGGTAAATGTCCTTGCCGATTTTGTAGCCGGCCTTCTCGACCGCGCTCATGATGACTTCCAGCGCTTCCTCGTTGGATTCGAGGTTCGGCGCAAAGCCACCCTCATCGCCCACCGCGGTTGCCAGACGGCGGTCATGCAACACCTTCTTCAGCGTATGGAAGACTTCGGCGCCATAGCGCAGCGCTTCGCGAAAGTTGGGAGCGCCGACGGGCAGAATCATGAACTCCTGGATGTCCAGGCTGTTGTCGGCGTGCGCGCCGCCGTTGATGATGTTCATCATCGGCACCGGCATGACAGGCTCGCGGCCCTTGCCCAGGTACTTGTAAAGAGGTTCGCGGGCGTCGATCGCGGCGGCGTGTGCATTGGCGAGCGAAATCGCGAGCAGCGCGTTGGCACCCAGGCGGCCCTTGTTGTCGGTGCCATCGAGCTCGATCATTTTCCCGTCGACCGCGGCCTGGTCGCGGGCGTCCTGACCCACGAGCGCCTGCTTGAGCACGGTGTTGACGTACTCGACGGCCTTCAACACGCCCTTGCCACCGTAGCGCTTCTTGTCACCGTCACGTAACTCAACCGCCTCGCGCGTGCCGGTTGACGCGCCCGACGGCACGGCGGCGCGGCCCATCACACCGGACTCCAGCACAACATCCGCTTCAACGGTTGGGTTGCCCCGCGAATCCATGATCTCGCGACCGCGAATGTCCTTGATTCGGCTCATAACAGACTTTCCTCGAAGGGTGTGGCTTTGACTGCCGAATCGAGCGCCTTGAGCGTCGTCAGCAGAGATTCCATCCGCCCGAGCGGCCAGGCATTCGGGCCGTCGGACAATGCTTTGGATGGGTCGGGATGGGTTTCCATGAAAAGGCCTGCGACGCCGGAAGCGACGGCTGCCCGCGCGAGCACCGGTATGAATTCACGCTGGCCGCCGGAAGCGGTGCCCTGCCCGCCCGGCAACTGAACCGAGTGCGTCGCATCAAATACAACAGGACAGCTCGTATCGCGCATGATGGCCAGCGAACGCATGTCGGAGACGAGATTGTTGTAGCCGAAGGAAAAGCCCCGCTCGCACACCATGATGCCCGGGTTGCCGGTGGAGCGCGCCTTCTCCACGACATTCTTCATTTCCCACGGCGACAGGAACTGGCCCTTCTTGATGTTGACCGGCTTGCCCTGGCTCGACACGCTCAATATGAAGTTGGTCTGGCGGCACAGGAAGGCCGGTGTCTGCATGACATCCACCACGGCCGCGACTTCCGCCATCGGCGTGTCTTCGTGGACATCGGTCAACACCGGAACACCGATGGCGCTGCGCACATCGGCGAGAATCTTCAGTCCCGCATCGATCCCGGGCCCCCGGAAGCTCTTGCTCGAGGAGCGGTTGGCCTTGTCATAGGAGGCCTTGAACACGAAGGGAATCGACAGCTTCGCCGTGATCTCCTTCAAGCGGCCGGCGATCTCCTGGGTCAAGGTGGGGCCCTCGATCACGCAGGGCCCGGCAATCAGAAAGAACGGTTTCTGCAGTCCGACTTCAGTTCCCGCGAGTTTCATGCACCGGCCGCTTGCGGCAGTTGCGCTGCCCGGTGGGCGCGCGCGGCGCGGATGAACCCGGTGAACAACGGATGTCCGTCACGCGGCGTCGAAGTGAACTCAGGGTGGAATTGAGTCGCAACAAACCACGGATGGTTCGCCAGCTCGATCACTTCCACCAGGTTGTCGCGCGAGAAGCCCGAGAACCGCAGACCGGCGTTACGGAACCGGTCGAGGTAATTGTTGTTGAACTCGTAGCGATGCCGATGGCGCTCCATGATGATGTCCTTCGCGAAGATCTCGCGGGCACGGGTGGCCGCGCCGAGGACCACTTCCTGTGCGCCCAGGCGCATGGTCGCGCCCTTGTTGGAATCTTCACTGCGCTGCTGCGACCCGCGCGCCAGATCCTGCCACTCGGAAATCATCGCAATGACCGGATGCGGCGTTGCACGGTTGAATTCCGTGCTGTTCGCGTCCGACAGCCCCAGCACGTGGCGGCCGTATTCAACAATCGCCACCTGCATGCCGAGACAGATTCCGAGGTACGGGACGCCCTGCTCGCGCGCAAAGCGCACAGCCTGGATCTTGCCTTCGATACCGCGCTCGCCGAAGCCGCCGGGCACGAGAATCGCATCCATTCCCTCGAGCGAATGAGTGCCGTGCTGCTCGATGTCGGTGGACTCGATGTAGTGAATATTGACGCGTGTGCGGCTCTTCAAGCCGCCGTGCATCAACGCCTCGTGCAACGACAGGTACGAGTCGCGGATCTGTACGTACTTGCCGACCATGGCGATATCAACCTGGCCGTCCGGGTTCGCCTTGGCGCTGACCACCTGGCGCCACTCGGACAGATCCGTGGGCGGAACGTCGAGGCGCAGCTTGTCAACGACAATGTCATCCAACTGCTGCTCGCGATACAACAGCGGGATCTTGTAGATGTCATCGGCGTCAATGGCCGAAATGACCGCACGCTCCTCGACATTCGTGAACAGCGCGATCTTGCGCCGCTGTTCTTCCGGCAGCGGGTGTTTGCTCCGGCACAGCAGGATATCGGGTTGAATACCGATGCCGCGCAGCTCCTTCACGGAGTGCTGGGTCGGCTTCGTCTTGATCTCGCCCGAGCCACCCACGATCGGCACCAGCGTGAGGTGCATATAGAGGCAGTTGTTTCGGCCGAGCTCCACACCGAGCTGGCGGATGGCTTCCAGAAACGGCAATGACTCGATGTCACCCACCGTACCGCCGATTTCCACCATGCAGACATCGGCACCGTCGGCGCCGAGCTTGATACTGCGCTTGATTTCATCCGTGATGTGCGGAATGACCTGGACCGTGGCGCCGAGATAGTCGCCGCGGCGCTCCTTCGCGATCACGCGCTCGTAGATCCGGCCCGTGGTGAAGTTGCTGTTTCGACCGGTCGTCGTACGCACGAACCGCTCGTAGTGACCCAGATCCAGATCGGTTTCGGTGCCGTCCTGAGTGACGAACACCTCACCGTGCTGGAACGGGCTCATGGTGCCCGGGTCCACGTTGATGTAGGGGTCGAGCTTGACCATCGCGATCTTCAGTCCACGAGACTCGAGGATCGCACCCAAAGAAGCCGCGGCAATGCCTTTCCCCAAAGAGGACACGACACCACCGGTGACGAATACAAAACGCGTCATAACAATTTTCGCAGGATTTCCGTCGCGAAGAAGAGCCGAAAGGCCGATGAACGACGGGCGGACAAGTTACCACAACTCGAACGCCACCGCGACCCCTTACGCGCAGATGATTGAGGCCGGAGGGCCTTGGAGTGTCAACTTACGGGCTGCGAGTGAATCAGGCGAGCCCGGCTGCGCGTGCCCGGCGTCACTTGAATCGACTCGTCAACCCAAAGGGCGCCCACCGCAAGCAGCGTCACCCCCGAAAAGACGAGGGGAAGGCAGCTCCGCTGCGCAATCGGAAGATGAGATTCCTGCAATAAGCTCTTGAGTGTGCGGCGTGGACCGCCACGTCGCGGCCGCAGGCGCTCGCCGCCGCTCCGGCGACTCACAGTGACGAGCGCTGGGAGAATGTCGAGGTCGATGGGACCATGTGGGTCGGCCTTCAGCTCGAGCGTACCTCCCTCGGGGAGCTCGAGGCACGGCGTGGTCCTCCACGCCCATTCAACAGGTGCGGCATAGCCGTCGTCCGCCGCCGAATCGCGCCCGCGGCGTGTGGGCGCTTCAGTGAGCGACCTGTGGCGCATCGGTGCATCAACGAGCGGCCTGCGGCGCTCCACGCGCCCTGCGACGCCGCCGGCACCTTCGGCGCCGTTGCGACTAACACGCGCGATGGTCAGCAAATCCGCGTGGCGCTGCACTTCGACGTCACCCCAGGTCACGCTGGGGTTCGAATCGGGGCGCGCATCGATCAAGGGCCCTGCGAGCTCCTCCAAGCGCGTCGTGTCCGGAACGCGCACGCCGCATTGCATAATCCAGAATCGCAGTGCGTTGCGCCGCCGATCGGGCTGCAATGCACGCAGCGCGGGCACAAACAACGCTGCGCCGCTCGAAGCGCGCTCTACATCATTGCGCGCGAGCATGTCGAGCAAGTGCTGCCCTTCGGCAGCGTGGCGCGCGCTTCGGGATACGGCCGCTCCCGCGCCCTTCCAACGCTCACGAATCAGGGGGAGCACCTGGCGCCGTAAGTAATTGCGGTCGAGTGATTCGTCAGCGTTCGTGTCGTCATCCACCCAACTCAGTCCCGTGCCGCGCGCGTAGTCTTCCAACTCAGTGCGAGAACGCGACAACAGGGGGCGAACGAGCCAGCCGCGGGCGAAAGGCATGACTGGCGGCATCGCCGCGAGACCTGCGAGGCCCGCGCCGCGGAACAACTGCAATAGCACGGTCTCGAGTTGATCGTCTTCGTGGTGACCTGTCAGCAGGAACTCGCCGCGCTCGAGGTCTTGCGCCAACAGGGCGTAACGGGCGTCGCGGGCCGCGGCCTCGAGCGACTCGCCCGGCGAGCGCGCAACTTTGGTTTTCAACACGCGGACATTGACACCCAGACGGCGGCCTAATGCGCGGCAATGAGCCGCCCATTTCGCGGCGTTAGGGTGAATGCCGTGGTTGATATGCACCGCCCGCAATCGCCCAGCGCCGTGCGACGCCAACGCCGCCAGCAACACCGACGAATCCACTCCGCCGCTGAGCGCAACAACCAGGCGAACATCGGGAAAGCCCGGCAGCAATTCAGCCAGGCGCGAAGCGAGCCACTGCGTGCCGAACGGGTGCGTGGCCGTCTATTCCTTCGTTTCGGAGAACTCGCCGAACGAAGCAATGCGGGCAGCACGCTGCGCACGCAGCTCATCGCGCGGCATGGACGACAACTGGTCGAGGTGGCGAGTGATGGCGGCCTTCAGGCGCGCCGCGGTCTCCGCCGGATCGCGGTGGGCACCGCCCAACGGCTCTTCGACAACTTCGTCTACCAACTTCAGTTTGCTGAGACGGTCGGCCGTGAGGTTCAACGCCTCCGCCGCAGCTTCCTTCTTGTCCTGGCTCTTCCACAGAATGGAGGCGCAGCCTTCGGGTGAGATGACCGAATAGGTGCTGTACTGAAGCATCAACAGCCGATCGCACACGCCGATCGCCAACGCACCGCCGGAGCCGCCCTCACCCGTCACAACAGTGACAATCGGCACGCTGAGGACTGACATCTCAAACAGGTTGCGGGCAATGGCCTCACTCTGGCCGCGCTCTTCCGCGCCGACTCCGGGATACGCACCTTGAGTATCAATCAACGTCACGAGCGGTAACCCGAATCGCTCAGCCAGGTGCATCAGGCGCAACGCCTTCCGATAACCCTCCGGCTTCGGCATGCCGTAGTTGCGGCGCACACGTTCTTTGGTGTCACGGCCCTTTTGGTGGCCGATGATCATGATAGGACGATCGTCGAGCCGCCCTAACCCGCCCACGATGGCGAGATCGTCCGCGTACATGCGGTCCCCGTGCAGCTCCTGGAAGTCGTTGAAGATCGACTGAACATAATCCAACGTGTACGGGCGATGCGGATGGCGGGCGAGTTGAGTGATCTGCCAGGGGGTCAGGCTCGCGAATATGCTGGTGGTGAGCTGCCGGCTCTTGGCCTGCAGGCGGTTGATCTCGTCCTGGATGTTGACCTCGGATTCCGAGGTGACGTGCTTCAGCTCCTCGATCTTTGCTTCGAGCTCGGCAATGGGCTGTTCAAAGTCCAGGAACGCAACGGCCATGTACGAATGTTCTCCGCAACCTAAAGCTGGCGGAGGTTACGGGAGTGCCGGTCTGGTAGCAAACGGCGCCAATCTAGCGCCCATCCGCGAAGGATGCCGCCATCCCGCCCGGGGGCGCCCCATAAACCACCTGCACACTGCCGCGGCCGACCAGGGATTCCAGCTTCTCGAGCAGTTCCCGGCTGGCGCGGACCGTCCATTCCGGCCCCAGGGTCAGCGCGCCGCGTGCGGTGGCGGTCGTGTACTCGACCGTCACGGGGCAAGGGCCCGGCTTGAAGGGGGTCAGAATCTCGGCGAGCCGGTTCAGCAGCGCCGTCGAGTCGGGGCGCGCTGCCCATTTCAGCACGACCCGGCGGGCCTGCTGTTCCCGAACCTTGTCGAGCTCCGTGATCTTCTTGGCGGACAGGCGCCAGGCATCGCTGAACTCGTCGAATCGCAGCGTGCCCTCGACTAGGACCAAGGCATCCTTCGCCACGAGGTCGCGGTACCGCTGAAACACGTCCTCGAACAGCGTGACCTCAACCCTGCCCGTACGGTCGTCGAGATTCAGAATCGTCCGCGGGCCACGCTTTTTGACCTCATCGATCAGCCCCGCCACCGTGACGGCCTTGCCGCCACCGAAACGTACCGTCTCCATCGGCCTGTCACTGATGAGGTCGCCAATCCGGTGCGAGACGAAGCGGTTGAGGCCCGCCTCAAACTGCCCGATGGGATGTCCGGTGAGATACAGCCCGAGGGTTTCACGTTCGCCCTGGAGGCGGACGGCCTCACTCCAGTCAGGTAGCTCAGGCGTTCTCAGCGGAACGACTACCGGCGCCCGCTCGTCCGCTACCAAGCCGAACATATCGTTCTGGCCGGCCTCGTGAGCCTTCGAATTCTGGTCGCCGAGCTGCATGGCTGTCGGCAACCGCTGCATCAAACTGGCACGATTCGCGCCGAGGCCATCGAGGCTGCCCGAGCGAATCAGCGCTTCCAACACCCGCCGGTTGACCTTCTGCAGGTCGAGGCGGCGGCACAGATCTTCGATGCTCGTGTAAGGACCGTGCTTCTCACGCTGGGCAAGCAACTCCTCCACCGCACCCCGCCCCACCCCACGCACGGCGCCCAGGCCGTATCGAATGGTGCGATCACCCCCGACGGCAAACTCATACACAGAGTGGTTCACGTCGGGCGGCTTCACCTGCAGCCCGATGTCGCCACACTCCATGATGAGCGTGACAACCTTGTCGGTGTGGTCCATATCCGCCGACAACACGGCCGCCATAAACGCCGCGGGATAGTGGGCCTTGAGATAGCCTGTCTGATACGAGAGCAGCGCGTAGGCGGCGGAATGCGACTTGTTGAAGCCGTAGCCCGCGAACTTCTCCATCAGGTCGAAAATGAACGCGGCCTGCTTCTGATCGACCCCGCGAGCCACCGAGCCATCCACGAAGATGGTCCGCTGCTTCGCCATTTCCTCGGGCTTCTTCTTGCCCATGGCGCGACGCAGCAGGTCGGCGCCACCGAGCGTGTAGCCCGCCAGGACCTGCGCGATCTGCATCACCTGTTCCTGGTACAGGATCACGCCGTACGTGGGCTCGAGCACCGGCTTCAACGACGGATGCAGGTAGTCGATTGGACCGTCGATCTTGCCGTGCTTGCGGTCGATGAAGTCATCGACCATCCCCGACTGCAACGGGCCTGGGCGAAACAACGCGACCAGCGCCACGATATCCCCGAACCGGTCCGGCTGCAGGCGGCGCACGAGATCCTTCATACCACGCGACTCGAGCTGGAAGACCGCCGTCGTACTGCAGGCCTTGAGCAACGCGAAGGTCTTCGCATCGTCCATGGGAATGAAGTTGATATCGAGCGGTGCCTCGCCCTTGTCCGCCCGGATCCGATTGATGATCTTCAACGCCCAATCGATGATCGTGAGCGTACGCAGCCCCAGGAAGTCGAACTTCACCAGTCCCGCGGCTTCAACATCGTCCTTGTCAAATTGCGTGACGACGTTGCTGCCGGTGTCATCGCAGTAGAGAGGCGCGAAGTCAGTCAGCACTGAAGGCGCAATCACCACGCCTCCGGCGTGCATGCCGGCGTTACGCGTTACCCCTTCGAGGGAACGCGCGAGATCGATGAGACCCTTGATCTCATCCTCCGTGTCGTAGAGGCGCTTGAGCTCGGGTTCCTTGGTCAGCGCGTCATCGAGGGTAATTCCCAACTCGAAGGGAATGAGCTTGGCAATCTTGTCTACAAAGCCGTAACTCATGCCGAGTACGCGACCCACGTCGCGGACGACGGCCTTGGCAGCCATTGTGCCGTAGGTGATGATCTGGGAGACGCGCTCGCGGCCGTATTTGACGGCCACATAATCGATGACGCGATCGCGGCCATCCATGCAGAAGTCGACGTCGAAGTCGGGCATGGAGACGCGCTCTGGATTCAAGAAGCGCTCAAACAACAGTGCGTGATCGATGGGATCGAGATCCGTGATCCCGAGGCTGTAGGCCACGAGTGAGCCCGCACCGGAGCCGCGGCCCGGTCCCACCGGGACGCCGTTTTCACGGCCCCACTTGATGAAGTCGGCGACGATCAGGAAGTACCCTTCGAAGCCCATCTGGCAGATGACATCGAGCTCGAGTTGCAACCGTTTACCGTAGGCAGCCGCGTCCGGCTGTCCGGGCATCGCGGCCAGACGGCGCTGCAGCCCGCGATCGCTCTCATCGCGGAGAAACTGCGCAGTGGTGAGGCCTTCCGGAACCGGATACTGCGGCAGGCGCGGCTGGCCCAACTTCAGGACGAGGCTGCAACGCTGAGCAACCGCCACAGTGTTGGCAAGTGCCTCAGGCACATCCGCGAACAGTGCGGCCATTTCCTGTGGCGAGCGAAGATACTGCTGTTGGGTGTAGCGTCGCCGCCTGCCTGCGTCAGCGAGAAGCGTGCCGTCGTGAATACATACACGCGCTTCATGTGACTCGAAATCGTCGGCCTTCAGAAAGCGCACATCATTCGTCGCAACCACCGGAACGCCACGACGGCTGGCCAACGACACCGCGGCGGCGATATAACCTTCCTCGTCTGCTCGCCCGAGCCGCTGCAGCTCGATGTAGAAACGATCGCCAAACAGCTCGAGCCAGTGATCCAGGGCTTTCTCGGCATCACGCTCTTTGGCGTTGACGAGCGCGCGCCCGATGTCACCTTCCGAGGCACAGGACAAGGCGATGAGCCCGGCGGTGGTCTCGTGCGTCAACCAGGCGCGATCGACACACGGTACGCCTTTCTGCTGCCCTTCGAGATAGCACCGGGTCACGAGCCGGGTGATGTTGGCGTAGCCGGCCTGGGACTGACATAACAAAGTCAAGCGCGACGGCTGTACCCGTTCACCGCTTTCCCGAATGAGCAGGTCGACACCAATGATGGGTTTTACACCGCGCGCCAGGGCCGCCTTGTAGAACTTCACCATGGAGAACAGGTTGTTCTGGTCGGTCACCGCGACCGCATGCATGCCCGCTTGCGCCACCGCATCGACGAGCTCGGGGATGCGTACGACACTGTCAATCAGCGAATATTCGGTATGCAGGCGCAGGTGAACGAATTCAGCCATTCGCCACCACCCCGTTCATCTCGAAGGCCACCTTGACGGGGCTGAACGACTTGCGATGCAGTGGCGACGGCTCCTGGCGCCGCAAAGCCGCCAGGTGGGCCGGCGTGCCGTAGCCCTTGTGGTCCGCGAACTGGAAGCCGGGATAACACACATCCAGCTTCTGCATCATGGCATCGCGGCAGGTCTTGGCCAGAATCGACGCGGCGCCAATGGAGCTGAGCTTGGCGTCGCCTTCAATGATGTATTCAACAGTGCAGCCGAGATTCAGGTCATCGATCCGCGGTAGCTGGTTCCCGTCTACCTGGATGTGCGTCGGGCACACCGGCAAGGCCAACAGCGCGCGGCGCATGGCCAGGAAAGTCGCACCCAGAATGTTGAGACTGTCAATTTCGTCGCGATCCGCCCAGGCAACCGCCCACGCAAGGGCGCGCTCGCGAATGATCGGCGCGAGGCAGTCGCGCTCTTCCTCAGTGAGTGCTTTCGAGTCACCCAGACCATGAATGCGACGGTTGGGATTCAGAATCACCGCGGCGGCGACCACCGGGCCCGCCAGCGGGCCCCTGCCCGCTTCATCCACACCGGCACAGCGAATACCTTCGCCCCGTCGCCTGAACTTCATTCGGCACCTCGCACACATTCCAGGATCGCGCTGGCCGCGCGATCGGCGCCCCCGCGTCGCAATACCTCGTGCACGGATCGAAATTCGCGGGTGAGCTCACCGACGTGTTGTGGATCTTCAATCTCTTGCAGCAACGCCGCGCCCAGGGCGGCCCCGCTGACTGCTTCTTGGAAGAATTCGGGCACCAGTCGTCGTCCCACGAGCAGGTTGGGTTGCGAGAAGTATGGCACCTTGACCAGCCCGAGTGTACGCAACAGAAATGCGGTCATCGCACTCAGTCGATACGCGACAACCATGGGGCGTCCGGTGAGAAGAGTCTCAAGCGTCGCGGTGCCGGACGCAACGATGACACCATCGGACGCTGCAAGTGCCCGTTGCGCCTGACCGTCGAGCAGGGTGATGGTCGCCGTGCGCGACGCGACCACGGGCATTGACGCCGGCGCACGCGGGGCCGATGTCGCGCCAGGCGACCGCGCGGCGCCGGATGCCGGGGCCAACGCGGCGCCAGGTGACGACGTGGCGCCTGACGCCGGGGCCAACGCGGCTCCGGACGCTGTCACATGACGCTCAAATGCCGCCCGCACGCGCGCGGACGCCATCGGCGCGACGAAGCGCACGTCCGGCCGCCGTTCCGCAATCCACGAAGCCGCGGCGGCAAAATCGGCGCCAAGCCGCTCCACCTCGCCCATGCGACTACCGGGCAAGAGCGCAACGACTGTCGCGTCGGACTCGATTCCCAATGCGCGACGCGCTTCTCCGCGATCAACCTCGAGTGGAATCTGATCCGCAAGTGGATGCCCGACAAACACGGCGTGCACGCCATGCTGCGCGTAGAAATCTGTCTCGAACGGCAGCAGGCACAACACGAGATCGCAGGCTTTGCCGATCGTGCGCACTCGCCCCTGCCGCCACGCCCACACCTGCGGGCTGACGTACTGGACAGTCTTGAGCCCGCGCTGCTTCAGCCTCTTGGCCACGCCAAGGTTGAATTCCGGCGAGTCGATACCGACAAACACGTCGGGACGCGCTGCTGTGAATCGTTTCAGGAGCGACTTGCGCAAGCGAAGAAGACGCGGCAGGTGATGGACAATCTCTGCGAGCCCCATTACGGCGAGCTCATCAGCGGATGCCCACGCCTCGCAGCCAGCCGCAACCATTTTCGGACCCGCAACTCCAAAGCATTCCACGTTGGGAATGCGTGCACGCAAGGCATGGATGAGAGCCGCACCGAGAGTGTCGCCCGATGATTCGCCAGCGACGATGCCAACACGCAGAGGCGCCGCGGACGAGTGAGCCGACGCCTTCGTGGCCGTCGACTCAGCGGCCATGATCATCGCACTAAGCTGCGAGTCGAGCTGGCAATGAAGTCAACGAGCGCCTTGACCTCAGGTTGCGTTGCCGCCATGACCTGCAACTTCTCCATGGCGTCGGCCAGCTTGAGATCGGAGCGGTAGAGGATGCGATACGCGGTGCGGACGTTCTTCACCTGCTCTTCATTGAAGCCACGGCGCTTCAAGCCTTCCGCATTCACCATGTGAGGCGTCGCTGGATTACCCGCGACCATTACATACGGGGGGACGTCCCGCTGCACAATCGCTCCGCCCGCGAGGAATGCGTGGGCGCCGATCTTGACGAACTGGTGTACCGCCGTCAGGCCACCGAGAATGACCCAATCGCCGATCTCGACGTGGCCCGCGAGCGCCGCGCAATTCGCGAACACGACCTTGTTGCCGACGATGCAGTCATGTGCAACGTGCGAATACGCCATGAACAGGTTGTCATCGCCGATGCGCGTGACGCCGTGACCCTGGGCCGTACCGCGATTGATCGTGCAGCTTTCCCGGAAGATGTTGCGGTCGCCGATTTCCAGGCGTGTGGGCTCGCCGTTGTATTTCTTGTCCTGGGGCGCATCGCCAATGGACGCGAACTGAAAGATCTTGTTGTCGGCACCGATCTTCGTCGGCCCGTTGAGTACGACATGCGGCCCGACGACGGTGCGCGGACCAATCTGCACACCGGGACCAATGATGCTGAAAGGACCCACGGTGACGTCCGCCGCAAGCTCCGCTTGTGGCGATACGATGGCACGAGGATCGATCACTTGCCGGTCTCCGGCGCCACCATCATTTCAGCGTGAGCCACTTCAGTCTCGCCCACGAGGGCCGCCGAAGAGAACTTCCAGATGCCCTTCAGGGCACGTTCCAGGGAGACGGTCAGAATGAGCTGGTCGCCCGGCTCCACCGGCTTTCTGAAGCGGGCCTTGTCGATGCCCACAAAGTAGAACTTCGTCTCGTGATTGGGCACAACGCCGGCGCTGACAAAAGCCAGGATGCCCGCGGTCTGTGCCAGCGCTTCAATGATCATGACGCCCGGCATCAGGGGGCGCCCGGGAAAGTGGCCCGGAAAGAACGGCTCGTTGTAGGTCACGTTCTTCAGCGCGCGAATACTCTTGCCCGGAATGCATTCGAGCACCCGGTCCACCAGCAGAAACGGGTAGCGGTGCGGCAGAAGCTGCAAAATTGCACTGATATCAAGTGTGATCGGGTCCGTCATCATTCTCATCCTGTGCGGTGCCTGCGGCGCCCTCGAGTCGCTTCACCCGGTCGAACAACGACTCGAGATTGCGAACCCGCGCGACCTGGCGACGCCAAATTTTTGATTCTGTTATGGGAAGGCCACTGGAGTAAACACCCGGGCCGGCGAGCGAGCGGCTGACCATGCCGAAGCCCGTGATCACGACTTCGTCGCCGATCGTCAAGTGCCCGGCAATTCCACAAGCCCCGCCAATGATGCAGTGCTTTCCGATGACGGTACTTCCCGAGATGCCCGTGCAGCCGGCAATCACCGTGTGCGCGCCCACACGCACGCCGTGCCCGAGCTGGATCTGGTTGTCGAGCTTCACGCCCTCCTCGACCACCGTATCTTCAATCGCTCCCCGGTCGATTGTCGTGTTGGCTCCAATTTCCACATCGCAGCCAATCCTGACGGAGCCCACCTGGGGCACCTTCACCCACTTGCCCTGCTCCGGCGCAAATCCAAAGCCATCCCCGCCAATCACGACGCCTGGCTGAATGATCGTGCGCGCCCCGATCTTCACGCCATGGCACAGGGTCACACTGGCAACGAGATTCACATCCTCTTCGACAACAACGTCCTCTTCGACAACACACCGCAGCCCGACATGCACGCGCGCTCCAATGACCGCGCGATCTGCGATGACGGCGAGCGCCCCAATGTGCGCTGATGGGTCGACCAGGGCGGTTGGCGAAACGATCGCCGACGGATGGATTCCAGCCGGCCTGTCAGGCCGCGGATGTAACAGGGTAGTAATCCGCGCGAACGTCGCGCGCGGGTTCTTGGATATCAGAGATGCTGTGGGACACGCGTCGGCAGCCGCAGGTTCGAGAACGACCACGGCCGCGCGTGTCGCCGCCAACTCGCGTCGATTGCGGGATTCCGACAGGTACGCGACGCAATGGCTGTCAGCATTCGCAAGCGTCCCGATACGCTCAACCAGCGTATCGGGATTGCCGCGAAGCTCACAGCCGAATCGAACAGCGAGTTCCCCGAGCGAAACGGCCATTGCGCCGTGCCAGAGGCCGGAGGGCTACTTCCCGGGCGGCTTGGGCGCCGGGGTCGCGGGAGCCTTCGCGGGCGCCGCCTTCGCGCTCGGAGCGGCCTGAAGCTGCGACAGGATCGCCGGGGTCATGTCGATTGTCGGCGTCGCGTAGATCACGCCATCCGCAATGACCAGGTCGAAATTCTGCGCCTTGGCGTAGGTTCGAACCTGCTCAATGAGGGTCTTCTGCAGACGCGACATTTCCTCGTTGCGCCGGGCATTGAAGTCGTCCTGGACTTCCTGCTGCTTGCGTTGCAGCTCGCGATAGCTGTCGCGCAAGTCCTTCTCGGAATTACTGCGCTGGTCCGGGGACATGGTCGCCCCGTCCTTCTGCAGCCGGTCTTCCTTCGACTTCAGCGATGCCTGCTGATTCTGCAGGTCGCGTTGCCGGGGCGTGAACTCGGTGCGGATGGCTTCCAGCGCTGTCTTCGCCTGTGGCGACTCTTCGACCAGCCGGCCGTAGTCCACCACGCCGATTTTCAGCTCAGCGGCCCAGGCGGGGGCAGCGATCAAAGTCCCCACCAGTGCCACGATCCCCAACCACGCTTTTAGTGTCATCAAATCCTTCACGGATACCCACCTCAAATAAATGCGGCCTATTGTGGCCTAAAATGCCTGTCCGATGGAGAACTGGAAGACCTCAGTTTCATCCCCGTAGAACCGGTTCTGCTGCGTGGGGTCGCCATGCTTGGCATTGAGCGGCACACCCAGGCTGAACCGGAACAGGCCCAACGGAGCCAGCCATTGTACTGAGATGCCGGCAGAACGCTTGATGTCCGACAGGCTGAAATTATAGTTCTGAATGGACGCCTGGTTTGGCCCGTAGAAAATCAGGTTCTTATTGGTATTGAACACGCCGCCCTGGTCGAAGAACAGGCTCACCCGGGCCGTACTGCGCCACTTGGCGGGCATGGGCAGAATGATCTCGTTGCGGTTGACGGCCTTCATATTGCCGCCGTAGGGGTTACCGAACTGGTCCTTGGGACCCAGGCGGCTCTCACGGAAGCCTCGGACGTCATCTGGGCCGCCGCCGAAGTAGTTCCGGTACGGCGGCAGCGCGGTGGTATGGCCCATGGGTGCGCCGTAATCCACCGCCAGGCTGAACGAGTAGGCCACAGGCCCATAAATCGGTACGTACTGCAGGAAGTTGTAGCTGCCAACCCAGTATTGGACGTTGCTGCCCGGGATCGTGCTGGACAAGGAAATCGTCTGTCGCATGCCGCGATCGGCAAACAGGGTGCGGTTGCGGGTATCCCAGCCCCAGCCGATGAGGCCCTCGAACGTCTTGAAGTTGGTTCCGTAGAACACGTACTCGTTGTTCGTCGTATCGTCATGGGCGATACGCTGGTACGGATGGCCGTTGTTCTGCACCCACTCCTGAGCCTGCAGCGCGCTGCCCAGTGAGTTGGTGAGCAACTGGGAGCTGTCGAGGGAGCCGCCCACACGCAAGTACTGGTACTCGGTGATCGGGTAGTCCCAGGTCACGCCGCCGCTGATCGTCTTCGACGAGAAGTTGGACGAGGACGATACGAACTGCGTGACGTCGCGGTAAGTCAGGGATTCGGTGCGCGACACGCCGTCGATGCTGGTGTACGGGTTGGTGTGTTGCAGGCTGTAGACCTTGCTGAAAGCACCGCCGTTCAGCTCCACCGAGATACGCTGTCCGCTGCCGACGAAGTTGGCATCCGTGTAACTGCCGTTCAACTGGAACTTGTAGGTCTCGGAGTAACCGATACCGCCGCCCAACTGAGCGCTCGGGCCCTCTTCGATCTTGAATGCCACATCGACCTGGTCGGGCGAGCCGGTGACCGGTGTCGTCTCAAACGATACGTTCTTGACGTACGGTAGGCGCTGGACACGCTGTTTGGAACGCTCCAGTGAAGTGTTCGACAACCAGCCGCCTTCGAGCTGGCGCATCTCACGTCGCAACACTTCGTCGTTGATTCGGGTGGAGCCGGTGTACGAGATGTTACGGACATAAACCCGGTTGCCCGGGTCCACGAAGAAGGTCAGCGATACTTCGTGGGTCTGATTGTTGGGAGTCGGAACCGGGTCCACCTTCGCGAAGGCATAGCCGTCCATTCCCAGGCGGTTCTGGATCAACTCCTGGGTGGTGGTAATCAGCTTCTGGTTGAAGGTCTGTCCCGGCTTCACCAGGATAAGCTTCTCCAGCTCGGCTTTCGGCACCACGAACGTACCTGCCAGCTTCACATCGGAGATCTTGAAGACCTCGCCTTCCTGCAGGTTGACGGTAATGAAGATGTCGTCCTTCTCAGGCGCAATGGCCACCTGCGTGGACTCAATCTGGAAGTTCGCGTAGCCACGGTCCATGTAGTAATTGCGCAGCTTTTCCAGGTCGCCCTGCAGTGACTCGCGCGAGTAGCGGTCGTCCTGCTTGTACCAGGACTTCCAGTTCGGCGTCTTCAGCTCGAAGGTATCCAGCACGTCCTTCTGTTTGTACGTGTGGTTACCCACCAGGTTGATCTGGCGGATCTTGGCGCGTTTGCCTTCCTTGATTTCAATCTTCACCTTCACGCGGTTGCCGGACTCCTCCTCGACCTTCGTATTGACGCGCACGGCGTACTTGCCGCGGCTGTAATACTGGTCGGTCAGGTAACCGGTCACGTCCTCGAGAACCGAGCGGTCGAAGGTCTTGCCGGTGGCGAGACCCACGTTGCGCAATGACTTCTGCAGATCCTCGGTCTTGATGTCCTTGTTACCGGTGATCTCGAAACTCTCGATGGACGGACGCTCCAGCAACACAACCAGCAGCGTGTTGCCGTCGCGGCGCAACTGCACGTCGCGGAAGAATCCCGTCGCGTACAGCGCCCGGATCGCTTCGCGCACGCGCGTGGCATTCAGGTGATCGCCGATGTTGACCGGCAGATAGTTGTAGACGGTACCCTCGGATACGCGTTGCAGGCCTTCGACACGGATGTCGCCGACTACAAAATCCGCATCACTCGCGGAAGTCTGCGGTTGCGCCATGGGCGCCTGGGCAATGGTGATTGCACAACGCGTAAACAACGCAACGGAGGCCAGGACGGCACGAGCCTTCATGCTTCACTCACAAAAATTACTTTCTTTCGCGCGCAATGCGCTGTTGGTGTTGGCGGTACGTCAACTCAGTTGGCGCGCGATGTCGTTGAACAATGCGACGCCCATCAGCAGGATGAGCAACGCAATACCAACCTGCTGTCCGAACGCCTGGGCCCGTTCCGAGAGCGGACTGCCCTTCAGCCATTCCACGAGCTGAAAGACAATCTGTCCCCCGTCCAGGATCGGGATGGGCAGCAGGTTGAGAAAGCCGAGCGACAGCGATATCAGCACCAGGAAGCTCATGAACGAGGCGACCCCCGCCTCGGCCGAGTCGCCCGCATATTCGGCGATCGACAATGGGCCATTCAAATTTTTCATGGAAAACTGGCCGAGCACCATGCGCCAGAACAACCGCCCCTGCAGGGCCGTCATGTTCCAGGCCTCTTCGGCCGCGCGGCCGAGCGCCGCTCCCGGCGACAGCTCGATCTGCATGACCAACTCATCAGGGGGCTTCGGCGGGCCGGCCTGGATGCGGCCAATGAGCTTGCCGCCGTCCCGTTCGCTGGCCACGGGTATCTTCACCGTGTGGCTCGTGCCGCCGCGCTCGTAATCGAAAGTCAGGGTCTCGCCGGGATGAGCACTGACGCGGCTCACAATGTCCCGGAATTGCGCCACGGACTCGCCGTTGATGGCAGTGATCCGGTCGCCGCTCTGCAGGCCCGCTTTCTCCGCGGGACCGCCGGCCAGCACCTTGCCGAGCACCGCGGGCAGCGGCGGCAGCCAGAATTCAAATCCCAAGCCCTGCAACAGCGCGGCCGGCTCGGTGAGGCGCACCCGCTCGGCACGGTCCGGCACATTGAGGTTGGCCGCGCGGGTGACGCCATCCTTGCCGCGCACGGTCAGGTTCGCGATGCCACGCGAGCTGACCGCATCGAGCAGATCAAACATGACGTCGCGCTGGCCGACGACGGCGGCACCGTTGATGGTCAGGATTTCATCGCCTGAGCGCAGCCCGCCGTGAGCGGCAATCGAATCCTTCAGCACATCGCCCACCACCGGTTTGAACTCGGTGATGCCGGAGACCCAGAACATGCCCCACAGCACGAGGATGGCAAACGCGATGTTGAATGCGGGGCCGGCGAGCAGCACCGCTATGCGCTGCCAGGGGGGCCTGCGGGTGAAAGAGCGGGCGAGGTCTTCGCGGGCCACGGGCCCTTCGCGCTCATCCAGCATCTTGACGTAGCCGCCCAGGGGAATCGCGGCCACAACATATTCGGTTTGATCGGGACCGGCGGTACGGCTGAACAGGGGCCGGCCAAAGCCGACGGAGAAGCGCAGCACCTTGAAGCCGAGCCGCCGGGCCACCCAGTAGTGCCCGAACTCGTGCACCGTGACGAGCAGGCTCACGGCCACAATAAACCACAGCGCGTACCAGGCCAGATTCATGCGTGAGCGTCCCTAACTACCCCACTGTAAACGGGCCGGGTACCGGCGGCCGATGCGCTCACGGCATCGCGAGCCAGTCGGCGCGCCTCGGCATCCGCGGCCAGAACGTCGTCGAGACCACCGATCTTGCCGCCGGTGCTCTTAGTGATGACGGCTTCAATGACCGTTGGGATGCCGATAAAGTTCAATTGCCGGTCCAGGAACGCCTGCACTGCAACCTCGTTCGCTGCATTCAAGGTGGCCGGCTGCAGTCCGCCGGTCCGGGCCGCCGCCTGCGCCAGCGTCAGGCAGTGGAACTTTTCATAGTCCGGGGCGCGAAAGTCCAGCCTGCCCGCCCGTACCAGATCCAGGAAGTCTACACCGGAGGCGATACGCTCGGGCCACGCCAGCGCATGGGCGATCGGGGTCCGCATGTCAGGCGAGCCGAGCTGCGCGAGTACCGAACCATCGAGGTATTCAACCATCGAGTGCACGATGCTCTGGGGATGCACCACGATTTCGACCTGGGCCGGCGGCAGGCCGAAGAGAAAACATGCCTCAATGAGCTCGAGGCCCTTGTTCATGAGCGTCGCGGAATCAACCGAAATCTTCCGCCCCATCACCCAGTTGGGATGGGCGCACGCCGCTTCCGGAGTTACGGCCGCCAATGCCTCGCGCGGCGTCTCGCGGAAAGGGCCGCCCGATGCGGTGAGCAGAATCTTGCGTACGCCGGGTGCCGGTTCACCTGTACGAGCCTGAGGCGGCATGCACTGGAAAATCGCGTTGTGTTCGCTGTCGATGGGCAGCAGCGTCGCATCCGATGTCTTGACCGCTGACATCAACAGCGGCCCGGCCATCACGAGCGACTCCTTGTTCGCGAGCAGCAGGCGTTTGCCTGCGCGCGCGGCCGCAAGCGTCGACGGCAGTCCCGCGGCGCCGACAATCGCCGCCATCACACAGTCGGTCTCGCTGAGGGTCGCGACCTCGATCAGGCCATCCTGACCACTGAGCACCCGGGTTCCGGGCGCCTGGTTGCCGAGTGTCTTCACGAGCTCGCGAGCGGCGTTCTCATCGGCAAGCACGGCGTAAGCCGGACGCCAACGCAACACTTGAGCCGCCAACTTGGCAACACTGCGATTCGCGCCCAGTGCCACGAGTTTGAACTTGTCCGGGTGGCGGCCGAGCACATCGAGCGTGCTTTCGCCAATCGAGCCGGTTGAACCCAGTACGGCAACGCCAATCATGCCGCGACTCCCATTACGGTTAATCCAAACAGCAGCACCGGCGCCGCGCCGGTCACGCTGTCGATGCGGTCCATCACGCCGCCGTGTCCCGGAAGCAGCGTACCGCTGTCCTTGAGGCCGGCAAACCGCTTCAGGAGACTCTCTGTCAGGTCACCGATGATAGAGAAAACCACGGCCGCCAGACACAGGGGCACAAATGCATACGCCGGCAACGCGAACCAGGCACTGCCGCAGAGTGCCAGAATCCCGCCGCCGGCAACACCACCCAACACGCCCTCCCAGGTCTTGCCGGGTGAGACCGCGGGTGCCAGGCGCAAGCGCCCAAACTGCCGGCCCGCAAAAAACGCACCGACGTCCGCTGCAATGACCAGCAGAAAAGTGAACAGCATCCATTGTGCGCCGTGCGCCAGGTCGAAGCGCAGCCGCACGAGCGCCAGCCAGGCCGGAACCAGCGCCAACAATCCGGCGAGGCCAGCCAACAGTGGCGTTACACGTTGCGGCGCGAATGCGATCCACACCAACGCAATCACCCACCACACGACCGCCACCGCCAGGACGATTTCGCGGCCCTCCGCTGAATCGGTCACGAGCCGAACGAGCCACAACATCGCCGCGATGAACGCAACATACAGCGCACGCGCGCCTACGCTACGCAACTTCAAAAACGCCGACCATTCCCAGGCGCCGGCGAGAAACAACAGCGTCAACAAAACGAGAGTGGCCACGTCAGGCAATAGCAGCACGATCGCCAGGAAGCCCGCGGCGAGCACGATCGCGGTGCTGATGCGCTTTCGCAAACCGTCATTCACGGCTGGCGTACTTTCATCATTGGCCCGCGCGCCCAGGCTGCCCCGCAGGATCAGACCGCCCCGCAGGATCAGACAACTGCGCCTGTGTCAGGCCAAAGCGCCGTTCGCGGCCCGCAAAGAAGCTCAGAGCGGCTTCGAGCTCGGCCACATCGAACTGGGGCCACAGCATTGCGCTGAAGTACAGCTCGGCGTAGGCGGCATGCCAGAGCAGGAAATTGCTGATCCGCTGCTCGCCCCCGGTGCGGATCATGAGATCGACCTCGGGCACGCCCGCGAGCTGCATGTGCGCGGCGAAACGGGCTTCGTCGATGTCGGCGGGACGTATGGATCCACTTGAGCATTGGCGTGCAAGTTCTTGAGCAGCTTGCACTATATCCCACCGACCGCCATAACTCATGGCAATCTGCAATCGCAGGCCGTCATTGTCGCCCGTGCGTTGTTCGGCGGCCGCAATCCGCGTCTGAAGCCGGACCGCGAGCTGCTTGCGATCTCCGATGAAACGCACCCGTACCCGGCTGGCATGCAGCTCGTCGATTTCACGGTCGAGTGAATCCACGAACAGGTTCATCAGACTGGAGACCTCATCCGCGGGCCGGTTCCAGTTCTCGCTCGAAAAGGCGAACAGGGTGAGCGCTTCGATACCACGCCGCGCGCACTCCTGAATCGACATGCGCGTGGGCTTCAGCCCCGCCCGGTGTCCGGCAGCGCGCGGGACGCCCTGGGATTGTGCCCAGCGTCCGTTACCATCCATGATGATCGCGACATGGCGCGGCAGTTGCGTCAAACCTGCATGACCTCTTTTTCCTTGGCGGTCAGCAACTGTTCGATGTCGGCCACGTGCTTGTCGGTCAGCTTCTGAATGTCACCTTCCGCCTTGCGCTCTTCGTCCTGCGAAATCATCTTCTCTTTCAACAGATCCTTGATGTCACTCATGACGTCACGGCGCACATTGCGCACGGCCACGCGTGCGCCTTCGGCGTCTTGGCGCAGAATCTTCGTAATGTCGCGGCGACGCTCCTCGGTGAGCGGCGGCATGGGAATACGAATGATCGTTCCCGCCGTCATCGGAGTGAGGCCGAGGTCGGATTTGTAGATCGCCTTCTCGATGGGTTGCACCATCGACTTTTCCCACGGCGAGACCACCAGCGTACGTCCATCCTCGACCGCGATGTTGGCAACCTGCTGCAGCGGTGTCTCGTTGCCGTAATAGTCGACCTTCAGATGCTCAATCAAGCTGGGATGAGCGCGGCCGGTGCGCAGCTTCTTCATGTCAGCCTGGAACGTCTGGACGCACTTGGCCATGCGCACCTGCGCGTCCTTCTTGATATCGTCGAGCATAGGTTCGCTCTCCTGGAAAAAACTGTCGTCTATTCGTTCGTTACCAACGTCCCGACATCCTCGCCCTTCACGATGCGGGTCAGGTCGCCCGAATTGTTGAGATTGAACACCCGCAAAGGCAAGCGGTTGTCACGACACATGACAATGGCGGTCGCATCCATCACATTCAACTTGTCCGTGAGGACCTTGTCGAATGTCAAGGTGGAGTAACGAACGGCGGCGGCGTTCCGCACCGGATCGTCGGAATACACGCCATTGACCTTCGTCGCCTTGAGCAGCACATCGGCGTTGATTTCGATCGCACGCAACGATGCCGCCGTGTCCGTCGTGAAAAACGGATTGCCGGTGCCCGCCGCGAAAATGACCACCCGCCCCTTCTCGAGGTGCCGGACGGCGCGGCGGCGGATGTAGTCCTCGCAGACCTCATTGATCCTGATCGCCGACATGACGCGCGCATACATGCCCAACGCTTCGAGCGCGTCCTGCATGGCGAGGGAATTCATGACAGTGGCGAGCATGCCCATGTGATCCGCGGCGACGCGATCCATGCCGGCGCGAGCCAGGCCGGCACCGCGGAAGATGTTGCCACCCCCGATGACGACGGCGGTCTGCACGCCCATCTGCACAATTTCCTGAAGCTCGCCGGCGATACGCTTGAGCACGACCGGATCGACGCCATACTCGACGGAGCCGAGCAGCGCCTCACCCGACAGCTTCACCAGAATGCGCGAAAAGCGCGGTTTTGCAGGTTCGTTCATTCAGCGCCCCAGTGTTGCCTTGAAAAAAACCCCGCGCGAGGCGGGGTTCTTCGTGAGAGTCCGCAAACCCTTAGTGGGTTGCTCCCTTCACCTGTGCCATCACCTCAGCCACGAAGTCGTCCTGCTTCTTCTCGATGCCGGCACCGACCTCGTAACGCTCGAACGCCACGACTTCCGCCTTGGCGCTCTTGATGAGCTTTTCAATCGTCTGGTCGGGGTCCTTCACGAACGGCTGTCCGAGCAGCGTAATCTCGCCCAGAGACTTGCGCAGACGGCCCTCGACCATCTTGGCAACGATCTCCGGCGGCTTGCCCTCGCCCTGAGCCTGCTCCGTGAGGATCTCGCGCTCCTTGGCAACCACCTCGGCCGGAACATCGGCCATGGTGCGGTACTTCGGATTGCTGGCCGCCACATGCATGGCCAGATCATGCGCGAGCGTGGCATCGCCACCCTTCACCGCAACCAGCGCGCCAATGCGCGTTCCGTGCACATACGCACCGAGGCCACCCTCGGAAGTGAGCACGGTGTAGCGGCGAACGCTGATGTTTTCACCGATCTTCGCGACCAGCGCACGGCGGCGCTCGTCGATCGTCTCTCCGCTATCCAACTTGCCGGCCAGCAGCGACTCCAGCGTTCCCGAGCCGGTTGCCAGGGCCTTGGCGGCCACGGCCTGCGCAAAGCCACGGAAGTCCTGCTCGCGAGCCACGAAATCGGTCTCGCAGTTGATTTCCACCATGGCGGCCTTGCGGCCATCGGCCGACTTCTCCACCACAATGACGCCTTCCGCGGCAACACGGGCGGCCTTCTTGTCGGCCTTGGCGAGCCCTTGCTTGCGCATCAGCTCGGCAGCGGCGTCCAGGTCGCCCTTGGTTTCCACCAGGGCTTTCTTGCATTCCATCATGCCCGCGCCGGTACGCTCGCGGAGCTGCTTGACCGCATCTGCAGTAATAGTCATAAAAAAGATCCTTTACTCGCGACCGCCAGAGCGACCACCGCCTCTGCCACCGCGTCGCTGACCGCCGGCGGGCCGGCGATCCGTCGGAGCGGCAGGCGCCGGCTGGAGGCCGACCGCAGCCGCCACCAGCGCCGGGTCCTCGCTGTCCAAGTCTTCGGCGATACCCGACTCCTGGACCTCACCGGTCTCATCCGCCACCGGCGCCGGAGCACCCGGCCTGCGGCCGCGTGCCGGAGCTTTCTTCCGGACGTTGGCAGCGGGACGCGGACGACCGCCCTTGGCGGCCTTCTTGCGCGGATTGCCAGCTTCATCGAGCTCTACGAACTCGTCCTCGCCCACAGGCGCGGCCGGCACCGATTCCTTGCCCTCGATGACAGCATCCGCCATGCCCGTTGTATACAACTGAACAGCGCGCATCGCGTCGTCGTTACCCGGAATGACGTAGTCGATTCCGTCCGGAGAGCAATTGGTATCCACAATCGCGACGACCGGGATACCGAGCTTCTTCGCCTCGTGAATGGCAATCTTCTCGTGGCCCACGTCGATAACGAACATGGCATCCGGCAGGGATTCCATGTCCTTGATGCCGCCGAGACTGCGCTCGAGCTTGTCCATTTCGCGGCGCAACTGCGTCGCTTCCTTCTTGCCGCGCTTGTCCAGCGCGCCCGAGGAGGCAAGCTCGGTGATTTCGGCCAGCCGCTTGATGGACTGGCGGATGGTCTTGAAGTTGGTGAGCATGCCGCCCAGCCAGCGCTGGTTCACAAACGGCTGGCCGGAGCGCGCAGCTTCGCGCTGCACGGCTTCGCGGGCAGAACGTTTAGTGCCCACGAAAAGCACGGTGCCGCCGTCGGCCACCACGCTTTTGACGAAGTTCGCGGCCTCGGAATACAGGGGCTGCGTCTTCTCGAGATTGATGATGTGGATCTTGTTGCGTTCGCCAAAGATGAATTGGGCCATCTTCGGGTTCCAGAAGCGGGTCTGATGTCCGAAATGGACGCCCGCTTCCAGCATCTGTCGCATTGACACGCCGGGCATATGAATTCTCCAGTTTGGGTTGGGCCTCCGCACATCCCGGTAGCCACCCTTGACGCAGAAGCTTTACGGCTCCATTTACGTCCAAGGCACCCAGCTACTCGGTTTATTTGATGCGCGTGTGGGGTTGCGTTGCCAAAAAAGGCCGCGCTTTATAGCATGTCGGTCGAGTCTGAACAATGCCTTACGCGCGCCTACCGGAAGACTCCCACTGAATCTATGCATGTGACCATCAAGACCCCTGAAGAGCAGGAAAAAATGCGTGTGGCCGGGCGCCTGGCCGCGCAAGTGCTGGACATGATCGGCGAGCACGTGGTGCCGGGA
Source organism: Pseudomonadota bacterium (assembly GCA_018241505.1). Lineage (GTDB taxonomy): Bacteria > Pseudomonadota > Gammaproteobacteria > Steroidobacterales > Steroidobacteraceae > 13-2-20CM-66-19. The sequence continues at coordinate 42,173 of JAFEDS010000031.1, read as the reverse complement.
GTGACCACCGAAGAGCTCGACAAGATCTGCCACGACTACATTGTCGATGTGCAGCGCTCCATTCCCGCCAATCTCAATTATCGCGGCTTCCCGAAGACCATCTGTACTTCGGTGAATCACGTGGTGTGTCACGGAATTCCGAATGACAAGCGCCTCAAGGCCGGCGACATCGTCAACATTGACGTGACGGTGATCCGCGATGGCTTTCACGGCGATACCAGCCGGATGTATTTCGTCGGCAAGCCGCCAACACATGCGCAGCGGCTGGCCGAAACCTGTTTTGAAGCAATGTGGCGCGGGATCGAAACCGTGAAGCCCGGCACCCGCCTAGGTGACATCGGCCACGCCATCCAGGCGTTTGTGGAAGAGCGCAACTACTCGGTAGTGCGCGAATACTGCGGTCACGGCATCGGTCGCGTGTATCACGAGGACCCGCAGGTCCTCCATTACGGCGAGCCGGGCACGGGCTTCGAGCTGAAAAAGGGCATGACTTTTACAGTGGAGCCCATGGTGAATGCGGGCAAGCGGCATGTGCGCTTGCTGCCGGACGGCTGGACGGTGATCACGAAGGATCACTCATTATCTGCGCAGTGGGAGCACACAGTGCTCGTTACTGATACAGGTGTTGAAGTGCTCACTCTTGGTGCAGCGGGCAAGCACTAACGCACCCAGCACCAGCGCGCCCGGCACGGCATAATGGGCCCATGCCGGTCGGTGACATCGACATCCTGGAAGAGCCGCTGCCGCTACCGACGCGTAGCGCCCCGTGGCCATTGCTGAATCGACTGCCTGCCCTGCTGGCGGAAGCGAACGGCTCTCCCGCCGCGTATCGCGATTATCTGCGCCAGGCACACGAAGAGCTGAAAGCCCGTTTCCTGGCGGAAGACCCCATTGAAGAGCTGGTTCATGCGCGGGCGGCGGTGATTGATGTCGTGCTGCGCGAAGCCTGGCGCACTCAGCATCTCACCGATGTCGGGACCTGGGCCCTCGTCGCAGTGGGTGGTTATGGGCGCGGCGAGCTACATCCGTGCTCTGACATCGACATCATGGTGTTGGTGCCTGAGCCGCCCGATGCCGAAGGCCGCGGAAAGCTGGAGCGGCTCGTCACTTTCTTTTGGGACATCGGCCTCGAAGTCGGCCACAGCGTCCGTACAGTTGAAGAGTGCGTTCAGGAAAGCAGCGCCGATGTCAGCGTCATGACGACGCTCCTGGAGGCACGGCAGCTCGCAGGAAGCTCGCTGCTGGTTGAGCGAATGCGCGAAGCGCTCTCTCCGCAGCACCTCTGGCCGGTCAAGGAGTTTTTTGATGCCAAGGTGCGCGAACAGGCGGAGCGGCACACCAAGGCCAACGACACCGCCTACAACCTCGAGCCCAATGTCAAAACGGGACCGGGCGGGCTGCGCGACATTCAAACCATTGCCTGGGTCGCCAAGCGCTATTTCAGCTCCGACACACTCGATGGGCTCGCCACCCGCGGCTTTCTCTCGGTTGCGGAGCTGCGCCGCCTCAAGCAGGCACAGGCCTTCCTGTGGAAAGTGCGGTTCGCGCTGCACATTGCCACGGGCCGGCGCGAAGACCGCCTGCTGTTCGATCACCAGATCCGGCTCGCGCAGTCGTTCGGTTACGAGGATGCCTCCTACACGCTGGCGGTCGAGCAATTCATGCAGCGGTACTACCGTACCGTCATGGATGTCAGCCTGCTGAACGAGCTGTTGCTGCAGTTGTTTCGCGAGGCCATTCTCAGCGAAAGCGAACCGCCGCGGCCGCTGAATGCGCGCTTCCAGGTGCGCAACGGCTCGCTAGAGGCGGTCAGCGGCGATGTGTTTGCGCGCACGCCGTCGGCCATTCTCGAGATGTTTGTTCTGCTGCAGCAGAATCCCGACATCAACGGAGTGCGCGCCTCGACCATGCGCGCGGTCGCGCGCAACCTGTGGCTCATAGACGAGGAGTTCCGGCAGAATCCGCGCAACCACCGCCTGTTCCTGGAGATCGTGCGTGCACCCGTAGGTGTGACGCACGAGTTGCGTCGAATGAACACCTACGGCGTGTTGGGCCGATACATTCCTGCGTTCGGGCGCATCGTCGGGCGCATGCAATACGACTTGTTTCATGCGTACACGGTCGATGCGCACACGTTGTTTGTTGTAAGCAACTTGCGCCGGTTCGCGATCCACCGTTATGACCACGAATTGCCGGCGGCATCGCGGATCATGCAGTCGCTGCCGCGTACCGAGATCGTCTATCTGGCCGCCCTCTTCCATGACATCGCCAAGGGCCGCGGCGGCGATCACTCCGAATTGGGAGCCGTGGATGCAGAGGCCTTCTGCCTGGAGCAGGGCCTGTCGCCGTACGATGCGCGGCTCGTTGCGTGGCTGGTACGCAATCACCTGGAGCTGTCGATCACGGCTCAGAAGCAGGACATCGCCGATCCGCAGGTCATCAACGCCTTCGCGCGCAAGGTCGGCGACGAAACGCATCTCGACTATCTGTATGTATTGACTTGCGCCGATGTGCGCGGGACCAACCCGAAGCTGTGGAATTCCTGGAAAGCCTCGCTGTTCCACGAGTTCTATGACCGCGTCAAACGCGCTTTGCGCCGTGGCCTGGAGAGCCCGATCGACCAGGAACAACTGGTACGGGAGACGCAGGAGGCCGCGCGCCGGTTGTTGACCGAGCACGGGATTTCCGACGCCGAAGTGGTGCAGGCGTGGGCCCGCTTTGGTGCGCCCTACTTCCTGCGGCACACGCCGGATGAAGTTGCGTTGCACACTCGATTGCTGACCGAGCGCGACGTGGGCTCCGATGAGCCGCTCGTGGCGCTCGATGCGCGTGGCGTGCGAGGGACCACTTCCGTGTTGATATTCGCGCGCCCCAGCCGGCACGGATTTGCCCGTACCACAGCGGTTCTCGACCAATTGGGCCTGAACATCGTCGATGCGCGCATTACGCCAACCGAAGATGGCTTCAGCCTCGATCTGTACCACGTGCTGGAGGACGACGGCGCGCCCATCAGCGACCACGACCGTAAGAGCGAAATCGAACACGCCATCTGGCGCTCACTGCAACGGCCGGAAGACACCCCATTCGCGGTCTCGCGGCGCGCGCCACGGCAGGCCCGGATGTTCAATACCCCGACCCAGATTCAATTGAACGTGGACGACCGCAACCGTCGTTCCGTGCTGGAGCTCACGGCCGGCGACCGGCCGGGCCTCTTGAGTGACATCGGCAAAGTGCTGATGGAGCAACACCTGCAATTGCACGATGCGAAGATCATGACCGTCGGTGAACGCGCCGAGGACGTTTTCTACATTACCGACTTCGAGCAGCGTCCACTCACAGCGGAGGCGGCGCAGACTCTGCGCGAAAAGCTGATGCAGGCCCTGGATCGGCGGCGAGCCGCCTGAACCATGAATCCGCGGCTCGACCGGCTACACGCCTATCCATTCGAACGTCTTGCGCGCCTGAAGGCGGGCGTCACACCGCCCGCCCATTTGCAGCACATCGCCATGTCGATCGGCGAGCCCCAGCACACCCCTCCGGCGTTTGTGCTGGAGGCGCTCAGGCAGAATCTGCACCGCCTCGGCAGCTATCCGGCGACCGCCGGAATGCCGGAGTTTCGTGCATCGGCCGCCGGCTGGCTGCAACGCCGGTTCGCAGTCGACGTAGATCCGGACACGATGGTGTTGCCTGTGAATGGCACCCGCGAAGCGCTGTTCGCATTCGTTCAGGCGGTGGTAGACGATCGCAACAACCCGATTGTGGCCATGCCGAACCCGTTTTATCAGATCTACGAAGGCGCCGCCCTGCTGGCGGGTGCCGCGCCCTGTTTTCTCAATACAACCGCCGCGACGGGTTACGTTCCAGACCTCGCCGCCGTCGCCGACGATGTCTGGCGCCGCTGCCAGGTGTTGTTTCTGTGCAGTCCAGGCAACCCGAGCGGCGCGGTGTTGTCACTGGAATTTTTGCGCCAGGCCCTCGCCCTGGCGGAACGTTGGAATTTCGTCATTGCCGCGGATGAATGTTATTCCGAGTTGTATCCCGATGAGGCCGCCCGGCCTCCCGGGCTCCTGCAGGCGGCGCTGGCGGCCGGCCACGACCGGTTCCAGCGCTGCGTGGTGTTTCACAGCCTGTCCAAGCGCTCCAGCGTCCCGGGCCTGCGTTCGGGTTTTGTCGCGGGCGATGCGCAGGTCATGGCGAAGTACCTGCTGTATCGAACCTATCACGGCAGCGCGATGTCGGTGCCGACTCAACTCGCGAGTATCGCGGCCTGGGACGAGGATACGCACGTGGTTGCGAACCGCCGCCTGTACCAGGAGAAATACGACAAGGTGATTCCGATACTGTCCGATGTGCTGGACGTCGAGCGTCCACAGGGCGGGTTTTACCTGTGGACGGATGTGCGCGGCGATGATGAGAAATTCACACGCGATTTGTTTGCTCAACAGAATGTAACCGTTCTGCCGGGCAGTTACCTCGCGCGGGCCGCGGCGGGTGTCAATCCCGGTGCGGGCCGCGTCCGGATTTCACTGGTTCCGACCGTTGCAAGCTGTGTCGATGCCGCCGAACGCATCCGCTCCCTCATCAAAGGATAAACATGACCGACAGTGCCAGGCTCCAATCCCTCATTGACGCCGCATTCGAGCGCCGGGCCGAGCTGACTCCCAGAAACCTGTCCGCCGATCTGGGAGCGGCCATCGACGAGTGCATCGAGCTGTTGGACAGTGGGCGCGCGCGCGTCGCGGAGCCGAAGGACGGCCGCTGGGTGGTCAATGAGTGGCTGAAAAAGGCGGTGCTGCTGTACTTCCGCTCGCACGACAACGTCGTCATGGAGTCCGGCTTTACCCGCTTCTACGACAAAGTTCCGCTGAAGTACGCCGCGAGCTCCGATGCCGATTTCAAAGCTGGCGGCGCGCGTGTCGTGCCGCACGCCGTGGTCAGGAAAGGCTCTTACATCGCCCCGAACGTTGTGCTGATGCCGAGCTACGTCAACATCGGCGCCCATGTAGGTTCCGGCACCATGGTGGATACCTGGGCGACCGTGGGATCGTGCGCGCAGATCGGACGTAACGTGCATCTGTCAGGGGGTGTTGGTATTGGCGGTGTTCTGGAACCGCTGCAAGCGAGCCCCACCATCATCGAAGACGACTGCTTCATCGGCGCCCGCTCGGAAGTTGTCGAAGGCGTGGTTGTGGAAGCAGGCTCGGTCATATCCATGGGCGTGTACATCGGCCAAAGCACACGCATTTACGACCGCACCACCGGCAAGATCCTCCAGGGCCGCGTCCCGGCCGGCTCGGTGGTCGTGCCGGGGACCTTGCCGTCCGCGGACGGCAAGGTTGGGCTCTACTGTGCGGTGATCGTGAAGCGGGTCGATGCACAGACCCGCTCCAAGACGTCCATCAATGACCTGCTGCGCGCAATCGACTAGAAGTTGAAACGGGCACCGAGCATCGGTGCCCAGTCAACTTTGAAGAGAAAGCCCGAGGCGAGCCCATCGGCGGCGCTGGAGTAGTTGACGCCCCCGTAGGTGTCGAATCGGCGCGTCCAGCGGTAATCGGCTACGAGCGAGGCGTCGTGGAACAATCCCGAGCAGGAGGTGGCGCTGGTATTGGAGCAATGGTTGGCGTTGAAGCTGTTCTGCTTGAAGTGGTAGTACGCCGCGGTCACGTCGAACTTCGGATTGAACGCGTAACGTGCACCCGTCCAGCTATATTCCAGAATCTTGTTGATCTTGAAGGCCGTGTTGTTGACCACGCTCAGCACATAACCGCCGATGGTCACCGTACCGACCGGAAGCGGGTCTTTTGGGTCGGCGTACTTCATGTGCTCGTAGCCGGCATAGATCTCGAGCGGCCGCCGGGTGTAGGTGCCCATGAGCGCATACGCGGTGTTGTCGGAAATCGTACCGGCCAGAGTACCGGGCGCCACGGCATTCTGGGCGGCTGTCAGAGAGGAGGCTGAGACAGCGCCGCGCACCTCGCCATACAGGGCGTCCACTGACAGCCCCGCGTAGTCGGCGCCTACATCGACGGACTCGGCCCCCTCGGGCTCAGTGCCGCGCTGACCGAATTGATACAGCACGGCAATGCGGGCCGGACCGTACGCGTAGGTGTACTTGATCGTGTCATCCAACGCCTTGTCCTCGGTATCACCGAGACCGCCGGAAGTACCCGAATAGGCGATCGGCGAGAATGCCTGGGCCTGCAACTGCGGGTCGTACTTGAGCAGGTCATCGGCCATCAGCGAGTTCTGCCGCCCGAATGTCAGGATTCCTAGAAGGTTGGAGGCGATACCGACATAGGCCGGGCCCTGGAATGCCTGGCCCGCGCGGCTCGAGTCACTGGCCGTGACACGTTGGTTGTTGGGGCGGCCATTATTTTCAATCAGTGACTTGGGCCCATCGACCAGACGTCCGGAAGTCGGATTGAAGCCGGTCTCGAGCTTGAAGATGCCCTTGAGGTCGGCGACTCCCAGCGGCTCGACGCCGGAGATGCCGACTTTCGACTGACTGAGCCCGTTGGGGGCCAGTGAGGTGATGGGATGGTTGCTGAAACTCTGCAGCGTAAACGGCAGACCCGGAGCGTAGCTGGGGCTCAGGGGCGCGCCGTGAGTCAGGTAGGCAACCCCAATGTCGATTGTTCCGTAGAAGGTGATTCCGTTCCACGAAATGGGCGGCGGTCCCGCCGTTTTGGGAGCCGGCTCTGGCGCCTTGGCATTGGATGGCGGGCTCGGTTCGGCCACTGCTTTGGGCGCTTGCGCGCTGCCGCCCTGGCCGCCATTCACCTTTTTCGTTAGCTCTTCCACCTGCTTCTGCAGGGCTTTGACCTGGTCCCGCAAGTCCCGATCGGAACGCTCATCCGCCCATGCGTGGCCGGCGTAACCGCCGAAAGCTAACAGTCCCGCAATGGTTGCGGCCAACTGCCTGGACGCTGTCCTATCCCTCATGACAAACCCCCTGGAGTGCGTTGCACAATCCCGACAACCGCAAATCGATTATTCCATGCTTCCATGATCACTTTGATCAGATATTTTACAAGCATTATTCTGTATATAAGCGGCAGTGTAAGCGGCTGGGCACTGCTAATGTCGAGAGATCCGTCCAGTTTTGTCGTTTTTCGCTTTTTGAGGGTTCCCGAGCCCCAAAAAGGTGTCACCAGATATATGTGTTCAGGCGAGCCGAGCCGCCGCCCCGGGGGCCCGGGTCGCATTTTCCCAACGTATTGAATTGAGTGCTGCCGGACGTCGTGACCACTCTGTCACCGCCTATCGACTGACTTCATAACCGGTCACTGCCTAGCATCCTTCCGGATCACTATCCGGGAGAATTCATGACCCCTCGCATTCGGCTCGCGGTCCTCACCGCCCTGTCTCTGCCCATGGGCCTGCACGTCAATGGCGCGCTGGCGCAAAGCGCACCCGACATGAAAGCCCTGCTCGAGAAGTTGGATGCGCAGGAGAAGCGGATCGAGGCCCTCGAGCACGAGTTGCAAGAGCAGAAGGAAGAAATCGCGCAGGCCGCCGCCCGACAGGAAGCCGAGCGCAATGCCACACCAACACCCTCCTCTACGGCAACTGCCGGCGCGACCGCAGCGGTTTCGGGAAAGGCGGCGATCGAGGCATCCACCAACACAGGCCCCGCGGGCACGCAACAGGGCGCGGCGGGTACTGTCGTAGCCGGTCCCTCCGGGTTGTTCATTTCGAGCGCAGACGGCGCCAATGTCATTCGCTTCCGCGGCAACCTCGCCGTCGACGGCCGTTTCTTTTCCGACCACAGCACCCCCAACACGGCGGAAACCTGGACGTTCCGGCGCGTGCGCCCGTACTTCGAAGGCACGCTGGACCGCATCTATGACTTTCGGTTCATGCCGGACTTCGGCAACGGCAGGTCGATCGTGGTGGACGCGTTCGTGACCGGACGCTTTGCGCCGTGGTTGGCCGTGCAGGCCGGCAAGTTCAAGGGGCCGGTGGGGCTGGAGAGATTGCAGCCGGATCAGTTCAACCGCTTCCTGGAGCTGGGTTTCCCCTCGGCGCTGGTTCCAAACCGCGACCTGGGGGTGCAGATCGGCGGCGATATCGCCGGCGGCGCATTGGGTTATGCCATCGGGTACTTCGACGGCACGACGGATGGTACGAGCACGGATGCCAACACGACACCGGACGTCGACAACGACGGCAAGCGCGACTGGGAGGGCCGCCTGTTCGCCCAACCTTTCGTCAAGTCCGGGAATCCCTATTTACGGGGCTTGGGATTTGGCATCGGCGGCACTTACGTCAATACCACCGGCTCCGCCACCAACACCCTGTTGGCAAGTTATAAGACGCCGGGCCAGCAGACCTTCTTCACGTATCGCACGGGGACGAGCGCTACGTATGCCGACGGCAAGCGCGAGCGGTGGACGCCGCAGTTTTACTACTACGCCGGTAGTCTGGGTGTGATTGGCGAGTATGTGCAGGCAAACCAGCAAGTCAGACGACAGGTGTCAGGCTCACTGACTCGTTCTGACACCATGGACAACCAGGCGTGGCAGGTCTCGCTGTCGTACTTCCTGACGGGAGAGCGTGCCACATACAACAGCTTCACCCCGAAGTCGACCTTCGAGCCCGGCAAGCCCGGCTGGGGTGCGTGGGAGCTGGTGGCGCGATTTCACCAGTTGCGGATTGACGAAGCGGCATTCGCGGACGGTGCCTCATCATTCGCCGATCCGAACGCGGCGCCTCGCAAAGCGACCGCGGCCGGTATTGGGATCAACTGGTATCTCAACCAGAATGTCAAATGGATGTTTGATTACGAGCGGACGCGATTTGCCGGCGGCGCACCGGCCGGCAACGACCGGGCGGGAGAGAATGCGTTCTTGACGCGGTTCTCGCTGGTCTATTGAGGCCCGTTTCAGCCTCCCTTTTCTGAAAGGATTTTAATCCACCATACGCCACCGCTTCATGTTGGCGTGTTCTCCTATGGTCGGCCCACCTTCCCGGTGCCCCGCGAAGCCGACCCATGCGCATCCTATTGGTTGAGGACGAGAAGAAGCTCTGCAATTTGATTGCACGGGCGCTCGAGGCCGAACGGTACGCGGTGGCGGTTGCGCTGGATGGGAACACGGCTTGGGAGATGGCCCAAGCCCATGACTACGATCTCATCATCCTGGATTTGATGTTGCCGCAACTGAGTGGTACGGAGGTCCTGAGACGTGTGCGCCACCGGAACCGGGAAGTTCCGATCCTCATCCTGAGCGCGCGCGATCTGCCTGAGGCCAAACTCGAGCACTTCGAGGCAGGGGCCGATGACTACGTCACCAAGCCGTTCGTGCTTGCAGAGTTGGTCATGCGGGTGAAGGCGCTCTTGCGACGGGGATCCCTGAGCCGTGCCGCCATCCTGCGTGTGGGCGATCTCGAGGTCGATCGCCTTCTGCACCAGGTCAAGCGGGACGGCCACAAGATTGAGCTCACTCCCAAGGAGTATTCCCTGCTCGAGTACCTGGCCACGAACCCCGGCCGGGTATTGTCCCGAACCACGATCATCGAGCATGTGTGGGATCGGAGCTTCGAAGGACTGAACAACATTGTCGATGTGTATGTCCGCCATCTGCGGCGCAAAGTCGATGACCCCTTCCCTACCAAATTGATCCGCATGGTACGCGGCGTGGGCTACGGCCTGACCGAGGGCTGACGAGCGGTGAATTTTCCTTTCGTGCAAACACTCTCATGAACAACACCAACATGCCGACCGGGCGCCCCTGGACTTCGCATCCGCTCACCTCACGCAAACGACTCGGCTGGAGCGTATCGCTGCTCCTGGGCGCGATTGTCGCAGGTCTCGTGGTTGCCTGGTCCTGGCACCGAACCGCGCACGCGCAAACAGATGCGGCGGCGACCACTTCCAGCGTGGCCGTTGTGAAAGTGGATCGAGAAGATCTCTTCAAGGAGCTGACCATTCCGGCGGAATTCCGGCCGTACAACGAAGTGGATCTGCACGCCAAGGTGTCCGGATATGTGCAACGAATGAATGTGGATATCGGCGACAAGGTGCAGGCGGGGCAACTTCTGGCCGTCCTCGAGATTCCGGAGCTTCACGACGAGCTCGATCATGCCAGTGCTGCCGAACAACGGGCCGCGGCCGATTACAAGGATGCGCACCTGGCGTATACGCGCCTGCTGGAAGTCAACAAGGCGCATCCCAACCTCATTGCGCAGCAGGACCTGGATACCGCGGAGGCCAGGGACGCAACCGCCCAAGGCGCGCTTGCCGGGGCCCGATCGGACGTGCAGAAATTCCGCACCCTGGTGAGCTACACCCAAATCACCGCGCCCTTTGGCGGGGTGATCACCAAACGCTACGCCGATCCGGGGGCGCTGATCCAGGCCGGCACCGCATCTCAACAGACCATGCCGTTGGTGCGCCTGTCTGACAACAATCTGCTGCGCCTCGACTTCCCGGTATCGGTGGACTATGTCAGCGGCATACAGCGAAACGCCGCAGTCTCGGTCAAAGTGGATTCGCTCGGCAATCGCACCTTCGAGGGCAAAGTGGCCCGCTTCTCGAACCAGATCGATGACAGCACACGGACCATGATCGTGGAGATGGAAGTGCCAAACCCGACTCTCGAGTTGGTCCCCGGGATGTATGCCAACGTGACCCTGAAGGTGGATCAGCGCTCGAATGCGCTGGCAATTCCGGTCGAAGCGATCCCGCCCGGAGGCAAATCGGTGCTCGTGGTGAACGCCGCCCACCAGGTTGAAGAGCGCCCCGTGAAACTCGGCATCGAAACCCCCTCCAAGTATGAAGTCCTCTCCGGCCTCGCGGAGGGGGATCTGGTGATGCTCGGCAATCCTGCCCAGGTGACGGTAGGGCAAAAGGTCGACCCGCGAATCACGGCTCCCCTGGCGCGCGAATGACAACCATGCTCGACGAACAACTGTTGCAGTCACTGGGCCGCCTCGATGCGTGCACGCTGGCCAATACAATTGAGACTTTCCATCAGCGGCTGCGTAACGAAGGCTTCGTCAATCACAGTGTGCGCAGCCTGTTCCCGGAGCTCACGCCCATGGTGGGTTATGCCGCGACCGTGAAAATACGCGGCTCATCTCCTCCCACTACGAGCGGTGTCTACCCGGACAGGACCGATTGGTGGGACTACGTCTGTTCGCTTCCGGCGCCGCGCGTCGTAGTAGTCGAAGACACCGCGACGCAACCGGGTTTGTGCTCGCTCGTAGGGGAAGTACACATGAGCATCCTGAAGGCGTTGCATTGCGTGGGTGTGGTTACCAACGGAGCGGTGCGCGACATCCCTGCGGCGCGCGCTGCCGGCTTTCACTACTTCGCGGGCAGCGTGTCGGTATCCCACGGCTACGTTCACATCGTTGACTTTGGGCAACCTGTGAAGGTCGGCGGACTTTGCATTCAATCGGGTGATCTGCTGCATGGGGATCTTCACGGTGTGCAGTCCATACCGATGGCCATCGCGCCTTTGATTCCTGAAACAGCGGAGCGGCTCCGGGCGCGCGAACAGGCGTTGATTGCCCTGTGCCGCTCCGCCGATTTTACAGTCGAAAAGCTTCGCGCCTTGGTCGCGGAATCCCAGAAGTAAACTCGCGCCGGTTGTTGCCTATGTCACGCTTTGCCATCCGCTTTCCGTACCTGGTCATTGTTATTTGCCTGATCACCTGCGTGGTCGGGGTCACCAGTGTCGTGAAAATGCCGGTCGATCTGTTTCCGGCCATCCGCATACCCGTCGTGGTGGTCGCGACGTTCTTTTCCGGAATGCCGCCGGAACAGGTCGAGACCGACATTACCGGCCGTTTCGAGCGGTTCTTCACTCTGGCAAGCGGTGTCGATCACATTGAGTCGCGCTCACTTCCGGGCGTGAGTCTGATCAAAATCTACTTCCAACCTGGATTCAATGCCGACTCCGCGGTCACGAGCATCGCCAACCTGGCGATGGCGGACCTGCGCAAGCTGCCACCCGGAACCCTGCCGCCGGTGGTATTGAAATTCGACGCCTCCAGCCTGCCGGTCTGTCTGGTTACCTTGAAGGGGGCGGGGTTGAATGAGGCAAAGCTGCGCGACATCGGTCAATACGATGTCCGCAATCAGATCGCGAACGTTCCCGGCGCGTCGGTTCCGCAACCCTTCGGCGGCCGGTATCGGCAGATCATGGTGTACGTGGATCCACTCAAGCTGCAGGCCCACCAGTTGAGCGTCATGGATGTGGTACGCACCGTCAACGAGGCCAACCTGATTCTCCCCGCGGGTGATGTCAAGATCGGGCCTTACGATTACAACCTGTATGCCAACAGCCAGGTGAATTCGATATCGGATATCAATCGCCTGCCGCTCAAGACCGTCGGCAATGCGTCGGTGCTCGTCCAGGATGTCGGTAAAGCCCAGGACGCCGCCCAGATCCAGAACAACATCGTGCGGGTGGACGGGCAACCGTCCGTCTATCTACCGGTGCTCAAGCAAGGCGGCGACGCCAACACCATTGCGGTAGTCGACGGAATCAAAGCCGGTGTGTCACGGCTGTTGGACGTTCCGAAGCAGCTCGTCGCCAAAGTCGTGTTCGATCAATCGAAATTCGTCCGCAGCGCGATCGAGAACCTGATCCACGAAGGCGCCATCGGACTTGCGCTGACCGGGATCATGATCCTGGTGTTTCTTGGCAGCATGCGGGCTACCGCGGCGGTGTTCCTGTCGATTCCGTTGTCGGCGCTCGCCGCATTCATTGCCTTGTCGGTGGGCGACAATACGGTCAACGCAATGATCCTCGGAGGTCTCGCGCTTGCATTTTCCAGGCTGATCGACAACTCGGTCGTGGTCCTGGAGAACATCTTTCGGCACATGGAGCTCGGTGAACCTCCAGAGGTAGCCGCCGAGCGTGGCGGTAAGGAAGTGGCGCTGCCGGTGCTCGCGGCCACCCTCACCACCGCGATCGTGTTCTTCCCGGTGACTTTCCTCTATGGCGTGAGCCGGTTTTTGTTTACCGCCCTTGCGCTCGCCGTGGTGCTCTCCTTGTTCGCGTCGTATTTCGTCGCCATGACGGTGGTGCCGCTGTTTTGTGCAAAGTGGATCAAGGGCGTACATGGCCATGAGACGCCCGCCGCGGCCGGGGGCGCTGAGTCCGCTGCCGCAGCCGGTGAGCACCTCTCCTGGGGCCAGCGCTTCAACCAACGATTCAACAGTGGCTTCACCCGCATGCTCGACCGCTACGAAGGCATGCTCGGCCGGGCGCTGCTTCGACCGCTGGCCACCGTGCTTGGCATCACCGGAGTCTTCATTCTCAGCCTGGGTTTATATCCGTTGGTCGGCAAGTCCTACTTTCCGCGCACCGATCCCGCCCAGTTCGTAATCAATCTCAAGGCGCCGACCGGCACGCGGCTGGAGATCACCGATCAGATTGTCAACCAGGTTGAGCAGATCGTGCGCTCGGTCGTGCCCCCCAAGGAGCTGAAGATCATCGTGTCCAACATCGGCACGACTCCCGGGTTTTCATCCATGTATACCTCCAACTCGGGACCGCACACCGCTTTCGTCCAGGTCGGATTGGAAGATGAGCACAGCCTCAGCAGCTTTCAATACATGGATCGCGTGCGCGCGCGGCTGCGCGAACGCATGCCGCAGCTCGCCGCCTATTTCCAGACAGGCGGACTGGTCGATGCCGTACTGAACCTGGGTTTGCCGGCGCCGCTGGATATCCAGGTAAGCGGCACCAACCTCGCAGCAGCTCATCACGTCGCTAACGACATTGCCAGACGCGCCCGCGCCCTGAGGGGCGTGAGTGACGTGCTGGTCCCGCAGGACATCGACTACCCTTCCCTGAAGCTCGACGTTGACCGCATCCACGCCAGTGAGCTCGGTCTCAATGAAAAGGAGGTCGTCGGCAATGTCATCACCGCGCTGACCTCCAACCAGATGATCGCGCCGAGCTATTGGGTCGACCCCAAGAGCGGCAACGATTATCTGCTGACCGTGCAGTATCCGGAGAACCTGATCAGGAACTTCGCCGATTTGTCCGCGGTGCCGCTGCGCGGCGTGCGTTCGGATCGCCCGACACAGTTGGATACTGTGAGCACCCTGCGGCATATCCAGTCACCCACGGAAGTGGATCATTACCAGTTGCGGCGCGAGATGGACGTCTATGTGGCGCCGTCCGGTGAGGACCTGAGCGGCGTACTCAATCAGGTGCAAAACATCATCAAGGGCACTCAATTGCCGGAGGGTGTCCGAGTGACGGTCCGCGGCTCCGCCGAAGCAATGCGGACTTCCTTCAGCGCATTCGGCTTCGGTCTGATTCTGGCGACGCTGCTCGTGTACCTGATACTCGTGGCGCAGTTTCAGTCCTTCATGGATCCCTTGCTCATTCTGCTTGCTGTGCCCACCGGGCTCACGGGAGTGCTCCTGATCCTCTTTCTCACCGGAACGACCCTCAACGTCATGTCGCTGATGGGTGTTGTGATGATGGTGGGTATCGTGGTCTCCAACAGCATTCTGATAGTTGAATTCACCAATCGCCTCCGGGAGGAAGGTCACCCGCTGCGTGAGGCCGTCTCGCTCGCATGCCGGGTACGTTTGCGTCCGGTGTTGATGACATCGCTGGCGACACTCATGGGCCTGATCCCCATGGCGCTGAAGCTCGGCACCGGAAGTGAGGCCTATGCGCCGCTGGCCCGCGCGATCATCGGCGGCCTCGCCGTGTCGGTGGTTTTGACGGTCTTCATTGTCCCCGCGGCCTACTACATCGTTCACAGGCGCGACGAAGTGCGCCCCCGAGCTGGAGGAAGCGCGGGTCCGCAGGATGTGATCGGCGCGGTAGCGAATCAATGAAGCAGTCGGTGTTGGCAGGACTCGGCGCAATTGTTTTGGTCGCGGCACAGTCGCCGCAGATGGCCGTGGCAGCGGACGCAAATGTTGCAACCAAGGACAACCTCATCGCGGCCCTGCCAAGCGTTGCTCAGGCAGTGGTGCTCGCCCAACAATCTTCAGCCGCTTCGGCTGCAGAGCCACAGACCACAGCGCCTTCGCAGACGCTGACGCTGGAGCAAGCGCATGCGATTGCCCTGAAGAATCATCCCGGCATCGCCGCGGCGGACTATCGTGCCCTGGCCGAAGGCGAGGTCTACAAGCAGGCGCGCTCGGGTCTGTTGCCGCAGGTGAATCTCTACGGCTCCATTGTCCAGGCGGAATCGGCCAACACGCGCATTCTTGCCGGCGGGATCAATAATCCCAGCGTGTTCAACCGAGCCGCGTTCGGCGCCGGTCTCAGCCAACTCATTACCGACTTTGGCCGCACTTACAACCTGGCCGCGAGCACCAAGCTGCGAGCCAGCGCCGAAGGTCACAATGCCCGCGCCACCCGCGAGCAGGTGCTGCTCGATGTGGATCGAGACTTTTTCGGCGTTCTGCAGGCGCAGGCGGTTGTCAACGTCGCGCAGCAGACCGTGGATACCCGTCAACTGCTGCTCGATCGGGTGAGTATTCTGGCATCCAACAAGCTCAAATCCGATCTGGATGTCAGTTTTGCCCGCGTGGCGCTCGAGGACGGCCGGTTGCTGCTGCAGAGAGCTCAGAACGACTTTGACTCGGCCCTGGCATCCTTGTCAGCCGTGCTGGGCTATCGCGAGCAGCAGCACTTCGACCTGGTGGAGTCCAACCCCATGGCCGTGAGCTCAGGCAACGATGTCGCCACGTTGATCGACCAGGCGCTGCAGGACCGCCCGGAGTTGGCGAGCTTCCGCGACGAGCGCGATGCCGCCCAGCGCCTGGCGCGTTCGCTACGGGACGCCCGGCTGCCGAGCATTTCCGCCGCCATTGTGAGTGGCGATGCACCTTCTCATGACGTGCACCTGCCTGACAGCTATACGGCGGGAGGCATCCAGGTGAGCGTCCCCTTGTTTGCGGGTGGCCTCTATCAGGCACGGCAACACGAGGCTGAGTTGCGTGCCAAGGCCGCTGGGGAGTCGCTGCGCAGCCTGGAGGATTCGATCAGCCGGGATGTGCGCATTGCCTGGCTGAATCTCAACAATGCCCGCGAGCGATTTCGTACAACACAACAGTTGAGTCGCTATGCCGCGAACGCATACGAGCTCGCCGCGGCGCGCTACAAGGCGGGCAGCAGCTCGATTGTGGAGCTCAGCCAGGCGCAGCTCGAGTTGACCTCAGCCCAGATATCCGAGACCGGCTCGCGCTACGACGTCCTGATTCAGCAGTCTGCATTGAACTATCAGCTTGGCGCGCTGGGCGCCGCGGGCCCGGGCGCTGCGTCGAAATGACCCCGTGCAAACATCTGTGGAGTTGGATCGTGAAACCTGGCTCGCCTGCCATATGGTTACTGGCGCTTGCGTCCCTGACAGCGTGTGCCGCGCGCCCGCCCCTGGTGGTCCGGCAGCCTGTTGGCCCCGAGGTCGAGCGAATCACTCCTGCGGCGACGCAAGGCAATCTCGTGGTGTATTCCGCGGAGCGCGCGGCAACGTATGCCCAATCGGAATACCCGGTTCACACGGCATACACGATTTACTCGCTCGACAACAAGATGGTGCGGCGGATCGAGAACTTGTCAGGCTCGTTCAATCAGGATCCCGAGCGGGTGTCCCTGCCTCCGGGCCGCTACCGGATCAAGGCGCTGAACTCCGACTCGGGCGAGGTCATTGTGACCGTGATTGTTGTGGCGGAAAAAACCACGGTCGTCGACCTGGATGGAACGGCATTGCCCCAAGGTGACACGGGCCGGGGAAAATGGGTCCGGTTGCCGAACGGACATGTCGTGGGATGGCAAGCGGACTGCCACTCGAGCGCATGCCGTTAGCGCGCTGCGCGCGCGAGCGCCGGCATGCCTGAGAGTGTTGAAGAATAATGCACGCGCACGTCCAGGGGCTCGCCCGGCTGCCTCTATCGTTACTGACACGGCTCAGGCTGGTTCTTCTCGGTCATGAAGACCTGGCCGCCATTGTGTTCTGGGCAGCACTCGTCGGCTTTTGCGGAGCGCTGGCGAGCGTCCTGTTCCGCGACGGCATTCATCTGTTCGAAATCCTCTTCACGGGGCAATCGATCAGTCTGGTGCATGCGGCATCGGATCTGGTCTGGTGGCATCGTGCGCTGGTTCCTCCCATAGGCGGCGCGCTCGCCGGGCTGGTTTTGCACCTGGTCGGCCGCACACTCAGCGGCCCGCGACCGGTTGATTACATGGAGGCAATCCTGGTGGGCGATGGTCGAATCGGCATGCGCGCCACTGTGTTGAACAGCCTTTCATCGCTGCTGTCCATCGCTTCCGGCGGTTCCATCGGGCGCGAGGGTCCGATGGTGCAGTTGGCGGCGATGCTCGGCTCAAAGCTCGGACTGTTGGCGCGATCCCCGGTACCGCGCCTGCGTCTGATGGTCGCTTGCGGCGGCGCGGCGGGAATTGCTTCCGCCTACAACGCGCCCATCTCGGGTGCGCTGTTTGTCTCGGAGATCGTACTCGGGTCCACGGCGATGGAAAGTTTTGGGCCGCTCGTGGTGGCATCCGTGACGGCGAGCGCGACGGCTCACAGGTTTCTGGGCGTCGGACCGGTCTACGTGGTCCCGCACGTTCAGTTCGCCTCCAATTGGGAACTGATATTCTATGTGATTCTGGGTGTTCTACTCGGACATCTGGCGCCGCCGTTCCTCGGACTGTTGGAGTATATGAAGGCTCGCTTCGCCCGCTTGCAACTGCCGTTATATTGGCAACTCGGCCTGGGTGGCCTGGTTGTCGGTATCATTTCGATCTTCGTGCCGCAGGTGTGGGGCAACGGTTACAGTGTTGTAGGCAATATCCTCTCCAGCGAAGTAGTCGGCATCTGGCTGCTGGCGGTGCTTGCCGCGAAGGTGCTGGCAACGTCTGCCACGGTCGGGTCTGGCGCGGTTGGCGGTGTGTTTACGCCGAGTCTGTTCATCGGTTGCGCTGTGGGCGCGCTGACTGGAGAGGTGCTGCACGGCATGATGCCCGCCATCACGTCTGTTCCCGCCGCGTATGCACTGGTCGGCATGGGGGGCTTTTTGGCCGCAACGACTCACGCTCCCCTGACATCCATGTTGATGTTGTTTGAGATGACCCTGGACTACGATATCGTCCTGCCGCTCATGTTGGCCTGCGTAACAGCGCACTACACGGCCAAAGTCTACCGGCGCGGCGAGTCTGTTTACCACACTTCAATCAGTCGCGGGATTTCCATGGGCGCTGACGACGACTGGCGCCTGAAGACAGTGGAACTGCTGGTGAAGCCTGCAGTCGCGGTCGTTGCGCCCACAACCACCCTGCAGCAGATGTTTGCCAAGCTGCCCAACAAACCCGTCAGTCGCGTGTATGTGGTGGATGGCGACGAGATCACTGCCTGGCTCGATCCGCGGGATCTTCTGGAGCGCGTCAAGAAGCGCCAGATTGAGGCTCATACCCCGGTCGAATCGGTCGCAAGACCTCTGAATTTTACGTTGGCCCCGGATATGTCGCTGTGCGCGGCGCTGGACGGGTTCCTGCGCGAGCAAACAACGGTCCTGCCGGTAACGCCCGGTCAATGGCGAAATACGCTGTTGGGAGAAGTCTCGCGCAATGATGTGTTGCTGGCCATTCAGGATCGGCTGACCTTTCCAAAATAAATCTCATGACACCGGCTCGCTAGACCCCCCGCGCCAGCGGCTGGCGGACCCGAAAACAGCTACCGCCGCCCGGTCGGCTCGTGACATCGACTTCGGCGCCCTGCGCCGCGCAGATGGATTTGACGATGGAAAGGCCGAGCCCGGCGCCGCCCTGCTCGCGGGAGCGCGAGTCATCGACGCGGAAGAAGCGCTTGAACATGTGAGGAAGCGCATCGGCTGGGATGCCGACTCCGTTGTCGGCGACTTCCAGAATGGCGTTGTCGCTTTCGCGGGCAATTCGCAGCAGGACATTGCCGCCGTTGGGCGTGTACTTGATGGCATTGTCGAGCAGATTGACGACGACTTGCTTCATTCGAGAACGGTCGCCCTCCACGATCACGTTGCGGGCAGCGTCGCATTCAACCCGGATGTTCTTGTCTTCAGCGAGCAGGCTCATCTGCTCCGCGGTGGTGGTCACCAGCTCGGCGAGATCAAACCGCACGCGCTCGGCACTGGCCTCGCCGGCATCGAGCTTGGACAGGGCCAGCAGGCTCTCCACCACCTCGGCCAGCCGGTCGACCTCCTCGAGCAGGCTACCGAGGCTCTCGCGGGTATGCGCTTTCAGTTGCACATCCTGCGCCAGGCTCTCCAGCTCCCCACGCAGAACCGTCAGCGGCGTGCGCAGCTCATGTGAAGCATCCGCTACAAACCGCTTGGAGCTCTGAACGGCGTCCTCGAGGCGCGCAATCATATTGTTGAGCGATATCGACAGCCGCTCGAGCTCGTCACCGCTTTGCACGACCGGCAGCCGCTCGCTGAGATTGTGCTGACTGATGTCCTCGGCCTTCTGCGCGATCCGATTGACGGGCTTGAGGGCACGCCGCACCAGGACGAAGCCACCGCTTACGGCAATCAATACGCCGACGGGAAGCCCGACCGCGAGCAGCAACAAAACCTGGCTCAGGGTTTCTTCGGTGCGCTGAGTCGAAACACCCACTTCGACAATGTAGTTACGGCTGGCGACCGCGCCGATCAGTACGGAGCCGGAGCGCACACTCTCCCGGCGCTCGAAAACGCCCTGGCGGTCAAAGGACGCCGCCTCGGGGCGGGCCACATCAGCCGGTACAAATGTCCCGTCGTGGGGTGGGCCGGAGATGTACAGAACGCGGCCGCGCGTGCCCGTGATGCGAATGAAACGGTCGTTCACCTGGGGGGAATACAACTCTTCGACCTGGCGTGTGATGGCCTGCTCACCGGTTCGGTCGACGGATGCAAGCAAAGTGTCAGCGATTTGTCGTGCACGGCGGGCCTGTGTGTCCAGTACCGCGGACTCGAGGTAGTGGCGTAAAAAGATCAAGGTCAAGCTTCCGAGCACCACGAAGACGAGCGTCAGCACTCCGGCGTACCAGGTGACCAAGCGGAAGCTCAACGAGCGCGTGTTCATGAGTCGACGCTCTCGCCCAGGCCATACCCGACACCGCGCACGGTTCGAATCAACTTGGTGGGGAACGGATCGTCCACTTTGCTGCGCAGGTGGCGCACGTAGACGTCCACGATGTTGGTCAACCCCTCGAAGCTCTGATCCCACACGTGCTCGATAATCATGGTGCGGGAGAAGACGCGGCCGGGGTTGGCCGCGAGGTACTCGAGCAGTGCGTACTCCTTGGGTGTGAGCTCAATTTTCTTCCCGGCGCGCTTCACATGCTGCGACAGCCGGTCGACCTCGAGATCGCCGACGCGCAGCACGCTGGCGCGCGTCACCGGACCGCGGCGCAGCAGCGCCTTCACTCTTATGACCAACTCCGCGAAGGCAAAAGGCTTGGTCAGATAGTCGTCCGCACCCGCTTCGAAATTGCGAACCTTCTCGTCCGTCGCGTCCTGCGCGGTCAGGATGAGAATCGGCACCTGTTGGTTCTTGAGCCGGATGCGCCGCAGGATTTCAGCGCCCCCCATACCCGGTAACATCAAGTCGAGAATGATGAGGTCGTACTCGTACGAGTCCGCGAGCAACCCACCCTGGTTGCCGTCGGTAGCTTCGTCGACAGCGAAGCGTTCCGCTTTCAGTGCCCGGGCGATCAGCTCGCACAGCTTCTTCTCGTCTTCGACTATGAGGATTCGCATGGCATCGATTTCCAGGTTCTGGATGACAACATCCGGGAATTAAAACGCAGCCAACGGGCGATTAATTTTCATTCAGAAACGCGGCGGTGCGGGTCGGAGCACTGAATTCGCGCAATTCGTAGCGCGAGCCCCATCTGGGCCGGGTGGCTACGCAATATTCCCGTGTGCATAGCACCCTTATACAAAAAAACCACACCCGTGCCCGGCGCACTGAAATAAAATTGTCATTTTCCCGCAGTCTCGCTGTCACACAACTGCAGCACAGTGTGCGGCGCCAATCTCTTACGAGATCCCGTAGCCGTTGCGCATATGCGGCGCTGGCCGGTTGGCCTGGCGTTGCGTCCAAGCTACGAACGTATTTTTCAAAAGCACGAATAGGAAACTCGACGATGACACCTACCCGTAATCCTTTGCACCCTTCAACGCTAGGCCGCGTCGGCCGGGCGCGCCAGACGCTGGTGGCGGCTGCGGTTGCGACGGCCCTAGGCGTGTTCTCTGTACCTGCCATGTCGGCGGACACCGCGGACCTGCAGGGCCTCCAGAATCAGATCAACAAGCTGCAGCGCGAGATGGATCGCATGAAGGCCCAGCAGGCTCAGCAGGCGCAGCAGCCCCAGGCGACCCCGGCCCCCACGGCCGCTGCCAAGCCCGCCTCCGGCGGCGCGGCCGCTCCGACTTTCATGGCCGGCCCCGTCAAAGTGACTCTGGGCGGCTTCGTGGAATTGATGGTGATTGACCGTAACCGCAATGAGTCCGCGGATTGGGCCTCGAACTACAACACCGGCATCCCATTCCCGAACTCGCACAACTACTATGTCAGCGAGTTTCACCTGACCGAGCGCCAAAGCCGCGTGCAGGCCCTGTTCCAGGGTCCGGACAATGAGACCTGGGCGACCGAAGCCTATATCGAAAGCGACTTCGGCGGCGCCGGCGGCACGGCCAACTACAACGAGAGCAACAGCTTCTCGCCGCGCATGCGCCACTACTTCGCCGATCTCACCTACAAGCCCACCGGCTCGAACCTGCTGTTCGGTCAGTTGTGGAGCCTCGTGACAGGCAACAAGACCGGCATCACCCCGCGCGGTGAAAACATTCCGCTGACCATCGACGGACAGTACGTGCCGGGCTTCAACTGGCTGCGCGTCCCGCAGATCCGCTTCACGCAGAAAGTGAACGACATGATCACGGCGGCCGTGTCAGTGGAAAATCCGGCGGTATTGGTGTCCGGCACCGCTGTTCCGGGCACGATCTTCAACAACCCGGGCGCCGGCAACTCGTTCTCGCCTCCGAACGGCGGCGCGTTCGCGTCCAACAACGTCACGCTCGACTATCTGCCGGACTTCGTCGCGAAGGTGGCAATCGACCCGGGCTTCGGCCACTACGAGCTCTTTGCCACTGAGCGCTTCTTCCGGGCGCGTGACATCATCACCGGCCAGCAGACCAACGCCAAGAGCAACGCCACCGCCTTTGGCGGCAACTTGATCCTGCCGGTGGTGCCGAAGATCGTCGACTTCCAGGCAAGCTTCCTGGGTGGCCGCGGCGTGGGGCGTTACGGATCGGCGCAGCTCCCCGATGCCACAATCAACCCGGACTCGACCCGTGGTCTCGAGCCGCTGCGCGGCTTCTCGGCTCTCGCGGGCCTGGTCGTGAAACCAGATCCAGCCTTGACCCTCTATGCCTACGTGGGTGAAGAACAGGTCAGCAAGGCGTCGTGGACCGTCACCGCGGGCGGCAAGACCACCAACTACGGTTACGGCAACCCACTGTACGACAACACCGGTTGTTTCGTGGAAGGCGGCACTGCCTGCGCGGCCAACACCTCACGTATCGTGAGCGGCGCCGTCGGCGGCTGGTGGAAGTTCTACTCGGGCTTCCTGGGCAACGCCCAGTTCGGCCTGGCGGACACCTGGCTCAAGCGTGAGATCTTCAGTGGTAAAGGTGGCGACCCCAGCACCAACATCAACATCCTGATGGCCTCGTTCCGGTACTATCCGTTCCAGAAGTAAGACTGACGTCACCGAAGGCCGGGTCTGCGTGCCCGGTCTTCTTATTGGCGCGGCACTGGCCGCGCGCAGCCCGAAGTCTATTCTCCGCCGATGGCGAGAACGCGGCGCGCGAGATTGCGCGCGTGGTCGCCGATTCGCTCCAGCGACTTCAGCGCAAACGCAGCTTCGAGGGCCACTGTCACCTGGCGTGGGTCCTCCATTGCGCGTGTCATCAAACGACGCAAACCCGCAGCGTATTCCTCGTCCAGCTCCTTGTCCTGTGCGATGACTTCGGCAGCCAGAGACGGGTCCAGGCGATCAAACGATTCGAGCGCGGTACGCAGCAATCTTACGGCGAGATTGCCGAGGTGCCGGACGTCACGTGAGGTTGCGGGGCCCGGCCTGCTGCCTTGGGCAATGACTGTGCGGGCGATCTTTTTCGCCTCATCGCCGGCGCGCTCGAGCTCGGCCACCACACTGGCCATAGCAATGGTGGCCCGCAGGTCCCCCGCCACCGGTTGACGCCGGGCAATCAGGGTGAGCTGCTCTTCATTGAGACGGGTGTTGTAGTCGTTGACTTCCGTTTCGCGTTCCAACACGTGCTGGGCGGGCGCCACCAGCCATTCAGTGTAAGCCGCCGCCGCCTCGCGCACCTGGTCGAGCACCAGGCCGCCCATTTCCACTACGCGAATGTGAAGCGCCGCCAATGCGCCGTCGAATGCCCGGCTGATATGGCCTTCGAGCATCAGCCAAATCGACCCGTAATGTAATCTTCAGTGAGCCGATGACGCGGATTGGTGAACACGCGATCGGTTTCACCGACCTCGATCAGCTCGCCCATGTGGAAATACGCCGTGCGCTGCGAAACGCGCGCCGCCTGTTGCATCGAATGCGTGACAATGACGATCGCATAGCTCTCGCGCAGCACTTCGATCAGATCCTCCACGCGCGCCGTGGCGATGGGATCCAGCGCCGAGCAAGGCTCGTCCATCAAGATCACTTCAGGCTGAATGGCGATCGCCCGGGCAATACACAGGCGCTGCTGCTGACCGCCCGACAGACCCGTCCCCGGCTTGCTGAGGCGGTCTTTCACCTCGTCCCACAATCCTGCGCGCTGCAAGCTCGTGCACACGATGTCATCGAGATCCGCGCGACTGCGCGTAATGCCGTGAATTCGCGGCCCGTACGCGACGTTGTCATAAATCGACTTGGGAAACGGATTCGGCTTCTGGAACACCATGCCGACACGCGCCCGGAGTTGCACCACGTCCGTCGCCGACTCCTGGATGTCCTTGCCATCCAACTTGATGGAACCGGTCACCCGCGCACCCGGCACGGTATCGTTCATGCGGTTCAGACAGCGCAGGAAAGTTGATTTGCCGCAGCCGGACGGTCCGATCATGGCCAGCACCTGTTTGCGCGCCACGTCGATGTTGACGTTGCGCAGGGCGTGCTTGCTGCCGTAGAAAACATTCACATCGCGGCAGGCGAACACCGCATCATCGACAGTGAATTGACCGACCGTGCGGTCGCCGCTCTTGTGCTCGAGCGAAGTCGGTGCCGGCACCCGGCCGCTGGGTTTGAGATTGAGACCCGCCTCAATCGGGCGCTTGCGGCTCGGATCCCCGGACGCGGTCAGTGCGCTCACCGTATTTCGCTCCTGGACACTTTCGTGGGTGGTCGCCATCAGCCAAACCTTCCCGTGACATAGTCATCGGTCTTGCGGTCCTTCGGAGAGGTAAACATCTGCTCCGTCGGTCCGATCTCCACCAGCTCGCCCATGTACATGAATGCCGTGACATTCGACACGCGCGCCGCCTGCTGCAGGTTGTGCGTGACAATGGCCAGGCAATACTTCTCGCGGAGGCTTTGCAGAGTCTCTTCGACGCGAAGTGTGGATATGGGGTCCAATGCTGCGGTCGGCTCATCGAGAAGCACGACCTCAGGTTCGAGCGCGATTGTACGCGCTATGCACAATCGCTGCTGCTGACCTCCCGAGAGACCCCGGCCATCCTCGTTCAGCTTGTCCTTCACTTCATCCCACATTGCCGCATCCCGAAGGGCGACCTCAACGCGGCCCACGAGCTCGGATCGCGGGATCCGGCGCGCCAGGCGCAGCCCGAAGGCCACATTGTCGAAAATCGACATGGGAAACGGGGTGGCCTTCTGGAAAACCATCCCCACGCGGAAACGCAGGCTGGACAGATCAACAGTGGCTGCCAGGATGTTTTCGCCATCGAGCAGCACGTCGCCCGTCGCCCGATGCCCCGGATATAGCGCGTACATTCGGTTAAATACGCGAAGCAGGGTCGACTTGCCGCAGCCGGACGGGCCGATGAAGGCCGTGATGCTGCGATCGGCGAGCGTGAGATTGATGTCCTTCAGGGCTCGATTCGGCCCGTAATAGAAATCGAGATGTTTGACTTCAAACTTGGGCGGACGGGCACTTGCCGCGACACCCTTCTCGGCCGCTACGGCGTTCAACGCTTGGCCCCTCCGCCCGATGCGGACACGGCAATCCGCGCCGAGATGCTGAGCAACAGGATCGTCAGCGTCACCAGCAGCGCACCCGACCAGGCCAGTGACTGCCAGTTCTTGTACGGGCTGAGCGCGAACAGGAAGATGTCCACCGGCAGGTTGGCCATCGGCGCCTGCAGGTTGGTGCTCCAGAATTGATTGTTGAGGGCCGTGAACAACAGCGGCGCGGTCTCACCGCTGATGCGCGCGACGGCAAGCAACAGACCCGTGACAATACCGCTGCGGGCTGCCGGGTAGATGATGCTCGTGATGGTTCGCCAGGGATAGGCCCCCATTGCGGTGGAGGCGTCCTTCATTCCCTGCGGCACGAGATTCAACATGTCCTCGGTGGTACGCACCGTCACGGGGATCGCAATCACCGCCAATGCAACACCGCCGGCGAGCGCCGAGAAGTGCCCCATCCGGATGACGAGCAATTCGTAGATGAACAGGCCGATGATGATCGACGGCGCGCTCAACAACACATCGTTGACGAAGCGGATCACCGCGCTCAGGCGCGAGCCGCGGCCGTACTCCGCCAGGTAAGTTCCCGCCAACATGCCGATCGGGGCGCCGACGAGAATGCCGATCAGCGTCATGACCACGCTGCCGTAGATTGCGTTCAGGAGTCCGCCGGAGCTGCCGGGCGGCGGTGTGTTCTGGGTGAACAGCGCGACCGACATTCCGGCGATGCCTTTCGAGAACAGAGTCCAGAGAATGGCGCCGAGGAAGAACAAACCAATCGCCGTAGCCAATCCCGACAGACACAGGGCGACGACGTTGGTGACTTTGCGCATCATTCGACGTTTCACGCGAGTGCCCTCCTCATACCGATGAGAGCGCGCGCCGGTCGAGGCGCAGCAGCATGAATCGCGCGGCCGCGATCACCACGAAGGTGATCAGGAACAGCAGCGCACCGAGCGCGACGAGCGATGAGGTATACAAATCCCCCACCGCTTCGGTGAATTCATTGGCAATCGAGGCCGAGATGGTCGTGCCGGGCGCGAGCAGCGAAGGACTGATGCGATGCGCGTTACCGATCACGAAGGTAACGGCCATCGTCTCCCCCAGCGCACGCCCCAATCCCAACATGATGCCGCCGACGATGCCGGTGCGCGAATACGGCACGACGACTTTCCAGACAACTTCCCAGGTGGTGGCGCCGAGTCCGTAGCCGGACTCCTTCAACACATCCGGTACGGTTTCAAACACGTCGCGCATCACCGCCGAGATGAACGGCAACACCATGATCGCCAGCACAATGGATGCGGTGAGCACGCCGATACCGAACGGCGGTCCATGAAACAGCTTGCCGACGATCGGCAACGGTCCGAGATACTCAATCAGCGTCGGTTGCACGTGACGCTGCAGCACCGGCGCCAGCACAAACAGGCCCCAGATGCCGAAGATGATGCTGGGCACCGCGGCGAGCAACTCGATTGCCACACCCACGGGGCGCTTCAGCCAGGCCGGTGCCAGCTCGGTGAGGAACATGGCGATGCCGAAGCTGATGGGGATCGCGATGAGCATCGCAATCAGCGAAGTCACCAGTGTGCCGTACACGGGCGCAAGGGCCCCAAACTCATCGGTGACCGGATTCCAGACCTCGCGCGTCAGGAAGGCGAATTTGAAGTGCGAGAAGGCGGGCCAGGAGCCGTGCAACAGTGACAGCACCACACCGCCCAACAGCAGAAGCACGAGCAACGCTGCGCACAGCGTGGCTCCCTTGAACAGATTTTCCCGGAAACGCTGCCTGGCGGCATGCCGTGTATCAAATGCAGCGGCCGTTGTATTCATGATCTCCAACGCAAATGGCGGCCGTCCCCCGTGGGACAGCCGCCGCTATGAACGCCCCGGGCACGATTGCGCGGGGCCGGCTGTTTGCCAGTGAGTCTACTTGGCCGCAATGGCCGGTATACCCTTGATGTCCGACTTCCAGGTCGCGCGTACCTGCTTGATCAGGCCTTCCGGCAGCGGTACGTAGTCCAGGTCGGCCGCCATTTTCGCACCCTTTTGGTAGGCCCAATCGAAGAACTTGAGCGCTTCGGCCGTTTCGGCGGGCTTGGGCGGATTGCCATAGACGAGGATGAAGCTTGCGCCGGTGATGGGCCAGCTCGCAGCCCCCGCCTGGTCCGTCAGGATCAGGTAATAGCCGGGCGCGTGCGCCCAGTCGGCGTTCGAGGCGGCAGCCTGGAAGCTCTCGGCGCTGGGCGAGACGGCCTTGCCGCCCTTGTTGACCAACAGGGCATACGCCATGCTGTTCTGCTTCGCAAAGGCATACTCAACATAGCCGATGGCACCGTCAGTCTGGGTGGTCATGTTGGCCACGCCCTCGTTGCCCTTGGCGCCGATGCCCGTGGGCCACTGCACGGAGGCGTTGGCACCGATCGACTCCTTGAACTTCGGGCTGGACTTCGACAGGTAGTCCGTGAACAGGAAGTTGGTTCCCGAGCCGTCCGAGCGATACACCGGGGCAATGTCGGTGGCCGGCAGAGCCAGCTTCGGGTTCAGCTTCTTGATCTTCGGGTCATTCCACTTGGTGATCTCGCCCAGGTAGATGCTCGCCACTGTGGCGCCATCGAGTGTCAGCGCGCCACCCTTGATGCCTTTGATATTGACCACCGGCACCACGCCGCCAATGATCATCGGGAATTGCACCAGGCCCGCCTCCTGCAGCTCCTTCGGCTCCAGAGGCTTGTCGGTGGCGCCGAAGGTCACCGTCTTTGCCTTGATCTGCTTGATGCCGCCGCCCGAGCCGATGGACTGATAGTTCAATCCGACACCGGTCTGCGTCTTATAGGCATCCGCCCACTTGGAGTACACAGGATAGGGGAACGTTGCGCCGGCACCCGAGATATCGGCCGCCTGCGCGGTCACGGCCAGCGACAGCGTTGCCGCCGCCACGAGCACTCGTCGCACGCTGAATAAATTCATCGATCGCCTCCTCATTTAGAAATTTTCCGCAGGCTGCCGCGCGGCAGGCAGCCGCCGGCGAGCATCTCGCATCGCAGGAGCGCATTACATGACCGGAATGTGACGATTTGATGACAGGCCTTCCTCAACCTTTCATCCGCCGGAATAAACGGCTTGCTGTGGGGCGGTGGCCGCCGTATAAACGCGGGCCCACGGATTCCCCGCTCCCAGTGCACCAGGACACGCCTGCACCCATGTCGCAAACCCTCGAGCTCACTAAAGATCTGATGGCACGCGCCTCGGTGACACCCGCCGATGAGGGATGCCAGGCAGTGATGACCGCCCGCCTGGCCGCGGCCGGATTTCAGATTGAGACTCTGCGGTATGGCACGGTCGAGAACTTCTGGGCCCGGCGTGGGTCCGGCGGCCCGGTATTCTGTTTTGCGGGCCATACCGACGTCGTCCCCACGGGTCCCCTGGAAGAATGGCGCACCGACCCGTTCGTTCCCAGCATCAAGGATGGCGTGCTGTATGGACGTGGTGCCGCCGACATGAAGAGTGGCCTCGCGGCCATGGTCACGGCCTGCGAAGCGTTCGTAGCTGCCCACCCGAATCACAAAGGCACCATTGCGTTTTTGATCACGAGCGATGAGGAAGGCCCCTCGGTCGATGGCACGAAGCGTGTAGTCGAAACCCTCGCCGCTCGGAAGGAACGCATCGACTACTGCATTGTTGGCGAGCCCTCGAGCGAGACCGCGATTGGCGACACCATCAAGGTCGGTCGCCGCGGATCGTTCAGCGGTCGCCTCACCGTGCACGGTGTGCAGGGTCACGTGGCCTACCCTCACCTGGCTGAAAATCCCGTGCATACCTTTGCACCCGCGTTGGCCGAATTGACGAGCCGCGTATGGGACGAAGGCACGGAACACTTCCAGCCGACCAGCTTTCAGATCTCCAACTTCAATGCCGGCACCGGTGCGCCCAATGTGATTCCCGGTGAGCTGAAGGCCCGCTTCAATCTGCGCTACTCGCCCATACAGACACAGGAGCGCCTCAAGGAGACAGTTGAGGGCATCCTGAGGAAGCACGGCGTCCGATTCACCATCGACTGGTACGTGTCAGGCGAGCCTTTCTACACGGCGCCGGGGGCGTTATCGGAGGCTGTGGGAGCTGCGGTCCATGAAGTGACCGGTTCGCGCCCGAAGATTTCGACCGGGGGCGGCACTTCCGACGGGCGGTTCATTGCGCCGCTGGGCGCGCAGGTGGTGGAGCTCGGGGTGGTGAATGCGACCATTCACAAGGTGAACGAGTGCGTCCGGGTGGAGGAAATCGACAAGCTCCACCAGATCTACGTCAACGTATTGCGAAACCTGCTGGCTTAGCCCGGCCGATCCGGGTGTTGGTGACCACACCCAGCGCGCCGAGGCCCAGGGCGCAAATCAGCACCCACGCGGGCATGGCGAGGCCGAGAAACTTCCAGTTGACCTGGCTGCATTCGCCGCTGCCGGTCAAGACCTTGCGGATGACCTCCGTTACGGGCGTGAACTGCAGCAGTACATCGAGCGGCGCACCGCACGCCGGAATCGTTCCGGGCGGCAGGCTCTGAACGTAGAGATGCCGAATAGCGACGCCTGCGGTGGTGAGGGCAGCTACACCAATCAACACCGCGTAGGTCCGGGCACCCCACCCTCGCGGATTGTGCAGTCCTGCGATCAGGAACAGCACCCCGGTCGCGGCAACACCGATACGCTGAAAAATGCACAAGGGACACGGCTCGAGGCCGAGGACATATTGCGTGTAGTAGGCATAGCCTAGAAGCGCAACGCAGGCTATGAAGCCGGCGAAATTCAGGAGGCGGCGATTGGTCGACACGAACGCGATCGTACTCGACGGAAGCCCTTATGGCATCAGGAAGTTGCGGTCGCGCCGTCCGCGGCACGCCCGTTCCGCAGTTCGCGCTCCACATCGTCCAGAGACGTGTGACGGATGTCCTTTCCGTGGACCATATAGATAACGTATTCGCTGATGTTCTTAGCGTGGTCGCCAATGCGTTCCAATGCGCGAACCACCCACATGACATCCAGCATCCGGCGGATGGTGCGGGGATCTTCCATCATGAATGTAATGCCCTGACGCTGGATCGACTCGTATTCTTCATCTACCAGCCGGTCTTGACGGGCCACTCGCAGAGCTGACTCAACGTCCATTCGCGCGAACGCATCCAACGCATCGTGGACCATCTCCGACACGACGCGACCGAGATGCTTGATCTCGCGATACTTGTCCGCGGGACGCTCCATCGTCGCCAGACGCGAAGCGATGTAGCCGATCTTTTCACCCTCGTCGCCAATTCGCTCGAGATCGGTGATGGTCTTGATGATGGCGACAATGACCCGGAGGTCGCCCGCCGCGGGGGCACGGGTCGCGAGAATGCGGCTGCACTCTTCGTCAATGGAGACTTCCATGTTGTTGACCTGGTAGTCGTCCATCGCGACCGATTCGCCCAGGGTGCTATCGCCTTCGACCAGCGCGGTCACTGCCTTGTGGAGCTGTTGCTCCACAAAACCACCCATGCCCAGCACTTTGCTGCGCACCCGCTCGAGATCTTCGTTGAAGCGGCGTGAGATGTGGTGACTGAGATCCGCTGTTTCCATTAGTTGGCATCTCCGGCGCGGGGCTGACTGCGAGCGCCATTGCTCGCGATCATAGCCGAACCGGAACCGGACAGCGCGGCGCGTGCAGTAGCCGGGATGGGTGCGAGTCCGTCGAGAAACTGCTCGGTGGCCGCCTCCCACGTAAATGCCTTGGCACGCTCGGCGCACACCTGTCGGTTGAGCCCCAAGGCTCCCTGTATAGCAGCCGCCAGATCGTCATTCAGGACGCCAGTCACACCTGGCTCGATGACGTCGATGGGCCCTGGAACCGGGAATGCGGCCACCGGTACGCCGCAGGCCAACGCTTCGATCATTGCCAGCCCGAAGGTATCCGTGAGGCTCGGAAAGACGAATACATCGGCCGCGCTCAGCATGGCTGCCAACTCATCGCCAAAGCGATAGCCAATGAACAGCGCATCGGGGTGGCTCTTGCTCAGAGCCTCGCGCGCCGGGCCATTGCCAATGACCAACTTGGTGCCGGACACCTGCAGCCGCAGGAAAGCCTCGATGTTCTTCTCCACGGCCACCCGGCCCATGTAGGCCATGATGGGCCGCGGTACCCCTGCCAGCTCCGCGGGCAAGGGTCCCGCCACCGGCCGAAACAACTCCAGGTTCACACCACGCTGCCAGCGATGCAGGTGCTCGAACCGCATGGCCGACAACTGCTCGCTCAGGCTGTTGCTGCTGACGAAGGTTCGAGCCGCGGCACCGTGAAACCTTCGCAACCAGGCGTAGCTGACGCCCAAAGGAATCGGCCACCGTGCGTTGAGATATTCGGGATAGCGTGTGTGATATGCCGTGGTGAAAGGCAACTTGTGCCGGCGGCAATAGCGGCGCATCGCGACGCCGATCGGGCCCTCGGTTGCGATGTGGATCGCATGGGGGCGGAACGACTCGATCGCGCGTGCGATGTGAAAGCCCGGGAAAATCGCCAAGCGGATTTCCGGGTAGCTGGGCGCGGGGATACTCGCCATGCCGTTGGGCGAAATGACCCGCACTTCGTGGCCCATAACACCGAGCTGGGCGATCGTAGCCTTGAGGGTGGTGACGACGCCGTTGGTTTGCGGCTCCCACGCGTCCGTTGCGATACAGACTCTCAAGCGGCATCCGCCACCAGGCGCGTCGTCGTTCGGCGCGCCGGATGCCGACCATTTGGCCACCGCAGCAACTGCAGCTCGCCGTCCAGTGTTTCTATCAGTGCTGAGCAGGATTCGACCCAGTCCCCAGTATTGCAGTAGACAGTACCATCGATTTGCCGCAGGTTGGCACGGTGTATGTGGCCGCAGACGATTCCGTCGTAGCCTTCCGCTCGCGCGTGCCTCGTTGCCGCTTCCTCATATCTCTCAATGTACCGGACGCTCGGGCCAATGCCGAGCTTGATGCGCTCTACGAACGGCAGGTACGGCTTGCCCAACCGCCGGCGCACGTTGTTAACAGAGTGGTTCGCGGCGACCACCATGTAGTACAGCGCGTCACCCAGCTTTTCCAGCCAGGGGGCGCAAGTAACGATCCCGTCGAAGCGGTCGCCATGGCACACGAGCAGCCGCTGACCCAGGGTCGTGCGATGGACCCACTCCCGATGCACTTCAAACTGGCCGCTGAGGAATTCGGCAAACATGGCCAGGCTGGCATCGTGATTGCCCGGTATGTAGATGACCCGGGCACCCGAGCGGCGTTTTGCCAGCAAAGCACGCACGACATCCGTGTGCTCGGCGCTCCAGAAAAAGCGCTGTCCCATGCTCAAGGCGTCAATGATGTCGCCGACCAGGACAATCCGCTCCGCATCAATGCCAGCCAGGAACTCCGACAGCTCCCGGGCGCGGGCACGCTTGTAGCCGAGATGGATATCGGAGAGAAAAAGGGTGCGGACTTTGACAGATCGCTTGGCGTGGCCGCTCGTCATGCGCCCAGAGTCTTAGAACGGTGTGTCGTCCAGATGACAGCCGGGCGAACAATTTCTTAAAAATAAAGCAAGTGCAACATGGAGTTGCGGGGAAAACTTAAACCGCTTCGCTGCGCGATTCCCGGGCAAGCTGCACCCGGCTCAGTGGAAAATGGCAAATGAAGCGCGAACCGCTGCCGAGGGTGCTTTGCACTTCCAACTCGGCGCCGTGGCGTTGCAGAACGTGCTTCACGATAGCCAGACCGAGGCCTGAGCCGCCGGTGGAGCGGGAGCGGCCGGCATCCACCCTGTAAAAACGCTCTGTCAGCCGTGGAATGTGCTCCGGCGGAATACCCATACCCGTATCTGCAACAGAGAAATGCGCGCCTTCGTCGTCCACCCACCAGCGCATCTCAATTGAGCCTTCCGCCGACGTGTACTTCGCGGCATTGTCGACGAGGTTGGAAAACGCCGAATGGATCTCCGGTTGGTCACCCAGAAGTTGGGCGTCGCTGTCGATACGAATCTTGATATCCCGTGGGTGCACGGGCCGTGCAACTACGTCTTTACGCAACATGGACAATAACGGCGCAATGTCGATCGGCTCCCCGCCCAACATTTCGTCGGTCTCTTCGAGACGCGACAGCTCGAGCAGGTCGCGGATGATTGCGGTCATGCGTTCGGCCTGGCGGCGCATCTCGGTCACCGGCCCCTGCAGATCGCGATCGAGAGCGGGATCCTGACTCAACGTCTCGAGGTACCCGGAAATGACAGTCAATGGCGAGCGCAGCTCGTGCGAGGCGTTGGCGACGAAGTCCTTGCGCATGGCTTCGAGGCGCATCTGGCGCGAGACATCACTGACGAGCAGCAACTGCTGCCCTTCACCATATGGGACCATCTGCAATGACAGGTACTGGTCATCGCCCCGGGTGGTGCGAATGACAATGGGGCTCGCGAAATCACCGATTTCCAGGTAGCGCGCAAACTGCGGCGAACGCAGTAGATTCTCTATCCGCAGCCCCAGGTCGGCGGTGCGGCGCAGGTCCAGTAGTCGCGCGGCCATCCGGTTGAACCAGATGATCTCCCGTTGCGCATTCAATATGACGACGCCGTTGGGCAGCGCCGCCGTCGAGCGTTGCAACTGACGCATGAGCTGGACGAAGCGCTGTTTGTGGAAACGCTTGCGCCGATGCAGCCGCACAATCTGCGCAATGATTTCGCCGAACACACCGCCGACATCGGGCGGATCGGCGAAGCTGCGATGTCGCAGCCACCATTCCAGGCGAAACAGGTTGATGAGTTGCCAGCCGAGGTGCAGGGCCAGCGCCACCCCCAGGCCAATCCAGACATTGCCGAACAGCCAGCCGAGCACGAAGCCCACGAGGGCCGTGGCCAGAAGCCGGCCCACTGCGAACCACCAAGCCTGTGTCGCTGGCTGCATGAATCCTGCGTTGTTCCGCGGTCTTAGACGGTTCTCGCCGAGAAGCGGTATCCGGATCCCCGAACCGTCTGTACAAACCGATCGTACCCGAATTCCTCGAGGGCCTTGCGCAGACGTCGAATGTGCACGTCGATTGTGCGTTCTTCGACATAGACGTTGCCGCCCCAGATACGATCCAGAAGCTGATCGCGAGTGTAGACACGCTCGGGGTGAGTCATAAAGAACTCGAGCATGCGGTATTCGGTCGGTCCCAACGGCACCGTCCGATCGGCCACCATGACGCGGTGGCTGGCCTGGTCGAGTGCCAGGCCTTCGAACTCGATCATTTCGTCAGCGCCGTTCCCGGTTGCTCGGCGCAGCACGGCGTTGATACGGGCGAGCAGCTCACGGGGCGAGAAAGGCTTGGTGACATAGTCATCCGCCCCACCCTCCAGGCCGGCGACCTTGTCGCCCTCTTCGGCGCGCGCGGTCAGCATGATGACAGGCAGCTCACGAGTCTCGCGATCGCGCTTCAAAGCACGCGTGAGCTCGAGCCCGCTCATATCGGGGAGCATCCAATCAATGAGCACGAGATCGGGCCGCTGGTCTGCCAGCGCCGCCCGGGCGGCACGGCAATCTTCAGCTTCCCGGACCTCAAAGCCGGCACGCTTCAACCCGAAGGCGATCATCTCGCGGATCGGGCGCTCATCCTCGACTATCAGAACCTGTTTTGCGGGCATGTGTTACTGAATGTGGCGCGCGCGTATTACAGATGCGTCATGTTGCAGATTCATGACAAAGAGTCTAGTCATTGATCTAGCGCGCAAAAAAATTGATTCAACCCGTGCAGCTTACGGTCGTTTGGGTCGCGCGACATCGTCCCGGATGTAGACCGGGACTGCCTCCGCGGCCGCTTTGACGCGCCCCGCCTGGACCTCCGGGACCGCCAGCACGGCGACTTCATGCGCTCGCGGAAGGAGACCCGGCTCGATGTGAGCCAACGGATCGGCCAGCACGGGATACGCTGCGAAGCCGCGACCGACTCCAGTCACTGGTGTGTTGACCCATTCGGGAGGCACGCGGACCTCAGACGGTTTACTGACACGCTCATCTGTTACGGGGAGCATCAGGCCATCCGCGCCGCGGGTGAAACAGCCCCAGTAGACTTCCTGCATCCGTGCGTCGTTACAGACCAGTACATTCTGCGAAGACTCTATTTGCTGCGCGACCGCCCGCAGATCCGAAACGGGTACAACGGGAACTCCTGCCCCAAACGCGAGTCCTTGTGTAACGCTCGCAGCCAACCGGACTCCCGTGAAAGAGCCCGGGCCGCGACCGAAAGCTATTGCCTGCAGCTCGGGCAATGTTGCACCTGACTCCCGCAGCAACTCGTCGATCATGCTCAGGATGAGCTCGGCATGCCCACGCTCGGCCTCGCGCTCACGGTGCAGCACGTGGCCGTCGATCCATAGGGCTGCCGAGCAGTTTTCGGTAGCCGTGTCCAACGCCAGGATGTTCAACCGGCCACTCTCGTTCGCAGAAAGCGTGCGGCTTCATCGCTTTCCCGCGTCACGTTCATCACCGGCAAGGCGGCAACAAACACCCGGCCGTAGCCTTTGCCGACCATGCGGGGATCGCAGATCACCACCACCCCGAAATCATCCTCGCTGCGGATCAAACGCCCCACGCCCTGTTTGAGCGCAAGCGCAGCCTCGGGAAGCTGGTAATCACGGAAGGGATTGCCGCCAATGGCGTTCAGGTGTTCGATGCGCGCCCGCACGAGGGGATCGTCGGGAGACGCGAATGGCAACTTTTCAATAATCACCAGGCGCAGCGCATCGCCCTTGACATCGACACCCTCCCAGAAGCTCGTGGTACCCAACAGCACGCCGTTGCCGTCTTCACGGAAGTCCTTCAACAAGCGCTCCCGCGGGGCTTCGCCCTGCACGAACAACTTGTAGGGTGAGCTACTCGACCAGCGCTCACGCAGCCACGCCGCCCCCTGCCCCAAAGCGCGATGGCTGGTAAACAAGATGAATGCGCCCCCTTTTGAGGCCTCGATCAGGGGCAACGCGGTCGTCATGACCTCATCGAGGTAACCCGGCGCGGACGGCGCGCGCAACCCAACAGGCAGATACAACAGGCACTGACGCTCATAGTCGAAGGGACTGTCGATTTTCAACGTGGGCGTGTCGCCCAGGCCGAGCCGGCCGCTGAAGTGACTGAAATCCTCGCCCAGCGACAGGGTCGCGGAAGTAAA
This sequence comes from Pseudomonadota bacterium, assembly GCA_018241505.1. Lineage (GTDB taxonomy): Bacteria > Pseudomonadota > Gammaproteobacteria > Steroidobacterales > Steroidobacteraceae > 13-2-20CM-66-19. The sequence continues at coordinate 5,838 of JAFEDS010000031.1, read as the reverse complement.
GATCCAGGCACAACGCCGCGCCTGCAGCATGGCCTGAAAGCGGGTCGAAATATCAAACGGCATGAGACTGAGCGCAAATCCACGCTGTGTCAGTTCCGCCGAGCGCGCGCCCTCGAGCTCGTCGATGGCACAGATCCGCTCGAGGCTCGCGGCCACGTCGTGGACCCGCTCGCCGCTTTGAGCCAGCGGGTTCTCCTCCTCGAGGGTGCTCAGGCGCGAATGCAGGGTCTGCATCGAATGATACAGATCCTCGACCGCGGCATTGAGAACGGGAGTCCATTGCGCCGACAGCGACCCTGTTACCTGACGCAGCGCCTCTTCGACATTGCTGATCGCCGAGTTGATTTCGAACGGCTCGGGAGCATGGGCCATCTGCGCCTGGATGTCCTGGAGAATGCCGACGATGCGGCGGCTGCTGACATTCGCGCCGAAGAACTGGGTTGCCAGGTCCGGAATCTGGTGCGCCTCATCGAGTATGACCGCATCGGAGGAACCGAGAATGTCACCGAAACCATCCTCCTTCAGGGCCAGGTCGGCCAACAGGAGGTGGTGATTGACGATGACAATGTCTGACTCGAGCGCCTGGCGCCGGGCGATTGCAACATGACAACGCGCGAATTCGGCACAGCCTTTGCCCAGACAGTTTTCACGCGTCGAGGTAACTCGCGGCCACACCGGGTGGGAGTCTGACAGACCGCGCACTTCCGCCAGGTCGCCGAGCCGGGTCGTGCGCGCCCAGCTCTGGATGCGCGCCAGCATGTTGTCTTTTTTGGGCGCGTCGGTATCGAAGGAGAGTTGCTCGATTTCGGTGCCGGCCGCGGCCAGACGATAGCGACACAGATAATTCGAGCGTCCCTTCAGCAGCGCCACTTTGGCCGGCCGGCCGATGGCGCCGGCCACCAGCGGCAGGTCCTTGGAAAACAGTTGATCCTGTAGCGTCCGCGTTCCCGTTGAAACCAAGACACGCGCCCCCGCGAGCAGCGCAGGTACGAGATATGCGAACGTTTTGCCGGTGCCGGTGCCCGCTTCGACGGCGAGTGTCTCGCGACCCGCGATCGCGGCGGCCACCCGCTCCGCCATCCGCAACTGCTGGCGGCGGACCTTGAAGGCGGGCAACGCGCGCTCGAGGGGACCGCCGTGGCCGAATATGTCAGCAAGATCAAGCATTCGCGGCGCACGCTACCGTGCGATGGGGAGACTGTCGAGGCACATTTCCGGGCCTCAACGGGCCAAAATGGGGCGAGTTGTTCGATAAAGGTACAAAATGGGGCGTATTGTCCTATTTATGAAGGGCTCATGACGGTGGATAGCTATAATTTGCACGCCGCTGAAGGAGTCGCCCGAACTGGCCGCCCAGTACGGTAAGCGGGCACAGCACTCACGGCTCGTTCCGAAGACCAAGAATTATGAGGACTCGTGGATGGCTACTGCTGCACATCTGATTAGTTCACTGCCCCAGTTGAGCCCCGATGTGGCGAAGTGGGTGGACTCGGTACGAGAGCTCACGCAGCCGCGTGCGATCCACTGGTGCGACGGCTCCGATGAGGAAATCCGGGAGCTGACCGCCAGGCTGGTTCGGGAAGGCGAGCTGCAGACACTGAATCCGGACAGCTTCCCGGGTTGTCACCTCTCCCGCTCGAACCCCAGCGACGTGGCGCGCGTCGAGCACCTCACTTATATCTGCACGCCGAACAAGGAAGACGCGGGCCCGAACAACAACTGGATGGACCCCGCCCAGGCGCATACCAAGATGCGCGACCTGTTCCGCGGCTGCATGAAGGACCGCACGTTGTACGTCGTGCCGTACTGCATGGGTCCGATCAACTCACCGCTGTCCCGCTGCGGTGTCGAGATTACCGACAGTCCCTATGTTGTGATCAACATGTCGATCATGACGCGCATGGGCCGCCCGGCGCTGGAGCGGATTGCGCGCGAGGGCAAGTTTGTGCGGGGGCTGCATTCTATCGGCGAGCTCGATCCCGAGCGGCGTTTCATCATGCACTTCCCCCACGAGCTCAGCATCGAGAGCTTCGGGTCCGGCTATGGCGGCAACGCCCTGCTCGGCAAGAAGTGTCATGCCTTACGGATCGCGAGCTGGCAGGCACGCAGCGAGGGCTGGCTGGCCGAGCACATGCTGATTGTTGGTTTACAGAACCCGCAGGGCGAAACGCACTACATTGCGTGCGCCTTTCCGTCCGCCTGCGGTAAAACCAACCTCGCCATGCTGATCCCACCCGACTCGCTGCCGGGTTGGAAGGTTTTCACGGTGGGCGACGATATCGCCTGGTTGCACCCGGGCGCGGATGGCCGGCTGTGGGCCATCAACCCCGAGTCGGGCTACTTCGGTGTCGTTCCCGGGACCAACCCGGAAACCAATCGCAACGCCTACGACATGATCCGGCGCGACACGCTGTTCACCAACGTGGCAATGACCGCCAACAACGAGCCCTGGTGGGAGGGTTTGACCACGGGTAAACCCGCGGTCGACTGGCAGGGGCGGCCGTACGATCCGGCGCGCGGACCCGCTGCGCACCCGAACTCCCGCTTCACCGTTTCGGCAAAGCGCAACCCGAGCTACTCACACCGCTCCGAAGATCCGCAGGGTGTACCCATTTCTGCGCTGGTGTTCGGCGGCCGCCGCCGGGAAGTGGCACCGCTCGTTTATGAAGCGCGCAACTGGAAGCACGGCGTCCTCGTGGCCGCGTCCGTTGCGTCTGAAACTACTGCCGCCAACGTCGGACAGACCGGTGTGGTCCGCCGCGACCCAATGGCCATGCAGCCCTTCTGTGGCTACAACTTCGGTGACTACTGGCAGCACTGGCTCGATGTCGGCGCCAAGTTGAGCAAGGCGCCGCGCATATTCCACGTGAACTGGTTCAGGCGCGATGCCGGTGGCAAGTTCCTGTGGCCGGGCTTTGGCGAGAACCTGCGGGTGCTCGACTGGGTTCTGCGCCGGTGCGCCGGGACTGTCGGTGCCAACGAGACTGCCATTGGCAATCTGCCGGTGCCGGCGGATCTGAACCTGCAGGGACTCAATGTCAGTGCGGATGCCCTGCAGCAGTTGCTGGCGGTGGAGCCGGGAATGTGGAAGAAGGAGACGGCCGAGATCGGTAAGTACCTCGAGCAGTATGGCTCCCGGCTGCCTGCGGAAATGACGGCGCAGTTGCAGGAGACGGCGCGGAAGCTGGGTGCGTAGCGCCTGCTTTTAGCGGCTGAAGCGGACCCGGTGCTATGCGGCCCGGGTGTCGCTGGCGCCCACACTCGGACACAGCCGCCGGGCACTCGCGGGTAACCGCCTCGCGGCCAGTGCCGCCGCAATCAGACTAGCTGTCGTCGCACTCGAAGCGAATGGTTTGGGGCGAGTCCGGCTCGGGCAGACGCCCCAGGCCAATCATTCCCTCTCCCTTGATCTGCAGGCTGTCCCGCCGCACGAACGATTCCTCGCCGTCGTCGGTCTGCACGAACGTGCCGTTGGTGCTCTGGTCAATGAGCACAAACTTGCTGCGATTAATCTCGATCCGCGCGTGAATACGCGAGATCAGGTTGCCCTTGATGACAATGTCATTGTCCTCGGCACGCCCGATCGTGATGCTCGAATGGGTTTCATCAAGCGTCACTTCCTTGTCCTGGCAGCGCAGCTTCAATCGCATCAGCCGCACCGGGCGCGAGTTCATGGCAATCGCCGGGACCATGCTCGTGACGTCTTCCGACTGCCAGAGCACTTCATAAAGGGTCACTTCACTGCCTTGACCCTTCAAAGTTGCAACATCGATCTGGCGGCAAGAGGCCCGCCACTCGGGTGACAGCCGCTCCACCGTCGCCGCCGTGGTAATGATCTGACCGGCCTTCGCCTGGCTGGTCATCCGGTTGGCCGTATGCACCGTGGCGCCGAAAACGTCGCGTGCCTCGAGCATGACGGGACCGAAGTGACACCCAATGCGGATGGCCACAGCCTGGTTATCCACCTTGAGCTGAGCGTGGGTGGAGATCTGTTGCTGCATTTGCGCCGCTGCGTTCAAGGCCTCGTCAGCGGTGGGGAAGGTCGACATCACCTCATCGCCCATCGTCTTGATGACGGTCCCCTGGCGCTGTTCCGTAGCGCTGCGCATCACGTCGATGCAAATGGCGACCATGTCACGCGCTCGCAGGTCTCCCATCTGCTCATAGAGCCTCGTAGAGCCCACGACATCAGCAAACAAAATGGCTAGTTCAATATCCTTGCCCATGCAATGCAGGCAGACCGTGGGTCGGTCGGGTGCAAACTCCTCGGCAGTTCAAGCAATTGAAATCATTATACGCGACCGTACTAGAGCCGCTAGCAACGTGACTCAACCCCCTCGCCGGCGTCGCTTGAATGAGACAAGGTGCTTCGGTGACCGGCCCATGAACGGGCGCCAATGCCGTCACCGCTGGATTCGGGGGCCACTGGATTGGCGCCGTAAGTTCTGGAGCGCCGCAGGATTACGGTGCCACGGCAATGGCGCCGCTAGTTCTGGGACGCCGCGGGTGCGGTGCCAGCGCCCCATCAGCCTCCTGCCAAACGGCCCGCGCTCCTGATGACATCCGGGCCTGCACCCGCTTGCCGGGATCCCTCGCTCAGAAACCGGCGGTAATCTTTGGCACCGGGTTGACCGCCATATAGACCCAGCATGTGTCTCGTGATGGAGGAAAGCCGGCCGCCATTTGCCAGATCCTTCTGTGCGTAACGCGCCATGCGTTCCAGCATTTCCTCCCGCGACGTCAACAGGTCGGATTCGTCCGGGTGTAACTCATGGTGCAGCTCCCTCAGGACGAAAGGCCGATGGTAAGCCTCGCGGCCCAGCATGACGCCCTCGCACCATGTGAGAGCTTCCAGGGCGCCCGCGCTGTCACGAATCCCGCCGTTCACAATCACCGGCAAGTGCGGAAATGCCTGTTTTATGCGTTTGACGACATCAAAGCGCAGGGGCGGAATCTCGCGATTGTCTTTTGGTGACAGCCCGCCCAACACGGCTTTGCGGGCGTGGATGATGGCCGCCTGGGAACCCGCGGAGTGAGTTTTGGCCACGAAGTTGTGGAGGGACTCGTAGTCTGCTTCATCAAACATCGAGACGGCGTCTTTGAGTGACGTGCGGGGGCTGTCGGAGCCACGGGGGCCGGTCGATCCGCGGGGGCTGTCGGTGCCGTGCGCGCCAGTCGACACACCCGTGTTGGTTGACCTGCCCGCCTTGGAGTTGGACCTGCCGCCGCGTTGTGCGGTGATTACCCCTACTCGCATTTTGACGGTGATCGGCACTTTGACTGCTGCCCGCATAGCCGCCACGCAGTCGGCCACAAGGTCGGGCTCGAGCATCAGGCACGCACCGAATGACCCGCTCGCCACCCGGTCGCTCGGACAACCGCAGTTGAGGTTGATTTCGTCGTAGCCGGCCTCCTCTCCCGCTCGGGCCGCGGCGGCCAACTCCCGGGGGTTACTGCCGCCCAATTGCAGCGCAACCGGGTGTTCCTCCGGGTCGAAGGCCAACAAGCGGGCCTTGTCGCCACGGGTGATGGCCGCGGCGGTGATCATTTCGGTGTACAGCAGAGCGTGGGGTGCGAAGCCCCGGAGGAAGTAGCGGCAATGACGGTCGGTCCAGTCCATCATGGGAGCAACTGAGATGCGACGATCGATCGAAACGCTTTGTTTCTCGAAGTTTTCGCCTGCTTTTACAGCGTTTTCCATGATCGGCATTTCTGCGTTATTTCTGTGGGTTTGTGTTCATTTTCCACTTGCCAATGCTACCAAATTGCTACGAGAATCGTTCGTAGCATTTGGAGATGCTCGATGGCGCACATTCTCGCTAGGAAAATGAAGTCCGG
>JAFEDS010000030.1:1350-6799 GCA_018241505.1 Pseudomonadota bacterium | reverse complement strand
GTCGGGTGCACGTCGCGCACCTCGAAGCCGGCACGTTCGCGGGTCAGGCCACCGGGGCCCAGCGCGGAAACGCGGCGCTTGTGGGTGATCTCGGACAGCGGATTGGTCTGGTCCATGAACTGCGACAGCTGCGACGACCCGAAGAATTCCTTGATCGCCGCCGACACTGGTTTGGCGTTGATCAGGTCATGCGGCATCAGGTTGTCGGACTCGGCCTGCGAGAGGCGCTCGCGCACAGCGCGCTCGACCCGCACCAAGCCAGCGCGGAACTGGTTCTCCGCCAGTTCGCCGACAGAACGCACGCGACGGTTGCCGAGGTGATCGATATCGTCGATTTCACCGCGGCCGTTGCGCAGCTCGACCAGGATCTTGATCACCGCGACGATGTCCTCGGTCGATAGCGTGCCCGAGCCGGTCAGCTCGTCACGACCGATGCGGCGGTTGAACTTCATGCGGCCGACGGCCGAGAGGTCATAACGCTCTTCGCTGAAGAACAAATTGACGAACAAGGCATTCACTGCATCTTCCGTGGGCGGTTCGCCCGGACGCATCATGCGATAGATCGCCACCTTGGCGGCGTATTCGTCGGTGGTATCGTCAGTGCGCAGGGTCTGCGAAATGAAGGCACCGTGATCGAGGTCATTGGTGTAGAGCGTATTGAACTTGTCGACGCCCGCTTCGGCCAGCTTCGTCAGCAGGTCTTCCGTGATCTCGTCGTTGGCGCGCGCCACCAACTCGCCAGTATTCTTGTCGACCACATCGTGCGACAGCACACGGCCCACCACGAATTCGACCGGAACCGCCCATTTCTTGACGCCGGCGGCGTCAAGCTCGCGAATGTGCTTGGCGGTGATGCGCTTGTCCTTGGCGACGATCACGTGGTCATCCTTGCCGCAGATGTCGAAACGCGCCAACTCGCCGCGCAGGCGCTCCGGCACCAGTTCAAACTGGATGCCCTGGGTGTTGATGTAGAACGTGTCCTTGCTGAAGAAGGCATCAAGGATGCTCTCCGGCGTATAGCCGAGCGCCTTCAGCAGGATGGTGACCGGCATCTTGCGACGACGGTCGACGCGGAAGAACAGGATGTCCTTAGCGTCGAATTCGAAATCCAGCCAGGAACCGCGGTAGGGAATCACGCGCGCCGAGAACAGCAGCTTGCCCGAGCTGTGGGTCTTGCCGCGGTCGTGTTCGAAGAACACGCCGGGCGAACGGTGCAGCTGCGACACGATCACACGCTCGGTACCGTTGATGACGAAGGAGCCGGTCGGCGTCATGAGCGGGATTTCGCCCATGTAGACTTCCTGCTCCTTGACCTCCTTGATGGTCGGCTTGGATGCCTCCTTATCCATGATGACCAGGCGCACTTTGGCACGCAGCGGCGCACAAAAGGTCAGACCACGCTGCTGGCATTCCTTGATGTCGAACACCGGCTCGCCCAGCAGGTAGCTGACGTATTCCAGACGGGCGTTGCCGCTGTGGCTGACGATCGGGAAAATCGAGGTGAACGCGGCCTGCAGGCCTTCGTTCAGGCGCTCGTCGCGCGAACGGCCCTCTTGCAGGAAGGCACGATAGGATTCAAGCTGGGTCGCCAGAAGAAACGGCACCGGAAGGGTGTTGGTCCGGCTGGCAAAGCTCTTGCGCAGACGTTTTTTCTCGGTAAAGGTATAAGCCATGGGGTCTCCTTGACGATCAGGGGCGGGCGGGCACGCGGGTTACGCGCCGGCGCTTTGTAGGGCACACGCAAAAAGCAAATGACCCGGAAACCGATTCCGGGTTCCGGGTATTTGCTGCTTGCGTCTGCCGCGGGTTTCCCCGCAACACACCACCGCAATATGAATGTGGCGAAATAAATGCGTCTCCGGAAACGGCGGCACGCTTGCGCGCGCCGCCCAGGGGACCGTACTTATTTGACTTCGACGCCTGCGCCAGCTTCTTCCAACTGCTTCTTCAGCGCGTCGGCATCGGCCTTGGATACGCCTTCCTTCACGGCCTTGGGTGCGCCATCGACCAGGTCTTTGGCTTCCTTCAGGCCCAGGCCGGTAGCGGCACGCACCACTTTGATGACTTCCACTTTCTTTTCGCCAGCGGAGGTCAGCATCACGGTGAACTCGGTCTGCTCTTCAGTAGCAGCACCAGCAGCGCCACCGGCAGCGGGGGCAGCCACGGCAACCGCAGCGGCAGCGGCGGAAACGCCGAATTTCTCTTCCATTTCCTTGATGAGCTCGGACAGCTCAAGCACGGTCATGCCAGCGATGGCATCCAGAATGTCAGCTTTTGCAACAGCCATTTGTATTACTCCTGTCAATTATGCTTCAGATTAAAAATCAATGTCGTTTATATGCGGATGTCGGCAGGCTGCTCAGGCAGCCTGCTTGTCGCGCACCGCAGCCAGCCCGCGAACGAACTTGGTCGGCACTTCGTTGAGCGTACGAACGAATTGCGCGATCGGGGCCTGCATGGTGCCCAAGAGCTTGGACAGCAGTTCTTCGCGGCTGGGCATGCTGGCCAGATTCCCCACATCCTTGGCGGACATGATGAAGTTGGGCATGGCACCGGCCTTGACGACGAACTTGTCGTTGGTCTTGGCAAACTCGTGCATCACTTTGGCGGCAGCCACCGGATCCTTGGAAATGCCATAGGCAAGCGGACCAACCAGCTGGTCGGCAATGCCTGCAAATGGCGTATCCACAATCGCGCGGCGTACCAGCGTGTTTTTCAACACGCGCAGATAGACCCCTTCCTTGCGCGCTTGCGCACGCAGCTGGGTCATATGCTCCACCGTGATGCCACGGTATTCGGCAACAACAACCGTCTGGGCAGCCGCAACCTGCGCAGCAACCTCGGCAACGACGGCTTTCTTTTCTTCAAGATTCAGACTCAAGGCCTTACCTCCTTCTCAGTTACGGAGCGTTACCCGCTTGTGCCCACGGGGCGCTCCGGCTGGCGGCCTTGACAGGAAAATCCTGCTGGGGAACGCCATCTGCGTAGGGCCCGGTACCCGCAAACAGAGGATGTAACTCATCGCCCACTTGTCAGTCACCGGCAATTAAATCCTTGCGGATGCCTACGGTCTTTGACAACCCGTCAACCAAACATCTGGCTGACGGCCCAAAGTTCAGACTGGGGCACACCGTCCGGCGTGCCCTCAAATAAATTTATGCGCTGACGCTGGCCTGGTCGACGCGCACGCCCACGCCCATGGTGCTCGACACCGACAGGCGCTTGAAGTAGACCCCCTTGGAGCTGGCCGGCTTGGCCCGCTGCAATGCGTCCAGCAAGGCCGCCAGGTTTTCCTTCAGATCCTCGACGCTGAACGAAGCACGGCCAATGGTGCAATGCACGATGCCACCCTTGTCGGTACGGTATTGCACCTGACCGGCCTTGGCATTTTTCACTGCGCCGACCACGTCAGGCGACACGGTGCCGACTTTCGGGTTCGGCATCAGGCCGCGCGGACCCAGAATCTGGCCGAGCTGGCCGACCACGCGCATGGCGTCCGGCGTGGCGATGACCACGTCGAAATCCATCTTGCCGGCCTTGATCTCCGCCGCCAGATCGTCGAAGCCGACGATATCCGCACCAGCATCTTTCGCTTTTTGTACGTTATCGCCCTGGGCGAACACCGCCACGCGAATGGTCTTGCCGATACCCTTGGGCAAAACCACGGCGCCGCGCACCATCTGGTCGGATTTACGCGCATCGACGCCGAGGTTCACGGCGATATCGATCGATTCGTCGAATTTGGCCGTAGCTGTTTCCTTGACCAGCTGCAAGGCGTCCGTCACCGGGTAATTGCGGTTGCGATCAATTTTCTCTTTGAGCGCACGCAGGCGCTTGGATGTATTAGCCATCTCAGACTCCCTCCACGATGATGCCCATGGAACGGGCCGTACCGGCAATGGTGCGTACCGCCGCGTCCATGTCGGCCGCAGTCAGATCGGGTTCCTTGGTCTTGGCGATCTCTTCGAGTTGGGCGCGGGTGATCGTGCCCACCTTGTCAAGATGCGGTTTGGCGCTGCCCTTGTCGAGCTTGATCGCCTTCTTGATCAGCACGGTCGCGGGCGGCGTCTTCATGATGAAGGTGAAACTCTTGTCCGCAAACGCAGTGATCACGACCGGAATCGGCAGACCAGGCTCCATGCCCTGGGTCTTGGCGTTGAACGCCTTGCAGAATTCCATGATGTTCAGGCCGCGCTGACCGAGCGCAGGACCAATGGGGGGCGACGGGTTGGCTTTACCCGCCGGCACTTGCAGCTTGATGTAGCCGACAATCTTCTTTGCCATGATGGCTCCTAATAAATGAGTACCAACGCGCTTTGGGGTTGCCCTACTCGCGCTCCTCGCCGGTTGCCCGGACCTACCTTCCTATTTGATGCCGCTTCCAGGCTGATGCCGAAGCGACCTCACCCAGCCAGACTTTACTTTCGCCTGGACTAGCTTTTCTCGACCTGACCGAAGCCCAGTTCCACAGGCGTCGCCCGACCGAAAATCATGACCGACACGCGCAGCTTGCTCTTGTCGTAATTCACTTCTTCCACATTGCCATTGAAGTCGGTGAACGGACCATCGATGACCCGCACCACCTCGCCCACCTCGAACAGCACCTTGGGCTTGGGCTTCTCTACCCCCTCGCGCATCTGGTCGAGGATAGCCTGCACTTCCTTTTCGGAGATGGGCGCCGGCTTGGTCGCCGTTCCGCCGACGAAACCGGTGACCTTGGGCGTACTCTTCACCAGGTGCCAGGTATCGTCGTCCATCTCCATCTGAACCAGGACGTAGCCGGGAAAGAATTTGCGCTCGGCAGTCTTTTTCTGCCCCGCCTTCATTTCCACCACTTCCTCCACCGGCACCAGGATTTCGCCGAAACGATCCTTCATGCCAGCACGCTCGATGCGCTCAACCAAGTTGCGCGCAACGCTTTTCTCGAAGCCGGAGTAGGCATGAACCACGTACCAACGCATACTCAACTCCCCTGTCCCATGGCCAGCTTGACCAGCCACAACAAAATTCCATCTACCGCCCACAGGAACAACGCCATCACGACCACAAAAGCCATGACCACGCCCGTCATCTGGACAGTCTCCTTGCGCGTCGGCCAGACAACCTTCTTGGCCTCATCGCGCGAGTCCAGCGCAAACCGGTAAAAGCGCTTGCCCGGGGCCGACAACCCCGCCACCACGCCCGCCAGCACGACGCCGCCGATCACCGACAGGACACGCACCACGGTTGGCGCATCCGCAAAAAAATAAAAGCCGGCCACCCCTGCGATGACCAGCAATACCGCTACCAGCAGCTTGATTTTGTCAGCCATGAATGCTGTGCGCCTTACGGCTTATCCTGTGGCAGGCCAAGAGGGTCTCGAACCCCCAACCTTCGGTTTTGGAGACCGACGCTCTACCAATTGAGCTATTGGCCTGTATTACTCAAGGCCGGGGGCAGGCATACGGCC
>JAFEDS010000030.1:0-1260 GCA_018241505.1 Pseudomonadota bacterium | reverse complement strand
ATGGCGAAACGCAGACCTTCGTCCATGGCGATCGGCTGAATCAGCGAGACTTTGATGCTGACGTTGTCGCCAGGCATCACCATCTCGGTGCCCGCCGGCAATTCGATGCTGCCCGTGACGTCGGTGGTGCGGAAATAGAACTGCGGACGGTAGCCGTTGAAGAACGGGGTGTGACGGCCACCTTCGTCTTTCGACAGGACGTAAATCTCGGCACTGAACTTGGTGTGCGGCTTGATCGAGCCGGGCTTGGCCAGAACCTGGCCACGCTGGACTTCTTCACGCTTGGTGCCACGCAGCAGGACGCCGACGTTGTCGCCTGCCTGACCCTGGTCGAGCAGTTTGCGGAACATTTCGACGCCGGTACAGGTGGTCTTGACGGTGGGGACGATGCCGACGATTTCGATTTCTTCGCCAACCTTGATGACGCCGCGCTCGACACGGCCGGTGACGACGGTGCCGCGACCGGAGATGGAGAAGACGTCTTCAACGGGCATCAGGAAGGGCTTGTCGATGGCGCGCTCGGGCTCGGGAATGTAGTTGTCAAGGGCATCGGCCAGTTTCATGATGCTGGGCTCGCCGATGTCACTCTGGTCGCCTTCGAGGGCTTTCAGGGCGGAGCCCACGATGATGGGGGTGTCGTCGCCCGGGAAGTCGTACTTGGACAGGAGTTCACGGATTTCCATTTCGACGAGCTCGAGCAGTTCGGCGTCGTCGACCATGTCGGCCTTGTTCATGTAGACGATGATGTAGGGCACGCCGACCTGACGGGCCAGCAGGATGTGCTCACGGGTCTGAGGCATGGGGCCGTCGGCGGAGGACACGACGAGGATGGCGCCGTCCATCTGGGCGGCACCGGTAATCATGTTCTTGACGTAGTCGGCGTGGCCCGGGCAGTCGACGTGGGCGTAGTGACGCTTGGCCGTCTCGTATTCGACGTGGGCGGTGTTGATGGTGATGCCGCGCGCTTTCTCTTCGGGCGAGGAATCAATCTCATCATACTTCTTGGCCGCTCCGCCAAATTTCTTCGACAGAATGGTGGTGATCGCCGCGGTCAAGGTGGTCTTGCCGTGGTCAACGTGTCCAATGGTGCCAACGTTTACGTGCGGTTTCGTCCGCTCGAATTTTTCCTTAGCCATTTCCACGTACGCCTCAAATTTGCACAAGAACGATGCGGCGCATCACAACCAACATCCCGACTACCGCTTTATCAAATACAGGCGCACCGCCTCAAACGGCGACCACCCAAAACCTGGTGCCCAT
>JAFEDS010000002.1 GCA_018241505.1 Pseudomonadota bacterium | reverse complement strand
GATTTTGAAGTGGCCGCCGGGGCGAAGGCACGCGCGGCAGCTGTTGGGCGTGTCCGCGATCGTGCGCGTTGCTTCAGAGGCGTCGGACTTCGGGGAGGATCCGGCTCGTGAGGCCCGGAAGGTTGCGAGCTGGCGGCGCTGCGTCGGAGGCGGTGGGAGACCTTCCCTCGCCAAGGAAGCGCGATAGTCGTTTTGGACAGTGGACTGCGTTCGTTTGCTTCTATCTTGGGTTCTTGGGGCGATGTCTCAAGGAGGGTTGGTATCGAAGGTCACAGTCTGAATCTCGCGTAAACGCCTCAAGTCGAGCTGCTCGCGGCGCTTTACTTCGGATTCATGAAACAGTAAGTCCCGGAGTTGCCAGGCGGGCGCGACGCAGGTCATGCCGCTCAGACCTCTGACCATCCGGGCGTTTTTGCCAGCAGCATCTGTGTGAGCGGGTACACCGGTGGACTTCGCAGATTCGTCCACATCTTGGAGAGTCCAGTATTCTACGAATTGGCCATAGTGCACCCCGAGCAGATATAGAAACCCGTCATCTCCGCTGATGACGGAGCCTTCTCCGATGGTGCTTCCCGTCGTACGATAAACGAAGACTGGGGAACCCGAATACCCACTCCGGGAGTGCATATCAAGACAGTAGGCTTCGTGTATGCCTTTTGTTGCCTGTGGGAGCGGTGTAGACATGACGGCAATGTTTCCAAATCTTGCGGCCGGTCTGTTTACGATTCCTCCATCGTGGTCTACAAACCTGCCGATCATGACCACATCTTCTCCCACACCGATCTGATAGTTGGAAATCGTTTCGCTGGATGCGAATGCGGATAAGCCGACCCCTTTGACTCGGTGGCGATTTTGGTCCAGCGTGACTAGCGCGATTGCCAGATCGGGACCCTGCGGTGTGAATAACCATTGAGACGGATCGAGGGGAATGATGTCGCTCCCGCCACTAACTGTATTAACTCGAATGACGGAGCATCCGTCGCGAACGGCGACGTGCCAATTCGTGACAGCGTAGCAATACACCCAGTCGGGAATTGTTTCGGAAGCGATAATAGCGAAGAAGCCAGTTCCACCGAAATCCCGGCCTTTTGCCGCGGCTTCTTCGCTAGGGTAGAGATAGAAAGCGACATCGATCATGTCCTGGCGGAGTTTTGGCATGTGAGGTGACTCGGCTGAGTAGAGCGGAATTGGGCGTTGTACGAGCTAATTCACTGCGATAGCCGCTGGAGTCATTGAACAGGATTTCGGCCGGCACGACTGGCCTTCGATGGTTGCGTGTATGCTGTGGAACGCGGCGCTTCATGAAGTAGCTCGCTGGCGATGCTCCACAATAAACTTCGCCCTCTCAAACAGCTCGTCGTACGTGATGATCTCGATGTTGCGGGAATCACGCCGGAATAGTTCCAGCGTACGTTGTTTGGTCTCCTGTTCGCGCTCATCCGCTGACTGATTGAGCTGATCCCAATGCCCGATCAAGAGGATGACCTTCGGATCGTAGGGCTTTTGCGTGATGCGGCTGCCGTTGGCGTCATATAGCGTTCCGTGATCAAATTTCAGCAAGCCTGCCGCCTTCTGCTCGAGGATCTGGGAGACACTGTCGAGTAGCGAGCCGGACAGTCGCCACGTGCGTGATCGGTTTTGCGTCCCCGCGAAGAGTAGTGTCTGCGGCGTTTTGATCTCCACGAAGGTAGTGAAACGCTTATCACCGAGCAAGAAGTCGCTGATCACGGACTGTGAACCGTCTGCGTCAGTATCCGAGGCATGAAATTGGGATTGCAGAATTCCCTGGAATCGGTAATCGAGCCCGTAGCCGAAGATCCATTCATTCTGTTCGAAGAAGTGTTGCCAAGCAGATTCGGGCTGGTCTTCGCGGAGCCGGTGTTCTCTTTGATAGGTGGTCACGTCATCCGTACTGGCCAGCATCCTTTCAAAGAGTGCGAGCTGCTGCTTGCGGTAGCCCAAGTTGACGAGATCCTCGGTCGCGATCAGCCCCGTTCGCAGCAGCTCCCCGATGAGTTCGGATCCACCTTTGCGTGCCAGCAGTGTACGCAGTTTGCGCTTTGTCTCATCGTCAAGAGGCTGCGACCCGTCGATCGACAGGGCGAGGCGCCGCTGGGTGATTCCGGGGATGTCGAGTCCCGAGACGAACTGGAGGAAAGCGAGCAGCTTCTCAAACGAGTACGGGCGTAGCGTGATGTGTTGATTGCCAAATCCGGTCTCGTCGTCCGGGCAGGGCTGCCAACCCTTGCGCTTGTAGAGCTTGAACTTCTTCAGCTCGATTTTCGTGATGTCGTTTCGGTCGTGGACAAAGGAAATCGTCACCTTGATCCGATTGCGCGCATGCGGTTCTAACTCGACGTCGATGGTCTGGGGCCGGCCCTGTTCATCGATCACGAAGTTCAGGTAGCGGCCTTCGCCGCTCGTCCATTCGTGGGTATAGAGGTGGTCGGCTTTATGGTTGCCGACGATCTGCGCCTCGTCGACTTCGGATCTGGGCGGGCGGGTCATGGTATGCGGCGCTCATCCGCGCGTCACGGACTGCACCGGTATGCGGTCAACCCATTCGATCCAAGTCTCGCCGGCCTGTTCGAGGAGTTCGCCACCTACGAAGAGCTCGTTTCCGTTGAATTGATGGATCTCACGGGGCACGAGAGGCGGTTGCACCTGTTCGCACATGATCATCCAGCAGCGAGCGCCGGCGCGAATGAGATCGATCTGGCGATTTCGCTCTTCGTATCCCAGGTTGGGCGCTTTTCCCCGAAAGAATTCATGGTTGGTGATCTGCACGCATCGTTTGCCATCGATTTTACTGGTTTCGTCCTGCCAGACGCGAAGGATCACGGCGCCGTCTGCGCGGACGCCTCCCCAGGAGTAGCGAACATTGTGCAGCGGGGCGCCGAGGCGATCGAAGAGGGCGGAGATGCTCATGGCCTGAGGAGTGGCGTTGTGTTTGTATTTCTGGGTGATGCGGAATCCATTCAAGGTAGACGTCCGAGCCTCGGAATTCCGTTATCGGCGCTGCCGCCGATGGCGGTCCTCGTCCGAGAGTCGCCCGAAATCGGAAGCGCGTCCGGACGACGGAGGGGCGGGTGGCCACGTAGCTAGCTGGTTAGCGAGCGGTTGGGGCCCCGCGGCAGCGGCAGTGCTTTTAGGGGCGTGCTTTCGATCCGTGTCCGGCGCTGCGCGCCTTGGATCGCCAGTGGGCACCCGGTCACCAAACGCCCGGCCGCGCACCTGCGCGGCCGGGCGAGCGCCTCATCGCGGCGCCGGCAGCGCGTTCGGGAAGTGACGCGCGAGGATGCGATTCAACGCATCCACGAGGTCGGGGCGGGTGAAGGTGAGATGGCCGCCGCCTTTGCGGAACCAGCGCAACGAGAAGTACGGGCCGCTCCAGTTGGTGGCGTGTTCGTGCAGAGCCGCACTCAGTATGCGGTACATCCCCTGGCGGTGGTCGGGTTCGGGTTGGCCGTCCAGGACATGAAAGACACGCAGCAGGTCGTCGAGTTGGTCGGTCGTGGTGTGATTGAGGAAGGCCTGGTGGGTGTCGCGCCCGTACACCTGCAGCAGGTGGTTTAAGATGATGCGCTGGCCGAAGCGGAACGGCTGGTTCGTTTTGTAGTCCCAGGAGAGTCGCTGGAAGAGGGTGATGACGCCCCGATCGAACATCTCGCGACGGCTGCCGTGCATGAAGGCGAAGGTGCTGCGGATGTTATCCGCGGTGAGTTCCGGGAGGTCGTGGCTCTCCAGTTGTTGGCGCCACTGCTCACGCGCCTTTGCGTCCATGAAGCTCGCGAGTCCTGATTGCTCCATGAGATAACTCCAGCCGCCGTAGTCGACGTGCTGACGCGCGGCTGTTTCCGCCTGCTCGTCGGTGATGGGGGTGGTGTGTCGCCCGTGCTGTTGAATCTCGATGCATGGTTGGCCGAGGTGGGCCGCTTCGGCGAGCTGATCGGCTTCGCGCAGCAGGGCGATAGCGTGGGTGAGGCGTTCGAGGGTGGCCGCGCGCTGTTGGATGAAGTGCGCGAGACTCAGGCTCGGGATGAGGGCATGAAGTTGCGCGTCGGTGTCGTTCGTGGAATCGATGTTCGCGGTGACGTTGGGTTCGGTATTCATGATGTTGGCTCCTCAGGAGCGTGGCGACGGCGGACTTGCCGTCGGGAACTCCGGAGGCACGCCGCAGCGCAGCCGTCAGGACTGAAGCGAAGCGGAACTCGCCGAGCACGCGTCCTCCCGCGCGCAGGGTCTTGACGGCGAGACCGGCGTGGTAGGGTGAAACAGACAGGCAAGGACGGATTTAGTCCGGGTGTGTGTGCCCGCTCGTCACGCCGGGCGGTGTTCTGGGTGCGATACCCGTCGCTTCGTTTGACGCAGCGGGTTCAATCCGTGATCGGCGCGTGCGCCCTGGATCGGATCGGGGCGGCCATTTGGTCAGGAGTCCTATGCTTCACGTCGCCGTTTCCACGAGGTGTGATCCGCGGTGCTGCCGAGTCCGGTCGGAGGGGTGCTAGGATAGGTCCCGGCCTCAGTTCAATAAGAAAAGTGAGGGACGCAGGGATGGATGGCTATGCGGTAGCACGTCTGAGCGCACGCGAGATCGGTAGTCGCTAGCCGATGGCGGGTTCGATTCCCTCCAACTTTGGGTTTCTTCAGGTGCACGATGCGCAGCTCGTGCGGTTTGGGATGCTGGCCGAGAAGTACTTCGCCGACGATCCCAATACCTGCCTGATGAAGCTGCGGCAGTTCGGCGAGGTGCTGGCGCAGTTGGTGGCCTCCCGCGCGGGGCTCTATACCTCCACCGAGGAGCCGCAATCCGAACTGCTGCGCCGCCTGCAGGGCTCGCAGATTGTGCCGCGCGAGATTGCCACCCTCTTTCACGAGGTCAAGAACGCCGGCAATGCGGCGAGCCATCGCGGGGGCGGCGACCATCGCACGGCGCTGGCGATGTTGCGGCTGAGTTGGCAGTTGGGTGTGTGGTATCACCGGACTTTCAAGGACAAGGCCTTCAAGTCGGGGCCCTTTCTGCCGCCGGTCGCGCCGAAGGACGAGAGCGAGGCGCTCAGGGCCGAACTGGCGCGCCTCAATCAAACCCTTGAGGACTATCGGGCGACGCACCAGCAGACGGCCGCGGAGCTCGCGGCGACCCGCGCCCGCCTCGAAGCCGCTCAGCAGGACCAATCGGTCTGGGGGGGTATGGCGTCTGAGGCCGAACAGGCCAAAGCCGCTCTGGAACAGCGGCTGGCGGCCCTGCAGGCGACGGCGGCGGCGAAACCGCCGGATGTGCTCAATCACCTCGTACAGTCCGCCAACGACGCGGCCGAGCAGGTGGATCTCGACGAAGCCGACACGCGCGTCCGGATCGATCGCCAACTGCGTGCGGCCGGGTGGGAGGCTGATTCGGCGGTCCTGCGATATGGTCGCGGCACGCGACCGGAGAAGGGCCGGAATTTGGCGATTGCGGAGTGGCCCACCTCCAACGGTCCGGCGGATTATGTGTTGTTTGTCGGGCTGATGCCGGTCGGCGCGGTTGAAGCCAAACGCGAGAATATCGATGTATCCGCCGCGCTCCAACAGGCCAAGCGCTACAGCCGCGGATTTGCTGTCTCCGCTGAGCTCACCGCCTTCGGCGGACCGTGGGGAGAGTATCGATTGCCGTTCGTGTTCTCCTCCAATGGCCGCCCGTACTTGAAGCAGATTGCGAGTAAGAGTGGAGTGTGGTTTTGCGATGTGCGGCGATCCCACAATCTCGCACGTCCCTTGGAGAGCTGGCATACGCCGGGTGGCTTGAAGGAGATGTTGAAGCAGGACACGGCGCAGGCAGATGCGGCGCTTGCCCTGGAACCGTTTGATTATGGTTTTCCTTTGCGACCCTACCAGCGGGAGGCGATCCATGCGGTGGAGCGGGTGCTGGCAACGGGCGTGCAACGTCAGATGTTGCTCGCCATGGCAACGGGGACCGGCAAAACCAAGACGTGTATTGCGCTCATCTATCGTTTCTTGAAGACCCAGCGTTTCCGGCGAGTGTTATTTCTGGTGGATCGATCCGCGTTGGGCGAACAGGCGGCGAATGCGTTCAAAGACACGCGCATGGAGAATCTCAACACGTTCGCGTCCGTGTTCGGGATCAAGGAGTTGAAGGACAGCGCACCGGATACGGATACCAAGGTCCACATTGCAACCATTCAGGGGATGGTGAAGCGGGTGTTGATTCCTTCGGACGACGGGGAGGTGCCGCCGGTGGACCGGTATGACTGCATCGTCGTCGATGAGTGTCATCGCGGGTATCTGTTGGATCGGGATCTGTCGGACCGGGAGTTGAGCTTTCGCAACTTTGACGACTATGTGTCGCAATACCGACGGGTCATCGACTATTTCGATGCGGTGAAGATTGGGCTGACGGCAACGCCGGCACTGCACACGGTGGATATCTTCGGGACGCCGGTGTTCGCCTACAGCTATCGTGAGGCGGTCATTGATGGCTTCCTGGTGGATCACGAACCGCCAGTGCAAATCAAGACGGAGCTCTCCACGGCGGGCATTCGCTGGCAGAAGGGCGAGGACATTCAAGCTTATGATCCGCGCAAAAACCAGATTGAGCTCTTCAAGGCGCCCGATGAGATCCGGCTCGAGATTGAGGACTTCAACCGGAAAGTGTTGTCGGAGTCGTTCAATCGCGTCGTCTGTGAATTCCTCGCTTCCGAGATCGATCCTAGCTCCCGACAGAAAACCCTCGTGTTCTGCGTCAGCGACGCGCACGCCGATGAGGTGGTGAGGCTCCTGAAGCTCGCCTTTGAGCAGCGATACGGTGACGTGGATGACGATGCGGTCTTGAAGATCACGGGCACGGCGGATGATCCGTCCGGGCTCATTCGGCGCTATAAGAACGAGCGCATGCCGAGTGTGGCGGTGACCGTGGATCTGTTGACCACGGGCATCGATGTGCCCGAGATCTGCAACATCGTCTTTCTGCGCCGGGTGAACAGCCGCATCCTGTTTGATCAAATGTTGGGCCGTGCGACGCGGCTGTGTCCCGACATCGGCAAAGAGGCCTTCCGGATCTTTGATGCCGTGCGGTTGTATGAAGCCTTGGGGCCGATCACCGCCATGCAACCGGTGGTGGTGGATCCGCAGATTTCGTTTACCCAATTGGCGCGCGAGCTCGCGACCGTGAAAGATCCCGGGGCGGTCCAAGAGGTGCTCGATCAGTTCAGGGCAAAACTGCAGCGCAAGAAGCGGCATTTGGACGAGCGCGCGCGGCGGGATTTCGAGACGACGTGTGGGATGGCGCCGGACGCCTTCCTAGAGCAGTTGCAGCATCAGACTCTGGCGCAGATTGCCGCCTGGTTCACCCAGAATCCGCAGCTCGGGGAAATCTTGGATCGCAAGGGCGGGGCGCGCGGCGATCCCATTTTCATTTCCACGCATGCGGACACCCTGGCAGGCATCGAGCGTGGCTATGGAACGGTGAAGAAGCCGGAGGACTACATCGCCGAGTTCAAGGCCTTTATCCAGACGAATGGGAATCGGATTCCCGCGCTCACGGCCGTCTTGACGCGCCCGCGCGACCTCACCCGCCAGCAACTCCGCGAACTCCTCCTCGCGCTCGATCAGGCCGGGTTTACGGAGAGCAATTTGGAAGTTGCCTGGCGGGAGATGACGAATCAGGACATGGCTGCGAGCATCCTCGGCTTCATCCGGCAGGCCGCCCTCGGGGACGCGCTGGTCCCGTATGATGAGCGGGTGAATCGGGCGCTGCAGATGATCCTCAGCAGTCGGAAGTGGACCACGCAGCAGCGCACCTGGTTGGCGCGCATTGCCGAACAGACCAAGGCCAACTTGCTGGTCGATCGGGCGGCGCTGGACGAACCGGATCTGATCTTTCGACGCGAGGGTGGCGGTTTCAAGCGACTGGACAAGGTGTTCGACGGCCAGTTGGCGACCGTCCTCGATCAATTCAATGACTCAGTGTGGCCGCCTGCGGCCTAGGACAATTTGTTAACGACATGACGACCGCGACCCACGACATTGGCGCGAAGCTGTGGAATCTCTGCAACCACTTGCGCGACGACGGGGTGACCTATCACCAATACGTCACGGAGCTGACGTACTTGCTCTTCCTCAAGATGGCGAAAGAGACCGAATCGGAGGACCAGCTCCCGAAGAGCTATCGCTGGGACGACCTCGAACGCAAGACGGCGCCGGATCGACTCGAATTCTACAAGCTCCTGCTGATCCACCTGGGTACGCATGGCTCGAAGCTCGTTCAAGAGATTTTCGCGAATGCCAGTACGGTGATTCGCAAACCCACCACCTTGACAACGCTGGTCACGGAGATCGACAAGCTCGATTGGTATGTCGCGCGTCAGGAAGGGCTGGGTGATCTTTACGAGGACCTCCTCGAGCGCAATGCGAGCGAGAAAAAGTCGGGCGCGGGCCAGTACTTCACGCCGCGGCCACTGATTGATGCCATGGTCGCCGTCATGAAGCCGGCGCTGGGGGATGTGATCCAGGACCCCGCCGCCGGCACGGGCGGCTTTCTCATTGCCTCCGATCGCTACATCCGCGCACACAGCAACCCCGATCGATGGACTGAAGCGCAGCAACGCAGGTATCGCCGCGAGACCTTCTACGGCATGGAACACGTGCAGGACGCGCATCGCCTGGCGTTGATGAATCTGATGTTGCATGGGCTCGATTCGGATCCGAAGGCGTCGGGTATCTTCTTTGGCGACACGCTGTCGGACGATCACAAGCGCATGCCGCCGGCGACGCTGATGTTGAGCAACCCGCCGTTTGGCACCAAAAAAGGCGGCGGGCTGCCGAGTCGCGATGACTTCACCTATCCCACCTCCAACAAGCAGTTCTGCTTCCTGCAACACATCTACCGCGGGCTGAAACCCGGTGGCCGTGCGGCGGTCGTGTTGCCGGATAACGTATTGTTTGAAGGGAACATCGGCAAGCAGATTCGCGCGGACCTGATGGACAAGTGCAACCTGCACACCATTCTGCGCCTGCCCACCGGCATCTTTTACGCGCAAGGTGTGAAAACCAACGTGCTGTTCTTCACCCGCGGCGAGAAGGACAAAGGCAACACGAAGGAAGTGTGGGTATACGACCTGCGCGCAAATGCGCCCCAGTTCGGCAAGCGTACCCAATTGACACGCGAGTATTTCGGGGAGTTTGAGCAGGCGTTTGGGTCCGATCCGCTGGGGCTGCCGGCGAGTCTTAAGAAGCGCAAGGATGCCGGTGAAACAGGGAAGTTCCGGAAATTCACGCGCGAGTGGATCGCCGAGCGGGATGACAACCTCGACATCGCGTGGTTGCGGGATGAGAGCGAAGGGAACGGCGGGGAACTCCCGGAGCCGGCGGTGTTGGCGCGACAGGCGATGGAGGAGCTGGAGGGAGCGATCCTGGAGTTACGCGGCATTCTCGTGGAATTGGGTGAGGAAGATGAAGAGGTGGAGGCGTGAGCAGGTGGCCATTGGTCGCCCTTTCGGATTTAACCCTTAAAGTTGGCAGCGGTTCGACTCCAAGGGGTGGAAAGGAGTCGTATCAGGCCACCGGTGTGCCTTTGATACGGTCGATGAACGTAGTCTTCTTTGGGTTCAAGAGAGAGGGGCTCGCCTACCTCGATCAGGATCAGGCGGACCAGTTGGCCAACGTGGAGGTCCGTGCGGGTGATGTGCTTCTGAATATCACAGGCGCCTCAATCGGACGTGTCACTGTTGCCCCGGACGACATGGATGGTGCGCGAGTGAATCAGCACGTCTGCATAATTCGGCCCAATCAAGCGCTTGACAATAGATTCCTTGTCGCGTTCCTTTCTAGCCCGCAAATGCAAGCGAAAATCGGGGCCGAAAACTACGGAATGACACGGCAGGCTCTCACGAAGCAGCAAATCCTCGAATTTCAAATTCCGCTTCCGCCTCTCGCGGAACAGCAGCGCATCGCTGATCTGCTTGGAAAACTCATCATTCGAGTTGCGGCGTGTCGCGGTCGTCTAGATACCTTTCCTAAAATTCTCAATCAGTTTCGGGAGGCGGTTCTCGAGGCGGCGGTGTCGGGTAAGTTGACGGAGGAGTGGAGGAAAGAAAATCCGAAAAGTCGAATAGAGGATGAGCTGTCGGAAATCCATATGGCGAGGAGTGCAACGTGGGCGGATAACAACCGCGGATCGCTGAAAGCCGCCACTCAACCGCTTGCTCCATACATCTCAGAGATCCCAAAGAGTTGGCGGTGGGCGTCCATAGACAGGCTCGCATCGCAAGTGGTCGACGGAACTCATTTTACGCCCAAGTATCAGCCTCGCGGCGTGCCATTCATTTCGGTAAAGGATGTTCGAAAGCAATCCGTGTTCTTTGACGACTGCAGATTCATTTCTGCCGAGGAGCATCATGAACTCGCGAAGCGCTGTAACCCCCAGATGGGTGACCTACTGGTAACAAAGAGCGGCACCATCGGGCGTACTGCGATTGTCGCAGATGAAAGAGAATTCAGCTTGTTTGTTAGCGTTGCGCTTGTGAAGCCGATAAGAAACCATGTCTCGGTTCAGTACATGGAGATAGCATTCGAGGCATGGATGGACTCAATTGATGTTGCATCTGAGATCACGGGTAGCGGGATGAAGAATCTACATATTCGTGATCTGCGACGGGTGCCTGTTCCCCTCCCACCACTCAAGGAGCAGATGGAAATTGTCCGCCGGTGCGGTGAACTGTTTGCGTGTGTGGACGGACTCGGTCACAGATATACGTCGGCGATGAATAGCTTGGATAAGTGCGTCCCGGCTATATTGGCAAAGGCCTTTCGCGGCGAGCTGGTGTCGCAGGATCCGATGGATGAGCCGGCGAGTGTGTTGCTGGAGCGGATCCGGAAGGGGCGGGAAAAGCGGGCGGTCGGGAAGGGGTCGGAGGACCATAGAAATGCCGAGAAGCGGCTGCGCAGCAAAATCAGTCGGCCGGTCACGCGGTCGCTCAAGCGAACTAGATCACGCAGTACTCGAAAATCTGCATGACCGTTCCTTCCGCCATTGCGAGCCTGTTGGATCGCGAGTTCCGTCGAAGTTCCCGAACGAAGCTCGGTAAGCTCATTGAACCGATCAAGCACGGTGCGCGCATTCCGGCCGGCACGTTAGTGTCGATGGCGTCGAGCGACCGGACGGTGCGGCTGTCCATTCTGGAGAAAGAGGCTGCTCATAAGGGATTCTCGGTGCCGTTGGCGCTGAACGCCTACGCCAAGGCGACCCGAGTCACTCCGAATTATCTGCTTTGGTATTTGTCACACGATGAGATACGCGCCTATCTGGCGTCCGAGGCGACGGGATCGGTGATCCTGCGTGTTCCTCGCAACGTGCTGTTTGATCTGCCGGTTCCATTTCCCGAGTCCGTGAAGGAAGGGCAATCCGTCGGCGAGTTGGTGGTGGCGAAACCGCCAGGCCCGTTTGCGCACTTGTTGGATGAGTTCTACCGAGATTATCGACTCAACTTCTCGAAGAACCGATTCAGAACGGCCACCATATTGGCCGGTGCCATTTGTGAAATGATCCTGTATCAAATGCTGCTGGATGCCGATGTGCAGCCGAGGCTGTTGCGCGGCGACTCGAACCTCGGCCTCAAGAAAATGCTGGATTACGTACAGTTGTTGAAGCTGGATCAAGCCCCCGGCTTTCCAATGAATCATATACGAGAGATCCAGAAGCGCCGCAACGCCGCGGTCCACGCGGATCTCATGGTAGGTAAGTCGGTGCCGTTTTCCAAGACGGATTTGGAGTGCTTCAATCACGTCATTCGATACTTCGGAATCTGAACGCTGCCTGTGCGGTGCTGGCGTAGTACGTCGGGTGGTGAGTTGGGTCGACGTGTTCGATCCACTCCTCGGGTCGAGCCGGTCGGCGAGGATGCGGATCTGAAAGAGGTATATGACACGGAGCGCCCGTTGTTATCTATCGCGTGCGCGCGGGCGCGGGCTATCCGGCGCGTCCGCGGGGTCGAGCCGGCGTCGGAGGGGTTGGAGGCGGAGAGCCGACGGCAAGACCAATGGCAAAAGACGTATCTGCTCGCTCGCTTGATAGACTGCGTCGATGGATGGAGATCGTAGATGTTGTTTTCAGTTGCGCCGGATGGTTCCTCACTGTCACGACATCGCTCGAATTGGAGCCCGAAGGAGTTGGAGCTCGAAAAGTACCTCATAAGCGGTCCGGGGGCTGAATCCGGGATTCTGAACGCGTCGATCTTCGGCGAGGAACTCCTCGTGGTGAAGAATCAGGTGTCAACTCAGGACAAGAAGCGCGCGGACATCGTGGCGCTGGACCAGCAGGGCAGCAGCGTGTTTATAGAACTGAAGCGCGACCAGGCCCCGGCGGGTGCGTCTACCCAGGCGTTGCAATACCTTGCGGCGTTCACGCCGTTTCGTGGGCGCGATTTCGCCCGTCAATTCCGTCGCAATCCCAAACAGTTGCAGGAGCTGGAAGAGCGAATCAAATCGTTTCTCGGCAGTGTGTCTTACGAGGACGTCAATCGTCGGCAGCGAATTATCCTCATGGCGCGCAGCTTCGATCGTGCACTGTTCTCGATGGGGAAGTGGTTCGGATCGAATGGCATCGCTTTTCGGTGTATGGATTACGCGCCGATGGAGGTGAACTCGCAACGATTCCTGTCCTTCTCAGTCGTGTTCGACCAATCTCCACCCGACATTTTCCCTTTGACGTTCTCTGGAAGTCTGGGCCGCGAGCCGGCGGTTTTTTGGCACAACATTGGAGCTGCGGATGACGATTGGTGGACCTATCTTCGGGACCAGGGAGAAATTCCAACGAGTTGGGACAATGTGCCGGACGATGAAGGGGAGGCCCTGCTGAAGAGCTATATGCGGGGCGATCGAATTGTGGCTTATGCGAAGGGATTTGGTGCCCTCGGTTGGGGTGTGTTAGAGGATCCTGTTTATCGTCTGGTACCCCAGGGTGCACCGGACGACCGCCGCTCGGGAGTGCTGCGCCATCGGCTTACGATTAAGTGGAAGGCAACCGCCAGGCACCTGCAGGACGCGATCCCGCCGGCCCAGTTGCGCGCGGAATTGGATCTATATCACCCCGTCAGTACCTCGGTGACTATCGCAGACGAGAAGGCACAGCGTCTGCTCGCAATGCTCGATTCACGATTCGCACCTTAGAGCCTGAGGGCATGCGTGAGGAGAAGTTTGGCCGGCACGGTTAAGCGACGTGGATCTGGAGCGTTGAGATTGAAGTCTCAGCTGCTAAGTCGAGTTGTTGCGAAATGGTCGGACGGATGAAGCGTTACAAATGAATTCATTGCAGGCGTTCACCTGGGGCTATCACGGCTGGGGCAGCGCCTCGCGTCACTTCGTGCGGGCGGTGGATACGCTCGAGCGGCGGCGAGTTTCGCCCGCCGGTGTTTGTGGATTTGCGGATCTCCCGCAAGATGCGTGCGCATGATTTTAAGGACCACACGTTTGAAGCGATCGTGGGGATGACGCGCTACCGGTGGATGCGGCAGTTAGGGAACGCGCGGATCCTCGGCAAGCGGGGACAGCGGATCCAGATTGCGGATCCGACGGCGGCCGAGGAATTGCTCGATCTCATCGTCGAGCTCCATCGGCAATGTCGGCGCACATCCTCTTTTGCTCCTGTTGCGAGCCAGTCTTGCGAGAGGATGATGGGTTGCCGGGTTGCCATCGGGTGACGGTCGCGACGTTGTTGCTGAAGGCGGCGCGGCGACGCGGGCGCCGATTGCAGATCACCGAGTGGCCGGGCGGCGATGTTGGCTCTACGGATTTAAAGGTGGGCGCCCCGGCACTGGCGGCGGTCCTTCGGGGAGCGGCGTATGTGCCGCTAGCGCCGGTGGGTGGTCGCGTGCCACCGGCCGTGACGCTGCCCTGGGGGTCGCGCGTGCGCTTGCGGGCGGGTGCCGAGGCGGCGGTGATTGTGACCGGCCCGGCGTATGTTCGAAAGGGGTACTGGGCGCTCGAGGTCGTGGAGGTCTTCCAGGGCAAGGCGGCGGAGAGCACAGCCGAGGAGCGAGCGCGCCAATTGTTGAGAGTGGGGTATAGACCGCGGTCGTCTGTCGTTGTCCGATAGATGCGCGCACTGAGATCACAACTGGAGGGAGTGCGATCGTGCCTGAACGGCGGTGGGTTTCCCGAATCTGGTTCATTTCAACGATGCAGTATCTGGCGGCCTATCTGGCGAGGTTGGGCCTCACATCGGACTGAACCTTCAAGGGCGCCCTGTCGCCCCTCGATGAGCTGCTGGGGGCACCGATCTTTTTCTCGTTCGGTGGCTTCGGCATCCGCCGGGGTGTAGCCTCTTGGTTCGGCGGGGAGATTGAGCGGTCCCAAAATCCGATCTCGTTTTGGGTGACTACACTGTGCCTCCGCTTTCTGGAATCGCTGCTGCTAGTGTCGGGACTTAGTGAACTGGGGAAGTCCTGACCATGGCAGACGTTGGGTCGTGTGCGGTCAATACAGGCGTAACAGGTATGGATCATGAGGCGAAGCGACTCCTCTCCTGGCTGTTCGCATGGGTCGGTATTCCGCTCTTATTTGCAGGCCCTGCGCGCCTGACCTATCTCATGGTGCGTCGCGAGGCTGGCGGCCCTCCGGCTGACTGGGTGTGCCTCGGTATCCTGCTCGCATTTTTGGTGGGTGGAACATTCTTCGTCAGAGAGCACCTGCGGCCCCGAGCGGCCTGGCTGGTTCCCGTCTACGCTAGTGTGATGGGGGTACTGCTCTTGACGGTTCTTGGATTAATTTCTCTGCCATTCACTGACGTCTGACATTGCCTGGCGGTAGGGAGCAGCAATGGTTTGTCGATCGATCCTCTGGGGCTCCGGCTGAATGAAGGCATTGGGCGGCTGCATGACGATGGGCCGGCGCGGTGCGGTCGTGTGGGTTTAATCGGAACCCCTTTCAACACAGGTATTCGAGATACATTCAAAGGAATCAAATGGGGCCCGTAACCGAATGAATATTGCCGACTGCCGCCCGAACCCGGCCGAGGCTGAGAGAGTTGCGGCTCATGCACGGTCTGTGCTTTCGTTGGTCGATAAAGATCTTCCGACAGACTATTACTACAACTCCTTGTCGCTGTGTGTCATCGACGCCGTTTTCTCCATCGGCGTACGCTACGGCGGGGTGCAGGCGGTTGTACGGCGTTATTGCGCTCGTTTTCACCTGTCGCAGTGCCGGGGACCGCGTGATCCCATTCCCGCCGCCGAGCATCAGGAATCGCTGGGCGATCTCTGCAATCACTTTGAACAGCTCGGTGTCGATCAGATGGCGAACTCTGTTTTCGCCAATCGACAACGGACTTCCATCCGAAATGGAATCTTAAAGGCGGAAGCCGTATGGCGATTCGCCCGGGCGCTCCGCCGGCATCAACTCGAGCATCTGCAGGATATCGCGACGACTCTTCCGGATGCGGCGCTGGAGGCCGACATCCGAGCGATTCCGGGACAGGGTTCCGGGATTTCCCTTCGCTACTTCTGGATGTTGGCGGGGTCAGACGAGTTGATAAAACCGGATCGTATGATTCTTCGCTTTTTGGAAACCGCTTTGGCCCGTTCGGTCGGCATTGCGGAAGCGCAACCTCTATTGGCAGCGGCGGTTCAGGATTTGAAGCCGGAGTTTCCGCACCTGACACCCCGCGCGTTGGATTACAAAATCTGGGAGTATCAACGAGCTCCGAAGCGAGGTGAGTCGGCGCTGACGGTGCCATCGGGTCGCTCCGAAGCGTAGGAGTGGCTGTGAAGTCCTGTCTCGATCCGATTATCTCGGACACGTCCCGTGTGCTGATTCTGGGCACGCTGCCGGGCGATGAGTCGCTGCGGCTGCAGCAGTACTACGCGAATCCGCGCAATCCCTTTTGGGCGATTCTCGCCGCCGTCTTTGAGGTGTCTCCCAGCCCCAAGTACAGCGAGCGCGTTCGGTTTCTCCACCGTCGGGGACTGGCGTTGTGGGATGTGCTGAAGGGTGCGGATCGGGAGGGGAGTCTGGATTCGCGGATTCAGAAGGGGCGTGTCAACGACTTTCCGGCGTTGTTCGCGCAGTATCCGGCGCTCACGGCGGTGGTGTTCAATGGGGTGGGCGCGCAGAAGCGATTCCAACGTTACGTTCGCGGCAGTGCGATGTTGGGTACGCATCGGTTCATGACACTACCGAATACGAGTCCGACGCCCGGTCGATACGTCCTTCCGCTACCGAAGAAGATTGAGGAGTGGAAGGCCCTCCGACAGAGGGCCTTGACCTAATGGTGGCAAACCCGTTGCGACCCGCCGAATGTGCCCATGTCGGCGGCGTTGACAGCAGGGGCGGCTATCAGTCTTTGACTGATTGCGGGGCGCGCTGTCCGCAAGCCGATATTTGCGGCCTGCGGTAGACGGGCACGCACGTTGAATGATGCCAACCTCTATACTGGAGGCATGACGTTGATTACGCGGGTTCCTCGAATGTTGCGTTCGACGGGTTTCTCTGCACTGCGGGCTGATTGAATGGCAAAACCGATCTGTCCACAGTGCAGCGCCAAGATTGTTGTTGAGTCCATTGAGCGCTGGGGGCTATGGAAAATCAATCGCGGTCGTCGGATTTGCCCATCGTGTCAATCCGGTGTCCAGTTTCGGCGCAATCTCGGAACACTCTACTTGCGGGTTCCCGCTTTATTGTTCGCTCAAATGGTTGTGGGTGTTGCGCTGGAATGGGAGCCGCTTCGAGCGGGCTCTATTGAGCTCGGGACAGCCAAGCTCGTCATGGCTGCGTGGGTGGTGGTGCCGTCGGCGATATCGATGGCTGCGCTGATCCTGCTGCCGGGTTCCATTTTCGAAGATTGCGGTATCGACGAGAGGTGATCGTCTATTCGCGGTGCGGTGAATAGGGCATTTCGCGCTCGGCGCTGTGCGCCGCGAGTCCGAGGCTTCGCCAGGGTGAAGATCGGTGGCGTGGTGTCCGCGGGGAGCCAGCGACCGAGTTCGCCTCTAGCGTGTGGTGCAATGGAGTCGGTCGCAGTCTTTGCCAGCGGGCGACTGTTCTAGCTGGCAGGTGCCGGAGTCTCGATCCTCTGGGGGCGATCCGGTCGGAGAGGGGTGGCGGAGGTCGAGCAGTGCGTTTCGGGCGATCCAGCAGAAGGCGACCGTGCAAGCGGCCCTGGTGGGGCCCATGGCGGCTGGACGGAGTTGCACCCATAGCTGCAGGACGGGCTTACCGCGGAAGACGTCCCTGCTGATACGACGGCCTCATTGCATGAGGTTGACTCGTCGGTCGCGCGTCTCGACGCCGACGGGATAGAGCTATTCCTCTGCTTTAAGTGTCAACCCAACTCTCTCGGCTATGTTCCGAGAGATGAATCACAATTTCGCAATTGGAGTCACTCTATGATGTCATTCACGCGCGGCAGTCCCAGCGCGTCGCCGTTCACATCGAAGACAGGGAGCACTCATGACACAGTTTCGGAAGGGCATCACTCTCGGCGTTGAATGCCGGGTGATTGTGCTTCTAGGGAGTGTTCCTTGGTCACTCGCGTCGGCGACTGCAGATCAACCTGCGCAGGCTGTCTCGATTGGTGATCCCATCGAACAGGTTCGCCAAGTGTTGGATGGGGTCACTACCCCATTGATTCCTGCCAACAATGTAACCCCGGGGTCACAAGTCCTTATTCTTCTAGATCGGGGCCTAACCGTATTTTTCGACAGCGCAAACAAAATATATCGGATTCGACTGAATGCACCGTTTGCCGCGACGGTCTGTGGCACCCACATTGGAGACCTACGCCAAACCATATTAGATCGCGCTGGCCCGCCCTCACAGATTGTACCAAATCGGGCTTTCCCAGATCGGACCAGTTACATGTACACGTGCGCCTCATCCCTGTCCGTTCGATATGACTTCGGGACCGACAATCGGCTGGTATCTTTAGTCGTTCTGGCGGGTTCGATCCCCGTGCCGCCGATAGTTCCACTCGCCGCACGCAACTCAATGCAGCCCGACCGACCATCAGTAGGCTCTCAGACCGGCGAGCCGCGAGTCACCGAGGGTCATCAACATTTCGCTACCGGACTACAGGCACAAGGTCAGCTCGCCCCGGTTCACAATATTGGATGCATCGCAATCGAGGCGGTAAAGCCTCAATACACAGGAGCGGACCTGTACAGCGCGACGAGGAAGTGCCTCGACAAGGATCAGTATGAGATGGCCGCACCGTTGTTCTCGCTCGCTGGCGCCTATGCGCGATTTGACGCTGCGCGGATCACGGACCCGAGTGCCTCCGCGGGCATCCCCGTTCTAGTCATCAACGTGGGTGATGAACTCACGGCGGATCAAAAAGAGGGTTTCCGCGCCGCCGTAAAGTCTTTGCACGACGATGCCGGAAAGCATTCGAAATTGTGCGCACAAGTCAGAAGGATTGGGCCGCCTGACTATATTCCGACTTATCTTACTTCCCATGCACTGGGTCGTCAGGACGGGAGGCCGAGCGACCCAAACGGTCTGGCGCAGAATTTCGATCGACAGGGAACTTGGTCGATGCTGCTCAGCGATGGCCTCATGTGTCAGGGTCAATGAGTCTGGGGTAATATCAGCTCAGACTGCGCAGAATCTCCCGTGCGTCTGGGCGAGACTGCGATAGTCCGGCCCGGGCGTTAGGCATCATCCTGGCGTCGTCTGGTATCGGGGGTGGCTGTGCGCGAGGTGATTTGAAGAGTCAGATCATTCGTCATGACACGCACTTCTAAAACGCGTTTGCACGCCCTTGCTCATGCGAATGGGGCGCAGATGCTCATGGATGGAGGCTGGGAGTTGAGTTGATGGCCAGACTCTACTCCGGAACCGTACCATTCGCGGGGTCACCTCAAAGGGGGTCAGACTCTTTGTCCTGAGCGGTCCGTCGCTTGACGCGCTCGGGGAGTCGATCCGCGTCCGGCGCGGCGCACCCGGAATCCGACGCCGGTGTCCTCTTCAGTAATGTCAGAAAGGTATATATCTAAGCAATCTGACACGTTCCGATGCTCAGTGAAATGTCGCCATCCGTGCGGACTAACATTGCCGTGGTGATCTGTTCGGCCAGTGCCGTGATCGGCGCTTTTGCGATTGATCGAGGCTGGGGGAGTGTGTCGAGCGTCGCATTTAACGTTGCCTGCCCATGGTTCTTATGCGGTAGTTGGTTGGCTGGCGACTTTACGCGGGAGGGATGGAAGCGCCTCAAGTCACCCATGGCCACCATTTGTCGGGACGTCCAGCAGGGCAAACACCCGAAGCCCCCGCCCCTGGCTCGTGTGATGAGGCGCGGTGGCGCGATCATGATACTTTCCGGGATGGTGAGTCTGGTTCATCTAAGCACGCGAGCTGGGACGGATCGCGTACTGGGCTGTTGGACGATGCCGCGCGTCGCCATTGACTCCGGGTCGTGAACGGTCCTTCGGTCGAGGCGATGGGGGAGTCGATCCGCGTCCGGCGCTGCGCTCCCGGAGTCGGAGGTTGGGCGACGTTCGGATTGACGAGATCCATTCGCGGGAGCGACTCTCTCGGTGCTGAGGATCGAGTGGGTCCTCGCCACGGGTGCCTGCATCGCCTTGTGCCCGAGTCTCAATCCTCTGGGGCGATCCGGTCGGAAGGGAGGCGGAGATCGAAAATCCGACCATGGCGGATGTTCGTGTAGGAGTGCTGCGATGTCCCGTCTCTGTGTTTTCAAATGTTGGCTCGTGATGATGGACCGGGTGCTGTTGTAACCAACCGATCACGCCCTAGTTTGAATCTATACCAGATGCCTGACATCACCGCGGCCAGCATCAGGCAAAGGAAAACCGCGTTCCAATATTCCAACGGCAACAGGATGCCACCCAGGACAAAGGCGAGCCCCGAGCCTACAAACAATTTGCCTGCGAAACGAGACATCCGGCTCAGTCGCCAGGCAGCGAGTTGCGAGCTGTTGCTGCCGGGCAGCGCCGGTGCCTTTGGCATGAAGTTGCCCGCTATCATGAAAACGATGCCGATCATCACCGAGCCCGCGCGGGCCGTGCCCAGGTTCGACAGCGATACCATGCCCAGGGAGTGCGCAAGCTCGAAGGCCTGAAACAGGACCCAAAACACGCTCCAAGAAACGACCCACTTTCCGCTCCAACGCCGCCAGGACGGCAGGGCTTCCTGAGGCGCCGCCAGCCATTGAATAAGCGGCGCCACCAGGAATGACAGCAGAGAGACTGGCGCCGCCAACACTAACAGACCACTGACGATATTGTGACCGTGGGGTGCCCCTAGCGGCACCTGCCGCCAGCCCGGTAGCAGGCTCAGCTGCCAGAAACTGGCGCCGGTCACCACGAGAAATGCGGCGAGGAAAATCCACAGTGACTTGCGGTCCATCATTTTCCTTTCCCCGTGGCTTTTTTCAGTGGCGTGGGCGTGGGCAGGCCGATGCCCATCATCTCGGCAAAGGAGAGGAGGGCTTCTTCGAGAACCGTGACTTTCAGCATGTAGGTGATAACGGTTCCGCGTTTGCTGGCTTCGATCAGGTCGGCTTCGCGCAGGACCGCGAAATGGCCCGACAGGGTGGGCTTGGCGAGAGAAAAATGCTCTGCAAGTTCGCCCGCGGTCATGGGCTTTGTCCGAAGCAGATGCAGGATTTGCCGCCGCGACGGATCAGAGAGGGCCTTAAAGACCAAATTCATATTTCGTAAATTAGCAAAATACCGAAGAATGTCAAGCACGCCTGGAAAGAACGAAACTGCTGAACGGCTACGGTTGTGCCATCGAGCGCCAACGATGTTCCTTTTGAGTGAGCATTCCTTCGGTTGAGGCGATCGAGGAAGTTGATCCGTGTCCGCTGCGGGGCGCCTCGGAGCGGGAGGTTGGGGGATCGGTTCTGCGGGGAGGCGTTGATGCCGTTGGATCGGATGTCGTAACTGAATATATATCCCTCTCACTGACGTGTGCTCGAGTCTCGATCCTCTGGGGCGATCCGGTCGGAGAGAGCGGCGGCGGAGGTCGGGAAGTCCGATTCAAGCGCAAGCGGTGAGGCAGTGTCGCGGTAATCTACAATTGCTGGGATGTATGTATTGGGCGGTTGATGTTAGAACTGATTCGGGCGGTGGAGCGGAGACGGAGGATCGATCCGTGCTCGGCGCCGCGCGCCCCGGCTCGGGACTTGTGGGCGGGGGACGCGGTCTTGGGCCAGGGTGGGAGCGACGACTTGCTAGGATACCGTGCGGCGGGCCTCATCGAGCATTCAGTGGGCCCGGCGAGCCGCGCTGGGATGGGGTCGAGTGCATGGCGGTGGCGAAGGCGAAGGGGGATGCAAGATGATGGGCCATCCATCGTCTGGCGCCGCGCGCATGAGCCAAGTGATGCCGATCGAGGAAATAGGCCTCGATGATCAGGGATACTTGTTTGTGCGCCCGTTAGCCGCCACGGCCAACGAGTTCGCCTACATCTGGCGTGCCGCGATGGGCATTCGATGGAACACTCGGCGACGGGTACTGCATGGCTATGAGCCGGCGCGCTGGGTCGCAATCAATCTCTACCAGCAGATCATCGCCGCGGCCGATGGCGAGTACGGGGTTCGGTTGCAAGTAATACCGAGCACTATATGGAGTCGCATTCCCGCCGACTTGCGCCAGTTGATCGAAGCCGGTGATTTGACTGCGACGGGCGACCAACGCCGACGTTGACAAGGACGCGATGAAAAGACTCTCGAATCTGCTGGCTGTCGCCCTCGGTATTCTCACCGCGTGCAGTGGGTCCCCGAACAGGCTTCGCACGGAGACGCAAACGGGACTGGTGAACGTAGAACTAGGGGCGAGTGAAGCCGGGCTGTGTCGTGTCCACGATCAGCAGGTGGCCTGCGAGGCGCGCTGTACAGAGATTGTCGCGCTCATGCGCTCTGAGCCGCGAATCCCGGCCCACGCACATGTCGCACTTCGACCATCGAAGACGGTACCCTATGAAGAGGTCGCCCGATTACTCGAATCGCTGCGGGTTGCAGGATATCAACTCAAAATGGGATCCATCGCCTTACAGCAGTCAGGGTCGGAGTGAGACTTCTAATCCCCGTCGACTTGGCGGATCGCTGCTCGCCGCTGGTTCGTTCGGAAGCAACGCCGCTGTTTCCAGGAGTCGGCAATGACTTTGATCCGGGCAAGTCAAACCGATACAATCATCGATAAGAAGAACGAAAAGGACCTCGATTAGGGGCTTGCGTTGCGTACGGGTGGGCTGTTTAACGTAATACCCGTCATACAGCCTGCGATCGGATGACCCGAAGATACTCAGAATACGAATCGGACTGTTCGACGAAATCAGAACATACACCGCCAGGAGCGCCTCATCAGCCTCACGGACGGCAAAGGGTGAAAACGGATGTCATGGAAGCAGTCTTTTGGCGTTCTGCTGTCAGCTTTGATACTCGCAGCCTGCGGGGGTGGTGGCGGCGCTAGTGGGGGTAACACCGGTGCAGTTGTAACTCAACCACCGCCGCCTCTGGCGACGCAAACGCTGGCATCAGACAGCGGTAGAACGTCGCTAACCTACATGACCGTGAAACTCACGGTGAATGATGCGGTGTGGGACGCAGCGCATGGGCTTATCCATGTCGTCACGGCCGCTGCCTCCCCCGCCAGGGCAAGCTCGATTGTTTCCATCGATCCGAAGACAGGGCTCGTTCAGGCATCACGTTCGCTCGGTGGTGAGCCGAATACGATTGCTCTATCCGGGGATGCGCAGTACGTGTATGCCGGTCTGAAGAAGGGCGGAGGCATCGTTCGCATCCACACTGCGAATCTGACTGAGGACATCACCATTCCTGTAGGAACGGCGACGACCACTGTTCAGCAGATTCGTGTCTCGCCGATGAGCCCAACAACAATCGCCGTGATCGCCGACAACTTGGACGCAGCCGGTCTCAACAACAGACCGGGTGTTGAGATCTTCGACAACGCAGTATTGCGCCCGTCCATTTTGCAGGGCATTTTGGAATTGTCGCCGACTTCTGGGCTCGTTGTGTCAGCCTCTGACCTGCATTGGAGTGCGGACGCGATGAACCTCGATGCAACCATGAATTTTACCGCTGAAATTGCAAGGCTCAACGTTTCTGCCGGCGGATTGACCGTGGCCGAAGCCAATCCATGGCCGATCACTGCGCCCGGTCGAATCAACGGGACGCGAACCTATCTCGACGATGGGCGGGTCCTCGATTTTGCCGGACCCGTACAACAACTGGGAAAATTCGTGGACTACGACAATCCCGTATGGTCACGCGCGGAGTTGCTCGCGAATCAAAAGAGCTTTTCGGTGCAAAATCACATGTTCAATAGCCCGTTCGGTCCCGCCATAGACGGAATGACCTGGAATGCGTTCGATGTGAATACGTTCAACCTGACTGATACGATCACGTTCAAAGGCCTTCTGAACGCCATGCACGGCAAGCTCATTTCGTGGAGCACCAACGGCCTTGCATGGGCAGATGCGGATGGCTTCATCATTGCCAGCGGCTCATTCGCCGAGGCGGGTGGGGCCGAGGCGCAGGCTGCAGCCCCAGCCATGGTAGCGTCGGGTTCCTTTGAGGGAACCAATGGCACGGTGAGGTATACGGTATTGAATTTCGGAGCCAACGACATTGCCGTTGATTCATGCAATCACCTGTATGTGGCTACTTCCGGCGCGTCCAATTTCCGCCCGAATTCCGTAGTTACCTATGACGTCCAGAGCGGTATGGTCACCAACTCCGCCTACGCCGGAAGCGAGCCATACATTCTGGCAGCCTCGCAAGATTGTAGTGCCGTGTATGCGACGCTATTCTACAGCAACAGCGTGGCGCGATTGAGCGCGCCCAATCTTGCCGTTGAGGCTGTCCTCCCTCTGAACGGTGGCACCTCAGCGCTTTTCCCGTTCGCGCTGGGGCGTTCCATCAGCATTGCACCCGGCTCAAGCAGCACCGTTGCGATTGCGCGGGCGCAAATGCAAACGCAACAGTGCGGCGATGGCGATCTCGGCGTTGCCATTTTCGACGGTACCCGCCTGAGGCCGGCGATCTACAATCCGGAGCAAACCGGGATTAAGAGTCTCGCTTGGGGTGGGGATGCTAACACTGTGTACGGTGAGAACTCGTTAGCAGCATTCTTCGCACTGGCGGTGGATTCCACCGGCGTGACGGGTGCCACGAGGTTGAATCCCGACTTCAACTCCGACGAGGCCGACACCAACATTGGCCGGGACTTGAGCTTTGACCCCATTACCCGCCATCTGTACCGCGCGCTTGGGCGGGGCTTCGACACGGTTGCCGGAACCGCCTTCGGACCTTTGCCGTTGCGGCTCTCGGCGGCCACCGATCTTTGCGGTACGCCCCTGGGCGCCGAGGCGAGCGATCCGGGCACCGGGAAGGTTTTCTACGTCACCTACGGCTCAGTGAGTGGGCCGTCCGGTCAGTTGGGAATCGCAACATTTCTGGGCAGCACGCTCACTCCTATCGACCAGGCGGTAATCACCGAGACGCCGATTCCGACAGACTATGGCGTGCCGAGGCGAGTTGTCCGACTACTACCCGATCGTCTGGCCTTGGTGACGAGCTCGGGTAATGTCGTCATTCTCCAAGGTCCTATGCTCTTGCCCTGAGTCGGGGACGCTCTGTACAGCGAGTTCGTGGTCGTCGCCAAGGCGGTCAACACGGGCGCGGTCAAGTTGTTTCGGAAGGCATTGGGGCAAAGAGGTACTGGGATCGATCGATGGGACCTACTGTTGCAGCAGAGTATGAGCCAACCCGCCATCTATGAACTCGCCGGCGGCGAGAGGGTGGTGTGGGCGGAAGGATCGGGAGCCATCGTGTTGAAAGTGCGTGAGCCCTGCGGAGATCCCGTCGAACTCGGAGCGGCGGAGGCGCTCGAGGTAGGTGGGCTGCTGGTTCGTTTGGCCAAAGAGGGGTGCGTGTTTGCGCATGCGGCCGAATTCACGGTTTACCATCCCGGATCGGAGGCCGGCGAGCGGCGCTGAGTAGAGGTCGAGGTCGGGCAGTGGCGAAGACGATGAGGAAGGTGACTATTCGATGGTGAGCTATTCCAAGCCCATTTTAACTGCGACGGGGTCGGCGGGTTTGTTGGTGCGCTGCGCGGCGCTGGCGACGGTCGGGCTCCTTACTCTCATCCTCTCCCCGGTATTATTGGCTCATGTGTCAGCCGGGTGGGGGGCCGCGCTCCTTGTTGCAGGCGCAATGGCTCTGATCGGATCGGCGATCTACGCCCTCAGACGGACGATTTGTCCCCAGTGTCGAGCGCCGTGGTTGCTGTGGCTAGCGTGGGTATACATAGTATTGCTGATATCGGCGAAGGTTCTGTGGGCTACCACTGCCTACTACGAATGGATACCGTTAGGTTTGGCAGGCGCGGTAGTCGTGTTTGCGTATTTTGTACGTCCTCGTGAGCACAAAGACAACGCTGAAATGCGAAGCGACAATGAAAGTGGGGATTCTTGACTCTTGGAGTGCTTGCAGACATACAGACGGCAACGATTAGCAGATCCCGTTTCGAGTTGTCGCGATAGACTGGTTTAAGGCATTCCCTGTGAGGCCACGGAGAGGCGCATGAGTAAGACACCTATTACGCGCGACGACGTTCGTGGTCGCGCACTTGCTGGTAAGCTCTCTTCGAGTAATCCCCAGGAAGCGCTCAAGGTCGCTCGATCGATTCAACACCCTTGGTATCGATGCCAGGCTTTATCGAGGGTGGCCGAGCATTGGGGCACCAAGGCGCAAAAGTTGGACCTACTTGAGGAGGCCCTTGCTAGCGCTCAGATGCAGGAAGACATTAATCGTGTCATCACCGTCTCTGCGTGGCCGCTGAGAGTGATGGTCGGAATTGCCCCGGACGCTGTAGCCCTCCACCTAGATCGCCTCGTGGAACTCGGCAAGGGCGAAGACCATACACTACGTCGTGCCGACGGTTTGTATGCGGTGGCCTGGGCCGTTAGAGGTAGCCCGGAGCTACTGGCAGTCGTTATTCCTTCGCTTCTCGAGGCACTGATGGCAGGGTGCGGATGGCGAATTGACCGATTGATTCGTTCAACTGTGGATTTGGTGGACGTCGCAGCGCCGGAGGTCGTCGATCAGTTGATTGCACATCATTCTGAAGGCTCGAAGAAGCGCGCACTCATCGCCCTATTTCGGAAATCGAGCAGTTGAGCCAACACGAGCCGAGCAGCGATCTGTGTAGCGTGCCCCAGCCATCTGCTCCGTGGTAACTATCCCTACCGGCAAGCGGCGCACCGATGTGGTCGAAAGCGGTCGGTGACCAAGGGTGCGGCTATTCGATCCGCGTCCGGCCCTGCGCGTGGAGTTGGAGGTTGGGCGGAGAAGGAGTGAATAGATATGAAGCGAAGGGTGGC
The DNA here is from genome assembly GCA_018241505.1 of Pseudomonadota bacterium. Taxonomy (GTDB): domain Bacteria; phylum Pseudomonadota; class Gammaproteobacteria; order Steroidobacterales; family Steroidobacteraceae; genus 13-2-20CM-66-19. The sequence continues at coordinate 128,526 of JAFEDS010000002.1, read as the reverse complement.
CGCGATTGTGGCAATGGTGGTGTAGGCCTTGTTTACGTACGTTGGATACGATCTCATCACCGGCGTGACTGAGCGCCATGTACCGGGTTATCCGAATGCGGGTCAGTGGCATTACTACGTGCACTTCCCGCTGATCATGTTGTTCGTGAGTACCGGTTTGTGGTTGCTGGCCTAGCGGTTGCCGCCCGCCGTGTTTGTCGCACTCGGGGCACTGCAGATCGTGCTGTTTATTCCGTTCTTCCTAGGCTATTCGGGAGGTATGTAGCCGGCGCATAAGACCGTGTGACGTTGGCGGATGATGTGGATCGTCGATCCGCGTTCGGCGTTGCATGCCCTATCAGAAGTGTCGGCGAGGTAAAGATCGGCGGGATCGAATGCGCGGCGGGCGGGCCGATTCGGCCTAGGTCGGCTCAAGAAGAAATATTGTGCCGCTGCTGAAGGGGATGTTGCAGCGTCGTCCGAGAAAGCCGGGATACGACATGGAAGAGAAGCTGAGGGGTCCCCGGTTAATGCGTTGTTTGAGTCTGCGGAACCGGCACGAGCCCGTTAGGGCGGCAAGTTGCGTTGCAACCCGTGAGCGCGTGCGAGAGCTTCCCACTTGGAATTCGCATGAATCGATGAGAGGTCCGAGGCCCCGTTGTCGTGCGCGAGCCGGCCTGAGTTCTCGCTGACGTGGATTCGTTGGTACTATCGTTGCGGCATTTCAGTCGTAAGCACCTTTGGGGCTTGGTTTCGGACAAGTTGGCCATGGGAGGGACCGTGAACCAGAAATTGCTGGCCTTGATCGCTCTGCTGTTTTTGACGGCGGGGTGTGCGTCGTCCTCAGCGGTGAAGACCCGGAATGTCGAGCACGGACAGCCGCCGGTGCAGTCGAGTACCCCCGAACCCGCGGGCGAATTTCACATTTCCGCCGCGGATGCAGCCAGCGCCTTGAACGAGTTTGCGAGACAGTCGGACACGCAAGTGCTGTTCGATTACAACGTCCTGCGGACGCGGCAGACTCGCGCTGTGGCGGGGACGCTGCCACCGTCGGATGCGCTGGAGGCGCTTTTGAAGGGGAGCGGTTTGATCGCTACCCCTGTTAATGAGCACACCTTGGCGATCACTCCGGATCGATCGGGTCACGCGATGCGTTAGCCGAGCAGTCGTCAAGGATTCCCTGAAGACGCTTGGGCGAGTCGGCGTAACGTCTGTTGCCATCGGCGAGTTCCTTGTTTGAGTGCCGGTGCCGGTCTATCCGTGCCCTCGTCTCGATTGTCTGGAGCGATCCGGTCGGAGAGGGTGGCGGTTATCGGGAACTCCGATTCGCGCGCAGGAGCCGAGGGGGTATGATGCGGGCAGGGTGGTGCGGGACTGCAAACTTCCGAAGTTGGCTAACAATGGTCAGTTGTAGACCGAATGTACAGCCCGAAAGGCATAGCCTACAACTGTTCCTCCGCTTTCGTTTAGGATGCGCCGATGAGCGACCGAAAGTATGAATGTTGCTTTTGCAAGATGGGCATGGAGCCCGACGGCGGGGATTCCCCTTGGATGGATCCGTGTGCGCTCGTCATCATCGGGTATCGGAGCTCGGCGCCTGAGCAGCAACGCTCCCAGCAATACTTCTGCCACCTCGAATGTTTTAAGGCGCAGATTGGCGAAAAACATCCCCTGTACATCGAAGAGATGGAACACGGCGACCAGGCGTGAAATGATCGACCGTCGGTCACAAGCCGAACTTGGATCATCTGGTGACCTCAGTCAGTACTGTATCGTTATTCTCGTGTTAGTGGCAGATCATGCGAACACCCTTCAACATCAGCCTCGTCTCCTGCGCCGGCGTCTTTCTCCCAGCCTTTCTGGTCGGCATTTTCCACCATGATTCAATTGACGGTCACGTGCTGACGCCGCTGGAAGAGTTCCCTCAGGCACTCGTCTTGGCCACCGTTGCGAGTGCGCTCGCTCTGCTCGGTGCGTGGCTGGGATTGCGGCACGCCGACTCTCGGTGTCTGACTTACCGACTGGGACTCGGAATCGCTCTCGTCTACGTCATGGCGACCTCGGTCGCCAATGCACTGACGTCCAGTCCTCCCCGGACGGTTGTTGTGCCGTCCCACGAGTTCGCCATTGAAAGTGTGCAACTTTTGCTATTCGGATCCCTCTGGGGAATAGGCGCACCCTGGCTCATTGCCTGGGTATTGAAAAGGTTTAATTTCTTCCGAGCCTCGGGCGCTTAACCTGCTGACGGCACGCCCTGGGTGCACGCACGCACAAACACACCGACGCCGCATGGCGCATCGTCTCGTTGCACGTCGCCGCACAATCCTCATGCACGTTTGAGGCCCAGGCCGGACAATGACCCAGGCGAGGGGTGCGATTCTCAGATCGCTGACGCGTTGTCGACATCCAGCTAGTGCGAATTTGTAGGAATGCCGCGGGGTCGGGAAGCGGAGATAGCTCGCACGGTGAGCCCTTTGCGGCCGCAGGTGGTGCAGCGGAGTCGGGATTGCAATTGCTCGAGCGTCGCCTCCCAACCGATGCGAGCGGCAAAGCGCTGGGGCGGGATCCAGCCCGAGTGGCCGCAAGGGCAGTGGATGTCCAGCAGCCAACCTTGGCTACCCTCGTCGCAGAGTCGCTGGATGTGGGGGAGCAGCCGCATGTCCCCAACATACCGCTGCGGGCAGGGGCCTCAGCAAACGCGGTGGCGAAACACCGTATAGCCGGTGGGCGAGCCGGCGCGGCGTTTCACGACCCCGTCGGGATCTCTTCGCGGGGGTGCAGCCCGCAATTCAAACACCGGTCCAGTCCCGGCCGCGGGGCACGCCCGAATCGGCGGCTGCCGACATCGAGATAACCCAGCCGCGCATGGCATCTCGGGCATCGCAGGCCGCCCGAGAAGTTCGCTACCACGAGAAAGAAGAGGGGCGGGGCAACCGAAGCGGCGAGCGCCCACAGGCTGTCTTTCGGCGCGCGCGCCGCCACGATCCACACGGTCAGCACGCCGCTTCCGCCCGTGATCCACACGATTCGGCTGCGCCGAAGAATGTACTGGTGAAGAGTCATTCGCATATCGTACGGCACTGCGCGCACGATTCAACTCGCATCGGGCGGTCCTGCCCTCGCGGGCACGGTCGATGTCAGGATCGGCGATGGGAAGAGGGGGGGCATCGAGTGTGGGATCCGCGCCGGCCGATCAGCCACTGATCGGGGGTGTGCCGGCCGCAGGCCTGCCAACATTCGCGCATGACCTGTTGAACCCAATGCACGGTCAGGAAGGGACCGGGACCGAGGGCTTGAATGACTTGGCGGGCCGTCATGCTCGGGCGCCGTTGCCACTGCCGTCCGATCCGCAGTCGGGCGCTCGTGCGACGATCGATGGGCCAACCGACGCGCCGATACAATGCGCTGCGCTGGGCCGCGGCCGCGCGGCAGGCTCGGAGCAGGCGTTCGGCGCGGGAGCTGCCGAGAGGGTATTTCGGGCCCAGGGCGGACACGAGTTGCTTCGCCGTGTAGAAGACCCGATCGCCGACAATGAGGTGGTCGAGGATCTCGACATCGATGAGTTTCAGCGCCTCCACCATCTTGTTTGTCACCGCGATGTCTCTCGCACGCGGGCGCGAGTCTCCGGACGGATGGTTATGATACAACACGACCTGGGCGGCTCCGAAGTGCAGGACCGACCTCACGACCTCGCGGGCATAGACCGACACGCCATCCACCGTGCCGCGAAACAGATCCTCCATCGCAATCAATCGGTGGGCCCGGTTCAAATGCAGCAGTCCAAACACTTCGTAGTCTTTCAAACCCAAGTGCAATTTCAGGAACGCTTCCGTCTTGGGATAGTCAGCCAACACCGGCTCACCACACCGGTAGTCATAGTCGATCCAGTGAAACGCGCAGGCCAGAACATCTTCGGCATTCGCGACGCAAAACTCGCCGTCATTGTTGAGTACATACAGCGTGGTCATGATCGTCATCCTTGGTTCAATCGAGGCGACTTGCCTCGGGCGTCCTGTCCCCCAGCGCCGCAGTTCGCTGTCAAGCGGGCGGTCACTCGGACGGACCTCTCTTGAGGCACGCGCCCCATCGATTGAATCGGGGTGAGGTCATCAAACACGCTCTTGCCAGTGAAACGGCGCGGATACACTGGGACGACCTAGGCAAGTCACCTACGGGACAGCGGTCGCACCCGGCCTAGAGAGTGTGTCCGGATGGGATGAGCCGGGGTGGCGGGCGAATGTCGTCGGCCGGGATAGCGCGACGCGTCTGCGCCGGGACGGCGAACGAACGGCGGCGCGCCCACCGACCGGATAACCGTCTGTCGCGGGCAAGATCTGGGCGCTGCCCTCAGGGATCGCGGCCACGTCCAGGCGCTGTCGAAACTGCAACAGAACTGCAACAGCGGGTGAAAACCAACACGCCGTGCGAACCGGCATGAGGCGGTAAGTGCTTGATTTAATTGGCTCCCCGGGTTGGAATCGAACCAACGACCAACGGATTAACAGTCCGACGCTCTACCGCTGAGCTACCGGGGAACACACGGTGGGATTCGCGAAGGCCGCGAATTCTCTAGAACGGGGCCCGGTTAGTCAAGGCGCGCATGAACGCGCCGCGAAATCCGTGGCCCCGGTGGTGAGGCTCAGGCCGATTGAGCCACCGGCCGGCCGACTTCCAGCACCCGGCTCATGCGCTCAATCGCCTTCTCCAGCGTCTGCATGCTGCAGGCGAACGAGATGCGGATGTGTCCCGGTGCACCGAACCCGGAGCCAGGGACGACGGCGACGCCGCCCTGGTTGAGCAGGAGCTCGGCGAACTCGTTATCGTCACGGCAGCCGAGGCCGGCAATAGCGCGTGAACACTCCGCGAAGGCGTAAAACGTCCCGGCACCGGGCAGGCAGCTAATTCCAGGCAGCGAGTTCAACGAGTGCACGACGTAGTCGTGACGCTGCTTGAATGCCTCATTCATCTTCGTGACACATTCCTGGTCACCGTTCAATGCGGCGACCGCGGCACGCTGCGAGATGCTCGATGCGTTCGAAGTTGACTGTCCCTGGATAGTGGACATTGCGGTGATGATTTCCTTCGGTCCACCGCAGTAGCCGATGCGCCAGCCGGTCATGGCATAGGCCTTCGACACACCGTTGATCGTAATGGTCCGGTTGTACAACTCCGGCACGGCTGTCAGCAGACTGCAGAACGGCTCGGACGACCAGTAGATCTTCTCGTACATGTCATCGGTGCCGATAATCACGCGCGGGAATTCGAGCAACACTTCGCCCAGAGCACGAAGCTCCGCGCGAGTGTACGCAGCGCCCGTCGGATTGCAGGGGCTGTTGAGCAACACCAGGCGTGTCTTCGGGGTAATCGCAGCCGCAAGCTGGCGCGGCGTAATCTTGTAACCCTGCGCATAACCCGCGAACGGCATCACCGGCAACCCATCCGCCAGCATCACCATATCCGGATACGACACCCAATACGGCGCAGGGATCACGGCCTCATCGCCATGATCGAGCACCGCCATGCACAGGTTGTATATCGTCTGCTTCGCGCCCGACGACACCATAATCTGCGAGCGGTCGTACTTGATCGCGTTGTCGCGTTCGAACTTCGCGGCAATCGCATCCTTCAGCTCATTGATGCCATCCACGTTGGTATAGCGCGTGAAGCCGTTCTTGATGGCGTCGATACCGGCTTGCTGAATGTGCGCAGGCGTATCGAAGTCGGGCTCTCCGGCGCCGAGACCGATCACGTCCTTGCCTTCCGCTTTCAATTTGGCGGCGCGAGCTGTCACGGCCAGCGTGGGCGAGGGCTTGACGCGCTGAACGCGTCGTGAAACGGGTGGGGTCACGAGGGATTTCCTGTAGATCGCTTTAAATCGGGCGGCCCGGCTATATTACGGGATCACGCCCTTGCTCACCAATCTCGCCGATGGAACCTACCCCTTTCAAACTCGTCGCGCCGTTCTCACCTGCAGGCGATCAGCCGCAGGCCATCGAGAAGCTCATTGAGGGCCTCAACGATGGATTGGCGCATCAGACGCTTTTGGGGGTCACGGGATCGGGCAAGACGATGACCGTTGCGGCCATCATTGAACGCGTCCAGCGCCCCACGATGGTGCTGGCGCACAATAAAACCCTCGCAGCGCAGCTCTACGGCGAATTCCGGGAGTTCTTCCCGCACAACTCCGTGGAATATTTTGTCTCGTACTACGACTACTACCAGCCAGAGGCGTATGTACCCTCGTCGGACACGTATATAGAGAAGGACTCGTCCGTAAACGAGCACATCGAACAGATGCGCCTGTCCGCAACCAAAGCGCTCCTGGAGCGTCGGGACTCGATCATCGTCGCCACTGTGTCATCCATCTACGGTCTGGGCGACCCGCAGGCCTATCTGGCCATGATCCTGCACCTGGTTCGCGGTGACAAAACCGACCAGCGCCGATTGCTGCGCCGGCTCGCGGACATGCAGTACACGCGCAATGAGCTCGATCTCACCCAGGGCACCTATCGCGTCCGCGGCGACGTTATTGACATTTTTCCGGCCGAATCCGAGCGGGAGGCGGTGCGCATTGAGCTGTTCGATGATCAGATTGATTCCATCGCCTTGTTCGACCCCCTGACAGGTCAGATTTCACGCAAGGTTCCGCGTTTTACCGTCTATCCCGGCACTCACTATGTGACGCCGAAAGAGCGGCTCATTGGGGCAGTGGACAAGGTGCGTGAGGATTTGCGCGTTCGCCTGAAGGAGCTGCGCGACACGGGCAAGCTGCTGGAAGCGCAAAGGCTCGAGCAGCGAACCATGTTCGACATGGAGATGATGAAGGAAGTCGGTTACTGCGCCGGTATTGAGAATTACTCGCGATATCTGTCGGGCCGCCAGGAAGGCGAGCCGCCGCCGTGCCTGTTCGATTATCTGCCCCGCAATGCGCTGCTGGTGATTGATGAAAGCCACCAGACGGTGCCGCAGTTGGGCGCCATGTACCGGGGTGACCGCTCGCGCAAGGAAGTGCTCGTGGAATATGGTTTTCGTCTGCCGTCGGCGCTCGATAACCGTCCGCTCAAGTTTGAAGAGTGGGAGAAGCTCGCGCCGCAGATGATCTTTGTGTCCGCGACGCCGGGCCACTACGAGTCGGAGCACTCGGCGCAGGTGGTCGAGCAGCTCGTGCGCCCCACGGGCCTGGTCGATCCCGAGGTCGAGATCCGCCCCGTGGGCACACAGGTCGACGATGTCCTGTCGGAAATCAACAAGCGTGTCGAGTTGAATGAGCGCGTGTTGATTACAACTCTGACCAAGCGGATGGCGGAGGATCTGACCGAATACCTGCACGAGCACGGCGTGCGCGTGCGCTACCTGCACGCGGACATTGAAACCGTGGAGCGCACGGAAATCATCCGCGATCTGCGCCTGGGCAAGTTTGATGTGCTGGTCGGCATCAACCTGCTGCGCGAAGGCCTCGATATGCCGGAAGTGTCGTTGGTGGCGATTCTGGATGCGGACAAGGAGGGCTTTCTGCGCTCCGACAACTCGCTCATCCAGACGATCGGACGCGCGGCGCGGCACATCAACGGCAAGGCGATCCTGTATGCCGACAAGGTAACCGGCTCGATGCAGCGGGCACTCGATGAAACCGCTCGCCGCCGCCAGCGGCAGATGGATTTCAACAAGGAGCACGGCATCACGCCGCGCGGCATTATCAAGTCCGTGGCGGACATCATGGAAGGAGCACGGGCAACCGCGCCGACGCCCGCCGGGCGCAAGAAAGGCAAGGGCGGGGAGTTGGCGGCTCCTGCGGACATGCGGCCGGAGACGATTGTCCGTCAGATCAAGAAGCTCGAGGCGGAGATGTTCAAACGCGCGCGCAATCTCGAGTTTGAGCAGGCGGCGAAGCTGCGCGATGAAATCGAGCGGCTCAAACAACTGGAGTTGGGATTCCCCACCAAGGCGGCCGGTTAGACGCACGGTGGGATGGTAGTCGCGAGTGGGATCGAACCACCGACCACCTCCATGTCAAGGAGGTGCTCTACCACTGAGCTACGCGACTACAAATGCATGCGAACAGGGGGCGCGAACGATACAAGAGGTTCCGGGGCGAATCAAGCCAACTGGAGCGCTTAGCCCTTCTGATTCAGAGTCTTAGGCCCTCGCGAGCCTGAGCTGTGCTGCGCGCGACAGCGCACTGGGGCCCATGCGGTCCGAGCCATTTGCCCGCGCGGTCCCAGTCCGTCACCCACGCGCCAGCGTCCCCACCCATCTGCCTGCGCACCCACCCAGCGTGGGCCGTCATGCCTCAGTCGCCTCCCGGGGCTCAGACACCGGCGCCACCCGTGCCGCCACGTCCGGTGACAGCGAGCCTTCAAGCAGTGCGAAACACTCCGCAAAGGTAATCACGGTGCGGGTCGCCCCAGCGGCTGCGAGCCTTTGCCGGGATCGATCCAGTTCTCCCGCCGCGGACCAGAGCCCCACTATGACGGGCACGCCGGTGTTGTCCTTCCGCAGCTCCTTGCAGACAGTGCGGGCCGCGGTGACTGCTTCCGGCGGTAACGCCGAAATGACGATAGCGCGCGGGACGCGGCCATTCGATGCAAGTTCGATGGCATCGCGCGGACCCACAATCTTCGCTTCCAGCTTGTGTTCGATCAGCGCTGCTTCGAGCAGCTTGGCGATAATCTCGTCGGCACGATCCGACGCAGGGACGCACAAGACGAGGGACTGCGCGTCCGCGATGTCCCGATTGGCGAATCCGGACCGTTCGGGTGCCAGCATTTCGAGGCGCTCATCCACCCATTCATTTACATGTTCCAAGATGTGCTGGCGCTTCACGTCGTTCAACGTGCCCCGGGAATGGTCTTCTTCCGCCCTCATGATCGCCGGCACAATGACCGCGTCGCAGACGTCGATGATCGAGCTCTCCCGAAGCGCCGCTTCCAACACCGTGTCCGCTTCATCTCGGTTGCTCGACAGCAATCTCTGGTAGAGCCGCTCGAACGGCTCGAGCACAGGCTCATCGCCCAGAAGTACTTGCAGAAATTTCAGTTGCGGGATGTATTTTCCCATTACCGCCGCACACACGGTCATTGGCACCGCGAGGAACAAGCCCGCAAAACCCCAGAGCCAGGTCCAAAAGCCCGCCGCAAGCAGGAGTGCCACCGGCGATACGCCCGTGTGAGTGCCGTAAAGCCAGGGCTCGAGGACCGACCAGGCGAATAGTTCCAACACAGCGAACAGCCCGAAGACCATCAACGGGCGAGTCCAGTCGTCGAAGACAGCAAATGACAACGCCAGTGGAATGGCAGCGGCCATCCACACGCCGACATAAGGAATGAATCGCAGCACCAGCGTCAGTGCGCCCCATAGCACCGCGTTGGGTACGTTCAGGGCCCACAACCCTGCGGTGACAGCGAGACCCGTCCATCCGTTGATGACAATCTGCATCAACAGATAGCGGCTAACCCTTCCTGCGGCATCATTGAGCGCCTCTGTGGTCAGGTGCAGATAGCGCGGTCCTAAAAGTCGCAGGATTCGGTCGCGCAGATCCGGAAGGCGCAGCAGCATGAACGCCACCAGGACAATCACCGCCAGGGTGGTACCCAGTGGTCGGATGACGGGACCCACGACGTCACGAATCCTCTCCAGCGCTGTTACGGGCGCGTCGACGACCTGAACCCTCGATACGCCGCGAGGCTTAGGCTCCGTTGGCGCAACGCGGTCGATTTCCTTGGTGAGCTGATCGAATGCGGCCGTCGTCTCCGCGACGCCGCCCCGTAACAGGCCTCCCCACTGCGCCAGGTTCGTTCGGAGCTGGTGCTGGTAGCTAGGAAGCTCGCGAGCAAGATCCGCGAACTGATTGAAAACCAAGGTGCCGAGTCCCCCGATGGTAGCCAGGCCGAGGCACATGGACAGCACCACGGCAATGATCCGGTGAGTCCCAATCCGGGTGAGCAGCACCACCAGTGGGGCCAGCAGGAAGGTGCACAGGATCGCCAGCGCCAGCGGGATGAAAACCTCCTGCGCGAGCTTTAATACCACCACCACAATGACGGTCGTGAAGAGCGCCATGCGGGTGGTTCCAGAGACTTGGACTCGGCCATTCATGTAGACCGATATCGCAGGAATCGTGCCGCTACCGATCAGTGGGGGCATGGGCACGGACACCCGGCGAGGGCGCTGCACTAGTCTTCAGTCCTCGTCGCTCAACTGTGCCAGCAGCAGGTCGATTCGCCGCTTGGCTTCTCTGAGTTCCGGTTCACCACCTGCCTCCGACGCAGAATCCTCAGCGCGGATCCCCATACCGCCCACGTTGCGTGGAATCCGGTGCAACTTACTAATAGCCTCCGATACGTTGCGAAGCTCTGTGGTCGACTGACTCAGCCGCTTCGAAGCTCGCGCCTTCTGTTCACGCGCGGTGGCCGCTCCCGCTGAAGCCTCACCCAGCTTCTCCTGGCTGACGGACAACTGCTGCTGAGCCACATTGGCTGCCTTCTCGGCGCGCCGCGCATTCACCTCAGCAGGAACGCGCCCAAGGTAGTAACCCGTCACCGTCCCGAACAGCGACACGACATACAGCATGATGTCCTTCTGCCGGTTGTATGCCTCTACGTTTTCGCCACGGGCGGACAGGAACGTCTGTCCAATGGTCCACGCCGCGAGGGCGAGGATGACGGTGCTGATGGCTACTGCCATCCCCTCACGCAGCACCTGCAGAAATTCGGGCGAGTTTCGCTTGTGGTCGTCCATTTCAGCTCCCTGATTTGAAGGCCGCCTGAATTTAAGCCGGCCGTGGGCTTCCTTGCACCACCCGGCACGCTCTTGTATCGTTCGCGGCCGATCCACGGTCGCATAACCCCTGTAATTTCCCATGCCTGTCGTGACTCTGCCGGATGGCAGTCAGCGCCGTTTCGATAATCCCGTAACGGTTGACGAAGTCGCCGCCGATATCGGCGCCGGACTGCGCAAAGCAGCGCTGGCTGGACGCGTCAACGGGAAGCTCGTGGACACGTCCTTCCTCATTTCGAGCGACGCCTCGCTCGCGATTGTCACGGACAGGGATCCGGATGGCATCGAGGTCATCCGTCACTCCACGGCTCACCTGTTGGCGCAGGCCGTGAAGCAATTGTTTCCGGACGCGCAGGTCACCATCGGGCCTGTGATCCAGGACGGCTTCTATTACGACTTCTCGTACAAGCGACCCTTCACCACTGAAGATCTCGCGGCGATTGAAGCGAAGATGACCGAGCTCGCCAAGGCGGATCAGAAGGTGACTCGCCGCGTGTTGACCCGCGATGAGGCGGTGAAGTTTTTCAAACACCAGGGCGAGGTCTACAAGGCCGAGATCATTGCCGGCATTCCTGACAAGGATGAGATCAGTCTCTACGGCCAAGGCGACTGGGTGGACCTGTGCCGCGGCCCTCACGTGCCGTCCACCGGCAAGTTGAAGGCGTTCAAGCTGACGAAAGTCGCGGGCGCCTACTGGCGCGGCGATTCGCGCAACGAGATGTTGCAGCGGATCTATGGCACCGCCTGGGCCGACAAGAAGCAGCTCGATGACTATCTGCACCGCCTGGAAGAGGCGGAAAAGCGCGACCATCGGCGCATCGGCCGCGAGTTGGATCTGTTTCACCTGCAGGAAGAAGCACCCGGTGCCGTCTTCTGGCACCCGAAGGGCTGGCAGGTGTTTCAGAACTTGATTGCCTACATGCGCCAGCGTCAGCTCGAAGCCGGCTACGAGGAAGTGAGCGCGCCCGAATTGATGGACTCGAGCCTGTGGGCTCAGTCCGGGCACCTGGAGGCCTTTGGGGAGAACATGTTTCTCACCAAGACCCCGGACGAACGCACCTATTGCATCAAACCCATGAACTGCCCGGGTCACGTGCAGATTTTCAAGCACGGCTTGCGCAGTTACCGCGAGCTGCCGGTGCGCTTGTGCGAATTCGGCAAGGTGCACCGGTATGAGCCGTCAGGTTCGCTCCACGGCCTGATGCGGGTTCGGGCCTTCACCCAGGACGACGCCCATGTCTTCGTGTCCGAAGACCAGATCACCGCCGAAGCGGCGGCCGTCACCCGGCTGATTCTGGATATCTACCGGGATTTCGGCTTCGATGACGTGCGCATCAAGTTCGCGGATCGGCCGCCCAAGCGCGTCGGCTCGGACGAGATCTGGGACATGTCCGAGAAGGCCCTGATCGCCGGGACAAAGGCCGCCGGGGTCGAGTACACCCTGAACCCGGGCGAGGGCGCTTTCTACGGTCCGAAGCTGGAATTCGTCCTTCGCGATGCCATCGGCCGCGACTGGCAGTGCGGCACGCTGCAGGTGGACTTGAACATGCCGGGCCGGCTGGGCGCGTACTTCATTGATGAGCATAGTGGGAAGAAGACCCCCGTCATGCTTCACCGGGCCATCTTCGGCTCCCTGGAACGCTTTTTCGCCATCCTGCTCGAACACCACTCCGGGAAGCTGCCCGCCTGGCTCGCGCCCGTGCAAGCCGTTGTCCTGAGCATTACCGACCGCCAGGACGATTATGTCCGGCGCGTGACGGAATCCCTGAAAAATCAGGGGTTTCGAGTTTCGTTCGACTTGCGTAACGAGAAGGTCGGCTTTAAAATTCGTGAGCACACGCTACAGCGCGTGCCGTATCTATTGGTCGCGGGCGACAAGGAAGTGGCCGCAAACCTACTTTCAGTGCGCACAAGAAGCGGCAAGGACCTGGGCACGATGTCCCCGGAGACGTTCGCGGAACGCCTTCGCATCGAGCTCAACAGCCGCGGGCGCCAGACGTTGGAGGGATAACGCATCGCTAGTGCAAGTAAGCGCGTACGGCGCAATGAGGACATCACATCGCCACAAGTGCGTGTGATTGCCGCAGATGGATCGCAGGCCGGTGTCATGTCGCGGTTCGATGCCTTGGACATGGCTAAATCGGCGGAGTTGGATTTGGTTGAAGTGTCGCCGACGGCGGAACCGCCGGTCGTGCGCATCATGGACTACGGGAAGTTCCTGTTCGAAGCGAACAAGAAAGCCCACTCTGCCAAGCGCAAGCAAAAGCAGATACAAGTCAAGGAAGTGAAGTTTCGTCCCGGTACGGGAGAGGGTGATTACCAGATCAAAGTGCGTAATCTCATCCGCTTTCTGACCGAGGGTGACAAGGCCAAGGTGACCTTACGGTTCCGCGGCCGCGAGATGGTGCACCAGGATATCGGCCGCCGACTTCTGGAGCGGGTGTCGACTGATCTTGCCGCGCATAGCGTGGTGGAGCAGAACCCGCTGATGGAAGGCAAGCAGATGGTCATGGTGTTTGCACCAAAAAAGAAGTAACAGCGCAACAGGCCGTGGTGGCCTGACGCTGTTCGCCCGGGAGCGGTGCGCATCGTGCGGCTTGCGAACGGTAGCTACAGGAGTGAGTTAGATCGTGCCCAAGTTGAAAACCAACAGTGGGGCTTCGAAGCGTTTCCGTAAAACGGCCAAGAGCTTCAAGCACTACAAGTCCAAGCGTCGCCACAACCTCGGTCACAAGGACCGCAAGGTGAAACGCCATGCGCGTTCAGGCGGCTCGAGCCTCGTCCACGAAAGTGATCTCGGGCGTGTCATTGCACTTCTACCGAATCACAAGTAAGGGGACATCATGGCAAGAGTAAAACGTGGTGTGATGGCGGGTCGCCGTCACAAGAAAATTCTCGGCAAGGCGAAGGGTTACTACAACGCCCGGCGCAAAGTCTTCCGTGCGGCCAAGCAGGCGGTCATCAAGGCGGGTCAGTACGCTTACCGCGATCGCCGGCAGAAAAAGCGCGAGTTCCGCGCTCTGTGGATTGCGCGTATCAACGCCGCCGCACGTCTGCATGGCCTGTCCTACAGCCGCATGATCAACGGGCTCATGAAGGCCGAAGTCGAAATCGACCGCAAGATGCTCGCCGATCTGGCTGTTCACGACGCGGCGGCGTTTGGCGCCATCGCCGCCCAGGCGAAAGCAGCTCTCGGAATCGCTTAAAAGAGGGCTTGGGTCATGAGCGACCTGAGCTCCCTCGTCAGCCAAGCGCTGAATGAGGTCACCGCGGTCGGTGACCTCGCGGCGCTCGATGAGGTGCGAGTCCGTTGGCTCGGCAAGAAAGGCACCCTCACTGAGCAGTTGAAATCGCTCGGTGCGTTGCCGGCTAGCGAGCGCCGCGATGCCGGTGCTCGGATCAACGAAGCCAAGGAGAACGTGCAAGCGGCGCTCGAAGCGCGCCGTGTTGCCCTCGAGCAGGCCGAGATTGCAAGCAAGCTGGCGGCCGGCCGTATCGATGTTACGTTGCCCGGGCGCGGCGAGGAGCGGGGCGGCCTGCATCCGGTAACCAAGGCGCGGCTGCGAATCGAGCAGTTATTCCGCCGTGCCGGCTTCGATGTGGCCTCCGGGCCCGAGATCGAAGACGACTTCCACAACTTCGAAGCACTCAACATCCCGGCCGATCATCCGGCGCGGGCGATGCACGACACGTTCTATTTCGCTGACGGTCGTCTGTTGCGTACCCACACATCGCCGGTACAGATTCGGGCGATGTTGGCCAAGGGTGCTCCGATCGCGATCATCGCCCCCGGGCGTGTGTATCGCAGCGATCACGACATGACGCATTCACCCATGTTCCATCAATTGGAAGGCCTGGTGGTGGGCGAGGGTGTCAGTTTCGCGAACATGAAGGCGGCACTGCACGGCTTCCTGCAGGCGTTCTTCGAGAAGGATCTGGCGATGCGCCTGCGGCCCTCGTACTTCCCGTTCACCGAGCCTTCGGCGGAAGTCGACATGTCCTGCGTGTTTTGCGAGGGTAAGGGCTGCCGGACCTGCAAGATGACCGGCTGGCTCGAAATCTCCGGTTGCGGCATGGTGCATCCGGCGGTGTTGAAAGCCAGTCACGTGGATCCCGAGAAGTACACCGGCTATGCCTTTGGCATGGGCATCGACCGCCTGGCCATGTTGCGTTATGGCATAAACGATCTGCGCCTGGCGTTTGAGAACGACCTGCGTTTTCTGCGGCAATTCCGGACGTTTTAGAAGTTATGAAGGTTCCCTATTCCTGGCTGGCGGACTGGGTGGATATTCCTTGGGATGCCGCGGAGCTCGGGTCGCGGCTGACCATGGCGGGTTTTGAGCTGGATGGGCTGGAGCCGGCGGCGCCGGAATTCAGCGGGGTCGTGGTCGCCGAGATTCTCTGCGCCGAGCGCCATCCGCAGGCTGACAAACTCCAGGTTTGTAAGGTGTCTGTGGGCTCGAGTGAGCCTGTGCAGATTGTCTGCGGCGCTGCCAACGCGCGTGCCGGCCTCAAGAGCGCCCTCGCCACCGTCGGCGCGAAGTTGCCCGGCGACCTCAACATCAAGGCTGCGAAGCTGCGTGGGGTTGAGTCACAGGGAATGCTCGCTTCCTCCAAGGAGCTTGGGCTGGCGGAGACTTCGGCCGGTATCATTGAGCTGCCTGCCGATGCACCGGTTGGGAAGCCATTGCGCGAGTACCTCGCGCTGGATGATTACGTGTTGGACCTGGCTGTCACCCCCAATCGCGGCGATGCCATGTCAGTTCTCGGTATTGCGCGCGAAGTGGCTGCGCTGACTGGCAAGGGCTTGAGGGAGGGCACTGGCGCGAGCGCCGGTGGACGCGCTGGAGCTGGCGCGACTGCTGGTGGACCCGCCGGGGCCGACGCGACCACCGCTGGGCTCGCGAGCACCGGTGCCACCCGCGCTTCGGCGCGCGATTCGGTCGTGGTGCACTTGGGTGCCCCCGCTGCCTGCCCAACGTTTGTCGGCTGTGTCGTCCACGGGGTCAACAATCGAGCCTCGACACCCATGTGGATGCGCGAACGCCTACGCCGTGCGGGCGTGCGATCAATCAGTCCCGTTGTTGATGTGACCCAGTACGTAATGCTCGAGCTGGGCCAGCCAATGCATGCCTATGATCTCGCAAAGTTGCAAGGCGACATCCGCGTGCGAACAGCGCAACCGGGTGAGTCAATCACGCTGTTGGACGGCAAGACCGTCGAAGCTCTTCCGGATGTCCTGCTGATCACCGACGCTGAAGGTCCCGTAGGTGCTGCCGGCATCATGGGCGGTCAACGAACCGCCGTCAGCGCCGAAACAGTCGACGTCTTCTTTGAGATTGCCTGGTTCGCCCCGAGTGCCATCGCAGGCCGAAGCCGTCGCTGGGGCCTGGTGACCGACGCAAGCCAACGGTACGAGCGCGGCGTCGATCCAACGCTGCAGCAGCGCGCGATGGAACGGGCATTGAGCCTGCTGCGCTCGATCGCTGGCGGAACTGCCTCGCGGATCAGTGTTACACAATCCGCGGAACACCAACCCGTACGTAAACCCGTTTCTTTGCGCCGTGCGCGGTTGGAGCGGCTTCTGGGGGTCGGTTTACCCGACGAGCGAATTGCTGCCACGCTCTCGGCTCTTCAGATGAAGGTTGTCGCCAATACCGAGGGTTGGGTGGTGACGCCGCCGCCGCATCGGTTCGATATCACTATCGAAGCGGACCTCATAGAGGAAGTGGCCCGGATCATCGGATACCAGGCGATTCCTGAAGCCGATGCAATCGGTCCGCAGGTTTTCCGTCCCTCGCCCGAAGAGCGGGCCGGCGAACATGTGATTGTCGAAGCCCTCGCCATGCGCGGCTACGAAGAAGCAATTACCTTCGCGTTTGTCGATCCGACATTGCAGAAGAAGCTCTTTCCAGACGTCGACGGCCTGCCGTTGGCCAACCCTATCGCCAGCGACCTGGCGGTGATGCGCGTGTCGCTGTGGCCGGGACTGCTTCGTGCTGCCTTGGAAAACCAACGCCGTCAACAGGACCGCGTCCGGCTGTTCGAGCACGGTGCGAAGTTTGCTGTTGAAAACGGTGGTATACGCGAGATTGATTCATTGGCAGGTGTTGCAACAGGTACGCGCTTACCGGAACAGTGGGGGATCCCTCGCGAGACCCGTGTGCCTGTGGATTTCTACGATGTGAAGGCCGATCTGCAGGCCCTGTTCACGGCCACCGGTCTGGGCGATTCCATTGTGTTCGAGGCCCCGAAGGCGGGCCTCGCGTGCCTGCATCCCGGGCGGACGGCCCGGATACTGCGCCATGGCCGGGAAGTCGGCTGGCTGGGCGAGCTGCACCCCTCGTGGGTCAAGGAGCTCGATTTCAGCCAGGCCCCGGTGCTTTTTGAGCTGGAAATGGACGGTTTGGGGGTGGAAAAGCCCCAATATCGCGAAATTTCGCGCTTTCCGCAGGTCCGTCGCGACCTGGCGGTGGTAGTAGACGAAACAGTCGCTTTAAGTGCCCTCGCCGAGCGTGTACGCTTGTCCGCGTCCAGCCTATTGTGCGAATTAAGAATATTCGACGTGTACCGCGGCCCGGGGGTAGAAGCGGGTAGAAAAAGCGTCGCTTTGGGCTTGATTTTTCAGGACATTTCTCGCACCCTAACTGACGAGGACGTGGAGCAGGCGATTGCTTCCATTGTCACGGATTTGCGTACGAGCTTGAACGCTAAGATACGAGAATAAAGAAATGGCCCTGACCAAGGCGGAGATGGCGGAAGCGCTGTTCAATCAGCTCGGGCTCAACAAGCGTGAAGCGCGTGAGCTCGTTGATCTGTTCTTCGAAGAGGTTCGGGCCGCGCTGTCGAACGGGGAGCAGGTCAAGCTGTCCGGATTTGGAAATTTCGACTTGCGAGACAAAAACCAGCGTCCCGGGCGGAATCCCAAGACAGGCGAAGAGATCCCCATCAGCGCCCGTCGCGTGGTGACCTTCCGTCCCGGCCAAAAGCTGAAAGCACGGGTCGAAGCCTATGTTGGAGCCAAAGAATAACGCCCAGTTACCGGCTATCCCCGGTAAACGCTACTTCACCATTGGTGAAGTCAGTGACCTGTGCGGCGTCAAACCTCACGTGCTGCGTTACTGGGAGCAGGAGTTTCCACAACTCAAGCCCGTGAAGCGGCGCGGCAACCGGCGTTATTACCAACGCCAGGACGTGATCGTCATCCGCCAGATCCGCAGCCTGCTCTATGAGCAGGGCTTCACGATCGGTGGTGCTCGCCAGAAGCTGGGTGGCGAAGAGGCGCGGGTGGACGTGAGCCAGAGCCAGCAGATTGTGAAGCAGGTGCGGCTGGAGCTCGAAGAGCTGCTGAAAGTTTTGCGGCGCTAATTGTCTACTTACTGAGCTCTCAAAACGGGGTATGATGACCGGCTCGCGCGAATCCTCCCCACTCGTGCGGCAGTTGAGCCCAATCGAAACGGTCGGCGGGACGTGGCGCAGCCTGGTAGCGCACTTGCATGGGGTGCAAGGGGTCCCGAGTTCAAATCTCGGCGTCCCGACCAATCATTCAAACACTGACCCCGCTCCGCTCAGCAAGGCCGCAATCGGACGACCCACCACGGAGTGACAATGCCGTCAGGGCAATCCGTCCTCAGGGCGGACATCCAAGGCCTGCGTGCCGTCGCGGTTCTACCGGTCCTGGCCTTCCACGTCGGTTTCACCATCGTCCCCGGCGGATTTGTCGGAGTCGATATTTTCTTTGTGATTTCCGGCTTTCTGATTACTCAACTTCTGCAGCGCGATATCGAGGCAGGCCGGTTCTCGCTGTGGGGCTTCTATGAACGGCGCATCCGGCGGATTGCGCCGGCCCTGGTCGCGATGCTGCTCGTCACCTTTGCCGTGGCGATGTATTTCGACCTGCCGGAAGAGCTCGCGGACCTGGCAAAAAGCCTCCTGGCGGCGGCCGGCTCCGTCTCAAACTTCTACTTCTGGACGAAATCGGGCTACTTCGACGGCGGCTCGGCCTCCAATCCACTGTTGCACACCTGGTCGCTTGCTGTTGAGGAACAGTTCTACATCGGCTGGCCGCTGTATCTCTATCTGGTCCAGCGTTACTTGAAGTCACGATTCCTTCTGTTGACGATCGCCCTCACCGTAGTGTCGTTGGCCGCGAGCGCCTGGGGCGCATTCAAACATCCAACTGCCACGTTCTACCTGCCCTTCACTCGGCTGTGGGAGTTGTCCGCTGGTGGGTTGCTCGCGCTCGGAGCGATACCGGCTGTGATGAGCTCGCGCGGCGTGCGCGAGCTCATGGGCGCCCTGGGAGTGGCGCTCATAGTTGGTTCCGTTTTCCTCATACGTTCTTCGATGCCCTTCCCAGGACTGCTCGCCGTGCCGCCTTGCCTGGGCGCTGCGCTCGTGATTCTTGCCGGCCGTGACGGCAATACCCTGGTGGGCAAGGTGCTCGCCTTCGGCCCGATCGCCTTCGTGGGCGCGATTTCGTATTCACTTTACTTGTGGCACTGGCCGCTGACCGTGTTTCAAAGATCCGATGCGTTGCTGATCACAGGTCGGTCGAGTGGGATGATCAAGCTCGTGATTGTTGCAGCTTCATTCGCAGCGGCAATTGTCTCCTACGCGTTCATCGAACAGCCCTTTCGCAATCGACGCTTGGGCGCCTCTCGGCCGACACTGATGCGCTGGGCCGCGGCGAGCCTGGCCGTGGTTGCGTGCGTGGCGTCCGCCGCGCTGGCGACGGACGGATTGCCCGGCCGATTCGCGCCCGCGGAGCTGGCCATGGTCGCGCACTTGAAAACCTTCGAGGATGATTCCTGGCGCCCCAACCGTTGTTTCCTTTATGACGAGCACGGCGATCAGCTTGCGCCTGAGTGCATGCAAACCGATCCGGTCCGCAAAAACTATCTGCTTCTCGGGGACAGCCACGCAGCCCAGTTCTGGAGCGGATTCAGCGCGACGTTTGCAGGGGTGAATTTCCTGCAGGCCTCGGCAAGCAATTGCTTCCCGACGCTGACTCATGCGTTCAATGAGTCGCCGGAATGCGCGGACGTCATGGTGCGGACGTTGCGAGATTTGGAGGGGAACAGACGAATTGACGAGGTGATCTTGCTTGCGCGTTGGAAAGAGTCGATGTTGCCAGCGTTGGAGGAAACGTTGGAGTGGTTGAGGTTGCGCGCCATCCGGGTCACGGTGCTCGGGCCGTCAGCCATCTACGATGCGCCCGTACCGAGGTTGGTGTTGTTTTCAATGCGGAAATCGGATCCCAAGCTGCTGACGCGCCATATGGATGCCAGCGTGTTTACGCTCGATGGCGTAATGAAGCCGCTGGTCGAACGTCACGGCGCTGCTTACATTTCGCTTCTCGAGTTCGAGTGCACGCAGGCGCCGTGCATGCGGGACGGTGAAACGGAATGGCCGGAAGTGTTCGACCAGGAGCATTTCAACACGGCCGGCGCGCTGCGGATGGCCGCTCGAATCCGCTCGCGGTATCCGCAGTTCGCTCAGGCTCAGCCGGTCACACAGACGGACCACTAGGTGACGGCTTCAACTTGTGACACCTGACATAATGGCACATTGAGCGGGCCGGGCAGTCTTCCGCCCATGCCGGCACCGTTGCGCCCGCGCGGGAACGAGGGAAACGGCGCCGGCCCGTCGCCATCGTTGCGCCCATTACGATTACCAGAGCAGACATGCAGTCGGCCTATCGAGTCCGCACGCCAAAACGGCCGCGTCTGTCTTCTAAAACTCAATCGTAACGGAGATACAAATATGTCCAACACCAGTGCGCGCATGCGCGCCGCCATCGTGTCGATGGCGATCGTTGCGTTGCCAGGCAGTCTCTTTGCAGCCGAGCTCAAGGGCCCCATCTGCGCGCCGCTACATGCAGAGATTGTAGCGACTCAGTTTGCTAAAGGTTGCACGAGCGCGGTGGGCTTGTGCACCATGGGGACGATCAAAGGGAATCTGGGCCTCAACGGAGTGACGTCATTTGTGGCTGACAGTCTCGATGCTGGTTTGACAACCGCTCCCGATGCGCCGGCGACCCTCGCGTACAGCGGGGTACTGCATATTACGCTCGCCTCGCACGAAACAATCACCTTGCGGGACACGGGCGTGTTTGATACGGCAACCGGCACCCCCACCGGCGGATTCTTTGCGGCATTCGAGCGCATTGAAGGCGCTACGGGCCGCTTCAAGAATGCGACCGGCAGCATTTTCTCCGTCGGCAAGACAATCAACGGACAATTGGTCGCGCAGATTTCCGGCGAGCTCTGCTGGGACTGATACCACGCGGGTCCCGCGGGCCCGATGGAAGCAGGTCGGACAGCGGCTGGAGGTTTGTGATCCGCTGTCCGACCTGCCAGGAATCAGAACGCTCGCGTCGCCCGGCTCGGTCTTCGGGACGACCATCCCAACAAACTCAACAAAAGCAACTCCGCGAAGCCAAACGCCCCGCCGCCACCTTTGCCGCCCTCGCTGCCTGCGTCGCCGCTCCCGGCCGTGCCGCCGGTACCCGTGCCTCCCGTGCCGGTGCCTCCGGTGCCGGTGCCTCCGGCGCCAGTGCCCCCGGTGCCCCCAGACCCAGTGCCGCTAGCCGGCACGGTCCCCCCATCAGCGCCTCCAATAATCACATCAACCCGCGCCGTGTTGGACACCGCCCCCGATGCGCTTCGCACGGTGTAAGTCAGTGAGTCCCGCCCCACCACAACATGGGGTGTATAAACAATCTGCCCCGTGCTGCTGTCAACCGTCGCAGTCCCAAACGTGGGAGTGGACACGATCGACACGGTGGCCGGATCGATCGCTCCAGTGACGATTCCATCGTTTTCCAACACCTCGAGGTGCGTAAGCGCCGGCGGCGAGATGATGTAGCGGTCGTCGTTCGCCACCGGATCGGTCGCGTTGAGAACAAACGGTTCGCTTCCCGAGCTCCAGTTGGCGCCGTTGAAATAAACGCGGTTGCCTATGGCGGTCAGTGCATTCGCGGCAAAGCCCGGTGGATTGGGCATTTGGGCCGAGAAGGGGCCTGGAAACAGGGGGCCTGTGGCGACCAGCCAGGTGCCTTGCGGCGAGCCGTCGGTGCGAAATATCGCTCCACCATACTTCGGCGAGTTGACCGTGCACAGGACCACGCCGGCGAATGACACGAAGTTGTTGGGGTAGGAGAGACCGGCCGCATTGCCCGGATCGACGGGATGGGTACCGCCGGGCGTTCCATCGGTTACCCAGATCTCAGGTTGTGACTGGCCGGGGCGCACTCCCGAGAAATAGAGCTGATTGCCTGAAACAACGGCATAGCCACGCAAGTAGTACTGCAACGACCCATCCGCCAGCCTTACGGTTCCGTTGGCGGAGCCATCCGATGCGTAGATACCGCAGGTGCCGGAAAACGGGCATATTGTAAATATCAATCGCGAACCCAGCGCCGTGCCGCGTGATATCGCGCCAGTACCCAACGAGAGATTGGTGAGCGGGATGGTTCCGGCGGCAGTGCCATCGGTGCGCCACAGTTGTAGTCCGCCACCGTTGTCGCTTGCCCCGAAGAACAGGTATCCGCCGGCGGAGCCCGCAATGCTGTCGAAAGTCATAGTGGCAGGCAACGCCGTTTGCGTTCCGCCGGGGGTGCCGTCCGTTTTCCACAGAACGTTGCCGCTGTTTGTGTTAGGAAGCGGGAAGTAAGCGTAAACGCCTGCAGTCAGGAAAGGACCGAATGTATTTGGCGGAGCGGCTTTGAGCAGCACCGTCCCGCCAGGGGTGCCATCTGTTGCCCAAATAGATGCCACGGTGCCTGAGCCGGTGGTGGTCGGAAAGATGAGGCTGGAATTCAACAGCGTGCCGCCATCGAGCCAGGGGTTCGAGCCATCCGGTCCTGGCACGAGGTCCTTGACGAGTTGAGTGCCCGCGACAGTTCCATCCGTAATCCAGAGCTCATTCCCGGCGGCCGGCGTGGTGGCCGTGAGCAGGGCCTTCGATCCCAACTTGACGAGCTGGGATATGCCACCGGTAGTAGAGCCGGCACTGACATCCACCAGCATTTGAGTCCCAGCGGACGTGCCATCGGTGGACCACAATTGGGCAGGGGCGTTGTCCGCGGGTGTAGCTGTGAACAGGACCGCGTTGCCCATGAGCGTGAAGTCGAGCGGTGAGCTGGAGCCATTGATGTGGCTCTGTGCAATGTCCTTCACCGTGCGGGTCCCCGCGACCGTGCCGTCCGTGATGCTCAGTTCGGTTCCGATGGTGCTGCTGTAGGGAGTGAAGTAGGCCACCGTTTGACCCGTAGCGACCGGCGTAGCCCCACCGGATTGGGTTACACCAACTACACTGCCAAGCTCGAAAGTGCCGCCCGGCGTGCCGTCCGTGCGCCACAACTGGATCATGTATTGCGCGTCCGTATCAATGAAATAAACGACACCATTCCCGGAAGCGCCTGCCAGGCGCGCGCGGAGCAGATTTGCGTCGGACGTACTGTTAGGCGGCGGTACTACGGTGTCAACTGCGACAGTCCCCGAGCTCGTTCCGTCGCTTGCCCAGATGCCGAGTCCGTCAGCGTCGGTCTGGTCCATGAAGTAGAAGTGATTGCCGGCGATCAGCGGCGCGGAGGCGCGGCGGTTGTAGTTGTCCGGAGTAGAGCTCTGAAACAATCGCGTGGTGCCCGCGACTGTGCCGTCACTGATCCACAGTTCGGCCGTCGAATTCACAAACGCGTCGCCGGTCCGATAGACAATGCGATGTCCGAAGGCGCTCAGGTACTTCGGAGTTTGAGAGTTGCTCAGGGCGATGGTCCCGGCTGGGGTTCCATCGCTGCGCCACAGCGAGGAATTCGCTGCGAAGAACACCTGCTCGCCGGTCGATGTGAGATCACTGATGAGGGTGTCTGCGGCCCCGGCTGTCAGGTCCGCAACCATGTGCGTGCCGCCGGCAGTGCCATCGCTATGCCACAACTCGCGGCCATGTTGGCCATCGGTTGCGGTGAAGAACAGTTGATTGGCCGCGACCGTGAGTTGATCCGGGTACGAGCCGCCGGTGCCGGGGTTGATGTCGGTGACGCGGCTCGTGCCGCCCGGAGTGCCGTCGGTGATCCACAATTCTTCCCCCGCGGACGCATCGCTCGCCGTGAATGCGAGATGCGAGCCGAAGGCCGTCATGTGTTTGATTGATGTGGTGCTGGCGCCGGCCGCCGCCAATTGAGTCAATCGGATGGTTCCCGCCAGCATGCCATTCGTGCGCCACAGCTCGGCGCCAGTGACCCCGTCGCTGGCGATGAAATACACATAGGGCCCGCTGGCGACGATCGGATACAGCGACGAGATGGTGATTAGCTGGAAAAGGGGGCCGTTGGTGATGTTGACCGTGGTGCCAACGAAGCCACTGGCCGATCCCGGAGCGATATCGGCCAGCATGTACGTTCCGGCAATCGTACCGTCGGAACGCCACAACTCGCGGCCGTTGACGCCATCATCGGCAGAGAAATAGAGCGTCCCATTGACGACTACCAGGTCTTCCGGATAGCTGGTGTCCGGACCGGGTCGGATGTCGGCCAGAAGGTAGGTTCCTGCCTCTGAGCCGTCGCTGCGCCAAAGCTCGGCCCCGTGGTCGTCGTCCTGGGCGACGAAGAAGGCGATGTCCCCCATCAAGGCGAACTGGTGCGGCGAGGAGCTGGCTTGTTCGACCGAGGTGTTGATGTCGCGGAGCAATTGCGCGGCCTGTGCGGACCCAAGGTATCCGAGTCCGAGCAACAACAGGCACAGGAACCGCCGCCAGATGCCGCGGGCATGGAGATCGGAAGCGACGAACATGAATCCCTTCGAGTTATTGTTGTTCTGGGGGCGCGACTGCAAAGCTAGCATATTGGCGGGGACCGACGGTAGCGGACCCCCGGCCGGCCGGCCGGTGGGGCAGATTATGTCCGGCTCGCGCCCTAGCTGGGGGTGACTTTGCACTGCAAACCGACTCCGGCCGCTCTTGGGATCTGCGCGCAGAGGGTCCAAAATAGCGCCGAAGCTCTTTGGAGGACGCACACATGACTACGTGTACAGTGGCGACCACCTCGATGCTGATAGCGATTGGCTGCGCGAGTCTCAGCGGCTGCGGCAAAATTGAAGACGGCCTGCCATCGGCGGTCACCACCGCCGTCACGCGCGACTTCAACCAAGGCGATGCTCTTCGCACAGCGGCGCACTACACCGACGACGCCCAGATCCTTCCACCCCGGCATCCGCTCATAGAAGGCAAGCCGGCCATTGCCGCCTTTTTCGAAGCCAACATCGACAAGTACATCGGTTTTGGCAACGAAACGACCTGGAGCGTGGTGCGCGGGGACGTCGGCATCGAGCAGGGTGTCTACAAGGTTAGAAACGTTCGAGTGGGCCAGGATGTGGAAACCGGCAAGTACCTGCGTATCTGGAAGAAAACCAACGGCGGTTGGAAGCTCTACCGTGACATGTTCAGTCCCGACAGCGTGGTGTCGGAGGCTGTGAACGTGTCGCCGGAGGAGGCGACGACCGTGGCCTCGGAGGGTGCCCCCGTGCACAAATAACGTGGTGTGAGTTGACTGAATCGCCTTCAACCAATTCGGTGATGCGCCGATTTGCGGCGATTGCCGTCGGGAGTGGGACCATGACCAAGAGCAAACAGACGCTCATAGCCTGGTTGCGCGATGCACACGCGATGGAGCGCGCCAGTGTCGATACTCTGGACCGGATGGCTGACCGCCTCGGGCGCTTTCCTGAGCTCGCCGCGGGATTTCGCGAGCACTGGCGCGTCTCGCTCGCCCAGGTGCAACGGATCGAGGTGTGCCTCAAGCAGATAGGCTCCGACACCTCGACCGTCAAGGACCTGGCAAGCCGTTTCATTGGCATTGCGCGGGCCTTCGCGGTCGAAGTTACCCCGGATGAGCCGGTGAAGGATTGTCTCGCCGACTACTCCTGGAGGCACTTCGAGATCGGCGCCTATCTGTCGCTGGGGGCGGCAGCCGCGGTGCTCGAAGAGCCGGAGGTGGTCCGCATGTGTGAGGAACACGTGCAGCAGGAGCGGGCCATGGCCGACTGGCTCGAGCGCCAGATTCGCGAAGTGACGCAGGATTTCCTGCGGCCATAGCCTGCCGCCGTGCTCACGGAAAGTCAGTCGAGCGGGTTACCTGCTCCCACTGATCCATTTCATCAATCACCTGGTCGAGCTTCACACGCGCGCGCCGTAACGCATCCGACCCCAGCAGCAGGTGCAGAGGCGGCGTGTTGGAATCCACAACAGCGAGAATACCCTGCGCACAGCGCTCAGGATCGCCGATTTGCCGGCCATCCGTCTGGCGTAGGGCGGTTACGATTGTACCCACCGACGTAGCGTAGTCTTCCGAGCGGAGCGAAGTCTGGCGAATGGAATGGTCGGTCAGGAAGTCGGTCCGGAAGGCGCCTGGGGCAACCGCACTCACATGGATGCCGAGCGGCCGCAGCTCCTGCCACAAAGATTGCGACAGTCCCTCGAGAGCCGCCTTGGTCGCCGAATACACACCGGATCCGGCATTGGGCGCCCGGCCTGCGATCGATGTGATATTGATGATGTGCCCCGAGCGCTGCGCGCGCAGCCGCGGCAACACCGCCCGGATCACCCGTAGCGGACCAAACACATTGACTTCGAACAAGCGAGTCATGTCGGTGTCGGTTACGGCTTCGACAGGTCCCAGCAGTCCGTAACCTGCGTTGTTGACTACTACATCCAGGCGGTCAACGAGATCGAAGGCGCGCGATACGGCTGTCTCAATCGCCTTGGGATCGCGCACGTCCAAAAGTAAGGGGTGGAACGCACCGTTGCCTTGGGCAATATCCGGATTGCCTTCGCGGACAGTTCCTATCACTGTGTCGCCGCGCGCTAGTGCAGCCTCAGCCAACGCCTTTCCCAAGCCGCGGGAAACGCCGGTAATCAACCAATTCTTCATAGGGGAAATCCTCAAATCAACCACGTGCGCTACTCTAAGCGCACGCCGGCGCGCGATTAATGGCCCGGCGCTAATTGCTCTTGTAAGCTGGGCTCATGAATCAGCCGTCGAACACAGGGGACTCACTGCTGTCGAGCAGTGATTTCGGTCAACTGCGCGCGTTTATTGCTGTTGCCGAAGCCCTCAACTTTTCGCGGGCGGCGCACAAGCTGGGCGTGTCCTCGTCGGCACTCAGCCAACTGGTGCGTTCGCTCGAGGAACGCGTGGGGGTTCGCCTCCTGCACAGAACCACGCGCAATGTGTCGCTCACCGAGGGCGGACAACAACTGTTTCAGCGCGTGAAGCCGGCAGTCGAGGAGATCGGGGCCGCTCTGGGGCAGACGAGTCATTTGCGCGAGCAACCCATCGGGCCCGTGCGCATTCACTGTTTTCGCACCGCCGCGGATCTCTACGTGCGACCGGTTCTCAAGTCCTTTCACGAAGCCTGGCCCGACGTGGTTCTCGACATCACCGTGGATGATGAGGTTGTGGACCTCGTCGCGGGCCGATTCGATGCCGCGATCCGGATTGGCGAGGTGATAGAGAAAGACATGGTGGCCATGAGACTCGGTCCGGACCTGCGGCAGATTGCAGTTGCCGCACCCGAGTACCTGGCGAGGCGCGGTACCCCGCAACACCCCCGCGATCTCGTTTCCCATGCGTGTATCGGCTGGCGCTGGCCGGGTCACGAGCGGCCTTATAAATGGGAGTTCCAGGAGGCCGGGCAGTGGTTTGAAGTGGCCGTGCAGGGGCCGATTATTGCGAACAGCAAGGAGTTCTGTCTGCAGGCGGCAATCGACGGTCTCGGTATCGCCTTTCCGACCGAGCAGGTGAGTGCACCGCATGTCGAGGCGGGCCGTCTCGTGCGCTTGCTGGAAGCCTGGTCCGCGCCTTTTCCCGGCTTCTTCCTGTGCTTTCCCGCCCGGCGGCAAATGGCGCCGGCCTTGCGGGTGTTTATTGACACGGTGCTGGGTGAGAGGCCCGGCAGCCGGCCGAATGTGTAAACTGACGGGCAATCGGCCGCAATGATCCGAACCGATGTCGTCACTCGACACAAAAAGAACCACCGCCTTGCTGGGCGATAGCGCCAGCCGCGACTACACCTCCAAGCTGCGTCATTTCAACGCCTTCGCCGAATCGGAGTTGAAGCGTTCCATCGACACTCTCAACGTCCACGAGGGCGCGCGAGTGCTGGACGCGGGGTGCGGAACGGGCGAAGCGCTGAGCTGGTTTGCAGAGTTGACGGGTCGCACCGGCCTCGTTGCCGGTGTTGATCTCTCAACGGCGCATGTGCATGCAGCCCGGACGACAGCGCCACGGACCGCTGTCATCGCCCAGGCCGACATGTTGAAGCCGCCGTTCGCGCCCCGGACGTTTGACCTCATCTGGTGTGTCAACACCATCAATCATCTGCGTGATCGGCTGGCGGGCATACTAACCCTGGTCGATCTGCTGCGGCCCGGAGGGCGCATGGCGTTGGGGCAGGGTGGCTTCCTCCCGGAAATGTACTTCGCGTGGGATGCGCGCCTGGAACGAGTAACGCGAGAGGCGGATCGGGCGTACTACCTCGACCGCTACGGTTTGCAAGAACGTGACACAACCGCCGTCCGGGGGCTCGTGGGACTGTTGCGAAGTGCGGGCCTGCAGAATGTTCAGGCCCGCACTCTCGTCATTGAACGAGTTGCACCGCTGTCAAAGCTCGACGCGGACTATCTGTATCAGACGATCTTTCGGGACACCTGGGGCGAGCGCCTGCGGCCCTATCTGGCCGCGGACGACTACCAGGCGCTGCAGCGCCTGTGTGACCCGCACAGCCCGGAGTTCGCCTTGCGGCGGCCCGACTTTCACTTTTTGCAGACTTTTACGCTCCTGACCGGAGGCAGACCGCTGTGAATGACGCAGACTGGGTCAATGTGCAGACCTTCCCGGATCGATTTTCCGCGGAGGCGCTCGTCGGGCTGCTGGCCGGCGAGGGTGTGCCGGCCTACATTGCACCGGATGAACCCATTCCGGGATTGGCCTGGAGTTTCTCGGTGTTGGTTCCGCCGCCCCTGCTGCATCGGGCCCACTGGATCCTGAAACAGGAGCCGGTGTCCGAAAGTGAGCTCACTTACCTTGCGACCGGCATGGGAGACGAATCCAAATGAAGTTGCGAGTGCTCATGGCGAGCCTGTTCTGTCTGCAGGCAGCCCAGGCGCAGGAGCTGGTGATCCGCGCCGGGCATCTCATCGACACCGCGGCCGGCAAGCAACTGGGTCCGACCCTCATTTCCATCAAAGACGGCCGGATTGTGGCGGTGGCCGCGAATCTGGAGCGTCCGCCGGGCTCGCAGTTCATTGACCTGAGCGACTACACGGTCCTCCCCGGTCTCATTGACTCTCATACCCATCTCACGATATCCACCGGCAACCAGGATCCACTGGCGGAGCTCGAGCACACCGCCGCGGAGCGAGCGTTCGGGTCGCTGCCGAACGCGCGTGCGGTGTTGTTGGCGGGATTTACGACCGTTCGAGACCTGGGCAGCTATCGCGCATTGGTTGACGTCGCATTGCGCGATGCAATTAACCGTGGCGATGTGGTCGGGCCGCGCATGTTGGTCGCCGGTGCGTATGTAACAATCACCGGAGGTGCAGGGGCTGTCACCGGGTTCGCGCCGGACGTGACACTTCCATGGGATTTACGTTACGGCACGGCAAACTCGCCGACGGAGGTGCGCGAGCGCATTCGCACTCTTGCAGGGCAGCGTGTCGATGTTATCAAGATGTTTGCCACCGGCGCTATACTCACTCACAACAGCAATCCGGGTGGCCGTGAGGCGACACCGGATGAGTTGGCGGCTGCGGTGGATGAGGCGCACAACTTCGGCTTGAAGGTTGCCGTACATGCGCACGGCGCGGAGGGCATCAAGGCGGCTATCCGTGCCGGAGTTGCTTCCATTGAGCACGGGACTCTCATGGACGATGAAGGACGAGCGCTCATGAAGCAGCACGGTACGTATCTCGTGCCGACGCTGGAGGTCCGCGAGTGCGTGGGAACCAACTATCCGCCGGAGTTTGTTGAGAAGGCCAACCAGGTAATGGCGGCGCAGTTGCAGAATTTTCGCAAAGCGGTGCAGGCGGGCGTCAGGATTGCCTTTGGTACGGACATTGGTGTCTGTGCGTTCGGGCGCAATAGCCGCGAATTTAACTTCATGGTCCAGAACGGGATGACGCCGATGCAGGCAATCCGCTCGGCGACCGTGAGCGCGGCGGATCTGTTGGGAGTCGCCGCGCGGGTGGGCTCGATCGAAGCGGGCAAGCTGGCGGACCTGGT
Organism: Pseudomonadota bacterium; assembly: GCA_018241505.1. GTDB lineage: Bacteria > Pseudomonadota > Gammaproteobacteria > Steroidobacterales > Steroidobacteraceae > 13-2-20CM-66-19. Next base: position 98,492 of record JAFEDS010000002.1, on the reverse strand, counting down.
TGCAGTGCGGGGCGATCCGCTCGCCGACGTGCGCTTGCTGGAAAACGTGCAGTTCGTGATGAAGGAGGGCCGGATCTACAAGCAGGATTGAATGGCTTTTGGGGCTTGAAAAAACCAGGATAACGGATTCCCATGAGACGAACGTCTCAGTACATTAGGAGTGCGGAAGACAAGGAGACGGACGATGTTGATTCTTACTCGACGAGTTGGCGAGACCTTGAAGGTCGGCAGTGACGTCGATGTGACCGTCCTGGGCGTCAAAGGCAATCAGATCCGGATTGGCATCAAGGCGCCCAAGCATGTCGCGGTGCATCGGGAAGAGATTTTCGAGCGCATTCAACGCGAGGCGGCGCAGGCCGAGCGGGCGCAGGCCGCCGCCGCGCAGCCAAAAAGAGAAGGCGAAGCTCAGGAGGCGGTGGCGACCTCCGGCGGCGCGTAGCCCCCCAACGGCGCCGGCGGGGCGGCCCTGGTCTCCAGGTACGCCTTCACACTCGCGTGGAAATCGGCAAAGCCCGCCTGGTTGCTGTCCCCCAACGTCTGGGTCAACTGTTCCATGATGTGCGCCCCGAGCGCGCGATAACTCTCAAATTGCGACTCACTGAACCACTGGTCCGCGGTGGGCTCATGGGGAAATGCTTCGCATTCGCGTGCATAACTGTAGATGTCGTACGGAACCTGGGCACCGCGGCCGCGGAGCGTCGGCTTGATATATACCAGCAGGCCATCGCGCTCCGGCGGCGTGTCATCGACGTCGCTGTAGCGAATCCGCGCGGTCGCGCAGCACAACCCTTCCTTCTCCGGTGTGTTGGGCAGAATCTGGATCTTCTCAAACACAATGTTGATTCCGAAATCGATGCGGATCTTGCGGATGGAGTTGCCCAGGTCCTCGAAGGAAAAGCCGCCGTCCTGGCCGGCATCGCTCAGCAGCACGTGGCGGCAGCGCCGCAGCACCACCTCGTACAGGCCGAGGTTGTCGAAATGGCCCCCGTCCGACAGGTTGACATAGCCGCGGTTGGCATTCGTCAGTCCGAACATCTCGGCAATCATGGGCACAATGGAAAACCGCGGGCCGGGATGCGTGTAGGTGCGGTTGCCGTGCTCGTTGGTGTTGCCCAGCCACGCTCCCAGGCGCACATTGAACATGGCCATGAGAAAGCCCAACACCGGTGAGGACGAGTAGCCGCTGTTGGGGCTCGCGGCGGCACCCGAAATGGTCACCGCGGTGCCGACGGTCACGCCGCCCGGTCCGCCGTACTCGGTGGATTTGCGGTAGCCCTCCAGCCAGCTCCCGCAGAACAGCGGCGACATGGAGAAGGACTCGGCCTTGCGCTGCTGCCACGCGAGCTTGTTGCCGTTCACGAGGTTCAAAGTGGTGTTGATGATCGACAGGGGCGGGACCACGGCCCCCGGGGCCTGCAACGGCGAGCACAACTCATGCAAAGCGAAGTTGTCATTCAGCGCGAACCCGGTGAACGGGTCGGGCGTGCGCTGCTCCACGTTGGAAGCGCCCAGGTAGGCGCGCACGAGCCGGTTGCGATACATGCCGTGCAACGAGAACCGGTTTACGTTCACGAACCGGCTGGCCACCATGCCCAATACCGCGAGCCAGGCCAGGATCCCCATAAACCCGAGCGTGATCCGCCACGGCACCGGCTGTGCGCCGATGGACTCGTAGAAATGCAGCACAAAGGCGCGTGAGGGATCCGGGATGAGGGCCTCGCCGAGCGCCTTCAATGCCCATGACAACATCATGATCAGGCAGATGACAAACACCGGGCCGGTCAAGGCCATGAGGCTCTTCATCGCGCCCGGCGTGGGTTGGGTCGCCGCGGCCCCCGGGCCCGGTGTCCTGGCGCTGCTGCTGGTGAGTGCGGATATTGCGCCCGTGATGGCGCCAAGCAGGGAGACAGTCAGCTTCACACAATAGCTGACAGTCGCATAGTCCTGCTTGAACAACCTGAACAACACGCTCGGCAGATAACAGCCGATGAGGCATACACCCGTCACGGCCACCCAGCACACCATCACCAGCAGCAGCCATCCGGACAGCCGTGACCACCACTCCCGGTCCGAGTCGTTGCTGGAAATCCGGCTGCGCACGCCCGCCTCGCCGGGGACCTGGTCGGATCTTTCGTCGTTGAGGCTCAGGAGCCCGATGAACAGCACGCGCGACAACAGGTACTCGCCGAGCAGCAGAGGCAACACCAGCACGGCGTAAAGGGCCGGATGGTTGTAGAGATAGGAGAACCACCACTGGGTGGTTTTCGCCAGCAGGCTCATTCCCACCAGTCCCGAGACCACCAGCGCGGCGAGCTCCACGAGAGGGGCCACCTGCCGCGATTCCTTCTTGATCTGCTCTCGAGTCTGCGGGCCGGTATCGTCCTTGCCGGTGGTCTTTTGTTGGGCGCGGCGGCTGGAGCGGGTCAGCAGCTCAATGAGGCCCCAGCCGAGGATGGGCACGCCGATCGACCAGAGGGCGGCAAACTGCCAGGGGGCACTATTGTCGGTCACCCTGGGATCCAGGCCCACGCCGGCCGTGGACAGAAGCCCGCCGGCGAGGCAGATCGGCAAGACACAGGTCCAGATGAAGTAGCCCTGGGGTATCTCGGGTTTCTTGGCAAGGCGCCGGGAGCCGAACACGAGCAGGCTCGCAATGAATTCCGTCAGCAGGGCGAGCGCCAGGCAAACCTGCGACAGGTTGGAAATCCCGGTCGTGCGCATGGCCAGCAGGAACAACAGTGGAATTCCCACCACGGCCGACAGCAACGGCAACAGGACCAGCCAGTTGAGAAGCAGGTTGCGGACAATGGTGGCCGCCGCCGCCCACGTATCACCGGAAAACAAGCCAACCGCCGGTGTCAGGTAGTTGCTGTACTCGCGCAGGTTGACGACCGGCCGGGGCTCGATATTCAGTGGGTCGGAGCCTTTCGCCCCTTGACCCAACTCCCGTACGACCTCAGCGACACCGCGGCGATGCATCCAGGCCCGCAGCCAGGAGGCGATGTAGCCGCCACCGGAGACGCTCGACAGGTAGTCGAATTTTCCGAGCAGGCCGATCCGGGCGAGGCTCTGGATGACACCGAGGTTGAATGTTGCGCTGCGGATTCCGCCGCCGGACAGGCACAGGGCGGACAGCTCCAGCCGGGAGCTGTCGATAGACTGGTAGATTCCCTTGAGATCCTCGGCGCGTTGCGCGTCGGTCGACTGGTACGTCGCGGGAGGTGCGTTGCGCTGCAGTTGCGGGCGCAAACATCCCAACTCCGTCACCAGGACTTCATTCAGAGTCTGCCGGCCGCCCGCTGTGGACATGTACTCATAACGGTTGTTGCCCCCTCAACAACTGTTATGGCACGGCCCTTCATCGCAGCTTCAACGCGACAATTCGCAGATCCAGTTGACTTCCCAGCTCTTGCCGCCGTCCGCCGAGAACGCCTGCTCCATCTTCGAGGCATGCGGCGAGAGGTCCGTCCACTGGTAACGCACAATGACTGCCTGGCCCTTCCATTCCTCCTGGTCGTAAAACTCGCCCACGCGGCCGTTGAACCGGCCCGTGACCGGCGGCAGCCCGAGGGTGCCCTTGTCCACATCCACCAGGTAGATGCGCCACTGCCGTGATTCGGGGTCGTACAGGCGCAGGGTCTGCGCTTTCAGGTGCTCGCTCTTATCGGCGGTCCACACCTCGAATTCCTCGAAGTTGGCGTTGCTGTCCAGGATCTTCTTGTGCTTGGAGATGCCGTCGTACTCGACCCACTTGTGAGAGCCCACCAGCCGCTCCGGCAGGCGCCGGACGTGGGCTTTCCAGTCCCCAATGAGAAAGTCGAAGTCGTGGCTGCCGTCGCGAGGCGCCGGCGGGGCGCTTTGCGCGAGCAGACTCGTCGCCAGCAGGGCCGCGGCCACTATCCCGAGCTGAACCCCTTTCATGACAGGACTCCTGGTGAACGGTTGCGCGCATGCTAGGAGGCTGCCGGAGGGGCCCAAAGGGCCACTTTCGGGGGTCCGTGGCAGCCACTGCCCCGGGTGGGCGCCGCCGGGCATACTCGGTCCGTCAGTCCCGAGTATCGGAGCGTGGTGTGTATATCCCGGAGGCCTTTCGAGAAGAGCGCCAGGACGTGCTGGAGGCATTCATCCGCCGCCATCCGCTGGCGGCACTGATCTGTACGACAGCGGACGGACTGACCGCCAACCACATTCCGATGCTCCTGGCCGAGCGCAGACTGCGCGGCCACGTGGCGCGCGCAAATAGCCTCTGGAAGAGCCTCGGGCCGGATGCACCGGTGCTCGTTATATTTGGGGGCGCCAATCACTACATGTCGCCCTCGTGGTATCCGGCCAAGCAGGAGCACGGCAAGGTCGTGCCGACCTGGAACTACTCGGTGGTGCATGCGCACGGCACGATCCGCTTCAGCGAGGTGCAGTCGCAGAAACTCGCCATTGTGACCGACCTGACGGACTCCCAGGAGGGCACGCGGCAACAACCCTGGAGAGTCACCGATGCGCCGGAGAAATACATCGAGGGGGCGCTGTCCCGGATCGTGGCTTTCGAGATCAACGTGACGCGGCTGATTGGCAAGTTCAAGGCGAGCCAACACCGCGACAGCGACGAGCGGCAATCGGTCCGGGCCGCGTTGGATGCGGAAGGTTATGCGGCCGCCGACCGCGATGAAGTGATCCGCGAAGGTCAGTGAATGCGCCGCAGTTTGTCCGGATTGCGCATCACATAGATGGCCACGATCTTGCCGGCCTCGATCTGCAGGCTCGTGGTCTGCAGCTCGTTGTCGGCTTCGCGGGTGACAAATCCCGGCAGCCCGTTGATGAGTCCGTAGCGCAGCATCTGCGATGGCCCCTTGGCGAAAATGCGCGCAAGTCCCCTATGCGCCTGCATCACCAGGGTGATTCCGACAATGGGTTGCGGAGCCGCCGGGCGCTTGCCGCCACCATCCGAATAGATGGCAACATCGTTCGCCAACAGCGAGCGCAGTTGTTGCATGTTTCCCTGCCGCGAGGCCGCAAAAAACGCTTCCGCGATCTCGAGCCCGTGCTGCTTCGGAACCGGAAACCGCGGCCGTGACGCCCGCACCTGAGTTCGGGCCCGGCTGGCGAGCTGGCGGCAGGCGGCCGGCTCGCGCCCCACGGTTTCCGCGATCTCATCGAATTCGATGCCAAAGACATCATGCAGCAGAAAGGCCGCCCGCTCCAGCGGTGACAGGCGCTCGAGCGCCAACATCAAGGGCAGGGTGACGTCCTCGTCGACCTCCTGATCGTCTGGTTCCACGATGGGCTCCGGTAGCCAGGTGCCGACGTACGTCTCGCGTTGATTGCGCGCGGACTTGAGGAAATCGAGACAGAGCCGGGTGACCACGCGACGCAGAAAAGCTTCGGGCTCTCGCACTGCGCTGCGGTCCGTCGCCAGCCACCGCAGGAAGGCGTCTTGCACCACATCTTCCGCGTCGGCGACGGAACCCAGCATCCGATAAGCCGCCCGGATCAGGCGGGGACGCAGCGGGTCGAAGACCGCCGCCGCCTCCAGGTTCAGTTTCTGTTCCATACCGAAAGGGACGAGACAGCTCGAAGCCGTGTGACATCCGCGGCCGGGGCGGCCGTCAGCTCAGCACTTCCGTCGTCGGAATCACATCCTTCGCGACGATTCGAATGACCCTGCCGGTCCTGAACGCGAGCTCGTGGGTGATGATCTGTTTTTCAACGCGGAATTCGTGGGTCAACAGGTCCCGGTCGCCTGAGCGGTATTCGACATCGACGTCGAGGGAGTACGCGGACACACCGGTATAAGTCAACACGTGTTTGCGATCCTGCCAGGCGCCCAGGAAAGCGAGCACGACTTCCTGCGCCCGGTAGCCGAACTGCACGCCAATGAGCCACGCACCCTGCAGGGAGTTCCTGCCTTCAGGCTTGTAGTGCTCGCGATTAGCGGCGTACGCATACAAGTCAGCGGAAATCTGGGTGCGGACGGTGTAGAGATAATCGAAATACGCGTCCCAGCTCACGACTCCTGTGATTGGATCGATCTCGATGTAGTCCATAATGACAGTTTAACGCTGCCCGGGGCCGCTGTCCTCGTCATGAAGCTGACGGGACTGGTTGATGAACCAGCGCGCAGCCGCTGGAGGGTCCGTGCGCGGGTTGGCGCGGGGAAGTGCCGCGGCGGCCGCGGGGTTCAACGCAGCGCCATCGGCCGGTGTGGGCCGCGCAAATTGTTCCCTGCGCTTGCGATGCAGGCACGCGAAGGCCCGCGATGGGTTCGCACTACTATCGAACGCACCTCGTTTCCATAAGTAGTCCAGACGAGCGCTCTGCCGCCGGACATCCAGAATCGACTTGCCGATGTTGTATTTGACGTGCCCGTATTCATCAAAGATGACCGCGTTGCCACCATATAACGTAACCGAGGAGTCATCCGGCATGCCATCCGGCTTCTCAACCCCGAGTGTGTGCAGCTCGCGTGCGAATAGTTTCAGAGTCTGGTGGTATTCGACGACAGTCTCCCTGAGGATGAATCCATCACGGCCCGTTCGCATGCACGGGCGGACCGACAGCACGCGCGTGTGTGCTTCATCGTGGAGACGGAAAGCGGCCCGGTTTTCCCACAGAAACCTGAACAGCTCGTCCGGGTCCGAGCGCAGGCTCTCAAAGTGCGTCCGGTCGTAAACAAACTCGACCCCAGGCGGGGGTGGATTCCAGGAGCCCGGCTGCCGTCCGGGCAATCCCGCGCTGGTGGGGGTAATCCCGTAGCGGGTGAACGCGTCCAGCAACTGTGCGCGCAGCGAGTATTTGTCGTCCGCGGGATTGAGCTCGGCATCGACGGTGAGCAGGGCGCTCGCGAAGTCACCGAACTCAATATCGGTCGGGGGGCAATAATCGAGCGCCCTGATGCACGCGTTCAGCAGATGGTCGGCTAGTTCGGCGCCTTCTTCCGCCGCCCGTGCGCGATCCAGCTTCGACTCGCTGCCAAGGGCTTCCAGGCGGCTCACCCAGACGGCGAGAAACGCATTCAGCACGGCGGCCACCAACACCTCGCCGCAATTGTGAGGCTCGGCCGCGCTCGCACTGCTGAGTGAGCTACTCTGTGGTGGCAACGCAATCGAGCGCCGCAGTGCGTGACCGTGGACCCCGGCGAGCTCCGCTCCCATCTGCTCGGCGAGGCCGAACAGCCCTGACTCCTTCAAGGCATCGACCGAAACACTGGCGCGGTTGATGGTGCCGTCCGCGGCGGCAGGCAATCCCAGGTCCACGACCTTCGCGACAATCGACGGCGCCGACAGGATCGACAACAGGGCGACGATGTCCGCGAAACCCTCGTGAAAGCCGGCCTGTTGGGCGGAGGACGGATCGGTATAACGCTCTCGCAGCCCGTCCAGCAGGGCATGCGTGGTCTCGTGAGCAACGATTTCGTGTGACAGACAGGTGTAGATCACCTGTTGGCCATCGGCACTGGGAAAGTATCCGAAGAACAGGCCCTGGGCTTCATCCGAGTAGTAGGCATTCGCCTGTTCGAAGGCGTGCGGCGATACCTGGAGCTGGTGCGAGGGGAAACGCCATTTCACACGCCGGCCCAGAGCGTATTCAAACCGGGCAAGGGTCTTCATGACGATGCCGAATGTCATGCAGGCATGAAAATCCGGGCTCGAGAGCAACTCCTCATCGCTCATGGCCGCGAAACGGTCCGCCGCCGGCGCAGTCCCCGGGGTCCGCAATGCGTCGGCGCTCGAGTCATAGTCGACCACCGACACCCGGTGACCGCGCGGGCCGGCCGCCAACGGCTCGTTGGGAATTTCGATTTCGGCGCGCAGGATGCGGCCGCCGCTGCGCACACCCGGGTCGAGCGCCAGCACGGTCAGGCGCCTGGTGGGAAGATAGGCCAAGGTTGTTGCGACGCTCCTGTCAGGTCTTGCTGCAGATGCGCCAAAGCTTACACGGTGCGGTAAAAAATACCGGTCACTTCCGCGCCGGCGCGCGGTGCCGATTCCAACTGTTAAATTAACCGGCGTTAATGGCTGTGCTTGCTCAGTGAGTGCCACCACCGGGCAATGCCCGTGCCCACCGCATAGCCGACCAATCCAACCACACCCAGGCGTTTGACGGCACCGATGGCGACAGGGCTCGGCTCGTCACGGAACGGATTGGTGCAGACAGTAGGGTTTTCCCCATGAATATACGGCCGTTCGGCCGTATCGGCACTGTCAGGCGCCGCATCGGCGGCGCGCTCGTGTGAGGTACCGATCGGCCCATCCAGTGAAAATTCTTCTACCGACCGTTCCACCCACAATATTCCTGCACCCTGTAGCGGAGCATCGTACGCCTGCGGTGTTGCTAACCTCAAGGGGCGGTGCCGCAACGAATGTTTCATGCAACTCTCCGGAGCTCTCCTGCTGCAGTTGCAATGTTGGTGCCCGCCGCAGGCCGAGGTCGCGGTCGTGGGGCGCAAGAGGCGCAAAAATGACTGAAAAGCCGCTTGCTGCGCGTCTTTGTCGCTATTCGTAGACGCTTTCCGATCTTCCAATTGTCCTACGCCCGCAAGGTGCCAAGCGTCACCCGCGTGTTGGCGCGAGTTGGAACGGCATGTTGGTTCAGGGAACGTTCAGCTCGGGCAAGCTCGGCCGTTGGGTCAGGGGCGCGACTGCCGGCGCCGCTTTTGCATGACGGCGTGAATGACGGAAGTAACGTAGCGGCCGCGGGCGGTGGGCTGCTCGGAGTAGTCGACCAGGAGGCGCATGGCCTGCGGCTCGGCCTCCTCGCCGGCACTGTTCATGAATACGACGAAGGCGGGTTCGAGATAGTCGGGCCATTCATGCAACAGGCGCCGGCACTCGTCCGGTTCGAGCGTTTCGCCGGCCTCGGTGGCGGCAATGTGGTGTTTCCAGAAGCGCAGCTCCGCCCGGCCGGCAAACCGCGTGCTGGCCGTTTCCAGAAGCTGTGCCAGGCGCTCCCGGGCGTGGTCGCGGAATTCGCTCACCTGGGCCGACCTGCCGGCACGCCAATACAACACCGCCAGATTGACCGTGGTCTCCACGTCCGTGGGGTCCGACAGCAGCGCCGCTTCATAACTCGCCGCGGCCGCCTGGAATTGGCCGTTCGCATCTGCCGTCACAGCGTAGGCGCGCAACATCATTGTGCGAAAAACCGGGGGAGCAGAGGGTGTCAGGTTGGCTACTCCCAACCGTTCAGTGAATGTTGGCACGTGCTCGTCCGAGACATCGAAGCGCTGGTCCACCGGGACGGCGAGATTGCCGGTCGGTCCTTGCGAACGCATCGATTGCGGGATGGTCAGAAAGTGGCTCATGGATCCTCGCGCCCGCCTGCCCAGCAGGTGACACGAGTACTCTGTAACCACGCGGGAACCTATCGCACGGGTGCGGAAACGCCGCTCAGCGGATGGGCGTGCCGATCCGGCCGAGCCGCGGCCAGCCGGGGATCTTCCAGTTCATCCAGATACGGATGGCATGGCCCACCAGGTGGTCATCGGGGACAAAGCCCACCTGCGCGAAGCGGCTGTCCTCGCTGTCGTTGCGGTTGTCGCCCATGAAAAAATAGTGTCCGGCGGGCACGACGCCGTCGAAATCCGCGGCGTAGCGGTTCTGGGCGAGCATGATCACGTGCTGGCGGTTGCCAAAGGATTCCTTGGCCAGCTCCGCGCCGCTGAATCCATAACCGTCGGTGTATTGGCCATCGGGGGCGAGCGCCGCCGGCACTCCATTGATAGTCACGTGATTGTCGCGCACCACGATGTGGTCGCCCGGCAGGCCGACGAGCCGTTTGATCAGGTTGATGGGCGGACCCGAGGTTGAGCGGAACACGATGACGTCGCCGCGCTGGGGCGACCAGGTGGGCAGGATCTTCGTGTTCAGCAGCGGCAGCCGCAGCCCGTAGTTGAATTTGTTGACCAGAATGAAGTCGCCGTCGACGAGCCCCGGCATCATGGAGGCCGAAGGGATGCGGAACGGCTCGAACAGAAACGAACGGAACACCAACACAATCAACAATACGGGAAACAGGGTGCGGGCGAGGTCCACGAGATAGGGCTCGGGCCGTCCGTCGCTACGCCGGCGCTTCAGAACGTAGGCATCCAGCAGCAACAGTACACCGGAAACCACGCAGACGATGAGCATGATCGCTGTCAGGTCCATGCTGGTCACCGCATGTGCTCGCTGTGATGTTGCGGAACATTGCTTTGCGCCAGGGCGATGCCGCCAACAATGATCCCCATTTCAATGAGCACGCGCAGCACCACAGTCAGCACAAACTTCGGCAGCCGCACGCGCAGGCCCATGAGCACGGCCATGCCGGTCTGCCGCCAGTACCAGGCACGGCTGCGGCCCTGTTGGTACTCCTCAAACAGGTCACCGACGAGCGAGTCACGCCGGTAGCGAGGTCCGAGATATTTGAGGAGCCACGCCGCCATGCGTGGCGGAATACGCACGCTCATGCTGCGCCCCCTTTCAACGCCGGCAGGTCGGCGCTGAGCCGCAGTAGGGTTGCATGGGCCTCGCGGGCCTCCTGGATGCCGGTGGCCGTAGCCGTGAAATACGTTCGCGCCTTGCCGCCCCGTTCAGCGGTGGGTTCGCCCAGGGCCGATTTGACGAATCCCTTGCGTTCCAGCCGCTCGAGCGTCGCATAGACGCTGGCAAGAGCGACCTCCCGGCCGCTTTTCTCAGCAATGTTGCGCGAGACGAGGACCCCATAGGCGTCCCGTCCCGAGCTCATGACCGCCAGCAGCACCATCAGCTCGAGCTGGCTCAGGTAATCGCGCTTCCTCATAACTTCTACAATAGTGAAGAAATGGGATTCTGGCAATGGGTCTCACAGGGTCAGCTCGGTGGCATCATCGGGCCGGGCGGCGAACTCAGGGGAGTCGTACGGATTGCGGCCCTCACAACTGCAGGCATGGCGAAATGCACTGCCCACGTTGAGCCCGCTCGTCAGACCCGTGAGCCAATTCACCTGGAACGAATCCCAGAGTCCGTTCTCGAGCGCCATGAATGATTGACGGGTCGCGGAGGCCGCGGATGTTATGAAGGTGGAGGCGGCAGGGCTCGCTTCCAACACGGCCTGGTTGAATCCGCCGGCAAAGCACTGCGCCATCAAAACGACGAGCGCGCGGTGCGGGGGCAACGTCGCCAGTGTCGCGGAGAAATCGTCCCGCGAGAATCGCCTCGAGTGGGGGTAGGTGATCAGGTCCGGGCCGCGCTCATCGCCATGGTGTCCGCCGTGACCCATGGTGTTGATGAACAGATGATCATCCGGTGTCAGTTGCGCCGCGATGGTTGCAATGGTCTGTTGGAATGCCGCGCGGCTACCCGGGGCCCGGACGACCATGCGAAACGGCGAGCCATCGCCCGGCCAGAGGGGTTCAGTGCCGTCGTCCGGATCGCCGAAGGCGCGCCGGGAGCCGTCGTAGTTGAGTACGTGAATGTTCCGGGCCTCGAAACCGAGGTGCTCCAGCAACGCGCGATAGCAAAGCTCCAGCCCATTCACGTGGCGCCGGAATGACATACCGGAAAACAAAATAGCGTAGCGCAAGGCAATGTGAACCGCCGGCACCGAAGTCCGCGCCGGCGGCCTGTCCGCGTCAGGCCAAGCCCACCGCGGTACCGTCGGTGTTGGTCGGGCACAGCGGCGACAGCGGCGCGCGCACCAGCAACAGGGGCCGATCGCCGTCAATCACCTTGTCAAACTGGTAAAAGTGAATGGTTGTCTTGATCCACAGCGGTGTGTGCCCGTGGAGCGCATTTTTGGGCAGTGTTCCGCCATGCGCATGGCAGGGCACCCGCACGATGCCCTCCAGGCGCCGCACTTCGTGGTCCCGGTCGAGGAATTCGACCAGATGATCGCTGATGGTCGCGTAGTCGGCTGCCGTCTTCGCATCATAGGCCGGCAACGTCTTACGCTTCGCGGCGGTCTCGAAGGAGGGCCGGCTGGTTCCGACCGGGCGCAGGAATGTATCGCCGAAGCAATTCGGATGCGGTGCCTGGAAGTTGTGCACGATCTTGTAGCCGCTGCCGCGCTTCGCGTCCTGAACCGGTTCGAAGCGGAAGCTGCTCAGGGGCATGAAGACATGCGCCAGGTCCAGGTCGGCCCGGACGATCTGCCAGGGCCGTGCCGGCCGCCAGGGATCGGATGTGGAATCGGTCATGTTAACAATCCTCGTTGTTGGTTTGGTGCCGCGGGCGCGGCTCATTGCAAGCTCACGTCATCGACGTGGCTCAAAGTCAGCATGAAGGCCCCCCAGATCCCCGGGTCGCCGTACGGCCCTTCCAATGTCGCACGGCTTGCGGCGCTCCACGCCGAAATCACTGTTGTATGCTGATGTAGCAGCACCGAATAGAATTTCACCATGACATCCGCTGTGGCCCGGTCGATTGCGGGCCACAGCGAGGAGATGACCGAGCGCGCGCCGCGGGCAAGCACGACGTACTGCAAGCCGATCAGTCCCTCACCGGCGACGCGTTTTCCCAACGCCGTGTCGCAAGCGCTCAGCACCACGGTGTCGGCGCGCAGCCGCACGCCAACAAAGTCGGCAGCCAACACCCGGCCATCGACTTCCTTGCCGGAAGCATCGACGGTGCTCAGGATGAGCGCGGAGGCTTGCGGAATTTCGGAGTCGGTCCGCGCGTGGGTGGCGACGTGAATGAGCCGATAGCGATCCAGGCCCGAGGCGAGAAATCGATCGCGATTGGCGGCGAACCCATCCAGGCGGTCGACGGTCCCAGTGTTCATCAACGCCGCGATCGCGGCAGCTTCCCGGGCGGCACCCGGAAGGCGCGGCAGGTTCACGCCGGGAGTGGCACCTCGTACCAACGTCGGCGCGGGCTCGGAGGTGGCGGCGGCGGTCATGTTGCCTACACGAGGATCGAACCGGCCGTAGACCGGATCGTCCACCAACAACATCTGTTTGGCAGGTGGGGTTGTGGGCGGGGCCGGTTGCAGAAACATCTGGATTGACGGCGTGACAGCAATGTCATAGCGCTGCACGAGGAACACGCTCTTACCGGCGTCGGCGCACCGCAAGGTTGCAAATGGAACATAGTGCAAAGCGCCGTCGAGCGCGAATATCAACGTGTGGACGCCTTTGATGTCCGCTTCCAGGGGCTCCATCACCAGCTTGTACAGCCGCTCACCGGCCTCCAGCCGTTGTGCCTTGGGAACCGATCCGAAGCTGCGCAACGCGGCGTGCATTGAGCTCGCCTCGGAGTTGATGTTGGCCGCGCTCGCCTCGAGCCTGCGCATCTTCACGCCGTCGCGGCTCACGACCCAGGCAAACGAACCCGCGTTGCCCACCCAGTATTCAATGATGGCGAGGCCCGCGGGGATGCGGCTGAGAGCCAATGATGCCGGCTTCGGCCGCTCCCGGCGGCGGCCGCGGGCGTTCTGGGAAGCGGCGCCGATCCTGGCATCGATCTGGTCGATCTCCTGGCGCAGGTTGGCAATCTCACCGCGGATGGCCTGGCTCTCCGAGTCGGCGGTGCCGGTGCGATCCAGTCGGGCTTCGAGCCGGAAGCGGCGTGCCGCCAGCTCCCGGTACAGCGTCTGCCGATGCGTGAGGAGTGTTGGATCCAGGCCCGGCGCCGTGACGTCCAGTGTCTGATAGTCCGCAAGTGCCCGGCCGCGGGCCTGCTCGGCCGTTTCCAGGGCGCGAAGCGCAAAGGCGGCCTGCACCCCGGGATTGCCGGCCGCTGCCTGGTAGCGCTCGGCCAACATTGCGATCTTCTGATCGAACGCGGGACGCAGCGGTTGCATCAGGGTGGAGCGCAGCTCGGGATTTGCGCTTTGCAGCCGCACTTCCTCCGCCAGTGCCAACGCGCGATCGACAGCCGCGAATGCATCGTCGGTCGCGCCGCGATGGCGCAGGAGGTCCGCCAGGGTCAGCCACGCTTCAAACTGGTCGACGGGCAACTCATAGGCTGCAAAAGTCTCCAGGGCAGTGCGCGAGTCCGCCTCGGCCGCGGCGAAATTACCGGCGGCGGAACGCATCTGTGCACGCACCGCCAACGCTTTCGCGCGCTGTACTTCATCACTGCCCGAGCCCGTACTCAACACTGCTTCGAGCTGTTCGTCCGCTTCCGCGGAGCGACCGAGGACGAGCAGGTCCCTGGCAATCTGCACCATGATCCGCGGTTTGCTGTAGGTTGAGGCAAGCGCCAGCGCGTCACGGTCCATTTTCAGTGCATCCTCGGCGTGTCCCTGCTGGCGCAAAATGTTGGCCTTGGCCCGCAGTAACGCGGTCCGGGTCCGGACATTGGGTGTTACATCCAACAGGGTCTGCGCCTGCCCATAGAAATCCAGAGCGCGCTCGTCATCACCCAGGCTGGCGTAAACCGTGGCGATGTTGTGCAGGCCCGCTGCCTGCTGGGCGGTGTCCTGGATCGTACGGGTCAGGGCCAGCGAATCTCCCAACTGGCGCAGCGCCAGATCGTCGGCGCCGCTCGCCCAGTTCGCCAGGGCATAGTTGCTGAGCAGGGTGGCGACGAACTTGGGATTGTCCTCCGCCTTGACGGCGTCCAGCGCCTGTTTGAAATGCGGCAGGGAATCCGACAGCCGGCCCAGCTCGTATTCGACCAGGGCGAGATTTTGCAGCACCTGCGCCTGGCGCATGCGTTCGTGTGAACGTTCGTACAGCGGGAACGCCCGTCGATAGGCGCGGATCGCCTCGTCATAGCGGCTCTGGTAGTAGAAGGTGAGTCCGATGAGATTCTGTGCCCAGGCCGCGTCGTGGAATTCCTTCCGGGCCAGATGAAAGCTCACCACGGCATCGAGCTGGTGACGGGCATCCGCCAACAGGGTCTCTGCCTGTTTGGCTGCGTCAGTGCTTCCAGATTTCTTTACGGAAACAGCAACGTCGAATTCGGACGCCCCTTCAATGGCTCGCGCCCGGGCCCCGCCGTAGTCATCGCCGAGCGCCGCATGGGTTTCAGCGGCCTTGGCCGCCCATGTACGCGCTTCCGCATAGCCGTCGCCGTCAACATCGAGCAAGGTCGCGAGCGCGAGTTGAGTTGCAGCGAGCAAAGGGGAGGGGCCTGCGCCCGCGAGGCTCGTGGCGGCTTCGCGATAGCCGCGGGCAGCGTCCTTGTAGGCTTCTTCGGAGCTGGTGGCAGGCGCATTTCCCGCGACCGCGCGCGTCACCGCCTGTCCTGTTGCATAGGCCGCGTCGGCTGCTGCAAGGTGTTTCTGCGCCTCGATACAGGTTGTTGCGCCCGCGCCGTTCATGTCGACTACGCGCAAGTCAACGGAGCCCCGGGAGTCCGCGTGGTCCTTGCCTGTTACCGCAATGTAGAAACGCTGGCCCGATTGCGCGGCCAGGGCTACGCGCTGAATGCCGGTTCGCCGTACCGGATTGTCGCCGCGGCCCAGCAGTTGTCCTGAGGAATCCAGCACTTCCAGGGTGATATCCGCGCCGCGCTCCTGGGCGAAGATCATCAGACTGGCGTTGGAGCTGACAGTGAAGGTGTTACGAACGGGGTTTTGACCCCGAATCTGCACATTGACCTGGTACAGCGGCGGCGTATTGGCCAGGTTCGCATCACAGTTGGCCGCAGATGCGTTGCCCATGCACAGCATCGTGCCGACCACGCAGGCCATTGAGTGCCAGAGCATCGGGCGCCGGATCAACGAGCGCCCGGTAGTCAAACGCCAGGTAGATGAGCGATTCACTCGATTTCCCATGCGCGCCGTTCACGTCCGCTCTCGAGAGACGCCGCGCGGCGTTCGCTCGTCAGTGAGTGCTGTTCACCTTGATGACAAAGGTGTCGCTTTCGCCGGTGTCCGTGCCACCGGGCGCGCGTGTCAGTGTGAGTCGATAACGTCCCGGCGCCAGGAGCGAGCTGTCGGCAAACACATCAATGAAGCCGTCGTCCGCGCTCGGTTTCAAGTCCGTCACCGTAACTGCGCGTTCCGCGGTGTCATCATCCTTCATACGGGACAGGGCGGCCTGATAGCGTGCTGCCGGTGTTGGACTCGAAGGCAACACCCGCAGTTTGATCGCGCCGCGCTCGCGCGGCAACTCGATGACCGCGTCATATTTCTCCGCCCGCGTCCGAAACAGCGGCGCGGTTGCCATGACCGACAGCGAGTGCCCGTTGTGATCCTTGAACACGCTCGCAGCGGAAGCCAGCACCGGCGCGCTGATGGGCGCGGTGCGCGGGAACCACAAGCCGATCCCAATGACCGCGGCGGCGATGCCGGCGGCCATCGCCAACATCCAGGTCCGGTTGGGTGACGGCGAGCTCGTGCTGGCCAGCAACTCGGACAGCTCGCCGTCGCGGCGCAACCGGTGCAGACCGATCTTGAGCCGTGCCGTGGCCTCGAGCTCCGCGAGCGCGTCGGGGTCCTCGGCGAAACGGGCTTCGTAGGCCGCGCTCTCCGCGTCCGAGAGTTGGCCTGCCAGGTAGCGGCTGGCCCTCGTGGGATCGTCAATGAGGCTGTGAGTATTCATGGGCGCGGGGTCACACCGGTTCACAGGAAGGGCAGCAGGCACAGCAGATCGTTGCGTCCCAGGCCGCCGGATTCGAGCAGCTTGCGCAGCCGTCCGCGGGCCCGGTGCAGGATCTTGTCGAACTGCAGGGGGCTCAATCCCATGTCGCGGCAGATGGTCTCTTTCTCCTCTTCGTCCAGGTAAAACCTCACCAGAATCATTCGATCGCGCGGCGAGGACAAATCGCGAATCACCTTTTTGACCTGTACGGCGATTTCCCGCTCAATGGTCTCATCGCCCGGCTCCCGCTCAATGGCCAGCTCCTGGAGTTTGGCGGCATCCGCGCGTTTTTCTGGGCGTTCGGCGATCGCGCGCCGATGGTTGCGCAACAGGTTCATCGTGACCTGCAACACGTACCCGGCAATTTGCTCGGGACGCTCGATTTTCCCGGCCTGCCACTTGGTCCAGGTGGTAACCACGGCTTCATTGAGAAGATCGGCAGCCACGTGCGGGTCACGACAGCGGCGCGCGACGAGCAGCCGCAGACCCACGTAGTTCTGCTCGATGAGGGCTGCAACGGCGGCTTGGGAAAGGGGAGCAACGTGTGGCCGAGTCTCGTCCGGGGTGCCGGGGGGCGCTTCGAGGTTGCGCGAAGCATCGCCTTCGACCCGCCCCTCGATTCGGTCGTTGCTCATGGCGCGTAGCGTAACCCGGCGCCCCGCTGGGCGGGGGCCTGCCTGCGGTGACCCCTCCCGTGGCGGGGTGGCGGCGCTGTCTGGACATCGGCTCTCCTGGAACGCGCGATACTGGCTTCCTTGCCTGTATCTGTCATGAGTCCTGAGTTCATCGCGGGCGCCTGGGAATATCGAGCCCCCGCATCACGGCGGGGCGGGCCAGGAAGGCCTCCAGGACCCGGGTCACGTTCGGAAACCTCTCTATTTGCACCAGGGGGCCGGCTTCGTAAAAGCCGATGAGGTTGCGGACCCAGGGGAATATGGCCATGTCCACGATGGTGTACAGCTCGCCCATCATCCAGGCGCGGCCCGCCAGCCGCTGCTCGAGAACCGCGAGCAGGCGCCGTGCCTCATCAACATAACGGTCGCGGGGCCGCTTGTCCTCGTAGTCCTTGCCGGCAAACTTGTTGAAAAAGCCCACCTGGCCAAACATCGGGCCGATGCCCCCCATCTGGAACATGAGCCACTGCAGGGTCTCGTAGCGGCCCGCCGCCGTGGGCAGCATGAAGCGGCCGGTTTTTTCGGCGAGGTAGACGAGGATCGCGCCCGATTCAAACAGTGCGAGCGGCCGGCCGTCGGGGCCGTGGGGATCAATGATGGCCGGAATCTTGTTGTTGGGATTGAGCGAGAGGAATTCCGGGGACAACTGCTCGTTGGTATCGAAGTCGACCCGGTGCGGCTCGTAGGGGAGGCCGGTTTCCTCGAGCATCACGCCAACTTTGATTCCGTTCGGCGTCGGCAGTGAATAGAGCTGCAGGCGGTCCGGGTGGTGGGCAGGCCACTTGCGCGTGATGGGGAATGCGGCGAGCACCGCGCCTGCGTCGGTCATCGATGGAACCTCCGGTAGAGCCGTTCGGATTCTATCGTGCGGAGGCTATTTGCGGGCCGATTCCTTGGCGGACTTGCGATTGGTGAAACAGGCGTTGCCCAGGCCCGTACCGATTGTCAGCACGCCCCAGTGCTCGATGTCCTGCATGAACGGCAGCTCGCTCAAACCCTGCACCACCGCATCGTTGTGCATGACCACCACGGTGTCATGATCGCCGATGCGCGGAATGGCCTCGCGCAGCAGGTGCGGCAGGTTGAAGCTCTTGTGCTCCCAGTTGCCCGGCAGGTTCTGGCCGCCCCGATCAATCGAGCCGTCCGCCTCAATGACACCGGGGCAGCCGATCCCAATGAAGGGCGCCAACTCGTGGCCATCCTTCGCGGCGCGCTTGATGAGATCCTTCAGCATGTCGATCAAGCGGGCCACGGCGGCCGCGCGCTTCGGATCATCCTCGGCATGCCGCCACAATTCGAAGCGGCCCACCTCGGCCTCGGAGAAGTCCGCCTTTTTCTTCGCGCGCAGCTCCACCACACCGGCCCTGATGTTGCTGCCGCCGATGTCAACGGCAAGGATGCTGTCGTGACCGGCCAGGATCCACGCCGGGACCAGTTGCACACAGCCGATCAGGCCCGCATGGTCGGGATCGTAACGAATGGGTTTCAGCTCGAGGTCGTGGCCGTCGGCCTTGAGCAGCACGGCCGTGCGCCCGATCGCCAACTCGCCGATCCGGCTCTGCCGCAGCCCGCCACCCACCACGATCCGCTGGGCGTCTTTCCAACACTTCAGGCGCAACAAGCGGCGCACCACCGCGGCGAACTCCTGCGCAAATTCTTCGATGGCGCCGTGGATCATGCCGGCGGCTTCCGCATCGCCGTCGGCCAGCAGCTTATCGAGCTGCTTCTTGCTCAGCTCCTCGCTGGGCGTATCCCCCAGCGGATCCTCGCCCGCCTTGCGCATGCGCTCGCGCCAGTCGTCGAGAATGGACTGAAAGGCGCGCTTGCTGGCCCGGTCCCCGATAAATCCATCCGCGGTGCGCAGCTCCGCGTTGTAAGTGTCCACGCTCACGAGGCTCAGTTGCTCCGCGCCATGTGCCAGGAGCGAGGGAGAAGGGGTTTCGGAGGACTCCGCCATGATGGTGAAATACCTGGGTCGCGGTTACGTTCCACTCAATGACCCCGGAACTGATTATTTTTGATTGTGATGGCGTGCTGGTGGACAGCGAGCTCATCACCAACCGAGTCTTTGCCGACATGCTGGCCGGGATCGGCCTGCCGCTGGGTATCGATTACCTGTTCGAGCATTTTGTCGGACGCTCGATGCAACACTGCTGGCAGCAGGTCGGCCGCCTGTTGGGCCACGAGGTACCCGCGGCCTTCCGCGACGAATTTCAACTTCGCTCGCTGGCCGCTTTGCGCGCGCAGGTGCAACCCGTTCCGGGTGTCGTGACCGTTCTCGATTCGCTCCCCGTGCCCTGTTGCGTGGCTTCGAGCGGCGGCCACGACAAGATGGCCACCACGTTGGGTGCGACGGGACTGCTGCCGCGATTCCGTGACAGGATGTTCAGTGCCACCGAAGTGCCGCATGGCAAGCCGGCCCCGGATATATTTCTGTATGCGGCCGCCCGATGCGGTGTGGAACCGCAGCGCTGCGCGGTGATCGAAGATAGCGCGGCCGGTGTCCGTGCGGGAGTGACTGCCGGAATGCGCGTGTATGGATACTGCGCCCATACCCCGGCACGGCAGTTGCTGTCAGCAGGAGCCGAGGTCACGTTCACAGACATGGTGCGACTGCCGGAGCTGCTTTTCGGCCAGAAAGTGTCCGCACTGCCCGAAAAGCGCTTAGACTGAAGTTCGCGGAACTAGTTACACGTTGCAATTGATGACCCGATGAAGTCGAGCCATGGCACTTTCGCGGCCATTGTCTGGATCGTCGCGGGGGCTCTGCTGTACAACACGGAGCCCGAAGCGAAACTGTTTTCCTGGCAGACGCCCGTATTTTTCGTCCTGGGGATGTTCGCGGCAGGCGCCATTCTCGGCAATCTCTCGTACGCGGGTGTCCGCGGCCTCACGCATGCGCTGGTGAGCACTAAAATTGTAACGGCGCCGACGCGGCGGGCGCAGATCGGCCTCACCGTGGTGGGTTATTTCATTTTCGCCCTGCAGGTCGCGTTCATCTACCTGGTCGCGAAATGGACCATTCGGGTGATGTTCCAGGTAGACGGGCCCTTTTAGCGGACCGATCGGTTAGCGGCCCGATCGGGGTCCGAGCCTCTCAGACGCTCCGCTGGCTGCCGCCCAGCAACCGCGCCGGCAGCATGAGCAGCGCGCGGAAGAAGGCGAAAACAGCCTCGAAAGTGATGCCTACCAGGCGAAATGGCAGGGATAGCAGCCACGCCAGTGGCCACAGGACGAGCACCAGGATGGCCAGTGGCCAGCACAGGACGAGCAGCAGGAACCAGGCCACCAACACGAACAATGGTCTCATTGAACGGCGCTCCGGCGGACGGTAGACAATGCCGGATTATGTCACCGACAGCGCAATCAAGCCATATCGTCTTATGGGCGCGGCACGGGCCGCGTGCAGACCGGGTAATGCGGCCTGGGTGCTTTTCGGGCGGCCGGCTCCCGCCACCGCATGCCTCCCATCCTGATGCCCGGCGGACTAGCGTTGTCTGGCTCGAGGGTGGTGCGGCGGATGCAGGTGCGGGTGCGGTGTTGAGACCGTAGCCACGGAAGTGTGATTGCGTGCGTACGGAGGGCGTACGCGAGTCAACTCACCGAAGGATTACGATGAGCGACTGTCAGATCCGTTTACGCGCGCGCGCTGAAGCGGTTACGTACGACGATGCTCAGATGCGCAACCAACAGCACCACGGTGGCGCCGATTTCCAATGCAGCAAGGGTTTCCATGAAGTTGTCTCCGTTAGTCTGGACGCCGCGTAGTTTACGAGTCCTACGCCGCGCCGCCAGATTTCGGGAGAGTCTGCGGCCGTACTCATTTAGGGGTATTGAAACGGCTCCGCTTGGCCCAACATCCATTCAACGGTTGCGACTGTCATGAAGGCCGGTTGCACCAGCCGCAATCGCCCCTGGAAATTCAGGCCTTTTCCGCGGCCCTGGCCTGTTTGGACTTGTCCATGGCCCGTTGGATGTAGGCGCGCGCCTCGGCCGCATCGCCCCAGCCGGTCACCTTCACCCACTTGCTGGACTCCAGGTCCTTGTAGTGCTCGAAGAAGTGCTGCACCTGTTTGATGGTGATCTCCGGCAGATCGGTGTAGTTCTGCACCTTCTCGTACCGCCGTGTCAGGCGTGGCACGGGAACAGCGATGATCTTCTCATCACCGCCCGCTTCGTCCTGCATTTTCAACACGCCGACCGGACGTACAGCGAGCACCGCGCCTGGAATGACGCCGCGCTGGTTGGCCACGAGGACGTCACACGGATCGCCGTCGTCGGACAGTGTGTGCGGAATGAACCCGTAGTTGCCCGGATACCGCATCGCGGTATACAGGAAGCGATCCACAATCAGTGCGCCGGATGCCTTGTCCATCTCGTATTTGATCGGCTCGCCGCCTACAGGCACCTCCACCACGACATTGACTTCATTGGGTGGATCACGGCCGACCGAAACAGCATCGAGACGCATGCATTCTCCTTGAGCGGATGCGAGGGGGATGCCGGTATTCTATCAGCAACCGGGCTGGTTGTTTGCGACGCAGGCGGCATCTGCGGCCAGGACCAGTGCGCCCAGCGGGCCGGCGAGGGCGCCCAGGCCCGGCGGCACGACGTAGTGATCAACTCCGCCCGTCAAATCGTCGAGATCCAGGTAACCGTTCAAGCTCTTGACGAGCTGTGCTCGCAGCCGTGTCATGAGCTCCGGGCGCGACACTACAACACCGCCGCCGATGAGAATTCGCCTGGGGGCGGTGGCCAGCAGGATTGTCTGCAGCAACTGCCCCAGTGCCGCCGTGACCGGCTCCCAGACAGGGCTGTCGGCCGGAATGGCGCTTCCCGGCAGGCCCGCGCGCGCGCCGATCGCGGGTCCCGAGGCGAGGCCTTCGAGGCAGTCGCCGTGAAATTGACAGATGCCCGGCCAGGTGTCGCCGGGAAGGCGCGCGATGCGGATGTGGCCCAGCTCGGTGTGATTGCAACCGAACACGGTCCGTCCCGCGACAATCAATCCAACACCGATGCCGGTGCCCACCGTAATGTATGCAAAGTCATCCAAGCCGCGCGCCGCGCCCCAGCGGCCTTCCGCCAAAGCCGCGCCATTGACATCGGTGTTGATGTTTACAGGCAGATTTCTATGTCCGCCCAATCTCCCGAGCACGTCGGTGCCTTCCCAGCCGGGTTTCACGGTCGAGGTGATGTGTCCGAAGGTCTTCGATTCGCGCCGCAGGTCGAGCGGCCCGAAAGAGGCGAGCCCCAGCCCGGCAAAGGGCCCGTGGGTGTCGCGCCAGCCATCCAATATTGAGTTGATTCGCGCGAGCGTGGAGTCTCGCTCGCCGGTAGGTACCGACACCTGATCGCGGATATCGTCGGGACCGGATCCGAGGATACAGACGCATTTGGTACCGCCGAGCTCGACACCGGCAAGCAGGGAACGGGCCGATTCGCCTACGCTGACGCCAACGCTGGATTCATATTTCATTTTTATTTATTAGCGCACTGAGCGGGTCGGGGGCAAGCACCGAATAGAACTGTCGCAAAAGCGACTAAAGTTGTAATTCGTCCGCCCTGCGGTGCACACTCCCCAGTCGTCCTTACATAAGCCGTCCGAGGGCCCCTTTGCGCATCCAGGGAATCAAGCAGGCGCGCCTCATGGAGGAATCGGAGCTGTGCATCGCCGAATCGGCGAAGTTTGGCACGCCTGCGCAGATGCTGGTCGCCTCACGTCTCCTGTCCCACCCGGATGCCTATCGGCGCTGGGAGTCCGAGCACTCTCAGCTCATGCGCCGGGTGTCGGAGCATCGATATCTCAATCGCCAGGTCGTGGCGCTGCGCTCCACGGCTCTGAACTTGTTACATCGGAAGGCGGTGTTCGAATATCTGCAGGAGCGGCAGCTCACCCGTCCGCAGCGTCACAAGCTGATGGCGATGTTCCACAGTCTCAAGGAGTATTCCGCCTCCCTGATTGCGGAACACGGCAATTACCTGCGGGGCGCCTCCAGCTACTGGTGCTCACACCATCTGGCCCGGCGGTTGATGAAGGACAGCGCATTCGCCGAGCCGCTGCTGCTTTACCAGGAGCGCTACACCGATTTCTTCCGCGTTCACTGTGATGTGGAGCTCGCCGAGAGCGAGTCGGAACAGCAGGCGGTGGCGCCCATGCGCCTGCTGCAGCCCTTGTTGAAGAAGCAGCTTGCCGAAGCGCGGCAGGAAATTCTCAGCATGGCCTGGCGTCCCGCGAAAGTGTGGCGCGAGGTCGAGATCCGCAAACCGACGGGCGACACGGAACGCCTGCGCGTTCTCGGCGATACCGAGATCGCCCGCATCCTGGCCCGGGGCGCCCGAAAATAGTGACAGTTCCCGGTGCTGAACCGGGAACTGCTGGCAGCCTACTCACGTTGCACAAAGGTGGCAGTGTGAGTGCGGATGGCGGCCAAAAGATCAATTGGATGGGTTCTGTTGCTGATGGCCGCAACCAGCGTGGGGCCGGCAACCCGCGCCGCCGAGCGTTATCGCCTGGACTCGACCAATACACAGGTCTCCTTCGAGATTCACCACCTGGGCTTTCAATGGGTCAGTGCCCGCTTTCCGGATATTGCCGGTGAGTTCGTTCTGGATCGCAGTGGTCCGCAGAGCCGAGTCGATGTCACCGTGGGGATTGCCACTCTGCAGTGCAGTGAGCCGCGTTGGAATGACCGGCTGACGTCCCCCGCATGGCTGGATGCCGCGCGCTTTCCGCAGATGTCGTATCACTCAGGGCACATCGAGCTCGAGCGCAGTCAGGCGATGGCGGACGGCGAGCTGACATTACATGGCGTCACGCGGCCGGTGATGCTGACGGTCACTTTCCTGGATTGCCCCACCGGCGGTGACTGTCAGTTTGCCGCTCGCGGCCGGATCCGGCGCTCGGAGTTTGGTCTGCCGCACGGCTTCTGGAGCGGCGGGGATCAGGTTGAAATTGCCATCAGCGGGACCACCCACTGAGTGCCGCGCAGCCGCGGGCCTCAGTAGAAGCGGGGAATCGGTCCGCGTTGGGGCGTAGCGTCATCCGACAGGTCGAACGCAAACTCATCCACATAACACCAACCCCAGTGCTCCGGCGGATCGTAGCCTTCGATGATGGGATGTTGAGTAGCATGGAAATGTTTGTGCGCATGCCGATTCGGCGAATCATCGCAGCAACCGACGTGGCCGCACGTCCGGCACAGGCGCAGGTGCACCCAGGGGCTGCCGGTCTTCAGGCACTCCTCACAGCCCAGGGCGCTGGGAGTGACTTTCTTGATGCCGGCCAGGTGTGAGCAGGCCAGGTCTGTACGGGATTGGGTCATGATTCCTACTTGGACGAAGCGTACCGGCGCCGCTGCTCGGCGATGTGGGCACGGGTTCGTTCCATCTCTTCGAATTCGGTTGCTTCCAACAGCACGGTCATCACACGCGACAGGTGGTCGCGCATGGCGGCCCGCGCCGCATCCGGATCTCGCCGCCGCAAGGCATCCACAATGGCCGTGTGCTCATCGATCCGCGGCTTGACGCCCTTGGCGCGAACCTTGGTGCTCATCGACCGGCTCTGTGGCGAGCGGGTGCGAGCGTCCCATAACATCTGTACCGCCGCGATGATGCCGCTGTTCTGGGTCGAGCGCGCAATCAGCTCGTGGAAGCGACGATCGGCATCCTCGCTTTTCACAACATCGTGCTCGTTCTCATCGAACATCTCGGCAATGAGGACTTCGAGCTCCACGAGCTGGCTTTCGTCGATGCGGGGGGCGGCCAACGCGCAAGCTTCGCCCTCTATGGCACGGCGGGCCTCCAGCAACTCAAAGGGGCCGATGTCGGTCGCGCCCGCTTTGCCGCTCGGCGGCTTCTTGTTCATGACATAGACGCCGGACCCGATGCGCACATCCACGAGTCCGTCCAACTCCAGCGCAATAATGGCCTCACGAATCGTAGGCCTGGACACCGCGAAGGTCTGAGCCAGCTCTCGCTCCGAAGGTAAGCGTTGGCCCAGCTCGTAGCGGCCGATAGCAATGTCGCGCGCCAGCTTTTGCGCGATTTGCTCGTAAAGTCTGCGGGTGTCGGCCATGAGCCGATATTACGTGGTCGGTCCAATCGCTGGCCACCCGACTGCCCTCGCTTTTCGCTTCCGGAGGCGTGCGGGGCGCTCTCAAAATTGGTCAGGCCAATTTGGCGGATATTCAGCCAGGGATCTGGAAAATAAGGCACTTCACACCTTGACGGAAGCCATCGGGTGCGCTCAACTGGCCTTACCAATATCGCGGAAGAAGATCGATCATGTCGGACACTCAGCCCAAGGCAGCGGCTTTGACCATCACGGCCGCGCGCGTGATCGTGACCTGCCCCGGGCGCAATTTCGTCACCCTGAAAATCGAGACCGGTACCGGGGCAGGTGCCTCGTACGGACTCGGTGATGCCACTCTCAACGGGCGCGAGCTGTCGGTGGCCAGCTATCTCACCGATCACATCATTCCGACGCTGATTGGGCGGGATGCCCATCAGATCGAAGACATCTGGCAGTACCTTTATCGTGGCGCCTATTGGCGGCGGGGCCCGGTCACCATGACCGCCATTGCCGCGGTCGATATGGCGTTATGGGATATCAAGGCCAAGGCAGCGGGAATGCCGCTGTACCAGTTGTTGGGCGGCGCTTGCCGCACCGGTGTGCGTGTTTATGGACATGCCAACGGTGAATCGATTGAAGAAACCATCGCCGAGGCCCAGCGGTATCGGCAGATGGGCTACACCGCGATCCGGTTGCAGGCGGGTGTGCCGGGCTTGCCGACCACTTACGGCGTCTCGCGGGACAAGATGTACTACGAACCTGCTGATGGCGCCTTGCCGACGGAGAATCGCTGGTCGACGAGCAAGTATCTGCCCTCGGTACCGAAGTTGTTCGAGGCCGCGCGGGCGGCGTTGGGTTGGGATGTCGACCTGCTGCACGACGTTCACCACCGCTTGACTCCGATCGAGGCGGCGCGCCTGGGCCGCGATCTCGAGCCGTACCGGTTGTTCTGGCTGGAGGATTCGGTGGCCGCGGAAAACCAGGCGAATTTTCGCCTGATTCGCCAGCACACCACGACGCCGTTGGCGGTCGGTGAGGTATTCAACTCCATCTGGGATTGCAAAGATCTCATTGAAGGCCAGTTGATCGACTACATCCGCACGACCGTCGTGCATGCGGGCGGCATCACACACCTGCGGCGCATTGCCAGCCTCGCGGACCTCTATGCCGTGAAGACCGGCTGCCACGGCGCTACCGACCTGTCGCCGGTGTGCATGGCCGCGGCGCTGCACTTCAATCTGTCGATACCCAACTTCGGCTTGCAGGAGTACATGCGTCACACATCGGAGACCGATGCCGTGTTTCCGCACGCCTATTCATTCGCAAATGGATTCCTGCACCCTGGCAATGAGCCGGGACTGGGCGTTGACATCGATGAGCCGCTGGCCGCGAAGTATCCTTACAAACGCGCCTACCTGCCGGTGAACCGGCTGGAGGACGGCTCGATGACCAATTGGTGAGCGGACCTGGGGGATGAGGATGTTGGCGTCGGTGCGGGGTACGGTTGTTCTGGCGGCGATGGTTGGCTTGTGGGGTGCGGGGGCGGCAATTGGAGCTGCGGATACCGGGCGCGTGCAGGTGCCGCTGGCCTCCGGTTGGCGCTTTAAGCAGGCCGCTGGGCTCACTGGTGTGGAGGCGCCCCAGTTTGACGACTCCACGTGGGCGACGGTCACTGTCCCGCACACCTGGAACCGCATCGGCAATGAGGGCCTCGAGCGCTCGCCGCAATCCAACAACATCCAGGGGCCGGGTTGGTATCGCCTGAGATTCCCAGCGCCCCCGGCCGCCCCAGGCAGTCGCTACTTCCTGCAATTCGATGCCATTAGCACCGTTGCCGATGTCTGGCTGAATGGCCACTACCTTGGCAAGCACGAGGGCGCCTTCGCCCGGTTCCGCTTTGACGCCACCGCCGCCATGATTCCATCGGGCGACAATCTGCTGGTCGTCAAGGCCGACAACACGCGTCCGGCGCCAGGTGCCCCCACGGAGAATGTGCCCCCGCTGTCGGGCGACTTCTTCATGTTTGGTGGCATCTATAGAAAGGCGTCACTCATTGTCACGCAACCGATCCATGTCGACATGCTGGACTTCGGTGGCCCCGGCATCTACGGACGACTGTCGGATATCCATTCTGACACCGCGGCTGTACAGATCACCGCTCGCGTCACCAACAGCGAATCAGTCCCGCGGCGCGTGCGCGTCGAAACAACCATTCTCAGCGCGGCAAACCAAGTAGTCGCTTCCAACACAAGTGATACGGGACTGGTTGCGACCGGAGCGGTTTCAGTTGTGCAAGCGAACCTGAACATCGCCAACCCGCACCTGTGGCAAGGTGTCAGCGATCCCTATCTCTACCGAGCGGTTGTGACGCTGCGATCTCCAAAGGGGGCGGTGCTCGACCGCGTAATCCAGCCGCTCGGGCTGCGGACGCTCACGTTCGATCCCGACAAGGGTTTTTTCCTGAACGGCAAGCACCTATACCTCCGGGGTGCCTCCATGCACCAGGATCGGCCCGTCAAAGGATGGGCGGTGTCGGATGCGGACCAGGAGGAAGACTTCGCGATACTCGCCGATCTGGGCGCGAACGCGACCCGCCTGGCCCACTACCAACACGATCAGCGCTCGTACGAGCTTGCCGATGCCGCCGGCGTGATCGTATGGGCGGAGATTCCGCTGGTGAACGAAGTTTCATTCAATGGATCTGCAGCGAACGCGGCGTTTTCCGCTAACGCGCGCCAACAACTGCTCGAGCTCATCCAACAGAACCGTAACCATCCTTCAGTGGCTTTGTGGTCGATTGCCAACGAAATCGATCTGACCGCGACTCAATCGCAGGGCCCCAGCCGACCTGCGTCACTGCTCGAGGAGTTGAATGCGTTGGCCAAATCGCAGGATCCCGACCGTCCCACGACCTTCGCTGACTGCTGCGAGGTCCCTGCAGGCGCGCATGCGCGCGAGCCCATCGTGGGCATCGCGGACACCATCGGCTACAACCGTTATTTCGGCTGGTACAGTGGTCATTTTGCGGACCTGGGCGCGATGTTGGATCAGGCACACACTCGACATCCGCGGACGCCGATTTCGCTATCGGAGTACGGAGCCGGTGCCGCGCTGACCCAACATAGTGACGATCCGGCCGGCGGCCAGATCAACCCGCATGGCCGGCCGCATCCGGAGGAATACCAGAATCTCTATCATGAAGCCGCCTGGAGCACCTTGCGCCAGCGGCCTTACCTGTGGGGGTCGTTCATCTGGAATTTGTTCGATTTCGCGAGCGATTCGCGCCGCGAGGGTGACCTGACCGACATCAATGAGAAGGGACTCGTCAGCTACAACAGGGCGATTCGTAAGGATGCGTTCTATTACTATCGCGCCAACTGGAGCTCGCGGCCCACGCTGCACCTCGTGGGCCGGCGATATGTCGATCGCCCTTACGGCGTGCTCGATGTAAAGGCTTATAGCAACGCAACTCAGGTGCAACTGTCAGTGAACGGTACGGATGTCGGTGCCGCTTCCTGTGCTGATGGCGTTTGTCTATGGCATGCAGTGCATCTTCAGTCAGGCGCGAACGAGCTGCGGGCTGTCGCCGACATCGGCGGCGCGGCGGCCAGCGATTCCGTGCAGTGGACCTTTGCGGGCAAGCCCACGGAGGTGCGGATCAAAGCGGGGGATCTGACTGGTTACGTCACGGCGGACCACGTGCGCTACGGATCTGACATGTACTTCTCAGGGGGTGAAGGGAAGGGCATCAATGCGCCTGACTCGCCCACTGACAAGCGAATCAACGTCGAAGCCGTCGACGCCCCTTTATATGACAGCTACCGCGTGGGGCGGTTCTCGTACCGCGTGCCGGTGCCCGATGGCAAATATGAGATCACGCTTCGATTCGTCGAACCCGCAGCCGCCGCTGCAGGCGAGCGGGTGTTTGATGTGTCCGTCAACGGCAAGCGATTGTTGAAGCGGATGGACGTCTTCGCCACTGCCGGCGGCAAGTTGAAGGGTGTGGAGAAGACGGTGCGGGCTGCATCGCGCGATGGGGTGCTGGCGATTGAGTTTCAGCCGGTGAAGGGTGATGCCGTGGTGTCGGCGATAGCGATTGAGCCGGCGCGGTGACTTCGCACGACGGTGGCGGCGCAACGGTCGCGGCCTGCGCCGCTGGGCGCGCGGCCGGCCCACTCATCCCGCCGCCCGGCCACTCATCCCGCCGCCGCTGGGCGCGCGTCCGGCACCACTCATCCCGCCGGCGCTGGATGCGCGCGGCCGGCTCCGCTCGACCGCGCGCCCAACCTCGCGGCTGCTTCAGGTGGCGCCGGCCGCCGCCTGGGTCGTCGCCCCAGCCGGCAGCAGCCCGGAGTGCACCGGGTTGATGACCATCACCGGCCGGATTTCGTAACAGCCGCCACCCGGGTTCACCGCCGCCAGCTCGCGCGCAATCGCCGCGGCCTCGTCCTGTGACCCGACATTCACAACATAGAACCCCAGCAGTTGTTCTTTTGTCTCGGCGAACGGCCCGTCCAACACAACAGGCGCCGGCTCCTTGCGAAGCGTGGTCGCGGTGCCGGTGGGCATCAGCCGCACCACGGGGCCCAGCTTCCCCTGTTGCGCCAGCTTCGTCTGGATGCCGGCGAGTTTTTCCATCACCGTCTTGTCCTGGTGGGGCGTCCAGCTACCAACGACTTTTTCCGAGTGATAACAGAGAATCGTGTACAACATGTCGGGCCTTTTTTCGATCAGAGACTGAATTCGGGATTGCCTTCGAGCACCGTCTGTTCGAGCCGCGGGTGCCCGTCCTTAGTCCACAATTGTGCACGGTGAGCCACCCGATACAACAGTGGCCCACCATCCGCACGCTCGATCCGCTCGAGTGGCCGCGGAATGCAGACGAATTCGGTTTCGAAGGTCTGGCTGGTTGCGCGAACGGTAGCGTAGCCATGACCGCCCATGTCAATGAACGACAGGTGCGGGGCCAGGTGCGGGTTGGAAAGCTTGCGCGCCTGGGCGATGTCGGCGCTGCGAGCGTATTCCAGGCAGGATTTCACACCGTGCTTCAGCAGCATATTGACCGCCGGTTTCGGCTTCCCCGGCCCACTCTTTACCGGCGAGTCCGCCAGATAGAGCGGGCGAAGCGGGTGAACGGCGGGAAACTTGTGCTCGAGAGCCTCGACCAGACCGGGCGCGGAAATGGAGCCGGTCACAAAGACAATGCCCACGGGATCGAACGGCTGCGGCGGAAGCGCTTTCGACGCAAGGCCTGCCCAGAAGCTGTGGCGATCACCTGCCACGGTAGCGAAGCCGGTAATGCCGTGCTGACGAACGAAATCGTAAATCTCGGCGCGCTCCAGATAGGCTGTGGCGTGATCGCCTCCGCCACCAAACACCGCGTAACCGGCACCCGCCCACGGCTTGGTGATGCCTGGCGGCAGATTCTGCGGATCGGCACGGCCATCGAGCGTTCCTTCGGTATTGCCCCAGATTTTCCAGGTTGCCCGCGACGTGCGCAGTTGCTCTAAAAACCATTCCTTCTGCTTCCGGCCAAAAATGGTCTGCGGGGGATCGTTTTTGCAGAAGTTGGCAACCTGCCTGGAGCCGAGCTCAATGAACGGCGGCGGCTTGCGCGAATTGTATTCGCGCCCCGCATCGAGGACCTGCAGCACTTCCTCGGGCAGCAATTGCGGGAAATCACTGTCGTCCAGCGCCGTCGCTTCGGGTCGAGCGGTGGGTTCGTGCGAGCGGTAGCTGTGTTGGTCGGTGATGATGAGGTCGACATTGCGGCCGAATCGGACACGCCGATAGCCTGTCAGGCTTTCGACGGCGGCGATGTTGTTGGGCTCCTGGCCGAAGCCGTCCTCATCAAACTTGTCGATAGGCGCATCGCGCAGCTTCGGTGGCTCGAATGATTCGATGACCCCAACACCGGGACGCGTAACGCGCGCGGGCTGGTACTCGAACCATGCCTGGTTCGCTGCGACCTTGCGCGTCTGCGCCGGGCGCGATTTGCCTTCAAAGTCCTGTATTGCCTGCCAGCCGAGCCAGGAAAACTCGTGATTGTCCCACATGTTGATGAATGGCCAACGGGCACGCGCGTCCTGCAGATCGGGGTCGCGCAAATACGCTCGATACACTGCGCGATAGTCGTCGAGCGTGGTGGGAATGTGGAAGTCGCTGATCTTCTCGCCGTGCTCGTAGCGCACGATGTCGCGCAGCCGGCGGTCGTACATACCCTGAGGCCGGTCTTCCGGATACCAGACAATCTCGTAAATAAAGTCGCCGAGATGCAGGACAAATCCCAGCCGCTCCGCCGCTGCGGCTTTCTCGTCCTCGAAGATCATTCGCCGATAGGCGTGTTGAGCACCTTGGTTGGCGTTCTGGCAGCTCACGAAGGCAAATTTGACGGGGCGGGGGTCGTCTTCCGCGGGCGCTGTCAGCGTGCGGCCAACTCGGCTGCCATTGCCGGCGCTATCGGTGAAGCGGTACCAATACTCGTGAGAGGGTTCGAGACCTCCAACCAGTACTCGGCATGTCCAATCACTGGCTCCCAAGGCCGTGGTGGTGGAGGTCGAGACTACGTTCTGGAAGTGAGGATCTTTCGCGAGCTCGACTTTGAGGGTGACCTTTGAGTGTGCGCCGGGAGCGGACGGGGGCGGATAGCGCGTCCACAACAGTATGCTGTCGAATGTGGGTTCAGCCGACGCAACGCCCTCGGGAAACAGGTCGCGACGTTCGCGCCACGTCGTCGTAGAAGGCTTGCCGCTCACCGCGGCTACTGCTGCGGTCGCCCCCAAGGCGAAGGCTGTTTGGATAAAGTCCCTGCGTGAGAGCTGATCCATGAGCGTGGAGCACCTGGCTGGTCCTGCGTGGGCGTCCCAGCTTGCCACGAGCGCCAGTGCAAGCGCCTGCCGTCCGCCGCTTGAGCGGGTCGGTCGGTCTCATCTCGCGGCCCCGTCGGTTGGCGTCGGCACCGCGGTTGCCAGCGACTTCATCGCCCCCAAAACCGTGGCGGTGCCGCGGCTCGATGGTCGCGGTCGCCGCCTCGGGCTCACAGGCGCGCCCGCCGGTTGATTTTGCCGCCTCGTTTACCGCCGTCCGTGATCGCCACCGCGTCCCTGCGGAGCCTGCGGACGCCCGCCGCCCTGGCCGTGCGGTTCGCCACCACCACGGTGCATTTCAGGCCGGGGCGCGCTCTGCAGATGTGGTGCAGCCTCGGCGCGCGGAGCCATCTGCGGCCTTGGCGCGGCCTCCGGACGCGGAGCCATCTGCGCGTGTGGCGCGGCCTCAGCGCGTGGGGCCATCATCTGCGGCCTTGGCGCGGCCTCCGGACGCGGAGCCATCTGCGCGTGTGGCGCGGCCTCAGCACGTGGGGTCATCATCTGCGGCCGCGGAGCCATCTGCTGGCGAGGGGCGGAAGCGCCCCCTCCATTGAACTCGCGTGGCGATGCCTGCGGCGATCCGCCTGGATGCGGGCCGGGCGACATGCTGTGCATTTCGCGGCCGCCAGTACCACCGTGAACCTCGGAGCTACCTGCACCGGGTGGGCGGTCGTTCCGAGTGGCAAAATGCGTCGTGGGCTCGCCGCGATTGCCGGCGCCCATCGAAGGTCGGTCGTTACGCACAACAGGCTCACCGCCACGCCCACCGTTACCTGGGCCACCGTGGCTGCCAACAGTGGCCGGGCCACCATGGCTGCTTACAGAGGCCGGGGCGCCATGGCTTTCTGCGGCGCGACTGTTGGCGGCCGGGCCGCTACCTCCTGTGCCGCTGCGCACGTCAGCGGCACCTGATGCTCCAGGCGGCCTGTCGCTGCGGTTTGCCATACGGTCCGGCCTGCCGCTCGCGCCGTTGCGCACTTCATTGCTTCCCGACGCTCCAGACGGCCGGTCGTTACGGTTGGCTACGCGGTCCGGCCCAACGTGGCCAGGTCCGCGATCTGCGGCATGGACTTCGGCTCCGTGCCCGGGGCCTCCGCGGTCGCCACCAACGCGGGCATCCGCGCCGCGCCCAGCGCTTCCGCGGTCACCGCCACCGTGCCACTCGCCAGCACGCGCGGCCTCCACGCCGTGACCCGTAAATGCGCCCGGACGCTGAGTAGCAGCGATCCGTGGCCGACCCTGATTCACAGACGCACGCAAATCGTGGTTATTAAACGCAGCATGCTCCTGATTCCGTTGCATCGACGTGAAAGCAACGTGCCGGTCGTGCTCGGCTGACAACTCTCTGGAGTTGGGTCGTGCACGCAGGCCACCTTCACCACCGTTGTAGCTCACCCGAGTCACGTTGACGTTGTTGATCACGGTCTTGTTGTAAACGTTGGTGATATGTACCCCACCGAGGTTGGAAACTGACCGGTTGTAGTAGAAAGCGCCGCCACGCCAGTAGCCGCCCTCAAAACCAACACCGCCGTATCCGTAACCGTAGTTCACGCCACCATAGAAGCCCACGTGAGGGCCCCAGTAACCTGCGTGCCAGACATAGAGGCCATCACCCCAACCCCAGTAGCCAGGCGTCCACAACAGACCGGGGGAGGGAGCGAGCACCCAAGTGCCAGGCACCCAGTAGTAGTCCTCGTCGCCGTACGCCCAGTAGCCAGGTGTCCAGATATAGCCAACAGCCGGGCAGGGCGGCTGTACATACACCGGTATCGCGGGTGGCGCGACGGTGATGGAAACGCCCACGGAAACGAACGCGAAAGACGCCATCGGAAGTGCCGCCAGCGCGAGACCTGCGATAGCGGCTCGAGCCGGAGTGAGGCGACGCGATTTGTTATCCATGATGACCTCGTTGCGTTGGCTGAACGGCGGCTGAATGCCGTCAATCTCAGTAGATTCCAAAAGCAATCTACGCTAACCATGGCAACGTTAACTGAACGGGAGCGTTGACGGTTCCGGGTGAGGTGGAGCACAAAACCGGGCGGGGGTTGGAGCGCCAATGGGGCCGGAGCGGGCCCTATGGTGGCCGCCCCAGCCGCTCACCCCACGTTCAGCAGCCGTTACTTTTCAACAAACGCCCGCTCAATCACATAATCCCCAGGCTCGCCAATATGCGGCGAGATTTGAAACCCACTCGAATCGAGCAGGTGGCGAGTGTCCGCCAGCATCCCGGGGCTGCCGCAGACCATGACGCGATCTTCCTTCGCATCCCACTTTGGCAGATTGAGATCCTCAAACAACTTGCCCGACTGAATCAGGGTTGTCAGGCGCCCGTAGTTCGGGTGCGGCTCGCGAGTGATTGTTGGGTAGTAGTGCAGCTTCTCGCGCACCATCTCACCGAGATACTCGTGTTCGCGGAGATCTTCGATCTTGTGTTTTACAACAGCGCTTTCGCGCACCCAGCGGACGCCGTGAACCAGAACGACATGCTCGAAGCGCTCGTACACTTCCGGATCCTTGATGACGCTCATGAAGGGAGCGGCACCGGTGCCGGTGCTCAGCAGGTACAGACGCTTGCCGGGCTTCAAGTCGTGCAGAACCAACGTGCCCGTTGGCTTCTTGCTGATGAGGACCGCGTCACCTTTGCGGATGTGCTGCAGGCGGGAGGTGAGGGGACCGTCAGG
Source organism: Pseudomonadota bacterium (assembly GCA_018241505.1). GTDB lineage: Bacteria > Pseudomonadota > Gammaproteobacteria > Steroidobacterales > Steroidobacteraceae > 13-2-20CM-66-19. Next base: position 63,720 of record JAFEDS010000002.1, on the reverse strand, counting down.
AACCTTGATGCTCAGGAATTCCAGGTGTTCCTCGTGGTTCGCGCTCGCGATGCTGTATGCGCGCAGCAGCGGTCTGTCATCGACCTGCAATCCCACCATCACGAACTGTCCGTTCTCGAAACGGAGGGCCGAATCGCGTGTGGTGGTGAACGTGAATTGTGTGTCCGTCCAATGATGAACCTTGAGGACCCGCTCCGTTCCTATCGCCGCCAAGATAAAGTCACCTGTGCTATTCCCATGAGGCAGAATGTTACCGGACCGTGACCGATCTGGGGGCTTTCTGGGACCTACCCTAATTCTCTTTGGTTATAGGAAATGCCTGCAAAAAGAGGGAGTGCAGCCATGAGCCAGTCTGGAGCCGCCTCATTGGCCGGGCGGACGCTGTTTATCACGGGAGCCAGTCGGGGGATCGGCCTCGCAATCGCCCTGCGTGCGGCGGCCGACGGTGCCAATATCGCAATCGCAGCCAAAACCACCGAACCCCATCCGAAGCTGCCGGGCACCATTTACACGGCCGCGGCCGAGATTGAAGCGGCGGGGGGTAAGGCCCTGCCGTTGGCAGTTGATATCCGTGATGACGAGCAGGTCGCCCAAGCCGTGGCACAGACGGTGGCAACCTTCGGTGGCATCGACATTCTGGTGAATAACGCCAGCGCCATCAGTCCGACACTGACGCCAAACACCGACATGAAGCGCTTCGATCTGATGCACCAGATCAACACGCGCGGCACGTTCCTCTGCTCCAAGTTGTGTTTGCCCCATCTTGCGCGCTCGGCGAACGGCCACATCCTCATGATCTCGCCGCCGCTCAACATGGAAGAGCGCTGGTTTGCGCCGCATGTTGCCTATTCCATCGCGAAATACGGCATGAGCCTGTGTGTGCTCGGATTGGCCGGCGAGTTACGTCCACGAGGAATCGCTGTAAACGCTCTGTGGCCACGCACGGTCATCGACACGGCGGCATTGCGAATTGCCCTGGCAAAATATGACAACAACGAGCGTCGGCGTGTCCGCAAGCCGCAGATCGTGGCAGACGCGGCCCACATTATTCTGAGCGCCAACAGCCGCGAAATGACCGGGCGCTTTTGTGTGGACGATGAAGTCTTGCGCAGTGCGGGACAGACCGACCTGTCCCGCTATCGCTACGAGGGCGTACGGGAGGAGGATCTGTTACCGGATTTTTTTGTTTGAAGGCTCACACGCCTCTTGAGCCATACGCACCCCCGCTGCACAATCGGTACTGGTGCATCGCGGGGATAGATGCGCCCGATATCAAGGAACGGCGGACTCATCCGCCCGATGAAAGTGGTGTTTCGTGCCGGACTCGCCTTCTGTATTAGCGGCGCTGGTTCACGAGCTCAACCAGCCGTTGACGGCCATCCTGAGCAACGCACAGGCGGCGCAGCGTTTTCTTGCCGCCGATCCTGTTGATCTGCAAGAGCTCCGGGAGATTCTCAGCGATATCATAACTGATGATAAGCGCGCGGCAGGAATCGTGCGCAGCATCGGCGCCATGTTGTTGCAGGATCGCCCGGACGACGATCGGAAGGAGAAGGGGCGTCCCGAGTGAGTGCAATCCCCGTCATTGTCTACATCGTTGATGACGATCCGGATGTCCGCAAGGCACTCTCGCGGCTGCTGCGTTCTGCGGGTCACGCTACGCGCCTGTTCGCTTCCGCCGCCGAATTCCTGATGGATAGTGAGGCCCGGCTGTCCGCCGGCTGCATCATTCTCGACCTGGCCATGCCTGGTTTGAACGGACTCGAGCTGCAGGCGCACCTGAGCTCTTCCAATTGTCATCGTCCCATCATCTTTCTGACAGGAAACGGCGACATTTCCAAGAGTGTGCGGGCAATGAAAGCCGGCGCGGTGAATTTCCTGACCAAGCCGGTCGATGACCGCGAGCTGCTCAAGGCGGTTGACGAGGCATTGCGCGTCGATGTCGGCGTGCGCGCGCGTTTCAACTCGCGGCAATCGGTATCGGAACGCCTCGACTCGCTGACACCGCGCGAGCGGCAGGTGTTTGACAAGGTGGTGGCCGGGCGCCTCAACAAGCAGATTGCGGCGGATCTCGGCATCGTTGAGAAAACCATCAAGGTGCATCGTTCGCGCATGATGAAAAAAATGAACGCCCACTCGGTCGTCGATTTGGTCCATTTTGCCTCACTGGCGGGTGTTGATGCCTGGCCTGCCCGCGCGCAGTCCGAGCCCGGAGTAAATCCCAACATCCGCTCCGAGCCAGAGCGAGAACACAGCAACTGCTGAGTCAGCCCGCGTATTGGACCATGGGCCAATTGTGTGAGCTATTGATGCGGGCATGATGGCCACGGGTCAGCGTGGCAGCGGCCCAGTGTGTAGTTCGAGGTGTGCTCGTCAATCGATCCGTCATGCGCCATGGACGCGCATAAAACGATGGTGAATCCAAGTCGGCGGTGCTCTATGGATCACCGATGACGAGCTGGGACGGGGGCAGGGACGCCCCCGATCCCAACTGCGGCACGCCTGTCTGCACCGGGTGGCGCGGTCGCCATTACCTGCGCAATCACGGCCAACAAGCGGTCTTCATCGAAGGGCTTGGCGACGTGCGCCGCGAAGCCCGCTGCCAGGCACTTGGCAATATCACTGTCATAGACACTCCCGCTGATGGCGATCGCGGGAGTTATGTTGCGTTGCAATACGCCGTGCGAGCACGAGCGAAGTCTCGGCAACAGGTCGAGACCGCTGCCATCCGGCAGGCGCATGTCGCAGATGAACAGATCAAATATCTCGCGCTCTGCGGCGGCGAGCGCACTGGCCGCACCGGCGGCACGAATCACCACGTGGCCGTGACTGACCAGGAGTCGCTGGCAGGCCCGCGCTATTCCATCGTGATCCTCCACGAGCAGAATCCGCAGTGACGCATCATTGTCATCGGAATTTGCACTGCGCCTCGGTGTTGTCATGCCAAGAACGTGCAGGGCCGGTGATGTGCTGATGGCCGCATCGGGGTCACGCTCGGCGGTAGCCGTTGCCGCGTCGAGGATGCGAGGGCTGGCGGCGGTCAACGGTTCAAACTCAGTGACACAATCGGCCGCGATGGCCGGAAGCGTGACGGTAAACAGCGAACCACGGCCCTCGCCGGCGCTTTCGGCTTCGATTTTTCCCGAATGCAATTCAACGAGTTTGTGCGCGATGGCGAGACCCAGGCCGAGCCCCTGGCGGCGGGGTTGTGCGGTGGCTGCCTGCCAATAGCGTTCGAAGATATGAGGAACGGCCTCCGGGCTGATTCCTCGGCCAGTGTCACGGACGTGGATGACGAGCTGAGCACCCTGGCGTGCGCATCCGACGGTGATCGCGCCTCCGGGTGGAGTGAAATGAATGGCGTTTGAAAGCAGGTTCCAGACAACCTGTTGCAGGCGTTCCGGATCGGCCTTCAGGGGGCCTGCATCGCTTTCCAACATGGTGACCACAGCAAGACCCTTGGCCTGCGCAACCGGACGGAAGGAATCCACAACCATCGCGAGTAGCGGCGCCAATGAAGGTATCGGCCGCGAGTCGAGTCGCAGTCGACCCGTGACGATCCGCGAGACATCCAGCAGGTCATCCACCATGCGGCGCTGGGTCCGCGCGTTGCGCTCGATGATTTCGATGGCGTAGGACGAGTCTTCCGTTCCCAATCGATGGCCCCGCAGCAGTGCCGTCCAACCCAACACCGCCATCAACGGCGTGCGTAACTCATGCGACAGCATGGCGAAGAACTCATCGCGTGCCTGGTTGGCTTTTTCCGCGGCGTCCCGCCCCTGGCGTTCCGCCGCCCGCAGGCGCGCCTGGCTCAACCGGGACTCGACCCTGGCGAGCAACTCGCGAGCGGAAAAAGGCTTGATGATGTAGTCGTCGGCGCCGGCCTGCAGGCCTTCAGTGGCCGCTTCTTCGCCGGCGCGGGCGGACAGCAGCATGAGGGGTACTTGCGAGGTTGCCTCGTCACTGCGCAGTGCCCGGAGCAACCCGAAACCGTCGAGTCGCGGCATCATTACATCGGCGATGACGAGATCGGGCGGCTCGCGTTGAATGCTTGCGAGCGCGGTGAGTCCGTCTGGCGCGCCTCGCGCCGTCCATCGTTGATTCAGCAGGCGACACAGATATCCGCGCATGTCCGCGTTGTCGTCGACAACCAGGATGTTGGCGGGATGTGCGTCCGCGACCTCGGTTCGGACCAGTTCCCCATCGGGTAACCAACCCAACGCCTCCTCCACAAATGCATGCAGTCCGGCGCGGGAAGGTGCGGCCGTACGCGGTGCGATGATCCGTTCAGAATCGAGATGGGCGCTACCACGGGGAATCAGCACCGTCATGGTCGTGCCCTGGCCGATTTCGCTGGCCGCAGTAATGCTTCCTGCGTGTAATTTCACCAGTTCCTGCACGAGAGACAGGCCGATACCGGTTCCCTCGTGAGTACGTGACTGTGAGGCACGACCGCGGAAGAACCGCTCAAACACCCGTGTCAGGTCTTCGGCCGCGATACCACACCCACTATCGCGCACTTGCAATTCGATGTGATCGTGCACGACCCGCTGCGTTACCCGCACTTCGCCTGCGAAGGTGAACTTGAGCGCGTTCGAGACCAGGTTGAGGACAATCTTTTCCCACTTGTCCCTGTCGACAAACACCGGCTCGGGAGCGGGCTCGCAGTCGATAGTCAGGGTGACACCCGCACGCTCAAAAGCCGAACGGAACATGCTGGCCAGATCGGTCGTGAGCGCGGCGAGATCCAACGGCTCGTAGCAAGCCTCAATGCGGCCGGCTTCGATGCGGGAGAACTCCAGAAGCGAATTCACCAGTTTGAGCAGGCGCGCGCCGCCCCGGCGGGCCAGCTCGAGCGACTGGCGGTCGGCGTTTTTCAGTCCGTCGCGTGACAGGACCTCGTCCAGGGGCGCAAGCAGCAGTGTCAGGGGCGTTCGCAGCTCGTGGCTGACATTGCTGAAGAACAGGGTTTTGGCGCGATCGAGCTCCGCCAGTGCCTGCGCGCGCTCACGCTCAAACTGTTTGGCGCTGGCATTGGAAATGGCCGTTTCCAGGTGACCGGCAATGAGGCTGTGAAAAGCTCGCGATTCCTCCAGCGGCCGCATTGGATTGGCGCCTGCGATGAGAATGGCCGCGAGCGCCGAATCGCCGCGATTGGCGATCGGCAACGCCACCGCGGTCTGCGGCGGAAGCATTTCCGTCGGAGCAATGAGACCCGGCACCAAGTTGATTGACACGGGCGCATGCGTTGCGGCGACCGCAGAGAGTTTCCAGGGATCCGCTGTGTCGTTGAGATTCACGACTGACGGAATCGAATCCGCAACCGTGCCCAATCCGACGGTCGCTGCGAGGCGCGCGCGCTTGCCGCCCTTGTCCACGAGGTAGAGCAGTGCAAATGGCACATCGCGCGGGTTGGCTTCCAGAGTTGCCACCGCCGCCCGGCACGCGGCTTCAGGGGTTTCAGCCAACGACCCCTGCGATGCCAGGGCTCGCAGGCATTCGAGCTGGCGGTCGGCAATCACACGGCCGGTCGTCTCGATGGCGGTACAGAAAATTCCGCTGGGTTGGTTTTGCGCATCGCGCAGGGCTGCGAAGGAAAACGTGACGAAGGTTTCCTCGAGATAGCCGCTGCGCTCGAGCGGCAACAACATGTCGGCCTCGAACGTCGGCAGACCGGTGGTCAGTACGTATTCAAAGCGCTGCGCGAGAATCTGTTGCCAGATCTCTTTCCAGGCCAGGGGCACGGGGGTCCCGAGTCCCTGCGGATGCCGTGACGGTCCCGCCAGCGGTATGAAGGCATCGTTGTAGAAGTAGATCAGCTCGGAACCTAACGCCAGCGCCGTGGGAAAGCTCGAGTCGAGGATGATGTTGACGGCGTTGCGCCAGCTTTCGGGCCAGCGTTCGACCGGGCCAAGCGGTGTCGACGCCCAGTCAAATTCCCTGAAACGATCCGCCATCTCACCATGGACGGCGGACGTGTGCGATGAAGTAAGCAATTCAACCGCCCTCGCGTCCCGCGTAGTGGCGGAAGCATAAACCGACAACAGTCGGGAGGCAGGGCAATACATGCTGCACTGCGGCAGGGCTTTTTATAGTGCAGCGCACGACGTAGACTTTGCCGGTCAACTACCAAAGAGTGGGGGGACGCATGCACAAGGTGGTGATCGCTGCCTGGCTGCTGCTGGCCAGCAGTCTTGCCGTGGCCAGGGAACCGACGCAGTTGATGCTGCACAAGGGTGCCCGCGTCGGTATCGTCAACCTGATGGATGCGGAAATAACTCACTTCCACACCAGCAAAAACCTGTCAGAAAGCTTCTTCAAGACACTCGCGGTCAACTGGCGGGTCGATTCCATGTTCGCCGATGCCGTCAGTCAGCGCCTGACTCAGCTTGAACTGGTGCCAGTGCCGGAAGGGCCCACGGATGCCCTCATGCACGACCGGGACGAGCATTTCGTGGACAACTCCGTGGCGAAGGGGTTGCCGAAGGAGTTGGCTCGCGAGTTCGCACAGTTGGCGGGCCAAGAGCGGTTGGACGCCCTGATTGTGCTGGCCCCGGCACTCAACAACTCGGCGCAGGCGGCCGGGGGCTCCTACCGGAAGGATCTGCCCGACTACTTGCGTGGCTGGGGGTATGTGACCGGGGATCCCAAGGCCAGGCCGGTACTCTTCAACGCGACCCAGGTGCTCCTGATCGGGATCACGCCCGACGGGGCGAAGCTTCAGGCGCGGGAGTGGGGCGGACCTTACACCGACGAGTGGGCGGATTACGTCGCGCCCGCGGACCCGAAGCGGCCGCCCCCTGAAATGTTGGACCAGCTTCAACCGCCCTTTGCGCGCCTGCTCACCAAGCAGGCGGGACGTGTGGTGGACTGGATCACCGTTACGCCTTAGTACGACTGCTCGCCCCTTGGCTATCTCGCGAGGCGAGTTTCTGCACTGAATGCGTGCGCGAACCGGCGTTCCGCCGCTGTTCCCGACCCTCTGGCCGCGATTCAGGGGCCGCAAGCGATTGGCATGCCGCTTGCTTTATTTCCCCTGGCGGTGCGCCTCGCGCCGGGCACGAAGACTCCGGCTGTTAGTGCCCAACCGAGGCCGCGTTCGCAACGACGGTTGACCCCCTCACTCGTCGTTGCGCAACGTTGGAACGTGCGAGGTGGCAACACCTCGCACGTTTCTTTGTGGCGACCGGTGTACCCACTTGGTGGCGGTTGTAGTCAACCGGGTTCGGCGGTGACCCGATGCTCCAGATCGATTCCGGCAATCTCAAATCCCTTGCGAAAATCGCGGATGTGCCTGGCCATCCACGAACGCGCGTCGTCGGTCGCGCGCGCGCGAAGCGCTTCGCTGATCTTGCGTTGTGCAGTCATGATACGGGAGCGCGCTTGGGGAACATCGTCGATCATGACGCGCAGCGAAGGCTCGAGTAATTGTAACAACGGCTCCTGCGCAAGCATCAGAACCTGGTTGTGAGTGGCGCTTCCCACGCTGCGGAAGAACTCCGCGGCACCGTGAGCCGCCTTTTCGGTGGCGGCATTATCGGAGGCAAATCGTTCCGCGGACGCATCGATCAGTGCCAGGTCCTCCGCGGTACGTGCTGTCGCCGCACTCGCGGCGATCGGTGGCTCGAGGAGGGTCAGCGCCTCCCATACTTCGCGGAACGTGACATCGTGCATGACCAGTCCGCGCGTGACGGCACCGGCGATTGCGAAGTGCTGAGGTCGAGTGACGCTCATGAGCTTGGAGCCCGCGCGGCGCGTGACCAGCCCGTTGCTTTCGAGCTCGCGCAAGGCTTCGCGTACCGTCGAGCGGTTCACTCCGAACTGGCGCGCCAGCTCCGTTTCCGGCGGCAGGCGATCGCCTTCGCGCAATGTACGATCCAGAATGCGGCCACTGATGGCCGCAGCCACCTTGCGGTACGCCGGTTCCATCTGGATCTGGTCGAATGGCATGCTCATCGGCGGATCGCTCAGTCTTTACTCGCCCGCTTCAAACAGCTCGCGGCCAATCAACATGCGGCGAATCTCCTGTGTGCCGGCTCCGATTTCATAGAGCTTCGCATCGCGCAGCAGGCGGCCGGCCGCATAGTCGTTCGTGTAGCCATTTCCACCCAGCGACTGGATGGCTTCGAGCGCAGCTCGCGTCGCGTGTTCCGCCGCAAACAGAATGCAACTGGCGGCGTCGCGTCGTTTCACCGTTTTCGAGTCGCACGCTCGTGCCACCGTGTAGACGTACGCACGGCTCGCATTGAGCGAAGCATACATATCCGCCACTTTCGCCTGCATGAGCTCGAAGGTGCCGATGGGCTGACCGAACTGTTTGCGCTCGCGTACGTACGGCAGCACCAGGTCGAGGGCGGCGGCCATGAGACCCAGGGGACCCCCGGCCAGGACCACGCGCTCATAATCGAGGCCGCTCATCAGAACAGCCGTGCCGCGATTCTCGCTGCCCAACAGGTTCGCAGCCGGTACGGCGCAATCCTGAAACACCAGCTCACAGGTACTCGAGCCGCGCATGCCCAGCTTGTCGAGCTTCTGCGCGGTGGTGAATCCCGGGGTGCCGCGCTCCACAATAAACGCAGTGATGCCACGCGGGCCGGCCGCGATATCGGTCTTCGCATACACAACAAACACGTCCGCGTCGGGACCGTTTGTGATCCACATCTTGCGGCCGTTGAGCACGTAGTGGGAGCCGCGCAGCTCGGCGCGCAACTGCATCGATACAACATCCGAACCCGATCCGGGCTCGGACATCGCGAGCGCGCCCACATGTTCGCCGCTCACCAGCTTCGGGAGGTACTTGTCGCGCTGTTCGTCGGTTCCGTTCAGGCGTAGCTGATTCACACACAGATTTGAATGCGCGCCATAGGAAAGGCCCACGGATCCGGAGGCGCGCGAAATCTCTTCCATGGCGATCGTGTGTGCGAGGTAACCGAGGCCCGCGCCGCCCCAGCGCTCCGGGACCGTCACGCCCAACAGGCCCTGTTCGCCCAGGAGGGGCCACAGGTCCCGCGGAAATTCATTGCTGCGGTCAATTTCCGCCGCGCGCGGCGCAATGCGCTCGGTGGCGAAACGCCGCACCTGGGAGCGGACTTCCTCGATGCTCTCATCCAATCCGAAATCACAGTCTGTGGCGGCCATGTGCTTGCTTACCCTGGTGTCCGATCGTATGATTGTCGGACAAACCGGCAATCGTGGCAAGTATGGCTGCAATTTCGTCCCGCGTCGATGTGCATTCGGCAGAGTTTCGCGCCAACCACCAGGCCATGAGCGAGCTGGCCGCCGATGTGCGCCGCCAGCTCGGGCGGGTGGCCCAGGGCGGTTCGGCGGCCGCCTTGAAGAAACACAAGGCGGCGGGCAAGTTGACGGCCCGGGAGCGGATCCGGGTCCTGTTGGACACCGGCAGTCCGTTCCTGGAGTTGTCGCAGCTTGCGGCACACGGCATGTACGGTGGCGAGATTGCCGCCGGTGGCATCGTGACGGGTATCGGCCGGGTCAGCGGTCGCGAGTGCGTGATCGTTGCAAACGATCCAACCGTCAAGGGCGGTACCTACTGTCCAATCACAGTGAAGAAGCATTTGCGCGCGCAGGAGATCGCACGCGACAACCGCCTCCCGTGTGTGTATCTCGTCGAGAGCGGCGGCGCGTTTCTGCCCGCGCAGGATGAAGTGTTCCCCGATCGGGATCACTTCGGCCGCATCTTCTACAACCAGGCGACCTTGTCCGGCGCAGGGATTGCGCAAATCGCCGTCGTACACGGCTCCTGCACCGCCGGTGGCGCCTATGTTCCCGCGATGTCGGATGAGAATGTCATTGTCAGGAACCAGGGACGTGTGTTTCTCGGTGGCCCGCCGTTGGTGAAAGCCGCAACCGGGGAGGACATCGATGCTGAGTCACTGGGCGGCGCGGACGTTCATTGCCGCGAGTCCGGTGTTTGCGATCACTATGCGGAAAACGACACTCATGCCTTGTCGATCGCACGGCGAATCGTTTCCAGGCTGGCCCCGCCCCTGGATACCCAGCCGCCGGTCGCGCCAAGAGAACCGAAATACGATCCCGCCGAGATCTATGGCGTCGTTCCGGCCAGCCTGCGCAAGCCATACGACGTTCGCGAGGTCATTGCGCGCCTGGTCGATGCGTCGGAGCTGGACGAATTCAAACAACTCTACGGCACTACGCTGGTGTGCGGATTTGCTCATATCGGCGGCTATCCGGTCGGGATCCTGGCCAACAATGGCATCCTGTTCTCCGAAAGCGCTTTGAAGGGCGCTCACTTCATTGAGCTGTGCGCGCGAGCGCACGTGCCCCTGTTGTTCCTGCAGAACATCACCGGCTTCATGGTGGGACGGCGTGCGGAAGCCGGTGGTATTGCCAAAGATGGCGCCAAGTTGGTAACCGCCGTTGCTTGTGCGAACGTGCCGAAATTGAGCGTGATCATCGGTGGAAGTTACGGGGCCGGTAACTATGCGATGTGCGGCCGTGCCTACTCACCGCGGTTTCTGTATCAATGGCCCAACGCACGCATCTCCGTGATGGGCGGCGAACAGGCTGCGAGCGTGTTGGCCACTGTAAAGCGCGATCAGATGAAAGCGCAGGGTGTCGATTGGCCCGCGGCCGATGAAGAGGCCTTCAAGAACCCGATCCGGCAGCAATACGAAACTCAGGGACATCCCTATTATTCGTCGGCGCGGCTCTGGGACGACGGGGTCATCGATCCGGGCGAAACACGACGGATTCTGGCACTGAGTCTGGCAGCCGTGAGGCATGCACCGGGCGAGGACACACGCTATGGCGTGTTCCGGATGTAGTCGAGCTGGTGTACCAGTCCAGGAGTCCAGTGCGTGATTGAAAGCTTATTGGTCGCGAACCGCGGTGAAATCGCCTGCCGCATCTTCCGTACGGCCCGGCGCCTCGGGATTCGCACAATCGCGGTCTTCTCAGATGCCGATGCGTCCGCGCGGCACGTCCGGGAAGCAGATGAGGCGGTCTGGATCGGTCCGGCCCCTCCCCGCGAAAGCTACCTGAACGTAGCGAGGATAATCGAGGCCGCGCGCGCTACAAACGCTCAGGCCATTCATCCGGGATACGGCTTCCTGTCCGAAAACGCCGCGTTCGCGCAGGCATGTGTCGATGCCGGGCTGATCTTTGTGGGTCCGCCGCCCGCGGCGATTGGTGCAATGGGCTCGAAGATCGTGGCCAAGGCACGCATGCGGGCCAAAGGTGTGCCGGTACTGCCCGGGTACGAGGGAGCCGATCAGGATCTGGCCCACTTGCAGGCGCAGGCGCGCAGTGTGGGCATGCCGTTGATCATCAAGCCGGCCGCTGGGGGTGGTGGCAAAGGCATGCGGATCGTCCGCGATGAGGCGAAGCTCCCCGAGGCGCTTGCCGCCGCGCGACGCCTGGCCGAAAGCGGCTTCGGCGATGGCTCGCTGCTGCTCGAGCGATATCTACCTGCGCCACGGCACGTTGAAGTGCAGATCTTCGCCGACTCGCACGGAAACTATGTGCATCTGGGCGATCGCGATTGCTCCATTCAACGCCGTCACCAGAAGCTGATTGAAGAAGCACCCGCGCCGGCGCTTCCCGACGAGTTGCGCACCCGACTGCGGGCGGCCGCCATCGTGGTAGCACGTGAGATCGGATATATCAGCGCGGGGACGGTCGAATTTCTTTTCGACGGCCGCGAGTTCTATTTCATGGAAATGAACACCCGGCTGCAGGTGGAGCACACAGTCACGGAGCAGGTGACCGGACTCGATCTGGTCGAATGGCAACTCAAAGTGGCTTCCGGTGAGCGCCTGCCGCTCGAGCAGGCGCAGATCAACCTGAACGGACATGCCATCGAGGCGCGCATTTGCGCCGAGGACCCGGAGCGCGATTTCCTGCCGAGCGCCGGCGATCTGCGGCTGCTGGAATGGCCCGCGCCCGAGATGGCGCGGGTGGACGCCGGCTTTGGAACCGGCGACCGGGTGCCGGAGAGTTATGACTCATTACTGGGCAAGGTGATCTGCTGGGCGCCGACCCGGAGCGAAGCCGCCGCCCGGCTCGCAGGCGCCTTGGACCGGATTCACTGCGCCGGAGTGCGCACCAATGAGCGCTGGCTCGCACGGATCCTGCAGTCGCCCGGCTTTCTTCGAGTTGAGCACAGCATCGCCTTCCTCGAATCCCTCGGCAAACAATTCGCGGACCCCGCGGACGCCGCCGCTGAGCGCCGTGCGGCGGTGTTCGCCGCCCTTGCGGTTCGTCCAAACTCCGGGGAAAGCGACCCCTGGGCGGCCGTAGACGGTTTCACGCCCAATCTGCCTGCCATCGTGCCCCTGTCACTGCAGTTGCGGGGTCAACACCATGCGATCGGGATCGAAACTCAACAGCGGGAACGACTGTCTGTTGCAATCGATGCCGAGTCCATTTCGGTAGCTGACGTGTTGCGCACGGATGGCAGTATCGCGGCGACCCTGGATGGTTTGCGTGTGAAGGCGCGCGTGTACGTATACGAGATACATGTGCATGTCTGGCTAGATGGCAATCACTATGACTTTCTGCACGAAGACCCCCGTTCGAAGGAGTTTTCGGCCTCGACCACGGGTGGGGGACTCACAACGCCGCTGCCGGGTGTTGTGGTGGCGGTGAAAGTAGCGGAGGGGCAAGCCGTTGCCGCCGGCGAAGTGCTCATGGTGATAGAGGCGATGAAGATGGAGCACGCCATCACGGCGCCTCATGCGGGAACCGTACAAACCCTCCATTTTGCACCGGGGGACCGGGTTTCAGAGGGCAGCGCGTTGTTGGAGCTGAGTGCCGCCGCCGATTGAGTCCGTAGCGAAAATATCTATACTGAGCGCGCCCCAGGCCGCGCCGAAAAAAATAATTCGCTCCGGGGTGAGATATTCCGCTGTGGTGCAGCAGTACTAGTGTGGCAGTTACTGTCTCCCGCGTGAGCGTTGTCGATCGGATGGTGTCGAAGGAATACGTGCAGACCGCTCGTCCGTACGATAGGGACCTAGCGTCTCCCGGTGCCTGGATTGAACAGGACGTTCTTCCAGGGATCCTAGGTGGGTGACAGTAACTGCCACATTCGCACGTTTGTGTCCGGCACTGGAATATCGCGCGTCAGCTCCAGCCGTCACAAAAAATTTATGCGTTCGCTCACGTCGGAGCTTGCCTGCGCTGGCGTGATGTTGCAGGATCGAGGCCGGTATCCGCTGCTCAAAGATTGAGCAGCACGAGTTGTCAGATCCAACCGGGTCGGAATGACAAACACGTCATGCAATGGAACCAACTCGTCGGTATGGAGACCAACTGAGGTGTTCGCGGTAATCGCGAAAGTTGAGCAAGGGGGCCGCGGGTAGAGCAGGGAGCTCATACCGGCGGCCAGCATGGAAGCCATTTGAATCGCACATGGGAGTGGGGAGGCAAGGATGTCACGCCGATCCAGATTGCACGTACCGGGGGGCGTTTACTACGTCGTTCAACGAAGTAACGCTCGTCAACCAATCTTTACCGAAGAAGCCGACTACGCGACGTTCGAGAAACTTCTCTCGACGATGCTGGTCAGATGTCGCGTGCGCGCGCACGCATTCTGCTGGGAAACAGACGCGATCCATCTGGTCCTGCAGATCTCTGATATGCCCGTCGGCCGCCTGATGCAACGGCTGAGCAGCCAGTACGCGCGCCGCGTGCACCGGCGTGCCGGTGAGCTGGGGCACCTGTTCCAGCAGCGCTACCACGCTCTGCTGATCGATCCGGATGTCTACCTCTTGCGCCTCATCCGGCACGTTCATACGTTGCCGGTCCGTTCCGGCAAGGCGAGCGAGCCGGCCGATTACGCACTGAGCAGCCATCACACGTACGCGGGGACCGCCAACGTACCGTGGCTCACCACCAGCGTGGCGCTGCGGATGCTGGGGCAAAGACCGGAGCAGGCGCGCTTTGCCTACAACCAGCTCATGTTGGAAACGCCGGCGAGTGGCGAAACCCAGAGCTTCGAGCATGGCGGGACGGACGATCCGCGAGTGCTGGGCGATCGGGAGTTCATGGCCGCGATCCCGCGCAACATGCGCGTGTATCGCAGCACATACTCACTCGACCAGGTCATCGATACGGTCACCTGCACGTTGGGCCTGGAGAGAAGCGAGGTGCTTTCCCGGTCGCGACAACGGCGTTTGGCGCTCGCGAGGGCGCTGATCACGTGGTATGCGACGGAGCGCGGAGTAGCAACACTCGCGGAGGTGGCCCGGCGCCTGCAGCGTGATCCGTCAACCCTGTTTGTCGCTGTCGAACGGTATCGGACTTTGCGGCCCGAGCTGTTCAATCTTACAGCGCTGCAGGACACCGGACCGCTCGTGAGACAGTTGCCGTCGCAGACGGCAGCGACGAGCACAACGCAGAGTAGCTGAGAGGGCAATGAAGTGCGCCGTCAGGTCGGCCTGACGGCGCACACCTCGATTCAAGCCCTCAATGAAAACGGCGTGAAGTTCGTGTCACGATCATAGTAGTCCTCGTGCTCCACCCGTTTGAGGAACGCCACTATTTTGTACGTGAGCGGAGTCATGATTACTTCCCACGCCGACTTGAGCAAGTACTGGGTAATGGTGACACCGAGCAGTTGCCGCGTCGGCCATACTCCGTAAAACGCGAGGGTGAAGAAAAGTGTGGAGTCGACCAACTCTCCGCACAGGGTGGAGCCGATGACGCGCGTCCACAGCCAGCGGCCGTTGGTCAGGATCTTCATTTTCGCCAACACGTAGCTGTTGACGAGCGAGCCGCTCCAGAAAGCCACGATCGAACCGAATACGACCCGCGGGGTACTGCCGAAAATGGTTTCCACCGCCGGTTGATTGGCTTTCCAGAACTCGGCCGGCGGCAGTTTGACAATCACCGTGGCCATGAGGGAGGCAAACACCAGGGCCGCCACGCCGCTCCACACCACGCGGCGGTCGCGGGCGTAGCCATACACTTCCGTGAGAATGTCGCCGAAAAAATAAGAGAACGGAAAAAACAACACGCCCGCGCCGAACGTCACGTCCCCGATGACGGGGACGTGCACGGTCGATGCTTTGGCCGGTCCGATGATGTTCGCGCACAGCAGGACGCAAACATACGCACCGAGGATCAGGTCATAGTACTTGTAACTTTTCAATCAGCCCTCAGCGGGCCATGTTGGCCCGCAGCTTCTCCAGGTAACGGTCGCGCAACAGGGTCTGCCGGGACTGCATGGATTGCGACTGACCCTCTATGAATACCCGCTGCGCCAGCGAAGTGACCTCCAGCGGATCGCCGCTCCACAACACCAGGTCCGCGGGCCGGCCGCGGGCGATGCTGCCATTGCGGGCCGCCACGCCGAAAATCTCGGCCGGATTGCTGGTCATGGCCGCAATAGCCGCCTCCGGCGGCAGTCCGTGTGCCACGGCGATCCCGGCTGCCTGGCGCACTTTGCGGATGTTGTGGGGCTGCGGGTCATCGAGACTGAACGCGATCTTGACGCCGGCGCGATTGAGTTTCGCGGCATTCTCCAGGGTCGCCCCCACGATGTCGAAGTTTTCCGGAAGATCCTGCAGTGGATTCAACACCACCGGGATATGCGCTGCCGCGAGTTCCGCAGCCACGCGCCATGCTTCCGTACCGCCCTTGATCACCGCATGCAGCTTCTCCCGCTTTGCCAGTGCAATGACCTGGCGGATATCCGATGCGCGGTCCGCATCAAAGACCACAGGTCCCGCTCCGTTGAGGTACTCCTGCAGCGTTTGCCGGCCCGCCGGTGTCAGCAGCCGCTGATCGTTGGGCAGCAGGGTCTTCGGTGCGCGCACTTCGCTGATCGCCTGGTCGAGCAACATGTATTGCGCCGCCCGGCTGCCGCCGGACAAGGCGCTGGCATCGCCGCCCAGATCGACCAACAGCACATGCGACTTCGGGATGAGCACTCCATCGAGCTGAGTCAACGCGCCCTGGCCCGCAATAATGGTGCCCCCCGGGGCGCCTTTGCCGCCGGGCTCCGCGGTCGGAGAAATCGCCGCGAAGGTGATGCCCCCTACGCGTGCCACACCCAGAATGATGGTGTCCGGATTGAACGCCGCGCTGACATCGAACTCCGGCCGCATGGAGCCGAGTTTCAGCGAGTAGTCGTCCTGCGTGGACTCGAGGCCGATCTCCTCGATTCCCAGGTGGCTGAAACCACCGAACAGACCGGGCGTCACCGGCTTGCCCTCGGCATCGATGACTTCCGCGTCGGCGGGCGCCGTCAGACCGTGGCCGAGCTCGGCCACTTTGCCGTCGGATATCAACACATCGGTGTGTTCGAGCACGCCGGCGCTGCTCGCTGTATGAACCGTTGCGTTCTTGATGAGGACGGATGCAGCGCCAGCCGGCACAGCAGTCGTGACGCAAAGAGCGCAAAGGAGAGTCTTGATGATTTTCATGGGTACACCCCCGCGGCAGCCGGTTGACCCAGCGTGAAGTCAGATTGGGGCGTGAGCGCGGGGTTGGATCGGTCGTAGCGCACGGCGCCATCTATGAATACAAAGTCGGCGAGCGCATACACGCTGAAAGGGTTGCCGTTCCAGACCACGACATCCCCCATCTTGCCGGCTTCGAGTGTGCCCACACGGTCGAGCAAGCCAAGCGCCTTGGCGGGATTGGACGTCACCCACTTGATGGCGCGCTCGGGCGGTATGCTCAGGCCTGCTCGTTGTCCGTAGGCAATGGCTTTCGCCGCTTCCTGGTTGAGGCGTTGAATGCCTTCCTCGGAGTCGGAATGGACAATGGCACAGCCGTTGGGAGCTGCGTCCACGAACGCAATATTTTCGGGGATGCCGTCATAGGCTTCCATTTTGAAGCCCCACCAATCCGCCCACATGGCGGCGCAGACGCCGTTTTCGGCCAGCAGGTCGGAGATCTTGTAAGCCTCGACGGCATGGTGGAATGCCGCGACGTGGTAACCAAACTCCTTCGACATATCGAGAATGGTGGCCATCTCATCGGCACGATAGCAGTGCATCTGCACGAGAATGTCGCCCTTCAGCACTGCGGCGAGAGTGTCGAGTTTGATATCGCGCTTCGGCGGTTTGGCGTCCTTGTCGCCTTTCGCCTTCTTCTGCTCAAATTCCTGCTGATCGCGCAGATATTCCTGGGCCTGTACCCATTGTTCGCGGTATCCGGCGACGTTGCCCATCCGTGTGGAAGGGAACGTGTTGCGCTCGCCGTAAACCCGCTTGGGATTTTCACCGCAGGCCATTTTCATCCCCTGAGGCGCGCCGGGAAACTTCATACCCTGGTACGTGACACTGGGGACATTCTTCAGAACGACCGAGCGACCACCGATGAGATTCGCGGAGCCGGGCAGGATCTCCAGGGACGTGATGCCGCCGGCGAGTGCGGTGCGGAAGCCAGGGTCTTGTGGCCATACGGAGTGCTCCGCCCAGACATTGGGGGTCGCGGGCGAGGTCGCCTCATTACCATCCGAGTTCGCCTCCACTTGGGGACTCGGATACACACCGAGGTGTGAGTGAACGTCGATCAGCCCCGGGGTGACCCAGTGTCCTTTGCCCTCGATAACCCGGCCTCCGGCCGGTGCCTGCAGATTTTGTCCGACGGACTGGATCTTGCCGTCAACGATCAGAACATCTGCATTGTCCAGACGCGTTCCGGTGCCGGTTAGTACCGTTGCGTTGCGTATGAGCGTCGGTGCGCTTTGCGGGACACGATAGGTCGACGGGTAGAGCGCCGAAGGTGCGACTGGCTGGTTCGCTGCTGCCGGGGCCGACTCGTCGGATTTGCCCGCCTTGCCACTCGTCGCGGCGCAGGCCGTCATGAGTGCGGCAGTGAGCATGAGCGTTCCTAAGGACTGTGGCTTCATGACGTTCCTTGACTAACACGAATCCGCCCATTATCACTCGAGCGGCAGCGAAGGATCACTGCGACCGCGTCGAAGTCGCGCTGAGGCGGTGGAAACATACGGTGAAGCGCGGTCGAAGAAGCGCCACGGGCGTTTAGCCCAGGGGCCGGCGTAGTCGACACCGATTCTCGGACCCACGCCGATGCTCACCGGCGCGCTTTCTCGCGGTCGTTCCAGCCACATGCGGCCAGCGCACAGGTCCGTCCCATTCAGCGTGCGATCAATCCCCATGGCCCGGCACAGCAGTCCGGGTCCCCAGGTTTTATCTGTGATGCCGGCTAATGGTTCGAGTGCGCGCAGCAGCACTGCGTGCGGGACGCCCTTTCGGGACGTCACGATGTTCATGCAGTACCAGAAGCCGTATATGAAGTACACGTAAGCATGGCCGGGCGGCCCGAACATGACTTCAGTGCGTTTGGTACGCCCACGGGAGGAGTGGGCGGCCAGGTCTTCGGGGCCCATGTACGCCTCGGTCTCGACGATCCGACCGATGCGCTTAGTTACTCCGTCATCGTGGACGAGGTGTAGACCCAGTAATTGGCGCGCGACGAGAAGTGTGTCCTCGCGAGCGTAAAAGGAGCGGGAAAGTTTTTTGGCCATGTGGCATGAATTGTCATGCCACAGGCCTCAAAAGTCTCTGGTGTCTCGGGCAGGCTAATTCGCTGAGGCGAGACGGGTGGCATTCTTGACGCTCTTCACACCGTCAACACGCTTGATGTCATCGATCGCGCGACTCACCTCCGACTCACTTTTTGCAACGCCTGTCAGAGTGACTTCCCCTTTATAGACGTTGACACTGAAGTCCGTTGCCGAGACCGTGCTGTCTTTGACGAGCGCGGCTTTCGCGCGTGTGGCAATCGTCGAGTCGTCGACAAACTGCCCGGCGGTTTTCTGGCCCTTGAATACGCTGCAGCCCGAAGCGAAGAGGGCAATGGTCGTCACAGCGACCCATTTGACTGAAGTGTTCATGCGTGCTCCGCGGAAATTCCATTTGTTGGGTTTGTGGATTGACGGCTTGTGCTCGAGGCTTGTACTCAGCAAGTGCAGTGCCCATCATCTGTGGGGCAGCCCGCGCCCGGGATTGAGCCCGTGGGCTGGATCTATTAATATTCAATAGTTTAGGTAGCTTTGGTGGAAATGACATGAAGCGGTGGATGGCGATTGCGGCGTTGCTCGGCGGCCTGGCAGGGCCTGTCGGCGCCACCGTGTATGAATTGCCCGAAAATGGCTCGGCCGTTTTCGGCACGGATGAGCGCATCAAGTCCACGTACCAGGACACGCTGCTCGACATAGCGCGACGCTACAGCCTCGGTTACGAGGAAATCATCCGCGCGAACCCACATGTGGACATGTGGTTGCCGGGCGAGGGCACCGACATTCTCCTGCCCGGCCGGCGAATTCTGCCGCCCGGGCCGCATGAGGGCATTGTCGTCAACCTGCCCGAGCACCGCCTTTACTACTTTCCCAAGCCCAAAAAGGGTGAAAAGCCGGTTGTCATTACCTATCCGGTGAGCATCGGCAAAATGGACTGGAGCACGCCGCTCGGCGAGACCCGGGTCATTTCCAAGCAGAAGCATCCGGCCTGGTATCCGCCCGAGTCAGTACGCAAGGAGCACATTGCAAACGGCGACCCACTGCCGAAAGTAGTCCCCGCCGGTCCAGACAATCCGCTCGGTGACTACGCTATGAGACTCGCGGTCGGGGGCGGGAGTTACATGCTTCACGGAACCAACAATCCCATGGCCGTGGGCATGGCCATCACTCACGGTTGTATTCGCATGTACCCGGAGGATGTGGCCGCACTGTTTCCGCTCGTGCCCGTCGGCACCAAAGTGTGGCTGATCAACGATCCGGTAAAAGTGGCTTATGTCGACGGCGAGCTGCTGCTCGAGGCCCACCCGCCGGTTGATGCCGAGGGTCAGACCACCGAGCCGAACCTGGAGTTACTGTCCCAACAGTTGGACAAGGCTGTGGGGACCGATACGGCAGCGATTCATTGGGACCTTGCGCGCGAGACGCTGCAGGCCGCAAACGGGATTCCCGCAGTGGTGGGCCTGCAGGCGGATTTGAGCCCGGCCCCGGATGCACCCACACCCAATGGCGCCCCTGCTCCAAATGGTGCTGCAGCGCCAAACGGCGCCGCGCCCGCCGTAACGGCGGCGACCAGCGCCACGTTGCCGCCAAGCGTTACCAACTCATCCACACCCGCTGCGGTGCTGCCGCCAAGCGTTGCCAACTCGTCCACACCCGCTGCGGTGCTGCCGGCCAGCGCTGCCGCACCTAACGCTGGCGTTGCGCCCGGGGCCGTCAACTCTCCGCCTGCCAGCGCCGCCGTACCGAACGCGCCTGCACCAACATCAGAGCCACCAACGAAAACCCTTGCACCGGTATTCGCCCCCGGCACCGGTGCCGGCACCGCGCCCCCGGCGGCAACGGCAGTCCCGAAGCCGACGTTAGCTCCGCCCGCAGTACCGACGGTGCCAAACAGCCAATAGCCGACGCCGCCCAACCTCTTACCGCTCAGCCCGCCGCGTTGCCTTATACGTCGCGTACAGCGCGCGAAGCTGCGCCAACACCCGCAAAATTGTAGTCGCCCGCGTAGTCAACGCCAGCAAAGTCGTAACCAACCCCACACCACGCAAACCACCACCGCGGACTCGACGCCGCCTGCGAAACAACATCATCAACAAGCCAGCCGCCCCCGCAATCCAGGGCAGCACACTCTTACCGCCCTTGCCAGCCTTGCGTTGACTCCAGGCGGTGAGTGCAGCGCGCGGCGTTACCTGCGCGACCCGATAGGCCAGCTCCAGCCGCTGCTCTTCGCACTTGTTGAGCAGCGCTTGGCGCCTCGCCTCCAATGCATCGAGCCGGGTACTCATGGTGCGCCACTGACCCGGTGTTGGTCGGTTTCGAGCTGCTCCAGCGTTCCTGCCAGCATGTGCGGCTTCGACCGGAACGATCGGCTCGCGATGTAGCCGAACAGCCCCATGAGGACCAAAAACAGTCCCGCGCCGCCCAGGACCCCCAGCATCCGATGGGTGTCCCACAGCGCGGCAACAACCGCGACCACAACAAACGCCAAAGCCAGGAGCCCACACGCCACTGCGGCGAACGCCCAGAGCAACATCTGGATCGTCCGCAGTAGAAAGATCTCGGCTTCAACCGCCGCGAGATCGAGCCGTGTCCGAGCTGCCTCGAGCACACTGACAAAAAGGCCTCGGATGACGCCGATGGGCCCGCCCGGTGGAGTGCCTTCTGCCGCGTGATCGCTGGCGGGCTCTTCGGTCATTTCCGTCCCATGAGTAGCCCAAGCACCAATGCGACTCCGCCCACGACGGCAATCGCCTTCCACGGGTTGTCTTCGACATACTCACCGACGACTCGGGCCCGGCCCGTCAGGTCGCGTTCAACGGATTTCAGCCGGCTGCGCACTGCACGCAGGGACTCCTCAGCGCGCTCGCGCGCCTCGGCCGCCTTTTCCCCGGCGACCCCTGCCGTGGCGCGCAACAACTCTTCGGCGTCACCGACGAGGGACTGCAGGTCATCGGCCAGTTTGCCAACATTCAGCTCTACCATTTCGGCACTCCTGGTAAACGTGTAAACGGAATCTATGCAGGCAAGCATCGTTCCCGCACGAGGTAGTAACGGCTCAAACCCCAAGTATTTCCACGGCCGCGCGCACGAGAACACCTTCTTCTTCGACGGGGATCACCTGCACCCTGACAGGCAACTGCGCCGAGTCGATGCGGGCCTCCTGTCCCCGCGCAGCATCATTCGCCGCCCCATCCAGCTCGATACCGGCCCAGCCCAGACCCGCCACGATACGCTGTCGGACCGCCGGAACGTGTTCGCCGACTCCGCCCCCAAAGACGATACCATCGCACCCGCCCAGGACGGTAAGGTAGGCACCGATGTACTTGCGGGCCCGGTAACAATACAGATCGACCGTGAACTGGGACTGCGGGTCCGGATCGGCCGCCAGCGTCCCCAGGTTCGTCTCGCCTCCCGACAGTCCCGCGACACCGGACTCCCTATTGAGCAGCGAAATGATCTCTTCGGAGGTCTTCCCCAGGCGTGCTTGCAGGTGGGGAACGACCGCCGGGTCGACATCGCCGGTCCGGGTGCCCATGACCAGGCCTTCAAGGGGTGAGAATCCCATCGAGGTGTCCAGCGGTTGACCGCGATCGATTGCCGTGATGGAGGCGCCACCGCCTAGCTGCAAGGTAATCAGCTTACCGCCACGTGGCAGCTCTGGCCGCAATTGCAGCCACCGCTGCCACAGCGCCTGATGCGCCAATCCATGGAAACCGTACCGGCGCACATCCTGCTGTACGCCAAATTTCGGCGCGAGCGCATATTCACCGGCAACGCGCGGCAATGATGTGAAGAACGAAGTGTCGAATGCGGCAACCTGCGCAACATCGGCGCCGGCAACCGCGCGCGCGGCCTCGATCCATTCGAGCGCCTTGGGATTATGAAGGGGTGCCAGCTCTGACAGCTCCCCGATTGTGCGCAGGACCTGGGCATCGATCCTGACAGGCGCGGAGAAATGGTGCCCGCCATGAACGACGCGATGTGCGATTGCCTGCGGAGCGCTCGGCAGCCTGGCGAGAAACCCGCACAGAACTTCCTGGGGCACGAGCTTTTCGCCACTGAGATGCTCGTGTGAAATCTGTGTGACGGTGCCGGCGCCGACGCTGAATGCCGCGAGCTTTACCGAGGTGCTGCCGCTGTTCACCGTCAGGACCGTACAATACGTATTGGAATGTTTTGTGCTACACACGAAGCTTCCTTTCGAGCATTCGCCAAAGATGAGGGACACGATGTCCGCTGACACAAAAGCGCAATCCGCGCCATTGTCCGCCGCCGAGCTGCAACGTATCCATGCCTGGTGGCGAGCCGCCAATTACCTGGCGGCGGGACAGATCTATCTGCTCGACAATCCGCTGTTGCGCGAGCCGCTCACGCTCGAGCACATCAAACCGCGGCTGCTGGGACATTGGGGCACGACGCCGGGCATCAATTTCCTGTACGCGCATTTGAACCGGATCATTGTTGCTCGTGAGCGCAACGTACTCGCAATCATCGGTCCCGGCCACGGCGGACCGGCCCTGGTGGCCAACACCTATCTGGAGGGCAGCTACAGCGAACTGTACCCCGACATCGGCCAGGATGTTGATGGGATGCGGCGCCTGTTCAAGCAGTTCTCGTTTCCGGGCGGGATTCCCAGTCACTGTGCGCCGGATGTGCCGGGGTCGATCAATGAAGGTGGCGAGCTCGGTTATTCGCTGTCGCATGCGTTTGGCGCGGCCTTTGACAATCCCGATCTCGTGGTCGCGTGCATTGTCGGCGATGGGGAAGCGGAGAGCGGACCGCTGGCCACGGCCTGGCATTCCAACAAGTTCCTGAACCCCGCGCGGGACGGGGTCGTGCTGCCCATTCTGCATCTGAATGGCTACAAGATTGCCAACCCGACAATCCTCGCGCGGATTCCGCGCACGGAGCTCGAAAATCTGTTGATGGGTTACGGCTGGGAGCCGTTCTTTGTTGAAGGCCACGAGCCCGAGGACATGCACCGGCAGATGGCAGGTACGCTCGATCGGATATTCGACCGTATCGACAAAATCCAGCGCGAGGCGCGCAAGACAGGGGCGAAAGCCGCACGTCCACGCTGGCCGATGATTGTGTTGCAGAGTCCGAAAGGGTGGACTGGGCCGAAGCTGGTCGATGGCCAGAAGGTGGAAGGCACGTGGCGCGCCCATCAGGTACCGCTCGCAGGCCTTGCGACCAATCCCGAGCACCTGCGCATGTTGGAACAGTGGTTGCGCAGTTATAAACCCGAAGAGCTGTTTGACGAGAAGGGCGCGCCTGTCGAGCTGGTACGGGAATCCAGTCCAAAAGGCACCCGCCGCATGGGCTCCACGCCGCACGCGAATGGCGGCTTGCTGCTGCAGGACCTGCATCTGCCGGAGCTGCGCAAATACGCCACGAAGGTCACACGACCCGGGGCGGACGTGGCCGAGTCCACCCGGCTGCTCGGTGCGTACCTGCGGGATGTGTTCAAACTCAACTCCACGCAGAGGAATTTTCGCCTGCTCGGGCCGGACGAAACGGCTTCCAATCGCCTGGATGGAGTGTTTGAAGTCACCCAGCGCACCTGGGAGGCGGAGTTGGAACCCGACGACAGTCATCTCGCGACGGATGGCCGCGTCATGGAGGTGTTGTCCGAGCATCAGTGCCAGGGTTGGCTGGAAGGTTATCTGCTGACGGGACGGCATGGACTGTTCAACTGCTACGAAGCCTTCATCCACATTGTCGATTCGATGTTCAACCAGCATGCCAAGTGGTTGGAGGCCTCCCGGAAGATTCCCTGGCGGCGCAGCGTATCCTCGCTCAATATTCTGCTCACCTCGCATGTGTGGCGGCAGGATCACAACGGCTTCTCGCATCAGGATCCGGGATTCATTGATGTCGTGTGCAACAAGAAGGCCGACGTGGTACGTGTCTATCTGCCGCCGGATGGCAACACCTTGCTCTGTGTTGCCGATCAGTGCTTGCGCAGTCGCAACCTGGTGAATGTCATTGTCGCCGGCAAGCAGCCGGAACCGCAGTGGCTCGATATCGACAGCGCGTACCGGCATTGCGCCGTCGGCATCGGCATTTTCGAATGGGCCAGCAGTGACACGGATGGCGAGCCGGATGTGGTGATGGCCTGTGCCGGCGATATTCCAACGATGGAGACGCTCGCGGCGGTCGGTCTGTTGCGCAAGCACGCGCCGGATCTGCGGGTGCGTGTCGTGAATGTTGTTGACCTGATGACGCTGCAGCCGCGAGAGGAACATCCACACGGGCTGACCAGCGGCGAATTCGATGCGCTGTTTACCACCGATAAGCCGGTGGTCTTCGCCTTTCACGGCTATCCGTGGCTGATCCACCGGCTGACGTATCGGCGTACGAATCACGGCAATATTCATGTCCGTGGCTATAAAGAAGAGGGCACGACGACGACCCCTTTCGATATGGTGGTGCGCAATGATCTGGATCGGTTCCACCTGGTCATGCAGGTGGTGGACCGTGTTCCGAAGCTCGGCTATCGGGCCGCCTACCTGCGGCAACTGATGCGCGGTAAGCTGACCGACCACAAGCAGTACATCGTCCAGCGGGGCGAAGACATGCCTGAAGTGCGCGACTGGGTCTGGCAGGACAGTCGCGACGAAAGTGGCGCACACTGATCCTCTGCCATTATCACAGGTGAAAACCGTGGCTACCTCAAATCCCCTCGTGCAACTGCACCAACTCGGACAAAGCATCTGGCTGGACGACATTGGCAAAAAAATGCTCAATGACGGCAGCCTGGCGAAGCTCATCAAGGATGATTGCGTAGCGGGGGTCACCTCGAATCCCGCCATCCTGGCGCATTCCATCACGGGCGATCCGCTCTATGCCCAGGCTATCAAGGACCTGCTGCCCAAAGTGAAAAGCAGCATGGAAATCTACGAGGCCCTCGCCATCGATGACCTGCAGCGGGCGGCGGATCTGTTTCGCCCCCTGTATGACAAGGAAGAGGGCAAAGATGGCTTCGTGAGTCTCGAGGTCTCGCCGCACCTGGCGTTCGACTCCGAAGGCAGCGTCAAGGATGCGCGTCGGCTCTGGGGCAATCTCAACCGTGGGAATGCGTTCATCAAGATTCCGGGCACGGAGGCGGGAATCGGCGCCATTCGCCAGGTCATTGCAGACGGCATCAATGTCAATGTGACACTGTTGTTTTCGCCCGAGCGCTATCGCGCAGTTGCGCTGGCCTACATTGAGGGCCTGGAGCAGCGCGTTGCCGCCAGGAAGCCGGTCGATCGCGTGGCTTCGGTTGCCAGCTTCTTCCTCAGCCGCATCGACAGCAATGTGGACCCGAAGCTGGATGAGCTCGCGGCCTCCGGACAGGCGGCTGCAAAGGGACTGCGTGGTCAGGCGGCAATTGCCAATGCCGCACGCGCTTACACCATTTACCAGGAACTGATTGCCTCACCGCGTTGGCAGGCGTTGGCCAAGGCGGGCGCGCGGCCACAGCGCCTGTTGTGGGCGTCGACTTCCACGAAGGACAAGGCATACAGCCCGATCAAGTACGTGGAAGAGTTGATCGGACCCAACACGGTCAATACCGCGCCGCTCGACACGATCAATGCCTATCGGCAGACCGGCAAGCCGCAGTTGAGCCTGCAGCGTCACCTCGGACAGTGGCAGGGCATCCAGGATGGCCTCAACAAGCTTGGCATCGACCTGGAAGAGGTCGCGCGGCAGTTGGAGGAAGAGGCGGTGCGCAAGTTTGTCGAGCCGTTCGACAAGTTGCAGGGCTGGTTGGAAGAACGCCGCGGCAAGTAGCGCTCAGGGCTTGCGCTTGGCTGAGGCCGCCTTGGCTGTGGCGGCCTTCGCCGCCCGCTTCGGGCCCGCCCCCGTCCCCGCCAGTGGCGGCTGCTCAAATTCCCGCCCCTGTACCAACAACCAATCACGCAGCGCCGCCACCTTCGGGAAGGTGGCGTAGTCCTTCGGGCACACAAAGTAGTAAGTAAACTGATGCGGCAGAATGTGCTCACTCGCGATTGCAAGCCGGCCCGCCTTCAGATCGCTGTACGCAATCGTCCACCGCGACAGCGCGTATCCCATTCCGGCCATGCAGGCCGTCAGCATGCTGATAGGCTCGTCAATAAACGCGCCGCGCAGCGCTCTCATGGAGCGAGTGTCGCCCGTCGACCAGTTGGTCCAATCCAACTCATCCCCATGGATCAGGGGGTACTGCGACAGATCGCCCCTGTTCGGCAGCATTCCATACTTGTCGATGACTTCCGGCGTCGCGACGACCACCAACCAGTCGCCCAGGATCTTTTCCGTATGTAGATCCCCGTAGCCACCCAGCCCGAAGCGGACCGCCGCATGAAAATCGGTGCGCGCGAAGTCCACAGCCTCAGGGGAGGTGTGGATGCGCAATTCAATGTCAGGATGCAGCGAGCGGAACTCTCCCAGTCGCGGGCTCAGCCAGCGAGCGAGGAACGAGGCCAGCGTGCTCATGTTGATATTGCCCGACTGCCGATCCTGGCGCAGGTGCTGCAAGGTGGCTTCGAGCTGATCGAGGCCTTGGCGGATTCCCGGCAGCAGTCTTGCGCCTTCTGCCGTGAGCTGCACCTTGCGGCCGTCGCGGCGGAACAGCGGTGTCTGCAGGTAGTCTTCGAGGGTTTTGATCTGCTGACTGACCGCGGCCGGTGTGACATGCAACGCTTCAGCCGCTTCGCCGAAACTCAGACGCGTCGCCACTGCCTCGAAAACACGCAAGGCATTCAACGGTAGTCGCTCGTATGCGCTCATCGCTTACCCAACTCCTCAATGTAGAGCTTGGCCTTTCACCGCTGAGGCAACCAAGATGTCTTCCGGGGTATTGACGCGGGTGACTGTGGCATTGCTTCGTAAGAGCGCGGTACCCTCATTCGATGCCCATTTCAGGAAAGCCGTCCGGCGTTATCACCATCACCACCGACTTCGGACACCAGGGGCCGTTCGTCGGGGTCATGAAAGGCGTAATTCTCACGCGATTTCCGGACGCCAAAATTATCGATCTCACCCACGAGATCGTGGTCCATTGGCCGGCCGAGGCGGGCTTCTGGCTGGCGCGGGCGTTCGGGTACTTCCCGCCCGGCACCGTCCATGTCGCCGTTGTAGATCCTGGCGTCGGGACATCGCGGGAGATTGTTATCGTTTCGGCGCAGGACCACGTTTTCCTGGCGCCGGACAATGGGTTGCTGGCACCCGTGGTCGCCCGGCACCCGGATGCGGAGGTGATCCGCCTGGAAGGACAAAGACTGGCCCGGTTTGGCTTGCATCGGCCGAGCGCCACCTTCCATGGACGGGATATTTTTGCCCCCCTGGCCGCGGAAATCGCGGCGGGCCGCTGCCAGCCGGCCGATCTCGGCCCGCCTGCCGGACCCATCGTCCCGGCCTGGGTCGATGAGCCCACTGTGGAATCGAGCGCGGTCACCGGGGTCGTCATCACAATCGATCACTTTGGTAACCTCATCAGCAATATCGATGGCACCCTGGTCGGCCGGTTCAGGCAACCCCTGGTGCAGGCAGGCAACCACACGTTCCCACTACTGCGCACCTATGGTGATGCCCAGCCCGGCGACTACCTGGCCCTGGTGAATTCCTTTGGTGTCCTGGAAATTGCGCGGGCCGAACAAAGTGCCGCCGAGGGCTTGGGCTTGAGCCGCGGAGCCCCCATAGTCGTCCGCGAGGGAAGTCGTCGCAATTAAAGTTGCTTGGCTCCCCCAATCCGTTATAGTGCCCAGCCTTGCGGCGCTTGCATGCGCCGCGCTAGTCATTGATAAACTTACAAATTTAGCCACCGAGCAATGTCGGAACGAGACAACGAGAGCTTCGATCTCGACGATGAATTCCTGAGCGGTCCCACGGAAGACGGCACGGATTACGACCGGCTGCTGGACAGGGTCGATAAGCGGGTGCGCAACCAGGGCAAAAAGGGCAAGGCTGCCTGGAGCAAACTCGAGGAAGTGCTGGCGGATAAAAAGCTCGAGAAGGATCTGCTGGACTTCGACGAAGAGCTCTAGTCGCGAATTTCCGCAGGCCCGCCCCCAAACGCAAGTCAACATATGAGGCGCGCGTCCAGGCGATGGGCGCCGTGGCGTGCGCCGCGAGGTAAGAGTCAGTGACGCGCACGCCCTCAGCGTGGATTGTTCTCAAGTTCGGTGGCACGAGCGTTTCGTCGCTCGCCAACTGGCGCAACATTGCCAAAGTAGCTCGCGATCGTCTCGATTCCGGCGCTCGCGTGTTGATTGTCCACTCCGCCGTTACCGGCATCACCGATCGCCTGGAAAAGCTGCTCGATGCAGCGCTCGCGCAAAAGCATGAATCGGAGATGCGCGCCATTGAAGAGCGTCATGCGCGCCTGGCTGACGAGCTGGGTATTCCCATCGGCCCCGAAGTAGAGCGCTACCTGGCGGAGCTCCGGCACATTGCCGCCGGTGTTGCGTTGGTAGGTGAGGTCAGCGACCGCACCCGCGCTCGCGTGATGTCGACCGGTGAGCTGATGGCAACTGAGCTCGGGTCGCGCTTTCTGCGCAGCCAGGGCCTCCAGGTTGACTGGGCCGATGCCCGGGTCATGTTGAAGGCCGAAGAGCGGCGCGGCGCCAACTCCAAGTCGAGCATTCTGTCGGCCACTTGCGATTTCCGGCCGGATGGCGCCCTCGAAGCGCGGTTGGATTCGATGGCACCCGTGGTCATCACGCAAGGCTTCATCGCCAGCGACGACGACGGCAACACTGTGTTGTTGGGCCGTGGTGGCTCGGACACGTCGGGCGCGTACTTTGCCGCGAAAATTCGGGCACAGCGCCTGGAGATCTGGACGGACGTGCCCGGTATGTTCAGCGCCAATCCGCGCTCGACCCCGACTGCGCGCCTCCTGCGCAACCTGCACTACGATGAGGCCCAGGAAATTGCGACCAGCGGCGCAAAGGTGCTGCATCCGCGTTGCATTCTGCCGGCTCGGCAGTACCGGATTCCGCTCCATGTGTACGCGACGCAAGCGCCTGATCTGCTCGGCACCGTGCTGAGTGCCGAAGGCGGCGAGGGCGGTGCACAGGTCAAAGCGGTGTGCACCAAAAAGGGCATCACCCTGGTCTCGCTGGAGAGCCCGGGTATGTGGCACCAGGTGGGTTTCCTCGCGGATGCCTTCCAGGTTTTCAAGACGCATGGCATGTCGGTCGACCTCGTTTCGACTTCCGAAACCAACGTCACTGTGTCGCTCGATCCCGCCGCCAACACATTGGACAACACTCTGCTCAGTGCGCTCGTGACTGACTTGTCGCGACTGTGCCGTGTGCAGGTGATCGGCCCCTGTGCATCGGTGAGCCTCGTGGGACGCAATATCCGCGCGATCCTCCACCAGCTCGGCGATGCCTTCGAGTTTTTTGAAGAGCAGAAAATCTACCTGGTCAGCCAGGCGGCCAATGACCTGAATTTCACCTTCGTGGTCGATGAGAACCAGGGCGATCGGCTCGTCGAGCAGTTGCACGAGCTGCTGATCCGCCCGGTGCCGGGTGACCCGGTGCTCGGACCGACGTGGGAGCAGATTTTCGTGAAGCCCAAGGACGCCGGCGAACGAACGATCCCCTGGTGGCGGCAGAAGCGGCCCCAGGTCCTGCAAGTCCTCGGCGATCGGGGTTCAGCGTTCGTTTACGACCTCGAGAGTATCAAGATGGCTGCACGCTCATTGCGTGCGATGAAGTCATTGGGCCGTGTCCACTACTCGATGAAGGCCAACTCGAGCCCCGAGGTGCTGAAGACGATCCATGCCGAAGGTGTGGACCTGGAG
This sequence comes from Pseudomonadota bacterium, assembly GCA_018241505.1. GTDB lineage: Bacteria > Pseudomonadota > Gammaproteobacteria > Steroidobacterales > Steroidobacteraceae > 13-2-20CM-66-19. The sequence continues at coordinate 33,466 of JAFEDS010000002.1, read as the reverse complement.
TGCGTCTCGCGCGGCGAAGTCGAGCGCGCCATGCAACTCTTCCCGGGTCTCGATCCGGCGAGAATTCTTTTCACTCCGAACTTCGCGCCCCGCGATGAGTATGCCTGGGCGTTTGAGCGCGGCGTGCGTGTTACGGTCGACAATCTCTACGCACTGACCGCTTGGCCCGACTTGTTCCGCAATCGTGAAATCTTCGCCCGCATCGACACCGGAGTGGGGCGCGGCCATCATCACCACGTTCGGACGGCCGGCGCGCATTCGAAGTTCGGTGTGCCGGTAGCCGAGCTCAAACAATTCCTGCGCCATTCTCAGGAAATCGGGGTTCGCATCGTCGGCCTGCAGGCCCACGTGGGCAGCGGCATATTCGATGTCACCAACTGGGAGCACCAGGCGCGCCAACTGGCCGACATTGCGCAACACTTCACGGACGTAAAGGTCATTGACGTTGGCGGCGGCCTCGGGGTGCCGGAGCGCAGCGATCAGCCTGGCATCGACTTGCAGAAGCTCGACACCTTGTTGTTGGCCGTCCGCGCCGAGCATCCGAATCTCGAGTTCTGGATGGAGCCCGGGCGGTACCTGGTCGCATCCGCCGGCGTGCTGCTGGCTCGCGTGACGCAGTTGAAGTCCAAAGGCGAAGTTCGCTATGTGGGTGTCGCCACCGGCATGAACTCGTTGATTCGCCCGGCCCTGTACGGCGCCTTCCATGAGATTGTGAACTTCACTCGTGCGGACGAGCACCCGACTGAGTTGGTCAATGTGGTAGGCCCGATCTGCGAGAGCGCCGATGTGCTCGGCCACGACCGGCTGCTGGCGCCCACCAAAGAGGGTGATGTACTTCTGATTGCCAACGCGGGGGCATATGGATTTGCCATGAGCTCGCACTACAATCTTCGTGACCCGGCGGTGGAGCTGTACCTCTGAAGCGCGGCAAGTTGCGAAGGTTTTTCTGGCGGACCGTGCTCGGTGCGGTCGCCATCGTGGTGTTGGCGGCAGTCGGGTACTACATTTATATCGATAGGGATGTCACGCATCAGTTCGAGGGGCGGCGCTGGACGGTGCCCGCCCAAATTTATGCGGCTCCCCAGGAGCTCTATGCGGGTCTGCCGTTGTTACAGGCGGACGTGGAGCACGAGCTGCAGCGGCTCCAGTACCGGCGCGTCGATCGCCTCGAGCATCCCGGCAGTTATCGCGAGCAGGGCACTCGCATCGATGTGGCGCTGCGGCCCGCGAACTTTGCCGATGAGGCCCGTCCCGCCTCCATCCTGACCATCAACCTGAACGGGGCGGGCATCGAGTCGCTGCGCGACAGCGCGGGCAAGGACGTAGCGATTTTCCGTCTCGAGCCCGAGCTCATTGGCAGCATTTTCCCCACTCACGGTGAAGATCGCATCATCGTGACACCTCAGCAGGTACCGGCGCTCCTGCCGGCCGCGCTCGCGGCGGTCGAAGATCGCAATTTCTACCATCATCACGGTGTCGATCCGGTCGGGATTGCGCGTGCGATGTGGACTAACGTGCGCGCCGGCCAGATCGAACAGGGCGGCAGCACGCTCACTCAACAGCTCGTCAAAAACTACTTCCTCGACTCGCGGCGGACGGCAAGTCGGAAGATCCGCGAAATGATCATGGCCGTGGCGCTCGAAGCCCATTTCAGCAAGGCCGATCTCATGAACGCCTACATCAATGAGATCTTCCTCGGGCAGGATGGCGACCGTGCCATCCATGGCTTCGGGCTCGCCAGCCAGTTCTACTTCGGCAAGGCCCTTTCGGAGCTGGATCTGTCGGAAGTCGCCCTGCTGGTGTCCATTGTTCGCGGCCCGTCTTACTACGATCCGCGGCGCCACCCCGACCGTGCGCGCACCCGCCGCGATCTGGTGTTGCGCCTCATGGTGGAACGCGGAGTGATCAAACAGGCGGATGCAGAGGCTGCCATGCGCAAGCCCTTGGGAGTTACCCCCAAACCCGGCGGAACCTATTATCCCGCGTACCTGGATTTCGTGCGGCGCACGCTGCGTCGCGACTATCGTAACGAGGATCTGACCCGGGAAGGCCTGCGGATCTACACGAGCCTCGAGCCGCGTGCCCAGGACCAGGCCGAGCGGGCTCTCGAGCGCGAGTTGGAGCGGTTGGACCACGCGCACAAATATCCCGACGCCAAGCTCGAAGGCGCTGTCGTGGTCACCTCGTCACAAAGTGGCGATGTCATTGCCATTGTCGGCAGCCGCAACGTCGGCTACGACGGTTTCAACCGGGCCCTGGATGCCCGGCGCCAGATCGGGTCGCTGGTAAAGCCATTCATCTATCTTACGGCCCTGGAGACAGGTCGCTACAACGCGGCGACGATCGTGCAGGACGCACCGGTCAGCATCAAGTTGATGAATGGCAAATACTGGGAGCCCGAGAATTTCAACAAAACAGCGAACGGGCCGGTCCCGGTGGTGCGTGCCCTGGCAGAGTCGTTGAATCTGGCCACCATCAATGTCGGCATGGATGTTGGGTTGCCGAAGATTGCAGAGACACTGCAGCGTTTCGGATTGCCTCGTGCGCCTTCAATCGTCCCGTCAATGTTGCTCGGTACGGTCGATGCGACGCCGCTCGAAGTCGCACAGATGTACAACGGCCTGGCGAACGGTGGCTTCAGGACATCGCTGCGTGCTGTGCGTGCCGTCATCAGTGACGACGGCAAGAAGATCCGGGCATTCCCGCTCGATGTCACGTCGGTCGCAACACCTGAGAACATCTACCAGGTCGACCGGATGATGGAGCAGGTGATGGTACGCGGCACCGGCAAGCCGGCTAAGTCCGTGCTGCCGGCGAACCTTGTGGTGGCCGGTAAGTCCGGCACATCCTCCGAATATCGCGACAACTGGTTCGCCGGATTCTCCGGCTCGAATGTGGTCGTGGTCTGGGTTGGCTACGACGGAAACATGCCCACCGGCTTCACCGGTTCCTCCGGCGCTCTGCCCGTGTGGGCGCGGCTCATGGCCGGGCTCGGCACCTCGTCATGGAATGCTCCGATGCCGGAGTCGCTTGCAGAAACCTGGATCGATTTTCCGACGGGTCTGCAGGTGGAGGCCGGTTGCGCTTCGAATGACTCGGCCCCCATTGCGGTGCCGGTCGGAACACAGATTCCCCTCGCGCCCCAATGTGTCGCGAAGAATGACGAGAGCAAAGGGATTGGGGAAATCGTCAAGCGCGCGGGGGAGTGGTTGCGCGATCTCGTGCATTGAGATTACATAGCACCCGATGCGGCCGTCGGGTGACGTACAGGGGACACGATTCTGATTCGAAATTCACTGTTGGTTGCCGCGATGGTCGTGCTCGCCGCGTGTTCGTCACTACGCGAACCGCCGCCCGATTTCTCGACGCCTCCGTCCGCGACGCCCGCGAATCCCAACGCTCCAGGCACCGCGCAACCCGCGCCTTCAACGCCTAACGTGCCTCCACCTCCGGCGGAAGCGCCAGCGCGTCCGGCGCCAAAGCAATATCGTCTGGGCCCCGCCTCGACGGCGCTGGTCGCGCAGTCACATAAGCAGATGACCGGAGGAGACTTCGGTCTCGCCGCCGCGACCATTGAACGCGCGATGCGCATCGAGCCGGACAATCCACTACTGTGGATTGAGCTCGGCCGCGTTCGCTACACCGCGGGTGACTACAGCCAGGCGGACGCCATGGGTCACAAGGCGTTAGCGCTTGCCGCCGGCGATGCACAGGCGCAAGCGTCTGCGTGGCGGCTCATCGCCGACTCGCTCCGCTCCAGACGGCGCAACGAAGAGGCCGCCTCGGCGGAACAAAAAGCCAACGCGCTATCGCCTCGCTAGAGCGCCAACAAGCGCTCGAGCTTGCCGATCCTCATTTGAGCTCTTGAGCGAGTCCGATGAGAATGCCTCCAGGGCCGCGGATGTAGCAAAGCCGATACGCGTCCTGATACTGAACAACTTCCCCCACGAGCTGCGCGCCGCGCTTGCGAAGCCGCTCGAGCGTTTCGTCGATGTCGTCCACGGCGAACATGACGCGTAGGTAGCCCAGGGCGTTCACTGGAGCGTTCCGGTGATCCGCGACGGCAGGCGGCGAGAGAAACCGGGAGAGCTCGAGTCGGCCGTGCCCGTCCGGCGTGCGCATCATGGCAATCTCGACGCGCTGATCATCGAGTCCAGTGACACGTCCAGCCCATTCTCCCTCGACCATTGCCCGTCCCTCGAGATCGAGGCCGAGCTCACGAAAGAAGACGATCGTCGCGTCGAGGTCGTCGACGACAATTCCTACGTTGTCCATTCGTTTGAGAGTCATGTTTGCAATCTACAAGGTGGCGGTGATTCTCACAACACACCATGGGAGCTATTTTCAACCTAGGCGGCGACAGGATAGTGGCGCCTGAAGTCTGCGTCCTCCACGAGGTCGCGGTGGAGGTTAAAGGATCCGATTTGGGCGATGACCACCTGGATACCAGAGCGTCTCGCGAGCTTGAGGGCTGGGATGAGGTCGGTGTCGTTGGTTGCGACGATGATTCGGTCCACGTGGCGATTGAGCGCCAGTGTTGCGACATCGATGCCGATGCGCATATCAACACCTTTTTGTTCGAAGCGTAACTCATAGTCCTCCGCTTTCGGACGCCGCAATTCACCGTGCGTCAACTGACGCAAATACGCTTCAGACAAATGCCACCCTCGGGAGCGAGTCTGTCCGCAGCGAAGCGCAACCAGGTTCATCTGGCCCAACTCATTCAAGAATTGAGTGCGAGCTCTCGCGGAGCCGCTATTGGCGAGGTTGATTAGCTCTCGCGTGACCGGATGCCAAGCGCGAGCAGTGGAGGAGTGTGAATCGTAATAGAAGATCCGCCATATTTCCTCGGTTGTGGGATCTGCTACCCACGGGCATGCTGATAAGTCTTCGCGGCCGTCGGTCTGTGCTGCTGGCGCAGTTCGTGGCGAAGTGCAATGGAGAAAAACTCCCCATCAATAAGGATTGCGACCTTTTTCATAGAAGAGGATGAAATGAGATTTGAACAAACCCCACCACGTCAAGAATTCCTTGGGTGGTGGGTTTTTTGTACCCGCCCTACGGATGTGGCGGCCTGCGGGAAGGATGTTAGGACGCGCTCGCGTGCTGAGTCAACAATTATTTGTTGACTTTTGCGTCGGACCGTGCGTTGTAATGCGTCTGTGGCTACGCTCGAATTGCAACGTCGAATTCGCCGTTGCGAATCACCGCATGTTGCTTACGGCTTAGTGGCATGCCGCGATTGTAGCTCGGCGATCACGCTCTCAAATGACAGCCCTCGGCTGCGCAAAAGCACGAGCAAGTGGAAAATGAGGTCCGCCGATTCCGACACCACTTTGTCATTAGTCTCCGCAACAGCGGCCAGCGCCACCTCGAGGCCTTCTTCACCGACCTTCTGCGCAATTCGCTTAGGGCCTTCAGCGAACAGGCGGGCGGTGTAGCTGCCTTGCGGGCTCTGCACGATACGTTTCTCGATGACGCCTTCGAGCATCGAGAGAAATGCCAGCCGCTCGCCTTTCGTGATGCACTCATCGCCGAAGCAGGTTGCGGTCCCTTCGTGACAGACGGGCCCAAGTGGCCGCGCCGTAACCAACAGCGCGTCCCGATCGCAGTCGGTGCGAATCTGGTCGAGCTCGAGAAAGTGACCTGAAGTTTCGCCTTTCTCCCACAAGCGCTGCTTGCTCCGGCTGAAGAAGACAACGTGCTGGCGAGACATTGTTTCGCGTAAGGCCTGACGGTTCATATAACCGACCATCAGCACCGCCCCGGTATCGGCGTGCTGAACCACCGCGGGCAACAGACCGCCGTCGGACTTGGTGAAGTCGAGGCTGTCGATATCCGCGAGGCGAAGCGGAGTGCCGGCGTTCATGAGCCCGCTCCGTTGGTCGGCACCGCGGCCGATGACCCCGCGCCTGGACCAACCGTGGCGCCAACCGCGTGCCCCGCACCCGCCGGCCGCACCTCAATCCCCGCTCCCCGCAACTTGCGCTTCAACTCCGAAATAACAATCGCCCCACTGTGAAACACGCTCGCGGCCAGCGCAGCGTCGACGTGTGCGTGCGCGAACACATCGCGAAAATGCTCAACAGTGCCCGCACCCCCCGACGCTACTAGCGGCACTCGACAAATATCCCGCACCTTCCGCAACTGCTCGATGTCATAGCCCTTACGGACGCCATCACTCCCCATGCAGTTGAGCACAATCTCACCGGCCCCCCGGTCCTGAACCTCTCGCACCCACTCAAGAACGTCGCGCCCTGATTCTTGAGCACGCTTGGCGTCCCCGCTGTTCTGGTACGCACGGTAGCCGGCCGTGGTGAATTGACTGTCGATTCCAACCACGACACATTGCGCGCCGAATCGAGCGCTGAGCGCGTCAATGAGAGGCGGGTTCGCCAACGCCGGTGAATTGACCGAAACTTTCTCAGCACCCGCATTCAGGATTTCCTCCGCGTCCTGGACGGAGCGGATTCCTCCCGCGATACAAAATGGAATGTCGAGCACCTGCGCGACGCGATTCACCCACTCACGATCCACCGATCGGCCCTGTGGGCTGGCAGTGATGTCGTAGAACACGAGTTCGTCCGCGCCCTCATCGCGGTAGCGCGCCGCCAACTCCATGATGTCGCCCACGACCTTGAGGTCGCGGAAGCGGACGCCTTTTACGACCTGGCCGTCGCGGACATCGAGACAGGGGATGATGCGTCTTGCAAGAATGGTCGCAGCTCCTGAGAAGTGATTCTCTCTTCGAGTAAGGCTTTGCCGCTCACGGCGCCTGCAACGCCAGTCTCAGCTAGTGCCGCCAAATCGGACGCGTTGCGTACACCCCCTGACGCTTGCCACTGCAGGTAAGGGAATCGCGTCGCGCCCTCGCGGTACAAATCGACATTGGGTCCCGTCAGGGCCCCGTCGCGTGCGATATCGGTACATAGAACGTGTTTGAGGCGATCGGCAGGAAAGCGCGCGATGGCGTCCCACAAACTCAGCGCAGTACCTTCCGTCCAACCTCGCGTGCGTACACGAGGCACACTGCCATCGTCGAGCTTGACGTCGAATGCGAGACACACTCGCTCCGGGCCATAGCGAACGAGCCATTCGTTGACTTCGTCAGGACGCTCGACGGCTGTACTTCCGATGACCACGCGACTGACGCCTTGGTTAAATAAGTCATCGATAGTGGCGGAGCTCCTTATGCCGCCACCGACTTGAAGTCGCACGTCCGTTTGCGAAGCAAGGGCGACGATGATCGACCGGTTAGAGAGTGCACCATCCTTAGCGCCATCCAGATCGACCACGTGCAGCCAAGTCGCACCTAGCCCCCGATACCGCAACAGCAGCTCATGAGGCTGGTACTCATACCGCGTCTCGGCATCGAAGTTGCCTTGGAATAGCCTGACGATGCGGCCCTTGCGGAGATCGATTGCAGGAATCAGCAACATGGTCGGAAGGCCTCAGGCCAGTCTCAGGAAGTTGGCAAGCACTCGGGCACCTACCTGGGCGGATCGCTCCGGGTGAAACTGAGTTCCCCAAAAATTCCCACGACGGACGATGGCCGACAGGGCCACACCGTAGTCCGCGCTGGCCAAAGTCACGTCCGACACCGGCGCCGCGAAGCTGTGTACGAAATACACGTAGTCATTTGGTACAATTCCCTCGAGCAGGGGATCCTCACGCACCAAAGCAAGTTGATTCCAACCCATGTGTGGCACAGGCTGGCCGCCCTTCGGTTCGAGACGTCGCACGGACGTAGGAAGGATTCCCAGGCACTCGGTGTTGCCTTCCTCCGAGTTCTGAAATAGGAGCTGCATACCAAGACAGATTCCCAGTACAGGTTGCGTCAACGTAGGCAACAAACGCGCAACGTCATTACTGCGTAGACGTGCCATGGCGTCGCCCGCAGATCCGACGCCCGGCAATATAACCCGCGGAGCGGAACGGATTGCAGCGGCGTCAGCCGACACCTCAGTCTTGGCCCCGAGGCGTTCAAATGCGAACTGCAAAGAGGCGAGATTCGCGCCGCCACTGTCGATGATGACGGCGTCCACTACAACACACCTTTCGTCGTTGGAAGCTCATTGCTTTCGCGTCGAAACGCCTGACGCAACGCTCGTCCGACGCCTTTAAAGGACGCCTCTATCATGTGATGGGTGTTCTCGCCTGTGACACTCACGTGCACGGCGGCGCCCAGCGTCTCCGCTAAAGAATGAAAAAAGTGGGGCACCAGCTCAGTGGGCAGTCCACCGACCTGCTCGCGCCCAAATCGGCCTTCGAATACAGCGTAGGCACGCCCTGATAGATCAATGGCGACCTTCGCTTCTGCCTCATCCATGGGCAACAGAAATCCGTAGCGAGCGATACCGACCTTGTTACCGAGCGCTCGACGTAACGCATCGCCGAGTGCGAGCGCGCAGTCCTCAACTGTGTGATGTTCGTCGATCCGCAGGTCGCCTTGGCAGTTCAATTCGAGCGCAAAGCCACCATGCTTGGCCAATTGCTCCAGCATGTGATCAAAAAATCCAATTCCCGTAGCCACCTGAATGGGGGAGGTTGCATCCAGTCCTACGCGGACATTGATCTGAGTCTCCTTGGTGCGGCGATCGACTTCGGCACTACGCGAAGTCAGTGCAGCGACGATTCCCGGCCAAGTTTCCGTGTCGCTTCCGTTTCGCAGCACCCGCAATCCCCGTACGCCGAGGTTACGCGCGAGCTCCAGGTCTGTGTCGCGATCGCCAATCACCGCGCTGTTGACGAGGTCGAGGTCGGCGTCGCGCAGAAATTCGCGTACCAGCCCTGTTTTGGGCTTACGGCAATCGCATCCATCCGCCGGAAAATGCGGGCAGATGAAAACAGGGTCGAAGTGGATTCCCTGCGACGCGAAGGCGGCCAGAACGAAATGGTGAGATTCCTCGAAGGCCGCCCGAGGAAACGACGGCGTGCCCAGACCATCCTGATTGGTAATCATCGCCAGCCGGAAGCCGCGCCGCTTCAATTCCGCGAGGGCCGCGAATACACCCGGCATGAAGCGGACCTTTCTCAGTGAGTCAACCTGGCGATCGGGCGGTTCCTCAATCAAGGTGCCGTCGCGATCGACCAACAAAATCGGCGAGCTCATCGGAGCGCCTCCAGGAGCCGGTCGTTCTGCTCAGGAGATCCGATCGTAATCCGTAGGCACCGGCCCAGACCCGGGTACCCTCGGGCATCTCTTATGAGCAAACGGGCACCGCGCGAGCGGGCGAGAGCGAGTGGCACATCGGCGAACTCGACCAATACGAAGTTGGATGCGCTCGGCCAGACCCGGGTGACATTAGGCAATTTCGCAATCGCCGCCAGCATTCTGTCGCGTTCTGCAACAATGGTCGTGAGTCGTGCTTTAGAGACGGCTAACTGGCTTGGATCGAGCACATTCAACACAGCTTCCATGGAGAGCTGCGCAATGGCGTACGGGGGAATCACTTTCCGCAGCAACGCGATTACTTCGGGATCGGCTATCAGAGTGCCGCAGCGGGCGCCAGCCAGTGCGTAGGCTTTGGACAATGTGCGCAGAACCGCGAGTTGCGGCAATTCGGCAACTCTTCGCGCCAGGCTCTGGGCGCCGGAAAACTCCAGGTAGGCCTCATCGACCACCACCACGGCCCGACCTTCCAGGCGCCGTGTCAGGTTGACGATGTCGTCTTCGCTCAACAGGTTGCCGGTGGGGTTATTGGGCGAGCAGAGGAATACGAGCTTGACATCGGGTGTACATTTTTCGAGTACCGCCTGTGTGTCGAGCGCAAAGCCAGCATCCGCCTGCAAAGGCACGGTGACCACATTTGCGCCCTGGATCCGGGCGGAGACCGAGTACATTCCGAACGTGGGTGGACAGATGATGACACTGTCCTGGCCCGCCCGGCAGAAGCCGCGGACGAGCAGGTCAATGGCTTCGTCGCTGCCGCGGCCCACGAGAACCGAGCTGGCAGGCACATCGTAAAGGGCGGCAAGACGCTGAACGAGCGCACGCGGTTGTGGCTCCGGATAGCGATTCAACCCGGCCGAGGACCCGTCGGCGAGGGATCGCCACGGAAGCTCGTTGGCATGCAAGCGCTCCAGCTCCGGCTCCCACGAGGCATGCTCGTATGCTTTGAGCGCAACGATGTCAGGTCGTGCCAGTTGTGTAACCCAGGTCACGACGTTGCTCCCGCCTCATTCAGGACGTCGAGCCGGCGGCTGACCGCGCTGGCGTGGGCATCGAGTCCCTCGAGCATTGCCAACTCAACAGCGACCGGTCCCAATCCACGCAGCCCGATCGGTGACAGCTCCTGAACCGTGATGCCCTTGACGAAATCCAGCACGGACAGTCCGCTGTAGGCGCGTGCATAACCATAGGTTGGCAGCACGTGGTTCGTGCCGGAACAGTAGTCGCCCATCGGCTCGGGCGACCAGGCACCGAGGAAGACGGAGCCGGCATTCTGGATGCGGGGCAGCCACTGCCGTGGCTCGTCAACCTCGAGAATCAGGTGCTCCGCCGCATACCGATTCGCAACTTCGATCGCTGCCGCGACGTCTCGCACCACGATGCAACGACTCGTTGCCAGTGACTCCCGCAAAATCGCCCGCCGCGACAGCAACTGCGCCTGTTTGTCGACCTCGGCACTGACTGCTTCGGCCAACTGCCGTGACGGAGTGACCAGGATTGCCTGTGCCTGGGTGTCGTGCTCCGCCTGGGCCAGAAGATCCGACGCCACAAACTCCGCACTGGCATGGGCATCGGCCACGACCATCACCTCGGAGGGTCCCGCCGGCATGTCACAGGCCGCACCGGCCGGGTCGCTGGCAACCCGTTGCTTCGCGGCGGTCACATAGGCATTACCGGGTCCAAAAATCTTGTCGGCCTTGGGAATGGATTGCGTGCCGTAGGCGAGCGCAGCAATGGCTTGTGCGCCACCCACTTTGAAAACAGTCTCTATGCCGCACAGTTCAGCCGCGACCACCACAGCAGGGTTTGCTTTTCCATTGCGGGCGGGTGGTGTGCAGAGTATGCGGTTCGGGCATCCTGCGATCCGGGCAGGGACCGCCAACATGACAACTGCGGAGGGCAGGGGCGCTGACCCGGCCGGAACATACAAGCCCACCGTTGAAATGGGTCGAACGATCCGTTCGCAACGCACTCCAGGAGTCGTTTCCAGAGAGAGCGGTTGTGGAAGCTGGCGCGAGTGAAACTGCTGAACGTTGGCGATCGCGGCTTCCAGTGCGGCGTGTTGCTTTGACGTGAGCGACTGCCGGGCCTGCGAAAATTCCGCTGCCGTGACTGCCAGACCCTCGAGACGAACGGAATCGAATCGTTCGGTGTATGAATAGAGAGCCGCATCGCCGCTACGACGAACTGTATCGACCACTTCGGCCGCGACAGCGGCAATGTCCGCGCGCGATTCCTGAGTGGGCCGTGCCAACGCCGCGTCGCGATCGGTCGCCGAGAGTTGGTCCCATTCCAGAATGCGCATCATGCCAGCATCTTTTCGACGGGCAGCACCAGCAGCGCGCTGGCGCCGGCCTTCTTGAGGCTCTCGAGAGTTTCCCAGAACACGTTCTCGCGGCACACCGCATGGATGGCGACTTTCTCGGTTGAGCCTTCCAGGGGAATGATCGTGGGCGATTCACTTCCAGGCAGCAGACGGCGGATCTCGGGCAATGCCGATCGCGGCGCATGCAACATGATGTACTTGCTCTCCTTGACCTGCTGCACGCCATCGATGCGCATCATCAGCCGCTCGACCCATTCGTCCTTCTCGGGTGGCAGTGTCAACGGGGTGCGAATGATGACCGCATGGCTCTCCATCACGGTCTCGACCTCGCGCAGGTGGTTCGCCTGCAGGGTGGAGCCCGTCGACACCAGGTCGCAAATGAGGTCCGCGCGCCCCAGTCGTGGCGCAATCTCTACCGCCCCGGACAGAGTCACGATGTCGGCTGAAATGTCACGCTCGCGAAGATACCGCTGCAGCAGGAATGGATAAGTCGTCGCAATGCGTTTGCCGCGAAGCGAGCTCGATCCTTCAAATGACACGCCCTCGGGAACCGCGAGCGACAGGCGGCAGCGGCCGAAATCGAGCGTGCGGATCTGTTGGAAGCGGGCGGCCTGCCCACGCTCACGCAACTCGAGGCGCTTCTCCTCGAGCACATTGAGGCCGACCAGGCCGAGGTCGCAGACATCCTCCTGAACGAGATCCGGGATGTCGTCGTCACGGACGAACAACACGTCCAGCGGCATGTTCTCGCCATAACCCATGAGCTGATCTTTGCCGCGCGACAGTTTCAGGCCGCAGCGGAACAGAATGTCGAGGGAAGGGTCGGTGAGGCGGCCCGATTTCTGGACCGCCAGCTTCAGACGCAATTCATCCATGGCGAGATGCCCCTTTAGTCAATCGTTTCGCGGCCACTTCGTAGCCGCCGTTACCACTGGCCAGAAATCGGGCCACCCGGCCGATGGTCGTTACGCTGACCCCGGTCAGTCGATGGATTTCCCGATAGGGAAGCTCGCGTTGCAGGTGTTCGACCACGCTCCACCGGTCCGCCATGGCCTGAATTTCCGCCGGCGTGCATAAATCCCGCAGGAAAGCGCGGCATTCCTCGGGTGAGTGCAGTGCTGCCAGGGCCGTGTAGAGGTTGCGCTCGGCGAGCGCCTCCTGGCGGGGGGTGACGTTGCGGTGGCTTTTCATGGTGTCCTAATGTACTAGCGCGCTATCACATTAGCATATTGGAGCACGGCAGGACAGAACGAAAATGGGGGGCAGGGTGGCCCCCCGGGAGGGGCCACGCACGAGTCAGGGGTTCGCTGCCACGAAGCTAGTGGGTGTTCACTGAGTACCGCTCAGCCGGTCGCGCCCGCGACAGATTCGGCCGCAGCACCTTCCTGGCCGCCACAAACGCATCCCAATTGCCAATGTCCGGCAACGACAGAATCGTCACCGGCTCACCCTGATCGAGTCCCGCCAGCGCCGCATCGACAGCGGACTCAACGGGCATCACGATCTCCTGCGGCAATTGCTCCACCGGGCGTCCACCGCGCGCCCATATTTCGGTCGCCACGGCACCCGGCAACACCGCCTGGATCTGCACACCCTTGCCGGCAAGCTCGATCTGCAGCGCCTGGGTGAAACTCAGCTCATACGCCTTCGATGCGTTGTAGACGCCATTCAGCATGTCCGGCGCCAGCGCGACCGCGGATGAAATGTTGATGAGGGTTCCACGCCCACGCTGGTTGAATGCTTTGGCGGCCGCGACAGCGAGCCGCGTGAATGCCATGACATTCACCTCGAGCATGTGATCCAACTTGTCGGCGTCCGATTCCACCAACGGGGTAAGGACCGCCTGGCCGGCGTTGTTGAGGAACAAGGTGATTGACGTGTCTGTGAGCACCCGTTGCTCGATTGCCTTGACGTCGTCGCGGTCAGTCAGATCGCCAGCCAGGGTACTGACCTTGCGGCCCGCGGCGCGTAGCTTGGCCGCCAGGGCCTCCAGCCTCTGGGGATCGCGGCCTGCCAAAACCAAGTCGTAACCCCGGCGGGCGAGGCGGTCAGCGTAGACTGAGCCGATGCCGGATGAGCCTCCGGTGATCAGGGCAGTGCCCTGGGTTTGTGGACTATTCATATGGGTCTCCCCTGGTAGCGCTTGACTGAGGCCAGTCTGGGCGCCTACCGTGTGTCCCGAATGACGTATTACCCACGTTTCAAGACATAAGGGGATTAACATAATGAAGCGTCTGGGTCTCGTTGCCTTCCCGGGCTTCCAGATCCTCGACCTGGCTGCCGCCAGTGTGTTCGAGGTCGCCAATGGGCTCGCGAGCCGGCCCGTTTATGAGGTCGGGCTCTATTCCGAACACGGCGGTCATGTTGTTTCGTCATCCGGAATCGAAGTGCAGACGCGTCAGCTCGGCGACCCGGCATTCGACACGGTGATTGTCGCCGGCGATATGGCCGTTGCACCTGCCTCGGATGGGTTGGTCAGGTTGGTCGTCGAAGCCGCGGCTGCTTCGCGCCGCATTGCCAGTATTTGTACCGGTGCTTTTATTCTGGCGGCCGGTGGATTGTTGAATGGGCGCCGTGCGACGACCCATTGGGCAGGCGCCCGCACGCTGCAGCGAAAGTATCCCGCTGTCAGAGTTGAAGAGGACCGTATTTTTATCAACGACGGAAACGTCTGGACTTCCGCGGGAATGACCGCGTGTATCGATCTCTCGCTGGCCATGGTGGAGGCGGACCTGGGATTCGAGGTCTCCAAGGCCGTCGCGCAGAAAATGGTGGTGTATCACCGGAGGACCGGTGGACAGTCGCAGTTCTCGGCGATGTTGCCGCTGGAATCGAAATCAGATCGGATTCAGCTCGCGTTGGATTATGCCAAGCGCAATCTGCGCAAGTCATTGTCGGTGGGGGAGCTGGCCGAAGTGGCCAACTTGAGCTCGCGGCAGTTCAGCCGGACGTTCCGGGCGGAAACCGGGCAATCGCCTGCCAAGGCGATTGAGAGCCTCCGGGTGGAGGCGGCCAAGTCGCTGGTTGAGGAGAGCCGGCACGCCATCGACGTGGTCGCGAGGGAAACCGGCTTCGCCGATCCCGAGCGGATGCGGCGGGCATTCATCCGCAAGTTCGGCCATCCGCCACAGACGTTCCGGCGGGTCGCCCACAAGACAGCGATTGGGCCCACGGGGACGTGAACCCTGTTCCAGCTCGCCCCGTACGCCTTGACGCATCCGTAAGCCCCGCAATACACTACATTTACTCATCGAGACCGACCGAGGGATAAGGCCCTTAGACGTCGGGGCAACCGCCAGGCTCAACCACCCTGGAAAGGTGCCAACTCCTGCGGCTCCACCGCTGACCGAAAGGTCGTCGGGGCGGGGTCGACAGATGAGCGGTTTACGTAGCTTTGGCTGCCGTCCTGGCAGTCGGGGTAGGACGTAGACAACCCGCCGTAACAGGTGGGCGCTCCGCAGGAGGCCGGTGAGACCGAGCCTGAGTTTTTGCGGAGCTTTTGATGAACGCCACACTGGAATCTTTGCCTGTCACGCAGCGACACAGCGTGTCTTCTGCCGTTGTGCCCGCGGCAAATTCTCTCGTCGCGCTCGCCACCGACATGACCGTTCGCGAAGGTATCCTCGAGGTGCCCGGAGAGATTCAGCTCTATCACGGCGGCAAACTCGCCAACATCCAGATCGCGTGGCGGCTCGTAGGCCCTGCGACCGCTCCGGTGGTGTGTGCGATGGGCGGCATCTCCGGAGGCCGTCATGTTTGTTTGGCTGACGATCCGCGCCAGGAGTGGTGGCCGCAGATTGCGGGTGCCGAGCGGCCCCTCGACATCAATCAATACCGAATTCTCAGCTTCGACTACCTGGGCGGCAGCGGTGAAACCACCGGCCCTGCGTCCGGCGAAACATTCCCCAGCGTTTCCAGCTACGACCAGGCAGGCGTACTGCTGCGGGTCATTGATCACCTCGGGATCAAGGCCCTGCATGCGATCGCTGGCGGGTCGTACGGCGGGATGGTTGCGTTGGCCTTCGGAGAGTTGCATCCGGAGCGTGTCAGCCACCTCCTGATCATCGGCGCTGCCGATCGTGCTCATCCGATGGCAACCGCCTGGCGCAGTGTGCAGCGGCAGATCCTGCGGTTTGCTGTTGACTGTGGCCGCCCGAAAGAGGGCGTGCAACTCGCGCGCGCGCTCGCCATGTCGACGTATCGCAGCACGGAGGAATTCTCAGCTCGCTTCAATGGCGAGCCGGTGTTGGATAGCGATCGTTTCGTCTTCCCCGTGGAGAGTTACCTGTTCGCGCGCGGAAGCGACTATGCGTCGCGCTACCGCCCCGAAGCGTTTTTGTGTTTGTCCGAGTCCATTGACCTGCATCGCGTGGACACGGCTCGTATCTTCGTACCGACGACGGCCGTCGCGGTCCGCGAGGATCAATTGGTGCCGCTGGGCGACATTCGCGCCATGGTTGCGCGTCTGCCGGTTGCCCGGCTGCACGAGATTTCCTCGATTTTCGGCCACGATGCCTTCCTGAAGGAGACTGAACAATTGCGCCGTATATTTGCTGTGGCGCTGGAGAGTGTTCCGTGAGCAACCGCCCCAGCCAGATTACCCAGACCGTTCGTGCAGGCCTGGAATGTGATGAATCCACCGGCGCCGTAGTGCCGCCGCTTCACCTGACCTCGACGTTTGCATTTAAGTGCTTCGGCGAGAAACGCAGCTACGACTACACCCGCTCGGGAAATCCGACGCGCGACCTGCTTGGCTCAGCCATCGCTGAGTTGGAAGGGGGTGTTGGTGGAGTCGTTACGGCCACCGGAATGGCCGCGATCACTCTGGTCGGCTACTTGATTCCCGCCGGCGGACGCATCATTGCGCCACACGACTGTTACGGTGGCACTTATCGCCTGTTTGAAGCGTGGCGGAAGCGTGGCGAGCGGCAGGTCGAGTTCATCAACTTTGGTGACGAGGTGGCAGTGCGCGCTGCGCTCTCAAAGCCGACCAACCTGCTGTGGATCGAGACGCCGAGCAACCCGCTTCTGCGAATCACTGACATTGAGAAGTTCGCAGCGTGGGGTCGTGCCGCAGGCGCGATTGTCGTTGTCGACAACACCTTTCTGTCGCCCGCCTGGCAGCTACCGCTTTCACTGGGAGCCGATCTCGTGCTCCATTCCACGACGAAGTACCTGAACGGTCACAGCGACGTGGTCGGCGGCGCGGTTGTAGCGAAAGACAAGGCGCTTCATGAACAGTTGGTCTGGTGGGCGAACTGCCTCGGCGTGACCGGTGCGCCGTTTGACAGCTTCATGACCCTGCGGGGTTTGCGAACGCTGCATGCGCGGCTCGATCACCACGGACGCAATTCCTTGGCTTTGGCGCAATGGCTGCAGCAACAGCCGAACGTCAAGAAAGTCTACTACCCGGGATTGCCCAGCCATCCGGGCCATGAGATCGCACGTCGCCAGCAGCGCGGCTATGGCGCGATCGTGACGCTCGAATTGGAAGGCGGCCATGACGCCGTCAGAGAGTTTGTGTGCGATCTGCAGTGCTTCTCGTTGGCCGAGTCACTCGGTGGCGTTGAAAGCCTGGTCGCCCATCCCGCCACGATGACACATGCCGCGATGGATCCGGTGGCAAGGCAGAAGGCTGGATTGGCGGATGGGTTGATCCGTCTGTCAGTGGGTATTGAGGCGCTGGAAGACCTGCAGCGGGATCTGGCCGCTGGCCTCGACCGTGTGGCACGGGCGTTGGAGTCCGTGCCAAAGGCCGCCAACGGCTGACGCGAAAGCGAAGTAGGGCGCGTCATCTGGCCATCCGTCGGTGACGCGCCTGGCGCCGTCGCCCGTGGGGCGCTCGCCAGACGCTTGTTATGGCGCCGCGTGGGACCGGTCCACCAGCAGCCTGCGCACGCCCAGCGCGTCCCCGGTGAGCGCCGCTCCGCCGCCACCATGCGGCCTAGCCCCGCTTCAACTCCGCGAGCACAGCATCACCCATCGCTCGGGTGCTGACCGTCTTCTCGCCCTTGGCGGCAATATCAGGCGTCCGAGCCCCGCTCTCCAGGGCGCGCCCAACAGCCGCCTCCAGGGCATCCGCCTCCTTCACCAACTCCAGCGAATGCCGCAGCAGCAGCGCCAAGCTCAGAATCGTCCCGACGGGGTTGGCGATTCCCCGGCCGGCAATATCGGGCGCCGAGCCGTGAATCGGCTCGTACAGGCCGCGCTTGGCATCCCCGAGCGAAGCGGAGGGCAGCAGTCCCAACGATCCAGCCAACATTGAGGCTTCATCCGTCAGGATGTCCCCAAACATGTTCTCCGTCACGAGCACGTCGAAGTCGCTCGGGCGGCGAATCAAATGCATGGCCGCGGCATCTACCAACACGTGGTCGAGCGCAACATCCGCGAACTCCGACTTCATCACCCGGCTCGTCACCTCACGCCACAACCGCGAAGTCTCGAGAACATTCGACTTATCGATAGAAGTGAGCTTGCGACGGCGCTGCCGCGCGAGTCGCGCCGCAACGCGAGTGATGCGCTCAACTTCCGCTACCGAGTAAGTGCAAACATCGACCGCGACGTTCGCGTCCCGGCGTTTTTCGCCGAAATAGATTCCACCGGTGAGCTCGCGAACGAAGACGAGATCGACGCTGGCCAACACTTCCGGCTTCAAGGTAGACGCGCCCACCAGGCAAGGGTGGAGCTTCACGGGCCGAAGATTGGCGTACACGCCCAACTCTTTTCGAAGTCGCAGCAGTCCTTGTTCCGGGCGCACTTTCGCATCCGGCGCCGACCATTTCGGCCCGCCAATGGCGCCGAGCAGAACGGCATCGGCTTCGAGACACCCTTTCAGTGTGTCGGCGGGGAGGGGGTCCCCGGTGGCATCAATCGCCGCGCCGCCAAATGCGAAGGGCGTAGCTGCAAACTCATGCCCAAAGGCGCTACCGATGCCGTGTAGACACCGCAGTCCCTCGGCAACGACCTCAGGTCCGATGCCATCGCCCTCCAGAACAGCAATCTGTGCCTTCATATCTGTCGTTGCCGCTCGTACGCTTCAATCTGCGCGCCACGATCCAACAGGAAGCCGAGCTCATCCACGCCGTTCAGCAGGCAATAGCGCGAGAACGCCTCCAGAGGAAACTTCACGCGCGTGCCATTGGGAAGCGTGAGGCTCGTGTCCTCGACGTTGACGCTGACTTCCACGCCCGGATTGGCAAGCAGCCAGTCGCTGGTGGCCTGATCGACCACAATGGGCAGGAAGCCGTTCTTCAAGGAGTTGTTGCGGAAAATGTCGGCAATTTCGGTGCTGATCACTGCCTGGAAGCCATGATCCAACAAGGCCCAGGGCGCATGCTCCCGCGATGAGCCGCAGCCGAAGTTGCGACCGGCCACCAGAATGCCGCAGCCGCGCGCCTCGGGGCGATTCAGGACGAAATCGGCCTTCGGCGTGCCCTGCGCGTCATAACGCCAGTCGGCAAACAGCGAGCGGCCCAAGCCTTCGCGGGTCGTAGTAGTGAGAAAGCGCGCCGGGATGATCTGGTCGGTATCGATGTTGCTCGACGGCATGACCACCGTCCGCGATGAAAAAGTCTGTACCGGCTTCATGACAGCAACTCCCGTGGATCGGTTACACGGCCGCGAACCGCACTCGCGGCCGCAGTCAAAGGACTCGCGAGCAGCGTCCGCGCACCGATACCCTGGCGACCCTCAAAATTGCGATTACTCGTACTCACCGAATACTGCCCCTTCGGCACGAGGTCGCCATTCATTCCGAGGCACATCGAGCACCCGGACTCACGCCATTCCGCTCCCGCCTCAATGAAGACCTGGTGGAGTCCTTCGGCTTCCGCTTCCTTCTTCACCTGCTGTGACCCGGGAATGACGAGCATCTGAACGCCCTTGGCGACTTTTCGTCCGCGCAGCACATTGGCGGCACTTCGCAGGTCCGAGATGCGGCCGTTGGTGCAACTACCGACAAACACCACGTTGACTGGTTGATCCTTGATTGGCGCACCCGCCTCGAAACCCATGTACGCAAGCGACTTGCTGAACACGGCATCGTTCGCGCGTGTGGGAATCGATGAGCTGATTGGAATGACCATGCCCGGGTTCGTGCCGTACGTGATCATGGGTTCGAGAGCGTCAGCCGCGATGTCGATCTCCCTGTCGAACTTCGCGCCGCCGTCGGTCGGCAGTTGGCGCCATTGCTCGACCGCGCGCTCCCAAGCTTCGCCTTGCGGCGCCCGAGGCCGGCCGGCGAGATACCGATAAGTCGTCTCGTCGGGGGCAATCATGCCCGCGCGCGCCCCGGCTTCAATCGACATGTTGCAAATGGTCATGCGCTCGTCCATGTCGAGACCCCGAATGGTCTCGCCACGGTACTCGATGACATAGCCCGTCCCGCCGCCGACACCGATCTTGCCGATGATCGCGAGGATCAGGTCCTTGGCTGTTACTCCCGGCCGCAAGCGCCCCGACACGTTCAACGCCAAGGTCCGCGGCTTACGCTGCAACAGGCACTGGGTTGCCAGGACGTGACCGACTTCTGTCGTGCCGATACCAAATGCCAAGGCCCCTAAAGCGCCGTGGGTACTCGTATGACTGTCGCCGCAGACCACCGTCTTGCCCGGCTGGGTGATGCCCAGCTCGGGCCCAATGATGTGCACGATGCCACGCTGGTCGTGTCGCAGACCCAGTAGCTCGACCCCAAACTGCGCACAGTTGTTCTCGAGCTCGCGAACCTGCTTTGCTGCCGATTCGATCGAGATGGGAGCGCCCCCGAAGATCTGTTCGGTGCGGGTCGGCGTCGAGTGATCCATGGTGGCCAGCGTGCGATCCAGCCGCCGCACGGGCAGGCCGCGCTGACGAAGGACCGCAAACGCCTGTGGCGAAGTGACTTCGTGGATCAAGTGCAGGTCGATGTACAACACGGCGGGAGTGTCGGCCGTTTCGGCAAGCACCTCGTGTTGACGCCAGACCTTCTCGAACATCGTCTGTGGAGTCTTAGCCATGGTCTGCCTCACCCTCTAAACAGCTTCCTGAGCGACACGTGCCGCACCGGTCCGCATGCCCGTCTGTGATACTTCGATGCGATTGATTACTTCGAGAAACGCCTTGGTGCTGGACTCGACGATGTTGGTGCTGACACTCGAGCCGCGATAGCTGCGTTGGTTGTATTCAACGTAGATGACCGCTTCACCTTGCGCATCTTCGCCTTCGGAGACGCCGCGCACTTCGAACTTCCGCAGCATGAGATTGACTCCCGTGGCGGCTTCAATGGCCTTGAAGGCCGCATCCACCGGGCCATCGCCTGCCGCGTCCCGCTCGACGGTCCGGCCATCCGCGTGCTGCAGGCGGACGGTGGCGGCAGCGGGTGACTTGCTGTCGGCGATGGTTTTCAGATCCAACAGGCTCCAGGGCCCGCTGGCCGTGCCTTCCGCGCGCAGCACCAGAGCCTCGATATCGCCGTCGAACAGCTCTTTCTTCTTGTCGGCGAGCGCCTTGAATTCCTCGAACACCCGATTGAATTCCAGCTCGTCGAGCTCGAAGCCCAGCTCCTTCACCCGATCGCGGAAGGCGTGACGGCCGCTGTGCTTACCGAGTACCAGGTGACTGCGTGACAGCCCCACGTCCTCCGGACGAAGGATCTCGTACGTTGAGTGATGTTTCATCATGCCGTGCTGATGAATGCCCGCCTCATGGGCAAAGGCATTCTCGCCCACCACCGCCTTGTTACGCGGGATGGGCATGCCGGTTATGCTGGAGACCAACCGCGACGTGGGGTAGAGGCGGGTGGTCTGAATCCGCGTGCGCACATTGAAGAACGCCTCACGGGTCTTCAATGCCATGACCACTTCCTCGAGCGAGCAATTGCCGGCGCGCTCGCCGATCCCGTTGATGGTGCACTCGATCTGGCGGGCTCCCGCCACGACCGCCGTCAGGCTGTTGGCCACGGCCATTCCCAGATCGTCGTGACAGTGTACGGACAGCCGGATTTTGTCGATACCGCGCACGTTCTTGCGCAAGTAGCGGAACAGCTCGGCAAACTCATCCGGGACGGTGTACCCCACGGTATCCGGAATATTCACGGTGCTGGCTCCGGCCTCGATGGCGGACTCCACCACCTGGGCCAGGAACTCCAACTCGGTGCGGGACGCATCCTCGGGTGAGAATTCCACGTCTTCACACAACTCGCGCGCCAGCTTCACGCCCTCGATGGCCGTGCGGAGAATTTCCTCCTGGGCCATGTTGAGCTTGTACTGCCGGTGGATGGCGCTGGTCGCCAGGAACACGTGAATGCGGTGTTGGGGAGCAGGGCGCAGGGCTTTCGCCGCGAGCTGGATGTCCTCCCGGTTGCAGCGCGCGAGACCGCAGATGATCGAACCCTGCACCTCGCGCGCCACCGCATTGACCGATTCCCAGTCCCCCCGCGAGGCCGCGGGGAATCCGGCCTCGATGACATCCACACCGAGATCCGCAAGCGCGCGCGCAACACGCAACTTCTCAGGTTGGGTCATGCTGCAGCCCGGCGATTGCTCGCCGTCACGCAAGGTGGTGTCAAATATCAAAACCCGGTCTGGATGGGTAACCATAGCCTTCTCCTTAGTGGACGATCCTTGTCCGTCTCAACGCTCCGTGTTACGCGCGCCGATCGTTCAGCCAGGGCATGCGGGCACGCAGCTCGGCGCCGACCTTCTCGATCTGGCGGTTCGTATCCTGCTTCAGCAGCTTGTCGTAGCCCTTGCGGCCGCTCGCGTTCTCCTCAATCCACTGCCTGGCGAATTTGCCGGTCTGCACTTCCTTGAGAATCTTGCGCATTTCCTTCTTGGTGCGGTCGGTCACGACCCGCGGGCCCCGAGTGAGGTCGCCGTACTTGGCGGTCTCGCTAATGAACTCGTGCATTTTTGTGAGGCCGCCTTCGTGGAGCAGGTCCACGATCAGCTTCAGCTCATGCATGCACTCGTAGTAGGCGACTTCCGGCTGATAGCCAGCTTCCACCAGTGTCTCGAAGCCCTTCACCACCAGCTCGGTGGCGCCACCGCACAGCACGGCCTGTTCGCCGAACAGATCCGTCTCCGTTTCCTCGGCAAAGGTCGTGTCGAGAACGCCGCCGCGCGTGCCACCGATTCCGTGAGCGTACGCGAGCGCCTTTGCATGGGCTTTACCGGTTGCATCCTGGGCAACAGCAATCAGACACGGCACGCCGCGTCCCTGCTGGTATTGGCGGCGGACGAGATCGCCGGGACCCTTTGGGGCGATCAATGACACGTCCAGATCCTTACGCGGCTTGATCTGCTTGAAGTGGACGTTGAAGCCGTGCGCGAACAGCAGCGTCGCACCTTTCTTGAGGCTCTTTTCTACGCTCTCATAGACGGACTTTTGTGCCATGTCGGGTACGAGCATCGCAACCAGGTCGGCGTTGGCGACAGCGTCAATCGGCTCGGCGACGGCGAGGCCTTCCTTCTTCGCCTTCTTCCAACCCAATCCGCCCTTGCGGACGCCTACGACGACATCGAAACCGCTGTCGCTCAGGTTCAGTGCATGCGCACGGCCCTGACTCCCATATCCGAGCACGGCGATGCGTGCACCCTTCAGCGCTTTCTTGTCGACGTCTTTCTGCGAATACAGCTTCATCGATCCTCTCCAAAGTGGCCGGTGGCCAGATGTGCCAAACGTAAAAAAACCCCGCATCGGCTCTCGGCCGGTGCGGGGTTTTTGGTGTCTTGCTCGCTCGTGCCCGGTGTTTGTCAGGCGTGCGCGAGTGCCCCGCACCTTGCGCTCCTAAGAAGGAGCGGAAGTCCGACAAGTACGAGGCCGATGCCGATTGTCGTGGGAGCCATGGAGACTCGTGCGGGTGCGCTGCAAAAGCGAAAGAAATATGTTGCCCGATAGGATCACAATGAGTGCTGGGTTGTCAACGCAATTGGTAAGCTGCGGCCTCATGGAAGAACTACTTTTGACGACAACTGAAGCAGGCAGCCTGCCGTTGTGGTTCCTCACGGAGTCCGAACTTCCGCGCTGGTTGAGCCAGCAATCGGCTCCCGTGGCGAACTGGGTCCGCGCGCATGCCTTCCAGGCGGAGAAGCATCGGGCACTCGCGTATCCCAATGCCGATGGCGGTGTAGGCGGCGCGGTCGTGGGACTGGGAGCGCTGCGGTCAGTTGGAGAGTTGAAGCTCTGGAATGTCGCTGGGCTGTCGGACCGGTTGCCCGCGTACAGCTACTACGTTGCAAATGAGCTGCGCAGCGATGCTGCCACGCACCTGTTGACCGGGTGGTTGATCGGTGCGTATCGCATGACGCGATATCGCTCCATACAGCCGGCCGCGCAGCGCGCGGTGCTGGTGGTGCCGCGGGAAGCGGATCGCGCCTACGCCGAGGCCGCGGCCTCAGGCAGCTCGTTCGCTCGCGATCTGATCAACACACCTGCCAACGACATGGGTCCCGGGGAACTGGCCTCCGCCGCCACTGACCTCGCAGCCCGCTTTGGTGCGCGCAGCAGCGTCATCATGGGCGACGAGTTGCGCGCCCGCGATTTTCATCTGATCCAGGGTGTCGGTCAGGGCAGTCCCCGGCAACCGCGGCTCATTGATTTGCGTTGGGGTGACCCCAGCGCACGCAAAGTCACGCTCGTTGGAAAAGGCGTGTGCTTCGACACCGGAGGATTGGACATCAAACCCTCGTCGGGCATGCTGCTCATGAAAAAGGATATGGGTGGTGCCGCCTGCACATTGGGACTGGCGCAGATGCTCATGCAGCTCGAAGCGCGCGTGCAACTGCGCGTCCTGATTCCCGCCGTGGAAAACAGCGTGGATGGAAATTCTTACCGACCCGGCGATGTGTTGCGTTCCAAAAAGGGACTGACGGTCGAGATTGGCAACACGGACGCGGAAGGACGGTTGGTGCTGGCGGATGCGCTCGCCGAAGCGGATGTTGAGCAGCCGGAGCTGCTGATTGACATGGCAACATTGACCGGCGCTGCGCGTGTGGCGCTCGGGCCCGAGATTCCGGCGGCATTTTCAACCGACGAGAGTCTGCTGACGGCTCTGCGCGGCAGCGCCGAGGATGAGGCCGATCCGATTTGGCCACTGCCGTTGTGGTCCGGCTACGACGACGAGCTCACGAGCAAGATTGCCGATCTCGGCAATGTCTCCAGCGCGCCGTTTGCCGGCTCGATCATCGGTGCTCTGTTCCTCAAGCGCTTCGTGACGGCCTCGCCCGCGTGGCTGCACATCGATCTTTACGCCTGGAACGCAAAGGATCGGCCCGGACGGCCTGTTGGCGCGGAGGCACAGTGTATTCGCGCTCTGTACCGACTCATCCGTTCGCGCGTTGACTCAGGGCTTCCCTGAAATTTGTCGGTTGCCGCACGGGCATAATGCGGCGCATCCCCCATCGGGATCCAAACTCAACGCCAATCCGTAGTACGCTTGGGGTGGCCAATGGGGATGAAAATACTTTAAGCTTTAAGGGACGGGGAAGGTTCTCGATTAATGGCTTCGAAAAAGAAACAGGTGGACGCACGGGCCAGCTCGCGGCTCGTAGTGGATGGAATCAAGCAGGCTCCGTCGCGCGCCATGTTGCGTGCAGTGGGTTTCCAGGATGCGGATTTCGCCAAGCCGCAGATCGGCATTGCCTCCACGTGGGCCAACCTCACCCCTTGCAACATGCATATCGCCGAGCTCGCCCGCGAGGCTGTCAGCGGAGCGGATGCCGGCGGCGGCAAGGGCGTTCTCTTCAACACCATCACCGTGTCGGACGGTATCTCGATGGGATCGCCCGGCATGCGTTACTCGCTCGTGTCGCGCGAAGTGATCGCCGACTCGATCGAAACAGTGGTCGGAGCCGAAGGCTTCGATGGTTTCGTAGCCATCGGCGGCTGCGACAAGAACATGCCGGGCTGTGCGATGGCGATGGCGCGTCTCAACCGTCCTTCCGTCTTTGTCTACGGTGGCACGATCCGTCCGGGTGGCCAGCGGCGCGACATCGTCTCGGTGTTTGAAGCGGTCGGCGCGCGTGCTGCCGGCAAGATTTCCGACGAACAATTGCAGGAAGTGGAGCGGACCGCGATTCCCGGGCCCGGCAGTTGCGGTGGCATGTACACGGCCAACACGATGGCCTCGGCGCTGGAGGCGCTCGGCCTTTCGTTGCCAGGCAGCTCCGCGCAGGAGGCGGTGAGTGACGACAAGCGCGCTGACAGCAGGCGCGCCGGTGAAGCAGTCGTACACCTGGTCAAGGAAGGGATCCGGCCGCGCGACATACTGACTCGCAAGGCATTCGAGAACGCAATCAGCGTGGTGATAGCGCTCGGCGGCTCAACCAACGCCGTACTGCACCTGCTGGCAATCGCCAACGATGCCCAAGTGAAACTCACGTTGGATGATTTCACGCGGATCGGCAAACGGGTGCCGGTGCTGGCCGATGTCAGGCCCAGCGGCCGTTACCTGATGTCGGAGTTGATAGCGATCGGCGGCATCCAACCCTTGATGAAAATGCTGCTGGAAGCGGGTCTTCTGCACGGCGATTGTCTGACCGTGACCGGCCGGACAATGGCGCAGAATCTCGCCAACACGGGCATGTATCTTGCTGGGCAGGAAATCGTGCGGCCGCTATCCGATCCGCTGAAGAAGGATAGCCATCTCGTTATTCTGTACGGGAACGTAGCGCCGGAGGGCGCGGTCGCCAAGATCACGGGCAAGGAAGGACTGAGTTTCAGCGGTAGGGCACGAGTCTTCGAAGGGGAAGAACGGGCTACCGAGGCCATCCTCGCTGGCACTGTACGTGCCGGGGATGTCGTGGTGATAAGGCAGGAGGGACCCAAAGGGGGCCCTGGAATGCGCGAAATGCTGAGTCCGACCGGGGCCATCATGGGCCGCGGATTAGGGGATAAAGTGGCGCTGATCACTGACGGCCGGTTCTCGGGAGGCAGCCACGGCTTCGTGGTTGGACATATCTCCCCTGAGGCCGCGGTGGGTGGACCCATTGGGCTGCTGCGCAACGGCGATGTCGTGACCATAGACGCGGTGAAACGCACGATCCATGCCGAAATATCTGCGGCGGAACTACGGCGGAGGCGGGCGGCATGGAAACCGCGCAAGCCGTATGCGACGGCCGGGGTCTTGGCAAAATACGCGTTTCTGGTGGGCAGTGCCGCCACGGGGGCGGTGACCGCGCCACGTGGGAATTCTTGAGCTTAGGCGGAGTTGTCAGTGCAGTGGGCAGAGGTTAGAGTTGGGCCGGAATTCGTTGACGCGCACGGCGCGCCGTGTCGTCGATCTGCAAGCGCACGTCGCAATCATCGAAGCACTCGAGGGGATATTAAAATCGAGCGTGCGTCAGCCCAAGAGGCCACGCGCATCCGTTTTAAATGTATGAATGAGCACGTCGGCGGAATGGCCGTCATGCTCGGGGCCGGGTCCGACACCTTGCAGGGCGCAAGAAAGCCAGCTACTTTGCGCTGCTCGGTTTGGACCTGAACATTTGGGAATGTAACAGCGACGCCGCATCAACTCATGGCATCATCTTACGTACAAGACACAAATTTCTTCACGCGCCGAACGATCGTCGTAGTCGGGATCCTCGGCCTCCACGTCTTCATTGTCTGGGCTCTCGCCACAGGACTTGCCCAACGGGCGATTGAGCTGGTGGCCCCACCCCTGCAGACCGCCGTCATCGACGAGGTCAAGCAGCAGGACCAGCCACCGCCACCGCCACCGCCGCAGATGGAACGCCCCCCCGTCGAGGTTCCACCGCCGGATGTACAGATCGACATGCCGGTTGAAACCCAGTCGACCGCGATCCAGGACACGACCAACAGGCCCGTTGTGGCACCTCCGCCGCCACCCGCCCCGACCCACCAGCCGGTGCGCGTTTCGGGCGGACCGGGTAAGAACTTCCCGTCGACCGACGATTACTATCCGTCGGCGTCGGCGCGCCTCGGAGAATCGGGCACGGCGACAGTGCATGTCTGCACTGACACGAAGGGCAAGCTGACCGAGGAGCCGAAGATTGAACAGACCTCCGGCATCTCACGGCTCGATGAAGGCGCATTGAAACTGGCAAAGGCCGCCAGCGGGCGTTATAAGCCTGCGACCGAGGACGGCAATCCGATCGCCAGCTGCTTTGGATTCCGCATCAAGTTCCAGCTCAGAAACTAAAACGACTATTAGATGCCGGGCTCTGCCCGGCTTTTCGTGATTCGAGGAAACTATGGAAAACACAGCCCCCGTCACCACCGACAATCCGTATGGCCTGGAAGCACTCTGGGCAACGGGCGGTCTCGTAACCCGCTCCGTACTCATTCTTCTGATTATCATGTCTCTTGCTTCGTGGTATGTGATCCTCACGAAGCTGTGGGATCAGCGCAAGCTCAAGCAGTCGGCCCGGGTTGCTGAAAAGCAGTTCTGGACCGCCCCCTCCATCAAGGACGGCGTGGAGCGCCTGAAGAAGGGCGATGACTTCCGCCTGGTTGCCGAGGACGGCCTGCGTGCCGCTTCGCACCATGACGGGCGCCTGACGGACCGGATCGATCTGCACGAGTGGATCACCATGTCGCTGCAACGCGCCGTCGACCAGGTGAACAGCAAGCTGAACGCGGGCCTGGGCCTCCTGGCGACCGTCGGTTCCGTTGCTCCGTTCGTCGGTCTGTTCGGCACCGTCTGGGGCATTCTGCAGGCCCTCGTCGGCATCGGTATCGCCGGCCAGGCGAGCATCGACAAGGTCGCGGGTCCCGTCGGTGAGGCGCTGATCATGACCGCCATCGGTCTGTTCGTCGCCGTTCCCGCGGTCATGGGCTACAACTGGCTGCTGGGCCGCAACAAGCTCATCCAGGACGCCCTGCGGAACTTCGCGAGTGATCTGCATGCCTACCTGGTGAGCGGTGCCCGCGTCGGCGCCAGTGAATCCGGTGGTGCCCGTCCGGCCGCAGCCCCTGCAGCAGCGATCCGGAAGTAAGCATTCGAGTCACACCGCTTTCCGGTGCGCGCCAGCGATGGGGTCACCGGAAAGCTTTTTGAGGATTTCGCTCCATGGCAATGCAGGTCGGCAATTCCGGGGAAGAAAATTCCGTAATGAGCAATATCAACACGACGCCCCTCGTGGACGTCATGTTGGTGCTGCTCATCATCTTCCTCATCACCATTCCCGTCATCAACAAGACCGTGAAGGTCGAGCTGCCGAAGGCAGTCAACATTCCGACGCAGACCAAGCCGGAAAACATCACGGTAGCGGTCGACAAGGAAGGCAACATTTACTGGAACGACAGGCGGATGCCCAACAAGGAGGATCTGCTTGCCAACATCAAGGCTTCCGCGGTCATCAAGCCGCAGCCCGAAGTACACATTCGTGCCGACAAGGATGCGAAGTTCGAGGCGGTGGGACGCGTGCTGTACGCAATTCAGCGCGGCGGCATCGTCAAGGTGGGGTTCCTCACGGAGCCTGACCGCGGCCTGGGCCGCTCACCGCAGTAGAACCGCCTCCAGGAGAAATAGAACATGGCAATGAGTGTAGGCACCGCCTCCGGTGCAGTTATGTGCGACATCAACACCACGCCGTTGATCGACGTGATGTTGGTGCTTCTGGTGACCCTGATCGTGTCGCTGCCCATCATGACGCACGCGGTGAAGCTCGACATGCCCCAGAACAACAACCCGCCGCCGCCGGATCAGCGTCCCGAGGTGATCGACCTCGAGATCGATTTCGACGGCACTGTGGTCTGGAACGGCACAGTGGTGCAGAACCTGGGTCAGCTCGAAGGCTACTTCAACGAGGAAGCCAAGAAGGACGTGCAGCCGGAGATTCACCTGCGCCCCGATCGTCGTGCGAAGTACGACTACGTCGCGAAGGTACTGGCCTCGGCCCAGCGCAATCGTATGAAGAAGATCGGGTTTGTGAACACTTCCGAGTTCCACGATTAACAGGCGAATGATGAAAGTAAAAAGCCTCTCGACAAAGTCTCTGGCAAATCGCTCCCTGGTGGCACGCGCCCTGGTGATGGGTGTTGCCGTGATAGGCGCCTCGGCGCTGCTCTCCGGCCATCCCGCGCTGGCGGCTGACAAGGAAAAGGACAGCAAGAACAAGGTCAGCAGGGACCTGGCGCCGACCCTGAAGGCGGCCAACGACGCGCTGCAGGCGAAGAAGTATTCCGACGCGCTCGTCAAGCTGAAGGAAGCGGAGGGTAATGCGAAGAAGACCCCTTACGACCAGCACATCATCAATGAGCTGGAGGGTGTCGCTTACGCCAAGACCAACAACTACGCGGAAGCCTCCAAGGCGTTCGAAGCCGAGATCAACGACGGCTTTCTGGATGAGAAGGAACTGCCGGGCCGTATCAAGGCCGTGGCGCAGATGAACTACCAGCTCAAGAACTACGACAAGGCGATTGAGTACGGCAACCGCGCCATCAAGGGTGGCTTTGCCGATGACGAGATGAAGACCCTCGTCGGACAGTCGTACTATCTGAAGGGTGACTACAAGGGCACTCTCAAGTTCTATGACGACCAGATCGCACAGACCCTCAAGGCCGGCGGGACGCCCAAGGATGAGCCGCTGCAGCTTGCGCTCAGCGCCTGCGTGAAGCTCAACGACTCCGAGTGCACGACCAGGGAGCTGGAGCGCCTGGTCGAGTATCACCCGAAGCCTGAGTACTGGCAGAACCTGCTGTATTCGGTGCGTAGCGCCCCGAACCTCGGCGACCGCAACACCCTCCAGGTCTACCGCCTGATGTACGAGCTGGATGTGTTGAAGGACCCCACGGACTACACCGAAATGGCCCAGCTTGCTATTGAGCAGGGTAATCCCGGTGAGGCTCAGCACGTTCTCGAAAAGGGACTGGCTAAGAATGTGTTCACGGACGCTCGCACCAAGGACAAGAACCAGCGTCTGCTGGAGTCTGCCAAGAAGGCTGCGGCCGCTGACCAGGCGACCCTGGGCAAGGTCGAACAGGATGCCAACAGCGGTTCCACCGGCGACAAGAATGTCGGCCTGGGATTGGCCTATCTCGGCTACGAGCAGTACGACAAGGCGCTCGATCACCTCAGCAAGGGCGTGGCGAAGGGCGGCTTGCGCAACGAAGCCGAAGCGAAGCTCCTGCTGGGTATCGCTCAGCTAAAGACCGGTAAGAAGGACGACGCTGTGAAGTCCTTCAAGTCGGTCAAGGGTGACGCGAACCTGGAGCGCATCGCCGAGCTGTGGGCCCTGCACGCCAAACAGGCGTAACGAGGGAACCCGATCTTGCGGACCTGAAAGCGTTCGCAAGACGTTCACGAAGAAGAGGCCGGAGGAGTAATCTTCCCGGCCTCTTTCCGCATTAACCGCTAGTGTTTTTTCAGGAGATGCTGATCATGGCAATCAAGGCCGGCGACCGCATGCCCGCGGGTAAGCTCAAGACGATGTCCAAAGACGGGCCCAAGGACGTGACTACGGACGAGTTGTTCAAGGGAAAGAAGGTCGTTCTGTTCTCCGTTCCCGGCGCTTTCACCCCGACGTGTGATGCCAAGCATCTGCCGGGATTTGTGCAGTTGGCCGATCAGATTCGCGCCAAAGGTGTGGACACGATTGCCTGCATGGCGGTCAATGACGTGTTCGTCATGAACGCGTGGGGCAAGTCTTCCAATGTCGGCGACAAGGTCCTGATGCTGGCGGACGGCAATGGCGACTACGCCAAGGCGCTCGGGCTCGAGCTCGATGCCAGCGGCTTTGGCATGGGCACGCGCGGCCAGCGCTTCGCCATCGTCGTGCAGGACGGCGTTGCCAAGCAGGTTGATATCGAGGAAAAGGGACAGTTCAAGGTGTCCTCAGCGGAGCACGTTCTCAGCCAGATCTAACTGGCCACTGCGGCGCAGTTTGAGTCATGCACGACGCCGGCGACCGCAATCACCGTATCCTCTGCGCGCTCCGGCCGGCCGGATGGGCCGTGCCGGAGAGCTTTGGTGCGGATACGACCGCGGTTCCCACACCGGGACCCGGTCAGTTTCTATCCCGTACGCTGTATCTGTCGATCGATCCCACCGTTAGCCTGAATCCAGGCGACGTGGTTGGCGGGGAGACGGTTGCGCAAGTCCTCGAGTCGCGGCACCCGGAGCATCGACCGGGTGAGTTTGTTGTGGTCCGCAACGGTTGGCAGCAATTTGCGTTGTCGAGCGGGCAGGGCGTGCGGCGATTGGATGCCAACAGTGCGCCTGTTTCCGCGTATCTGGGTGTTTTGGGACTGCCCGGATTGCTGGGTTACAGCGGGCTCATCTACCTGGGCGAGCCACGGCCGGGCGAAACGGTGCTGGTGTCGGATCCAACCGGCCCGGTGGGCTGCACGGTCGGCCAGGCGGCCCGGATCGTCGGTGCCCGCGCGGTTGGAATTGCGAGCTCACGCGAAAAGTGTGAGTACGCGGTCGGTCAGCTCGGCTTCGCCGCGTGCATCTGTTCAACAGACCCGGACGCGCACATTCACGATGCCTGTCCTGACGGAGTAGATGTTTATTTCG
The DNA here is from genome assembly GCA_018241505.1 of Pseudomonadota bacterium. Classification (GTDB taxonomy): domain Bacteria; phylum Pseudomonadota; class Gammaproteobacteria; order Steroidobacterales; family Steroidobacteraceae; genus 13-2-20CM-66-19. The sequence continues at coordinate 1,510 of JAFEDS010000002.1, read as the reverse complement.
ACACCGTCGGTGGCGAAGGTTTGGCGCGCGCGTTTGAATGCCTCGCTCCGCACGCCCGTGTCATTCTCGGTGGCCCGAGTGAAGCCTACAGCACCGGACTGTCGTTCATTCATGTGCTGAATTCCCGAGCGAGCGTGCGCGGTATCTTTGTGCAGGATCACCTGCAGCGCCTGCCGGAGCTCCAGCGAGTGGTTGGAAGTTGGATCCGGGCGGGGTTGTTTCGTTATCGCGAGGACATGTCCGAGGGGCTGGCCGCCGCGCCCGAGGCGTATGGCCGCCTCATGCGCGGAGAAGGTTTCGGAAAGGTGCTCGTTCGCGTAGCGCCAGAGCACCTGTAACGTGCTCTGCCGGTCGCGGCCTCTCGCAACCGGCAGGCCTTGGCGTCAGCCAATCAGCTTTTCCAGCTCGGGCACGATCTGGAACAGATCACCCACGAGGCCGATGTCCGCGACCTCGAAAATGGGCGCCTCACCGTCCTTGTTGATGGCCACAATCGTGCGGGCGTCCTTGATACCCGTCAGATGCTGAATGGCACCGGAGATTCCGATGGCCACGTACAGCTCCGGCGCGATGATCTTCCCGGTCTGTCCCACCTGCAGCTCGTTCGGCGCATAACCTGCGTCCACCGCCGCTCGAGAAGCACCCACAGCAGCGCCAATCTTGTCAGCGAGCGAATACAGGATCTTGAAGCCATCGGCACTGCCAAGGGCGCGTCCGCCGGATACCACCTTCGATGCCGTCTGCAAGTCCGGGCGGTCGCTTTTGGCAGCCGATACGGAAATGAAGCGCGTATGGGTGGGCAGCTCAACGTTGAGTGATGCCTTTTCGACAGGAGCCGAGCCGCCCGCCGGTGCAGCTTCGAACGACGCGCTGCGAACGGTGCCGACGATCTTGGAGGCAGGGTCGGTCTCGACCGTCACGATCGCATTGCCCGCATAGATCGGGCGCCGGAATCGATTAGCGCTTTCGACAGCCATGATGTCACTGATTTGCGCCGTGCCCAGCAGAGCGGCTACACGCGGCATCAGGTCCTTCCCGAAGGTGGTGGACGCGGCAAACACGTGAGTCGCGTCCTTCGCCAGCGCTACGACCTGAGGGGCAAGGACTGCTGCAAGGGCGTGTTCGTTAGCCGCGTTTTCCACGGTGACCACTTTCGTCACACCGGCTAATTGGGCGGCCTGGGCGGCCACCGCATCCGGCTTCGCCGCAAACACCGCTACGATGATTTCGGCGCCTTGAATGCCGCGCGCGCAGGCAACTGACTTTGCCGTGCTAGTATTGAGCTTCGCGCCATCGTGCTCGGCAACGATGAGAATCTTGGCGGCCATCAGAGCAACCCCTTCTTCTTCAATGCTTCGACCAACTCCCCGGCGTCTTTGACGCGCACGCCTTTCTGGCGCTGCGCCGGAGGTTCAAATTTCACGAGTTTGAGCTGCTGCTTCGCTTCTACGCCCAGCGTGTTCAGTGGGAGCGTCTCCAGCGGCTTTTTCTTGGCCTTCATGATGTTGGG
>JAFEDS010000029.1 GCA_018241505.1 Pseudomonadota bacterium | reverse complement strand
CTCTTCCTTCGGCACTTCCGGGCCAAGGTAGCGGGCGCGCGGGCCCATGTCGCGATGGGTGAGTTTGAACCAGGCGCGGGCGAACGCGTCCGCGAATTGCTGCGGCTGTTCGAGGAACCGCCGAGAGATCTTCTCGTAGGCGGGATCGAATCGCAGGGCGAGGTCCGTGGTCAACATCGACGGTGCTTTGCGCTTGGATTTGTCATGTGCGTCCGGAACTGAGTCCGCGCCGCCGTTGTTCTTCGGCTTCCACTGGTGCGCACCGGCCGGGCTCTGGGTCAACTCCCATTCGTAGCCGAACAGGTTCTTGAAGAATTCGTTGCTCCACAGGGTCGGTGTGCTGGTCCAGGTCACTTCCAGGCCGCTGGTAATGGCATCGCCAGCGTAGCCTGTGCCGAATGTGCTCTTCCAACCCAGCCCCTGATGTTCGATGTCACCGCCCTCAGGATCCGCACCGACATGCGACGCAGGGCCCGCGCCGTGGGTTTTGCCGAAAGTATGTCCACCGGCAATCAACGCTACTGTTTCTTCATCATTCATGGCCATGCGGCCGAAGGTTTCGCGAATGTCGCGCGCCGCGGCAACCGGATCCGGCTTACCGTCGGGACCTTCCGGATTGACATAGATCAGACCCATCTGGACTGCCCCAAGCGGCTTGGCGAGATCGCGTTCTCCCGTGTAGCGGGTGTCCGCACTCAACCATTGCCGCTCCGTGCCCCATGACACGTCGTGATCGGGTTCCCAGACGTCCGGACGGCCGCCGGCGAAGCCGAAGGTTCTGAATCCCATCGTCTCCAGAGCCACGTTGCCGGCGAGGATCATCAGGTCGGCCCAGGAAATCGCACGGCCGTATTTCTGTTTGACAGGCCACAACAGGCGCCGGGCCTTCTCGAGGTTGGTGTTGTCCGGCCAACTGTTGAGAGGGGCAAACCGCTGTTGACCCCTCCCGCCGCCACCGCGGCCGTCACCTGTGCGATAAGTTCCTGCGCTGTGCCACGCCATCCGGATGAACAGCGGGCCGTAGTGACCGAAATCGGCGGGCCACCACGGCTGCGAATCGGTCATGAGCCTGGCAAGATCTTTTTTCAGGCCGGCATAGTCGAGGCGCTCGAATTCCTGCGCATAGTCGAACCCGGCCTCCATGGGATCGGACTTGGACGAATGCTGGTGAAGCAGGTCGAGCGGCAGGTGTTTCGGCCACCAGTCCTTGTTTGTGGTGCCACCGCCGATGGAGTGGTTGAAGGGGCATTTTGCTGCAGGTGCTGCGTCGTCCACGGTCTACTCCCGGCTCGTTGAGTGTTCCCGGGAAATATATTCCGCGCCGCGGCACGGCGCTGACGGTAGTTTCGATGGTGGCGATAGATGGGCTCGATGGCTAGTGCAATGCTGCGGTAATTTGCGAATCCAGCAGCGGACCCAGCCGAGCGGCGGAACTTCCTGCAAGGTGGTGGGTATCGCGATACATCACCATTCCACCGACGACGGCCTTGCACACATCCTGTGGGCACAGCTCTCCCGTCAGGTCGATGAGCCTCACGTTGGGCACGCTGCGCGCGGCCGCTTGTTCTGCGGAGTAGATCCGCGGGTCGACGACTTTTGCGCGCGGCATGTCGCAGGCGCCATGCGGATACCATGAGTGCCGCGCGGCTCGCGCGAGGCAGTAATTCACATCGAATGGGAATTCCGGTGTGTCGCGCAACAATGCGAGTGTGGCACCGGACGGATGCAACGCGCGCAAGGTATTGAGCACCCCTTCGCGGACGTCGTCGGCCAGGCTCGAATCGACAGACGCCGCCGGATTCTCGGGGCGATCCAACTTGTTGGTTGCACTGCCCAACACAATCAGCGAGGGCTTCAGTCCGATGATGTCGTGAATCGCCTGCTCGCGCCACGCGATGCATTCCGGGTCGGAATCGATTCCAATGCCCGGGTTGACGTCGACCGCGGCGCAGCCGAGCTTGATGACCGTGGTGAGCCGCCAATGCCGGCGCTCCGCGAGCTGACTCAGCGTATCGAACCACTGGGCGGCGTGAGAGTCGCCGAATAGAACAAGGTGTGTCGAGGAATGGACCGCGCCGAACGAGCAGGTCTTGACTGCCGAGGAGCCCTCCTGGCTGATGCAATCGCTGCGCGACAGATCGGCGAAGTCGACGCGCACGAGGTTGAGGGCTTTCATGGCCGGCGTGCGCTCGAGATGATTGCTGAAATGAAGCGCCAGTGTCGCGACCACCAGCGAGAGCGCGGTCAGGGCGCTGCCGACGGCCAGTGTCAGCTTCGGGCTCTTGACCAACGCCGGGTAGTGGCGAATCGGGTTTTCGAAACAGCGGTGAGTCACGTAGGCAACGCCCAGGGATATCGAGGCCGCAACTACCCGTGTCAGCCCGGATGCAGCGGGAAAGATTGCCGCAGTGAATACCAGGAAAGGCCAATGCCACAGGTACCAGGAGTACGACAGGCCCCCGAGGGTTTGCAATGGCACAGTGTTGAACAGGGTGCCGACGCCAATCAGCGGACACTCGGCTCCCGCAAGCAAAGCGAGCGCGGTACCGATCACCGGAAACAGTGCCAGCCAGCCGGGAAACGCCATGGATGGGCGGACCAGGAGCGCCGAGCCAAGAATCACTGCCAATCCCAGCCAGCCGATGGCAACCCAGGTGGCCCGGCCGAAGCGCAGCGAGCCACGGGGAATCAATGCAGCAAGACCGCCGAGGCCGAATTCCCAAGCCCGGGTGGGCAGTGCATAGAATGCCACGACGCGATCGTGACCGGTCAGCCACAGGTTGACGGCGAATGATACAATCGTCAGCACCGCCATGGATGCGATGAGTGCTCCCTTCGAACGCCACACCAATAGCCCCAGTGCAATGATGAGGGGCCATAGCAGATAGAACTGTTCTTCGACCGACAACGACCAGGTGTGCAACAAAGGATTGAAGGTTACACGCGCCGAAAAGTAGTCTGAAGCGCTCTCAGAGAAATATAGATTGCTCACGTAGAGCGCATTGGCGCGTGCCGCGTGCGCGGTCAACATCAGCTCGCGCGGCGCGAACAGGAACGCTCCCACGACGAGCGTGGTCAATGAAACGAGCGCTGCGGCGGGTAACAACCGACGGACCCGCTTGGCGTAGAAACGTAACGGCCTCAGAGTGGCTGTACGCTCGGTCTCGGTGACCAGAAGTCCGGTGATCAAGTAGCCGGACAGCACGTAGAACACATCGACACCCATGAAGCCGCCCGGAATGCCGACTACGTGGCAGTGAAAAGCCACTACCAGGAGGATCGCTATCGCTCGCAGCGCCTCAATGTCGGTCCGGAGCTCGCGAACGCCAACAAGCTCTGTTGCATCGCGCGCAGTTAACGGCACCGTCCTTTGTGCCACGCTTCCTAACATTTGTTACCTGAGCTCGGCAGCCGTGTCGCTCTCTATTTTCATCACATGTTAATAACACGAGGCGAGTCCGTTGTGGCTACTTTGTGTGTAGGACGGAACCGGACATGCGAGTTGCGGCGCGATTGATGCTACGCGAACGTGGAGTAACCTGGAGACTTCCTATGAAACCTGATACGCGCGAGCAGCACATCCCGCACGACTCGGAGAAGCCACTGCCGTCCAAGAGTTCCCCGGGCGGACGCAAGGCGGGAACGACGCAGCCGGGCATCGCCGACGAGGATAAGCGGGTGCGCAGCGGCAACGTCGATGAGCCGGTGCGAAATACGCCGCCGGCGGGGAGTTGGAATGATGTGGCGTCGAATGAGTGAGAGCGTCGCAGCCCTCAGCCGCGCCACGCTCGCCAGTATCGCCCAAAGCGCCGGGTAAACACTGCGGGCTTTTCTTTGTAGAGCTTCGTACCGAGTGCCACCGCCTCGTGCCGCAGCTCGATCTGCCAATGCTCGATCATCGTATGGAGTGTCACCTCCCGAGCGGGCTGCTGTGAGAACACTGACAGATCATGGTCGTCGCCGAGATAGTTGGTTAGCTGATGTGCCTCTTCGGCCAGGGTGTGGATGACCGGGGGCCACAGTGGCTCGAGAGTCTCCAAGGTGTAGCGCAGGTACTTGGCCTGTTTGCGCCATTCATGGAACGCCTGCGGCGTGCTCGCGGCGTGTGCACAGGCAAGAGCACGGCGCCCGCGTCTGTAAATCTCCTTCAGTGCCGGACCTACCAGGCTCCAGTTGTCGTCATGGACATCGAGGCGTTCGAGGTGCGCGCGGGCTTCGCGCAGGAGTCGGCATGAGTGAGCCAGGTCGAATGAACCGGCCTGCGGTTTGAGTTGCACATTCAGTGCTCGCAGCGGCGTGCCATAGTGCCGGGCGAGCTTGCGCAGGGTCTCGGGCAGCACCTTGGCATCGCGTATGGGTCCCAGCGGGCGCGCGGCTTCTCGCAGGCGCGAATTCTCCAGACGATAGTCGGAGTTGCGCAGGCCGGGACGCAGCAGCCGCAGCGAAGCGCGAGCCTTTTTCAGGGCTTTGCGGACCTCGTGCACATCAGTGTCGCTCAGGTGCTTCTTGCTCGAAGTCTGGAGAGCGGACTCGATGCGCTTTTTCAACTGCTTGCGAATACGCTTGGCCGCCGACTTGCGGGGTGACAGGGACATGGGAATTGAACGGCAGCGCGCGGGGAGGGGTTCCCAGCGCCCGCAGGTTGGGAGTACAGTGGCCGTCGCCTCAATCTAAACATAATCACTAGAGGTGCTCAAACATGCGTATTCATGGATCGATGTGTTTGGTTGCTGCCCTCCTGACTCTGATGGCCGGCAATGTCCGGGCCGCCGGGACCACCTGGCGCGTTGCCAATGATGGAACTGACAGCGGAACCTGTGGCAGTGCGAGCTCGCCTTGCAGATCCATCAGTCAGGCAATTGAGAATGCATCGCCCGGTGACACCATCAGTGTCGGTGCCGGAGTTTACGGCAACATCAGTGGGGATGGTTCGTTCACACATCCGGGTGACGAGCATCCGCAACTCGTTGGCAGACCCCGCCGGGGCGGGACTGATGGGTGCATCATCTGCATCACGAAGTCGTTGAAAGTCCTCTCTCTGCACGGCGCTTCGGCCACCATCATTGTTGGAACAGCGTCGCAGACCTATCCCGCAACCGTGCAAATTACGAGCCCGGGTGTCACTTTCGGCGGCCTGGGTCAGGGGTTCACGATCACGGGTGGCAACGGTATCGGCGTATATGTGGATCAGGATGCGGTAGATCCCGTCCTGCAGAAGAACATCAACATTACCGGCAACGTGGATCAGGGCGATGGCACCGGGTTCTCATTCAATGGCCTGCAGTTTACCGACCGGCCCTGCCCGGACCCGTCGTGCCTCGCGACCGCGACCGTCTTTTTCACCGGCAACCACGCCAGCGGCAACGGCACCGGATTCGCTTTCGAGGACAATGCCTTCACAGGCAGCGCGTCATTCAAGAACAATGTTGCAACGGGGGCGCAGAACGGATTCTGGGCGGATGTCGGGTTGCAAAGCGAGACCGGTACGGCAGTGGGCGAAGGCAACGTCTCGTTCAGCAACAACGTGGCCATCCACAACGGCTATGGTTTCCGGCTCGCGCTGACTGGTCCGATCACGGGGAACTCCGCATTTGCCAATACCAACGCCGGATTTCTCGTGGTTCCCGGCGCGGTGTTCCAGGGAAACTCCGCCATTGGCAACAGTGGGCCTGGAATGATTGTGCAGGACTCGGCCGATCTCTTTGACGACACCAACAACGATCCCATTGACCAGATCCGGGTGTTCGATCACAACAACTTCTTCGGTAACGATCGGAATCGTCCGGCCATGACGATTCTGGAAGATGGCGTGGGGAGTGACTTTCCGGGGGTGAACCCGGGACCTGCCGCGCATTGTGGGATATTGAACGTCGGCAAGGTGGCGGCCGCGCCGGGGCAACCGGGACCGCAGAACGGCGACCCGACGTCTCCCAAGGTCGTACAAACTGCGTCCAATAATTTCTGGGGCTCGGCCCGGGGACCGTCCGCGGCAGGACCCGGAGATGCCGCCGGCGGCCCTTGCGATCAGAACGGCGGAGTGACTGTATTCAAGCCGTTTGCGACCGGGGATTTTGCGATCACAACGGTGCCGTAGCGGGCCGCGGAGCTGAGTGGGTCATGCGGTCCGTGTGCAAAACGATATCCCATTTCTTCCCGTCAGCATCCGTGAGCTGGGTTCCCGAGGGTCCGCCGTAGACCGCGCGGATCGGGGCAGATTGGGCTGACCACGAGTTTTCGGCGGGGTCGGGTATGTATTCGCCCGCAGGAAGCGGCATGTGTTGCCAGCGTACGCGAACAGCAGCAGCGTTGGCATCACCCTTGTCGAGGGTAACGCGCAGGTACACGACTCCAAACGGATTGCGCAAGGCGCAGCGGGTGGTACCGGTCGAACCGAATTTCATGGCCAGCATTTCAGTGTAGAAGGTTTTTTCACCGTTGCTGACGTCCGCATAGATCAACACGTCCGGTTGCCTGGAGAAGTCCGCTTTCGCCGGGTCGGTGACCGGGGAGTCGGCAGCGAGCCAGACAAAGGCAAGATCCGGCCGCTGTCCGCGGGGGCCTTGGAAAGTGACGAGCTGCAGGCGGCCGGTTTTGATGCCGGGATACAGTGACTGGATATTGAGCTGAATATCGGCGGCGCTGTTGACCACGCGCCGGCCGGTTGTCAGGACCTTGCCGCTGGGGTCCAGCAGAATCCAGGGATCGGCGCGCGGCCATTCCTCAGGGTGAGTGTAGAGATCGGGGAAATACCGCTCCGCAATGAGCCGGTCGACGGTGTGATCGTCGCCCGGTGCCGCGGGCAGCGTGCGATTGAAAACCTCGAACACCGACCCGTGTTCGTTCGCTCGGCGGGGCCAAGCGTACACAATCGGTAATGTCCTGGTGTCGGGGTCATCATTGAAGTGGCCTTTGATCAAATGTGTGACCCCCATCAGCCCGAGACGGTCGGCGGGGAGGCCCAATTCGGCGAAGTGTTGGGCTGTCGCCAGGCTTCGGGGGCTGCGGTCATTGAGAGGTTCCACGATCGCACGGTCAATCTCGCCTGCCTCCGTCATCAGGGCCGTGACTACTTTGTCGGTGTCCGTTGAGTCGAGGAGGCTGGAGTAGCGCGCCTTTGCCTTCGCTCGCACCGTTGCCACATCGCGACTGGGGTCTGCCGGGGCCTGGAAATACCAGGCTATGACGTCCACGGGCAATCCGGATGCACCCTGAATACGCAGTCTTTTGTCGGGGCCACGGTGTTCGAAGTCGATGCCCGCGTCGTCAAATGCCGCGAAGGAAGTAGTAACGTAGGGCCGAGGGGCGATTGGTTCCGAGATGCTCTTGTAGAGCGATCCGTCGTGGTTGAGGAACAGTGTTACCAACACAGGTTGGGTGTTGCCCGTGCCGCTGAAGAAGTGGGGATAGGTGGCACGGACAAGCGCTTCAACTTGGGGATCGTTGTGGACGGCTTCAATTGGAAGTTTGCGAGGGAGTTCTGCAATGGACGTGATACGCAATGACGCAGGCGCCGGGGTGGCCGCTGCGATTGCAACGCACGCCACCGCCAGCGCAACGGTGCCCAACATAGCGCCCGCGCCGCGCTTCGGTGGCTCGGAGGTCATGATCTGTATTCGCCGCCGGAGTTGCGACGGTTGTTCCGTCAACGCTACCGCGCCAAGTGGGGCGATGTTGCCGTGCTCACCAATCGCGAGCAGCGCGCTGCCGTAGTCCCGGGGTGTCAGACCTCGATGCAGTACCCGGGCATCGCAATCGACTTCGATTGCAAATCGGAGCCGGCGCAGTTGCCACCACAGCGGGATGTTCCAGGGCACCATGACTATCACAATGAGACCGAGCAAGAGCAGGGCGGGGTCACGAGCGGCCAGGTGCGCTCTCTCATGAGCCAATGCCACAGAAAGCTCAGTGTGACTGGCTCGAAGCAGCCACTGGGGCAACACAATCATGGGATCGATGAATCCATAAACGGCGGGCCCGAGGGACTCTGTAATCCATACCTCCTGGTCTGCCACCTTCTCGCGGCGCCAGCGTCGTGCTGCGAGTCGCAGCCGCGTGGCGAGGCACATAAAGCCCACCAGCAGCCCGCACGAGGTCAACAGCCAGCCGGCCGCGAGTCCCTTCTCCCAGTTGAACGGGGGCGCAGTTTGAGTTTGGGGCGCTGGGACACGTGCCGGCGCCATGGCGGGCCGGGCGGATCTCCTCGCCGGCACAATTGCGTGCGCGCTCGGGCCGGCCGGTGTCGGCAGTAGGGAGGGACTTGGTGGCCGAATCCGGCTCGTGCCCATGGGCGGTGCTGATATGACCCCAACAAGGGGGATGGCCACGGACAACACCATGGCGGCCGCCCAGCCAACACGTCTGGGCCGACTGCGCCAGATGGCGACACGTTCCATCGCCCAAGCCGCCGCTGCCAGGAGCGACGCGACCTCGAGACCGTAAATCATCAGGTGGGCAATCATGATTTGCCGCCCCTGGCACGCTCGTCCAGCAGCTTGCGGATTTTCTTGATCTCCTCGGCGGAGAGCTCCTTGTCGGCCACGGCACTGGTCAACAACAGGGCAACCGATCCCTTGAAAAGCTTGGCGGAAAGCTGTTTGAGGGCGCTGTGGCGCGCCGACTCACGCTCAATCCCGGCCTGGTAGCGATGTGCACGCCCTGCCTCTTCGTGCACTACGTAACCCTTGCTCTCCAGGGTTCTGAGGATCGACAGCACCGTGTTGTAGGCGAGGTCGACTTTCAGGCGCTCGCGCACTTCAGCAACGGTCGCCGGTCCATGATCCCAGAGGACCTCCATCAAGTCCGCTTCGCGGTCGGCCAGAACGATTCGCATGGCATTTGTCCTCAATCAAGATGGATGCGACGGGTCTCGGGCGCCCACCCGAAGGCAACAATTCCGCCCAGGATCAACGTGCTCGTGCAAACGTGAAGCGCTACTCCAGCGCCGAAATGCTGCACACACAGCGGCAGCAGGAACGTACCGGCCGCGGCACCCAGGCGGCTCACGGCCACGGCAACTCCCAGTCCGGATGCCCGGATCGAGGTCGGGAACAGCTCGGGTAGATAGACGTAGATTTGCGCTTGAGCCGCCGACAGAACACACGAGAACACCGCGAACGATACCACCACCAGTGCGTTGGGCAGGGTGCTCGAGAGAATGAGCGCGACACTGGTGACCGCGAAGCTGCCGATGACAAACACCCGCCGCGCGAGCCAGTCGACAACGAGGAAGCCGGCTACCGATCCCAGCATGAGGCCGAGAATGTAAATCAGTCCGGCAACCTTGTTCCCGTTGACGTGGAGCGCCGCCATGACCTGGGGAATGAATGTGCTGACGGCAAAGTAGGGCACTACCAGGCAGAAGAACAATATGGACGCTACCAGGGTGGCCGCTCTATGCTGGCGGGTGAACACCTCGCGCAATCTCGTTTTTGCCGCGGAACCTGTCAGCCACAGTGGCGACTCCGGCGCCGCCAAGCGTAATGGGACGGAGATGAGTGCGGGAATGGCGCTGCTGGCGAGAATCCAACGCCAGGCGTCCGGGCTGGAGCCTTCGAGCATCATGCCGACTATGTAGGCCAACGCGTAACCCACCGCCCAGGAAACACCCATCAAGCTCAAGGCGCGGCCTCGGTTGAGAGGGGGAATACATTCGGCGAGCAGCGCCTTGCAGACAACGTAGTCCGTCCCGAGCACCAGGCCGAGCAAGAAGCGGATAACCAACAGCGCGGTGGCGGAATCGACCCGAAGCTGCAGCAGGCTGAGTCCGACGAACGCGACCATGTTGTAGGCGAAAATGGGGCGGCGGCCCCAGCGGTCGGCGCCCCAGCCGCTGAGCAGTGCGCCGACAAACAGGCCAGCCAGGGAGCTCGAGCCTATGGCACCGAGCCAGGTGGCCGTGAGGGCGAGTTGGGATTGGGCGGACGCGAGGGCGATGCCCACTACACCCAGCGTGTAACCGTCGCTGATGTAACCGGCGGTCGCGCCCGTGACCAACTTACGGTGTGCCGGTGTCATTTAACCGCTATGACCCGCTTCAATTGCGCGAGACAGACTTTCAGCGGAATGGTTCGTTGCTCTGCTTTTGCGATGGTAATGGCACCCGAGAACAAAGCCACCACGTAGGTTGCGAAGCCTGAAGGGTCGCCGCCGGCATACGAAGCGCTGCCCGAGCTCATCTCGGCGCGTATTCGACGTTCGATCGCTCTACGCCACACGTCGTACTCATGTGCGATCGCGCCTCGGAAGTCCTTGTCGGCGAGTGAAAGCTCCAGCGCCAGATTGTTCAACGGACATCCGGTGACATGGGCTGCACGGTCGAGCTGGCTGATGACGTCCTCGAATACCTGCACGATACCCTCGGAAACGCTCGCGGCGGCTTCGACCTTTTGCACCCAGGTTGAGCCGATTTCGGCGCCCACTCGTTCGGCAATGACCGCCAGGGCAATTTCCTTCTTGGTGGGAAAGTGATGTGCCAGCGCGCCGCCCGAAGTGTTGGCCTCGCGCACGATGTCCTGGATGCTGGTGCCCGAGTACCCGTGCCGCTGAAACGAGACTGCAGCGACATCCAGCACGCGATTGCGCAGGCCCTGCGGGTCATTGATTCTTGCCTTGGCGACTCGCTTGCGCATGCCGGGCATTTTATCGCAGGAAACAGGACAGTCATCCTTTTCCGGTTGACAAAACAGGATGACCATCCTGTAATTACCGGAACGACAGGGGGACACATGTACAAAGCGCGCATGCCTTTATTCGCAGTCATGGCGGTCACGGGCTTTTGGGCTACCGGGGCGCACGCGGAAAATTGCGCCCCCGAGGCCCCGGCACCGGTGGTGGAGCTGCGGCAGTACAAGATTCTGCCCGGCAAGCGGGATGCGATGATCGCTCTGTTCGAACGGGAGTTCGTTGAGAGCCAGGAGGTGGTCGGCGCGCGACTCGTCGGGCAGTTCCGGGACCAGCATGACCCGGATCGCTTCACGTGGATCCGGGAGTTCGCCGATATGGATATGCGTGAGCGCGCATTGAGCGCATTCTATTTCGGCCCTGTGTGGAAGGCCCATCGAAACGAAGCCAACGCGCTGTTGGACGATAACGACAACGTCCTGCTATTGCGTCCGGCCGCGGCGGGACTCGACTTCAACAATAAATACTCGAAGCCACGCGCAGCGATCGGCGCGTCTGCAGGTCCCGCGGGTATGTTCGTCGTGAACATCCATTATCTTTGGAAGGATCCGGCGCAGGAGTTCGCCGGATATTTTCTCGAACACGTACGGCCGCAACTGGAAGGCGCCGGTGTGCCTGTCATTGGGGCGTTTGTGCCCGAGCGCACACCGAATAACTTTCCACGCTTGCCTGTCCGCCAAACCGAGAACGTCTTCGTTTGGTTTACGCGAGCGGCGGACATTGGGGCGTTTCGCGCCGCTATGGGGCGCGCGACGGCAAGCAACGAGTGGGTTCATGACATTGCCCCGCGGCTTCAGCAGTTTGAAGAGCGGCCGGCCCAGGTGCTGGAGCTCGCGCCGACACCCCGCTCGGCGTTGCGTTAGTACCGCCCGCCGCGGTAGGCTCGAGCGGATATGCGGCCGTTTCTGAGAGCTATCGCTGCGAGCGTGGTACTACTGGCGTGCCGGTCCGGCCACGCCGACCCTGGCGCCGTCATCGACAGGCTCATGCGCGCCTACCAGGGAAATGTTCCGGGCGCCTCGGTGCTGGTATTGCGCGATGGGCGGGCGATTCTGCGCCGGGCCTATGGCATGGCGGATCTCGAGAGCTCTGTGCCTGCCAGTGCAGCAACCAACTATCGACTGGCCTCGATGACCAAACAGTTTACCGCGGCGGCCGTGCTGATCCTGGTCCAGGATCGGCGCCTGTCCCTGGATGATCCGATCCGGAAATGGTTGCCCACACTTCCCGAAGCAACCGCCGCTATTACCATCCGCCAACTTCTGACACACACATCGGGCCTCATCGACTATGAAGAGGTGATGCCCGCGGACACCGTGCGGCAACTGCACGACATTGACGTGCTGCATTTGCTCGAGAAGCAGGACCATACCTACTTTCAGCCGGGTACGCGGTATCTTTACAGCAATACCGGCTACTCGTTGTTGTCGCTGATTGTGGCGAAGGCGGCCGGCACTGACTTCGCCTCATTCCTGCACGAGCGGATATTTCAACCGCTGGGTATGCAGACAACGGTTGCGTATCAGGAGGGGGTCTCCCGGGTCGCGAATCGTGCCTACGGCTACAGCGCAGGTGTTGGGACGCCGTCATGGACGAGGACCGATCAAAGCCTGACCAGCGCCGTGCTCGGGGATGGCGGGATCTATTCGTCAATCGACGATCTTGCCAAGTGGGACAACGCCCTCTACGGCAATGGGCCGCTGCGCAAGGAGTCGCTGCGGCTCGCCTTTACGGCCGTGACCCACACGGATGATCCGAATGTCGATTACGGGTTTGGCTGGCGAATCAGCGGAGCGACCGTGTGGCACTCGGGCGAGACGCAGGGTTTCCGTAACGTCATCGTCCGTTATCCCAAGAGTCATTTCACGGTGATTGTCCTGACGAATCGCAATGATCCGGAGCCTTACACGGTTGCCCTGGCGATTGCGAAACAGTTTATTCCCGATGCCGATGCCAAGCGCGCATCGCAGGTTGTCACCGGACCTGATTCCGGCGCACGGCCTATCCCCCCAACGAAATAGGCGGCCGCTTCGCGACCAAACGACGTTCTACGGCGCTGAGTCGTTGTGAAACCGCCGGGCGCGGTCGCGTCCAAGGAACTGTGGGCCGTGAATTGGCGCGGCATCGTAGCCGGCGTGAAGTCCAAAGTGGGTGGTGAGAATGCTCGATCGTCGCGATTTTCTGCTATCGGCCCTGTCGACGGCACTCCTGCCGTCCGACGGACTCGCCCGCGCGGCGGTTCAACTCGACGAGGTGTTCGAACGCATACTCGATGCTGAGTTGAAACGCGATCCCGAGCGTGCCACTGAACTGGGAGTCGACAACGGTGCGCGGGCGGCTCTCAAGGGCCGGCTGCGGGATGAGTCGCTCGAGGGCTTCGCGGCACGCGTGACCGCGGCGGAATCCGGGCTGCGCCTCTTGAAGTCGGTCAACCGTGACGGACTGACCGCAACCGAGCGGATCAACTACGACTCGGTGCTCTATGAACGCGAGGCGCAACTCGCGCTGCTGCGGTTTCGATTCGGTTCACTGGGCTATCACCCGTCTCCGTATGTGATCAGTCAACGCTCGGGTGCTTATCAGAGCGTACCGGAGTTTCTCGACACCCAACACCAGATCGCGGGAGTGGGCGACGCGGAGGCGTACCTGAGCCGGGTTTCGGCCTTCGCCGTCCAGTTGGACCAGGAGACGCAGCGTCTGCGGCATGACAGTGCGGCGGGCGTGAGGCCGCCGGATTTTATTCTCGATCTAGCCCTGGGGCAGATGGCCGCCCTGAACAAACCTGCCGGCCAAACCGTAATTGTTACTTCGATCGCACGGCGTGCCCGAAGCCTCGGTCTGAGTGCCTCCTTTGGTGAGAAGGCCGAGCGCCTCTTCGACCAGCGAGTGCGTCCGGCGTTACACAGGCAGATCGCAGCAGTGCAGGCCATTCGTACCAGCGCAACTCATGAAGCCGGCGTCGGCCGTTTCGCGGCAGGGCCTGCATTCTACGCCGCGGCATTGAAATCAAACACCACGACCTCGCTCAGCCCCGCTGAGGTGCATCAGCTCGGTTTGGATCAGGCTGCTGAGATCGGCGGGCGGCTCGATGCGGTGCTCGAGTTGCGCGGACTGACTCAGGGGACGATTGCAAAGCGCATTCAGGCGCTTTACGCCGATCCCGACTCATTCTTTCCAAATACGGATGCGGGTAAGGCCGAGGCAATTCGCTATTGTAATGGCCGCTTGGACGCCATTCGGCCGCGGCTGACAAGGGTATTCAAGAGCCTGCCGCCCTACCGGTTCGAGGTGCGCCGGGTGCCGGCGCAACTCGAGGCGGGGGCCTCCGCGGCCTCGAGCGAGAGTCCTTCTCTCGATGGCTCGCGTCCGGGCATTGTCTACATCAATTTGCACAACAGTGCGGAGTGGCCGAAATGGTCACTCGCCACGACGATCTTTCACGAGGGGCTGCCCGGACATCAACTGCAGGGTGGGCTGGCGCTGTCCCAGAGGGATCTACCCCTGATCCGACGGGGCAACGGGTTTTCCGGCTACGCAGAAGGGTGGGCGCTGTACGCCGAGCAACTCGCCGACGAAATGGGTATGTATGCGGATGATCCCGCGAGCCGTATCGGGTATTTGCGATTCCAATTGTTTCGCGCCGGCCGGTGCGTGGTGGATACGGGTATTCACCACCTCGGGTGGAGTCGAGAACGCGCGATCCGCTACCTCACTGAGCTCGACGGCGAGACCGCGGGATTCGCAACACGCGAGGTGGAGCGCTATTGCGTCGAACCCGGCCAGGCCTGCAGTTACAAGTTGGGCCACACAGTTTGGACCGCGCAGCGAGCCAAGGCACAGAAGGCACTGGGCTCGCGGTACGACATCCGGAGCTTCCATGAGGCCGGCCTGGCCTGTGGTCGAGTCCCGCTCGAGGTTCTCGAGCGGGTCATCGAAGAGTGGATCACTCGCAGCTCACTCATCGTCTCCGGATGAGTCGTCGTCGCGGTCGTTGTCATCATCGCGATCGCCTCGCTTGGCGCGAGTCATCACGTTTCTAACCGCAAATTCAGCCACGGCTTTGCCGAGCACCTCGCCTGCCGCCTCGTCCGTACTGAAATGTTGTCCCGCGAAGACGCGACTCACGCTCGCTTCGTCCCTGACGGCCGCGAAGCTGTCAAATGACCGGATGACGCCCGGAAGCGTTTCGGACGTGACTTTCAAATGCAACCTGTGGTGACCGAAGAGCTTCGTCAGTACGAACGCGCCACCTGCGCTGATGGCGGCATGTGCGCCGGGATAGGATGGGTCGGGCGCAGTATTCATGGATTGCGGCAACCAGTTCGCATCTTTCACAGTCTGGGGATTCCCGTCTTTGTCCGCCGCGCGAATCGCGGTTACGGGGCGCCAGAAGTTGTAGGTGTACTTGGCGTCATAGAACGCGATCACTTCATCGGCCAAAGTAACATTTAGAAGTGCAAAGGCGCGCGCAGTCTGTGCGGTCGTGAGGTGACGCGCCTTGACTTCTGTCTGGGTAATCTCGTTCCAATAGTTCTGAATGGCGCCGTTCCAGAACAAGCCGATGGTTGTGGTTTCGGATGGCGGATTGGCGGTACTGGCGATACCCACTTCCTTCACCTGTTTGAACGCCGCGGTGTATTCGGGGCTCGTCAGTAGCGGTGGCGGGGCAGGTCGGAATTGCCTGGCTCGCTCGAGGACGAAGGGGGTGACTCGCGACCAGTGTGTAAATTGGGGCTGCTTGGGGAAGTTGGTCGGAGTGCTTTGATAGTCTCCGGGATGGGTGCCGAACACATAGGGAATGGGCATTTCGCCGGAGCCGTCGTCTTTCCGGGCCGCCAACGTCGCCAGGCCCACGGCTCGACCCACAGCGGTTCCAGCGGATTTTTCCGGTCCGTCTGCGATATCCGCCAACGTCATCTCGAATTGTTGGTCGAGCGTCGTTTGAAACGTCGGATAGAGAGTGACCAGGATCTCATGCGCGGCGCTGGCGATTGCTGCCCGCCGCGATGCATGCGGCGAGACGCGCTCAATATGGACGAGATACGGCTTGTGTGTAGGTTCGATTGAATTGACCGCGTCGTAAATGGCGACATGCAGCATCGCGAAGCTGCGCGTGGGGTGTAACGTCGCCGGTTGTGCTCCCTTCATGCGAACTATGGAAAGCAGAGTCTTGTTCCACTGCACCACCTCATCGCTCGACTCCATTGCGGAATCGGGGTTGGGTAGTGGATTCGCCGACACCAACGCGCTGGCGCACAAGAGCGCCGCCGACAGCCAGAATCGCAGCATGAGCCTCTCCCTCGTGAATGGTTCTCTCCCTTCGGATCAGGACTGTGGTTTTGAGGGAGTTATTCGCGTGAGTGGCGAAGCGAGTGTTCCGGGTCGCGCACAGGCGGCCGCCTGTCGGTCGATCAGCCAGGTGCTGGACAGTGACGTTGCGGCCGACACCATTCTGGTGGGGGGGCAATGCAGGGCCGGGTGCCATCCTGGGAGCGAAGACCAGCGCAACGTCGTTCGCAACGGCTGGCTTCGCGATTACCACGCGCTGAGAGCTGAGTCGGGCGCTTCTAGAGCTTGTAGCTCACACCAATCTTGAAGAAGCGCCCGATGATGCCCGCTTGTGCGTAAGTGGGATTGTAGTTCTGCCCGGCGTAGTCCGCCGGGTCGATCGGTGGCAGGCGATCCAGGAGGTTCGCCACGGTGAAAGATGTGCTCAGGTGATCGTTGAATTTGTAGATACCGGTCAAGTCCATATCGATAAATGAGGCGACATGGCAGAAGGTGTCGCTGTACAGGCACGCCTGGGGATCGCCGGTGGCGTCGATGGCGGTCTCGCGAAAGCCGCTGGTGTAGTAGGTTGTCAATGTCAAGGAAACGGGACCCATCGCATAGGAGTTGACCCAGGCGCCGCGATAGCGTGGAGTTCCCGCACCTGAGGACAGGGCATAGGGTGCCTGTGTACCGACATACTGGTCACTCGTGCCGTCCGGAAAAACCAACTTGAAACTGAATATCTTGGTCAGCGAAAGATCGCTGGTCCACTTGCCGTAGTCGCCAAACGTGAAGTTGCCGCGTAGATCGAGGTCGAGGCCATCGGTTCGCAGTGAGTTCGCATTGGCATACAGCCCGACGAGGACCGCGGGACGTGCCAGGGCCGTAGGGTTTGCCGGGTCCGGCAGGTCTGGAATCACACTCGATCCGGGTGGCAGTGGCTGACCCAGCAGATAGGGTGTCAGCGCAACGCGCGCGTCCGGCGCCGTGATAACGTTGCTTTTCTTGATGGCGTAGGCATCGATCGATGCACTGAAGTGCGTCGAGGGTTCGAGAACCACCCCGAAGGTATAGCTGTCCGACTTTTCCGGTTGGATGTTGGGATTGGCGGAGGACAACAGCGCCAACGGGTAGGGCAGGCAGTACGCCGCACTGTGAAGCGCACAGAAGAACGCAGGCAGTTGCTTGGTGATGAAGCCTTCCGAGGAGCTCGAACCATTCTCCGCAAAGGCAGGCGCGCGGAACCCTCGGGAATAGGTTCCCCGCAGCGCAATTTGCCGGATGGGATTGAGCTTGAATCCCACCTTCGGCGTGAAGGCATTGCCGAAATCCGAGTAGTGGTCATAGCGTCCGGACACATCGACATTCAGCATCTTGATGAGCGGCGCGCCGACTTCGAAGTAGGCCGCCTCGACGCGGCGTGAGCCCGCGGTTTGGGCGATGCCCAGGCCCTGCACCTCGTTGTTCGGGTTGAGCGCAGGGTCGGCCTGTGCCTCGTAGCGAACCTCGGCGCCCAAACCCAAGCCTAACGGGCCGCCGGGAAGGTTCCACAGCTCGCGCGAGAGCTTCAGATCGAATGAATCCAGGTCGGTGGTGGACGTCTTGATCAAATCCGGTGACAGGGCTGCGCGCTCGGCAGCGGTATTGGCGGACGGGTCTACAAAGTTGTACGTACCGTTCGTGACGGCGGCCAACAAGGCCGGTCCGTTCAACAAGCCTCGCGTGTCCGTGTCCAGCCAGGTGTGATTGATCACGAGCCCGGTATCGAAATCCCAGCCCCACTTCGAGCCCTTGAGGCCGGTCACCCAGCGCAGGTTGTGATTCTCGAGAATATTCAGAGCGGGGATGTCGCCGAACGCGTATTGAATCAGTGCATATTGACCGGCGGCGGCAAAAGGATTGTTGGGGTTCAGTCCGCCGCCCGGCAAGGTCGGTGGCAGGGCGATGTTGTTCGTGTTGACCGAGACCGGCGCCTGGATCGACGAAGGCGGAGCGTCGATGATGACGGTGTTCTGGTAGTAGCTGGCGTTCGTGTAGGCATTGATATCGTTGCCGAGCTGGACCGTGAAGCGCGCCGACACGCCGACCCGTTGCTGCGCCGGCTGATCATCGATATAGGCGGCTCGATTCTGCAGGCAGTAGTTGTCAGTCAGGGTGTCGATCTGTGACGGCGCCGAGGCGGCGGTGCTCGCCAGCCCGGCGCACCGCCCTGATCCTAGAAGGCGGTACGCGCCGGCCAAAGTCGTGTTCAGATAACCTGGAGCGGGTGCGTCGGGCGCCAGCGTGGCGGGCGCGACGATGGCCGTCGGGGTTCCCGTGAAGGACCCCGGGAACCCGGCCAGGGAGTTGGTCCCACCAATGGGCGACAGGTCAAAGGTGTTGAACGGAAACGGGCGATCGCGTGTCAGGACACGCGAATCGCCTTGAAACTCGAAATTGACGTAGGCGTTGAAACGATCGGTGGTCAGCTCCCCGGTGCCGAGGCTCGCTGTGAAGCGCTCCGTGCCACCGCCTGGATGTTGGCCCTTGCCTGCCTCGGCATACAGCTCCGCCCCTCGATATTCTTTCTTGAGAATGACGTTGACGACGCCGGCGATCGCGTCCGCACCGTAGATCGACGATGCGCCATCCTTCAGCACTTCCACGCGCTCAACGGAATCGAGCGGGATGGTGTTCAGATCAACGAACGAGCGTTGCCCGTCGTCGGCCACCGCATACGGTGCGGCGCGCCGGCCGTCGATCAACACCAGGGTCGAATTGACTGTCAGCCCGCGTAGCGCTACGCCGGATGCTCCGGCGGCAAATCCGGCGCCGAACGCGGTTGGAATGGTGCCGCTGTTGTCCGCTGAGACGGTGCGCACCACGTCGGCAATGGTTGTGAGCCCGCTCTTTTGAATGTCTTCAGACGTAAGTGTTGTGACAGGCGACTCAGTTTCGGTGTCGGTTCGGCGCAGCATGGAGCCCGTTACTACCACCTCCGTCATCGGGATATCGGACGCGGCCACCCGGGGTGTTTGCGCGTAAGCGGGTGACAGCAGGCCCGCCATGATCCAGGCGCCGGCGACCGTTCCGAATCCGAGACAATGGCCGGCCGTGGTACGTTCGAGTTGCATGCGCAGCGTCCTCTAGATGTTGTTTCCGGAAGAGTGCGAGAGATCGGCCGTTGCGAAAATGCTCAACGACGCCACGCAGCGGACCGAAACAGACACGGCGTTCCCCTGACGCCGGCAGTGGCCTTTTTTGTCCCATGTTTGACCCTCGAGAGCCTCGTAACTGCTCGCCGCGACGGCGCACACTTTCGGGAGTTAGCCGCTATACCCGGAACGCCGCATGCTCAGGACTCTCGGCATTTCTTTCGCGCTGGCGTTGGTGACCCCGATGGCCGACGCTGCCCTCGAGGGGATTCAAAGCCGCGATTTGGACCGAAAAGTCGCGGCGTGCACCGACTTCTACGAGTTTGCAAACGGTACCTGGCGCGCGCAGAACCCCGTTCCCGCCTCGTTACCGAGATGGAGCCGGCGAGTTGCCTCGCACAATGACAACTGGCATCGGCAACAGCGGGTGTTGGAGGCGACAGCCGCCAGGAAGAGTTGGCCCCGGGGTAGCCCACAGCAGGTGGCGGGTGACTTCTATGCCTCGTGCATGGATGAAGCGGCCGTAAGGACCGCGGGTATTGTTCCGCTTCAGCCGCTGTTGGCACAGATTGACCAGGTGCGCACTTTGGCCGACCTGGAGCGCAACATCCGTCGCCTACAAGATCTGGCGATCACGGTGGGTTTCGACAGCAGCAGCACGCCCGGGTATCACGATCCATTGCATTTCGTGGCCGCCTTCAACGCCGCCGCGCTGGGTCTGCCCGATCGTGACGCTTACTCGCGCAGCGAACCCCGCTTCGTGCAGGCGCGTGATACCTATCTGGCACATGTGGCGACCGTTTTGAAGTCAGGTGGGCTATCCAATGAGCGGGCCCGAGCGGCAGCAGCCGACATTTTGTCGCTGGAGACACGGCTCGCGGCGGCTTCGATGGACAGCGCCACGGCCGCGGACCCGGTGGCCACCGACCACATGATGACGCTCGCGCAACTGAAGGCCTTGGCGCCTCACTTCGACTGGGATGCGTATTTCAACGAGGCCGGCTTGCCCAAGGTCCCGGTCAACATAGCGGAACCCAAGCTTCTGCGGCAGTTCGACACCGAGCTGGCGCACAAACCCATTGCGACGTGGAAGGCATACCTCCAGTGGCGTCTGTTGGAAGCGGCGTCGCCGTTCCTTCCCGGCGGCACCAAGCAGGGGCGTGCGCAAGCGTGTGTGGAGACAACCGACTCTTTGTTTGGCGATGCACTCGCCCAGGAGTATGTGAAGGTCTATTTCCCGCCAGCGGCCAAGGCGAAAGCCGAAGAGGTGGTGCGCAATTTGAGAGCGTCACTCAGGGAACAATTCAGTACGGTGCAGTGGATGGCACCGAAGACGAAAGCAATCGCTCTGCAAAAACTGGCGACCACCGACGTGCAGGTGGGATATCCCGATCATTGGAAGGACTATTCAGGCGTCCTCGTCCGGCGGGATACGCTTTGGCTGAACGTCGTAGCGGGTCGTCGCTTCAACGTGGAGCAGGACCGGCGACAGGTTGGTAAGCCCGCCCCGCGCGACTTCTGGCTGCCCGCTCCGACGCCGTCATCGGCCGATGGGTATCTCATAGTGGAGCTCAACAAGATGGTCTTGCCTGCGGGCCTGCTGCAGCCGCCTTTTTTCAATCCTGATGCCACCGATGCGGTCAATTACGGCGCGTTCGGCATAACCGTTGCGCACGATCTGACTCATTTCATTGATAGCCTGGGGGCTGCCAACGATGTGCAGGGGTATCCTACCAATTGGTGGACCGATGCCGATCGCCAACAATTCACACAGCACAGTCAGTGTGTCGTGGATCAGTTTGAGAACTATATTGTCGAGCCGGGCACACACCTCGATGGGAAGCGGGTGTTGGGCGAGGCGTTTGCCGATCTCGCCGGCGTCCATATTGCGTATGCGGCGCTGGAGCAGTCGATGCGGACGCACCCTGTTCCAGTCGTGGACGGATTTACGCCCGAACAGCAGTTCTTCATATCGTGGGGGCAGGCCACTGGCGCTGCCATGACCCCGGAGGCACAGCGCCAACTCATCAGTAGCGATCCACATCCGGTGCCGCGCTTCCGGGTTATCGGCCCCCTGGCGAATTCGCCGGAGTTTCAGCAGGCGTTCTCGTGCAAGACGCCGTCTCAGATGATCCGGCCGGCGTCAAAGCGCTGTCAGGCGTGGTAAGCGGTTTCAGGCGCAGGAGACGGTAGCTTTCGCCTTCATACACGGACGCATAGCGCTCGGTCAGAACGCGATCGAGCTCATCAAAGCGGTCCGATGTGTTGATGCCGGTCATCACATCCTTGTAGCCTCGGCGTACCTCGAGCACAAAAGGTACGCGAGACGCGATCAGTTGTGACACGAACTCGGTCCGCAACTTCTGAATGACCGGCGTCTGAACGTGATGATAGAAGTGATAGTCATACAGGAACCGAGTCCCGATGGGGTGCTGTGTGCGCAACAGAGCCTGTACCGCGCCCGAAGTCCAATCAATGGGCTGCACAGGCACGCCCGCAGGGACGTTCTTGTTGATAGCGCCGGTCATGTCCGCAACGATGCCATGTTCGGCTCGGTGCTGACGTATCTCGTGGTGAAGCGTAAAGCTGTAGCCAATGGATGAGAGCAGCAGCAGCCCGGGCATCGCAAAGTAGCGGAAGTCACCGAGAATCGGTACGACGAGCAGGGACAGGACGGCGACGAGCCAATACTGAAAGGGGTCGTAGTGGTACGCCCAGAATTGTCCCGAGAGCACGGGTTCGACCGCATAGATCGCCAGCATCGAGCAGGCGAGCCGGAACAGCAGTTGATTACGCGGCTGGGCCGCGAACTGACGACCTATGATAACGAATCCGATCGCCGCCGCCAGCGCCATCGGCCACAGGTTGTTTAGCTGGACTGCATGGACTGCCAGATACCGCAAGCGCTCAGCCGGCGACAGGAACACGTGATCGCCGGTCTGCTGAATGTGCAGCGGCAGGTATTCATGCACCATCGCTACGAACGCGTCCAAGGCGCCGCGGTACGCTAGCCAGGCAAGTACCGCGGCAAGCGGCACTGTGAATCCGGCCGCGGCTGGCAGCGCCGTTCGCAGCAGAAACTCTCGGAGTGCCTGCGCGCGTGTTTGCGCAACCACCCGATCGCGCAACAGATGCAGTCCAATGACAATTGGTGTCGCCGCCGCCGCCAATTGCGGCTTGATGCAGGCACACATGCCGACCAGCAATCCAACTCTGAAAGCGGTGCCGAGCGTCGCGGCACGGGTATTTGCCACGATTGCAAAGGCGGTGGCGATCGGCAGTATCGTGAGCCAGTCTCGTTGCAGCAGCTCACCGGGGCCGGCGGCGAGATAGAACGCGCCGTACCAGCAGACGAAAAGGATTGCGCCGGGGCGGGATAGATGCCGCATCCACAAATAGGACGTGGACAGCACGAACCCGAGCAGGCACTCATTGACCAGCATGAAGGGGAGATTGCCGGTGCCAAACGCGGTCACGAGCGCGTCGTGGAACAGGAAAGTGCCGGGCATGCTGGTTTCGAAGAAGTCACGGTACGGCATCCACCCGTACCGATGCATCAGGAACCCGCAGTACTGCAACAGGGGCGTATCGTGGTCATATTCCCAGTGGCGGCTGCGGACCAACAGATACAACAACAGGACACTTAGGCCGGCAATCGGGACGGCAGTCAGCCAGGAGCGGGCGCGGGATTGACTGGAGACCTGCTCGGGCTGGAGCGGGGTCGGTATTCTGAGCTCTTCTATGGACACACGCGTACCTGCTTCCCGGCAGGGCGCTGCGCTCCCGGGATCACCGCAAGAGAATCATTTATCGGGCCCGAACCGGGCCGGCTATGGGGATGCGACTGGATCGTTCAAAATCGAATCGAAGCTCCTTGCGACGTCGGCTATCTGATTTGACTCGGTGTCAATTGCAGCCTTTCGCGATGGCATCGTCTATCAACCCATCCAACTCCATTGACGATGCGTGCGGGGATTGTGTCCGTTCCCTATGGTAGCCGTCAATCAACTGGGCGGGTGCAACTCAAAAAGTTGGACTTGGGTCCGTGAAGATTCCTCGAGATGGCGCGGTGTTGCCGGTTGCAGCATCTATAAGTGTCACGTTGTTGTGTGACGGACGAGAATATGCGCCGCGCCCAATGCAGGCAGTGCTGCGAGAAGGAGAATGCCACTCCAGAAATCGAAGCTGTCAGAGGCGCCGAAGGACAAACCGTGGGTGCCGCTCATTGCCAATCGCGACACCAGGATCAACGCTCCATACAGAGTTGGTCCGGCCACCAGTGCGGCGCGATACCATCGAACGCTCGGAGGGCGGCCTGTCGCGATCCAGCGCAATGCGCTGAGCAGGCCCAGCGGACCGAACAGTCCGAGAGCAGCGCCTGGATGCGGGCAGCAACGCTTGGGCGCATCGCAACAGCGGGAACGCCAGCCGTCGCTCGAGTGATGAGGTGTCCTTCATGCGGGACTGCCCTTGGACAAAGATGCCGAGACTGTTAAAGCACTAGAGGTCAACTGTTCTCGGGCGAAGGCGATGCCTTGCGTTGTTAGGCGGTACATATGACGTGGCGGGCGACCTTCACGCTCATGGGGCGTCCACTTTGAATCCAGCAGACCCCGGTCGCTGAGTCGCATCAAAATGGGATATAGCGTTCCGGATTTCAGGCTCGTTTCACTGGAAAGGTCATAGCCATGACGCCAAAGGCGAGGGCTTTTCGCGAGGGCGGTCAGCAGAGCCAATGTCTGGTCCGAACACTTTCGGTCGCGTATCATGTAGTAACTCTACATATGTAGAGTTTATCGGTCAAGTCGAGGGGCGCTCATGATTCCAAGAACAATGACGGCAGTGCATCTGACGGGCCATGGCGGCCTCGAAAAGCTCGTGGTGCGCCACGATGCGCCTGTACCAACACCCGGCGAACGGCAGGTCCTGGTCAGAGTGTCCGCGGCTGGCATGAACAACACCGACATCAATACGCGGACTGGCTGGTATAACCAGTCCGTCAGCTCGGGGACGACGGCCGAAGGCGGTCAGCGCGGATTCGGTGTGTCCGAAAAGGGCATGGGTGATTGGGAGGGTAGGCTCGCTTTCCCTCGGATACAAGGCGCCGATGCGGTTGGTTATATCGCCGCCGTAGGTGAAGGAGTCGGCGTCGAGCGCATCGGTGAGCGAGTTGTCTGCGATCCCTACATTCGGGACCCGAATGATATTGAGGGATTTGCGAGCGCCGGCTTTCTCGGGTCAGAATACGACGGCGCATTTGCGCAATATACAGTTGTGCCTGCGGTCAACGCGCTGACAGTCCCCAAAGATCTGCCATTGTCGGATGCGGCACTCGCGACCTTGCCCTGTTCCGGCGGCACCGCCATGAACATGTTGATGTTGGCGAACGCCGGGGCTGGCGACCTTGCCCTGGTGACGGGGGCTTCTGGGGGTGTGGGCACATTTCTGGTGCAAATACTCGAAGCATTGGGCGCGGAGGTGCTCGCCATCGTGGCAAAGTCCAAGATGGAAGCCGTCGCCAGGCTCGGCGCCCGGCACGTAATCGACCGCGACGGCGGTGACCTCGTCGCACGCGTGCTTACCGTGACCGGCGGCCGCAGGATCAGTCTGGTTGCGGATGTGGTGGGCGGCAGTCAGTTTTCAGACCTGCTCAAACTCCTGAGGCGCGGCGGCCGCTATGTCACGGCGGGCGCGATCGGCGGCCCGAAGGTGGAGCTGGATCTTCGCACCCTCTATCTGAAAAACCTGACGTTGTTTGGGTCTGCCGTCTACTTGCGAGAGACCTTGCCGCGTTTGATCGACCTCGTCAAACGAGGCCGGATCACGCCGTTCAGTACGAAGACATGGCCGCTCTCGGATATCCGGGCCGCGCAGAGTGAATTCCTGGAGAAGAAGCACGTGGGCAGCCTGGTCCTGCTACCGCCTGGCGAGACTCATTGAGCGTCACGTCAGGTCGCCGGGTCGGTCGACTGGTACCGCGCGAACGGATTGGCTGTCTGACGACTGATAGATGAGGCCGGTGGGGAACTGGATGAGGGTCGCGCCGTTTGCTTCGGTAGCGATCGCATCAACAATTTACTGTGGAGACATCAATGGCCAAGGCGAAGAAGAAATCAGGCGGGCGTTCAACCCGGCAACGTCCGCGCACCGATGCAATTTCCCTGTTGAAAGCGGATCACCGCCAGGTGGAAGAGTGGTTCTCGCAATTTGAGTCCGCACGCTCGCTCGAGCGCAAGCGAGCGCTCGCTGCCCAGATCTGCCAGGCACTCAGAGTTCACACGCAGATTGAGGATGAGATCTTCTATCCGGCGTTCCTGCAGGCAACTGAAGAAGAGGATATTCACCACGAAGCGGAGGTGGAGCACGAGGGTGCCGAGAAACTGATTGCTGAGATTGAAGGGAGCGGGCCGGAGGATGATTACTACAATGCCAAGGTGCATGTGTTGTCGGAAATGATCAAACACCACGTCAATGAAGAAGAGAAGCGCGGCGGTATGTTCGCCAAGGCCAAGCAGTCGGACATGGACCTGTCGGCCCTCGGTGAGCAGTTGGCGGCACGCAAGGCGGAGTTGATGGCAAGCTCGGGCTCGACATTGCGCGCCGCGGCACGACGATCTGCCGAGAGCAGGGTGTAATCGGCCGACTCACACAGCTCGCGCCGAGGCGTAGTGTTTAACCCAGGTTACTTCCGTCAGGTACATCGATTGCAACTCGGATCCTGGGAAAACAAAGTGCCTTCATGACAAAACTCGGCCGCCGCGATCTGCTCACGGGAACCGCCTTGTTATTGGTGGGCTCGCGGGTGCCGCGTGCCCGGGAAGTCGAGGGCCAACTCCCCTGGCGACCGGGCTCGCCGTCAGCGCCGCGCCCGGTGCAACCGGGCCGCTGGGAATTCTTTTCCGCTGCTGAAGCGGCGGCTGTGGGGGCAATCGCGGATCGTCTGATTCCGCCCGATCCGGTCACCTTGGGCGGCAAAGATGCCGGTTGTGTTGTGTTTATCGACCGGCAGCTCGCCGGAGGCTATGGCAGCCGCGAAGGACTGTACGTCCGCGGTCCTTTTCACAAGGGCGCCAAGTCTCAGGGCCCGCAGTCGCCGCAGACACCGCGGGATCTGTACCGCAGCGGCCTGCTTGCGCTCGACCGGTACTGTCGCTCCGGCAAGTTGGGAGGCGCGGAAGATAACATTTTCGTGCAGCTCACGGCCGAGCAGCAGGACGAGGTGCTGCAGGGCTTGGAGAGTGCCACGGTGCAGCTCGAGGGCGTGGAGGGTCCCACCTTCTTTGAGCAGATTCTGAAGGACGTGCAGCAGGGCTTCTTCGCCGATCCTATCTATGGTGGCAATCACGACATGTGCGGCTGGAAGATGATCGGCTTTCCGGGCGCCCGCTATGACTACACCGATTGGGTCGGGCGCCACAACGAACGTTATCCGCACCCACCCGTCAGCATCGCCGGACGCGATGATTGGAATTCGCACCAGAGCTGAGGTGACCATGGCACGCAAGTTGCCGCCCAAGGATGTCGTAATCGTAGGCTTGGGGTGGACTGGCTCCATTGCGGCGTACGAGCTGGCCGAGGCGGGGTTGGATGTAGTTGCCATCGAGCGCGGACCCTGGCGCGACACCGCTACCGACTACGCCCCCAACTTCGCCCAGGATGAGCTTCGTTATCGCATCCGACACGAGTTGTTTCTGCGTCCCGATCAAACGACCTTCACTTTCCGCAACAAGATGTCGGATACGGCCCTTCCGATCCGCACGTGGGGCGCGTTCATGCCTCCGAATGGCGTGGGCGGCGGGGGTGTTCACTGGAATGGAGAGACCTGGCGGTTCCTGCCCTCGGACTTCGTGCTGAAGTCTCACTTGAAGCAGCGCTACGGCGAGCGCCTCCTTCCCAAGGACATGACCATTCAGGATTGGGGAGTCACGTATGAGGAGCTCGAGCCGCATTACGACCGGTTTGAGTATCTGTGCGGCACGTCGGGTACGGCAGGGAACCTGCGCGGCCAGATTCAGCCGGGGGGCAACCCCTACGAGGGAGCTCGTTCGCGACCCTATCCGAATCCCGCTCAACTGCAGCCCTTCAGTCACACGTTGTTTGCCAAGGCGGCCTCGGAGTTAGGCTACAAGCCATTCCCACAGCCTTCGGGAAACATGTCCAGGGAGTATCGCAATCCGCTGGGCGTGAGGCTGGGGCCCTGTACCTATTGCGGCTTTTGCGAGTGGTTCGGCTGTGCGAACTACTCGAAGGCGAGCCCGCAGACCACGATTCTGCCGGTATTGGTGCGCAAGCCCAACTTCCAGGCACGTGACAACTGCGAAGTGATTCGCATCAACAAGGACCCGGCTGGCAAACGCGCCACCGGTGTGACTTTCGTCGACACGCAGGGAGAGCAATGGGAGCAGCCGGCGGACCTGGTAATTGTAGCGGCTTACACCATTTTCAACGTGCAGCTCCTGCTGCTGTCGGGCATCGGTACTGCCTACGATCCGGTCGCGAACCGCGGCGTCATCGGCCGCAACTTCACGCATCAGACGATTTCGGATGTCACCAGCTTTTTTGACAAGAGCAAGTTTGTATTCAATCCCTTCATTGCCTCGGGCTCGATTGGAACGTGTATCGACGAGTTCAATGGCGACAACTTCGACCATGGGCCGCACGGTTTCGTGGGTGGCGGCTACATGGGGCAGGTGCAGACGAACGGACGCCCAATTGAAACGACGCCCGTACCCCCGGGTACGCCCCGGTGGGGCGCGAAATGGAAACAACAGGTCCGCGACAACTATCTGAGCGCGTTGAAGCCCGGTACAGGTGTTCACGGCAGTATGTACAGCTATCGCGACGTGTATGTCGACCTAGACCCGGACTATCGCGACCGGCATGACCGGCCGTTGGTGCGCATCACCATGGATTTCCACGACAACGAGCTGGCGCAGAACCGGTTTCTCACCGACAAGTTCGCCGAGATCTTCCGCGCGATGGGAGCGCAACAGGTGGTGAAGGAATATCGCAACGGGCCCTACGACATCACGAAATACCAGACGACGCATCTTTGCGGCGGCGCCGTGATGGGCACCGACCCTCATACGAGCGCGTTGAACCGTTACCTGCAGAGCTGGGACATTCCCAATCTCTTTGTCATGGGAGCCAGCGCCTTTCCGCAGAATGCAGGTTACAACCCGACGGGCACCGTGGCGGCCCTCGCGTACTGGTCACTGGATGCCATCCGCAATCGCTACCTGAAAGAGCCCGGGCCGCTCGTGCATGCCTGATCCGGTTCGCAAGGCACTTTCGCTTGGTGCGGCGCTGCTGTTGGCCGCCTGCCGCGTGCCAGCCGTGAGCGCGGGAAACCCGCCGGGCGGTCAGGACTTCACCGAGATCGAGCGCGGCCGCTACCTGACGTCTGCCGCCGACTGTGTCGCCTGTCATACCAACCCTGATGGCGGCAAGTCGTTCGCCGGCGGCCGGCCCATTGAAACACCCTTCGGCATCGTGGTCTCGGCCAACATCACTCCGGATGCGCAGACGGGCATCGGAGATTGGACCGCGAAGCAGTTCGATGACGCTGTCAGGCAGGGAAAGCGGCGCGACGGCAAGCGCCTGTATCCTGCCATGCCATATGTGTACTACACGAAAATGAGCGCCGCGGACGTGCAGGCGATTCGCGCCTACCTCAACACGATTCCCGCCGTGCACCACGACGTGGAGACGAATCAACTGCCGTTCCCATTCAGTATTCGCTGGGGTATGCGTCTATGGAATTCACTGTATTTCGAGCCCGGCCCTTTCGTTGCCGATCCGTCCAGATCGCCTGCCTGGAATCGCGGTGCATATCTGGTGGAAGGCCCGGGCCACTGTGGCAGTTGCCACACGCCGAAAGGAACTTTCGGTGGCGACAAGAACAAGCGGGCTCTGCAGGGGTATTCATTGCAGGGCTGGTTCGCACCCGACATCACCAACGATGAGCGCCGAGGCCTGGGCGAGTGGTCACCCGCCGATGTGAGCGAGTTTCTCAGGAGCGGCCATAACCGCTTCGCCGGGGCGGCTGGGCCGATGGCCGACGAAGTGGTGCATTCCAGCTCCAACATGACGGAGGCCGATCTCAACGCAATAGCTCAGTATCTGAAGAGTATGCCGGGACATTCATCCCCGGAGGATCGTCCACTGTCGGCGGACAATCCGCGGATGAAGGCGGGAGGTGCGATCTACCAGGACCTGTGCGCCGCCTGCCATCACCAGGACGGCGCAGGCGTGTCGCATCTGATTCCCAATCTGAAAGTGGCGGCGTCCGTTGCCGCTACTGAACCCACCTCAGTCCTGCGGGTCATCATTCGCGGCACTCGTACCGCTGCCACTCAGTCAGAACCGACGGCACCCGCAATGCCGGGTTATGGATGGCAACTCACTGATCAGCAGATAGCGGATGTCAGCACCTACGTTCGCAATAGTTGGGGCAACGCTGCTTCGTCTGTCAGCGCGGGCGATGTCCGTGCGGCGCGCGAGGATTTGCAGGCACGCAGCAATTGAGCGCTGTTGCGGAGCAGTCCTGATGGGAGCGGTATTTGCTGCGGGCCTACTGTCGAAACTACCGGGAGAGGTTGATGGCTCGTTACGGTAAGAAGGCAGGCTCCAAGGTCAAACGCGCGATGCATGAACGCAAGAAGGGTACGCTGCGCAGCGGCCGTTCCGGCCGGAAGGTCAAAAGCAAAAAGCAGGCGATTGCCATCGGACTCTCAGAGGCCCGCCGCTCGGGGGCGAAAGTTCCGAAGAAGAAAAAGACCGGGCGCAAGAAGAAATAGGCGCGCAGGCGCGCGCCCACGGTGCCGCGACTCACTTGTCACGGGGCGGTTGCAAGTCCGCGCCGGGCACGACCTGTTTGCCGCTTCTGCCGGCGTGAACGGCTTCGACCAGAGCACGGGCGGCGTTGCGGACTTCCTCCTGGACCGCTACATCCCGATCCAACTCCTCGTGACTGGTCGCATAGGGCCTCCAGTAGCCGATATAGCGATCGAGGCAAGCCGCGGCGGTGAGCTCCATTGACGTCAGCCAATCCGAGAGACTGCGTCTGACTCCTTCAGCTCCCTCTGCATCGCCGTGCACGACTACAGCAAACTGCCGTCCTTTCAGATGCCGACGGTACGGCCATCCCGCCAACTCCAGTTTCTTGGCGGTCTGCGCATCCTTGCCGTGAGTGCTCGTCGGATCCGTGTTGCCTCCATCCGCGCATACGAGTCGATCCATCATCAGCTTGAGGGGTGATGACACCTGGTACCAATTGACCGGTGTAATGATCATGACGCCATGCGCCGCGACCCACAGGGGATAGATGTCATTCATCCAGTCCTGGGTCTGACCGAGTGAGTAGTTGGGATAGCAGGAGCAGGGCCAGTGACAGAGTGCCGCTGCCGTCGAGTAGCAGGCCTTGCAGGGCAGGATTCTCCGGCCGTACTCGGCTGCCAGCCGACTCAGATCGAGCTCTTCAATATGCGCATCGGCTTCTCGGGCAATGACCTCTCGGGCCAACTGCGTCAGCCGATACGACTTGGACATTTCACCCGGACAAGTGTGCTCGCTGCGGCTCGAGGCGTTGATCAGCAGAAACCGCGCCGGTCCCGCTGGGTCAGCGTGCTGTGCCTGTGCCGTTACAATGGCTGCCCGGGCATTGAGCCAATCAACGGCCAAGTCATAGTCGGGATCAGCGAACCCCTGGCCGGCTTTGCGGGTTCGCGGGCTCTTGCGTCCGTTGGAATAACCGTCCCAGGCCGCGGCCGCGATTCGGTCCAACTCCTGGGAGAGCGGCGCAAATGCCGGGTCGGCATATTGGGCGAGAAAGCGTCTTTTGAACTCCACCTCGGGGAGTTTCGGACTCGGCATCCCCTTACGCGGCTCAGGCGGGTGGCTCATGTGCCGAGGGCCGCAATTCTTGGGCCCAGCCCGAGTCGAGGCCCCCTCATCGCAGCGGACCAGGGACCTTGGCCTCGGGCCAATCGTTGTTGAGATCATGCAACACCGGTCTCTAAGGGTGAGCGGCTGGCGGCGAAGCGGGCACTTGCTGGTTTGCGCGGGGATTCATTGGAATGCCGACAATGCGTCGACGACCGGCGCGGCGCTCGCCTTCTTCTGTGCCTTTTCGCTGGCGCCACTACTCGTGATCCTGCTGGCCATTGCCGGGGTGGTGGTTGGAGAACAAGCGGCGTTTGGTCAACTGCAAGACCAACTCCAGGGGCTCTTTGGGCCGTCAACCGCGAAAACCGTGATGGGCGCCGTGCGGGCCTCTCAGCACAGTCAAGGGTGGATCTCAACGTCCATCAGCATCGTTACGTTGCTTGTAGGAGCATCGACTGTCCTCAGTGCCTTGCAAACCGCGCTGAACACAATATGGGAAAGCGGTAAGGCCGTACTCAGCGGC
This sequence comes from Pseudomonadota bacterium, assembly GCA_018241505.1. GTDB lineage: Bacteria > Pseudomonadota > Gammaproteobacteria > Steroidobacterales > Steroidobacteraceae > 13-2-20CM-66-19. The sequence goes on along the minus strand of JAFEDS010000029.1, from coordinate 138,244 downwards.
GTCAAAGGCGTCTTGTGGTCGCGATTGTTGTCTTTTGGCTTCATTCTGACGCTGGCCTTTCTCTTGCTGATTTCGTTGACGATCTCAACAGCACTGTCGAACGTACGGAGTGCGTTGGCTCATCGTCACCCGGCACTGGTTACCCTGCTGGGATTGACTGACTTCGGTGTGTCCCTCGTCATCGTGACCGCTCTGTTCACATTGATCTATCGCTACATGCCGGCGCGGCGGGTGCCCTGGAAGGTCGTGATCCTCGGCGGCTTCCTGACCGCGGTGCTATTTGACCTGGGACGCTGGGCGATCAGTCTCTACCTGGCACACTCCACCCAACCGTCGGCGTTTGGGGCGGCGGCATCGTTCGCGGCGCTGTTACTGTGGCTGTACTACACCGCGCAGATTTTCCTGTTCGGGGCGGAATTCACCGCTTGTTTGGCGGGGATCCGCGCGGGGCATGAGGAGCCGGCAGTGCACAATCCGGATGGCAGGCGGCGGGGTGAGCTACGCTGATTCGGAACCGGTTGGGGGATTGGGAGTTGGTACTTCATGTCAACAATCATCGTTGTGATACTCCTGGTGCTCCTTCTGGGCGCACTGCCAACTTGGCCGTACAGCAGCGGGTGGGGTTACTACCCCAGTGGCGGTTTGGGTCTAGTTCTGCTCATTGTGGTGATCCTGTTGCTGATGGGCCGGATTTGACAGGCGCGTGCTCGGACGGGACAACCATTCGTAGGGGGCATCTATGAGTGCAGTGCTGGCTGCTGTCTATGACAACCACAGTGCCGCCGAGGCCGTTCGCGTGCGATTGGTCAAAGACGGGTTTCCGACCGACCGCGTCGAATTGACCTCGCGTCAGGAATTGGGCCAGGCCAAGCTGGTCCCCGCGACGCGCACCGGAGACAAACTCACTGAGTACTTCCGGCAGTTGTTCCCGGAAAGCCATACTGAGACGGGGGTGCGGCAGTTGCGGAACGCCGTCGAGACGGGGCATGCCGTCATTGCGGTGCTCCCGCGAGGCCAAGTCGAGACGGAGCGGGCGGTGCAGATCCTGAATGACGCCGATCCCCTCGAGATCAAGGCTCGCGATCTCAACAAACAGACGCTGGAGCATGCCGCGGCAGAGGAGGAAACATCCGCGTTGAGCTGGATCGGACGTGTAATGGTCGCGCCCCAGGTTCGCGACCGGAACAGAAATCCCGAGTGAGTCGGATGGTTGGCTGCCCACTCCAGTAAGCTTCCGGTCCTGGCCGCTGTTGGCGGAAATTGCGCCATTGCGGTAACGAAATTTGTTGCGGCGGCCATCTCGGGCAGCTCGGCCATGCTGGCCGAGGCGATTCACTCGGTCCTGGACACTCTGAATCAGTTGCTTTTGTTATATGGCTTGCGGCACAGCCGAAAGCCGCCGGATGCGCTGTTTCCCTTCGGCTACGGCCGCGAGGTGTATTTCTGGAGCCTGATTGTCGCCGTGCTGTTGTTCAGTGCGGGTGGGGGTATGGCCCTCTACGAGGGGATCGTGCAACTCATTCATCCAAGGCCCCTGCAGAGCGCGTTTTGGGCGTACCTGGTCTTGGGAATCGCGGCCGTCTGTGAATCGGTTCCACTGGCGCTGTCGTGGAGGGCGCTCGGGCGTCGCGGACGAGGCGGCCTCCTACAACGACTTCATGACAGCAAAGACCCCTCGGTCTTTGTCGTGTTCTTTGAGGATGCCGCTGCCCTGTTGGGGCTGGTGGTCGCGTTTCTTGGCATCTATCTCGGCCACAAACTCGGCAATCCTCACTACGATGGAGCGGCTTCCATTCTCATCGGGGTGATCCTCTGTGGGGTCGCGTTGGCGCTGGTCTACGAGAGCCGGGGCCTGTTGATTGGGGAAAGCGCGGATCCAGCGGTTACGGAAACGATAGCCAGCATTGCCGCTCGTGACCCCGCAGTCGCAGCGGTACGTACGCCTCTGACCATGCACCTCGGGCCTGATGAGATACTCCTCAATCTCGAGGTTGAGTTTCGTACACATAGCCCCGCAGATGAGCAAATGCGCGCAGTGATGCGAATAGAAGAGGCTATTCGCTCCGCGCATCCGGCGGTCAAGCGGATTTTCATCGAAGCGCGCCCGCGCCACGAATCCCTCGCTCATTGAGTCACCAAGTGATGGGAATCTTTCATGCTGAAGGATTCCAGTCATGGCCATAACCGTCCTCGCAATTGCCGTACTGTATGTAGGCAGCACGATACTGACGCCGCTGTATCCGATCTATCGGCGCGAGTTCGGTATGTCCGAGCTTGCCGTGGTCGAGGTGTATGCGATCTATGTTGTCGGTAATCTGGCTGTCCTGGCGGCTTTCGGGCGGATGTCGGATCAGATCGGGCGGCGCGTGACTACCCTCGCGGCGCTAGCGCTCACAGCGTTGAGTGCCCTATGTTTCCTGGCCTCAAAAAGCATCGACGGCCTGCTGCTCGGGCGAGTGCTGAACGGCTTCGCCGCGGGGCTCGGAGCGGGAGCGTTGACTGCTTGGGCCGCAGAGCTCGAGCCTCGAGGTGATCGCGCCCATGCAGCAGTCATTGTCAGTGCGGGTAATCTGGCCGGCCTTGCATGCGGTAGTGTTGCAGCCGGGCTTTTGGGGCAATACCTGCCGTGGCCACTGCGTTCCATATTTGTCGCCTACCTGGCGCTGCTGGTGTTGGTCGGGCTACTCGTCTATCGGGTTGGCGAGACGGTCGCAAATCCGATCCGTGAGCTGCGAGAGGTCTCACTCCGTCCGCGTATCGGCATCCCCCGGGAAATTCGTCTTGCTTTTGTGGCGCCTGCCTGCATGGCGCTCGCTGCCTTCGCCCTGGGCGGTTTCTATGCGTCGCTCGTTCCAGGACTGATCACGGAAACGCTGCATAACTCCAATATCGCCGTGGTTGGCGGGGTTGTCGGACTATATTTCGTAGCAGCGGCCGTCATTGCCCTGATGACTCGTTCACTGGCCAGCCGCCTCTGTATGTTAGGGGGCACTGCGCTCCTGTTTCTGGGAGTGATGCTGCTCATGTTCGCCGAAGTACGGGCGTCGCTGCCGCTGTTGCTGCTCGCCAGCCTGATCTGCGGTGGGGCCATGGCTCTGGGCTATCGGGGCAGCCTGCAGGTAGTCAATGAAATTGCCCCGGACGACCGGCGGGCGGAAGTAGTTTCCACTTATCTCCTGGTTTGCTACGTGGGGAATTCCTTGCCCGTACTGGGGGTTGGCCTTTTGTCCGCTTCGCTCGGACGGTGGACTGCGCATATGAGCTTCGCATGTGTCATTGCCGCGCTGGCCCTGGTTGCGGCCATGACCGTCTCCCGCCGGCCTTCGGGCATCCCTATCTGGATACGGGACGGGATCTTCAAACACGCCGGGAAGCCGAGGCATTTCTGACTGCACGAGGCTACCACATCGCGCCAGTCACGTTGGATGCGTGGGACTGGATGTTCACCAGAGTGTATGAAGATGCGAAAAAGCGCGGGGACGCTGCCCTCGAACGCAAGTTTGTGGACTCGTACCTGGCTCATAGCAACTCAGTCTTCTCTTATGAAGAAGGGCTGTCCCAGCGAACAATCGGCTACGAGCCCAAGCAGATTCTCCTGCTCCATGCTCCATGCAAATCTTCTCGAGGCTGACCATATTGCGGACTTGCTGGAGCTGCTTCGCATAAGGCGTTATCGGTTGGGCGATTACGTTAGGTAAGCCTCCTCAGGGCGCGCCGGCGTTTCCGCAATGGGTTCTGGATCGGGGCAATGCTCTGGAGTCTGCGCAGCCTTAGCGAACGGTATACTATCGTGCGTGGCCACTCGTATTCCCCTGAGCTCCGAAGACCTGAGATTCTTTACGGTGGTAGCCGGGGCGCCCTCATTGGCTTCGGCATCTCGCGCGCTCGATGTCTCGCGCGCGGCGGTCGGACAACGCCTCGCACACCTCGAGCAACGTTTGCGTTGTCGATTGCTGGACCGTTCGACACGCCACTTGCGGCTGACGGAAGAGGGCCTGTTACTGCTCAGCAGAGCTGACCGCGTGTTGCGGGACCTGGAGGAGCTTGCCGACACCCTGGGTGTTCGTACCGATGTCATCAGCGGACATCTACGCGTGGCGGCTCCATTGGGCTTTGGGCGCAGGTTCGTCTCCCCCGTCATCGGTGAGTTTCGCAGGCTCCACCCGGATGTCACGGTCGAACTAACGCTGACCGATCGCCCGACCGTCTCGGCTCACGACCACTACTACGATTTGGTGATCCATATCGGAGAGCTCCGTGACTCATCTCTTGTCATGGTGCGCCTGGCACCCAATGCTCGAATCGCGTGTGCATCTCCCAAATATCTGCTCGAGCACGGCGAGCCCGCAGAGCCGCAGGATTTGGGCGGGCATGCCTGCCTCGCATTGCGGGAGAACGAGGAAGACGTGACTTTATGGCGATTCACGGATCGTCATCGCAAAATCATTCCGATGCGCGTTTCGCCGGTCATGTCGAGCAACGACGGTGACGCGGTGCGGGGTTGGGCCCTGAGCGGCCTGGGCGTGATTGTCCGCTCCGAGTGGGACGTCGCCGACGATATTCGTGGGGGGCGGCTACGTCGAGTGCTACCGCGCTATCGCTTGCCACCGGCGGACATCGTCGCGCTTCTCGGCAAGCGTGGCGGGCGCACGGCGCGAGCGGAGGCCTTCCTGACGCTGCTGAGGAAAGCTCTTCTACCCATTCCCTGGCGTTCTGGATTGTAAAGTCTGACCTATTCACTGTAGATAGCCGCTACCCTCTGCCGGGGTGTGAGTCGTCCGCTCATACTGCCTGGGAGTGGCCTCTAAAATATGAAACAGATCGCTCCAGTTGAAGCCGTGGTCTTTGACTTGCTCACTGCGCTTCTTGACTCGTGGTCGGTGTGGAACCGTGCCGCCGGTTCCGACGCCGACGGTTTACGATGGCGTCGCACCTATCTGCAGTTGACCTACGGATGCGGTGCATACCGGCCATATGAGAACCTGGTTCGCGAGGCCGCTGTTGAGGCTGGTGTCGCTGCGGCCTGCGCCGACGCGTTAGTCTCACTTTGGGGCACGCTTCAACCATGGCCCGAGGCACCGCATATATTGGGCGATCTGACTACTCGCGGCGTCCGGCTCGGTGTCGTCACAAACTGCTCCCTCATCCTGGGACGAGAGGCCGCGGAACGGGTGGGCGCTCCTTTCGAGGTGGTTGTTACTGCGGAAGAAGCCGGCTACTACAAGCCGCGACCGGAACCATATCGCGCGGTCCTCGACCGGCTCGGAACGGATCCCGCTCGGACACTCTTCGTCGCGGGCTCGCCGGCCGACATTCCCGGTGCGGCCGGTGTCGGCATGCCTGTGTTCTGGCACAACAGGGCGGGATTGTCTCCGGTCTCGGACAAAGCGCGGCCGCTTTTGATTGCCGATACGTTGGATCCGCTTGCGGAGCTGGTACGATGAACCCAACAGCGCAGATCGAAGGATGGAGCACTCCGCGCCTGCTGCTCGACGCGGACAGGTTGGATCGGAATGCGGCTCGCATGCGCGCACGCTGCGAAGAGTTGGGTGTAACGCTTCGTCCGCATCTGAAAACCGCCAAGTCGCTGGAGGTGGCCCGCGTTGCCGCTGGCGGCAACCGGGGGCCCATCACAGTCTCCACGCTGGCTGAAGCGGAGTACTTCGCTGCTGCAGGGTGGCGCGACATTCTCTACTCGACCGCCATTGTTCCTGCAAAGCTGGCGCGCGCCGATCGGATTCAACGTGAGCACGGAGCGCGCGTGCTGTTGGTCTTGGATGACAGGGATGCGGCTGCTGCCATAGGCCGCGCCGCAGCGTCGCTTGATGCTCGCTTTGGCGTCCTCGTGGAGATCGATTGCGGCGAACATCGCAGTGGCGTTGAGCCTGCATCGCGCGAGCTCATCGCACTCGCCGAAATCATTGAGGCCTGTGCGCCACATCTCGAGCTCATGGGTGTTATGACCCACGCGGGTCATTCCTACGCCTTGGACGAATTGCCGCGGATCAGGGGTCTCGCTGAAGTCGAGCGACTTGCGGCAGTTGCATCCGCCGGTTTGCTGCGCGCGGGCGGCCACGCATGCCCAATTGTCAGCATCGGCTCGACGCCGACTGTGCTCTTTGCTGAGCACCTCGAGGGTATTACCGAAGTCCGCGCGGGCGTCTACCTGTTCTGGGATCTTTCTCAACTGTCGCGCGGTGTCTGCACGTTGGAAGATATTGCGATCTCAGTGCTCGCGACAGTGATTGGCCACCAGCGCCGCGGTCCAAGCCTGATTCTCGATGCCGGCGCGCTCGCGCTGTCCAAGGACATCGGCGCCAACCACTTCATGCCGAATGCCGGCTACGGCTGGGTTTGCGATGTCGATACGGTGCAGCCGCTTGGCTCGCTGACTGTCGGCACAGTGCACCAGGAGCATGGTTCTGTGCCGCTGCCCGATGAAAGCTGGTTTGCGCGACTTCCTATAGGGAGCCTGGTGCGAATTCTACCTAACCATGCCTGCCTGACTTGTGCAGCCTACGCTTCCTACGAGGTGCTGCGCGCTGGGAAGGGGATCGAACAATGGCCACGCATTGGCGGGTGGTGATAGAGTGGGGCGTGGCGCATGAAAAATGCGTGCGAATGACCTTGTTGCTGATTCTCCTTGCGGGCTGGTACGTCTATCCGTGGCTGCGGCGTTCGGCGACATCCGCCGCGCTCAGGGAACGACCAAAGTGCTCGCCTTGAGCACACCGGCAGCCCAGTGATTGCAGCATGGAGACTTGCAGGGGGTTTTCAACACCCTCGGCCACACTCATCATGCCCAGGTTCTCGATCAGGTGTATGGCTGCCTGCATCACCGAGAGCACTTCGCGACTCGTGCCCAGATCGCGCAGCAAAGAGCGATCGATCTTGATGGTGTTGAAAGGAGAGCCGCGCAGCCACGACCACGACGAGAGTCCAGAGCCGAACTCGTGCATCGCGAGCCGCACGCCCCGCGCCTGAAACTCGCGCAGAAATTTCACCACCGAGGTCGGGTCGCGCATGACATCCCGCTCGGAGATCTCGAGCTGCAGGCGTGAGGGGGCCAGATTGCAGGCCTGCAAAGCGGAAGTCACTTGGTCCAACAGCGCCAGCCCCATTGCGAGCTCCGCTTGGGACAGCTTGAGGCTCACCACCTGCGGGACGGATGCAGGGCCTGATTCGCCGATCCTGGCGAGTGACCGGCAGGCGGACTCGCGGGTCCACTGTCCGAGTGCGGCGCTGAGCCCGTGCTCTTCGACAATGGGCATGAATTCGTCCACCGAAATCAGCCCGAGAGTGGAGTGCCGCCATCGCAACAGGGCCTCCACATACACTTGCCGGCCGGAGCTCAAGTCGACGACGGGTTGGTATTCGAGATAGAGTTGTTCGGTGCCGATCGCGCCGCGCAGCTCGCGTTCCAGAGCCGTTTGCCTCTGGAGGCGCGCCTGCATGGTCTCATCAAACACAACACTGCAGCCCCGCCCGGCCCGCTTTGCCTCGTACATGGCCACATCGGCATTTCTGATCGTTTCGCTCGCGGTCAGGTTGCCATCGTGGCTCGTGACAATGCCGATACTCGCGCTGGATTGGACCTCTGTGCCAAATATCTTGTAGGCTTGCGCCAAGCTGTTGAGCAGACGCTGAGCGATCGTCAGAGCATCCGCAGGCTCGTTCAGATCGTTCAATAGAACGATGAACTCGTCGCCACCGAAGCGACAGACGATATTCCCTCGCGTGTCGGCTGTGTCGGAATCACGGTAACGCAACGAGCTGCGCAGGCGTTCCGCGATACACCGCAACAGCTCATCCCCGGCTTCGTGGCCCAGTGAATCATTCAGCAACTTGAACCGGTCGAAGTCCAAAAACAACACGGCCAGGCACGGCTGCTGGTGTTGGCGCACGCGCGTGAGCGACGCTTCGAGCCGTTCGATGAGTACCCCGCGGGTAGCTAGCTGGGTCAACCGATCCTTCTGGGCGTCCGCCGCCAAACGCTCCGCTGCTTGCCGAGCGGCTTGCTCGCTGGAGTACGCCGTGTGTGCGTCCAACAAGCCGCGTAGCCTAACCCGGTAGAACACGCAGCCGAAGATGACTGTCAGCGCCCCGGCGGGCAGGAGGCCCAGGAGAAGCCGTTCACGCGCGCGCATCAGGCGACCGAGATAGTTGGAGGCATCCACGTCGACACCGATCACCCCAATTTGGTGTCCCGCGCGATCGCGAAGAGGTGCGAGTCCCGTCATGAACGTGCCCCATTCATCCGAGGTGGGCGCCTCATCGCTGGCCACCTGTCCCGGCTCGCCTTGGCGGCCCAGAGCTTGCTGAAGTGCAGGGCTTTCATGGCTGTACGTTTCCCAGACCCCCGACTGATCGGCGCTGCCGGTTGCCGTTTTCGCGCCTGGCTCGGCGGCGTCCAGGACGAATCGCACTTCAGAGCCATCGCGAACCAACGTGTATAGGTAGTGAATGTCGGGCACCGCTTTGCGCATTCTTCGCAAGGGGCCCACCGCGCGGGTGTATTGCGCGTCATTGAGCTGCTCGGGGCGGCGCAGAAGTTCGTGTAACTCGGGGTCGACCAAGGTGGCAGCAGTCTGAGCCAGACCCGTCAGATAGTGTCGAAAGTTTGCCGTGATAGCGGCCTTGGAACCCAGCCACACACCGCCGACACCGGCAGCAACGGCCAACAGCATCGTTGCCACGAGGCTGAATGATTCAATTAACGCCCGTCGCCGATGATTCCGCGGTTGCGGTATGCGTGCCAATTCGGGGTCTGCTTTGGCGTTCATTAGCTGACTCTAAGCATGACACCGGAACGCGTACCGCGCGACCTGCGGTTGTCCTTTTCCCGTGACGCGGGCGCGCTTGCCTGACCACAGCATGAGACGCACTTCACGATATTTAATGCAGGTGGAGCGAGATACTTGCCGGATGAAGAGGGTAAACGAACACCGGCCACCGCTCGACCGCCCGTTCTTATTGCATTCGGCCGCGCTACTGGGTCCGGTATCCACCGGCGCTCAATCGCTCGCCGAGCTGATTTCCCTGCTCTGCAATGAACAGACGGAAGTTGAGCGCATTGTCTCGCTCATCGAGCGACAGCCTTTTCTGGCGGCGCGGGTCCTGCGGGTGGCCAACTCCGCGTACTACGGTCATCACCGGGAGGTGGCAACGATTCAGCGTGCAGTCGCAGTACTTGGAACGCAGGCCATTCGCGCGATTGCCGTCACCTGCTGCTTTGACCGTATCACGGTGCAGCGGCTGCAGGACACTTTGGGTGAGGCGACCAGCTTTCTGCGGCACAGTGTGGCTACTGCAGTGGCGGCGGAGTCGTTGGCGGGCGCTGCGCACCTGCCGAACCGAGAGGAGGCATTTACGGCCGGCATACTTCACAACATTGGCGTTGCGCTGCAAGCCTGCGTCGACTCCCGCGGTATTCGCGAACTGGACCAGGCAAGGAGAGCCGGGAGCACAACCGCAGTACGGGACCTGGAAAGTGCCCATTCGAGCACCTCTCACGAGCTCTGTGGTGGGGTGGTTCTGGAAGCGTGGCAGTTACCGGCGCGGTTGGTCTCTGTGGCGGCCCACCATCATGAGCCGGAAGAAGCGCCCGCTGCCGACAGGCCGCTCGTCGCATTGGTGAATATTGCAACGCACCTTGCAACATCCTGCGGCTGTGGTTTCACGTTGGAGGGCCGCTCCGACTTCGGCCCGCAGGTGCTGCAGAGGGCACAACTCGAAATCGGTGATCTGAACAGCGTCTCCGCGGGGCTTCGAGAGCGGATTGACGAATTCTGGCACGCCTTGTCGAGCCACTGACTGATTGCAACCGCTCGACACCGGTCGTGCCCGATGAATCCGGGAACAGGGATGCGTGCTGGACGTTGAATGCACAGTCAACGTTCAATTCGGAGAATTGTTATGGGTCGGGGAATTCTGCTGTGGCTGTTAGGGGTGCCTATTCCAATCATCCTCCTGCTTGCGATGTGCTCCCATCACTGAGGTGGCCCGAGTTGTCAAAACTGTCCGACGCCGGAATCAGGCTGAGGATGTTTAGCCGGGCCGCTGACACTCCCTACAATGAGCTCCTTCAATATCACGAGGAGTTGTCATGAACAATGACCGTATGGCGGGTAACTGGCATCAGATCAAGGGTAAGGTGAAGGAACAGTGGGGCAAGCTGACCGACGATGATTTGCAGCAGCTCGAGGGGAAGAGTGAGCAGCTCGCCGGCAAGTTGCAGGAGAGATATGGGTTGGGGCGAGACGAAGCCGAACGGCAAGCGAAGGAGTTCCGCCAACGCAACCATTGGAATTAGGGCCGCCAGTCCCCTGTGGAGCGCGCGCCCACACCCGATAGTGGGCCGCGCTGCAGGCTTTGAGTTGATTTGCGCTAGGCCCAAGGTCCGGGCATGCTGCCAAGCGCACGTTCAGCGCAAGCCGGGGCCATGGCGAATCAAGAAGAAAGTGCAGCGCAGCAAAACGCAGCGGAGGCGCCGAAGCCGCAGCCGTTTACCGAACGCGCCGCGGTCGTTGGAGATTCGGTTTGGGATCGCGTCAAGCGGCACAAGGTCGTCGAGTGGTCGTTAGCGTATGTCGCGTTCGGATATGCCGCCTTGCACGGCTCGCAGATGTTGCGCGAAGCCTTCGAGTGGCCGTCCAGCGTTCCCCGGTTTACGTTCTATGTCCTGTTGCTAGGCCTTCCGTTTGCCGTGACGCTCGCCTGGTATCACGGCCATCGTGCACAGCATCGCGTCAGCCGCGCGGAGATCTCGATCCTCGTGGCGCTACTGCTGATTGCAGGCAGCGTGCTCTGGGTTCTTTCACGCTCAACTCACAACCACGACAACCGTGAGTCTGCAGGGACCCTCAGTGAATCAAACAAGGCACTCGCCGTTTTGCCGTTTTTGGACCTGAGCCAGGCCCATGATCAGGACTATCTGGCCGACGGCATGGCGGAGGAAATTCTCGACCTGCTGACCCGGATTCCGCAACTGAATGTGATTGGCCGCACCTCCGCCTTCCAGTTCAAGGGAAAAAACGAGGATTTGCGCACTGTCGGCACGAAACTGGGTGTGGCCTACATTGTAGAAGGCAGTGTCCGCACATCCGGGCCGCGTGTCAGGGTGACGGCGCAGCTAATTGACAGCCACACTGGATCTCACGTTTGGTCGGAGAGCTACGACCGCGACTTTCATGACGTGTTGGTATTGCAGGATGAGGTGGCGACCAGCATTGCGCGGGAGCTGCGGGTGGTCGTAACCCCATCGAATCAACCTGCCAATGAATCGGTGCGCAATCCCGAGGCGTACATGCTTTACCTGCGCGGCCGCCTCGCGTTCGACCGCGGCGATATGAGTGCCCTGCGGGAGTCGCAGGCCGACTTTGAGCAGGCGCTCGCGCTCGAACCGGCGCTGACGCGCGCTGCGGAGGGCCTGCTCCTGGCCGATCTGAACCTGGTGTATGACAACGGAATTCCATCGACGACTGGATGGCCACTCGTACGCGATCTTGCCCAGGACATCGTGCGCCGGAATCCAACCTCAGTGTTCGCACATAGCGCGCTTGCTTGGGTGCACGCGTATTACGATTACGATCTTGCGGGCTGCAATCACGAGCTCGATTCCGCTCTCGCCAGCAGAGTCAACGATCCAGTCGCGCTGATGTACAGCGCATGGATCGCAGCCGTTGTGCGCCGAATGGATGTCGCTGAGCGGTTGATTCATCAGGCCGTCATCAGCGACCCGCTCAGTCCTGACGCTTACCAGGGTCTCGGCGCCGTGTTGCGCGATGCCGGAGATCTCGCCGGTGCTGAGCGCGCATTTCGCCAGAGTATCAGCATCAGTCCGACATTTGGCTACAGCCATCTCTACCTGGCGCAGGTGCTCTACTACCGGGGGCAATTGGCCGACGCATTTACAGAGGCCACTGTTGAGGAATCGAGCCCAGCCCGCCAATCGTTTTTAGCGGGCATCCAATTCGCGCTCGGTCACAAACACGAATCTGACGAACTTCTCGCCGCCGTCACCCAAAAAGTCGGCGACGGTGACGCCTATTGGATTGCGACAGCTTATACGATGCGTGGAGAGAAGGACGAGGCATTCCGGTGGCTGAACAAAGCCTACGCCAATCGCGATCTATCCTTGCACACGCCAGTAGACCCGGTCTTTGCATCTTTGCACGGGGACCCGCGTTGGGGCACGCTCGTGAAGAAGATATCGAGTTCGCCGCACGGGGCGAGAGCACCGGCGACGTAACCCACACTGCGTCACAGCGGCAGATCGATCTGCGAGTGGATGGTTCCGTTGTTGAGCCCCATTGTAATCTGCTGCAACACTTGACGGGCCTGTTCCGGGTCCAGCAATAGGAACTTCTGCTGAAACTGGGCGCGTTCAGCATTGCCCCACTCACCCGCGGTGATCATTGCCTGAAGGTCTTGCACCGCCTCGCGCCGTTGCGCGATCAGCTCTGGAGACGCAGGCGCGCCTGCCTTGGCCGCAGGGGCTGGCTGACGCTCATTCACAGGTTGCGATTTCACAGCCGCCAGCTCCTCCCTGATCGCGGCGTGCAGTTGAGCCAGATCGAGTCCGGATTGTGCCGCGGCCTGGGGCTGAGGAAACAGCGGCGGTGCAACTTGCGCTGTGGCTGGTGCTGCCGACTGATTCGCGTCGGGAGAATCAAACCCGTGCAAAATCCAACCACTGCAGATTCCGATTACCGCAGACAATGTACAAACGGACCACGATCTGACCATGGTGCTTCCCCTTAGAGATTCGGTGAGGTATTGCTGACGTAAACGTAGATGCAGTTGCCGTGCGAGTCCGCGTTGAAAATGATGCTGCTGCTTTCGTTGACCGACATGGCAGCTTGCCACACGTAGTAGTTTGGGTTGTAAGTAGAGCAGTAGAGGGTGTGACCTGCAGCATCTGATGCTGAGCACGCCACGTATGTGCTGTATGTATTGACGGCACCGTAGGCAGAGCACCCGATGAACTGCTTGCTATCGGCGCTGAACCGGGCCGCGCGCACTTGGCCATACGCGACGGTGCCGCTGACTGTTATCGGGGATGAGTAATGTAGGCCTGCATTGGCCGCTTGGGCCGCCAGGACGGCGGCCAGCGACAATCCGACTGTAAATTTGTTCACAATTTAAAACTCCGCGTTAGAAAAGAAAGTTGTTTTCTGTCACCTGCATGCTTCCATGCCAATGGGTGACGACAACAGTGCCTAAAGTCAACTGGTTCGTTGGAGTCCGCGGTGGCGCTGGGTCGACAGTCTCCCCGAAATAGATGAGCGGCGCGATATGACCGGGCCGCAACTATTTGCAGTGCCCGCAGCCGCTGACGGTCAGCGCCGTGGCCGCTTGCGGCTCGAGGCATTGCACCGCCGGCGACAGAGTCCCGAGTTGTTGGGCAATTAACAGGTTGTCGCGTTTCACGGCGCACGCGAGCTCTTGGCATGTCCGTTGCTTTCGCTGTTATCAACCGGCGGGCTCGATGGGCGAGGCCGCCCCGATGGGGAGAGCGATCATGGCCTGGGTATTGATACGAACATTCATCATCACACCTGTACTGTTTCTGATTGCCGCGCCGATATTGCTGGCCATCGGGCTGCATGCGGCATTTGAGTCCCGGTCCGAGGTTCGTGGACGCTGACGCGACCCGCAAGTTCAACACCCCCGGTGCCCCTGCCGCCGATGTATGGCCTGCGCGCCTTTTGACCCAATTCGCTCGGGCCATTGCGCCCGCCCTGGTCTGACTAACTTCTGACTGTACGCGCCCGTAACCCGCTGTCAGCAGCCGCAACCCATTGCGGCGCTGGCCTCCTCGCGGGTATCAGCGCAGTGCGCCTGATTCTCCTGCAGATAGACAAAGATCCAGATAGCTCAAGGAGTTACAAGATTTTTGGCTTACCTTCGGTTGTTTGGCACAAGCGTTGCTTTAGGTACGCCGCGGGCGACGCGCATCGTCGCAACATCCAACTCGTGGAGCATTCAATGTCACAACATGATTCGAAAATTCGCGCCGTCATCGCCGGCGTGTTGGCTTTTTCCAGCCTCGCGGTCGCAGGCACGGTCCTCGCCGCCGAGGATGGCAAGGAGCAGTGTGCGGGCATCGTCAAGGCCGGCAAGAACGACTGTGCCACCAGCACGAATGCCTGTCATGGGCATGCGACCGCCGACTCGAGCGCGGAAGCCTGGGTTTACCTGCCGAAGGGAACCTGCGAACGGCTTTCCGGCGGACGTGTCGTCAACGTCAAGGATCCAACACCCAAACAGTAAATTCAATTCGGCGACAGTGTGTCTGGCAAACGCCTGAACACGCTGTCGCCGAAGGGAGCCGCAGCCGTGAAAAATGAGCCGGATCGACCCATCGATACCTATCGTGAACAGGCATTGATTGTGACTGTGCCAACCCACAAGAGCTGGCCGCCAGCGAACCTGCCGCACGATCTGACGACGTTGCATGAGCATTGGTTGACTCGCGGGGCGCGGGGGATTTCCTGGCATCGCTCGGGACGCGCATCCCAAGGGCGGCTGCAATGAGAGCGTGCCGAAATACCTGGGCCGTCGTGCTCGCCGCAGGCGATGGCACTCGGCTCGCCACGCTCACCACCGATCCCGCCGGCAATGCGGTGCCAAAACAATTTTGCTCCCTCGATGGCGGCCGATCGCTGCTCGAGGAAGCCGTCTCCCGCGCCTCCAAGGTTGTGCCTGCCGAACGGGTTTACGTGATGGTTTCCGATCAGCATCGCCGCTACTGGGCGCGGATGCGCTGGGCGATGCGCGAAGCCAACACCCTCGTGCAACCGACCAATTGCGGTACCGCCCACGGAATTTTGCTTGCCGTTCTGGCAATCCTTGCGCGCGATCCGTTCGCGCGAATTTTGTTCCTGCCTGCCGATCACCATGTGCGTGATGAAAGCGCTTTGGCCAGTGCAGCCCGCACTGCCGTCACCCGTGTAGGAAACGAAGCACGCGGACTGGCGATGGTCGGCATCGAACCGGAGGAACCGGATCCGGATCTCGGTTACATCGTGCCTGGCCGGATGCTGGCCGCCGACACGTACGCGGTGTTGCGCTTCGTAGAGAAGCCCGACCCGGCCCGGGCCAGGGAGCTGCTCTGTGCTGGAGCACTGTGGAATAGCTTCATTTTTGCGGCGGATGGTCCGTCTCTGCTGGGGATATTCCGCCGCAGGATGCCTGACAGCGTCGAGGCCATGGCGACTGCCCTGGCGCGCGCGGACTCTGCTCGAGCGCTGCGTGAGATGTACGCCACTTTGCCGTCAATCGACTTCTCGAGCGCGATTACACAGGGCTCCGAGCAGTCGCTGAGTGTCGTCGCCGCACCGCTATGCGGATGGTCGGACCTCGGTACACCCAAGCGGCTTGGCGAGACTTTGCGCAGGCTCGAACGATTGAGCTCGCGAACCCATATGCACTCGCGACTGCCGTCGGGTGCCGCGCGGCCGCCGGCCTTCATCAACCTTGCCGCGCAACATGCCCGTCTTGGGCCAGCCAATTTGGGGAGCACGCCATGAGATCGTCTTTAGCTGTGGGTCTGTTCACTCTCATCGCCTCTCATGTGGCGCTCGGTGCTGACATTGTGAATCAGCCTTCTTTGACTCTGGAGGGGGCTAAGCGCGTGGCAGCCGCGGCAGTGGAGTTCGCGAGGACACACAACGCCCCGGGCGCTTCCATCGCGGTGGTGGATGCGGGTGGGCATACGATCTATGTCGAGCGGCTCGACGGCACCTTTTCAGCGGGAAGTGACATCTCTGTTGGAAAGGCACGCACAGCGGTTGTATTCAAGCGGCCAACTCGCGGCATCGAAGAGGGTATCAACAAAGGGCGGACCGCGATGGTCGATGTGGCCGCCGTCACCTGGTTTACACCGCTTCAGGGTGGTGTGCCTATTGTCGCGGCGGGCCAGATCGTCGGTGGAATCGGTGTGAGTGGTGCCTCGAGTGCCCAACAGGATGAAGAGGTCGCGATGGCAGGCGCTGCGGCCATCGATGCAAACCACTCCACGGCAAAGGTGAATCACGTACCCGCGGCTGCGGTGACCAATGCGTATTCGGCCGGCACTACGGGCAGCACGGTTGCGACAGGCCCCGGATTCAGTGTCAACGCAAGCAGACGCGAAGGATCGGGCGAGGCGGAGGTCCATCTCGCCGATACGGACATTCTCTATGTGCTCGAAGGCACCGCGACTGTCGTCACCGGTGGGCGAGTTGTTGAACCACATGAACAGTCGCCCGGCGAAATTCGGGGTAGAGAAATCGAAGGAGGCACCGAGCAGAAGCTCGTTAAAGGCGACGTGATGACAATCCCAAATGGAGTCCCCCACTGGTTCAAGGTGGTTCACGCGCCTTTCCGCTACTACGTCATCAAGTCATCAGGTGAAACGCAGTCATGAGATCCCTGGCGATCCAACTCCTGTTGAGTATTGCCGTCATGGCGCCGGCGCTGGCTGGAACTGTGAGCGACCACGAATCGATGACAACGCCGCTCGCCACGGTCGACCTTGCAACTGATTCCGGTATCGCTGCGGTAAAGGGCTCGTGGAGATACTCCGACGCGCGAATCGTCGAGACCGCCTTCCGCGCGCCTGACGCCGCAGGACAACCGACCGGGCGTGAGCGGACAACCAATGACATCGAACCACACGCGGGTCCAGCCGACTTCGATGACTCGCATTGGCAAACGATCGAACCGACTTCCCTCGCCGCGCGCCGGGGCACAGGCCGTGTCTCCTTTAATTGGTACCGGATCAACCTGACGCTGCCCGACAGCGTGGGCGGAATTGACACAAAGGGATCTTCAGTTTGGTTCGAGACCCGCTTGGACGACTATGCCGAAGTGTGGGTGGACGGCGAAATTGGGCGGCAGTTCGGTCAAAGCGGCGGCTCCGTAGTCGCCGGCTGGAACGCACCCAATCGTGTGCTGATTGCCAGGGATGCCCAGCCCGGCCAGCACATCCAATTGGCCGTCTTCGGGATGAATGGGCCGATTTCCGATGCGCCCACCAACTATATATTCATACATGAAGCGAAGCTGCAGTTCCTGCCCGGCAGCGAGTCTCCGGTTGCTGTCTCACCCCACGAAGTCAACATCGCGGTGGAGCGCGACGACCCCGCCATAGAAGCCATTGTGCCCGCCAACGCGAAGCTGTTCAAAGTGGCTGAGGGCTTCCAGTTCACCGAGGGGCCGATCTGGATTCGCCAACAACAGGCGTTGCTCTTCAGCGATCCCAATCACAACACCATCTACCAATATACAGAAGGCAAGCCGCTCGCCGTGTTCCGCGAGAAGAGCGGTTATGACGGCGCCGATATTGCGGAATACGGTCAACCCGGTTCAAACGGGCTGACATTGGACCGAGAAGGGCGGCTGACAATCAACGAGCACGGCCGTCATAGAGTCACCCGGCTCGAGCGCGATGGCTCGCTGACCGTACTGGCCGCCTCATTCGAGGGGAAGCGTCTCAACAGCCCAAATGATCTGGTCTACAAGTCGGACGGCTCGCTGTACTTCACGGATCCGCCCTTTGGATTGCCCAAGTTCTTCGACGACCCTCGCAGGGAGTTGCCTTACAGCGGCGTTTTCCGCTGGAAGTCAGGTCACTTGCAGCTCCTGACCAAAGACCTCAAAGGTCCAAATGGCATCGCCTTTTCCCCGGACGAGAAGTATCTCTATGTGAGCAATTGGGACCCCGCTGCAAAGACAGTGACGCGCTATCGCGTCATGCCCGATGGCAGCGTGGGTAAGGGCGAAGTCTTCATTGATCTGACGCGCCAGATTCCCGGCGACGAGGCTCTGGATGGGATGAAGGCCGATGTCAGGGGCAACCTGTATCTGTCGGCTCCCGGCGGTGTGTGGATATTCGATGCCACCGGCAAGCACCTCGGAACGATTCGCGCGCCCAAGCCGGTCCACAACTTCGCCTGGGGCGCAGAAGACGGCCGAACGCTGTATTTGTGCGCAAGAAGCGCGCTCTACCGAGTGCAACTTCTGATTCCCGGGATTCGGCCATGACGCTCCCCCGATCTTGTATTGCTCAGGAACCCGATGCACTCGCACGGGAATGGCTGGTGACAAATGGCATCGGTGGATTCGCCTGCGGAACAATTTCCCAGGCCAATACACGACGCTATCATAGCTGGCTGACCGCTTCGCTGCGGCCGCCGGTAGACAGGGTGGTCATGTTGGCCAAAGCAGACGTGACCGTCACTCTGGGTGAGCGGCGCTACCAGCTCAGTTGCAATGAGTTTACCGACGGCACGATAGCCCCGCAGGGCTTTCAGTTCCTCGCGAACTTCCGTGTTGTCGACGGTATTCCAACATGGCGCTACGTCATCGAAGGCGCGGTGCTCGAGCAGCGTCTGTGGATGGCGGAAGGTCGCAACACGACATACGTCAGCTTCCGTCTTCTGGTTGCCGGGACGGCGATCGGGCTCGACCTGAATCCGCTGTGCACATACCGCGACTATCACAGTCACGCCCAAGGGGGCTGGTCGCTCGATGTTCGCGCCGAAGCGGGAGGATGTGCTGTTGCAGCCTTCAGTGGTGCTCGACCTTATCGTCTGCTGCTGGACCGTGGCGAGTTCCGGCTGCAACCCGAATGGTATTGGCGATTCAAGCATCGCGCAGAAGGCCAACGCGGCCTGGATGATTCCGAAGATTTGCTCAGTGTGGGTACTTTCCTTTGTGCCTTGAAACAGGGAGAGACAGCCACCTTGATAGCTACCTCAGAAGCGGGTGAGCCGCTGGCTGCCGAAGCAGCCCTGCGCAGTCACTCCACGCGCACAGAGTCGGTGTTGAAGACGGTTCCTGCAAGGGCGCCGTCGTGGATCCGACGACTCACATTGGCTGCCGATCAATTCATTGTAAATCGAGCGCCCGCCGGGAAGACGGTCATTGCAGGTTATCCCTGGTTCAGCGATTGGGGCCGCGACACCATGATTGCGCTGCCAGGACTGACTATCCCGACCGGCCGGCTGGAGGATGCGGCCGAGATTCTGCGCACGTTCGCGCGGCATGCCGATCAGGGGATGTTGCCCAACCGCTTCCCCGACAGTGGCGAGGCGCCCGAGTACAACACGGTCGATGCGGCATTGTGGTTTTTTCATGCCGTATCCACCTACCTCGATGCCACCCCGAATCGGTCACTGCTGGGGGAAATCTACCGGACACTGAAGCAGATCGTGGACTGGCACGAGCGTGGGACGCGCCACGGCATCCGGGTTGATCCGACGGACGGCTTGTTGCGAGCAGGTGCAACAGGCGTTCAGCTAACTTGGATGGATGCAAAGATTGGAGATTGGGTCGTCACTCCACGTATCGGTAAAGCAGTAGAGATCAACGCGCTTTGGCACTTTGGGCTCATGAAGATGGCTGAGTGGGCGAATGAGTTGAATGATTCGTCTGGCGCTGCCCATTTCGGGTCGGCCGCCGACCGGGTCAAACAGGCGTTCCAGGCCGCTTTCTGGTTCGAGGAAGGCGGTTATCTATACGACGTCATTGGTGGACCGGATGCGCCCGGCAAGGATACGGCTCTTCGGCCCAACCAGATTTTCGCCGTCTCCCTCGGCACGGGCTTGCTCGATCCATCCCACGAGCGTGCTGTGGTTGAAGTATGCGCGCGCGAATTGCTGACACCCGTGGGGCTGCGAAGCCTTGCTTCCAGTGACTCCAGGTACGCGCGATCGTATGTCGGAGGCGCGGGGCAGCGGGATGCGGTCTATCACCAAGGTACCGTGTGGAGTTGGCTACTGGGCCCGTTTGCGCTTGCGCACCATCGCGTCTTTCGCAATGCGCCGCAGGCTCTGAGCCTCCTCGAAGGCCTCGCACTTCATCTGGATGATGCGTGTCTGGGCACAGTCAGTGAAATCTTTGATGGCGACGCACCGCATGCGCCACGGGGTTGTTTTGCGCAAGCCTGGAGCGTCGCTGAAACACTTCGCGCCTGGCACTACCTGAGTGAGCAATCATGACACATAAGAATGTCGAGCAATCTCGACTGGAGACGGCAATCGGATGGAAGAATTGGGGGCCGTATCTGTCGGAGCGTCAATGGGGAACCGTTCGCGAAGACTACAGCCCGCATGGGAATGCTTGGGATTACTTCCCACACGACCACGCCCGCAGCAGAGCTTATCGCTGGGGTGAAGACGGCATTGCCGGACTCTCCGATTCCCGACAACGGCTCTGTCTTGCCGTTGCCGTGTGGAACACGTGCGATCCCATCCTGAAAGAGCGGCTGTTCGGTCTGACGAACGGCGAAGGCAATCACGGAGAGGATGTTAAAGAGCTCTACTACTACCTCGATGCCACCCCCAGCCACTCCTATCTGAAGATGCTCTACAAGTACCCGCAGCGCGAGTACCCGTATGGCCATCTGCTGCAGGAGAACCGGAGTCGGGGCATAGGGCGGTCCGAGTATGAGCTGATCGACACGGGGCTGTTTGAGGACAACCGCTATTTCGATGTGTACGTGGAGTATGCGCAGGCGGGCCCGGACGACATCCTGATGCGCGTGAGCGTCCAGAATCGGGGGCCGGAGCCCGCGCACATTCACGTGCTGCCTCACCTTTGGTTTCGCAACACCTGGAGCTGGAAGGAGGGGCGGACCAAACCGGAGCTCACTTCATCGGGCGCGCAGGTGATCAGGGCAGAGCACGCTGGTTTGGGAACGTACTTTCTGTATGCGGATGGACGTCCCGAAGATCTCCTGTTCTGCGACAACGAAACCAACACGAGCAAGCTTTGGAACGACCCGTCCGGACCGGCCTACCCCAAGGATGCGATTCACGAGCGTGTGGTCAACAGCCGGACCGATGCTGTGAATCCGAATCACACCGGGACCAAGGCGGCCGTCTGGTACCGCGAGAGAGTGCCGGTCAACGGCCGCGCCGAGTTTCGGTTGCGCTTGACGCGCAGTGAGTTGACAAAGCCGTTCGCTGACTTCTCGCAGGTATTCAACCGGCGAATCCGCGAAGCCGATGAATTCTATGCGGACCTGCAGAAGGGCATCGAGAGTGCGGACGCGTGTCGAGTCCAGCGTCAGGCGTTTGCAGGAATGATCTGGAGCAAGCAGTTTTTCCATTTCGACGTCCCGCAATGGTTGAACGGAGATCCGGCGCAACCGCCACCACCGAATGGCCGGCGCCACGGCCGCAACCGTGAGTGGCTGCATCTCAATAACGCGGATGTCCTGTCCATGCCGGACAAGTGGGAATATCCCTGGTACGCCGCCTGGGACCTGGCGTTTCATTGCATCCCCCTGGCACACCTCGATGCTTCATTCGCCAAGGAGCAACTGATTTTACTGACTCGCGAGTGGTACATGCATCCGAATGGCCAGATGCCGGCCTACGAATGGGCATTCGGAGACGTCAATCCGCCCGTACACGCCTGGGCGGCGTGGCGGGTGTTCCAGATCGACCGCAAACAGCGCGGCGGCGACGGCGACCTCGAATTCCTCGAACGTATCCTCCACAAGTTGATGCTGAATTTCACCTGGTGGGTCAATCGCAAGGATGCCGAAGGGCGCAACGTGTTTCAGGGAGGATTCCTCGGCCTGGATAACATCGGGGTGTTTGATCGCAGCAGTCAACTGCCGACGGGTGGCCACATCGATCAGGCCGACGGCACCAGTTGGATGGCCATGTACGCCCTGAACCTGATGCGCATCGCCCTGGAGTTGGCGCAGCGCAACCGGGTTTATGAGGACATCGCTACCAAGTTCTTTGAGCACTTTCTGCACATCGCAGAAGCAATGAATCACATTGGCGGTGAAAACGGCCTGGGTGTCGGGCTGTGGGATGATGAGGACGAGTTCTTCTACGATGTCCTGCATCTTCCCGACGGGCGCATGCAGTCGCTGAAGATTCGCTCGATGGTCGGTCTCATTCCGCTGTTCGCGGTCGAGACGCTCGAGCCCGAGTTGCTCGATAAGGTGCCGGACTTCAAGCGCCGCTTGGAGTGGTTCCTGAAATATCGCCCTGACCTGGCGGCTTTGGTTTCACACTGGAACGAGGAAGGGCGCGGTCATCGGCGGCTGCTGTCCTTGCTGCGCGGACATCGCATGAAGCGCTTGCTCCGCCGCATGCTGGACGAGACCGAATTCCTGTCGAACTACGGCATTCGCGCGCTGTCACGGGTGCACGAGCGCGATCCTTATATCTATAACCATGACGGCATGGACCTGACGGTGCGCTATCAGCCCGCCGAATCGGATAGTGGCCTGTTTGGCGGCAACTCGAACTGGCGCGGACCCATCTGGTTTCCCGTCAACTTCCTCATCATCGAGTCGCTGCAAAAATTCCATCACTACTATGGCGATGAGTTCAAGGTCGAGTGCCCGACCGGTTCCGGACATTTCGTCTCTTTGAACGAGGCGGCGAATGAGGTCGCGGCGCGCCTGACTCGGATCTTCCTCGCGGATCGCGACGGCAGCCGGCC
This sequence comes from Pseudomonadota bacterium, assembly GCA_018241505.1. Taxonomy (GTDB): domain Bacteria; phylum Pseudomonadota; class Gammaproteobacteria; order Steroidobacterales; family Steroidobacteraceae; genus 13-2-20CM-66-19. The sequence continues at coordinate 115,786 of JAFEDS010000029.1, read as the reverse complement.
GGCTTTCGGGCACCACCCCCGCATGCAGACCGACCCGCACTTCCGGGATCACCTGCTCTTCTACGAATACTTTCACGGCGATACGGGCCGGGGCGTCGGCGCCTCGCATCAGACCGGCTGGACCGGTCTGGTCGCGAAACTACTGATGCCCCGCTATGCCCACACCGAGCTCAAATCCTGATTCAACTCGAGGGTCTCACCATGAACGCTCCCGCTCGCTACGCTCATCTTCCAGAACCCGTCATGCCCCGTTGTCCCGCGCAAAAGCTGTTGGGCGGCCAAAAGGCACTCGTCACGGGTGCCAGTTCCGGTATTGGCCGGGCTATTGCAATGTCGCTCGCCGATGCAGGCGCGGACGTCGTAATCAACTACGTTTCAGGCGAGGACAAGGCTCAGGCGCTCGCGCAGGAACTGCGCGAGAAGGGAACTCGTGCAATGGCGATCCGGGCCGACGTTTCGGATGAGCGCCAGGTGTCGAGCATGTTCTCAACAATGATCGCAGAGTTCGGTACTGTCGATATCCTCGTCAACAACGCGGGTTTGCAGCAGGATGCTCCGTTTCACGAATTGACACTGGCGCAGTGGAACCGGGTACTGGGTGTCAATCTGACGGGCCAGTTTCTGTGCGCTCGCGAGGCCGTCCGGGAGTTCCGCCGACGCGGTGTGAACCCTGAAGTCTCGTGCTCGGCCGGCAAGATCCTGTGCATCAGCTCGGTTCACGAAGTGATTCCATGGGCGGGACACGTCAACTATGCAGCCTCCAAGGGAGGCGTGATGTTGATGATGAAGAGCCTTGCGCAGGAAGTAGCCCCGTATCGCATCCGGGTCAATTCCATCTGTCCGGGCGCCATACGGACGCCGATCAACATGGAAGCCTGGGATACGCCCGCGGCGTACCAGGAGCTGATGAAGCTGATTCCGTACAAGCGGATCGGAGAGGCTGAAGAGATTGGGCGCGCGGCCACGTGGTTGGCGTCTGACTACGCTGACTACGTTCACGGGATCAGCCTGTTTGTCGACGGGGGTATGACGCTGTACCCCGGCTTTGAGACGGGAGGCTGACATGACCCCCTTACAGGCATTACGCACTCATTGGCCGGAGTATCTCATCGAAGCCTGGGGCCTGGGTTCCTTCATGATCGCCGCGGGGCTCGTAGCCACGGCACTGGGGTCGCCCACATCGTCGCTGAGCAGGATGGTGGTCGATCCCCTGCTGCGCAATGTCGTCGCGGGGATCGCGATGGGACTCACCGCAATTGCGTTGATCCACTCCCCGTGGGGGAGGCGATCGGGCGCCCATCTGAATCCCGCGGTGACTCTCACATTCCTGCGGTTGGGCAAGACCCATGGCTGGGATGCCCTGTTCTATGTCATCGCCCAGCTTGCAGGAGGAACGGCGGGCGTGCTTCTGGTGGCCTCTCTGTTAGGACCTGCATTTACCGACGCTCCTGTGAGCTACGCCGCGACCATGCCCGGAACCGGCGGCGCGGCAGTCGCTTTTGTGGCTGAGATGATCATCTCAGCCGTGTTGATGTTTGTGATTCTGACTCTGTCGGGCACGCCGCGCTTCGCGGGGCTGACGGGCTTTGCGGCCGGCACGCTCGTGGCGCTGTACATCAGTTTCGAATCGCCGCTCTCCGGCATGAGCATGAATCCCGCACGCACGTTCGCATCCGCGGCGCCCGCGATGCAATGGGACTACTATTGGATTTATGTGTGTGCGCCGTTGATTGGCATGCTAACCGCCGCACAGATGTTTCTTGCCATTCGCGGTGTACGCAGGTTGGCATGCGCAAAGCTCCTGCATGCTGATGATCAGCGGTGCATCCACTGCGGCTACGACCCTGCCATTGGGGGTAGCAAGTCATGAACGCGCCTCAGTACGACGCGATTGTCATCGGCTCAGGCGCGGGAGGCGCGGCTACCGCATATCGCCTGGTTCAGGGTGGACTCAAGGTCATCTTGTTGGAGAAGGGCGATCACTTGCCGGTCGACGGCAGTACTCTCGACATCCAACGTGTGGTTCACGAGGGCAAGTTCCTCAGCCGCGAGATCTGGAAGGATGGCCGAGGTCGTAGTGTCTGCCCGGAGGAACACTTCAATGTCGGAGGGAAGACCAAGTGGTATGGGGCCGCGCTGCTGCGCTTCGGCGCGCATGAGTTTCAGGCGGACTCCGTCCATCAATGCACGAGCTGGCCTGTCTCACTGGCCGACATGGAGCCCTACTACCAGGAAGCGGAGCGATTGCTGGGCGTTCGCCTGTTTGATACCGAACCGAACCTTGCCGACATTCTGTGTAGATTAAAAGGTAAGTGGGACGTGGAGCCTATTCCTCTATCGCTCGCCCCCTGCATTACCGCCGACCGAGTGGAAGCTACGCACTTTGATGGATTTGCCTCAGTGGCCGGGCTCAAAGGTGAGGCCGATGGATCGATTCTTTCGTTGTTGAGAGGTCATCCCGGTTTCACCTTATCTGTGAACGCCGAGGTGTTTTCGCTGCTCGGGCATGCCGCCTCGCCGGCAACCATCGTTGGAGTCGAGTTGACTGATGGACGCCGGATTCTGGCACCACGGGTGTTTCTTGCCGCTGGAGCATTGCACTCGCCTCGTATCCTCGGTCGGTACCTGGAATTCGCAGGGCTCGGCAAGCTGCTGCCGATTGGAGCGCATATCGGCCGTAACGTGAAGTTGCATTTACTGACCGCCCTGATTGCACTGTCCGGCCGCTCGATGACCGATCTCCTGCGCAAGACGGTTGTGATCACGCACGAGCAATTCGGGCATTCCAGTGTCCAGCCGCTGGGTTTCGATTCGGAGCTGATTGCCACATTGGTACCCAAGGCCGTGCCCGAATACCTTCGGCGGCAAGTGGGTCGACGATCGTACGGATTCTTCCTTCAAACCGAAGACGGATCAGACCCGCGCAACCGCGTCATCGGCGCGATCAATGGGGCGGATCATCCTGTACTCGACTACGACGAAGATCGGACCCCGAGCGCGGCACGTGAGCACAAGGCATTCACGCGTGCATTTCAGTGGGCTCTCGCCAAAGCCGGATTTCTGACGTTTACCCGCCGGATTGGACTCAACGGTACGGCTCACGCCTGCGGCTCGCTCGTATGCGGCGAGCATGCAAGCAGTTCGGTTGTTGATCGACATGGGCAAGTGCACGGGATGGCTGGCCTATATGTGGTCGACGGAAGCGTTCTGCCGCGTTCCAGCCGAGTAAACCCGTCACTGACCATCTATGCGTGGGGCTTGCGTGTGGCGGACCGGGTCGCCAAACAGTTCGCGGGGGGATTCAGACATGCGTAGATTGTTGTTATCGATTCTGTTGTCACTGCTAGTTCATGACAGCAACGCGGTCGAACCACGCGTGAGTGCAGTGGACTCCGTGTCGCTTACGGTAAGTGATATGGAGAAGGCTGTCGACTTCTACACACGTGTGCTGGCATTCGAAAAGGTTGCTGATCGCGAAGTTGCAGGAGAAGACTATGAGCGCCTCCTGGGTGTTTTCGGATTGAGGCTGCGTGCAGTGCGGCTGCGGTTGGGGAATGAGTACATTGAGCTGGTTCAATTCCTGGCGCCCCGGGGACGACCGTTTCCAGTTGATTCGCGGAGCAACGATCGCTGGTTTCAGCACATTGCGATCGTAGTCAGCGATATGCGCGCCGCGTATTCACGGCTGCGCAGTTTCAAGGTGGAGCATGCCTCGAGCGGTCCACAGAGACTCCCCGACTGGAATACCGCTGCCGGAGGCATCGAGGCCTTCTATTTTCGGGACCCGGACGGCCACTACCTGGAGGTGCTCGCCTTTCCTGCCGGCAAGGGACTTGCGAAGTGGCACGAGGGCAACCGCAACTTGTTTCTTGGCATCGATCACACGGCCATTGTGGTGTCTGATACCGCTGCGAGTTTGCATTTCTATCGGGATGTTCTCGGGCTGCGAGTGGTTGGAACGAGCGAGAACTACGGCACGGAGCAGGAGCATTTGAACAACGTGTTCGGCGCTCACCTGCGCATCACGAGCCTGCGGGCCGCCGAGGGGCCGGGCGTGGAATTCCTCGAATATCTGGCGCCGCGCTCCGGGCGCGTCTCGCCGCCGGATACCCAGGCCGATGATCTGTGGTACTGGCAGATCAATCTGCGCGCCGCAACTCCATCGCCCGAATTCAGGGAGCTTCACGAGAGTCGTTTGGGATGGGCGTCGGGGCTGCTCACTCACGACCCGGACGGCCACGCAAGCCTGTTGGCGGTCGCCGCTCCCCAACCTCGAAACTAGGAGAACACCTCATGTTGAAGAACTTAGTGGTCGTCGGAGGTGGGTTCGCAGGCACTCGCGTGACGCGGGCTCTCGAGCACACACTTCCGCCGGATTGGACACTGACTCTGGTGAGTCAGGAAAATTTCATCACGTTCAATCCTTTGCTACCGGAGGTCGTGGGGGCTTCGATTCTTCCAGGACACGTGATTGCGCCACATCGGCAGATGATTCACTGCAGCCACGTCTGCATGGCACAAGTAACGGAAATCGATACGAGCGCGCGGACCATTCAGTACTTGGGTGAAGGATCCGGGGTCATGCACTACGATCAACTGGTGCTGGCCTGCGGTACCAACGCAAACCTGGACGTGGTCAAGGGAATGGGATCCTATGCGCTGCCCTTGAAGACGCTGGGCGATGCCCTGTTCTTGCGAAATCGAATCATTGCCCGCTTGGAGCAGGCAGAGTTGCAGCCTGACCGGATGCACAGGCGGTGGCTGACGACTTTCATAGTCGTGGGAGGTGGTTTCAGCGGGGTAGAGACGGCCGGCGAGCTCGCGGATTTCCTTTACGCCAGCTTGCGTTACTACAGGCGGATTTCGGCCGATGACTTGCGCATTGTGTTGCTGCATAGTGGCGAGCGACTCCTGCCGGAATTGTCAGCGAAATTGGGACATTTCACAGTCCGAAAGATGCGCGCCCGCGGTATCGATGTTCGATTGAACGCGCGGGCTGACAACGTAACCGATCGCGGCGTCGAGCTGGTTGGTGGAGAGATCATCAATGGTGGTACGGTCATTTGTACGATCGGTACACAGCCGAATTCACTGCTCGAGCAGATTCCTGCGCCAAAGGCTCGCGGCCGTCTCGTCGTCAATGCCGATATGTCAGTTCCTGGAGTGGACGGAGTCTGGGCGGCAGGTGATTGCGCGGCCGTGATCAACGCGTTGGACGGCAAAGTGTCCCCTCCAACCGCGCAATTCGCGGATGCGCAAGCTACGGTGCTCGCCGCCAACATTGTCGCCCGCCTGAATGGTCAACCCACCACAACATTCAGCTATCGTCCCAAGGGCCAGTTGTCCTCGGTGGGCCACAACAAGGCCGTAGCCGAAGTGTTCGGACTCAAAATCTCCGGTTTCGTGGCGTGGCTGATGTGGCGCGGGCTGTACTTGCTGCGCATTCCGACACTGGCGCGCAAGTCGCGTCTGTTTCTCGAGTGGAATTGGGCGATGTTCTTTCCGCCCGACATCTCTCATTTCGGTTACCGCCGCAGCCTGCGGCGTAACGCGCAGTTGCCGTGAAAGGTCAGTTTGCCCTGGACGCGGCTCTCCTGCCTACGATTACCCGACCCGGTTGCGAATCGGATCCTGGTTGAGCCGCAGGGCAACGGGTTTCCGACACCCTCAACCGATTGTGGGCTGCCGCAGCCCGTGACGGCCGACCGGTGTCCGTTGGGGCGGGTCGGATCCATAACCCGTTGAATTGCATAGGGTTGGTCACTTGGCACGGCCGTTGCTTTACCGATGTGCCGCAGCGGCAAAAGCCGCCGGCGCCACTGAAAATCACTGAAGCAACTGAGGATCCAAGACATGACTTCAAAGACCACCCTTCTCATCGCGGCCGTCGGCAGCCTGTTCGCGTTGGCCGGCCCGGTACTCGCCGCCGATGATGCCAACTCGGAAAAGTGTTACGGAGTCGCGAAAGCGGCCAAGAACGACTGCGCCGGCGCTGCGCACGCGTGTGCCGGGCAGGCCACCAAGGACGGCAGCACCAAGGAGTTCGTCAAGCTGCCGAAGGGCACCTGCGAGCGCCTGGTCGGCGGTAGCCTGACGTCCAAGTGATTTGGGGCAGCCGAACGCCTGTGGACGGATACACGTCATACTCGGTCGCAGCGGATCGTCCGCTGCGAGCCGGTATCGGTCTTCGCGCGCAACATCAGGAGGAACTGCTGCAGAAAAGGCCGGCAGTAGGTTGGATTGAAGCGCACAGCGAGAATTATTTCGCGGCAGGGGGTGTTCAGCGTCAATACCTGGAGCAACTTCGGTCGATCTACCCACTGAGCCTGCACGGGGTCGGTCTTTCGCTCGGGTCCACAGATCCGTTGAGCCGCGCGCATCTGCAGCAACTGGCGAACCTGGTGCGGCAATTCGAGCCCCTGTTGATCTCCGAGCACCTCTCGTGGAGCTCAGTCGACGGACGCTTCACGAACGATCTGCTGCCTCTGCCCTACACGGAGGAAGCGTTGCGGCATCTGGTTTTCCGCGTGTGTTATGTACAGGAGATTCTAGGGCGGCGGATCCTCATCGAGAACGTATCCAGTTATTTGCAGTTCCGCCATTCGACGCTTGCGGAATGGGAGTTCCTGACCGAGTTAGCCGACCGGTCCGGGTGCGGGATCCTCCTGGATATCAATAACGCGTATGTGAGCGCGCAAAACCACGGGTTTGATCCCAAGGTCTATCTGCGTTCACTGCCGGTTGCCGCTGTCGAAGAGATGCATCTGGCTGGACACATGGCGCGCCGGATTGGGGAACGCCAATTGTTGATAGATACCCACAATCAGCGCGTGTGCGATGCCGTCTGGGAGCTGTATGCCTTTGCTGTGCAGCTTTTCGGGCGAGTGCCGACACTGATCGAATGGGATGCGGATATTCCGGCACTCGAAGTGCTGGTTGCGGAGGCCAGCAAGGCCGACCGGATTGCGGAGCACAAACATGTCATCGCTGCGTGATTTGCAGAGACGGTTCGTCGGGGCGCTCTTCAATGAGTTGCCCGTGCCGGGCGAGACGCAAACCGCAGCAGGGTTCGAAATCTATGTCAACAATCTGAATGAGGGCTTCCTGAAGGCGTTGGCATTGGAATTCCCAGTGATCCAGCGGCTCGTCGGCGAGGACTACTTCCGCCAACTGGCGCGAAATTTCCTTCGTGCGCACCCTTCACAGGCAGGTGATCTGCATGCGATCGGCGCGCCGTTTCCGAACTACCTGAGGAGGTGCTTCGCGGGGACCGAATACGCCTACCTTCCAGATGTCGCAGCGCTCGAATGGGCGTATGAGCAAGCCTCGATTGCGGCTGACGCGCCAGTATTCGATGTGCGTTCGTTAGCGCGCGTCAGGCCGGATGAATACGGCGAGCTGCGCTTCAACTTGCACCCTGCCTGTCACCTGGCCAGCTCCAGCTACCCCATCCTGCGGATCTGGCAGGTCAACCAGGTTGACGCGGACCCTGATCTCACAGTGGATCTAGCCACAGGACCCGACTATCTGGTCACCAGACGCACAGCTCGCGGTGTTGAGTTGATTCGGGTGCCGTACGGTGACTATCGTCTGCTCGAATGTTTTGCACATAACGAGACTCTGGGCGAAGCCCTGAGCACGCTGCAGCGGGTGGAGCCTGCATTCGACCTGGGGAATGCACTGCGCCGCCTGATTGCGTCCGGAATGATTTCCGAACTTCAAACTGCCCCTCCATTTGCCAACAAAGGAATTTTGCCATGACTCTCCTGTTGAACCTGACCGCCGCGCACGCGGCATTGGGCCGCCTGCTGGATCACTTGCGCTCTATGCTGCTGCTGGCGACACGTTTCTACGTCGGCTGGCAGTTCTGGAAATCGGGCTGGCTCAAAGTCTCATCCTGGAGCAGCACGCTCGATCTGTTCCGCACGGAATATCACGTACCGGTCCTGCCACCTGAGATTGCAGCGGTTACGGGGGCTTCCGGAGAGCTGTTCTTTCCGGCGCTCCTGTTTCTAGGTCTGTTCGGCCGCGTCGGCGCGCTCGGAGCGTTCTTTGTGAACGCGATGGCCGTTATTTCTTACCGGCAGGTTCTGCTGGCCGAGGGCTCAGAGGCTGCATTGGGGCAGCATGTGCTGTGGGGATTCATGTTGCTGGCATTGGCGGTATTCGGCCCGGGCCGCATTTCACTGGATGCCTGGCTCGAGCGCCGGAATGCCGCTCGCTGCCGCCCCTCGAGTCCTGCGATTCCCGCGTAAGGAGGTGTACTCTCACTGGACCGGCGCCGGGACGCCGGTCGGGGGCTGAGACAGACTATGCCGGACTTTCAGGCACTCAAGCTGCTGAAGGCGCTCGACGAAGGAGTCGCCAGCCGCAGCGGCACAACCTTTTTTCCTCATCTTGTGAGCTCGCTTGCGAGAACGCTCGAGGCAACGTGCGCGTACGTTTCCGAGATCACCCCTGAAACCTACGAGGCCCACGTGCTTGCTTACTGGTGCGAGGGCAAGGTCCGCGACCCGTTTGTCTACAATCTGTCGGGCACGCCGTGCGAATGCGTGCTCGACAACGAAATTGTTGCCTTTCCACGCAACATCCGCGAAATGTTTCCGAAGGACCGTAAGTGGTTCGAGACCATGGATGCGCAGAGCTTCCTGGCCATCCCGTTGTGCAACGAGGAGGGTAAGGTGCATGGCCACCTGGCTGTGCTCGACAGGCGGGAGCGTGACTGGGGCGAGGTGGATTTTGAAATCCTGCGCATCTTCTCGGTTCGCGCTGGCGCCGAAATCGGCCGCCGCCACTACGAGAAACGCCTGGAGGGTGCGAACCTCGCCCTGCAGAAGGCCAATGCGCAATTGCGGCGTGAAGTTGCACAGCGCCTCGAGACGGAAGATGAGTTGGCCAACAGCAAAGGTCAGAGCGAGCATGTAGCGGAGCTCGTGCGGATTCTCAACGAGGGGATTACCTCGAACACGGGAACGGGCTTCTTCCGCGACCTGGTCCGCGCTCTCGCCCAGGCATTGGAAGCCGCGGTTGTGTTTGTTTCGAAGATCGACTCGGCCGAGTACGAAGCCGACGTTCGTGCGATCTGGGTCAACGGCGACTTCGGTGAGCCGATGCGGTTCAATCTCGCGGCCACGCCCTGTGAGTCGATCCTGGACGGGCGAATCGCCGCTTTTCCGCGTCGTGTGGCCCAGCTCTTTCCGGGCGCTCGTGCCACTCTGGAGCGCTTGAACATCCAGAGTTTCCTCGCGATTCCCATCGTGGACGACACCGGTGGAGTCATCGGCCACATCGCGGTTCAGGATACCCGCGAGCGCGAATGGAACGAGACCGATTTCGGCATTTTGCGATTGTTCGCGACCCGGGCGGCCGCCGAATTCAAGCGCTGCGAGCACGAGGACCGGCTCGAAAACACCATGACTCAATTTCAAAAGGCGAACGCGGCGCTGCGCCGGGAAGTGGCGGCGCGGCTGGACATGGAGGAACAGTTGGCGAAGGCAAAAGAAGCGGCCGAGGCCGCGAGTCAGGCCAAGAGCAATTTCCTGGCTCACATGAGCCACGAGCTGCGAACTCCCCTGAACGGAATTCTCGGTTATACCCAATTGCTGGCGCGTGACACGCGCCTGGATTCCCAACAACAGGAGAGGGTAGCCATGATCACCCGCTCCGGAGAGCATCTGCTGACGTTGATCAACGACCTTCTGGATCTGGCGAAGGTCGAGGCGGGGCGACTCGACCTACAAAGTTCGCCCCTCGACCTGCCGCAGTTGTTGAAACACGTGGCCGGACTCGCTTCGGTGCGAGCCGCGCAAGCCGGCCTGACATTCAACTACACAGTCACGGGACCGCTGCCGAGTGAAGTCCGCGGCGATGAGCGCGGGATCCGGCAGATCCTGCTCAATTTGCTCGGCAATGCCGTCAAGTTCACGCGGCAGGGCGGCGTGAAGTTCGAGGTAGACGCTCGCGAGGTGGACGCGAAGAGTTGTCTGCTGCGTTTTGCCGTTGAAGATACCGGCCCTGGCATTGCGGCCGAGGATCTGCAACATATCTTTGAGCCTTTCGTACGTGCGAAGGCCGACCGCAACGTGGAGGGAACCGGGCTCGGGTTGTCGATCACCAAACGGCTGTTGGATGCCATGGGGGGAACGATCGATGTTGAGAGTAATCCCGGTCAGGGCACGCGGTTCGTAGTGAATCTCCAACTGGCCGCCGAGAGCATCGCCGCCGTCCCCGGTGTAACGGATCCAACGACCGTCACGGGCCGTCTCGCGCAGATGTGGGCGACTGAGCTTTATGATCTGGCGATGCGGGGCGACGTCAAAGCGCTCATTGCGCGAGCCGGCGTCGCCCTGGAGCAGGATCCCGACGGACAGCAGATCTATCGGCAGATTCAACGCCTGGCACATAGCTTTGACATGAAGTCCATCCGTCACATTCTGCGCGACGCCCAACAGGCACAGGCATGAACGAGATTGCAAATCAGCGCTCCATACTCGTAGTTGACGACACGCGCGCCAACATCGGATTTCTGCTCGAGACACTGACCCAGGCGGGATATCGGGTCCGGGTCGCACCGGATGGGGAGAGCGCAGTGGAGCAAGTCCAATACGCAGCGCCGGATCTCGTGCTGTTGGATGTCATGATGCCCGGCATCGATGGTTTTGAAACCTGCCGGCGCTTGCGCAAGCTGCCGAATCAGTCGCAGTTGCCCGTGATTTTCATGACGGCACTGGCTGACGCTCAGGACAAGGTCCGTGCATTCGCGGCTGGAGCCAACGACTACGTCACCAAGCCTTTTCAGTCAGAGGAAGTCCTGGCCCGTGTGCGGGTGCACCTTGCCAGGCGGATGCTGGAAACCAAGCTCGAGGAAGCCAATCGCGAGCTCGAAGCGCGCGTAGCGGCCCGCACGTCGGAGTTGACGGCAGCGCTCAAAGAGCTCGAGGTTCTGAAGGGTCGGCTGCAGCAGGAAAACCGCTATCTCAAGCAGGAGATCGCGGAAGGCTCCCATGGTGGTGATATCGTCGGCTCGAGTCCCGCATTGCAGGCCGTGCTCAGCCAGGTGGCAGTGGTTGCCCCTACAGACTGCACGGTGTTGATTCACGGGGAGACGGGGACGGGCAAGGAATTGATTGCCCGGGCGCTCCATGAAGGCAGCGGCCGGCGCGAGCGACCCATGATCAAGCTCAATTGCAGCGCGATTTCGGCCGGGTTGGTTGAGAGCGAGCTGTTCGGACATGTCAAAGGCGCTTTTACCGGCGCTACGGACCGCAGGGTTGGCCGCTTCGAGTTGGCCGATGGTGGCACACTGTTTCTCGACGAGGTCAGCGAGTTGCCCCTGGAAACCCAGGCCAAACTGCTACGGGTCCTGCAGGAGCAGGAATTCGAGCCCGTGGGCAGCTCAAAAACCCAGAAGGTGAACGTACGTGTGATTGCTGCGACCAACCGCGACCTGGCGGCGGATTCCCGCAGCGGGCGATTTCGGGCGGATCTGTTCTACCGCCTGAATGTGTTTCCCCTCGAGCTGCCGCCATTGCGGGAGCGGCCGGAAGACATCGAGCCGTTGGCCGTACATTTCATGCGCCGCATGGGACGGAAAATGGGCAAAGGGCTGACAGAAATCGAGCCACAAACCTTGACTGCCCTGAAGGCCCATCCGTGGCCCGGCAACATTCGTGACTTGCAGAACACAATCGAACGCGCCGCAGTGCTGTCGCCGGGCAATGTGTTGCGAGTGAATTGGAGATTGGACGACGCGGACGCGGTTCAGCCCCCTGCTGCGGCCGCGAGGACTGACACTCCCGAAGGGGACAAGAGTAGCCAGCGAGCCGAGTCGCAATCGCTGGAGGCCGTTGAGCGCAATCACATCATTGCAATTCTGAAAAGAACGCGCGGGGTCATTGAAGGACCCCAGGGTGCCGCCAGACTGTTGAAAATGAATGCCAGTACCACCCGCTTCCGAATCCGCAAGCTGGGGATTACGCGGGCTGATTTCGCCACCGACCACGAGCTCTAACCCCAGCCCATGCCCGCAACGGGTTGCGGGCCGCCGCAGCCTGTTACGGGGCGCCGCGCCTTGGTTCACGCAGTTATTTGATTTTATGGGGGTTTATGCGGTGGCACGGCGGTTGCTTTGAGATCGGCGGGTTCTCCCTCAATCAAACGAAGGAAAAAGCACATGCGTCTCAAACACTGCAATCTCGGCATCCTGATGCTCTCACTGGCCGGGTGGGTGCAGGCACAGTCCAATGGCTTTGCGACTGGCAACATGCACTTCGATGCCAAGGAAATGGATACCAACGGCGATCATATGATCACCCGCGAGGAAATGATTGCTTACGCACAAAAGACTTGGGACATGATGGCGCACGGCGGCAGCACCATTCCCATCGCCGTTGCGGATAAGGATTTCGCCACCGGCGGGGTGAACTATCAGGCCCGGGCGATCGATACGGATCACGACGGCACTATCTCGAAAGAGGAGTACGTTGCTTACGCCACTCGAAAGTTCGAGAGCATGCAGAAGACCGACAATATGGTGTCGGTCGACGAGATGGCCCGGGCTTTCGCGCGCGGAAACACCTGACAGTGGTGTCGGCGTTTCGCTCCGGCAGTGGTTGAACACCCCGAGCTGCCGGAGCTGCAGCGCCGGTTCGAGGAAGTCAGAGAGGCTTGTCCTTGACAGCCGGCCAGTTGCTCTCGGCCTTGGTGATGTTGCCCGTGCGGTCCTGGTTGAAAATCTCGAGAACACGCGCGCTGTTGTTGAGATAGAGATGGCCGTTCACCACTTTGCCCGTTTCGGGATCGACATCCACTTTCGAGCCATGGGCGGCGCCCACCACACAGAAGCCGCCGAACTCGGGCAAGTAGGCGCGCGGATTCTTCAGAAATGTCTGGCGATGCTCGGCGGTGGCAAAGAAGTACTGGGCACCGCCGTAGGATGCAGAGAATTTCTCGTTGCCGCGAGTGGGCTTGCCTTGGTCGAAGTAGGCGACAGGATCGTACCCGCCGAGTGCAACTCCGTGAGCATCGAGGTTGATTTGAGAGGTTGAGCCTGGGATGCCGGCCTGCGCTGGATTGACAACACAAAACCCGAGTTGCAGGGCGATTGCCCAGAGTAATGTCGAATTCGACACTATATTACGCATGATATGTTCTCCATGGAATAAATCGAGCCCGCTCATGGCACAGCATCGCCATGAGGGATGGGCTAGGTTATGGGACCGGAGAATTGCGGCGAATATGGCAGCGATTGACGTTCCCGGTGGCGGAAAGGTAGGTTGTACGAGGTCTGGTTATGATGTGTGCTCGGGTTGGAAGCCTCGAGTCGCTATCTTCTGCCGGGCTGAAAGCACGCGAGGAACTTCTCGTATAAGATGGCGGGAAAGGGCTTTCACGCGGGCGTTATTCCGCACCTCCTTGTGGCTGAGTACCCAAAGCCTCATACGCGGCTGATCCAACGCCGCACCCAGTCGCACCAGAGTGGGCTGATATTCAGCGGCGAATAGCGGCAATATCGCTACACCCAAACCCTCGGCGGCCGCTTGCATCATCGATGCGAGTGACCCAAATCGCACGTGGGGAGTGCGCGCGCTCTGTGCCCGCTGCCATCGCGCGATTGCGAGATACGAGAGACTTTCGGCGAAGCCCAGCCACGGGAGCTCAGAGAGATTGTAGGGAGTGGGCGGGATGACCTCTGGCGCGGCATACATGGCATACCTGAGCTCACCGACTTGCTTGCCAACGAAGTGTTCCGGTGCCGATGTCGAGGCGCGTAGTGCGACGTCCGCTTCGCGCCGGTTGAGATCGACGATACGGCTGGCGGCATCGACCTCGATTTCAATGTCCGGGTGTGCAGCGCTAAAAGTCTTCAGCGCTTGCGGGAGGAGATATCCTGCGAACAACTCGCTCGTCGCGAGCCGCACGACCCCGGACAGCCGCTCGTCAGCGCCTACGATACGCCGTTCGATATCCAGCGCTTGAGATTCCATCACGCTGGCTGATGCTGCGGTAATTTCGCCACTCTCCGTAGGCACGTACCCGCCGCGTGTACGCTGGAATAGCTTCACGCCCAGCCGTTTTTCTATCGCATTCAATCGGCGGAACACTGTGGAGTGTTCCACTGCCAGTGCTCGCGCGGCACCACTCAGGGAACCAGCCCGTGCAATGGCGAGCACGCAGCGAAGATCATCCCACTCCAGCGAGGCTGTGCGTTTTTGCAAAGTTGGCTTGCGCATATCGGGAATGTCCTCGGATCGGTGGGCGATTTAGTGTGGGAGCCCTGCCAGGCTGGCAGGTGAAGTGGGAAGTGCCTATGGCTATGTTTAGAGACAAGGTCGCTCTGATCATTGGGGCGACGGCCGGAATCGGCCGTGCGACGGCTGAAGCATTCGCCGCAGCAGGCGCATCGGTGTTTTTGACGGGCCGCAATGCAGCCGTTGGAGAGGAATTCATTTCGAGTTTGCGAGCGCGCGGCGCGCGAGCCGCATTCGCTGCCGGCGATGTTGCGAATGAAGAGCACGTTCGCGGCTGGGTCGAAGGGGCTGTGCGTGAATTCGGCCGATTGGATATCGCAGTCAACAACGCTGGTACCGAGGGTACCCTCGGCCCGGTCGTCCAGCAGACGGCAGAAAACTTTACTCGCACTTTCGACATCAACGTGAAGGGTACGCTCTTCGCCATGAAACATGAGATTCCCGTCATTGCAAAACAGGGCGGGGCGATCGTGAATCTATCTTCAATGGTCGGCGAGGTTGGCATGGCCGGGGCCTCGGTCTACGTCGCCAGCAAGCACGCCATCAATGGTCTCACGCGATCTGCTGCGCTGGAAACGGCACGCATGGGCGTACGCGTGAACGCGGTGGCTCCGGGTGGCGTGACGACGCCGATGCTCGAGCGCTTTACGTCAGGAAATAAGGACGCTCAGGCAGGTTTTGCCAACTCCCACCCCATGGGCCGGCTGGCTACGCCGGAAGAGATTGCCGCGGCAATCCTGTTCCTGGCCGGCGATGATGCAAAATTCATGACGGGGAGCGTGCTGACGGTGGATGGAGGCTATGTGGCTCAGTAGCCCACGCGCAAACTACTAGACGGCAGGCCGCGCTCCAATACTGCGGCGAGCAGCTCCTTCAGCAGCTTCGCGGCCACCGCCGCGCTGCGTCCACCCGCGCTATCGCGCGGACATCAACGGGATCGTTGCGTGCTACCGACGATGGATCGTTTGGAGGGGTACACATGTTTGTGGTTATGGGTGCTACCGGGCACGTGGGCTCGGCCGTCGCCGAAAGTCTCATGAGCCAAGGTCAAACGGTGACGATTGTCACTCGTGATGCTGCGCATGCAAGAGACTTGCAAGCCAGGGGTGCTCGAGTGGCAGTGGCCGACATCGAGGACGTAGACGCCCTCCGCGCAGCCTTCAGGCGGGGTCGACGTGCTTTCCTCATAAACCCGCCAGCCGACGTGCGCGGCGATACTGATGCGATCGAGCTGCATACCGTATCCAACATACTTGCCGCGCTCGCAGACTCCGGGTTGGAAAAAGTTGTCGCGCAGTCGACCGCTGGCGCGATGCCCGGGAAAGGAATTGGCGATTCGAGTGTGCTGTGGGAGCTCGAGCAGGGGCTCAGTCGTCAGCCCGTACCGGCGGCAATCAATCGCGCCGGGTTCTACATGAGCAACTGGGACAACCAACTGGAGAAGATTCGGAAATCTGGCGAGGTGCAGACAATGTACCCGCGTGATTTCGCGCTGCCCATGGTTGCGCCGAGCGATGCTGGCATGTTGGCAGCCGAAAGGCTCCTGTCATCGCTCGAGGACGTGTCGATCCGCTATGTCGAAGGACCGGCCCGCTACACTTCTGCGGATGTGGCAGAAGCGTTTGCTGTTGCGCTCAATAGACCCGTGGAAGTCTCTGTGACCGATCCCAGTCGATTCCGCGACGCTTATCGCGAGTTGGGGTTCTCGGCGGCAGCAGCCGAGGCCTACTCACGCATGGCTGAGGAGACCTTGCGCAGCGATTTTGACTTTGAGGATCAGGCAGTGCGCGGGTCGACCACCCTGCGCAGTTATATTCGCAAACGGGTCGAGCGTGCAAAATCGGCTACAGGGGCGGCGAATGTCAGTGCCGCCGAAGTCAGAACACAGACGCGGCAGGCAAACAGACACACTAACCGGTAGGACGCGCGCATTGGATTCAATCACCCTGTAGCCGACGTCACACTCAATCGGGGCGCACCCGTGATGCAGTCACATCGCCGCCGCCGCTGGCGAAGGCTCCGCCACTCTCGTCGAAGGGGTTTTCAGGAGTGGCTGAGAACAGAGAGACTGAGTAGTGGCCGGTGAACGCATCGCCGGAATGAGCCAACCGAATCGTCATATGAATGTGAATCAGTACTCCATACTGCGCTCCCGGTGCCGTCCAGGCCATGGCGATGTGGTTC
This sequence comes from Pseudomonadota bacterium, assembly GCA_018241505.1. Classification (GTDB taxonomy): domain Bacteria; phylum Pseudomonadota; class Gammaproteobacteria; order Steroidobacterales; family Steroidobacteraceae; genus 13-2-20CM-66-19. Next base: position 99,353 of record JAFEDS010000029.1, on the reverse strand, counting down.
AACGTATAGGTCGAGCGACCTATTTTGCGCCAGACTCCTTGGCAAACGTCGCCCGTTGAGGGATCCACGCCAGCAGAGAACATGGTTTCCGTACCCCCCGCGTGAAAGGCCTGCGTGCCGAAATCCTTGAGAAATCCACTCAACTTGAACTTCCACAAGCCGACGATCGAATCATCCTCATCGTCATCGCCTACCCGGATCAACGACGATCCCGGATAGTCTCCAGGACGGTACAGTGCCGGGCTGAACTGGCCCGCGGCCGCCGTCGGGATGCCATTCGTCGTGCTATTCAGGCATGCCGCGCGGGTCTGAGCGGTGGTGATCAATCCCAGGAATGCGCACACCATTGCCAGGGTGGAAAAGCGTCTGCGTATTGGATCAAACATGGAACCTCCCGTTGAAAGTGCTTCAATGACAACGAGTGTTCGGACGCAAAAATGCACACCCAAAGATTTTGGTTGCCATTTCCGCCGCCGGGGACTCGTATAGGGGAAGGAGGAATCCCGTCATCGTGACAGCGGCGGACCCCAAGCCATCCTTGGTCGAACGGCTCTTTGCCGAGCACGGCGGTGCGCTGCATGCCTTTTTCAGGCGTCGCATCCGCAGCCAAGCCGATGTCCCGGATCTGGCGCAGGAGGTGTATCTGCGGATGCTCCGCATCAGCGACCAGGAGGCGATCCGTAACCCAGTTCTTTACCTGTATACGGTCGCCAACAATCTAGTGAAAGAGCATGCGGTACTCAATAAGCGCAGGCCAGCCAGCATGGATATCGACGAGGTCACCTCCCATGAGCACCTCGAATTGCTGCCGACGTTCGAACGCGATCTGGATACGGCGCAGCGCGCCGCGCGACTTCGGGTGGTTTTGAACGAGTTGCGTCCGAAGTGCCTGGCGGCGGTGGTCCTGCGGTTCACTCATGGTCTGTCATATCGAGAGATCTCGACCCAACTGGGAATCTCTCCCCAGATGGCCCGGAAGTACGTAATGCAGGCGTTGAGCCACTGCCGACGCCGAATGACACGGATGGGCTGAGACCATGAACGCCAGAGACAAACAAGTTCGTACCGCCATTGCGGAACAGGCAAGCGAATGGTTCGTCAGGAACGACGAGACGCCGCTGGGCACCGAAGAATCCGGGGCATTGGTGGACTGGTTAAAGGCCTCCCCGATGCATGTAGAGGAGTTCCTGAGTGTGGCGGCAATAGCGCGTGACCTCCATGCCGTTGGCACGAATGCTGACTACTCAATGGATGCACTCATTGCACGCGCGCGAACAGATTCCGATGATGATCGGGTCCGATGGTTCGGTTCCAAAGAGGCAGGCACAGTCCAGACCCGCCGGCATTTTCATTGGTATGCGCTGGCCGCGGGGGTAGTAGTCGCCGCAGCCTTTTTGGGCTCGATGTTGTGGGATCGGACATCCGGCAACCGAATGAGGGAACCCAACGTCCCGACCGCATTGCACCTGGAAACGCGCCACGGAGAGCAGCGCAGTTTCCGACTCCCAGACAACACTGTTGTCCATCTGAATACGCAGACTGCGCTCACCGTCCAGTACAGCCGGGCTGAGCGGCTCGTGGTTCTCACTTCCGGTGAGGCCGCCTTCGACGTGGTCCACGAGCCGAAGCGCGCGTTTCGGGTCAGCGCGGGGCCGGCCGAAATAGTGGACCTGGGGACGCGCTTCGCTGTTCGACTGAAACCGGAAGCCACCGTCGTGACCGTGGTCAGCGGGCGGATTGCGGTCAAACCTCCGCCGGGCCACCACTCATCCCAGCCCATCGAGTTGGGTGCCAACCAGCAAGTCAGTGTGGCTGAGGGACGGTGGCCGATTGCTCTCACGCACATCGATGCCAGCCGCACGACCGCCTGGATGCATCGACAGATCGTGTTCGATCATGAGCCGTTGGAGCGCGTCGCGGCCGAATTCAACCGTTACGCGGCCAAGCCGGTCGAAATTACCGCGCCCGAGTTGCGCGGCCTGGAGGTTAGTGGAGTCTTCTCTACGGACAATCCCGATGAGTTTCTGGCCTTCCTGCGCAGTCTGGAAGGAGTGAGGGTGGAGGTGACGGCCACCCGGATTCGCGTGACGCAGAAGTGAGTCTTGCTGCAGTGCACAGTTAGGTCTACGGCGGTCATTGCACTAAACTGCCGGTTCAAAGGGCGCCAAGATGCCCGAGCTGCAACGGATTGGGAGTCCTTGAGTCACCCAGCGACGAACATTTTGCCCTGGTTGGGCGGAGCGCTACGTGCCCTTAGTGCTCTCGCGGCAGTCACCGTGTGCCACATTCCCGGCACGTTTGCGCAGCCTGCCGCGCCTGCTGCACTGAGCGTCCCAATCCCACAGCAGCCCATGGCGGATGCACTGGCCGAGTTTGCGCGCCAGACGGGCTTGCACGTTGTTTATGTCTCGAAGGTGGTTAGCGACCAGAGATCCCATGTCGCTGCGGCAGGAATGAGCGCCGCCGTCGCACTGGGTGTAATGCTGGAGGGCACCGGGCTACGGTTCGAGTTCCTCACACCCCACAGTGTGCGCATTCTGGTGGCGCCTCCGGGTGGTACTCCGTTACTTCCGGCCGCAAGGCAATCTCCACCTGAGCTACCGGAAGTGATGGTGACTGGATCGCGGATTGCGGTGCCGCCAGACATCATCGCCACCGGCCCGATGCAAGTTTTGACCGTCCAGGATATACGCCTGGCAGGCCACAACGATGCAGTGGATCTCATCAGTGCCTTGCCGCAGATGAGTGCCAGTCTGGGAGCAGACTTCGGCAATCACTCGAATCCAACAGCGGGCGCCGGCGGGTTTGCAACTGTAGACTTGCGTGGCCTCGGTCCGCAACGCACGGTGGTTCTCATCAACGGCCGACGCCTGGGGCTCGGCGATCCCAACACCGCCAATCCTGCTCCGGCGCCGGACCTGGATCAAATCCCTCTGGCTTTGATCGAGCGTGTGGAGGTGCTCACCGGCGGTGCATCGGCAACCTACGGTTCGGATGCCATCGCCGGCGTTGTCAACTTCATTTTGAAGGATGACCTTCAAGGTCTCCAGGTCGATGGTCAATACGGATTCGCGCAGCACACCCAACAGAATACCTACATTCAGCAGCGCGAAATCGATGCCGGCATCACGCCGCCGCGTGGCAGCGGAATTGACGGCTTCAGGCGCGACGTATCTGTCATTGCAGGTTCTGACTTGCACGACGGCAATGGTCACGTCACCGGATACTTCATTTATCGCAGCCAGGATGCCGTCCACGGCTCCGACCGGGATTTCTCGGACTGTTCCGCCCACAGTACGAACAGTCTGACCGCTGTGCCCAGCGACACCGGCGTCACCTGTCTCTTGAGCAATCAGTCCAACCTGTTCGTGCGCGATGCGGGTGCGGGAGACGCGTATTCAGTTGTCGGGAATCAGTTCGTTCCCTGGCCGGATGATCGAGCCGTGCCGGGGCCGCGTTTCAACGCCGCGCCGTATTACACGTCCCAGCGCCAAAACAGCCGTTATCAGGCAGGGGCCCTGGCTCACTATGAATTCAGTCAGGCAGCCAAACCCTACCTCGAGCTTAGTTTGATGGAGGATCGGACCCAGACTCAATTTGCTCCCTCGGGACTGTTCGCCGGTGCCAACCCGCTCACTGACGACGGCGGGTATCTCGTAAATTGCAGCAACCCCCTGTTGAGCGCGCAGCAGGCCGCGCTTTTGTGCACACCGGCGCAGATCGCGGCGGATCGCGCCGAGCCGGGTAGCGTAAATGCGGACATAGCCATCGGCCGCCGCAATGCTGAAGGCGGTGGTCGCCAGGCCAGCTACCGGCATAGGAATTATCGTATCGTCGGCGGCATCGATGGCAACATCGCCGATGGTTGGAGCTATGACGCCTATGCGCTTTACTACCGTACCTCGCTGCTGCAAGTGCATAACAACTTCCTCAGCAGTACCGCAGTTGCCAATGCCCTGCAGGTCACGGTGGATGAGTCAGGACGAGCTGTCTGTATCAGCGGAGGGGGCTGCGTTCCTTATAACATCTTCAAGGCCGCTGGTGTCACGCCACAACAGTTGTCTTATTTGACGACTGTCGGTACCGACGGTGGCGCCAATTCCGAGCAGATCATCGATGCGAGTGTCACGGGGCAACTAGCGCGCTACGGGCTCGTTGCACCATGGGCGCACGAAGGTGTGACTTTCAACGCAGGTGCGGAGCGACGCATCGAGACACTGCGGTTTTCGCCTGATGCGACAGAGCTTTCGGGGGACCTGTCCGGTTATGGGGCCGCACCCGTTTCCATTGATGAACGAGTATCCGTCAGCGATGGTTTCCTGGAAGCTCGTGCCCCCATTGCGCAAGATCGGTGGTTCGTCAAAGATCTCACTGTCGACAGCGCTTATCGATACTCGGTCTACTCCACCGGTGTTACCACAAATACCTACAAATTCGATCTGCAATACGCACCTTTTACCGACGTGCGCTTACGTGCTTCGTATGACAGGGTCGTACGTGCTCCCAATCTCATCGAGCTTCATACACCGCTGTCCTACAACGTTTCGCAGACAATCGAGACCGATCCGTGTGCGCCCACGGATGGCGGAGTAACGCCGGCCGCTGCAAGCCTCGCCGCATGCATGCGCACCGGGCTCACGCCGGTTCAGTACGGAAACGGCGTCGGTCCCGCGGCCGGCGGCACCAGCAAAGTGGTCCAGTGCTCAGCAGGTTGTGGCGTGATTTTCGGAGGGAATGCGGCGCTGGCCCCCGAGACCGCGAACACCTGGTCGCTGGGATTGACATTCTCGCCGACCGAAATCCCAACGCTCGCCGGCAGCGTCGATTACTTTCAGATACGACTGAAGGGCGAGATCGGAGTAGTTCCCGAATCGGTCACCTTGCAACAATGCCTGGCTACCGGTGATCCTACTGTCTGTCGCCAGATCGTCCGCACGCCGACAGGCGCCTTGAGCGGATCCACGGTCACGAATGGCGGCTATATCCTGGCAACCGCCGTCAATACGGGTGCGGCGCTCGTTTCCGGAATAGATATGCAGACGAGTTACCGCCGGCTGCTGGCAGGGCAGTGGGGTGCGCTTACCGCGAACCTGACGGGCACCTGGTTGCAACATACGACCACCACGCGCTATCGAGGCGCGCCGAGTTACGATTGCGCCGGTTTGTTCGGCGATACCTGTCTCAATGGTTCCGTCAGCCCGCGCTGGCGGCACAATCTGCGTGTGACCTGGGAAACGCCGTGGAACCTGCAACTGTCTGCGCAGTGGCGCTTCATCGGCCGCACCGGCTTCGACAACAACTCGTCGCAGTCGCTGTTGCAAGCCCAGGAGGAGGGTTTCCAGGATCCTGTATTGACGCGTATTCCAAACTACAGCTATCTCGACCTGGCAGCGCTGTGGAGTTTGAGCCGCCACGTGGAAGTGCGCGCGGGCATCAGCAACGTGTTCGACAAAGATCCGCCCTTTGTACCGTTGGAGGTCACTGGCCGGGGCGGGGATCTGAATACCTTCCCTATTTACGACATCCTGGGGCGGAATATTTTTTTGGGGCTGCGCGTGGCTTTGTGAGTGCCGCTCGGCGCCCTTTCGCTGGTTGCCGAGCTGATGAGCATCGCGGCGCTGGAGTCTTCGCTAATGCGGCGGGGATCCAACATGGACATCGTCGGGAATCCGGGCGATGCCATTTGACAGGGAAGGCACTCTGGTGTTCCATCAGCGCGGAACACCTGCCTCGGACGGGTCGCTGTGCTTAACGCCATCGGTTCTCTCATTCGCCGGTTCGTCGATGTGAAGCCGCACGAAGTACGTGCAGTCTCGCTTGCCTTTGCATGCAACTTTGCGTTGCTGGCAAGCTATTACCTGCTACGGCCGGTGCGGGACGCGATGGCCACCGTGTTTGGTGTTGATCAATTACAGACTCTCTTTACCGGCACATTGATCCTGACGCTGGTCTGCTCACCGGTATTCGCGTGGTTGACCGAGCACTTCATACTGTCGCACGTCCTGCCCGGTGTTTTCTGGTTTCTGATCATCAACCTCATGGGCTTCTACGGCTGGTTTTCTCTCGCGCCCGACAGCCGGACGCTGGCCGCCGCGTTCTACTGGTGGTTCAGTGTAGTCAATCTGTTCATGATTTCGGTGTTCTGGAGCCTGATGGTGGATGTGTTCACCCCCAGCCAGGCGAGCCGGTTGATCCCGGCAATTACCGCCGGCGGCAGCCTGGGTGCGATCGCCGGTCCGCTCGTGGCATCGCTCGCAGTAAAGCAGATCCAGGTCCGGGGCATACTGTTGACGGCCGCGGCCGGGTTTCTGGTGGTGATTGTGCTCGTCCATCAGTTCATCCGGGAGAAGCGCCGGCTGCAGGATGCTCATGCCGAGGGTCAGCGCTCGTCGCTCGACCGGACTCTGGGCGGCGGCATGTGGGACGGTTTCCGGGCGCTTCTGAGCTCTGCCTTTCAGATCAACCAGGCGCTGTTCATGCTCCTGATGACCTGGATCGCGACAATCGGATATTTCATCCAGACTGACATGATCAGCAAGGCGTTTACGGATGTCGCGGCGCGCACTCAGGCGTTGGCGAATATCGACCTGGTTGTCAATGTCGCATCGGCGAGCGTCGCCTTTTTCGGCCTTGGACGGTTCATCCGCCGCTTCGGGGTGACCGGCAGTCTCATTCTCAATCCTATTTTGATGTCGATATCGTTCATTGTGCTGGCGCTGTCACCGACACTGCTGGTTCTACAGGCGACACAAGCGCTGAGGCGCGTAACGCAATACGCCATTGCGCGCCCGAGCCGGGAGATCTGCTTTACGGTTGTTGAGCAGGAAAACCGCTATAAGACGAAGAATGTCATCGATGTTGCCGTCTACCGGCTGGGCGATCTGAGCTCCGCCTGGGTACAGGCCGGAATGCGAGCCATGGGACTGGGTACGACGGCGGCGCTTCTCGTCGGCGTGTTCGCCTCCGGCATCTGGGGCGTCAGCGCCTGGACCCTGGGTCGACAATACGAATTCCGGCGCTCTGCAGCTTTCTTTGTGAGTAGAGCGGATGCGCGCGCTCATTGAGCCTTTTAGTGTTTATTGGGAGCCGTTATGACAACCCGTCGCGAAGTCGTCCAGCTTGCCGCCAGCATGTTCGCTGCCGCCACCAGTACAGCACTTCCCACGCGCGCGGCGATCAGATCGAGCCCCGGCACGCTGCTGATTCTTGGCGGCACCGGCTTCGTCGGCCCCCATCTCACCCAGGAGGCGTTGAGTCGCGGCTGGCGGGTCACGCACTTCAACCGCGGCAAACACGTTGCCGATGGTGTGCCGAACGTGGAGACCCTGATCGGCGACCGCAAGGGCGAGCTGGATGCCCTGCGCGGGCGCAAATGGGATGTTGTTATTGACGATACCGCCTACATCCCGAAGTACGTGAAGATGTCCGCGGAGCTGCTCGCTCCCAATGTCGGCTACTGTGTTCTCATCTCGAGCATTTCCGCCTACGCCAGTTTCGCGAAGCCCAACGACGAGCATTCGGCGACCGGCAAGCTGAGTGATCCCAATGTTGAGGAAATCACCAATGAGACTTACGGGCCCATGAAGGCCCTGTGCGAAAAATATTCCACGGATGCCTTCAAAGGGCGCATCGCCGTCGTACGTCCCGGTTATATCGTCGGCCCGTTGGATCCCACTGACCGGTTCACATACTGGCCCGTGCGCGCCTCCAAAGGCGGCGAAATGCTTGCCCCCGGCACCCCAAAAGACCCGATCCAGGTGATCGATGTCCGGGACCTCTCAGCATGGCTGATGAGACTGGCGGAGGGCCGCACCACAGGCTATTTCAACGCAGTCTCGCCGCCAGGCGCGTTCACCATGGGCGAGCTCGTCGAGCTGAGCCAACAGGCGAGCCCGAAGGCTGGCACGAAGGCGACTTGGGTTCCGGAGGACTTTCTCTCGGCTCACTGGAAGCCTGAGGAGTTGGATTTGCCACCGTGGAGCTCCATGAGAGGCGACTCCGCAGGCGCCTCTCTGACGTCCGCCAAGGCTGCGATCAACACCGGCCTGCATTCACGCCCGCTACGGGAGACAGTGCGTGATACGCTGGCATGGTTTCAGACATTGCCGGCCGATCGGCGGGCGAAGTTGAAAGCAGGGCTCGATCCGCAAAAGGAAGTTGACACTCTGAAGGCCTGGCACGACGCAGGTGAGAAAACCTGAGGGGGAGCCGTGGGCATGAAGTCAGATCGAGACTCCGCTTCGAATCCGCCCGGCGCGATGGTGCCAGGATTTGCCCAAACCCGCGTTCGAGGCGAGGCAAGCTCACAGCGCGTCTGCATCGGATGGGCAGATCGCGAACACGCGGGCAGGAAAGCCGGAACCTCGCCTGGGTTTGGGAAATGACACCACCGCAACAGCACCGGCGGCAGGAACGCAAGACAGGTCGGCCAACAGCTCGATCTGATATCGATCCTGCTCGAGAAGGTAGCGTTCTGCCGGATATTCATCGGCCGAGACCTTGACGCCGGCATCTGTATCGGTCGTCTCGTGACCGAATGCGCAGGCATCTCGTTCTTCGATCAGAAAGCGCAGCGTCTCGATGCTCCATCCCGGAAACCGGGCAACCCCATTCACATCGGCATTTCTCATGGCAGCGGCGCTCGGCCATCGGGACGACCATCCTGTCTGCATGACAGCGAAAGCACGTGGCGGCATTCTGCCATGCCGCTGTTCCCACGCTCGCACATCACTGAGGTCCAGCTCGTAGTCATGATTCGCTGCGACGCCTTGGCGCACATCGAATGCGACCAGTGGCAGCAGCATGTCGCTGACAGGTATTTCATCGAGAAAGCGTCCGCCGCGGACGAAATGGGCTGGTGGGTCGACATGCGTACCCCACTGACCCACGTGCCGGTATTGGTGAGTTAGAAAACCGGCGCCCAGAGTGCCTTTCCCCTGCTCGATATCATACAGGGTGACGCGCTCCTCATCCGGCATCCCCGGCGCATGTGGAATGCCTGCCTCAAATGCATGAGTGAGGTCGACAAACCGGCCCGATCTCAGTAGATCCAACTGTTGCCAAAGCCCGTGCGTCATGACGCTTCCGTGAGGGTTGATAATTTCGTAGGCGAACCGGGTAGCGCAATAAATGTGTGCATTCACCAACTGGAATCCATTCAGCATTGCAGCAACTTGCGCCAACTTGCAAGCACAAATTTCCGGAGGGCCCCTATGATGGGGCATCGAACACGAGGCGTCGCCGCTCCCATGACTCAGTTTCCCATCGTCGCCATACGCCAGGACTTCCCGGCCCTCCGCGACGACATTGCATTTCTCGACAATCCCGGCGGCACGCAACTACCTCGCCGGGTCATCGCCGCTGTCGGCACCGCGATGACGCGCGCAGCCAGCAACCTCGGCGGGTATTTCCAGGCATCGCAGGAAGCCGACAGAATAAACGAGCTCGGACATACAGCGGCTGCCGTGCTGCTCGGTGCCGCCTCCGGCAGGGAAATCGTAATCGGTCAGTCCATGACCATGCTGACTTTTCAGATCGCCCGTTCGCTGTGCCGTGCCTGGGGTCCTGGCGATGAAATCATCGTCACTCGCCTGGACCACGAGGGCAACGTCTCGCCCTGGTTGCTGGCTGCGCAGGAGCGCGGCATCACGGTTCGCTGGCTGCCTTTCAATCGTGACACCTGGAGGCTCGAGCCGGAGGATCTGCTGCCGTTGTTGTCTGAGAGGACACGGCTCGTTGCGCTCAACTATGCCAGCAACATGACTGGATCGATCAATCCGGTCGCCCTGCTAACTCACCATGCTAAGCAAGCGGGAGCCCTGGTCTATATTGATGCCGTGCAGTTCACTCCGCACGATGCGGTCGATGTGCAGAGGCTCGGGTGCGACTTTCTGGCCTGTTCGTCTTACAAGTTCTTCGGCCCGCACCTGGGCATTCTCTGGGGGCGCGAGGCTCTGTTGGCGGAGTTGTATCCGTATGCTGTCCGCTGCGCCGCGCGCAGCCTGCCATCACGCCACGAGATCGGCACGCCGCAGACCGAGTTGATTGCCGGGCTCGAAGCAGCCGTTGGATATTTCGAATGGTTGGGCGCAAGCTGCGGTGGACGCGGTGAGCGCCGTTCGTTGATCCTCGCGGCCTACCAAGCGATGACTACCTATGAGCTGCCGCTGATGTCCGAGTTGATCGATGGATTGCGGTCGCTCCCCGGGGTCTCGATCCGGGGAATCGTCGACCCCGCCAGGTTTTCGGAGCGCGTCCCAACAGTCTCGTTCACACACCAACGACACTCGTCGCGATCCATTGCGGAAGCACTCGGCAGGCAGAACATCTATGTGTGGTCAGGCCACAACTATGCGTACGAGGCCGCCAGGCTTCTGGGTCTCGATGAGGATGACGGCGTGGTGCGAATCGGGCTGGCCCACTACAACACAATTGCAGAAGTAACCGCCGTGCTGCGGGCCATAGATACATTGCTCCAGAGCACCGCGAGCTGAGCGGCAGCCCAGAATGGCCGGTTCGCGGGCCGGCGCATCCACACATACACCGCAGCGCCGGCCCGTGGAAATTGGAGGTGTCGAACCACATACCCGGGTCACCGTCGGATTGAGAACAGGAGCCAGCAGCCGAGAACGGGCCGCGAAGGCTCATCGCACTGTGAATGGGTTGATCAGCTCGACTGAAAAGGGTTTGAAAGCATCGGTATTCCGTGTGGCAACCGTGAGGTCGTGGACAAGGGCCGTGGAAGCGATTAGGGCATCTTCCAGGTGATGATCGGCACGACGATGCATGAGCTTTGCCCAGCGTCGGAAAATGGGGGCATCGAGGTCTAATACATTGTAAGTGGAGGACACATCGTCCAGCCACTGCTCGATTTCGCCAGCTTTGGTCGCATCCTGCTCCCGAGTTATTTCAATGCCGGCTTGGATCTCACCCAACGTGACGACCGATACAAAGAGTGATTCTTCCGGGGCCTTCTTGATCCAAGCTACCACTGCGCCATGAGGCTTGGGTTTGCGCAACTCGGAGATGATGTTGGTATCCAGCAGGAAGGCCATCAAGGGGCTCTATCGGGTAATCTGCGGCGCAGTTTTCCGCGCACTGGAATCGAAAGATCCGCGCGCGAATCAGAGGTCAACAGCAACTCCTTGAAGCCTGGACGCGCTCGTGCCGTCAGCCTGCGCCACTCCTGCACCGGCACCAGCACTGCCGCTTCTGCACCGCGCATCGTTACGAGTTGAGGCCCTTGCGTGAGACTCGCCTGCAGGAACTCGCTGAAACGAGCCTTGGCATCCTGGATCGCCCAACTTCTCATTTTTTTAACAGGCACAATTGCCTCTTAGTACCTAACTAGTCTGAATTCTAGTCAGATCAATGCTGGTCGTCAATTTGGCGGCTCGGATAGCGGGCGGCTCGTTATCAATAGCCCGCCCAATCAAATACTTGGCTGCACCAGAACCGCGGCGTTCCTCCTGATCTGCAGATACTTTCACTTCGGATCTTCTTGGCGCAGTAGCCGCCGCTTTTGCAATGCAGTATCGCGATCCGAATCACACTTCGCGATGCGAACGCTTTGCATGAGTCGCAGGCGCAGGCACTCTGACAGTCCATAAAAATCGACGACAAACAAGGATGGCCTCACGCGGTGCCGCCGCCAGGTCGGTGAGATTCGAATGTGGAATGCTTCGGTGTCCCTCTTGTTCAAATCCGCAGTCGAGGTTGAGTTAGCTAGGGGCGGCAACCTACAGGCAGGAAGAACGGCACAACTGCTGGCAGCCCAGCCCTTGCCTCAGCTCGGCCGGTGAGGGTCTCACTTCGCCGTGACTCGAAACCACCCAACCAGCGCAGCCTCGTCCGAGTCTCAAACGAATCCGGGTGCACCCGAACACCAGGATGTCGACGTCCTGCTCATCGAGGATTCCCAGCCCGACGTCGAGCTCGCCATTTTGCGCCTCAACCAAGGCGGGTTTCGGTGCCGCTACCGGGTAGCCATTACCGAACACGCTCTACGGAGCGCTCTCGGAGAGCGGCTGCCAGACTTCATCCTCTCCGATTTCAGTCTTCCCGGCTTCGATGGCCTCTCGGCATTGTCAATAGCGCGTGAAGCCGCACCCGATGTCCCTTTCCTCTTCCTCTCGGGCACCATGGGAGAAGAGCGCGCCATCGAGGCCCTACGCCGCGGTGCGGTCGACTACGTGTTGAAGTCAAACCCCAAACGCCTGGTGCCCGCGGTCACGCGTGCGCTGGCCGAAGCCGAATTGCGGCGCGCCAGCCGTGCAGCAGAGCGGCGCCTGGCGCGTTTGACCGAAATTCTACAAATGCTCTCGGAAATCAACACAGCCGTGGTCCGCATCCGAGAACGCAAGGCGCTGCTGCGCGAGGCCTGCCGCCTTGCACACCGAATCGGCGGATATCCTCTGGTTATCATTGCCACAGCCGATCCCACCACGCACACTGCTCGCGTGATCGCATCTGCCAGTTCCCTTCAAGGCTGCGGGCTTCAGGTGTTGGAGGCCATCTCTCCGGAGAAAAGCAACGCCTCTGTCATGAATCGTATCCTTCATACTGGCGAGGCGGCGCTCTGTAATGATATCGCTGAGTCTGGAACAGACATACAGGGTCGCGAAGCCTTGCTCGCGGCCGGCGTGCGCTCCCTGATCTGTCTGCCGCTGACGATTGACCAGACTGCAATGGGCGCTTTGCTTTTCGTAGCCACCGAGCCCAATGTGTTCAGCACCGAAGAGCTCAAACTGCTGCGCGAGGTGGCGGCCAACCTCTCGTTTGCTCTTCAATATCTGGATAAGCAGGATGCCGCCCATTTCCTGACTTACTTCGATCCGTTGACCGGCCTGGCCAAGCGAACGCTGTTCTGCGAACGCCTCGGACGCCTTCTGACCCGCCATTCCACTCGCATTCCCCAACTCGCCGTCGAAGTTTTCGATATCGACCATCTGAGCGTCATCAACGACTCGTACGGCCGCCACGTGGGTGACCGCCTGTTGCAGCGCGTAGCCGATCGCCTCAAAAGATATTGCCCCGATACCGATCGGCTCGCGCATCTGGGGGGTGGCACCTTCGTCAACTTCATTGCGCTCGGAGAGCATCCGGAGGAAGAGGTCCACACTCTTCACCAGGCTATCGCGCAATTGTTGGACGCACCGATAGCGATCGACGACCGTGAGATCGCAGTGACGGTCAAGTGTGGCATTGCTCGCTACCCGCAGAACGGTGACACCCCCGACGAGCTGGTGCAGAACGCGGAAGCTGCGCTCAAAGAAGCCAAGACCTCCGGCGAACGCTACCTGCATCACCGCCTCGAGATGAATTCCGCCCTGGCGGAGCGAGTGCATCTGGAGTTCCGGCTGCGCAGCGCCCTGCAAAACCAACAATTCGAGCTCTACTATCAGCCCAAGGTACGCATCGCGACCGGCCAGATTGTCGGCGTCGAAGCGCTCCTGCGCTGGAATGATCCTGAGCAGGGCGTCGTCGGTCCCGCCATCTTTCTACCTATTCTGGAAACCGCAGGCCTTCTGCCTGCGATCAGTTCCTGGGTTGTCCGCCAGGCGGTTGCTGATTGCCTCGCATGGCGTCAGGCGGGACTGGCTCCGATGCGAGTCGCCGTGAATATTTCACCGTCCGATCTGCGGCGTCGAGGCTTCGTCCAAGAAACGCTGAACGCCCTCGAAGTGCTCAGCGATGATCCCCAGTGGGGCATCGACATCGAAGTGACGGAAGGGGCTCTGTTCGGCGATTCATCCGACTGTGTCCAGGCATTGCGCTGGCTACGCTCCGCCGGAATGAGAATATTCATTGATGACTTCGGGACCGGTTATTCCTCCCTCAGCAGGCTTTCCGAGCTGCCCATCGACAGTCTCAAGATCGATCGCACCTTCACGTGCCGTCTTCCGGATGACCCGCGCACCCGCACCCTCGTCTCAATGCTGATCGGTCTGGCCCACACCTTCGGTCTCACGACCGTTGCGGAAGGCGTGGAAACCGCGGACCAACTCGAATTCCTGACACACAGTGGCTGCGATGAGTCTCAGGGGTATCTGCATAGCCACCCACTACCCAAAGCCTCCTTCGAGGAGTTTTTGCGAAACAAACCTGCACCCACGGCGTTGCAATAGTCGATTTCCGTGACTGCGCAGCTGCAACAAGGGCCATATTGCACTGCAATATGCATTTGCAATGGTGACCCACAGCACATCGGAGGCAGCGGGTGTTATGTGAAACTTTTTACCTATGCCTTCAGGTTCACAAGGCAATCCGGCTGCAGTGCTTCAGTCGCTCTACTCACAAGGCTGCGAGGTAGCGATTCGTGACGTTTGTCGTGTCTGGATCGACGCGAAAGCGCCTATTCATGCGGGTGCTGTTGATATTTACGTTCTGGCCGGTCGCGCAGGCCGTGCCGGCACAGACGCTGGTTGTCATAGTCAATCCGACAATCGGTGTGCAACATCTGAGCCGCCGCGAGGCACTCGATATATTCCTGGGACGGTATCGAACCTTCCCTTCGGGAGCGTCGGCACTGCCAATCGATCTCGCCATCAATTCAGACGAGCGCAAGCAGTTCTACCTCGTGCTTGCGCACAAGGACCCCGCGGACATGAGTTCGTATTGGGCACGCTTGACGTTCTCCGGGAAGATCTCGCCACCGTTCTCGGTGGCCGACGGTCGCATGGCGGTTGACATCGTGGCGAACAATCCAAATGCCATAGCCTACGTAGACCGCGCTTCCGTCGACAACCGTGTGCGGATTGCCCTTGAGCTTTCTCCGTAACCGATTTACGCGATGGCTTCACGCACGCATCCGCAGCAGCATCGTCACCCGCACGACGCTGGCAATCCTGGCGCTTTCGTTGGTCCTGGGTCTGTCATTCGCCTCGATTGTGTCCACGAGCGTCGAACGTCGCGAACAGCAACGCGGCGAAATGCAGTTGCAGCAGCTCCTCTCGACTATAGAAAGGACGGCTCAAATAGCCTGCTACCTGAACGATCGGACGCTGGCTGCCGAAATCGCGCAGGGACTCATGCGCAATCGTGCCGTGTCGGGCGTCAGTATTGTGTCCGGAAAGACTGCTCTCGTTCGGGTCGGAAAAAACGCGGCGCCGCACCAGGGCCGGGCCAACAACTCAACGATCACGAGGCCCATCTACTCACCGTTTGATGCTCAGGACCGAGTCGGCGAGCTCACGTTATTCGTGGATCGTGCAGCGATTCATGTCGAAGCCGCCAGCGATAGCCGCGATTCGACTCTGGCGATGGGGCTGCAGGCCGCGCTGGTGGCCGTCGGTGTTGCGCTCGCCGTCTACATTTTCTCCACCCGGCCCATCAAAGCCGTGTCCACCGAGCTGCACCGGATCCGCAATGAGAGGGGTGCGCGCCTGCGCGTGCCGGCCAACAACCGGTACGACGAGGTCGGTACTCTGGTCACGGACGTGAACTCGCTGATTGCAAACCTCGAGGATCTCGTGACGACCGAGCGCCAACTGCGCATCGCCCACGAGATCGGCGAGCGCAAGCTGCGATTGATTGTCGAGAAAGCCGAAACCGGGCTCTTCGTCATGGACGACCGCGGGGTTCTAGAGTCGTGGAATCCGGCCTTCGTACGTCTTCTGCACCTGACGCCAGAGCAGATGCCGCACTCCGGAGTCACGCAGTTGCAGCAGTTGCTGGGGTCTCATGGCGCGCGCCTCAACCAACTCCTGAACCAGTGTCTGAATACCGGACAGCCCTACGACCTCGATCTCGATGTGTCAGCGGCGGGGGGGGCACGCTCGGTGTGGATAGAAGTCACTCTGAATCCGATCGGTCCGAATGCGCTCCGGGGCGTCGTCAACGACATTACTGAGCGAAAGCAGAACGAGCTGTCGGCACAGGAACTGGCGAGTCAGGACACACTGACCGGCCTATTGAACCGTCGCGGGCTGGACGCACGCCTCGGGGCCGTATTCTTCATGCCATTACCTGAAACGTCTTCACAGTTGGCCCTGCTGCAGATCGACCTCGATCGCTTCAAGGAAGTGAACGATGGCCACGGCCACGAAAGCGGCGACCGGGTACTGCGCCACGTATCCCGGATCCTCGAGCGCAACGTCCGGCGCGGGGATTTGATCGCCCGTCCTGGCGGTGACGAATTTGTCGTCGTTCTGGTGGGCATAACGGATCGATCCAAGGCGGAAGAAATCGCAAGCGCCATCATTGCCGACATTCAAAGGCCCATCGATATCGGCAGTCACCACGTTCATATCGGCGCCAGCGTCGGTATTGCCTTCGCCAATGGCGCAGGGGATTCGCCCGAAGCGCTCGCGCGACGCGCTGACAGCGCAATGTATGTCGCAAAACGAGCGGGACGAGGCCAGGTGTCTTTTGCTCCTGAACCGATACCCACCCAAACGAACGCCGTCGCATGACTCACGATCGTGCCAACTCACCGCCTTCACACGGGCCTGATCTCCATGCCCGCCACTTGATCCCTCCATTGGGAGCTTCGATGACTGATTCTCCACATACACCCTCAGCCGTCGCGCTGATGGTTGGCAGGCAACTGCGACCGCTTGCTGTTACGTTTGCAGCGGCCCTGCTGCTACCCTTCCCAGGGCTGGCGACAGCCGCTGACAGTGTGCCCCAAGGTGCTGCCGTCACCGGAACACACATCCGAGGTACCAACGATTCAGCATTCCCTATCTGGATCTACAATCGCGATGTGATCGAGGCCTCTGGGGCCGGCACACTGCAGCAGTTCATCCAAATGCTGCCGCAAAATTTCAACGGCGGGGCCTCGGAGAACACGGTGCAATCCGTTGCGGGAGGGGGCAACGCGGCAAACACGGTCCAGGGAACAGGAGTCAATTTACGTGGCTTGGGTAACGATGCCACGCTCGTTCTCGTCAATGGCCATCGAGTGGCGCCGGGCAATGTCTCTGGAAATTTCGTCGACCTGTCACTGATTCCGCTCTATGCCGTCGAACGTGTTGAAGTGGTGACCGACGGCGCTTCCGCAATTTACGGCTCGGATGCCGTGGGCGGCGTAGTCAACATCATCCTCGGGCGCAATCTCGATGGCGCTGAAAGCCGCGTACGGTATGGCAGGGTCACCAGTGGATCCACGAGCGAGACCGAGGTGGGTCAGACTCTGGGCGGAGGTTGGGACACCGGCTCTGCGCTATTGATCTACGACTACTGGGATCGCACTCCATTGGATGCCAGCAGCCGCGAGTACACCCGATCCGCACCTGAACCCTTCATGTTGCTTCCTCAGCAGGTGCGGCACAGCGCCTTTTTTTCGGTAGATGACTCGATTACCCCCTCGATCCAACTGTTCGCGGAAGGCAACTATTCCCATCGCTCGACGGTCACTGCGAGCGCTTCTGCCCAGGCACAATTGCGCACCAGCTCCATTATCGACGGCTTTAGCGGTAGCGGTGGAGGCCGCTTCGAGCTTCCGCGCGGGGCGCAATTGGAATTGAGCGGCTCCTATGCAGGCAGCATCACACGCTATGGTAGCGATCTCGAGGGCGTAGGAAGTCTGGCAAACGAACGAGTTGACTCCGGGATCCTGTCGTTCGATGCAAAAGTGGATGGAAGCGTGATTTCCATACCTGCCGGCGATGTGCGGTTTGCGGTTGGAGGCCAGTTCCGACGGGAAAGCTTCGACTCCCGAAATGTGCTCGCGACGACGGAGTTTTATCCGCACCGAAATGTCGGAGCGGGTTTCGTCGAGCTGCGTGTGCCACTCATTGGAGGCCGCAACAGCCTGCCGGGCATCGATCTACTCGAGTTGACGCTGGCCGACCGGGCCGAACACTACAGCGATTTTGGATCTACCAACAATCCGCAGGTGGGCCTGATCTGGAGGCCGGTTGCTGATGTCAAGTTACGCGGCACGTACGGAACCTCCTTCCGCGCGCCCCTGTTAAATGACCTGAATCCCATCCCGTTCCAGGTCGTCCCGATACCGGAGTTCGACCCGGCGAGCGGCGATCTGACCAATGCACTGGCCGTCTTCGGCGGCAACGCCCACCTGAGTCCGGAAAAAGCGCACACGTGGACGGCGGGACTGGACTTCTCACCGCAGTCCTTGCCGGAGTTTCATGCCGGTGTGACTTATTACAACATCCGTTTCAGCGACGTTGTGACGGACCCGGAGTTCAGCGTCGACATTCTGAACGCATTGAGCCAAGAAGCGATTCTCGGCCCGGCGATCATCCAGAGGAACCCTTCTGCTGCCCTCGTGCAGCAGCTAGCCGCCGGCCCGGGATTCACCAACCTCTTCGACATTGATCTGGCCACTATTGGCGCCATCGTAGATTTGCGTGTGCACAACCTTTCAATCCAGAAAACAAGCGGTCTGGATTTGGATGCGGCGTGGGCCCGTCTGACCGGCATCGGCAATCTGGAGATAGGGCTCAATGGCAATTACATCTTCGGCTTCGAGAATCAATTTACGGCCGAGGCACCCACGGTCTCAATCTTGAATACCGCCTACAACCCGGTGAATCTACGGATGCGCGCTCGCGGTGTTCTGCGACGCGGCGGACTCACATTGGCAACGTTCGTCAACTACACGAATTCGTATAGGGTTGGCGTAGGCGCGGATTCGGCTTCCGTTGCTTCATGGACCACGGTCGATGCGACCGTGAAGTATCTCTTCAACGCAGATGGAGGCCCGCTCGCCGATCTGGCTCTCCTCGTGGCTATAACCAATCTCGCGGACAGACACCCTCCTGAGGTTCTGAATTCGGTGGGTATCAACTTTGATGGCGCCAATGCGAACGCATTGGGGCGCATGTTGTCGGTGCAACTATCAAAACGTTGGTAGCTCATGCGGACCGCGGCTCAGCGGCCGCAACTGACTGGGTGCTGGTGCGCAGCCACATTTCCGCGGCGAGGCAAGCCAGGATAGGTAGCAAGTACTCTTCGCGAAAGGGCTGGCCCCGCATGATGTAGGGCTCGAGTTGGTCAGGCGCGATGATTCCCGAGCTCGCGAGAACACCGTTTAGCAGGACGTCGCGCACGAAGGGTTCCCCCCGCCGCAGCATTTCGGTTGTGTAGGAGACGATAGACCCCTTATCCCGCCGCCGCAGGATCTGCGGGGGGAGGCGGTCGGCAAACGCATCCCGAGCCAGTGCCCGTTCCCGGCCGCCCCGGATCAGCAAGTAAGTTGGAATTCTCAAGCACGTTTCAATCAGCGGCTGCGACATCAGCGGATGATGTTGGGCCGCACGCTCGAGATGGGGAAGCGGTCGGTGCCGATTGATGACCTCGGCAAGAAAGCGGATCTGCATTCGCTTACCGGGTGGAAGGTCGTCCGCATCCGTTGTCCAAGGATGGGATACATACTCGTCGGCGTTTTGAGGCAGCGCTGACGTGGTCACGAAGTAGGATGTGCTGGCAAGCTGTGTCAAAGATCGCACTGTTCTCTGAGCGGGCCTCAGAGCCGACGTGAGCACGGACCAGTACGGCTGCCGCGACACCTTCGCCGCATCCCGCACCGCGGAAATCAGGCCACGCCGAATGCCCCGCGTGACCCGGTAGTCCCGAGCGCTCGAGAAGTCTGCAGTCTGCAAAAAGATATGATCGCCACCTTGTCCCGTCCATAAGATGCGCGCACCGGCCGCGTCCGCGACTCGGTTGATTTTTTCGATCTCCAGAAATCTTGACAGCCCCGGAACGGTAGGTTTGAGAGTTTGTGGCCCCGCAAGCAATCGTGCGTCGAAGCCTGAAGCCTCATCCATCAGAATCTCGGTCAATGGAACGCCGGCGCGCTCTGCAGCAAACCGCGCATAGCGGCGTTCGTCGTCATGAGCGGCCGCGGTGAATTGATGGACACAGGCGATGTCAGGACGGACCGGTGAATGATGCAAGCACCCGAGCACCGCCGCGGAATCGAAACCTCCGGAGAGGCTCAGCAGAATGGAATTGTAGGTGTGAGCCCAGGCATCGATACACCTCTGAGTCACGCTCCTCAGTTCAGCGACCGCATCTTCATAAGTGTCGATGGGCGTTTCGCGACAGATCTCACGGGGATCCCAGAGGATACTCTGGCGTACCCCATCGCCGCGGATCTGCAGATACTCACCGGCAAGGACCTCCGTGATCTCTTTGAAGCCGCAGGCCCTCACCTGCATCTGACTCGAGTAGATGAACGCAGCGAGGTATTCCCAATTAATCGTGAACGGCGATAACTGCAGAGGCGCCAGATCAGCGACATCGGCGAACAGAATCGTGACGTCATGATGGCGCGTGTAGTAGCAGGGGAGCTTTCCTGAACAATCGCGTATCGCGTAACTTTGTCGTTTTTCGGAATCCTTGAGCAGCGCCACATAACCGCCCCAGAAATTTCGGACTAGATACTTGCCTGTGGATCTGAGGATTTCGTGAGCGGTTGACGCGTTGAGTTGCTCATCTGAGGTAAAATGCGAATTTGAGGCGTTTGCCGGAAACAGACGCCCGAACACAACACCGGCGTTATCGGGGAGTGCATAGGAGCGCAGACCAGGATCCGCCGGTGGTAGCGCGAAGACGCTCATCCCGTCGGCAGATAGGTGGGATTCCCACGGAGCGCCGCTTCGGCGCAATTGCTGTCCCATCCGGGCAGCTACCGTTCGTGCTTCCGAGTTTTGATCGTCCCAAACAAGGGCAACAAAATGGTACATGCGTGCGCGTTCCCGTAATTGCTTCGGGCGCCGCCCTATATCGCCATGATCGGAGTCAAGGCTGACACACGCTCGACCGTCTCATTCAACGCGACCCCACCCGCTTGCACCCAGCAGTGAGCTTCGAACGGATCTGCTCGGACTCCGAATACCCAGTCCGGATACAAGTCGAAGCGTGCAAGGAAATGAACGAGCGCGAGGGAGTCAAAGAGACACAGGTACGGTCGGGGATAAAAAAGCCGTAGGCTGCTGAAAACGGCCAGCAGGATTTGAGCCCGTTCGAGGTCGAACGGCCGATCGCTGTCGCGCGCGGCGCGTTTGCGTGCCTGAACGGAAGCAACGATCGACTCAAACCGCTGCTCGCGCAGTTGCCTCGAGGCGATCATGCACCCAAGGAAGAAGGACGTGCCATAAATGCATCGGGATCGGGCAGTGCTGACTGACTCATCCAGATCCACCGATCGGGTCGGGTGAGCGTATGTGGTCGCCCGGGCCTCTTTGGCTCCCTGCGGCTGCTCGCTCAGCATCTTGAGATTGACCAGGCTCTTGGCCAGCAAGACGGCTGCGGGTGAAGGGCTTGTGGTAGGGGCGGGCCGCCGTGCTGGTGTTCCCTCCCAGCCATCGATCCAGGGACCGAGCGACTCAAATTGCGTCCGGTCCACGCACAGATACTTGTCCCGATTGACATCCAGGATTACCCAGTGCCGTTGCGCCCGGCAGAGGTAGATGTGGGACTGGAGGAAGAACACGCCGAGGGGCGGAAGAGGGCGTGATTTCGCAAGGCAGCAATGCGTGACGCCATACGACGTCACGCACTACTGATCATGTCAGGTTAGAAGCTCCGGGGCGTGAATCCAAGCTCGAGGCCATGGATCGTACCCTTCGTCTCTACAGAGACATTGCCCATCTCGACCAACTTGGCGGCATCAGCTTGTGAGCTGCTGTCGGCCATCTTTTCTTGTTCGGAGACCCGACCCGTTTCGATCTGCTCGCGGCTGTCCATTCGATATCCTCAGCAACAGATTGACCATATTGTATGCAGTCGAATGCATGGTGCTTGTCCCGCTTTTGCAAGTCAAGCACATTCAATAGAGCTGTCACGGAGCGCCACTGATGATCGCGACGCATCAAAATAGGCGCCCGGCATTCGCGAAGTACGGTTGTTGGATTCACTTCCAAAGGGAGCGGCAGAACACCCTGCAGCTTGCAACATGCGACGCGACGTCAAGTGAACGAGGGCATCGGAGCCGGTACCTGGAAGGAGCAAGTGGAAAGCACCGTCAAGCTCGGCTCGGGGTTCCGAATTCGCTGCCGCTCAGTCCTTTTTCGGTTCGATGGCTTCGATATCGGCGAGATCCTGTGCGCGGCCTGCGGCTCGCTTGTTCTTGATGAGTGCCGCGCGACCGATCACAGGAATCCTCCTGCCTTCCAGTGTGAAACTCGCTCCTTCCGCAATGGCTTCATCGAAAGTAATACCATCAGCGCGATTCAACACGTCGATACGTCGCGGAGGCAGTCCAATCTGCAGCACGCCGCTGTAGGTCGCAAAATCCGTTGCATTGAGCTCAAAGGTATTCAGTGGCGCACCAAACTCGGCGAGCGCCCGGTAAACGCGCTCGGCATTGTTGGTGTTGGCGCGAATCGGTACGTCCATGTCCTTGGTCGCACGTGGATGGCCGTGAAAAGCCACCGCATGTCCTCCCACCAAACGAATTCCGCACCCGCATCTGCGAGCTCTAACAACAGATCCCGAAAATCTTCGGGCAGCTCGTTCACGTGAGGCGGCCCGGCACAAACCTCACGGGTGTCTGAACGCGGCTGTACCCCGGAGTTTCGTTCCCGGCCAATGCCCAACACTCCCGGGTTAGTTGCTGCACGAGAGATACAGCAGCGAGCCCGAACAGCGGCGCGGGGTCCTGTTCAACAGCCCCGAGGGAGGTTCGATTCAGGCTCGCCGTCAGGCGACGTTGAGCGGCTCGGAATCTACGGTCGAGGTCATTCATGGAGCGTAGATTACCACGCGAGAATGACCGCCGCGTAGCTATATGTGTATGATTTTGCGATGATTTTAGATCTCCAATTTTTGTCGGTTCTGGTGCATTGGCGGTTTGTCTTTTGAGCCAAAAAACTAAACGACAATTCGGCTCCGCTAGGCGAGGGCCGTATCCCAGGCCCTGTTCAAGGACCAGGAACGATGCCACTTGCATCGCCCGAATGAAACTGCCGTTTTCGAATGCGATGAGTGAGCTCAATGCCTGCGATGGTGATGGCGGCGTTCCGGTAAGATTTGAAGCCGGTCATTCAGGCGCAGCGGCGTTTGATGGCGCGGTGGTCCTGTTCGACAATGTTGTTTAGGTATTGACTGGACCCCACCCGCACATACTTCCACTTCGGATCTTCTCGCCGCAGTAGTCGCAGGGCTCGATGGCTCGATCAGAAACCGTCGAGTGTTACCCTTCTCGGCCAACGCGGGAGAGATCCCTTCAATGCCTTCCGGAAGAAGGCCTGTGCAGCGAAAACGCCGCGATCCGCTTCTCAAATTCAGGAACATACCGGATGACCCATCGAAGGATGGTCGTGTGGAGAGGCGTAGGCCTTTCTCAGCCAAAATTGCGCTCAGGTCACGGTAACTGAGGCGATAGGTGACGTACCACCGGACGCACAACTGGATGGTGGCGGCGTCAAATCGGCGACGACGGTAGATTGGGTCGGGGGCGATCGGAAAGGTCATGTCTCCAGCGAAAGTTGACGATCACAGTTCTCACGCTTGGAACCGGTAATGCATCAGAGCCCTTTCCTTATCACGGGACTTGAAAACACCGGTGCAGCGGCGGGTATTCTGCTTCTGGGACGTGTGTTTGATCGCGGTCCTAAGCGATTCCTCGTCTTTTGCATGTATGCAGCGACCGCGCTTTCGTTTTTTGTCCCTGACAATGCTCAGCACGCTTCCCGGGGCAATCCCGGCCGCGATGCTGCGGCGCGCAACTCATGATCAATCTCCCGTTTCTTCATAGATGGTCTTCACTTGTTCTGCGGATAGCAGTCCGACAAAGGGCATTGATTGCCGCAACCGATTGGCTTCTTCGTCTCGGCCCAACATTGCGGCGAACAGGGTCCCATCGGAGGAATGTTCCAGAATGCGCTGCCACTCATCATAGACGGGAAGCCAAGTCCCCTGAGATTTCCAACGGTGCAGATTCGCCAGGCTCTGGGATCGGATCTGCAGCGGTGGAAACTCTCGAACAACAGCTACCGCAAGTTGCCGTTTGCGCTTGTCGAGAAGCTGTTGAGACGACGCACGCCTTTGTTGGGGACGCACTCCAAACTCTGAAACCTTGAGGTGATCTCCTTCGCCCACCCTCCATCCATCCAGCAACGCTTTCGGCAGCACGACGCCCAATGAGCTACCGATGCGACGGACGATGGTTCTCATGATTGAAATTACAACTGTTATAACGATCATGTTCATCTGCACAATTGCGCCGCTGACGGTCCCGTTGATCCGCGTCGGTTCCGATAACTCTATAATTTAATTGAAGTTTATTCCGACGGCGACGCATTGTATTGCGCTCGGTCGCGAACCTGCTAGCCTGCTCGCCCGCGTTGGCTCAGCCAAGCGGTTCAGTCGGGGTGTAGCTCAGCCTGGTAGAGCATCTGCTTTGGGAGCAGAGGGATCCTCGCAAGAACCAGAATAACAATAACATCCAAATCAACGGATTGCGAACTGGCGATGGTGGGTGCGTGGCGAGTTGTGGACACTTCTGTGTACACCTTGCGTGAGTGCGATCTGCGACGGTTTGCTACAGTCACTACGTTGAGTCGGGCGTTGGTCCAAGCTGGGAGCATCGGGTAACTGCACTCTGCGGGCGCCTGAAGCTTGTGTGATATAGCTTTTGTCCGAAGCCGATTAGAAGTCGGGTGGGAGCCCCGCGTGCGTTGGCGAGTCGCCCCGGGAAATCCAACCGCTCCTCATCGTTGGCGTAGTGGCCGACAGTCACAATCTCGCCGTTTGGCAGATAGGCCGACTTGTCCATCTGAGTCATTGAAACGCGAGAAATCGCGCATCCTGTTCCGACAGCCCAGACGTCAAGCGCATCAAACTCCGCCCACTCACCCTCCGGTGAGGTCGAGCTTCCTCGCGAGGTCATCGAAGCGCATTCGTTCTTTGGCGATTTCAGAACTCATGGGGGATATGGTCCATCCGAGTGACCTAAAAGCGAGTTCGCACGGTCGCCTTCAATTCAGCCGCCGACATGTCGAATTTCGAGGGGCGGGCGCGCCTGCATCCGACTGCTTGAGGCGCAAGAGCCGATACACGCTCCCTTTGTACACCATGTCGTATCGATCATGCAGCACTCGGTCGAGCGCCTCAAAGTGATCCGACGTGTTGAGGCCGGTCATCACGTCCTTGTATGTGCGGTCGACCTCGAGCACAAAAGGCACGCGACAGGCGACCAGTTGTGACACGAACTCCGCCCGCAACTTCTGAATGACCGGCGTCTGAACGTGATGATAGAAGTGGTAGTCATACAGGAAGCGGGTACCAATGGGATGCTCCGTGCGCAACAGCGCCTGTACCGCACCGGAGGTCCAATCGATCGGCTGAACGGGCACACCCGCAGGGACATTCTTGTTGATCGCGCGAGTCATGTCCGCAACGATGCCATGCTCGGCTGGTCCGGGATGCATCTCGTGGTGGCGGAAGAGGCTGTAGCCGATGGATGAAAGCAGCAACAGGCCCGGAATCGCAAAGTAGCGGAAGTCACTGAGAACCGGTACTGCGAGCAGGGACAGGCTCGCGATCAGCCAGTATTGAAAGGGGGCGTAGTGATACTCCCAGAATTGGCCCGAGAGCACCGGTTCAATCGCGTAAATCGCCAGCATTGAGAAAGCGAGCCGGAACAACGCCCGATTGCGCGGCTGCTGCGCGAACTGCCGATCGATCAGGACGAACCCGATCAGGGCCGCCAACATCATGGGCCACAGGCTGTTCAGTTGGATCGCATTGACCAGTAGATACCGGAAGCGCTCAGCCGGCGGGAGGAACACGTGCTCGCCCGTCTGCTGGATATGCAGCGGGAGGTATTGATGCACCATGGACACGAAGGCGTTCAACGCTCCCCGGTGCGCGAGCCACGCAAGAACCGCAGTGAGCGGAACCGCGAACCCTGCCGCTGCCGGCAGGGCGGTGCGCAATAGAAATGCCTGGAACGCTTGGGTGCGTGTCTGAGTCGCGGCCTGATCGCTCAGCAAATGGAAACCGATGACGATCGGAACGGCTCCCGCCGCCAATTGCGGCTTGACGCAGGCGCTCATTCCCAAGAGGAAGCCGATTCCGACAGCGGTGCTGAACTTCGCCTCGCGGTTGTTTGCCACGATCGCAAAGGCCGTAGCGATGGGCAGTATGGCAAGCCAGTCGCGCTGCATGAGCTCGCCCGGTCCTGAGGCGAGATAGAAGGCGCCGTACCAGCAGACGAAGAGGATCGCAGCGGGACGGGATAGATGGCGCATCCACAAATAGGACGTGGACAGCAGGAAGCCCAGCAGGCAGTCATTGACCAGGATGAATGCGAGGTTGCCGGTTCCAAAGGCGGAAACGACCGCCTGATGGAACAGAAAGGTGCCCGGCATGCTGGTTTCAAAGAAGTCGCGGTACGGCATCCATCCGTAGCGATGCATGAGGAACCCGCAATACTGCAACAGGGGCGTATCGTGTTCGTATTCCCAATGCCGGCTTTGAATCAACAAATACAGCAGCAGAACGCCCAGAGTGGCGATCGGGGCGGCGATCAGTAATGAGCGAGCGCGGGATCGGCTGGAGACCTGCTCAGGAGCGAGCGGCGCCGGTATTCTGAGTTCTTCTAGTGACACGCGTACCTGCTTCCCGGAAATGTACGCAATTCCGAGATCAACCTGAAAAAAATGATTGGCCCGAAAGCGGGCGGCTACGAGGATGCGACTGGATCGTTCAACATCGAACCCAACCTCCTTGCGGCGATGGCCATCTGATTTGACCGGGTGTCAATCGCAGCCTTTCGCCATGGCATCGTCTCGACCAACCAATCCAACTCCCTCGACGATGCGCGCGAGGATTCTCTACCGTTCCCCATGAAGCCGTCAATGAATCGGGTGAGTCCAACTTGAAGAAATTAGACTCACGTCCACGACTCAAATCTAAAGATTCCTCGAGTCGCGCGGAGTGGCCGTGAGACCCCCTATTTGACGGGGTGAGGTGGCGCGGGCTCAAACCCCTGGCCTCCAGAACCGGCGACGTACGCGTCGGAATCAAACTCGAGGGTGATGAGGTTTGAAAACACGGCCGGATCCGGAGGCGCTGGGAAGGGCGATGATCCTTCGATGGCGCGCACCAGAGAGACCTGCCACCGCGGATCTTCTGTGCATCGCTCGAGCGTGACTTCCTGCACATATCCCCGGCGGTCTTGTGTAATCTGGACCCGGCACGCAAAGGAACCTTGGGGAGGGATCGATCGAGGTCTCTGCCACGCACGCTCAACTCGTGCCGAGATTTGTCCCATATATCGACCAAACATCATGGATCGACCGGATTGATCGCCATCCGCTTCGGCGGCTGGCGTGTCATCCGGCTCATCCAGCGCGCTCAACTGCGGTGTCGGAAGTTGAGCTCGGGCGATAGGTAAAATCGGGGGTTGAGGCAGGATGAACCTGGGATCGCTCTCGTCTTCGGAGGCTGTATCGTGAATGGCCGAAGCGTCCTCTTCGAAGACGATTAACATGGACTCAGCCGCCTTGTCCGCCTGGTGACTGGCGGCAGCGCCTACCTCATCGGGCATTCGCCGCGGCGGATGGTGTCCACCCCACATGAGCGGTGTGAACAATAGTCCATGCAACAGAAGCGACGCGGCCAATCCACCGACGGAGATGGCGGTTCGCGAAGGGGCGGGCATAGGTACCCGGTGACGCCGCAGGCGCGGATGTCTATCCATGGACGTATCGGTCAGTCGTATGTTGAATCAACTGTTACGACAGTTTGGGCCGAGTTCCAAACTGACAACCAATAAATTGCGACTGCGTTCCCAGTTTCGTACTTTCGAAATGTCACGGAGTTGACGGCTCACCTGGCGCAGAAGACTATCGTTGCAAAGGTTGTCAAGGGAACTCAAGGAATGTTCGGGCGACAGCATAACTTTGTGGAAGTAAGGACGGGGTAGTTTCCGTTACCTCGATTGTCGCGACTCATCGGTTCATCTTGGGTTAGCGACCTAACTCAGTAGATACGACAGCTCGAATCGGTGCGTCAGCGCCGATGCGTAGGAGTGCGCGTGGTCGAAAAAGCGAACTTGAAACGGCGGCGCAGTTTGAGAGGCTATCCTGGGCTCAGAGGGTGGGCGTCCGCCCTACTGCTGGCCCTCGGCACCTTGCTGGGATCCAGCGAGTCTTGGGCCGCCATTGGCTTTGTTCAAACTAATTCGGTTAGTCCGAACGCGACGGTCAGCACTCTATCGGTGGCATTCACTTCAGCCCAGGGTGCCGGCGATCTCATTGTGGTCGGTATGAGTTGGGGCAGTAGTGCTTCCGTCAGTTCGATTACCGATACCAAAGGCAATACCTACACGCTGGCGGTTGGTCCGACGAGTTTCAGCGGCGCGGCTTCCGCCGTCTACTACGCCAAGAACATCGCCGCGGCAGCCGCAGGCGCCAATACGGTCACCGTCACCTTCAACACATCGACTGGAACGCCCGATCTTCGAGTCGCTGAATACAGCGGCATCGACACGACTAGCCCATTGGACGTCACCGCAGTCAGCACTGGGACCAGCGCCACCAGCAGTAGTGGATCTGCGACCACGACCAATGCCAATGATCTGCTCATCGGAAGCAATGCCGTGCTGTCGGGAACTGCGGGAGCGGGCACCGGGTTTACGCAACGGCAGATCAGCACGCAAGACGGCAATATTCTGGAAGACCAGATTGTGAGTGCCACGGGTGCGTATTCGGCTACGGCGCCCCTGACCTCCAGCGCTGCCTGGATCATGCAGATGGCCGCCTTCAAAGCGGCGGCGCCCGGGGGCGACACAACGCCACCCAGCGCCCCTACCGGACTCAACTTCTCTGGCACGACTGCGAGCCAAACCACTTTGAATTGGACAGCGTCGACTGACAACGTCGGCGTGACGGGATATCGCGTCGAGCGCTGTGCAGGGGGTGTCGGCTGCAGCACATTTACTCAGATCGGAACTCCGACCGCGACCACTTTCACCGATACGGGCCTTGCGGCCGGTACGAGTTATACGTATCGCGTTCGGGCAACGGATGGGGCGGGTAATCTCAGTGCCTATTCCAGCCCGGCTACTACGACGACCTCTGCGAATCCGATCACCTACGTCCAGAGCAATTCCGTCAGTCCGAACTCCACAGTCAGCACTATCTCGGTCCCGTTCACGGCCGCGCAGGTTGCGGGCCATTTCATTGTCGTGGCCACGAGTTGGGGTAGTGCGGTCAGCATCAGCTCTGTTTCCGACACCAAAGGCAACACCTATTCTCTGGCGGTGGGGCCGACGACGTTCAGCGGCGCGGCTTCCGCGATCTACTACGCCAAGAACATCGCGGCCGCAGCGGCCGGAGCGAATACCGTCACGGTTACCTACAGTGCGGCGACCGGGACCCCCGACCTCCGCGTGGCTGAGTACGCCGGCGTTGATACCACCAGCCCGCTCGATGTGACTGCCGTTAGCACCGGGACCAGTGCCACGAGCAGTAGTGGATCCGCAACGACGACCAATCCCAACGAACTTCTCGTCGGCGCTAATGCCGTGCTATCGGGGACGCAGGGAGCGGGCACCGGATTCACGAAGCGGCAAATCAGCACGTTAGACGGCAACATTCTCGAAGACCAGATTGTGAGTGCGACTGGTGCGTATACGGCGACGGCGCCGCTGACTTCCAGCGCCGCGTGGATCATGCAAATGGCCGCCTTCAAAGCAAGCGGCGGTGGGGATACGACGCCGCCCGGGCAAACAGTCGGCCTGAACGCCACGGCGACGTCGGCCAGCCAAATCAATTTGAGTTGGACTGCGGGAACCGACAATGTCGGGGTCACCGGTTATCGGGTGGAGCGCTGTGCCGGATCGGGTTGCACGAGCTTTGTGCAGGTAGGAACTCCGACTACCAACAGCTTCAATGATACGGGTCTGTCAGCGAGCACACTCTATCGCTATCAGGTGCGTGCTACAGATGCGGCGGGAAACTTGGGCGCCTATTCGAGCCCGCCCGCTGGCGCGACGACGTTCGCATCCAGTGGCGATACCACGCCGCCGACCGCACCCACAGTGGCGGTTCTGGCGTCATCGAGCACAGAGATCGATATCACCTGGAGCGGTGCCACGGACAACATCGGCGTGACGGGCTATATCGTCGAGCGCTGCACCGGAACCGGCTGCAGCAGTTTCGTGGCCCAAGGATCACCTACGACCTCTCCTTTCTACAGCACGGGGCTGACACCGAATACGACCTACATTTTCCGCATGCGCGCTTTGGACGCGGCCGGAAATGCCAGCCCGAATTCCAACCTGCTGACGGTGACTACGCCGGTCGCAAGCCCTGATTGCGACTAGAAGTAGAAACCTCCGACAC
The DNA here is from genome assembly GCA_018241505.1 of Pseudomonadota bacterium. Lineage (GTDB taxonomy): Bacteria > Pseudomonadota > Gammaproteobacteria > Steroidobacterales > Steroidobacteraceae > 13-2-20CM-66-19. Next base: position 69,084 of record JAFEDS010000029.1, on the reverse strand, counting down.
AGTCAACACGGCGCTGCCGTCAGGGGCGCCCGCGCACTTTGAGAATGAGTAGATGAAGTCCTCGAGCACCCAAAGAATCGCAAGGATCCGGACCATGAGCATGCTCAATCGGATGAACCGCCTGGTTCGACTCGTTGCAGTGAAAGCGATGTATGGACTGACCATCGGCTTGACTTCGACGTCGGTCTGGGCCGCGGCAGGGCATACGGTTGGCATCCCAGACGTGTCGGATTCGGGTGCTGCCGGCTACAGCATCGCCTTGCGCACACCTGCCGGTATCAATGGCGTTCAACCCTCACTTTCTTTCGTGTACTCGAGTCGTGCCGGAGACGGCTACTACGGAATGGGCTGGGGACTCTCCGGGCTCTCCGCAATTTCGCGCTGTCGTAAGACCTGGGCACAAGACGGCACCGGACTCGGAATCAAGAACAGTTCTGCGGATCGATTCTGTCTGGATGGCAATCAGCTCAGGCTGACCTCTGGCACATATGGATCAGCCAATGCTCAGTATCGAACCGAGCTCGACACGGTTGCGCGAATTACGTCTTATGGCGTCGCAGGCAACGGGCCCGCCTACTTCATCGTGGAGCGCAAGGACGGACTCATCTATGAGTACGGAAACACGACCGACTCTCGAGTGCTTTCGGTAGGGCAAACCACCGCCCGCGGCTGGTTCTTGAACAAAGTTCGCGATCGGGCGGGCAACTGGATGTTGTTCACGTATACGCAGGATTCGGTCAACGGCGGTACCTACATTGCCAACATCCAGTACACCGAGAACGATGCAGCGGGCGTATCGACCCCTCACTACAAAGTGGCTTTCACCTACGAAAACATACCTACCGGCGAAGTGGACAATCACTACCTCGGCGGGTCCGTCATTGCGCGTAAAGTGCGTGCGAAGCAAATTGACGTTACCAACGACGGTACCCTGGTCTACCGTTACATCCTGACCTACGAAACCAACCTGTCGACCACCAGCAAAAGCCGTCTGTCTTCCATTCAGGAGTGCGCGGGGACGACGCCCGATTGTCTGGGGCCGACGAACTTTACCTACCAGAGCGGTACCGTAGGCATCAATGCCGAAGTCGCTTCGCCCGTCACATCCATGCCGAGCAACGCCCTTGCCATGTCACTGGATGTCAACGGCGATGGCCGGCAGGATCTGGTATACGTATCCAACGCGACTTCGGGCTCGGGTCACTGGATGGTTGCGTTTGCCAACGCCTCTGGCGGCTATAACTCTCCCGTAGATACGGGAATTGTAAATACGAACTACAGCGGTGCGGTCGCCATCGATTACAACGCAGACGGACTACAGGACTTACTGGTGCCGTACTCGGGCGGAACCTGGTGGGTCATGCTGGGTACGACTTCTGGCTTTGCCTCTCCCGCCAATACGGGAATCCCAACCACCGCGACGGGCACGGGCAGCAATGCGCGTGCCATCGATGTGGATGGCGATGGTTACGAGGATCTGGTTTGGGCAGATCTGGTTGGGTATGCGGGAGGCGATGTCATCCACTATCGCTTGCGCGTGCCCGGTGGAACATTTTCCAACACCGTCGGTACCTTGGTGGGCCCACTCGGTCCGGACGAGAAGATGACCAATGTCTTCGGTGGAAACAGTTACTGGTCAACGCGCAGGAAAGCCCCCGACTTCGATGGTGACGGCCGCGGCGATGTCACGTACGAGTTAGTTACTCGGGGATTCAACGATGTCTCGTATACCTATCACTACAACGTAAACGTAGTGCTCTCCGGTGGAGGAGGACTCACGGCGCCAGTGGGTGGTCTGACGATCGTCTACTACGGTGACTTCAATGGCGATGGCCTGGATGACATCCTTTACGGTAACGGCAACAGCTACACGGTCGTGCGCTACAGCACGGGAACTGCGTTCACGTCGGAAGTCACCGTCAGCACCAATACAAGCTACAACGGCTACGCTGTCGTAGATTGGGACGGTGACGGGTTCGATGACGTGGTGCTCACGAGTTCCACCTCGGGCGCGGCGGATGTTGCGCGCTCAACAGGCACTGGATTCGGGACGCCCACCGCCACCGGACTCCCTGCGCCCAACAGCCTTTCTCAATCCATGATCGTGACCGATCTGAATGGCGATGGACTGGCAGACCTGGCGTACGGCGTTGGCGGCACCTGGAAATACCGGAGACACCAGGGGGGCTTCCCCGATCTCCTATTGAGCGCAACCGATGCCTTCGGCAATCAGGTCAGCTTTAGCTATGTACCCATTACACAGAGCAACTATGGGAAAGGCAGCGGTGCGACGTTCCCGGAGCAGGACTACCAGGGGCCGCTCTATGTGGTAATCAGTCTTTCGAGACCCACAGGCATACAGACGCCAGCGACCTATTCGCAGACCTTTTCCTATACCGGTGCTCGCAGAAATCTGCAGGGTCGTGGGTTTGAGGGTTTTCTAACGAGGCGGATGGTCGATAGTCGTAGCGGCATCATCACCGCCAATTCCTACAATCAATCGTTTCCGATCATAGGAACACTCTCCCAGACCGACATTATTCAGTCAGGTGGGACTACGCTCATCTCGCGAACACTGAATACCTGGGCGAGCAGCAGCTCGGGCTCTGGTTTTCAGAGCTATGTTATTCCCTACCTGAGCCAAGCCACCAATACACGCTACGAGGTTGCGGGTACCTATAACGGCGCGTTGCTCAGCACGGTGGTTACCAACAATTCAATTGACGCTGCGACGGGAACGATCTACGACTCCACGACGACCACGACCGAAGCATCATCAGGAAATGGTGTGCAGCCTGGCGCTGTCTATACGCAACGAAGATTTCTGCAGACTCTATTTACAGATACGACTAACTGGTGTGTGGGAAGGGCTCAGGTCGACCAGTCGATCAATAGTCATAGTCAATACGGTGGGGGCTCTCTCACCCGTCAGACGAACACGACCTGGGACGGGGCGACCTGTCGTCCGAGCCAGATCGTGGCGCAGCTCGGCGATCCGAACTGGCAGGTGACCACCGGGTTGGGCTATGACGCCTTCGGGAATATCAATGCTCAGTCGGTGACGGGCGCGGGGATGTCGACGCGGTCCACTTCGATATCTTGGGGTACCCGGGGTCAATTTCCGGAATCTGTGACTAACGCGGCCGCAGAAACCTCGAGGGCGACTTGGGACTTCAACCTAGGACAACCACTTACCTTAACAGATCCAAACAACGTCTCCGTGTCGTATGTGTATGACGCATTCGGCCGACGCACCCGCCAGAACCGGCCGGACGGTACGTACATCGTTTCAGCGCATGTCGATTGTGCGAGTGCAAGCGGATGTCTCATCGGTGCTCACGGACTGGAGACTGATACTTACGTTTACAACGCGGATGGCACAGTACAAAGAGCCGCGACGTCATTTTTGGATCTGCTTGACCGACCGCTTCTCCAGAATCTGCAGATGTTGGGCAATGTGTTCTATCGCCGGGATGAGGTGCGATACGACTCCTTAGGACGCATTGCCCAGCGGGCCATACCTTGCACGTGGAGCGCGGTGAGCACCTCGTGTAGTAATTGGATTACGAACACCTACGACGCACTGAATCGTGTGATTCGGTCAGATCGGCCGACCAGCGATACGATCCCGACTGCAGCCTCGACCTTCACGTACTACGAGGGTCTCACTACCCATGTGGTGGATCCTCAAAGCAAGCAGTCAAAGCAAGTCGCCAATGTCATGGGTGTGATCGCTCGAACTAGCGATCACGATGGCTACTCAATCAACTCGGACTACGATGCATTCGGAGACCTGGTTCGTACGACCGACAGTTTGGGAAATACGCTTCAAACGTACGCTTACAATATCCAAGGCATGAGAGTGGCCGCATCGGATGCGGACCTGGGCAGCTGGAGCTTCACGCCAGACGCGCTGGGAGAGCTCGTGTCACAAACCGATGCCAACACGCATTCGACGACCTTTGTGTATGACTCGGTGGGACGGTTGAAACAGAGAACTGAACCGGAGGGTACGAGCAGTTGGACGTGGGGCACGAGTGCGGTCAATCACAACATCGGCAAGCTTGCCAATTCAAGTGCGGATAGCGGCTACTCAGAGGCGTACACGTATGATGGTGTGGGGCGGCCTCTGACTCGACAAGTTGCCACAGACGCGACATATCAGTTCGACTTCTCCTACAACACAAACACGGGCCTACTCGATACATTGACGTACCCGACGAGTACTTCCAGCTACCGGCTGAAGCTTCAGTATGGGTATCAGCATGGCATCCTGAACAGCGTGGCTGACTTCAATACCCCGGCCACGGTGTATTGGCAGGCGACCACCGAAAACGTCCGGGGCCAAGTGACCGCAGAAACCTTGGGCAACGGCGTCGTTACCGGCCGCGCCTTCGACAGCATCAATGGATGGCTCAATTCGCAGCAATCGGGCGTGGGCGGCGGCGCCGCGTTGCAGAATGAGTCCTATCTATACGATGCGGTCGGCAATGTCATTCAACGGCAGAATAACAGCGCGGGTCTGACCGAGAACTTCTACTACGACGACCTGTATCGCCTGCACAATTCCGATCTGAACGGCACGCAGAATCTGGTCGTGAATTATGATGCGATGGGAAACATCCTCTCCCGCACCGATGTCGCTGGGAATGCGACTTGGACCTACGACGCTGTGAGAAAGCATGCGGTTGCCTCGGTCGGCAGCACCAATTACAACTATGACGGGAATGGCAACGTGGCCAGCGGCAATGGTTACACTGTGCAGTGGGCCAGTTTCAACCATCCGAACGAGATCGATGCGTCCAGCGGGGAGTCCGTCGCCTTTGCTTACAACCAGGACCACGAAAGATGGCGGGCGATCTACAGCGGTCCTTCAGGCACCGAGACCACGCAGTACATCGGCGATCCGCTGGAGATCGTCATCGGTGTCGGCGGTGCCCGCGACTATCGTCACTATATCTATGCCGGTCCAACGAAAGTGGCCGTGTACAGTCGCACGACTGGCGGTGTGAACACGTTGCGGTATATCCGGGAGGATCATGAGGGTGGCGTCTCGGCCATCCTGACTGACACCGGAACGAGCTATTTGAAGGAGAGCTTCACGCCCTTCGGCAATCGTCGTAGTTCCTGCACGTGGGCCGGCGCCGAAACATCGGGTCGTGTGGCGCGGGCGACGGCAGTGACTCGCCGCGGGTATACTTGGCAAACCATGCTCGGCAATTTGGGCCTCAACGATATGCACGGACGCATTCAGGACGCGGTGACCGGCCGTTTCCTGTCTCCGGACCCATTTATCTTCCATCCGGAGCTGACGCAGGATTACAACCGCTACAGCTACGTCCATAACAACCCCGTCACCTATACTGATCCATCCGGATTCGAAACTGATGTCTCACCGCAGAATGGTTGCTTTGGCTCGGGTTTTTGTTCGAGTGACAACGCTTCCGCCGCCAACTTTGGAGGGCACGGTTTCCACAACTCCGAAAATTGGACCTCTTCCGCCGGAGCCGCATACAGCGGGTCCGGTAGTCAGGGTTCCGGGCAAAGTGGTTCTGGGGGCGGAGGGGGAGGCGGCTCAACCCAATCTGGTGGGCCTTCCGCCAGCCAAAGTTACAATGACACACAGACGGTTACGGTGACTGGAAGTCGTTTTCCTGCTTCCTGGGAATATGCCAACGTGGTGGCGAATCAAGGGTCGGCAGATCGCGATGGTGCCCGCGATTTGCCTGAAGTTACTGCGAAGCCGCACCAGACGGGAAATCAGAGCGCGCCCATTAGTCCCGACTTGGTCGTCGTCACCGGGACACGCCCTGCGCCAGCGCTTTTCATTGGTTACCCGTCCATATTCTTTGCACCGGCAGGGACAGATTTTGCCGCCCTGCGGGAAGCAGGAAGGAATTTTGCGAAGAACGGCGGTAAAATTTGGCAAGTTGGTCAGTTTCTTGGACGTAAGGGACTGTACAATTTTCAGCAAGTTTCTGCCGCTCAGGGTTTGGGTTATACCTTTTATCAAGAGGCGGCCAATTTTGGTGTAGGTGTGTTCATGGATGGCTTTTATGATGGCTCTTTCCTGGGCTACGCCGAAATGACAGGAGCCGGACAGGTGATTGGATCTGGCTCGGCTAATTGGAGTCCATCGCAAATGATGCAATGGCAACAATGGTGGACCGAGGGCTGGAGTGCCGCGCAGCGTGGAAATTACCCGGTGCCGGTTGGCACACCTTGGCAGGTAACGTTCCATTGACTTTCTATCGAGGTGCGTGAGTTGAGCATATTTGGAGCCACGCAGAGAATGAAGCACCAGGTTACAATTGTTGCGGCGGTCTGTTCGATTGTCTGGGGGCGTGCTTTCGCTGATCAAACTTCTTTAGCGGCGATGCAATCGTTTCAAGAGCTTTGTCTTCGGGGAAGTTTGTCAATGGACGCGCTAGCCAATGTCGCAAGAGACCGACATTATATGCTGGTAGTGGATCGTCGATTGCCGGGCCCAGGTGGATCGACCATTGTCAATAAAACATGGCAGGTCGCTGACGTTACCGGCGACTTCGCTTTGACAGCAACGGAAAGCGAAAATAATCTGTCAGCTCGGACCTTTCAATGCGGAGTAACGCTGCCAAGTGGCACCGAAAAAGGCGTGGAATTGGCATTGGAGGATTCAACGCATTTCGGAGCACCCGACCAGATCAAGACAAATGTGGATGGTAGCCGACTGGTGCGGTGGGTGCGCCATTTTGACTGGGGAACCGCTACGATCAGTTTGGCAAGTCAGCAAACCCAGTTGCAAGGCGGCAGCATGATCAACGTCGTTTATCAAACTGGGCAGTGAGGGAGTCTTTCCTGTCGGTACGAAATGAAGACGCCAGAAGAACGACAGTGCCGAACTTGTTTGCGAACCAAACGTGACTATCGAAGGTATGGAGGGGAGTAGGCATATTCGTCGCGGCTTCCACAGACATGGGCCGACTTCATTGTTAATATTGGCCGCCGGTAGCTCGGCTGCGCTCATATTGATCGATGCAACTCCACTGAGTGCCGAGTTCGCGTACGCAATATTTGTCATCCCGAGCGTTGCGATTGCTTGGGCTGCGATTGGCGTATGGTCTGGTACTTCGTTTATTCGCAATGCCCGACGGCGGCATTGGAAACAAAGTTTAATCCCTGGCTGTTTACTGGCGACATCTGTCTTCGTCGCCTGCAATTTCTTTCCCTTTATCCGTGGCTGCAGCTATTTAGGCGGAGCTTTACGTTTCGCAGTTACGCGTTCGTATTACGAACATCAAGTTGCGCTGCTGCCGATGAGCGGAAAGCCGAGGTTGGTGGTCTTCAGTTGGGGCGGGATGATTTGGTCATCCCGAGGAGTAGTATTCGACGAGAGCGACGAGATCGAACTTCCGCCCGGCCAACAGTCCGGGGTTTGGAAGGCGAAGGCCCAAGCGACTGAATTGAGCTGCGGAAACTGGGACGCACGCAAACTCTCTTCTCACTTCTATCTGGTCGCTTTTCCCTGTTGATCGGAGATGGGAATGGCGGCTCCGGGGCAATCCGGGTCCACAGTCTAGGGCGTCTGTGGACATCACTTGTGGACACCCAGCCCCGCGACACCCCGATACGCGGTGCAACTCAGTGCGAAACCCCCACCGTCCAGGCCACGCCTGCACGCCAGGGCCGATCGCCGTTCACATTAGCATCCCACCTCCTAACTTCCTAATTTATAAGGAGTTTCTGTCGCAATCCGCCGCATTCAGTTGCGCTCGGTCGCGAACCTGCTACGCTGCTCGCCCCGTTTCACCAGGAAACGGCACGGTCGGGGTGTAGCTCAGCCTGGTAGAGCATCTGCTTTGGGAGCAGAGGGTCGCAAGTTCAAATCCTGTCACCCCGACCATCTGTTCCTGTGTCCATTCCGGAAAGATGTGTCCGTTCCGGGTACTCAGCCGCTGTAGTTCGCGACCACTCGGGCGATCTTGCCCTTCGCGTCGATCTCCATGAATTCGCCGGTCTTGGTTCCCTTCTGGTTGGTGTAGTAAAGAACCACACTGGACACTCCCCACAGCACGTCCACAAGATCGAATTTCAGGTTGGGGTACACCTCCAGGCCTCTATTGAAATAGGCGCGCAGAGCCGCCTTGCCTGCGACCTTGCCGGAAGGGTCCTGCAGAATTCCTGCCGCTGCCGGCGATACCAGAACAACATCTTCCGCGTAGTGCGACATGATTTTATCGAGGTCGTGGGCATTCCATGCCCGGATCCAGTGAGACGCCAGGTCTCGCGCGTGATCGGCGGTCAGCATCATTGTCCGTCCGTTGCATTGCTGTCAGGGGACGCATTTTAGCGCATCTCGACTTTGGTCGTCGGCTGCCGCAAGACCGCAGCAGGTGCCGTTAACTCCCTAATATTTAAGGGGTTACCTCAGTGCCTGCCGGGCTTTACCCAGTGTTGATTTGGACCCCTGACTGAGTGGACGGGGGAGCGGGACACTTCTACGCTTCGGCCATGCATAAATTCACTCACATCACTGCAGCCGCGCTTTCCGCTGAAGTTCTCGATGTTTTTCCCGCAGTCACCCCATTCTGGTTTCTTTTGGGGCCGCTTTACGAGTTGGTTTCGTGTCCCCGCATCCTGAAATGGTTTTTATGGCAACGTCCTTTATCTATCGGCGCTCCTTGAATGGCTAGGAGTGCCGCTTGGGAAAAATTCTGCGTTCAAGCGGTGACTTCGCGCTCCGCGCCCTTCTCACCGAGGCTCGGGAAGCGGAAGGGCTAACCCAGGAGCAGCTCGCCCGCAGGTTGAGCAAACCACAGAGCTACGTATGGAAGCTCGAGAACGGCGAGCGTGTCCTCGCATACGCCGAGGCGCCAGCCTACGCGGAGGCTTTGGGGCTGAAGTTCAGCGAATTTTCGTTGCGCTACGCGACTTTGTTGCGCATGCAGGCGATGCCGATGCGCAAGCGGCGCAAACCCAAGTCGAACGACGAGCCGGATTCCTTCTGAGACTGACACCGGACAACTGTCGAGGCCACAGGAGGGCTCAACAGTGGCTGACGAGCGCAGCACAGACACAGCCGCAGCGATCAACGAGGCCGCCGCCATCTGGCTTCTGCGCTTGGAAGCGTCGGGCTCCGCTGAGTTGCGCAAGAAGTTTCAGATATGGCTCGACGCAGAGCCGCGGCACCGGGCGGCCTTCATCAGGCTGAGTCTCGCCTGGTATGCGAGCGAAACGTTCAGGCTGTTCCGACCGGCTGATGGGCGCGTGGATGAAGATCTGATCACGAAGTTGTGATCGCGGTCAGCGTCCGGGGTTGAAGCGGCGCATCCACCGCACCAGATCCGCATTCGGGTGCCGTTCGAGTATTTCCCGCAACCGCTCCGGTTTCTCATCCTGACCGAGTTTGAATCGAGCCTGAAGCCGATCGACGCGAGCGCGAAACGCAACCACTGCGCGTGACAACTGCGAATAACGTTCACCCATGGCAGTCGGTTTCCAACCAGTCGGTTCACGAGCTTCCATGGCTTCAGTCAGTGTCCATAAGGCTTCATCGATCCCATTCTCATTGAATACGATGGTCGCATCGATGCGCACTTGAGTGAAATTCCATGTTGGTGCCCAGGCGGGATCGGATACTCGGGCAGGAGATACGTAGGCTTGTGGGCCCGTGAAGAGCAAACACGCCCGAGGGTTCGCCGTCAGGGCCTGGAATAGTGGGTTGCGGCGCGGGATGTGGCCGAGCAAGGTATGAAGGTTGCCCTGAGCGTCCGTTTCCGGAAGCAGGGGCAACAATGTGGCCAGCAGGGGATCGCCGCCAACTGAAGTGACCCACGCGAGCGGAAACTCCCGGATTGTGTCAATGACATCGGCCTGCTGGTACCGTTCAAACGGCGATTGGGTTGAGTCGTTCATTTGTATCCAGTCTCAGGTTGGGACCCGGATGCTACAACCGCCAACACGCCGACGCGCCGGGGACCAAGCATTAGGCACAGGAGGCCCGGGGCTGCTAGGATTGGACCCATGGAATACTGCAAAGTAGCCCGCGGGAGGGGCCAATGCTGCGTCCGTGGAAACTGGTGTTGAGTGGTGTGCAGGCATCGTCCTCCATGCCGTTGTATCTGCAGATCGTGCATGGGCTCATCCAGGAGATCGAGCGTGGCCGGCTGCAGCCCGGTACTTTCCTGCCCAGCACGCGAGCGATGGCGACGTCTTTGGGCGTCAATCGCAAGACGGTTGTGCTGGCCTATGAGGACCTGATCGCTCAAGGCTGGTTGGTCGCAACCGGGACCCGGGGTACGGTGGTCGCCGATTCGCTGCCCGAAACAACGAGCAAGCGGCAGCGGGTACCGGCCGCACCGGGGTTGACAGAGGCGCTGCCCGAATACTCCTTCGAGCCGCCACCGGCCCGGCCGATCGCCTTGCCGACCGGCGACTGGGTGAAGTTGGATGAAGGATCACCCGACAGCCGCTTGTTTCCCGCCGAGGTGTTGAGTCGCGCCTATCGCTCCAGCATACAGCGTGCTTTTCGCGAGAATCGGCTGCTGTATGGCAATCCGCGGGGCTCGGCGCTGCTGCGCGAGAAAGTCGCCACCATGCTGAAGTCGGAGCGCGGACTTGCGGTTACGGCCGACAACATCTGCATCACGCGCGGCAGCCAAAGCGGCATCTATATCATCGCGCGAACGCTGATTTCACCTGGCGATACCGTACTCGTTGAATCGCTGACTTATGAGGCTGCCGTAGCTGCGTTGTCGGCCTGCGGTGCGCGGATCGTATCCGTAAAGCTCGACCATGAGGGGGTCGATGTTGTCGACGTAGAGCGCCAGTGCCGTGCTCATTCCGTGAAGGCGATCTTTCTGACTCCGCATCATCAGTTTCCAACGACGGTGGCGCTTCGCCCGCAGCGGCGACTGCGCCTGCTCGAGCTCTCCCGGCAGTTTGGGTTTGCGATCATTGAAGATGACTATGACCACGAGTTCCACTTCGAATCGCAGCCGCTGTTACCCATGGCGAGCTATGCCCCCTCGCGCGTCATCTATGTAGGATCGCTCTCCAAGCTGTTGTTGCCTGCCTTGCGCATTGGCTATATCGCAGCGCCCAAGCCGTTTGTTGACGCGGTTGCACACACGGTCTCTCTTATTGACTCCATGGGGAATACGCTCACCGAGAATGCGGCCGCCGATCTCATTGAGAGCGGGGAGTTGCGCCGTCACGCGCGCAAGGTATTCCAGGTGTATGCAGCGCGTCGGCTCGCATTCGGACGATCCCTGACTGAGCTGTTGGGCAGCGTCGTCAACTTCAAGATGCCCGATGGTGGGCTGGCGTTCTGGCTGACATTCGAGCGCGTTGCGGATCTCGATCGCCTGGAGGCTCGGTTGCCCGAGCTCGGCGTGCGCGTGGCGGATTCGCGTTCGTTTGCAACGAGCAAATCGGCTCCGCGGGGCTTGCGGATTGGATTCGCAAGCCTGCGGGAAGATGAGGCGCGAGTTGCATTGAATGCACTCGCCCGCGCCGCGCGCGCCTGAGCTCAGGCTCCCTCGCCGAATCGCTGCTTTCCGCCTACGAACGTGCGCAATACCTTGACGGATGGAATCTTCTCCGGGTCCACGGTCAGCAGGTTGGCATCCAACACCGTAATGTCGGCGAGAAAGCCCTGCTTGATCTGCCCGGTTCGGTCTTCCGTGAAGCCCGCGTAAGCATTGTTTCTCGTGTAGCAGACGAGAGCCTTCTCGGCCGACACCTTCTGGTCCGGTAACCAGCCGTTGGGATTGGCGCCATCGATGGTGCGGCGGGTGATTGCGCCATAGAGGCCGGTGAGGGGATCCAAAGGCGCGACCGGCCAGTCGGAGCCGAACGTGACGACCGCACCGCTGTCAATGAGTGACTTGAAGGCGTAAGTCCCCTGCAGCCGTTTCGGTCCGATTCTCTGTACCGCCCATCGACCATCGTCGATGGCGTGATAGGGCTGTACGGAGGCAATGACCTTCTGTCTGGCAAAGCGGGGAATGGCCGTGGCGGTCAGGTGTTGGGCGTGTTCAATGCGGAAGCGGCGGTCGCGCGGGCCATTCTTGGCGGCGATGTCGGCAAACATATCCAACACGTCGTCATTCGCTTCATCGCCGATCGCGTGGATCGCCACCTGCAGGCCATGCGCGTCGGCGCCGGTGACCCAGGTGCGAAGGTTCTCGATACTGTTTACACGAACGCCTTTCTGCCCGGCAGCATCTGAGTAGTCATTGTGGAAAACCGCGGTGCGCGATCCAAGTGAGCCGTCGGCCAATCCCTTGACTGCGCCCCATCGCACCCAGTCGTCGCCGCGCCCATCCTTCGCGACAATGGCGACCATCTTTTCCCAGTCCTGTATCGGCGTCATGGTGTAGAAGCGCATCCCTGTCTCCCCCTGGGCGCGCAATCGTCGCAGTGCAACGTAAGTATTCCAGTCGAACGGCTCGGGGTTATGAACCTGCGCGACACCTTTGCTGAGCCCGTGAGCGATGCCTTTGTACATGGCCTCGTCGGTATCGGCATTTGTTGGCGCCGGGATTACGCGGTCGACAATATCTTTCGCATTGTCCTTGAGCACACCGGTAGGTTCGCCCTTGGCGTCACGGACGATAACGCCGCCCGCGGGGTCGGGAGTGTTGCGGGTGATGCCAGCGAGTTTGAGCGCGGCAGAGTTCAAGAGATAGCTGTGCAAGTCAGTTCGGGGTATTGCCACTGGCGTATCGCCTGTTGCAGCGTCTATCCATTGGCGCGTCGGCAGTTCCCCTCCCAGCCGATGTTCGTCCCATGACCCACCGAGAATCCACTTACCCGGGCGGCTACGGGCGGTAGCGCCGAGACGTGCGGCGAAGTCTGCACGGCTCGTGGAGTCGAGTAGGTTCGGTTGCGTAAGCATCACCGCGCCACGCAAGAAGTGGGTGTGGTTATCAACGAAGGCAGGCATTACGAACGCGCCACCGAGGTCGATGACGCGCGTGGATTTTGCGGTGCGCGCACGCACGGCGTCGGCGCCAACGGCCGTGATTCGGTCGCCTGTGATACCCAGAGCTTTTTCCAGGGCTCCATTCGGCTGACCGGTCCAGACGGTTGCATTGACCAATGCGATGTCCAACGGACGGTCGGCGGCCCAGGCCCTGGAAGCAATCACGAGCGACGCGGACGCGGTGTGTGTGAGGAAAGACCGGCGATTCAGCATTGCGAATGACCCCTCATGCGTTTTTCTCAGGTGTGAATAAACGGGAGTCCGGCAAGAACTGCAACCTCCAGCGCCGCCCCGCGCACGGGACCAGGCTCCGCTCTGGACCCGTCGATATCGCAATTTTGGATGTTTTTAAACGACCCGTAGAAGCGAACCCTGCAAACCGGGGGCGACATTTCGCTTTTGGGGAATAACAACTATGTACCGACACTACCGTGGGACTGTCCGGGCGTTCGTACTCAGCACGCTGGCAGGCATTGCCGTCACGCCGGCTCTGGCCGCGGAAAACGCGTCCGACGGAGGCCTGGACGAGGTCATCGTGACGGCTACGAAACGCAATGAAAACGTGCGTGACGTCGCTGTACCAATGGCTGCGTTGACCGGCGCGGATCTCGCCGATGCCAACGCGAACAGTCTCGCTGACTACGTCACGCGCATACCGGGCGTGGTGTTCAACGACTACCAGCCCGGGGTCTCCGAGATCGTGATCCGTGGTATCGCCGCAACGACGTACCATGAGCAGGGGCAGACTACTGTCGGTTACTACCTGAACGACGTTGCCCTGGTTGAGCCGGGCTTCCCCATTGGCATTCCGGACATTGATACCTTCGATCTGGAGCGCGTGGAAGTGCTGCGCGGCCCGCAGGGCACGTTGTTCGGTTCATCCACGTTGGGCGGCCTCATCAACTACGTGGCGAAAACGGCCGATCCGAGCAAGTTCGACGCCGCGGGCGAAGCGCTCCTCGGGTCCGGCAAGAACCAGGATGGCCAGGTGAACTACGCCGTGAAGGGCATGGCGAACGTACCTCTGATCGAGGACAAACTGGCCTTTCGCGCCACGGCGCTGCAGCGATTCGATGCCGGCTACCTGGACAACACCGGCACGGGTGTGAAGGGCAGCAACGATTTCAAGACCCAGGGCGCCCGCGGCTCGCTGGTCTTCGAGCCGGCCGAGGATACGACCATCACCCTGATGAGCACGTACCAGAAGACCAAGCTGGATGATCAAACGTACCTGACGCTGGGTACCCTCGAGCGCAACACGCCGCGCCCCGAGCCGCAGAAGACCGATTTCTGGCTCACCAGCCTGCGGTTGGACCAGAACGTGGGCTTCGCCAACCTGACGGTGTTGGGTTCGTATGATAAGAAGAACAACTTCACGGTGTTCACCTATCCCTACGCCTATGTCACCGGCAACACCACCGGGGCGGCGGCGGCCTATGACATTACGCGAGCGAACGCCGAGATCAAGACGGCCGAGGTGCGGTTGGCCTCCAAGGACAATGGGCCGCTGCGTTGGCTCATCGGCTCGAGCTTCCTGCGCGCTGACAAGTACAGCGCCGATCACATTTATCAACAGGGCGCCGCGGCCTTCATTGACGCCAACCCCGATGAGTTCGGCGGTTATCCGGGCTCGGTCATCGCCCCGAACGATTCAATCTACGGCTACATTTCCAGTACCTACAACAAGGACATCGGCGTTTTTGGTGAAGCCTCGTACCGGCCAATCGACCAGATCGAGCTGACGGTCGGCGGCCGGTACTACGACACCAAGAACAGCGCGACCATCACGAATGCCGCAGGCTCGCTCGGCCCGGGCACCTTCTCGCCCACCGATGCCACATTCGGTACCACGCAATCCGAAAACGGCTTTACTCCCAAGGCCACCCTGGCGTGGCGCCCGGAGAAAGGGACCCTCGTCTACGCCACCTACTCGGAGGGCTTCCGTGTCGGTGGGCCGAATCCCAACGCGGCGATTCTGCCGGGTATTCCCAAGAGCTATGACAGTGACAAGGTCAAGAACTACGAGATTGGCACGAAGCTGTCGCTGCTCGACAATCGGCTCCTGTTGGACCTGACGGGATTCCACATCGATTGGAAGAACATCCAGGCGCGGTTGTTCACGGCTGCGCCGTACTACTACTCGTATGTTACGAATGCCGGCAGCGCGAAAATCGACGGAGTGGAATTCTCAACCACCGTTCGCCCCAATCGTTATGTCAGCTTCACAACCAACGGCACCTGGCAGGAGGCGCGGTTGTCGACCTTCCTGCCCGACACGTTCGCTGTGGGCGGGGGCTACACGCCCGGTACCACCTTGCCGGGTTCCTCGCGGTGGGCGGTTGCGAACAATCTTCGCTTCCAGTTGCCGGACGTCGCGGGACTGCCGTCCCTTGAGCTGGCACATCGCTACCTGTCGACCGCCCCGGTGGCATTCGGCGATCCGCCACCGGCCACCCGTGGTAACTTCCATGAATTCGACCTGCGCGCTTCCATTGCGATTGGTCAGAACTACCACTTGCTTGCGTTCGTGAACAATTTGTTCGACCGCTACGGTGTCCTGAACGCGCCGTTTGCAAATCAATTCACGCCCCAAGGGTCCATCATCCGCCCGCGGACGTATGGCCTGCGGTTGGATTGGCACCTCTGAGCAAGATGTTGCACCGAAACATGGCAGGAGCGCTCACCGCGCTCCTGCTTTTGCCGTTGGGCAATCCCGCATTCGCGCAGCTCACTCTGCAGCCCACGAGAACGCTCGACACGACCCTCGAAGAAGGCACGTGGATGCAGCCGGACGTGTCGCCGGACGGCCGGACTGTACTTTTCGACATTCTCGGTGACATCTATTCCCTCGACGTCAACGGCGGTATCGCAAAGCCGGTATTGACGGGCCTGCCGTTCGAATCTCATCCGGTGTTCTCTCCCGATGGCCGCTCGTTCGCCTTCATCAGCGACCGCTCCGGAGTCACCAATCTTTGGGTTGCCGATGCGGATGGATCCAACCCGCGACAGCTCAGTCAAGATCGCGACCTCACGGTGTATACCTCGCCGGCCTGGTCGCCCGATGGGCGGGACGTCTACGTTTCGAGAATGAAGCACGCAGTGCTTGCATTCGAGCTGTGGAAGTTTCCTGTCGGTGGAGGTGAGGGCACTCCCATTGTGAAGGGCCAGCCCAACGGGGAATCGTGGGACGACCGGATCAACGCGCTGGGTGCCGTTGTTTCTCCGGATGGGCGTTACATCTATTACTCGCGGAAGATTGGCAATACCTGGACGGAGAAGCAGCCGCCGAACTGGTCCGTTGCACGTCACGATCTGCAACAGAACACTGACACTGTCGTCATAAACGGCGGCATGTTTCCCACGCTGTCACACGATGGTCGACGCCTTGTTTACGCTAACCGGGTGGGCGCGCAAACAGGCCTGAGACTGCGGGATCTGGAGACTGGCGAGGACCGTCTGCTGAAGTTGCCGGTCGATCATGATGCGCAGGAACAGGGATACTACGCGGGTTTGTTGCCGCGCTTCACGTTCGAGCCCGGAGATCGGAAGCTGCTCGCGAGCGTGGGCGGCAAGTTGGTTCACATTGAGATTGCGAGCGGCAAACTGACTCCCATCCCGTTCAAGGCTCATCTGCAGCTTGGGATTGGGCCGGCCACTCGTGTTCAGCAGCGCGAGGAAACAGGATCCGTCCGCGTCCGCGTCAATCTCACGCCCCGACAGTCACCCGACGGCCGGAAAATCGCATTTACGGCTTTGGGCACACTCTATGTTCAGGATCTGCGGGACGGTGCGCGTCCGCACGCCGTTGCCGGAGCCCAGCGTCAGGCATTCCAGCCAAGTTGGTCACCCGATGGCAGGACACTGGTCTACGTAACCTGGGAGCGCGATTCGGGTGGTGCGATCTGGACAATTTCAGCGCAAGGGGGCAAGCCGCGGAAGTTGACTGACGCGGTCGCCTTCTACACAGAGCCGCGCTTTTCGCCCGATGGGAAAAGTCTGGTCGCGTTGCGAGCGAGCCATTATGACCGTGTTCGAGCGCTGAACGAGATATCTCCGGATCGTGTGACCGACGTGATACGTCTGCCGGCGAAGGGCGGGGCGGCGACATTGATTGCGCGCACTTCCGGGGCGCGTCTTCTCGATTTGTCGGCGGATGGCCGCCGGGTGCGCTTCTACGGCCCGGACGGGCTCAGCTCGGTGCGACTCGACGGCACTGACTTGCGCAAGGACCTGATAGTCCGTGCCCGGGCCGCCTCAAAGTATGTTGGAACGCCCATTCCGGTTGAAGAGTTACGCTTGAATCCGGCTGGTGACCGGGCGGTTGCGCGCACAGCCTCGGAGCTTTACCTGTTGGATGTCCCGCCACGTAAAGACGACAAACCGGCCGAAATCGACCTGACGCAGGCGGGCGCAGTGGCGTTGACGAGGGTGGGTGCCGATTTCTTTGATTGGGCGGACGGCGGACGGACCCTCGAATGGTCGCTGGGGTCACAATTCCGTCGCATTGAATTGTCCAAGGCCGATAGCGCCGCCGAGAAGCATGCGCAGTCTTTCGCGGCGACCGTGGAGGTTCCGCGCGATGTGCCGCGCGGCTCGCTGGTGTTGCGAGGCGCAACAGTCGCCACGATGCGGGGGACTGAAGTGATTCAGGGCGCGGACATTGTCGTGACCGACAATCGCGTCGTGGCGGTCGGGCCTCGAGGCGCGGTGCCGATCCCACCCGGCGCGCCTGTCCGCGACGTGACAGGCAAGTTCATTGTGCCGGGATTCATTGATGCGCACGCTCATTGGTTTGAGATTCGCCGGCAAATTCACGATGACCGGATGTGGGATCTGATTGCGAACCTGGCTTATGGGGTCACGAGCGGACTCGATGTGCAGCCCTTTACGACCGATGTCTTTGCCTACGAGGACATGATCGACGCGGGCTTGATGTTGGGTCCGCGCGCCTGGTCGACGGGGCCGGGTGTATTCAACAACAGCGAGATCGTGTCCGAGGCGGACGCGGTCAATGTGCTCACCCGGTATCGGGATTACTATCGTACGCGGAACATCAAGTCTTACATGGTCGGGGACCGAGAGCGCCGTCAATTCATGGTAGAGGGCGCCCGGCAGATCGGCATGATGCCGACCACCGAGGGCGCGAGCGATCTCGATCTCAACCTGACGCATGCCATTGACGGTTTTGCTGGGAATGAGCACTCGTTGCCGGTGACGCCGCTGCGCTCGGACGTGTTGCAGTTGTTCGCCACGAGCCGTACGAGCCTGGTTCCGACGCTGTCGGTCCTATATGGCGGGGAACCTGCGCTGTTTGATTTCATCATTGAGCGGCGTCCCGAGCAGGACGCCAAGTTCCGCCGTTTCGTGCCGCCCGAGGTCGTCAGCGAAAAGATTCGGGATCGGCATTGGATGGCGCCCGAGCTGAGCACTTATGCGCTGTTTGCCGCCGACGCGCTGCATCTTCAGCGCGCGGGTGGATTGATCGGCGTGGGCAGCCATGGCGAAATGCAGGGGCTGGGATTCCATTGGGAGATGGAAGTGCTGGCCTCGGGTGGCGGCAGCCCGATGGAAGTGCTGCATGCGGCCACAATGGGAAGCGCGAAAGTCATCGGGCATGAGCTCGATGTCGGCAGCATCGAGCCAGGGAAGTTCGCGGATCTGCTCATCCTGGATGCCAATCCGCTCGAGGATATCCGCAACACCCAGTCTATTCACTGGGTAATGAAGAATGGGCGTTTGTATGAGGGGGCGACCCTCAATGAGGTGTGGCCGCGCACGCGGCCCGGGCCTGAGCTACACGGAACCGGGTGTCATGCCAATGACGCGTTTGAAAGTCCGGCTGAAGGCTGCTTCTGATTGGTATCCGTACCGCGCTGCAACCGTCGCCACTGACACATTCTGGTCTTTGAGATCGCTGAGGGCGCAGTGCATACGCCACTCAACAACGTACCGCATGACAGATTCACCCACCATCTCGGTGAATCGCGCGGCAAATCCCGAACGTGACATTCCCACTGTGGACGCCAGTGACGCGACTGACCAGTCCCTGGCGGGGTCGCGTTGAATCAACATGATTGCCCGGCCGATGTGCCGATCCCGCAGAGCTCCGAGCCAACCGGTCTGCGCTACGGGATCGTGCTCCATCCAGGCGCGGATTGCCTGAATCACCAGAATATCCGCCAGCCTCGTAATGATGGTCTCACCGCCTGGACGCAGGGTCCGTGCTTCTGCTGCCATGAGTCGCAAGGTGTCCGACATCGCTTCGCCATAGGACGAGCGGGTGGCCTCCAAGTGGATGATGGGTGGCAGGAGCTGAATGAATTTCTGCGCGGCTGGATGATCAAAACGCACCGCGCCGCAGATCATGGTGGCCGGAGCGAGGCCGCCTCCATGGCGCAGAATCTCGTATCGCGGACTGACCGCTTCTCGCGGTAGGTCAAAGAGCGGGCTACATATGGCACCTGTCTCGCTCTTCAGCCGATGGCCGGTGCCGTGGGGGATCAGGGCGAAGTCGCCTGGATGCAGCGAGTAGGTTGCGCCGCTGTTCAACTCCAAGAAGCCTTGTCCCGAGGTCATCAAGTGGAACATGAGGCAGTGCTCAAACCGCGGTAACTCGAGCCCCCAGGGCGCCGTAAATTCGGAGCGCGTGTAGAACACCCCGTTCATCCGAAGGAAATGCAGTGCCTCGGCGAGTGGATCGATGGGTGTCCAGGTTCCGGGGGGAGTACTCATGGCCCTAGTATGCACGGCATTTTCCCGTCCGCGATCAGTCTGGACGATCGAGCAGGAAACATGGACTCAATGCGATGGTTGCTCTCCTGCCGCGTCACTACAGTGGATTCCACGCAATTCAGCAGGAGATGTTCACGTGGATACCACCCTGGTACTGGGCGGCACCGGCAAGACGGGCCGTCGCATTGTCGACCGACTTCGCCGGCGGGATCTGCCGGTTCGTGTGGGCTCGCGCAGCGGTCAACCGAGCTTCGATTGGAACGACCTGTCGACATGGGGGCGAGCGTTGGATGGGGTGAAATCCGCCTACATCTCGTTCTATCCCGACATCGCGATCCCGGGCGCCCCTGAGGCCGTGGCGGCCTTCTGCGAGCAGGCCCTCAAACAAGGGACGCGGCGCCTCGTTTTGCTCTCAGGACGCGGCGAGGCAGAGGCACAACGCGCTGAAGACATCCTGCGGGCTTCGGGTGCCGACTGGACGATCCTGCGCTGCAGTTGGTTCATGCAGAACTTCAGTGAGGCGTTCTTTCTGGATTCCGTCCTCGCGGGCGAGGTGGCCCTTCCGGTTGGCGATATGCCGGAACCGTTCGTAGACGTTGACGACATCGCGGATGTGGCCGTGGCGGCACTCACCGATGACCGTCATATCGGCAAGCTCTATGAGCTGACCGGCCCCCGTCTGCTCACGTTCGCGCAAGCGGTGGAGGCGATTTCCGCCGAGACCGGACGTCCCGTCCGCTTCACTTCAGTGTCGATGGCGGATTTCTCGAACACGTTGACCCAACAGGGCACGCCCGCCGAAGTAGTTGTGTTTCTGCAGTACCTGTTCGCCGAGGTTCTCGACGGCCGCAATGCTCACCTGACAAACGGAGTGGAGGAGGCGCTCGGGCGCAAGCCAAGGGATTTCGTGAGCTACGCGCGTGACGCGGCTAACACGGGTGTGTGGCACCCAAGCCGCGGTCAGTGACGAGTTTCCGTCTGGTAGCGAATGGTTACCGTCCGGCCGGGGGGCACCACGAACGCGAACAACGGCCTGCCGTTGCGCTCGGTGAGCGGCGCGTCGGCCGCAATCAACTGCTCATCCTCATCGAGCTGCAGCCGCAGCTCGAAGTGGATTTCCGAGTTGCGCGCGTTGTGTATCTCAACCCGGTTGACGCCATCGATGAGACCCGATTTGAACCGAGCCACGCCGCGTAGCAAGGCCGGCCGGGTGTACGCGGAGGTCTTCTCGTGGACGGACTCGACCTGTACGTCCGTGCTGGTGCCGAGACCGAGCTCGATGTCTTCGTTTACGGCGATATCTCGAAGCGGTGTCTCATCGAGCAGCAACGGGGTATCCGCGGTTGTCAGGAAGCTCGCAACACTGCCCGAAGGCAGAGGCAGTCCGAGATGATGTTCGGTGTCATTGCGGGTTCGCAGGGTTTTATTCGCGGCCAGGGAATCGACCTTCACGTTCGCGTCCAGGTCGGCGCCGTAGACGAGATCAACGGGGACGTCCTGGCGGTCGAGCAGGCGGACTTGTTTGATTTGCCGGCTCTGGAGTGTGGTGCGGTCGGGTACCCGGTATAACTTCAGATCGCCGAGCTGTTCTTCTTTGACGAGCTTGGCCACGGCGACTTCCTGGATTGCGTCGGAAACCATCATCGCCTCAGGCGCGCGACGTTGCGCCGTCACGATGACTCTGTCAATGGCATCTTCGCCGACCCCAGTGCTGGTGTTTCCCGTTGGCCAACACTCGGCTACGATGGGTGCGCCGAGATCCAACGGCTGCACCTCACCCGTCGAGTGATTGACGCGCCCGGCGACGATCTGCGTCCGCGCGGACGGAAAGCTGATGCCATTACTGTTCGCAAGCGTGACCCATGCGCCGAGGGTCATGGTTTTTTGATCGGGGGCGAGGGTGGCGACGTAGCTCGCCATCCAATCGAAGCCGCGGGCCAGGTAGGACAGAGTCACTTTTGCGGTAGTGGCCGTCGAGCTGCGCACTCTCGCCGACAACGTCGGCGATGAAGACAGGTCTGTGTTGGTGATGAAACTGAGAGTCTCGGGAAGCCCCGAGCAGCGCAGTGCCTCGATGCCCTCGGAGGTCTCAAACAGAAGGCCGCCATCCGGGCCTGAGCGGATTTTCGCGAAGCTGCGCCGGGTCTTGCCGGTCTTGGCTTGGGTGCGAACCAGCATGACCGAACGGCCAAGCGTTGCGGCAACGAGCGCGGCGGGGCTCAGCAGGCGTGCGTCGCGATTCTTTTCCAGCACGACCCCGGGCAGACCTGTGATGATGTCGCTCTCAGGTTCGATGCCGTCGGCGACGCCTTCAAACCGGACCCGGTTGTCACCTTCCGTCAAAGTGACCGTGCGGGTTTCGGTTACCAGCGCAAAACCACCCAGGTCATCCAGCTCCAATTGTTGTTCGTCAGACCTGTCAGGCGACCGGTACACTGTAACTGACAAATCGCCCGCGCTCGCACCCAGAGGGAGCGACCCTAACAATACCAACAGAGGTCGAAGCAGGAGACGCACGCAGCGCGGTTAGAATCGGGTTGTAATGGTCGCTGTGACTACGGTCTTGCCGTTGGCAGGAATCTGCACTTGCCACTCCACAACGTCCGCGTCACGGCGCTTGCTCTTTTGACTTTCCGCGGCAATCGACGAATCGCCCCACAGGCCAGCCTGCAGCAGCGCTACGGTGACCGGCTTGGGCAGGGCGTTTGTCAGGGTGTAGCGCATTTCCGTGCGCCAGTTGAAATCGCCGATGGAAGTCCGCTTGACGACAGCCGGTTGGACCTTGACATCGAAGGCATCGCCCGTCGCCAGCGACAATTGCGATCCCATTGGCGTGTGATCGATCTGACTCTCGCCAATGAATTGCGGCTCGCCCCGGGTGTCGCGCATATAGAAGCGCAGCGTACCCGCCGGAAGCTGGTCGCCCAGGCCGGCCTTCGAGCCGGTGGTGAACCGGTACACGGATTGGGCGCTCAGGGGCTGTTCCGAGGTGGCCAGCCAGGCGTTGCGGAACTCATAGCCGTGCTCGGCGGGAACGCCGTGCACATCCAGAAAGCTGACTTGTTTGGTCTGGAGGTTGGCAATAGTGGTGCGCTCTGCGATCGGATACAGATAAAAGTCGCCGAGGCGTTCGTGCTTGCCACTTTCGGTGCCGGCCTCCGCAACGGTCGCGCGCGGCCGGCGCGGCGCCCACTCCGCGGTTTTGCTGGACTGGCCGGGAGATCCTGCCACCAGCAGCGTCTTGGCGTCGTCGTAGGTCGTACCGCTCGAGTTGGTCAGTGTGACCCAACCCTGCACATCGAGCTTGGAATCGGCTTCATTGAACAGGGCGACGTAGTCCGCTTTCCAGCCGAGCCCCGGGGTGAGATAGCTCAATGTCGCCGGGCGTGCACCGCCGCGTGGACTGTTGACCGTCACCGAGAGTGTGGGCCGGGCCCGCAGGTTGTCGGGCACCTTGTCGAATATCACCCGTACCGGCAACCCATCGTCACGCAGCACTTCAATGCGTTCGCCGATCTTGAGAACGACACCGCCATTGGTGGCCAGAACCAGCGCCTTCTCGCGGGTTTCCGCGCCCGAGCCGGGAGTGACTCGCACCAGCGTCACTTCCTGCCCCACGGCCTTCTCCATCAGTTTGGCCGGCGTCAGCAGGTCGAAATCGAAATTCTGCTCAACAATGCTCAGGCCTTCGGCCGCGAGCGCGACCGTTTCGGGACGGATCTGGGCCGAAACATTCTGAAACTCGATGCGCTGGCGGCCGCCAGTGACATTGATGCTGCGGTGGTCCTGGATGAGCGCCGTGTCATTGGCGTAAATCGTGACTGCAACGTCGTGGTCGGCGGCGGCCAGGGCAGGAAGGGTGGCCAGCGCGCTGACCGCACTGCCAATCCACAAGGGCATTTTCGCTCGCATCGGGGCCATCCGGGTCTAAAAACGAATGCAGCACACAAAGTTAGTGGCAAAATGTCGCTCTGTCGATACGAGGCCGCCGCAGACATGAACAGGATCTCGCTTCTGGTAATTGCGTCCGGGCCGATCCGGCGGGACACCGGCCGAGGGGATGTGACTGGGGCCACTGGGCGGACATCATGAAAGTCGTCAATGTTGAAGAAATCCTGACCGCCCTGGACGAGGATGCGGCCCTGGCGGCAGTGGAGTCGGGGTTCAAGCGCTACTCGGCGGGCCAGACACAAGTGTCGCCCGTGCTGCACCTGGGATTCACGGAGCCGCCCGGTGACTGCCACGTGAAGGCGGCCGCGGTCGCGGGCGATGAGGTCTTTGTGGTCAAGCTGGCAACCGGCTTCTATCGCAACCCCGAGTTGAACCTGCCCACCAGCAACGGGTTCATGGCTGTCATCAGTGCGCGCAACGGCGAAATCCTCGCTCTGTTGCATGACCAGGGACATCTGACGGATCAACGCACCGCAATGGCCGGTGCCATCGCCGCTCGGGCCATTGTCCGGCCGGGATCGAGTACGCTCGGGATCGTCGGAGCGGGAACGCAGGCACGGCTGCAGGCGAAGCTGATCAAGCGCCTCCTGGGACTGGAGTCAGTGTTGATATGGGCGCGCAATGGCAAGCGCGCATCCGCTCTTGCAAGTGAAGTTCGCGGCGAGGCGGTGTCGCTCGATGACTTGTGCGCACGAGCCGACCTCATTGTTACAACGACGCCGTCCACAGAGCCGCTGTTAGGCGTAGACATGATCAAGCGGGGAACACGCATTGTGGCTGTAGGGGCCGACAGCCCGGGCAAGCGGGAGTTGGATCCGCGGATTCTGGCGCGCGGCCGCACTATCGTTGATTCCATTGCGCAATGCGTTGATCACGGCGAAGCGGGATGGGCTGTCCGCGCAGGGCTCATCGAAGCAAGCTCGCTGATTGAGCTGGGTACGCTTCTGGATGCGCCGGTCGCGTTCTTGCCGGATGACATTGTCGTCGCCGACCTGACCGGTGTGGCCATCCAGGACTTTGAGATCGCCAAGAGCGTCTGGCGGCGCCTGCAGTCGGGCGCGCGAGTGTAAATTTGCGCAGAGCACCCGCGCGGTTCGTTGCGATCTATGCGCTGGCCTATGCCTCCCTGTGGTTGGCACTGCTGACCCCCGCGATTATCACGCTCGCACTGCGGGTCCGGCAGCTCGCTCCCGGAAATGCCGCCGAACCCATCTCGCGGGTCCTGATGGCAGGGGCGATTGTTGCCCTCATCAGCAACCCGGTATTCGGAGCCCTGAGTGACAGTACTCGCACACGATTCGGCCGGCGGCGACCCTGGCTGGTGGGTGGCGTGTTGTGCGGGTGCGCCGCCCTCGCCGTAATCGGGCTCGCTCCCACGGTCGATGTTGTTCTGTTCGGGTGGTGTGCCGCCCAGCTCGCGTTCAATGCGGTCCTCGCGGCGATGGTGGCGATTGTTCCCGACCGGATCCCGGCGGCACAAAGGGGCACGGTGGTTGGAATCCTGGGCATCTGCATGCCCGTTGGGCAGATTGCAGGCACGTTCCTGGTTCAGCAGCTTGCAATCAACATGACATTGTCGTTGGTTGTCCCGGGGATGATTGGTGTCGCGGGGGTGTTGGTGCTGGCATTGGCGCTGGGGCGTGAGCCGCCTGCGCAGCCCGACCCCGCGCCGGCGGCCACGGCCTTTGAGTCTGGGCCGCGCAGTCACCGCGACTTCGCCTGGGCCTGGCTGAGCCGCGTGTTCTTCACCACGGGCTCCTGTTTCCTGCAGGCCTATCAGCCGTTCTTTCTGCTGGATGCCCTGCACCAGGACCCGGCCGATGTGCCGCGTCTCATGTTCCGCTCGACGCTCGTGCAGGCGGCGATGGTGGTGATCTGGAGCCTGATTTCAGGCCGGCTGTCGGATCGCACCGGCCGGCGCAAACCCTTTGTCATGGCGGGCTCCACGCTGCAGGGATTCGGGTTGTGGATCATCGCCGCCTCCAATTCATACGCGATGTTGTTGTTTGGTGTTGGCTTGGTAGGAATGGGACACGGCGTATATGAGGGCGTGGACCTGGCGCTCGTCACCGACGTATTGCCTGACCGTGCGCGGCACGCGGCCAAAGACCTTGGTCTGCTCAATATTGCCAACACGCTTCCGCAGGTCATCGCGCCGCTTGCGGCTCCGGCCATACTCGCAGTCAGCCACGGTGACTATATGTTGCTGTTTGCTGTCGCCGGCGCGGTCGCCGTGCTCGGGTCAATCTTCCTCCTGCCCCTGAAAAAGTCCGCTAGCTCATAAAAAGTACCAACGTTGTCTTTTAGGGACGCGTAAAAATACTGCGTCAAATCAGGTAGTTGAGAGATACGGCAGTCGTATACGTCGAGTTTCGTTTGACAACGTTGTCATAGCGGGTGTAATTCTGCGCGCCACAGTCAACCAACTGTTTCGGGAGGGGGAAGATGGCGACTGTATACAGGTCTGTGGCATTGCTCGTGGGTACGAGCCTGCTGTCCATGGGTGCGCGCGCTGCGAATGAGGCGGCCAAGCCGGACGAGCCGGCGGAGCTCGCCGAAGTGGTTGTATCGGTTGAACGCGTAACGCAGACGTTGCAGAGCTACGCCGGGACCGCCGTCACGGCAACCCAGGCGGAGCTAGATTCGCTGGGCGCCACCAATCTCGTTGATATCCCGTCGGTGTTGCCCGGCGTGGAAATCTCCAACTACGAAGACAATACAAACATCTACGTACGCGGTATCGGCAGCGACGCCAATACCGAGCTCGGCGATCCAGCCGTCGCGCCCCATCTCGATGATGTCTATGTGCCGCGTCCGCGTGGTCTGCAGGTAGCGTTCTTTGACATCGACCGCGTCGAGGTGAACGTGGGGCCTCAAGGCACCATCCGCGGTCGCAACGCGCTGGGCGGCACGGTCAACATCGTGTCCAAGAAGCCGGAGCTCAACAAGTTCGATGGCTATGCTCAGGTCGGCTACGGCAACTACGACGAGAAGGAATATCGCGGTGCACTCAACCTGCCCATCGTCAATGATTTCGCGGCGGCGCGCATCTCGGTTTATTCGTCGAACCATGATCCGTTCGTGCGCAACGAAGGCCTGCTACGTAGCCTGACGGGCTGGGAATCGCAGGATGACGTCGGTGGTCGCGCACATCTGCTGGTGAAGCCAATGGAACAGTGGTCGATATTGTTCACTGGCGACTACCTGCGCTCGCGTGGCACGGGTTCCCGTGGTGTGGATTTTTTCCAGGCCGCCATGGCCGGCATCAACTTCAATGATGTCAGCGATCCTCGCCAGGTAAACCAGGTCGGCTTCAATCCAACCCAGGACACCCGTCACTGGGGCATGTCGCTGAATACCACCTACAAGACCGACTTCCTGAACGTCCAGTACATCGGCGCGTATCGCAGCCTGCACTACATCTCGGATCACCCGACAGGGGGCCGTGATTATTCATTCCCAGGGGACGATACGATCTCGATTGAGCGTGGCGGGCTGGCCCAGCCGGGCACGCCTGAAGGGCAGCAATATCTGATGGAGCGCGTGTACGGCAATTACAGCGCCCTGGACTGGGATACCACCTCGAAGGAGCACACTCACGAGTTGCGTTTCACGTCACCCGATTCCGCCGACAAGCTCACCTGGGCGGCCGGTTTGTACTACTTCCGGGAGCACCAGGACGTATTTCTGGGCATTCCGCAGGACTACAACACCAGCATTCCCTACCTGGAATTCAACCAGGGCAGCACGAACGGCGAGTCGAAGTCGGGTTACGCCGATATGACCTATGCGCTGACCTCAAAGTGGAAAGTCACCGCGGGTGCGCGCTATTCGAACGAGAGCAAGGACCGCGAGGGTTTCAACTTCATCGCGAACTTGAACACCAACGGTGTCGCGGTTCGTACCGGCACTCCAGGGTTCAGCTTCACGGGGCTTTCGCGGGCGTTGCGCAATCCAGATGCGGACGGCGATGGTGTTCCGAACACGCTGGCGGACGTCGTTGCGCTTTATCGCGCGGGTATTGCTTCCTACGGTGTCAATGACACGTTGCAGACTTTCCTCGCGGGCGGTTGCGTGCAGGCGAGCGCATTTGGCGGCACTTGCGCAAACTATCCCGGCCTGAAGAGTGCAGGTGGCGGGGCGACTGTGCAGCACGGCCAGAACTCCGACAAATTCGTCGACTGGCGCGCTCGCACACAGTACGACTTTACCGACCAGAACATGGCGTACGCTCTGGTGGCCCTGGGTCACAAGGCTCCGAGCTTCAACGACACGGTGGATGCGGACCCCGCTCACCCCGGTACGAAGCTGATCACGCCACCGGTGGGCCCGGAGAAGAGCATGATGGTTGAGGTCGGCAGCAAGAACCTGTTCCAGGTTCTCAATCATCCGTTGGTGTTGAACGGGTCGATCTACTACGTGCGTTATACCGACCAGGTGTTCAGCTCCCAGGTCGGTGTGGCGTTCCTCGCCAACGACACCGCCGGCCAGGCAGCCTGCCTGGACAACAATCCCAACACGCCTTGCCCGACGGTCACCTTGAACCAGAACGTCGGCAAGTCGCGCAATATCGGTTTCCAGTTGGACAGCGCGTACAGCCTGGGGCACGGAGTAGCCCTGGCCGGGACGCTCCTCTATCAGAACACCCGCTATCTGAACGGGTCGGTGGTGGTGGATGGCCGCCGCGGTGGCCCGGCCGGCAGCAGCGGTTCGCCGTTGGTGGACCTCAGCGGCAATGAGCTGCCCCGTACACCGCCGTTGACTGTCAACATGCGGCTCAACCAGGCCTTCGCGGTGCCGGGTGGTATGGCCGACTGGGTGATTTCCGGCACTTACAAGACCCGTCAATTCCTGACCGCCTTCAACGGCGGCCCAGGGCAGGATGGATCCCGTGACGTGACGGCAGTCAATGCCACAGGGATTGCAACGGCCTTCGGCCCGGAGGAACTGCGGTTGTATGATAAGGTCAATGCGTACTTCCACATGGACCTGGGCCTGGGATACACGCATGAAGCCAGCAATGCCCGTGTTGAGCTCTACGTGAACAACGTGACCGACGAAGCACACGCAACGCAGGCGAGCATCGATCCGGGCACGCAGGAGTTCATTTTCAATCCACCCCGCACGTATGGCGTGCGGCTGCAGGTGAGCTTCTAAGCAATGAGAGCGTCCCGTTGGTTGGTTGGTGCGGTGTGTGCGGTGACTCTCGTCACCGTGCAGGCCGCGGAGCCGAAGTCAGATGTCTGGCCGGCTGTCGCCAGCTCGGTCAAGAAAGATCCGCGCCTCGAGGC
This sequence comes from Pseudomonadota bacterium, assembly GCA_018241505.1. Taxonomy (GTDB): domain Bacteria; phylum Pseudomonadota; class Gammaproteobacteria; order Steroidobacterales; family Steroidobacteraceae; genus 13-2-20CM-66-19. Next base: position 40,143 of record JAFEDS010000029.1, on the reverse strand, counting down.
GCGGATTGCCGAGCTGCTGCACAAAATGACCCTGCAGCAGAAGGTGGGGCAGATGATCCAGGCGGATATCCGCTCGGTGACCCCCGAGGATGTGCGCCAATATCGCCTGGGCTCGATCCTGAATGGCGGCGGCGCTTTTCCGGCCAATGAAAAGCATTCGAAGGTATCCGACTGGGTGGCGCTTGCGGATCGTTTCTACGATGCCTCCATGGATACAGCCGGCGGTGCTCCTGCCATACCGATCATGTGGGGCACCGATGCCGTTCACGGCCACAACAATGTCATCGGCGCAACTTTGTTTCCGCACAATGTAGGGTTGGGCGCGGCACATGACCCTGAGTTGATACGGCGGGTGGGAGAGGCCACGGCGCGGGAGGTTGCGGCGACGGGCATCGATTGGACGTTTGCTCCTACTGTCGCCGTTGTTCAGGACCCGCGTTGGGGGCGTTCCTACGAGAGCTATTCCGAGCGTCCTGACATTGTGAAGGCGTATGCGGGAAAGATGGTGCAGGGGCTGCAGGGCATCGGTGGTTCACCGATGTTTCTGGACGGCAACCATATCATCGCGACTGCCAAACACTACATTGGTGATGGCGGCACCAGCCAGGGAATCGACCGCGGCAACAACGAGGCTTCCGAGCAGGAGCTGTTCGCAATTCACGGGCAGGGATATGTGACGGCCATCGAGGCCGGCGTTCAGACGGTCATGGCTTCCTATAACAGTTGGCAGGGAGTCAAGATGCATGGCCAACGCCACCTGCTGACCGAAGTGCTCAAGAACCGCATGGGGTTCGACGGCATTGTGGTGAGTGACTGGGATGGCGTGGACGAGGTCCAGGGTTGTTCCAAGGATCGTTGTGCCCAGGCCATCAATGCCGGTCTCGACATGATCATGGTGCCTGATCAATGGAAACCCTTCCTGCAGAATACGATTGAGCAGGTGCAGGCGGGTGACATACCGATGGCGCGCATCGACGATGCGGTCACGCGGATTTTGCGTGTGAAGTTGCGCGCGGGACTGTTTGAGAAGGGCCGACCCTCATCGCGTCCCCTGGCCAACAAGGTCGCTGAGCTCGGTGCTCCGCAGCATCGCGCGGTGGCTCGCGAAGCCGTTCGCAAGTCCGTCGTGCTTCTGAAGAATGACAAGTGTCTGTTGCCGCTGTCCGCGAAAGCGAACGTGCTCGTCGCCGGAGATGGGGCAAACGATATTGGCAAGCAAAGTGGCGGTTGGAGCATCAGTTGGCAGGGAACTGGCAATACCAATGCAGACTATCCGGGTGCGACCTCCATCTACGAGGGCATCAAGACGGCGGTGACGGCGGCCGGTGGCAAGGCCACGCTCAGCCCCGACGGCAGCTTCCAGGTGAAGCCGGATGCGGCCGTGGTGGTGTTTGGCGAGAACCCGTATGCCGAGTGGCACGGGGATCTCAAATCCCTGCAATACCGGGGACCGGATGGGGACGCGCCGGCTGCCGACATCAACCGGCCGGCGCCGGAAGTGAGTCCGCAGTTCGCCGAGCCGAATTACGAGACTTCCCCCCTGGCACCGCCCACGGCGCCTGTGGCGGACCTGGCCCTGCTGAAGCGCCTGCACGACAAGGGAATTCCCGTGGTGACCGTTTTCCTGACGGGACGGGTTCGCGGCGTGACGCCGGAAATCGAAGCGTCGAACGCGTTTGCGGTTGCGTGGTTACCGGGGACTGAAGGTGGCGGCATTGCGGATGTTCTGTTCCGCAAGAGCACGGGCGCTGTGAACTTCCCGTTCTCCGGGAAACTCTCATACGCCTGGCCGCGCGGCGGCGCTGGGGACGTACCGTTATTCCCGTACGGTTACGGCCTCGGGGGTTGCAATCAGCATTGAGACGCGCCATCGTCGCGGGACTCATGGCGAATGCAACGATTATCGATGTCGCAAAACACGCGGGCGTTTCAATCAAAACCGTCTCGCGTGTCATCAACAACGTAAAGACGGTCAAGGCGGCAGTTCGCGAGCGCGTCATGCGCTCCATCCAGAAGCTCGATTACCACCCCAATCCGTCCGCGCGCGGTTTGGGGGGGAACCGCTCCTACCTGCTTGCCCTGTTGTACGACATTTCCTGCGGCTACTACGCGACGAGCGTGCTCGCCGGTGTCATGGAAAGAAGTCGCGCGGCGAAGTATCAGATTGTCATGCAGCCGTGCGACTACAACGCGGACACGTTGTCCGATGATGTCTCACGGAGCGTGCGGCAATCACGTGCCGACGGGGTCATTCTGACTCCACCGCTGTCCGACCTGAGTGCCGTGACCGAGGCGGTCGAGAGCCTCAATATCCCGTTCGTGAAGATTGCGCCGGGAAAACATCCCGACAACTATCGCAGCGTCTGCACGGACGATCGCGAAAGCTGCGCGAAAATGACTGCGCAACTGGCGGCTCTGGGGCACCAGCGGATTGGATTCATCATCGGCAATCCGGATCACGCCGCGCTCGCCGATCGTTACAAGGGCTACCTCGACGGGCTCGAGACGTGTGGATTGAAGTTGGACAAGGCGCTGGTCGCGCAGGGCTACAACTCGCACGAGTCCGGAGTTCAATCGGCCCGCAAGCTGTTGAATGTGCCACCGGCCAAGCGTCCGACCGTGATCTTCGCCAGTAACGATGAGATGGCTGCGGGTGCGCTCACGGTGGCCCACAGCATGGGGCTAAGTGTGCCCGAGGATATCTCCATAGTCGGATTCGACGACGCACCGCTCGCCAGCCAGGTCTGGCCGGCGTTGACCACCATCCGCCAGCCCATTCAGGCCATGGCCGCCGAGGCGGCCGCGTTGCTGTTGAGTGCGTTGGGGGGCGAGCCGGCCGACCACTCCAAGCACGTCCTGGCGTCTTCGTTGCTGTTTCGACAGTCCACGGGGCCTGCCCCGAACAGGAGCCGGAGAGCGAAGCGCGCGTGACCCGCCGCGGCCGTGTGCGAGATCAGTTGCGCCGGAGCCAGGCGAACAGAGTGTTGCAGAAGCGGATTTTCTGCTCCTTTCCCGCCACGACATGTGCCACATCGTGCCATAGCAACCCTTCGGCACCGGGAATGTGTTCCTCAATGACGCGGGTGGTGCGGGGACTGGTGACCTGGTCGAGTCCTGCATGGATGATGAGGCTCGGACAGAGAATGGCCGGCAGCCGGCTCTTCGAGTTGAAGCTGACACAGGCATCGATCAGGCGGGAGTGGGTCGGGTAGCGGCCGTTCAGCTCTTTCCAACCGCCGGTCGGTCCCAGCAGCTTGGGCTTGTTCTCGTTGTAGAACTCGGGAGTGAAGGACAGCAGGGTGACCGCGAGCTGGAACGCCAGGAAGCCGGCGTCGCGGTGAATCCATCGGAACATCTCCAACTGGTCGCGCAGAAAATCGTCGGTTTCACACCAGGCGCCCATGTTCAACATGCTGCGCGCGAGATCGGGCCGCTGGATTGCGATCTCCTGGCAGATGCACGCGCCGATGCCGACCAGCCCCATCAGGTGCACGTTCTTCAATTTCAGGTGGTCCAGTAGTGCGATGGCATCCTGCGCGTGCATGCCGATGGTCGCCGGGACGGATAAATCGTCAGTCGAGTCCCCGATACCCCGGTAGTCGAAAATAATGACCTGGTATTGATCCGTGAGCCCGCGCGCCAGGTTGCCATGGCTGCCGTGACAGTAAGTACCCCATCCGCCCATGCATAGCACCGGATCGCCCTGACCGAGCACTTCGAAATACAGGTCGTGGTTGTTGAGTCTCAAGAGGGGCATTTGTCGAGGTCTCCGAGAACGGCGGCGGTATGTTCGCCGTAGGCTGGAACAGTCAGGTCAGGTTTGGCGGGCTCGTCGAGGAACCGGATGGGTACGCCCAGGTGGCGCCGGCCTTGCCCGTCCCGGAGGATCATGCCACGCGCCGCGAGATGTTGGTCGTCCATGGCCTCCTTCAGATCCTGCACGGGCGCGAAGGGCAGGGCGCGTGAGGCGAACCAGTCGATCCAGTGAGCCTGGGTCTGCTGCGCGAACCAGGCTCGCAGAAAGTCGATGAGTGGCTGTTGATGCGCACCCGGGCCGCGTTCAGCGAGCTCGATCAGGTCGGTGCGTCGCAGCTCTTGCAGCAGGGCCCGGACAAACTTGATCTCCTGGGCCCCGAGGACAATGTGGCGAGCGTCGCTGGTGGCATAGATGTTGTAGAACGCCGCGCCGCCCCATTGACGTTCGTGTTTGGGTACGGGTGCTCTTTGTTCCGAAAACACGGTGCCGAGGATGTTGGGCATCCAACCCACCAATGCGTCATGCATTGAGAGGTCAATGCGGTCGCCGCGGCCTGTTTTCTCCCGGCGCAGCAGTGCCATCAGGATTCCGGACAGCGCCATCAGGCTCGCAGCCATATCCGCGTTCGGTACGGCCGGCATCGCGGGCGCATCGTCGGTGCCAACATTCACACTCAACGACCCGGCGACGGCTTCGACTGCAAGGTCGTGCGCAGGAATATCCCTGTATGGGCCGGTCTGGCCGAAAGCACTGATCGAGCAATACACAATGCGCGGATTGCGCGCGGTCACCCGCGCCGCGCCAAAGCCCAGCCGATCAGCGACGCCCGGTCGAAAACCTTCGATTACAACGTCGGCGGTGTCCAACAGGCGCGCCAGTTTTTCACGATCCTGGGCGTCCTTCAGGTCCAGGCAGACACTGCGCTTGCCCCGGTTCGCGTTGCTGAAAAATACAGTGTGCTCGCCCTGGCTCAGGCCCACGTGGCGCCCAGGGTCGCCACCGCCGGGAGGCTCGATCTTGATTACCTCGGCACCGTGGTCCGCCATGATCATCGACAAGTGCGGCCCCGGAAGGAACTGCGACAGGTCGACGACGCGGTAACCTTCGAGCTTCATGCGACCCCGGCAACGTGGAGCTCATGCAACTCCTGGTCGGTCAGACCGACCTCGCGCAGGATCTCGTCTGTATCGGCGCCCAGCGCGGAACAGGCTTTGGACGGCAGCCGCCGGCCGTCGAGTTTGATCGGGTTGGCCAAGGTGCGGAAATCACGCCGCCGCGGATGAGGCGTGTTGCGGATCATTCCCGTGCGCTGCAGGAAGGGGTTTTCGAGCGCGCCGGCCATATCGTGCACGGGAGCCGCCGGGAGCCGTCCTCCCAGCCGCCTGATCCAGTTGGAAGTCGTGTCGCGCGACAGCGCCGCATCGAGCAGAGGTGTGAGTGCCTCGCGATGGCGGCGGCGAAGTGCCTGTGTGGTGAAACGCGGATCGGACTCCAGGCCGGGATCTTCCAGTACCTTCAGCAACTCCTGCCAGAACTTCTCCGTCATGCACATGATGAAAATCCAGCCGTCCTGGGTCTTGTACAGTTGGACTGGCACGGCCGACGGGTGCGCGCTGCGGGGCTGCCGGGTGGTGAGTTGGCGCTCGTTCAAGTACCACGACCCCGGGTACGAGAGTTGATGCAAGGCCACGTCGAACAGACTGACATCAATGTCGCCGCCGACACCGGTGCGTTGCACGCTGAGCAGCGCAGAGGTTAGCGCCAGGCTCGTCGTTACACCGGTCATGAAATCGATCATGGACAGGCCGACTCGCGTTGGCGGCGTGTCAGGCTCACCCGTCAGGTGAAAGAACCCTGCCTCAGCCTGCATCAGGTAGTCATATCCGGGCCAGGCCTTGCGTTCGTTATCCCGACCATAGGCAGACAGATGCGCGCAGACGATCCGCGGATTGACGGATTGCAGCGCGGCATAGGTCAGACCCAGCTTCTCCGGTTGGTCGCCGCGCAGGTTGTTCAGGACGGCGTCGGCGGTCGCAGCCAGACGCCGAAAGGCCTGCAAACCCAGCGGATGCTTCAGGTCGAGCGTGCAGCTCTTCTTGTTCAGATTGAACGTCTGGAAGTAGTGACTGTCGTGCTCACCGAGAAAATACGGGCCCATGCCACGGCTCGCATCGCCGCCCTGGGCGCGATTTTCAATTTTGATGACGTCGGCGCCCAGGTCAGCCAGGTGCATGGTGGCGTAGGGGCCTGCTCCGAATCCCTCGAAGGTGAGAACGCGGATACCGGCAAGCGGGCTCGCGAGGCTCATAACGGGTACTTTTCCAACATCTGGCGCGCGATGATGATCCGCTGCATTTCGTTGGTCCCCTCACCGATACACATCAGGGGCGCATCGCGGAAGTAACGTTCGACATCAAAGTCGGTCGAATAACTGTAGCCACCGAAAATGCGCAGGGCTTCCAGGCTGTTCTCCACCGCCGCCTCGGAGGCAAACAGCTTGGCCATGCCGGCCTCCAGGTCACAGCGCTCCCCGGTGTCGTATTTGGCAGCGGCCTGTTCTATCAGTAGCCGGGCCGCCTCGACGCGGGTGGACATGTCCGCGATCTTGAGTTGGATGGCCTGATGCTGCGCAATGGGTTTGCCGAAGGTCGTACGTTGCTGCGCGTAGCGCAACGAATCGGTCAGGGCGGCCCTGGCAATTCCCAGGCCGCGCGCCGCGACGTTGATTCTTCCGAGCGCCAGGCCACCGACCGCCTGGTGAAAGCCCTTGCCTTCCGCGCCGCCTATCAGGCGGGAGGCACTCACCTCGAAGTTGTCGAAGACCAGCTCGGCGCTGTCAATGGACTTGTAGCCGAGCTTTTTCAACTTGCGGCCCACACTGAACCCGGGCCCCTTCTCACACAGGAACAGGCTCATGCCGCGGTGCGCGGGCTTTGCGTCCGGATCGGTCTTGACCAACACGGCAAAGCACGTCCCATACACGCCGTTGGTGATCCAGGTCTTGGTGCCGTCGATACGGTAGCTATCCTGGGCACGAGATGCGCGGGTCCTGATGGCTTGCAGGTCGGTTCCGGCGTTGGGTTCTGTGAGTCCCAGGCCACCGCGCAGCTCGCCCGTCGCAAAGCGCGGCAGGAACTCCTTCTTCTGCTCATCCGTGCCGAATCGCTCGACACAGGCCGCCATGATGAGATGGGAGTTGAATATTCCCGTGGGGGCCATCCACGCGGTCGAGATGAGAGTGACCAGTCGGGCATAAGTGGAAGCGGAAAGGCCCAAACCACCGTAGTCTCGACTGATTGTCGCTCCGAACAGCCCGAGCTCCTTCATTTGCTCAACGAGCGCCGCCGGATACTCATCCGCATGATCGAACCGGCGCGCAATCGGCCTGACCTCTCTGTCGACCCAACGCTCGATGGCGGCCAGGATTTCGCTGTCGTCGTCAGCCATCGACGCCTCGTTTGGGGATCAGCATGCTGCGCTCAAACACGCAGACCAATGTGCCGTCCTGGTTGTAACCGCTGGTTCTGACGGTGACGATTCCGGCTTGCGGACGAGACTTGCTGTCGCGCTTCTGCAGCACTTCGGTCTTGCTGCGCAGTGTGTCGCCCGGAAATACGGGTGCCGTCATCCGGATATCCCGCCAGCCGAGATTGGCGATCGCCCTCTGGCTGACGTCCCGCACGCTCATGCCCACCAACACCGCGAGCGTGAATGGACTGCTGACAATGCAGCGACCGAACTCGCTCTGTTTGCCGTACTCCTCATCACAATGCAGCGGGTGCTGGTTCATGGTGAGCAGGGAGAACCAGATGTTATCGGCTTGGGTGAGGGTGCGTCCGGGACTGTGCTCGTACACCGCACCGATGTCGAAGTCCTCGAAATATCTGCCCAGGTTCATAGGCACCGTACAAAATCGGAAAAATTAGTTTGTCCGGACAAAGACTATGATCTACCCTAGTGCCTGTCAATGAGGGTGTGCAGTGCTGTACCGCCAGGTTGTCGACAAGTTGCTCGCGAAAATCGAATCAGGCCACCTGGATGTGGGCGACTCACTGCCCCCTGAGCCTGAGTTGGCGCAGCAGTACCTGGTGAGCCGGCACACTGTGCGCGAGGCGCTGCGTATCCTGGGCGAAATGGGTGTTGTGGATCGGCGGCCCGGGGCGGGCACGGTCATCAAGGCAAGAAAGCCACAGCCGTCGTACATGCAGGTCATCCGCTCGCCGCAGGAGCTGTTGCAGTACCCGGCGAGCGTGTTGTACGTGCAGGGATCCCGTTATGTGCGCAGCAGCCGTAAGCTCGCCGCGCTTCTGCAATGCCGGACCGGCGAGCGCTGGTTCCAGGTGCAGGCGCTCAGGTGTCTGCGCAGTGACAAGACACCGATCTGCTGGCTCGATCTGTATCTGGCGCCGGAGTATTCCGGAGTGTTGCCGCTGATTGGCAAAAGGGACCAGCCGGTGTACGAAATTATCCTCGAGAAGTACGGCGAGCAGACACAGTCGGTCAGCGTGGACCTCGGCGTGAGCCGGATCTCGGCTGCGATGGCGGAGCCGCTGCGCGCGAAGGCGGGCGAACCGTCCCTGCGAGTCATTCGGCGCTATGGCGGAACCGACAAGCGGACTTTTCAGATTTCGGTGTCCGAGCATCCGGCGGACCGTTATAACTATCGGCTGCAGCTCCAATATGGGTTGAATACAGGGGCGGCCTGGAGGTTGGGTACATGAGCGACCGGTTTGATGACGTCGGCTACGGCGGCCGGGCAGTGGGTTTCGGCGCGCGGCCGGCCGTGGTGACGGTTGATTTCCAGTTGGGGTTCACTCATCCGGACTATCAAAGCGGCCGTTCGCCGCACATTCATCGCGCGGTGGAGAACACGGCACGACTGCTCAAAGCCGCCCGGCCACTGGGAATTCCTGTCATCAGTTGCAATGTAAGCTGGGGCAGCGAGCGGGAAATGGGTTATTGGAAGGTGGATAGTCTCTACCAGGGTGATTTCTGGCACGGTCATCCCTCTACAGAGCTCGATCCGCGGATCTACGACCCGCACTATGACATACGCTTCACAAAATCCGCGCCATCGATCTTCTTCCTGACACCGCTCGTCAACATTCTCACCAAGAACGGGGTTGACACCGTGATTGTCTGCGGTTGTACCACCAGCGGCTGTGTCCGGGCCTCGATCATTGACAGCTTCTCGTATGGCTACCGCACTATCGTCCCCGAAGAGTGCGTCGGAGACATGGAAGAGGGCCCTCATTGGGACAACCTTCGGGACGTGGGCCGTCGGTACGCGGACGTCATGAAGCTCGACGATGTCTTACGTCAGATCACCTTGCGCGTCTTGAGCGCGGCGTAGCGCCCGGCCTCGACGCCCAGCAACTCGAGGAAGACCTCATCGTTGTGCTGTCCCAGTGCCGGGCTGGGCGAACGAATGGAGCCCGGTGTCTCCGAGAGCTTAGGTGCCACGTTCTGCATTTTCAGCTCGCCGAAGTCGGGATGAGGCACGCTCACAATGGCCTCGCGCGCCGCGAAGTGGGGATCATTCAACATGTCGGGAGCGCGGTAGATCAGTCCCGCCGGTACACCTGACTCATTCATCAGGTTGAGCAGATCTGTGGGTGTGTAGGTTCGAGTCCACGCGCCGATCAGATCGTCCAGCGCTTTCTGATTGCGGCCGCGGGCCAGGTGCGTTGCGTAGTCAGGGTCCTGTGCCAGCTCCGGCCTGCCCATCGCCTTGGTCAGGCGGCTGAAGACCGTGTCCTGGTTGCCGGCAATCAACACCATGCTGCCGTCGCTAGTGGGGTAGACATTGGAGGGCGCCACGTTTGGCAGAATCGCGCCGGTGCGTTCGCGGATGTAGCCGGTCTTGTCGAACTCGGTGATCAGCGACTCCATCATGTTGAGCACGGCTTCATAGATCGCCGAGTCAACCACCTGGCCGCGTCCGGTCTTTTCACGATAATGCAACGCTGACAGCGCTCCCACGCACGCGAATGTCGCAGCGAGTGAATCACCGATGCTGATGCCTACTCTGGAGGGTGGAGTCGTGGGGTCACCCACAACGTAACGCAGGCCCCCCATGGCTTCACCCACCGCTCCAAAGCCCGCACGGGAGGAATAGGGGCCGGTCTGACCGTAACCGGACACGCGGATCATGATCAGACGCGGATTGATCTTCGCCAGCTCGTCGTAGCCGCAGCCCCATTTCTCCAGGGTGCCGGGTCGGAAGTTTTCCAGCAGGAAGTCGGCTTTCGCCACCAGCTCCTGCAACAGCGCCTGGCCTTCCGACTGGCGCATGTCCAGGGTGATTGACTTCTTGTTGCGCGCCACCACCGGCCACCACAGCGACTTGCCGTTGGCTTTCTCCTGGCCCCACATGCGCAACGGATCGCCTTGGTTGGGCGGTTCGATCTTGATGACCTCCGCGCCCAAATCACCGAGCAACTGGCCACAGAAAGGCCCCGCCAGCAGAGTTCCCATCTCAATGACGCGCAGGTCGGACAGCGGGCCGCATACGAACTCTTTCACTTAGGCGGCTCCCGTCAGGCGGCGTGCCCATTGCATGAACTGCGGAGCCGAGGGGGGTGGCAGGCCGGTCTCGGCCTGGCAGCGGCTCTTCAATTCCTCAATGGATTCGAAGCCGCGGTTGAAGAGCTTCTTGGGGCCGCGGGCTTGCGCCATCTGGCCGCGAAGCTGTTGGGTTGCCGTTGCGTCGACCGAATCGCCTTTGATGACGACACCGTAGCGCCTGGCACCTTCCACGGTAACGAGTCCTGCCGCGACATCGAACAGGACTTTTGCCGCGTCGCGTTCCAGCGGGTCGCCGCAACCGCCGCCGCCCCAGGTATCCGCCAACAACATATCACCCGCCTCGACTTTGACATGGTCGAGCTTCGAGGCCAGCAGTTGCTGGGAGCCGTCCTTGCGCACGAGCGTCTTCTTGCTGCGCGCACCGGGCTCGCCGCCATTCACGCCCCAGGGGTAGGTCAGCCAGCGATCATCGTGAATGGATATTTCACCGGGCTCGAGGAAGCGGTAACCGATCCGCAGGCCGTTACCGCCCCGGAATTTCCCGGCACCGCCGGAGTCGGCCAGGGTTTCATACACTTCAATGCGCAGCGGGAAGTAGCTCTCCAGGAACTCGTTGGGGACATTGGTGAAAGCGGGCCAGAGCGAGTGACCGTCCGGTCCGTCGCCGAACGGTTTGCCGGGAATTCCACCGAAGGTGATCTGGTACAACTGGTACCAGTCGCCGTGCTTGTCGTAGCCCGAATACATGAAGTGCGGGCTGTCCGAGAAACCGGCGGCGCACAGAAAATCCGGATTTCCCTGGCCCAGAAGTCCTCCCAACACATCGAAGATGCGTCCCAGGGCATGCGTCCGGCACGACAACGCCGCGGGCTTGAGGGGCTTCAGCAGCGTTCCGGATGGAATCCGCACTTCCATGAGGTCATAGAAGCCGTCATTGAACAGGATCTGCGGATCGAACACCATGATCATGTAGATGCCGGCGAACATCTTGAACATCTCCTCATTCAACAGGAAGTTGATGGAGGAAATGGATTGCGGGTCGGTGCCGGCGAAGTCAAAGATGCATTTGTCGCCTTCTCTCCACATGGCACAGGCTATCTTGTACGGACCCATGTTCAGGCCGTCGTCGCAGACATAGTCTTCGAAATGCTGGCGCGTCTCGGGTACGGTGCGCCGAATGAGCTCGCGCATGGCGCGTTTGTTCCGCTCCAGCATCGCCGCCAGCGCGGAGAAGTACACATCGTCGCCGAAGCGCGCGGCGATCTCGATGCAGCGCAAGTTCGCAGTGCGCAGGGCCGCGGCGATCGCATTGAAATCGGACAGGTTCCAGTGCGGCAGCCGGCAGTTGTGCAGAATGATCTTCAGTACATCCTCCTGCAGCTTGCCGCCCTTGTACATTTTGATGGGCGGCACGAGAAAGCCCTCCTCGTAGATCTGGCGGGCATCGGTGGGGAGAGATCCCGGCACCTTGCCGCCGATGTCGGTCATGTGGCCGAACATGGCGGCCCACGACAAGAGCCGTCCATCCTTGTAGATGGGCATCAACATCAACCAGTCATTGGCATGGCTGACGGCGCCGTTGACCGAGTAGGGGTCATTGGTGAAAAAGACGTCGCCTTCCTCGATCGTGCCTGCATATCCCTGCATGAATCCCCAGATGAACGAGCCGAACTGGCCGACGACCATCTTGCCTTCGACGTTGGCAATCATCGGGAATTCGTCGTGCTGTTCGCGGATACCGGGTGACATGGCGGTCCGGAACAACACCGTGTCCATCTCGAAACGAGCGTTGCGCAAGGCGCTTTCAATGATGTCGATGGTGACGGTGTCGACGTCCACGGTGTTGTAGGGCGTCTGGTTGCGTTGAATGATTTTGGCAGGCATATCAATGGTTCCTCAGCGCCTGGTGCCCTTGCGGATAGATCAGAATGTTGCCGAAGTCGTCCACGAGTCCGTGGTGGGCGGGGAGAATGACCGTGGTTGAATCCATTTCCATCACAATGGCAGGACCACTGATGATGTTTCCCGCTGCGAGCCTGCCGCGATCGTAGACGGTCGCTGTGACCTTCTTCGCGTCCATGTAGGCGGCCTGCGTTCCCACTGCAGCCGCCTGGGGGTTCTTATCGCCCTTGGCCACTTTCGGGCGGCTGACGGTGATGCCCTTGCCGCGGACAGCGGCGCGGAGAGTCACTATTTCGTGCTCGTGGGGCAGCGCGAAAGTGAACAAGCGCTCGTGCTCGGCGTCGAATTTTTCTGAGATTGCGTTCAGTCCGCGCCGCTTCAGGTCGTCCACGTCAACAATGACATTCAGGCGCAGGCCCTGGCCCCGATACCGGACGTCAACCTCGTAGGTTGTACGCATGTCCGCCTCCTCGACATCTTCCTTCTCGAGACTCTTGGAAGCGTCAGCAGCGAGGTCCTCGAGGATGCGCGCGATTTCTTCAGCGGAAGTGGCGCTGAATGCCCGGACGAAGGTGCGCGAGCGTTCGTCGCGGATGGCGGTGGTTGCATCGCCCAACGCGCAGAGGACTCCCGGGCCGGGAGGGATGATCGAGGGCCACGAGCCGAGCAATCGCGACAGCGCGTTGGCATGCAACGGGCCGGCGCCGCCGAACGCAATGAGCGCATAGTCACGCGGATCGTAGCCCTGCTCGACGGACACGAGTCGAAGTGCGCCCGTCATGTTTTCATTGACAATGTTGTAGATGCCGAGCGCCGCGTCATCGAGCGACAGGCCGAGCGAGTCGGCAATCTTCTGCACAGCGGTGGCCGCGGCCTTCCGGTCCAAGGTCATGTCGCCACCCAACTTCTGCATCTCGGGCATGTAGCCGAGCACAATGTTGGCATCGGTGACCGTAGGCTCCGTCCCACCCTTGTCGTAGGCGGCCGGCCCCGGGTCGGCGCCGGCACTCTGTGGGCCGACGCGCAGCGCTTTGGTCAGTTGCGGAACGTGCGCAATGGAGCCGCCGCCGGCACCTACAGTTCGGATATCGACAGATGATGCGCGTACCGTGACATCGCCGACCGTTGTTTCGCGCCGGAGCCGTGGCTCACCGGCCTGAATCAACGCTACGTCGGTTGATGTGCCACCCACATCGAGAGTCAGGAGGTTCGGGAAGCCGGCCTGGAGCGCGACCCACAGGGCGCCCGTCACGCCTCCGGCTGGGCCGGACATCAGCAGGTTGACAGGAAACTCTTCGGAAGACGCCGCCGAGGCCAGCCCGCCATCGGAGCGCAGGATGTGCAGTTTGATTTCGTCAGTGACCTCCTGCAGCTTGGTGGTCAGATTGCGAACGTAGCGAGAGACGCGCGGCCGAACATAGGAGTTAGCCACCGTCGTGACCGTCCGTTCGTATTCCTGCATCTCGGGTACAACTTCGGACGACAACGACACCGGGATCCCGGGCAGCTCCGTGGCTGCAATCTCCTTGATCCGTTTCTCGTGTCGGTCGTTGGCGAATGAATTGATCAACGAGACCGTCAATGCCTCGATGTCCTTCTTGCGCAGCTCACGCAGGCTTGCGCGCAGCTTCGCTTCGTCGAGCGCGTGCACGATTTCGCCCTTGGCGCTCACCCGCTCGTGGGCTTCCACCGTGCAGGAAAGGGGCGCGAGCGGCAGACTCTTGTTGTAGATGACCCAGCCACCCAGGCCACCCGGAACATACGACCGGGCAATTTGCAAAACCTGGCGATAACCGACTGTGGTAACGAGACCGCAGCGCGCTCCCGTTCCCGTCAGCACCGTGTTGGTCGCGACCGTCGTGCCGTGCATGACATGGTCAATCTGATTCGGCGCAATGCCCGCGCGTTCGCAGACCCGAGCGATTCCATTCAACACACCGATCGATTGGTCGGCGGGTGTGCTCGGGACCTTGGCGGACCAGATCCCGCCCGTGTTTTCGTTCACGAGCAGCAGATCGGTAAAAGTGCCGCCGACGTCGACTCCCAGGCGATATGACATGAGGGGTTCCTACTGGTTTGCGCCGGCTGCGACCTTGGGAAATGGGCCGGCCTTCATCAACATTCCGGGAATGGGCCGTCCTAGCTGCTCCTGCAGCCAGCGCGCGGTTTCGATCATTGCTGTGAGCGAGACGCCGGTTTCGATCCCGCTTCGATCGAGCATGTACAACAGGTCTTCGGTGCAGATGTTACCGGTGGCCGCGGGGGCGAACGGGCACCCGCCGACACCACCGATGCTGGCGTCCAGGGCAACGGCACCGGCTTCCACAGCCGCAAATGCGTTGGCAATGCCGGTATTGCGTGTATTGTGAAAGTGACACCGCAGCCTGACACCGGGCAATGCCGCTCGTGCTTGCGTCAGTAGCTCGGTGACTTGGCTGGGAACGCCGGCGCCAATCGTGTCGGCGAAGCAAATCTCGTGCGGCTCGGCTTCGGCCACCCGCTTCGCAATTTCCAATACGCGGCTCACGGGCACGTCACCCTCGAACGGGCACCCGAAGGCTGCGGAAACGCTGACTTGCGCGCGAATGCCGGCGGCGCGGGCGGCGCGGGCGATATCGAGCCAGGCGGCGATGGACTCTTCGGTGCTGACACGCTGGTTGCGGCGATTGAATGTATCGCTGGCAACCACCACCATCCCGATCTCGTTACAGCCGGCCGCAATGGCCCGATCGAGGCCCCTGCGATTCAGCACCAGCCCCGTAAACCAGACGCCGTCAGGGCGTTTCAGGCGGCTCAGCAAATCTTCGGCATCCGCCATTTGCGGAACCTTCTTCGGGTTGACGAAGCTCGTGACCTCGATGCGTTTCAGTCCCGCGCGCAACAGCTTTTCAATCAATTCGACCTTGGCCGCGGTGGGTACCACGGTTGATTCCATCTGCAGACCGTCGCGCGGCCCTACTTCGAGCAGTTCAATGGAGCGAGTCATGTCAATCCGTATACAATGATGTTATGGCCAGAGCCGCTGAAAAAGCCTATCGCACCGTTCGCGAGCGCATTCTGCGTGGCGACTACCCCGCAGCCTTGCGCATCACGGAGCAGGAAATTGCCGACGCAATGGGCGTGAGCCGCACCCCGGTACGGGAGGCCTTGCGCCGGCTCCAGGCTGAAGGCTTCGTTACCGTGATCGCCAACCAGGGCGCGATCGTGACCGAGTGGTCGGCAACCGACATCGACGATGTCTGGGAGCTGCGCGCGTTGCTCGAGCCTTACGGCGCGGCACGCGCGTGTCACCGCATCACATCCGATGGAGTTGACGAGCTGCGCAGGCTCGCGCAGGCGCAATATGATGAATCCGAGCGGCGCGCGGACGGCTTCATTGAGAGAATCGGTGATCTCAACAGTCGGTTTCATCGGCTCATTCAAGGCTTTTCCGGCAACGCACGGCTCGCAACACTCATGCCGGTTCTCATTGAGGCACCGTTGGTGATGCGGACGTTCGCGACCTATGAGCCGCGTGATCTGCTGCGCAGCGCGTCGCATCACATCGAGATCGTCAGCGCGCTCGAGGCGCGCGATCCGGAATGGGCGGCGTCGGTCATGCGAAGTCACATTCACGCGGGCCATAGTAGCTCACGGCGCTCGGTTCCCGAGCCCGCTCAGAAGTTGTAACTCAGGTCGACTCCGAACGCACGGCCCGTGGCCGAGTGAACGAAGGCGCCGCCGAACTCGGGTGCGGGAATCACTTCCTCCAGGTATTGCTTGTCGGCCAGGTTGCGGACCCAGCCGGTGACATTCCAATGGTTGGCCGTGAGCCCCAAACGAGCGTTCAGGATCGTATACGGATCGCGGCTGGTCTTGGAGTAGTCGCCGGGCGCGCCGAATTCGGTTTGTACCTGGTTGTTTTGCACGGGACTGAACCAGGTGCGGCCAATGGACGACGCATCGAAACGCGCAAACATCGAGTATTGCGACGTAACCGGCAGCGTCAGCTCGACGCCCGCATCAGCGGTGTAGTCAGGTGAATAGGGCACCTTGTTCCCACGGGTGTAGGGCCGATCGGTAAATGAGTCGATGCGGCTGTGAATGTAGCCGAAGCCGCCAAACAAGCTCACGTAACGGGTGGCCTTCCATTTCACCGACCCTTCCACGCCCTGCAGCGTGGCCTCATCAATATTCATGACCGTGCGCAGCAGTCCGAACGGACCCACCAGGAAGTTGAATATCTGCATGTTGTCGACCTTGGTGTGATAGGCGGCCAGGTCGAGAGCCAGAGTGTGATCGAGCAGGTCGCCCTTGACACCGATTTCGGCGGCTTTCGACACCTCTTTCTTGTAGTCGTCGTAGTCGACCCCTTGCGTCACCAGCGACGGCGTGTTGGAAATGCTGCCGTCGGGATTCACGTGCTCGAGGCCGCCCAGGTATTGCTGGATGGTGGCATTGCTGCCGGTTGAGTTGAATCCGCCGCTGCGGAAACCGTAGCCGTAGGAGGCGAACGCCGACCAGTTGTCCACAAACTTCCAATTGAGCGAGATCTTCGGCTGCAGCTCACTGAATGTCCGCGAACGCGACGGAATTCCCGACGTGGCCAATGCCGGGTTGGTTGCGTACGCCGGATTGATGTACGGAACGCCCGGGCCTGGACCGAAGTCAGGCGTTTGCGCGAAGGCACCTGCGCCCGTGGGAACCTGGTTGTCCACCGAACGCTTCTCCGAGTCGAAACGCAATGCAAGCGCCGCTTCGAGGTTGGGCACTACGTCGTAGGCGATCTGACCGAACGCGGCGGACACCTTGCTGTGGAAGTTGTCGTCATAGAGCAGGTCCGTGGGATTTGGTCCGGTGGAGGGCACAAACGCCTGTTTGAGGAAGCCGAGCCCCTCATCGGCGCCCTGCGAAACCACCTGGTGACGCTTGATGTCGGCATAGTAAACACCACCCAGCCAGCGGAATGGTTGATCGCCCGGAGACGCCAGCCGGACTTCGACCGAGGCATCTTTCTGATCGCGCTGTTGATACTGGTAACCATCGCAACGCGACGGGCTGTACGGCGGCAATATTGTCGCGGCGCCCGCATAGAAAGTGGGCGAAGGCAGCGGGCCGCCGACCTGGTTCGCGATGTCCGACTGGCACCAGGATGTCCGGGCGTACACGCCGAATGCGCCGCTGGTACCGTCCGTCAGAAAGAAGTTGGTTTGGTCGTTGTAGGCAGCCCAGGCCGTGAGAGTGCCGATGTTGTCGAGCTTCCAGTCGCCCTTGATGGAGACCTGCTTGTTCTCCTGGACGTTGTCCGGGACGATGTTGTTGATGTAATCGAATTTGTGCTGGTTGACGTCCTGGAAGAAGTCGGGATTCAACGCTGCGAACGCGGGCAGCGCGAAGGAGGCGTTGAAGTTGATCGCACCGGCGGTGATCTTCGAGTACTTGCCCTTGATGTCGATGGTGCCAGCGCCGAAATTGAACACAATGCGGGGCGTGGCGCCGTATTCTTTATAGTAGTCGTTGCAGTCCTTGCAGTTCAGATAGGAGTTTTCGAAGAAGCCGTCGGTCTTGCGATAGAAGGCGCCCAGGCTGGCGCTGACGCCTTCGGTCAGCGGGCCGGCCAGGTAGAAATTGGCCTTCTGCGTGTTCTTGTTGCCGTAGCCGATGGTGGCATTGGCCTCGAAGTGGTCGGTGGGCTTGCGGGTCGAGATGATGATGGCGCCGGCCAGGGCGTTGCGCCCGAAGATGGCGCCCTGCGGACCTTTGAGCACTTCAATCTGCTGGATGTTGGCCAGCTCCTGGTTGAAGGCGTTCGGATTGGTCTGCAGCACGCCGTCAATGACCAGCGCGAAGTTGGTTTCCACGTCGCGGCCGGTGTTGATACCGCGGATATTCAACTGCAGGTCGCCGACTTCGGCCGTCTGGACCTGCGACAGGCCGGGTGTGAGAGCCACGAAGTCGCCCGGGCGTTCGATTCCGGAGAACTTGATGTCGGCTGCCGTGAAGGCCTCCACGGTTGCCGGCACATCAGTGAGCTTTTCCTCGCGTTGCCGCGCGGACACCACGATTTCTTCCAGGGTGTCGTTCGAGTCGTTGGTAGCTGGAGTGGCCGCTGTGGCCAGCGGCGCGGCGGGCAGGAGTGCCGCGCTGATCAGGATCGCTTCGAGAAATGCATGACGCTTCATCGGGCTTCCCTTTGGGAACGGACGGTTTTTGGTTGTGGGCCGGACGCCGGGCTGCTCCCCTGTTTGGCGAGCGGCGCTGGGCTGATTGTATACAATATAGATTGCTGATTAGGCAAATCGGCAATTAAACGGCTGAATATACGGTTGGTTGTATACAACTGCCGTGATTGCGAGCCGGCGCCGACATCGGACTGGACAGGGGGCGTCTGTGATAGGCTTGCGCTGCTGAAGTGCGCTACGCCTGAGAAAAGCGCCTATAAATCAATCATCTAACTTCAATATGCGCCTGTAGCTCAGCCGGATAGAGCAGCGGCCTTCTAAGCCGCAGGTCGTGGGTTCGAGTCCCGCCGGGCGCGCCATAATTGCTGGGCAACGGACCGATAGCTTTCCGCAAGCAGGCGTCTGGGGGGTCTTGAAACTTAATGAAACGCGGCTGGGCCCAATTGGCACGCCGAGGGCACCCGATTGCCCGGGAAGTGCTGGCGCTCTGGCTGATGCTCGGCTCAATGAGCCCCGCGCTCGCAGCCGAAATGGATTTCGACATTCAGACGCAGGACGCCCCAGCCGCGCTCGCCGAGTTCGGTCGCCAGGCCGGAATTGAAATTCTGTTCGAATTCGATGTGATCCTGGGACGTCACACGCACCCGGTGGTCGGTCATTACGAGCCGCTCGATGCCTTGCGTCACATGACCGCAGGTACCGAATTGCGCGTCAGTCAGTCCCCAGATGGTGTGTTGATCGTTGAGTGCGATTGCCGTACGGCACGGAACAGCCCTCAGGCCGGCGGCACGCATGCATCGGACGTCCGCAATTCGCAGCGTTCCTCCACGATCCCGAGCCCATCGACACGTGCCACGCAGGGGTCTGCCGCGGAGTCGGACATCTCATCCAAACAGTTGCAGTCGGTGATCATCACGGGCAGCCGGATACGCCAGGATCCACTCTCTGCACCCATGCCGTTGGTCACCATTGATCGGCCACAGCTCGAGGATAGCGGCGCCGAAAATCTCGCTGACGTGGTGACTCAACTGCCGTCCATCAGCGTGGGCGTGGGACTGGCCAACAGCCGTCAGTTCTTCGTGGGCGCCGGGTTGAGCCTGATCAGCCTTCGCGATCTGGGCGTTGATCGCACCTTGGTGCTGGTCAACGGGCGCCGGCAAGTTTCCGGCTCGCCCCTGTCGGCCGCTGTCGATCTCAACACGATACCGACCGATCTCGTCGACAGAGTGGAGGTCGTCACCGCCGGTACCTCCGCCGTATACGGTGCCGACGCGATCGGAGGCGTCGTCAACATCATATTGCGGAAGAACTTTGAAGGATTGAGCGTGCGAGGGACGGCTGGTATTTCCTCCAGAGGCGATGGCGCCTCGCGTGGAGTGTCGGTTACCGGGGGGCACAATTTTGAATTCCTCGACCGTCGGGGGAATGCGGTCTTCAGTTTCTCATTCGATGATGCGTCCGGCGTGCACGCCAGCTCGCGCAGTTATGCGTCGAATGGCCTGGATGTGATTTCCAACCCGGCGGACAAAGGGCCCAATGACGGTATTCCCGACTTTATTCACGTAAGGGATGCCACCTTCAACATTGTGAGCAACGCTGGGGATTTTTCAGTGGGCGGCCAGACGTGGATATTCGCGCCCGACGGCCGTTCGATCCGGCCCTTCGATTTTGGACCGCTGGGAAACCGGTCTGGACGCTCCATCGGGGGGGATGGAGTGAACGCTGAGCTGTTCGATCCGCTGCGCCTGCCGATTCAACGCGAAATCTTCGGTGGGACGGTGCACTACGGTGAGCCCACCGCGGAGTTATTTATCGAGACCCGTATCGCCGCCACTCACGTGCAGAGCTCATTCCAGCCCACATTCGACAATGGCGATGTCGAGCTGCAGATCGGTAATCCGTACCTGCCGCCGGACGCCGTGACTGTCCTGCAGGAGAACCATGTTGATTCCGTCTCGCTGCATCGGATCATCAATGAGATGGGGGTCCGCGGCACTGACAATGACCGCCTGATGCAGCAATACGTGATCGGGGCCAACTTTACTCTGCCGAACGACTGGCGACTCGAATCCTACTACTCGTACGGACATACGCGGGAAGCCACACTCGACCGCAACGATCGCGACACTGCGCGATTCCTCCAATCGCTGGATGCGATTCGGGATCCGCTCACCGGCAACATTGTCTGCCGTGATCCATCCAATGGGTGCGTGCCTCTGGATCTAGTGGGCATTGATCATGCGAGTGCCGCAGCTCTCGCATTCAGTCGCGTGAACAGCCCGTTTAACCGCGCGGCCACACAACACGTGGTGAGCAGCAGTGTAAGCGGAGAGTTGCCGGCGCTACCCGCCGGCGTGCCGCGTTTCGCGCTCGGCGCGGAATTCCGGCGGGAGAGCGCCCACTCCGATCCGGGCCCCGCGGCGCAGGCCGGGGCCCTGTTCTTGCCACAACTCGCGGTCGCCGGCGGTGCGTTCGAGGTCCGCGAGTTGTTTGGAGAAGCGCTGCTGCCCCTGGCGCGGTCGCATCTTCTGGTCGATGACTTGTCGTTGAACGGGGCGGTGCGACTGTCGGACTACAGTACCAGCGGAAGCGAGTTGGCCTGGCATACGGGCCTCGAATATGCGCCGGTGCCGGCACTGCGATTTCGCGGCGTTGTGTCCCGTTCCGTGCGCGCGCCGAACATCGGCGAGTTGTACTCCCCGCTGAGCCAGACGTACTTCTTCGGCCAGGACCCTTGCGATGTGTCGGTCAATCGCGTCTCCGCGACACGATTGGCGAACTGCCGGGCGCTCGGAGTGCCCGCCAATTTCAATGCACCCACCAATGGCCAGACCCTTCTCGAGTTGGTGAGTGGCAATCCCGGTTTGGTGCCGGAGACGGGTGATACCTGGACTGCGGGAGTTGTCTTTCGGCCGCAGCGCGCGTCGCATCTGTCAATCGCAGCCGACTATTGGAGCATTACCATCCATCGGGCCATTGGCCCTGTCCCACCCCAAACCATCGCCGACGATTGCGTGGATTCCAGTCTACCCGTCGACAACAATCCGGAATGCGCCCAGGTACAGCGCGACCCGGTCAGTCACGGGATCACGGCGATTCGCGCCATGAACCGCAATGTCGCGCGAATCTCGGCCGCCGGCACCGATGTGCAACTGGTCTACCGTCACGACGCACCGGGCGGCGAGCTGGAGACGACTGCGGTGACGACCTGGTTGCGCCAGCTCGATTTCCTGGCCGATGCGGCCGACCCGGGATCACTGACCGCGGCCCAGGGCGTGGTTGGCAATCCGAGGTGGCGGGCGCTGGGGTCTCTTTCGTATCGCACCGGCCCGTTGCGGGTTACCTGGCGCACTCAATTCATCGGCAGCGCCCGGATTGCCTGGTTTCCAGGCATTCCGAACGATCAGTACGATCTGCCTGATACGGGCACGAAGTTTTTTCACGACCTTGCGGTTAGCTCGACCTTCGGCGCTCACGCGCACGTTCGCCTGAACGTCAACAACGTGCTCGACACAACGCCCCCCGCGCGTGGCAACCTGATTCATTCGGGGATTGGCGTGGGGGCGACCGTGTATCCGAATCTCGGCCGGATGTTCTCCGCCTCCTTCGAATATCGATTCTGAGTGCGACGCGAACAAACGAAGGGGATCTTTATCTTGAGGACTCCGGAGTTTGGCGCCGCATTGATGATGGGGATAGGCCCCCCGAGATCGGTGTGCAGACACAGGTCTCAAACCGCCCGGTGCTGCTGTGGTTCAAAAGACCATGGTGGTGAGCGACTTGGGAAAAGGCGGCACCGATGCCGTCAGGTAAGTGTCGAGAAGGTGAACGAAAGTAAACCGGACCGAAGACGCATCGTGAGGTATAGAAGTGTTGTCGAAACTGCGGAGGTCAGAAATCTGCGGGATCAGTCTGGGGGAGAGCTGCTTACTGCCCAGGTGACAACCGGTGTAAAGGCGGCACGAGCTCGACACAGGCATCAATGCGGAACGCGGGAAATCTGACCTGGGTGATGTGTAGGGAAATGACAAGTGGTTTGAAGCCATGAGGAAGAATACCGAGGCACCGGTCAGTTCAGGAGCCACTGATAGTAGTGTTGAAGCCTCTGTAATGGGGGTGGAGCGATGCGGTGGCGTTGTCCGGACTGAGAGCGTGCGTCAACTCCGTAAGGAGGAGGAGCGTGCGAGAGCAGTCAAACCGTTTGGTATCGGCAAACGGGTGGTATGGGACGCGTGGCGGCACGTCAAAGCCAACCAGGGCGCAGCGGGCGTCGATGATGCAAGCATCGCGATGTTCGAGGCGAACCTGAAAGATAATCTCTATCGGGTGTGGAACCGGATGAGTTCCGGCTCTTACTTCCCCCCGGCCGTGAGGTTGGTAGAGATACCGAAGAAGAATGGCGGCGTGCGCACGCTGGGTATCCCGACAGTGGAAGATCGGATCGCTCAAACCGTGGTCAAGACCTATATCGAGCCTTCACTCGAACGGTTGTTTCATCCGGACTCTTACGGCTATCGCCCCGGCAAGTCTGCCCTGCAGGCGATTGGGGTGGCGGCAACACGATGTCTGGATCGCAACTGGGTCGTGGAGTTTGATATCCAGAAGGCATTCGATGAACTGGTGCACACCAAGGTGATGAGCATGGTACGCATGCACATCAAGGAACGATGGGCGGTGATGTACATCGAGCGGTGGTTGAAAGCGCCCTTTGTGAAAGCGGATGGTACTGTCGTCCAACGAAGCAGAGGGGTGCCGCAAGGCTCAGTGATCGGCCCCGTGTTGATGAATCTGTTCATGCATCATGCTTTCGACCGATGGATGCAGGAGATTCATCCCAATTGTCCATTCGCGCGTTATGCAGACGATGCGGTGGCGCACTGTCTGACCGAGAAGCAGGCCCAGTACATGCTGGGCACCATCGGCCGGCGACTGGCCAGGTATGGGTTGAAACTCAACCTGCAGAAGTCTTCGATTGTGTATTGCCGGGACAGTCGTCGCCGTGAGGCGCATGCGTGCAAGCAGTTTACCTTCTTGGGTTACACCTTCAGGCCCCGAGCCGCCAGGAACCGCCACGGCAAGCTGATCCAATGTTTCCTGCCAGGGGTGAGTCCTGAGGCACGCAAGAAGATGCTGCGAACGATCCGCGGTTGGAAGCTGCAGAGACAAACCCCAGCGAGCATCGGCGAGCTGGCGGCCCACTACAACCCGATTTTACGAGGCTGGTTGAACTATTATGGCCACTTCTACAAGTCAGCACTGCTCAGAGTCTTTGATAGCTTCGAAGCGGCTCTGGTGCGGTGGGCGCGTCGCAAATACAAGAAGCTCCGGCGGCACGAAGGCCGCAGCTATCTGTGGATTTGGCGCCTGGCCGGAAGACAGCCGCAGTTGTTCACACATTGGCTCGCCTATCGCCGCGCTGGCGGTCGGACAATCGGAGCCGTATGACGGGAGACTGTCACGTACGGTTCTATCAGAGGCTGGGGGCGAAACTCCCCCGATCTACTAACCAACGGGAGCCGTCCGTGGCCCCCTGGGCTGACCGGCCCGATCAGAACTTGTAGCTGAAAGCCAGCAGGTAACTTCGTCCGATGATGCCGGCGGAGTACAACGATGTGGCCGACCGGTTGTTACCACCGGTGCCCGCGAGTGCCGGATACGGCGGCTCCTTGTTGAACACGTTGTCGACAATGAGGCGCGTGGTGAACTTGTCGCTGATGTCATACGAGAGCGTCGAATTGAGCAGCCACCAGGGATTGACACGCAGGATGTCCTGAGAACCTGCCGTGTTGGCATTGTCGAAGTTGAGTCCGCTGTAGTACTGGGCTTGCCAGAACCAGGAGAGGGGGCCACGGCGATACTCGACATCGACAGTGGCCTTGCCCTTCGGTACGGCAATGAATGGATTGGCACCGCCCAGCTCCCCGGCGAGATTCTGCGGGCTGGCGGTGCCGATCACCTGTACCAGCTTGCGTGTGTCGAGGTAGTTGGCGCGCCAGTTGATCTTTCCCCAGGTGCTCGGCAGGTTCAGCGAGTACTCCACGGTTCCGGAAAGGCCTTGGAAGTCGAGCAGGCCGGCGTTGACGAAACCGTCGTGGAAGCTCGTTACCTGTCCGTTTGCGTCGCGGGTGAACTGCGCGCAGGAGGGATTGTTCGGATAGTTGACCGCGTCGTAGCAGGCGTTCATGACTTCCACGAGATTCAATTGCTCGATGGCGTTGGTGAGATTGATCTCGATGTAGTCCAACGTGACGACCAGCCGCGGCACCCAGCGTGGCCGCAGCACGACACCGAAGGTCTTCGAGTCGGCGACCTCACTGGTCAGGCCGGCATTGCCGGAGGTCAACCCTCGAGCGGTTGCGTTCACGACGTTCGATACGAACGTCTTGGTGTCAATGCCGGCGGCCGCGCAATTGGCCGCGCGCCTGCCCGGGGCCACCCCCTGGTTGACGTAGTTCTTATCGCAAGGATCGTTCGCGAACTCGAAACCGGTCGCGGCGGGCAGGAACAGCTCCGTGATGGCCGGGGCGCGGATCGACTTCGTCTTGTTGGCCCGGAACTGCACGTCCGAAATCGGCGACCACCGCAGTCCACCGGTCCAGGTTGTCGCAGAGCCGGCGATGGAGTTGCTCACGCGGCGGGCGGCGCCCTCCAGCTCAACCTGGTGCAAGCCCGGGATGTCCTGCGCGGGCTCGATGATAGGAATCAACGTTTCCGCATAAGTCTCGTTGGTGCGATACGCGCCTTCGATGGGTGTGGCGAACACCTGGCCGAAATTTCCGGTGTAATAGTTGTCGGGCTCGAAGTAGGCCGCTTCGCGGCGATTCTCGAAACCAATGGCGCCTTTCCATTCTCCGGCGGGCAGCTTGAGAATGTCGCCGCTCAGATTCACGGTCGCGTCGCGCTGAGTGTTCAATGACTTTGCCAGTGCGTCGTGTGTGATGTAGTTGAGTGCGGCGGTGCTCGGCGAGCCGAGACCGAAGACATTGAGAGGCGCGCAGGTGCTCGAGGCGGTGGAGATTGCCGCCGCGACCGGATTGCCGCCGCAGATGATGTTGCCGGACGCATCCTTGACCGCATTGAGGGCGTTCTGGACGTTCTGGAAAACGTAGCGACCATTCGCGCTCAGTGTTCGCGACGAACCGTAGGACATGGAAACGTCCCAGTTGTAGTTGCGATCGTAGACGGAGAAGTCGCCGCTGAGTCCGACCACACCACGGGCCAGCACCTGGCTGGAGGTCGCCGAGTTGGTCTGGAGGTCGACGTTGGCGCGGGACAGGTAGAAGTGCTGGGCGTTCCAGTTCTTGTCAAAGGTCTTACCCTTGTTCAAGGGTAGCGTGGCGCCATAGTTGTTCAATTCGGCCTGGATGGTTGCCTGATCGGCGGCGGACAGGAACGCGTTGTCCACCGGCACAACGAAGTTGCCGTTGGGGGTGTTCGCGCCACCAAACAGGCTCGTGTTATAGGCAGGCTGCGCGGCCAACGTGCGACCGTGAGTCTCGGAGAACCATCCTTCGGCGGAGAGGGTCATGTGGTCGTTGATCTTGAAGGTCCCGAGCGTATCCAGGTTGACGCGCTCCAGAGCGGCAAGCAGGTTGCTGAACTGCGAGAGTGCGATACCGTCTCCGCCCGACCAAAAGATCGGATTGCCCGTTTGCGTGCCCAGGTTGTAGGGCGTGAGAGCGCTCGACCCGGGCGCGAACGCCAGGACCTGTCCCGCCGCATTGGTGACACCGATCTTTTTCGGATCGACGCCGAAGGCCGGCAGCAATCCGCTGTCGTCCAGCAATGGAATGCCCGATGTGCTGACGGTGGGCACCTGGGCATGCTGGGTCAGAACACGCGTGAAGGGATTCTTAGGATCGAGCGGTGCTTCGAACTGCAGGTCCTGCGCGTAGTTTTGACGTGCGGTTCCCTTCAGGCCGTCCGATTTGTTGAATTCGGCGACGGCGGTCAGATTCAGGCGATCATCGAAGAGATTCTTGCCGGCCAGTATGCTGCCGCGGTAATTCCAAGCGTCCTTTTGGTTTGATACGCCCGCCTGGGCATCGACAGCCAGTCCGTCGAAATTCTTTTTGAGGATGATGTTGACGGTGCCGGAGATCGCGTCGGCTCCATAGATGGGGGCGCCGCCCACCGATATGGTTTCGACCCTCTCGATCAGTTGCGTGGGGATGACATTGAGGTCAACCTGTTGACCAGGAGAGATCGACCCTCCGTTCAGACTGGGCGAGTTCGATGAGACAAACCGCCGCCCGTTGACGAGAGTCAGCGTTCGCTGCGAGCCGAGCGAATACAGATCGACAAATGACTGTCCGACGCTGCCGAACCCGCCTTGTTGATTTGCCTGGCCTGCCGCCTGGATACCGAATGCCGGCAGCTCGCCCAAGGCCTGTGCAACGTCGGTATAGCCGCGCTGCTCGAACGTCTCATTGTTGACCACGGTCGTTGGCTGCAGCCGGTCGAGATCCGGGCGTGCGATGCGTGAACCGGTAATGACCACTTCCTGAATATCGGCGGCGGCCGTTGAGTCATTTGACTTGACCTGTGCTCGTGCTGCCGGTGTGAGGGTCAGGGCAGCCAATGCGATCGGCAGTAGACATCGTTGGCCACTGTAGCGGCGGTAAATTGGGTGCATGGGTGACTACATCTCTTTTGGTGTTGTCGATGGGCCTAGGTACGGGCGAGCGATGGGTGTTCGCCAGACACGGCCAGCGCCTGTTCCATTGCGCGGCCGAGGGTAATCAACAGGTCTTCGCGAAAGAGGGCGCTCCAGAGCGTAATTGCCCGTGGCACGCGATGCTTGGGGCCGCTGGCGTCCGACGGCTCGTCAGTGATTTTGCGGGTTGGGCGCTCGACGAAGCCGGCCTTCAGTACCAGGCACGGATGACCGGTAGCGTTGGTTGCCGCGAGCACTCCGGGCGCCGAGAGGGGGCCGATCAGCGCATCGATCCCGCCGAACAACTGATCGAACGCAACCATGGTCTGGCGTCGCAGCCGCTCGAGCTGCACCATCTCGACAGCCGGGAAGAGGTGTGCACGGCGCCAACTGTTGGGCCAGGCGATATCGTCCTGCCATTTGAGCTCGTCATCGCGGTTCGTGAGTGTCAGCTCGGAAAAAGCGGCGGCAGCCTCTATGAATACGAGCGTGCTCAACAGATCGTAAGGGAGGTCCTGGACGTTCACTTCGACCAACTCGGCGCCGGTGTCACGCACCGCCTGCAACGCACGGCGGTCGACCTCCGTAACTGCGGTCCCCTCGAACCAGGCGGATACGTACCCCACTCGGAGTCCGCGGGCGCTTCCTTGCCAGTCCCAGCCCAATGGCGCATCAATTGAGCCCCAATCCCGGGCGTCGTAGCCGTTGATGATTTCGAGCGCGAGCGCGCAGTCATCCACGGTTCGGCAGATCGGTCCGATCTTGTCCCAGGACCAACACAACGACATGCCGCCGTGACGTGACACACGACCGAACGTCGGCCGGATGCCCGTCGTACCACAGCGATTTGACGGCGAAACGATCGATCCTAGGGTTTCCGTCCCGATAGAAAAGCCGACCAGTCCCGCGGCGGTCGCGGAGGCGGATCCCGCGGAGGATCCAGAAGAGCCTTCGTCAGAATTCCACGGATTGCGTGACCTGCCGCCAAACCAGATGTCCCCGTAAGCGAGTGCGCCGAGAGCTGTCTTGCCCAGCAGTACCGCGCCGGCGTTGTCCAGTTTGTCGACAATCGCGGCATTCCCCGCTGCGATGCGGTCTTTGTAGGGTTCGGCGCCCCAGGTTGTCCGGACTCCTGTCACGTCAAACAGGTCCTTCAGGCCGTAGGGAACGCCATGTAACCTCGAGCGGACCCGGCCCCGTGCCAAATCCGCATCGGCACGCGCCGCCTGTTGGAGAGCCAGGTCGTGGGTCACCGTGATGAAGTTCTCGAGGCCCGGCGCCAGGTGGTCAATCCGGTCCAGATACAGCCGGGTCAGCTCGGTGCTGGAAATCTGCTTGGTCCGGAGCCAACCTGCGTGTTTCCACGCCGGCGCGAACGCAATGTCGACCGGCGATGTTGGTATGTGATCCGGGGTTGGCGCTTTACCGCGGACGCCGGCCTTTGGCAGCCCGTATGTCTTGCCCGGTAACCGCGGATCGAAGCGTGCGGCGGGAGAAACATCGTTCGGAAGTGAGAGCGCGCGAACGCGTCCAAGATTCTTCCGCGTGTCATCGTAGGTCCTAGCAACTTGCCTGCGCTTGGCTTCGGTATATGCCAGGCCGAGGATGCGCTCCGTGGCGGCCAGATCTGACTCAATCGGGGGTGGCTGAGGCAGGGGAACGTCGGGTCCCGCGGCTGCGGTATCCGCGCGCTGCGCCCCGACTGCGACTGCGCCGCCGGCCACTTGCTTCAACAGGGAACGCCGCGAGACGTGTGTGCGATTAGCCAAACTTCCCCCCCAAGAAAGTGTTATCCAAGGGGGCTCCCTCCGCAGCGGCCATGGTCACCCGGCGGCTTTCATCCCCCTTTAACGTCATACGACTGTGATGCCGAGCACTTCCGGTAGGCCGATAGAAACAAAATTTGCCCCTGCTCCTGCCGTGCACTAGCCTTGAGTCAGGGGGCGCTGGAAACGTGGAAGATCCCGCTATACGAGCTTGGTTTGCGCAGGTGTTGGTGCATGAGCCCCATCTGCGGTCCTATCTAAGAAGAGTGGTCGGTGACCGGGTCGACATCAGCGATGTCGTCCAGGAAACCTACGCCCGCCTGATCGCGCTTTCACCCTCACAGCGGGGGGCGGTGCGGACTGTTCGTGCGTTCCTTTTTACGACGGCCCGTCACGTGGCCCTGGATCACCTGCGGCGCCTTCCCGTGGTTTCGCTGGATGCTCTGACGGAAGTCGCCAGCACGCGCGTCGTAACAGAAGGGGAGGTTGAACCACCGCCCGATCAGAATTTGAACACCTGCCAGGAACTGGAGCTGCTGGCGCGGGTAATTGCTTCGCTGCCCGATAAATGTCGAGAGGTTCTGACGTTGCGGAAAATACACGGACTGTCGCAAAAGGAAATTGCCGCTCGCTTGGGTATCGCCGAGCACACGGTGGAGAAGCACGTTAGTTACGGCGTGCGGCTGTGCGCCGCGCGCATGTTG
Source organism: Pseudomonadota bacterium (assembly GCA_018241505.1). GTDB lineage: Bacteria > Pseudomonadota > Gammaproteobacteria > Steroidobacterales > Steroidobacteraceae > 13-2-20CM-66-19. The sequence continues at coordinate 10,669 of JAFEDS010000029.1, read as the reverse complement.
GAAACGATGGGTCCGATGGATAGCTCAGCGGCAGCGGTGCCTGCGGCGGGGCAAGGGCGTGTGCGCAATGTCGAGTGAAGACATTGACCTGCAGGCTGCTGACTGGCTCGCCCGTCTCGATGACAACGGGACTTCCGAGGAATTGTTGGATGAATTCCAGCGTTGGTGTCAGGCTGACCCGCGGCACCATGCGGCCTACTTGCGCCTCCAGCATGTTTGGGGCCGGCTCGATCGGTTACGCGCCCTGCACCGGCCCGAGGAGGAGTTGGACCGGGATCCGCCGGCAGCCGATCTCAGGGTGGGCCGGGGTCATAGGGCCTGGCCGGATTCGGAGCCTTCGTCGCGCGCACGGCAGGTCTATCTGCCGATTGGCCTTGCGGCCAGTCTCTTGGCAGCGATCGGGGTGCTTTGGATTTGGCAGCATCGCGACAACTATTTCGCGGCGGAGATGCGCTACACCACTGCGCTCGGCGGTTTCCAACGCGTCGTACTGTCCGACGGGTCCGTTGTTCAAATCAACACCGATAGTGAAGTGCAGGTTGTCTTTCGGAAAACGAAGCGAGACATCGAGCTGCTGCGCGGCGAAGCGAGCTTTGAAGTGGCCCGCGACGCATCCCGGCCGTTTGTTGTGGCGGCGAACGGAACCGCGGTGCGGGCGGTCGGGACGAGCTTCAATGTGCACAAGATTCCCGCCGGCCTCGAAGTCATGATCGTTGAAGGCGCAGTCGCGGTCGGTCCAACTGCTTCGCTGCAAGCGCCCGACGGGCTGCACGTCGTGGGCGCCGGCCGATTTGCCATCGCTCACGCGGCTCAGCTCGAAGTCAAGGATGTCGATGAGAGTGAGGTTGCCCGCAAGCTCGCCTGGCAGCGCGGCATGCTGGGATTCAACGGTCAGACGCTCGCGGAAGTCGTTGACGAGTTCAATCGCTACAACCAGAGGAAGCTGGAGATCGATGAGCCGGCTGTTGGCAAGCTGCGCATCGGTGGTTACTTCCGTGCGACCAATGTAGACGCATTTGTGCGTGTCATTGAGGAGCGCTTCGGCGTCTCGGCCAGCCGCCTGCCTGACCGGATCGTGCTGCGGCGGGCGCCGTCGCGTTAGCGACCGGGCACGTCATTTCGCGTTGTCCGAGGGCTCTTCTGCTGTTGAGTCGGCCAGCGCCGGTGATTTTTTAGCCTGGATGTCCTCGATCCAGGCCCTCATCTTCTGTGCATACTTGCCACCGTGAGGTGAGTAGGCTATCGGCTTCAGTTCAGCTACGGCGCTGTCAGGCTTTCCATCGTGCAGGTCCTGCCGGGCCTGCGCGAGCGCGAACGGCTGGAACTGAGGCAGATTGTTGTAGGCTTGTGCCAAGGCGGCGATGGCGTTCTGACTAGGTCCATTGTCTTCGTGCATGAAGCTCAGGTAGAAGAAGTACAGCGCCTCGGGGTCATTTGAGTCGAGCTTGTTGGCCTTGACGGCCAACTTGCGCGCACGCCGGTCGGCGGCGAGCCGTGCCTCGTGGTCTGCCTGATCGGCCTGCAATTCCAGTGCTGCGAGACTCAACAGCGCGGCGCGATTGTCCGGGGTTGCTTCCACCTGTGCCTGCAGGAGCTCGCGGGCCCGAGCTGCATCGCCGTAGCGTGCTTCTGCTTCGCCGAGCATCACCTGGGCATACTCATTGCCGGGCAGGTGTTTGGCCGTGGCCCGAACCTGCTCCAGCAGCTTCGTTTTGTCGGTATCGGATACGCCGAGCTCGACATGGACCGTGGGCAGCAGACAATCCGCTTCGGGCTGTGACAGCGTGCGCAGCGACACTGTCGGTACCTGTTTGAGGCTGGCCGCGGTCAGGAGTTTGACGAGCACCGTGCCCTTGCCGAAATACTTGTGCAATTCCTTGCCCAGTTGCTCGTCGGTCAGATTGAACGCCTTCTGCAGAGCCTCTTCGTGTGCAACACCCTGAGCTCGAAGGTGCAGGTACTCCTTGAACTGATCGTGACGGGCCGGGGTGCTGAACAGGTAGTGTGTCAACAACCAACCTTGCGCATAGAACTGGTTCCACTGCTTTTCCGGCAGGTTGTCGAGCGTTGCCGTCATCAACTGCTGCGTGCTCAACCATTCCTCGTTGTAAAGTGCCGGTAGCCGCGGCATCTCCACTTTGCCGACTTCGACGACGCCGTCCTTGTCGAATTTCGTCGGCGCGAAATACTCCGCAAACCCCTCCTGGTACCAGATGGGATAGGCCGCGGGAAAGTATTGCTCCATGTAGTGATGTGAGTATTCGTGGTAGAGAACGATTTCGCCATCCATTGCGAATTCATTGTGCGCCCGTGTCCGATTGACAACCGCGATGCCACCGCTGATCCGGGCGGCATAAAATCCCGCGAGGTGACCGCGGTGACTGAAGTCCAGCTCGTGCACAACACTGTCGCTGCCGACCAGATAGATCCGGACTTTCACGGGCGCCGGCGGCGCGTTCAGCCCGGTCATGATCCGCAGTACCTGGTCGAATCTCTCCACCCGTTGAGTGAAACTCAACAGCTCGCTGTCCGAGCCGTCGCTGTAAACAATGAAATTGTCGCTGCTGGCTGCCTTCCAGGCCGCCTGTGCGGGGGCGCTCAGGAGCAGGCAGGTGATGATACAAGCGAGCCATCGCATGGAATTCCCTCTCGGCGTGCGCTGAGTTGCTTTTTGTTGGTCTGTTGCAAATCGGCAGGGAGAGCGTAGCCGCGGCCCTTCGCCCTGTCCAGACGGCGGTCACAGTTACACACTGTTGCCGAGTGGCGACGCGGAACCTGCAATGTGGATCTTTCCCGGGCGCCGATTCGCGGCCACGGGCGTAGCATTTGAGCATTGAGAAGCGTCGAGCAACGGACATGCATAGTGCACGTTTAACAAGTGATGTCGCGGTGAGCCGTCGACTGGCCCTGTTTGGATTGTTCGTCAGCCGGCTGATGGCTTTCTGCGTTCTTTATTTTGCCCCCGCATTGGCTCATGTCCCCCCAGATTCCGTGCCTGTCCCGGCCGTGGGCGAGTGGAGCGGTAGTAGGGTGGCCGATGGCCCTGCCGCGGAAACCCTGGATCCGAAGCATCAGAAAGATCATGACGAGGCTCGGCAGGGGGAGCAGGGGCGGCGGCCTGTTCGGGGCTGATTGAGGGTTGCCCCAGTGCCCCTGGCGGCGGCGCCCGGCCGGTTCCGGCGGGGGCGCCTGGCCCGTCGGCGGCCGCTTCGTTCCTGGGTGCCGTAGGCCCCGGATTCTTTCTCATCCCACCCGATTCCCATTGCCAGCCGTTCGTATATACTTCGCCGCCCTGCGAGGGGGCAGGGGGAGGCCGTGGGCCTTTCACGCTTGGCGCAAGCTCCGGGATTTAAGTATCATAGAGGGCTTGCCGCAAGGTAAGGACGAGCGTAAGCCGTTGATTCGGCTGGGCTCTTGACGAAGACGATGGTGGACGTAGCTCAGTTGGTAGAGCCCCGGGTTGTGATCCCGGCCGTCGTGGGTTCGAGTCCCATCGTCCACCCCACCTACCCGGTAGGTCAATTTCCGGGCCGTTAGCTCAGTTGGTAGAGCAGGAGACTCTTAATCTCTTGGTCGTAGGTTCGACTCCTACACGGCCCACCATTTACCCGTTTGCAGACTTCCGTCGACGTCCAGTGAAGTCTGTTTTTCCCTGAAAATACCGCTACTTACGCCCCAGAGGCGTTTGGTGCTGTCCGTGGACAGCGTAGCATGGGGTGGGGTATATCGCTGGGGTATCCCGAAATTTTCCAACTCGGTACCCCGGTAGCATGGCGTTACTCACGGAAATGAGGGTCCGCGGGGCTAAACCCGCTGAGAAACCCTACAAATTGTTCGACGAGCGCGGGCTGTTCATGTTGGTTACGCCTGCTGGTGGGCGGCTTTGGCGCTTCCGGTACTGGATAGGCGGGGTAGAGAAGCTGCTCACCCTTGGCACATACCCCGATGTGTCTTTGAAGCGGGCTCGGGAGAAGAGGGATGACGCTCGACGGGCGATTTCGGACGGCATTGACCCTGGGGCGAAACGCCGTGCGGAGTCGGACGCTAAAACCAACACCTTTTTAGCCGTTGCCGATGAGTGGCTGTTGACGAAGAAGGCTTCGCTCACGGAGTCCACCTGGGCGCGGGATCGGCAGCAGATTCATAAGTGGGTGGTTCCTTATCTCGGGAGCAAACCGATTGGGTCGATTGAGGCGCCGGATCTGCTCGAGGTTCTGAAGCGTATCGAGGCCAAGGGCGTCATCGATACCGCTCACCGCACCAGGGAGGTTTGTGGGCGGATTTTTCGGTATGCCATTGCGACGGGTCGCGCCAAGCACGATATCGCTGCGGACCTTGTTGGAGCGCTTGCGCCCCGCACTACGACACACCACGCGGCTATTACCGATCCTGTGAAGGTTGGGGCGCTGCTGAGGGCCATCGACGCCTACGACGGGCAGGCGACCACCGGCGCTGCTTTGAAGCTGGCTCCGTACGTGTTTGTACGACCTGGGGAGCTGCGGGCGGCGGAATGGTCCGAGATGGTGTTGGACGGCGACGAACCCCTTTGGAGGATTCCGGCTGAGCGTATGAAGATGCGCGAGGCGCATATCGTGCCACTCGCACAACAGTCGGTGGACATCCTCAAGGCTCTGGTGCCTATTACCGGGCGCCAGCAGTACGTGTTTCCGGCGATTGGCGGTGGTGGCCGTCCCATGAGCGAAAACACGTTGAACGGCGCAATCCGTCGCTTAGGTTACTCTGGTGAAGAAATGACTTCCCACGGTTTTCGCAGCATGGCGAGCACGTTGTTGAATGAGCGGGGCGTGCATCCGGATCTAATTGAGCTGCAGCTTGCTCACGTCGAGAGGAATTCGGTTAGGGCTGCTTACAACAGAGCGCAGCGTTTGACGGAGAGGCGAGTGATGATGCAGAACTGGGCTGATTATTTGGACAACCTTAAGGCTGCACCGAACCCTCCGGCGGTCCCGCGCCGAAACGACGAATAGGTCTCGGCCGATCTTCGCAGAATCGACGGGTGTTCACCCTCTCTATCGGAAACGCATGACTGGTAGCGACGAATTTATTCGCGATCCCGCAATCCACCATGGCAAGCTGGTGATTCGCGGAACGCGGGTTCCCGTCGCGACCGTGGTTGGCAGCCTTGCGGGCGGCATGACATTCGAGGACATACAGCGAGAGTACGATCTCACTACTGATCAGATTCGCGCTGCGTTGAAAGTCGTTCTTCGCCTGTCTGCCGAGGGCTTGGGGTGCAGCCAGCGTTGAGCGCCTGCGTATTTGGGGCAGTAGACCTGCTCTCAACGTCGGAGCAAGTCTAGTCTCTAGCTGCTTACTAGAGCTGCTCACCGGTGAAGACGTTGTCGCTGAGGGTCCGTTTCAGGCTCCAGATTACGATCGCCGTGGCGATTTCGGTGGCATTGTGCGCGCCAGGGCTCCTAACCTACCGTGGTGGAGATCCTGTACACCTGCCGGCACTGGAAATTCGTGGCCACGGTCCAGGTTTGTCTCGCAACGGGGGCCGCGATCTGCGGTCCGAGGACGGAAACATGCTCGGTAGCGTCAATGAGTTGTGTTCGAATCGCATTATTCCGGCATCCAAGACCCCCGGAAAGACGACGACGACTATAAAACCGGTGATGAGTAACTATGCCCGCCGCAATTAAACGATTTCGCGCGCAGTCTACGGTTGCCGGCGACGGCCGAGTGACCCTGCCCAAGGAAATCCGAGACCAACTCAGACTGAAGGCCGGAAGCGGCGTGACGTTTGAACGGATTGCCGGCGGTGAAGTTGTGCTGAGACCTACTAAGCCTAAGTCGAGATCGCCTCGCGGTGCGTATGTGAAACATCGCGGGCGGGCGACGGTGCGAATGACAACCGAAGAAATTATGGACCTTACGCGCGGCGAATGAGTCGTGTCGCCGGAGATCGCGGTCAAGTGGAGAGTGCTGCAGACGCGTGCCCGGGACTAGCCCCACTTCATCGCGAGTGTCTTTCCCGACTCAGCACATTCCCGCAAATAGAGGTTGATCAGGTTCTGATACGGAATCCCGTTCTTCTCGGCGAGTTCCTTGAAGTAGTCGACCGTGTCCTCATCGAGTCGAATCGTCAGTTGCTTCTTCGCCTTGCTGAGATACGGGTTCCTGACTGACTTGGAAAAATCGTAGTGTTTCTTCATCGCTGCCACCAGTGATATTGCTCGATCTCGTCGCGATCCGCCTTCCGAGCCGAGATGATTCGAATGACCTCTCCGTCTTTCCGATAGCAATGACAGACGACCAGCACGCGGACTGAAATGCTCAATCCCAGGAGCACGAACCGTTCTTCGTCGTCGGAATGCTCTGGATCAGCAATCACCCGCGCGTTTTCATCTAGAAACGCCGTCTTTGCTTCCGCGAATGAGATCCCGTGTTTGCGCTCGTTCGCGGCTGCTTTCCGCTCATCCCATTCGAACCGGAAGCTGCTCATGCACTATAGTGTAACTACAGTGTAGTGCGTAGTCGAGAATGACTTTGTGGGGCATTTCTTCCATCTAAATCAAAGCGTTACCGGTAGCACTTCCGGGGCGAAGGGCAATTGCCCCAGGCTTTCCAATGATGGACTGGACTGGCTTGGCGAAAATGTCAGGCAGCACAAGCAGTTACGAGGGCCAATCAAGTCCGGTAGCTTTTTGGTAGCACCGAATTCAGTGCCTCCGATTCGGCCGGGATTCGTAAGAGGCGCTTCGAAGCGGGCTGATACCCATTTCGTTTTGGGCCTTGGGACTCAAGAAATCACTACAAAATGATGAAGATCAGGTCGCTCTTGCTGTCTTCGTCTTAAGCTGTGCAACAATATTTTGTGCTTAGTAGTCGGAAAATAGCGATTTTGACACAAGATATTGATTTCTAGAGTCTTGACAGACGTTGGTCGCGCTGCTTAGCTCCTGTCTGTCCCTGACATACCTTCGTCAGCCAAGCGCATGTGCGTGTAACTGGCCCAAGCCGGGGCCACACATATCTGACCTGCACAAAGTACCTGCTTTCGCAGCGAAACTTGCAGCCCTCGATTTCTTGCGGCCCCACTGTCATGGATATGGCGTGGGTACGAATTTTTCGGACACGCCCGGAGTATTCAGATCGTGTCCGACAAGCGCATCTATGTTGAAAGGCGTCCCGAAGGCGACTACGCGGTGAGAAAGCCAAATGCCGATCGGGCCAGTGCTATTGAACCGACACAAAAAAGGGCCATTGAGCGTGCCAAGGAAATTGCTCCTGGTGCGAGCCCACACGTGGAGCGTGTACGCCACACTACGCGTGGGAAGCCGGATCAGTGGCGAAAAACCTGAGCCAACCACACTGGACGTGCCTCGCGGCCCATACGCCGCGAGCGCGTTCGCAAGTGATCGCGTTTGAAGAATGATCGACATTGACATCTATTTCTCGGACTACTTTGGCGTCGATCCGGGACTTTTGGAGCGCTACGGGGCGTTCAACATCTCGTTAGTTACTGACCTGCCGCTGTTCATAGATCCGTTTCTCCTATTCAACAGCAAGAAACCGGAGTACCAATCGCTTCATCAGCACATAATTCATTATCTGAGTTTCTTGAGGGACAAGTCAGTAGAGGGACCGGTATCGTCATATCTCATTGACGCGTGGTACCGCTTTGGCGAGATCAAACAAAATTGGCTCGGCTTTACCCGGGACGGCAATGCGGGTAGTGGTCTTGGAAAAAAGTTCGCGACCGCGCTGTCTTCCAACCTAAACGCTATCTTCCGCGACTTCGGAGTGGAGCGCATCACACGCAGTAGCCACCTTGAGAAGCTGTGCCTTATTGCCGGTCGCGTTGGGCGAGACAATATCAGCGACTTTACTAGTAACCTGATTAAGGGCTGGCTCTGCGCCTACACGGAAAGGTTCGCTAAAGAGCATATTGCCGAAAGCTTGCGACGCTCTGTGGCCATCCCCCGGTCGCGGTTCAACTACGAGACTGAGAGTTGGGAGACCGAGCTATTCGGGCTGCCTTGGCACAACGGTGACTTCGTGCTGCTTACGCCCAAAGATATGCTCACGAAGGATGACACGTGGATCAATAAGACGGATTTGATCTCCGATTTTCCTGACATTCCGGCTGCGATGCCCGATGGCATTCTTAGATCTCAGGTCAGCAACTATTTTGAAAAGGCAATCCCTAGACACATTGATCGTGCACCGTCTCAGAAAGATCGGGAAGAGGCCGCGCGACGCACCATCTTGGAATTTCCTCAGCTAATCGACTACTTCATTCGCATGAAGGAGCAGCGAGGCGACGAAGCCCGCGATCTCAGCGCGGAGAAAGTACGGCTAACTCAGTTGGCCTTCGTCGAGCAGGTCAAGGCATTTCGGGCTCAACTGGCCATTGAGACTGACTTCTATAGTAAGCAAGGCTCTACCTACTCGGAGGCGTGTGCGCGGGTTGCATATCTGAAGGATGTAATCGAAAACAAGGGCGGTCACAAGATCTTTTATGCAAACGGAAAGTTGTTCCAGCGCGAAGAAGATGTGCACATCATGTTCCGTCTCGTGTGGATCGATACACCTTCGGACGTGAGTCGGGAGGTGAACGACGGACGTGGACCCGCGGACTTCAAAATATCACGCGGAGCAGCAGACAAGACGATCGTTGAATTCAAACTCGCGAAAAACAAGGGCCTTGAGCGCAATCTGCAGCGACAGGCGGAGATCTATAAAAGGGCGAGTGATGCACAAGACTGCATCAAGGTCATCATATACTTCAATGACAGCGAACTCGATCGAGCTACCAAGATTCTCAAGCGCCTGGGACTGTCGGGGCACCAGAATATTGTCTTGATTGATGCGGATGCTTCAAACAAACCCTCTGGTTCTAGGGCATAGGCAGATCAACCTCCGTGCGTAAGAAAAAGACACTACGAAAGAAGAGGATCCAGGGAGGGTCAGGGGCGCCGTCTCCGGCTACATCCAGTGACTGCCTGGTTCACGATCATCCTGTCCCGCCCGAAGAGGTCGGCAAATACAGCCCGGTCCGCGACGGGGACTCTGAGCAGGACATTGCCAACTATGTCCATAGTCAGGCTCGCGATGAAACAGTGAGGCACGCCGAAAAGATCAAGACGGAATACGTTTGCGGAACCGCCCACGATATTTGGGATGTGACCACCGATAAATCGCGTTGGTGGGTTATAACAAACTGGACGAACCTTTATTCCCAAAAGCATTTCCCTAGTCTGGATTACACACTGTCTTTCCACATCGGCCTGATGATGCGACTGAGGAGCCGGCCACAAGGGCCGGATGCCGCCAGCCCACACCCCTTTGACGAAGTATATCGGCGGCAACAACAAGCCAAGGAACGCTTCGAACGGGCTATCGAAGGAGTGGACTATCAAGCTGTCGGTATGCAATTGCGCGAATGCTTGATTTCACTGATTGGCGCGATGCGGCGCCGCATTGAGATTGCGGACTTGACGGAGAGACCACAGGACTCCAATTTCATAGCGTGGATTGAGTTGCTAATGAATCAGCTTTGCCGTGGCCCCCACCATAAGGACTTGCGCGGATACCTTAAAGCTACGTCGGAAAAGACCTGGCAGTTGGTCAACTGGCTCACTCATGCCCGCAATGCTGATCAAACAGCGGCGGCTATTGCCATAGAAGCATGCGATACCTTAATCGGCCACGCTGCGGAGCTTTTGAGCCGGGATAAAACCGAAAACATCGAGACGTGCCCGTGCTGTCTGTCCCGCAATCTCAGAAGCCACTTCGATATAGGCATCGAACCGGACGGGGGCTATTACAGCACTTGCGGGCAATGTGACTGGTCTAGTCATCCCAACCAGGCGTCGGCGTGACAAACCTTATCGAGGGCATGGACGGGGTGTCGCCGTCGAAAGGTCGGGCGATATAAGCACCGTGCTTCCCTGGAAATCGGTCTCGCCGGTGATCGGGTCGACAAAATGTTATATCTAACAACGTGAGTGCAAGGATGATGGCTCCCAAAGTAGACCTGGGCGAAGGTCTGACGCAATACATGGCGCTGGCCGATGAAACGGCTAGGGAGCTTCTGCAGTCGGATAATAATCTGGTCGCGACGCTCCGTGCATACGACGAATACTTCCGGCGAGACTTGTGGCTTCATGTTTTTCCAACGCAATCCGTGGCCCTTGTTCTTTTCCTAAACGCCTATCAAATGTTCTTGGCTGGCGTGCGCACGGCGTTGAGTGGCCACGCAGTTGCAATATTTCCGGTTCTTCGCACCGCCCTTGAGTCGGCAGCCTACGGCTTTTTGATCGAGGAAAGACCAGAACTGATGGCTGTATGGGTCAACCGCCACAAAAGCGAAGCCGACAAGAAAGCGTGCCGCAACGCCTTTACGTTCGAAAAGGCGGTCGTAAGCCTGAAGAACAAGGCCCCGGATATTCACACGCTCGCAAAGGCCGCTTATGAAGGTGCGATTGACTATGGCGCCCATCCGAATCTTAAGGGCGTTTTTGGTCACGTTTCCATTGACGAGGTTCGCCAGGACGGACTTGTCGCTGTCACTCACTCAAGCCTCTACGGCATCGATCACGTGGAGACGATCCGCAGTCTGTGCGCCTGCCTTGATTTCGGGTTGGCTATCATCGGCGTAATTTCTGCCTCACGGTCCCCGGCGGCCACTTCAAAATCC
>JAFEDS010000028.1 GCA_018241505.1 Pseudomonadota bacterium | reverse complement strand
CACCTGCGAGTTCGACCTGCCGGATTATTACTATTGGCTCGCTCAGTCCGACGAGCCGCGAAGCCGTACGTTCAACCAGTGGCTCGGGATGTTGCGGCCGCTATGCGATGCGATTGCGGAGCTGCTGTGGCTCACCCGTCAGAACGGGCGTACGCGCGAGGAAAAGGCAACGGCCGGGCTGTTTCACATCACGTTCGATCGTGACACGCCATACCAGCTTCTGCGAATCTCACTGCCCATGAGCATCGGGATGTACCCGGAGATCAGCGGCAGTCACTACCGCTGCAGCGTCCGGTTCCTGGAGTGGAAAGGTCTCACGTCACGCCCCACACAAACGACACAGGATGTGCCCTTCATTCTGAGCTGTTGCGGCTGATGAGCCCGATGCTCATCAAATGTCCGACGTGTAAACGCGAGATCGAATGGGCGCAATCACAGTTCCGACCCTTCTGCAGCGAGCGCTGCAAGCTGATTGATCTGGGCGCGTGGCTGACCGAAAAGCACACCATTCCCGGCGAGAATGTCCCTGAAGAACCGGGCCAGGACGACGAGCCCGGCGCCCGCTAGTTGCAGCGGAGGATCGCCTCCAGGCGCAGCGTCCGCTCGTCAAATACCAACAGCAACGGCTTGCCGCTGCCGCTCAGAAACAGGGTATTGGGCCGATCGACCGGCAAACCCTGCGCCCGCATCCGCTGTTTGAGCACATCCTTGTCGATGCGGGAAAAAATGTAGAACTGGTCGATTTGCTTGAGTTGCTTGCGCAACGCCGGCAATCCCACCTGCCAAGAATTATAGAAGCGCGGCATCTGTGTTACATCACCGCCCCGTTCCGAGTGGCGCGCCGCGATGATCTGCTGCTGCAAGGCGGGGGCCTTCGGCATGGGCGCCCAGACCCAGCGCGGACGGCTGTACCAATGTGGCGCGAACTGAGCGTTCTGCTGTCGCGCCAGCTCGACTTCCTGCGGCAATAGTTGACTGGCCTGAATGGTTTCGACCCGGTCCCCGGAGTAGGCGTAGTACAACGGTCGGCCATGCCACAACGTGAATGCGCCATACGCGAGCGCCACCAACTGCACCGTCGCGATCATTCCTATGTCGCGCGCCAGCTCCCGACTCGGTTTCTTCGGATTGGCAATGAGCAGAGTGATCAGGGGGCCCAGCGTTACATCGACACCACCGAGAATCGCCGTGATGTGCCACATTCCGGTCAAATACCAACCCGGCCACTGATACCAGCCGAAATAGAGGATCGTCAGTAACAGTCCGAGCACGCAGACGCTCGCCAGCACGTGAAAGCCAAACGCCTTCAGTCGGAACTTCACCGGGAGCTTCCGCTCACATCGCCGGCACCGGAATATGCAGCGCCTGGGCCGCAAATGCCCATTGATCCGCGAAGTCCTCGATCTGCATCCAGACGGGCTTGCCCGCCCCGTGGCCGGCGCGCGTCTCCACTCTGATGAGAATGGGATTCGGACAGGCCTGTGCGGCCTGCAGAGCTGCTGTGAACTTGAAGCTGTGCCATGGCACTACCCGATCGTCGTGGTCGGCAGTAGTTACCAGTGTCGGCGGGTAACAAGTTGCCTTCTTCACGTTATGGTAGGGCGAATACGCATACAGCGCCTTGAACTGCTCCGCGTCTTCGCTCAATCCATAATCCGATGACCACTGACGCGCATTGGCGCTCGCGGTGTGATAGCGCAGCATGTCCAGCACGCCGACGGAGGGCAGCGCCACCCCGAACAGTTCCGGCCGTTGTGTCAACGCAGCCCCGATCAGCAACCCCCCATTGCTGCGGCCATGGATACCCAGGCGGGCACTGCGGGTATAACGCTCCTTGATCAGATACTCGGCCGCGGCAATGAAATCATTGAAGACATTCTGTTTGTTGGCGAGCGTACCGGCCTTGTGCCAACTCTCACCATACTCACCGCCGCCACGCAGGTTGGCCTCCGCATACACCCCACCCATTTCAAGCCATGCCAGCACCGAGGCCCGAAACATCGGCGTCAAGGAGACACTGAAACCACCATAGCCATACAACAGGACCGCGTTGTCGCCGTTTTTCACCATGTCGCGACGGTGCGTAATGAACATCGGAACGCGCGTGCCGTCCTTGCTGGTGTAGAAAACCTGCTCGGTGACGTACTGATCGGTCGAGGCGTCGATCGTGGGCTTGCGCCACAATGTCGAGGTGTTGGTTCCGATGTCGTAGTGGAAAACCTGTACCGGAGTCAGGTAATCGGTATACGAATAGAAGGTCTCGGAATCCCCGGGTTCACCACTAAAGCCATTGACCTGGCCCAGGCCCGGCAATGTCACTTCACCGAGGGGTTTGCCCTCCGAGTCATAGATCCGCACCACGCTGTGGGCGTCCTGGACGTACTTTGTGATGAGCTTGCCACCCACGAGCTCGGCGGAGTCGAGCGCGGTGTTGCGCTCAGGCACCACGGTCGGCCACAAAGTTGCCGCGGGCTTCTGCGGATCCACAACAATGATCCGCCGCTGTGGCGCACCCTTGGTCGTGAGGAAATACAGCCTGTCGGCCTGCGAGCCAATGAAGTCATACAGGGCATCCCAGGCGTAGAACAGCGGCTTCGCGCTCGCCCCGGGCTTGCGCAGGTCGAGAACGCTGACCGAGTTCTTTTCGTACCCGTCAAACTGCGTGATCACCAGGTAGCGGCCATCATCCGACACCCGTCCCACGGGGATCCGTGTTGGATGATCCGTTACCTCGTAGATGAGCTTGTCCTGGTCCTGCGAGTCGCCCAGCCGATGGAAAAACACCGCAGGGCGCGCGGCCCCATTGCCTTTGCCATCCGGCAACACCGGATAGCGATCGTAGTAGACACCGGAGCCGTCGCGCGCCCAGGAAACGCCCCAGAACTTCGTGAAGCGCAGGGTGTCGGTCAGATCCTGTCCGTCGGACACTCGCCGGAACTTCCAGACCTGCCAATCCGTTCCGCCATCCGAGAGCGCATACGCGACCACCGTGCCTTGCTCGTTCGGAGTGAAATCGGCGAGCGCGACTGTCGCATCGTCACGTACGGTGTTCGGATCGAACAACACGCGCCCCGGCGCTGCCACGCTGTCTGACACAAACAGGACGTTCTGATTCTGTTTGCCGTCGTTGTGCAGGAAGAAGTAGTGGGGGCCGCGCCGGATCGGCACTCCAAAGCGCTCATAGTTCCACAGAGCCGTCAGCCGCGTTTTCAACCAGGCCCGGTGCGGAATGGACTCGAGCCGCGGCTTGGAGATCTGGTTTTCATTCGCGACCCATTTCCGTGTTGCTTCGGAATCCAGATCCTCCAGCCACCGGTACGGATCTTCAACCACCGTATTGTGGTAGCTGTCCTTCACGTTCAGGCGCATGGTGATCGGGTAAACCAAGGGCGCTGCCGGCACCGGCGGCAGACCAACCGCAATCTGGCTGCTCGAACGCACGTCGCTGCCGTTGGGGCCATTACCAGGCATAGGGCGCGCTCCCTGGACGGTGATACCGTGACATCCGGCTGCCAGCGCCACTAAGGCACACGACAGAATCAGCCCACCATGGCGCTTCAGCTTCTTCATGCCTAAACTCGAGACCGGCCACTGAGGCTGAAAGTCTAACAAATCGGCATGCACACACGACTGGCTTCACGCTGCCTCCTTCTCGTACTGACGGCCTTCGCTATGACGCGCGCACACGCGGAAAAACTGACGATCGAGCGCTTGTTTGCGGCGCCGGACCTCTCCGGCCCCAGCCTGCGCTCACCCCAGATCTCCCCTGACGGGCGTTTCGTCGCCTATCTCAAGGGCTCGGAGCGCAACAAGGACCGCATGGACCTTTGGGCCTACGACATCGCGCAGCGTCATCACCATCTGCTCGTTGACGCATCCAAGCTCGTTCCCGAAGAGCACGCACTGTCGTCTGAAGAAGAGCAAAGACGCGAGCGCCAGCGAACCTCCTCGCTGTCGGGCATCGTTGAATATCAGCTCTCGCCGGACTCCCGTTACCTGCTCGTGCCGTTGGGTGGCGATCTGTACCTCTACGATCTGCGCGCCAAACCCGACAAGGCCGTACGGCGCCTGACGCACACGGACAGTTATGAGACCGACGCGAAGTTCTCGCCGCTGGGCCGTTATGTGAGCTTCATCCGGGACCAGAACCTGGTGGTCTACGACCTGGCCGGCGGAAAGGAAGTTCCGATCACCCGTGACGGTGGCGGGGTGATCAGCTTCGGCACGGCCGAGTTCATTGCGCAGGAGGAAATGAGCCGCAGCACCGGGTACTGGTGGTCGCCCGATGAGAAGCGGATTGCCTTTACCCGCGTCGATGAGTCGCCCGTTCCTGAAGTGGAGCGATTCGAGATTTACGCGGATCGCAGCCAGGTGGTCAAACAGCGATATCCGGCCGCCGGCATGCCGAACGCGATCGTGCAGTTGTTTGTGGCCGACATCGGCGGTACACCCACCCGCGTGGACCTCGGGTCCAACACAGACATCTATCTTGCGCGTGTCAACTGGTTTCCGGACAGCAGCGGGCTCGCCGTGCAACGCGAGTCGCGCGATCAGAAGACGCTGGCACTGCTGCGCGCGGACGCGGCATCAGGTGCAACCAGGGAGCTGTTGAGTGAGCACAGCGACAAGTGGATCGATCTCAGCGACAACCTCACCTTTCTGGCGAAGGCACACCAGCTCATCTGGGCATCGAGCCGCAGCGGCTACCAACACCTGTATCTTTACGACTGGGACGGTAAGCTCATCCGCCCGCTGACGCAGGGCGATTGGATGGTCACAGGCGACAATGACTCGCACGGCCTCCGTGGCGTCGACGAAGCGCGCGGACTGGTCTATTTCATCGCCAACGCCGAGTCCCCCCTGGAGCGTCATCTTTACAGTGTGTCGCTGACCGACCCCGCCGCGCCGATGCAAAAGATCACAACGGATTCAGGCTGGCACGGAATCGCGATGTCGGGGGACGCACACCTGTTCCTCGACACGTTTTCAACCCCCGACCGCCCGCCATCCCTGACACTGAGAGCGGCAACCGGCCAGGCCCTTGCGGACCTCGTCCCTAACAAGATCGGGCCTGATCATCCGTACGCGCCGTACCTGGCGGATCACCTCCCGACCCGATTCGGCACTCTGTCCGCAAAGGACGGGCAGACCCTGCACTACCAGATCATCGAGCCACGCAATCTCGAACCGGGTCGGCGCTATCCCGTCATCGTCGATGTCTATGGGGGGCCAACCAACCAGCGAGTGAGGAAAGCCTGGGGTGGTTATCCGCGTGGCAATGAAGGGTTTTTCCGGCAGTTGCTGGCTCAGAGTGGCTACATCGTGTTCACGCTCGACAATCGCGGCAGTGGGTCACGCGGCGTCAAGTTTGAAACGGCGCTGTATCACCACATGGGTTCGGTAGAAGTCGAGGACCAGGTGACGGGCGTCAAGTTTCTCCGGTCTCTGCCATATGTGGATCCCGCGCGCATTGGAGTGTTCGGTTGGAGTTACGGCGGTTACATGGCGCTCATGTGCATGATGCAGGCGCCCGATGTGTTTGCCGCCGGTGTGGCCGGGGCGCCAGTGACAGACTGGAGGCTCTATGACACGCACTACACCGAGCGGTTCATGGGGACGCCTGAATCAAACCCCGCCGGATATGACAAGAGCAGCGTCCTTCACTACGCCGAAGACCTGAAAGGGTCACTGTTGATCATGCACGGAATGGCGGACGACAACGTGCTGTTTGCCCACAGCACGAAGCTGTTCAAGAAGCTGCAGGACTTGAACCAGCCGTTTGAGGTGATGACGTACCCGGGCGGAAAGCACGGGCTACTGCGCCATGCCGACATGGGCCGGCACGGCTACATGACAATCAAGCGTTTTTTCGATCGGACAATCGGACCGGAGGCAGCCGGTGACGACGAGCGTCACTGAGCCGCGCCGTGAGCATGTAACCTCAAGGGAACTTGATTTTCCCACCACCCGCCGCGCCGCCGCCCACTTCGGGGACGACAATGCGTGACGCCTGCTCGCGGCGCATCTCACGGGCTTCGTCAATCGCCTGCTCGAGAGCGTTCTTCACCCCTTCCGGAAATTTCTCAACCGCCGCTTCAAGGGTGTCGACCTCGAGCTCAAAAGCCAACGGAAGCACGCCAGCGGGCGTCAGAAGCTGCGTCTGGCCCGAAAAGAGTACGTGGCGCGTATTGTCGTCAGCACCGGATACGGTCACCGGCGACAACTTACGTATGGTGCCGGCGCGGCGGTCCGTGAAGACCTCTTCGCGGTAAAGAGTCGTCGGGTCGATTTTGACGTCTGGGAGATCGTTCTGGGCTGCCATGGCTGTCTGGGGTCCGGTGAATAGCCTGTATTTACGTCGTTACATTGTACACAGGTGGCCGGAAATCAAGACCTGAACTGCCCCTTCCGCAGTCGCGCCAGAGGCTCCGCCAGGGGGCCCGCAGGCCGTCAGCGGGCCGCCACAGTCCCGTCGCCGCCGGAGCGAGCTCGCCATTCGGTTTTCAGTGCCGGCGGCACCTCGCCGACCACATCGTGATTCTCGGCCGGGTCGCCACCCAGCTCGAAGACATGTTCGGCACCGGTGCGCGAATCGAGCCAGTACTTCCAGATTTTCCGCGGATCGCGGTCATCAATGACTCCCGACAATCCGTGCTCTTCGAACGAAACTATCTGGCCGCCGGCCGGTTCCTGCAGCGGATGACCGACCCAGGTGGCCGGCCTGGGCAGCCCCAGCTCCGTCAGGATCGTCGGGGCAATATCGACCTGAGCAGTGATGGCACGCAGTTGCAGCGGTTTCGGTTGATAGCCGTATGCAATCAACAGGAGGGGAACCCGTAACAATTCCTCCCGTACGCTGTTCGCGTGTATGAACAAGCCGTGCTCGCCGAGCGACTCACCATGGTCTGCGGTGACAACTACCAGGGCGTTTTTCAGGAAGCCCTTGCTCTCGAGCGTCGCCAGCAGATCGGCGATCACCGCATCGGTGTGCGCAACCCCATTGTCGTAGAAGTTGGTGGCGGCCGGGTCCGGACTCGACACCGAACCGGTGTCCTCACCGCGGTGAATGACGTAACTCGCGGCAGGTTGGAACGGGCCGGGCGTTTTCGCAGGTGGGCGTGTGATGTGCGATGACATCAGGTGAAACTGGAACATCGCCGGTTTACCGTCAAACGATCCCATTTGCGCGAGGCGATCCAACGACTGCTGGTCGTCGTTCAGGAAATAACCCTTGGCCTGGTTGCCATCGTAGTAGTCATCGACCTGGCCGTAAAAGCTGCGCAAGCTGTAGAAGTAGGAATAATCGCCGGTCAGGATCAGGTGCAGCCGATAGCCGCTGCGCCGCAAAACCTCGTGCAGCGTGATGGGATGCAATGAGAAATTGCGCGGAAACTTCGAGCTCATCAGACTCAACAATCCGCAAACCGTATCGCCGCAGGAGGCGTGCACACCCCGGATGACCCTGACCTCCCGGCTGCGGGACAGGGCGTTCAGCCGGGGAGTGGTATCGCGGCCGTACCCATAAATCCCCATGTGATCGGGCCGCAGGGCATCGACCACGATCAGGATCAGATTGGGCCGCTCTCCAGCGCTCGCCACCGAATAGCCATTGCGGGCGACAGCGTCGTTGCGATCCTGGGCGCCGGCGTCCTTCAGATTGATCACATGCCCCTCGAAGTCGACTTGCTGCTGATTGACCTCGATCATCTGCTTTCGCCGGGGGAGTGCCGGCAGTTGCGCCCGGCGCGCCAGGTCCTCGAGGCGATCCTGCTCACTGGATTTCGCACGATCAATCGCATGACCTTCCAGATGCACGACATTGCTGGCCTCAGGGAAGAGCGTCAGGCTGAGCGGCTCCCGTTCATTGCCCCCGAAGCCCGAGGCCATGAGAGCCCCCGCGGCCAGCAGTCCCAGGAGGCCCGCGGCCGAAGCCAACATCCACGTACGCCCGCTCAGGCGGGGCGCCACTTCAGCCGTCCAATCGAAGCGCTTCAGGTACTTCCATGTGATCCCGAAGCCCCCGGCGCAAATGAGCGCAAGAACCGCGATCAACGCATAGAGCGGGATGCCGAGGACTTGTGCCATTTCCGCTGCCTGCCTCAAGCACGCGGGAATCGCGGCCAACGAAACAACCGCACCCCAGGAAGACAGACCAACCAGGACGAGCGTGTAGTAGAGCAGCGTCAACAGAAGTACAGCGGCCACGAGCACCGTGGAGATGAATCGCGACAGCGTGCTGTGAGTCACAGATCGCGCGATGATCAATCGCGCCAGCAGGATCGCAACCAATGGGACCGCGACCACCGGAAGGTGCAGCAACGCCCCCACGTCATTGCCGGAACCGGCTCGGGCGTACAGCAAGCCGAACGCCACGGGAAGGCAATACCAAACGGCGACATCCAGTGCGAGGCGCGGCATTACCTCAGCATAACCACCTGAATCGTCCGCTCGTGTGACTGACTGCGCTAAAAGCGTCTATCGCTTCTGAAGCGCCGCCACAAACGGAGCATCCGCCTCCAAAATGTCTTCGCA
The DNA here is from genome assembly GCA_018241505.1 of Pseudomonadota bacterium. Lineage (GTDB taxonomy): Bacteria > Pseudomonadota > Gammaproteobacteria > Steroidobacterales > Steroidobacteraceae > 13-2-20CM-66-19. Next base: position 94,131 of record JAFEDS010000028.1, on the reverse strand, counting down.
CCCCAGTGCGTGCGGCACGACCCACTTCAAACGCTGCGAATCGAGCCCCGCCGGCACGCCGATGAAAGTATCGACCAACCACAACGACAGCTCAACGACCCGGTCCTCATACTCATGCGACAGCCGCATGAAAGGACGGGAAGCCGTAACGGTCACACCAAGCTCCTCGCGCAGCTCCCGAACAAGAGCCGCCGCCTCGGTCTCACCAGCCGCCACCTTGCCACCCGGGAATTCCCACCGCCCAGCCATGTGCTTGCCCGCCGGCCGCTCAGCAATGAGCACCCTTCCATCCCGATCGAACAGCGCCCCCGCCACAACGCAGATGACCGGTTTGATGCCAACCGCCTTCACGCCAATGTGCTGACCACCCACGGGGTCAGCCCCGGTGTTAGCCGATGCGTCAGCCTCGGCGCTAACCGATGCCAGACAGGGCCCCGTGGCAGTTTTTGAACTTCTTGCCTGACCCGCACGGACAGGGCTCATTGCGTCCGACTTTGCGCTCGCTGCGAACGAACGTGCCCGCGCTCTCGCCTTCGTGCGACGAGCTCATGGGAATCGCTCCAGCGGCAGCCGCTGCGGCGGGATTGAATGGCGCACCGGGAGGAGGCGCCTCAACAGCGGTATCGGCCGACAGGACCGACTGAGCCTCGGCATGCTGAGCCTGCAATGCCCGCATCAGCCGGATGCGCCGTTCCTCTTCCTCACGATCAATCTCGTCCTGAGTGCGGACCTCAATCTTGGCGAGCACTGTCACGGTCTCAAACTTCACGCGGTCGAGCATCGCGGCAAAAAGCTCGAAGGCCTCGCGCTTGTATTCGAACCGATAGTCTTTCTGGGCATAGCCGCGAAGGTGAATTCCCTGCCGCAGGTAATCCATGGCTCCCAAATGCTCGCGCCAATGTTGGTCCAACATCCGCAGCATCACGTCCTTTTCGACGTGCCGCATGATCGGCTCGCCGCCTTCCGCGGTACCGACACGTGCAACCTTGGCGTCGTACGCCTCACGAACCGCACCCACCAGCCGCGCACGAATAGTGGCCTCTTCCAGGTTCGGATCGGCTTCTACCATCCCCTTCACGTCGACGCGGGCATTGAAGTCCTTGGCGAGAGCCTCGGACATACCTGCCAGATCCCAGTCAGAGGGCGACACGTTCTTCGGCATGTACTGATCGAGCAGCGTGCCGACGGCCTCGTCCATGATGCCGTGAATGGCCGCGGACAGATCGTCCGTACCCATGATCTCGGTACGCTGTTGATACACGACCTTACGCTGATCGTTCGCAACGTCGTCGAACAGCAGCAACTGTTTGCGGATGTCGAAGTTGTGTGACTCGACTTTCCGCTGCGCCTTCTCGATCTGGCGCGTGAGCATGCCGCTCTCAATGACCTCTCCTGCCTTCATGCCGGCCATCTGCAGCAACCGCTTGGTTCGCTGCGGATCGCCGAAGATGCGCATGAGGTTGTCTTCCATCGACAGATAGAAGCGGCTCGAGCCCGGGTCGCCCTGGCGGCCCGAACGGCCGCGAAGCTGGTTGTCGATACGGCGGGACTCGTGGCGCTCGGTACCGATGATGTGCAGACCGCCGGCGGCCAGCACTTTGTCGTGGCGCGCCTGCCAGTCACCCTTCAGCCGCTCGCGGGTCACGTCGTCGACCGCGCCGAGTGCAGTCATCTCGGCCTGGTAGTTTCCACCCAGGACAATGTCAGTACCGCGACCCGCCATGTTGGTCGCGATCGTCACCGCGCCCGGACGGCCGGCCTCGGCGACAATGTGCGCCTCACGCTCGTGCTGCTTGGCGTTCAACACCTGGTGCGGAATCTTTTCCTTCTGCAGCAGGCCGGCGAGAAATTCGGACGTTTCGATCGACGTCGTGCCGACCAGCACCGGCTGCTCGCGCTCGACACAATCGCGGATGTCTTCAATGATGGCTTTGAACTTGTCGTCCTGCGTGAGATACACGAAGTCCGATTGGTCCTTGCGAATCATGGGGCGATGCGTCGGGATGACGACGACCTCGAGGCCATAGATCTGCAGGAACTCGGGCGCTTCCGTATCCGCGGTACCGGTCATGCCGGCCAGCTTTTTGTACAATCGGAAGTAGTTCTGGAACGTGATGGAGGCAACCGTCTGGTTCTCCTCCCGTACCCGGACCCCTTCTTTCGCTTCGACCGCCTGGTGCAGGCCGTCAGACCAACGACGCCCCTGCATCGTACGGCCCGTGAACTCGTCAACAATAATGACCTCACCACCGCGGACGATGTACTCGACATCGCGCTTGTAGAGCGCATGCGCACGGAGTGCAGCGTTCAGGTGATGCATCAACCGGATGTTGGCCGGATCGTAAAGACTCTCGCCTTCACGCAGCAGGGCCAGCTCAATCATCAACTGTTCGACGTGCTCGTGACCCGCTTCAGTGATGTGAACCTGCTTCTGCTTCTCTTCGACAGTGAAGTCGCCAGGCCCATCTTCCTGCATCTGCCGCGTGAGGCGCGGGACCAACGCATTGATCCGCAGATAGAGCTCAGTGCTCTCTTCCGCGGGCCCGGAGATGATCAGCGGGGTCCGCGCTTCGTCGATCAGGATCGAGTCGACTTCGTCCACGATCGCGTACGCCAATCCACGCTGTACCTTGTCGTCCAGTCGGAAAGCCAGGTTGTCGCGGAGATAGTCGAAACCGAATTCGTTGTTGGTGCCGAACGTGATATCGCAGCCGTACGCCTGGCGCTTCTCCACCGGGGTTTGCGCGTTCTTGATGACGCCAACAGTGAGACCGAGGAAGTTGTAGAGCGGACTCATCCAATCCGCGTCACGCTGTGCCAGATACTCGTTGACCGTGACGATGTGAACACCTTCGCCTGGGAGAGCGTTCAAGTACGCACCCAGCGTGGCCATCAGCGTCTTACCTTCGCCGGTGCGCATCTCGGCGATCTTCCCCTCGTGGAGAACGGCGCCGCCGATCAATTGCACGTCGAAGTGGCGCATGTTGAGCGTGCGCCGGCCGGCCTCACGCACTACGGCAAATGCCTCAGGCAGCAAGTCGTCTAGCTTGGCACCCTCCTTGAGGCGTTTACGGAATTCGTCGGTTTTGGCGCGCAGAGCCTCGTCGCTCAAAGCCTGGATGGTCGACTCGAGACCGGCGGCCGCACGAATGTACCGGCCGTAGCCTCGAACCAGCCGATCGTTCCGGCTGCCGAAAACGCGGGTGAGTAGGTTCAGCAACTTGTCGTCCTGGATCGGAAAAATGCTTGGTTCGCCAAGCCCTTGGGGGCGGCCGGCGAGTTTACGGGGCGTTTTGAAAGCCGCCTATCTTACAAAATAGACGGCCTTTACGCCCAATTGGTTCTTATCGGGAGGTTTTCAAGGCGCTACCGGCGACCCCGCCGGGTAGCCCGCCCCTGGCAGGAACGGCCGCTCCAGGCGGCTCAGGCGGCGCCTGGGCCCCGTTCCCGCTCCAGGCGGTCGCGGCGCCCGCGGCCGGCGCACCCTCTGGCGGCGGAATAAGGTCAGTGCTTGGCGGCAACCGCCACTTGCTGGCGCCCCACGAAGGTCAGCGGGTCAACCTGCCGGCCATTGCGGACCACCTCAAAATGCACGTGCGGTCCCGTGGACCGCCCGGTCGAGCCCATCAGGGCAATCGGGTCACCCCGCTTGACCGTCTGTCCCACCGTCACCAGCGTCCGCTGGTTGTGGGCATAGCGGGTCACATAGCCATCACCGTGGTTGATTTCCACAAGGTTGCCGTAGCCCGTGCGGTTACCCGCCCAAGTCACAACACCCGCCGCGACAGCCACCACATTGGCCCCGGCCGTCCCCGCGAAATCCACACCCTTGTGATAGGCCTCTTCCCCGGAAAACGGATCTTCCCGCTCCCCGAAGTAGGAGGAAATGAAACCTGACTTGACCGGCCGGCCTTCCGGATGAATCTGCTTCTTCAGGTCGCGGTCGATGATGACATTCTCGAGGGCGTTCAACTGCGAGTCCCGCAGGGCCACCTTCTGCTCGAGGTCATTCAATTTCATGGAAATGTCGGGAATCTGGGCCGTGACACCCGCGCCATCGGACTCGGGGCCGCCGCTCGCCGGGGCGCTGTCGAAGTCAAATTCATGGCTGTCGATGTCGGCCATTTCCGTGAGCCGTTTGCCCAGGGCATCGAGGCGGATCACGTGGGCATTCACTTCACCCATGCGCATGGCCATGGCATCCACGCGCTCGTTCATGCGTTCTTTCAGCTCGGCAATCTGGTGTTTCTGCTCGGTGAGAATCTGCATCCAGTGCGCAGACTCACCGCTGGCGAGGCGGCCGCTGCTGCCCTGGCCGAGTTGCATGCCCAGCGCGAACGCTGTGCCGAGTATCCCCAGCACCAGCACGGCCACGATGCCGAGGGTCACCGGGTGCGCAAGATTGAGCTGGCGCGCCAGCCCTTCTCGCTTTGAAAAGAAAATCACATTCATTCCGCGCGCTCCGGATGTCGACTCGTGCAAAACCCCGTCTGCATGGGCAGGAGCCGGCTTTTTGCCAGATGAACCAGCGCACGGCGGTAGCCCGGGCGTTCAGCGCCCTGTTCTCGTTCAATCAACGATATAAACAGCTTGCACCTTGCTGGCAACCCCGCTGTCATAGCTCCTCGCTTTAGACCGGTGGCTTTGCGTCCCCGCCTTTCGGCGGGTTTGCCCAAAAACAGCAATTTCAATATGCCCAATAAGCTTCACCGAAACAAGCGCGGCGGTAATCGCATTTCGGCGACCAGCGTCTCAAAACCGTTCCGCCGGCCGGATTCTGTCAAAGCCGTGCTGAGCCGTTCGACCCCGACTTTGACGCGTGTCTCGGATCAGGCCGCCCGTCAGGCCTTCTGGAAACAGTGGCTCGCGCAACATCTACCCTCCGAGCTGACACCGCGGCTCTCCGGCGTGGTGGAGCGCGATGACACACTGGTTATATTCGCAGAATCGGCCGCCTGGTCGGCCCGCCTGCGGTACGTTATGCAGGACCTCGAGCCCGCAATCAAACAAGCACAGCCCACAATTCAACAAGTGAGCGTGCGCGTCATGCCCAAAGCGTGACTCATACCGCCCTGCGTGCCGAAACCCGGAACTCTACCAGCCCTTTCTTCGAGTTGCGCTTGCGAATCGGTTCACATTGGATGTCACACAGTCCAACCGCCGCCATCTGCCGTGCCAGGTAATCCTCCACGGGCACCATGTGGCCGTAGAAAATCGAGTTGCCCACAATGTAGTGCACGCTCGCGCCGCCCTTCAGCAACGGCAACATCGCGCCGAGATGACACAGCATGTCCTCGAAGTAACGGTGAATGTAGTTGGCCAGCAGGATTCCATTTTTCGCGTGAGCCGCGCGTATCTTTTGCAGGGTCTCCGGCATGCCCTCGGGGAGGAATCCCGGCTGGGGAACCCAGTCGGCCAACCGGCTGGTCGCGATTCCCCAGGTCCCCCCGATCGCATCCCAGTCGAGCTCGCCGGCTTCGCGGCCCGTCGACAGGAATCGCAACCAGTACATGTACGGCCGCAACTCGCGGATATAGGACATGCGGTTGGGATACGGCGGTGAGGTGATCAACAGGTCGACCCGGTTGTGCCACTTCGCCAGCCCTGCGGCGCCGTCACGGGCGTTGGAGAGATTGTACTCCGTAGCCCCCAACGGATTGTCCGCGGCGGCCACCGCTACATGCGCCACGTCCGCCAGAAACTGCTCGACCATGCCATGCGATGCCTCGCCCGCGTCCACGGGCGCACGAAAAGACATCGACTGATGATTGAATGCCGCGTTGGACAACTTCATCAGCGTGCGGCAGAACGCGACTCTCAGCAGAGTCGCATCGCCGCTCTCATGGGCATCGACTGCTGCCTTCAGCCGCAACAAGAATGTCAGCGCCGAAGGCCGCCACCAACGCTCAATATTGCTGAGCGTGGGTCGCGCAGCCAGAGGCCCCGACTCGTCCGCCACTGCTGCCGCGGCGAGTTGTGCGGCATTTTCAAACGAGGCAATGGCCGCCGCGTCGTACGAACGAGCCTTGGCATTCGCAAGCCAGATCAGAAACGGATTGATGTCAGTGGCCACGCCGGTTTTGCCGCGGTAGGCGGCGCATAGAGCGGTGGTGCCGGTCCCGGAAAACGGATCGAACACCACATCGGCTTCCGCCCCACTGTCAGCCAGGATCTGCTCGACCAGGCGGACGGAATAGGCAGGCGTGAGACGCAGCCACCCGTGGCGGCCGTGTTGGCGATTCTGTTTGAACGTCAGCTCCGAGCGCTGACGTAAAGGAGGTTGGGCCCTCAGCCCGATGATCCCGGCAGAGCGGGGGCTTCGATATACGAAATCGGCGCTTCCGCGTAGGTCTCGAAGGACACTTCTTCGAACGTCGACTGATCCGCCAGGAGCGTGCGCAACAACTTGTTGTTGAGCGCGTGTCCGGACTTGTGGCCGCTGAACTCGCCAATGAGGCTGTGCCCCAGCAGGTACAGATCCCCGATGGCATCGAGAATCTTGTGCTTCACGAACTCGTCCTCGTAACGCAGGCCGTCTTCGTTCAACACGCGGAAATCATCCAGCACAATGGCATTGTCGAGATTGCCGCCGAGCGCCAGGTTGTGCGAGCGCATCGTTTCCAGGTCGCGCATGAAGCCGAAGGTGCGGGCCCGGCTGACTTCCTTGAGAAAGGAGGTCGTGGAGAAATCCATCGACGCCTTCTGGGCGCGACGCTTGAAAATGGGGTGGTTGAATTCGATCTCGAAATTGACCTTGAAGCCGTCGAAGGGGTCGAACTGCGCCCACTTGCCGCCTTCCTCCACCCGCAGGCGCTTCTTCACGCGAATGAAGCGCTTCGGCCGGCGCTGTTCCTCGATTCCCGCCGACTGCAGAAGAAAGACGAAGGGTCCGGCGCTGCCGTCCATGATCGGCACTTCCGGCGCACTCAGCTCCACGACCGCGTTGTCGATGCCGAGACCCGCGAAAGCCGACAGGAGATGCTCCACAGTCGAGACCCGGGCTTCACCCTTGCCGAGTGTCGTTCCCAACATGGTGTCGCCGACATTCTCCGCGTGGGCGCGAATGTCGATCAGTTCCGGCAGATCCGTGCGCCGGAAGATGATTCCGGAATCCGGAAGGCCGGGGCGCAGGGTCATGAGAACCTTCTTGCCTGTGTGCAGCCCCACACCAGTGGCACGAATAGAGTTCTTGAGCGTCCGTTGTCCGACCATGCTTGACCGACTGACCTTGATCTGTTGACCGCGGGCTGCCGCGGACTGTTGCCTGGGGGGCACAGTGCTGCAGGCATACAGCACTGTCCCCAAGGCGTAAAAAGAGCGCGTTACCGTATCACAGGCGAAAAAGCGACACCAATGTGTCCAGCTCATTTCCACACCCCCGCCAATCACTTCGGGGGCGTAGAAATCTAACGCTCGAGGCGAGTCGATGGCTTACATCAGTCAGCCTGCCGCCGCAAAAATGCCGGAATATCCAGCAAATCCTCAGCCTCGGCCTCCGGTCGCAAGCCATCACCCACCGCCCGCTGGCGCTGAACCGTGGGCTTATCCAGGGCTGCGTAGTCGCTATTGGACAACGGCCCCCGGCGCACCACGCTCATTGCCGGTGCACCCCGTGAGGTCAGCGGATCGCGATGCAACGGATCGCGCGCAATCGCGGCGGGAGCCGTCTCGCGGTGCTGGGTTGGCATCGGCCGCGCGGCCGCCGGACGGCCCAGGCCGGTGGCAACCACCGTGACCCGAACGACGTTCGACAGCTCGGGATCGATGACGGTTCCGACCACCACCGTCGCGTCCTCGGACGCGAACTGCTTGACGATCTGACCGACCTCCTGGAACTCGCCAATCGACAGGTCCATGCCTGCCGTGACATTGACCAGAATGCCATGCGCTCCCGCCAGGTTGATATCCTCCAAAAGAGGTGACGAAACCGCCATTTCCGCGGCTTCCCGCGCCCTTCCTTCGCCACTTGCGGTTCCCGAGCCCATCATGGCCATGCCTGTCTCGGCCATCACGGTGCGCACGTCCGCGAAGTCAACGTTGATCAGGCCGGGCCGCGTGATCAGCTCGGCGATACCTTGCACGGCGCCTTGCAGCACCTGGTTTGCCGACTTGAAGGCATCCAGCAACGTGGTCTGCGGACCGAGCACGGTCAACAGCTTCTGGTTCGGGATGGTGATCAACGAGTCGCAGTACTTGCCCAACTCGGCAATGCCGTGATCGGCGACAAAGCCGCGCTTGTTGCCTTCCATTTCGAACGGTTTGGTGACCACGGCAACCGTCAGGATGCCGAGCTCCTTGGCGACCTGGGCCACGACGGGAGCGGCACCCGTTCCGGTGCCTCCACCCATGCCGCAGGTAATGAACAACATGTCGCAGCCTTCGACCAGCTCGACGATGCGGTCACGGTCTTCCATGGCGGCCTGGCGGCCCACTTCCGGGTCGGCGCCGGCGCCGAGTCCCTTGGTGATATTGCAGCCGATCTGCAGTGCCGTCTTCACCTTCGCATGCTTCAGAGCCTGCGAGTCGGTGTTGATGCACATGAACTCCACTCCATCGATTCCACTCGTGACCATGTGCGCCACGGCGTTCCCGCCACCGCCGCCGACACCGATCACTTTGATGACGGCGCTTTGGCTGTATGCGTCCATCAGTTCAAACATATTGCGCGCTCCTCTCGACCTGCATTGATTGGTTGAGTCCATCCCTTCGGGTGAACCCTCGCTCTTTTTTCGCCTCTTCGTCTGCCTGTTTCACATCAACTGTCAGCTTCAAAAGTTACCCTGGAACCAGGAACGCATCCGGTCCAACACCGACTTTGCATTGCCACCCAGGGATCGCCCGCGGCGCGCGGGCATGACGTTATCTCTGGCGTAGAGCAGCAGCCCCACGCCCGTTGAGAAAATGGGATTACGAACCACTTCCGACAGGCCGCGCACCGATTGCGGCAGGCCCAGGCGGACGGGAACGTGAAAGACCTCTTCGGCAAGCTCGATGGCGCCTTCCATCTTGGCGCTGCCACCCGTGAGGACGATGCCCGCGGCAATCACTTCCTCGAAGCCGCTGCGCCGCAACTCCTCGCGCACCAGCCCGAACAGCTCCTCGTAACGCGGCTCCACGATCTCCGCGAGAGTCTGGCGTGCGAGCCGCCGCGCCGGGCGGTCACCGACGCTCGGTACCTCGATGCTTTCATCCGGATTTGCGAGTTGGGACAAGGCGCAGGCGTAGCGGATCTTTATATCCTCCGCATACTGGGTCGGCGTCCGCATCGACACCGCGATGTCATTGGTCACCTGGTCGCCCGCGATCGGAATCACAGCCGTATGCCGGATCGCGCCATTGGCAAACACCGCCAGGTCGGTCGTGCCACCGCCGATATCAACGAGGCAGACTCCCAGCTCCTTTTCATCCTCTGTCAGCACAGCGAAGCTCGACGCGAGCTGCTCCAGCACCACATCGTCCACTTCCAGCCCGCAGCGCTGGATGCACTTCTCAATGTTCTGAGCGGCACTGTCCGCGCCGGTCACAATGTGGACCTTCGCTTCCAGCCGCACTCCGGACATGCCGATCGGATCGCGGATACCCTCCTGCCCATCGACAATGAATTCCTGTGGCAGTACGTGGAGGATCTTCTGGTCCGCGGGAATCGCGACCGCTTTCGCGGCATCGATCACGTGTTCGACATCGCCGTGCGTCACTTCCTTGTCCCGGATCGCAACCACACCGTGCGAGTTGAGGCTGCGCACGTGACTGCCGGCGATTCCGGCGAACACCGAGTGAATCTCACACCCGGCCATCAGCTCGGCTTCCTCGACCGCACGCTGAATGGACTGCACGGTCGACTCGATGTTGACGACGACACCTTTTTTCAGGCCGCGCGAGGGCTGCGAGCCGATGCCCAGCACCTCAATCGAGCCGTCGAGGCCTACTTCACCCACCAGGGCCACGACCTTGGAGGTGCCGATGTCGAGGCCGACTATCAGATTACGTTCGGAGCGCTTAAGCATTCCGGCCACCGTCTTCTTTAGAAGTGTGTGTCGCTCCGCCTCGCCATCCAATTGCAAACCCGTTCGTGTAGCGCATGTCGACATAGGAGATATCGCCGCCTCTTTGAGTGACGAGCTTCAGAGCTGCGTTAATGAATTTGTCAAAGCGTTCATCAATCTGGCGCCGTCCCAGGCGGACGGTGACGCCGTTGGATAAATCGAACTCCCAGGCTCCGCGGGCATCCAGGCGCATGGCGGTCAATCGCAAACCCGCCTGGATCAGCCGGCCCTGGGCCGTCAGATACCGCTGCGCCACCAGCGATTCCTTGCCTTCGGGACCGGAGAGCTCGGCGAGCTCCGGCGGCATGTGCCGCTCGTCCTTCGAAAACAACTCGCCGCGCGTGTTGAGCAGACCCGTTTCGCCCCAGCGGGCGGCCGCTACCTGCTCGATCACGAGAACATGCAGGCCCCGGGGCCATTCGCGCTGCACACTGACAGCGTCGACCCAGGGCAAGGTGTGGATCGCTTTTCGCACCGCATCGAGATTCACACTCAACAGGCCCGAGCCGCGCACCTGCTGCTTCACCACTCGCTCCACATCGACCGGGGCCACGCGCTGGAATCGGCCGGACACGGACACCGACTGGATGGGTTGATCCAGCGTCCAGGTGACAGCCGCGGCCAGCGCGCACACAGCCACGACACTGCCCAGGGACATCCCCAGCGTCCGCCAGTTGATGTCAGGCAGTCTCCAGCGGCTTTCCGCCTGCTTGCGACTGTTTTTCTTCCGTCGGCCCAACATGGGTTTCGCCCTCAGGTCCTCACGCGACTGAAGCTGGTTTCGAGCACGCGCCAGACGAGCTCGTCGAAATCGATGCCCGTAGCCCGCGCCGCCATCGGCACGAGGCTGTGATCGGTCATCCCCGGTATCGTGTTGACTTCGAGCAGCAGCGGCCGCCCGGTCGTGTCCATCATGAAATCCGCCCGGCCCCAGCCACTCGCGCCCACGGCATCGAAGGCTGCAAGAGCGAGGTTGGCCAGGTGCTGCTCGGCCGGACCCGAGAGGCCCGAGGGGCAGAAATACTTCGTGTCGTCGCGGAAGTACTTGGCCTCGTAGTCGTAGAACTTCTTCGGTGTTTCGATCCGGATTGACGGCAGGGCCTGCCCCTGCAACACCGCGACGGTGTATTCCTTTCCAGTAATCCAGGGCTCGGCAAATACTTCATCCATTCCGGCCGACGCTTCGATCTTCGCCGCCGCCTCGTAGGCTGCCGGCAGGTCCGCGGCCTTTTCAACCTTCGACATACCCACGCTCGACCCCTGGGTCGCGGGCTTCACAATCATGGGAATGCCGAGCCGCTCGATGGCGAGCTCCAGATCCTGCGGGCCACGCAACACCACGTAGTCGGCTGTCGCGACGCCAATCGCATGAGCCAGGCGCTTGGTGCGCAACTTGTCCATGCCGATCGCCGAGCCCATCACCCCGCTGCCGGTGTAGGGCACGCCGAGATACTCGAGGGCGCCTTGAAGCGTCCCGTCTTCGCCGCCCGGACCGTGCAACGCAATCCAGACACGATCGAACTCAACTACCTTCGGCAGCGAAGTCTCGCGCGGGTCGAACGCGTGAGCGTCTACGCCCCGGCGCTTCAATGCAGCCAGCACCGCATTGCCACTGAGCAGAGAAATGTCCCGCTCAGTCGAATCCCCACCCAGCAACACAGCGACGCGGCCGAATTCCTTCGCATCGGTGGCTCTGTGCAGGGCGGCGTTGTCGGTCTTCAGGCGCATCAGTTCCCCAATACCCGGAACTCGGGGACCAACCGGATGCCGTGATCGCGCTCCACCGTCGCCCGGACGTGGTTGATCAACTGCTCCAGGTCATCGGAAGTGGCATTCCCGTGATTGATGATGAAATTCGCGTGCTTCTCGGAAACCGACGCATCTCCGACCCGGTAGCCTTTCAAGCCCGATGCCTCAACGAGCCGGGCGGCGTGGTCGCCCGGAGGATTGGTGAACACAGAGCCGCAGCTCCACTCGCCGATCGGTTGAGTTGCCTTGCGCTTTTCCAGCAACTCGCGCACCTTGGCCTCGTTGATGCCCGGCTTGTGCTCAAACTTCAGGCGCGCACCAATAAACCACTCGTCCTGCATCGGACCTGTCACAGTCCGGTATCCCACCTGGTATTCGTTCGCGGTTCGGCGCTGCTCCCGGCCCTGGCGGTCCATAGTCAGGACGTCAATCACCTGGGCCCAGGTTTCGCCGCCGAAGGCGCCTGCGTTCATGGCGAGTGCCCCGCCCAACGTCCCGGGAATACCGGCAAAAAACTCAGCCGGGCCGAGTCCCCACTTCACGCACTGCTTCGACAATCGTGCGCAGGCAACGCCGGCCTCGCAGTACACCGACGTCTGACTCAGCCGTTCCAGTCGATCCAACGTCCCAATGGTGCTGATGACGACGCCCTGGATGCCGCCGTCACGGACCAACAGGTTGCTGCCGAGTCCGATCCAATGAACGGGCACATCGGGCGGCAGCGTCTTGAGAAAGGCAGCGAGATCGGAGCGGTCGCGCGGATTGAAGAACACTTCCGCGGGGCCCCCCACGTGCCAGGACGTGTGCCGGCTCATGGGCTCGTTGCGTTTGACGCGCGTCGCGAATTCGGGGGCGATGCTCACAGTCACGCGGCTCCCTCTTTCGCGGCCAGCCGCTCCGGCAACTCGTGAGACATGGCGCTGATGTGACCGGCGCCCATGGTCACAATCACATCGCCATCGCGGATCACATCCACGAGCGATTCGGCGAGCGCCTCCACCTTGTCTACGAATATCGGCTCGACATTGCCGCGGCCGCGAACGGCGCGGCAGATAGCCCGGCCATCCGCGCCCGGAATCGGAGCCTCGCCGGCAGCGTAGACCTCCGTCACCAACAGCGCATCCGCCTTGGACAGCGCCTTGCTGAAATCGTCGATCAGGTCGTGCGTACGCGTGTAGCGATGCGGCTGGAACGCGAGCACGATGCGCCGGCCTGGATAGCCCTGCCGCAATGCTTCGAGCGTGGCGGCCACTTCGGTCGGATGATGGCCATAGTCATCGATGATGGTGACATGGCCGGCGGCGGTCTCCACATCGGCAATGTGCTGCAGCCGGCGGTCGATTCCCTGGAAATTCGCCAGCGCGCGCTGAATGGCCGCGTCCGCGATGCCGATCTCACTGGCCACGACAATAGCGGCCAGCGAATTGAGCACGTTGTGAGTGCCGGGAAGATTGACTGTCACGTTGAGCGGCACGCCGGACGTGCGCACGACATCGAAATTCGTCTGTAGTCCATTGCGACTGATGTTCACTGCCCGCACGTCCGCATCTTCCGAGCTCAAGCCATAGGACACGATGGGACGACCGACCGACTGGACGATGCTGCGGACATGGGCATCGTCCAGGCACAACACCGCCAGGCCATAGAACGGGAGGTTGTGCAGGAAATCTACGAAGCTCTGTTTGAGCAACTCGAAGTTACCGCCGTGCGTGACCAGGTGGTCATTGTCAATGTTGGTAACAATAGCAATAAGCGGCTGCAGATGTGTGAAAGATGCATCGCTCTCGTCAGCTTCGGCCACGAGATAGCGGCCCGCGCCCAGCCGCGCGTTGGTTCCGGCGCTCTTGAGGCGCCCACCAATGACAAAAGTTGGATCCTCGCCACCCTCGGCGAGGATGCTCGCAACGAGACTCGTGGTCGTCGTCTTGCCGTGCGTGCCGCCGACAGCGATGGAATATCGGAAGCGCATCAACTCGCCGAGCATCTCGGCGCGCGCGACGACCGGAATCCGTTGCGCGACAGCGGCATCGACTTCGGGATTGCCGCTCGCGATGGCGCTCGAGACGACCACGACGTCAGCTCCGGCGATATTTTCCGCAACGTGACCGATAGAGATCCGGGCACCGATGCGCGCAAGGTGTTGGGTGACCGCGTTCTCTTTGACGTCAGATCCCTGAACGGCGTAGCCCAGGTTGATGAGCACCTCGGCAATGCCGCCCATGCCGCTGCCGCCGATGCCTACAAAGTGGATCGTGTTGATCCGGCGCATGCGATCGCGCCGATCCGGCGTGGCGCGCCGCTCGACGTGGGGCCTCTCCAAATTCACGCGCCGGTCCTGTGCACGTCGTTCCTCGATCATGCAGCCTCCTTGGCGGCCATCTCGAGGCACGACTTTGCCAGATCTTCCGCGGCCTGAGGCGTCGCCAACTGCCGCGCCCGCTCAGCCATCGCCAGCAGCTTGCTGCGCCCGGCGCACAGACTTTGCAGTTCATCCGCCAGGCGTTCCGCGGTGAGATCGCGATCGGCGATCAACACGGCAGCGCCCTCTTTGACGAGGTACTGCGCGTTATGGGTCTGGTGATCGTCGACCGCGGCAGGAAACGGCACCAGGACCGCTCCAACTCCCGCCGCCGCCAGCTCTGAGACAGTCAGAGCCCCGGAGCGGCAGATGACGAGGTCAGCCCAGGCGTACGCCTCGGCCATGTCTTCAATAAAGGGACGCACATCGGCGCGGACACCCGCGCTGGCATAACTCTGGCGGCCGGCATCGATCCAACGCTCACCCGCCTGGTGCCGAACGTCGATTGCGGGCATCTGCGCGAGTTGCTTCAGACGAGCCAGGGCCCGAGGCACAACTGCATTCAAACGCGTGGCGCCCAGGCTCCCACCGATGACGAGCACCCGGATCGCACCCGTGCGATCGGCGAAGCGCACGGCTGGCGGATCGATTGCACTAATGTCCTGACGAACCGGGTTGCCGATCACTCGCGCCTTCACGCCGGCGCCGAAGCTGCCCGGAAACGCTACGAGCACTTCGCGGGCGAGATGCGACAGGCAGCGGTTGGTGAAACCCGCGATTGCATTCTGCTCGTGAATCAACAGCGGCCGGCGGGTGAGCCAGGCGGCCACGCCACCCGGACCTGTCACAAATCCACCGAGACCCACCACCACCAGGGGCCGATGCCGCCACATGACACGCAGAGCCTGACTCAACGCCAAAGCCAAACGGAACGGCGCCGCCAGGAGTGTCGTCACACCCTTGCCGCGCAGACCACCTACCGACAGCCACTCAATTTGAATGCGCTCGGCGGGAACGACCCGAGCCTCGAGACCGCGTTGAGTCCCGAGCCAGACCACTTCATACGACCGCGCGCGCAGCAGTCGCGCCAGTGCCAATGCCGGAAACACGTGACCGCCGGTGCCACCGGCCATGATCAGGATGGGACGTGAGTGCACGGAGCTCATTCTCCGTCCTCGATCAGCAGATCGCCCTGCTTCGCGCCGGTGCGTCTGCGAACAGTTGCCGAGCCACGCGTCTCCAGCATCGCTTCGTGATAAACGCGCAACAACAATCCGACCCACGCCAGCGAAACAATGAGGCTCGACCGTCCGTAGCTCATGAACGGCAGCGTCAGCCCCTTCGTGGGCAGCACCCCCATGTTGACTCCCATATTAATGAGCGCCTGGATGCCGACCCACAGCCCAAACGCGGACGCGAGGTACGCCTGGAACTTGAGACCCGCATCGGATGCGAGTCGGGCGATGTAGAAACTCCGCCAGACCAGGGCGAGGAAAAGGGCGAGCGTCACAACGACGCCCGCCAAACCGAGTTCCTCAGCTAGGACGGCGAACAAGAAATCGGTATGGGCCTCGGGCAGATAGAACAGCTTCTGCACGCTCTCGCCCAGCCCCACGCCAAACCACTGGCCGCGGCCGATGGCAATCAGCGACTGGGTCAACTGGAAACCGCTGTTGTACGGATCCGCCCAGGGGTTCAAAAAGGTGGTGAGGCGCCGCATGCGGTAGCCGGATGACATGGCCAGCACTGCAAATCCGGCGCCGGCGGCGACGGTCATCATGACGACGTAGCGCAGGCGCGCCCCAGCCAGGAACAACATTCCGAAGCCGGTGGCAAACAACACCGTGCCCGCCCCGAGATCCGGTTCGGCCAGCAACAAGGCGCCCACGAACACCAGCAGGCCCAGCGGTTTAGCGAGACCGCCGAAGGTCATCCGCAGCTCTTCCTCACGACGCACCGCATAGCTGGCCAGGTAGATGATGACCAGAACGCGTGCCAACTCGGACGCCTGGAAATTGAGCCCCGCCAACTGCAGCCAGCGCCGGCTGCCATTTACAGTGTGGCCGAGACCGGGCACAAAAACGAGCATGAGCATAGCGACTGCCACAACGAGCAGCGGCACTGACACCTTTTCCAGCAAACGTGTCGGAATACAGAACAGCAGCACCGCAAACGCCCCGCCAATCAACATCAGGACCAACTGGCGCTCGAGGTAGAAAAACGTTTCGCCGGTGTCCTTGCTGGCAATGGATACAGACGCCGAGGTCACCATCACGAGGCCGAGCAAGGCGATCGCCAGCACAATGGCGACAGTCACCGAATCGATGTGGATCATTCCGCCGCTTCTTCCTGACCGGGCGTATGACATGGACGAGCCGGCGGCTGAGCTGCTCATGCGGCGAGCTCCTTCACAGCCTGGGCAAACACGGCGCCGCGATGGGTGTAATCACGGAACATGTCGAGACTGGCGCAAGCGGGCGACAACAACACCGTGTCGCCGGGCTTTGCGGCACGAGCCGCCGCCTTGACCGCTTCTTCCAGGGACGCCGCCCGCTCGGTAGTGCTGACTCCTTTTAAAGCACGCTCTACAGCATCCGCGTCACGCCCAATCAGCACCGTGTGACGCACCTTGCCCCGGAACACTTCGGCGAGCGGTGTGAAGTCCTGGTTCTTGCCGTCGCCGCCGGCGATCATGATCAACGGGCCGCTCATTCCGCTGACTGCAGCGATCGTCGCACCCACGTTGGTGCCCTTGGAGTCATTTATATAGGTGACGCCGTTGACGTCGGCGACCCATTGCGACCGATGGGCGAGGCCGGTGAATTCGCCCAGCTCCGCGAGCATGGCCCGCATCGGGAAACCCAACGCTTCGCCGAGCGCAAGTGATGCCAGTGCATTGGCGGCGTTGTGCAATCCCTTGACTTTCATTTGCGACACGGCCATGAGCGGCTCGTCGCGTCGCATCAGCCACCAATCACCATCCCGGGCCGAAACCGCGTAGTCCGCTCCAATCGTGGCACGCAGGGAAAAGCCGACCGTGCGCTGCCCGGGCAGGGGCATGGCCACGACGAGCGGATCGTCCAGGTTGATGACCGCAACATCGCAACGGGCAAAGATCCGAGCCTTGGCGGCGGCATAGTCGGCGATCGTTGCATATCGATCGAGGTGATCCGCCGTGACATTCAGAACCGTGGCGGTCTTCAGATCCAGGGAGTGGGTCGCCTCGAGTTGGAAGCTCGACAGCTCCAGCACGTACAACTCGGTTCGCTCGGCGTCGGCCCGTGCGCTGGTGAGCAGATCCAACGCGGGCTCGCCCAGGTTTCCACCCACGCGGACCTTCATACCGGCGCGGGCAGCCATCCGGCCAACCAGGGTGGTCACGGTGCTCTTGCCGTTGGTGCCTGTGATACCGACCACAGGTGCATCGACCGCGCGGGCGAACAACTCGATGTCACTTACGATTTCCAGGCCCCGCCGGCGCGCCTCCGCAAAAAACGGCACGTTGAGGGCAACCCCCGGCGACGCCACCACGCACAACGCATCATCGAGCAACTTCACATCGAGGCCGCCGGTGCTGACCGGAATGCGGGAATCCAACTGGCGCAGGGCTGGCAGCTCGGGCGGCTGGGCGCGGGTGTCGGTCACGGCAATCTTCCACCCGAGGGCGTGCAAATAGCGCGCGCACGACAGCCCCGTCCGGCCCAGGCCGACAATGACTGCGGAAGAAGGTTTGGTTGCCGTGGTGCTCATCGGATTTTCAGGGTCGCGAGCCCAAACAGGACCAGGATCAGGGAAATAATCCAGAAGCGGACAATCACCTTCGGCTCGGCCCAGCCTTTGAGCTCGAAGTGGTGGTGAATGGGCGCCATCTTGAAGATGCGCTTGCCACGCAGCTTGAAGGAGCCGACCTGGAGGATGACGGACGCGGTTTCGAGCACGAACACGCCACCCATGACCAACGTGACTACTTCCTGACGGACAATCACCGCAATCACGCCGATGGAGGCGCCGATCGCCAGCGCACCCACATCGCCCATGAAGACCTGGGCGGGATACGAGTTGAACCACAGGAAACCGAGACCCGCTCCGGCCAGTGCGCCACAGAAGATAATGAGCTCACCCGCGCCGCGGACTTCCGGAATCTGCAGGTAGTTGGCAAACACGGCATTGCCGGTTGCGTACGCAAAGATGCCCAGCGCCGCGATCACGAGCGTGGCCGGCATGATCGCCAGGCCATCCAGGCCGTCCGTGAGATTCACGGCATTGCTCATGCCGACAATCATGAAGTAGGCGAGCGCGATGTAACCGACCTCGGACAGCGGCTCCGCGAAGCTCTTGAAGAAGGGCAGGAACAGAGTGGTCTCGGCCGGGCCGCTCGCGGTGTAATAAAGAGTAAACGCGGTCGCGAGTCCCGCCACCGATTGCCAGAAGTATTTCCACTTCGCAACCAGTCCCTTCGGGTTACGGACCACCAGCTTCAGGTAGTCGTCGTAGAAACCGATGAGACCGAAGGCGAACGTCACTCCCAACACCGTCCAGACCAGGCGGTTGCTGAGCTCGGCCCACAGAAGCGTGCTGACGAGCGTGGTCACCAGAATGAGCGTGCCACCCATCGTCGGGGTTCCGGCCTTGACCAGATGGGTTTGCGGACCGTCGTCGCGAACAACCTGCCCCACTTGATGCTTGGTCAAGCGAGCAATCAACCCCGGTCCGACAATCAATGAAATGGCGAGCGCCGAAACCGTGGCCAGAATGGCGCGCAACGTCAGGTACGAAAAGACGTTGAAGCCCGAGCGCCAGCCAACCAGGTGCTGTGTAATCCAATAGAGCACTTATCTTTTTCCTGCCTGAGTCGTTGACGGTGCGACCAGTGCATCGACCACACGCTCCAACCTGTTGACACGCGAGCCTTTGATCAACATCCGCACATCCGCCGGCGCGCCCTTCAGGGCATCCGCCAGCGCCGTGCTCTCCGAAAACCATTGACCGCCCCGACCGAAGCTCTCCACCGCCAAAGCCGCAAGCTGACCGACAGCGAAAAGGCGTTCAATGCCGTGCTCGCGGGCGAACACGCCGATTTGAGAGTGTGAGCTTGCGGCGAAATCACCGAGCTCGGCCATGTCCCCCATGACCAGCCACTTGCGGCCGTCGAGCCCGGCGAGGACCTCGATGCCCGCTTCCATTGAGCTCGGATTGGCGTTGTAGGAGTCATCGATCAGCCACGCGCCCGTGGCGGTCATCTTGAACTGGAGACGGCCGGCTACTGCGCGTACCGCGCCGAGCCCTTGGGCTACGTGCTCGAGCTTTGCTCCAGCCGCAGTCGCGGCAGCAGCAGCGGCCAATGCATTCGCAACGTTGTGACGACCGCCCATCCGCAATTCGATCGCCACCTCTCCCAGGGGGCTGGTGAGGTTGAATCGAGTCAGAAACCCGTCCGGTCCCACGCTCGTCTTCAGGTCGGTGGCCGTGAAGTCCGCAGCTTTCTGTACACCGAATGTCACAACGCGCGCGGGGGTTGAAGCGCGCCACAGGTCGGCGAACTGATCATCGGCATTGATGACAGCGGTGGCGTCGGGTTTCAGGCCGGCGACCATCTCACCTTCGGCGCGGGCGACGCCTTCAATGCTGCCGAATCCTTCGAGGTGCTCCGCACCGGCGTTGGTAATGAGACCGACGGTAGGACGCCCGATCTCAACCAGATGCGCGACTTCGCCAGCGGCGTTCGCGCCCATTTCAACCACCGCGAATCGATGTTTGGACTCGATGCGGAACAGGGTCAGGGGCACGCCGATGTGGTTGTTGAGATTGCCTCGGGTTGCCAGGCATTCACCCGCTGCGCCCAGAATCGCCGCGGTCATTTCCTTGGCCGTGGTTTTGCCGTTGCTGCCGGCGACACCCACCACGGGAATCGAAAATTGGGTGCGCCAGGCGTGACCTGCCTTTTCCAACGCAATCTGCGTGTCAGGCACCACGACCTGTGGGATCGCGACGGGTTGCAGCGTATCGACTAGCGCCCCGGCCGCTCCGGCGCTGGACGCTTGCACAACGAACTCATTGGCGTTGTAGCGCGGACCGCGCAGAGCAATGAAGAAATCGCCGCCAGCCAACGTTCGTGTATCGCTCGAGACGGCGTTGTACTCACGATCGACGCCGTGCAGCTTGCCGCCACACGCCTTGGCGAAATCAGCGAGCGTGCGCTTCATGAGTTGGACCCCCGGGACCCAGGCGCCTTTGGGCCTGCGCCCAGTGGCCCACCGCCCGGTTGCCCCGCCGCCGCCAACTCGGCGCTCACGACCGCCTGGTCGCTGAACGGCCGCTTCGCTGTCCCGTAAATCTGATAATCCTCGTGCCCCTTGCCCGCGACCACCACCACATCGCCAGGCGACGAACGACGCAGCGCGGTCTGGATGGCGCGCTTGCGGTCATGCTCAACCAGCGTGGTCCGGCCTGGCATTCCGGCCAGAATGTCAGCAACTATCCGCCCCGGGTCCTCGGTGCGCGGATTGTCGTCAGTAACGATGACATCATCGGCAAGTTCCGCGGCAATCCGCCCCATGAGCGGGCGCTTGCCTGCATCGCGGTCACCACCACATCCGAATACAACACGAAGTTGACCACGGCAGTGGGGGCGCGCCGCCTGCAGAGCTTTCGCAAGAGCGTCAGGGGTATGCGAGTAATCGACGATCGCCAGGGGCGACGTGGCGGTGCCGCCGAACAACTCCATTCGACCGCTCGGCGCACGGCACTTTTCAATGGCTGCAGCCGCCTGGGGCAGTGGAAGATCCCAGGCGAGCAACACGGCGAGCACCGTGAGCACGTTGTCGACATTGAATTTACCAATCAGCGGCACATTGAGCTGGATGTTGCCCCAACTCGACTCGACGTCGATGGCAAGGCCAGCGGCTTGGGGGGTGGAGCGGATCGCGCGCACCTGATCGACACCGGCGGGGACAATCGACGTCCGTGAAGTCAGAACGAGGCGTGAGGAAGATGGAAGACCTGCGAGCTTCGCGCCGAATGCGTCATCGGCGTTGATGACACGGTTGGTGAGCGTGGGCCATTGGAACAGGCGGGCCTTGGCGTTGCCGTAGGCTTCCATGGTCCCGTGGTAGTCGAGGTGGTCGCGGGTGAGATTGGTAAACGCGGCAGTGTTGAAGCGGACGGCGCCCACCCGGCTTTGGTCGATGGCGTGAGACGAGACTTCCATGCAGACGCATTCCGCGCCGAGATTTCGTAGCGCTGCAAGATGCCGATGTACGGTGACTGCGTCCGAAGTCGTATGTTCAGTTGCCGTCACCGAGGGGGGCACCCCGAAACCCAGGGTCCCCATGTAAGCGGCCGGGCGACCGCAATGATGCAGAGCCTGGGCAAGCAACCAGGCGCAGGTGGTTTTGCCGTTGGTTCCTGTGATACCCACAACGGTGACCGCCGCGGATGGCTCACCGAAGAAGCGATCAGCGATAGTCCCCACGTGTTGGCTCAACTGTGGAACAGCCGCCACGAAGATATCGGAACCGAAATGAGGGACGGCCTGACCGGCTGCGTCCTCATACAGCACCGCACTGGCGCCGCGGTCAATCGCCTGTTGCGCGAACTTCAAGCCGTGATGGGTGCGGCCGCTGAGGGCGAGGAAAAGCGCACCGGGCGTGGCCTCTCGGCTGTCGAGCGTGATATCGCGCACGGTTAATTCGCTAGGCACTGCGGCCAGCCCGGCAGTTATGTCGGCGAGGCGCCGCGGGGTAAGTGGCGCGCGCATCGCTGCCGCGGGGCCATTGCCACCCCCGCCGCCCTCGGCGCTCGCTGGCGCACGCAACCGCTTATGCATGTTGGCCGTCATTGCAGCGCCGCCGTTCGCACGCCCGCCCTCGTCGGCGCGGGCACCACATCATCCGGCGCGTTGATCGGCCGATCGGGCGCAACCGCCAGCAACCGCAACGCTCCACCCACTACCGCCGAAAACACCGGCGCAGCAACATCGCCACCGCGATGCAGTCCTGCGCTCGGCTCGTCAATCACGACAATGGCCGCAAGCCGGGGCTCCGTCGCCGGCGCAACTCCACCAAACACACCCATGAACTTGTCTGTCGAGTAACCACCCGCGAATGCCTTCCACGCGGTGCCCGTCTTCCCCGACACGCGATAACCCGGAATGGCGGCGCGCCTGCCGGTAGCTCCCTCCGCGACAACCACGGACTCGAGCATTCCGATCAGTTCCTTGGCGGCAGGCGGCGCCATCACACGTTGTCCGCCCGGCGGCGAGTCGACACGCAGAAAAGAAACGGGCCGCGACAATCCAAACGAACCGAGAGTGGCGTACGCGTGAGCCAACTGCAGCGGTGTCACCGAAATCCCATAGCCGTGCGACATGGTCGCAATGCCAATCGGACGCCACTGCGAATAGTTCGCCAGCAGCCCGGCCGACTCACCGGGATATCCACTCGTCGTCACCTGGCCGAAGCCGAAACCGGTCAGCGTATTCCAGATCTGTTTGGGCTCCAGGCTCAATGCAAGTCGCGCCATTCCGACGTTGGAGCTTCGGGCCAGCACGGTGGCAATGTTGATCGGCCCGTTGTTGTGCTCATCCTCGACGGGCCAACTGCCGACCTTGAAGTAGCCTGGAGACGTGTCAATGATGCTGTGATCGTCATATTTGCCCGACGCTATACCCGCGGCCACAAAGAACGGCTTCATTGAGGAGCCGGGCTCAAAAATGTCGGTCGCTGCACGATTGCGATACGTCGCAGGCAGGATCTGCTCACGATCATTCGGGTTGAACGAGGGCTGATTCACCATGGCGAGCACCTCGCCGGTGACAACATCAATCACCACGACCGATCCAGCACGCGCCCGCTGCTCCCGGATGGCCGCCTTCAGCTCTCTGTAAGCCAGGTATTGAATGCGCAGGTCGATCGACAACACCAGGTCGCGGCCAGGGCGCACCGGGCGGATGCTCTCCACGTCCTGCACAATGCGACCGTAGCGATCCTGAATGACGCGCTTCGCGCCATCTTCGCCCGCCAGCCAGTGATCAAACGCGAGCTCGAGACCTTCCTGGCCCGCGTCATCGACGTTCGTGAATCCGAGAATGTGCCCGGCAACTTCACCGGAGGGGTAGTAGCGGCGGTATTCGCGAGACAGGTAGACGCCCGGAATTCCGAGCGCCTTGATCTGCTCCGCTTCACTGGGCTGGCGGCCGCGCGCGAGATAGAGAAATGAACGATCGAGGTTGCTGGCAATCCGGCGTTCGAGCTCCTGGCGATCCTGCTTCAACGCGCTGGCGAGGCGCGGTATCTGGTCCGTGGCGAGGGCGAGCTCTTTCGGATTGACCCAGATGGAGTCAACAGGGGTGCTGACGGCGAGGGGTTCGCCGTATCGGTCGGTGATAGTTCCGCGGTGTGCCGCGATGGTGGCGACACGCGAAACGCGTGCGTCACCCTCCTTTGCCAGGAAGGTGTGATCCACGAGCTGCAGGCTGACAGCACGATAGATCAACCCACAGGCGCCGCAGGCAACGAAGCCCATCAACAAATAGGCGCGCCAACGAAAGGACGCAGGGGCGGAAGTGGCGCGTCCCTTGGATCTGGATTTGAATTTGGAGAACCGAGAAGTCACGGGGTGATGATCTCGATCTCTTTCGGTGGCGGCATTGCCATATGGAGCTTCGCGTTCGCCACGCGTTCAACGAACGCGTTGTTGGACCAGGCACTCTGCTCGAGCTGCAACTGGCCCCACTCGATGTCGAGGTTGTCCCGGCGGTTGTCCAACCTTTCGAGCTCCACAAACATTTCGCGCGAACGATGCTTCAGATAGATCGCGCCTGCGGCGGAGGCGAGCGCCGCAGCCCACAAGGCGGGTAGCGCGATCCACAGGATTCGGTGGCTGAAGCTCATTTGATTTTCTCGGCGACCCGCAACAGCGCGCTGCGGGCGCGCGGATTGCTGTCGACTTCCTTCGCCACGGCCCGACTCTTGCGGCCGACGAGCTTCAGCCGCGGCTCCGCGCCCACCGGCAACACGGGCAGATCCCGCAACGCGGGATCAATCTCCGTCTGTTGCTTCATGAAGCGTTTGACGACCCGGTCCTCCAGGGAATGGAAGCTGATGACCGCCAGTCGCCCGCCGGGAGCCAGAAACTCCAACGCGGCAGCGAGACCTTTCTCCAACTGCCCGAGCTCATCGTTGATGAACATGCGCAGCGCCTGAAACGTGCGCGTCGCAGGATGTTTGCCGGGCTCGCGCGTTCGCACTGCCTTGGCAACAATCGCCGCGAGCTGACTCGTGCCCACTATGGGACTTTCCTGGCGCCCCTCGACAATCGCGCGGGCAACACGTGCCGCGAAGCGTTCTTCACCGAGTGTTGCAATCACTTCGCGAATCTCGTCGACGCCCGCCCTAGCGAGCCAGGCTGCGACCGGCTCGCCGCGTGTCGGGTCCATGCGCATGTCGAGCGGACCATCGGCGCGGAAGCTGAAGCCCCGGCTCGCGTCGTCGAGCTGCGGGGATGAAACACCGAGGTCGAAGAGCACGCCGCGACAAGGTTGACCGTGCGAGTTAGTCGGCACGAGCGTGGCGAGATCGGCAAACGGCGCATGGATGAGCGTAAGCCGCACTTCGTCGGCAAAGCGCTGACGACCGGCCGCGATGGCCTGCGGGTCCCGGTCGATCGCGAGCACGCGACCTTCCCTACCCATGGCCTGGAGGATTTGTGCCGTATGACCGCCGCGCCCAAACGTCGCATCGACATAGTAACCGCCCGCTTCGAGGGCCAAACCCGCGAGCGCCTCTGCAACGAGCACTGGAATGTGCTCATTCACGACGAAAGCGGTATCCGGACCGCCCCCCTTCGCAAGGTCCCGCGTTCTTACCCGACGCCCGCCCGCCCGGGCGAACAACCCCTGAAATCGTCAACTCACCGCCCATCGCTGCGCCTTACAGCTTGAGCGAATCGAGACCGTTGGACAGATCGCCCGCCGCCGCCTCACTCATCAGCCACTGGTCGCGCCAACGGCCTTCGTCCCACAGCTCGAACCGATTGCCCTGCCCGATCAACATCCCGTACCGCTCGAGCTTCGCGAACTCGCGCAACTCAGGCGGCAATGAAATCCGCCCGTGCCCATCGATCTCCAGATCCGTCGCATAGCCCACCATGAGCCGCTGCAGCCGCCGGGCCTGAGGGTTCAGGCTGGGCAGGCTCATCAACTTGCGTTCGGTCTGTTCCCACTCGGGCAACGGATAAACCAGGAGACACTGATCACGGTCGACGGTGACCACCAAATGGCCTTGAGCGAGCTCGGCGATCTGCTCCCGATAACGGGTAGGCATGACCATCCGGCCCTTGTCGTCCAAGGTCACCTTTGTTGCACCGCGAAACATGATCCGAGAAGAGGGACTCGCCCATTCCCCCCCACAATCTCCCACCGGCCCCCACTATGAAATCGCAAGCCGCCCATGTCAATTGGAAAAGTGAGAAATTCATCGCAGTCACAAAGACTTATCGGTGCATTGCAGAGCTTGCACCCAGTAGGTGTCAGTCATTCGTCTTTGCAATCAGGGGGTTGAGGCCCACTGCTTATACAGTGGTTGAGCCCAAAGTCGGCTGGATATTGCACCGCTTCGGTGCGAGAGGCCTATATATGTCAAATATAGCCTAGATTATGTTAAGAAAAGGGTGGGTTGAGGTGGGGGAATGGCCGCTTAGGCGCCGAACGAGGCCCTCCCACCCGCGCGAAACGAAGCCCCCTCTTCCCGGCGCTCCCGCGCCGCCACTCCTACGGGGTCCCCTGGACCCCGTTGAGCCCCGCGCGCAGCGCGTGGCGAGAGCCGGCCGGTAAGCCGGGTTCTGTCGTGGGCAATCATTCCTCTGGGATCCACGTCGCCGTGAACCTCAAGCGACCTACCCGGAAGCGCGCGCGGATCGGCGCTGCACTCTCACACCGGCTTTTAACCTGCGCTGAGCGCTACTTCCCTATTTGGTCTTGCTCCAGGTGGGGTTTGCCGTGCCGTCCTTGTTACCAAGTCCGCGGTGCGCTCTTACCGCACCGTTTCACCCTTACCGGACCCCGTCCGCTTGCGCGTCCGAGGCCTTAGGCGGTTTGCTCTCTGTTGCACTTTCCGTGGGCTCGCGCCCCCCAGGCGTTACCTGGCACCTGATCCGCCGGAGCCCGGACTTTCCTCCATCCTCTTGCGAGAACAGCGATTGCCTGGCCGGCTCTCCAGCAAGATTTTAACATGCGGAGCCTGGGCTGCACGCGCAATCAGTCCTCCGCCTTCTGTATCAGCGCATACGCTTCGCTGCGCGATGCACCCGTCAATTGCGCAGCAATTGACGCAGCCCTGCCAGGCGGCAATTCCTTCGCCAGCAACTCCACCGCACGTTTCAACATCTTCGTATCAACAGCGCTGGCAACCTCCTCAGCGCCACTGACAACCAAGGTTATCTCGCCACGCTGGAAATTAGCGTCATTGGCCGACAAGCCAACCAACTCAATCAGACTCCCGCGATAAATTGTCTCGTGCGCCTTCGTCAGCTCGCGTGCAACAACCGCACGTCGCTGGCCACCAAACTCACTCACCATATCAGCGAGCGTTTCCGCGATCCGATGCGGCGCTTCGAAAAAAACCAACGTCCTGGTTTCACGGGCCAACCGCGCCAACTCGTTACGCCGCTCACGCGAACGGCTCGGCAGAAAGCCTTCAAAACAGAAGCGGCTGGTAGGCAGACCCGCTACCGCAAGCGCGGCAGTGATCGCCGAAGGTCCGGGAATGACGCGAACCTCAAATCCGGCGCTTGCGGCGGCGCTCACCAGCTCAAATCCGGGGTCTGACAGTAGCGGTGTCCCTGCATCGCTAACCAATGCTACGACCTCACCCGCGCTGAGACGCGCCAGCAGGTCGGGCACGCGCTGCCCCTCGTTATAGGCGTGCAGCGACACCATGGGCTTTGAAACGCCGATTGCCTGTAGCAATCCCAGCGTATGACGTGTGTCCTCGGCAGCAATCAGATCCGCTTCGCCAAGCGCCTGGTGTGCCCGCGTACTCAAATCGTTCAGGTTGCCAATCGGTGTCGCGACAACTTGTAGACGGCCCGGACCCTTGACCAACCTTTTCTCCCGTGACTTCTGCGCGCCAATGGCAGCCAGCCACTATAATCTCAGGTCCTGCCTGCCCGACCAAAGGCCCTTCGACAAATGCAGTTAACGCGATGGATCGTTCGTCTCGTGGTGGTGGCCGCCGCCGGATGGGCCCTGACCGGCTGTCCGAGCCTCAGCCCCCGCGCGGAAGCGCCCCCATCACTGGATAACGCCGATGCGCTCGCGCGTTCGGGCGATCAATTGGGCGCCGCCCGCATGTATGAGGCGCTCGCCGGCCAGAACAGCGGTTCGGACCGTAACGAATATCTGTTCCGCGCGGGCCGTGCCTACCTCGCCGCCCATCGGCCCGAGGACGCGGCGCGCCTGCTCAATGAGATCGAACAAGGGTCGCTCACGGCACAGCAGGCCACTGAAAAGCCGCTGTTGGAAGTCGATCTGGCGCTGGCGCGCGGCCAGGGCCAACAGGCCTGGCAACGGATCAGTACGCTACCGGAGCCCCGAACTGCACCTGAAGCGCTGCATTATTGGCGCCTGCGCCAACAGGCTGCATTCGCCAGCGGCCGCGTAAACGACGGAGTCGCCGCACAGTCGTCGCTGGAGCACTGGCTGCCGACCACACAGGACTTACGCCAGAGCCGTGTCAATTTGCTCACCTTGCTGCGCGATGCAAGCGAACACAACATACGCATCGACCCCCGCTCAACCAAAGACGCCACGACCCGCGGCTGGCTGGAGTTAGGCCCCATCGCGGCTGCGGCCGCTCGCAGCCCAAACGCCTCGATCGCAGATGTTGACGCCTGGCGCTCGCGCTACCCCAACCATCCTGCCAGCGACATAGTGCGTAGCGAGCTGTTGAGTCAGCATCAACAACAGCAGCAACCCACGATTGTTGCCGGCAACGGAGCGCACATCGCACTGTTATTGCCGATCTCCGGACGCAACGGAGCGATCGCGACCACCATTCGCGACGGCTTCATGACCGCGTACTACCAAGCACCGGAAGCGCAACGCACACCGATCAACGTGTATGACACGGGCGAGACGGGCATCGCTGAAAGCATTTCGCGCGCAACACAGGAAGGCGCCGACATCATCGTGGGGCCACTGACTCGGGACGAAGTGGTGGCTGCCGCGGGGCTGGTCACGCGCCGGCCGCCTATTCTCGCTCTCAACTTTCTGCCTGCGAGTCAACCAACGCCGACCGCCTTCTTTCAGTACGCGCTGTCACCAGAAGATGAAGCACGCCTCGCCGCCCGTCGAATCCTTGCGGACGGCCACAAGAATGGACTGGCCATCGTTCCTTCCGGCGACTGGGGTACTCGAGTTCTGGCCGCATTCAAACAGGAGCTGGAGGCCGGCGGCGGCGGTATTTATGCGGCCACCGCGCTCGATACCGCGCTGACCGACTATTCGGACTCGCTGACGACGGTGTTGCGCATAAGCGAGAGCACCGCACGGCATCGCCGGCTGGAGTCCATTCTCGGTACCAAGCTGCAATTCGAACCCCGCCGTCGTGAAGACATCGAGTTCATTTTCGCGCCCGCGCAGGCGAACATCGAGCGCCTGTTGCGCCCTCAGCTTCGCTTCCACTTCGCCGGCAGCATACCCACGTATGCAACATCCGATGCCTTCGAGCCGGACCCACACAACAACCAAGATCTCGAAGGCCTGATGTTCCCGGACATGCCCTGGATGTTGGGCAGCGATCTCGCCGATGCAGTCCGTAACGCGCTGCAAACCGCCTACCCCAACGGCGGCGGCCCACGCCGCAACCGTTACTTCGCCTTCGGATTCGATGCCTATCGGCTGGCCGCCGCCCTGCACAGCGGCGCAACCAACATCCAGGTCGATGGACTCACAGGCCGCCTGACTCTCGACCCCGACCGCCGGGTGCATCGCGATCTCGGCTGGGCCCAGATCCACAATGGGGAAATCAAGATGCTGCCCGCCGCGGGAGCGGTGACAACGGCGGCAAAATGATGGGGAGCCGCCGGGACGCGGCAATCGCCTGCCGCCCAACGAGCGGCCGATGGCACGGCCAATGACAAGGACACGTTTATGGATCGTCAGCAGATCGGCCGCGCGGCAGAGGACGCTGCCGTCGCCTACCTCGAAGCGCAAGGCGTCGAGATAATCGCCCGCAACTTTCGACGCCGCCTCGGTGAGTTAGATGTCGTCGCGCGCGAGCGGGACACGCTCATCATCGTGGAGGTGCGCAAGCGCACGTCGAACCGTTTCGGTGGCGCAGCCGCCAGTGTGGACTTTCGGAAGCAGGTGAAACTTCAGCGTGCGGCGGCTCAACTATTGCAGCAGCGACCGGACCTGGGGCAAATGCGAGTTCGCTTCGATGTGGTGGCAATCACGCCCACCGGCATCGACTGGATCAAACACGCGTTTACTTGACCACCTTCAACTGCGGCCGCGGCTTGCTGCCCCCGCCTTCTTTATTGCCGGGGCCGGCGCCCCCACCCTCCTCCGCGGAAGTGGGTCCCTTAGGCGGCTCGGGGCCGAGGTCGGACTCGGAGAACACCATGCCCTCGCCCGTCTCGCGCGCATAAATCCCCATCACCGCGGCAACCGGGAAACGCACGTGGTGTACAACACCCGCGAATCGCGCATCAAACTCAATTTCATCGTTGCCCAGCTTCAAACGTTGGGTCGCACTGGGACTGAGGTTGAGTACGATCTTGCCTTCCTTGACGTATGCCTTGGGAACATCGGCTCCGGCACGTTCGGCATCGACGATGACGTGCGGTGTATGTCCACTATCGGACATCCACTGGTGCATCGCTCTCAGCAAATAGGGGCGCTTGGGGGGAGGGGGCGGAAGAGCCATATCAGATCAATCGCATTTCCTGTTCCGCATCGGACAGGCTTTCGCGAAAGGCGGGTCGCGAGAAAATCAGGCTGGCGTACTTGATGATCGGCTGCGCCTGCGGCGGCAGGTCGATCTCGTAGTACGGCAGGCGCCACAACACCGGGGCAATCGTCGCATCCACGAGTGAAAATTCATCCGACAGGAAGTACGGCTTCACCTTGAACAACTCGGTGCTCTGCAACACCGTGTCGCGCAGGATCTTCTTCAATTTCACCGTGTTCTTCTTGTCGGGGTCCTGCTCGATCTGTTGAATCAGCGCATACCAGTCGCGCTCGATGCGATACAGAGCCAGGCGGAATTGCGCCCGGGTCACCGGATCGACCGGCATGAGCGGCGGGTGCGGAAACCGCTCATCCAGGTACTCAATGATCACGCGCGAGTCATAAAGCACGAGATCCCGATCCACCAGCGTCGGCACGCTGTGGTACGGATTGAGGTCGAGCAAGTCTTCCGGCAGCTTGCCCGGCTCAACGCTCACAATATCGATGCTGATGCCTTTTTCGGCCAGCACGATCCGCGTCCTATGACTCCACGGGTCATTAGGAGCGGAAAAGAGCGTCATGATGGATCGTCTGCTCGACAAACTTCCGCTCCAGGGCCTATCCGATGGCCGTCTCGTGGCCGATCGTCAGTGGACATCCTTCCAGTATTCTTTCTTCAGTAGCCACGCCAGCCAGGTGAATACCAGCAGGAACAGCACGACCCAGATTCCCAGGCTGTGACGCTGAATCTGCGCCGGCTCACCTACGTAGCTGAGGAAGGCCACGGTATCACGCACGAAGCCATCGTACTCTTCGGCATTCATCCGGCCTGGTGCCACCTGCTCAAAATGATCGAAAACCTGCTCGGTCGTGGTCTTGCCTTCCTCGTTCTTGCTTTCCACGCTCTTGTAGATCGGCTTTTTCAGGCCCTCGAGCTCGGAAAGCACATGCGGCATGGCCGTTGACGGCAACTGCAAGTTGTTCGCGCCCGTCTGGCGGGTGGGATCGACGTAGAACGTCTTCAGGAACCGATACAGGTAGTCGGTGCCCCGAGCCCGTGCCATCAACGAGAGGTCCGGCGGAGTCTTGCCGAACCAGGTCTCCGCGTCCGCGGCGGGCATGGACGTCGTTATGTAATTTGTGTCCTTGTCACCCGGCTGAACCAGGTACTTGTTCAGCAGGTCGGGTGGAATCGCCAGGTCCTGGCCCATGCGGGAATACCGCATGTACTTGAGCGAGTGACAACCCAAACAATAGTTTACGAAGTTGCGGGCACCGCGCTGCAACTGGTCGCGATTCGCGATGTCCAGGTCAGCGTGCCAGGCCTTCCAGTTCGTCTGGGTGGCACCCTCGGCACCGGCGTCCGCCTCAGCGGCGTACAGCGCCCCGGACGTCAGCAGCAACGTCCCGCACAACAACACTTTCAGCGCGCGCATCGAATTAATGCGCATGGTAGGTCACCCTCTTTGGCTCAGGCTTTGGCGTGCCCATTCGCGAGTAGAAGGGCATCAGCGCGAAGAATGCGAAGTACAGCACCGTGAAGATCCGCGCGAGCGCCACGTACAGGCCCTCGGCCGGCTGCAGTCCGAGGTAGCCGAGGCACACAAATGACACCGCGAAGATCGCCAGGGCCAGCTTCGAAATAAACGGCTTGTAGCGTATCGACTTCACCTTGCACTGATCCAACCAGGGCATCAGGAAAAACGCGAACACGGCAAGGCCCATGAGCAATGCGCCCATGCGCTGGTTCGGAACGGCACGCAGGATCGCGTAGTACGGCGTGAAGTACCAAACCGGGGCAATGTGCTCAGGTGTGGACATTGGATTCGCCGGTTCGAAGTTGGGACCTTCCAGGAACAACCCGCCGAAGGTCGGAACGAAGAACACAACGATGGTGAACAGAACAAAGAACACACCAACGCCCACCACATCCTTCACCGTGTAGTACGGATGGAACGGGATCCCGTCGATCGGGTGGCCATCGGGTCCGAGGTTCTTCTTGATCTCGATGCCGTCCGGGTTGTTGGATCCCGTCTGCCGCAAGGCGACGAGATGCAACATAACGAGCAGCAGCAGCGCCAGGGGCACGGCCACGACGTGGAGGGAGAAGAAGCGATTCAGCGTCGCGTCAGCAATGCCGTAGTCACCGCGAATCCACTCGACCAGCGGCGGACCGATGGCTGGAATCGTGCTGAACAGGTTGACGATCACCTGCGCGCCCCAGAACGACATGTTGCCCCACGGCAGGACGTAGCCCATGAAGGCCTCGGCCATCAACGCGAGATACACAAGCATTCCCAGGATCCACAGCAGTTCCCGAGGCGCGCGGTACGAGCCATACAGGAACGCCCGGAACATGTGCAGGTACACGACGATGAAGAACGCCGATGCACCGGTCGAATGCAGGTAGCGAATGAGCCAACCGTAGTTGATCTCCCGCATGATGTATTCGACGGAGTCGAACGAGGTCAGCTCGCCCGGCTTGTAGAACATGGTGAGGAAGATGCCCGTGGCGAGCTGCAACACGAGCACGACCAGCGCCAGCGAGCCGAAGAAGTACCAGATATTGAAATTCTTCGGGGCGTAGTAACCGGTGAGCTGGCTGGAAATGAACTCATCCACCGGCAGCCGCTTGTTGAGCCAGCCCAGGAACCCCTTTCTCTCAGGCTTGGCGCCTTGCACTGCAG
The DNA here is from genome assembly GCA_018241505.1 of Pseudomonadota bacterium. GTDB lineage: Bacteria > Pseudomonadota > Gammaproteobacteria > Steroidobacterales > Steroidobacteraceae > 13-2-20CM-66-19. The sequence goes on along the minus strand of JAFEDS010000028.1, from coordinate 61,404 downwards.
CCATTATGCGGCTCCTTTGTGGGTCTCATCGACACCCACAACGAGCTTGAGCGGCGACGGAAATGAATACGGCGGAATGCGCAGGTTGAGGGACGCCGGCGAACCGTTGAATACGCGCCCCGCGAGGTCGAATCGCGAGCCATGGCAGGGGCAGAAAAAGCCGCCCGGCCAGTCGGCGCCCATCTCGGCACTATGCGCCTCGAAGCGCTGCTTCGGCAGGCAACCCAGGTGGGTGCAGGTGCCGATCAGGACCAGAACCTCAGGCAGCCGCGCGCGGTATTCGTTCTTGGCGTAATCCGGCTGATCGGATTCGGCCGAGTCCTTGTCCTTCAGACGATCGTCGTGACCTTTGAGTTGACCGACCATCTCGGGCGTGCGGCGGACGACGTAAATGGGGCTCCGGCGCCAGGTGACTATCGCCATCTGGCCGGGATCGACCTTGGAGACGTCCAGCTCGACCGGCGCGCCGGCGGCTTTGGCCCGCTCCGACGGTGCCCAGGAAGCTATAAATGGCACTGCGGCGAATGCAGCGCCCACCGCGCCGGTGGCAACCGTAGCCGTGGTTAGAAACTTACGTCGACTCTGATCGACCCCGTCGTCACCGACGACAACGTTTTCCGCCATTAACCGTTCTCCCGCTTGCAGCCCAATCTTCCGCGCGTCGTTCGGCGCGCATACTCGGGTAAGGACGCGTGCAGTTTCCGGCTTGCGGGGGGCGGCGCATTATACACAAACGAAACAGGCCATTTGCGCGAGCGGCGGGTCCGCCGCATTAAAGGAAGATCGGGATGCGGGGACTCATTTTTCTGGCGGGATCGGTAGTCGGCGGCCTGGCCCTCGCCTTCCTGGCGGTGATGGTGCGCCCGGACCTGATTCGTCGCGACACGCCAGTCACGCCCTCAACCATACTCGCCGGTCCGCGGCCGGCCGAGCCGGCCCCTGCCCGGGTCACTTACTCCGCCGCCGTTCAGCGGGCCGCTCCCGCGGTGGTAAATGTCTACACCGCGCGTCTGGTCACCGAGCGGGTTGCGCCCTCGTCCCTGGGCGAGTTGTTCGGGGGGTTCCTGCCGCGGTATCGGCAGAGGATCGAGCGCAGCCTGGGTTCGGGCGTCATCGTCGATGACGCTGGGCACATCGTGACCAACCACCACGTCATTGCGAATGCCGACTCGGTGCGGGTGCAACTCGCGGACGGTCGGGTGGCCGATGCCCACATCGTGGGCCGCGATCCCGACACCGATCTGGCGGTGCTCAAAATCGACCTGACGCCCCTGCCCATCGCGGTGCTGGGCCGGTCGGATCAACTCAAGGTGGGGGATGTCGTGCTCGCCATCGGCAATCCGGTCGGGCTGTCACAGACCGTGACCCACGGCATCGTGAGCGCCACCAGCCGCCAACAGTTGGGCATCGCGGCACTCGAGGATTTCATTCAAACCGATGCCCCCATCAATTTCGGCAACTCCGGTGGCGCGCTCATTGATTCGAGCGGCGCGCTGGTTGGAATCAACACGGCGATTGTTGCCAAGAACCTGGGCGTCGAGGGCATCGGATTCGCCATACCTGTCAACATGGTGCGCGGCGTGTTGAGCGACATCATTGCCAACGGGCGCGTCATTCGCGGCTGGATCGGGATAGTGCCCGAAGATGTTTCGAACGAGCAGGCCGCTCAGTACGGTCTGTCGCAGGGCGGTGTCCTGATTGCCAACCTGTATGTGGGCAGCCCGGCGCAGCAGGCCGGATTGCAACCGGGCGATCTCATCCTGGCCATTGACTCGGTCGCCGTGCGCGGCGCGCAGGACACCCTGGGCCAGATTGCAACTCACAAGCCGGGCGCGAAAATTGCGATTCACGGCATCCGCGCCGGCAAGGAATTCGACGTCCACGCACAAGTCAGCGAGCGGCCTCGAAATAACTAGGCGCGGCACTGGCCGCGCCGATGAGATCAAGGTGCAAACTTACTCAGATTGATGGGCCCACAGGACCTCGTCCAACTATGCGCATCCGCCCCCGGGTTGTGCCAACTGCAATCGCCCTTGATCACAGCGTCCGATTCCTTCGGTCCCCACGTCCCCGGCGTGTACTCAAACGGCACTGAATCAACACTCAGGACCGGATCGACCACCGCCCAGGCAGCTTCCACTTCATCCTGCCGTGCAAACAGCGTCGTGTCACCAATCAACGCGGCGCCGATCAAACGCTCGTACGCTTCCGCTTCATCCGGATCGCGCTGGTCGACAAACAACTCCACATCCCGTCCCTGCATGGCCGGCCCGGGCTTCTTCGCGTGGGCTCCCAACGCGATCGCGGTGTCAGGACTCAAACGGAAGCGCAGGTAGTTGGGCTGCTCGGGACTCGCATCGCCAAATACGCGCGCCGGCGGGCGTCGCATTTCCACGACCACTTCGGTCGCAGTGACCGGCAGCGATTTCCCGGCGCGCACATAGAACGGAACGCCGCTCCAGCGCCACGAATCGATCCGCAGGCGCAGCGCCGCAAACGTCTCGACATGCGAGTCCTTAGCGACACCGTCTTCCTGCCGATAACCCGCGAACTGACCGCGCACCACATCCGCAGGCGACAACGGCCGGATGGCTTTCAGGACTTTCACCTTCTCATCGCGCAACGCTTCGCCGGTAGCGCTCAACGGCGGCTCCATCGCCAGCAGCGAGACAACTTCCAGCAGATGGTTCTGTACGACGTCGCGGATTGCACCGACTTCTTCGTAAAACTTGCCACGGCCCGCAACCCCGAATTTTTCCGCCATCGTGATCTGCACGCTGTTCACGAAGTTGCGATTCCAGACCGGCTCCAGGAACGAGTTCGCAAAGCGGAAATACAACAGGTTCTGCACCGGCTCCTTGCCCAGGTAGTGATCGATCCGGAAGATATTGGACTCCGGAAACGACGCCAGCAGCGTGGCATTCAACTTCTGCGCCGAAGGCAGATCGCGCCCGAACGGCTTTTCAACCACGACCCGGGTATCTTTGACCGGCATCGCCCTCTCCAGACAACCGATGACCGGAGGAAACACGCTGGGTGGAATCGCCAGGTAGTTGAGCGGCCGCCGCGCATCCCCGAGCGCCTTCTTCAGCGACTCGTACGTGGCCGGTTTCGTGTAATCACCGTCGACGTACTTCAACAGCGCCGTCAGCTTCGACAGAACCGCCTCATCGGTCTTCTTGACCGCCGTGTGCACGCTGTCACGCACGTGATCGGCCAGCTTTTCAACATTCCAGCCGGCGCGCGCAACGCCGATCACCGGAATCGACAGATGCCCGCGCCGCACCAGGTTGTACAGGGCCGGAAAGATCTTCTTGAAACACAAATCGCCGGTGGCGCCAAAAATCACCAGGGCATCGGAATCGCTGCGCTGCATGTCACTCCTTCTTTTCGTGGTGCCCGCCGAACCCGAGTCGCATGGCCGACAACAGCTTGTCGGCGTACTCGGCGCGGCCGCGCGACTCGAAGCGCGAATACAGCGCCGCAGTCAGCACGTTGGCCGGGACACCGATGTCAATCGCGGCTTGCACCGTCCAGCGTCCTTCGCCCGAATCGGAGACCCGCCCGCCGAACTCTTCCAACTTCGGGCTTTTCGCCAACGCCGCGGCCGTCAGGTCGAGCAACCGGGATGAAATGATGCTGCCGTGACGCCACACTTCGGAGATTGCCGCAATGTCCAGGTTGTATTGAAAGAATTTCGGATTGGCGAGCGGCGCCGTTTCGGCGTCCGCCTCGCGGGTCTGCAGGCCCGCGTCCGCATGTTTCAGAATGTTGAGCCCCTCCGCGTAGGCGGCCATGATTCCGTACTCGATGCCGTTGTGGACCATCTTGACGAAATGACCGGCGCCGACGGGACCGCAGTGCAGATAGCCCATCCCCGCCTGGCCATCGGCCGGCGCGCTGGAGCCTTTCTTCTCCGGCATCTTCCCGCCGGGCGACAGGCTGGCAAAAATCGGCTCGATCGCGGCCACGACCGCCTTCTCCCCGCCGATCATCAGGCTGAAGCCCTGCTCCAAGCCGAGCACGCCGCCGCTCGTACCAACATCAACATAGTGGATGCCGGCGGACTGCAGCTCCTCGGCACGGCGGATGTCATCGTGGTAGTTGGAATTACCGCCATCGATGATGACATCGCCCTGTTTCAACAGGGGGCGCAGTTGCGCAATCACCGGATCGACGACACTGGCCGGCACCATGATCCACACCACTCGCGGTGAGCTCAGCCCGTTGACGAGATCGGCGAGGGTGTTCGCGCCCTTGGCGCCCTCCTCGGCCAGTGCCTTGACGGCCTGCGCGGAATTATCGAAGGCGACAACTTCGTGGCCGCCCCGCAAAAGGCGGCGCACCATGTTTGCGCCCATACGCCCCAGTCCAACCATGCCGATGCGCATACATCACTCCAGCAATTTGAGCTGGCCATACTACGCGCGGCACGTGTCAATCTGCAGTCACATTTGTCCGACGAAGCGCCCGCCCTAGTCCAAAGGAGCTAGAACCCGGGCTGCGCCGATAGGCTAGTTCGGCACGCGCTTGATCTGCGCCCCAAGCTGCGCCAGCTTTTCTTCGATGGCCTCGTAGCCACGATCGATGTGGTAGATGCGCTCGATGTCCGTGCGTCCTTCGGCAACCAGGCCCGCGAGGACCAGGCTCGCGGAGGCACGCAGATCGGTCGCCATCACGGGCGCCGCGGTCAGTCGCTCGACGCCGCGGATGATGGCGGTATTGCCTTCGAGGCGGATCTCGGCTCCGAGGCGCCGCATCTCCAGCATGTGCATGAACCGATTTTCGAAAATGGTCTCGATAATGGTTCCCACGCCGGAAGCAACTGTATTCAGTGCAGCAAACTGCGCCTGCATATCGGTCGGAAACGCCGGATAAGGCGCTGTGCGCACATCAATCGCCTTCGGTCGGCGACCGCGCATATCCACCTCGATCCAATTGTCACCGACACCCACCGTCGCACCGGCCTCCTCGAGCTTGGCGAGCACCGCATCGAGATGATCCGGGCGCGTGTTCTTGATTCGCACGTGGCCACCGGTAATCGCACCTGCAACCAGATACGTTCCACCTTCGATTCGGTCGGGCAGCACGTCATAAGTTGTACCGCGCAGACGCTTGACGCCCTGGATCACGATCTTGTCCGTGCCGGCGCCGTGAATATTCGCGCCCATGGCGATCAGGAAATTAGCGAGGTCGATGACCTCGGGCTCCCGAGCAGCGTTCTCGATGATGGTCTCGCCATCAGCAAGGGTCGCGGCCATCATCAGGTTCTCGGTGCCGGTCACAGTCACCGTATCGAGCACCAGCCGGGCACCATGGAGCCTGTCTGCTCGCGCACGAATGTAACCACCCTCGATCGTGATATCCGCACCCATGGCCTGCAGGCCGGCGATATGGATATTCACGGGGCGCGCACCGATTGCACAGCCTCCCGGCAGAGAAATATCGGCCCGCCCGAAGCGGGCAACGAGCGGGCCGAGCACGAGAATAGATGCCCGCATCGTCTTCACCAGCTCGTACGGCGCGAAGCATTCCTTCAGGGTCGAGCCTTCGACTTCGATACGCATGCGCTCGTCGATCGTGACGGTAGCGCCCATGCGTCCGAGCAGTTCGACCGTGGTGGTGACGTCTTTGAGGTGAGGGACGTTCGCTACGACTACCGGGTCATCCGCTAACAGCGCGCCAGCAAGAATTGGGAGCGTCGCGTTCTTCGCACCCGAAATGCGCACCTCGCCCTCGAGGGGCACGCCCCCCGTGATCTGCAGCTTGTCCATGTCACTTCGTCTCTTCGGGTGTCAGGGCTTCGATGGACAGCGCGTGTATCTCATTCCCCATGCGCGATCCTAGAGCTTTGTATACGAGCTGGTGGCGCGCGAGACTGCGCTTGCCCGCAAATTCGGGAGAAATGACGCGCGCGGCGAAGTGTGTATTGTCATCCGACTCGACTCGGACGTCGGCTCCGGGCAGGCCCGCCCGAATGAGTTGTGCGACTTGTTCAGGGTTCATGTCTTCTCTTGACGGCGCCTTGGCGCCGCTAAATGGTCGGGGTCGCATCGACCCCGTTGAAAGTTCGGCCGCAGGCCGTGAACGAGTTTACATGCCCGAGGCTATAATCCGCAGGCTATGCAGTCCCCGGTCGCCATTTCGACATTATCTCCCGAAGATTCCCAGTTGCTGGCGTATGGCCGCAGAGCCCTCGAGATAGAGGCCCAGGCGGTCGCGGCGCTCGCGCCGCGTCTGGACGCCGGTTTTGCCACCGCCTGCCGCATCTGCCTGGGGTGCGAAGGCCGCGTCGTCGTTACGGGTATGGGTAAGTCGGGCCATATTGCGCGCAAAATCGCGGCGACCTTTGCCAGTACCGGCACCCCGGCCTTCTTCCTTCACCCGGCCGAGGCGGGCCACGGCGACTTGGGCATGATCACGCGAACCGATGTGGTGGTCGCAATTTCCAATTCCGGCGAGACACCTGAGCTCGTGCTTCTGCTTCCGCACCTGAAGCGCCTGGCAGTGCCGTTGATTGTGCTCGTCGGCAGGGTCGACTCAACGCTCGGCCGCGCCGCGTCCGTCGCCATCGACGTGAGTGTTCCAGGGGAGGCCTGTCCGCTGAATCTCGCTCCAACTGCCAGCACCACCGCCACTCTCGCAATGGGTGATGCACTTGCCGTTTCGGTACTGGAAGCCCGTGGTTTCACCGAGCAGGATTTTGCGATGTCGCACCCGGGCGGATCGCTCGGACGACAACTATTGCTCCACGTCGAAGACGTCATGAGGACTGGGGACGCCCTGCCCCGCATCTCTGCGGATGCGCTTCTCGGCGCGGGCCTGGTCGAAATGTCGCGCAAGGGGCTGGGCATGACAGTCGTCGTGGACTCTGCCGACAACATCTTGGGCGTCTTTACAGACGGCGATTTGAGGCGGGCGCTGGACAAGCACATTGATGTTCATAGCACTCCCATGAAAGCGGTAATGACGCCCAACGGCAAAACCATAGGACCGCGGGCTCTGGCTGCAGAGGCCGTGCATCTCATGGAAACGCATCGCATCACGGCACTTCCAGTTGCGGATGCGGACGGCCGCCTAATCGGCGCTCTGAACGTGCACGACTTGTTCCGCGCGGGCGTTGTCTAAGTTGACCAAACGCCCCGGTTTAACAACGACAACTCGGAAGGCTGCCGCCGCAATTCGGCTGCTGGTACTCGACGTTGATGGGACCCTGACGGATGGGCGGCTGTACTACGGCCCCCGTGGTGAAGCACTGAAAGTGTTTCATGTGCGAGACGGTCTGGGGATCAAGCACCTGGATCGGGCCGGAATCCATGTCGCGGTCATCTCCGGGCGCAGCTCCAGAATTGTTTCCGCGCGGTGCCGCGAACTCGGTGTAAAACACGTCGTCCAAGGAGCTGAGGACAAGGTGGCCGCTTTCGAGAAAGTGCGCAAGAAGTTGCAGGTCGACCTGACCGAAAGCGCGTGTGTAGGTGACGATATAGTAGACGTACCCCTGATGAGGGCCGTGAAGCTCGCTTTTGCAGTTGCGGATGCTCACGCGGAGGCGATCGAGGCAGCGCACGTGGTGACTTCGCTACCGGGTGGCCAAGGGGCGGTACGCGAGGTTTGCGACTATTTGTTGGATGCGCGCAAACGATGATTTTCCGGATTCTCGCCGCCCTGCTGATCATTGGAATCATAGTAGGCTCGTTCTGGCTCGGAGGAGAGCAGCGCGAGACAACCGCCACGACTACGACATTGGACGCCGGGAGCGCGGACCTCGGCTACTCGGCACGTAACGCAACGCTCGTGGAAACCGGGGCCGACGGATTGCCGGTCTACACACTAAATGCCGACGTGATTCGTCAACACCCAGGAGACGGCGTGGAGTTTGAGCAAGTACAGATGTCGTTCCGGGACAATGAGGGCCAACTCTGGAAGGGCCGGGCCGATCGGGGGGAGCTCACCACGGAGACGGGCAAGGTTGACTTGAGCGGCAACGTCCATGTGAACGGACTGCTCCCGGGATCATCCCAGATGGCCGACCTCGCAACGGAAAAGGTTTCAGTGGACACCCACGACGACATCATCACGACGGCGGAACCCGTGACGGTGACGACAACCGGACGACTGCTCAAATCGAAAGGACTGGTAGCCACACTGAAAGAACACCACCTGGTGCTCGAATCCAACGTGCGTGGCACGTTTACTCCATAACATGATGCGAATGCTGCAACGAATCGCCCTGCTCACCCCCGCGCTGTTGGTGCTCAACAGCGCGCTGGCCGTGACGCACATCGCAGCAGTCAACAAGGGCTCGATTCCCGCTCCCTCCAAGGACGCGCGCAAACTGCCCATCGATGTCACATCGTCGAAGGTCGACTACAAAGGCGACACGGTAGTTTTCCAGGATGTGGTCATCACCCAGGGCGACACGAAAGTCCAGGCTGACCACGCGCACGCGACCGGCCTCGACAACTTCGACAACAGCCGCTGGACGTTCGAGGGCAATGTCAGGATCACCGGTGAGCAGCACGGCAGTCTCAAGTCGGATCTCGCCGTTGTAGAGTTCAAGAACAAGTACATTGCCAAGGCCACCGCCACGGGCAATCCGGCCGAATTCGAGCAGAAGCGCACCGACATAGATGCGACCGCCCGCGGCCGCGCGCACGAAATCGTCTACAACGTGGCGGATGGAACGGTGAGGTTGGTCGGAGCGGAGATCGCTCCTGGCGCGGCCCACTCCGGCTCGGACGACGCCTGGGTCTGGGATGGTCACAACTCGGTGAGTGCGCCCGAGCTGGTTTATGACATCCGGGCGCAGCATGTGCAGGCCACGGCGGACCCCGAAGGTAAGGGCCAGGTGCACTTCCAGATCAACCCGAATTCCGGTGGCACGGATACCGACAAGAAACCATGACCGCCCTCAGAGCCATCGGCCTTGCCAAGAGCTACAGGTCGCGGCAAGTCGTCCGCGATTTGTCCATTGAAGTCGCCAACGGCGAAGTCGTGGGACTGCTCGGTCCCAACGGTGCCGGTAAGACAACCGCGTTCTACATGATCGTGGGGCTCGTTCCGTGCGATGCCGGACGCATACACCTCGGAGATACCGAACTGACCAGCCTGCCCATGCACCGGCGTGCGCGGCTGGGACTCGGCTACCTGCCGCAGGAGGCTTCGGTATTCCGCAAACTGTCGGTCGAACACAACGTCATGGCCATCCTCGAGACGCGCGATGACCTCGATCGTGCAGCCCGGGAACAACGTCTGGAAGAGCTGCTTGAAGAGCTACGAATCGGACACGTCCGGCGCAGCATGGGACTGTCACTTTCCGGCGGTGAACGGCGGCGTGTGGAAATTGCCCGCGCATTGGCCGCGGAGCCCCGTTTCATGCTGCTCGACGAGCCTTTTGCCGGAGTCGACCCCCTCTCCGTCCTGGACATTCAGCGCATCATTCGGGAGCTGACCAGCCGGGACATCGGTGTGCTGATTACCGACCACAACGTGCGCGAGACGCTGGGCGTCTGCAACCGCGCCTACATTGTCAATCAGGGCACCGCCATCGCGGCCGGAACTGCGGAAGAAATCCTTGCCAACCCCCAAGTGCGTGAGGTGTACTTGGGTCAGTCGTTTCGCCTCTGACCCGCGCCGGCCCCGCCCCGCGGGGTACGAGGATAAAGTCAAATCTTTCAATTACTTACAATTGGAATGCCCATCCTGCCGTTCGTGTCGCCATGCTGAAACCTTCTCTGCAGCTCAAGTTGGGTCAGCAACTGACCATGACCCCGCAGCTGCAGCAGGCAATCCGGCTCTTGCAGCTCCCGGCGCTCGAATTGCAAGCTCACATTCGCGAGCTGCTCGAAACAAATGTGATGCTCGAGCCCACGGAGGATGCCGAGGGTACCGGGACATTCGAGGCCACCGACAGCGAAACGCCGCTGGCCGCCGATCAGCAGCACGAGCTCGATCGGGTTCGCGAGCAACCTGAGGTCCCGGAGCGCAGCCGGGAAGAGAGCACCGTCGAGGTTGTTGACGAGGGCTGGGGCGAGCAGAGCGTTGGATCCTCCGAGACGCCGTGGAACAACGATGACGATGAGCGCCAGCAGGAGTTCGCGGACGCCGCCGGCCAGTCACTGCAGGACCACCTGTTGTGGCAGCTCGAGCTGGCGAAGCTCGAACCGCGTGAATTCGCCATCGCCCGCGCGATCGTCGATGCCATCAGCGACGACGGTTACCTGACCGAGCCGCTCGACGAGATTGCCAACACCCTGCGTCCGGAAATCGAATGCGATGCCGCCGAGGTGGAGTCCGTGTTGGTCGGCGGCGTGCAGGCGCTGGATCCTCCAGGCGTCGGTGCGCGCTCGGTGGGCGAGTGCATCGAGCTGCAGTTGCGCCAGCTCGACCCTGCGACACCCGGATTCAACACTGCGATTGAAATTGCACGCCATCATCTCGAGCTCGTTGCCGAGCGCGAGTTGTCGCTCCTGCGCCGTGAGCTGCGCGCGACCGAGGAAGAGATCGCGAATGCCCTGGCGCTGGTGCGCTCGTGCCATCCGCGCCCGGGCGCCACAGTCAGCACCGGCTCCGCGGAGTACGTGGTTCCCGACGTGTTTGTACGCCGGACCGATCACGGTTGGTCGGTGGAAATCAACTCCGCCACCCTGCCCCGCGTCCGCCTGAACAACAGCTACGCGAGCCTGATTGGCCGCAATGCCAGTCACGCCACCATGCGCGCCCAACTCCAGGAAGCGCGCTGGCTGCTGAAGAGCCTGGAAATCCGCCACGAAACGCTCATCAAGGTCGCGCGCTCCATTGTCGAGCGCCAGCAGGCTTTCCTCGAGCACGGCGATGAGCATATGCGGCCAATGATCCTGAAGGACATTGCCGAAGCCGTCGGCATGCACGAGTCCACCATCTCACGCGTGACTTCCGGCAAGTACATGCATACACCGCGCGGCGTTTTCGAGCTGCGCTATTTTTTCTCCAGCCAGGTCGAAGGGGCGGATGGCTCCGGCACGTCCTCCACCGCCATTCGCGCCAAAATCAAGAAGTTGGTCAAAGAAGAAGACGCCGAGACGCCTTTGAGCGACGGTCGCATTGCGGAGTTGTTGTCCGGGGAGGGTATCCCGGTCGCACGCCGAACAGTGGCCAAGTATCGCGAGGCGATGGGCATTGCCCCCTCGAATGAGCGTCGACGAGCGGGATTGAGGCAAATGTAAGAGAGTGAACAACTCAAAGGAGACGGCTATGCAGCTCAACGTCACCGGCCACAATATCGAGGTCACTGCGGCACTACGCGGATATGTGGAGAAGAAAATCGATCGTATCGCAAGGCACTTCGATCAGGTCATCGACGTTCACTGCGTGCTGACGGTAGAGAAGCTGCGACAGACGGCCGAAGCAACTCTGCACGTGAGCGGCAATTCCATTCACGCAGACGCCTCGGAAGAAAACATGTACGCCGCCATCGACGTTCTCACCGACAAGCTCGACCGCTGCGTTAAAAAGCACAAAGAAAAGAAACGCGACCACCACGCCAGCGAAGCCCAGCGCTCCGCCCGCAACATCGCATCATTGTAAGCTTCCCCTGCCGGCGCGGTTTTGGACCGCGCCGGACTCGGTCACGGGGCCCCGGCCGGCCCGATATGTTCAACCGTTTTGTCACGGTTCGGACGGTCACAGGCCCGTAACGCATATTGGCCAAACCGGCGCTTGCAGCCGCCCGGCTGCTGGCGCTAACTTGCGCCCGTGCGCATCATCATCCTCAGCGGTTTGTCGGGTTCCGGGAAAAGCGTGGCATTGCACATGCTCGAGGACCTCGGCTTTTATTGCATTGACAACATCCCGGCGGCATTGCTGAAGCCGTTTATTTCCTACACGGTGCGCAGCCCGGAGCCGACCTACGAGCGCACCGCCATCGGCCTCGACGCGCGCAACACGGCGGCCGAGATTGCGACGGTACCGCAGCTCATAGACGAGCTGCGGCGAAGCGGCATCCAGTGCGAGGTCATCTTTCTCGTGACCAGTGACGAGGAGCTCCTGCGCCGCTTTGCCGAAACGCGCCGCAAGCACCCGATGAGCGGTCACAATGTCGACCTTCGCGAGGCCATGGCGCTGGAGCGGCAACTGCTGGAGCCCATAGTCTATGCAGCCGACCTGGTCATCGACACTTCGAAGATGGGCGTACACGCCCTGCGCGATATCATCCACGAGCGTGTGGAACAGCGCAGTGTCGGCCGGCTGTCCATCACGTTCGAATCCTTTGGCTTCAAACATGGCATTCCGGGCGATGCGGACTTCGTGTTTGACGCACGCTCCCTGCCCAATCCCTACTGGGAACCCTCGCTGCGCAATCTGACGGGGCGCGATCCGGAAGTCATTCACTTCCTCGAAGCCCAGACGACTGTCGGAACCCTGATTGCCGACATAGCGCAATTCATGACGGCACGGATTCCTGAGTACCAGGCCAGCAACCGCGGCTACCTGACCGTGGCGGTGGGCTGCACCGGCGGCCAGCATCGTTCGGTTTATATCGTGGATCGGCTCGCGGAGATTTTCGCCGCCCGCTATCCAAATGTCTCGGCGCGCCACAGCTCGCTGCACGCCGCACCCCAACGCCTGCGCCTTGCTTAAATTCTAAAAAGCGCGCCCACGCGCTTGCCCAACAGCGAATTCACCAAAACGAGTATGAGAGTCAGCAGCAGCATGGCCCAGGCACCCAGTGCGCTTGCGATATATGGCCCGTCTCCCAGCCGCTGAAACAGCTCCAATATTGCTCGTGTGATCGGCCAGTAGGATTGCTTCTGCACCAGGATCAGTGAATCGCTCACCTCCAGCATGGTGAACGCAAATACCATCAAGGCACCGGCAACCAGATTTGCACCCAACAACGGAGTTGTAATCCGCAGCAGCACCTGCGAGCGCGTGGCCCCCATATTCCGTGCCGCCAGCTCCAGCTCCTCGGGCGTCTGCTCCAGACCCGCCACCGTGCTCCGGACCACGTAAGGCAAGCGCCGGATGGTGTAAGCCATTACCAGCAGGAGGGTCGGATTCTTCTGCACATCTATCACACTCAGCAGCCACTTCCAGTCGGGAAACCACGCCTTGATCTGCAAGCTGACCGCAAGATAGCCGAATGCCAGCACCAGCCCGGGAACCGCCAGCGGCATCATCGACAGACTGTCGAGCATTGCACGCAGCGCGAACGGCAGTTTGGAACGCACGATCAGAATCGCCAATCCCAGGCCGAGCGCAATATCGAGCACCACACTCAGCCCCGAGAAGACGAGGCTGTTACGGATGGAAGGCAGCGCCAGCTCATGCGTCAACGCATGCTGGTAATGGTCAGTTGTGAACACACGTGGCAGAACACTTTGATACCACTGACCGGTCTGCGCGACGCTCGTCAGAATCACGCCAACGTGCGGCAGAAGGGCCAGCAGAATCACAATGACGAACGGTATCGCCACCCACGCCGCGCCGGCACCGCGCAGTTGAATGCTGCCCAGCGCCGCTGGCGTCTTGGTCCAGCCGATCTGACTGCGCCAGCCCATAGCCACTTTTCCCAGTGCATACACGATGCAGCAGCCAAGCATGGTCACAATCAACAGCGCGTAGGGCAGCGGATTGTTGGAAATTTCCGTGATCCGAAAATAAACCTGCACCGGCGTGACATCGTAGAAGTCGAACATCAACGGGGTACCCAGCTCGGAGAAGCTCCAGATGAACACAATGGAAGCGCCCGCGAAGACGCCCGGCAGCATCAGCGGTAAGGTCACTGAACGAAACACGCGCCCCGCGGATGCGCCCAGATTGGCCGCCGCCTGCTCGAGTGACGGGTCCACGAATGACAGCGCCGTTACCACGTTCACAAACAGGACGGGGTACAGACTGAATGCTTCGCTGACCACCACCGCGCCGAATGAGTGGTTGGCAAGGAAATTGAGCGGCGCCCCTTGCGGCACGAGGCCCAGGTGTTGGCACAGGGCCGTCAGCGCGCCCTGGGCACCGAACATGAACCGGATACCGATAGCCCCGACAAAAGGCGGCAGGACGAGGGGCACGAGCAGCAAGGAGGCGAACAGCTTCTTGCCGGGAAACTCAAATCGCCGATTCAGGAGCGCGAGCGGCACGGCAATCGCAACACAACACGCGGTCACGAGCGCAGCGATCACGGCGCTGTTGATAGCGCCCATGCGAAACTGCTGGTCCTGGAAGACAGCGGTGAGATAGGCGCCCACCGAGGCGAGCTTCACACCCGGGGTTGAAAGCCCGAGGCCCGTGCTGATGACCGTCCAAACGGGCCACAGCAGGAAAAGGCTGAACAGCAGCAGGACGGCCGCGAAGGCGATGTAGCGTGCGCCACTGCTCACCGCGCCACCAGCGCGCGCCCCGACGCTGCCTCCCGCGGACCCGCAACCGCCGCGGCACGCCGCAACTCTCGATACTCCGCCCTGAACTGATCCCGCCACTGACGCTGCAGCGCCAGCCAGTCCTCCGGCTTCCCTTTCAACATCTGCCGGTGGACCTCCACCCCGGCCTGAGATGCTGCCTGACTCACCGGAAACGTCCCGAGCTGGGTATCCAACTGCGCGGCACGCGGCGACTCGACAATCGCCCGGCGGGTTGTGCGCAAATCGGGCAGCAAATCGATGCAACACAGCGCAATCAGCTCACCCATCAATCCGAAGGCGGCCCGCCGGCTCGGCTTCGTGTTGAAACCGCCGGCGGTCGTAAATGGGTTGGTGAACTCCGTAAAGTTGACTGGGTTGTCATACACGGAACGCACGACCGGCAAACGTTGCAACGCCATTTCCGGCGTCTCACCCCGCCCCGGCCTGGTGATCCACAAACGCTGCCCCGTCTCGCTCAGCACAAACTCAATAAAGCGTTTCGCTACTTCCGCATGTTGTGCGCCTTTTGCAACGCCGATCGGCTCTGGCGTAACCATGGTGGCGCCCTGCGGCTCCACATAACCGACGCGCTCAACACAGGCGCCCGGCCGCTCGAGCGTCGCACCGGTCCGCCCAACCGTCGCCCTCGACAACTCAATCGCCACCCCCGGCCGCGCCTCGCACCCAATCGCCGCAATCTGCGACCGCGCATAAAAATCAATGGACATCGCCGCGGCCACATCTCCACTACCGACCGCGCTCGGCAGCTCATTCGCCGCCTGCGTAAATCCCCGTGCGTTCGCCGCGATCTGCCGTATCAACCCCATACCACGTGCCCACGCTTCCTCCTGCGGTCGATGCTGCTCGGTGGCCGTTTCAATCTCCCGTTCGACAATTACCTGCAGAGCCGCTTTCGCAGACGCAGAGCGGGTTGGGTCCGCCAGCTCGAGCCAGCCGCTGTAGCGCGGGTCGGCAAGATCCGCCCAAGTCTTCGGTTCGGGAAGGTGCAGATACGCGAGCACATCGCGGTTGTACATTATGCCAAAGCTCGAGAGGGCTGCTCCGAACCAACGGGGACCACCGGGTGAGGTGTCATACAGAGGCACGCCACCGATGTCCGGCGTAGGAAACGCCGCCTCCAACACCCCAGGCTCCAGTGAAGTCGTTTCGAGGTATTTGCCCCCGAGGGCATCACTGAAAAGAGAATCGCTGCCGCCCCAGACGAGATCGACGTTGTACGTCCCCGATTTCTCGTGAGCCGCTTCACTGGCCTGAAAGAATTTCACGATCTCGCCGCCACCGAAGCTGAGGTACTCGATACTCACACCGCGGTGGTACTTGCCCGCGTACCATGCAGAAAATCCCCGCTCGAATTTGCGCCGGACGGCCTCCAGATTCGGTGTCATGATGACGAGTTGGTCCGTCGGCCCCGATTGAACCGCCACTCGCGGCTGTGTGACCAACAGGGCGCGGAAGAAAAAAGGCAACATCAGCACGAGGACGACGAGCACCAGAAGAATCCGGGTGCTCCAGGCTTTCATCGCTCCAACACCACCACGTCGGCAGGAGCGAGCTCCAGCGCAACGGCACCGGTAATTCCGGATTGCGGTGGCGCCGACACCACGGTCAGGCGTCCGCTGCCAACGGCAACGAGGTGCTCGCTGGATTGGCCAAAGAAGGTGCTCTCCACAATCGCCCCAGTGAGACGGTTCAAGGAAGCGTGACGAGCTACTGCCGCCCCCGCGGTGACACCAACACGCGACACAGCACCAACGCTGGCGGCATCGCCCCCAGGCCGTGCCACAAGCTCCCGCCCCGCATCGTCCCCACCGGCCGGCGCGATGCGAATCAACTCCGGCCGAACGCTGAGCATCACCCGCGTACCGACCTGCGTCGCACCTAACGACCGCGCACCAACGGCACGCCCCATCATCGGTGCCCCGGCAACGGCACGCCCGTCCTCTGGCGCCACCGCAGCAACAATCTCCCCCACTCCGGTAGCCACGCGAACCAACCCATCGCCAGCGGCCGTCACGACGCCCTCTATCAGGTTGGTCTCCCCCATGAACTCCGCCACGAACGCATTCACAGGAGCGCTATACAGCTCCTGGGGCGTACCAACCTGCACCACCCCGCCGTCCTTCATGACCGCGATGCGGTTGGCCGTGCTCAGCGCCTCCTTCTGGTCGTGCGTGACATAAATGGTCGTAATTTCCGCCTGGCGGCAAATTCGCTGGATCTCTCGCCGCAACTCCTGGCGCAGGTGCGTATCCAGGTTGCTCAGTGGCTCATCGAGCAGCAGGCAAGCAGGCTCAACCGCGAGTGCCCGTGCCAGCGCCACCCGCTGCTGCTGACCACCTGATAGTTCCTGCGGTTTGCGATCGGCGAGGTCTCGCATCTGCACAATATCGAGAGCCTTGTCCACCTGGGTGAGTTGTACCCCTCGCGCCGCCTCCCGTACCGACAGGCCAAACCGGATGTTTTCGCGCACCGTCATGTGGGGCCACAGGGCGTAGCCCTGAAAACACATGACCGCATTACGCTTTTGTGTCTCCACGGCTGTAACATCACGGCCATCGAACAGGATTCGCCCGGCCGTGGCTGTCTGCAACCCGGCAATGGTCCGCAGTAAAGTGCTCTTGCCGCAACCACTTGGGCCCAACAGAAAGAACAGCTCGCCGCCGCGGATTTCGAGGTCTATCCCGTTCAGCGCGCGCGTGTCGCCATACAGTTTGGTCAGGCCTTCTATGCGTATTTGAGTCACCTGAGGAGCATATCGTGATGTGGCTCATTGAATCACCCCAACTGCTCAGGTAGTGTCCGCGCCAGTGCACCAACCGCATGAGGCAACCGCGCTGTGATGAGGGAACCAACGGCACATCCCAAGGCCCGTATCTTTTGCGCACTGACCCTGCTCTCCGTCGTAGCAGGCTGCGCCACCGAGTCGCATCAGGCTGTTCAGGTTGAACATACAGCCTCATCGACTGTCCCCTACCGCGGCGCCCGAAGCGCCATCGCCGTGGGGAAGTTCGACAATCGCTCCACCTACCTGCGCGGACTGTTTTCCGACGGTGTTGATCGATTGGGCGGCCAGGCGAAGACCATCCTCGTCGGACACCTCCAGGAAACCGGCCGGTTCAATGTGCTGGAGCGCGAGAACATGGAGGAGAACGCGCGCGAAGCCAAGCTCAGCGGCAAGCAACAAACTTTACAGGGAGCCGACTTCACCATTACCGGCGACGTGGTCGAATTCGGCCGCAAGGAAACCGGTGATGCCCAGTTGTTCGGCATCCTGGGCGAAGGCAAGAAGCAGGCTGCCTACTCCAAAGTCACTTTGAACGTCGTCAATGTGCTGACCTCGCAGGTCGTCTATAGCGCTTCCGGCGCTGGTGAGTACGCCTTGAACAACCGCGAGGTGCTCGGCTTCGGCGGCACGGCGAGCTACGACTCGACGCTGAATGGCAAGGTCCTGGACCTCGCCATTCGCGAGGCGGTCGATAACCTGGTCCAGGGAATGGAGAACGGAAGTTGGTCACCGCACGCATCACGATGATCCGGGGCGTTCTGTTGGCCGGTGCGGTTCTCGCGCTGTCCGGCTGTGCGACACAGCAGTCGCGGTACGAGTGGGGCAGCTACGAGGAAGTGGTTTATGCCTCGTACCTCGCTCACGACGACGTACCCGCTGAAAAGCAGGTCGAGCTGCTGGAGAAGGATTACCAGACCGCGCGTTCACAGAACAAGCGCATGCCGCCCGGCTGGCACGCCCATCTGGGCTACCTGTACTACCAGGTCGGCAAAGGTGACCAGGCCCGGCAGGAGCTCATGACCGAGAAGGCGGAGTTTCCGGAGTCGGCCGTGTTTGTGGATCGACTGCTCGCCAACGTGAAACACCCATGAACGTCTTTACCCGTTTCGCAACACTGATGACTGTGGTCATTCTCGCGGGTTGTCAGACCGTGAAACCCTACGACTACAGCAACTTCAGGGCGCACCCGCCGCGCTCCATCCTGGTGTTGCCGCCGCTGAATGAGAGTACGGCGATTGAAGGTACGTACGGTTACCTGACGACGGTCACGCGGCCTGTCGCCGAACGTGGCTACTACGTTTTCCCGGTAGCCGTTGTTGACCAGTTCATGAAGGCAAACGGCCTGCCAGGCGCCGCCGAAATGCAACAGGCGCCGTTGGCCAAGTTCGCGGAAGTCACCGGTGCCGACGCCGTGATGTTTCTCGACCTCAAACAATATGGGGCGCAATACAAAGTCCTGAGCAGCGTGGTTACCGTGGAGGTCAACGCGAAACTCGTGGATACGCGCACCGGAACCTTGCTATGGGAAGGCCATGGTGTGGCTCAGCAGAGCTCCAGCGGCTCAGGAAGCCTGCTGGTTGACCTGGTTGCCGCCGCAGTCACCCAGGCGTTGAACAAACATGGCGACAAGGCCCACCAGGTCAGCCGGCTCGCGAATGCCAACCTGTTCTACCCTGAGCAAACAGGCCTGCCCTACGGCCCCTACAGCGACAAGTACGAAAAGTCGCACTGAGCGCTCCGCCCGAAGCGCCACCGGCCGCCCAACCGCACCGCGGCCCACACCACCACCCTCACGTCGCCTGCGCCACAACCCCAGGCGACGTAGCCACCACCTGCGGCGTCTTCTCCCCGCTCATGAACGCATCGAGCGCGTCGCGCGCCTCCATGGCATCGCGATATCCCAACTCAATCAACTCCCGCGTATATCCCGACTCAAACGTCAGGTAGCTCGCCAACTGAAATCCTGACGCGTCGCGTCCGCCGATGACTCGAAGCAGGGCGCGCAGCCCCTTCGGCAACTCGTGGCCGTGCCGGCTCGCAATCTCCCGCGGATCAACGCTCGGCGCGAGCATCAACGTTTCCACGTGCCGTGAACCGCCGGCGGCTTCCGGAGCCTGCTTCACGAGCTCATTGATCTTGTCGAGCTGCTCCAGGTCACCGTAAATCTGGTCCGTGAACAGCGTATCCAGCATATATCCGAAAATTTCTCCCGGGCTGGGCATCATGGGCTGCGTCCGCGTGACCGGCACACCGGCCGACTGCCGGGCGCGTACACCGATAATCAACACCCGATCGGCTCCGAGGTGAATCGCCGGGCTCAAGGGATTGAGCTGGCGCATCGCGCCGTCGCCAAAATACTCATCGCCGAGCCGCATCGGCGGAAACAACAGCGGGATCGCGGCACTCGACATCAGGTGATCCACCGTCAACTCGGTTCGACGCCCGACCCTCTGCACCCGCGACCACTCGGTGCACGCCTCGATACCATCATAAAAGGCAACAGAATGCCCCGTCACATAACTCGTCGAGCACAGCGCAACAGCGCGCAGGTGGCCCCGCGAAAGACTGCGCCGGATTCCCGAGAAATCGATGTGAACGCCCAGCAAATGCCGCAGCGGCGAATTGTCCAGCATGGACTTCGGAGGTGTCAGCACCAGACCCCCCGATGCCAACGCGAGCACCCAATGCATGCCCGCACGCAACATATGTACGGGATCTACGTGGAAAATTTGCTCCGAGCGAAAGTTGGCCCAAACCCGCTCGAGACCCTGTACTGCGCGGCGCCACTGATGCGCTTCCGCTGCGAGAACCGCGGCAGCCATGGCTCCGGCGGAGGTGCCGACAATGACCTGGAAAGGGTTACGCGAGCGTGGCCACAACTCGGAGAGCGCCAGCAGCGCCCCCACCTGGTATGCGGCGCGGGAGCCGCCCCCGGTGAGAACCAGTCCTACCGTCGGACGACCGCTGGAGCGGTGAGATTGGAAGGCACCTTCCGTCATGAGTTAGCTGGCATTATGGCCCGGATTCAGTTCCCCTCCCTGTGACCCAGGCCCAGTTCTCGTACCCCCCAGCGGGCGGCGGAGTGCGCCGATAGCGTCGTCCAGTCCCTGGATGGTCACCGGAAACATCCGGTCGTCCACCAGCTCCCGTGTAATGCGCACCGACGCTGTGTATTCCCAACGATCCCGCTTTTCCGGATTCAACCATACCAGCCGCGGATAAGTCGCGGTCATGCGCCCCATCCAGACAGCGCCCGCCTCCTTGTTCCAGTGCTCGACACTGCCGCCGGGCTGCGTGATCTCGTAAGGGCTCATGGTGGCATCGCCTACGAATATCACACGATAGTCGTGTCCGTAGGTGCGCAAAATCTGCGCCACCGGAGTGACCTGCGCAAAGCGCCGCCGGTTGTCCTTCCAGACACTCTCGTAGAGAAAGTTGTGGAAGTAGAAATACTCGAGGTGCTTGAACTCGCTGCGGGCGGCTGAAAACAACTCTTCGCACACGCGGATGTGATCGTCCATCGAGCCACCGACATCCAGGAACAACAGCACCTTGACCGCGTTGCGGCGCTCGGCCACCAGCTTCAGGTCCAACAGCCCGGCGTTACGGGCGGTTGCATCGATGGTGCCATCCAGGTCGAGCTGATCCTGCGCTCCCTCGCGGGCGAATTTGCGCAGCTTGCGCAACGCCATCTTCATGTTGCGCGTTCCAAGCTCAACCGTGTCGTCAAAGTTGCGATATTCGCGTTGGTCCCACACTTTGACCGCGCGCCGCTGGCGCGATCCGGGCTGACCGATCCGGATGCCTTCAGGGTTGTAACCGTAGGCACCGAAGGGCGAGGTTCCCTGCGTCCCGATCCATTTGTTACCGCCTTGGTGGCGTTCTTTCTGCTCCGCCAGGCGTTGCCGCAATGTTTCGAGCAATTTTTCCCAACCGCCCAGTGCCTCGAGCTTCTTTTTTTCTTCTTCGCTCAGATTGCGGGCCGCCAGCGCCTGCAGCCACTCGGCCGGCACATTGGCCACAATCTCTTCAAACAGCTTCTCCGCGCCATTGAAGATTTCCGCAAACACCCGATCGAAACGATCGTAGTGTCGTTCATCTTTGACGAGAGTCGTGCGCGCCAGATAGTAGAATTCCTGGGCCGAAGCCCACGCGACCCCGGCACGCAGGCCTTCGAGCAAGGTGAGGAATTCGGTGAGGGTCACGGGAACCCCACCCTTGCGCAGCTCAAAGAAGAATTTGACGAGCACGGCGCGTTTCGCGCCCTACCGGACGCGCCTGTTGAGAAACACGAGCTGCTCGAACAAGTGGACATCCTGTTCGTTCTTCAGCAGCGCACCGTGCAGGATCGGCAGGGTCTTCTTCGCATCCTGCGAACGCAACACCGCCGGATCGATGTCCTCCGCCACGAGCAGCTTGATCCAGTCGAGCAACTCCGAAGTGGAGGGTTTCTTTTTCAGGCCCGGCGTGTCGCGCACCTGGAAGAATGCCGCCAGCGCCTGCGCCAGCAGTTCCTTTTTCAAACCCGGGTAGTGAACCTCCACGATCCGCCCCATCGTCGCTTCATCGGGAAAGCGGATGTAGTGGAAGAAACAGCGGCGCAGAAACGCATCCGGCAGCTCCTTCTCATTATTGCTGGTGATGACAATGATCGGACGATTCCGCGCCTTCACGAGCTGGCGCGTCTCATAGACATAGAACTCCATTCGATCCAGCTCGCGCAGCAGGTCGTTGGGAAACTCGATGTCGGCCTTGTCGATCTCGTCAATCAGCAACACCGGCTGCACTTCGGATTCGAAGGCCTGCCACAAGCTTCCTTTCAGGATGTAATTGGCAATGTCGTGCACCCGGGCGTCGCCCAGTTGCGAATCGCGCAGGCGCGAGACCGCGTCATATTCGTACAGACCCTGTTGGGCCTTGCTGGTCGACTTCACGTGCCACTCAAACATCGGCTTGCCCAGCGCACGGGCGATCTCCTGCGCCAACTGCGTCTTACCCGTGCCCGGCTCCCCCTTGATGAGCAACGGCCGGCCGAGAGTGACCGCGGCGTTGACCGCCATCATGAGATCGTCAGTGGCGATGTAGCGATCGGTGCCGGCAAAGCGTTCGGTCATGTGCGATTCCCCGCAGGGTCATTCAGACTGAAGAGTCAGTCGGTGTTGTGAGGCTCCCGGCAAAAACGGGCTGGGTATGCCCTGCGCCCAGTCCATGAATCCAGCCCGGTAGTAAGGCGATAGCGGATGGCCGCTCTGCCCTCCCGGGATGTGAATATATCCCTGATCCTCGTGCCCCGGCGACACGGCAAATCGTTCCGAGGCGCCCACGGGGCCGTCCTGGACGCGCGGCATGTCATGGTCGCCCGGAAGCTCCAGTTTCGGCATGTCCAGCAGTCCGGACAGAAACGGCAGCGCCTTCGACAGCGAATGCTGGATATGCACGGGGTTGTGCGCGCCCCAGGCGCAGGTTTCGAGCCGCGGACAGCTCTGGTGGAGATCGGCGATAGTGGCATCGACTTCCGCCAACAGGAACTGACGCCAATCCGTGTAGTTGGCGGCGAGCATGTGCATGGGCCGCTCGTTCACGAGCACCCAAAGCGCGGACTCGAATCGCGACGGGGCCCAGCTCTCCTCGGTCGGTTTCAATGCCAGACCGTCCAACATCATGGTCCAGACTGATCGTTCGAGGCGCTCGTGAAAGGCCCGCACCAGCCGATAGCCGACGGAATCGACGCTGGCGCGCGCATTCCAATCCGTTACGAGCCTCTTGAACTGTGCCCGCTCCGGATGATTGGCAACGGCGTCCGCGTCCAGGAGAGCCGTGATGTAGTGCTGCCACCGAGTCAGAAACAGTGCCCGGTCGTCAAGTTGGATGCGCAGCATGTCCTGCGGCGCCGCCGGTCCCGGCAAGGCCAGCAGATCATCCCGGATCTGGCGGGTCCGGGCCGCCAGGTCATAATCGGCGCCTACGGAAGCATCGACTCCGCCGATGGCCGCAAGCTGACCTGCATCGTCGGTAGCTCGTGAATTGGCCGTCCAGATACGGCCGATTTCGGGATCCACAATCCGCGGCTGCAGTTCGGGCGCGGCCCATGCGGGTGTGCCGCTCGAACGACTCGACCCGCTGTCCATGGGAATGCGACCGGCAATCGTCCATGCGATATGGCCGCCTCGATCGCCCACGACGAAGTTCTGGTGTGGAATGCCGAGGGTCGGCGCGACCGTGAGCGCCTCGCTGACAGAGCTCACACGTTCCAGCCCCATCAGGTTGACATTGGTGGCAGCGGGCTGCTGCGCGAGCCACGAGACAAACCAGCATGTTTTGTTGTCAGGCTCTGCCCGATACAAAACCCCATCGGGGCCGGACTTGACGGCGAAACGCACGCTGGCGCCGCCATGAACGCGGATTTCCTCCGGGTGCTCAGTGTTGGCCGCCGAGCAATCGCCCTTCTTGACGTCCACCCAGTCGCCGTAGCTGTTGGTAAATCCCCAGGCGATGTGCCCGTTGGACCCGGCAACGAGAATCGGCGTGCCCGGAAGCGTTACGCCATTGAGATCCAGAGCGGGTTGGGTTTCAGAAGCTCTGACACGCAAGCGAGCGCGATACCAGATAATCGGAACGCGCGCGCGCAGGTGCATATCGTTGGCAACCAACGCCGCGCCAGTAGTCGTGAATCGACCGCTCACCGCCCAGTTGTTACTGCCGATCCCGACGTCAGGGGACGGCGGAGCCAGCGACGCCTCGGGCGCCCCAGCAGCCCGCGCCGCACTTGCCGCACCCCGCACGTCAAACACTTCAGGCGGCGGCAAATCAACCGCGCCGTAACCCGACACCGCGTTAGGCACTCCCCGCCCATCGCCAGCCGCCTGGCTACCGTCACCCGCCCGGCCACCGTCGTCAGCCGACCGGCCAGCGTCCGCGCCCGCCACCGCAACGCCGAGCGCAGCGCCACCCACAGCCGCCGCGCTACTATTCACCACCCCAACAGCCGCATTGGGCGCATCCCAAGCCGTCCGCTGCGGATACATAAACTGCAACGCGCACTTCCACCCGCCCTCGCACTCATCCCCATGCAGCCGCTCATTGATCTGCATCCTAAGGATCTCCCGATCGATCCCCGAGTACTGCAAATCCCACCACATGGCGTGCGAAACCAGGTACGTATCCTCCGGCCGCCACTCGACCGGCGGCGAACCCAACACCCAGTATTCCCAGGGCCGCGAGCGCAAGCCGGCCAGCCCGGCATTGACGCCGCGTGCATACGCTTCGAGTACCGCTCGCTGTTCGGGCGTCGCCTGTTGCAGCGCCGCCCGTGCTACCTGCCGAAATCGAAACAACCGTGCCCGCTCGTCCTGCTGGACGGCGACTTTTCCAAACACCTCGGACAGCTCGCCGGCAGCCAGCCGCCGCGACAGATCCATTTCAAAAAAGCGGTCCTGACCGTGAACAAACCCTGTTCCATAGGCAAGGTCGACTCGATTGGCCGCCTCAATGGTAGGCACACCCCGTGCATCGCGGTCCACGGTAACCGGTGAAACGACGCCGAGGTGATGAACATCGCCATCGAGGGTGGGCAATGACGAACGCAACACGACGTGAACGACGGTCAACGGCACCAGGACCAGCGCCGCAAGCGCCGCCGTCACGACGTATTTTCGTTTCATGCAATAGAAGTCAGCTCTCGAGAGCCACCTTCAGAATCAACATGGAGTTGGTTCCACCGGTCACGCCCGACAGCTCTCCCTTGGTCAGGATCACCAGGTCGTTCTTTTTCACCAACTGCAGATCCAGCAGTCGCGTAAACAGCTCCCGGTACAGGTTGTCGTGCGTACGGGGACCGGTCACGTCAAAAATCACAGGATAGACGCCGCGAAACATCGTAACCCGGCGTCTCGTCGCCTCATGACGCGTAAAGGCGTAAATCGGGATGTCTGACCGAATACGCGACATCCACAACGGAGTCGCTCCCGTCTCAGTCAACGCAACGATCGCACCGACCTTCATATGATTGGCGGTATACATCACGGACATCGCAATCGCTTCTTCAGTCCCCTTGAACTGACCTTCGACGCGGTGCCGTGTGCGTGTATGCGTCAACTGATACTTTTCCGCACCCTCGATGACCTGCGCCATCGCTTGCACGGCTTTGACGGGATAACGACCTGTCGCGCTCTCCGCGGAGAGCATAACTGCGTCGGTGCCATCCATTACGGCGTTTGCAACGTCACTCACCTCTGCGCGTGTGGGCACAGGACTGGTGATCATCGACTCCATCATCTGCGTCGCCGTAATCACCACCCGATTCCGGGCACGAGTTTGGTGAATGATGGTCTTCTGCAAGCCGGTCAGCTCTGCATACCCCATCTCAACGCCGAGATCGCCGCGCGCAACCATCACTACATCCGATGCATCGATGATGCCCGCGAGGTTGGCGACGGCTTCATGACGCTCGATCTTCGCAACAATGCGAGCGTCACCGCCCGCCTCGCGCAACAGCGACCTGGCCTCCTGAATATCAGCCGCATCGCGCGCGAAGGACACAGCCATGTAGTCGATGCCCTCCTGGGCAACGAACCTGATGTCCTCGCGATCCTTGTCGGAGATGGCCGGTGCCGAAATACCGCCGCCCTGGCGGTTCAATCCCTTGCGGTCCGACAACTCGCCGCCGACACGCACGCGAGTCTCAATACGTGTACCGGTCACCCGCTCGACGTCCAGGACGATCAGCCCATCCGCCAACAACAACGTGTCGCCCGGGACGACATCCTTTGGAAGGTCCTTGTACGCGACACCCACCACTTCCTGCGATCCCGACTTGGGATCGAGCGTGGTGTCCAAAGCGAAGGCCTGCCCTTCCTCGAGCAGAACCTTGCCTGTGCGGAAGCCTTCGATGCGGATCTTGGGCCCACCGAGGTCCAGCAGCACACCAACACATTTGTCAGCGCGTTTGGCGGCCTCCCGGACCAGCCCGAGGCGGCGGCGGCGGTCTTCAACCGACCCATGCGATGCATTCAGGCGAACCACATCGAGGCCGGCCCGCATCATGTCCGTCAATACGTTCAGGTCATCCGTCGACGGTCCCACCGTCGCAACAATCTTTGTGCGTCTCAACATAGTCCTTGGAGCTCAACCTTTGGCCCGTTCCTCCAGCACCGCGACAGCGGGAAGCGTCTTGCCCTCAACAAACTCGAGGAACGCGCCCCCCCCTGTTGAAATGTAGGATATGCCATCTTCAATGTTATATTTCTCAATTGCCGCGAGCGTGTCGCCGCCACCGGCCAGTGAGAACGCCTTGCTGCGCGCAATGGCCAGCGAGATGGCCCGTGTGCCTTCACCGAACTGCTCGAACTCGAACACACCCACCGGCCCGTTCCAGATGATGGTCCCGGCGGCTTGCACCAGCTCGCTGAAGCGATCGCCGGTATCCGGCCCGATATCGAGAATCATCTCGTCGCTGCGCACATCGTGAACATCGCGCACATCGGCGTGAGCAGTGGCGGCAAACTCCTTGGCAACCACAACGTCCGTCGGCAGAGGAATTTCGGTTCCTTTTGCCTTCGCCTTGGACATCAGCCGGCGCGCCACATCGAGCATCTCGCCTTCGTGCAGTGACTTGCCCACATTCACGCCCGTAGCGGCCAGGAACGTATTGGCAATGCCGCCGCCCACAATCAGCTTGTCGACCTTCTCGAGCAGGGACTCGAGGACAGTCAACTTGGTCGAGACTTTCGAACCACCCACAATCGCGACCAGCGGCCGCGCCGGCTTGTCGAGCGCGGTCTCGAGCGCCTCGAGCTCGCCCACCAGCAGTGGGCCCGCACAAGCCACCTTGGCGAACTTAGCGACGCCGTGCGTGCTGGCCTCCGCGCGATGGGCCGTGCCGAACGCGTCCATCACGAACACATCGCACAGCTCAGCCATCTTGCGGGCCAGCTTCTCGTCGTCCTTCTTCTCGCCCTTGTTGAAGCGAACGTTTTCGCACAACACAGCGCTGCCCGTCGGACAATCCACGCCATCGAGCCAGTCTTTACGGAGCTGCACCGGCTTGCCGAGCAGCTCCGACAGACGCGTCGCGACCGGAGCGAGCGACAAAGACTCGTCGTACTCGCCCTCCTTGGGTCGGCCGAGGTGGGAGAGGATGAACACCTTCGCGTTCTGATCCAACGCATAGCGGATCGTCGGCAGAGCCGCCCGGATCCGCGCATCGCTGGTCACCACTCCACTCGACACCGGAACGTTGAGGTCCTCACGGATCAACACCCGCTTGTTGCGCAGGTCGGTATCCGTCAGTCGCAGGACCTTCATGACGCCTTCGACCAGGCCACCGTGGTGTCGATCATGCGGTTGGAGAAGCCCCACTCATTGTCGTACCACGAGCACACCTTCACGAGGGTGCCCTCGGCAACCTTGGTGAGCGTCGAGTCGAAGATCGATGAGTGCGAATCGTGGTTGAAGTCAACCGAGACCAGTGGGCCGTCGTTGTAGCCCAGGACACCTTTCCAATGGGCGGTTCCGGCGGCTTCCTTCAGGATCTTGTTGATTTCCTCGACGCTGGTGGCGCGCTTGGCGGTGAATGTCAGATCCACGAGCGACACGTTGATGGTCGGTACGCGTACCGCGAAGCCATCCAGCTTGCCCTTCAGGTCCGGCATCACGAGCCCAACCGCCGCGGCAGCACCGGTCTTGGTCGGAATCTGCGACATCGTCGCGGAGCGCGCGCGGCGCAGGTCGGAGTGGTACACATCCGTCAGAACCTGGTCGTTCGTGTAGGAGTGGATCGTCGTCATGAGGCCGGCGACGATTCCAACACTGTCATGCAGCACCTTCGCCATCGGAGCCAGGCAGTTGGTCGTGCAGGATGCGTTGGACACGACCGTGAAGTCCTTCTTCAGGACCTGGTGGTTGACGCCATAGACGACCGTGGCATCGACGTCTTCGCCGCCGGGTGCCGAAATCATGACCTTCTTCGCGCCGCCCTTGAGGTGCGCGCCAGCCTTGGCCTTCGAAGTGAACAAGCCGGTGCACTCGAGAACAATTTCAACGCCGAGCTCGCCCCACGGCAGCTTCGACGGATCGCGCTCGGCGAGCACGCGAATACGATCGCCGTTGACGACCATGGAGTCGCCGTCGACCTTCACTTCCCCGGGGAACTTGCCGTGCGCCGTGTCGTAACGCGTGAGGTGTGCATTGGTCTTCGCATCGCCCAGGTCGTTGATGGCAACGATCTGGACCTCTGAAGTTCGCTTCGCTTCGTACAGCGCGCGCAGAATGTTACGTCCAATACGACCGTAACCGTTGATTCCCACCTTTATTGCCATGCCCCTCAACCTCTGGAAAAAGTGTCTCGAACGATGGTTTACGGCTTGACCAGCTCTTGGATCAGCCGCTCGACATTATCGGCTGTGAAGCCGAAGTGTGGAAACAGATCCTGAACCTTTCCGGAGGCGCCGAAGCGATCGATGCCCAGAATCCGGCCGTCCAGCCCGACATATTTCCACCAGCCCAAGGGCGCGCCGGCCTCGACAGCCACGCGCGCCCTCACGGCCTTTGGCAGGACGCTCTCACGGTAAGCTTCATCCTGCGCATCAAAGACTTCCGTGCACGGCATCGAGACCAGCCGTACCCGCAGACCCTTCGAATTAGCGGCCTTCACCGCATCCGCGGCAATGCCGATTTCCGAGCCCGTGGCGATCACAATGCATTGTGGAACACCCTGCGTCTCGATGAGTACATAACCGCCGCGCGCAATGTCCGATCGCTGCTGAGGCGTCCGTTGCTGCTGAGGCAGCGCTTGGCGCGTCAGGACATGCAGGGTCGGGCCTTTGCGTTCAACCGAGGATACCCAGGCCACCGCGGTCTCGACGCCGTCACAGGGCCGCCAGAGCGTCATGTTCGGCATGGCGCGCAAGCTTGCGAGGTGCTCCACCGGTTGATGGGTCGGACCGTCCTCGCCGAGGCCAATCGAATCGTGCGTATAGACCAGGATCGTATGCGTGTTCATCAGGCACGCCAGACGCACGGCATTGCGAGCGTAGTCGGAGAACGTGAGAAAGGTTCCGCCGTAGGGAACGAAGCCACCGTGGAGCGCCATGCCGTTCAATGCAGCGGTCATCCCGAACTCACGCACCCCGTAGTGCAGGTAGTTCCCTTTGAAATCATCCGGAGTGATGGTTACGGCGTTCTTGAACTGTGTGTTGTTGGAGGGCGTCAGGTCGGCTGAACCGCCCAGGAACTCCGGCAGCCCCGGTGCCAGCAGGTCGAGCACAGCCTGCGAAGACTGGCGGGTGGCTTGCGGCTTGGATTGTGCGCCGAGCGACTCCACGGTCCTCGCGGCGGTATCGCGCCAGGTCTTCGGCAGTTGTCCCGAGGTGCGCCGCTCGAATTCGGCGGCGAGCTCGGGATATTCCTTCTGATAGCGCGCGAACAGGTCCTTCCAGATCTTCTCCGCGGCTTCACCGGACTGGCGGTGATCCCACTGCGCCTTCAGTGCATCGGGAATGACGAACGGCTCGTATGGCCAGTTGAGCTGCTTGCGTGCCTTCGCCACTTCGTCAGCGCCAAGCGCTTCCCCGTGCGCCGACTTCGTTCCCTGCTTGTCTGGCGCACCGTACCCGATGATCGTCTTGCAGATGATCAATGTCGGCCGTGCGGTTTCCGCCTGCGCGGCTTTGATCGCCGCCGCGATGGCGTCGGGGTTATAGCCATCGACGTTGGGAATGACGTGCCAGTGATAACCCTCGAAGCGTTTTGCCGTGTCATCCCGGAACCATCCGGCCACTTTGCCGTCAATGGAGATGCCATTGTCGTCATAGAACACGATCAGCTTGCCGAGGCCCATTGTGCCGGCGAAGGAACAGGCCTCGTGCGACACGCCCTCCATGAGGCAACCGTCACCTGCAAACACGTACGTGAAGTGACTGACGATGTTGAAATTGGGTTTGTTGAATTGCGCCGCGAGCATCTTCTCGGCGAGCGCCATACCCACCGCCATCGCCAGGCCCTGACCGAGCGGACCGGTGGTGGTTTCGATGCCGATGCCCACCTCGTGCTCCGGATGGCCCGCGCAGCGGGAACCCAACTGACGGAACGATTTGATCTCCTCCAGGCCCAATGGATAGCCCGTGAGATACAGCAGCGAATACAGCAGCATGGACGCGTGGCCATTCGACAGCACGAAGCGGTCGCGATCGACCCACTCGGGGTGCCCCGGGTTGTACTTGAGAAAGTCGCCCCACAGGACCTGGGCGATGTCCGCCATCCCCATTGGTGCGCCTGGATGCCCCGATTTGGCGTGTTCGACAGCGTCCATGGAAAGCGCACGAATGCAGTTGGCCAGCTCGCGTTTGGTGCTCATAGAGATCTTTGTTCGGGTCGCAGGAAGGGTGTGTAAAGGAGCAGTTTGCCATAGTGCGAAGCGCGGACCCCAGCTTGTACGGGCACGCGGCCGGGACGGGCGTCCGACGGATCTGCGAATGAGCGCCCCACGTGCTGTCTGGAAGGACCGACATGGGCGAACTCACACGCGACATTGGGCTCGGTCGATGCGACTATATGTAGCCGTTTGGCTTCACAATTTCTGGCGCTGACACGGTACTGCGTCATGTTCGCGAATACCCGCCGCGGGTGCATGACCCAGTTCACTGCAGAGGCCCAGGGACCGTCTGATACGCTGTCCCCATCATGACAGTTTTGCGTCTCATCCAATTCACCGATCCGCATCTTTACGGGAGCGAGACGGAAACGCTGCGCGGGATTGCAACGCTCCCCGCGCTCGAGGCTGCGCTTGACTGTGCACAGCAGTCCTCAGCATGGCCGCCGGATGTTGTGCTCGTCACGGGCGATCTCGTGCAGGACGATCCCACCGGCTACAAGCACATCCGTCGCGTGTTTGGACAGCTCGGTATGCCGATTCTGTGCATACCCGGAAATCATGACGATCCGGCGGTGATGCGCCGCGAGTTGCGCGTTGATCCCTTCACGGTTGGCGGCCACCGCGATTACGACGCATGGCGAATCGTGCTGCTCGACAGCGCGCTGCCGGGATCGGCGAGCGGGCGCCTGAGCGACAAGTCGCTCGCACAGCTCGATGACGCGTTGAAGACGGCCGATGGGCGCCATTGCCTGGTCACACTGCACCATCACCCGATCGCGATGGCGAGCCGCTGGCTGGATCGAGTAGCGCTCGAGAACGCCGAAGAATTTTTCAATGTGATCGACCGGCACGATAATGTACGCGCAGTCGTCTGGGGCCACGTGCACCAGGCGTACGAAGGAATGCGCAACAACGTACGCTTGTTAGCGACGCCATCGACGTGCGCACAGTTTGTGCCGCATGCCGACGAGTTTGCCGTGGACCGGCGCCCGCCCGCCTACCGCACTCTCGAGCTGCATTCCGATGGCTCGCTGTTTACGGAGGTTGTGTGGGTCGAAAAACGCGTTGGTGGCTCCTTGCACTCAGTCTACTCGGCAGCGTAACTGCACACGCCGCCAGTCCCGTCTGGGCCATACACGGCGATCACAGCACCATTTATCTCGCCGGCTCCGTTCATCTGCTCAAGGCCACGGACGCCACCCTGCCGCCGGGCTTCGATCGCGCCTACAAGGATGCCAAGGCCGTTGTAATGGAGCTCGCCATCGACAAGATCGATCCGACGGTAATGGCATCGTGGATGATGGAAAACGGGATGCTGAAGGAGGGCGCCACGCTTCGTGCAACGATCGGCGATGAACGCTACCGACGCGTCAGCAAGGAAGCCGAGCGCCTGGGCGTGCCAATGGAAGCCATCGACATGATGCAGCCGTGGGTTGTCGGCCTGCAGTTGGTTGAAATGCAGTACATGCAGATGGGTTTCGATCGGCAAAGCGGTGTCGAGCAGCAGTTGGAACACAAGGCGCAGGCCGATGGAAAGCCCATCAGTGGCCTGGAAACGTTGGACGAACAGCTCGGCGCCCTGCAAGGCATGTCAAACGCCGATCAAGGACGCTTTCTAGACATGGTCGTGGATGAAATGCACGACGTGGCCGGGGAAACACAATCTGTCGTGAACGCCTGGCGCTCGGGGAACGCAGCGAAGCTCGCAGCGCTGTTGAGCGAAGAATACAAGTCGTTTCCCAATCTATATCGAGTGCTGGTCAGCGAACGCAACAAACGCTGGGTGCCGCAGATTGAAACCCTTCTGCACGGCAATCAGGATGCGTTCGTTGTCGTGGGCGCGCTGCATCTCGTCGGCGATGGCGGACTGCTCGACCTTCTGCGCCGCGACGGTTACAAGGCAGAGCAACTCAATTAGGGTGGCAGTCCGCGCGACAGAAAATACAGCCCCAGGTATTTGCGCCGCACGTAATTCGCCTCCACGAGGTGAAAGACGAGCCCCCGCCAGCCATCCAGAAACCCCAGCCGCAGCACATAACCCCGGAAAAAGCGCCACTGCGGGTTGAACAGCACTTTCAGCAACCCGCATCGCTTGCCCCGCGCGTACGAGGCACGCGCCATGAGATCGGCGTAACGAGCCATGCGGTTGTGATGATCCGTGAGACTTCGATAGGAGAAATGTTCCAGGTGGCCTGAGAGCCGCCCGACGGTGCCGCTCACGCGCGTGTTCTCGTGGATCTCCTCTCCAATCCAGCCGCCGCGGCGCCGATCGAACAGCCGGATCAGACGGTCCGGATAGGTGTTGCCGCGGCGCAGAAAACGCCCAAAATAATCGGTGATTCGCGGTACAGACCAACCCGCATGCGCAGGAAAGCCACGGCCACGCAACGTCTCGATCTCCTGGCGCAACTCACCAGTCACACGCTCGTCCGCATCCAGGCACAGCACCCAGTCGTGACTGGCGCTTTCAATGGCAAATTGCTTCTGCGAGCGATAGCCGGGCCAGTCACGCTCAATCACCCGAGCCCCCAGTGAGCCGGCAATCTGCCGAGTCGCGTCCGTCGAGTGGGAATCAACCACGATGATCTCGTCGCAGAAGCTCACGGACCGGAGGCAGGACTCGATGCGATCCGCCTCGTTGTAAGTGATGATGCAGGCCGTCAGCTTCATTGGCATAGAATACCGTCAATGAGTTCCGTGTTGTTCTACGACCCCGCCTGCCAGCGACCGTACGACACGCGTACGTTGACCCAGCAAGCCACCGGTGGCACTGAGGCCAGCATCACGCGTATTGCCGACGCGCTCGGCGCGTTCGTCATGCAGCACAACCGCACGGAAGCATTCGGCTCGTATTTGCCGCCCGGGAAGATCGCCGGCATCGAACACGTGATCCTGAATCGCGACTCGCGCGCACTTCCCAAGGTGCGAGCGCTCTATCCTGATGCAAAAACATACCTTTGGGTCCATGATCAACTGAGGCCCGGCTCGAAGCGCGGCAGACGACTTGCCGCCACCGCTCAGCACCTGCGCGAGTGCAACGTTACGATCATCTGTGTCTCGGATTCTCAGCGCCGAGGTGTAGAGGCCACCGTACGCAAGATCGGCGTAGCCGATGTCGTGAAGGCCGTAACAATCTACAACCCCGTTTCCGACGATCTCACGCCCGACGGCTCCGCGATTGACGAGCGCAAGCTGGTCTTTTTTTCCTCGCCCAACAAGGGTCTGGCGTTCACCCTCGATGCCTTTCGCGCCCTGCGCCGGAGAATGCCGGACCTGCGGATACAGGTCGGCAACCCCGGCTACAAGATTCGCAAATCATCCCTCATTGAGGGTGTCGAGTATCTGGGCCCTCAGCCGCAGGAGCGGATTCACAAGGAAGTCCGCTCCGCGCTGTGTACCTTCTTTCCCAACTTCGTCATTCCGGAGACCTTTGGCCTCGTGTTCGCCGAATCCAAGGCCGTTGGCACGCCCGTTCTCACCTGCGACTGCGGAGCGGCCGCCGAAATCGTCGGCGACCCGCAGCAGGTACTCCCCGTGACCTTGGGTCAGCGGGCCTACGAAGCAGTCTTCCAGAGCCTCTCCCCCGCTTGGCGCCGCGGACCAGCACGCTTCGCGGACAGCCTCGGACTGTTCGACGCCTACATCGAGCGTATCCGCGACTGGCGGGCCGGAGGCCGCCCGAGCACCGCGCCCGATCCGCGCTTCCGCCTCACGGCGGTTGTGGATCGTTGGCGCGCGATGCTGGGGCTCCGGTGAAGCTGTTGTTAGTAGTCCGCTGGTCGGCCGTGATGAGCCCGAGTCTCTCGAGGCGAGCCTCGATCGCGCGCAGGGTTCGTCCGTGCTTCGCCGCGATATCGTTAAGCGGGTCACCCGCCTGGAACTCCGATATCAGCGCGCGTTCCTCGTCCGACGACCACGGCAAGCCAACATTTTCCGGTAGTTGCGCCCGCCGCTGCGCCCGTGCGGAAAGCTGCTCGAGGGCCGCGACGCCGGCGAGCAGGGCACGGAGCACATCCGCCCGCTGCAACACCGTTCCGGCCTCCAGTTCCGCACCCGTCGTTGGATCCACTCCCTGTACGAGAGCCTGAAGTATTTTACGTGCACGTTGTTCTTGCATGACTCAACCTTCCATGGTTATTGCCCACAACGCCATTGTCAGTAGTCGACAAGCGCCTGCGATAGCCCAACTGCCTCTGTATTTGGGGCCATATTCGAGCCTGAGGGACGGCTGATGCGCGCGTTCACCCTGTTCTTCGGCCTGATGCTGGCTGCGCTGGCTTCCATCGCCATCTTCACGTACCCGGCATGGCTACTCCTGCATCCGTACTTCGATTTCCCGTTCCATCGCATAGGCGATCGCATAGGAATGCTGGCCCTCGCCATCAGCTTCACCCTGGTGGCTCGCCGCGTCGGCATGGCCGACAAGAGAAGCCTCGGCTACGCCCTCCCGCGCCCGCTGTTCGTCCGTGAAATGTTGAAAGCGCTCGTATTTGGCGTGGTTGGCATGATGGCCATCGTCGGAATCATGTCGGCACTGGGGCTGCTGGACTGGTCGCAGGCGTCGACCGTCACGGGTGGCAAGCTGGTGAAAATCGTCTTCAGTCGCCTCGCGAGCGGCCTCGCGGTGGCCTTCATAGAGGAAACCATGCTGCGGGGCGTGATGTTCTCGGCCATCGAACGCGAATCGGGTACGAAAAAGGCCGTCGTCCTGACTTCCCTCGTGTACGCGGCGGTGCACTTCCTGGACAGCTACCACGATGTAGACGCCCACCCGACCGCTCGCAGCGGCCTCGATCTGCTCGCCGGCATGCTCCACCGGTTCGCGGAGCCGCTGGTCATGGCAGATGCGTACTTTTGTCTGTTTGCCGTCGGAATGGTGCTCGTTATGATTCGCGCGAGGACCGGCAACATCGCGGCCTGCGTAGGACTCCACGCGGGTTGGGTCTGGGTGATGCTGTTCACCCGCGACCTCACGAAGCCGGTCCGTGACCAGCCCCTGAGCTTCCTGTTGAGTCAGTTCGACGGCTTCGTCGGCTGGTTGGTGTTCGGCTGGACCGTGCTGCTGGGCATCTTCCTGGTGCGGTACTACGCGCCCCAGACATCTCGTGCGTAGCGCACGAAATTGCGGCCGAGAATCTTTTCAACCCGCCCGGTGGAAACGCCCTTCTGCTGGAGCCGGTCCGCCAGCTCGTAGAACTGGTTGACGCCGCGCAGATTGACTACGAACGGCACGATGTCAGGCCCTTCTCCGGGAGCGCTGATTCCGGCCTTGCGCCGATCCGCATTCTCCTGCGCGATGACGGCCCTGTACGCCGTCAGATCGTCGATGGCGGTGACCGAGCCATCAGTGCCGATTCCAACGGCATCCTCGCCACAGACATTGACTGCATGCTCGATATGCGCGACCACATCGTCCGCTGTCGGGTGACTCGTTTTGCTCAGGAACGGCATGAAATAGATGCCGACGAAGCCGCCCTTCGCTGCTACCAGGCGCAATTCCTCGTCCGTCTTGTTTCGCGGCACATCCACGAGGGCCCGGCAGCCCGTGTGATTGATTGAGATCGGTTGTCTCGAGGCGCGCGCGGCATCCAGGCAGATGCGCTGGCCGCTGTGCGAGAGATCGACCATGACCTGGTTCGCATTCAATCGCTCCACCACTTCATGCCCGAACGGGCTGAGTCCCCGATTCTCGGCCACCATCGAGCCATCGCCGAGAGCATTGGGCCCGTTGTAGGTGAGCTGCACGACCCTGACGCCGAGCCTCGCGAAAATCTCCACGCGCGAAGCATCGTTGCCCAGCATCGCGGCGTTCTGAAAGCCGTAGATGAGACCTACTTTGTGCTCGGCCTTGGCTCGCAGGATGTCAGCGGCGGTATAGACCTTCAGCAGGTTGTTGGGATTGGCGCGAATCTGAGAGTCGGTCTTCGCTATATCGCGCACTGTGATCTCAAACGGCTCACCCGCGCCGAAAACATGACCTAACGTGACATTGACGGCGGTGAGTCCCGAGGCCAGTGCATCACGAACGGCGCGCTCGTCAGATGGCGTGGGGTTGGGATCCTCCAGGCCGCCGAGTGCGTTCACGATAATGGCGTCGGGCCAGTGGCCTCTTTCATCGGATCGTGTCGCCGCGGTCACCGCCTGCGTGGGCGTGGTCTCCGCCTGTGCGCTTGTGGTTTCCGCGTATGCGCTTGTGGTCTTCGCCTGTACGCTTGTGGTTTCCGCAGGCGCTGCCAGCGTCGCCGCGCGCGCCGCCATCGATGTTGCCAGCGCGCTGGAAATCGCCAGCGACCCGGCCGTCAGCCGCAGAAAATCGCGCCGTGCGACTGGACTCAATCCTCCGCCTTGCGAATCAGGGGACTCAGGCGTGCCAGGCGGGCAATGGGGTCGTCGAGCTCCAGACACAATTGTTTCTCCGACAATGCGATCGGCAGGATCTCGGCCAGGCGGCAACCCACCCAGGACGCGTTCGAAAAGTATTTCGGCACATGCGCATACAACTCACCCAGCTCCGGCAACACCTTGCGCAGCAACTCGCTCAGATGTTCATACTCGAAGGGTACGTCGACCGCTTCTTCAGGCTCGGCGAACAGCACCTCGGCGCAATGAAGACCGTCTTCCTGTTGCCAGTGCTTTGTTACCGAAAACTTACGCTCGCCCTGGCAGGTTATGCCCAGCAAGCCGTCCGGCAGCCCGTTGAAATCCAGAATGCGCGCCGTTGTACCCACCACACTGGTCTCTCCCACGGCAGCACTTCCCACCTCGGAACCGGCCCGGATCAACACGACTCCAAACGGCGATTGCTCTCGCATGCAATAGCGGACCATATCCACGTACCGCGTCTCGAAGATCCGCAGCGGCAGCGGACCGTGTGGAAACAACACCGTGTTGAGTGGGAAAAGCGGAATCATTGGCTGGCGCGTTTTTTCTCCAACTCGGCCAGCACTTTGCCGTGCAGGCCACCGAAGCCCCCATTGCTCATGATCAGGATGTGATCGCCCGGCCGGGCGGCTTTCGCCAGGTCCGCGGCGAGCGAGGGAATGTCACGGCCCGAGTGCCCCTTCTGGCCGAGCGAGGCGACGATCGGGCTCGCGTCCCAACCCAGATCAGGCGGCGTGAACAGCCAGACATCGTCCGCGCCCAGCAGCGACGGCCCGAGTGTCTTCTGATGCACGCCCATTTTCATGGTGTTCGACCGCGGTTCGAGGACCGCGATGATACGAGCATTGCCCACTCGCCGCCGCAATCCATCGACTGTCGTGGCTATCGCTGTCGGATGGTGCGCGAAATCATCGTACACGCGAATCCCATTGACCTCGCCACGGAGCTGCATGCGCCGTGCGATACCCTTGAATGATTCCAGGGCCTCGATGGCGTGCTCTACGGTCACGCCGGCATGCCGGGCCGCCGCAATAGCCGCGAGCGCATTCTCCATGTTGTGCGCGCCGATCATGTCCCAGTGAACGGTGCCGCGCGGTTTTCCGCCTTCCAGCACCTCAAACTGCGAGTAATCGTCCGTGTTCCCTGTTGGTCGCGCCGTCCACAGCGCATCCGGTACCGCGGAACGCGAGAAGCCCTCGCACGGTGTCCAGCATCCCATCTCGAGTGTCTTTTCGAGCCGCGCGTCGGAGGCGTTCCAGACGATGCGGCCACTGCCGGGCACTATTCGGACGAGGTGATGAAACTGGCGCTCGATCGATTCGACATCCGGATAGATATCGGCGTGGTCATATTCCAGGTTGTTGAGAATCGCCGTGCGCGGCCGGTAGTGCACAAACTTCGCGCGCTTGTCGAAGAAGGCGGTGTCGTATTCGTCCGCCTCGATCACAAAAAACGGCTCGTTACCGAGGCGCGCGCTGGTATCGAAGTTGGAAGGCACGCCGCCGATCAGAAAGCCCGGGGCGAGCCCCGACTTTTCCAGGATCCAGGTCAGGAGGGAGGTGGTGGTGGTCTTGCCGTGCGTACCTGCCACCGCCAACACCCAACGATCCTTCAGGACCTCGCGTGACAGCCACTCGGGACCCGAAGCATAGGGAATACCCAGCTCGAGTAACGCTTCAATGACCGGCTGGCCGCGGGTCATGACGTTGCCGACGACTACAACATCGGGAGCCGGATCCAGTTGCGCGGCTTCGAAGCCCTGCACGATGTTGATGCCCATTGCCTCGAGCTGAGTGCTCATCGGGGGATAGACGTTCTTGTCGGAGCCGGTCACCCGATGACCGGCTGCGCGGGCGATGGCGGCAATGCCGCCCATGAAAGTGCCGCAGATTCCGAGTATGTGGACGTGCATCGTTCTAATCGCTACGAAGTTGATGAGTGAAACAGGGTGAGCACCAGGAGGTCGCCCGCCAGCGTCTGCAGTATGACGAGGGCAACACTCGGCGCCATGGACCATTCGAGGGCTGCCTTCACAATGTGGCTGTTGGCCGCAATGATCCAGATGAGCAGAGCCAGGCTGACCAGGGTCACCGGGAACTGCCACAGGGAATCCTGCTCGAATCGCCGCTGCAACCACAATGCAGCAACCAACAGGGGTGACAGTACGGCCTGATAGCCATACACCGCGGTCGCCGTCTGGAGGAAGCGTTCGGGCTTTTTCGCCACGTACAGCAGAAGCGCGTACCAGCAGAACGTAAACACGATGTCCAGGATCAGATGATTGATCCACGGCCCGGGCATCGGCGGCAGCACTGTACCGACAACCAGATGGACGGCGAAATAACCGCAAATCGTCAGCGCGAGCAGAATGGCTGAGGCCGGCAGGTCCTGGGGACCTTTGCGTGACAGGGCGATCTGGGTAAAAAGCCGTAGAAGCTCAGTCATCGCCGGCTCACCCTTCTACATACGTTCATTACTTTGTATACCGGCGTCCGACTCGCATAATGTGCATCTTGCCGATTGTACAGCCCCCATGAGCCATGTGACCTTCGACCGTTGCAAACCATAGTCACGACATCCTCTGCCCTCACGGGGCTCGCCGCCGAGCTGCAAACGTGCGATCTCGTGGGGCTCGATACGGAGTTTCTGCGGGAGCGAACCTATCGAGCGGAGCTGTGCCTGGTGCAACTGTCGTCACATAGCGACGCCTGGTGCGTTGATCCGCTGGCGCTTACTGATCTCTCATCCCTCGCGGCAATGCTGACGGCGCCATCGATCACGAAGGTCATGCATGCGTCGCGACAGGATGTCGAAGTACTGTTTCCCATCGCGGGGCTGGTGCGCCCGGTATTCGATACACAGATTGCCGCCGCCCTGACAGGCCTGCCTGCGCAGATCGGGTATGGCGAGCTCGTACGGCGCCTGCTTGGCAAAGAGCTTCCGAAATCACACACACGTACCGATTGGTCGCGCCGGCCGCTGTCGCCTGAGCAGATTGAATATGCGCTGGATGACGTTCGCTATCTGTTGCCGTTGAAGGCACATCTGGAGGAACAGCTCGAGCGTAGCGGACGCCTCACATGGCTCGCCGAAGAGCTGCATGACCTCGAGGACACGCGCAATATCACCACCGACCCCGACGAGGCCTGGCTTCGCATCAAGGGCTTGCGGTCGCTCGATCCCGCGCGTGAGCGCCTCGCGCAACTACTTGCTGCATGGCGTGAGCGGCGCGCGATTGAACGCAACAGACCGCGAGGCTGGAT
This sequence comes from Pseudomonadota bacterium, assembly GCA_018241505.1. Lineage (GTDB taxonomy): Bacteria > Pseudomonadota > Gammaproteobacteria > Steroidobacterales > Steroidobacteraceae > 13-2-20CM-66-19. The sequence goes on along the minus strand of JAFEDS010000028.1, from coordinate 21,207 downwards.
TCTCGATGATGCAGCGCTTCGCGATATTGTCATGCAGGTGCCGCGCTCGCTGGAGGCGATTGCAGCCATTCCGGAGTTTCCCGCGGGTGTGCTGAAGCACTGCGGCGCCGATATCCTCGAGTGTATACGCGCAGCAGCAGTTCCCGAGCCGCCCCCGCCGATCAATGTGCGCTCCCGCCCCGACCCTGCCAAGACGGCGCTGGTCAAAAAGCTCGGCGCACTCAATCAGGCGCTGGCGGCCGAGCTCGGCTTGAGCCCGGAAGTGTTGGCCACCCGGCGCGACCTCGAGCTGCTGGTGGAGGGACGCCGCGACGTTGGAGTGCTGCACGGCTGGCGGCGCGAGATTGTAGGCAATCGCATGCTGGCCGCGCTTTGAACCAATGAATGGTAGAGTGCGTCGGAAAATAGACTAGTGACTGGTGCTGTTCTCACATGAACGAGTCCCTCGATGAGCTGCGTGCCCTGCTCGAGTTCGAGCGCGCCGCGCGGCTCGAGGCCGAGCGCGCGGGCCGGCTGAAAGACGAGTTCATTGAGGCCCTGGGGCACGAGCTGCGGCCGCCGCTCAATTCCATCCTGGGGTGGTCGCGGCTGATGGAGCTGGGCCGGCTCGATGCCACGGAAACTCAATCCGCCGGTCAGACCATTTCCCGCAATGCACGCCATCTCGCCCATCTGGTGGATGACCTGCTGGATCTCGCCGCTGTCACCAGCGGCAAAATTCGCGTCGATCCCGAAGAAACCGACATCTGTGAGATTGTGGAAGCCGCCCTGGATATTCTGCAGCCCATGGCCAAGGCCAAGGGCGTGCAGTTGCGCAAGGAATTCTCCAAGCCCGACTGCCTGGTTTTCGGCGATCCACACCGGCTGCAACAGGTCATCTGGCACCTGGTGAGCAATGCCATCAAGTTCACGCCGCGCGGCGGGCTGGCCCTCGTGACCTTGCGATCCGAAGGTCCGGACTGCGAAATTTCAGTTACCGACACCGGTACCGGCATCGCCAGTGACATGCTGCCGTTTGTGTTCGACCGCTTCTGGCGCGCCGACACGTCTCCCGAGCAACGATTCTCCGGCCTGGGGTTGGGACTCGCGTTGGCCAAGCGGTTGGTTGAGTTGCACGGCGGTACGGTCACGGCCACCAGCGAAGGAGCCAACCGAGGGTCAACATTCACCGTGGTGTTGCCGCGCGTAGCGCCGCGCGCAAGCTCGCCTGACCAACACGCCACTGCCCAGCAGAGTGCCGCGGCTGACCTGCAGATGTATGACTCGCAGGTCAATGTCCGGGAGTTGCAGGGCGACTGATCGTCGCACCCTGCTACACAAGCCCGTCGTCGCACCCCGCTGCGCAAGCCCGCGCGCGCCCGGACCTGCACCGCGCCTTCGTCCGCTGTTAGCGAGACCGCTTCCCAGCCTTCTTCGCCGCCGACTTTTTCTTCGCCGTCGTACGACGCGCCGGGCCCTTCTTCACCTTACGCCCCACCTTCGCAACCGCTGCCGTGCGACGCGCGCCCTTCGCGGCGGCGCCCTTGCCCGTACCTCTACCACTGATCTTGGTAGCAGCGCTCTTGCCCGCCCCTTTACCACTGACCTTGGTGGCGGCGCCCTTGCCCACCCCTTTACCACCAGCCTTAGCGGCGGTTCTCTTGCCCGCGTCTTTCGCGTTGGTCTTGGTAGCGGCGCCCTGGGCCTTCCCCGCAGCCGACTTCGCCGGCCGCTTTTTGGCCGGCGCTTTCTTCGAGAGTGACTTTGCCGCCGCTCCGTCGGCCGGCGCCTCAGCGGCCGCCTTTTTCTTCGCGGGCGCCGCCTTGCGCTTCGCAGCGGCCGCGGGCTTCCGCGCCGTGGCAGCCTGCAACGCTTCCTCCAGGCGCCCGGTGATTTCCTCAACGTCCCCTTCGGCGTTGATGGTCTGCAGAATCCCCTTCCCGCGATAGAAATCAATCAGCGGCCGGGTTTTCTCTTCGTACACCTTCAAGCGCTTCGCAACCGTTTCCTCAGTGTCATCCGGCCGCTGAAACAACTTGTGCGGCTCGCCCGTCTTCGGACACTTGTCGTGTTCAATCCGATCCGCGGGCGTGGTCAACACGTTGAAAACGGCGCCGCAATCGGCGCACGAGCGGCGCCCGGAAATGCGACGCATGAGCTCGTCGTATTCGACATCCATTTGCACAACAGCATCCAACGGCTGACCCAACTCCGTCAGCAACGCATCGAGCGCGTCGGCTTGCAGCAGGTTGCGCGGAAAACCATCGAGAATAAATCCATTCGCAACATCCGGCTCGGCCAGCCGCTCGCGAATCATGCCGAGCACAATTTCGTCCTCTACGAGCCTGCCGGCATCCATCGTCTCCTTGGCGCGAACACCCAACGCCGTGCCCTTGGCGACGGCGGCGCGCAACAGATCGCCGGTGGAGATCTGCGGAATCCCGTGCTCCTTCACCAGACGCTGAGACTGCGTTCCCTTGCCCGATCCGGGCGCCCCCAACAGAACAATGCGCATGATGTGATTTATTTCGGTTTCGTATCGACAGAAAGGCCCGCCACGTTACCGGCCGTTCCAGGCAAGGTCAAACTCGTCATCCGGGCGCAAAAGCCATGCCCTGCGCTATCCTTAGGCCCCATCCCCTCACCAGTGCGCAACTGTCAAACATGGCCAAGAAAAAAACCGCCCCCAAGAACGCGTTCTACGCCCAGTCAGGTGGTGTCTCCGCCGTCATCAATGCCTCGGCGGCCGGTGTCATCGAGACCGCGAAAAAACACCCCCGCCAGATTGGCCGGCTCTATGCCGGGCGGCACGGCATCATTGGCGCGCTCACCGAGGACCTGATCGATGTCTACAAGGAAAGCCCGGCCCTCCTGAAAGGCCTGAAGCACACCCCCGCCGGGGCTTTCGGCTCGGCCCGATTCAAGCTCAAGGGCCTGGAGCAGAACAAGGCTGAGTACGAGCGCCTGATTGAAGTATTCAAGGCGCACGACATTGGCTATTTCTTCTACAACGGCGGCAACGACTCCATGGATACCGCCCTCAAGGTCTCGCAGATCGGCGAGTCCATGGGCTATCCGATCACCTGCGTCGGTGTGCCCAAAACGGTCGACAACGACCTGCCGCATACTGACTGCTGTCCCGGATTCGGTTCCGTGGCGAAGTACATCGCTGTGTCCACGCGCGAAGCGGCGCTGGACGTGGCGTCGATGGCGCGGACCTCGACCAAGGTATTTGTTCTCGAAGTGATGGGGCGCCATGCCGGCTGGATAGCCGCCGCGGGTGGACTTGCGGGACGCAAGGCGGGCGATCCGCCGCACATCATCCTGTTCCCCGAAGTGCCGTTCGAAAAAGACAAGTTCCTGGGCAAAGTCAAGCAGTGCGTCACCGACTATGGCTTTTGCGTCATCGTCGTTTCCGAGGGCAGCGCAACTCCGGACGGCAAATTCCTCGCCGACGCCGGTACGACCGATGCGTTCGGACATACACAACTCGGTGGTGTCGGACCGCTCGTGGCAAACATGGTCCGCGAGGCGCACGGGTACAAATATCACTGGGCGGTTGCCGACTACCTGCAGCGTGCGGCGCGACACATTGCATCAAAGGTGGACGTGGACCAGGCCTATGCGGTCGGCAAGGCGGCTGTCGAGCTCGCCGTCAAAGGCGTCAACGCCGTCATGCCGACCATCGTTCGCAAGGCCTCAAAGCCCTACAAGTGGACCATCGGTCACGTCCCGCTGGCCGAGGTAGCCAACAAGGAAAAGAAGCTGCCGCCTGAATACATCACGGCCGACGGTTTTGGAATAACCGAGGCCTGCCGCCGCTACCTCGAGCCGCTCATCGGGGGCGAAGCCTACCCGCCATACAAGGACGGACTCCCGGACTACGTCCGGATCAAGGGGGTTGGCGTGAAGCGCAAGCTGAAAACCGATTTCAAGGCCTGATTTTTCAATTGGCGCGGCAAAGGCCGCGCGGAGCCCGGGTTCTTTTCCGCCGCGTCCTGGCCCTGCGCCCGCTAGCGGGGCGGCCTGGGGGTTGTGCTACAGTGCCCGCGCGTTTTTTGGCGGGTCGTTACGAGCTGTCAAACTGTTCACCGCTCAGGTCCGCTGAACCGAACTACAACTGGTTGTTTTGGGGGGGAAGCCTGTGATCGATGCTGCTTCTTGGCTGTGGGTTGCAATCGCTGCTGGTGTCCTGGCCGTGCTGTACGGCGTGTTCTCGATGATGTCTATTCTGCGTCTGCCGGCGGGCAATGCCCGCATGCAGGAGATCGCTGCAGCGATTCAAGCGGGCGCCAAGGCTTACCTCAATCGTCAATACACGACGATCTTCATTGTCGGAATCCTTCTGTTCATTGCGCTCGGTGTGGCCATCGGCTGGGCGACCGCCGGCGGCTTTGCAGTTGGCGCATTCCTGTCGGGACTGACGGGTTACATCGGCATGAACATCTCAGTGCGAGCGAACGTGCGCACAGCGGAGGCGGCGACTCGCGGGTTGAATGCAGCACTCAGTGTTGCGTTCCGCGGCGGCGCGATCACCGGAATGCTCGTCGTCGGACTCGGACTGATCGGTGTCGCCGGTTATTTCGCAGCCCTACGCTCATCCGTTGGCGATGAAGGCGCGTTGCACGCGCTCGTCGGCCTCGCGTTCGGCGGCTCGCTGATCTCGATCTTTGCGCGTCTCGGCGGCGGTATTTTCACGAAAGGCGCGGACGTCGGTGCGGACCTCGTCGGCAAAGTCGAAGCAGGAATTCCTGAAGATGACCCTCGCAACCCGGCGGTCATTGCCGACAACGTCGGCGACAACGTGGGTGACTGCGCCGGCATGGCGGCTGACTTGTTCGAAACCTACGCCGTGACGCTGGTGGCCACAATGCTGCTGGGCGGTTTGCTGTTCGCGAGCGACGAAGCAAACAAGTTCAGTGCGCTGATCTATCCGCTGGCACTGGGCGCTGCGTCCATTGTGGCTTCGATTCTCGGCACGTTCTTTGTGTCGGCCAAGGAAGGCGGCAAGATCATGAACGCCCTGTACAAGGGTGTCATTGTTTCCGGCGTCGTCTCCGCGGTGGCCTTCTACTTCATCACGCACCAGTTGATGGCCGGCACCGGCAATGTCAGCTCCCTCTATGGCTGTGCGTTGGTTGGCCTGGCTCTGACCGCCGCTTTGATCATGATCACCGAGTTTTACACCGCGACTGAATACAGCCCGGTGCAGCGCGTGGCGGCCGCCTCCCAGACCGGCCATGCAACCAACATCATCGCCGGACTGGGCGTGTCCATGAAGTCGACTGCCCTGCCTGTGATTGCCGTGTGCTTTGCCATCTACGGTTCCTACCAACTCGGTGAGTCCTTCCACTCGGGCATGGGTCTGTACGGCATCGCCATTGCAGCCACGTCCATGCTGTCAATGACGGGAATGGTTGTCGCGTTGGACGCCTACGGCCCGATCACCGACAACGCCGGCGGAATCGCGGAGATGTCCGGACTGCCGAAAGCCGTTCGCGACATCACGGACCCGCTCGATGCAGTGGGTAACACAACCAAGGCCGTGACGAAGGGTTACGCAATCGGCTCCGCAGGCCTTGCGGCCCTGGTGCTGTTTGCCGACTACACACACAATCTCGACACCGTCGGCCGGCACCCGCACCAGTTGTTCTCGCTGTTCGATCCCGCGGTGGTCATCGGTTTGTTCATTGGCGGGTTGGTTCCTTACCTGTTCGGCGCAATGGCCATGGAGGCCGTGGGTCGTGCCGCCGGTTCGGTCGTCAATGAAGTCCGGCGCCAGTTCCGCGAAATCAAGGGCATCATGGAAGGCACGGCCAAGCCCGACTATTCCCGCGCGGTGGACCTGCTGACCCGGGCCGCCATTCGCGAAATGATCATTCCTTCTCTGCTGCCCATCCTCGTACCGATCGTCGTTGTGTATGCCGTGAAGTTCCTGATGGGAGAAGACGCAGGCGTGCGGGCGCTGGGGGGGGTCCTCATCGGCACGATTGTCACCGGGTTGTTTGTGGCCATTTCCATGACCACCGGTGGCGGCGCCTGGGACAACGCGAAGAAGTACATCGAGGAAGGCAACTTCGGCGGCAAAGGCTCGGATGCCCACAAAGCCGCGGTCACGGGCGATACGGTCGGCGATCCTTACAAGGACACGGCCGGCCCGGCCATCAACCCGCTGATCAAGATCATCAACATCGTGGCCCTGTTGCTGGTCACTATCATCTGATTGGCGCGGCACTGGCCGCGCGGAGCCAGGACCTTGGTCCCGCTCCGACTGCCTGTGGGGCGGTAGCACCGCCCCACCCCGACCGCGGGGCAACCGCAGGCGCCACGACACTTTCCAGCCGCGGCGCGCCGGTCGGCAGGTGCTGAATCAGGCCGCGGGTTGTATTGGCTGAATGCCGCTCAGCAGCCGGTGCAGGGCCGCCGGCGAAGCCGGCTTCACCAGGTGATGATCGATACTGGCCTCGCGCGAGCGCCGCCGGTCCTGCTCGTGGCCCAGCCCTGTCAGGGCAATGATGGTCGTGGAAGTGCCTTCCGGCAGGGAGCGGATGCGGGCGGCGGCCTCCAGGCCACTCAACTCGGGCATGCTGATGTCCATGAAGACGACACTGGGCTGAACCTCCCGGAACAGCTCAATCGCCTCGCGAGGTCCGTAAGCCGTGTGCACGTCATGTCCCATGAGTGACAGCATGAAGGCGACGGCGTCCGCTGAATCGGCCTGGTCGTCCACCACCAGCACCTTCAACGGCACCTCGGCATGCGGCATCTCTTCGATCATTCCCGGCCCTCTCTCCCGAAGTCGGCGATGTAGCAAGAAATGTGCGCCCCGTCTCCTGCGGTGCGTCACCAAATTACTATTACGCACGCCCGGAGTGCGATTCCACGAGAACCGCGCTCACGAGCTCGTTCAACCTCGCGTAATACGCACTGGCGACCGGCTCATCGCTGTCGGCCAGCTTCTCGGTCAATGCCGAGCGGATCTCCGTGAGCCGCCGTTCCATCCGGCCATCGACCGTCATCTTCCTGCAGATCAACGCGCTGGCGCAGGCCGTGATCTCGGCATCCAGGGCCCGGGCATCGCTACCGGCAATCTCGACTCCGGCCACCTCGGTCGGGCAACCGGCAGCAAGATGCTCACGCCACAGTCGTGCAAGTTGCATAGGGCGCGTCCGTTAGTCGTTGTGGTGTTAGGACGGGCGCCCTTCTTACCACGCCCCCTGGTCCGGCGCCAGAAGGCCGCTGAGCGGCGTTCCGCCCGGCCCGCTCCCTCTAGGCAGCCAGTGACAACGGCTGCGGCCTGCCGACCACAAATCCCTGGATGTAATCCACGCCCATGCGGCGGGCTGCCTCGAGCCCTGCCTCATCTTCGACCTGTTCCGCTATGACCTTGAAATTCAGGGTTCGAGCCAGCTTGATCATGGCCGTAACCATAGCCTGGTTGACCGAGTCCCGGGCCAGGTTGTGCATGAACGAGCCGTCGATCTTCAGGTAGTCCATGGGGAGGTTTTTCAGATTGGAGAACGAGCCCACCCCCGAGCCGAAATCATCCAGGGCGAACTGGCACCCCATGCCATGGAGCACCCCGACAAAGCGGCGTGCGTGGTCGAGGTTGGCCACCACCGCCGTTTCGGTAATCTCGAAACACACCTGGGAAGGCGTGACGCCCGTGCTGTCCAGGCACTCCACCACAAACTCGAGGAACTGCACATCGCCCAGCGTCTGACCCGACACGTTGATGGCAACACTGCGGTTGGACGGAACCGGAATCGCTCCCCGACCCAACGCTGCCAGTGTCGTCTGCACCACCCAGCGATCGACGAGACTCATCAAACGGTAACGTTCCGCGGCGCGCACAAAATCCGAGGGCGGTACTTCGTGGCCCGCCTCATCCTGGAGGCGCACGAACACCTCCATCGCAGGGCCGCCGCCATCCTGGCCATAGGCGGGCACGATGGGCTGGTGGTACAACTGGAAGCGATTGTCCTTCAAGGCGCCTTGCAGTTTCTGCAGCCACTGGATCTCGCCGGTGTGGCGCGCCAATGCCTCGTCACGCGCGGAGTAGACGGCCACCCGGCCCGACCCCTGTTTCTTGGCCACGTAGCAGGCTGAATCGGCGGCGGCAAACAACTCTTCGAGCGAGCCGCTCTCGCGCGAGATCTCCACCAGGCCGATGGAGACCCCGATATTGAAGATTTTGTCCTTCCAGACAAACCGGTAGTCACCGACCGCGCGGCACACATCGTCCGCGATCTGCCGCGCCTTCTCCAACGGGCAGCCGATCAGCAACATGCCGAACTCGTCCCCGCCCAGGCGCGCGACTGTGTCGCTATCGCGAACCGCATCGCGCAGCACCTTCGCCACTTCGCGCAACATGCTGTCGCCGGCAAGGTGGCCGCTGGTGTCATTCACCACCTTGAAGCGGTCGAGATCGAGATAACACAACACGTGCTGGCCATCGCCCCGATGGCCGCTTTCAATCGACTCCTCCAGGCGCGTCTCGAACTCGCGCCGGTTCACCAGGCCCGTCAGCGCATCGTGTGTCGCCTGATACGACATCTGGCGCGCGAGCCCGCGCAACTCGGTTACATCGTGCAGCAGCACAACCGCGCCCACCAGCTCCTTCGCATCATCGCGAATCGGGGAAGCCGACAACTCGATGGAACGCTCACTGCCGTTGGTCCGCGACAGCAACAAGGCGCGGCGGCTCAGGTTCACGGGCGTACCGCTCGTCAACGCCTGCCGCACCGGATCGGACAACAGGCGCCGATCCGTTTCGTCGACAAAACCGACTATGTCCTCGAGGGTCTTGCCGACCGCGGCGGCTGACAAGCTGCCGGTGAGCCGCTCCGCCGCGGCATTGATATAGGTTATGAGGCCGGCCGCATCGGTAGTGATGATCGCCTCGGCCAGCGAATCCAGCGCCAGCGAGTGCATGCCCGGTGGGGTTGGCTCGGTTGGTTCGGGCGGCAGCCGCAACTGCTGCACCGTCTGAGTGGGGATGATTTCAACACCGGTGATGAGCAACGCCGGCGCGCCCTCGTAGTCGACGGGTGCGGCGCTGATCTCGAGCCGGCTCAACTGGCCCTGCATGCCCACCATGTCGATTTCGTAACGCTCGCCGCCGGTTTCGCCCGCGAAACGGCGCCGGATGTTCTCAGTCACCAGCTCGGCATATTCCGGCGGCACCAGGTCGGCCAACTTGCGGCCCACCAGCTCAATGCGGTCAACACCGACAAAAGTCGCGAACTGACGGTTGGCGTACAATATGACATCGCGGTGCACGAGCACCGCTTCGTGAATGCGATCGCCCAGGTCGGCGAACAGTTTGGGCGTGCTGCGTGCAACTTCGCTCTCGTTGGTGGCGGCTACACGCGTCAACAGGTGATTGATGGATGTGGTGAGCAGCGAGATCTCGGGTTGGTCGCTCTGCAGGTCGACGCGGCCGTTCAGACGCCCGCCGATCGCTATCCGTTGCACCTGCTGGGATAGCCGCTCGACGCTGCGAATCTCGCGCCTCTGCACCCAATAGAGCACGAACATGAGGCTCGCGACGAGTGCGAATAGAAGGCACAAAAGCCCGACGATCGACATCTACTGTTCTCAGCGCCTCAGTTGGGGAGCGCGTTCCACCGGTTCCTTATTCATTAGTGTGATGCCGGGGATACGTACAGCCGCAGCATATAGCAAGCTGAACCTGTCCCAGGCTTGATTTCACTATATATCTCTATATGGGGTCTGCTGGTCGCAAGCACGCTTGTGAGGACCCGGCAAAACCCTTAACTTCTTCCGCGCTTTTCACCGATCCGTATTAAGTCCAATTGGAGTAGCCGATGCAGACCGCCAGCCCCCGCGAACAGATGATCGAGCAGCAGGTGCGCGCGTGGGACGTGCTGGATGAGCGCGTGCTGGGAATCTTCCGCAAAATTCCCCGCGAGCATTTCGTTCCGGCCGAGCAGCGGTACATGGCCTACATGGACCTCGAAATTCCGCTGCCCAAGGGTCAACACATGCTGCGGCCGAGTGTTGCCGGGAGGCTTCTGCAAGCCCTGGAGCTCACGGGCACCGAACGAGTGCTGGAAATCGGTGCCGGATCTGGATTTATTACCGCCTGCCTGGCGGCCGTCAGCGCTCATGTCGAATCCATTGAAGTGATTCCGGAACTGGCCGAGCTCGCCAAGAGCAATCTGGCGACCCTCAGCATCGGCAACACGCAAATAGTGACCGCGGACGCCCTGGCAGCAGCGGCCGGTCCCACCAGGCGCTACGCGGCGATTGCCGTAACTGGCTCCCTGCCCATTGCGGACGATCGATTCCAGCGCCAGCTCGAAATCGGGGGACGGCTCTTCATGATCGTTGGTGAGGCTCCAGTGATGAACGCACGGCTGATCCGCCGTACCGCCGAGGACGCCTGGACCACTGAAAGCCTGTTCGAAACCGTGGTCGACCCTCTGATCAACGCACGGCGCCCGCAGGAGTTCACGTTCTGATGAAGCGCTCGCTCGCCTGCCTGTTCGTCGCGCTCGCATCCATGAGCGCGGCGAGCTCCAAGGACCTGGTAGGGGTTTATGAGGATGCATTGAAGAACGACCCCCAGCTACGCCAGGCAGACGCCAACCGCCTCGCTTCGCGGGAGGCGCGGCCCCAGGCGTGGTCGGCACTGCTGCCGCAGATCTCGGGCACCTTGTCCCGCGGTCAGGACAAACAGGACGGCAGCGAGGCCGAGGGCGCCATCGGCTCGGGCACCAGCACACCGACCGGGCCGGTACAGCCGGTCAACGGATCGAGCAGCAGCGTGCCGTTCGTCGTCAACACGACCTCGAAGTCTTGGGGCCTGAACCTGCGCGAGAACCTGTTTTCGTGGTCGAACTGGATGGCCGTGAAGCAGGCGGAGAAGGAAGTCGGCCAGGCGGAGGCGACCTATCGTGCGGCCGAGCAGAACCTGATCCTGCGCGTGGCCCAGGCTTACTTCAATGTGCTCTCGGCACTCGATGGACTGGATGCCAACCAGGCCTCCCTGGAGGCGATCTCCCGGCAGTTGGATCAGGCCAACAAGCGGTTTGAAGTCGGCCTGATTGCCATCACGGATGTTCAGGAGGCCAAAGCGGCGCGCGACACCGCGGCGGCAGCGGTCATTGCCGGCAAGCGGACTCTGGCCACCGCGGGCGATCAGTTGAGTGAGATCACGGGCCAGAAATACGACTCGCTGAACAAGCCCGGCGACAACATGCCGTTGAACACTCCGCAGCCCGCGGATGAGGATCGCTGGGTGACGGTCTCCCTCGATCAGAATGTCTCGCTGCTCTCCAACCGTCTGCAGGCTGACATCGCCCGTGAGAATGTCAGGATTGCCATCGGCGGCCACCTGCCGACACTGGATCTGCTCGCAAGCAAAAACCGCACGCTGGTCGATGGCAGCGAGTCCATTTCCGGTAGCCCCTTCAGTCTCAACAACACCATCAACGACCGGCAGTACAGCCTGCAGATCACTGTGCCGATTTTCAGCGGCGGACTGACGCAGTCGAAAGTCCGTCAAGCGCAGTACCAGTGGATTGCCGCCAAAGAAGGAGTGGTGCAATCCTCACGCGCTACCGAACGATTGGCTCGCGATGCGTACCTCGGCGTAATCAGCGGAATCGCGCGCGTACAGGCGCTGCAACAGGCGCTCGAATCCAGCCAGACCGCCTTGAAGGCCACTGAAGCCGGCTATGAAGTGGGAACGCGAACCGCGGTGGACGTTCTCAACTCACGGCGCACGCTGGTGCAGGCACAAACGGACTATGCCGTCAGCCGCTACGACTACATCATCAGCGTGATTCAGCTTCGGCTCGCAGCCGGCAACCTGTCGGCGAGCGATGTCACCGAAATCAACAAGTGGCTGGCAGTATCCGCGCCGACCGTGCCGATGCACCCCATCGAGGCGCCGACTGAACAGTCCGCGCAACCGATCACTCCGACACCACCACAGCGTTAACCTCGCAGCAGCGGCTCAATCAAGCTCAACAGCTTGCCCAGCGCGCCGCGATTGCTATCGACGCAATCGCGGCCCACCGCACCTATCCGCGCCCGCTCATCCGGATCCGACAGCAGTGACGACACGCGCCCGCCCAACTCATTGGCGTCGTGTACCACTTCAGCGGCCCCCCGATCGATCAGCAACTTCGCGATATCCGCGCTGTTGCCGTTATACGGCCCCGTGACTATGGGCAATCCCAGCGCCGCCGGCTCGAGCAGGTTGTGGCCTCCGATGGGCACCAGGCTGCCGCCGACAAACGCAACATCGGCCGCCGCATAGAAGTCCAGCAATTCACCGAGCGTGTCCACGAGCAACACGTCAGCCGATGCCGCCGCGGCGCCGGCCTCCTCGCCCGCGCGCTGTGACTGCCGCACAAAGCGGATGCCGGCACGCTGAAGCGCGTGAGCAACCTCCGTGAATCGCGGTGGATGACGGGGCACCAGAACCAACAGAGCCTGGGGATGGCTGCCGCGCACAATCTGGTGCGCATCGAGCACAATGTCCTCTTCGCCACCATGAGTGCTGCCTGCCACCCACATCGGCCGGGAATTTGCATAGAGCTCGCGCAGTCGGCGGCCACGCTGCGCAATGTCCTGCGGGACGCTGAAATCAAACTTGATGTTGCCCGTGACGTGAGTGCGATCAGGATCCGCGCCAAGCGACACGAAACGACTGGCATCCCCCTCCCCTTGCGCAGCCACGACAACCGGTCGCGCCAACGCGTCGCGGAAAAGCGATCCCAGGCGCCGATAGCGGCCCACCGAACGCGAAGAAATGCGCGCACTGGCCAACACAAGGGGAATCTTCAGCCGATCGCTCTGGTAATACAGATTCGGCCACAACTCCGTCTCGAATATCACGCCCAGCCGCGGTTGCGTGCGTTTGAAGAAGCGCCGCACGGAGCCGGGCAAATCGAAAGGTATGTAGCGGACCTGTGCGAGATCCTTGAACAACGTCTTCGCGCGCAGCGCCCCGGTCGGTGTCAGCGTCGTAACCAACACGGGCACATTGGAATACCGTTCGCGCAAAGTGGTGACGAGAGCGGCCGCCGCATTTACCTCTCCAACTGAAACCGCATGCACCCAGACACCGCCCGGCGGCAGCGGCGCACCGAATCCAAAGCGCTCGCCGAAATCATGCCAGTAGCTGCGGTCGAACAGGCCGCGCCACAACATCACCAGGCTGATCAGCGGGGCGGCCAGGTACACCGCCAATATGTACAGGTAACGCACGTGCGGGGCGGACTTCAGGTGCCGGCCACCAGGGACTGGTCGCCCGAGGTTTGCCGATACCCATCGAGCAGGCCGTGCCAGTCGGCTTCACCGAAGCGGTCGCGTGGCAAAGCATAGGTGATCTTTTCGAGCGAGCGCCGCAGGCGCACCAGATTGCCATCGCGCCACAGTCCCGAGCGGCGCAACTGACACTGATCGAAGTCGATCAGGTAGACCTTGGCATCCTCATTCAACAGCAGGTTGTGTGCGTTGAGATCGGCGTGGCAGACCCCGAGGTCGTGGAAGCGCCGGATGCAGCGGCCGATTTCGATCCAGGTAAGAATGGACAACGCACCCTGCGCCAGACATTCGGCAAGCGAACCAACTGTGTTGAGACGCTCAGTGATGATATCGCCGGTGTACGTCATGCCATCGTGTTGGTAGCGGGCCGCGAGGGGCGCCGGAACGGGCAGTCCCGCGCGATGCAACCTGTAGGTCAGTTGCCACTCCGCGAACGGGCGCGTCTCCTGTTCGCCGCGCCAGAAATACTTGTCGCGCGACAAATACGCCACCAGGCCGCCGCGGTGATAATGCCGCAGCACAAATTGCCGCCCCGCGGATTTGATGTAGTGGGCGGAACCGCGGCCGCGGGCAGTTCCCTCGATCTCACCGCGCGCCCGCCAATGATTCGGATCAAACCAGCTCGGGGCCAAATTGCCCAGGCGGGAGCCGTCATATAGCATGGCGCCGCCCGGCAGCGTCGCATGCTTGACTTCCGACCCCAGCGACCACTTGTTACCCGCCATCAATGCCTCTTGCTCAACCGCCGAAACATATTTGCATCCTGCGACTGTCCGCGATCGGCGATACCTGCCACGTAGTCCCGATCATCCGTACGTTACAGCATGTGTGGCCGACGACGCAGCTCACGTGGATCATCGGGAAAACCGAGGCTCGCCTGATGAAACTCGCCGCGGGCGTGGAGCTTATCACCGTCGACAAGCGCTCCGGATTGTCAGGGTTGCGCAATTTGCGAGAGCAGCTCCGCGGTCGGCAGTTCGACGTCTTGCTCCACATGCAGCTTGCGCTCCGGGCGAGCGTCATGGCGCAGACGGTGAAGGCACCCATCAAAGTCGGTTTCGATCGCGCCCGAGCCCGCGAGCTGCAGTGGTTGGTTACCAATACACAGATCCCTCCCCGGACCCGCGAGCACGTGCTCGACAGCTTCTTCGGCTTTCTGGTTGCCCTCGGAATTCAGGAGCGCGTTCTGCAATGGGATCTGCCGCTCCCTGAGGACGCACTCAGCTACGCAACGACCCTCATTCCCGACACGCAACCGACGCTCGTCATCAGCCCCTGCTCCAGTCATTCCCGGCGCAATTGGGCCGTAGATCGCTACGCGGCCGTCGCCGATTACGCTGCGCGGGAGCACGGCATGCGCGTCATCCTCGCGGGCGGTCCCACGCCGTTGGAGCGCGAGACCGGCGCAGCCATCGAGCGTTTGATGACTACCCCGGTCATCAATCAGATCGGCAAGGACACGCTGCCACAGCTTCTGGCGCTGCTGCAGCGGGCGCGGGTGCTCATTGCGCCCGACTCGGGACCCGCTCATATGGCCACCATGGTCGGTACACCCGTGATTGGCTTATACGCGGCCACGAACCCGGCCCGCAGTGGACCCTACCTGTCTCGTCAATGGTGTGTGGATGCTTATGCAGAGGCCGCCATGCAGTTCTGCGGAAAGCCCGCCGGCCAGTTGGCCTGGACACGCAAAATCGAAGTACCCGGCGTGATGAACCTGATTACGGTGCCCCGCGTGATTGCGAAGCTCGATGAGCTGTTACGTTAAACTAGGCACCATGAACGACGTACTGGTTCCCATCTCGCCCGGCGAGTTGCTGGACAAGATCACCATCCTGCGGATCAAGGCCGCCCGCATCACCGACCCAGCCAAGGTGGGGAACGTGCGGCTGGAGCTCAGCCTGCTGGAGAACACCTGGCGGGACAGTGGCTGTGCGGCCGCTAACATCCAGGCGGACGAACGCGCCCTCCACGATGTAAACGAGCGTCTCTGGGACGTTGAAGACCGGATCCGCGAGAAGGAAGCGGTCCAGACGTTCGATCGCGACTTCATTGAGCTCGCGCGCGCTGTGTACATCTGCAACGACGAGCGCGCAGCTATCAAAAAGCGCGTAAATCTGGCGCTTGGCTCGCGGATCGTCGAAGAGAAGTCGTACAAGCCCTACCGCACGGGTGGGAGCGCGGCTCCATAGCTCACGATTTGAGCGTGTATTCCGCTCCGCAATAGGGACACTTCGCCCAGCCCGTCTGCTGAATGGGCAAATACACGCGCGGGTGGGAATTCCACAGGTACATCTGCGGCATGGGGCATGACAGCGGCAGATCCTCTTCGGTCACATCGTACTGGTTCTGGGCATTGGGCTGGATCAGCACCTTGATCGTCACGGCCATGGGTCAGCTTTACGCAAATGGGTGTGGAGGGGCGATTATAGATGATCCGCCGCAGCGGAATCGTCGGCCATGGCCTGATTCCAGATCCCGGTGACGGCGGCGCGCTCGGCGACGAACTCGGTGCTCGCCACTATGGGCGCCTGGTTCATCAACGACAGGTGATGCGTGCGCACACGGTACGCCTTATAGGCCAGTACCAGTACGTCGACCGTGAGCTGCGGTATCAGGTTCGCGGACGCGACTGACTCGAGCTGCCGGATCGTGTCCGAGAACATGGCGACCGGCGGGTATTGCTGTGCCCATTCGAGCGCCCAGTACTGCGCAAGGAACTCAATATCCGCCACCCCTCCGGCATCCTGCTTGATATCGAACTGAGACTCACCGGCACGCGACAATTCCTTTCGCATGCGCTCGCGCATCTTGCGGACCTCAGGGCGCAACGTGCCCCGCCGGACGTGGTTCGACAGCGAGTCCAGGCGGATCGCCTCGAATTCAGCGCGCAGCTCAGGAGCGCCCGCCACAGACCGGGCGTGCAGGAGAGCCTGATGCTCCCAGGTCCACGCTTCCAGGCGTTGATACTCCGCGAACGCATTGATGCTCGTGACGAGCATTCCACCTTTACCGCTCGGGCGCAGCCGTACATCCACTTCGTAGAGCCGGCCTGCGGCGGAGTGCATCGTCAGCAGATGTACGATCCGCTGTGCGAGACGGACAAAAAACACCTGGTTGTCAATCGACCGGGGCTTGCCAACCTCGCGGCCGTTGGTTTCCTGCCGCTCGCCGCGGGAGTCGTGCAGAAACACGAGATCCAGGTCCGACGAATAGCCGAGCTCCATGCCACCGAGCTTGCCGTAACCGGCTGCGGCAACACGGACCGGGCGCAGGCCGCCACCGTCATCACACAGGGGCGTGCCGTACTGTGCCGTGATCTGTTGCCAGCTCAGTTGCATCGCGCGCTCCACAATGAGCTCCGCGATTTCGGTCAGGCGATCGCTGACGCGCATGACGGGCAGGCGGCCCGTCAGATCGGCAACAGCGACGCGAAATATGGCTGCGCGCTGGAATTGGCGTAGAGCCTCAACCTGGCGCTCCGGATCGTCGTCCTGGACGAGCTCCATGCGCAGATCGAGCTCGCGTGCGAGATCCGCGCGGCCCGTGAGCTCCGCCAGCGCGCGCCCATCAATCAATTCATCCAACAACAAAGGATAGGATGCAATCTGCTGCGCGAGAAAATCGCCGTGCCCGCACAATTCAACGAGGCGTGCGCGCGCCGCAGCGCTTTCCTGAAGCAGCGCGAAGTATGCCGAGCGCTGCCCGATCGCCTCGATGATCTTCAACACACGCTGCAACACCGCCAATTGCCCGCCGCTCGCGGCAATATCGGACAGCAATGCCGGCAGCAGGCTTTGCAAGCGCTTGCGCCCCGGCTCATCGAGCTTGCGAACCAGCGTGGACGCGCGCAATTCCAACAGAATGCGGGTCGCTTCCTGCGGCTCCCGGAAGCCGGCGCCGGCCAATGATTCGGTCAGTGCCGCGGTTTCCGCCTGCGAGTCCCAGAATCGCCCCAGGTCGATCCGGACCGCGCCGCGATCCGGATCGCTGCCGCCAAACACCACGAACTGAAACTGACCGCTGACACGAGCCCGATGTTGATTCAACTCTTCGAGCATCGACAGCCAATCGGCCGCGCCCATCGCAGCGGCGATCCTGCCTCTCGAGAGCGCATCTTCCGGCAACTTGTGCACCTGCGCATCGGCCAGCATCTGCAGGCGATTCTCCAGGCGGCGCAGATATACATACGCGGCGCGCAGATCGCTGACCACGTTCGCAGGCAGCAGGCGCGCTTCGCCCAACACCGTCAACGCCTTGAACAGGGAGGGTGTCTGCAACCGACGATCGCGGCCACCACGAATGAGCTGGAAGGCCTGAACGATGAACTCAATCTCGCGAATGCCGCCCGGTCCGAGCTTCACATGATCCGCAAGCTCGCGGCGTTCGACCTCGCGTGCAATCAGCGCTTTCATTTCTCTCAGGCTTTCGAACACGCCGAAGTCGAGGTAGCGCCGGTAGACGAATGGACGAACTGCGGACGCCTCGATTTCCTCGTACTCCTGCGGAGCCGTGATCGCGCGGGCTTTCACGTACGCATACCGCTCCCAGTCGCGGCCGTGACGCGGCAGGTAATCTTCGAACGAAGCGAAGCTCACGACCAGCGGACCACTATCCCCGAACGGGCGCAGCCGCAGGTCCACTCGCAAAACGATCCCATGCGGCGTCGGTGTTTCCAACATCCGCACCAGCGCCTGCCCGAGCCGCGTAAAGAACTCTTCGTTTGCAATGGAACGCGGACCGTTCGTCTCGCCATGCTCGGGAAACAGCAAGACGAGATCGACATCGGATGAAAAGTTGAGCTCACCACCCCCGAGCTTGCCCATTCCAACCACGACGAGCGGTTGCACGACGCCACTGTCCGAGCAAGGCTCTCCGTAGCGAGCCACCAGCGAGCGGCGTGCGAACTCACATGCCGTGCTGATGGCGGCATCCGCGAAAGCAGTCAGATCGGCAAGCGTTTCTTCGAGTTGCGCCCATCCAGCGAGGTCACGCCACGCAATGCGCACCATCTCGCGCCGCCGCCACCTGCGCAGGTCTTCGAGAAATTGCGGCTCCGCCTCGGAGCGCGGCGCCCGGGCGGCAAAATCCGCAGCGGATAGCTTGCGCAGCAGATCTTGACTGGCAATCAGGTCCGGTAGCAGGCGGGGATCACGCGTACAGGCCTGGGATACGAAGTCGCTGGCCGCAAAAACAAAAGCAAGCGAATCGCGGATGGACGCCGTCGCCGCCTCGACAGCGTCCCGAGTCTCACCGGTCAGTTCCAGACATTGCCACCCAGGTCGTGAAATGAAGAGCTCTCCAGCCGCCGCGTCAAACCCTTGAACCGGGACGACTGGGCATACACCTGGGCACCCTCGGAGGCATCGACAGCGCCCGAGTCACCATCAATCTCGCTGTTTTTGATGTGCACATTCGCGGCCCGCGCCAGAACCCCTATGCCCTTCGCACTGATGTGCGTATTGGTGATGTGAATCTCGCAGCCATCTTCGGCCGTAATGGCATCACCATCGAATTCCAGGTTGCGATTGTCAATATGCAGCAGGCGAGAACCCTGGCAGATGATCGGATCATGCAGCCGTTCCGGCGCGCCGCGCGGCGCGCCGGCAGGTGACGCCGTCGAAGCCACGCTTTTGGATCCGCTCGCCTTGATGCTGTAGCCAGGCCCCTCCGCCAGCACGGCCCCCGCTTTTGCGCGCGACGCAGATTCCGCGTGAGGACCCTTGGCCGAGTCCATCGGCTGTGCGGTTTCGTCAGGGGCCGCATTTTCGTCTGAGGCTGGGCGAGCCGCTTCACCGCTGGTTGCCAGGGAAGGACTACTGCTGGGCTGCGAAGGTCCAGGTAAAGGTTTGTCCGTGCGGCCGGGTGCTACCGGTAGAGGTGCAGCCTCCGGCACCGACGTCTCCGGTGCAGGCGGTGGAGGCGCTGGGGCAGCCGACTGGTTGCTCGCTGGACTCACGGCGGCCTGCTTGTCAGGTAACGCCAGCGTTCCAGCCGGCCCGGCAATGATTTGATCAACCGGAAGGACAACCAGTTGGCCCGACTCCTTCACCCGCACCGTGAAGGTCTTGGCTTGTGGGTCGGACGCCACTACCTCTACGCGATCGTTGCGGTCGAGCGCGTCCTTCGCCCAGGCCATCTGATCCTGGCCACCGCCGCCGAGTTTGGAACAGGCACTCAGTGCGAGCAGCAACCCGGCTGCGAGCATCGGTTTAACAATAGTGGGCATTTCCATTCTCCGCGACATCCAACACCCCGCACGATGCGGAAGGACCCGCGCGTCCGAAGCACTGAGGGGCGCGCCGATGTGTCAGACACTGCGGTAGAACATAGCACGCCGCTCAAAAATTGATCAGCACCCAAAGTCGCGCAGCAGTGAATGTGTTCGCCGCACTGTCATATTGTCCAGTCGCGTGCGACCGGCGGCCGGCGCCGTGATGATATATGCAAACGTATTGAAGTTCTGCGCCCGGTACCTGCCGCGACCGGCGCGGCACGACCTGCGTCATGTCAGCGGCAAGTTGGTTTAGCCGCCGCGCTCATGTTGGGAAGTTGCGACAACACGTGTTGCGCGCGGCGGCACGCACCTCGAGGAAAATTAACGCCGCCTTAACCGGTGTTGGACGCAGTGCGGAAAGCCGCTGCAGTGTTCCAATTCGCGAACGCAGCGGCCAAAAAAAAAACCCGGCCGAAGCCGGGTTTCAATAATGCGCGGAATAGGGGGTCTTGTTCCGCGTCTTTCGGGGTTGCGCCGCACTTAGGGGGCGCGGCAGCAACCCTTAACCGTCACCAGTATCTTATCGATGTTGTGTTACAGATTCGATATCCCTTTTGGGGGGGGACCTACATGTCCATTCCGCCCATGCCGCCCGGCGGCATGCCGCCACCATGGCTGTGCTCCTCGTCCTTCGGAGCCTCGGCGATCATCACCTCTGTAGTCAGCAACAGTCCGGATACGGATGCCGCGTTCTGCAGTGCGAGGCGCGTGACCTTGGTCGGATCCAGAATGCCGGCTTCCAGCATGTCACCGAACTCGCCGGTGGCCGCGTTGTAACCGAAAGCACCCTTGCCTTCCTTCACGCGATTCAGGATCACAGCCGGATCTTCACCGGCGTTGTCGACGATCTGGCGCAGCGGCTCTTCAATCGAACGGCGCAGGATTGCAATGCCAACCTGTTGGTCTTCATTGGAACCCTCGAGCTTCTCGAGAGCCTTCTGGGCGCGGATCAGGGCAACACCACCGCCCGGCACCACGCCTTCCTCGACGGCCGCACGGGTTGCGTGCAGGGCGTCTTCGACGCGAGCCTTCTTTTCCTTCATCTCGACTTCGGTCGCAGCGCCGACCTTGATGACAGCAACACCGCCGGACAGCTTTGCAACACGCTCCTGCAGCTTTTCCTTGTCGTAGTCGGAAGTGGCCTCTTCAGCCTGCTGACGGATCGACTCGATACGGGCCTTGATGTCGGATGCCTTGCCGGCACCGTCGATGATGGTTGAGTTCTCTTTCTCAACCACGACCTTCTTGGCTTCGCCCAGGTCGTTGATCGTCGCCTTCTCGAGCGACAGACCCACTTCGTCGGAGATAACCGTGCCGCCCGTGAGGACCGCGATGTCCTGCAACATGGCCTTGCGGCGGTCACCGAAGCCGGGCGCTTTCACCGCCGACACCTTGAGGATGCCGCGGATGTTGTTGACGACCAGGGTCGCCAGCGCTTCGCCTTCGACGTCTTCCGCAATGACCAGCAGCGGACGGCTGGACTTCGCCACGCCCTCGAGCAGGGGCAGCATTTCGCGGATGTTGGAGATCTTCTTGTCGACCAGGAGAATCAGCGGCTTGTCGAGCTCGGCCGTCTGGTTCGCCGGGTTGTTGATGAAATAAGGTGACAGATAGCCGCGGTCGAACTGCATGCCCTCGACCACGTC
>JAFEDS010000027.1 GCA_018241505.1 Pseudomonadota bacterium | reverse complement strand
TCGACGAGCTGCACACCATGGTGGGCGCCGGCAAGGCCGAGGGCGCCAGGGACGCTGGCAACATGCTCAAGCCCGCGCTGGCGCGCGGCGAGCTGCACTGCGTGGGCGCCACCACGCTGGACGAATACCGCAAGTACATCGAGAAGGACGCCGCCCTCGAACGTCGCTTCCAGAAAGTGTTGGTCGACGAACCGTCGGTGGAAGACACGATCGCGATCCTGCGCGGTTTGCAGGAGCGTTATGAAGTGCACCACGGCGTGGATATCACCGATCCTGCCATCGTCGCCGCGGCGACGTTGTCGCATCGTTATATCGCGGACCGCCAGTTGCCGGACAAGGCGATCGACCTGATCGACGAAGCCGCCGCGCGCATCCGGATGGAAATCGACTCCAAGCCCGAGTCGCTCGACCGGCTGGAACGGCGCATCATCCAACTCAAGATTGAGCGTGAGGCGCTCAAGAAAGAAACCGATGAGGCCTCGAAGCGCCGCCTGACCACCCTCCAGGACACCCTCACGGGCCTGGAGAAGGAATATGCCGACCTCGAGGAAGTCTGGAAGTCCGAGAAGGCCGCGTTGCAGGGCGCAGCGGCGGTTCGCGCCGAGCTCGACCGCGTTCGCGGCGAGTTGGAATCGGCGCGCCGCGCGGGCGATCTGCAGCGCATGGCCGAGCTGCAATACGGCAAGATTCCCGAGCTCGAGAAGCGCTTGCAACAGGCGTTGGATGCCGAAAACAAGACGCCACAACTCGTGCGCAACCGGGTGACCGAGGAAGAGATTGCGGAAGTCGTGTCCAAGTGGACGGGAATCCCGGTCTCGAAGATGCTCGAAGGCGAGAAGGACAAGTTGTTGCGCATGGAAGAGGCGCTGGCCAAGCGCGTGGTGGGCCAGGACGATGCCCTGCGGATCGTGTCGAATGCCATTCGGCGCTCACGGGCGGGGCTGTCCGATCCGCGCCGGCCCAACGGCTCGTTCCTGTTTCTCGGTCCCACCGGCGTGGGCAAGACGGAGTTGACCAAGGCGTTGGCCGAGTTCCTGTTCGATACCGATGAGGCGATGATCCGCATCGACATGTCGGAGTTCATGGAAAAGCACTCGGTTTCGCGCCTGATCGGCGCACCTCCGGGTTATGTTGGTTATGACGAGGGTGGCTACCTGACGGAAGCGGTCCGCCGGCGGCCGTACTCGGTCATTCTTCTGGATGAGGTCGAGAAGGCCCACCAGGACGTGTTCAACGTGCTGCTGCAGGTGTTGGATGACGGCCGGCTGACGGATGGCCAGGGCCGTACGGTCGACTTCCGCAACACGGTCATCATCATGACCTCGAACCTCGGCTCGCAGGCCATTCAGCAGCTTGCGACGGAAAAAAACTACCAGGCCATGAAGGCGGCCGTCATGGAAGCGGTGCAGGAACATTTCCGGCCCGAGTTCATCAACCGCATCGACGATATTGTCGTGTTTCATCCCCTGGGTACGGCTCAGATCCGGTCGATTGTGGACATCCAGCTCGGGTTCCTGCGCAAGCGGCTGCAGGAGCGGAACATGGATCTGGCGCTGGATGACTCCGCGCGCGACCTGCTCGGCGAGGCGGGATTTGATCCGGTGTATGGTGCACGGCCGCTCAAGCGAGCGATCCAGCAGCAGATTGAGAATCCGCTCGCGGAGCGGATTCTGCAGGGGAGCTTCGCCCCCGGTGACCGCATCAAGGTCAGCGCGCGCGATGGTCACTTGGTGTTCGCAAAGGCCAAGTGACCCCTATAATCGCGGATACCCTTCAACCTCTGACAGGCTGCCACTACCGCCATGCCGTTCTACGAATACGAGTGCTCAAACTGCAAGTTCTACACCGAGGTGATGCAGAAGATCTCGGATGAGCCGCTGAAAAAGTGTCCGTCGTGCGGCAAAAGCGCGCTGGTGAAACTGGTGTCGGCGCCCAACTTCCGGCTCAAAGGCGGCGGTTGGTACGAGACGGACTTCAAGGGTGACAAGGAAAATAAGCGCAACTTGGCCGGTGGCGAGCGGGATGACTCGTCGAGTGCCGACTCGCCTACCAAGGCAGATTCGACCGCGAAGCCCGAGAGCACCAAGACGGAGACTGCGAGCAGCGACTCGAAGCCGGCGGCACCGTCGGTGAGCACCGGAGCTGGATCCGGTGGCCGCGGCGGTTCGGCCAAGCCTGCTGCCAAGCCGGCCGCCCGGGCTCCGGCCGGCAAGTCCAAAGTGGCCGCCAAGAAGGGGAAGGCCGCCCCATCACGCAGCAAGGCCAAGCCGGCAGCGAAGAAAAAAGCCCGTCGATGAGCTCGCCGGCGCCAGCCGTCCGGAAGAAGAGGGGCCTGCGACGTTACCTCGTCGCGGGCATTCTGATCTGGTTGCCGATCCTCGCGACCCTCTGGGTCGTGACCTTCTTTATTCACATCATGGACGAGACGCTGCTGCTGCTTCCGCCGGCGTACCGTCCACAGGCCCTCGTGGGCTTTGCGCTGCCCGGCGTTGGGGCAGTCTTTGCGTTCACTGTCGTGCTGTTGACGGGCCTGCTGGTCACCAACCTCGTAGGCCGGCAATTAGTGGCAGTGTGGGAAGAGCTTCTCAACCGGATTCCGGTGGTTCGCAGCGTCTATGGTGGCGTCAAAAGCTTTGCCGAGAGCGTCTTCTCCCAATCGAATTCATTTCGTAAGGTCGTCATGGTCCAGTACCCCCGACAGGGCGTTTGGAGCCTGGGGTTCATGACGGCGGAGGACGTTCCCGAGGTGAGCCGCCGGCTGGGGGTGCAGCACTGCAGCGTTTACATATCGAGCGCGCTCAATGCCACGGCCGGATACCTGGTGCTCGTACCGCGAGCGGAGCTGGTCGAGCTCGATATGAGCGTGGATGCCGCAATGAAGATGATTATTACCTGCGGGGTGGTGGTACCGACCGGCACGACGGGTACGCACCCGACGCTGCCTGCCCCCTAGCGCAGCCGAACTGCGCGCCAATAGACAACCGTGGCGGCCCCTCCGTAGTATCGCGCGCCTTATGCGCTCACATTACTGCGGACAGGTCGACGACAAGCTGATCGGCCAGGAAGTCACCGTGGCGGGCTGGGTGAACCGGCGCCGGGACCACGGTGGGGTGATTTTCATTGATCTTCGCGACCGCGAAGGTCTGCTCCAGATCGTTTTCGATCCCGACGCGGCGGCCATGTTCAAGGAGGCCGAGCGGCTTCGCAGCGAATACGTCGTGAAGGTGCGCGGGCGAGTTCGCGAGCGTCCTGCGGGGACGGTCAATGCCAATCTTGCATCTGGACGGGTCGAGCTTCTCGCCCTGGAGCTGGAGTTACTGAACCGCTCTGAGCCGTTACCCTTTCAGCTCGATGAGGCCGTGGGAGAGGAAGTACGCCTCAAGTACCGGTATCTCGACCTCCGCCGCGAGGTGATGAACCAGCGTTTGCGTTTGCGTCATCGCATTACAAAATCGATGCGTCACTATCTCGATGAGCACGGCTTCATCGACCTCGAGACGCCGATGTTGACGAAGGCGACTCCCGAGGGTGCGCGTGACTATCTCGTCCCGAGCCGCACGCATGAGGGCAAGTTCTTCGCGCTGCCCCAGTCGCCACAGATCTTCAAACAGCTTCTGATGATCAGCGGGTTCGACCGCTACTACCAGATCGTGCGTTGCTTCCGCGACGAAGATCTGCGCGCGGACCGTCAGCCGGAATTCACGCAGCTCGATATCGAGACTTCGTTCCTCACCCAGGACGCAATCATGGGGTTGATGGAGGGACTGGTGCGGCACTTCTTTGAGGAAGTGTTGAACGTGTCGCTACCGGAGCCGTTCCAACGGATGACTTTCGGCGAAGCCATGCGGCGCTTCGCCTCGGACAAACCTGACCTGCGCATCCCGTTGGAGTTGGTTGACGTTGCGGACCTGGTCAAGGACTGTGATTTCAAGGTGTTCGCGGGGCCTGCGAAGGACCCGAAGGGCCGTGTGGCCGCGTTGCGCGTCCCCGGGGCGGGATCGCTGCCGCGATCGCAGATTGATGAGTACACGGCGTTTGTCGGCCGCTATGGTGCAAAGGGGTTGGCCTATATCAAGGTCAATGAGCGCGCCAAGGGGAAGGAGGGTCTGCAGTCGCCGATCGTCAAATTCCTGAGCGACGCGGCGGTTGCCGGCATTCTCGAGCGCACCGGTGCGCAGGACAACGACATCGTGTTCTTCGGCGCCGATAACGCGAAGGTGGTCAACGATGCCATCGGCGCGTTGCGCATCAAGATCGGACAGGATCTGAAGTTGGTACAGGAAGGGTGGCGTCCTCTGTGGGTCGTCGACTTCCCGATGTTTGAATGGGATCCGGAGGCAAAGCGGTGGGTCGCGATGCATCACCCGTTCACCTCGCCGATGAACGATGACGCTGCCGCGCTGCGCGCCAATCCCGAGGGCGCGCTGGCCAAGGCCTATGACATGGTGCTGAATGGATCGGAAATTGGTGGCGGCTCGGTTCGTATTCACCGGCAGGAAATGCAGTCGACCGTGTTCGACCTGCTGGGTATCAATGCCGAGGAAGCTCAGAAGAAGTTCGGCTTCCTGCTGGATGCGCTGAAGTTCGGCGCTCCGCCACATGGAGGAATTGCGTTCGGCCTGGATCGCCTGGCGATGTTGATGGCTGGCGCGGACAGCATCCGCGAAGTCATTGCATTCCCAAAGACGCAGACGGCTGCAGACCCGATGACAGATGCCCCCACGGAGGTCAGCGAGCAACAGTTGCGCGAGCTGCACATCCGCGTGCGCACGCCGCCACCGAAGGCCTAGCGGTCGCAAGACCGGCTGCCGAACGCAGCAGGTCAATACTCGAATTGGTAGGCGAGGCCAACACTGCTGCCGGGGTCATTCTCCGGCGTGGTGCCTTGGGCGGATGTGTTGCCGTTGCCGAGCTTGGTCTGCAGTTTCAGGTGCTTGGTCAGATCCACATCGACGGCCAACTGGCTCGCGCCGGTGGTGCTTTCCTTCACGGCAACAAACACTCGACTCGACACGTAACGACCGGCCTCAAAAGTGGCGCCACTGGTTTGCTGCGCTCCCGTGGCGGTGGTCGTGGTCGCGCTGCCGACTGACAGCCGGTCGAGCCCAAGCGCCTTTTGGATCTTGGCCACTGGGTTCAGGCCGCCGCCACCGCCACCCAGGCTGGCCAACGCAGCACCAATCTGGACCACCTGCAGCGCAGTGAGTGTTGATGCCGGCTGTCCGAACAGCAGGCGCGCGAGAATTTCATCCTGTGGCAGGTCGGGGACACTGCTGAGCTCGATTTTCGGCGAATCAGCGAGGCCGGTGATGCGCACGGTGGCGGTGACATCGAGCACCTGGGATGAAGCCAGAAAATCCAGGTTGGGGTCGATCTTGTTTTTCAGGCCGGCACCACTGAAAGTCACGTTGCCATTCGAGAAGGTGAGCTTGCTGCTGGCGAGGGTGAAGAAGCCGCGTTGCAGCTCAAATCCGCCGCCCACCTTGGGTGATTCGGTAGTGCCCCGGATCCGCAGCTCCCCGCCCAACTCCGCGTCGAGGCCGCGGCCTTTGACCAGGATCTGGCGGGGTGCATCCACGGTGATGTTCAGGTTGATGATGAGCGGTTTTTCCGGAGGTGGTGGTTTCGGTTTGCCGGGGCGCCGCACATCCAACACCGCCACGTTGGGCGGCAGGCCGCTGGGAATCTCCACATTGGCGCGATTGATCTGGATCTTGCCGGCGACCTCGAGCTCTTCGCGAGCGGTGCCTTTGACAGTCATTTCGGCATTCAGATTGGCCGTCACAATGTTGTTTGCAATGGGTTGCGCATCCTGGGCGGTGATCTTCAGGTCGACCGGAATCCTGGGTTGCAATATGCCGATCGTGCCCGCAACGGCGACATTCCCGGGAGCCGCGCGCGCGGTCAGCTTTTCGATGCGCAACAGGCCGTGGTTGCCACTCAACTCGCCGGTAATATCGGACAGGTTGACTCCCTGTGTGTAGTCGCGAAGGCTGCCCTTGGCCAGGCGCACGGTGCCGCCTATTTCCGGGTCGCCGACCACTCCGGTGACCGTAGTGTCGATGGTCACTTCGCCGGTCACGTGCCGCCCACGTGCTTCCAACAGCGGATTGAGCAGGCCCATGTCGAGATTTCCGGCCAGCTTCAGGTCCCACTGGCCATCCGCGGTCAGGGGCGCGTGTCCAGACATGCTGAGTTGGGAGGCTTTGCCCGCCGAGAGTTTCGCATCCACATTCGCGGTGTTGCCGAGCAACTCCGCGGCCGCATGCAAATCGGTGCCGGGCAGTCCGCGGGCGGCATCGTTCGCCGCACGCACGCCGGTGGCATCCAGGGTGACATTGCCGGTGGGCGCCGCGAATGAGCCATGGATCTCGGCAGTTGCCGAGAGCAGGCCGCTGGCCAGCAGGCCAGGCACAAATGCATTGATGAGCCCGGGTTTGAGTTGCTCCAGGGATGCACGCAGGTTCAGTTCGGGAGAGAGGCTGCCGGCGGCCTGCAGCACGGCTTCCTGTGCGCCCAACTTCAGGCCTTCAATACTGAACCCTTGTGCGAATGACAGCCGGGCAGGAGCCAGCAGCTCGAGCTTCTGATCGTGGTAGGTGCCCTCGAGGCCGGCTACGCTCAATTGCTTCGCGCTCAAATTCAATTGGGCGGTTGCTTTCACGGTGGCGGGCGCGCCGCCGATCGCGGGGGACTGCGCGGCCAACTCGATGTCGAGCGCGTCCAGTGTGCCGGTTCCGATTGCCTGAGCGTCGGTGGTGATGCCTCCTGTGACGACATCTTTGGCGTCGACCTGGATTTGCGCGTGTGATTTCCCACCCACGGGTGAAAGCGCGACGGTACCCCCAACACTGCCTTGCAATGCGCTGCCGAGCACCCGGTTCAGATCGCTCAACTCACCCATCCGGAAGTGCAAATTGCCCTTCGCCTGCGCAATGTCCGATCCGCTCGTGATGTCACCGTCCGCGTGCGCTGACTTCCAGTCGGCCTGCTTGATCAACGCATGATAGATATCTGCCTTGTCGTGCTCGAGGGATACGTTGAGTCGCAGTGGCGCGCCGTCCAGGTCGCCACTTGCCTCCACGGTGCCGTGGGGTGATTTCGGCAGCCCTTCCGCGTGGACGGTCGCCTGCAGGTTGCCCTGGGGCGAGCCGTGGATGGACAGTGTGGATGTCAGATTGGTATCCGCGGTCAGGGAGTTGGCAGGTCCTCTGACCTTTCCCGACAGCTTCACCGAGCCCACGATGCCGGGGGAAAGCCGGGCGAGATCGGGTAGGCTGAGGTCGATTCTGGCGTTGAGCTGCTGGGTGTCGGCCCGTTCTGCCGTGCCGCTGGCGTCCAGTGAGATTGCGCGAGCGTTCAGTTGCAGTCGCTCGATGCTGATCTGTTTGTCGGTCAACACACCGGTTACTTGCAGGCGGGTCGCGCCGCCCTGAATCAGTCCGGCCCAGGCTGCCGTACCGCCGTCGATCTTTCCGGTGGCATCCGCGCTGAGGCTGGTCGATGCGGCGGTACCGAGCAGTCCAGTGGCTGCGTCGGTATGTTTGATCTGCGCCTTGATGTTGACATCGCCACGCAATTTCTGGCCACCCAGGGCGGCGAACGGCGTGACATCCGGCAGCCGCAGATCCAATTGCGCGCTTTGTGAACCGGCCGTGACCGCACTTGCCTGCAGAGCGAAGAGACGATGATTGGCGGTGAGCTGCAGGGGCCGTTCGGGATCGTTGAGCTTGATGTTGGCTTCCAGCGAGAGCCTCGAGTCCTGAAGCAACGTTGGTTGCGGGCCGGGGATCGTGAGTCCATCCACGGCGGCGCGTAGTGTCATGAGGCCGGTGGCGTCAGCGGTCAGCTTGGCCTCGAGGGCTTCGAGTCGCGTGTCCCCAGGCGCCTGTAGTTGCTTGACGAGCAGGTGTCCGTCGGCATTGGGCGTGGTGAACGGTCCATGAAAGCGGCCCTTCAGGTCGATGCTCTGCCACGTGAGGCCCGGATAGGGCGTCATTGCGGGAGCTGCCAGAGAGTAGTCCAGGTCCGCCGAGCCCTGGACCAGATTGATCGTGCCCTGCGCACGGCCACGCAAAGGGCCCGCATCCAGAGTCAACTCAATGTCTTCCGCGTTGCGGGGGCCGTTGAGGCGGGCCAGCAACGACAGTTCTCCCAATCCGGGGACCTTGATCAGGTTCTCCAGCGGACCGTTGGCCGGCTCGTGCACCTCGAGAGTGGCATCCATGCGGGTGGGATCGAACTTCAGTTGCGCGGAGTAGTTACCATTGCCGCCGGTGCGTTGTGCTGTGAGCTGGGCGCTCATGTCCTGCAACGAGCGAAGATGCGCCGTGCCTGCAACTTTCAACGACGCCGGCTCGCCGACGAGGGCCTTGCCGAGCTCCAGGCGGTCGATGGTCAGGCTGGCCAGGTCGGCACGGGGAATGGAAGGGGTTTTGCTCGGCTTCTTTTCCTTGTCCGGCAGCGGTGTGCGTTCCATGTGGAGCAGGCCCACATGCAGGCTGTCTACCTTGATGTGCCGGAAAAGCAGATCGCTGGGAGTCCAGCGCAGGGAGATGGCTTCCGCGAACAACCAGATGCCGTCATCATCGGCAAGCTGGAGCCGATCGAGATCCAGGGAGGCGGGAAACGAGCCGTGGATACCCGCGATCTGGACGTGGCCCTGCGTGAGGCGGGAGGTCATACGGACAATGAAATCCCGTCCGCTGTTGGTGTTGCCTATGACCAGCAGAGCGCCGATCACCAAGAGGATCAGCGCCAGCAGTCCGCCCACGCTCCAGGCAGTTATTTTCTGCCAGCGGCGCATCAGAAGGCCTGCCCCAGTCCGATATAGATCTCGAACGCATCGTCCGGGTTGATGACCCCCGGACCGGACCGCCGCTGCAGTGGCACGGCCACATCCAGCCGGATGGGGCCGATCGGCGTGTAGTAACGCAATCCAACACCAGCGCCGGTTTTGAGCTGGCCGTTGAAGGGGCTCAGGTTCTTGCTGACGTTACCCGCGTCAAGGAACACCGCGGTACCCAAACTTTCCCCGAAGCGCTGGCGGAATTCGACGGAGCCGGCGTTGATCGCCGTGCCGCCGATGGGATTACCGTTGGGGAACAATGGACCGACGGACTGATAACGGTAGCCGCGGATCGTGCCGCTGCCGCCGGCATAGAAGCGCTGATCCGGCGGCAGGCTGAACTGACTTGCACCCACTGCTAGCCCGGCCAGCGCACGCATGGCCAGCACGCTGCGGCCGGGTGTGTTGTTGAGTCCGATGTTGTTTAGGTCAAAGTAAACCGAGGCGGTAGCCTGGCTCACCAGGAACCGGGTGCTGGGGTGCCCGAAGGAAAATGTCGGGGTGACGTTCACAGACACGCGCATGCCATGGATCGCGTCCGCCAGCGGAGAGTCCTGGCCTGTTGTGTTGAAAAGCGCCGTGATCGGCAGCGACAGCAACGTGTAGCTGAAGCGCTCGTTGCACGGAGGTGGTGTGGTCGTGCCCGCGGGTGGGTCAGGATCGATTTCGCTGCACCCTGGGTCCGTGTCGATGCACTGGCCGACGCCGCACTCGTGTTGATTGATGTGCTCCTGTTCGATTCCCAGTCCGGCACTCACGCTCCAGATGCTCGAGAGCTTGCGGTTGACGGTGACGCTCCCGGTATATGCTTTCTGGTCATATGCGTCGAGGTACTGGCGGATGGCACCCACGGCCACCTGCATCGATTGGTCGCGCTGCTTCCAGTCGGGTATGAGGTACTTGCCGTTGACGTCGTAACCAACGCCGTTAGTCGAGGTTCCGCCCCCCAGGTTGATTGCGGTGGCTGACAGCGTCAGAGAGTCTGCTCGCCCAGAAACATTGCGCTTGGTCCAACTGACACCGGTACTTCCCCCCAGGTCGCTGGAATAGGCTCCGCTGACGCTCACGGCATGCCCGGCGCGCTCCCGGGTGTTGAAAGTAAGCGGTATGCGCCCCTCACTGTCGGGTTTGGTGCCCAACCTGACACTGACCGAAGAAAATACGCCGAGGGCCAGAAGGTCTTTGCGGGCGGCTTCCACCTTGGTGGATCCGTATTGCTCGCCCGTGTGGACCAGCAGGCGCCTGCGAATAAAGGATTCCTTCATGGTCTTCAGGCCCCGGATACGGATGTCGCCGATTTTCACCAGGTTGCCGGTCTCGACGTGGAATTTGACATCCAGCACACGGTTGGGCGGATCCTCGTACGCAATCGGAGTGTCCACTTTCGCGAAGGCGTACCCCTGATCCTCGAGCGCCGTCAGCAGCCGTTCACCGGCGGCGAGTACGTCGGCGGCAATGGCCGGCGCGCCACTCTCTAATTGCAGAGTCTTCTCAGATCCAGACGGCACCGTCCCGTCGATCTCGATCTTACGCAGGTGATATAGCGGCCCGATGCTGAATGTGATCTTAATTTCCGCATCCTTGTCCTTGGACCTCGACGTGAGCTCTTCCCCTACACCGGGATCGTCCAACGGCAGTCCGTCGATGCGGATCTCAACGTAGCTTTGGTAGTAACCAAAGCTTTCCAACACAGTCTTGAGGCGTTCGAGATCGCCGCGCGCACGGCCGATGAGACCGAACGGGCCCACGGGCGCCGTCTTGCGCAGGGTTTCGAGCTCTGAGGTGGCTTTCAGTGTCGAGTTCAATGCACTGTCGCCAGTCGAAGCCATGTCGACTTTGTACGGCTGCGGGTCGGCCGCACGGGCGAATGGAATCCCGTAGAGCAGCACGACAGCGATCAGCAGCAGTACGCCGGACCTGTTACTCACTTGCGCGCCGGCGCCATGCGTCGGTGTCCCATTTCTTGCTAATGTCGTCCGTATGGGCCAAGCGGTAGTTTACGTACATGGGCTGTGGATGTCCGGTGGCGAGTCCTTGCTGCTGCGCCGGCGCCTGTCGCGGGAGTTCGCAATGGACGTGCGTCCATTCCGGTATGCCACGGCGAGCTCGACCATGAGTGAGATCACTGCGCGATTGCAAAGGTTCGTGCGTGACCTGAAAGCCGACCGGTTGCATTTTGTCGGCCACAGCCTGGGTGGGCTGGTGATCTACCGGTTCCTGGAACGCTATCCCCACCAGCCGCCCGGCCGTGTGGTGTTTCTTGGAACCCCGTCCGTTGCCAGCAGGGCGGCGGTCCAGGCCGCGCACATACGTCTCGTGGCGTCCGCCATGGGCCGATCCGTGCAGGATGAGCTTTTGAGGCCACGTGACCGACGCTGGAAGGCCGCGGACCGCGAGCTGGGGATCATCGCGGGTACGCGACCCCTGGGGTTCGGCCAGATCCTCGCGAAATTCGAGGAAGACTGCGATGGCACCATTGGGGTGAGCGAGACGCAACTCCCGGGAGCTACGGACCACATTACGTTGCATGTGAGTCATCTCGGAATGCTGGTCTCGTCGCGCGTCGCGCGGGAGACGGGGGCGTTTCTGCAGGAAGGCCGGTTCTCGCTTCGTTGAGGGCGGCGGCGCGTCACGCCGCGCCGGGCTTCAGTAACTTTCTCAACCGGTACAACGTTTCCAGGGCCGCTTTGGGTGACAGCTCATCGGGGTCGATTGCTTCTACCGCGGCGCGCAGCGGGTCCGCGGGCAACTTGGCCGGCTTCGGCGGCGCCGCGATGGTGAACAGGTCGCGTTGGCGGTTCGGTGCGGCGGCGTCTTGCTGATCGCGCTGCGACTCCAGCGCCTCCAGGTAGTGTCGGGCCTGGGTGATGACATCGCGTGGGACGCCGGCCAACTGCGCAACTTGCAGGCCGTAGCTGCGGTTGGCAGGGCCCTCCTTCACCGCATGCAGAAACACGATCCCATCGCCATGCTCCGTAGCATCCAGGTGTACGTTTACACACCCTTCCACTTCGGAAGCCAGGGTCGTCAGCTCGAAGTAGTGAGTTGCAAACAAGGTGAACGATTTGAGGCGGGTGGCGATGTGATGCGCCATCGCCCAAGCGAGTGACAGTCCGTCGAATGTACTGGTGCCGCGGCCTATCTCGTCCATGAGTATGAGGCTGCGGGGGGTTGCGTTGTGCAGGATGTTGGCGGCTTCGGTCATTTCCACCATGAAGGTGGAACGTCCGCCTGCAAGATCGTCGGCGGCACCGATCCGGGTGAAGATACGATCCAGGGGCCCGAGGGTGGCGCGATCGGCGGGCACGTAGCTGCCGATGTGAGCCAGCAGCACAATCAGGGCCGCCTGGCGCATGTAGGTTGATTTACCGCCCATGTTGGGTCCGGTGATAATCAACATGTTGCGCCCCGAATCGAACTTCAGGTCATTGGGGACGAACGGTGCCGTGGAGAAGCGCTCCACAATGGGGTGCCGGCCGCAGTCAATCGAGATGCACGACTCGGACACGAGGCCGGGCCGGGTCCATTCGAGCACGCAGGCGCGCTCGGCGAGCGAACCGATGGCATCGAGCTCCGCCAGGGCCATGCCGCTGGCCTGCAGGGGGCCCAGGCGGTCGGTCAGTTGAGTCAGGATGGTTTCGTACAAGTCCTTCTCGCGCGCCAGTGAGCGGTCACGGGCCCCCAGGACTTTTTCCTCGAAGCCCTTCAGCTCCTCGGTAATGAAACGCTCGGCGGACTTCACGGTCTGGCGGCGGATGTAGTCCTTCGGGACGCGCTCGGCATCCTTGCGCGTGATTTCAATAAAGAAGCCGGATACCCGGTTGTAGCCGAGCTTCAAGCCGGCGATGCCGGTTCTTTCGCGCTCGCGGCGCTCCAACTCCAGCAGGAACTCGTCGGTGTGAGTTGAGATCTTGCGCAGCTCATCGAGCTCCGCGTCGTAGCCGGGCGCAATGACGCCGCCGTCACGAACGAACGTCGAGGGCTCTTCCGCGATTGCCGCTGTCAGAAGTCTGACCACATCGTCGTGGTTCTCGACTCGAGCACGCAGCTCCTGCAGCAACGGCGAGTCGATTGACTCGAGGGCCGCGCGCAGTGCCGGCAGGAGCGCCAGGGATCTCCGCAGTTGTGTCAGATCGCGCGGCCGGGCCGACCGCAGGGCCACGCGCGCGAGAATTCGCTCAATGTCGCCGATTCCTTTCAGGTGCTCGCGGATGACTTCAAAACTGCGTCCATTGATGAGGGCGCCGAGCGCATGGTAGCGGCTGCGAAGTGTGGGTTGGTCCGTCAGCGGGCGATTCAGCCAGCGCCGCAATTGGCGCGAGCCCATTGCGGTAACGCATTGATCGATCAATGCGAACAGAGTGGCCTCGGGATGTCCTGACATGCTCACATCGAGCTCGAGGTTGCGGCGGGTCGCCGCATCGAGGATGAGCGCTTCGGTGCGCTCTTCAACATGCAAGCCGCGAATGTGAGGGACGGCGGCCTTTTGAGTGTCGCGGACGTACTGCAGGAGCGCGCCCGCGGCGGATATTGCGAGGGGCAGGTCGTCGGCGCCGAATCCCCTCAAATCGAGCGTGCCGAGTTGGTCTGTGAGCAGGCGCGATGCGCTCGCCAGCTCGAAATACCACGGTGGGCGCGTGCGGACCGCGGTGCCGTTCCTGGCGAAATCGTCGCGGGAGCTTTCGGAGATCAGCAGCTCCGCCGGCTTCAGGCGCTCGAGCTCGGCCGCGAGGGCGGTGCGGCCTGTTGATTCGAGGATGGTGAAGCGGCCGGCCGCAAGATCGAGCCAGGCGAGCCCAAACCGCTCGCCGTCGCAGGCGACGGCGGCCGCCAGCGTTTCCTGGCGCTCATCGAGTAGCGCTTCGTCGGTGATGGTTCCGGGAGTGATGATCCGGACTACTTGCCGCTCCACAGGCCCTTTCGATTTGGCCGGGTCACCAATCTGTTCACACAGCGCGACGCTCTCGCCCTTGCGCACGAGCTTGGCGAGGTAGCCTTCGACTGAGTGGAACGGAACGCCCGCCATTGGGATGGGTTGCCCCGCCGATTGGCCTCTCGCGGTCAGCGTGATGTCCAGCAGCGATGCCGCGCGCCTCGCGTCGTCGTAGAAGAGCTCGTAGAAGTCTCCCATCCGGTAGAAGAGCAGGATGTCCGGGTTTTGGCTCTTGATGCGCAAATATTGCTGCATCATGGGAGTGTGCTGCTGCGAGATACCGGCGTCGTTCATCCGGCGAAGGCTACATCAAGATGGCGGGTTGCTGTCGGGTGGCGTGCGCTCGAATTTGGTGTGGGCGGGCAGGCACGGGCACGGTGGCTTGCGGGCGTCCGCTTGGCCAGCGGCGGCGCGTGCGCTTGGGACTGTTGCAGACCT
Organism: Pseudomonadota bacterium; assembly: GCA_018241505.1. Taxonomy (GTDB): domain Bacteria; phylum Pseudomonadota; class Gammaproteobacteria; order Steroidobacterales; family Steroidobacteraceae; genus 13-2-20CM-66-19. The sequence goes on along the minus strand of JAFEDS010000027.1, from coordinate 2,475 downwards.
CGGGCTCTTCCGGGCGCTACACTCGGGCGCATGGTCACCGATGCTCAGCTCTCCGAACTGGTAGCGCTTGTTGCACGATGGGCGCTTGCCGCGAAGTATCGCATCGTCACCGCTGAGTCTTGCACTGGCGGGTGGATCGCCAAGGCGTTCACCGACGCTGCGGGCAGCTCCCGATGGTTTGAGTGTGGTTACGTAACGTATTCGAATGCGGCTAAGGTGCGCGACCTTGGCGTGTCTTCGCGAACGCTCGACGAGCACGGGGCTGTTAGTGAGCCGACTGTGCGTGAGATGGCTGCGGGAGCACTTCGAGTTGCGGGCGCTGATGTTTCTATTGCGGTCAGCGGCATAGCGGGGCCGGATGGCGGAACCGCGGAAAAGCCGGTGGGGTCAGTTTGGTTTTGCGTGGGGCGACGGGGTGCGCGATCGCAGGTCACCGGGTTTGGGGAGGTTCCGGTGGACGGTGGAGTGGGCGGTCCTGGAGGGCCGAACGCCGCGGGCGGCGCGGGATTTGAGCTGTTTGCCGAGGGCGAAGTCTTTGCTGGCGATCGGGAGACTGTGCGACGGGCTTCTGTGAAGCGCGCGTTGGAGATGGTGCTGCGCCTTTAGTGACAGTGCACCCGAAGGTTCACGTAGGCGCGGGAGCTCGCGTGCTGTGTACTCCTTCATAGATCTGCGAGAGCGGCAGCGACAAGGCAATGGAATGAAAGTCGGCGGTGGCGTCGAGTGAGGTGAGGGCGGTCGGTTGCCAATTGTCGGCACGACGGTGAATTTCGATTTGCGGGCGTTTTTGGCTGATCAGAATGTATTCTTCAACAGCCGCGATATTGCGATAGTTCAGAGCCTTTTCGCGGCGGTCGATTGTCTCTGTGGACGGGGACAGGATTTCGACAATCAATTTGGGTTGCTCCACGTACACCTCGCTGGCTGTTTCGGGCCCGCAAACAACCATGAGATCGGGATAGTAGAAGATATCGTTCTGCCCGGCCTTCAGCCGCAATTTGATTTGCGAGGCATAGGTCTGGCACGGACCGCCGCGCAAATGGCTATGAAAGGCGGCGACCAGATTGGTCGAAATCCGGCCGTGTGACTTGCGAGGGCCGGTCATGGCATATAGGAGACCTGCAACGTACTCGTGTCTGACGTTGGCGGTTTCCTCGAATTCGAGGTATTCGTCGACGGTCAGCAAGCGCATGGCTCGATTGGCGCCGTAAGCCGCGGCGGGCTCCGCAATGGAGTCGTGGTCGCTGATGTCGTCGCTCAACCAGGTTGCAATGCTCTCCCGCTCGATGAGGGCGAGCTGCCGGATTGCCTGTTTGATTTTTTCGAGAGCCTGCATGTCAGCTTTCGGAGTGTTGAGATGATGTTAGCTTAGTCGTTGGGAATGCGTCTGTGTACTCCAAATAACTCCTGATTTTGTGGGGATTTGTGAATGACTGCGGGGCGATTCGGACGTCAGGTGCTGCGTATTGCTGGCGCCTCCGGCGCCGACGACGGCGAGCGCCGACACTCCCACACGGCGGGTCGGAGTCGCGAAGCCCACCGACGCAGCAGGCGTGGGGAATTCACGCGAGCACTGATGTGGATTCCGTGCGGGGGTGGCGGAGGAAGGGTTCCCGGGCGGCGGCGTCTCGAGCCAGGAGGGCGCCGCAGTAATGACGAAGGTCGCGGCAGTGGAAGGAGGTCACTCAGCGGTGACGAATGTCGCCGCGGTGCTCAGCCGCTCCGGAAATCAATATCTTCCGCGCGCATGTGCGCGTTATACAGTAGTTGGAGTTCCGTACTACTGTGCGTGGACATGCGCGAAATGCTTGAAAAAAAGCATAAATAACATCAAACGAGCGGCGCAGTCGCGTACTGTTTATGTGATAATTGCGTATGGAAAAAACACCGCAGCAACGCTCATCAAACTCCGCCAGGAATCCCGAGATGGAAGATAACCGCAAGAAGGCGCTCAGCGCCGCGCTGGGCCAGATTGAAAAGCAATTCGGCAAGGGCTCTGTCATGCGACTGGGCGATGCTGCAGCCACTTTTGATGTGGAAGCGGTGTCCACCGGCTCCTTGGGTCTCGACATCGCGCTCGGCATCGGTGGCTTGCCGCGCGGCCGCGTCATCGAGATCTACGGTCCCGAGTCTTCGGGTAAGACGACTCTGACGTTGCAGGTGATTGCCGAAGTGCAGCGCGCCGGCGGTACCGCGGCGTTCGTGGATGCCGAGCATGCGCTGGATCCGACGTATGCCGAAAAACTGGGCGTCAACATCAATGACCTGCTGGTGTCACAGCCGGATACCGGCGAACAGGCCCTTGAAATCACCGACATGCTCGTCCGCTCCAGCGCCGTCGACGTCGTCGTCGTCGACTCAGTGGCGGCGCTCACGCCAAAGGCGGAGATCGAGGGGGAGATGGGCGAGATGCAGATGGGTCTGCATGCACGCCTGATGTCCCAGGCCCTTCGCAAGCTCACCGGCAACATCAAG
>JAFEDS010000026.1 GCA_018241505.1 Pseudomonadota bacterium | reverse complement strand
ACCAGGTTTTTCAACGCCCTGCTAGCGCACAGCCATGAAGTGCCCTGAAACCGGTACAATTTCGGGGCAAATTATGCGGCCCGCATGGAAAATCGCGGGTCCGCTGCGAGGGATCGCTGGTGGCGTATGTTGGTGGCGAATCGGGGGGTTCAGGGGGATTCGAGGGGACCAAAATTCGCGGGATATCAGTAAGTTGCTGATTCCACAGGGGTGGATCGCGGGTTCGAGTCCCTCCCTTTCCACCAACTAGGTCAATTGGATACGACATCTCCGCTGACTGGCAACGTACTGCGGGCCGGGCATGCAGATCTATTTCTCCGGCTCGGTCTGAGGGCGCCACGAATCTTGATTGCGGGGTAAGTCACCGTGCGGATCGTAGGTCGACAGTTCGTCGCGCTCGTCGAGTTGCTGCGTGAAGACGACAACATTGCTTCCACCAACGTGGCGTGTCGATGGAAACAAGATGCCCTTCGAACCGCGCTCAATCGCGATATCTCCTAACAACCAACTGGGCGGCTCGATCTCTTCGTACAGAGCTAACTTCCGCCATTCGCAATGCCAATCGGACCAGAGCTCATCCCACTCTCCGCGGACATAGCCCTTCTGGAAGTCAACGATCCGCGAGAGGGCGATGCGGTAGGTCACGAGCGTCCCTGGTGGCATCAATGGCTCGTCTTGCTGGTACTCGGCGCTCGCGGTCTCGACGCTGCGCGACAGGTACAGTGCTTCGATGCCAGGTCGATTGAATCGCCCCCCGACTTTGGCAGCACCCGCGCCGCTCGTGGGCCTATAGGACCATCGGGGCGTGTTGAAACGATAGAACGCTTCGGCCGGTTGTAGCGGCCGAACGATCATCCACTCGCTCCCGCCTCCAGGCTCTCAATGTATCGGATCACGGCATCGGCTCGTCCTTCCGACACCAGTGCTTCGGGCGTTTTGTAGTCGAAGTCTCCTATGGGATGACTGCGGAACCAATACAGAGCGCGATCCGTACTGCCCACGAGTGCGAATGCGGCGGCGATTACACGAAGGGCGTTACGCAGAAAGTCCTGCAATCGCGGCGAAGCCGGCATCCGGCTTACGGTATTACGGTGGACATGAGCGAGCTCCGCGAGTCTTTGCTGTTCCAGGTCGAGTTTCTGGGCAAAACGAAGCGGCGAAATAATCGGCCGGCCGGGCTCCTGTAGCTCGGCCAAGAACGCATTGAAGTCAGCCTGGGAAGCAGTTGCGGACATAGTGTGCACCTATTGCGCACAATATAAGAACATTCGCTGCCTGATGCAAGCGCCGGAGGCAGTGCAGTGCTGCATGCCTCGGGACCGGTGTGACAGTTTCTGTGACGGTTTCATCCGGAATTACGGGGATTTAGACGGCCGAAAACGACCTTGCCGAGCAGTTTTATTGGCGTAAGCTATTGATATTAGGCGACCTTCCGCTTGAGCTGAGCACTCATAATGCCGGGGTCGAGGGTTCGATTCCCTCCCTTTCCACCATTCTCTTCAAGCACTTGCCAGGCCCCTCCAGTTCGCACTATCGACAGTGCGGGAGATTTGCGGGACGCCAATTCGCACACCTTGTTGGCATGCGAAATCAGCGACTCGATATCGGCCGCAGAGTAATGCGTCGTTACGTGGTGAGCTTTGTGGCCAAGCAGGGTCTGTCGATCCTCGAATTGCACTCCAGCAGCTCTGAGTCGATACCCGAAGGTATGCTTGAGGTCGTGGACCCGAATGGATCGAAATCCAGAAAATTAGATGAAGGAAGTCGGGAATGAATGTGCTCGGCGCAAAGGTAGCGAGGCGCTGAACGCCCAGTGTCGGGCGAAAGTAGTTCGGTTTGGATTTCTGCTGTGACAGTCTTGTGTGGAGACGCGATCACGAGAAGCAAGAACGTGCAAGAAGCTGACCGAGATACGCTGCGGCCGACTATTTCGATGGTTTAGTTCCGCCACGCCACGAGTCCTGATTTCGGGGTAAGTCGCCGTGTGGATCGTAGATCGACAGCTCGTCACCGTCTTCAAGCTGCTGTGGGAAGACCACAACGTTACTTCCGCCAGCGTGGCGCGTGGATGGAAACAAGATGCCTTTCGAACCACGCTCGATCGCCATGTCTCCCAACAACCAACTTGGCGGCTCGATCTCTTCGTACAGAGCCAACTTCCGCCATTCGCAATGCCAATCGGCCCAGAGCTCATCCCACTCTCCGCGGACATAGCCGGTCCGGAAGTCAACGACCTGGGAGAGGGCGATGCGGTACGTCACGAGCATCCCTGGTGGCATCAATGGCTCGTCTTGCTGATATTCGGCGCTCGCGGTCTCGACGCTGCGAGACAGGTAAAGTGCTTCGACGCCGGGCCGATTGAATCGGCCACCGACCTTGGCTGCGCCCGCACCGCTGGTGGGCCTGTAGGACCATCGGGGCGTGTTGAAACGGTAGAACGCTTCGGCCGGCTGTAGCGGCCGAAGGATCATCCACTCGCTCCCGCTTCCAGGCTCTCAATGTATCGGATCACGGCATCGGCTCGTCCTTCCGAGACCAATGCTTCGGGCGTTTTGTAGTCGAAGTCCCCAATGGGATGACTGCGGAACCAATACAGAGCGCGATCAGTACTGCCGACCAGTGCGAATGCGGCCGCGATGACACGAAGCGCGTTACGTAGAAAGTCCTGCAATCGCGGCGAAGCCGGCATCCGACTTACGGTATTGCGGTGGACATGAGCGAGCTCCGCGAGTCTTTGCTGCTCCAGGTCGAGTTTCTGAGCAAAACGAAGCGGCGAAATGATGGGCCTGCCGGGCTCCTGCAGCTCGGCCAAGAACGCATTGAAATCAGTTTGAGAAGCAGATGTGGACATGTCTCGCACCTATTGTGCACAATATAGGAACATCTACCATCAAACGCAAGGGTCGAAATAGGCTTGGGGCCGCGTGTCCGGAGAGTGGCGTGACAGTTTCTGTGACGGTCTCATACGGAATTACGGGGGTTTAATCGGGCGAAAACGGCCGTGTAGAAGACTTCGATCGGCCTAACCTATTGATATTGGGCCACTTTACGCTTGTGTGTCTCATAATGCCGGGGTCGAGGGTTCGATTCCCTCCCTTTCCATCATTAAATCAAGAGCTTATAGGCATGCTGTTCGACGGCTTTCGGGTTGAAACGAAATGCAGGAAAGCATATAAGCATATTTATGCGCAGCACATTCGATTTGCCGGACGAGCTCATGAGGCGGGCCAAGATTGCGGCTGTCAGGCGGGGCTCGACGCTCCGTGACTTGGTCGCAGAGGCTCTGCGGCGATTGCTGGCGGAGCAATCCGCTCCCGAACGCAAACGGATGAATGAAGCACCTATCAAGCTGCCGCCTGGACATACGATACCGATTCGCTCCAACAGCGAAATCGCACAACTCTTCGATCAAGTAGACATCACTCATCTGAATGACGTGTATAGCGGACGCTAACGTTCTCTTCCCGCTGTTGGTTCAGGGTCATGCGGCCTACGACGTGGCGAAGGCTTGGTGGGATGAGCAGCCTGATGCAACAGTGGGGACCTGCCTCCTGACACGGCTTGCGGTGCTCCGTTTGCTCACCAACAGAGTCGCCATGAACGGCACTCCGGTGAATCCGGATGAAGCCCTGAGCGCTTGGCATCAACTCAGCGATGATCCGCGCTCTTTCCCTGTCGATGCGCAGCCGGCAACGCATGACGCGCGCTTCGTGTCGCTCGTCGCCTCCCGAGAACCCACGCCGAACCTGTGGACCGATGCGTGGCTTGCAGCGCTGGCAATATCCCTCGACTATGAGATCACAACGTTCGACCGGGGGTTCGAATCATTTCGCGGACTGAAGCTGCGCTTGCTCGAATTGCCCGATCGCTGATGTCGCGCGCATCATAACAACTTGCGTCGATACGCTTCGGCGACACCCGAAGCATGGTTGCCAGACGCGGATCCGAGTTGCCAATTAATACCGCCTCTACCGAACGCTTACGCAATCTAAGTATCTGGGGCCACACATGAAGACCTTACACAGCAGCCATCGTCGCAACTCTATGATGCTTGCGCTCTCACTGTTCGGCGCACTCATCGCGTCCGATTGCGCGGCCCGAGCCGCCAGCGCTGAGAGGGCGGATATTCTGATCACCGATGGCACTGTCATCACCATGGACCCGGACCGACGCGTGATGGACGACGGCGCGATTGCGATCGTAGGGAGTCGGATCGCGGCTGTCGGTACGACGGCTGAGCTACGGGCGCGCTTCCGTGCGCGCCAGGTGATCGATGCACACCGGAAAGTGGTGATGCCCGGGCTCATTGACGGACACGGGCACGCAGGCCACGAACTGCTCAAGACGCTCGCGGCTGATAGCGACAATTGGGAGTCGACCGCAGAGCGCATTTACGCGCACGGCTCGACCCCCGACTTTTGGAAGGCCGATGCCATGCTGGCAGGGTTGGAGCGCCTGAAGTTCGGCGTTACCACGTCGGTGAATTTCTTTGGTGGTGGAGACAACGTATATCGCGTCGACGACGCAAAATACGGCGATGCGCATCTCAACGCCATCAAGGAAATTGGGCTTCGTTGGATTCTGGGTGTTGGTCCGCGTCGCGGCCCTTATCCAAGTACGTTTACCGATTGGGACGGGGAGACGCACAGCGACATTCAAGTATCTTTCGAGCGACAGATCGAGGTTTCCGAGACGCTCATCCGCAAGTGGAACGGTGCAGCCAATGGCCGCGTGAGAATGGCGGTGGTGTTTCCCACTATCAGCCCGGATCAGAAACTCGCTGGAGAGGCGCTCAACGAGGTGAAGCGCGAGGCGCGTGTCGCGCGCGATTTGTCGAAGAAGTACCAAGTCCTCTTTCTTCAGGACGGGCACACCCGCGGCACAGTTCAGTACGCAAACGACGTGCTCGGTCTGCTCGGTCCAGATGTCATCCTGTCACATGCGACTAATTTGACGGATCAGGAAATCAAGCTGATCGCATCGACGGGTACGCGTATCTCACACAATCCGAGCTCGGTCTTCTCAATGAACGGGCGCTGTCCTGTAACAGAGCTGATCGATGCGGGCGCGACCGTCATGCTTGGCTCAGATGGTGTGGCGCCGGATCGCAGCTTCGACATGTTCCGCCACATGTTTCAGGCGACGCGCTATCACCGTTTCTATTTCCACGACGCAAAGATGTTGCCCGCCGGCAAGGTGCTGGAAATGACCACTATCGATGCAGCGAAGGCGCTCGGTATGGAGAAGGAAATTGGCTCGCTCGAACCGGGCAAGAAGGCGGACATCATCCTGGTGGACTGGTTCAAGCCGCACCTGGTTCCGATGAACATGCCGGTCTATCGCATGGTCTATTATGCCAACGGCGAGGATGTCTCAACCGTCATCGTTGATGGACGTATTCTGATGCGGGATCGTCGTGTGTTAACGGTGGACGAAGAGAATGTCCTCAACACTGCGCAACGGGAATCGGAATTGGCCGTCCGCCGCGCGGGGTTACAGAACGACCCGACCGCATTGCCAGGTGGCTTCTGGGGGACGACGCGATTGCGGGACGAGACGCCGAAGTGACTTGCAGCGGCGAACATTTGGCGGTGTTCAGTTTGTCACGTGACCAGCCACTGGCCAACGAACTCCCCTAGATCGAGAAGCATCAGACCGATCCCAACATAGCCGGCCAGCAAGCACAGGGAGAGGACTTTGTGCCAGCGCCGGCGTGTCGCAAGTAAGTAATACGGAATGGCGACCTGAAGCAGCACCGGGATCAGCGGTATCGCTCCAGGCGGTGGGGTAGAGCCTCGAGCCCGAGCATCTGCTTTCATCCACGCGTAAGTCAACAAGTACACGGGCCAGGCGGCTACGCTGTAAACACTCATCTGTGTGTCGGCCGATCCGTGCGCGACCATACCGGAAATGAAGGCCGCGCTCGAAATGACCACGAGTATTCCGAACAGCCAACGACGCGCTTCCATGTCGGTTATCCAGCTCGCATGTGTCAGGTAGCATGCCAGGTTGTCATCTTATCCGATTCCCCTGGTTTCTAGCGGCATAGTACGAGCAGGAAAGGCGGTTGGGCGTGCCGGAACAGTATCTGCCCTGACTCGCAAATCGAGAGGGTCGATCGAATCGTCACAGCTTTGTCGCAAGAGGGGTTGCAGTAGACGAAGGGTGATCCGCTCGGATTCGCATAAGCCATTGAAATCACGCTACTTTCTGTTTGTGCGTCGCACTCGTGATGCCGGGGTCGAGAATCCGTGCATCCGTCGCTGATCGCATCCATACTCTGCGGAAAGACGGGGGTCGCATGAGAACGAGAACGGCTGGTGCGCCCGCTCGGGCGATAACCAGTGAGCAGGCCGCAGGGTTGGTGTCGTCCGGCATGTGGTTGGATTACGGTGTTGCACTTGGGCAGCCCGACAAGTTCGACGAAGCGCTTGCTGCACGAGCCGACCCTCCTTCGAACGTCAAAATCCGCACGTGCCTGACAATGACGCCGCGCGCGACGATCCAGTCGGACGCCGGCGGCAAACACTTTCATTTGTTCAGTTGGCACTTTTCCGGTTACGAACGGCGGCAACACGACGGCGGATGCTGTCATTACATACCCCTGAACCTGGGCGAGGTGCCGGACTACTATCGAAGATTCATCGATCCCGTTGACATTGCGATCGTGAGAACCTGCCCCATCGATGCGGATGGGTATTTCAACTTCGGGGTCGCCAATCTGTGGCATCGAGCGGTGATCGAGCGCGCGAAGACTGTCATTGTCGAAGTGGTCCGGTCCATGCCGTATGCGTACGGCGATCAGAACGGCGTGCACATGAGTGAGGTCGACTACATTATCGACGGTGGCGACGGGCCACTGGCGGCGTTACCGAATCCGCCGCCAACTGACATTGACCGCCAAGTCGCACGGAGGATTGCGGGAGAGATCGAAGAGCGATCCTGCCTACAAGTCGGCATCGGCGGAATGCCCAACGCTGTGTGCACGCTCTTGTTGGAAAGTGGTATCCGTAGGCTCGGCGTGCACACGGAAATGTTGACGGATGGCATTCTCGCGCTTTATCAGGCGGGCCGTATCGACGGGGCTGCCAAGACGTTGAATCGCGGGAAGATTGTCTACACATTTGCGCTGGGATCCAACGAGCTTTACACCGCGGTTGACCGCAATCCGGATTTCCATTGCTGCCCGGTCGACTACACTAACGCGCCGCATCTCATAATGCGAAACGATCGGGTGGTCTCGATCAACAACACAACTCAGATCGACTTGCAGGGACAGGCAGCTTCGGAATCGGATGGACATCGCCATATCAGTGGAACCGGCGGACAGCTCCAGTTCGTGCGGGGCGCTTACGCATCAAATGGTGGAAAGTCGTTTATCTGCCTCGCTTCCACCTATGAGAAAAATGGGGTGCGCCGGAGCCGAGTCGTCCTTGATTTGACGCCCGGCAATATAGTTACAACGCCGCGTTCGGATGTGATGTATCTGGTCACCGAATATGGGATGGTCAATCTCAAAGGCAAATCGGTCGCCGAGCGGGCACGGGCGATCATCAGTCTTGCACACCCTGATTTTCGCGACAGCCTGGAAGAGCAGGCCCGCCAGCATCGGATGATTCCGAGGGGCGTGTCGTTTGACCTGCGGGCAGGCGATCAACTTCCAGTGAGACGGAATATATCAATGAACACAGTATTCAACGGCGGTGGCGCTTCCGATGGGATTCTGGCCAGAGAGGATCGCGACAGCGTTGCGACGCTGACGCTGAATCGACCGCAACAGCTCAACGCTCTGTCCGAATCGATGCTCGATGCCTTGCAGAAGGAGCTCGACGCGATCGCAGGCGATGCGAACGTTCGGTGTGTTGTGATAGCCGGAGCGGGGAAGTCGTTCTGTGCCGGGCATGACTTGTCAGAGATGCGCGGAAACGCTCGCGAGTCGTACTACAAGGCGCTGTTTGATCGTTGCGGCCGTATGATGCAGAGCATTCAGGCGCTCCCGCTGCCAGTGATTGCCAGAGTGCACGGAATAGCAACTGCGGCGGGTTGCCAGCTCGTGGCAGCGTGTGATCTTGCCATCGCCGCGGATACGGCTCGGTTCGCCGTCTCGGGTATTAACGTCGGCCTGTTCTGTTCGACGCCCTCGGTGGCTCTGTCACGCAATATATCGCCTAAACGGGCGTTCGATATGCTCGTGACTGGTCGGTTCATAGGTGCAGCGACCGCGGCTGACTGGGGGCTCATCAACGAGGCTGTTCCTGAGAGTCAACTGGATGCGTGCATCGACCGCAAGACGAGCGAGATTGTGAGCAAAAGCGCTGCCGCAATTCGTTACGGTAAGATGATGTTTTATCGTCAGAAACAAATGGAGCTCAGCGCCGCCTACGAATTCGCAAGCGATGTCATGAGCCGGAATATGATGGACGAGGATGCGTCTGAGGGTATCGATGCCTTTCTGGGCAAGCGTCGCGCTGTCTGGAAGAGCTGAAGGGAATTGCCTCTGATCGCCACCAGCAAGGCTGTCGTGTCGGTCGCGTTCGTTTGCGGCCTGCTCGCTTCGTCCAGATCCCCGGGCGCGGATGCCGATTTCCTGATCGGATCGAAAAAGCTCTCGTCGGTCGAGTATCTGTATGCGGAGGTCAGTGACGCCAACACTATCCTGGCCACTATCGATTCCGGTCTGCTGAGCAGCTACCAGGGAAAAGACCGCAGCGCCTGGATGCAGTTCTACAGTGAGAATCACGCCAGGTTGGTCAGGGAACTGGAAAGCTTGTCTGCTTCCGGGCTCTCCCGCCGGGACACCAGTGCGATCGCGGCCATGCGCAAGCAGGTAAAGGGCTTCATCCGCGTTGAACAGCTCTCGAGGGAGAAAGCCAAGTGTCGGGATTCAACTCGGCACGACATGGCGTATTCCGAGCTCAAATCGGCGCTGGTCGCTTGTTTCGTCGAAATTGGCAACAATCTGAGCTTTGAGGGCGGCAGGATCAACAGGGTTTCCGCCCTGGATTTATTGCATGAAACGGCAGATTCCGGGCGCCGTAAAGCGGTTTTCCTGGCCTTTGTTCCGTTGTGGCGGGCCATCAATGGCAACAACGAGCCCGACAGTCCTTATCGTCGCATGATCGCGGCGGCTGCCGTTGAAGGAGAAAAAGGCGGGTCGGAAATCGCTGACGCCGCCCATGACGTCGGCATCGATGCTCAGCAACTCGAACGTTGGCTGGTTCGGGTCCTCGAGGCCTGGCGCGCCGCGAGCGGCGATACCCTCGTTGAGCCTTGGGATTTCCGCTTCCAAGCAGGTGCGGCCGATCGCTTGCTCGACACATATATCCCGCGGAAATCGTTGCAGCCGATCAACGAGCGTTACTACCGCGATCTGGGTGCTGACGTGGAGAAAATGGGTACGCTCTACGATCTTGCCCCTCGTGCGGATAAGGCGGCTCTGGCTTACACGGATTTTGTAACTCACGGTCGCAGGGTGAGCGGAGCCTGGCGGCCCACAGTCGCACGGGTATCGGCTCCATACGAGCGGGGCGGTTTGTTCGTATTGAATGAGCTGATTCACGAGAGCGGTCACGTAATGAACATCACCGCGATTCGAAATCGCCCGGCCTTCGTGGACTGGCCGAGCGATCTGTTCGCCGAGGCTTTCGCGGATGTTCCAGCGTGGAGTACGTACGAGCCCGGCTGGCAGCGTCGGTATCTGGGCCACGAAGCCCCGGAGCAGCTCTCGCTGCGAGCGTTATATTCCGTAGTCATGCTCGACGTGGCCTGGTCGCTGTTTGAAGTGCGGATGCTGCGGGCTCCCCAGACCGATCCCAACGCGCTTTGGACCGAAATCACCAGCCGCTACTTGCATGTCGTGCCTCATCCCGAGTTCTCCTGGTGGGCGGTGCGAGTCCAATTGGCGGACCTTCCCGGCTACATGGTGAACTACGGTTTAGGGGCGATACTCACCGCTGAAATGCGGGAACACGTATCCGAAGCGCTGGGCGCATTCGATGCGGGAGATCCCCGCTGGTATGGGTGGCTCTCCGAGCGCTTGCTGCGCTACGGTTCGGAGCGCGACACGCGCAGTTTGATGGCTAGTTTCCTCGGCCATTCGGTGTCGCCGCAGGCGCTGCTCGAGCAGATTCGCCGCTTGAAGCCCGGAATCAGCAATCAGTGAGGCACATCGAGTGGCCTGCGCATCAATAATGGAGTCAGCATGCACAGTTCCCTTCAGATTCGGCATTTGACGTGTACGGATATTTCTCTCATGCGGGAGCTGAACGTGATGTTCGGTGAGGCGTTCGGTGAGCGTGACACCTATTGCGAGCAGCCGCCAAGCGATCTCTATTTGCAGGGCCTGCTCGCGAAGGAGCATGTAATAGTCCTTGTTGCGCTCACGGGCGAGCAGGTTGCGGGCGGACTCGTAGCCTACCAACTAGACAAGTTTGAGCAGGAACGGCGAGAGATTTATATCTATGATCTCGCGGTTGCCGCAACGCACCGCCGCCGAGGGATCGCGACTGCGCTGATTGAGCGCCTGCGCGAAATCGCCAGGCAGCGAGGAGCTTGGGTCATCTATGTGCAAGCCGACTATGTCGACGCTCCGGCGCTCGCTCTGTACAACAAGCTCGGGTCGCGGGAGGAAGTGCTGCACTTTGATATCGAGGTCGGATCGATCTAGGCGTCAACGACTACGTCCAACCTTCGCGCAAGACCCTGGTATTGTCTGTCTGCCCGGACCGAAGGTCCTGGAAGATCGATGGCATATCAACAAAAGACGATCGGGGCAATATGAGCTCGGACATCAAGCATGTCTTTGTGCTGATGATGGAGAATCGCTCGTTCGACCACCTGCTTGGGTTCTCGGGCGTCAGCGGCGTGCAACCACCAGCACCTTCGTGGGGAGTAACGCCGACGGCGGGCGATAGGGCGCCTATCGATCCGCCGCACGAGTTCGAAAACGTGCAATTGCAGATGGCGGGTAGTCCGCCAATGTCGGGATTTGCTCGGCAGTCCTATGCGAACGTGTCTCTCAGTGCGTGTGGCAGCACATCGGTACCCGTGCTACAGGCCCTCGCACAAGACAATCTTCTTTTCGACAACTGGTATTCATCAATGCCGGGCCCCACCTGGCCCAATCGATTCTTTGTCCATGCCGCCTCGTCTGGTGGTCTCGATAACAGCCCGAGCGGCATTACCAGCGTCGCGAGCGCCACGATCGATGCTCTAAGTTTCGATTTTGAGCACGGGACTGTGTTTCAACAGCTCGAGAGGGCCGGGAAAACTTGGCGTGTCTATCACGATGATCTGTTTCCGCAAGTGTTGGCGATCAAGCACATGATCGATCCCTTCCGGCTGAACACTGCGCACTTCTCATGGACGCGCCTGGGAGGCCACGACTTCTTTTCGAGGGACTTGAATGCCGGCTACAGTGTTGACTATACCTTCGTCGAGCCCAACTATGGGCTGGCGAGTGCTAATATGGCACGCGGCAGCTCGCAGCATCCGACCGGTTCTTTGGCTGCCGGCGAGGCGTTCATAAAATACATCTATGATGCAATCAGGAATTCACCGGTCTGGCCGAATTGCCTGCTGCTCATCGCCTATGACGAACACGGCGGATTTTTCGATCATCTGGCTCCGCCGCCAGTTGTGCCGCCGGGAGACGATGCGCGCAATCATCAGCGTGCGCAACACCCCATGAGCTTCGGTTTCGACAGGCTGGGAGTGCGCGTGCCGGTCGTCGCCATTTCGCCACGTGTGCCAGCCGGCGCCCTGGGCAGCCAGTTGTTTCCGGGTAAGGTGTTCGATCACTCGGCAGTGATTGCAACATTGCGCGATTGCTTCGATTTGGGTAGGCCACTGACCCATCGCGACGCCGCCATTGGGTCCATTGCCAGTGCCTGCAGCCTGGTCAATCCACGGCATGCTTTGGCAAGTGCGCCGACACCGCGTCAGCCAGCGGATTTGAGGCTGGCTGCGGTTTCGGGGGAAGAGCGACTCACGGAGAATCCAGAAGTTGCTAGCCATACTTTAGAAGGATTCGGACGTATAGCAATGAGCGTTGATTTGGCAATCGCTCGGGCTCACAAGACAGCTCCGCTGGCCGCGGTCCATCCCTTGGTGCTGACTCCCAAAGCTGAAGTAGCGCCAGGGTTTTCCCTGGCTGCGGGCCCGATGCGCGCCGCGCAGCTACTCGACTACATCAAAGCCGTGGCACAGAGGCGGCAAGCGGGTCCCTGACTGCTCAAGTGATCTGCTTCAGCCATGCAGCGTTGACGGCGCGCGCTTTGTAGAACTGCTCGAGCCTCACACGCGAGCTCTGGCCCGCGTGAAGGCCCAGAAAGTTTTGCGCGTTGGCGCTCAGAATCTCCGCAACCCATTTGGGTTCAAAGAGTTGTGGGTTTGAAAACAGCTTCGCGAAGCGCGCGAAGTAGTCCTCGGAGTGCGCTTCGATGGCCAGCATCACCCAATCGCTCCCGTACATCATTTTCTCGGCGGGCGATCCCGAGGAGGACAGCCATGTCGACAGTCTTTGAGCGAGTGCCGACACCTTGTTGCGCGGTCCGAGAATGTCCTCGAAGTAGGCAATATCGCCATACGCGTTGCTGTAGGCACCAATTTGCTTCAGAAATCCTGCGGGCCATTCGTCTGTCTCTTCCAATAACCCCTCACCTCCGAAATGTCCGAAGCACACACGGGCCTTCGGGTAGCGATCAAATACTTTCTGCCAGTGGTCGGGGGAGCCTAGTCCCACGCGGTCGCCGTACGGAGCATTCGATCTCCCCGCGTGCGCGATCACCGGAACATCGAGTGAAGTTGCGAACTCCCACATGTCCTTCATCGCGACCTCCAGCCGCTCACCGAACTCCTTCTGGGGAGCGGGCCACGAGGCGGGCTGGGTCGCGAGCGCGTCATTCCCCATCGGCGCAAATCCCATTGGGGGATACAGTTTGATGCCTGTGGCGGCCCCATTCGTGATGTAGCTTTTGAGAGCATCAAAGGCGCTGTGGTCGCCGTTGGCGACACGCCACGGATCAAAGGCCAGATACGTGAGGAGTCGCCCCTCGAAGACTTCCGAGAGGCGGGCCATGACTTGGAATTGATCTGTAAGGGGACTCGGCGTCTTCTCGGTAGCTCCGAGGGGATAGTCGTAGTCAACGAGCGCCGCCGCGATCATCTGGATCGTGCCGCGATCGCAGCCATAATTCTTCAGGAGATAGTAAACATGCTCGAAGCGATAAGCGTAAAAAGCACGCACGAATGTAAACACCGAAGCGATCGAGTGATTGGCGAGTGTTTTTTCGCGTTCGAGCTGGCGTAACAGTCCTTCAGGATCGCGCAGCCGATCGAGCTCTGCTGCGGGCAGAGATTCTCGAATCGCGCGGCCGGTTTCCGCGCTGCCGCTCGATACCGAACTAACGTACTGGCGGTAGGCATCGAGGAACTGCTGGCCCTCGGCCGTCTTCAGCTCCTCGGAGAATCCCTTTGCGTAGGTCTCATCGGTGGCTTTTGAGACTTCCGTGTAAAGGCTCTCTATCTTCTCACTGCGTGCAGCCTCTGCCTTATCGAAACGACCGAGCTTCTTGAGCTCGGAACTAGCCGTTGGTGCATGCTTCCAGACGGAGCGCTGCAGCGGCTTCGCAAGGAGACGTACGACATCCCGCAGAAACGGATCGAAGTTAGCGCTGGCGACGAGTACCAGAAACCGTTCGACTTGAAGATCGCTGCCGTTGAAGACGTGGCAATGCACATCGATATCGACGCGCGGGGTCGTCGCCTGAAAGCAACCAGGCGGCAGGCCGGAGGCTTGGGCGCGCAAGATGCCCATGGAACCAAGCAGTCCGAGCGTGGCGCCGAACTGGCGCCGTGAGATCAACGTCATATAACACTCCGAAACATGCAGTGTAGGTGTGCGCTTGTAAGCTCAATCTCCTGCCGAAACCAGGTTCACTCCCGATACTCGCGCGATGAGTAGCTCGATAATTCAGTTGTCTGCCGCAGGAATGCTCAACAAGTACCGCCATGCCTCGATCACTTCGATACCCTTAGGCACATCTCGCGCCGGGATCTGTTGCACGACCAATATGCGCTTCGCTCTCGGCATTCGCCCGGCCGCCGACTCCAGTCCCCCGATCTCCCTCTCATATACGTCAGGACGATCAACATGAGCGGTAACGTTGACCAACAGCTCCGGTTGCTCGGCGTTGACCACCAGATCAATTTCCCGCTCTCCGCCGAGGTAGGCCAGGTCCTCGCGCTGTCGACGCCAATGCAAATACACAGCGGTCTCGAGTTTGTGTCCGACGTCGATGAAAGGTTCAGGTACCAGTGGATACCCCAAAGCCCAGTCCACCGCATGCAGCTTCTTGGGGTTCATTGCGCGTTTACGAATCGACCGTTCAGCCACGGGAAGCAGGAACGTAATGTATGACTCCTCCAGATAATGGAGGTAACGGTACAGTGTGTCCTTCGAGAGCTCGTAGCCCTGTGTCCGGAACGTCTTGTACACCTTGTGGGGGCTCAATAGAGTGGCGGGCTGGCTCAAACACTGCTTCAGCAACTGCCTCAACAGTGCAGGATTTGCCACCTTGTAACGCTCGACCAGGTCCTTGTAGAAGACCAGATCGACATACTCCTTCAAGATGCGCGGTCGCAGATCCGGATCCGCCAGCACTACCTCCGGCAAGCCACCGATCGCCAGATATTCGTTCAGGGCTGCTGCAATACGGCTATCGGAGTTTGCGGAGTAGGGCTCGTGTTGCAGGCCGCGAAAACGCAGAAATTCCGCGAAGGACAGCGGGAATACCTCGTAGGAGATCGTGCGGCCACGCAAGCTGGTGGCAAGCTCCCGGGCCAGCAGATGCGACGACGAACCTGTCAGGAAGATCTGCGCATCCTGGGTGTCGTGCAGCCGGCGGACAAATGACTCCCAGCGCGGTGCGTTCTGAATCTCATCGAAAAAGAAGAACTTCTTGCGGTCGGCAAAGTCGGGGTAAAGCTCGGCGTGAGCGCTCAGGATCAAATCCAGCTCACGGGATTTGAGCGGCATCAGGCGATCGTCTTCGAAATTGAGGAAGATCATCTGCCGCCGGTCCACGCCACCGGCTTCGAGCCGGCGCATGGTGTCGTAGAGGATGTAAGTCTTGCCGCTGCGCCGAATGCCGACAAGGGTCGTGATTTTGGTTGTGTTCAGCGGCAGTTCGAGCGTTCTAGGCACGGTCACCGGGAATTTTCGGGCGGTATTCTCCGTCAGGACGTATTTGAGAGCTTCCTTCCGCATAGGGAAAGAATATGCCAAGTGTTTCCCTCTGTACAAGGAAAGGTGTGAGGAGCGAGGAATATTCGTATAATCAGGCGCTTATAACTGCACGCCGAGGTCTCCGCTGAGCTTGGGGCACACAGGCCGCTATACTGGACACTGGTTCACGATCGTCCACGCGCTGCAATTCACCCCGCAGTTGCCCGACTCTCCTTTCTCGAACGCGCCGATATCGCACGCATCCGCGGGAAAGCGGCGGCGAATCATTCCACGCTGGTCATCCATAGGACAGGCTGATAAAGCCGAATTGGCCCGGTTGATCGCGGGACTCCCCGCGAGCAGCGCATGCGTCTGCGTGAATCCGCCATTGGCGCCGAGCGGTGCCAACATTGCATCGATCGGTGCGGCGCGGTCAGAACCGAGGCGGCGGCGGCCTGCTGACCGAA
>JAFEDS010000025.1 GCA_018241505.1 Pseudomonadota bacterium | reverse complement strand
ACGCCGCCGGCGCGGTGGCCGGCGACCCGCGCTGGAATGCCATTGGCATCCTGGGCACGCTCGCGGCCTATCTGATCCTTTCCTACTACACGCTGATTGCCGCCTGGGTGCTCGCTTACGCCTGGAAGTGTTCGATAGGACTCCTGTCCGCCGCCGGCCCCCAACATGTTGCGGAGCTGTGGAGCGGATTCCAGTCCCGCCCGTTCGAGGTGGGCGCCTGGCACGCGGCGTTCGTGGCCATTGTCATGGTGATCTCGGCCCGCGGGCTGCAAGGCGGCATCGAGCCTGCCAATCGAATCCGCGCTCCGGCATTGTTGATTCTGCTGTTGATACTGGTGGGCTACGCACTGGCGACAGGCGACGTCCGCCGTGGCTTGACCTTCGCGTTCAAACCTGACTTCTCCGCGGTCAATGCCCAGGTAGTGCTGGCCGCCATCGGCCAGGCTTTCTATGCAACGGGCGTCGGTCAGGCGATGATGATTGCCTTCGGCGCCTACATAGAGCGCGGCACATCCCTGGTCCGCACATCGCTGGTCATCACCGGGTCGATTCTGGCCGTGTCGTTGCTGGCCACCATGATGATTTTTCCCTTGGTGTTCGGCTACGGAATGAATCCCGCGCAGGGCCCGGCACTCGTGTTTGATGTACTGCCCCGAGTGTTCGCCGAGATGCCGGGTGGCCGGCTCATCGGTACGTTGTTCTTTCTCCTGTTGGTGCTCGCAGCGACCACCCCTTCCATCGCATTGGTCGAGCCGATCGCCGCGTGGGTCACGTCCAGGTTCGGGCTGCAGCGAGCCACCGCGGTGTGGGCCATCGGTATTACGTCGTGGCTGCTCGGGATCGGCTCGGTGCTGTCGTTCAACCGCTGGGCCGATTGGTATCCTCTGGGTTTTATCCCTGTTTTCGCACACAAGACCGTATTCGATGTGTTGGATTATGTGTCGTCCAATATCATGATGCCGGTGGGCGCGCTGTTGACCAGCATCCTGGTGGGGTGGCGCGTCAGCAAGGTATTCGCGCGCGATGAGCTCGCGGAAACGACGCCGCTCGCTCGCGTCGCCTGCGTGTGGCTGCTGCGGTATGTTTGTCCGCTGGCGATCCTGGCCGTGTTTATTGCCACCTTGGTTTGAGCAAGAATCGGAATGCGCTGACCGGGCCCGCTCCTGACAATGGCACCCATCATCCAATGCTGAGGACGTGCCATGAAATCGACTGTTATCCAGTATTCAGTGAGTGACTCATCACTGGGCTCCGTGCTGGTTGCCTCCAGCGACAAGGGCATCTGTGCAGTTCTCCTGGGCGCATCGCCAGGGGTTCTCAAACGGGACTTGGAGGAGCGTTTCCCTGATGCCCAACTCGCTGGGACCACCGCGAGCGATTTGCACAAGAAGGTCGTTGCGTTTGTGGATGCGCCGAGTGCCAGCTTCGATATGCCCCTCGATGCTCGCGGCACCGAGTTCCAGCGGCGAGTGTGGCGGGCGTTACGGGAAATTCCTGCCGGTGCGACGGCGACGTATCTCGACATCGCCAACCGAATTGGCTCGCCGACGGCGGTTCGGGCTGTGGCGCAGGCGTGTGGCGCCAACCCGATTGCCATCGCCATCCCGTGTCATCGGGTTGTGAGGTCCGATGGCGGGTTGTCGGGGTATCGGTGGGGAGTAGAGCGCAAGCGGGCGCTGTTGGCTCGTGAGGGGGCGCGGTGAAAGTTGTCGCCCGCATTGACGCCATCGATTGGCAAAGCGTTGCCGCCGATCTCAATGCCCAGGGTAGCGCCTTGGTGGAGCAACTGCTGGAGCCGGCCCAGTGCCGGTCTCTGGCGGCTCTGTACTCGCAGGACGGACTGTTCCGCAGCCGTGTCGTCATGAGTCGGCACGGCTTCGGCCGCGGGGAGTACAAATACTTCTCGTATCCGCTGCCCGAGCTCGTTACTCAACTTCGCGCGTCCTTGTATCCACATCTTGCGCCCGTCGCCAACCGCTGGAATGAGTTGCTGAACCTGGATGTTCAATATCCAACTCACCACGGCGAGTATCTGAAGCGCTGTGTCGATGCGGGC
Source organism: Pseudomonadota bacterium (assembly GCA_018241505.1). Lineage (GTDB taxonomy): Bacteria > Pseudomonadota > Gammaproteobacteria > Steroidobacterales > Steroidobacteraceae > 13-2-20CM-66-19. The sequence goes on along the minus strand of JAFEDS010000025.1, from coordinate 197,931 downwards.
CAGACTCGCCCGACTCCCTTGTTGCTGCAGTATGCGCGGGGTGACTATAACTGCCTGCACCAGGATCTGTACGGCGAGCACGTGTTTCCGCTGCAGGTTGCGGTTCTCTTGTCGCAGCCGGGTGAGGATTTCACGGGCGGTGAGTTCGTTCTCACGGAGCAGCGACCCCGCATGCAGTCGCGCGCCGAGGTCGTTCCGCTTCGCCGAGGCGATGCGGTGATTTTTGCGGTTCATCATCGGCCGATGCAGGGGGTGAGGGGGATGTATCGGGTGACGATGCGGCATGGGGTGAGCCGCGTGCGCAGCGGGGCGCGGCATACGCTCGGGGTGATTTTTCATGATGCGAAATAAGAGCTTACTGGGGCGTATGACAGCGTTGAATATCATTAGCCCGAAGACCTCCGACGTGGATGGCATTGACGATCTTTTTGAAGTTTCGTCCGCGGCCGTTCGCAAACTTCAAACCGATGAGATCGTAGTTGGGTTGTGCGCGCCGGCAGGCTCTCCTGTTCATCGAGTCGCAGAATACCTGGCGCGGTTGCTCGAGCAGCGCTATGGGTACGAATGCGAAATTATTCGATTGAGTCGATTTATCGAAACAATCGGCGGTGCCGTAACGAGCTCAGACTCGTTCCAGCGGATCCAAGGTCTGATTGACAAAGGCAATGAGTTGCGGCGGCGATATGGTCATAGTCTGCTCGCCGATCTGGCGATAAGCCAGATTGCAAAGGAGCGCGAGAAGGCCAAGGTTGCTGGCGACCAGTCACGCTATTCCGGTCGACGAATATGCTACATCATTGATTCAATCAAAAATCTCGATGAGCTCGATATGCTCAGGCTCGTCTATCGCGAAATGTTCTATTTCGTTGGCGTATTCGCGCCACTTCACATTCGCCAAAAGGATCTGCAAACAGGCGGGATGGCGCTCGAACAGGTGCATAGAGTGATCGACCGTGACTCCGGCGAGGAATTGGCTCACGGACAGCTCGTCCGTGACACTTTTCCAATGGCCGATTTTTTCGTGCGCACGGGTGCCGGATCTGACAAGGAGTTGGAGTCCAAGCTGGAGCGTTTCCTCGATTTGATTCTTCGCGCTCGACTGGTCACGCCGACATACGCCGAGACGGCAATGTACCAGGCAGCATCTGCTGCAGGTAATTCTGCTTGTCTGTCACGTCAGGTTGGGGCTGCAGTCACAGATACTGACGGCGACTTGCTTGCGATCGGCTGGAATGATGTGCCTCGGTTTGGGGGTGGCCTTTATCGCGCCGATCGCTTCTTCAATGGCGAGCCGACGGTGGCCGACAATCGTTGTTACAACTGGAAGGGCGGGAAATGTTGGAACGACCAGGAGAAAGATCTGCTCGCGCGACGAGCCATCGATACGCTTGTAGAGAGCGGAATTGTGTCCGAGGTCGACCGGGCGCGGGCAGTTGAAGCACTCAATGAGTCGCCGATCAAGGATGTGTACTACATCGAGCCGTACCGAAAGAGTCTGGCCACTAAACTGCACGATGATGCGATTACCGAGGACGAAGAGGCAGCAGACAAGGTCCGTATCTTGCCTTTTGACGGTGTATCGCCACGAAGGTACCTGGATCTATTCCAAATGAGCACTTCACCGCGGAAGTCGAAGGGTCAGGTCGTGCAATTGGACCCCAGGCATGTGCATCCGGTCACTAGCGGTATGCTAGAGTCCGTCCCTGCTCTGGAAGGATTGGTGGTCCAGAGCCTGGTGTCGAGAAAGATCTTGGAAGGGTGAGACAGTGAAGAAGTCGTCAAAGCGCTCGGATGACGCTTCGAGTCAGCTCAATTTTGACCTGAATCTCTCGCAGCGCGAGGCAGATTGCAGCGCAGGTCGCCCTCCAAGTCCGCCCGCCACTCCGCTATCGAAAGTTCCCGTCGTGGATATTGGATCGATGCGCCAACGGCGCGCGACCGAAACGGATCGTGCGCTACTAAAAGCAGTTCGAGTTCGTGCGGCTCATCTTGCAGACTGCTTACTCAAGCAGCGGTAACTTCCTTCACCCTCCGTCCCGCGCCCAGGGTTGACCCGTCTCGGCTCCGCCGATTCGTGTGGCCTCCTACAAGAGGTCCGTGACCTTCGAGGGCCATTGCCTGCCTGACCCAGGACACCTAATCTACAGCCATGTCCGAGCTAGCCATCCAGACCCTGCTGGAAACGAAGATCGTCACCCTCCGTGACGTGGCCTGCAGCGGCTCGTGCCGGCATAGGAGCCCGGAAGAATGCGCGTCGGATACGCATATGGTTTTTCCATATCGCGGCGTGTACGTGCGGCATGTCGGGCGGATCGAGACGGTCGCGGAAGCGAATCAGGTGGTGTTCTTCAACCGTGGCGAGAGTTATCAGATCAGCCATCCGGTTGCCGGAGGCGATGAGTGCCTGTCGCTGGCAATTGACGAGCCGACGAGAATGGAACTGGCGTCGCAGGAGCCGAATGAGCAACGGAGGCGATTGACGCCCGATGCGCAGACGCTGCTCTTGCAATTGCGCCACCGACTCGTCAACCAGCTCATCGGCCCGCTCGAAGCAGAGTCCATGGCATTGGCGCTGGCGAAAAGCGCGCTCGGCGAACGGGCGGCCAGTGGCACCGTGGGCAAGCGGAAATTGGTGGAACGCGCGAAGCTCGTGTTGGCATCCGATCTGGCGCGCCGCTGGACGTTGGCGGATGTCGCAGCGGAAGTAGGAGTGTCGCCGGTATATCTGACACAACTCTTCAAGCAGGTGGAGAGGATGCCGTTGTACCGATACCAGATGCGACTTCGGTTGGCACGCGCGCTGGAGTTGTTGGAGCGGGGGCAGGCTGCTGACGACATCAGCGCCCTGAGCATGGACCTCGGATTTTCCAGTCACAGTCATTTCACGGCGACCTTCCGGCAAGCTTATGGATGTACGCCGGTGGAATTCCTGCGCTCAGTGAATCGGCGCTGACCGCGGAAGAGCGCAAGAGTGCCAAGCCTGGTCATTGCGCAGCGGTTTTGCGGACCGCCACAGTCAGCCAACGGCGGTTACTTTTCGGGCATGGTTGCGGCGCAGGTGTCGCGCCCCGCGTTTCTGGCGGAATCGCCGTCAATGCAACCATTGTCGGTACGCCTCGAGGCGCCACCGCCGCTCGACACTGATTTGGTGGTTGTTGAAACACCTGGCGGTGGAGTGGAGATCCGCGAGGGTGATCGGTTGGTCGGAGGCGTCGCGGTGGGATCGCTCGACGTTTCTGTTCCCTCACCGGTTGCGTATGGCGAAGCGGTGGATGCTTCGCGCAACTATATGGGGTTCACTCGCCATCGATTTCCAACGTGTTTTGTTTGCGGCACCCACCGTACATTGGGTGACGGGCTGTGTATCTACGCCGGCCCGGTTTCTGGACGAAACGTTGTGGCGGCACCATGGACTGCGGATAGGACGTTGGATCGTGGCGATGGGAAGGTGAAGCCGGAATTCATGTGGGCCGCACTGGATTGTCCGGGGTACTACGCCGTGACTCCCGACGATCGGATGATGCTGCTTGCCCAGTTCACTGCTGAGTTGGTTCGGCCGATTGAGGTTGGTGAGAGATGTGCGGTCGTTGGCTGGCGCATTCAGTCGAACGGGCCGAGGCACGAAGCAGGTACTGCGTTGTATGGCGGTGACGGTGAGTTGCGTGGGCGAGCATGGGCTCTCTGGATCGAGCCCCGTTCCACACGCTGATGGCCGTCACCGGGCAATACCTGGACTACCTGCTCGGGCAACTCGCCGGTCTCGGGGGACTCGAGGCGCGACGCATGTTTGGTGGATTGGGGCTGTACAGCAGGGGAACCTTCTTTGGATTGCTGTACAAGGAACGGTTGTATTTCAAGACGGATGACTCAACTCGGCCTGAGTACGAGGCGCGCGGTAGCGAGGCGTTTCGGCCCCGCGCCAATCTCAAAAAAGCGAAACTGACTTACTACAGCGTGCCGGCTGAGGTGCTCGAGGACGAGGATGAGCTCGTGAGGTGGGCAAAAAAGGCAGTGGCCGCCGCGTCGCGCTAACTCGCGATCGCCATCTCGAGCGCCTGTGCGACGCCGCCGCGGTCGACATGATCCACGGTATGTCTTGCCGCGGCTTTGACCGCCGGCTCCGCGTTGCCCATGGCAATCGGATAACCGGCTACGCCCAACGCGGGCAGATCGTTGCCGGAATCGCCGATGTACATGACATTCTGGAGCGGCACCCCGTAACTTTCCGCAATGCTGCTCATCGCGCGTCCTTTAGTGACACCCTCATGCGTCAGTCCGACAAACTGAGTCTCCGTCATCAAGGGAGAGCTGGATTGCGCGATTTCGAGGCCCGGATGCGAGACGGTCCTGTATTCCGCGGCGCGCGCCACAGACAACAACCACTGTGCGCGGACGATCGGTTCAGTGAGCGAGTCGAGTGGACGCGGCTCAAAGGGAACGCCAAGAAGGTCAGCGTGTTCCTTGGCCCAGGCGGTGGTGCTTTCCACCGCGTATTCCCTGTCACTGTAAAGCTCGAGTACCTCGCCGTGGGTTCGCGCTTGGTAGATGAGTGTTTTCACCCACTGGGCGGGGATGGGTACGGACCGGGACTGACCGGTGGCGAGACTGAGGATGCTGGCGCCGTTTTGAAAGATGTGCCAGCCGTTGGCTTCGAGCCGGCGGGCGTACTCCAACGCGACGCCGAATGCGGGACGTCCTGAGCACAGCGCGAGGTGAATTCCGCGTTCTCGAGCCCGCGTGGCGGCTTCCCAAACGCGAGGGTGAATGATTCCACCCGTGCCCACCAGCGTGCCATCCACATCGATACCAACCAGCCGAATCGTTGAAGTCTGCAATCGCCCGCCGAGGTCGCTTCAAAGCACGGAAGGGGTATTCTGTCATGGTGAGCGACGAGCTGGCGATTTCGATTGGGACGACGATTGGCGCGAAGCTGCGTGCGCAACCGTCCGACCGTGTGCATGGTGGGTCGATCAACGAGTGCTATCGATGGCAGAGCGAAGTGGGACCCATCTTCGTAAAGGTCGCACCAGCGCGGAACATTGAGATGTTCACGGCGGAGGCGGCTGGATTGGATGAGCTCCGCCGCGCCAATGCGGTGCGTGTGCCGCGCGTGCTGGGCGTGGGCACCAGCGATGCCGCGCGCGTTGGAGTTGGCGCCGCCGTGGACAGCAACCTGGGCACCCGCATGGACCGCGACTCGGGCGCCCGCATGGACCGCGACTCGGGCGCCCGTGCGTGGCTCGCGCTCGAGTGGATCGAGGCCGGGCCCTCGTCCCACGTGGCCGATGCCATCCTGGGCGAGCAACTGGCCCGCCAGCACCGCGCCACACAAACAGCATTCGGTTGGACCCGCGACAACACCATCGGTAGCACTCCCCAGTTGAACGCCGAATGCGCCGACTGGCTCACGTTCTACCGCGATCTGCGGCTGCGCTATCAGTTGGATCTTGCTGCCCGAAACGGCTACGGGGGCCGGCTCCAGCAGCGCGGCACGCTACTGCTCGACTGTGTGCCCGAGTTATTTCGAGGTTACAGTCCGCTCCCGGCGCTTCTGCACGGTGATTTATGGGGAGGCAACCGTCTCGCGGACAGGGACGGGCAACCGGTGTTATTCGATCCCGCCGTGTACTACGGCGATCGCGAAGCCGACATCGCAATGACCCGCCTGTTTGGTGGGTATGGACGGGAGTTCTACGCCGCCTACGCGGCGGCCTGGGAGTTGGATTCAGGCGCCTCGACCCGTACCCACCTGTATAACCTTTACCATGTGTTGAATCATCTCAACCTGTTTGGCGCAGGTTACCTGGGTGAGGCCATTTCCCTGATAGACAGCCTGCTGGCCGCGGCAGGCCGCTGATCAGGTGCCTGCGTCGGACTGCAGTGCCTGCTCGAGGGCGCTCTGCAACATCGGTGCGAGTGTCTTCACGTAGGTCGCCGTGATGTGATTCATGTGCCGGTAGACGAGTACATTGCCGATGACCGGCGGACAGGTTTCGCTGCTGCAGAAATAGTCGCTCAGGTCAATGAACCGCACGGTTGACGGTGGGTTGCGGAGCAACTCGGTCGGGCTGGGGACCTCCAGCATCCGCTGCCGCGGCAGGGCGCACAACGGCGAGTCCGCGCCGTGCAGCTCTACACATGCTGACACATCAAACTCGAAGTCCGGGTTGTCTCTGAGCGCAATCACCTTGATATTCGCGGCGGCCAGTTGCTGCCAGACGTTGAGGTAACCATCCGGAACATACTCGTTGGATTCATCGCCGTTATAACGCGTGGAGGTCATGAACACCGCATCGGGGCGCAGCGCGAGAATCTTTTGCAGCACGTTCCGATTCCACGCCGGGCAGGCGTCCACTTCCTTCGCGCTGACCTTCTCGCCGAGAGAGAAAGGACAGTTGCTCTTGGTAAACGAATAGACATCCCAGCCGGAAGGGTCGGCAATCATTTTCAGAGCCGGCAGCCATTGGGCGGAATGGGAGCCGCCAACGACGGCGATGGTCAGCCGCTTGCCGCCACCCGCACTGCCGGCAATCCGGCAGACGCCAGGCTGCGTCGCGTCCGGTTCGGTGACACATCCGGGTTGATCCAGAATCTCGCGATCCTCGGCGACCTGTAAGGGACCTGGGACGATGTCGACATTCGGGGCGCCGACGTACTGGAAGCCCGCAGCGCGTGCCAGCGCACCAGGGTGATCATCCTGCCTCGCCGCGGCGCTCGGCGTGTGGGGATGCTTGACCGCCAGGTACCAGGCGCTCCACATCCCGAGCCCCACAACAATCGGCGCCACGCATGCCAGAGCAAACACAAACGGCCGCCCGCGCGCGGCGCTCTGGCCGCGCGGCTCGCGAATCCGTCCCTCGATGTAGTGAGTGCTGAGAGCCGCCAGTCCGATTGACATAACCAGGATGACCACACCTGCGTAACCTGGCAGCTCATACGGTTGAGCGTACTGCCGCCAGAAAGCGAGGATCGGGAAGTGCCAGAGGTAGATGCCGTAGGAGATCCCGCCCAGGTAAACCATCGGACGAGCCGCCAGCAGGCGGTCCGCGCCGAACCGGGAGCCCGATGTGCCCGCGGTGATGATGCAAACAGCGGCCAGGCTGGGCCACAGCGCGGCGTAACCTGGAAACACGCGTGACACTTGCAACACAATTCCGCAACTGACTATGGCCAACACACCGGCCCAGCCCAGAATGACCCGCAAGGGTCTGGCAGGACGCAGGTACGGGATGGCGATCGCCAGCAACCCGCCCATGCTGAATTCCCACGCACGGGTGAACGTGTTGAAGTAGGCGAAAGGCTGATTGTGCGCGGTGAGATAGACCGAAAAGGCAAGCGACAGCCCGAAAATCAGCGCCATCGCACAGGTCAACAGCGTGCGAAATGCGATTCCCGCGCGGCGGGCGATGACTGCGGCGGCGGCCACGAGCATCGGCCAGACGATATAGAACTGCCCCTGTACCGACAGCGCCCAGTAGTGTTGGACGGGACTGACGGCCTCGTGTTGGGCCAGGTAGTCGACCGCCCGGAAGGCCAGCGCCCAGTTTTCGAGGTACACCGTCGCTGCCGCAACTTGTTCGATGGTGTCCTTCCAACGTGACTTCGGCATCATGAAGACGGCCGCCACAATCACCGCCACCAGGACGAGGTAGGCGACGGGAACCAGCCGCTTGAGCAGGCGGCCCCAAAACAGTGCGAAATCCACCCGTTGCCAGCGATCGATGTGTCCCAGCAGGCCTGTGGTGATCAGGAAGCTGGAAACGACAAAGAATACGTCGACACCGCCGGATACGCGGCCCAGCCAGATGTGAAAAACAGCCACCAGGATGGCCGCAATGGCGCGCAGCCCCTCGATCTCGGGCCGGAAGGCCGAGGATTTGTTATGTAAATTCATCGCTCTAAGCGCTTGGGACTTCAGCCAATTCTGCCTGAAATGAAGGCTCAGAGAAAGCCTGGGGAAAGCGCGGAGAAAGGTGACGCTGCAGTACCAGTTACGGCGCGCTATGCCGTCACTCCATGCTGCCGCAGCCGTCCGCCCTCGTACCCCACTTCATGCGGAATCTCACTCAACAACGCCGCTCGGGCAACATGCATACCTTGCGCGTAGTCCACGCCAATCGCGGTGAGTTGCTGTAAGGCTTCCTCGTTCTCAACACTCTCCGCGATCGTCTGTATGCCCATGACATGACCGATACGTTGGATCGCCTCCACTACGGCGCGATCCACCGGGTCCGTGGCGATGTCGCGCACAAACGAGCCGTCGATCTTCAGAAAATCGATCGGCAGCGCCTTGAGGTAAGAGAACGAGGACATGCCGCTGCCGAAGTCATCGAGCGCTATCGGCGAGCCGAGGCTGCGCAGCCGGGTCATCAATTGGGACGCGCTGGCGAGGTTGCCTATAGCCGCTGTCTCTGTCAGCTCGAAGCCGATCTGCGGGCCGGGCAGGGCGTACTGCCGCAAACAACTGCTGATGAAGTCCGCCAGACTCGGGTCGCTGACGGAGGCACCCGAGAGGTTGATCATGCAAACAGGGAGGCGCCGGCCGGTGGCGCGCAATGCCGCCAGCTCGCGGCAGGCCTGGGCAATGACCCAGCGATCGACACGCGGCATCAAACCGTAGCGCTCGGCCGCGGGAATGAAGGCCATGGGAGGTATCCAGGCGCCGTCCGGCGCAACCATTCGCATCAACATTTCAAAGCGCAGGGGCGGCGAATGGCGGGTACCGATTGGCGGTGCCGGCGCGATCGGCCGGATTTCCTGGGCTACGAGCACAAAGCTGCCGCTGTCCAGCGCGACGTTGAGCCGTTCCACCCAACGCATCTCGCCATGGCGGGTCTTCACCTGCTGGTCGTCCGGCCGATAGAGTTGGACGCGGTTGCGGCCATTGTCCTTGGCGAGGTAACAGGCCTGGTCGGCTGCGCTGAGTGCATCGCTGACTGTCGCGACAGTGTCGTCGATCACGATGACACCGATGCTCGAGTTGACTGTGAAGATCCGGCCATCCCAGTCGTAGCGCAGCTCGGCGATGCGGCGGCGGATTCCTTCAGCGAGCGATATTGCATCATCCGCCCGGATATCGCGCAGCAGGGCGCCGAATTCGTCGCCCCCCAGCCGTGCCAGCACATCGGTGCCGCGAAGCTGGTCATTGATCAACCACGCAATCTTGCGAATCAACCCATCGCCCGCGGCGTGCCCGCAGGTGTCATTGATGACTTTGAACTGATCCAGGTCGAGATATAACAGGGCGTACTCGGTTTTCCGGCTGCGATGGTCCTCAATGGCCGCGGTGACTCGCGCCTCAAACTCGCGGCGATTGGTGAGTCCGGTCAGCGGGTCATGCGTCGCCTGGTGCTCGAGCCGCGCGGCCAACGCTCTCTCGTGAGTGATATCCCGCAGCACGAGCACGATACCGCTCGCTTGACCGTCGCGATCCCGAATGGGCGCCGCACGCTCGTGGATGACAACTTCGGCACCGTCGCGCCGTTTCAGGACCACACCCAACGGCGGACCGGAGAGGTCGTCGCCCGCGATGATGCTTTCCAACTTGCTCATCACACTGGAGCCGATGGAGGCCTCGTCCAGGGTCAACACTTCGGTCAGGGTACGGCCCAGCGCGTCGCTCTGCGACCACAGTGTCAGTCGCTCAGCCGCACCGTTCATGTAGGTGATGCACCGGTCCCGATCTGCCGATATCACGGCATCGGCAATCGAGCCGAGCGTTACGTGGGAGCGTTCCTGCTCCATGTACACCAGCTCCTGGCTGACACGCAGGGCAGCGGCCATCCGGTCGTTGCGCCGCAGAATGCTGCGAACAATGGCGATTCCAAGACAAACGAGAGCGATACCGCACCCAGACAACACTGTCAGCAACAGGTGGGTCACTTTGCGTGACGCGGCACCCAGCGCGGCGGAGAAACCATCTTCGAGGGGCCCCATGCGAGAGTGCACGCGCTCCGCGGCCCCGATCAAAGAGTCGATGTACGCGGCGTCCGCATGTCCGGTCACGATCTCGTCGTGAATGCGTTTGCCGATATCGCTGAGCTGCATGATCAGCGCATCGCCGTTGGTCCAGGCGCGAATGGACGGTGCCATGATCGAGCTGGCACTGAACAGCCGGAACAGCCGGATCATGCCCGGAATGTCGGCCGGATCGTTGCGGCCGGCAAGAAATCCCAGTCGCGCGATTTCCGGATCGGGAGTCGCGCTCTGCAGTTCCAGCCGTGCCGCGCGGTCACCGAGCGGCACGGAGAGTTGGTTGCGGAATTTCTTGTAGTCGTCTTCGTCGCCGCTGACCGTATAACGGCGCAGGTCCGCGATGGCCTGGCTCTCGGCTTTGGACCATCGGCCTTCGCCATTGACGTAGGCTCGCAATGACGAAAGCGTGGCGATGCTCGCCATGCCCAGCAGCAGCATCAGGGTCATGGTGAGCATGAGCGGCCACGCAAAGGCCGCGAGATTGCCTGGGACACTGGCTGCCGGTTGTTGAGTGCTCACTGCCGTCATACGCGCTCATCTTCACATGACCGCATAGTGGCGAAGCGTGGTCGACCACCCAGCCGACGTGCGGCAATGTTAAAACTGTGAATCGCTACTTGCCGCAAGGCAGCAAAAGCGGGGACTCGCGCTGCACCAAGTGTTGATGCGACAGAATGCGTCAGTCGCCGCGGGCGCGGGCCCAACGGATGAGGCCGATGGCGTACGTAACGTAATAGCCGGCTAATGTGCCGAAGATCAGAAGTGTCAGGGGAGAGCCCGGACTCCCCGGGCCTACGCCGGGCGGTGGCATGCCCTCGGGCGGCGTCGCGGACATCTGCCAAAACCGATAGGCCACGCGTGCAATCAGCACGGCTGACAAGGCGATCCCGAGGTGGGCGCTGGGTGTGTAGTACATCCCTTCCGGCGTGGTCTCAAACTTTGTGAGCCGCAACCCGTAGACGCCCAGGCCGGCACCCAAGGCCGCACCGCCAAACAGGGCCGCGAGGTCGAGCGTGTGCCGCATGGAAACCGTCGCAAACACAATGAGCAGAAGCGGCAGCACGCAGGCGGTGATCCACGGTCGCACCGGCGAAAGCTTCTGACGCACGACCATCCGGCGGATGCGCGAGTAGAAGCGCCAGATGATGAGAGCACCGACCAGGATCGAAACCAGGAGCGAAGGGTGCGGATGGTCGGGTGGCATCGGCTCAATCCATTGACAGGCAGTCGAGTATAGTGGCCGCCGATGCGACGATCCATATACACGACAATTCTTTGCCTGGGCCTGACTGCCTGCACGCCAACAGCGCACCAGGAGCCGCCGGTTGTCAACATCTACAACTGGTACGACTACGTCAAACCCGAAGTGCTGCGCGAGTTTACCGCCCGCTCCGGCATTCAGGTGCGCTACAACACCTTCGATTCGAACAACACGTTGGAAGCGAGGATGCTGGCGGGCCGTTCAGGCTATGATGTGGTGTTTCCGTCCGGCGCGTACCTGGAGAGCATGACGGCGGCGGGCGTATTCCGGCGTCTCGACCGGGCCGGGCTGCCGAATCTGAAGAACCTGGATCCGGCGATCATGCGCCGGCTCGCCGCCCACGACCCGGACAATGCCCACGCGGTCGACTACACGTGGGGAATCACTGGAATCGCCTACGATGAGGCTAAAGTCCGTGCCCGGTTGCCGCAGGCGCCGGTCGATAGCTGGTCCCTGTTGTTTGATCCGCGGGTCGCGGCCGCTTTGGCGGATTGTGGCATCGGGCTGTACGAGGCACCGAATATCATCGTGCCGAGTGTGCTTGCGTGGCTCGGCGAGCCGCCGAACAGCGAGGCTGTCGACGAGCTCGAGCGCGCGGCCAAGGCCCTAATGGCAGTCCGGCCCTATATCCGGAAAGTCAGCAGCGGCTCGCTCGTGGAGGATCTGGCCACCGGGGAGCTGTGCGTCATCATCGCCAGTAACGGCGATGCCATGCAGGCACAGGAGCGCGTCAGCATCGCAGGCACCGGCAGGACCCTTCGCTACAGCATTCCCCGTGAGGGCGCTGTCATGTGGTTCGACGTGATGGCCATTCCAACCGATGCGCCACATCCCAACAACGCCCATGCCTTCATCAATTTTCTGTTGGATCCGGCCATAGCGGCGGAAAACAGTAACGCCATCCACTTCCCCAATGGCAATCAACAGTCCCAGGCAGCCCTGCTGCCGCCGCTGCGGAATGCCAACATTCTGCCGGCCGGCGAGCTGATTCCGGAACGCGCGAAAAGCGAGGCTTATGTGCGCTTGCGCACCCGGATGTGGACCCGCTTCAGGACCGGGCGGTAGCGCGGCAGCCGGCAAAGGCGGCCTGCACCGCCTGGCCGTTCATGAGCAGCGCACCCAGACACACGCTGATGGCGGCGCCCTGGGCTCCATAGGTGGGTATGGCAACGAAGCTGGCCGCGATGGCCACTGTCATGCTGATGAACAGAATTCGCCGGATCAAGGGGAAGTGCCAGCGGGCCGCGAGATGGCGGATGGCCGGACGCCCGACCCCGTTCAGCCACTGCGTGGCGAACAGCAACACAAACAACTCGGTCAAGCCGGTGTAGGGGCTGCCATACAGGTCGACAATCCACGGGGTTGCGATGGCGATGGCGGCCACACACAGGGTGGTGGTTGTCAGCGAAACAGCCAGGTCCACCAGGAGCTTGCCGTGCTCGGAGTGCATCACGCCCGCAAGCCTCGAATGCAGCAACATGCTCTGCGGGACCAGGATGGCGGCGGGAAGCAGGAAGTCGACGACATTCGCTGTCCGGGTGACGACGGCATAGTGTGCGATCTGGATTTCGCCGCCCATCAATGCCAGCAGGCACAGGGGGCCCCATTGCAGACACGCTAGGGCAATCCCAGTGAGCCCGTTGCGGGCGGATGCAGCGTAGACCTCGGGCCACAGGACCGGCGCAAGCTTCGGTTCGGGAGGAAATACCTGGCGAGTGATCAACACACCCACGCCGGCTGCGAGCACCGTGCCCGCGAAGAATGCCCAAGACAGCCACTGCAACAGGCTGTCGACAGAGCCGTCGGCATAGGCGGCCACGAGCAGGATCATGATGTTGATACTGTAAGTCGCCACGAGGGTACTGCTCAGCGTACGGTTCATCGCCCGCAGGACATTCGCGAGGTACAGCGCAAGCGTGGCGAACGGGACGGCCAGCACAAATGGCAGGTACGTCTGCAAATAGGGGTGCAGGTAGACGTCCATCACATCCAGGTCCGTCGTCACCACCAACAGGATTGCACAGGCGATGGTACTGCGAATCAGGATCCGGATTCCCAATCCGCGCACGAGGTCACGGGTCGCGCGCGCCGGGTCGTGCGGACCGACGAAGTGCTGCGCTACAAACAGGTCATATTTGCCGCGCAACAGTGCTGCGAGGCCATAAGCGATGACGAACCCTTTGAAATAAACGCCGGCGGCCAACGGTGGCAGTACCTGCAGGACCGCCACTGTGGCAAATATCTGCAGCACCGCAGCCAGGATGCGCAATCCACTGACCACAACCACCTCCTACAGCCTGCAATCGGCCGTGTGAGTGTCAGGGACGGGTAGACGCTTCCCGCAATCCGCCCCCCAACGCCTTATAGAGTGTTGCCATATTCTGGAGCCGGATCAGCTCCAGGCCGATGACACTCTGTTGCGCAGAATACAGCGCCCGCTGAGCATCCAACACCGGCAGGAAGCTGTCCACTCCATTCTTGAAGCGCAGGTTCGCCAATTGATAGGACTGGGAAGTGTCATCGAGAAGGGCGCGCTGCGCTGTCAATTGCTCATCCAACGTCCGCCGGGCCGACAGCGCGTCGTCGACTTCGCGGAACGCCGTCTGCAAGGTTTTTTCATACTGGGCGATGTTGATATCTTTCTCGATCCTGCTCAGATCCAGGCTCGCCTTGTTGCGCCCGCCGGTGAAAATCGGCACGCTGATCTGCGGCGTGAAGCTCCAGGCAATGGAGCCCGCCTTGAACAGCCCGGAAAGTTGGGTGCTCGCGCTGCCGAACTGGCCCGTGAGGCTGATGCTGGGGAAGAAGGCCGCTCGCGCGGCACCGATATCGGCATTGGCCGCGATCAGTGCGTGCTCCGCCGCCAGCACGTCGGGTCGGTTGGTGAGTACTTCCGACGGCACGCCCGGGGGAAGATCGGCTGACAGGTTCACCGCTCCCAGCTCGACTGTGAACGAGATGTCATCCGGCACAGGAGCGCCGATCAGAAGACCGAGTGCGTTGCGATCCTGAGCGGCCTGGCGAGTGTATTGAGCGAGATTTGCCTTGGCGGTATCGACCGTGGTCGCCGCCTGTCTGAATGCCAGGGCGGTGGTCGTGCCGGCATCGAGGCTGCGCTTGGTCAGGTTGTAGGATTCCATCTGACTCTGAAGGGTCTCGCGGGTGACCTTTAGAATCGTCTCGTCGGCCAGTACGGTCAGGTAGGCGCTCACCACCTGCGCTATGAGACTGAGCTGCGTGCTGCGGCGTGTCTCCTCGGAGCTCAGGTACTTTTCAAACGCCTCGTGATTCAGGCTGCGGATCCTGCCGAACAGATCGATCTCGTAGGCGGTGAATCCCACCCCGGCCTCATAGAAGCGGATGGTCTGGCCGCTGCTACTGCTGCCTGTGCCAACATTGCCCGTGCCCGAAGTGCCGCCGGATGAGGCTGACACACCGGAGGGGTATTTCTGCAGTTGCTCCAGGGCGATGGCGTTAACCGTCGGAAACAGGTCGGAGCGTTGGATCCGATACTGCGCCTGGGTGGCCTGGACATTGAGTGCGGCAATGCGCAGGTCGCGGTTGTTGGCCAGCGCGATTTCTATCAGCCGCTGCATGTTCTGGTCGGGAAAGAACTGCCGCCAGCCCACGTTCACGGCGGTTGTCGAGTTACCGGACGACTGCGCAGCGTCGCTCCAGGTCTTTGCAACCGGCGCCTTGGGCCGCTCATAGTGCGGTTCGAGCGTGCACGATGTCAGTAACACCGCGGCGATGATTGCGCTGCCGGCGCGAATACAGCTCATGGCGGCAACCCTTGTGCCGGCGTCGATTGCCTGTGAGCCGCCGGCGATTTGAACAGCGCCAGTACCGTCACAAAGAAGACCGGCACCAGGAAGATTGCCAGGATGGTCGCGGTCAGCATGCCGCCGATCACGCCGGTACCGATGGCGGTGCGCCCGCCGGCGCCCGCGCCCGTGGCAATCGCCAATGGCATCACGCCCAACATGAAGGCGAGCGAGGTCATGAGAATGGGCCGCAAACGCTGTCTGGCCGCGGCCACCGCGGATTCAACCAGCTTCATGCCGCTGTCGCGATTTTCCTTGGCGAATTCGACGATCAGGATGGCGTTCTTGGATGCCAGGCCCACCGTTGTCAGCAGGCCGACCTGGAAGAACACATCGTTGCTCAAACCGCGAAATAAAGTCGCCATCACCGTGCCGATGATTCCCAGCGGCACGACCAGCAACACGGCCACCGGGATCGACCAACTCTCATACAGCGCTGCCAGGCACAGGAATACGATGGTGATGGAGATTGCATACAACGCAGGTGCCTGCGAGCCGGCCTTGCGCTCTTCGTAGGACAGGCCGGTCCAGTCGTAGCCGATGCCCTTCGGCAGCTTGGCGACGAGCGCTTCCATGGCTTTGAGCGCATCGCCGCTGCTCTTGCCCGGGGCCGGCGTGCCGAGGAACTCCAGTGACGGGCTGCCGTTGTAGCGCTCCAACTTCGGTGAGCCGTACGCCCAGTGGCCGGTGGAGAAAGCGGAGAAGGGGATCATCTGGCCGGTGGCATTGCGGACATACCACTTGTCCAGGTCCTGGGGCAGCATGCGCGCGCTGGCCTCGCCCTGCATGAAGACTTTCTTCACGCGGCCGCGGTCAATGAACTGGTTGACGTAGGTGGAGCCCCAGCCGGCCGCCAGCGTGTTGCTGATGGAGGCAATGGAAATGCCCAGCGCACTGGCCTTCTCCCAGTCGATGTCCAACTGGTACTGGGCTTCATCGTCCAGGCCATTGGGCCGGATCATGCCGATGTTGGGATCCTTCGAGGCCAGTTGCATGAGCTGGCCCCGGGCCTGCATGAGCGTTGCGTGGCCGACACTGGCGCGATCAATCAGCTCGAAGTCGAAGCCTGTGGCATTGCCGAGCTCGGAGACGGCAGGCGGCGCGAACGCGGCCACCTGCGCGCCGCGGATGGTCGAGAAGAATTTGTTGGCGCGTGCCGCAATCGACTGCACGGTGTAGTCGCCTTTGCCGCGCTCCTTGCCCCAACCCTTGAGGTTGACGAACGCCATGCCGGACCCCTGGCCGCGCCCGCCGAAGCTGAATCCGCTGATGGTGAACACGGACCGTACCGCGCTCGCTTCCTGGGTCAGGAAGTGGTTGCGCACCTGGCTCAACACCTGCTCCGTGACCTCGACCGGCGTGCCCGGCGGTGTTGTGACCTGCGCAAACAACACTCCCTGGTCCTCGTCGGGCAGGAACGACTTTGGAATCCGCAGGAACAGCACGCCCATCAGCGCGACAATCAACACATAGGCTATCAGCCAGCGGCCGGTTTTCCTCGCCATGTGCTCGACGGCGTTGGCATATTGGTGATTGGCGCGGTTGAAGTTCCGATTGAACCACGCGAAGAACCCGCCGTGATGCCGGCCCCCGCCCGACTCGGGCGGCTTCAGCAGGGTGGCGCACAACGCCGGTGTGAGTATCAATGCCACCAACACTGACAAGGTCATCGCCGATACGATCGTGATGGAGAACTGCCGATAGATCACGCCGGTGGAGCCGCTGAAGAACGCCATTGGCAGAAACACCGCGGACAGCACCAGCGCGATACCGACCAACGCGCCGGTGATCTGCTGCATCGACTTGCGGGCGGCGTCGTGTGGGGACAATTTGTCCTCTTCCATGACGCGCTCGACATTTTCAACCACCACAATCGCGTCATCGACCAGCAGGCCGATGGCCAACACCATGCCGAACATGGTGAGTGTATTGATGGAAAAGCCCGCGACCGCGAGAATTCCGAAGGTACCGAGCAGCACGACCGGTACTGCGATCGTGGGAATCAATGTGGCGCGGAAATTCTGCAGGAACAGGTACATCACCAGGAATACGAGCACAATCGCCTCGAACAGCGTCTTCACCACCTCCTCAATGGAGATCCGCACAAAGGGCGTTGTGTCGTAAGGCCGGACCGCCTGGAGTCCGGGCGGAAAAAACGGCTTCAGAGTATTGATGGTCTCGTCGACCGCTTTGGCCGTGTCCAGTGCGTTGGCACCCGGCGCGAGCTTGACCGCGAGGCCCGCGGCCGGCTTGCCGTTGTAACTGGTGTTGACCGCATAGGTCTCGCCGCCCAGCTCCACGCGCGCAACATCGCGCAACAGGACCTGCGAGCCATTGGTGTTGACCTTGAGCAGGATGCGTTTGAACTGTTCGGCGTTCTGCAGGCGTTGCGGGCCGATGATGGTGGCATTCAGGCGCTGGCCCTTGACCGCCGGCAATCCGCCGATTTCGCCGGAGGCCACCTGTACGTTCTGGGCCTGCAGGGCCGCGGTGACCTCGTCGGCCGTGAGGTTGAAGTTATTGAGCTTCGCCGGATCCAGCCAGATGCGCATGGCGTACTGGGCGCCAAAAATCAGGTAGTCGCCGACACCGCGCGTGCGGCTGATCGGATCCTGGACATGCGAGGCAATGTAGTCGCCGATGTCAGCGGGGGCCATGCTGCCGTCGGTGGACACGAATCCCACCACGACCAGAAAATTCCGGGTGGCCTTCGCCACGCGCAGCCCCTGTAGCTGCACCTCGGTCGGCAACAAGGGCACGGCGAGCTGCAGTTTGTTCTGGACCTGCACCTGCGCGACGTCCGGGTTGGTACCCTGCTCGAAGAACAGGGTGATGGTCATCGAGCCGTCCTTGTCACTCTCGGAGGAGAAATACAACAGGTGATCGAGGCCGCTCATCTGTTGCTCAATGACCTGGGTGACGGTGTTCTGTACCGTTTCCGCCGAGGCACCCGGATAGTTCACCGAGATCGAAATGGCCGGTGGAGCGATGCTGGGATACTGCGCAATGGGCAGCCTGAGCAGCGCGAGGGCGCCCGCCAGCATGATCACGATTGCAATCACCCAGGCGAATATCGGCCTGTCAATGAAGAAGTTGACCACGCTGCTGCGCCTACGAACCGGCCCCGGGTGCCGCGTTTTGAGGCCCGGGTGGCGGTTGGGCATCGCCCGGGATTTCCTCGGGTTTCACGCTGGAGCCCGGTTTTGCGTACTGCACGCCTTCCACAATGACCCGTTCACCCGCCTTCAGGCCCGCTGTAACCAGCCACTTGTCGCCAATGGCGCGTTCGGTCGCCAGGGTGCGCAACTCGACCTGGTTGTCCGGACCGACCACCAATGCCGTGGGCTCACCTTTCTGATTGTGGGCAATGGCCAGTTGCGGCACGAGCAGGGCGTCATTGCGCCGGCCTTCCTCGAGCTTCTCGTGCACGAACATGCCGGGCAGCAGCAACTTGTCCGGGTTGGGAAACAAGGCCCGCAGGGTGACGGAGCCGGTGGTCTCATCGACCGAGACCTCGGTGAATTGAAGCTTGCCGCGAGGTCCGTAGCTGCTGCCATCCTCCAAGGTGAGTTGCACCTCCGCCTCGGTACTGCTCGCAGCGACGAGCTGGCCCGCAGCGAGCTCACGCTTGAGCCGCAGCAGGACGGCGCTCGGCTGAGTGACGTCGACATAAATCGGATCGAGCTGTTGCACCGTAGCAAGCGCGGTCGTCTGGTTCGCCGTCACCAGCGCTCCTTCGGTGACGGATGAACGCCCGATACGGCCGGAAATCGGCGACAACAATCTTGTATAGACCAGGTTGATGCGCGCCGTATCCGCCGCCGCCTTGTTCTGGGCTGCCAGGGCGACGGCATTGTCATAGTCCTGTTTACTGACTGCGTTTACTTCCGCCAGGGGCTTGAAGCGCTCGGCCTGTGACTTCGAAGAGGCGGCTGCGGCCGCCGCGCTCTCGTAAGCTGCCTGGTACGGAGCCGGATCGATCTGGTAGAGCTGCTCGCCGGCCTTGACGTCACTGCCTTCGATGAACATCCGCTTCTGAATGACGCCGCTGACCTGCGGCCGGATCTCGGCGACCCGGTATGCAACGGTGCGTCCCGGCAGCTCCGTGGTCAGGCTGACCGGCTGGTTTTGCAGCGTGACGACCTTCACCAGCGGGGGTGGCGGGGCAGGGGGTGCTTCCTGCTTGTGGCCGCAGCCGGTGAGTACGAGCAGCGCGCCAAGTGCCGCGCCAGTTGAACGATTCAGTCGTGATGGCATCAGGCCATCATAACAGCCCCCGCGGGTGGGACTTTCGCGGCCGCAAGAATCGGGTGGTGGCGCTGCCTGCATGGACCTATCTTTCGGGCCTCACACGGGGAGATCCGACTGTGCTCTTGATCATTGCCGCCGCCCTCATGTCGACAGACATGCCCGCCCACTTGTACGAGGTCACCACCGAGACGGGCATGCCCCACCTCGAGGAAAACCTCCGCTACACGACCACTCGGGAGAAGGTGTGCCTGACGCATCAGTCACTGACTACTGCGTTTCCCGTCCTGAACTACCCGGCGTTGCAGGGCTGCCGCTTGCAGGACGAACTGCGGCAGGCAGACATCGTTTCATATACCCTCGTTTGCGCAGGGGGCCATGGAACAACGGGCCAGGCGGTGTGGCACATGGAAGCGAAGCGGATTACGGGTACGCTCAACATCAAGTTGGGCGGTAAGAACATGACTTTCTATCAACGCGTAACGGCGGTGTCATTGGGAGAGTGTCCTGCTGGATCTGTTTGAGCGCGAGCTGCCGCGGGATGAGCCGCTCGGGCCCGGCGCGACGCTGTTGCGAGGGTTCGCGCTGGCCGATGCGCCAAAGCTGGTGGACACAATTGCCCAGCTCGTGCGGGAGGCGCCTTTCAGGCACATGACCACGCCGGGTGGGTTCCGCATGTCGGTGGCCATGACCAACTGTGGCTCGACAGGATGGGTGACGGATCGCACCGGATATCGCTACGACGCCTGCGATCCGACAACCGGGACGCGGTGGCCGGCCATGCCCGCGGTGTTGTCGCAGCTTGCGGCGCGAGCGGCGGCCCAGGGCGGCTTCGCCGACTTCCGGCCCGATGCCTGTCTGATCAACCGTTACGAGCCCGGTGCACGTCTTTCGCTGCATCAGGACAAGGATGAACGCGACCGGGATGCTCCGGTCGTATCAGTATCTCTGGGCCTGCCGGCCGTATTCGTGTTTGGTGGCGCGCGCCGCGAAGACCGGACTCGTCCGGTTCCGCTGGCGCATGGTGATGTCGTAGTGTGGGGCGGTGAGTCACGCCTGTGGTATCACGGTGTGCGGCCTTTGAAAGAGGGCGAGCATCCCGTGTTGGGGCGCCAGCGGATCAACCTCACCTTTCGCAAGGCACTGTCATGACATTTCGTGTCAAACGGGTGTACGAGGCTCCGAGCGCCAGCGACGGTCGGCGAGTTCTCGTGGATCGACTCTGGCCGCGAGGTTTGAAAAAGACCGATGCCGCCCTGGACGAGTGGTTGAAGGATGTGGCCCCGAGCGTGCCTTTACGCCGTTGGTTCGGCCACGATCCCGAACGGTTCACCGAGTTCAAGCGCAAGTACCGGGCCGAGTTGCGCAACAACCCGGCGCTGCCGAAGCTGCGCCAGTTGGGTCGGAAACACCGTGTCACCCTGCTTTACGCGGCGCACGATCCCGAGGTGAATCACGCCGTGGTGTTGCGTTCGGTGTTGCAAAAGGGATCGCCTTAGCCCGTTTTCCGGCCCAAGGTGGAGCGAAGCTGGATGCCATCGTGATCCCCGAGCAGTTCCGCTACCCAGTCGACGAATACCCGGATGCGGCCTGACAGGTGGCGGTGTCGGGGGTATACGACGTACAAAGGGGAGGGCTCGGGAAACCAGTCACCCAACACCAGGTCGAGCGCGCCGCGTTCCATGGATTCCTTGAGAACAAACGCGGGAATCTGGGCGATACCCAGGCCGGCTTCCGCGGCGGCGACATAACTATTCTCGTCTTCCAGCGCAACAAACCCCTGCAGCGAGGTTTGCACGCGCACACCTCCCTTGGAAAACACCCAGTCAGCCACTCTGCCCGTGCGCGGCGAGAAGTGGTTGATACAACGATGACTCGCCAGGTCGTTGGGATGCTGCGGCCGGCCGTAGCGGGCGAGATAGCTGGGTGCGGCACAGGTTGCAAAATATAGAAACCCTACGCGCCGCGCCACGTAGTTGGACTCCTCGATCTCGCCGCTCCACACCGCGCAGTCGACGCCTTCCTCGATCAGATCGGCGCGTCGTTCGCTACTCGCGAGCGCCAGCTCGATGTCCGGATAGCGATCGAAAAACTTGGGCAGGGCGGGTACAAACACCGATCGCGCCATGAGTGTTGGCACGTCGACGCGCAGACGCCCCCGGGGATTTGCATGTTGTTTCCCGAGCGATTCCTCCGTATCGCGGACCAGGGCGAGGATGGCGACGCACCGGTCGTAATAGGCGGCACCGTCCGTCGTTACGCTGACACGCCGGGTGGTCCGATTCAGGAGACGCACGCCAAGTGCCGCTTCCAGCCGCTGGATCAGGGTCGTCGCAGTAGCTTTCGGTACGCCCAGGCTGTCCGCGGCTCGCGTGACCCCTCCCGTCTCGACGACACGCACAAAGACCTGCATGGCTTGCAGCTTGTCCATGGCTATTGTTCATAGATATGAATAGTTATTTCATGCTAGCCTATTTATTCCATAAATAATGAACAATAAGCTGTCGATCCTTTCACTAGCTGAGGATTTTCATGGTTACCCAAGTCACTGATGCGACCTTCGAGAAGGAGGTTTTGGGTTCGTCCGTGCCGGTGCTCGTCGATTACTGGGCGCAGTGGTGTGGTCCCTGCAAGATGATTGCCCCCATGCTCGAGGAGTCGGCTGCCGGTTACGCGGGTCGCCTGAACGTCGCGAAGCTGGATGTGGATGAGAACACGAAGACGCCGAGCCAGTATCACGTCCGCGGCATCCCGACCCTGATGCTGTTCAAGAACGGTCAGCCGGTGGCCACACGGGTCGGGGCGCTGAGCAAGGCGCAGCTTTCGGCCTTCATTGACGAGCACCTGTAGCCGCCGCCTTGCGCCAGTGGGCTGCATGAATCAGAGCGATGCCGGCGGCCCAAGGGTAGAAATAGAGGAAGAAGGCAGCGCGCCCGGGTAACGAGGGTCGTACTGGCAACTGCAGCAGTACGACCGTGAATGCCAGCCAGGGTGCCAGGCACGCGAGCACCCTGGCCCAGGGCGGCAGGCGCGGCACAATCGAGAAGTTGGCCAGCCAACCGGCCAACACGCACAGCCCGAGCGCGATGTTGCCGGTGGTTAGCAGGTTCCAGGCGAATCGGGGCGATTCGACAAACGCGACGGCGCCAATCTGGCGGCCGTCGCTGCTCGGTGTGATCCAGGACATCGCGAACAACACCCAGCCGGCTGTTGCCAAACCGCTGCGAGTGGCCGCTGGCGCCGGTATCACTGACGGCTCGCGCGCCGCCGACTCTCAACGGCCGTGGCCAGGCGTTCCAGCAGCGTGACCGACGTAGCCCAGTCGATACATCCATCGGTGATGCTCTGTCCATATACCAACGGCTTGCCCGGGATCAAGTCCTGGCGTCCCGCCACCAGGTGGCTTTCCAACATGACACCGCCGATGCGCCGATCTCCGGACTCGAGCTGCCGGGCTATGGACTCAATGACCAGAGGCTGGTTTTCCGGCCGTTTGCTGCTGTTGCCATGGCTCGCATCAATCATGATGCAGGTCGAGACACCGGCTCCTGACATCACTTTCCAGCTCGCATCGATGCTGGCGGCGTCATAGTTGGGCGCGCGGCCGCCACGCAGGATGACGTGACAGTCGCCGTTGCCGGTGGTAGTGGCGATGGCAGAGCGCCCCTGTTTGGTGACTGCCAGGAAATGGTGCGGATGTGAAGCCGCTTGCACGGCATCGACGGCGATCTTTACATTGCCGTCGGTTCCATTTTTGAAACCGACGGGACATGACAGGCCGGAGGTCAATTCGCGATGCACCTGGCTCTCGGTGGTACGCGCGCCGATGGCGCCCCAGGCGACTACATCGGCAATGTACTGCGGCGTGATCATGTCGAGGAATTCACAACCCGCCGGCAGTCCCAGTTGGTTGACATCGAGCAGCAGCCGGCGGGCCACCTGCAGGCCCCGGTTGATGTTGAAGCTGCCATCGAGGTCAGGGTCGTTGATGAGTCCCTTCCATCCGACCGTGGTGCGTGGCTTCTCAAAATACACACGCATGACAATTTCCAAGGTGTCGCTCAGGCGCTCGCGCTGCCGCACCAGCCGGCGCGCATACTCCATCGCCGAGTCTACATCGTGGATGGAGCAGGGCCCGATGACCACCGCCAGCCGATCGTCGTGGCCGTGGAGAATCCCGTGCAGCCGTTTGCGCGATTGCGTCACTGTCTCGCTGCTGTCACTCGTATGCGCGTGCTCGTGCATGAGATCCTCGGGCGTAGTGAGCTCGCGGATCTCGCGGATGCGCAGGTCGTCGGTTTGAATTTTCACCATGTTCTCGTTCCGGGTGGCTTCAGCCGGCAAGGGGCAAAAAAAAACCGCCGTTGCCGGCGGTTTTGGGGGTTCGTGCACTGTGTGTGAATTTCAGTGATGCGCAGCCCGTCTACCGCCCTGTGCAGGGGTCCTAAAATAGTAGGCAAATCGGTAGCTGCTGGTTGAAAATACCATGCCGTACTATTAGCACATGGATGACACTCGTGTCCAACCACATAGCGACCATCCGCTGGAAGCGCACCAGCGACGAATTCCTCAAAGGTAAGTACTCCCGCGAGCACACGTGGACCTTCGATGGGGGCGCGGTCGTGCCCGCTTCACCGTCACCCTCGGTTGTGCCGGTGCCGTATTCAAATCCTGCGAATGTGGACCCGGAAGAGGCCTTCGTGGCGTCTTTGTCGAGCTGCCACATGTTGACCTTTCTATATCTGGCCGGCCGCAAAGGATTCCAGGTTGACAGTTACGACGATGAAGCCGTGGGCGTCATCACCAAGAACGAGCGAAAGGTGCCGTGGGTGAGCCAGGTCACCCTCAATCCCAAGATCGTCTACAGCGGCGAGAAGCGGCCGACGCGCGCCGATGAAGAACATCTCCACCATGAGTCGCACGAGCAATGCTTCATTGCCAACTCAGTCAAGACTGAAGTGGTTGTGAAGTTCGACGCCGCTGACGGTACGACGGGAAGTTGAGCGCCAGCGCCGGCCGCCCAACGGGTCCGCGTCTCGACGGGGTCGATCTGCTGCGGGGTCTTGCGATCCTGACGGTGCTGCTCAATCACGTGAACATGCGCCTGTTCCTGGCGAAGATCCCGTACACCGCGGGGTTACCGGACCAACTCGTCGCCACTGTGTTCTGGAGCGGCCAGATGGGAGTGCAGATTTTCTTCGCGGTCTCGGGTTTTCTCATTACCTCCACCTCGCTGCGGCGTTGGGGCTCACTGTCACGTCTCGAGCCCCCCGCGTTCTACTGGCTGCGCTTTGCGCGAATTGCCCCCCTGATGATTGTCCTGCTGCTGGTGTTGAGTGTGCTGCACGCGGTCGGTTTGAAGGATTTCGTGGTCCCGGACGCCGCCGGCGGGCTGGCTCGGGCGCTGTTTGCTGCGTTGACACTGCATGTCAACTGGCTCGAAGCCACGCGCGGCTACCTGCCGGGGAACTGGGACATCCTCTGGTCGCTTTCGGTGGAAGAGATGTTTTATCTGTTCTTCCCGCTCACCCGCTGGTTGCGCGGCAAGGGGCTCATCGTCCTGTTGTGTGTCCTCATTGTGTTGGGTCCCATCGCGCGTACAGTCTTTTCGCAGGGAAATGAAGTGTGGCACGAGTATTCCTACCTGGGTGGCATGGATGCGATTGCCTTCGGTTGTCTCACTGCGCTCGGATTATCGGGTCGCACCTTGTCGCGGCCGGTTGTGAGATGGCTGGGATTGGCCGGTGCGGCGCTGTTGACGTTCAGCCTGGGCTTCTCGAATCTCGCCGAGGCGTGGGGGCTCGGATCGAGCGGTCTGGACATGACCGTGGTCGCGATTGGAACGTGCCTGGTCATCACCGCCTCGGCCCAGAGTCAGTGGGCGGCGCCGCGTGTCCTGCTGCCCTTGACCGGGCTCGGACAACGCAGCTATGAGATCTACCTGACGCATATGTTTGTCGTGTTTGCCTCGTTTCGACTGTTCAAAACTCCAGTGGCGCTGTTGTTCATAGCGACGATTCTCGGGGCCGCGCTGCTCGGTGAAGCCGTCGCGCGCTCGTATTCGGAGCCCATGAACCGCTGGCTGCGCAAAAACCGGGGCAGGGTGGCCGTGGCCGCGCATTTTTGAAATCCCGTGGGAAATGCGCAACACGGCGGCGCTCCTGCCGGCCGCAATGGCCCGGTTCGATCGTATACGATGTCAGTGTTGGATCTTTGCGCGCGCGACGTTCAGCGGGTGCCTAACGTCGCGTATTGACTTCCGCCAGTTGGCGGCGGCAAGCTCTCGGTGCGTGGAACGGGCGAAACGCCCGTGCTTCCTGAATCCTAACAACAACGACGCGGCGCTGACGCGCTGCAGCAGGGGTAGGGCTATGGATGCGAAGGAGTTCCCCACAGGCCGCCGGCCGCACTTTGCCGCGGTTGCGCTCACGGCCGCCACACTGACCGTCAGCTCTGTTAGTTTCGGGCAACAGAACGGCGATACCCTGGAAGAGGTCCTGGTCACGGCACAAAAGCGCGTGGCCAACCTGCAGGATGTTCCCTTCTCGGTGGCCTCCTCATCCGAGGAACAAATCCGCAATTCCGGCTCCGGCAACGTGGTGGATCTCGCCCGCAATATTGCCGGCCTCACCATTGCCGACTTAGGTCCCGGGCAAAGTCAGATGGCCATCCGCGGCATCAGCGCGGGCCAGGTCATTCGCGATCAACCGGGAGTCAAGGAGCAGGTCGGTGTTTACCTGGACGAGTCGCCGATTTCGGTGGCCTTGTTCACTCCCGACCTCGAATTGTTTGATCTCGACAGGTTCGAGGTCCTGCGCGGCCCACAGGGCACGCTGTTTGGTGCGGGCTCCGAGGCCGGCACGGTTCGCTACATCACGCGTCAACCGCGCCTCGGACAATTCGAAGGTGCCGCGGATGCGTCCTTCGAAGACGTCCAGCATGGCGATGAGGGAGGCTCCGTCAGAGCCGCAGTCAATCTGCCGATGGGTGAGGTAGCGGCGGCACGCCTGGTGGGTTACTACCATCACCTGCCCGGATTCATTGATGCAATCCAACCGGGTGGCAGCATCAGAAAGGATGTCAATGATGGCGACCGGAGCGGCGGCCGCATTGCGGTGCTGTTTCAACCCGTCGAGGGGCTGTCAATTACACCCCGCCTGGTGTTCCAGAGCCTGGTGACGGACGGCTATCCGCGAGTCGATCTCTATAACATCCTGGCGAATCCCTACACCACCACACAACCTCCGATCACCATCGGCGATCGCGAGCAGTTCACCCAGCAGCAGGAAGGCATCCACGATGACTTCACGCTGACCGATCTGAAGGTCGACTACAGCTTCGGCCCCGTAACCGCCACGTCGATTACCTCCTACACCCATCGCAGGGTGCAGGTTCTGCGCGATGCGACGCAACTCACCGGCAGCGTCACGTACGATCTGGGCGGCGATGGGGACCAGGTACGAATCAGCTCGCCGCTCTTTGATCGGACCCATCTGAACGTGCTCAGCCAGGAGCTGCGGCTCGCATCGGCGGGCGACAGTCCCCTCATCTGGCTGGTCGGCGGCTTCTTTCAACACGTCAATCGCCGGTATGGTCAGGACCTGCCGACACCGGGATATGACGCGCTCACGCAGACGTTGATCGGCACCGACAGTGCCGCCAACAATGCCCCGCCCAACACGCCGTTTTATTCGGACCTGACCTACAGGTTGAAGCAGTACGCGGCGTTCGGCGAAGCGACTTACAAGGCGACCGAAAGCGTGTCGGTGACCGGAGGCCTGCGGTACTACAAGTTCTCCGAAGAGCGCGTGCTGAATTTCGGTGGTGTGTTTGCCAGCCCGACGCCTCCGGGCGGCATACCGGGAGACACGTCATCGAACGGCATCTCGCCGCGCGCCATCGTGAGCTACAAGGTCGATGAGGATATGCAATTCAACGTCCAGGCGGCTCGTGGATTTCGCCTGGGCGGTATCAACGATCCGATCAACATCCCACTGTGTTCGGCCCAGGATATTGCAGTCTTCGGCAACCAGAAGAACTGGAAGGACGAGCACAACTGGAACTACGAGGTCGGGGCGAAAATGCGCTTCCTGGACCAACGCGTGACATTCAATGTCGCGGCGTTCTACGACGACATCAAGGACCTGCAGGCGACGACGACAGCCGGAACCTGCTCGTCCCGAATCGTCTTCAATGTTCCCAAAGCGCGCAGCGAGGGTATCGAGGCGGAGCTGTTCGCCCGGCCGACTTCCAACTGGGATTTCGGCGTTTCGGCTACGTACGTGAATGCCAAGTTAAAATCGTCGGTGGTGTCCACTCTCCCGGACGGCACACAGGTGGTCGTGGGCGGTCTCGCAGCCGGTAACCGCCTGCCCACCGCACCCGAATTCCAGGCAGTCGGCAGTCTCGGTTATACCGTGCCGATGAATTCCGAGCGGGATTTCTTCGCCATGGCTACTATTCAATACATCGGTTCCTCGTTCTCGCAGTTCGAAAATGAAGAAGACGGCTTCGGGTCCATTGGCGGTCCTTCGCCCAATGCGGCCCGATTGATTCCCTACGGCGGCCCCTTGACGACCAGCCAGATCAATTTCAATGCCGAGTTGCCCGGCTACTCGCTCGGCAATGTGCGCTTCGGCATCCGGACCACCCGTTGGGAGGCTGCTTTCTATTGCAACAATCTCTGGGACGAGACGGCCCGGCTGGCACTCGACTATGAGCGCGGCCGCAGTGCTCGCGTGGGTTACATCACCAACCAGCCGCGAACATTCGGGCTATACGGCCACGTGAAGTTCTGAATGCGGCAACACCCGCCCTTCAAGCAGGTGTTGGCCGTCATCGTTGGCAACGGGCTGGAATATTACGATTTTGTCACCTATGCGTTTTTTGCATCCCAGATAGGGCGGGCGTTCTTTCCGTCGAACACGCCGGGGACCAGCCTGTTGGCCTCCCTGGCGACGTTTGGGGTTGGATTTCTGTCGCGGCCGTTGGGAGCCCTGGTGATTGGACGGCTCGGCGATCGGCTCGGACGTAAACCGGCCATGCTGCTGTCCTTCTTTTTGATCGGCGTTGGGGTCATCGGGCTGCCGCTCATTCCGCCATACGCCTCCATTGGCATCTATGCGCCCCTGCTCGCGATTGTCCTGCGATTGGTACAGGGATTTGCCCTCGGCGGCGAAGTGGGTCCGAGCACGGCGTTCCTGATGGAGGTGGCGCCGCCGCTGCGGCGAGGTCTGTATGTTTCGTTACAGGCCACGAGCGCCGATTTTGCAGTGTTCGTGGCCGGCCTGGTCGGTGTTGGACTGGCCAGCGTCCTGGACACGGCTGCCCTGGACGCCTGGGGCTGGCGAGTCGCTCTGCTTCTGGGGGCCTCGATCGTTCCTTTCGGATTTTTCATGCGGCGCCGGATGGAAGAGACCTTGAAGCCGTCCGTGCCTGAAATGGACGGACCCCCGCCGCACGGCTATGCGCGGATCGTGGTGTTGGGCCTGGTTCTGCTCAGTACGGCCACAACCACCAACTACCTGCTTCAATACATGACGACGTATGCCAGTGTGACGTTGGGGATGCCCGCGAAGATTGCCTTCGGGGCGACCGCCGTGATCGGTCTCAGCGGCGTGTTTTGTGATTCCCTCGGTGGCTGGTTATCCGACCGGTTCGGCCGCAAGCCGATCATGATCATTCCCTGGATGTTTCTGGCGGTCGCGGTCTTTCCCACTTTCTGGATGTTGGATCAACTGCGCACCGGAGCGGCCCTGTACAGCGCCTGTGGGCTGCTGGCATCGATTTCGACACTGTCGTCGGCTACGGTGATTGTGGCCATCACCGAGTCGCTGCCGCAACGAGTGCGTTCCGGTGGGCTGGCGTTGATTTACGCGCTGGCCATTTCGGTGTTCGGCGGCTCCGCGCAGTTCACGGTCGCGTGGCTGATCCGCGCCACCGGCAATCCTCTCGCGCCCGCGTGGTACATGTTTTGTGGGGTGATCATCGGACTGATTGCGCTCTTCCAGTTGCCCGAGACCGCGCCCGTGAAGGTCAGGGCCACTTCCGCCAAACCCGCTTGGTCCACCACGCCCCCGGATCCGAACCGGGGCCCGGCCTGAGCTACAGTTGCGCTCCAGTGCTACTTCGCAAAATCTATTTGCGGACCTGTCGATTCCGACTCTGCTCGTGCGTCCTTGGGTGGACACGGGGCTCATCCCGTCCACCTCACCGGAGTAAGTAGCGATGCACGGGCAATTCTTCTGGTACGACGTCATGACAACGGATACCCAGGCGGCGGCTAGATTCTATGGCGAGGTGGTCGGGTGGGGTGTCCAGAAAGCCGATGCGGACGGCAAGGAATACAGTCTCTTTACTGTAAATGGTCAGGGTGTGGCCGGATTGATGCCGATCCCTAAGGAGGCACAAGGAGTGCCGCCGGTGTGGATGGGCTACATCGCCGTCGACGACGTGGACGCCGCCGTAGAGAAGCTCGAGCGCGAGGGCGGGAAACTGCACAAGGGGCCCATTACCGTTGCCGGAGTCATCCGGTTCGCGGTGGTCTCTGATTCTCAGGGTGCCGGATTCATGCTTGCCAAGGGCTTGACCAAGGATGCACCGCCTCCGCTGCCCAATGGGACGACCGGAACGGTTGGTTGGCGTGAGTTGTATGCCGGCGAATGGCAATCAGCATTCGACTTCTACCAGCGGATGTTTGGCTGGACGAAGGGCGAAGCGTTCGACATGGGGTCGGCTACCGGCACCTACCAGCTATTCGCAACTGGCGCGGAGCCGGTGGGGGGCATGATGGCCCGGCCGCCGTCGATTCCGTGCCCGTTTTGGGGCTTTTACTTCAATGTACCCGCCATTGACGCCGCCGCCGAGCGCGTAACGTCTGCAGGCGGCAAAGTGGTGTATGGCCCGCAGGAGGTGCCGGGACCGATGTACATCATTCAATGCAGAGATCCGCAGGGAGCGTATTTCGCGTTGGTGGCGCCGAAGCATTAGAGCGCGGATCGCGTACGCGATCGCGAGCGGCGCTGCGGTGGGGCCTGACGCCGCGGTGCGCTCGGCGCCGCGGTCGGGGCCCAGTGTCGCGGTTGCGCCTGGCGCTGCGGCCAACGTCAGCCCGCTTCACCCAGGTAGCGGCGCGCGGTCATTTCCTCCAGGTCGAGGTCGTGCTCCAGCGCATGCAACACCGTGTCATGAATCGAGCCGGAGGCGTGTAGTCGCAGGATCTCCGCGCGCCCGGCGGTGATCGCCGCCAACACCACGTGGAAATGCTCGCGCTTGTGTTGGATCAGAGAGCCCTTCGATTCACTGAAGCGGGCGCTTGCCCTGGCGCGGTAGGAGTATTGCTCCACCAGGCGCGGATGTTTGTGTGTGTGGTCCGCCTGGAGCGAGTGCTTTTCGACTTCGGCGAGCTGCGCTGCCGCCACCCGGGCGCGCGCCTCATCTTCATGCAACAGGTCGCCGCGCAGTATGGTGAAGCCCGCGGGTCGCAGCCAGCGAATCAACGGACCCAGTGTGGAGCCTTGCACCAACACAGTGACGAGAATGACGGCAAACGTGGTGGCGAGAATGAAATCACGGCCGGCAAAACCCTGGGGTAGCGCCAGGGCCGCGGCCAGGCTGACTACGCCGCGCATGCCCGCCCAACTCATCACAACGGGAATCGCAAAAGGCGGGTAGGGATCGATACGCCGCAGCGCCGGAATGAGGGCGCGCGGCAGATAGGTCGAGGGAACGATCCAGATGAAACGCGCCAGGATCACGGTTGCAATGGTCGCGAGCGCCGCCGGTGCGAGACTGTCCAGGGCGTGCAGGTTCCCGCCCAGGCGAGCCAGCACGCCGCGCAGGGAAAGCCCGATCAACACGAAAATCAGCGACTCCAGAATGAAGCTGACAACCTGCCAGACAGCGCCGGCCTGAGTCCGGGTTGCGGCCGACAGGACCGTATGTTGTTTCCATCCCATGACCAGCCCGCATGTGACCGTGCACAGCACCCCCGACACGTGCAGGTGTTCGCCGGCAATGTAGGAAATCCAGGCAGTCAGAAAGCTGGCAATGACGGTCAGGGTCGGATCGCGCATCCGGATCAACCAACCGGTCACGAGCCAGCCGAACGCCATGCCGACGGCCACGCCGCCAATGGCCAGCACGCCGAATGTGATGACCGCGTTGCTGGCGCTGAATGTGCCTGTCAGCGCGGCCGCTACGGCAAAGCGGTAGAGAACCAGGCCCGTGGCGTCGTTGACCAGGCTTTCGCCTTCAAGCAGCACAGTGACCCTCGGAGGCAGCGCGATCCGCTGCAGAACCGCCTTCGCGGCGACGGCATCCGGCGGTGAAACGATGGCGCCTAGCGCAAAGCACGCAGCCCACGGCAGGCCGGGCACCATCCAATGCACGACAACGCCAACCGCGGCCGTGGTGAACACGACTGCGCCAATCGCAAGTTGCAGGATCACGCGCAGGTTGGCACGAAAGTCGCGCCACACCGTGAAATACGCTCCCGACAGCAGCAGTGGTGGCAGGAACAGCACCAGAACGAGGTCGGGATCCAGCTCGATCTCGGGAGTTGCGGGAATGAGCGCGAGCGCAATGCCCCCAAGAATGAACGCTGCGGCCGGTGGCATGCGCAGCCGCCGTGCAATCAGCTCCAAGCCGATGACCGCGCTCAACAACACGAGCACCAGCTCGAAGCGGCTGACGGAGCTCACGGGCGACACGGACTGAAGGCGGGCATCGGTGGATATTAGCCCGAGCGTTTCCGCGCGAACAGGCTACACTGATTGCATCCGCCGTATAACAAGGAAGAGGGACCCATGAGATCACGGTTCACTGTATTGACATTTCTGGTGTCGGCGTTCGTGTGCATCGCTGCGCGTTCCGCGGCGCCGGGCAAGGACAATAGTCCCTGGTGGGGCCACATCAAAACACTGGCCTCCGATGACTTCCAGGGACGACTGACCGGCAGTCCGGGGTACCGCAAGGCCGCGGACTATGTCGCCGGCGTCTTCGAGCGCGAGGGCCTGAAGCCTGCCGGCACCGCAGGCTATTTCCAGAATGTCGAGTTTGAAGTGCAGACCATTCAAACGGCCGCTTCGCGCGTGATGTTGAAATCGGCCCAGGCGGCGCCGGTCGATGTGAGTGATGATCTCGTGCTGTCCCCCGGTATTCAGCAGCGTAAAACGACGGCGGCGCCCCTGGTGTTTGCGGGCTATGGAATTCATCTGCCCGAAGAAGGCTACGACGATTTCGCGGGCTTGGATGTTCGTGGCGCCGTTGTTGTGTTTCTGGTTGGCGGGCCCGACTCGATTGCGGGTGCGCATCGGGCGCATGCGGTGGCTGAAGTTCTGCCGCACTACCTGGAGAAATCTGGAGCCGTGGGCGTCATTCAGGTGGCCTCGCCGAAGAACCGCGAGGTTCCCTGGGCGCGCCAGAAAGCGGCCGGTACACAGCCGGGAATGGTCCTGGCTGAGAAGAACCTGCGGCGCTACCAGGGGCTCATGTTTGGCGCGAGCTTTGATGAGAGCAAGGCGCAGGTCCTGTTCGCCGGCTCGGGGAAGAGCTTCGCGGATATTGTGGCGCTGGCCGATGCGCACCAGCCATTGCCGCATCTGAAGCTGGTTCCGCAGATCGATGCGCACGTCGAGGCAGTTGTTACACCGTTGACATCCGTCAATGTTGTTGGCGAGTTGCCGGGTAGCGATCCGACGCTGGCAGCCGAAGCGGTCGTGTTGTCGGCTCACCTGGATCACCTCGGTACCGGCAAGCCGGATCACGGCAATGGGATTTTCCACGGCGCCATGGATGATGCCTCAGGGATTGCAACGCTTCTCGAGACCGCGCGCATGTTCCACACATCGAAGGCGAAGCCCCGCCGGTCCGTTGTGTTCCTCGCCGTCTGCGCGGAGGAGAAAGGCTTGCTGGGGTCACGTTATTTCGCGGCGCATCCGAGCAGCCACGCGGGGCATCTGATTGCCGATATCAACTCGGATATGTTTCTGCCGCTGTACCCGCTGCGTGATGTGGTTGGCTTCGGTGCGGACGAGAGCTCGTTGGGCGATGTGGCCCGTTCCGTTGCAGCGCAGGCCGGTGTGCGGCTCGTGCCCGATCCGCAACCCGATCACCTGGTGTTTGTGCGATCCGACCAGTACAACTTTGTGCGCAAGGGCACGCCGGCCATCATGTTGCAGATGACGCCGAAGGCGAATACAACCGAGGAAGCGACCTACAAGCAGTGGTTTTCCGAGCGCTACCACGGCCAGGCCGACGATCTCGAACAGCCCGTCGATATTGCCGCCGCCGAGGCCTACACGAAGCTGGTTTATCAGTTGGCGTTGAAGGTGGCGGACGAGCCGGCGGTACCGCAGTGGAAGAAGAGCAGCTTCTTCGCGAAGTTCGCGGCGCAACCCTTGCCCTGAAGGCCCTGCGGGTTACCGCAGTTTCCAGGCGCCGGCGGGACCGGGCCGGCGCCTCATTTGAAAGTGTAGTTCAAGCTCACTGAGAACCCGCCACCCTGGGCCGGTCCCACTGCCACATCGAGCGGCTGCGCGCGAGCGTCGCGCCGGTGCATGGCAAACCTAGCGCTGGCGGCACCCAAGGCCGCCCCGGCGACAGCGTCGGACATCCAATGGACATTGTCCTTTACGCGAATATAGGCGGTCGCTCCCGCGATCCCATAGCCGAGAGCGCGCCTGAACCATCTGTAGTCATCGTTGCCCGATTCGGCCAACACGGTTCCGATGGCGAATGCCGCGGTGGCGTGCAACGACGGGAAGGAACCTCCACCCGACCGCCAATCGTCGACGCGGTTGGTTTCATTCGGGCGGGCGCGCCCGGCTGCGTACTTCATACCTTCCGCTGTCACGGTGCTGAACAGCGCTGCCTCCACCATGGCAAAGGTTTCACGGCGGCCCTGGTAGTCGTCAGTGAGCCCGGCGAATGCCCAGGTGCCAAACAACACCGCGGCCGCGGGAAGCGCGTCTCGCGTCGAGTGAGTGTCCTTCCCGTCGAGCACGGGGGCAGGACCCGCGAAATGGCGCCGGACGTTGCCATCGTACTGGTGAGCCGCGGCTATGGCAGCGGCGGCGCCGCCGAAGAACAGCCAGTCCTGCGTGTCCCAGCGCAGCGGGGACGTGAAGTACAACTTGGTGTCGGTCCAGAGTTCGGCCGGCAAAGAGGACTGTGCTTGGCAGGTGAGAGGGGCGGCGAGCAGCAAGAACAGGACACGGCTACGGTGAAACAGGAGCGGACCCTCATGACTTCGCAACATCAATACTTTGCAGTGTAAAGTACTTGCGGCAGCAAGCACAACGGTCGGCTTGCATCCGTCGCGCACCCTATGTAGAGTTACAACCATGGGTAAGCAAGAACGTAATGTACGGATGTCCCTCCAGACCCTCCGTACGCTGGAAGCCTTCCTGGAGAGCCCCTCCGACGAGATGTCGGGTTCGGATGTGCAGAAGCGGAGCGGACTCGCCTCGGGCACCTTGTATCCCATTCTCCTGCGACTGGAATCTGCTGGTTGGTTTGTGAGCCGGTGGGAGGCCGTTGATCCCGCGAGCGTCGGACGCCCGCGGCGGCGGCTCTATCGGCTGACACCGAGTGGTCTTGCACGGGCAAGTGAGGTCTTCGCAAGCTTCGGCCGAGGGGTCCTGACGACATGAAAAACAATCTCGTGAATGGAATTGCTCGCTCCCTGGTCCAACATGCCGCACGCCGGGCGCCTGAGTCGCTCGCCGAACGGTTGGAGGAGGAATGGCTGGCTGATTTCGCCGAGCGCCAAAGTCAACTGGCGCGCCTGCGTTTTGGCGTCGGGTGTGTCTGGGCGACCCATGTCATCGCTCACGAGTACCTCGAGCCGAAAGTGGCCGCCGCGACCGCCGGCAGCGGCGCCGTCGCGACGAGCTCGCAGCACGCGGGGGTAGACCTTTCGTTTGTGTCGGGGCGGACGGTGGCCGTACTCGGCATCACCGGCCTGCACGGCCTGATTGTGTGGGCCTTCGCCACGGGCCTGGTGCAAAAAGTCGTGGTGATGATCGACCCGGCGCCGGTCGTGATCAAGGACGAGCGCAGAGTGGTCGATCGCCCGCCGCCGCTGCCACCGCCAACGGATCTGGAACATATGCACAAGGTTTCGATCCCCACGCCGGACTTCCCGATCGATTTCGAGAACGTTGCAACGACGTTCGTGATTCCGGATGTGAAAGGACCGCCCGACGTGCCAACCACCCCGGTGACGCAGCCGCCTCCGGTCAAGCGGGTGCAGGGAGGACCCGGCAAGGGTTTTCCCAACACCGATGATTACTATCCTCCTCACGAGATCCGGACCGGCACACAGGGCACCGCGGCGGTCACTGTCTGCACGGATGAAAAGGGCCGGCTGACTGCGGAGCCGACTCTCGCGAAAACGTCGGGCAGCGCGGGATTGGATCAGGGTGCATTGCGCCTCGCGAAAGCAGGTTCCGGCCACTATCGGGCCACGCTCGAAGATGGCCGAGCGGTCAGCTCCTGCTATCCTTTCCTGGTTACGTTCAGCATTCGCAACTGACGTCGCTGCCACGGGGGTGGCCCGCATGGGTGGTTCAGGAAGTCTGGTCTGTGTGGGAATCGGTATGACGCTCGGTTCCCACATCACACCCCTGGCGCGCAGCTACATCAGCAACGCCGATGTTGTATTTACTGGCACGTCGGACGGCGTCATTGAGCTCTGGTTGGCGAAAATGCACCCCGACGTCCGCAGCCTCCAAAGCTTCTATCGCGAAGGCAAGCCGCGCAGCGAGACCTATCGGCAGATGGTGGAGGCCATGCTGAATGAGGTGCGGGCGGGCAAGCGGGTTTGCGGTGCTTTCTACGGGCACCCCGGCGTGTTTGCCCTGCCGACCCACAAGGCAATCGAGATCGCACGTCGCGAGGGCTATACCGCGCACATGGAGCCCGGTGTTTCCGCTGAAGATTGCCTCTACGCCGACCTGGGTATCGACCCCGGCAAGTTTGGCTGTCAGCACTATGAGGCCAGCCAGTACATGCTGTATCGGCGTCGAATCGATACTTCCGCTTATCTGGTGCTGTGGCAGATCGGTGTTGCCGGCGATCAGTCCCTGGCGCGCTTCTCAACCGGCCCCGCCTACCGGCAGGTGCTGGTGGACGTGTTGGCACGCGACTACGACCTGGATCACCAAGTCATACTGTATAAGGCGGTTACACTGCCGATGCATCACCCCCGGGTCGAGCGGCTGCGGTTGCGCGACCTTCCGGCTGCGAGTGTCGATACGCATGTAACCCTTGTCATTCCGCCGGCGTCGAGCCTGCAGGCCGATCCAACTGTGCGGGACAGCCTGGCGGCCCTCGACATACGTCAGATCGCCTGAGCCGTGCTCGAAACCGAGCGGCTCAGCATGCGGGGGGCGGAAGAGGCCGACGCGGCCCTCTATTGCGATTTGTATGGCGACCCTGGGACGATGCGGTTCGTGGGGCCGCCATTGTCGCGGGAACGGGCGCAGCGCCGCTTCCGCCAGGTCCTGGCCTCGCTGGGGCGCCGCCCCGTCGAGCGGGTCCTGCTGGTTATCGTTGAAAAGGCCACCCGCCAATCCATCGGAATTGGCGCTTTTCAAGACTTCGATACGCGACGCCGGCGCGTGGAAGCGGGCATGATGCTCCGGTCGGAAGCCCGTGGCCGGGGGTTCGGTAGCGAAGGGCTGCGGGGGTTGGTCGATTTTGCGTTCGCGACATTTGAAGTTGACGAGGTTTGGATTCAACATGCGCCTGACAACATGGAGGCGCGGCGCGTGCCGGTGCGCCTCGGTTTGTCACACAACACGGACGGTGAATCCGGTAAGTTAACCTGGTCAGCCCGGCGCCACTCGTGGCCGGCGGATCGTTCAGTCAGCGGATTAAACAGGAACGCAATCGATGCCAAACGTAATTGATGTGATCGAGCAATGGGGTGGCGATGCGCGGTGGCGCCATGCCTCGGATGAGACACGGGAGGCGGCGCTGATCCAGGCCGGATTCGAGCCGGAGGTGCGGGCAGCCGTGCTCGCACCGGATGCGGGCCTTCTCGAGTCCCTGGTCGGCGCCACTCACAACATCTGCTGCCTGGTCAATCATCCCGAGGAAGAAGAGGAAGAGCGGGAGGACGACGAGCATGAGGACGAGGAAGAGTCCGAGGATGATGAAGAAGACGACGAATAGTCGTCTTCGGCGCTGGTTACCGGCGGCAGCGGCGCTGCTGTTGGTTGCCGGCGCGGCCAATGGAGCCGCGCCCGAGGATGCGCTGCGGCTGTTGCAGCGGGCCGACAGCATCAAGAGCACCCATCACCCGGAATTCGTGGGAATCCTCAATTCCCTCAACGCCCGTGCGGCGCAACTGTCGGTGGCTCAGCGGGAGTACTTGAGCTACCTGACCGCATGGAACGCGGTCATCAATGGCGACAACGAGACCGCGACCGGGATGTTGAAGCGGCTCATTCTGCAGGCCCACGACGTTACGCTGCAGTTCCGCGCGCGCTCCACCCTGATGAACCAGGAGGAGCTCACCCGGAACTATGA
Source organism: Pseudomonadota bacterium (assembly GCA_018241505.1). Taxonomy (GTDB): domain Bacteria; phylum Pseudomonadota; class Gammaproteobacteria; order Steroidobacterales; family Steroidobacteraceae; genus 13-2-20CM-66-19. The sequence continues at coordinate 160,086 of JAFEDS010000025.1, read as the reverse complement.
CGAGGCGTACCTGGAACTGGACCGGCTGGTCCAGCTCCTGCCGCGCGTGGCCGACAAAGGCGCCCGTGAGCAGGCGCTGTTGAATGCTTCCCAGCTTTACCGGGCCGTGGGGCAGACCGATCTGAGCCTGCGCTACGCCCAGATGTTGATGGATGAGAACTATGCCGGCCGGGGCACGTGCCGCGGCGGCCAGCAGAAGGTCGCGGCGCTTTTTGAGAGCGCCCGGCAACAGAGTGTCGATGCGGACGTCCGCGCGATCACGGCTGCCTGCGTGGAGAAGGGCGACCTTCTGTACGCCAACGATATCAACATGCACGTGGCGCGCCTGTACATCAGCCAGAACAAGCTCGACGAGGCCATCACCCTGTTGAAGGATCACTACGATGAAGTGGTCCGGTCGCAATATCCGCGGATGCTGGCGGAGTTCGATGCGCTGCTGGCCGATGCCTATCGCCGCAAGGGTTTGGCCGTCCTGGCGGAAAAGTTCGCCTCGGACTCAGTGACGCACAGCGGACAGGGGCACTATCCAGCCACCATGGCCCGGGCGCTCGGCGTTCTGTACGAGCTGGCAAAAAAACAGGGTGACTTCAGGCTGGCGCTGGCTTTTCATGAGCAATTCACTGCGGCGGACAAGGGCAGCCTGGATGAGGTGAGTGCCCGGCAGCTTGCGTACGAAAAGGTGGTTCATGAGAACATCGCCGACAAGTTGCAGCTCGCCGCCCTGAATGAGCAGAAGCAGGTATTGCAGCTTCAGAAGGAGCTGGCCGCCAAGGCGGTGGAGAACAGCCGCCTGTATATTGCGCTGCTGCTCACCATTCTCGTATTCATCGGACTGTGGGCTTACCGGGTCAAGCGCTCGCAGTTGCATTTCATGAGCGTGGCACGGCTCGACGGCCTGACGGGCATCAGCAACCGGCCGCATTTCATTGGCGGTGCCGAAAGCGCGCTCGAACACGGCCGCCGCACCCGGCAGGAGCTGTGCATCGTTCTGTTCGACCTGGATCATTTCAAGTCCGTCAATGACCGGCACGGGCACGCGATGGGCGACTACGTGTTGCAGCAGACGGTGGCGATGTGCCGCCAGCTCCTGGGCGCGGAGGATCTGTTCGGGCGCTTTGGCGGCGAGGAATTCAGCATTCTCATGCCCGGCTGCGGCCTGGCCGAGGCGAGCGCTCGTGCCGAGCAGTTGCGGCGGGCGATTGCGCAGATTGTGGCCAGCTCGGGGGGTACCGAGTCGCCGGTCTCCGCCAGTTTCGGTCTGGCCTCGACGGCTGCATCGGGCAGCGAGCTGCGGCAGCTCCTCGCGCATGCGGATGCGGCCCTCTACCAGGCCAAGCGCACCGGGCGCAACCGGGTGGTCATCTACGATTCGGGCATCGTTCTCGATGAGACGGCAGTGGCGGAGCTCGTCGAGCAACCGACGCCGGAAATGCCGCCGCCGCGATCCAAAGCGGGCTAGCGCTCGTACCAGTAAGCGATTGCGCGCATCTCAATGCTCGCCCGGGCTACGTGACCTGGCGGGCAGGTTGGGTCCTGGAAAGCCGTGTGGGGTACCTGATTCGGCTGACTGCTGTCCGAGTCGTGGGCCTTGAAAATGAGCAACTCGTCGCGGTTCATCCGCGCGAACCAGGACCAGCGGTGCCGCGGGTTGTAACGGATGACCAGGCCCACATAGGAGAATTCCCGCTTTCCGGGGATGTCCATCACTGCATCGGCTTCGACCAGGTCCGCCGGTGACACACTGCGCGAGTCGCAAACTGCGAGCGGAACATCCTGTGGGGGCGGTGAGAATGCACGCCACATGTTGTAATGAGCGAAGCGTCGTACGCGCTCGTTACGATGTTTGGGCTCGCAGCGTTTGGCCAGGGAAACGGCGGTTGCGGCGCTGATGTCGATATGGACGAACTCACCCGGGCGCGAGTTGTAGAATTGTTTCGCGACCGTCAGGCGCGCGCCCCGCGTGGAGCGGCACACGGGCAGGGCGCTGAAGACAACTTCGTCCGCGCCGGTCAATCCGAGCAGTAATTGCTGCATTTCCAACCGGTAGACAGTGGCCAGCGCCTGCGGGTCGCGGAAGTCGGCGACCGCGCTTTGGTGCGCGACCAGGGTGAAACCTTCCCGGTCCAGGGAATGTGGCTGCGCCCGCAACCGGGCGTTCTCAACTTCGACGGTGCGCGGGTCTAAAGTCAGGACGTCGCGAGAACCGTCGTCCGCGTAGTACCGCGGGCGGTCCGACATCGGGCCGATGTAGTTGAGGCTGAACGCGTCCGGCATTGCGTGATCGTAAGGCGTTCAAGGATAGTGCCCCGTGAGGGCCCTCACGGAATCAGCGTCAGAAACAGGAATGCGGCGAAGATAACAACGTGAATCGCGCCTTGCATCACCGAAGTTCGGCCGGTGACCAGCGTAATCGACGTCACCAGGAACGTCAGAGTCAAAAGTACCAGGTCTTTAGCCTGCAGGCCGAGTTGCAGCGGCGTTCCGAGCAACAGGGAGGTCAGGGCAACCGCTGGAATCGTCAAGCCGATGCTGGCCAGCGCCGAGCCCAGTGCCAGGTTGAGACTGGTCTGCAGGCGGTTGGCCCTGGCGGCGCGGATGGCCGCCGTGGTCTCGGGCAACAGAACCAACACCGCAATGAGCACGCCGATGGTGGCTTGCGGTGCGCCAACGGCCACCACCGCGGCTTCAATGCTCGGCGAGAGCATCTTCGCCAGCCCTACCACCACCACGAGCCCGAGATTGAGAAAGCCGAAGCTCACCCACGCGTCGCGGTTCGTGGGCGGCGTGGCATGGATGTTTTCGTTGTCACGGTCAGACACCGGCAGAAAATAATCGCGGTGGCGAATGGTCTGGACAAAAACAAACGTGCCCCAGAGCACCAGTGAGGCGATGGCCGCGAACGACAACTGCGAGGTGGAGTAGGTCGGACCGGCGGAGGTGGTGGTGAAAGCGGGCAGGACCAGTGACAGGGTCGTGAGAGCGATGAGTGTTGCCAGGGCCACGTTGGCACCGCCGGCGTTGAAAGATTGCTCCCGATAGCGGATGCCACCAATCAGCAGGCACAGGCCGATCAGGCCGTTGCAGATGATCATGATGGCCGCGAACACCGTGTCCCGCGGGACGACGGCTGTTTCCGCCGCGTCGCCTGACAGCATGATAGAGACGATCAGGGCGACTTCGATGATCGTGACCGCAACGGCGAGTACCAGGGTACCGAACGGCTCTCCCACTCTATGCGCGACTACCTCGGCGTTGTGCACGGCACTGACCACCGCGCCTGTGAGAGTGAGCAAACATATCGAGGCCACGAGGGCATTCATGGGCAGCACCATTGCGGCCGCCAGTACGAGTACCCCCAGGACGGGAATCAGCTTGGACCAGAACGTTGTCATGCGAGCCATTCTAGAGGCTCGCGGCTGCTGCGCTCAGGCTAACGGGGAAATTTCAGACCAGAGTTCGAGGACTGTCGATCCGGTCTTCAATGAGCGCCCGCTCGCGGATCAACTCCGCGCTTAAGTCTTCTTCGCTCGGCAGCGTGAATCGGTAGCGCGAGGCGAACAGTTGCTGGCTCTCGTGCAAGACCGAATAACGGGCTATCGCTGCATTCTTCTCGGAGCACAGGATCAGTCCGATCGTCGGATTGTCTCCTTCCCGGCGGTGTCTGTCCTCATACATCCGAACATATCCATCCATTTGGCCAATGTCCTGGTGAGTAAGCTCGCCAATTTTCAGATCCACCAGCACAATGCACTTGAGCTGGTAGTTATAGAAGACGAGGTCGATGTAGAAGTCCTTGTCAGCAAAACGCAAGCGTTGTTGACGAGCCACGAACGCAAAACCGCGTCCCAATTCCAACAAAAAGGACTGGAGCCGGGAGATGATGGCGTCTTCGAGCTCGCTTTCATGAAGCTGCGGTGTGCAGGGCAGATCTAGAAATTCGAGCACGTAAGGATCCCTGAGCACGTCGACTGGCCGGGGCGTCTGTGGAGCTTGATGGCTGAAATGCATTGTGCTGGGTCTATCGAAGCTCGCCAGTAGTCGCTGGTAGTGGAGGCTGCTGATCTGCCGCTCGAGGTCGCGTCGTGACCAATTTGCCCGAACGGCTTCGATCTCGTAGAAGCGGCGCGCGTCGGGGTCATTTACCCGGATCAACGCGCGGTAGTGTGACCACGGTAGGTCCGGATGGAAGGCCGCCGGTAATTCCCCACCCAGTGGGTGGGGAATTCGATCCCGATAGGCCAAATAGAACTGCCGAAAATAGCCGAGATTGGTCGCGGAGAAGCCTTTGCCGTATCGCCCGGTCAATTGCTCGGCGAGGCATTGGATCAGTGCTTTGCCGTAGGGCGCCCGCTCGTTGCCGCTCTGAAGCGCTTCGACGATTTCCCGGCCAATATACCAGTAGGCCGAGACCATGGCCTGGTTGACGGCCCGTACAACTTGTCCGCGCGCGCTTTCCAATATAGAGACGATTCGCCCAAGAAGCGCATCGGCTGCCCCTGCAATCAGCGAGCTTTCAGAAGGTCGGCCGTTCATGCACAACTGTGCGCGGTCAACCCAGGACGGCTCAACCGACTGTAGTCGAAGGTATGCCCGAGTCAGTTCGCCCGGCGTCGGGCGGCGGCGCGAGAGGCCGCGTAGGCGATCGGGATTGCGAACAGGATCATGTGCGAGCACAGCTCGCCAATGATGCTGCTGATTTTCATGTGACCGGCTTTCACGGCCGACAACGGCACCACCACCAGCCGCATGGCGAGGAACATCAGCACCCCGAAGATCAGGGCGGATATGAGCCAGCGGCGGGTGAGGAAGGAAAACTTCGTGCTGACCAGGAAGAACACGAAGGCTGCGCACACGCTGATAAAGAAGTGGAAAAAAGCGCCAAGGGCCGCACTTTCCAGACCCATCTGGAACGACCCTTGGCCCAGTACGCCACTGGCAATGCCTTGCAGGATGCGGATCGGAGTCGCGCCCGCGGGGGCGTAATACAGGAAGGCAAAGGCAAGATCGCCGGCGCCGCCTAGCAGGCCGCCGGCGAGCACCAGGCCGAGGCCGGTGAGCGGGTGACCGGTCACTGACGCGGGGATCGAGGGGGTCGTGTTCATAGTGTCACCTTAGTTCCCTGCCGGGAGCGGGTTTAGGTCCACTCAGCCCTATTCTCGTTGGCCCAGTAGGGGCCCGGAGCCGTCGTTGCCGGCTATGATGGACTGAAATTTCCACAACTAGGGAGGGGTGATCGATGCGATTCGTGCTCAGTGTTGTGTTCGCTCTTTGCGCAGGCCTGGTGTCATCCAGCGGGGGCGCCGCACCGAGCGTGTATCCCGTCCAGGAACAGTTCGTCGATGCCAACGGCGTGCTGATTTACACCAAGACCCTGGGCAGCGGTCCGCCGCTCGTGCTGCTGCACGGTGGCCCCGGCGCATCCCATGATTATTTCCTGCCCTACCTGCTGCCCCTGGCGCGTCACCACAAAGTGGTTTTCATTGACGAGCGCGGCTCGGGCCGGTCCGAGAAGCTGGAGGATTCCTCCCACTACACGGTGGAAGCAATGGTCGAAGATGTCGAGTCGGTGCGCCAGGCGCTGCAGCTCGGTAACATCGATCTGCTCGGTCATTCGTTTGGCGGTGTGCTGGCCCAGGCCTATGCGTTGAAATACCAGCAACACCTCACGCACCTGATTCTCGCCAGCACGTTTCATTCGACGAGCGCCATGAACGCGGTGTTTCGCAAAATGAAAGCGAACATGCCGGCGGAGTTGCGCGCGCGGCTCGAGAAGTTGGAAGCGGCGGGCCTGTATGGCAAGGGCAAGCCCTTTGAGCGGCATCGCTACAGCGCCGACTATATGACCGCGGCTTGGGGTGAAGGTTATTTCCCCTATATTTATGTCAACAAACCTGACCCTGCTTATGATCCGCTGCAAAGTGGCACTGACTGGGATGTCTACCGCGAGATGTGGGGTTCGCACGGAGAGTTCATAATTGACGGCAACCTGAAATCGGTGGAGTACGCGGACCGCCTGTCATCCATCAAAGTACCGACCTTGCTGCTGGTGGGCGAGCACGATGAATGCGATCCGAGCCTGTCTCAGGACATGCACGCGAGGATCGCGGGCTCGAAGCTGACCATCCTGCCGCACAGCGGGCACATGACGTTCGTGGACCAGCGCGTATCATTCCAGGCAGCCGTTGAACAATTTCTGAAGTAGGCACATGCGAAACCAACACATACTGATGGGACTTTTGGCCTGGTCGCTTTGCAGCGGCGCCCTGGCCGCGAATTCGCTGGCGGACCGTCTGGCCGCGCAGAACGCGTTATTTGACGAGCAGTACGAGTCGGACCTCGAGGCGCATCCGGAAACGGCCACCGCCTACGGCGACTATCGCTACAACGACCAGTTGAACGATGTGTCCTTGTCGGCCACCAACGCGCAGCACGACCGCGACGAGGCGTTTCTGCAGCGCCTGAAAGCCATCTCAACTTCGGGATTCGGCGAGCAGGACGTCCTGTCGCACAAGGTGATGCAGCGGCTGCTGGAGCAGCGCATCGCGGACTACGACTTCAAGGAATATGAAATGCCCGTGAATCAGATGAGCGGGCCGCATACGCACCTGGCCGACCTGCCTCTGGCAGTCCCGTTCGATACGTTGAAACAGTACGAGGATTACATCGCGCGCCTTCACCAGATTCCGCGGGTGTTTTCGCAAACTGAAGAAGTGTTAAGGGCAGGTAAGGGCGACGGGCTCATGCCCGTGCGCTTCCTGTTGGAGAAGGTGCCTGCGCAGTGCATGGGCGTGATTGCGGCCGATCCGTTTCTGTTGCCGACGAGGAAGTATCCGGCCGGCATCTCCGCGGAAGAGCGGCAGCGGCTCACCCGGGTGATTTCGGAGACGGTGGTCAATGAAGTGTTGCCGTCGTATCTGTCATTCGCCGCCTTCGTGGCGGAGCAGTACGCGCCGTTCGGCCGGACGACGCTCTCGGTGACTTCACTTCCCGGGGGCGAGAAGCGCTACCTGAACAACATTCGCAGCCGCACGACGCTCAGCAAGCTCACACCGGAGGAGATTCACCAGATCGGTCTGCACGAGATAGAGCGTATCCAGGCCGAGATGTTGGCGATCGCCCATAAGGCCGGCTTTGCGGACCTCGAAGCCTTTCGCGCCGCCATCAAAAACAACCCGCAGTATCGTCCGGCCTCGGCGGAGGTGATTGTCGGCGACTTTCGCAAGTACATTGCGCAAATGGAGCCGAAGCTTCCGAACCTGTTCGGCTTCATTCCCGGATCCCCGGTAACTGTTGAGCCCATGCCGGATTTCGAGCCGGGGAATGCCACTCACTATCAGACCGGCACACCGGATGGCAAACGGCCGGGGCGTGTGGTCGTCGCCGTCGCCAATGCCGAGCACCGCTCGCTCGTTGACGATGAGGCGACTGCGTATCACGAAGGTGTTCCAGGGCATCACATGCAACTGTCAGTGGCACAGAAACTGACTAACCTGCCGAAGTTCCGTAAGCACGGCGGTAACTCGGGTTACATTGAAGGCTGGGCGTTGTACTCGGAACAACTGGGCAAGGAAGTGGGTTTCTACCAGGACCCGGTCAGCGATTACGGCCGTCTGTCCAGTGAGTTGTTCCGCGCCGTGCGCTTGGTTGTGGACACGGGCATTCACGCGAAAGGCTGGACGCGCGATCAGGTCATCGATTTCTTCCGCAAGGCGGACGCCGTGGATGAGCCCACCATCCAGGCGGAAACCGATCGCTACATCGCCTGGCCCGCGCAGGCCCTGGCTTACAAGCTCGGACAGCTCGAGATCCGTGAGTTACGCGACCGCGCCAACAAGGAGTTGGGGGCCAAGTTCGACATCAAGGCGTTCCATGACGAGATGTTGAATGGCGGCGTGCTGCCATTGGATCTGTTGGATTCGCGCACGAACGCCTGGATCAAGGAGCAGAAGCACAAGGGGTCGATGGTAGCCGCCAATTGATTGGCGCGGCACTGGCCGCGCGGAGCCCGGGTTCTCTGTGTCAGCAGCCAACAATACGCTGGCGAGTGTGCGAGGGCAGCTCGCCGAACATCAACTTGTAGTCGCGTGAGAAGCGGCTCCAATGCCAGATGCCGTGCCGGGCTGCGATGGCGCCAATGGACTCATCGCTGTCCGGATTGGATAACAGGTCGCGGCGCACTTCGTTGAGTTGCAGGGTGCGCACGTAATGCCCCGGTCCGGTGCCGAGGGCGGAGCGGAAAACCAACTCCAGGGCGCGGCGGCTCACACCGATGGCTTCGCACAGTGCGACGATGGAGATGCCGTCGGCGAGACCGTCGTGGATGTAATCGCGGGCGCGGCGGAAAATGCGCATGGTCCGGTCGCTGGTGTGGCCGTTGGCGCGGTTGACCGCCTTTTGCGTGGGTTGAATCCCGATCTGCCACAACAGGTCGCCGAGGGCCGATTTGAATTCCTTCACGGCGGCCGGGTAGTGGCCGATCGCCTCCAGCGAAGTCAGGCTGCTCAGGCCCGAGCGCACCAGATCGCGCAACTGATTCGACCGCATCGGATCCTCCAGGACCCGTACTCCTTTCAACCCCCGCCCCTGCGCCGGCAACAGCTCCGCCGACACATCCATACAACAAAGGCTGACACCTTCGGAGGTCTTGCCTTCGAGTACCAGGCCTTCCGGACACAGTGCGATCTGGCTCAGGCCGAAATGTCCGGCATTCAGTGTGCAGGCCTCCGAGGCGGCGGTCAGCATGCACACGGACAGCCGCCCCGACGGTGTCGAGGCGGCCTGGGCGAGGGCGCGGTTCGCGACCTCGAGATGAATGCCCAGATCGCCCTCAAAGTTAAATGAACGGTAGCGGCCTTCAAACGGGCCTTCACTGAGCTGCTGGTATTGCTGGTCGTAACCGTGCAGGTGCGCCGCCTGCGCGTCGACGTCGGTGAACTGTCCCCCGGAGATCCAGGGGTGCAGACTCATCGAGGGCTCACTTTGAATGATGGCACCGGGTTGTTGCATAAAAACGCCAGCCGCTGCGGCCGCTTGCGGCGCAGCACGCACATATTTGCGCAATCGGGATAACAGCCCGGTTGTATCACCGGCTACCTTAATTCTCAACGGCGACCATACGCCGACCTACGGGACGTACAGATGAATAAGAGCATCGGCCGCTGGCTCGTGGCGGTACCGTTGATCGCTTGGTTGCCGGCTGTGTTTGCCGAGGTACCCGGCGACGGCGATCAGCTTGCCGAGATCGTTGTGACGGCGCAAAAGAGGGCGGAAAGCCTTCAGACGGTGCCCTTGTCCATCACCACCTTTGGCACGCAGGAGCTTCAGGACCGGGCCGTAGAGAACTTCATGGACTACGCCACCTCCGTCCCGAATCTCGGCTTCGGCGCCTCCGGTGACGGGGCGGCCAATTCCCGCACCATCTCCATTCGCGGCGTCAGCGGTGACAACACCACCGGGTTCTATCTCGATGAGACGCCGCTGCCGGACTCGCTCGATCCCCGTATCGTCGACATCAACCATATTGAAGTCCTGCGCGGGCCGCAGGGCACTCTGTACGGCGCGCGTTCAATGGGCGGCACGGTTCGCTTGCTGACCAACCAGCCGGACACCAACAACTTCTCCGCCACCGTGCATGGCGGCCTATCCAAGACCGACCACACCAGCGCACCGAACTATGTCGCCGACGGCGTCGTGAATCTGCCGTTGATCCACGACACGATGGCGTTGCGGGTGGTGGGCTTCTTCGACCGTGAAGCCGGCTTTTTCGAGCGGAAGTTCCCGGACAACACCGGCGGGCTCGCAACCGTGAGGGACGTGGGGCGCTCGGTGGTGCAGGGCGGCTCCGCATCCCTGTTGTGGAAGATCGGCGACTCGTTGACGATCACACCGCGCATTCTTCACCAGGAAACCGCCTACAACGGCTTTCCGTTCGCGGACGCCACGCCGGACAACCTGCATCCCACAAACTTCGTGCAGACTCGAACGTTCAACGACCCCGAAGGCGGCAGTGACCGTTGGACGCTGTATTCACTCGGCATTCATTACAGCCTGCCGTGGGGCGAGCTCGTATCCTCCACATCCTACTTCGACCGCCTGGTTGTCGAGCGGGAGGACGAGTCGGATGTGGTCTCCCTGTTCTTCTATGATCCGGCCGGCCTGCCGCCCGTATTTTCGCAGATCACTGAAATCAAGCCGCTGCACCGCTTCGTGCAGGAAGTCCGCTTTGCTTCGCAGTTGAGCGGCCCGCTGCAGTTTGTATTGGGTGCCTACTTCTCGCAAACCAACGGGCAGTCGACTCCCGGGTACTACCCACAGACCATCGTTCCCGGGCTGACCAACCTGTCAGGTTATCCGGGGGACCTGTTCTTCTACCAGAACTACCCCAGCACCATCCGCGAGCCGGCGGTGTTCGGCGAGCTGTCCTACAACGTGACAAAACAGCTCAAGCTGACCGGCGGCGCGCGCTGGTATGAGATCGAGTCCACAGCCAGCGGCACCGAGCAGGGTGCTGCCGTCGGTGTCGCGGTGTTCGACACCCCCACCACACAGACGGAAGTGGGTGTCAACCCCAAGTTCCAGGCCGACTATCAACTCACTCAGGACGCAATGGTTTACGCGACGGCGGCGAAGGGCTTCCGGCCCGGCGGCCTCGTCCCCACGGTTCCCGCGGCGGAAGCGCTTGGCTGTCCGGCACAGTTGGCGGCGTTGGGCTTGACCACTGCGCAAACCCACAAGTACCAGTCCGACAGCCTGTGGAACTACGAGCTCGGCACCAAGACGGCGTGGCTGGACAACCGGCTCACAGTGAATGCCGATGTGTTCTATATCGACTGGAAGGATATTCAGCAGCAGATTCTGCTGGGTTGCGGCTTCCAGTTCCGCACCAACGCCGGTGCGGCGAAGAGCGAGGGTACGGAGCTCGAGGTTCATGCGCGGCCGTTGCACGGGCTCGATGTTTCCGCCGGACTCGGCTATCAACACGCGGTGATTACCAAGGCAGGGGCGGGCGGCGCTGAGTCGCCATTGCAGCCGGGAGACCGGGTGTACCAGGTGCCGGATTGGACCGCCAACACGTCGGCGACGTACACGATTCCCCTGACTTCGACCTTCAGCCTGGTGAACAACCTGACGTATTCGTATGTGGGTGAGAGCAAGAGCGCCAACAACGATCCGTTCAATCCGCGAACCCGCTCGCCGTACTCGATTGTGGATGCGCGCTGCGCGTTGACGTTCGGGCGGAACGAAGTGGCGCTCGTGGGCAAGAATCTGACCAATGAGCATGCCAACCTGGCGGACAACCGCTCGATTGCAGTGGAATTGCCGGGGCGGCCCCGGATTGTCACCAATCAGCCGCTGACCATTGGCATCGAGTTCCGGTCGACGTTCCAGTGATCCGTTACCTCCTGCTCGTAGTAGTGGTTGGGTTGGGCGCCGCTTGTAAGCCAACCGCGACGCAGTCCCCGCCGGCACCGGCCCAACACTTCGGTGCCATCGACGCCAACCGTTTGGCCCACGCCGCCGCTCAACCGGGTGAGTGGTTTACCGCGGGCGGTGACGGCTCCGGCGCCTACTTTTCCAACCTGACCCAAATCAACTCCGGTAATGCTCAAAAGCTGGGCTTTGCGTGGGATTACGCGCTGAACACCAATCGCGGCCTGGAAGCTACGCCGATTGTTGTTGATGGCACGATGTACACCTCTGGCAACTGGGGCCGCGTGTATGCGCTGGATGCGGCCACAGGGCGGCCGCTGTGGACGTATGTTCCGGAGATGGATGCCCAGTGGGGCCGCCATGCCTGCTGCGATGTAGTCAACCGCGGAGTTGCGGTCTGGCAGGGGCGGGTGTTTGTAGTATCGCTCGACGGCTATCTGCATGCATTGGATGCCGCCACCGGCCATCTCATCTGGAAGTCAGACACACTCACGGGACGGAGCCCGAACGACTTTCACTACTTCGCCTCCGGCGCACCCTTGATTGCCGGGGACGAAATCATCGTCGGTAACGGCGGCGCGGACTTCAAAGGGGCCCGCGGTTACATTTCAGCGTTCGATCTGCAGACCGGCCAGTTCCGATGGCGCTTCTTCACGGTGCCCAGTGATCCAGCCAAGGGACCGCAGGATCAACCGCATCTCAACAAGGCTCTCGGCACGTGGGACCAGCACTACGACTGGTCCATCGGCGGCGGTGCGTCGGTGTGGGATGGCCTGTCCTATGATCCCGAGCTGAAGCTGATCTACTTCGGTACGGCGAATCCTTCGCCTTACGCAATCGGAAAAGACGCGCCCGGTGGCGATGAGCTGTACGCGGTGTCGCTCCTGGCGGTACATGCGCAGTCCGGTGAGTTGGCCTGGTATTTCCAGGAAGTACCGGGTGACGGTTGGGACTACGACGCAACTCAGAAGACGGTGCTCACCTCCCTGGAAATCGATGGCCGGGCGCGTCCTGTGTTGCTCCAGGCCGCCAAAGATGGCTACGTGTATGTGTTGGACCGCGCGAGCGGTGAGCTGGTGTCGGCGAAGCCATTTGCGTTCGTCAATTGGACCAAGGGACTCGATCCCAAGACCGGACGGCCGATCCGCAACCCCTTCGCTGACTACACGAAGCGCCCGAAGCTGATATTTCCCGCCATGACGGGTGCTCATAGCTGGCAGCCGATGTCGTACAGCAGCTCGACAGGGCTGCTCTATATCCCGGTGATTGATGCCGCCATGGTGTATATCAACACCGAAGGGCGGCGTGCCGGCTCGATTGAAGGCAATTTCAATCTCGTGGGTGTCATGCCGGAGGACTACGATCCACAGGGGCTCGCCGGGATGTTCGGGCCGCTGCCGCCTATGAGCGAGATGAGCAAAGGGGTTGCGCATCCGCTGCAATCCCGTGGTGTGTTGCGTGCTGTTGATCCTCTGACGGGCCGTGTGGCCTGGGAGCAGCCGGGCAGCCTGTGGGATGGCGGTGTTCTCTCGACTGCTGGAAACCTGGTAATTCGCGGTGACTCCGCCGGTAAGTTGAATGTATATGCCGCGGATACCGGCAAGTTGTTGCAAAGTATCGATGTGGGAACGTCCATGATGGCGGCTCCCATGACGTATAGCGTCGGCGGCGAACAGTATGTCGCTGTCATGGCCGGCTATGGCGGTGGCACACTGTTCTTGCCGTTTCCTGCCGATAGCGCAGCCCGAACCCGTGGGAACGCCGGGCGGATTGTTGCATTCAAGCTGGGTGGGGCCGAAGTGCCCAAACCGGCACTGCGCAAGGAAGAGCCGTTCCCACAGCCACCGCCGCGGGAGGGCTCGGCCACCACGGTTGCGGCCGGTGAGGTGTTGTATAATCGGTTCTGCGCCCGTTGCCACGTTTTCGGTGTTGGCCTTCTGCCGGATCTGCGGCGGTTGTCCGCGCCGACTCACCAGTTGTTCTACGAAATCGTCCTCCGCGGTGCGTATCGTGCCAAGGGAATGGGGCGATGGGATGATGTGCTCTCACAGGCGGATGCCGAGGCGATCCATTCGTATCTCGTGGACCAGGCCTGGAGCGCATACCAGCAGCAGCCGCACTGAGGAGAAGTTTGTGTTGAAGCCCCTTTTCATGACATCGCTGCTCGCGGCTTCGCTCGCAGCTTCGCTCGCGGCCGCGGCGGAGCCGCAATTTGTGCTGCAGAGTGCCGATCCTGCACTGGGCGCCACCCAGTTTCCGGACAAATACATTCTCAACGATTTCGGCTGCAGCGGCGGCAACGAATCGCCCCCCTTGCGCTGGAGCGGCGCTCCCAAGGGGACCCGGAGTTTCGTGGTCACGCTGTTTGACATGGACGAACACAACACACCATCCGGCTGGTGGCATTGGGTCGTTTACGACTTGCCGGCCAATGTAAGTGAGTTGTCAGCCGGAGCGGGCGTTCTCAACAGCAAGGCCCTGCCGGCTGCCGCTCATCAAGGCCGCACCGATCTCGGTACCGACGCCTATCACGGTCCCTGTCCGGCCAAGGGCGACAAGCCACATCGCTACGTATTTACGATTTATGCCCTCAAAGTGCCTGCACTGCCGGTCCCACCGGATCCCAGTGGCGCAATGGTTGTGTATTCAGTTCAGGAGCACCTGTTGGGGAAGGCCACCCTCGTCATTCATCACGGGCGGTGAGCGGCTCGCAACAAGTGCTTCTGTATCTTCCCTGAGGCGGTTCGGGGCAGGCTCGCGACAATCGCTATAAAACGCGGCACCTTGAAGCGCGCGAGCCGGGCTTTGCAATGGGCTTCGATCAGGGTTGTATCGAGCTGCGAGCCGGGCTGCGTCACTACCAATGCGGCTCCGGTCTCTCCCCAGGTCTCATGCGGAACTCCGAAGACCGCAACATCACTGACACCCGCCAGCTCAACAATCACGGCCTCGATCTCCGCGGGATAGACGTTTTCTCCGCCCGAGATGTACATATCCTTGATGCGATCGACCAGCCTGTAGGCGCCGCAGTCGTCCCGTATGCCTATGTCGCCGGTCCGGAACCAGCCATCCACAAAAGCCTGTGCATTCAGGTCTGGCCGCTCCCAATAGCCGGGTGTCACACTCCAGCCCCGAACCCAGATTTCGCCCGGCACGCCGCTCGGGGCTTCCTGGCCATCCGCAGTGACCAACTTCATGTCGAGTGTCATATGGGGTACGCCGATGGCGCTGGGGTTGGCCAGCAGGCGCTGCGGACGCCGAAGCGGTTGTGCCGTGCCGGAGCCGATCTCGCTCATTCCCCAGGCGTTGATCATGGGCACGCCGTCGTCCAACCAGCGCCGGATGTGAGCTTCCGGATTGGGAGCACCGCCGGTGATGAGAGCCGTCAGCCGCGCCAGGCGGCGTCCTTCGAATTCCGGCAACTGGCGCATCATCATGGCCATCTGTGTGACACAGAAATAGTGGGTGACGCCGAGTTGTTCGTCACTCAGCCGCGCATAGGTCAACGGAGCATCGAACTTCTGACTGAGCAACACGGTGCCACCCACCGACAACGGTGTGCGGGCCGCGGCGAACAGGCCAGCCGTGTGGAACAGCGGCATATCACAGAGGAACACGCTGTCCGAATTGCACCGCATATCCAACGCAAGGTTGAGTGAGCTGGCGAAAGCGTTGAGCAGCGTGATGATCACGCCTTTTGGTTTGCCGGTGGTGCCGGAGCTGTAGAGCAGGGTGATAGGAGTGTTAGGGGTCGGTACGTGGCGGGCTGCAAGGCGACGGGGAGTGGCGCGTGCCGCCGGCGCCGCGCTCGCGGGCCGCGCGGAGTCAGCCGGGAGCGCTTGGGCGGTGTCGGGCGCAGGCGCTCCGTCGGTGCCCGCGGCTAGCATCAGCGCTTCAAGACCGGCTGCGCTTCCATCGAGCGCGATGCGAGGGCAGCCATAGCCGACCACCTCAGCGAACTCAGGCTCAACAACAATGAGCGCAGGGCGGCAGTCCGCGACAATCGTCGCGACTTCCGCGGCGGCGAGCCGCCAATTCACCGGCACAAAGATGGCGCCGCAGCGAATGCACGCGAAGTGCAGTATCAACATTTCGGCGCGATTGCGCGCAACGACCAGCACACGCTGCCCGACCGGCTCTCCGATCACATCCGCCAGCACGACGCGGGCGCGTTCGATGTGCTCATCGAGCTGACAATAGGTGAATTGCCGTGCCTGGCCGAGATCGACCACGGCAAGCGCATCCGGCGTCGTGCGCGCGAAGTGCGCCACGAAATCCAGGTGAGTGGAGGGAATCATTGCCTCTATTGATCGGAATCCCACAGCGACTGCAAAGCGGCCACAAAAGCCGCGCGCTGGTTGGCGGGGATCCGGGCCATCAGGTTCTCTTCGTGGCTGGTCATCACCTTCCTGGCCCGTGCGCACAGGGCGCGTCCCGCGGCAGTGAGTACCAGGCCTTGCGACCGGCCGTCGACGGGCTGACGCTCCACCAACTCGCGTTTTTCCAGGCGGCCGATGAGCGGCGCCATGTTGGCACCGGCGATTTCCAACATCCGGCCGATCTCGCTTTGCGTGATGTTGGCATTGGCGTCAATCACCAGCAGCACGCTGGCTTCGGATGGGCGCAGATCCAGGGGCACGAGCTCGCGCGAGAGCTTCTGCATCGCGGCAGAGGATGCGCGCCGCAAGGCATAGCCGGGCAGGTCTCTGAGGGGGTCGACTGGCAACACTCACAATCTCACTTGCGCTGTATCGGCGAATAGCTATATCGTATAGCAATCTAAGCCGCACTTCAATCTCAGGAGCTGTGATGACAACCAACCAGGCCGAATCCGAAACGGTGGCGTTTGAGGTGACCGATCAGATCGCCTGGGTGCGGTTCAACCGGCCGGAAAAGCGCAATTGCATGAGTCCCCGGCTCAATCGGCAGATGCTGCGGGTTCTGGACGAGCTCGAGTTCCGCCCCGATGTCGGCGTTCTGGTGCTGACGGGCGCGGGCACCGCCTGGTCGGCGGGCATGGATCTGAAAGAATACTTTCGTGACTCCGAAGCAGAAGGACTGGCGGGCACCCGCCAGGCACAGCGCGAAGCCTACACGTGGTGGCGGCGGTTGCGTTGGTTTCAGAAGCCGACCATTGCCATGGTGAACGGCTGGTGTTTTGGTGGCGGCTATGGCCCGCTGTTCGGCTGCGACCTGGCCTTCTGTGCGCTCGAGGCTCAATTCGGCTTGTCGGAAATCAACTGGGGCATTCTCCCCGGCGGGGGCGCCGCGAAGGTGGCACGTGAGTTGTTGTCGTTTCGCAGGGCGATGTATCACACGCTGATGGGCGAAAACATCGACGGCCGAACGGCCGCGGAATGGGGTCTGGTGAACGAAGCGGTGCCGGCCGCGCAGTTGCAGGAACGGGTCACGGCCGTTGCCCGGGCGTTACTGCAGAAAAATCCCGTGGCCATCAAAGCCGCCAAGGACGCGATTCGCCGCGTCGGTGAAATGACCTACGACAATGCCGAGGACTACCTGATCCGCGCGCAGGAGGCTGCGAATTTCTACGACGCCGAGGGCCGCCAGGAAGGCATCCGGCAGTTCATTGATGAGAAGAGCTACAAGCCCGGGCTCGGGGCCTACGATCGTTCGAAGCAAGAGTAGGCGCGTGCTTCGAATTCCAGATCGAGCGCGTGAGACTGTATTGCTACCGATGAGGGTGTCAGACGGTCGCGCTGAGCGATAGTCCAGGCAGGCCGCGCAGGTCGGCGGAGATCTGCTCGCTCGACTGTTGCAGCATGGCGAGCCGTTCCCGCACCAGCCGGGCCTTGGATATCTTCTTGGAATGACTGGAGCTGTTGAGTGCCGCCACCACCCGGCCGCGCTGATCGAACACCGGCACAGCCAGGGCAACCACGCCGTACGCCAACTCGTCCTCGACGGCCGAGTAGCCGCTCTTGCGACATTCCTCAATGAGCTGGCGCAACCTGGCCGGATTCGTGACGGTCTGGTCGGTGAGGGGCTCGAGTTTCGCGGTCTGGAAAAACAACTCCAGGCGCTCGGGTGTCAGGCCGGCCAGCAGGACCCGGCCCATGGAGGTTGCATGCGCCGGAAAGCGGCTTCCCACATGTGCCTCGAGACGCAGCAGCGTTCGGACCGAGGTGCGGGCGACATATACGATTTCAGTTCCATCCAACACGCACAGTGCGGCCGAATCGGTGGTATTGCGCGCCAGTTCCTCGAGATGAGTCTTGGTCAGATGCTCAATGTCCATGGAGTCGAGATACGCCGCTCCCAGCTCCAACACCTTGGGACGCAATACGAAGTCGCGGCCGGAGCGGGTCACGTAGCCCAGCTCTTCGAGAGTCAACAGGCAGCGCCGCGCGGTCGCCGCGGGCATTCCGGCACTGCGCGCAATCTCGCTCAGACTGAGCGAGGCGTGATCGCGCTTGAAGGTGCGGATCACGGCCAGGCCCTTGGCCAGTCCCCCCATGGCTTCCCGGCGCCGGGTGCCGGTGTGTTCTTTGGGCATTAGCGAATTGTATTTCGGTACGCGAAAAGCGCAAGCTTACGGCACCATGAAGGCCCTCTGCTGCGGTTTGCTGTTGATTGCTCTGTCCACCGCCGCGTCAGCGGCGGCGCCGCTTGCTCGCGAGCGATGGGTGGGTTCGTGGGCCTCATCGCAGATGCTCATCGAACCGGATGCGGCCGCGCCGGGTGAGCTGTTGCGTGGCGGAACTCTGAGGCAAATTGTTCACCTGTCTGCGGGTGGTCCCCTGATCCGGGTGCGTATTTCCAACGCCTTCGGCACGACTGCGCTGCATCTCATCGCGCTTCATGTGGCCCATGCGCCGTCACCATCCGCGAGCCGAATCGATCCTGCCTCGGATGTTGCAGTGACGTTCGACCACCGGGCCGAGGTATTCATTCCGGCCGGCGCGGAATACACATCGGATGCCATCAACTACGAGGCCGCGCCCCTGTCGGACCTCTCGGTGACGATGCAATTGGAGGCGTCGCCCGAGAGTCAGACGGGCCATCCGGGTTCCCGAGCCACTTCCTATTTCGCTACCGGGATGAGCCCCTCAGCCGCTGAAATGCCCGCCACGGCGCGATCAATCGACCACTGGTATTTCCTGTCTGGAGTCGATGTGAGTGCCGGCGCCGCTGCCGCAGCGATCGTGACCCTGGGCGATTCAATAACGGATGGCCACGGAGCCACGACCAATGGCAACGATCGTTGGCCCGATCTGCTCGCACTTCGCGTAACACCCCTGCTGGGTGTATTGAATGAAGGGATCGGCGGAAATCGACTGCTGGTCGATGGAACGGGCCCCAACGCGCTGGCGCGTCTCGACCGGGATGTCGTGTCGCAAACCGGTGTGCGTTATGTGATTGTGCTGGAGGGCATCAACGACATTGGCAACCTGACACGCACACAAAGCGCCACCGAGGCGCAACACGCGCAGTTGGTACATTCGTTAGTTGTTGCTTACCAGCAGATCATCCTGCGAGCCCACGCACACGGCATCGAAACGATCGGCGCTACGATCACCCCGTTTGGCGGTTCGCGGTTCTATCACCCGGACGCCGCCAACGAATCCGACCGGACGCGGGTGAACGCCTGGATTCGCGGAGCGGGGCACTTCGATGCGTTTGTCGACTTCGACGCGACGATCGCGGATCCGGCCCATCCGGACCGCAGGTTGGCTCGCTATGACAGCGGTGATCACCTGCACCCGTCAGCGGCAGGCTACCGCGCAATGGCGGACGCGATACCGCTCAGCGCGTTCCGGAAATAGTATCGGTCTGCAGCTTCAGCAACTGCCGATACTCCTTGCCCCGCTCAATGTAGTGCTCGCAGGCATGTCGCATCATCGCCAGATCGCGATCCGTCACCTGCCGCACAATCTTCCCCGGCGCGCCCATCACCACTGAGCCGTCCGGAATCTCTTTGTCGGGCGGAATGAGCGCACCCGCGGCAATCAGGCAGTTGCGACCGATGCGGGCACGATCCAGAACGGTGGCACGATTTGCGATCAGGCTGCCGTCGTCAATGAAGCAGGAATGCACGAGTGCGCCGTGGCCGATGGTGACATTGTTCCCGAGGTGCGTCGGGCTGCCCGGATCGACATGGATGATGGTTCCGTCCTGGATGTTGGTTCCGTCGCCGACAATGATCCGGTCCGAGTCCGCGCGCAGCACGCAGTTGAACCACACGGTCGCGCCACGCCCCAGGATGACGGAGCCGATGAGCTGGGCACTCGGGGCGACATAATAGTCCTCTCCCACGGTTTCCAGTTTTCGGTCTCCTAAGGTATAGATCATGTGACTCTCCAGGCGGATGGGGTCATCATACAGGCCACGCCCCGTTCCGGAGACCCCATGCCCACGACCCTGCTCGAGCCTATTGTCGCGCAAGCCGATGCGTTCACCGCCGTGCGGCGGGATATCCACGCCCATCCAGAGCTTTGCTATGAAGAACAACGCACTTCCGAGCTGGTCGCCCGGATGCTCAGCGAGTGGGGGATTCCCATTCACCGGGGCCTGGGTAAGACGGGTGTCGTGGGAATCATCCGCGCCGGATCGAGCAATCGGGCTGTGGGTTTGCGCGCGGACATGGACGGGCTGCCGGTCACCGAGTTCAACACGTTCGGCCACGCAAGTGTCGTCAAAGGAAAGATGCATGCCTGTGGGCACGACGGACATACGACGATGTTGTTGTCCGCGGCACAGTACCTGGCCACCCATCGGAATTTCGACGGCACCGTGTACCTGATATTCCAGCCGGCTGAAGAAGGGGGCGGGGGCGCACGCGAGATGATCAGAGACGGGTTGTTCGACCAGTTTCCCATGGAAGCGGTGTTCGGCATGCACAACTGGCCCGGTCTCGAGGCCGGCCAGTTCGCTGTCAATGCGGGGCCCGCCTTTGCCTCCAGCAACGAATTCAAGCTCACCATCCGGGGCAAAGGCGCGCACGCCGCGATGCCTCACAACGGGATCGATCCTGTGCCCATTGCCTGTCAGATCGTGCAGGCCTTCCAGACCATCATCACTCGCAACAAGCGGCCGATTGATGCGGCCGTGATTTCCGTGACGAAGTTGCATGCCGGCGAAGCCCTGAATGTCATTCCCGAGTCCTGTGAGCTGCAGGGTACGGTACGGACCTTTACGCTCGATGTGCTGGACATGGTTGAGCGGCGCATGTGTGATGTGGCGCACGCCATCTGCTCGGCGTTCGACGCTAGCTGCGATTTTTCATTCCGGCGCAACTACCCGCCGACCGTCAATCACGCGGCGGAGGCACAGTTTGTCCGCGGCGTGTTGAGTCAGTTGGTTGGCGAGCAGAATGTGAAGGTGTTCGAGCCGACCATGGGCGCCGAGGACTTCGCGTTCTATCTGCTGGAGAAGCCGGGTTGTTATTTCGTCATCGGCAACGGCGACGGCGCGCATCGTGACGGCGGACATGGCGGTGGGCCGTGCATGCTCCACAACCCGAGCTACGACTTCAACGATCAGCTCATACCGCTGGGCGCCTCGATGTGGGTGCGGCTGGCGGAGCAGTGGCTGGCGACGCCCCGCTAACCGCGCGGACGATCTACCGTAAAAGTGGTATCGTGATCTAATTAGCGGAAAAACACGTAATAAATGCCCGGTAGCGTAATAATATGCTATTATTACGCGAATTATGGATTTCGACATTCACCTGGAAGGCCGGTGGCACCCCTGCGCGTCTCTCGATCTTCTGGATGGGAGGGAGCAATCGCGCCTGGGCCGGGTACGTCTGCAATACGAAGCGGACTACGCGGTTGAGCATCTAGGTGCCGCCGACCACAGGGCTCTCACGGTCCGTGCGCCCGTCGATTTGGGTACGCGCGATCTGCGGCACTGGCCATCCTTCCTGATTGATTTGATTCCGCAGGGCGCTGCTCGCAAGCGCATTGAACGGGCTAACTCGGGCACTATGACTGATTGGGCGCTTCTGGGATTGGGGGCAATCAACCCGGTCGGCAATCTGCGCGTACGGCCAAACGAGTCGCGCCCGCAGCGCCAACACGTTGGCTTTGAGCTGCAGGAAATGACTGCCCGGGGCGACGCCTTCGTTGATCACGCCCATGAGCTGGGTGCCACGGTCGCCGGCGCGACGGACACCCAGGGAGAGGCGCCAAAGTTCTGGGTGGTCGAAGACGAGAAGGGGCGCTGGCATCCGGACAGCGGCGCGCTGTACTTTCCGGTTCGTCGCTACATGCTGTTGAAATTCCCCGTGCCCGAGGCTGGAGAATTTGCCAGGGAAATCCTCGAGCATGAGGCCCGGTACCAGCGCGTAGCCATGCAGGTGGGCCTGCGTGTAACGCAACAGCTACCCGAAGTTGTCGATGGAGCTCTGTTGATACCACGATTCGACCGCCGCTTCGTGCGCGGTGTGGAACTCCGTCTCGGGGTCGAGAGCCTCTATTCGATTACCGGCGTGATCGACTCGGCAACGACTGCCGTGCGACATCACGATATCCTCATTGCACTGGCGCGTTGTGCGACCAAATTTGAAGTGGAGCTGCGCGAATACCTGCGGCGCGACCTGTTGAATATCGCGCTGGGCAATCGCGACAATCATGGCCGCAACATGGCCGTTCTGAAGGATATCGATGGCAGCCTGCAA
This sequence comes from Pseudomonadota bacterium, assembly GCA_018241505.1. Lineage (GTDB taxonomy): Bacteria > Pseudomonadota > Gammaproteobacteria > Steroidobacterales > Steroidobacteraceae > 13-2-20CM-66-19. Next base: position 138,017 of record JAFEDS010000025.1, on the reverse strand, counting down.
TTGACTCCGCTTTACGACTTCGGCCCCTCCTTTCTTGATGCGCGGTCAATAGTCCGGGTCATTCGCTGGGATGGTGAGGCACCAGATCGGCGGGACTGGGCTCACATCATGGCGAATGTTGCTACCTACTTCGAAGAAGCCGGGGTGACCTTCGGCAAGTGGGCGGCAGTGGTTGATTGGATGCGGGCTTTTGCTGATCAGATCGCCAACCTGCCGGCTGTGATGCGTGAATGCGGTGTGGCACCTCGAATCATCCAACAAAGACAGGATGAGATCGTGCGCCTGGCTCGCGAGCTGCGCGAGATGAAGGAGATGGACTGATGCGAAGAGTGCATCGCAACCTGTCGCGGGCGGAAGTCGAGTCGCTCCGTAAAGAGCTCGCGACTCAGGTTCCCCGTGAGGCGGCTGACATCCCCAGCCTCCTGCGTACAATGCGACTGATCGCGCGCAAATCGCAGATCGAATATGCCCGGATGTGCGCCGTGGCACCCCGTGTGTTGACCGACATCGAAGCGGGCAAGGGAAGTCCTACAGTTGAGACACTCGAGAGGCTGTTGCGGCCTTTCGGCTATCGTGTCGGTGTAGTATCGCCGCCGGATAGTTATGACGGTGCGCCGATTGTTACAACACAGTCCAGCTCACATCAAACTTCTCATCCGGTGCCACCTGCTTCAGATGGCGGTTGAGCACGCCCTGCAGGCGTTCGAGGGTGGCCGCATCCTGCGTCGCAATGTCCGGGCTCAGCAAATATTGTCGATCCAGTTGACCAGGTCGCTCATCATCTGCTCAAACACCTGGGCGTCCGTGCGTCCGCTGCGCGCGCGCACGTGGAAAGAGTGATCAGCGTCCTCGAAGAGCTCGAGAGTAGCCCGCTTGCCCAGCCGTTTTGCCAGCGAAGTCACCAGGGTTAGATCCGCAAGCTCGTCGCGGGTGCCTTGCAGAAACAGCAAAGGGATCGTCGTGTCCTGCAGGTGTTCGGCGCGTTCGTCGGCGGGCGCCTTCGGAGGATGGAGCGGGAATCCCAGGAATGCCAGGCCGACGACGCCGGGCAGGGGGTCCGCGGCTTGCGCCTGGGAGGCCATGCGGCCACCAAATGAGCGGCCGCCGGCGATGAGCGGAAGGCCGATTTGCTCGCGCGCAAGCGCCACAGCGGCACGAACGGTAGCGTGGCACAGCTTGGGTGGGTCGGGGCGTTTTGACCCACGCTCCATGTAGGGAAACTGAAATCTGAGAGTCGCGATGTTTCGAGCGGCAAGCGCAGAGGCGACGGATTCCATGAACGGGTGTGTCATGCCTGCGCCGGCTCCGTGAGCCAATACGTAACACGCCGTAGCGCCGCGGGGAACCTGCCAAAGAGTCGACACAGCGATGGTGTCGCTGACGCGCAGCTTTTCTGCTTGGGACTTGCTCACCGGGCCTCCCCGTCGCCAATTTCGTTGGCCAGCTCCCGCAACTCAGGCTGCGCCGACTCAGCCAATACCTGGCGCAATTGTCGCAGATATTCGGGCGTCGCAGACTTCATGGCCAATCGCAGCCAATGAACGGCTTCCACTACGCGGCCTTCTTCGGCAAGCACGGAGGCGTGGCTGCATTGGCCCCTGAAATCCCCACCTTCGGCGGAGCTTCGGTACCACGCGAAGGCGGCGCCTCGATCGACCGGGGTCTCCCAACCATGCTCGTAATACTGACCCAGAAAATGCATGGCTCGCGCATGGCCGCGCGAGGCTGCGAGCCGAAACCATACAAACGCCGCGGCACGGTCCTTCGGCACGCCACGTCCGCTGGCGAGCAGGTGAGCGTAGTTATAGATGGCCCAATCGCAATCGAAGCTGGCCGCCCGGTGATACCACCTGGCCGCTTCCTCGTAGTTGATCGGCGTCCCCAGGCCGTATTCATGGCATCGTCCAACCATGTTGATGGCCATTGGCAGGCGCGCCCGCGCGGCTTCCTGGAACCAGTGCAGTGCCCGATCCGGGTTGTAGGATGCGCCAACACCGTTGATGAGAAGTTGGCCGAGCAGAAGCTGCGCCTGTGGGTCGCCGTCGTGGGCGAGAAGGCTCAGCCCCGGCAGAACGCGCCGCGGATCGGTGTGCAGCCACTCATCGACGAGAGGGGACACGGGTTCATCTCCGAAAGCCTCCATTCAGGCCGGAGTAGCTTATCGGTAATGAGAATCATTCGCAACTAAGAACTTCCGGTACCACTCCCCGCTGCGCTTCAAAATCCGTCCCTGCGTCGCATAGTCGACGTAGTAGATTCCAAACCGCTTGGAATAGCCCGACGCCCACTCGAAATTGTCCAGCAGCGACCAAACAAAGTATCCGCGCACATCAACGCCTTCCTCGATGGCGGTGGCAATTGCGCGGACGTGGGACTCGATGTAGGCGCGGCGGTCTTCGTCCTCCACTCCGCCATCGACGACAGCGTCGCGGAAAGCCGCGCCATTCTCGGTAATCATCAAAGGCGGCAGATCGTAGTCCCGATCGAGACGCAACAACAGGTCTGTCAACCGGCCGGGGGCTACTTCCCAACCCATATCAGTAACGGGGACACCCCGGCGAGTAGGGTTGAACGGAACACCGGCGACAGCAGTGATGGGGTAGTAGTAATTGATACCGAGAAAATCCAGAGGCTGCGCAATCAACCGCGCATCCTCCGGCTCCATCACGGGGGCGTCCGCACCGAGGAATTCAATGATATCCGCCGGGTAAGTCCCTTCCAGCAGCGCATCCATGTACCAGCGCACCAGAAATCCATCGTCGCGGCGTGCTTGCACATGATCCTCGGGGGAGTCTGACGCTGCGTAAACCGGCGACAGATTCAACACAATCCCGACATCCGCGTTGCTCCGCGCACTGCGGATTGCCTGTGCCGCGAGTCCGTGACTCAACAAACAGTGATGCGATGCCTGGGTCGCGATGCGACGGTCCTTCAAGCCCGGCGCAAAGATTCCCAGCTCGTGCCCCAGGGTCGCCGTGACCCACGGTTCGTTGTGGGTGGTAAACGAGCGAACCCGGTCACCGAGGCGCTCGGCAATGAGGGCGGCGAACTGTGCGAACCGGAAGGCAGTGTGCCGATCGGCCCAGCCGTTGTGGTTGTGTTGGAGGGCCGCCGGCAGGTCCCAGTGATACAGAGTCAGATAAGGCTCAATGTTCCGTTGCAACAGTCCGTCGACCAGGCGGTTGTAGAAGTCGAGTCCGGCCGCATTGATTGCGGTGGAGCCCGTGGGCTGAATCCGCGGCCAGGCGATGGAGAAGCGGTAGGCGCGCACGCCCAACGCCGCAATCAGGTCGAGGTCCGACTCGAGGCGATGGTAGTGATCGCAGGCGATCGTGCCATCCGTGCCGTCGGCAATGACACCGCGCCGGCGACAAAACTCATCCCAGATGGAGGGACCCTTGCCGTCGGCGCTGGCCGCGCCTTCAATCTGAAACGCGCTGCTGGCCACACCCCAGGCGAACTGCAGCGGAAACCGCGCGCCAAGCGCTCGCAGGGAATCGGATTCGTGCATACGTCAGCCCTGGGCGGCACAGGTTGATTCGCGGACCACCAACTCGACGGGTCGCGGTGTTATTTTGGGACGTTGCCCGGCAATGAGCTGCAGAATCGCCTGCGCCGACTGCTCACCGAGCTCGCCAATCGACTGTCTGACACTGGTCAAAGGCGGCAGCCGGTACGTCGAGGACGGCAGGTCGTCGAAGCCGACAACGGATACATCGCGCGGTACCGACAATCCCTTGCGGAACAGGGCGAGGCAGGCGCCGTACGCAGTCTGATCGTTCACACAGAATATGGCGGTAAATTTGACGCCCGATTCAATCAGCAACTGCGTGGCACGCACGCCGCCATCCTCGTGCCAGTCGCCGGTGGCAATCAGCCGCGGATCAAAGCCGATGCCGGCCTCCTGCAAGGCCGCCTTGTAACCTTCCAGGCGTTCGAGCGCATCAGGATGATTGTCGGAGCCGGTAATGAATGCGATCCGGCGATGACCCAACTCCACGAGGTGGCGTACCGCGAGCGCGGCGCCGTGCTGGTCATCGATCTGCAGACTGAACAACCCTTGCGCACGCAGCTTGCGGCCCGTCACGACAATAGGTACTTCCTTGGCGTAGCTGCGCAACTTGGTATCGCCCAGGCGGCCTGCGAACACAATGATCCCGTCGACGCCACGACCGATGAATTCCCGCATGCAGCGGTCTTCGTCCTCATCGGCCCAATTGCCGCTCATGAACAGCGGGGCATAGCCGCGATGACGCAGGCAGGCCTCGATGCCGCGCAGTCCCTCACCGTAGAAGGGGCTGTCGATGGCCTGCGCCACCACACCGATAGTCAGGGTTTTTCCCAGGGCCAGTCCGCGGGCGGCGGCGTTCGGCCGGAAATCATATTTGGCGATGGCCGCATCGACGGCATTCTTCAGACCATCGCTCACATTGACCGTACCGTTGATGATCCGTGAGACGGTGCTGGCGGAGACGCCTGCCTCACGGGCAACCATGCGCAGGGTGACGGATTTTCGGGGCGGCGGGCCGCTCTTGCCTCGCGTACGGACCGAACCGGATTTCACACTCATCGAGTCCTCTCTACGGCCGGCGCCAGGAGTTGCGCCAGTTCTTCCAATGTCCTGCCCTTCGTCTCGGGGGCGAACACCGCAATAAACAACAATCCCACCGCGGCAATCAGACCATACGCGAGAAACGTACCGTCGGGCCCCCAGCTCGAGAGCTCCTTGGGAAACAGCAGTGTGATGCTGGCACTCACCAAAGAGTTCCAGAATCCCACTACACCAATCGCCGCGGCACGTTGCTCGTCGGGAAAGATCTCAGACAGCATCACCCACATCACCGGGCCCAGGGAGATTGCGAACGCGGCCACGTAGGTGGCGATGGCAATCAGGATCACAATGGGAGCCGCCGCTGCGTGAAATGCCCAACTGATGGTCAGCAGCGCGACGCTCATCCCGGTCAGGCCCAGCAGCAGCAGCGGCTTGCGGCCGAGGCGATCCACGAGCCAGATGGCGACGAAAGTGAATCCCAGGTTGACGAGGCCCACAAACACGGATTGTCCGAAAGCGGTTGCCAGGCTGCCGCCGGCCTGCCCGAAGATCGTGGGGAGATAGTAGAAGATGGCGTTGATGCCGGTCGCCTGCTGGAAGAACGCTATCCCGAAGCCGAACATCAGCACCCAGCGCATCCGCGCGGTCAACAGCTCACGCCAGTTGAAACCGCGCGTGGCTACCTGCCAGCGCGGGCTCTCGGGCACCCGCGTGAGAAGCAGAAGGAAGAGGGTGGCCGGTATGGCCTGAACACCGAGCATCCATCGCCAGCTCGCATCACCCAGCGACAGCAGGAAGAAGTTGGAGAAGAAGGATACGGAGATGCCAATGACAATCATCAACTGATTGAGCGAGACCAGCCGGCCGCGCAGGCGGGCGGGCGCGATTTCAGCGATATACATGGGAGCTGTCAGGATGGCGGTGCCGACCCCCAGCCCGCCACAGATGCGCGCCGCAACAAACACCGCGAAACCGGTGGCGAACGCGGCGGTCAGCGACGAGGCCAGAAACAGCGCGGCGGCCAGCAGCAACACGGTGCGGCGCCCGAAGCGGTCGTTGAGAAAACCGGCCGCGAGGTTGCCGGCCATCGCGCCCCAACCGAGGCTGCTGACCGCCCAACCCAGCTCCAAGCCACCTGAAGCGCCGCCGAGACGGAAATAATCGCGAATGAAGGGCACGGCCCCGGATATGACGGTGGCATCGAATCCAACCAGGAAGCCGCCCAGCGCCACCGTACAGGCAACACCCAGCAGCCGCGCACCTGACAGCGATGCTGCAGCCGCCCGGGGCGGCTCTTCAGCCTGCGGACCGTGCTCGCTTTGCGCAACGTCGCCGAGAAAGTGACTCATCTGGCCCCCTTGCACCGGTCGCAACAGCGCCGGCGGGATCTGGGCCCCGCTTCGGTGCAACCGGTTTCAGAACATGCTCTGGCGAGCGGCCCCTGAAGTCAAGAGCGCGCTGCCGGGAAATGGGCAAATCGCGCTGTGGCAGCCACCGGGGCTCTTGTATTTGGAAACGGGTGGTTGCATATTTCGTCCTGCAACCGGTTTCAGAAACCGCTCGCAGAGAGGCGGCTCGCGGCCGCGGCACAACAACGAGTTTCGCGAAATTACTGTGCGAGACAGGGGGTTATCTTGAAGAAGTCCAAGCGTGCGCGTGCGTCACGGCTGCCGCAGTTGCCGTTGTCGCCGCTGCAGATGAAGCCGCTGGCGGTGGCCGTTGCGATGTGTTGCTCCGGCGCCGCGCTGGCGGCCGAACCGGCCGCCGCCCCGGGCGCCACTGACAATGTTGAAGAAGTGGTCGTGACCGGCCTGCGTCAGTCACTGGTTACCTCCGAGACAATCAAACGCGATTCGGCCGGTGTGGTGGATGCCATCACCTCCGAGGACATCGGCAAGTTTCCCGACACCAACCTTGCGGAAGCCGTGCAGCGCATTCCCGGCGTCACCATCGACCGCATGAACAATGAAGGCTCGCGTGTCACGGTGCGCGGCTTCGGTCCCGAGTTCAACATGGTGACCCTGAACGGCCGCTCCATGCCCGCCAGCGTCGTGCCGGGCCAGAACGCCACCCGTTCTTTCGATTTCGAGAACCTGGCTGCCGACGGCATTGCCGGCATCACCGTCTACAAGACGGGCCGCGCGGATATCGCCAGCGGTGGCGTTGGTTCCACCATCAACATCTCGACTGCCCGGCCGTTTGACTACAACGGCATGAAGGCCACTTTTTCGGCCAAGGCCAACGATGACACCTCGGCCCAGGTCAAGAGCAAGTACACGCCGGAGTTCTCCGGCCTGTTCAGCGATACCTTCCTCGACGACCACATCGGTGTGCTCGTCAATGGCTCGTACTCGAAGCGCCACAGCCGTGAAGAGCTGGCCAACATCGACGGTTGGCTGCAGGACCAGTTCGCGGTAGGGGATCCGCGCGTGACGAGCTCCAATACGAACCCGGATGGACACAACTGGGCGCCGCGCAATGAAGGGTGGGGCGTTGCCGATCACGACCGTACGCGCGTCAACGGCCAGGCGGTCCTGCAGTTCAAGCCATTCGATTCACTGGTCGCCACAGCGGACTACACCTATTCGTTCTATCGCGACAACATCGACCGGCACACCTTCGGTGCCTGGTTCGACTACGGCACCAACCCGACGAGCGCCACCATCAACTCGCACGGCACGGTGACCGACCTCGTGGATACAGGCAGCGACCTGTCGTACTTTTCCGCCTCCGACCAGTTCATCAACCAGAACGGCTCCGTCGGCTTCAATGTGCAGTGGAATCCCACTGACCATGTCGCCGTCGGCTTCGATGCGCACCATTCGACGGCGGATTCCGGCGGCGGTGCTTTCGGCAACAACAATTTCGGCATCGTCGGCCAGAACCCGGGGATCGCCCTCAACAAGTTCTTCCATCTGGGCAACACCACGATCCCGACAACCTCGTGGACGTACCAGGATCCGCACAATCTGAACAACCTCGACACGAGCACCATCACACCGTTGTTCGGCCAGGCGAACAACAACCAGTTCCGCAACGTGATCGATGAGGGCCGTCTCGATGTGACTTTCAAGAACAGCTCGGACAGTGGCCTGAAGAGCATCAAGGTCGGCGTCGACGTCAAGCGCATGACCACGGATGCCAAAGCCTTCAACAGCGGTAACTTCGCCTGGGGTTACTACAACCCGGCGTACGTCAACAATGCGATCTTCCCTGCGAATGTGTTCACCAAGGTCTCGAGTTGCACGATCCTGAAGGGCATTTCGGGCGGCAGTTGCGGCATCGCGGTCCCCTATTTCTTCACTTACAGTCTTGCGGATGCGATTCGGGTGACGCAGCCGGGCGGTTTGCCAACCGACGGCAACTTCCCACCGTACACCTTCGCGCAAAACAAGACTCCCAACAACGACGATCACATTCGCGAGGTCACGCCGGCGCCGTTCGCGCAAATGGACTTCGATACCGACTTCGACGGCATGCGCTTCAGGGCTCTCGCCGGACTGCGTTACGAGAAGAGCGACGTCACCGCCGCGAGCCTGCAGAAAGTGCCGACCTCCATCACCTGGGCGAATCCGACCGAGTTCTTTACGAACTACGCGAACAACCCGACCTACAGTGACGTGCATGCAGCCTATAGCGAGTTCCTGCCGAGCCTCGACACGAGCCTGCAGGTCCGCCCGGATCTGTTGCTGCGTGCTTCCTACAGCAAGACCATCGCGCGCTCGGATCTCAACTCCATGATTGGCACCACGTCGGTGACCTCCACGCCGAAACCCGGTTCACGGACGGCCACGGCGGGCAACCCGGGATTGTTGCCATACGAGTCGAACAACTTCGATCTTGCGGCCGAATGGTACTACGCTCACGACAGCTACCTGGCCGTCAACTGGTTCACCAAGCAGGTGACCAACTTCCTGACGCAGACCACGACCCAGGGTCCGCTGTTTGGCATCACCGATCCGAATGTGGGTGCGCTGGCAACCAGGGCGCAACAGGAGCTGACCGCGGCGGGCCAACCGCTCAGTGCGCAGGCCATTTTTGCGCAGATGCTGGCGGACAATCCGGGCCAGTTGACTTTCACCGGCCAGCCCGGGGATCCGCTGGTCACCTGGGATATCACCAAGCCCACGAACGCCAACCGCACCCAGATCCATGGCTGGGAGTTCTCGGTGCAGCATGTGTTCGGCGACACCGGCTTCGGCATTCAGGCGAACTACTCGCTGCCACAGGGTGGCGCGCAGTGGAATCCGCTGGTCATTGGCTCGCAATTCGCGTTGCCGGGATTGAGCAAGTCCTACAACGTGGTGGGATTCTTCGAGAAATGGGGCTTCCAGGCGCGCGTGGCCTGGAGTCATCGCAGTGACTTCCTGTCGGCGTTGTCACAGACGGACCAGTCGAACGAGCCCATCTACACAAAGGCCTACGGCCAGTTGGACATGAGCGCGAGCTACGACATCAACCGGCACGTGTCGGTGTTCTTCGATGCCATCAACCTGACAGGTGCCAACCTGCTGCAGTATGGTCGTTACAGCGAGCAGTTCTACTCGGCTTCGGAAGGATTTGCCCGATACCAGGTGGGTGTCAGAATGGCGCTCTAGCGGCGGGCAAGGCTCTTGATCAACAGCGCACGGATGCGCTCCGCCTTGGGCTCCGTCAAGTCGCCGAACAGGCCGCGGACCTGCGGCGGCAGGTGTGCCAGCGCCGGTGCGTCGGTCTGAAAAATCAGGTAATCGAACACCGCTTTCCAGCGCGCGCGCTGCTCGGGCGGCAGGCTTTTGATGGTCAGCAGGCAATGCAGCAGGCTCATGGAGGGTGAGTCGAAGAATTCCGGAGCTTCCCGCCACCAGTAATTGACCAGCACATTGAACGCATCGAAGGCCTCGACGTGATGCCACCACAAGGCGGGAACATACACCGCATCGCCGGGACCGAGCTGCGCGACTTCCGCGACCTCGAGTGCTGCAGCAAACCGTGGGAATTGCGCAAGGTCGGGATTACGAATGTCTACCAGACTGACAGGCTGGCCCGCGGGAGTCAGATCGAGCGGTCCGACGTAGAGGTTGCCGATCTGATCGGGCGGGAACAGGGTGAAGCGGCGCGTGCCGGCCACGACACAGGCGATGTTCTCGGTATTGTCGAAATGCGCCGCAATACAGGTACGGTTGCCGATCCAGATGGACTCGAGCACCGACTCGACGCCAATCAGTCCAGGCAGGCGGTTGGCAGTCCCGAAGCCTGGAAAGTAGATCGGCAGCGACACCGAGCCGGCGTACAGCGCCGGCGCGTGCGCGTTGGCCGATTCGCGCAGCAGCCGATCAAACAGCTCGGTGAGCGGCGCGCGCCGCGACTCGAAATTGAAGCCGTCCAGGGTCGCGTTATAGAAAAATCGGCCGTGGATTTCCGGCGGCCCCTCAAACAGCGGTGCGGGCTGGCCGGCGTAGAAGGTTCGCAGGTACTCGATCAGTGCCGCGGGTGAGTTGCGCCCCGCCTGAGCTGCCGGCCAGCTCTGCACGAGTCCCCGCAGCACCGCGGGGCGGCCGCGCGGGCGGATCGTGGACTCGAACAGCTTGCGATCGACTTCGCGCCACTCTTCGGCCGTCTTTAGCTGCGCAACCATGAAGGTAGTGTACCTCGTGGCGGGCGTTATAATGGGCGCACCATGACCAATCTGACCGTAGTCAACAGCCAGGCCCACCTGAATTTGCGGGTGTCCCCCCAGCCCACGCGCGAGAGCGCGCAAGTGAATGCCGTGAGCGTGATTCCCCGCGAATTTCCGCGGCTGCTCGCTCACTATCCCATCTTCTTTCTCAAGAGCCAGGAGTCCGGCCGCTTCGAGCCGGTGGCGCTGCTGGGCTTTGAGCAGAACGAAAACCTGTTCTTCAGCCAGGATCGCTGGGATGTTGACTACGTGCCGCTGCAGATTCTGCGCAATCCGTTTTCGCTGCTGCGCCGGCCGGATGAGCCGGGAGTCGCGCCCTCGCTCGACCTGGCCATCGACCTGGACAGCGCGCAGATTCAGCCCGACAGCGGCGAGCGGCTGTTCTCGGACGACGGCAAGGCCACGAAGTTTCTCGAGGAACGGGCCTCGATGGTGCAGGCGCTGGTGAGCGGCTCGACAGAGGCCTATGCATTCACCGCCCGGCTGGCCGAGCTCAATCTGCTCGAAGTCGTGCAGATCAAAATTGAGTTTGTGGATCGATCGGAGAAAACGCTGCAGGGCCTGTATTGGATCTCCACGACCGCCCTCGACAAGCTGACCGCCGCGCAGCTCATGGGGATGCGAGACCGCAAATACCTGGAATGGATGTATTTCCAGATGGCCTCGCTGTCGCACGTGTCCGGACTCGTGGCCCGCAAGAACCGGTTGATCAGTGGTGCCGCCCGCTGAGCCGATCCGCAGGATAGTGGTTGTTGGTGGCGGCACCGCCGGTTGGATCACCGCCGGCGTGCTGGCGGCGCGCTTTCCGCAGCGCGGGCCCGCTGGGGTATCGGTCACCCTGATTGAGTCGCGGACCCAACCGCCCATTGGAGTGGGAGAAGGCACGTGGCCCACGATCCGCTCCACGTTGAAACAGATCGGCGTATCGGAAACCGATTTCCTGCGCGAGTGCGACGCATCGTTCAAACAGGGCTCGAAATTTGTTGGTTGGGTGGACGGAAGCAGTGCGGATGCCTACTACCATCCGTTCACGCTTCCGGTTGACTACATTGAGCGCAATCTCGCGCCCTATTGGCTGGAGGGCCCGCGCCATACGCGCTTTGCGCAAAGCCTGTGCTTCCAGACTCGCTTGTGCGATCACTCCCTGGCACCGAAGCAAATCACCACGCCTGAGTTCGCGGGCCTTGCGAACTATGCCTATCATCTCGATGCCGGCAAGTTTGTGCCGTTCCTGCAGAAGCACTGCATCGACAAGCTGAATGTCACCCACATCCTCGGTGAGATCGTGGAAGTCGTCGCGGACGGCGCCGGCGGCATCAGCGAGTTGCGCACCAGGTCAGGGACGCCGTTGGCAGGCGACCTGTTCATTGACTGTAGTGGTTTTGCCGCGCTGTTGATCGGAAAGCATCTGGGCGTACCGTTCGTTTCCTGCAAGGACTCGCTGTTCGTTGACAAGGCGCTGGCGGTCCAGGTGCCCTACCCGGCAGAAGACGCGCCGATCGGCTCTGTCACCGTGTCGACCGCCCGCTCCGCCGGCTGGATATGGGACATCGGTCTCACGTCTCGCCGCGGTGTTGGCTACGTGTACTCGAGCGCGTACGCCACCGAAGAGAGCGCGGCGGCGGAGTTGCGTTCGTACCTGGGGGCGGAGCCGGCTTTTCGCGCCATCAACATCAACTCGGGCTATCGGCGCGAGCTCTGGGTCGGTAACTGCGTGGCCGTGGGCCTGTCGGCCGGCTTCCTGGAGCCGCTCGAAGCGTCGGCGATTGTCATGATCGAGCTGTCGGCGAAATCCATTGCCGAGCTGCTGCCGGGATTTCGTAGCGGCCTGCCGCAGGCCGCGCGGACTTTCAACGAGGTGTTTCAGCACCGCTGGCGGCGCATCGTTGAATTTCTCGAGTTACACTATGTCCTGAGCAGGCGGACGGAGCCATTCTGGGTCGACAACCGGCAAGGATCGGCCCTAGCGGATTGTTGGCGCCAGCATTCACCCTGGCACGAAGACTTCACTCAGCGGGAGGAAGTGTTCTCCGCCGCCAGCTTTCAGTACGTGTTGTATGGCATGGGGTTCGAGCCGGAGCCGACGCCGTGGTTGTTGAATGAAGCGGATCGGACCCGGGCCCGCGAGAAAATGGCGGAGGCCGCGCGCCAGGGCGAGAGCCTGCGCGCAACCCTGCCCACGAATCGCGACCTGTTGGGTCGGATAAGGAAGTACGGGCTGCAGAAGATCTGAGCCATAAGCCCGGGGTTATGGCTGTGCAAAGAATAACTAACTGGACGCTGGCGTTGTCCTGCCCCGACGATGTCCCCCACAGCAACTGGGGGATGTGCGATGGCCCTGATCTCTTTGCGCCAGCTTCTCGATCACGCCGCCGAGCACCGTTACGGTGTGCCGGCCTTCAATATAAACAACATGGAGCAGGTGCAGGCCATCATGCAGGCGGCTGACGAAACCGACAGCCCGGTCATCCTGCAGGCTTCGGCGGGCGCCCGCAAATACGCGGGCGAGGCATTTTTGCGCCACATCACCCAGGCGGCCGTAGAAACGTGGCCGCACATTCCGGTAGTCCTGCACCAGGACCACGGCGCGAGTCTTGCCGTGTGCCAGGCCTCCATCCGCTCCGGTTTCACCAGCGTGATGATGGACGGGTCCTTGCGCGAGGACATGAAGACGCCCGCCACCTACGAATACAACGTCGACATCACCGCGAAGGTTGTTGAAATCGCACACGCGGTGGGGGTGTCGGTGGAAGGCGAGCTGGGATGCCTGGGCTCTCTCGAGTCGGGAATGGCCGGGGAGGAGGATGGTTCCGGCGCCGAGGGCAAACTGTCACACGAGCAGTTGCTGACCGATCCCGCGCAGTGCGTGGATTTCGTCAACAAGACCGGTGTGGATGCGCTGGCGATCGCCATCGGCACCTCGCACGGAGCCTACAAGTTCTCGCGCAAGCCGACCCGCGAAGTGCTCGCAATCGATCGTATCAAGGCAATCCACCAGGCCGTGCCAAACACACACCTGGTGATGCATGGGTCTTCATCGGTCCCGCAGGAGTGGCTGGCAACGATCCGCGAGTACGGCGGTGAGCTGAAGGAGACTTACGGCGTTCCCGTCGAAGAGATCCAGGAAGGCATCAGGAACGGTGTGCGCAAAGTCAACATCGATACTGACATCCGTATCGCCATGACAGGGGCCATTCGCCGTCTGTTGGCGCAGGACCGCGGCGAGTTCGATCCTCGCAAGTTGTTCAAGGATGCGACGCTGGCCGCGCGGGGTATCTGCAAGGACCGCTTTGTTGCTTTCTGGTCGGCCGGGCAGGCGAGCAAAATCAAGCCGGCGCCGCTGGAGACGATGGTGCAGCGTTACGCCGCATATCCCCGGGCGGCGTGATCTCACTGGCCAGCCAGTCGGCGAAGCGGCGCAAGGGGTAGTATTCCTCCTTGTGCTGCGGGTAGACGAAGTAGTAGGCGGAGCGGCTTTCCACCGGCGGCCCGATCGCAACCAGGGTGCCGGCGGCGAGCTCATTCTCCACAAACAACGTCGGCAGGATTCCAACACACAGTCCCGCGATGACTGCTTCAATGCCCATGGCGAAAGTCTCCACCTGGAGGCTGGGAGTGAACGCCGCGCCCGCCAGGTTGTTGGCATCGAGCCACTCACGCCATGAAAACGCCCGCGAGGTGATTTGCAGGAGCGGTAGTTTCAACACAGCCGCGGGTGTCGGGCAGCGCGCGGCCAGCCTGGGCGTGGCTACCGCGGTCATGCGCTCCTGTTTGAGAAAGTGCGCGGCGGCGCCCGGCCAATCCGGGCCGCCAAAGTGAATGGCGCCGTCCAACTGCTCGATGGTGAAGTCGAAGGGCGCGAGCCGCGTGATCAGCTCGATCGTGATGTGAGGCGCCGACTCGAGAAATCGCCCCAGCCGCGGCACCAGCCATTTGGCACCAAAAGTGGGCAGGGTGGCGATGGTGAGCGTGCCGCCGCGGCCGCGCGTGGCCAGCAGTGCCTCGGTCGCGTCATTCAGGGCGGCCAGGCCGCCGCGGACATCGTGCAGATAGGCGGCCCCCGCCTCCGATAGAAGCAGCCGCTTTTTAATGCGCCGGAACAATGGCACGCCGAGTTGCTCTTCCAGCGCCAGCACCTGGCGGCTCACCGCGCTCTGGGTCAGGTGCAATTCGGTGGCTGCCCGGGAGACTCCGCCGAGCCGGGCGACGGCCTCAAAGGCTTGTAGCCCGAGAAGGCTGGTACGGGGACGCCGCCCGCGGATCATAGAGATCATTCCAAAGTGTAATGAGTTGATGTGATCTTATCGCTTGAGGGTCGTGATTGCGCCCCCAAAATAGCCTCGTGCCGCATTCCGCGCCAAAATTTATGTAATATCATGCCGAAAGCTCTACAAGTTCAATTGACCCGCCTGCTGGAATCCGTTGTTTCTCCCGCCACGCTGGAGCGCTCCCTGCGGGCTCTGCATCTGCCGCGCACCCTGGCTGGGACCGAAGAAGGCGTGGCGACACGGTCGCTGATTTCGCTGGCCCTGAATGTCGCGTTGTTTAGCGATCTCCTGGAGCGCGTTCCCACTGGACGAGCCTATGTGAATGACTGCCTGGCGAGCGGCCGGGAGGTCGTGTTTGACCATGGCGCATTGCGGACAGTCGCTCTCGCGGGAATGGGCGGCTTGCCCATGGGGGAAGCGGCCATCACCCGGGTGTTGTTGCCCCTTGGCTATCGCATGAATGATGTCTATCCGTTGGATCGTCTCGGCATGACCGGTCGCGCCTACACCCATGAAGATCATCCGGAAGTGCTGCCGCAGTTTTTTGTCAGCGAGTTGCATCCGGAGCGATTCTCGCCGGCATTCCTCGCGTCGGTGCGTCGGGTGACTGCCTCGTCAGTGGATCCTCTGACAGCGGCGGATCTCGAGATGCTGGCGTTGTTGCAGAAACAGCGTTGGTTGGATACGGCGGCCGCCGCGCGCCTGGTCCGCAGCCTGCTGGGTTGCTTCGCGCGCCAACACTCGGCGCCGTCCTGGACCGATTATCAGATTCTGTTGGCCGAGTCGGCTGAGATGGCCTGGATTGCGACGGAAGGCAATGCGTTCAACCATGCCACCGACCGTGTAGCCTCGATTGATGCTCTCGTTGCGGAACAGCGGCAGACGGGGCGCGCGCTCAAGCCCACCATTGAATCTTCCAAGTCCGGTCGCGTTCGCCAGACTGCGTTCCGCGCTGACATGGTCACCCGGGAGTTTTTGCGCGATGATGGTTCTGTCGTGCGGCACCCGGTCCCAGGTTCGTTCTATGAGTTCATTCAGCGCGACTTCGTGTCCGATCCAGCCACGGGCAGCCGGCGGCTCGATCTCGCGTTTGACAGCAGCAATGCGCAGGGCATCTTCAAGATGACCGCCGCCGGTGTTGCACGTGCCGGAGCGATGTGAACGCTGTCAGCGATCTGCAGCGACTCATCGGCGCCGACGCAGTCCTGGCGCCGGCGGATGGCCTCGAGCGTTATGAGCGAGGCTATCGGTATGGGACAGGGCGGGCGCTCGCGGTTGCGAGGCCCGCTACCACCGCCGACGTGCGTGCGGTGGTTCGGTACTGCTACACACACGATGTGCGGATCGTCCCGCAGGGTGCGAATACTGGGCTCGTAGCCGCGGGGACCCCGGATCCTTCCGGTGACCAACTCATATTGAGTCTGGAACGATTGCGCGCCATCGAAGCTGTCAATGCCGGCGATCGGACCGCACGTGTGCAGGCCGGTACGCGGCTCAGCGCGTTGAATCAGCATCTGGCCGCCAATCAGCTCTTTTTTCCGATCGATCTCGGTGCCGATCCGTCCATTGGCGGCATGATCGCCAGCAACACGGGCGGCTCCCGGTTGCTGCGTTATGGCGATGTACAACGAAACCTGCTGGGCCTCGAGGTTGTGCTCGCGGACGCGGACGCCACCGTGTTGTCTGACATGAAGGCGTTGCGCAAGGACAATTCGGGTATTGATCTCAAGCAGTTGTCGGTCGGAAGCGGCGGCACGTTCGGAATCATCACTGCCGCGCAGTTGGAAGTTCACCGCCTGCCGGCCCAAACAGCGACGGCGCTGCTCGTGCCCGCCTGCCAGGCAGCGATTCCGCAGTTGTTGAGCCGTCTCGAAGCCGAGGCGGGCGAGTTCCTCGCGGCATTCGAAGGTATGTCGGCCAACGCGGTCGAAGCCGCATTCCTGCATAACCCCCGGATTCGCAACCCGTTCGGGCAGGGTGCAGTGCCGGCGTACACGGTGTTGGTTGAGCTGGCGTCGGTTCTCGGCCCGGACCGCATCGACCTGAGCGAATTTCTGGGTGAGCGCCTCGGCGCCTACCTCGAAGCCGAGGATCCTCTGATTACCGACGGTTTGCTGGGCCGCTCCGAGGACCTCTGGGCCATCAGACATTCCATCAGCGACGGGGTGAAATCGCTGGGGCGGATCATTGCATTCGACATCTCGGTCCAGCGTACGCAGCTTCCCGCGCTGCGGGCCGAGCTGCTGCGCCTGGTCAGCGAGACGTGGCCGTTCCTGCGAGTATGCGATTTCGGGCACTGCGGTGATGGCGGCGATCACTTCAACATCGTCTGGCCTGCTGATGCCGGCACAGCCTACGACTCTGGAGCGGTCGAAGCGTTGCGCGAGCGGGTGTATGACACGGTCGTGAAACAATTCCATGGCTCATTCAGCGCGGAGCACGGGGTCGGGCCCTATAACGCAGGGTTCTATGAGCGTTATACGAGTACCGAAGAGCGCGCGTTCGCGGGTAAGCTCAAAAGGCTCTGCGATCCGAAAGGTATTCTCGGCAACATTCAGTTCGGGTAGTCTGCCCGTTCATGAACGACAAAGTGGTTGTCATTACAGGTGGCCAGGGCAACCTCGGCCGTGCGGTGGCGCAGGCGTTTCAGGCCGCTGGCTACAAGCTGGCCGTGATTGATCACGGTGCAGCTCCTCAGGCCGGGGAGAGTGATCGTTACCTGTCGGTCGGTGAAATTGACCTGACACAATGGGCGCACGCCGAGCGGGCGATGCAAACCATTGTCGGCCGCTACGGCCGCATTGACGTGCTGGTGAATATCGCCGGCGGCTTCCGTTGGCAAACACTCGCCGACGGTGACCTCGCAGGTTGGGATCAGATGTATGACATCAACCTGAAGACGGCGGTGACTGCTTGCAAGGCGGCGTTGCCGTGCATCTTGAAGTCGGGCGCAGGACGCATCATCAACGTGGGTGCGGGCGCAGCAGCCAAGGCGGCGGCGGGCATGGGGGCTTATGCGGCTTCGAAGTCGGGTGTGCTTCGGCTGACCGAGAGTCTGGCGGAGGAAGTGAAGGACCGCGGAGTTACCGTGAATGCCATTCTGCCCGGCACGATTGATACTCCCCAAAACCGCAAGGCGATGCCCAAGGCGGACCCTTCCAAGTGGGTGGCTGCCGAGGCGATTGCGGATGTGGTGGTTTTCCTCGCCTCGGAGGGAGCACGGGCAATTACCGGCGCTGCAGTTCCTGTGGCCGGCCGCGGCTAAACGGCCGCGGCGACGACGCTCACACCAAACTTATCAAACTCCTGTTGGATGCGAGCCCTCACATCGGGGTGGGCGTGCGGGCTGCACATCACCTGGGTGATGCTCTCCTGCGCGTCAATGGGCAGAAACAGGCCTTTGTTCTGCGGCTCTCTGTCGAACCACAACGCCCGAACCTCACGCTCAAATCGCACTGCCGAGCTCTTGCGCAGCAACGCGTCGGCTACGGTTTTCGCACCGTCCTTGACGCCGCTCTCGTACCGCACCTTGCCGATATAGAACTCGCCTTCGCGCTCCTGTGAGAGCGCCGCGGCCGCGGTCAGGATGCTCTGCACGCGACAACGGATTCTGACGAGCGCATTGTTGCGGCCGAACCCGACCATGCGCCAGGCCGGCTCATCGAAGCGGCTGCGGTTCCAGCACAAGGCGTACGTACTGACGCCCTTCGGAATGTGTTCCAGCCAGCGGCGCTCATACGGATCGCTCCAGCCGGCGGGATTGGCGAGCCGCAGCCGGTTTTCCGAGAATATGGCGAGCGCATGCGGATACTCGAGATAGTGGTACACCGACACGCGCGGGCTCAGCTCCTTGTCCCGCAATACGCCGGCGCTGTCACGCTGTCTCGAAGCGCGTAGCCATCGAATCGCCGCAGTGTTTCTTTTTCGAGCCATGATGTGTGCCGGTTGCCGGGTTCTCCAGGAACGCATTCTATCCGGTCGGCGAGGGGAGTATCCTGCCGCCCTTGCACAGGAGACCGGCGCGCATGATCAAAGTCAGTGTGATGTATCCGAACAAGCCCGGCAGTCGCTTCGATCACGACTACTATCGTGACAAGCACATGCCGCTCGTAAAGGCCCGCATGGGCTCGCACTGCAAGTATTACAGCGTCGACAAGGGGCTCGGCGGCGGCGAGCCGGGAACACCGCCGACCTATGTCGGCATGTGTCACATCTTCTGCGACAGCGTGGAAGCCTTCCAGAAGGGCTTCGGTCCGCATGCCAAGGAAATCCTGGGAGATATTCCCAACTACACGGACCTTGCGCCGGTGATCCAGATCAGCGAAGTGGTCGTCGAGAGAGCGTAAGCGCTACTTTGCCGTCGGCATGGCGAACTCGGCACCCTTCGGGGTGCTCTCGGGCCAGCGCTGCATGATCGATTTCTGTCGCGTGTAGAAGCGCACGCCTTCGGTTCCGTAGGCGTGCACGTCGCCGAACAAACTGCTCTTCCACCCGCCGAACCCGTGCCAGGCCATGGGCACGGGAATCGGTACGTTGATTCCCACCATCCCCACCTGAATGCGCCGCCCGAACTCACGGGCAATGTGGCCGTCGCGCGTGTAACAGGACACACCGTTGCCAAACTCGTGGGCATTGATCAACTTCACCGCTTCGGCGAAGTCCTTCACCCGTACGCAGCACAATACCGGTCCGAAGATCTCTTCCTTGTAGATTCTCATTTCGGGGCGCACGTGATCGAACAGGGTCGCACCGGTGAAGAAGCCCTTCTCCCGGCCGGATACCTGGTAACCGCGGCCATCCAACAGTAGCTTGGCGCCTTCTTTCACGCCTACGTCAATGTAACCTTCGATGCGCTCCAGTGCCTGGCGCGTAACCACGGGTCCCATTTCAACACCAGCGGTAGTGCCGTCGCCAATGCGTAGCTCGGCAGCGCGCTTGCGCAACATCGGCACCACTTTGTCGGCGGCATCGCCGACCAGCACGGCCACGCTGATTGCCATGCAGCGCTCCCCGGCGGAGCCGTAGGCCGCGCCAATCAGACCGTCGACGGCCTGCTCGAGATCGGCATCAGGCATGACGACGAGGTGATTTTTCGCGCCGCCCAAAGCCTGGGTCCGCTTGCCGAGCTCAGCACCGCGCTGATAGATGTAACGCGCGATCGGCGTGGAACCTACAAAGCTCACGGCCTGCACGTCCGGATGTTCCAACAACGCGTCAACGGCGTCCTTACCTCCCTGTACGACATTGAACACGCCGTCAGGCAGGCCGGCCTGCTTCAACAGGTTGGCCATGAAAATCGACGCCGAGGGGTCACGTTCGCTCGGCTTCAGAATGAACGTGTTGCCGGCGGCAAGCGCCACCGGAAACATCCAGCACGGCACCATGCAAGGGAAATTGAACGGGGTGATTCCGGCAACCACGCCCAGGGGTTGGCGCAGGGTCCAATTGTCTATGCCCGTGGAAACCTGGTCGGTGAAGTCGGTCTTCAGCAGCTCGGGAATGCCACAAGCAAACTCAACCACGTCGATTCCGCGCATGACTTCGCCCTGCGCGTCGCTCAACACTTTGCCGTGCTCGTTGGTGATGGTGGCGGCGAGCTCGTCACGGTTCTGATTCAACAGATCGAGGAATCGGTTGAGTACACGGGCGCGGCGGATGGGCGGCGTGTCCGCCCAGGCCGGGAAGGCCGCGGCGGCGCTTTTGACAGCCTGAGCCACTTCGGCGGATCCGCCCAGGGCCACCTGGCGGGAGACCTCGCCGGTTGCCGGGTTGAATATGTCCTGCGCCTTGGCGCCGGGGGTGGCTGGCTTGCCGCCAATCCAATGGGAAACGGTGTTTTTCATGGCCGCAGTCTAGGCGCGGCCCACCGCGGCGGAGAAGACCGAGCCTTTGATCTCAATGTTCAGTAAAATGAACAATGTACTGGCTCGAAGAGAGGTCCCATGAGCGTTTCCGGTGTCGCGAGCGTCCTGGCCGATATGCATCTGCTGACGGTCATTGCGCAGACCCGCAACCTGACCCAGGCCGCGCGGCGGCTGGGTATTTCGAAAGCTTCCGTCAGCACCCGGTTGCGGGACCTGGAGCGTGTGGTCGGGATGTCGCTGGTCCGCAGGACCACACGGTCGGTCACCCTGACGGCTGCTGCATTGCAACTGGTTGACGACACCCAGGCGTCATTTGCGCGCATCGAGCAGAGCCTCGAACAGGCGAAGGATCTTGCGGGCAAGCCTCGGGGGGTGTTGCGCATTTCAGCGCCGGTGGCGTTGGGGCGGCAGAGGATTGCGCCGTCAGTTCCAGACTTCCTGCGCCGGTTTCCGGAGATTCGCCTCGAGTTGGATCTCAGTGACCGGTTTGTGAACATTGCCCAGGAGGGATTCGACCTGGCAGTGCGCCACGCGCGCTCCATTCCTGACACCTACATCGCTCGTGTGCTGTGCGAGTCGCGTTCATTGTTGCTGGCGAGCCCGGACTATCTGCAGCGCCGAGGTACACCGTTGCATCCGACCGATCTTGCCCGGCACGACTGCCTTCTTTATCTACGCGACGGCCCGGCTCAAAGTTGGTCGTTTGAGAAGACCGGCTCACGCAAACGGGGCGAGCGGGTCAGCGTGCCGGTCAGTGGGCCTTTAAAAGCCAACAACAGCGAGGTGTTGCGTTCCGCTATCGAGGGCGGGTTGGGGATCGGGTTGCTGCCGGACTTCAGCGCGGACTTTAGTGCGGGCGCCGGCGCAATGGTGCCGGTGCTGATGGACTGGCGCCCGGTGGGCTTTTTCGGCGATCGCATTTATGCGGTGCGGCCCGGCGGCGTGCGGGCTTCGCGGGCGGTTGAATGCGCGATTGAGCACTTGCGGCAGGTGTTTGGGTCGTGAGAGCGGCAGTTGTTATCGCGCCGCGGGTTGTTGTGTATCACGCTGGTGGTGCGCCACCGGAGGTGGGGGAGGGGTGGCTTGCGCTGGCTGTGATGCCGGGGTGGGCACCGCCGGGGGGCGTTCGATCCGCGGCAGCGGCTGGCGCGGTGCGACGCGTTGGCGTGGTGCCGGCCGCGGCCAACACGGGGGGCGCGGGATTTGCGCGCGGTCCGGTGTTTGGCGACGGCTCGCATCCCACAACACGGCTGTGTGCCGCTGCCGTCGATATGCTGTGCCGGCAACAGCCGGGGCTGTCTGTGCTGGATGTTGGCACCGGCACAGGCATCCTCGCGCGCATCGCATTCGCTCGCGGCGCTGGTTTTGTTGTCGGCACGGACATTGATCCCGTTGCGGTCGAGTGCGCCAGGGCGCATGCGGAATTGGATAGTGTTGGCACGCACGGGCGTCGCATCCATTTCGCCAGCGACCCACCCGATCACTGGGGCGCTCGCTTCAACCTCGTGGTGGCGAACATCCTGGAGGCGCCGCTCCACTGCCTCTCGCCGGCCCTATGTCGCGCGCTGCTTCCCGGTGGCGTGTTGCTCATCAGCGGCTTCACTCGCCCGCAGGCGCCAGCACTGCGGCTCGCGTACGAGACCGCAGGGCTGCAATCGATCGGAGAATTCTGTCTGGACGAGTGGGCGCTTCTGAAATTCTCCGCGCCCGCCGCTCGTCCGTCACGTCACAGCTTCAGCAAATAGTCCGCGCTGCGCTTCAACGCCACTTCGGGATTGGCAACCATATCCTGCTCGACAAACAGATGTTCGATACCTGATGCCTTTGCCTGCGCCACGATCCCTTTGATGTCAATGACGCCGTCGCCAACGGTGGTCATATAAGGAAACAATTCCATCCACTGGCTCGGATCGCCCCCGTCGCCCTTGAATTGCTTGTGCTCCTTCATGTCCTTCATGTGCAGCATCTTGTATCGCGACGCATGCTCCTTCAGCAGTTTGACCGGGTCCGCGCCGCCCGCGGTGGTCCAGTAGATGTCCATTTCAAAGAACACTTTCTTCGGGTCGGTGCCTTTCAGCAGCAGTTGCAGCGGCACTTGACCCTGCATCTCCTTCAGGCCATAGCCGTGGTTGTGATAGCCGAATTTCACTCCATGCTTTTCAGCTCGCTCCCCGATGGAATTGAAGGCGTCAGCTATCCGCTTATAGTCGTCCAGGGTCTTGCGCTTGTCCTCCGGAATGGCCGGCAGGACCACGTAGGTTGCGCCGATGACATGCGCGGCATCGCTGAGCGGCCCCATATGCGACTGCAAAGTGAGCAGGTCGGTATGCATTGACGGTGCCGTCAGGCCATGTTTGTCCAACGAAGCCTTGGCCTTTTGAGCGGTGAGCCCGTAGAAACCGCTGCCCGAGAAGCCGAGCTGTGGGGTCACTTTGGCCCATTCACTGATGGCCTCGGGGTCACTGAACTCGTACGGACCGTAGAACTCGACTTCGGAATAGCCGAGGCGCTTCAGCAGGCCCAGGGTGCCGTCGAAGTCCTTCTCCAGCAGCTTCGGCACGGAAAAAAACTGCACACCGATCTTTTTGACCAGGGCCCCGGCGTGCGCGGGTTTCAGAGGCAGCGCGGAAGCAGCCAGCGCGGCGGCGGAACAGAAAAGAAACTGGCGTCGATGCATGAATGACCCTCTGGCTCGGTGAATCTGATGTAAAGGATTACATGCGGGGGAGACTATAGCGAATGTGGACGCTGGTTGCCAACCAGAGCGTGCGCCGACCCCGCGTGCGCGACCCGGCGTGCGCTGACCCCGCGGCGCTGGCTCCCGGGCGCATGCACCGGGGCGCCCGCGACACATCTCGGGCCCATCGAATATGCTGGCGCACCTGAACTTCACGCGGACAGCTTCATCTTGTTGAGAACCGGGCGTGCAACGAGCATCGACGGCACGCAAATCGCCTTCAGCGAGTGGGGCAACGCCGCTGGGCCGCCGGTCCTGTTGATTCACGGCTGGCTGTTTTCACGACAGGCGTTTGCCCGTCAAATGCACGGAGAGTTGGCCGAGCGTTGCCGCGTCGTCGCGTACGATCTTCGTGGCCACGGCGAGTCGGGTAAGCCCGAGAGGCTGAGCGACTATTCGGACGGGAAGGTTTGGGCTGCTGATCTGCAGTGCGTGCTCGAAGCGGTCGGCATTGAGCACCCGATACTCGCGGGCTGGTCGCTCGGTGGCCGGGTTGCCGCTCATTATGTGTTCGCCGAAGGACCGGAGCGGGTCGCCGGGCTCAATCTCATCGCGGCTCGGATCCTACAGCTTTCGCGCAGCTCAACATCCGTATCGTCCGGGCAGTCGCCTGAAGCAACGGCACGCTTCGTTCGCAACTGCACCAACAGTCCGTTCAGCGCGGCAGACGACGAGTTGTTTCTGAGCGCGGCAAAGTCCGTGCCCATTGTTGCCCGAGAGGGTGCCAGTGCGTGGCATGTGGACTATGGCAGTTTCTTTGATGAGTTGGCGTTACCGGTTCTGGTAACCCATGGCGGCAGCGACCCATTGACCCCGGCATCGGCAGCGGGAAAAATCGTGCGGCGGCTGCGGGGGCAACTGTCGATCTATCCGGGTTGCGGCCATATGCCGTTCTGGGAAGAATCGGCCCGGTTCAATGCCGAGCTGGCGCAATTCGCGGAACAAACGCTTTCTCTCGGGGGGTGATGTCGTGCAAACAGCTTTCAATTTTGCGCTCGTGTTACTGGTGGCGGGCGCCGCGGGTTGTGTGTCAACCGCCAAACCCGATGTGCCGACCGCCAGATCCGGTGGGTCGATTGCCAAACCCTTGTCAGCCGAAGAAAAGGCGGTTGTCGCGCCCCTTCAGGGTGTGCTCGATGGGCTGGCCGCACGTGACAGAAACCTGATTGCCGCCCAATTGCTGCCGGGTGGCAGTGCCACACTGATGCGAAACGGCAAGCCTGTGCAGATGGCTTTCGATGTGTTTGCCGATCGGTTGAGCGCACCGGGAACGGATACTCGCGAAGAGCGCATCTATGATCCGGTCGTTCACATCGACAACAACATCGCCTACATCTGGACCCGATTCGACCTGTTGCTCAACGGCAAGTTGGAACACTGCGGAACGGATAGCGCGAGCCTGGTGCAAGTGGAGGGCCGCTGGCTGATTGCTTCGTTGAATGACACCAGTCGGACGGACTGCGGCCAGTAAACAATGTGGGTAGCCACGGCCCTTTTCGGGTAAGAAACGGGCCTGCGTCCGGTCCCGCGGCCCACAATACCCCGCTCCAGATAAACCCAGCGGGTACATCATGCATCGTTGGCTAGCGTTAACCACACTCGTGTTCACCGCAATCGCACAGGCGGCGCCGGCGCCGGCACCGCAGCCCGCCGGCTACGTCCTGCCGGAATCCGAAACCTGGGACCTGAAATCCGCCACCGGCGATATCTACCGGATCCTCGTATCCCACCCGAAGGGCAAGCCCCCGGAACAGGGCTACCCCGTTCTGTACGTACTGGATGGCAACACCATATTCGCGAGCTTTGCCGAAGCCCGCCGGCTGCAGCAGCTCGCGGACAAGAACATCAACAACAGCCTGATTGTCGCGGTGGGCTACCCAACGGAGGAACCGTACGACTACGCACGCCGCATGTACGACTTCACGCCGGCGTTCGAGGATCCCATGCCGCCGTCGGAAAAGGTGTTTGCCTCCTGGAAGAGCGGCGGCAATGACCGCTTCGCCAGCTTCCTGCTGGATGTGCTGCGCCCCGAAGTGGCGAAACGGTATCCAGTCAACTCCGAGCGGCAGGCGCTGTTTGGACATTCGCTCGGCGGCCTGTTTGCCTTGCACATGCTTTACAAACATCCGGACGCATTCCGCGCCATTATTGCCGCCAGCCCGTCAATCTACTGGAACAACTCGTCCCTGTTGAAGGAAGAACGGGAATTTACCGCACGATTGATGCAGGCGCCGTTCCGCACCGCTCGGTTGCTGATGGTAGTGGGCGACCGCGAAGAGACGAAGTATGAAATGTGGGACGCGGAGGCGCTGGCGAAAAGGCTCGAGCCCCTGTCTGCCTACGGGCTGCGCAGCCAGTTCGAGGAGTTCGCGTGGGAAGAGCACCTGGGTGTGCCGACCCGGGCAGTGACTGGAACGCTACGCTTCGCGTTCGCGTGGCCCTGACAACAGACCCTGTTCGCGTGACATCTCCACAGCCGCGCGTCGCGAGGTAACGCCCATCTTGGCGAACAACGACTTCAGTCGATACTTCACGGTGTTGGGCGACACCTTGAGCAGACGCGCGATCTCCTTGTTGGTGAATCCCTTGTCCAGGTGACGTAGCGTCAACAGCTCTGGCGCGCTCAGAATGGTCGATTCGCCCTGACGGACCGAGGTGCTGCGCAGCAGGCGGCGCAGACGCCTCAGGTACTTCTCGCGGAATCGATCGGTGTCGTGTGCGCTGACATCCGGCGATTCATCCTCGAGGATGTCGGCCAGGAGGAAGCGGCGGCAGTCCAGAAACGGTCCCATGAAACCCTGGAACATTGACATGCTCACGGCGTCATCGAAGCGAGCCGCGGCGTTACGTGCATTCCCCGCCAACTCGTAAGCCTGGGCGGCCAGGATGGAAAGGGTGATCAACAACCGGCCGTGGCCATGTTGTTGCGCCCAGCGTTGCACGGTTTCTATCTCGCCCAGCGCAGCACGATGGTCATCGGCGCACAGGTGCAGCTTGATCCGGCACACCGACGCCGCAATGGCGACCTGCCGATAGACAGGGAATTCCTCGCGCATGGTGTCGGCGAGGCCGTTGATTCCCACACTCTCGGCCTTGGCCTGTGCATCGCCGTAGCGGCCGGCGAAAATGGGCACTTCGACATCGTAGATGTCCGCCAGCAGCTCGAGTTGCCGCAAATGCCGCCGGTGAGCCGTGTCGCGCATCCGCGCAATGACGGCCTGTACGTCATCGGGGCTCGTTGCCAGTGCAGCCCGGATCGCAGCCCCGAATGCGGAGGCATACACTTCAAACCAACCGTCTGATCGCTCCGTGTGCGGCAGCGCCCATTCGAGCAGCTCCAGCGCCTCGGACACGGCGCCTTGTTCGAAGCGCACTTCCGCCTGGTGCGCCGCGCAATTGGCCGCTAGATCGGAACGCGGGCCGTAGGCGTTTTGAATGCTGACCGCCGCTTCATCCAGAATTACCCGCGCCTCTTCCAGCCGGCCCTGAGCGAGCACGACGCGGCTTTCCAGGAACCGCGTGAACAGCTCTCCATAGAGTGAGCGCAGCGCCTGGTGATGAGAGAGTGCTCGCCGGATGGGCTCGATTGCGCGTTCCAGCCAGCCGCACTCGCAGTATTTGCCGCCGAGCGATTCATACACATTGGACAGCATCAGGTGGTCGTGCGAGGGGAGGCTGCGGATCAGGGCTTCCTTCGCCAGCAGATCGTCCAACTGCATCGGGGCATTCTCGTACTCAGCCAGGACCTCCCCGACCAGGCTGACCTCGGTCACGAGGTTAGGCGCGAAATCCGTGCTCCTGAATGAATCGTAGGCGGTACGGGCAGCATCCATTTCGCCTTGTTTGATGAGCCGGTAGACGCGGGCCAACACGAGGCGCGGATACTGAGTAATCACCCGCTCCGGAAGATTTTCCAACCCGGTGATGAGCGCGTCCATCTTGCCTTCCGGAATCAGCCGCCAGCCGCCGGCGTCATCGAGCACTTGCGCGAGCAGGTCATCGTCTTCGCAAAGACGCGCGTGGCGCACTGCTTCGAGGACCTGGTTGCGGGCGGCAAACCAGCGCGCGGCCATGGCATGCAGGCGACGAAATGCCTGGGCATCGCGCCGCTTCAGGCGCGCGCTCAGGATGTCGGCAAAGAGTTGGTGGTAGCGGTATGTAACATGCTGCGGGTCCAGCGGCACAATGAACAAGTCCTGCCGTTCGAGCTGCTCGAGAATCAGGGGCCCGTCGGTGCGGTTGCACAGCAGGTTGACCAACTCGCCATTGACGCGGTTGAGAATGGCGGTGCTGCTCAACACCGTCTCCAGCTCCGGGGAGAGTCCCGCCAACACCTGCTCGGACAGGTAACTGGCCAACTGCCAGTCGGGACCGGCAAATTCAGAGATTCGCTCGCCGCGATCGCTGCCTGCCCGCAGCGACAGGGCGGTCATTTGAACGGCAATCGGCCAGCCTTCCGTGCGCTCAACCAACCGTGAGACATCGTCCGGAGCGAGCGGCGATGCCGCCACGCTCTTGAAAACGATATCGGCCTCCTCCAGGCTGAATCGCAGGTCGCTGGATCCAATCTCCAGCAGCTCGTGATCGGCAGCCAGCTCCGCATAGCCCAGGTTCGGGCGATCGCGGGATGAGATGACGACGTGAACGCTCGGGGGCAGGAGCCGGAGCAGGGTGCGCAGAAATCCGCACACGCTGGCGCTTTCGGCTCGTTGGAAGTCATCCAGGATGACGACAACATCGCGCGGTGTTTTGACAAACCGGTTGACAATCGCCGAGGTGGCTACCCGCAACGGTGCATTCTCGCCCATGCGTACCTCGACAATCCCAACCATCAAGGCATCGGCAAAGCGGATGGCATCCGATTCTTCTTCCTCGAGCGTCAGCCAGAAACACTCGAGCCCGCGCTCCTTCAGGGTCCGGTGCCACTGGGTGAGCAGGCTGGTTTTGCCGTAGCCGGCCGGTGCGTGGACCAGGGTGAGGCGGCGGCTGGAGACCGCATCATCCAGGCGGCGCAGCAATCCGGCGCGGACCACCTGGTGTGCTGCGCGAACAGGAGGCGAAAACTTGGTCGCAATTGGATCGGTCATCCCCTCGGGATCATAGCACGCGACCGGAGGATGCCTCGCATGGGGACTACCCATCGATTGCCGGTGTCCTACCCACCGTGAGTGGGCCGATGCCGAAGGCCGCGAGATAGGATGCCGGCCATGCGATTAGGTATAGATGTCGGGGGTACCAACACCGACGCAGTCCTGGTATCGGGGAATTCAGTCGTGGCCAGCGCGAAGCGGCCAACGACCGCGGATGTCAGCAGTGGGATCGTCAACGCGATCCAGGGCGTGCTGCAGGCCGCGCGCCTGAAGCCATCCGCTTTGTCCCGCGTAACTCTCGGGACGACTCACTTCGCCAACGCCTTTGTTGAACGCAACGGCCTGCTCGAAGTTGCGGTGATACGGTTGGCAGGTCATGCGGCCGAAGCCATTCCGCCCATGAGCGGCTGGCCGAAGGACCTGCGGCAATCCATCATGGGCCTCAGCTACCAGTTGCCCGGTGGCTACGAGTTTGACGGGCGGGAAAACTCGCCGTTGGATGAAGCCGCCATTCGCGCTGCCGCGCGCGCCATACGCGCCAAAGGCATTCAGACAGTGGCCATCTCCTGTGTGTTCGCGCCCATCCGCCGGGACATGGAGGAGCGCGCTGCCGCCCTCATTCGCGAGGAGCTGCCCGGCGTGGCCATCACGACTTCCGGCACCATCGGCCGAATCGGCTTTCTCGAGCGCGAGAATGCCACGATCATCAATGCGTCACTCGTGGGTATTGCCCGCAAAATCATGCGGTCGATCGACGACGCACTGCGCAAGTTGGGCATTCTCGCGCCTTGCTACGTAACACAAAACGACGGCACGGTGGCTACGGCCCAGTTTGTTTCCGGATTCCCCGTGCTGACCTTCGGCTCCGGGCCGACCAACAGCATGCGGGGTGCGGCCTTCCTGACCGGTCTCGAGGATGCGATTGTCATGGATGTCGGCGGTACGACCACTGACATCGGTGCGCTGGTGAATGGCTTTCCGCGCGAGTCATCGATTGCGGTGGAGATCGGCGGCATCCGTACCAACTTCCGCATGCCCGACATCCTGTCGGTCGGCCTGGGAGGCGGAACCCGGATCAGGCTGAATGGCACGGCGCCTGCGCTGGGCCCCGACTCGGTGGGCTACAAGCTGCTGGAGGATGCCTATCTGTTCGGCGGCTCGACACTGACGGCCAGCGACATTGCCGTCAAGGCGGGGCTCGCCAGCTTTGGCGATGTAACACGGGTGCCCGAACTGCCGCCCGGCATGTTGGCCGAGATCCTGCAGCGCTTTCGGCAAACCTTCGAAGACGGACTGGACCGGCTGAAAACCTCGGCCGCGGACATTCCTGTGGTTCTCGTGGGCGGCGGCAGCATTCTCGTGCCGAAGGATCTGAAGGGCGCCTCGCAGGTCATGACACCGGAGCACGCCGCGGTTGCCAACGCGGTTGGCGCCGCCGTCGCCCAGGTTGGAGGGGAGGTGGACCGTATCGTCTCCTACGAAAAGCACGGTCGCGATGGCACATTGCGCGAGCTCGAGCGTGTTGCAAGTGAACAGGCGGTGGCGGCCGGCGCTGATCCAAAGTCCATCCGGGTGGTCGATGTGGACGAAACGTATCTCGCCTATATGCCCGGTACCCACGCGCAGGTGCGGGTAAAAGTGGTGGGAGACCTGTAATGCGCTTAGGGATGGCGGACCTGTATGACCTCGCGCGCGGTTGCGCGTTTCTGGGTTCCGGCGGCGGCGGCGACCCGCATACATCACTCATCGAGTTGGAAGAGGCACTGGGCCCCTCGGATTCGATCGAGCTGATTGACGCCGACTCACTGGCGGACGATGCGTTTGTTGCACCGTGCGGTTGGATCGGCGCACCGACGGTTTCCGCGGAGAAACTGCCCAGCGGCGCGGAAGCCATCCGGGGTCTGCGTAAGCTCGAAAGCATCGTGGGTCGGCGCGCGGACGCAGTATTTCCGATCGAGATCGGCGGCAGCAACGGACTGGCGCCGATGTTGCTTGCGATTCGGGCGGGTGTGCCCGTGGTGGACGGCGACGGTATGGGCCGGGCCTTCCCAGAGTCGCAGATGGTTATTTTCAACGTCGCGGGGTTGAAGGCCAGCCCCGCGGTTCTGACCGACGACAAAGGCAACTGCGTGGTCATCGATTCAGCCGACAACGTCGCCGAAGAACGCATCGCGCGAGCTGTGTCGGTCGTGCTCGGCGCCTCCTGTCATCTCATGGAGTACCCGTTGACCGGGGGCCAGATCAAGGCAACCGCGTTACGCGGTACGGTCTCCGACGCGCTGGCTATTGGCCGTGGCATTCGCATCAGCCGGGAGTCGGGCCATGATCCATTCGCGGCGTTGTTCGCGGCCTTGCGCACTTCGCGGCAGTTCAGCAGCGCCGGTGTGTTGTTCGACGGCAAGATCGTCGACCTGCACCGCGAGACTCGCGACGGCTTTTCAATGGGCCGCGCGACAATCCAGGCGTTCGGCGGCAACTCCCGGTTGGAAGTCGAATTCAAGAACGAAAACCTCGTTGCCCGCGTGGACGGCGTGGTGCGCGCGGTCGTCCCGGATCTGATCACCATTGTCGATCGTGAAACAGCCGAATCCATTGTGACCGAACGGCTGAAGTACGGTCAGCGTGTGAAAGTCGTTGGTGCCAGCGCGCCGCTCGCGCTGCGTACCCCCGAAGCTCTGGCGATCCTGGGTCCGCAGGCCTTTGGCATCCAAACACCCTATGAGCGCATCGAGCTCTTGAACCATTGGGAAGGTGGCGCATGAATCTCCTGATCATTGCAGCGGCTGATTTGCTCCTGATCAACGCAAATATCCACACCGTCGATGCGCAGCACCCAACGGCCCAATGGATCGCCATCCACGCAGGCAAGATTGAAGCGCTGGGCGACGGTAAGCCGCCTGTCAATCTGCAGGACGCCCACACTCGTACCGTGGACGTGCACCACAAGTTGGTGCTGCCGGCCTTTCACGATCCCCACACCCATCCGATCTGGGGTGGCCTCAGTCACAGCCGCTGCCCGCTGTACGACGGCAACTCCATAGAGGATTACAAGAAACTCATTACACAGTGTGCGAAAGAGGACAAGTCGGAGTGGTTGTACGGCACCGGCTGGCGCGACGGCCTTTTTGTGCCGAGCGGCGTACCTGACAAAAGACTCCTGGACAGCATCGTGCCCGATCGGCCGGCCGTGTTTTCCAACGTCGGCGGTCATGGGCTGTGGTTGAATTCCAAGGCGCTTCAGGCGGCCGGCATCACCCGCGACACTCCGGATCCGCCCCATGGCCGCATCGATCGCGATGCCAATGGAGAGCCCATCGGAGGCTTGCAGGAAGCGGCCGTGGAGTTGGTGACCTCGAAGTTGCCACCGCCATCGGAGGCCGCACAGGAGAAGGCGCTGCTCTATGCACTGCACTACTTCAACAGCGTGGGTATTGTTGGTTTCCACGACGCGCTCGTGCCGATTCGGGGTGATGAAGCCGCGCAGGTGATTCCGCCGCGTGTCCCCGACACTTACATCGCCCTGTCAAAGAAGGGTCTGTTGAAAGCCTATGTCACGGTCGCGCTGGGTTGGGATCGAGGCACCGGCCTGGAGCAACTGACCGGGTTGAAAGCCACCCGCGAAAAACTGGCTGCCGCCGGCGTCCAGGCCCAGACGGTCAAATTCCTGCTGGACGGGGTGCCGGTACAGCGCACGGCGGCGTTGCTCGAGCCGTACTCCGACAAGCCGGATGAAAAGGGCGCACTGGAAGTGGATCCGGAGACGCTCAAAAAGGCGGTTGCGGCGCTGGCCAAGGAGAATGTGCAACCGCATTTCCATGCCATTGGCGATGGCGCGGTGCATGCCGCTTTGGATGCCGTTGAGTATGGACAGCAGCAAACACATCACCTGCTCAACCGGCCGCTGGTGTCACACGTCAATCTGGTGGCGCCTGCCGATGTTCCGCGCTTCGCGGCGTTGGGTGCGATTCCGATTTTTCAACCGCTT
This sequence comes from Pseudomonadota bacterium, assembly GCA_018241505.1. Taxonomy (GTDB): domain Bacteria; phylum Pseudomonadota; class Gammaproteobacteria; order Steroidobacterales; family Steroidobacteraceae; genus 13-2-20CM-66-19. Next base: position 105,862 of record JAFEDS010000025.1, on the reverse strand, counting down.
TGGGCCAGCATGGACGACTACATGAGGCTGGTTGCCGTCCGTGTCGGCGAGAAGCGCATGACTCACATGTATCCGGTCGCCACTTTGATGCATGCCGGTGCGAAGGTGGCCTACGGCTCGGACTGGCCCGTGGCATCGGCGAATCCGCTCGAGGGGTTGGAGGTTGCCATCGCCCGGCGCGCGCCCGGAGCCAAAGATGGTGTTCAACTGGCACCGACTGAAATAGTCAGCCTCGAGGATGCCGTCAGGAATTACACGCTGCATGCGGCCTTCGCACTGCATGTTGAGGACGAGTCGGGATCTTTGACGGTGGGCAAGAACGCCGACCTGGTTGCCATCGACCAGGACATCTTCCACGTCCCCGCCACAAGAATCGCTGCGAGCCACGTGCTGGTCACAATGTACAAGGGCGGCGTTGTGTTTGGTGACCTCGGGAAACTGTGATGGTTGAGTATCCGAATCTCTTTATCGGAGGAGAATGGGTCGCGCCGCGGGACGGTGGCCTGCTGGAGAGCATCGATCCGGCGACGGGCAAGCCGTGGGCGAGCGTGGCGTTCGGAGGGCCGGCTGACATCGATCGGGCAGTTGAAGCTGCGCGCAAGGCATTTGGTTCCTGGAGCCGCAAGCCGGGCCACGAGCGGGCGGCGTTGCTGCGGCGTTTTGCGGACTTGTATGAGAAGACGGCTCCCGATCTCGCACGCCTGGAAACCCGCGATAACGGCAGGGCTTTCCGGGAGTCGCGCGCGGATGTTGGCAGTCACGTGACCGGATATCACTGGTACGCATCACTGGCGGACAAATTCTCGGGCCGGACGATTCCGATTGACGACCAGGTCCACGCATTCACAACACGCAGGCCCATCGGAGTTGTAGGTGCGATCACGCCCTGGAATGTGCCGTTGATGGCGGCTCTTTGGAAACTCGGGCCGGCTCTCGCCACGGGGTGCACGGTCGTTCTGAAGCCGGCCGAGCAGACTCCGGTCACCTCGCTCGAGCTGGGCAAACTGTTTGCGCAGGCCGGCTTTCCGCCCGGCGTGGTGAATATCGTCCCAGGCTGGGGAAAGGGCGGCGCCGGTGAGCGGCTTGCCGCACATCCCGACGTCAACAAAGTGGCTTTCACAGGTGAGGGCGCAACGGCAAAGGCCATTCTGCGCACGGGCGGCGACACCCTGAAGCGGTTTACGTTCGAGCTGGGTGGCAAAGCTCCTCACATCATTTTTGCGGATGCCAATCTCGACCAGGCACTGAATGCAGCCACGGGCTCTGCCTGGGCATTGTGTGGGCAAAGCTGCGCGCTGGGATCCCGCGTGCTGGTGCAGCGCCCGATTTACCAACGGGTCGTCGATGAGTTCGTGCGCCGGTCGGCGCGAGTCCGCGTGGGCGCGCCGCTGCTCGAGACAACTCACATGGGACCCCAGGCGCACGCCGAACAATTGGCGAAGACACTCGACTACGTCGCCATTGGCAAACGGGATGGCGCGGAGTTGGTGGCAGGAGGCAAGCGACTGACGGAGGGGGAGTTGGCATGTGGCTACTTCATCGCGCCGACCGTGTTTGCCAACGTCAGCAATCAAATGCGGGTCGCCCGGGAGGAGATCTTTGGTCCGGTCGCAGCCTTGATTCCTTTCGATGATGAGGATGAGGCGCTCGCGATCGCCAACGACAGCCACTACGGACTGACTGCCGGGCTGTGGACGCAGGACGTGGGCCGCGCGCTGCGTGTTTCCAGCCGGATCGAGGCAGGAATGATCTGGGTCAACACCTACCGGTATATCCGTTGGTCGACGCCCTACGGGGGAGTCAAAGCGAGCGGCTGGGGTCGTGAGAATGGCGTTGAGTCGCTGGATGCGTACCTGGATACGCATACCACCATCATTAGCAAGACCGGTCAGTTCGCTGACCCGTTTGCGAACTGATTCGAGGGAAAGAGCATGCGCTTGCGCAACAAGTTGGCAATCATAACGGCCGCGGCATCAGGGATGGGCAAGGCCGGCGTGGAGTTGTTCCTGAGGGAGGGCGCGCACGTCGCCGCCATCGATATCAACGAGGACGCGTTGCGCACCTTGTCAGGCGCGAATCTCCACACGATTCGCGCCGACCTGTCCAACCCTGACGAGGCTCGCGAAGCAATTGAAACAGCGGCCCGAAAGCTCGGCGGAGTCGATGTTTTGTGGGCACACGCCGGAAGTCCGGGTCCCGGAAACGTCGAAGCCCTGGACATGCCCGCCTATGAAAAGTCCATGTCCCTCAATGTAACTTCCGCCATCGTGACCTCCGGTGCCGCGGTGAAGCACATGCGTGCACGGGGTGGAGGCTCGGTGATATTCACTTCGTCCGTGTCAGGTGTCGTGGGCTCCATGTTCAGCCCCATCTATTCGGCCGCAAAGTTCGCAGTCGTTGGGCTCACCAAGTCGCTAGCGCTGGGGTTCGCGAAGGACAAAGTCAGGGTGAACGTGGTGTGTCCGGGCCTGGCGGATACTCCGATGAAGTCGTCCTTTACCAGCCGCGCGGGCGACCCCGTCGAGGCCAAGGCGAATGAGGAACGACTGCTGGCCACAGTGCCGCTGGGGCGCCTGTGCCGCGCAGAAGAAGTTGCTCACGCTGCCCTTTGGCTGGCCTCCGACGATGCTTCCTTCGTCACCGGTGTCGCGCTGCCGATTGATGGAGGATTTACGGCGCGATGAGCGCTGAAGCCCACACTGCCAATGCGCCGATGCAGCCGCGCCAGATCCTGGCTGTCGTGTTGTGCATTGCTCTGACCGGCCTCGATGGCTATGACGTGCTGGCCATCAGCTTTGCCGCGCCCGGGATTGCGACCGAATGGGGCATCAACAAGGCGGTATTGGGCGTCGTTCTGTCCATTGAGTTGTTTGGCATGGCCGCCGGCTCCGCGTTGCTGGGGACGCTCGCGGATAGGGTGGGGCGCAAGCCGACCATCCTCGCGTGTTTGTGCGTGATGACGCTCGGCATGTTTGCGGCCTCGTGGGCGCAGACGATTCCGTTTCTGGCGGCCGCCCGTTTGCTGACCGGCCTCGGAATCGGCGGCATGCTGGCCTCGAGCAGCGCCATTGTCGCCGAGGTATCCAATGACCGGCGCCGCAATCTGAACCTGTCGCTGAATATTGCCGGCTATCCGAGCGGGGCCATCCTGGGCGGCTCCCTGGCCTCCTTTCTGCTCGCGCACGATCACAACTGGCGCGTGGTGTTCCAGGTCGGCGCCATCGCGACCCTGGTAGCCCTGCCGTTGGCAGCCATCCTGCTGCAGGAGCAGGCGGGCTTCCTGCAATCGCGGACCCGCACGCCGCTCAAGCTCCTGTTCTCGCGCGAGCTGGCGCCGGCGACGCTGCTGCTCACCGGCGCCTATTTCGCGCAGATCATGGTGTTCTACTTCGTGCAGAAGTGGATTCCCAAAATTCTGGTCGATCTGGGACACACGCCGGCCGAGGCGGGCGCCGTGTTGGTGGCCGCCAACATCGGCTGCCTGTTTGGCGCGATCGGCATCGGCATCAGCTCGCAGTTGTTTCGCTTTGTACCCCTGATGCTCGGGGCCATGGTGCTGGGCTTCTGTTGTGTCGCCGCGATCGGGCTCGGGTCCTGGGATCTGCGCCAGATGGCCGTTGTTTGCTGTGTCGCGGGATTCTTTGTCAACGCCGCCGTTGTTGGCTTGTATCCGGTGATGGCCCGGACGTTTCCGGCACGAGTACGCGGCAGCGGGATCGGCTTTGCTATCGGCATAGGGCGCGGTGGCGCCGCTCTTGGCCCGATGGCCGCGGGCGCGTTGTTTACATTGGGTTACGGACTAGGCGCCGTGGCGCTCGTGATGGGCTCCGGCGCCTTGATTGCGGCAGTTATTTTGATGGCGCTGACACGGCTGCAAGCAGCTTAGGACGCGCGTCACTGCGGACCTCTACCCGAAACGTCGCAAAGTTACCCGCCAAAAGCGTGGCGTATGCGATTCAGTTGCGGTTCCATTTGAGTCGCGGGAGAGGCGGTTTTTTTCTCGGGGGTATGAAGAATGAAGAGTGATTTCAGGCTCAGGGCTCGTGTTGCGCCGGGTGGGGTGCTCCTGGCCTCCTTGCTTGCGGCATCGGTTGCGCACGCGGACGCCGACAAACAGACGGCTCGTGAGGAGGAAGTGATTGTGACTGGCACACATGCGGTCACAGCCACCAAGACCGATACGCAGCTCGTTGAGATCCCACAATCCATCAGTATCGTCAGTGACCAGGACATTCGCGATCAGGGTGCGCTCACGATGCAAGATGCCCTGCAGTACACGCCGGGCGTGACCAACGCGGGCGATGATTCGCGTGGTGACTTCAATATCATCCGCAGCTTTCTGTCGGAGCAGTACCTCGACGGGCTGAAGCGCAATTTCGGGTTCATCTATCTGCCGCGCAGCGAAGTCTATACCTTCGACCGCGTGGATGTCCTCCTGGGACCTTCCGCCGTGTTGTACGGCGCCGGCAGTTCCGGTGGTCTGGTGAACCTGGTGAGCAAGCGGCCGCGCTTTGATTTCGGCGGTGAGGTGACCGCCAGCTTCGGTACCTACAACCGCAAGCAGGCGCAGTTCGATGTGTACGGCGCGCTCAACGACACGATGGCTGCCCGCGTGGTGGGCTTGTATCGCGACTCGGACATGGAGATCGGTTATCTGCCCGATGACCGGCAGGTCCTGCAACCGTCCTTTACCTGGAAACCGGACGACCGCACCGAGGTGACTCTCATTGGCCTCTACCAGCGTGACTACACCGGGCCGAGCCAGAACTTCGTGCCGTTGGCAACGTCGCTGTACGCGCCCCCGGGTCGCAAGGTGCCTGCCTCGAGGCTGCTGGGCGAGCCCTATTTCAACAAAGGCCCGAAACAGGACGGCGAGCTGACATTGCTGATTGATCACAGCTTCAACGATTGGGCCAAGGTCAGAAGCTCGACGCGCATCGCGGCCGACAACACGCGCTACGGTGAGATCTATGGCACCTGGGACTTCTCGGATGTGCTGCATCCGTTCATCGATCCCGAGCAGACCACGATCGCCCGCGCGCTGTTTGCCTACCAGGCGCACTATCGCAGCGTCGACACAGACAACAGCCTGGAAATGAAATTCCAGAACGGCCCGATCAGCAACCAGGTGTTGGTGGGTATCGACTACTCCTGGTTCCATCAGCTCGCGCAGCAGGCCTACGGCGGTGCGACTCCCATCAATGTCTTCAATCCTGTTTATGGTGCTGCCAACGTACCGGACTGGTTCCCGGAGACCCGCCAGGTCCTGAAGGACACCGGCCTGTACGGCCAGGATCAGATCCGCTACCAGGAGCTCGCGACCCTGGTGCTCGGTGTGCGTCACGATCACGTGAGCACCACCAACTCAGGCCTGCCGAACGAAATCGACAACGTCACGACCTATCGTGCGGGATTGACTCTCAATGTCGGTCACGAGATCTATCCGTACGCCAGCTACTCGGAGTCGTTCCAGCCGGTGTCGGGCCTGAACCAGTTCAACCAGTCCTTCAAGCCGCTGTCGGGCAAAGCTTACGAGGGCGGTGTGAAATGGCAGCCCCTGCACGGGACCCTGTTGCGGGTGGCGTATTATGACATCACCGAGAACAATCATCTCGTCGCCGATCCGAACAACCCTTTGAACTCCATCCAGTCCGGCTCGGTCAAGGCCCGGGGCGTGGAAGTCCAGGCGGACCATCGGATTGCCGGTGACATCACGCTCACGGCCGGCTACAGCCACAACTCGGCGAAGCAGAGCGGCCAGGATCGCCAGGAGGACAATGTCCCCGAGGACACTGCCTCGTTGTTTGCAACCAAGACGCTGATTCTGCCGGGCGGTACGACGATGCGCTTCGGTGGTGGTGTCCGCTATGTCGGCAAGCAGTTGGCGGGCGATACAGACTTTCTGCAGGTGATTACACCGAGCTACACGCTTGCCGATGGCCTGCTGGCCATTGAGCACAATCGCTGGGCATTGCAACTGAACGCCGTCAACCTGTTCGACCGGGATTACTACTCGCTGTGCAGCCAGTACGGATACTGCGAAAATGGCGAGCGCCGAACCTACAACGCTGCCATCACCTACAGGTTGCAATGATGCGCTGGTCATTCGCTTTACTGTGCCTGATTTCCGAGGCCGTCTTGGCCGCCGCCCCGGGGTATCACATCGTGGATCGCATCCCGATGACCGACGGGTGGTGGGACTACGTCAGCTTCGATTCCGTCCACCGGCGTGTGTTTGCCGCCCGCGGCAATGGCGTGTTCAAGCTCGAGGTCGACAGTGGGTTGATGGACTATCGCATCGTTCCTGGATCCGAGGGACGTGCGGTGGTGCCGTTGCCCATCGGCGATCTCGTGATGACGACCATGGCCGGCTACAGCTCCGCAATCCTGTTTTCCGGCGAGGATGGAAAGGTCAGCAAGATGTTCAGTCTTCGCCAGGCCTCGGATGCCGCTCTGTGGGAGCCTGTGGGCAAACAGGTGTGGGTGATGGGCGGTCATGGTGAGATCTCATTGCTCGATCCCGTCAAGCTCACTCAGACGGCCAGCATCGACGCGGGTGAGCCGCTGGAGTTTGCGGCGACCAACGGACACGGGCGAGTGTTCGTCAATGGATCGGAGTCTGCGTCGGTGATTGCCATTGACGTGGCCTCACGCAAGATTGCCGGCCGCTGGAAAATGAACGGCTGCGAAGATCCGTCAGGCATGGCGTATGCCGACGGGGCCGATGTGGTGCTTTCAGTGTGCGCGAACAAGGTGCTGAAGGTACTCGATGCCAAGAGCGGCACTGAGCTTCAGACAGTCGCGGTAGGTGCGGGCGCCGACGCGGTCATCTATGACGCGACCACGAAGCGTGCGTTTGTGCCTTCGGCTTTTGATGGACTTTTGACTGTCGTTGCCGTGAATGGTCCGCGTGATGTGCAGGTGCTCGAACAGGTGCCGACGCAGATCGGTACTCGTACGGGTGCAATTGACCCAAAGACCGGCACGTTGTATCTGCCGACGGCGCGCTTCGGCCTACTCAACAAGTTGGGCTGGCCGGAGGCACTGCCGGGGACGGTTCAATTGTTGGTAATGCAGCCTCAGGCGCGCTGAGCGATCTCGCGCCGTTGCAGCATGGCATCGATCTCGGTGTCACTGTAGCCGCACTCCTGCAACACAGCGCGGGTATTCGCGCCGAGACCGTGCGGCGGTTGGTCCTCAACCGCCGCAATGCCGCGGAACGTGACGGGGTGTGCAAGCTTCCGCTTGATGGATGCGGGGTACGTCGGTCCGGGCTCAAAGAAGCCGATGGCTGACAGATGCGGGTCGGTCAACAGGTCCTGGATGCTGGCAACGGGAGAGTAGGGGATATCCAACCGGGTGAGAACCTCGCACCACGTTGAGTTGGTTCTCGTGCTGATGGCCGCGGATACGGCGGCGTAGAGCTCGTCAATGTGTGCGTTCCGGCTTTCCGGGGTATTGAACCATGGCTGTGACACCAGATCCGTGCGAGCCACTTCCAGTAGGAAGCGCCGCCATTGCTCACCGGTGTACGGAAGCACGGCAATCCAACCATCCAGGCTGCGGAATGGACGTCGGTTTCTGGACAGGATGCGCGAGTAGCCCACCTGCCCGTCGGTCTCGAATGTAGCGCTGCAGAGGTGTTCGTTCAGAATGAAGGCCGCGAGGGTCTCAAACATGGGGACTTCCACGTACAGGGGACCCTTGTGTCCGCGAGCCTTCGCTGTCAGGGCACCGAGAAACGCATAGGCCGCATGCAACGCGCCAATTTTGTCGGCAACAATGGTGGCGGCGAATCGGGGCGGCTCGTCCTCGTGCCTGCCGACATCCGCCATGCCGCCGGCCGCCTGAATGACATCATCAAACGCCGGGCGCCCGCGATACGGGCCCGCTTCGCCGAAACCAATCACGGCGCAATATACGAGGTCGGGATTGAGTTTCGACACCTCATCGAAGCCGAGACCCAGGCGCTGCGCCGCAACCGGCCGCATGTTGATCAGCAGGCCATCCGAGCGCGCGATCAGCTTGCGGACAATCTCCCGTCCCGCCGCGCTCTTCAGATCAATCGCGATGGTGCGCTTGTTCCGGTTGTTGTTGACGAACATGGCGCCGTCGCCCTGGTTCTCGCCCTGGCCTTCGCCCTGCGGCAGGGTGTTACGCGCAATGTCGCCGTCGAGCGCTTCGAGCTTCACGACCTCCGCGCCGAGGTCGGCCAGGATCTGACCGGCCAGGGGACCCATAACCACCGTACTCAACTCGAGAAGTCGAATGCCCTTCAATAACGGAACCATGATGCTTTTCGAAATGACTGTCCCTCCGTTAGAGTAGCACGATGTACCGCCGTCTTCTGCAGCGTCTGGAGCAGGTTGCTCCCGCTCACTCCATGCAGCCCGTGCCCGATTCGGAATCGGTGCCGGGTTACCGCGTCGCCGTCGTGTGTGTTGGAATCGCGTTCACGCTCACCGGCCTGTACATGGGCTCGGAAATCGGCCTGGAAATGGGCTGGCGCCGGGGTGTGCACGCGGCAATCGCCGGCAGCATCATTCTCGCTGTCATGTCGATTCCCGCTGCGATCGTCGGCGCTCGCACCCGCCTGTCGACCTACATGATTGTGCGAAACGTGTTCGGACTCGCCGGCAGCCGGGTCGTCAACTTCGTGCTCGCCCTGGTGTTGATTGGCTGGTATGCCGTCACCGCGGAGTTGTTCGGGCGGACTTGTTATCTCACCGTGGTCCAGTATTTTCCCCACGTCACGCTTTCCGCGCACCTTTATACGATCGCCGCGAGCCTGCTGGTCACCGCGACGACGGTCTTCGGGTTCCGCGCCCTGGACAAGTTATCCATGTTGGTAGCGCCGCTGCTGGTAGCCTTGACCGTGTTCGTTGCCCACGCGTCTCTCGGGCACGCTTCCTGGACGTCGATTGCTGCGAGTGCCGGCACCGAGCCTGATCTCGGCCGCGGCATCGCCGCAGTGGTGGGCGGGATGATCGTGAACGTCGTGTTGATGCCCGACCTGACACGCTACTCGCGGACTACCCTCGATTGCGCGATGATCAGTGTCACGGGCAATGGAGTCGCCAACGGTGTGATGTTGGTGCTTGCGATGATCCCCGCGCTGGCGTTCGCGCAGCAGGATCCAATGAAGTACATGGCGGTGTTGAATCTTGCGCTGGTGGCATTCGCGATTCTCGTTCTCTCGACCTGGTCGGTGAACGCCGTCAATCTCTATTCGACCGGACTGGTCACCGCAACGGCGTTTCCAACCGTGGGCTACGGCCCGGTGGTCATCGGATGCGGCATTGCCGGAACGCTGCTGGCGTTGCTGGGGATCGCGGACCGGTTCGTGGACTTCCTGGTGTTCCTGGGCCTCATAGTGCCGCCAATTGCCTCGGTCTACCTGACCGACTTTTTTGTGCTGGGACGCACCGGCTATCGTGCCGATTGCGCACCCGAAACCAATTTGAGTGGCATCGTGGCCTGTGCCGTGGGGGCCGCCATTGGCTGTACTTTGTACCTGACCAAGGCGTCCCTGTCGGGCGTGCCGACCATCGAGTCGTTCATCTCGGGGAGTGTGACGTACTGGGTGCTGGAGAGACTAAGGTCCAAAGGGGGGCGTGATAGACTGTGGCGTCAGTAGTAGCGGAGGCTACAGTGGATGCCACTGAGTTGAATTCAAACGGGACCGAGCGCCGCGGCGGCGATTTCACCACGAACAGCCGACTGGTTTTACTTTCCGGCTTCGCCATTGTGATCGGCGGATTGAGCACACTGAGCGCCATGGTGCTGCTCGCGGCCATCCGCTTCTTCACCAATCTGTTCTATTTCCACACCGTGTCCACGGCCGCGAGCTCGCCGGCGGACAATCGCCTGGGGTGGATGGCCATTTTTGTGCCGGCCCTGGGCGGCCTGATTGTCGGCCTCATGGCCCGCTACGGCAGTGAGAAGATCCGCGGTCACGGTATCCCGGAGGCCATTGAGGCCATTCTGTTCGGCAAGAGCCTCATGTCACCCAAGGTTGCCGTGCTCAAGCCGCTGTCCTCGGGCATCGTGATTGGCAGTGGCGGCCCGTTCGGTGCCGAAGGCCCGATCATCATGACGGGCGGCGCGGCCGCGTCGCTCCTGGCCCAAGCGTTTCATCTGACGGCGGCCGAGCGCAAGTCTTTGCTGGTTGCCGGTGCCTGCGCGGGCATGACGGCGGTGTTCGGAACGCCGCTGGCGGCCGTGTTGCTGGCCGTTGAGCTGCTGTTGTTCGAGCTGCGCCCCCGCAGTTTGTTGCCGGTTGGCCTGGCCTGTGCAATCGCGGGATTCCTGCGCCCGTTGTGGGCCGGTTCCGGGCCCTTGTTTCCGCTTCAGACACCCGAGCCCAGTTGGATCGCGATGATGTCGTGCATCGCGGCGGGGCTTGCGAGCGGTGCGGTTTCCGCGTCGATGACGCGCATGCTGTATTTCGTGGAGGATTTCTTTGCCCACCTGCGCTTGCACTGGATGTGGTGGCCGGCGCTCGGCGGCCTGATTGTGGGAGTGGGCGGCTACTTCCAGCCTCGTGCGCTGGGTGTTGGTTACGATGTGATCGGCGACCTGTTGCAGAACCACCTGGTGCTGTCGGTCGCGCTCAGCCTGTTGGTGGTCAAGACACTCATCTGGGCGGTGGCACTGGGTTCCGGCACCTCCGGTGGCGTGCTCGCACCGTTGCTCATGATCGGTGCCGGACTGGGCTCGGTGCTCAGCGGCTGGCTGCCGGGTGGCAGTCCCGAGTTGTGGGCCCTGGTGTGCATGGCCGCCATTCTCGGGGGAACGATGCGCGCGCCCCTGACGGCGGTCGTTTTCGCCTTTGGCCTCACACACGATTCCAATGCCTTTCTGCCAACCATACTCGGTTGTGTGGTGGCGTACGGATTTACGGTCATTGTCATGCCCCGATCCATTCTGACCGAGAAGATCGCCCGCCGCGGCCGGCATGTGTTCCGTGAATACGGCGTGGATCCGCTGGAGCGGTATTTTGTGGATGAGGTCATGACCCGCGAGGTGGCGAGCATCAATGCGTCGGAAACCTTGCGTGATGTGTTGCAGACCTATTTCGGGGCCGAGCAGAAATTCCGCGCGTATCCGGTCGTGCAGGACGGGCGGTTGGTGGGCATGCTCGACCGCTCGGTGATCAACAAGGAGTTCGATCCCGACATGCCGCTCTCGGAGTTGCTCAAGGGACACTCACCCACGTTTGTGGTGCCTGGAGACACCTGCCGGGAGGTCTCATGGCGTCTCGCCGCGGATAGCCTGGAGCGACTGCCCGTGGTCGACAACGCGACTTCACGTCGCGTCGTGGGCATCGTGAGCCGCAGCGATCTTCTGAAGCCCTCCCGGGTGCTGCATGAAGAAGAGATGCAGCGCGAGCGCGTGTTCGGATAGTTTCATTGGCGCGGCACTGGCCGCGCGGAGCCCGAGTCCTTTTTCCGCCGGACTAGGCGTCCCCGCAAAAAGCGTGGTTTTTGCCGGCTGCGCGTAGGCGGGGCGCCTGCGGCGCATTGGGGCGCGCGTGTTCGGCTTCCGCCCTATTTCAGCATTGTGCGCAACATGGTGACTTCGGTTGTGATGGCCGTGTGCAGCGCCGGATCGATATCCGGCGCAAATCCCGACGAGTGATTTGAAGGGAGGTGCGAGCCGGCGGCCTCCGCTTGCGCCAGTTTTTCGGGATCGGCGCCGCCCAGGCTCAAAAACAGTCCGGGGACCTTTTCAGCCACGTACGCCGAGAAGTCTTCCGAGGCGGTGATGGGTTCTTCCGTCACCACATTTTCCTTGCCCAGAACCGATTCCAGGCTGGGTTTAATGCGGTCGAAGAGTGCCTGATCGTTGATAACGGCGTCGGTCGTTTCATACCGGTCGATTGTCGGTGGCCGCGGTGCGTTGGAAACCTGTGCTTCCGCGTTGGCAATCCGCGTGATGGCATCGAGTACCTGCTTGCGGACGTTCTGCTTGTACGTTCGGACAGTCAGGCCCATTTCCGCCTGGTCGGGAATGATGTTGTTCTTGGTTCCCGCTGTGACGTAACCAACCGTGACGACAGCCAGCTCGCCGGGTTTGATCTCCCGGGACGGGATTGTCTGCAGCGCCAGGATGGTCCGCGCGGCTTCAACTATGGGATCCACCGCGGTGTGCGGGGCGGAACCATGCCCACCCTTGCCGTAAAGTGTGATGCGGATGGAGTCCGCGTTGGTGTTGTAGATGCCCGCCAGGATGCCGATTTTTCCCGCTGGCAGATCGTTGCCTACGTGCAGGGCGAGCGCGGCGTCGGGTCGCGGAAATCGAGTGAACAGACCATCGCGCACCATCGCCTTGGCGCCCGCGATCGTTTCTTCCGCGGGCTGTCCAACCAACATGAGGGTGCCGTGCCAGGTGGCCTTGCTGCGGGCCATGATACCGGCCGTTCCAACGAGGGCACTCATGTGAACGTCGTGGCCGCACATGTGTCCGACAGCGACATCGCGACCGTTGGGGTCTTTAGAGCGGACCTTGCTGGCGTAAGGGAGTCCCGTCTTTTCCTCGACCGGCAGCGCATCCAATTCTGTGCGCAACATGATGGTCGGTCCGGCTCCGTTCTTCAGGATTGCAACGACACCGGTGCCACCGACGTGCTCAGTGACTGTATAGCCCTGAGCCTTCAATGCCGCTGCCACCTTTGATGCCGTCTGGCTCTCGTTCCCAGACAGCTCCGGGTGTTGATGCAAATCGACGTAGAGCTTGTACGCCTGCGCATAGGAGTCATTGACTTCCTGAGACAGGGGAGTCGCGGCGGGAGCCGCGAGAGGGGCCGCGGCGGCCAGTCCGGTGAGCAGCACAGACGGTCTCAGGTGAGCTTTTGGCATGAGAGCGGGGGTCCTGTGGTACGTTTGGTCCTATCGTACAGGCCACCTTGGGCTGAAGAAATACAATATGTCCTCACCGCAGATTCTCACCCGGTCCGAGTCCGAAGAGCCCACCCTCAGCCGCTCGCTGCGGCCCCGCCACATCTCCATGATCACCATCGGGGGAATCATTGGCGCCGGGCTGTTCGTGGGCAGCAGTGTGGCCATTGCCGCCGCGGGCCCCGCCATCATCCTCAGCTACCTGCTGACCGGCACGCTGGTTCTGCTGGTCATGCGCATGCTGGGCGAGATGGCCGTGGAAATGCCGGAAGTCCGCTCGTTCACTGAATTCACTCGGGCGGCCATGGGCAACTGGGCCGGGTTCACCGTTGGCTGGCTCTACTGGTATTTCTGGATTGTGGTGATTCCGGTGGAGGCGATTGCCGGCGCGGGCATCATCCACAACTGGATCCCGACGCTCGAGGTCTGGGAGATCGGCGTCGTGCTGATGGCGCTCATGACGAGCGTGAATCTCATGTCCGCCCGCGCCTACGGCGAGTTTGAATTCTGGTTTTCCTCGATCAAAGTCGCCGCCATCATCACCTTCATCATTGTGGTGGGCGCGTACGTCTTCGGCTTCCGGTCACCCACCGGACCCACGTTCTCCAACATAGTGGCGTACGGCGGCTTCGCGCCGAAGGGTGCATTCGCCGTGCTCGCCGCGGTCACCACGGTCATCTGGTCCATGATGGGAGCCGAAGTGGTCACCATCGCCGCGGCGGAATCTCCCGAGCCCGCGCGAGCGGTGGCCAAGATGACCTCATCGATCATCGGCCGCATCGTGCTTTTCTACATAGGCTCGGTCCTGGTGGTGGTCTGCGCGTTGCCGTGGATCAAGGTGGTCCCGGGCGAGTCGCCATTTACCCTGGCGCTGGACCAGGTGCACGTTCCCTACGCCAGCACCATCATGGCGGCGGTAATTCTCACCGCCGTGTTGTCCTGTCTCAACTCATCGTTCTACATCGCGTCGCGCGTGCTGTTTGTTCTCGCCAGCAAAGGTGACGCGCCGCGCTGGCTGGTGCATACCAACAAGCGGCACGTTCCCGCCCGCGCGGTGCTGCTCGCGAGTGTGTTGGGAATGGCCGGGGTTGTTGCGGCAATCATTTCACCCAGCGTGGTATTCGCATTCTTTGTGAATGCCTCGGGCGCGATCATTGCGCTCATTTACCTGTCCATTGGCGTGGCGCAGGTCCGCACGCGCAAGGCGCGCGAGCGGGCCGGCAAACCGGCTCCGGCGCTGCCGATGTGGTTGTTTCCCTGGTTGAGCTATGCCGCGATTGCCGGCATGAGCATGGTGCTGATTGCCATGGCGCTGACACCGGAACACAAACTCGAGTTCCGGGCCAGCGCCATCTCGGTCACGGTCGCGCTGTTGGCCTACTGGCTGACGCGACGACTGCGGCGTAGCTGAGGCTACTTCGCGGCCGGCTGTACGTAGAGGGTGCCTTCCTTCATTACGAGCACCGGATGCTCCGTGGCCGCCATGTTGCTGAGCGGATTGCCAGGTACCGCCACAATGTCGGCGAACTTACCGGCGGTCAGCGAGCCCGTCTGGTCCGCCAGGCCCAACAGTTCGGCGCCGTTTGTAGTGCCGGCCACCAGCACCTGCTCCGGCGGCATGCCGTAACTGGCCATCAGTGAAAATTCCTTGGCATTGAGGCCATGCGGCTCAACGCCGGCGTCGGTCCCCATGGCGACGGGTACGCCGATCTTGACCGCATTCTGGAACATCTGCTTCACCGCTGCCGAGGCCGCCTTGGCTTTCGCGGCAATGCTCGGTGGGAAGGTATCGAGGCGCTGGCCCGTCCAGTAACCCGCGAACAGCGTGGGAACCAGGAAGACATGCTTCTTCTTCATTTCCCGCAGCGTGTCTTCCTGCAGGAAGCTGCCGTGCTCGATTGAATCGACACCCGCCGCAATAGCCATCTTCGCGGCGCGATCGCCGTGACAGTGCGCCGCCACCTTACGGCCCCAGGAATGGGCCTCGCCGACAATGGCGTTCATCTCTTCCTGGGTGAGCTGCACATTGTCCACCGGATCTGCCAGTGACAACACGCCGCCCGAGGGCATGAATTTGATGACGTTGGCGCCGTACTTGATCTGGTAGCGCACGGCCTCGCGGCATTGCTCGGGGCCGTTGCACACGCCCTGCAGCGGGGTTGCCACGGCAATCTTCTGTGGCGGTACCGGGTCCTGGTCGGCGTGGCCGCCCGTGGAACCGACGGCATAGTTCGAGACCAGCATCCGCGGCCCGGGAATCATGCCCGCATTGATGGCGTTGCGCATGCTGAGCGCAATGTAGTCGGTAGACCCGAGGTCTCGAACGGTTGTGATTCCCGCTTCGAGAGTCACTTTGGCGTAGTGCGCGCCGTACAGGGCCTGCTCGGTCGGAAAGCGCATGATTCCGTTGTACCAGTCTTCGTACCAGTTGTTGCTGGCCACGCCGCTCAGATGAACGTGTGCGTCAATGAATCCGGGTACGAGCGTCGCATCGCCCAGGTCAATGGTCCTGGCGCCGTCGGGGATTTTCGCATCCGCGCCGACTGCCTCGATTTTCTTGCCGACGACCACGACCACACCGTGATCAACCAACTTGCCCGACACGGAATCAAACAGGTGGGCGGCCTTCAGCACGATGGGAGTGGTGGGCGCCGGCGCTTCGGCCGCCCCCGCGGCGGTGATGGCCAGAGTCAGGGCCACCACGCCGGCAACGAGGTTGATTTTCTTATCCATTGGGATGTGGGCCTCAAATGAATGGGCCCGCATCCTCGCCTACTCAGAACTTATAGTCCACCGCCAGGCCGAGGGTCCGCGGCTGCAGCACCGTGGCTTCGTTCTGCACACTCACGGCGCCGGAAATGTCGGGGATATTGAAGGCGCTCAGGTAAGCCCGCTTGTCCGTGAGATTCTTCGCGAACAGCCGGAATGTCCAATGGCTGTTGCTGAGGTCCGTATTGGCATCCAGCGCGGTGTAGGCGGCCGTCGGAATGCCGTCCAGTGCAAATAACCCAACACTGTAGCGCCGGCCGGTGTAGCGGACTCCGGTGCCGGCATGGAAGCTCCAATCGGCGAAGGCCGGGCGGTCATAGTCCAGCCGGACGGAGCCGGATACCTGCGGCACCAGCGGCAGCCGGTCACCCTTGTAACCGAAAGCGCTCGGCGCATCGTCCGTCAGGATCGCATCGGTGTAGGAACCGTTGGTGCGCAGCACGAGGCCTTGCATCAGTTTGATGGTGGATTCGATCTGTACGCCGCGGCTGCGGGCGCCGCTTCCATTGGCTACATAGGTGATGCCGCTCGGCAGTGAGCCCGGCACCTGGATCCGCTTCCACACGAGATCGAAGGCAGACAGGTTCACAATCGCCCGGCCGTCCAGGAGCGTGCTCTTCAGGCCCACTTCATAGTTCGTCAGCTTCGATGAGGATACCGAGGGAGGTACGTCCGGCAATGATGTGTTCGGACCACCCGCCTGGTAGCCGGTCGACACCAGCCCATAGCCCATGATCTGGTCGGTGAATTTGAAGTTGGTTCGGCCGAGCCAGGTGGTGACCCCCTCGGCCGATTTGCCGGGTATGTTGGACGGGGGGAGGATGGGGGAGCCCGGTTCGATGATCTGGCTGAAGCCCTGCACGTTGCGCGCATAGCGCACGCCACCGCCAAAGTCCCAGCGGCTGCTCGCATGCCAGGTTGCGTTCGCGAACCCCGAGTATTCACGGTAGATCGTCGGCAGGGCGGCTGCGAACAGCGGATCTATGCCCAGGCTCGCGAGGCTGTTGCCGTTGGCATCGAACGTGCGCAAAAATTGCGTGTTGGTGCCTTTCTCGTAGTCATAGTACAGGCCGACGAGCCAGTCGACGGCCCCGTGAGTGTTGGAGGACAAGCGCCATTCCTGGCTGAAGCGTTTGGCCGAGATATAGAGCGGAAAGTCCGTGGTGCCGTCGGCGGGGCCGCCCAGGAGTGGCAGCAGCGATTGATAGGTGTAGGTGGCGTCCTGTATGAAGCGATCCGACTTCTTCGACCAGCTCGTGGCGGACACGAAGTCGGCGAACGGCAGCTTCCAGTTCAGGGTCGCTGCGAAGTACCATAGAGTATTGTCGTAGACGTTCGGCCTGAGGTTGTTATCCGTCAGGTCGCCGCCGAGCGGCCGCATGGATGCGTCGAGAGCCACCGTGGCGGTTCCGTCCGACTCGGTGTTGGCATACAGACCGTTGATCTTCAGCGAGGCCGCGTCAGTGATCTGCCACAGTAATCCCAGTCGCGCGCTGCGTTGCAAGTCCGAGTTCTGGTCGCTGTGATGACCGTCGACGTTGTCTATGTATCCGGGTGTGCGCTCCTGGCCGACGCTGGCAATCATGCCGAGCTTGTCGGGAATCAGCATTGTGTTGGCGTAGCCGCGAAAGCCGCTGCCCACACCGGAGCTGTGATCGACTCCAAACACCGTGCCGCCGACCCGAAATTCACTCGAGTCGAGACTGGGAGTGGTGAGGTCGTACTTGATCAGGCCGCCCAGGGCGTTGGCGCCATACAGGGTGCCCTGCGGGCCCGACAGGACTTCGATCTGCCGGACGTCATAAGGCAACAGATCCAATGCATAACTGCCGCCGCGGTCGTGGAAGCCCGTGGAGCCGATCGGCGTGTCGTCGATGTACGAGCCCACCGTCGCATTGGCGCTGATGGGCGAAATTCCGCGGATGGACAGAGTGGTCTGGCCGGGAGCGCCACCGCTATCCACCTGCAACCCGGGCACATAGGCACCGATGTCGGAGAGTTGGGTAGCGTGCAACGCACTGATGGCATCGGCCCCGACGACACTCATTGTCGCGGGCACATCCTGCAGGTTTTCAGTGCGTTTTTGGGCGGTGACCGTGACTTCTTCCAGAGTCAGGGTGTCCGCCGCCGCGGCATATCGAGCGCTGCAAGTGAGCAGGCCGGCGAACCCCAAAGCCGCTGAGAGGCGCAGATAATGCATTAGAATTTATCCCCCGGTGGTCGTTGTTATCCTCACAATAGACAAAATGTCCTGTTCGTGTCAAAAATGTCTCGATAAGGACTAATCAGCCCTTTGAGGTGATCTATGCGCTCGTTCCATAAGAATTGCCTGGTCCTGGTCCTTGCGGCGCTCACTCCAGTGGCCTGGGGCGCGCCTTATGAGCTCGTGATCCGGGGTGGACGGGTGCTCGATCCCGAAACCGGACGCGATGAGGTCGCCAATGTGGCCATTGCCGATGGACGCATCGTGCGCATTTCGACCGAAGCCCTCACCGCAGGGCGCACGATCGATGCTCACGGGCTCGTTGTGGCACCGGGTTTCATCGATCTGCATCAACACGCACAGGATGAATCCTCCGGTGCGCTGAAGGCGTACGACGGTGTAACCAGCGGCCTCGAAATGGAAATCGGCGTCCCCGACGTCAAAGCGTTTCTGGGGAGCAAGACCGGTCACTCGCTCATCAACTTCGGTACTTCGGCAAGCCACGCAGCGGCGCGCGCGACCGCGTTGGGTCAGCCGTTAGGTCCAACCGACCTGATTCCGGCGAGCGGGCGCGTTACCAATGAGCCCGCGACCGCCGCCGAGCTCGGCAGAATGCAGTCGCAGCTCGCCGGCGAGTTGGATGCAGGGGCTGTCGGTGTAGGGATGGGCCTCCAGTACGTGCCCGGTGCCACACGCGAGGAAGTGATTCAAATCTTCCGCCTGGCCGCGAGTCACCACGTGCCCGTGTTCACTCACGTGCGCAGCGCCGGCAAAAAGGAGCCGGGCTCCAGTATCGAGTCGGTCGAAGAGGTGATTGGTGCGGCGGCGGTGACCGGCGCCGCGTTGCAGGTGGTGCACGTCAACTCGAGCTGCCTGACAGATGCGCCGGAATGCTTGAACCTGATTGCCGGCGCCAAGGCTCGCGGGCTCGATGTGACCACCGAGGCGTACCCTTACGTGGCCGGCATGACTGTCATCAACTCGGCGCTGTTCGACTCGGGTTGGCAGGAGAAGTTTGGTGTCAGCTACGACGCGCTGATGCTGCCCGAGACCGGTGAGCGGCTGACGAAGTCGCGGTTCGATGAGCTGCATGCCTCGCCGAAATCGCAGGGGGTGGTCATATTCGTGAATCGCCAGGAGGTGGTCGACCAGGTCATTGCCAACCCTCTGGCCTCGATTGCCAGCGATGGCGAGCGGGGCCATCCGCGCAACGCCGGGACTTACTGTCAGATCCTCGCGCGTTATGTGCGCAACCTGCGGACAGTGACTTTGATCGATGCCATCCGGAAAATGAGCCTGATGCCCGCGCAGCGCCTCGAGAAGGCGACCGCGGCGGCGCGTCGCAAAGGGCGGATACAGGAAGGGGCGGATGCCGACATCGTGGTGTTCGATCCGGCCACCGTGACCGACCGCTCCACCTACGAGCACCCGAATGAGCACAGTACCGGCATGAAGTATGTGTTGGTGAACGGCATACCCGTGATTGACAAGGGCGCGCTGGTGTCTGGTGTGTATCCGGGCAAGGCAATTGTGTCCAGGCGGGATGCTCGATAAACCTGCGCTGTCCGACGTTGTGTATGCGCTCGATGTTTGTGATGGTCGAAGTGCGTCAGATCCATTTGAATGCGCGGGCCATGAGCCCGAGCAGCGCAGCCGACATGAGCAACCACCAGACACGATCAAACGCTCGGGCGGTGTGCAGTGCGCCAAACGACTTCTCAACAGCCGCAAACTGCTTCTCCATGTTGATCGTCAGGGCCGTCACCGAATCCTTCACGCTGTCGATCTTTTCTCCGAGGCGTCGAATGTCTATCTTCATGTCGGAGACATCCTTCTGGATGTGCTCAACATTCGCTTCGAGTCTTGCAACACGTTCTTCCAAGGGCGCCTCCAGTTCGAGTGTCAATGCGGGCAATGCCATGGGTAGATCCCAGTAAATGATCGATTGGTGGCAATCGTACTGCAAGTGCCGATCGATTTCGAACCGTAAATTTCAGGCTGGAGTGATTTGTCAACGTCCACGCGCGAGGTGCAGGACGGTGCGTCTCAGACACGTCCGTATGACCCGTCTGTAGACGCACCGGCCCGCGGCGTCGCGAGGCGACGTGCTGCGTATGGCATTGCATGTTGCATTCTCGTCGCTCTCGCTCCGATCCGACATCGATGCACATCCGTCTGATACGTGGTACCTCCCACGGTGTGCTAGTTGATGCCCAAACAAATCCACGCATTTTTGGCGATTTTCAACGTGAATGTGGAATTGATCTCCAGCAAGCCTCGCGCTGAAATGTCCGCTTCAGTTGCACTTCTACGGACTTCCGCTCACCTGTGCCCGACTCGGACTCGCTGTATCACCGCCTCTTTTCCATACCTTGCATGGTGGAGACGTTCGTGCGCGAGTTTGTCCCAGAGGCCTGCGCCGCCAGTCTGGATTTCGCCCGGCTGCAGCGGGTCAACGCGAAGTTTCACACCCGCCGCGGCTCAGCGCAGCGGCGCGAAGGCGATGTAATCTGGAGATTGCCGACTGGGCAAGGTGCGGACATCTACTTGTACTTATTGTTTGAATTTCAGAGCAGAATCGACTGGTGGATGGCGGTGCGCGCACAGGTGTACATGGGGCTGCTGTGGCAGCAGATAATCGACGAGCGCAAGCTGAAGGCCGGCGCGGAATTGCCACCGCTTCTGATGTTGGTGGTTTACAACGGACAGAAGTCCTGGAATGCACCGTCTCAAATCAGAAAACTCATATCTGCATCGCGAGAGTCGTCCCTGTGGCCTTGGCAGCCACGCGTCCGCTATCATGTGTTGGATATGAGCGCCTTTCCCGGAGATGAGCTGACGCGGCGCCGCGGTCTCGCGGCACTGCTGTTTCGGCTCGAACGGCCGCTGGCGCCCCAGGAGCTCGAGGAACTGCGGGAGGAAGTCAGCGATTGGTTTCGTCGACATCCAGACCAGGCGCGGCTGCGGGCCTTGTTTTGCGAATTGGTTCGTGAAGCCTTTGAGGATCTTGGAGAGACAGTGCCAAAATCTGTCGACGTGCTGGAGATGAAGATGAAGTCAAATCTTGCGTCAATCGGTAAGACCTGGCGGCAACAAGCCATGGTTGAGGGTAGGGCCCAGGGAATGGCCGAAGGAATGGCTGAGGGAAAGGCTGAGGGAAAGGCTGAGGGAAAGGCTGAGGGAAAGGCTGAAGGAATGGCTGAAGGAATGGCCGAGGGAATTGCCCGGGGTCGGGCCGAGAGTAAGGTCGAGGATCTTGTTTGTCTGTTGGTTGAAAGGTTCGGCGCATTGGCGCCCGCGGTGCGAACGCGAATTCAACGAGCCCGGCTTGCGACCCTGGAACGCTGGTTCAAGCGCGCGATTACAGCGCCTGACCTGCACTCGGTGTTCAACTCGTCGCGTCGAGACGCGGTCGGGCGCGTCGGGGGCAAATGAAAGTTGTACGCCGGCCACGCGAGTCACCGGCTCGGCATCGACACTCAGGCGATGCGCGCCTTCTCGTTGACAAACAACGCTTGCGTTTGCTCGGGCGAGAGCATCCGGCCGAAGTGCGACACGTCCGCCTCATCACATCCCGCGCGCAGGGCTGTTGCTTCCTGCTCCAACCCTTCGATGCCCTCAGCCGCAATGGTCAGCCCCAGGCCGTGTCCCAGGCCGACCAGGGCATCCACAATAGCCGCGCTCGCCTTGCTGGAGCGCATATCGGAAATGAAGCTGCGGTCAATCTTCAACTTGTCGAGTTGCAGATTGCGCAAATGAAACAGGCTCGAGTAGCCGGTACCGAAGTTCTTCAGCGCCACGCGGACCCCCGCCGCCCGCAGTGCGTCCACAATCTTCTTCGAATTGCCCATGTCCGCGACCAGCGCGCTCTCGGTGATTTCCATTTCGAGCCGCTGGGGTGCCAGGCCGTACTCCGCCAGTATGCGCAGGACTCGCTCCGGTAGCTGGTGGTCCACTAGCTGGCTCGGAAACAGGTCGACTGACAACCGGGTGTAGTCCGGCCAGCCCACCGCCGCTTCGCAGCCCTGGCGCAGGATCGCCTCGGCGAGGTCGTGAATGAGACCCACTTCTTCGGCGATAGCAACGAAACGCTGCATGTCAATCGTGCCGCGTACCGGATCGGTCCAGAGGGGCGAGATCTCGAAGCCGATGATTCTCCCCGTCCGCACATTGACGGCGGGTTGAAACGCGGTGTGGATCTGTTTGTTCTGCAGCGCCGCTCGAAGGGCCAGTTCGAGGTCCGCGCGCTCTTTGACGCGCTGATCCATTTCCGGCTCGAAGAAGCGCAGCGCCGAGCGCCGTTCCGCCTTCGCGCGATACAAGGCGACGTCCGCTTTCCTCAGAGCATCGTCCGCGCTGCTGGCGTCCTGGGGAATCAAGGCGATACCGATTCCCAGGCCGACACTGTGCGCCGCTTTCCCTGATGAGACCGGCGAGCGCAGGGCTTCGATGATGCGCAGGGCCACATTCGTTGCAGCCTCGGGATCGGCCAGGTGGGGTGCCAGAATCGCGAACTCATCGCCCCCGAACCGCGCGACCATATCCGAGTCGCGAATGGCCGCGCGCAAGCGCTGCGCGACCACAATCAACACGTGATCTCCGACCGCGTGCCCGAAGACATCGTTGATCTGTTTGAAACCATTGAGATCCAGCAGCAGTACCGCGTGCGAAGCTCCCGTTCGCGGCGGCGATGCGATCAATGTCGCCAGTGCCTCGTCGAACTGCCGCCGGTTGGGCAGGCCGGTGAGCCCGTCCTGGTAAGCCAATTCGCGCGCGCGCCGCTCCGCTTCGATTCGGCGCATGACTTCCCGCTTCTGCGCCCGATACTGAATCGCGCCAAAGACCAGCAGCGAAAAGGTCACGACGGCGCTGATCAGCAGGATCTCGTCGATCTCAATGGTCTCGGTTTGCTCGGCGAGTCCTTCGGCCCGGAAAATGTCGACCTCGTAGGCGACAAACAGGGCGGCCAGCGCAGCGAGAAGAATCGCCACGAGCGCGAGCGCCGCGCCGCGGTTGCGAATCAGGATGCCACGCAGCGCGAGCCACCTCATTTCCGTTGCATTGCGGTCGTCCGCCATCTCAACAACCTGTTCAATTGCGCAAAAGGCAACTGTAGCGCGCCGCGTGCGCACGGCGTGCGACCAATGGCGCAAAAACGCGCGCCAGTGCCGTTTGTGCGGTGCGGCCGCAAATTGGCGCGCAATTGCGCGGTGCCGGCGGCGGGAAGTCTGCCGGCTTCGTTGCGCACAGCTCGGGGTCGAGCCTGGCGGCGGGCGCGCGCTGCAACCGGTAAAGTTAGTGTTGGTTGTGGGGCGCAGGTCCGTGCGACGAGGTGACACTTACAACATGTCAATTGTAGCAATGTGCGGCCGTGCTCAATTTTGCTGCGACCGTGACAATCCACAGCGCGCAAACAATCAATACACTCGCACGCGCCCGAAGATGTTTGTGTGATGAAAGGAGGTCTCATGATTCGCAGTCGAGTAAAACAACCTGTGCGCGGCAGGAGTGTGCCCGCGCCCGCGGCGCTGCTGCCGGGTTTGTTGATGCTGGGGGTGGCCCATGCGGCGCCGACCAACCTGGTCGCCGATCCGCAGTTCGATTCGGGAACGTCGGGATTCGAGGCACAGGATGCGAGCAGCGTCGTGGTGCAAACAGCGCAAGCGGCGCTCGAGGGCGCGAACAGCTTGAGCGTGTCGATCAACGGTTGGGGAAACAATGTCTGGTGGGAGGATGATGAGTTCGCCGGCGGGACGGCGAGTGCATTTGCGATCAGCGCGCATGTGGCGTCGGTCACCCAAAGCAGCTCGGCTCTCGATTTTTGCGCGATGGCGTACTATGCGGACGGCTCGGACGCGAGCCAATGCACGACACTGTCCGGGCAGGTGGGTGACAAGGGAACTGTTTCGGTACTGTTGCCTTTGGATTCGACCAAGCCGCTGGCGACGATAGACATTCGCCTCTCTCAGGATGGGGGCCAGGCGGTTGGGTTTCTGTTGGATGATGCGGTGGCCAATCTGACAGTGGTGCAGGCGCCGCCGGCGGGTGGCGGATCCGGCGGGACTGGGGGTGGTGATGGCACCGGCGGCGGCTCGGGCGGTGGCGGTTCCGGTGGCGGCGCTCCGTCCGCATGCACCGTGCTGCCACCGGGCCAATCTGCCTATCCCGGGTTCACCTACAACCTGCCGCAAAATCGCCCCTTTATCTCAGTGGCGAGCTATGCGCAGGTAAGCCAAAGCTCAACTGCGTTCGCGCGATTCAAAGCGGGCGCTGACGCGGCGCTTCGGGGCGACCCGCCCTATGGGTATTCAGCCATGCAGTCAGTGATCATGTTCAAGATCACCGGCAACGTGGCCTATATCAACGACGCCATCTCGCGCGTCGAGGCGATGGTGACGGCTGCCGAGAATGCCGCCGCGAGCGGCGGGGTGCCCGAGATTGCCGGCGATTCATATCTCGATGTTGGCCCTGAGATGGAAGAGCTGGCACTCACATACGACTACGCATTCGATCGGCTCAGCTCCGCACAGCAACAGCGATGGGCGGCGTTCGCTGAGCAAACGCTGCAGAACGTGTGGAATCCAGATTCCGCCTCATGGGGCGGCGTGCCGCATGCCTGGTCGGGATGGGCGGTCTGCGACCCGGGCGACAACTATTACTACAGCTTCATGCGCGCAACCATGCTGTGGGCGCTCGCGTCGAAGAGCACAACCTGGCTGAGCTTCCTGCAGACAAACAAGTTCCCGCTGCTGATTGACTACTACGCCAACTTGCCGGGTGGCGGAACACGTGAAGGCACGGGGTATGGCACGGCCCTCCATAACCTGTTTGAAAACTACATATACTGGAAGGACTCCACGGGTGAGGACCTGGCGAGCCTGACACCCCATACTCGCGAAACTATCGACTATTGGGTCAATGCCACCGTGCCCACCTTGGACCGGTTTGCCCCGATCGGCGATCAGTCGCGCTCATCGATTCCTGACCTCTATGACTACCATGAGAATCTGGTCCACGAGGCGGTTGTGCTCAGCCGGGGCACCGCCCAGGCACAGCGCGGCACCTGGTGGTTGAACAACAATTCGGTGAATGGCGTGAGCCAGGCGTCGAATGTGTACGGCGATCTGCTCCCGTTGCCGGCGACACCGCTGCAACCGACGGCCCTGGTGTATCAGGCCACGGGCGCCGGTGTACTGTTTGCCCGATCGGGTTGGTCCACGGACGCTTCTTGGATATCGTTTGTCGCAGGAAAATATGACCAGTCGCATGCACACCAGGATCAGGGGGCCTTCACGTTCTTCAAGAACGACTGGCTCGCCGTGACGCAGAACATCTGGTCCCACAGCGGTATCCATCAGGAAGTCATTTATACCAATGGATTGAGGTTCGAGCGTGCCGACGGCTCGGTGGTCCCGGAAGCACAGAGCGATACCGTGCAGTCAACAATGAGCTACACCAATACCGGCGGCACGGTTGCGGTGGCGGCGGATTTGTCGAATGCCTATTCGGCCAACTCGGCATCGGTCCAAAGCTGGACGCGCAACCTGCAGTTCTCCGGCGACACGCTCCGTGTGACTGACGCGTGCTCAGTCGCGAGTGGCGTGCGTGCGGTGTTCCAGGTGCAGGTACCTGTACAGCCGGTTACCCAGCAGGACGGTTCGGTTGTGGCAGGCCACCTGCACATCGTCCCGTTGAAGCCGGTGACAATGACGTCCACACCGCTGCCGAGTGATGAGTTCAGCCAGGGCTATCGGCTGGATTTCACAACCACCTCGGGCTGTGCGTTCGACTTCAACTTGTTCGCTCAATAACCGTCGGCGCGGGAGTCCCGAGGCAACTCGGGACTCCCTCGGGTCAGGGATTCCCCTGTTGCGCACGAACAACGGCGCCGTGCTTGACAGTATCCGGATTTGCCCCGACATTAATTGAGTGTCAGTACCCACCTGCGATCTCGTCTTAAACGACGGCATTTATGCGCACATTATGGACCAGCCGGTCGGGCAGGACTTTGTGGGCACCATCGATGGGCAGGACCTGTTGAAAGTACACGTCCAGTTGTCCGGCCATCGCTATATGACATTCGAGAAGCGCCACGAAATCAGCCTGCGGGGTGCCGCCACCGCGTTGCTGATGCACGATGACGGTGTACGCAAGGTCGAGAGGCTTCCTGCCAACCAGGAATCGAAGTCCCTGACTATTTCCATGCGTCGAAGTCAACTCTGGGATTACCTGGAGGATGAGTCGACCGTGGTTTCGCCGACCTTGCGTGCTTTCATTTGCCGCAAGCGATCAACTCCACGGCTCACGGTGGCGCCCCCCACGGATGGAGAATTGAGTGCGACGGCCGGGGTGATCGATTGTGCCCTCGTGCCGTCGATCCCCCTTGCGCACATTGAAAACCGCATCATGGTCCTCTTTTCGCACATTCTCGATCGCTTCCAGGCGGACGAGGGCGCGCAGCCGCGGATCTTGCGGGTGACTGAGCGCGATCGGCGCTTGCTGAATGACCTGCGGCAGTTCCTGGAAACCTGCTTTACCGAGCCCCCGACCCTGCATCAGCTCGCACGCCAATTCGGAATCAATCGCAACAAGCTGTGCACGGGTTTTCATCTGTTGTATGGCACGACGGTCTACGATTTTTGCCGGGCCCTGCGCTTGCAGAAGGCGCAGCAATTGCTGGCCGACCCACAGCTCTCCCTCACGGATATCGCCTTCTCGGCGGGATTCGGCTCCGCGAGCGCGTTCAGCACCGCGTTCGCGCGCCACTTCGGCGCGCCGCCGTCTCAATTCCGAGCGAGCTGAATCGCATCCGCCTCAATACCGTCGCCCCCGCCGTAGCGAAGCGAGGCGGCCAATTTTAGTGACGATCGCGAAAGCGCCCGGGTGAGCTGTGCTCCTAGTATTTCCCCACACGGTCAATCAAGAGCCGGGGGAGACAGGGCATGCCGAAGTTTCCGAGTTTCGGGTACGCAGCTTTCGTAGCAGCGCTGACGCCTGCCAGTGCTGTGCTGACGAGCGCGGGTGCTGCAGAGCCCGAAGCGGTGCTCACTCAGGCACTGGCCGATACAATGGCTCAGCGCTGCCTCAGCGAGTCCAAAAACAAGGGCTGGCCGGCCTTCAGCATCGCCATCGTGGATGGCGGCGGCGCGTTGATTCTACTGCGCCGGCAGGACGCCGCAGCCCCGGTAACAGCCGAAGTCGCCGCGTTGAAAGCCAAATCCGCGGTACGCACGGGTGCAGCCACGCAAGCGCTGTCGACCATGAGTCAGGACCCGCCCACCCGCGACTTGTTTCTGCTTCTGCAACTGACCGCTGACCCAGGTGGCGTGCCGGTCAAGATCAACGGCCGGACCGTTGGCGCGATCGGCGTTTCGGGCGGTACCGCAGAGCAGGACATCGGTTGTGCCACCGCCGCCTCTGGCGCATTGCTCCCGGAGAAAAAATGACAAAGCGCATTGTTGGGAGGTCGCCGACTCGAGCCGGCGTGGGTGTGATCGCGACTTGTTTGTCGGCGGGCGTCGCCGCACAGACGGCCGCGGAACCAGACACGGTAAGCGAGATCGTTGTTACAGCGCAGAAGCGTGCCGAGCGCATTCAGGACATCCCGATCTCCGTCTCCGCCATCTCCGCGCAGGACATGGATCGCGCCGGTGCGGGCGACTTCCACGACCTGTTGCTGTCCATTCCGGGCGTGTCATTTTCGAGCAGCGAGCCCGGCCAGAGCCGCTACTCGATCCGCGGCATCAGCACCGCCGCATCCAGCCCGACCGTGGGCATTTATCTCAACGATATCTCGCTCATTACCGTTGGCACCGGCTTCAGTGGTGCCGCGGATCCGGCCTTGATCGATCTCGAGCGGGTTGAAGTCCTGAAAGGCCCGCAGGGCACGCTGTATGGCGGCAGCGCCATGGGCGGCGCCATCAAGTATGTAACGCGGGAGCCGGTACTCGATAAATTCGCAGTCACGGCCGAAGGTGGCGTCGCTTCCGTGGCGCATGGCGGAATTTCCTACAATGCGGAATCATTCCTGAACGTCCCGCTGCTCACCAACCAGTTGGCGATCCGCCTGGGCGGCTCGTACCGCTATGATGCCGGCTATGTCGACAACGTACCGGGTGGCCAGGTGGAGGTGTGGGGTCACGGCGCCAATCCGGCAGGCCAGCCGTTTGCGCCCACAACATTTGCATCCCCCAGCACCTTCAACAGCGATGACTGGAACGGCCGCCGCACTGTTACGGCACGCGCCTCCATGAAGTGGACTCCCACGGATTCGCTGACTGTACTGCCCGTTGCGACCCTGCAGCGCATGAACAAGGCCAACCCGGACGATTACTTCACCAATCTGCCGGATTTCCAGAATTCGGTGCGCTTCAACCAGCCCACTCACGACGACTTGGATGTCTACAGTCTGAATGTGAACCAACAGTGGGATGCAGTGACCCTCACTTCACTGTCCGGGTGGGTCAATCGCAAGGTCCAGTGGGATCGTGACTACTCGCTGTTCATTGCGGGGCTGGTGCCACCGCTGCTGAATGACAACTCCTACAACATATCGGATACCTCCTCACGCACGTTCACTCAGGAGCTGCGACTCGCGTCCTCCGATCCGCATGCTCGCCTGAAGTGGACGGTGGGGCTCTTCTACGCTCATCAACGCGACGAGCTGTACCAGACCGTCAACACAATCGGAGCGGGCGCGTTCTTTGGTACCGGCACCGATCTGACCTACTCGGGAGATCAGCTCACCCATACCATCCAAAAGGCGGCATTTGCCGATGTCACGTACTCGGTATTGAGCAGTCTGGATTTGAGCGTCGGGCTGCGCTGGTTTGACATCAACCAGAAGGTCGACGGTCTTTTCGACGGTATCTTCAATGGTGGATCGAGCTCGGTTGACGGAAAGAAAAGCACTGACGTCGGCGTGACACCGAAGTACAGCGTCAGCTATCACGTCATGGACAACTCGCTGTTGTATGGAAGTGCCACCAAGGGATTCCGGCAGGGTGGCCCCAATCGCTTCAACACGGATAGCCCGTTGTGCGAGCCCGATTTCCAGCGGCTGGGCATCAGTCGGGCGCCCGCGAGTTTCCAACCGGACAGCCTGTGGACCTATGAGCTGGGTACCAAGAACGAAGTGGGTCCGCGCCACACCCTGATCGACGCTGCGCTCTACTACACGGACTGGAAGAAGATTCAGCAGCAGGTGAATCTCAACTCCTGCGGTTTCCAGTTTGTGGGCAATGTGGGCGCAGCCAAGATCAAGGGCGCGGAGTTGTCCGTCGAATCAACTGTTGCCGAAGGGCTCGTGCTCGGCGGCAACGCTTCGTACATTGATTCCCGCATCACCCAGACCGCGCCCGGCGTATCCGCACAGGTGGGTCAACAGGTGCTCGATACTCCGCGCTGGTCGGCCAGCGCGCATGGCGAGTATCGGTTCCTGAACCGCGCTGACTGGGCGGCCACTTTCCGGCTGGACTATCAATTCCATGGCTCGAATCTGCGCGCCTTTGAGGCTGAGCAGACCATCTCGTATCCCGACGGCAGCATTGGCGCGATCCCGGACGCCACCCAAGTCCAGGCGGCCTATCATGTGGTCAATGCCGGACTCAATGTCACCAACAACAATACGGAATACCGTTTGTACCTGGACAACCTCACGGATGCGGCGCCGTACCTGGATTTCACCCGGTCGGCCGGCGTTTCGAGCGCCACTACCATCAGGCCACGTACTATCGGCTTCAATGTTCGTACGACCTTCTGAGAGCGAGCCTGCCATGTTGAAAAAGGGATTGCTGCTGTTATGCCTCGCGAGCGCCGCCACCGCGGCGGGTGCTGCCGATGGCGGATCGGAGTGGCCTTTGTACGGCCGGACTTCCGACGACTCGCGCTTCTCGCCATTGACTCAGATCACGACTGAGAATGTTCGCTCTTTGGGCCTGGCGTTTCAGTTTCAGGATTTTGTGGTCAGGGGACGCACCCATCGAGGCAATGAGGCGACGCCGCTGATGTCAGGGGGCGTCTTGTACTTCTCAGGTCCGTGGAGCGTGGTGTATGCCGTCGATGCCCGCAACGGCAAGTTGTTATGGAAGTTCGATCCGCAGGTGCAGGGACAATGGGTGCGCCGGGCATGCTGTGATGCGGTGAACCGGGGTGTGGCCCTGTCAGGTGGCCGGGTATTCATTGCCACGCTCGATGGCTACCTGATTGCCTTGGATATGAAGACAGGGACACAGCAGTGGAAGGTGGACACCTTCACTGACCGGACGACCATGAACTACGTGAGCACCGGCGCTCCGCGAGTGGCCGGCGACAATATTGTCATCGGAAATTCGGGCGCCGAGATGGGGGCGCGGGGTTATGTCAGCGCCTATGACGCCGCGACCGGCAAGTTGTCGTGGCGATTCTTCACGGTGCCCGGCGATCCTGCCAAAGGACCTGACGAGAGTCCGGATGTGACCCTGGCTCGCAAGACCTGGAGCAAAGCCTCGCGTTGGGATCTGGGAGGGGGCGGCACCGCCTGGGACTCCATGACGTATGACCCGAAGCTCGGGTTGCTGTACGTCGGTACGGGAAATGGGATGCCGCACCCTGTGTGGACACGCAGCCCGGGCGGCGGTGACAACCTGTACCTGTCGTCGATTGTCGCGTTGGATGCGAAGACCGGCCGCATGCGTTGGTACTATCAAACGACCCCGGCTGATAGCTGGGACTACACCGCCACGCAGAACATGATTCTGGCGGAGTTGTCGCTGGGTGGGCGCAATCGCCCGGTGCTCATGCAAGCGCCGAAGAACGGCTTCTTCTATGTGCTGGATCGGCAAAGTGGCCAATTGTTGGGGGCCCAGGCCTACACCAAGGTCACCTGGGCGAAGGGTGTCGATCTGAAATCGGGCCGTCCGATCATGACCCCCGAAGCCGACTTCTCCCACGGCAGGCAGGAAATCTGGCCCTCACAGGCGGGCGGGCACAATTGGATGCCCATGTCCTACAGTCCGGCGGCTCATCGGGTGTTCATACCCGCACTCGATGCCGGAATGAATTTTGGCATGGTACCGGGTGAGCAGGTGAAGTTCCGGTTGGGGGCCAACAACGAAGGCGATGAGGTCGGTTGGAGCCGCCACGATAACGGCATTCCCTGGGCGCCGCCCAATCCGGGACCGCACGATCCGCCGTTTCAGTCGGTGTTGAAGGCTTGGGATCCCGTGAATGGACGGTTGGTCTGGCAGACAGCGCCGCAGCCTTACTGGAGCGGCGGTGTGCTCTCAACGGCCGGTGGTGTGGTGTTTCAGGGTTCGGCTGGCGGTCAGTTTCAGGCGTATGACGCCAAGGACGGGCGCGAGCTTGCCAACATCCCCACCGGAACGGGAATTGTGGCGGCGCCCATATCCTATGAGCTGGATGGCACGCAATTCGTCGCCGTGTTGGCGGGCTTCGGCGGCGCGTTCAGCCAAATCGGCTACCCGGCGGGATCTGCGGCACTGAAGTATGTGAACACGGAGAAGCTGTTGGTATTCAAATTGGGGGGAGGGCCCGTGCCTTTACCGCCCCCTGTGAAGCACGAGTTGCAGCCGACGCCGGCTGCAATCACTCAGGATGCGGCGATCATCAAAAAAGGCGAGTCACTCATTGGACGGTGCGCGGGGTGTCACGGCTTCCGCGGCATTCCCAACGCGTATCCGAATCTATGGAACCTGCCCGCCGCCACTCACGCAGCTTTCGAGTCGATTGTGTACGAGGGTGCGTTGTCTTACGCCGGGATGCCTTCTTTCAAGGATGCCCTGTCGCTCGATGACGTCAAGGCCATCCATGCGTTCATTGTGGCGGACGAAATTTCTTTGCGAGCTCGGTAGCCGAACGAACCAGCAAGTTCGTATCGAGCCCGACAGCAACAAAGGTCGCTCCCTGCTCAATGTATTTGCGCGCAAGGTCTGTGTCGCCCGTCAGGATTCCCGCGGCCTTGCCGGCGGCGCGAACCGTTGCAATGCTCTCGACGATCGTCTGCTGGACACGCGCGTCACCGGCCTTGCCCAACAGTCCCATTGAGGCGGCCAGGTCGGAAGGCCCAAAGAAGACGCCATCCACACCTTCCGTGTTGGCAATGGCGCCCAGATTCTGCACACCGGTAACCGATTCAATCTGGACCAGCACACAGATCTCTTCTTCGCACCGCTGCAGGTAGTCAGGAACTTGATTCCAACGCGACGCACGCGCGAGGGCGGCGCCGACGCCTCGAATGCCGCGCGGAGGGTAGCGGGTGGCGGCCACGATGCGCGCCGCCTGTGCGGCGCTCTCCACCATCGGAATCAGCAATGTTTGCACACCGATGTCGAGGTACTGTTTGATCAGAGACACATCGTCCGATACGGCTCGCACCACGGGCGCGACGGGATAGGCCGCGATCGCTTGTAGCTGCGCCAGCAGGTTGTGGTGGTCACTGGGTGAGTGCTCGGCATCCAGGCACAGCCAGTCAAAGCCCGTACCGGCCAACAGCTCAGTGACATAGGGATGAAAGAGTCCGTGCCAGAGGCCGATCTGGGTCTGGCCGCTGCGCAGGGCGCGCTTCAACGAATTTTGCGGTAGCTGCATGGTCACACAAATCGAAAAGTGAGGTTGCCCAACGGGCCGTAGTCGGCATGGATCACATCGCCGCGCGTGGCCAGGGTAGGGCGCGTAAACGAGCCGCCCAGGACGAGGTCGCCGGGATTGAGCTGCTCATCATACGGCGCAATCTTATTGGCCAGCCAGGCAACACCGGTGGCCGGATGATTCAGCACACCGGCCGCCAGGCCGGTTTCTTCAATGACGGCATTCTTGTACAACATCGCGCCGGCCCAACGCAGGTCCACGGAATCGGGCCGTACCGGCCGGCCTCCCGTCACAATGCCGGCGTTGGCCGCAAAGTCGGCGATGGTATCGAATACCTTGCGCGGTGCCTTGGTCTCCCGGTCGAACTGCTCGATGCGGGCGTCGATGATCTCCAGTGCGGGGATGACATACGCCGTGGCATTCAAAACCTGCGTGAGCGTGACCCCGGGCCCCTTCAGCGGCTTGTCGAGAATGAACGCCAGCTCGACTTCCACCCGCGGAGCAATGAACTTCTCGACCGGAATCTCGGAGCCGGTCTCAAAGAACATGTCATCCATGAGAGGGGCGTAGTCCGGCTCATTGATTTGCGACGCCTGCTGCATGGCCCGTGAAGTGAGACCGATCTTGCGGCCCTTGATGACATGGCCGTCGGCCCGCTCGAGCTTCACCCATTCGCGCTGAATCGAGTAGCCATCCTCAATGGTCATGTGCGGATGTTGTTTGGAGAAGTGCCGCAGTTGGACCCGCTTTTTGCGTGCGTCGTACAATTGACGCGCAAGCTGTTGAATGACTTCGGGCGTGAGCATGATCAGTTCCGGTTGAAAAGGGGGTGTATGGAGCTGAGCTTGGCGTCGAAGGCTTCCTGGCCTTCATCGACCTGCACTGTGATGCCGATGTAGCGCTTCGCCAGCAGGTCGGTAAAGTGTTCCAGGGCCACGGCGCGCAGGGCTTCGCCTGCCTTCTTCTTGACATCGTCCGAGCGGCCGCGGCCCATCCTGAGGTTGAGATAGACAAAGGCGTAGTCCCGCTGTCCATCCGCGACCGCGAAGTGCGCCGCCGGAAAGGCCAGCACTCGGGTCCCTCCAGTAGGGAATACCTGCTTCGATGCCTCATCCTTGACTGTCAGCATGGCATCCGCGAGCTTCCTGCACAGCGCGCTCATGTCGCTTTGGGTCTCCAGGTTGTTGGTATACAGGACGACCAGATGCGGCATGGGTAAACCTCAGGCGGCGATGTCCATGGTGGCCACGGTGCAGCCGACGGCAAATATCGGGATCGGCGCGTAGTGCTGCAGTTGCCCTTGGCCACGGGCCGCGGCGGCTACGCTGATGAAAGTACGGATTTCGAAGCCACCCTGGCCGGCGTCGCGGTAGGTATCCCTATCCGAATAGGACAACATGGCGTCACGGTCGTTGCGTGACCAACGCGCGAGAAAGTCCCGGTCCCAGGCTTCGTTGATGCGACCGGAATCGGGCGTGGCCGGCCAATGCGAGATTCCGCCCGTGCCTACCAATGCAATTCGCTGCGGGAGCCGGTCGGCAGCGCGCCGGATGGCCTCACCGAATGCCCACGCCCGGTGCAGTGGCGCAAGGGGTGGGCCCTGGCAATTGATGTTGACCGGAATGACCGGGATGTCGAAGCGGGGTGTCAGGAAGTGCAGGGGGACCATGATGCCGTGATCGAACTTCCATTCCTCGGCGTAGGCCACATCCACCGTCTGCATGATCTCCTGGATGAGCTGCCGGGACACAGAGGCATTGCCCGGGACCGCCGTGCGCGCAATGCGCAGCCAGCTCGGATCTTCGATCGGACCCTGGTACCGGTCCGCCATGCCGATGGCAAAGCTCGGCATGTTGTTCATGAAGAAGTTGGCGAAGTGCTCGGCGGCAATGATGATCAAAGCGTCCGGCCGCGCGGCCTCGAGCTGTTGCTGCATCCCTCGGAACGCGGCATACAAAGGCTCCCGCAGTTGTGCCGGAGCCATGTCCGCGCGCCCGGTGATTCCCGGCGCGTGGCTGCAGATACCTGCA
This sequence comes from Pseudomonadota bacterium, assembly GCA_018241505.1. Lineage (GTDB taxonomy): Bacteria > Pseudomonadota > Gammaproteobacteria > Steroidobacterales > Steroidobacteraceae > 13-2-20CM-66-19. The sequence continues at coordinate 71,375 of JAFEDS010000025.1, read as the reverse complement.
AATACGAGACTCATACGCCCGCCACCTTTTCGTCCACGGCTGTGGTCATTGCATAGATCCCCGCGCGGACCGGCCCGTGCTTGACGATACCGTCGCGCATGGCCTGGATGTAGCCCGGCCAGGGCATACCCAGGAAGGCCGCGAAGTGCATCAGCAACTGGCCATTGGCACCCAACACGTAGATCAATCCAACGTCACCGCGAACGATCGCGTCCCGCTCTTCCGCGGTCAGCTCGTAGCGCTGCACCAGCGTCGCGGCATCCTTGCGATACTCACCCTGGACCGCGGGATCCCGGTTGAGGTCGAACAGGAACTTCTGCAACTGGTAGAGGCTCATTCATTTGCCCCAGTGGGGAATGTGATGCGAGCCCAGGCTCACGCACACGTTCTTCGGCTCGAGGAAGACCTCATAACTCCACGTGCCTCCTTCGCGACCGACCCCGGACGCCTTGGTGCCGCCGAACGGCTGCCGCAAGTCGCGGACATTCTGACTATTGACAAAGCACATGCCGGCTTCGATCGCAGCCGCTACCCGATGTGCACGTCCGAGGTTCTCGCTCCACACATAGCTGCTCAAACCGTATTGGATGTCGTTCGCCTTGGCAATGGCGTCCGCTTCGTCTTCGAAGGGAATCAGGCACGCCACGGGCCCGAAGATCTCCTCCTGTGCAATCTTCATGCGATTGTCCACATCGGCAAACACGGTGGGCCAGACAAAGTTGCCGTTGCGCAGCGCCTGCGGCAGATCCGGCGCATAGGAGGGACGATCGACACCACCGCAAACCAACGTGGCGCCCTCCCGGGGGCCGCGCTCGATGTAGCCGCGCACCTTCTCCAGGTGGGCCTTGCTGATCATCGGTCCGACGATTGTCGACTCCTGCAGCGGGTCGCCGACACTGATCCGTTTGGCCCGCTCGGCAAAGCGGTTGACGAAGTCGGCATAGATGGAGCGTTGCACGAGAATTCGCGAGCCGGCGGTGCAGCGTTCGCCGTTGTTGGAAAAAATCATGAAAATGGCGGCATCGACGGCACGGGCCTGGTCGGCATCGGCAAAAATGACAAACGGACTCTTGCCACCGAGCTCCATACTGAACTTCTTCAGGCCCGCCGCACGGACGATCCGATCGCCGGTGACAGTGGAGCCTGTAAAGGATATTGCTCTGACATCAGGATGCCGGCACAACGCCTCGCCGGCGTCTTTGCCGTATCCATGGACCACGTTCAGCACACCGGGCGGGATGCCTGCCTCCAGCGCCAGCTCACCGAGCCGCGAGGCGGTCAGTGGAGAAAGCTCGCTCATCTTCAACACCGCGGTGTTGCCGAACGCCAGAGCCGGCGCTGTCTTCCAGGTAGCCGTCATGAACGGGACGTTCCAGGGCGAGATCAGACCGCAAACGCCGACCGGATGAAACAGGGTGTAATTGAGATGGGTCGGGGTGGGGTACGTGTGGCCATCCACCCGCACACACATTTCCGCAAAGTAGTAGAAGTTGTCGGCCGAGCGGGGCACCAACTGTTTGCCGGTCTGGGCAATCGGCTGTCCCGTGTCCGTGGATTCAGTTTGGGAGATCTGCGGGACGTGCCGGACAATCAGGTCGCCCAGCTTGCGCAACAGGGCGGCCCGCTCAGCCGCGGGCCGCGCGGCCCACGCCGGGAAGGCGGCCTTTGCAGCGGCCACGGCCGCATGGATCTCGGCTTCTCCACCCGCCGCAATCTCCGCCAGCACCTCCTGGTTCGACGGATTGATGTCTTCGAAATAGGTGGTGCCTGGCAGGCTCTTGCCGTTGACCAGGTGGTCGATCTTCATTGTCAGCTTCCTCTTCCAAACACGGCATCGGGCACCAGGGTGTTCTGCAGCCGCCCCAGGCCCTCGATTTCGCAAATGACCTCGTCGCCCTCATTGACGTTGACAATCCCTTCGGGCGTGCCGGTGAGAATGACGTCGCCGGCAGAGAGTGTCATGAATGAGCTCAGGTAGTGAATGAGCCCGGGTACGTCGGTGACCAGATCGCGAGTGTTGCCATGCTGTACCAACTTACCGTTGACGTACGTATGCAGCTCCAGATTACCCGGGTCGGGTACGTCCGCCGCATCCACCAGCCAGGGACCGAGCACCGTACCGCCATCGCGATTTTTCACGCGCAGGTTCGGGCGGTACCAGTTTTCCAGGTAGTCGCGAATCGCATAGTCGTTGGCTATGCAATACCCAGCCACGTGGGCGAGGGCGTCATCGCGGCTCACGTTGCGGGCCGTTCGCCCGATCACGACCGCCAGCTCACACTCGTAGTGCATGAACTTCACACCGGCAGGGCGACGTGTGACGCCGCGGTGTCCGATCACGCTGCCAGGGCCTTTCAAGAAGACGAGCGGCTCTTCCTGTTTGCCGAAGGAAAGCTCCTTCGCGTGATCGGCGTAGTTGAGCCCCAGGGCGATCAGGGTTCCCGGCTCGAAGGGGCACAGCCAGACAACCTGTTCCTCGGACACGTGCCGGCCATCGGCGAGCCGCAGCCCATCGCGTCCGTCCGGTTCGGCCGTGTGGATGGCGCCGGCAAAAGCAACACGGGCTTGCTTCATGACGCCTCCCCGACAAACGAAGTTACCAGCCGCCCGATTCCGTCAATCTCAATTGCTACACGCTGCCCGGCTCGAACCCGCGGAGCCGGCGCCGCGGCTCCAACCGCAAGTACATCCCCCGGCGACAGTGTCATGAAGTCGGTGACGTCCGCCAACAAACGCGCAACCGGTCGGACCAGCTCGGCAGTGCTGGCAGATTGGCGCTGCTGTCCGTCGACTGACACATTGATCCGCAAGTTGTCCGGGTTGGGTACGGCAGAGCGCGCGACTACTCGGGGGCCCATTGGACAGAAGCCGTCCCGGGCTTTGAAGCGAATGGAAGGGCGGTAGTACACGGTATGAGGCACGCTGACATCGTTCACGATCAGATAGCCGGCTACGAAATCCAACGCCGAGCGTTCGGGTACAGCGCATGCCGTCCGGCCAATCACAACACCGAGGCACGCTCCCACTTCCAGCTCGTCGGCGTCGCGCGGCACCACCACGACAGCATCCGGGCCAGCCAGCGTGTTGCGCGGTTTGATGTAAAGGACGGGCGCCTGGGGCGCGGCCTTGTACGGGGCTGCGCTGACTGCCTCTCCGATGAGCTGCAACGCGCTGCGGTGATTCACTAGCGTCCCGTAAACGCGGCCGGAAAGCCGGTAGGGTGCCACTTCCACAGGAACATTCGACATGGGTCGCCCCAGGGTGAATTCACTAATACATTAGCAATTTGATTACTAATATGTGAGTATGTCAACCATGGCGCTCAAATCCCGCAAGCTGCAGCATCGCAATCTGCCCCTGCTGCTGATGCAGGCACGGGAGCGCGTGATCTCGTACTTTCGTCCGATTCTGAACGCCCACGGGATCACGGAACAGCAGTGGCGCATTGTGCGCGTGCTGCTGGACGTGCCCGCCCTGGAGCCGCGGCAGATAGGTGAATTGTGCGCAATCTCGAGCCCGAGCATGGCGGGTGTCCTCGAGCGGATGGAGCAGGCGGGGTATATCACGCGGCGGCGCGTTGAGCATGATCAGCGCAGAGTGCTGGTGTCGGTGACACCCAAGGCCCGTGAGCTGGCGGCCAGCATGGCACCGGACATCGACGCAACTTATCGGCGCATAGAGGAAAAGCTGGGCGCCCAGTTCAGCGCACACTTCCACGTGGTGCTCGATCATGTGCTCGAGCAGTTGCCGGAGCTACCCCTTGGGCGCCCCCAACCGCCGCGATAGCTGCTGTGCCTTGCGCACGGTGGCGCCGGCAATCGCGTCCATCGAAGCATCAAATGGCTTGCTGTACCCCAGTGCCACCAACCCCAACGTCAACGCCCCCGATTGATCAAACACCGGGGCGGCGACCCCGGCAATCCCCGGTATAAAATCGCTCGTTCGCGCAAATCCACGACGGCGGGTCTGCGCAATGATCTGGTCCACTTCCTCACGCGTGTGCGGTGACAATCCGAGTCGCGATTGATCCGCCAGCTCCTTCTTCACAAAAGAGGCTGTTGTGTCATTGGGCAGGAAGCTGAGAAACACCTGTCCCGTGGCCGATCGAGTCAGTGGCATCACGGCGCCGACCCTCAGACTGGCGGAGACCGGCGTATCGGCACCCAGCCACCTCACAATGGTGGCGCCGTGATTGGCCCATACCGCCAACGCAACTGTTTGACCGATTTCCTCGCGCAATTCCGCCAACGCCGGCGCTGCCAGGCTCACGGGTTCGAGGCGTGCAATCGCACTCAAACCCAGATCCAGCGCAAAGTGGCCAAGATCGTAGAGGCCCGTTTCGTGCTGCTGCTCAACCAGCCCCATGCGCATGAAGCTCACGAGGTAACGGTGCGCCTTCGCTGCCGGCATCTGCGCGGCAGCCGCCAGGTCGCGCAGCATCTGCGGCCGGGCCGCGGCCGTGAGGGCCTGCAGCAGGCGCGCGCCCACTTCAATAGACGAAATACCCTGTTGGGACTTGGCTTTGCGTGCGCTCATGCGCGCCTCCATTGACGCCGGTGCGAGCTTGAACTTACGATATAGTAAATCAATTGCATACTTCGTAATACAGCAATGTGAGGGGATGCGGATGGCAAACGGGGCACGACGGGGCGAACAGGTTCTGCAACGGCTGCGGGAGCGGCCGCCGGCCATCTGGTATCGCGGTGAGCTGATCAAAGACGTGACGACCCATCCCGCATTGCGGGGCGGCGTGCAAACTCTCGCGAAGCTGTATGACCTGCAGTGGCAGAACCCGGCGGTCAGTCTGTATGACTCGCCCAGCAGCGGTCGCAAAGTGGCCCGTTCGTTCATGATGCCGAAGACCCGTGATGAGCTGGTCAGCATCAGCAAGGCGATGAAAGTTTGGGAGGATTACACTCACGGCATGATGGGTCGCGTGCCTGACTACATCAACCGTGCCATGACCGGCTATGCCGCCGGCGCTCCCTTCCTGGCCGAGGCGGACCCCCGATTTGGCGACAACGCGGTCCGCTACTACGAGTATCTGCGCGAGAACGATCTCTGCCTGACACACACGTTGATTCCCCCGCAGGCGAATCGCGCTGTGAATTCCGCAAAACAGGCGGACCCCTTCCTCGCCGCGCGCGTGAAGGAAGAGACCGATGCCGGTATTGTGATCCGCGGCTGCCGGATGTTGGCCACGCTGCCCATCTCCGATGAGATCATGGTATTTCCGTCAACGCTGCTGAAAAATCCCGAAGACGACGCGCCGTACGCGTTCGGGTTCTCGATTCCGAATGATACCGAAGGCCTGCGCTTCATTTGCCGCGAGAGCGTCGACTACGGCCGCTCCCATTTCGATCACCCACTGGGGTCGCGCTTCGAGGAAATGGACGCGGTCGTCATCTTCGACGATGTGTTTGTTCCGTGGGAGAAGGTTGTACTCTATCGTGACATCAAGCGGTGTAACGACGCGTATGCCCGTACCGGCGCCGTTGTGCACATGACCCACCAGGTCGTGGTGAAGAACATCGCCAAGTGCGAGTTCATGCTGGGCCTCGCTCACCTGATGGTGAATGCCATCGGCGCGGAAGTGTTCCAGCACATTCATGAGAAGCTGGCCGAGATTTGGGTGAACCTGGAAACCATGAAGGCATTCTTGCGCGCGGCCGAGGCCGACGCCGAGCTCGACGAGTGGGGCGTCATGCGTCCGGCATGGAACCCGTTGGACGCGGCGCGCAACCTGTTCCCGAGACTCTACCCGCGCATGGTGGAGATCATTCAACAGATTGGCGCCAGCGGGCTCGTTGCAATGCCCACCGAGGCGGATCTGAAAGGGCCCCTGGTCGAGGACATCCGCAAGTACTACCAGGCCGCGCGCGCCGAGGCGTTCGACCGCATTCCGTTGTTCAGACTGGCCTGGGATGCGTCCATTTCCGCGTTCGCCGGCCGACAGGTATTGTATGAGCGCTTCTTCTTCGGTGACCCGGTGCGCATGGCGGGTGCGCTGGTGACCGGCCATTCGAGCCAGATCCAACAGTATGCCGACCAGGTCCGCGCGTTCGTCAAGGAAGCCAGGGACGAAGCATTCCAGTGAGTGACGCCGTGGCCACACCGGACGCACGTCAATTCCGCAACACCATCGGATTGTTTGCGACCGGGGTGGCCGTCATCGTCGCGCGCGCGGACCAGGAGGTTCTCGCCATGACGGCCAATGCGGTGTCGTCGGTCTCGCTCGATCCCATGCTGGTCATGTTCTGTCCAAGCAAGCGTTCCAACCTGGCCCGTCACCTGCACCAACTGTCGGCCTTCACCATCAACATCCTGCGGCACGATCAACAGGCATTGTCCACATTCTTCGCGGGCGGCTGGAAGGAACCGCAGCCGCCGCCGTTTCGGCTGGTGCCCGCCCAGCATGCGCCGCGCCTGGAGGGCAGCCTCGCTTCAATAGAGTGTGTGCCGTGGAAGATTACAGAAGTCGGCGACCATTGGATGGTACTGGGGCAGGTGATGCAACTGCATACGGGAATCCAGCCGCATCAACCGTTATTGTTTTTGTCAGGGCGATATCGCCACGTGCACCCGGGTGACAGCACGCCGGCCCCGGATCTCAGCGATGTGCAGGACGAGCCGGCGCACATCTACTACGGCTAGCCGCTATTTCAACAGACCGGCCAGCGCGCTCTTGTTGGATACGTTGGTCTTTGTGTAGATATTGCGCAGGTGGTGCCGGACGGTCGCCGGCGACAAGCCCAACTGCCCGGCAATCTGCTTGTAGGATTGACCCTCGCCAAAGGCTTCCGCAATCATCTTTTCGCGCGGCGACAGGGTGTCCAGCACGGAGTTGAGCCGCGCTTCCATCAACATGAAGCCGCAGGCGTTGAACAGGCGCAGCGAAATCGCCTGGCCGTGATATTCGGCGCCGGGAAAGCGATTTTGCTGCAGAGCCGGCGGCAGAGTGGGGCCGCTCCACTGCGGCCATTCGGTACGCATGAGCTCCACGAAGCGCGGCTCCGCGCTGTGGAGAATGCCGCGATGGTCGCAGATACCATGCGCGAAACGGCTGGCGGCGTTGTTGGCCCGGATGTGCTCCATCTGGGAAATCCAGTTGGCCGTCCAGATTGCCCACAAATGGGGCGCAACCCACTCGCAGAAGCGCTGTTCCTCGGCGCGATACCGCGGTTCGGGGCGCTGCCGGTACAGGGAAATAAACATGCTCAGATTCAGGGTGGGCGTGCTCAGAACGCAACACAACGCCTGTTGGATGCCGAAATGCTCGGTCAGCAGGCTCAAGCCGGGCGATGCAGCGAAATCCGCAGGTCCAAATTGCACCGTCTGCCCCGGGGTCGCCAGCGCGGCTTCGGCCAATGCATCCGTGTCGCTCACGTGCGCGAGGTAGAAGTTGGGATACTGGTCCGGCAGGTTGTAGGGAAAGGAGGCGTGAATGTCGTGATTGGAATGGGCAACACCCCACCACGCACAGTCGAAATGCAGGTTCTGGCGCAAGCGCTCGAGCGCCTGTCCCTGAAAGTCCGCGAGCGTCATCTCGCGCGAATAGCGGTACAGATCGAGCAGCAGCGCGCTCAGGTCGGCGGCGGTCACGTCAGCTCCGGTTGATTCACACCGTTCATCTGAACGATACCCCATCCCGCTGCGTCGGCATAGCGTGGCGCTGTTGGTCAGATCGGGGGGTGTCATGCTCAGGGGTTCCCTTACCCTAGGGATAGTATTGTCATGTGGTGCCGTCGTGTCCGACTGGGCGTACGCCCAGGCAAATGCGGAGGGCGGCGGACTGGAAGAAATCGTGGTCACAGCGCGTAAACGCGCTGAGAATGCCCAGGACGTGCCCATTGCCATCACCACCTTGAGCGACTCCAAGCTCAAGGAGTTGGGTGCCAGCAACATGGGCGAGTTGGTGGAGCACGTGCCCAATTTCGACTGGGACCCCGTGGGCATCAACGCCCTGTCGTCCTGGGGATTGCGCGGCATCGTGGACCAGAGCCGCAATGCCGGCCAGGAAAGCGGCTTGGGGATTTATGTCGACGGTGTGTTCGTCGGCCGGCCCGTGGGATTCAACGCCTCGCTTGCGGACATCGACCAGGTGGAAGTGCTGCGCGGCCCGCAGGGCTCGCTCTACGGCCGCAATACGATAGCAGGGGCCGTGAATATCACCACCAAACGCCCTAGCAACGAATTCGGCGCCAACGTCGACCTCAACTTTGGCAACTACGCCCGCAGGGACGTCGAAGCAGGCATTTCCGGACCGATCGTGCCCGGGGTCCTCTCCGGCAAGATCAGTGCATTCGAGCAGCGCAACGACGGTTACGTTCACAACATCGCGGACGGTCGCGATCTTCTCAACGAGAACCGCCAGGGCGGACGGGTCGCGTTGTACTGGACACCGATGGATAACCTGGAAGTGCGTCTGTCGGGCGACATCATGCACCAGGACCATCGCACGGCGTTCGGAATGTCCTTGGAGCCGGTGCTCAACCTCGCCATTCCGAACTGGTACTTTGCCGATCGCTTTACGACGAACCAGAACGACGCCAACTTCGAAAAGATCGATGTCGGCGGCGGCTCCCTCACCATCAATTGGACGTTGCCGAGCGGACTGCTGTTCACTTCCATCACGGCCGACCGCATCAACAACTTCAATCTCGACAACGACGACGACGCCGGCCCGATCACACTGACGCACTCACATTTCATTGACAAGTCAGCCATGTTCTCGCAGGAGTTCCGCCTGACCTCGAAGCAGGGCGGACCCTACGATTACGTGGTTGGCCTGTACTACCTCGATGAGAACGTCAGGGCCAATCGCCACACGGCTGTTGTGCCATACCCGGCCGAGAATGTCGGCATCCTGGATGTGGGCAAGGTCGGCACGCGCTCCTATGCGGGCTTCGGCAACCTGAACTACCACTTCTCACCGAGCTGGACGCTCGGGGTCGGCCTGCGCTACACCATCGACCGCAAGGACTCCAACTTCACACAGTCGATCAATGTGCCGCTGGGCTTCCAATCCGATTTCGTCCAGTTCAATGGCATCAGCCGCAGCGACAAACAGGTATCGGGCGATGTGACCCTCACCTGGAAGCCCGCCGAGGCCCTGCTGACCTACGGCACGGTGCGCAAAGGCTTCAAGAGCGGTGGTTTCCAGACAGACATCATCGACTTCAGCGACCAAGCCTCCTTCAGCTTCAAACCCGAGACGGCCGTGACCTACGAGCTGGGCGCGAAGACCGAGGCCCTGCACCGGCGCGTGCGCCTGAATGGCGCGATTTTCGACACCGAGTACAAGGACATGCAGGTGAGCCAGCTCGTGGGGCTGGGATTCACGACCAACAACGCGGGCAAGTCGCGCATCCGCGGCGTAGAGCTGGAAGTTGAGGTCGCCCCCGTGGAGCATTTGACCCTGGGTGTCAGCGGCGGCCTGCTCGATGCCAAATACCTCGAATTCCCGGACTGCGACGCGCTCGGGCTGCACCAGGACTGCTCGGGCAACCGGCTGCAGTTCACGCCGCGCTGGAATATCGGCACGACGGCCGACTACCGCGTGCCATTCACTTTCGGAAACATCGTGCTGCACGCGGATACCAGCTCGCGCGGTTTCGAATTCTCCGATGCGGTCAACCAGGACGGCGCCCGCCTGCTCAACAACGGCGCTGTGAGCTGGCCCCTGAAAATCGGCGGCTACACCCTGGTTGGTGCGCGCCTCGGATGGGAGAGCCCGGATCGGGCCTGGGGTGTCTTTGCCTGGGGCAAGAACCTGACCAACAAGGAGTACGACCTGCGCCGTTGGCGCTACCCGATCATTCCGGTCGCCTTCGGTGCGGTCGGTGCGCAGGGATTCGAGTTCGTTCCAGGGCAGCCGCGCACCTACGGTGTCGAGCTGACCTACCGTCATTGATTCGGGGGAACAGTGCATTCCACAGGTCTGGTCTGTCACGAGCATTATTTCTGGCATCACACCGGTGCCAGCGCAGGGCCCTTGCCCTATGGATTGACGCTGCAGCCGGATGCTCATCCTGAAAGCCCGCAAACCAAGCGGCGTTTCATGGGCCTTCTGGAGGTGTCAGGCATTCTCGATCGGCTGGTGAGAATCAAACCGCGCCAGGCGACTTTGAAGGAAGTCACGAACTACCACACAGCCGACTACGTGAAGCGCGTGCGCGAGTTGTCAGCGGGCGTGGGCGGCGATGCCGGTGAATTTACGCCCATCGGTACGGGTAGCTATGAGATTGCCCTGCTGTCGGCGGGCGGGGCGCTGGAAGGTCTGGACGCGGTGATGAAAGGGCAGGTCAAGAACGTTTACTGCCTCATTCGGCCGCCAGGACATCATGCTGAAAAAGACCTGGCCCGCGGGTTTTGTGTCTTCGCGAACAATGTGCTCGTAACCCAGCGTGCCAAGCTGGTGCATGGCTGCAAGCGCGTGGCCATTGTCGACTGGGACGTACACCATGGCAACAGCCAGGAGCATGCCTTCCTCGAAGACCCGTCGGTGTTGACCGTCTCCGTGCACCAGGACAACTACTATCCGCCGAATTCAGGCCATGTGACGGAAAACGGCCGCGGCACGGGGGTGGGCGCCAACATCAACATACCGTTGCCGCCAGGCGCCGGGCATGGTGCCTATCTCGAAGCCTGGTCGAAGGTGGTGATGCCCGCCGTGCGCCGCTTCAGGCCTGATCTGATTATCGTGTCCAGCGGCTTCGATGGCAGTGCCATGGATCCCCTGGGTCGCATGTTGTGCACGAGCGAGACCTATCGGGCGATGGCGCGGATGACTCTAGATCTGGCTGATGAGATCTGCGGTGGTCGCGTGGTCATGTTGCACGAGGGCGGATACTCAACCGCGTACGTTCCCAACTGCGGCCTGGCCGTTATTGAGGAAATGACCGGAGTTCGTACCGAATGTGCCGATCCTTTCCTGCCGGTGTTTCAGAACATGGGCGGGCAGGGGCTGTTGCCGCACCAGGAAGCCGTCATCCAACAAGCTCAAAGGCTTTTGGATCGAATTCCTTGATGGCAGCCGCCGCAGCTTCGTGTGGGACCGTGTTTCGGTTGGCCGTCCAACGCAAGTTGCGTATGGCAGCCACGACAGAAGGTGTGAAACTCCGACTCACTGGAGCGTAGGAGATCCTTTCGTGCGCTCCGGTGGCATTCAATGCAGGCGGTAGTGCCTGTGTGGTCCACATAGTTGTGGTGACAAGTGACGCAGTTTACTGACGTGTGGAGGTCGTGGGGAAAGATCACTGCGATCTTGTCGGGCTGCGTCGGTGGCTCCAGCAGCAATTGCTTTGACGTTGATGTAGGCAGCAGCGCGATGATACCTACTGCGGCAAAGTGACTCGCGGGCCGCGCGAGGGATCGACGTGTGGGCCGGCGGCGTACCGCATACCAGCCCAGCGGCAACGACAATAAGAGTAAGCCGAGGATTGTTTTGAAGGTCCCGCTCAAAAGCTGAGAGCTGCCTATGGCGTGCGCGCACGCCGTGAGCATGAGGACCGCGGCCAGCACAATGTGAAGGGTCGAGCGCTCGATACGCGGGCGATTCTCCGGGGCTCGCCTCATTTGCGCGCGCGCCGACAGCCCTGTCACCACCGAAGCAACTACCGACAACAACGCTACCACCCCACACCACATGAACAGCGGGGCTGAAGGCAGCAGATAGCGATAGCTTTGTGGCTCTACAACCAGCAGGACGACAACGTGTGTGATCGCTGCGGCCAGCACACACCACCCTAGCGACTTGTGCCGCGACAATGCCATCAGGCGTCCGTGCGGCAGGCCGTCACCCCGAACGGGAAACACATACAGGCACAAGAACAGGATCAGGCAAATATAGCCGCAGGCCGCTCCCAGATCCCAAAGCAGGCCGCCGGACACAGCCGGGTAACTGACGAGCAGGGCTCCGCCGAGCGAAAAGGCAAGAGCAATCCGGCGGGTGTTGGTTCTAGTCATTACAGACTATTGAACACCCGCAGCAGCAGGTTGTTCAATGTTTCAACCTCGACAGCGCTCAGGTCCTTGAAGGCTGACTGATAGATCCGGCTGGCCACGGCGCGGACTTGCTCGACCACTTCTTCGCCGTGCGGCGTAATGAATACGTCCGTCACGCGGGCATCCGCGGCCCGGGTATCCAGTTTGACCAGGCCACGCTTCTCGAGCCTTTGAACCACGCGGGTCATGGTCGACAAGCGGTTGACGGCGCGCTCCGCGATTTCACTCACGCTGCTAGGATTCTGCTCGTGGACCAACATGATGGCGCGCCAGCTCGGCACATCCATATCGATCCGGCGCAGCGCTTCCTCCATGTCCATTTCGTAGCGGCGCGCGGTCCGGGCGATGAGGTAGAAAGGCCAGTCCGCGACCTTGAAATCCGGGTGAGCGGGATCACCCAGGAGCTTGGCGTCCGCATGCGCCGCGGGCCGGGGGCGGGCGTTCTTTGCACCCATAATTACTTGCAAAATCACGTGATGGGGCTACTATTATGGCATAGGGGTCCCGCAAATGAATCGCTACGCTGATCCTGCTTCCGTGCGCGAGCTGGTACGTCCGGACCGTATCCACCGGGACGTGTACGTCGATCCGGCCGTTTTCGATCTGGAAATGAATCACTTGTGGCGTAATGCCTGGGTGTACGTGGGGCACGACAGCCAGGTGCCCAAACCCGGTGATTTCTACAGCGCCCAGATCGGCCGCGAGCCGGTGATCATGGTGCGCGGCAATGATTCCAAGGTGCGCGTTTTGCCCAATCGCTGTGCCCACAAGGGCACCAAGTTGGTCAGCGCCCAGCGGGGCAAGTGTCAGGGCGGGCTGCTTCGCTGTCCTTACCACGGCTGGATCTATCGCCTGGATGGCACCTTGCGTTCAGTCCCTCTCAAGGGTGGCTACAGCGAGGCGGCACAGGCGCAGGCTCTGCACGGCATTGGCGAGCTGACTTCACACAACTATCGCGGCTTTGTGTTTGTCCGGCTGGCCGCGCGGGGCATTGGATTCCAGGAATTCTTCGGCGAGTCCCTCAGTTCCATTGACAACATGGTGGACCGGTCGCCGGAAGGGCGATTGGAGGTGGCGGGCGCGCCTCTGCGCTACATGCACGACTGCAATTGGAAGATGTACGTCGAGAACCTGAACGATGCCATGCACCCGATGGTCGCGCATGAGTCATCCGCCGGTACGGCCAAGCGTATTTGGGACGCCACTGCGGCGGGCTCGCCCAAGCCGATGGTCATTGAACAATTCACCCCCTTCGTAAATGACTACGAGTTCTTCGAGAAGATGGGCGTCCGCGTGTACCCCAACGGTCACAGCTATACGGGTGTCAACTTCTCAATCCACTCCAAATACTCCAGTGTGGGTGAGTACGAGCAGCGCATGTTCGCGGCCTATGGGGAAGAGCGGGCCAAGGCCATTCTCGCCGAGGCCCGGCACAACACGGTCTACTATCCGAGCCTGACCATCAAAGGTGCCATTCAAACCATCCGCGTGGCACGTCCCGTGGCGGTAGACAAGACGATCATTGAGAGCTGGACATTCCGTTTGGCAGGTGCGCCGGACGAAATGCTGGCGCGTACGGCGACGTACTCGAGGTTGATCAATGCGCCGACTTCCATGGTGGGGCACGATGATCTGCACTGCTATCGTGCGATCCAGGAAGGGTTGAGCTCGGCGAGCTCGGACTGGGTCAGCCTGCATCGCAATTTCTGCGCAGACGAGACAAATGCGGGTACCTATGGCGCCACCAACGAAGCGCCCATGCGCGGCCAGTATCGCGCCTGGGTCGACCTCATGACCCGTTCAGAAGGCGCGGCAACATGAGCTCACCCATTGATTTCGTTTATCACGAAGCGCGGCTGATTGACGAAAAGCGCTTTGATGAGTGGTATGAGTTGTTTGCGGACGATGCGCTGTATTGGATGCCGTTGACGCGCGAGCAACCGATCGGTGAGGCGCATACGTCGCTTTTCTATGAAGACAAGCTGCTGTTGAAGGTTCGTATCGAGCGGTTGCGGCATCCCAATGCGTTCTCACAGCAGCAACCCAGCTTCTGCCAGCACGTGCTTCAGCAGCCCACCATCATTGAAAGCGCGCAGGGGAAGTGCGTTCTGCGTACGCCCTTTATCTATGCGGAGGCGCAGCTCGATCAGCAGGTCATCCTGGCCGGCACAGCTTTTCATCATCTGCAGGGTGACGGCGGCGGCTGGAAGATCCAGATGAAGAAAATCGAGCTGCTGAATCGCGAAGCGGCGCTGCCGTCGATTCAACTGCTGCTGTAGTCATGGACAGCGGCACTGTCTACGAAGCGTTTCTACGGACACTCGCGCGTCATCGGGAGCGGGAGTTTCTGTCGATCCTGCCGGAGACGGCCCAGCACTATCGTATCCAGGCGCGGAGTTATACATACGCCGAAGCTGCGGACGAGATAGCGTCACTGGCTGAGAAGTATGCTGCCGCTGGCCTGCGTGCGACGCAGCGCGTGGGCCTGATGCTCGAGAACCGCCCGGCGATGTTTTTCCACTGGCTGGCGTTGAATTCGCTGGGCGTGTCAACGGTGCCCTTGAATACCGACTGGCGCGAAGCGGAGTTGGAGTACGTAATCGGCCATTCCGAGATGGTGGCCGCGGTTGTTCCGCCGGCGCGAGTCGAGGAGTTGCGACGCGCGGCGTCGCGGATCAAGCATGAGCTGGCGGTGAGCACGGAGAGTGACTTCAGCGCCGCAAGCGGCACTGACGCCGCCCCGGGCCTCGCCGCGCGCGCGGCAGCGCCACCTCCCGACATCAACACCGAATGCGCGCTGCTCTACACCTCAGGCACAACAGGCCGCCCCAAGGGCTGCGTCCTCACCAACGAATACTTTCTCTGGGCCGGCACCTGGTATGCCGGTATCGGCGACCTCTGTCGCCTGGAAGAGGGCGCCGAGCGCCTTCTGACCCCGCTGCCCATGACCCACATGAATGCCATGGCCTGCTCCACCATGGTCATGCTGCTCACAGGCGGTTGCATCATTCCATTGGACCGTTTCCATCCTCGAACCTGGTGGAACAGTGTCCGCGATTCGCGTGCCACCGTCCTTCACTATCTGGGAGTGATGCCGGCAATGTTGTTGGGCAGCGACCCGTCGGCCTCTGACAAGCAACACCGGATTCGATTCGGCTTCGGGGCGGGCGTGAGTCCCCGGCTACATGCCTCTTTTGAGGACCGCTTCGGCTTCCCGCTGATCGAGGCGTGGGCAATGACGGAGACCGGCTGCGGGGCCGCGATCATCGCCAGCCGCGAGCCGCGCAAGATCGGTACCGCCTGCTTCGGGCGGCCGTCCAACAAAATCGACTGCCGCGTCGTTACACCGGATGGTCGGGATGCGGAGCCGGGCGAGCACGGCGAGTTGTTGGTACGTTCCCACGGCGCACGAACACGGTTCGGCTTCTTCCGCGAGTACCTGAAGGACCCCGAGGCCACTGCACAAGCGTGGGAGAACGCCTACTTCCACACAGGTGACATTGTTTTCTTCGATTCCGACGGTGACTTTCACTTCGTGGACCGTAAGAAGAATGTCATCCGCCGCAGTGGTGAAAACATCTCCGCCGTTGAAGTGGAGGGTGTGCTGCTGCAACATCCTCTCGTTGCCAGCGTGGGAGTCGCTGCGGTGCCCGACGAGGTTCGAGGCGATGAGGTCATGGCCTGCGTGGTTGCCCGTGGGGCAGTGCAGGATCCCCCCGCATTGGCCCGGGAGTTGGTTGAGTTCTGCCTGCAGAAGCTTGCTTATTACAAAGCACCCGGATATGTCGCTTTCTGTAAGAAGCTGCCGTTGACGACCACGGAGAAGATCCAACGCGCCCGCTTGGGTGAGCTGGCGCGGGAGCGCGTTGGCCGCGAGCCCACGGTGGACCTGCGGTCACTGAAAAAGCGCGTGTCATGACCGCCGTCATCACCTGTCCGATCACCATTCCCTACACGCGCTTCAGCGACAATAGTGCACACTGGTTTGCGGCGCGGACACTCGCTGAAATGCTCCAGGCCGCACACCTGGAGAAAGCCGCCATTGACGGCTTGTGCTTCTCGAGCTTCACACTCGCACCGGATACGGCCGTCGGCCTGACTCAGCACCTGGGGTTGTCGCTGCGCTGGCTCGATCACATTCCGATGGGGGGGGCCGCGGGAATCGTAGCGCTGCGACGCGCAGTACGCGCGGTAGAGGCGGGCGATGCTCGAGTTGTAGCCTGCGTCGGCGCGGACACAAACTCGCCGGCTGCGTTCGAAGCAACGCTGGGCGACTTCAGCCGATTTTCGCAGGATGCCGTGTGGCCCTACGGGGCGGGCGGTCCCAACGCCAGCTTCGCGTTGCTGACGTCGTACTACATGCGGGAGTATGGCGCGACCCGGGAGGATTTCGGCAAACTGTGTGTTTCACAGCGCCAGAATGCGCTCAGTTTCCCATCAGCGCTGCTGCGCAAGCCGCTGACGTTGGAACAGTATTTGAACGCCCGACCTATCGCGGATCCCATCCACCTGTTCGATTGCGTCATGCCCTGCGCAGGCGCGGAAGGATTCCTGGTGATGACGCAGCAGCGCGCCCGGGATCTCGGGCTGAGGTCAGTCAGGGTGTTGTCGACTTGCGAGCGTCACAATGCCTTTGCGGACGATCCAATCCAGATGCGCGGCGGCTGGGCTCTCGATCGGGACGAGTTGTTTGCGCGGGCAGGGGTCAGGCACGAGCAGATCGATCTGTTGCAGACTTACGATGACTATCCGGTCATCAGTGTGCTGCAAATGGAGGATCTGGGCTTCTGTGGCAAGGGCGAGGGTCCCCTCTTCATTCGCGAGCAGACCTTTACCAATGACGGCACCTTTCCGCACAACACCTCGGGAGGCCAGTTGTCCTGCGGACAGGCGGGTGCGGCGGGCGGTTTCCTGGGAATGACGGATGCTGTCCGGCAGTTGACGGGAGCCGCGCTGGGAAAGCCGGTGGTGGACGCCAGGGTCGCGCTCGTGAGCGGATTCGGCATGATCAATTACGATCGAGGCCTGTGTTGTGGAGCAACTATCCTTGCAACGGCATAGCCGGGCAGCTTTGCGCATGACGGCCGCTGCCGCGGCGGGCCGGTTTGAGCTGCAACAATGCAGGAAATGCGGCGCCGTGCAGTATCCGCCCCGCGATGCCTGCGCCCGTTGCCTTTCTGTGGAGTTGGATTGGACGCTGCAACCCGGAGGCGGGCGCATGATCTCCGAGACGACGTTGCATCACAGCCATCTTGCCTCAACCGAGCTCCCGCTCCGGATCGGCCTGGTGCAACTGCAGAGTGGCCCGATTGCATTGGCCTACATTGGAAAGTCAGTGCCCGCGGCGCCCGCCGACGTCCAGGTGTCCGTGAAGCTCAATGATGAGGGTTATGCAGTGCTGGTGGCCCAATGAACGACACCTACACTTTGTTGACCGGCGGCAGCTCGGGAATCGGGGCCGCGACCTGCGAGAAGCTGCTCGCCGCGGGACACCGGGTCATCTGCCTGGATCGCAAACCGGGTACCTTTACCGCGCCCAACCTCCAGCAGGTGCAGGTAGATCTGTCTGATAACCGCGCGACCGCGGCAACTGTCCACGACCTCGCCGAGCAGTACCCCATCACCACGGTCATTCACAACGCCGGCGCCGTGAGGCAACAAGCGTTGGAGAACGTTACCGAGGACGATTATCAGACCCTGGCCAACTTGCACATCGCGGCGCCGATTGCCCTGGTGCAGGCCGTGTTGCCTGCCATGAGGGCGCGCCACTTCGGCCGGATTGTCCTCGTCTCGTCGCGAGCCGTGCTCGGCCTCGCGCAGCGCACGGCATATTCGGCGACCAAGGCCGCGATGTTGGGTCTGTCGCGCACCTGGGCGCTCGAGCTGGGTCCGGATGGCATCACCTCGAATGTCATCGCGCCGGGCCCCATAGAAGCCACGGAGGTCTTCCACGAGATCATTCCGAAGGACAGCCCGCGCATCCCGGCGATCGTGCAATCGATCCCTGTAAAGCGCCTGGGGCTGCCGGAGGACGTGGCCAGGGCCATCCTGTTTTTCGTCGCTCCAGAGGCAGGCTTCATCACCGGCCAGACTTTGTTTGTCTGCGGCGGTACTTCGGTCGGCAGTATCGTGTACTAGCCGTTGAGGTAGTCTTCAGCCGCCGCGACTGCCAGCTCAACCAACGCGGGCGTCAATTCTTCGGCCACGGGCTCGCCAGCCCGTGTATGGACCCAGCCGAGATAGGTGCTGCCACGGGCCGCCAGAAACATCGGCAGCAGCGCCAGGTGGCTTTCTGACAGGGGTCTGTGCCGCCGGTAGCCTTCCACGACCGCATCCCGCGCTCGTTCGTAGATCGAATCGCGGCGAATGAAGTACAGGGACGTGGCGATCTCAAACAGGTGCCAGCCGAAACCGGCATCATCAAAGTCGATGACCTGCAGTGCCTCCCCGTCCACGAGGATGTTTTCCGGTACGAGATCCGCATGAATCAGGCCGTATCGGTCGGCGCCGGTGCCAAATTCCCTCAGGCCCCGCCACAGCGCTTGCCGCAACTCAACAAACAGCCGGCGCTGCGATTCGGTTAGTGCCGCGAGGTCCCAGAAGCGGCCCCAGAACGGACGCTCACCGGCAAGGCCTTCGGCATCCCATGCGTGCCGCAGGAACCCTGCTGGTGCGCGCCACGCCGATGACTGGTTGTGAAGTCGCGCTGCGAGCTGTCCCACCTGGCGATAGACGTCGGCGACACTGGCGCCCTGAAGCGCCACCCCTTGCTCAACCGAGCCCAACTGTTGTCCTTGAATCCAGTGGAACACGTCGACCTGGCGTTCGCCGTCGAAACCTTCAATAAAGGACTTCTCAAAAGACCGCCCACCGTGGGACAACACGTGGCGCGGGACCTCGATACCGTGCTCTTCGAGCGCCTGCATCCACGTGCGTT
Organism: Pseudomonadota bacterium; assembly: GCA_018241505.1. Taxonomy (GTDB): domain Bacteria; phylum Pseudomonadota; class Gammaproteobacteria; order Steroidobacterales; family Steroidobacteraceae; genus 13-2-20CM-66-19. The sequence continues at coordinate 52,432 of JAFEDS010000025.1, read as the reverse complement.
CTGACTGCAAGGCCGCATCGCAGTGATAGCCGCAGCGATGGACTCGCAAAACTACCTTGCCGCCGTCGCGCAAATGCACGGCATACACTGCATTCTCGCGAACCTTGATGGGTTGAATCGAGGCGCACTGTAGCGGCCAGCGGGTCTCCACGAGCGATACGAGTCTCTGCAGCAGCGCGTCCATCAGGCAAGCTCAGACAGGACACTGTCCAAAGTGTTGAGCAACACGTCGGCATTGTCCTTGGTGAATACCATCGGCGGCCGGATCTTCAGAATATTGTCGTGGGGGCCGATCCGGCTGATGAGCACGCCACGCTCGCGCATGCGATTTACAATTTTCTTCGTTCTCGCCGCGTCGTCGATTTCGACAGCGAAGAACATACCCTGGCCGCGAACATCGCCAATGATGGGATACTTCTGCTGTAACCGGCGCATTCCGGTCAGCACGTACTCGCCAACGGTCAGCGCATTCGCCAACAGATTCTCATCGCGCAACACGTTCAAAACGGCATGGCCCACTGCGGCCGATACTTCATTCCCGCCGAACGTGTTGAAATACATGTTCTGGCTGGTGAAGGTTTCCATCAGCGCGGCAGTCGTGACGACTCCCGCCAGGGGATGACCGTTGCCCATCGGCTTGCCCATGGTGACGATGTCGGGAACCATGTCGTGCCGGGCGTGACCCCACATGTGCGAACCGAAACGTCCGAAGCCAGCTTGCACTTCATCGGCAATCACGAGGCCACCCGCCGCGTGCACGGCTGCAGCGACTTTCGGGAAGTAGGTCTTCGGGATATCCGGCAGTCCTTCACTGGAGAACGCCGTGCAGAAGAGCACCGCGGCCAGTTTCACGCCATTCCTTGCCAAGTCATCGATGGCTTGCTGGAGTTGCTGGATATAGAAGTCGGCGAGCTGCTCGTCGCGACGCCCGTTGCGTTGTCTGTAGGGGTCGATAACGGGTACATACCGGACATACGGACCGCGCTTGGAGGCGGGGGTAAATACCGAGCTGATTTGCGATACGGCGGCTGTATTGCCGTGATACGCGAAGTCAGTGGCAATGACACCCATGTGGCCGGTAGTCTCGCGGGCAATGCGCAATGCCAGCTCGTTGGACTCACTTCCCGTGCAAGTCAGAAATACCCGCTGCAACGTGGGATGAAACGTCGACAGCAGATGCTCTGCGTAGTCGATGACAGTTTCATCGAGGTAGCGGGTGTGGCTGTTCAGAATTCCCGCCTGGCGGCGCAGCGCTTCGACTACCCGGGGATGACAATGCCCGACGTGGGGAACATTGTTGTAAGCATCCAGATAGCGTTTGCCGTCAGCATCCCAGACCCAGACGCCTTCACCCCGAACGAGCTGCAGGGGCTTCTCATAGAAGAGGGGAGAGTGGCGCCCGAGGACGTTGAACCGGCGCTCAATGAGTGATTGGGCGGTCATTTCTTTGAGTTGTAGTAGGCGTCCAGCACGACAGGGCTTTCCGGCAGCGTCGATCCGCCATCGACCACGATTGTCTGACCGGTGATATACGCGGCCTCGTCGGAGGCCAGGAACAGCATCGTGTTGGCGATGTCGATGGGATTGCCGAGCTTGCCCAGTGGAATGCACTTGGCCATTTCGGCAATTTCCGCCTCACTGCCCAGAGCTTCCATGGCGGGCGTGCGGATGTAACCCGGCTCCACGCCATTGACGGTGATGTTGTCGCGGGCGAACTCCAGCGCCGCCGTTCTGATCAGTCCGTTCATGCCGCTCTTGGAGGCCGCATAGTGTGCGGTACCCGGCATGGCGACGTTGGGTCCCGTAACGGATGAGGTGAACAGGAAGCGGCCGCCACCCTGCTTGCGAAGGTGCGGCAAAGCGGCCTGGATGAACCAGAACCCGGCCTTGAGATTCACGGACAATGTCATGTCGAGATCGGCGTCGCTCAACTCTTCGATGGGCAACACCGGATAGACCGCGGCGTTGTGCACGACGATGTCGAGCCGGCCGTAGGTCTTTACCGCATGCTCCACGGTCCGTTTGACCTGGTCGTGCTGGCCTACATCCGTCTGCAGCAGGCTGGCGACGCCGCCGTCCTTGACAATCGAGTCCGCGACCGCCTGGCCATTTTTTGCCGTGCGCGTGGCTATGAGCACCTTCGCGCCGGCCTTGGCAAAGCAGCGCGCAATGCCTTCGCCAATGCCCTGGCCCGCGCCCGTGACAATTGCGACCTTGCCTTTGAGATCACCGATCATGAGTTCTCCTTTTGCGCAGGCCATCCGGCCTGCTCACCGTCGATCCAGGGTGCCGCTCGCGCGGACACCCGTGCAACGCATGCGTTGCACCCAACCGAGTTTGGTGGCCTGGGTGCTGCGCTGTTGTGACAGCACCGGCGGCAGAATGCAGATCCAGCTCACCATGAAGAAGCCGATGGCCAGCCAGTTCACGCGGTCATAGTGTTCAGGTGAGATCACGCTGGCCGCGAGCGCCGGGCCGATAGCGAGCCCCAACATCTGCAGCGCCACGGCATACACAACTACCCGGCCGCGCCTGTCGAAGCTCGCCATGGAGCCGAGCAGGAAGGGGTGTGTCATGTTCCAGAAAAAGTTGTACACGCAGACCCAGAGCGTGAAGGGCAGATATTCGAAGCGTCCGATCAGAAACACCAGGGCGACCGCGCCGCCGCAGATGCCGATCGACAAGGGCCGCCAGCGCCCGAACCTCGAGCCCACCATGGCCGGCAACAGCGCACCGGCAACACCTGCGAACTGCGACAGGGTGAGCGCGTTGGCAACTTTCTGCTCGGACAATCCGCCCGCGGTACCAATCAGGAACAGGTACGCCCAGGCCACGCCCTGCGCAATGAAATAGGCAAACATCGCCGCCAGCGCGGAACCTTTCAGCACATTCGAAAGGTTGACCGCGTCGGCCTCGACAGCAGCCACGGTCTCGCCGCTCACCGGAAAGCTCTTGACCATCGGCAACGCGGTGAGCGGGAACAGTGCAAAGAACAAGAGCGGCCCGCTCATGCCGCTGACTGCGAACGCCGCCGGCATGGCAAACAACACAACAGCACCGTAGAGCAGCACCCACATGATCAGGTAGCCGAAGTTCCTGTCCGGGTTGCTGGTCAGGCCGACCGTCGTAAAGCTCAATGAAATGAGGCTGCCGCAGCCGAGCCCCGCCACGAAACGCAGCGCCAGAAACAGGCTCTTGTCGTGCACTACAATGCACGCGAAATTGCTGACGGCCACGAGAATCAGCGAGACGCTGATGACCTTGCGCCAGTTGAAATGGTGCGCGAAGAAAGTCATCAACACCGTGGTGGCGGTGATCCCCCACACCTCGATCGAAGCGGCGTATCCCGCGCTTCGATCATCGAAACCGAGGTGCTGGACCAGCCCCTGCACGAAGCCGGGTTGGACAATGAACACCTCGGGCCCGATCACGCCGACCAGGATGGCGGCAATCAGGCCGCGCCGGTCGACCGACGGTGCAGGTGAGCTCATGGGCTGCTAGAGAGCGACGTTTACGACTTGCACGGTGGTGTATTCCTTCAATCCATCGACGTTGAATTCCACGCCGATACCTGAGCACTTTACGCCACCGAAAGGCGCCATGGGATGCAGGTTGCCGTGCTGATTGACCCAGGCCGTGCCGCACTCGAGCTGGCTCGCATAGCGGGCCGCTTCCTGGGGATCGTTCCCCCAGACCGAGCCGCCGAGACCGACGTCCAGTGAATTGGCCCGTGTAAGCGCTTCCTCGACGGTCTTGTACTTCACAATTGGAATCACGGGCCCGAATTGCTCTTCCTTGACCACGCGCATGCCGTCCGTCGCCTCGGCAATGACCGTCAACGGATAGAAGTAGCCCGGCTTTTTGTCAGGATTGCCGCCGACCACAATCTTCGCGCCGCTGTTGCGGGCGTCTTCGACCAGGCCGCTGACCTTGTCGTATTGCATCTTGTTGGCGACTGGCCCGATCAGGTTCTGGGGGTCGAGACCGTTCCCCACCGGGATCTTCGCCACGTAGGCGGCGAACTTCTGCACCACCTCCTCGTACTGACTTTCGTGAACGTACAGGCGCTTCAGGGCCGCGCAGGTCTGGCCGGCATTGATGAAGCAGCCCCAGAAGAGCTTCTCCAGCAACGGATCGATGTTCGTTCCCGGCAGAATGATGCCCGCGTCATTGCCTCCCAACTCGAGAGTTACCCGCTTGAGCGTGTGGGCCGCCCCTTCCATGACCTTCTTGCCGGTGGCAATCGAACCCGTAAACACGACCTTGTTGACGTCCGGGTGATTCACGAGGTGTGTTCCAACATCAGCGCCACCGGTCACGGCGTTGATCACGCCGGGCGGCAGAACCTGGTTCATGAGCTCGACCATGCGCAAGGTCGACAACGGTGTGAACGGGGAGGGCTTGATGACGACCGTACAGCCGACCCGCAAGGCAGGCATGATGTGCCACACGGCGATCATCATCGGCCAGTTCCATGGCGTGATGGATGCAACCACACCAACGGGCTTGCGCCGCATGACAATCTTGCCCTGGGCGTCGTCCTGGATGGTCTGTTCGGGCAACGACAGGCTGGCGGTGGCGCGAGTCCAGGCAACAGCGCCCCCCACTTCCAGGTTCGCTCCCGGCCCGCTCTGGGTCTTGCCCTGCTCGCGGGTGATGAGCTGCGACAGCTCCGGGTGATGCTTCTCAATGAGATCGGCAATCGCCATCAGCTTGGCTACGCGCTCGGCATCGGGCAGGGCCGCCCAGGATTTGAATGCTTTGCGGGCGCTGGCGACCGCTTCATCCACCAGGGCGACCGTGCCTTCGGGACACGCCGCGACGACGCTCTCGTCAACCGGGTTGAGTACGTTGAAAGTCTTGGTGGTCGGCGCTGCTCTGCCACCGATGGTTAACGAAAAGCCCGTCATGTTCTCAACCTCCAAAGTGATAGCGCAGCTCCAGGCCGTATTCGCGCGGTGGAGCGTAGACTCCCTGATTGCTGCCGGTGAAGCCGGAAAGGTCCAGGTTGTACAAGCGGTACCATTTGTCAGCCGCGTTCTTGACGAACGCACTCACCTGCCAACGATCGTCCACGCTGCCGAAGCCTACGCGAGCATTGATGACGGCGTATGAGGGCTGCAAGTCGACGGGCGCGTTGATCAGCTCCAGGTACTGTTGGCTGTTCCATTTCGCATCGGTCTCGATCGAGGCCATGCCACCCAACAGGGGCCACTCGTAGCGGGCCAGGGCGTTCAAGGTCCAGTGCGGTGCCTGCGGCAGCTCTGCGGGAACAACATCTCCGGCCGGCGTGGGAACATGCGGGGCCATCGATTCCAGATGGGACACGCCGAGCTGCACGTTCAGGCCGTGGAACGGAATCACCGAGAATTCCAGCTCGCCACCTTTCACCTTGGCATCGATGTTCTCCACCACCTGCGTGGCCACGTCCAGGAAGAAGCCCTGGTAGTTCTTGTAGTCGTAGTGGAAGATCGAGCCGTTCAGGCGCGCACGACCGTCCCAGAAGGTCGACTTGAAGCCGGCCTCGATGTTGGTCAGGCGCTCCATGGCGTAGGGCAGCGTTTCAACGTCGACAAATCCCGAAGTGGGCGCCGACCAGCCGCCCCCCTTGGCACCCCGGTTCCAGCTCGCGTACACCATGAAGTCCTTGGTGGGCTTGTAGTCGAGCTCGACCTTGCCGGTGCCGATGTTGAATTTCTTGGCCGCGCTCGGGAACTGCGGCGACACGTAGTGGACGTTCTCGTCGCAGGCCTCGCAGTAGTAGTAGTAGTCGAACTTTTTGTCGTCGTAGGTGTAGCGGGCGCCCGCGATAAAGGTCAACTGCGGCAGCAGGTCGTATTCCCCCTGCGCAAACACCGACGGCGAGCTGGTGCTCAGGCTGAAGTCGGCGCGCCCGAGGCCGATGGGCTCGATGAGAGAAGTAGTGCCGATGTCGCGGCTGTCATAGTGCAGGTAGTAGAACCCGCCAACCCACCGGTACCGGTCCCCTTCGCCATTCAGACGCAATTCCTGCGACAACTGGTGAAAGTGATACAGCACGTCGTAATTGAAGATCGGGTTCGGCGACATATCGGAATCTTCGCCGTAACGCTTCTGCACGTGCTGGTAGTCGGTGACCGAGGTCACTGTGAATAAATCGGTCTTGTAGATGGCGTGCACCGTGGCGCCGTACACCGTGCGATTGAATATCCCGCGCCGGTCTTCGGACTGGTGAAACGGGCTGGTGCTCGGGTTGATGTAGCCGAAGCCATCGGTCCCACCGGGGTTGAACACGCCGCGCCCCGTTGCATCGGGCACCGAGGCGGCCCAGGAATAGTTGCCCGCGACCTCACTGTCGTTGTTGATTCCGTGCAACTTCAGGCGGACCTCGCCGTTGTCGGCGAACTTCCACGTGAATTGCAGACGACCCGCGAACTGGCGCTGATTGTTGATGCGGCCGCCCAGGTCGTTGGTAATGTAGCCGTCGTGGTAGTTGGTGGCGAAGGCCGCCCGGGTCGACAGGGTATCGGTCAGGGGACCGCCGATGGCGCCCTCGGAATCGAACCGGCTGAAGTTGCCGCCCGTGACATCCAGGTAGCCATCCAGGTGGTCGGTCGGTTGGTTGCTGAAATACTGGATCAGTCCGCCCGTGGCATTGCGACCGAACAGTGTGCCCTGGGGACCGCGGAGGACTTCCACCCGCTGCGTGTCGAACAGGGTTCCGGCCAACGCACCCGTCGATGCGATGTAGGCGTCGTCGGAGTACACGGCAACGGGAGCCTCCTGGTGGTCGCTGAAGTCGTTCTGCGACACGCCGCGGAGGTTGTAGATGGTCACCGTCGAGCCGTACTGGTTGAATTGCAGGCCCGGCACCTGCGATGTCACGCTCGTGACATCCTTCAATCCCAGTTGTTGCAAAGTGTTGGCGTCGAACGCAGTGACGGACGTACCGACATCCTGCAGGTTCTGCTCGCGCTTTTGCGCGGTGACGACAATTTCGGCGAGCTTGTCCGAGTCGCCGTTTTCCTGCGACCAGACACTCGGGGGCACCCCCAGGCAGACGCAAGCGGACAACCCCGCCAGCGCCTTCATTGTTATTCGAGGCATTGCGTTGGCACTCCACGTGGAAGCTCCGTGGAGCTTAGTCGCGTGCAATGCGAACGCGCGATACGGAATCGGAAAAAATTGCAGGGGGGCGGCCGGTTGTTGCCGGTGCGCAACGAAATGCTAGGCGCTGTCCTTGAGGGTTTCGGACGGGGCGACCCCCATCTTGCGGCGGTAGTACTGCGCGTAGCGCCCGAAATTGACGATGCCGACATCCTGCATCAGCTCGGTCACGCTGCGGCTCGGATCCGCGCGCATGAGAGATTCATGCAGGGCCTGGATGCGGATATCCCGCAGGTACTCGGCGGGGGTCATGTTGAAGACCCGGCGAAAACCGTTCTGCAGGCTCCGCGGGGTGATTCCGACCGCCGTGGCGATCTGGGCCACGGAGCGCAGGTCTGCCAGGTGATCGTGTATGTAGGCGCGCGCCCGGCGCACATACCACGGAATCGCGGTCCCAGCCGCTCCCCGCTCCAGCTCTTCGGAATAGTTGTGGGGCGCTGCGTGCACCAGCAGCTCGATCATGGTGCGCGAATATTGTTTGCGCACCTCCTCGGCGGCGAGCGCCTTGGGAGCGGTCGCCGACAGGTTGCAGATATGCGCCAGGAGCTGATGCCAGGCCCGTCCGAAGTCGGAGTCCGAGGGGATTTCCATGTGGAACTTGAGGGGTGCGCTGAGGCGCCGCCCCAGCTTTTCCATGATCCGTTGCTCGACCGCAGTGCGGCAGACGCGGGCCGTCAGGTGGCGGCATTCAGCGGACATCATGACGCGAGATGTTTCGGTCAGCGACGTCATGACAATCGAGCGAGGCGTGGTGATTACCGACTCCGGTCCGCAGGTCACGCGACCCTGGCCGGCGAGCGTGGTTTTCACCAACTGGTATTCGGCGATGACCCCCGAGTCGATCTCAACCTCAAACCCGTACTGCACATAACCTAACGCACAGTCGCCGAGATCCAGGGCGGATGTCAGGCACATGAGGCTCTGGCCGCTGGTATTCGCGGTTCGCAGGCGATGGGGATAGATATTCCGGCTGACGACGTCCGTGGCTTCGTCAACCGAGTGTCCCGACTGGACCGACCGAGGGTTGGGCAGGTAGGGAAGCGCCGACGCTTCGATTTCAGTGAGCGCGTGCATGTCCGGTGAGACTAATTCACATCCGGCACGAGGCCAAGGGCGATTTGCATGGCCATGCCCTGCGCGCGGGCCATGAGCTTCTTGAGTTCTGCCGGGTTGCGGCTGTGGGCACCTCGGACGACCACCATGCCCTCAATCATGGCTGCCAGGATGCTCGCCCGGCGGCGTACCTCGGCCCCGTCCGTCTCAGGAACCAGGTCGGCAATGCAGTCGCTCAACTGCTGGATGTCGATCGCGTACAAGTCGTGCATCAGGTGGCCGGCCCGGCCGTCGATTTCCGTCAGCAGGGCCCATAACTGGATGAAATAACGCCGCGTTTCGGTGGTCGCGATGTCCTTCAGGTTGAATTCGACCACGGCCTTGAAGCGGGCCTCGCGGTCAGCCGGGGCGTTCGCGCGCAGCGTTTCGTAGGAGGAGCGGTAACGCTCCCCCGTGTCGTCCAGGAGTGCCTTGACGAGGTCTTCCCGGGTTTTGTAGTAGTACTGGACGTTGGCCAGGTGCAGGCCGGCGCGGGCGGCCACATTGCGCATGGAAAACTGCGCGTAGCCTTCCGTCATGAGCAGCTCGCGGGCGGCCAGAACTATGCGCGCGGCGGTGTCGTTGCCCGGGCGCCGGCCAGGCTGTATACGAGGCCGCGCGGCTCGCTTCGTCTTGACTTGCATTCGGCCCGGATTGTAGCGTATTGGTCAACCGACCAAAAGAAGCGCTACTGAATGTCAAAAGTGGGGATGCTCCTGCTGGCCTGCCTGTCCGCGACCGCCGCGGCAGTGGAACCCGCGGCCAATGTCGTGACCTTGCCGCAGCCCACGCCAGCCCACTGGATCTGGGTCAATGACTTTGTGTTTCCTCACATGGTCAGTGGCAAGGCCATGCTCGTCGATGGCGATGCGGGCCGGTTTGTCGGTGAGTTGAATACCGGGTTCGGTGCGTTGCGGGTCGTTCCGTCGCTGGACGGCCGCGTCATCTACTCGCCCGAGACCTATTTCTCGCGTGGCACGCGCGGCGAACGCACGGACGTGATCTCCCTGTACGATCCGGCGCATCTGTCGTTCATCAGTGAGATCCAGATACCGCCGAAGCGCTCATCGAACCTGCCCATGATGGCGAATGCGCAGTTGACCGATGACGGCCGTTTCCTGTTGCTCTACAACTTCAATCCGGGCCAAAGCATCACGGTGGTCGACACGCAGGCGAAGAAATTCGTGGGCGAGATCGAGAGCTCGGGTTGCGCACTGGTCTATCCCACGGGTAATCGCTCGTTTTTCAGCATTTGTGCCGATGGCGCGCTGTTGAATACCGTCATTGACGATACCGGCAAGGTCAAGAGCAGCGACCGCACCGACGAGCCGCTGTTTGATGTTGAAAAGGACCCCGTCACCGAGAAGGCGGTCCGGGTGGGCGATACCTGGTACTTCGTATCGTTCAGCGGCGGTCTGTATCCGGTGAAGGCGGAAAAAGGCGCCCTGAAGCTGCAGCCAACCTGGTCGTTGCTGAGTGCCGAAGAAAAGGCCGCGAAATGGCGCCCCGGCGGATTGCAACAGCTTGCCGTTCACAGCGGGACGAACCGCCTGTACTCCATCATGCACCAGGGCGATCTGTACACTCACAAGGACCCGGGGCGCGAGGTCTGGGTCTACGACCTGGCCAAACGGGCCCGCATCCAGAAGATTTCCATGCAGCACGATTCCGGCTCCATCCAGGTCAGCCGCGATGCGCATCCCCTCCTGTTTTCCATTTTCATTGAGAGCAACGTGCTCGATATCTATGACGCCACCAGCGGGAAGTTCCTGCGCTCCGTAACCGACATCGGCACGACGCCGACCGTGTTGGTGAATCCATGAAGTGGTTTGATCAACTGGTCGAAGGCCGAGCCCGCTCGCTGGCCAAGCGGACGTCGCGCCGCAGCGTAGTGGGATATCTTGGTGCGCTGTTGGTCGGCGCTTCGACGGTGCCGTTGTTGCCGGTCGCCCGGGGTGCCACGCCACCGGCGCCGGACCCTAAGGCCAAGAAAGTCGATGACCCGTCGAGCTGCGACTATTGGCGCCATTGCGCGATCGATGGCTATCTATGCAGTTGCTGTGGCGGGACTCAAGACACGTGTCCTCCGGGAACCCAGATGTCTGCGGTGACGTGGGTCGGAACCTGTCATAACCCATTGGATGGCAAGGACTACGTCATCTCGTACAATGATTGCTGCGGCAAGGCCACCTGTGGCCGCTGCATGTGTAATCGCAATGAGCGCGATACGCCGTTGTATATTCCATTCCAGTCTAACGACTACAACTGGTGCTCTGGAAATGGGAAGGCCAACGTCCCCTATCATTGCTCTACCGCGCGAATCGTTTCTGCTGCGAAGTAGGGGCCTCGCATTCGCATTGCTGCTGTGCGTGGGTAGCAGTGCAGGGGCGTACGAGCCGCACGTCAACTACATGCTTCATTGCATGGGGTGCCACACTCCGGATGGACGTGGCGAGCCCGGGCGTGTGCCTTCCGTTCGCGATACCCTCGTACCCCTGGCGAGCAAGCCTGAGGGACGACGATTCCTCATCCAGGTACCCGGCTCGGCCCAATCCAAGCTGTCCGATGCCGACCTGGCCGCGGTGCTCAACTGGATGGTGGACAACCTGAGTGCCGTTCCCCGCCCGGTACAAAAATTCACCGCCGCCGAAGTCGGGGCTTTGCGGCACAAGCCCCTGGTCGCGGTCAAGCAAGAGCGCCGGCGCCTGATTGCAGGTGAGCCATGAGTCTCGAAAGAGCGAGTCAGGATGAGCTGCGTTCGGTCCAACTCGAAAGGCTCAAGTGGTCGGTGCGCCATGCGTATGACAATGTTGCGCACTATCGGCGTAGCTTTGATGCGAACGGCGTCCACCCCGACGATCTGAAGACGCTTGCGGATCTGCGTCGCTTCCCATTCCTGAAAAAACAGGATTTCCGCGACAACTATCCGTACGGCCTGTTTGCGGTGCCGGTGAGCCGGATCGCCCGCCTGCACGCCTCCAGCGGCACGACCGGAAAGCCCACCGTCGTGGGCTACACCGCCAGTGATATTTCCAACTGGGCGGACCTGGTGGCCCGTTCAATCCAGGCCGCGGGCGGCCGCGCCGGTGACAAAGTGCACGTGGCTTACGGCTACGGCCTGTTCACCGGGGGATTGGGCGCGCACTACGGCGCCGAAAGGCTGGGCTGCACCGTGATCCCCATGTCAGGCGGACAGACGGAGAAGCAGGTGCAGTTGATCCGGGATTTCCAGCCCGACATCATCATGGTCACGCCCTCCTACATACTCAACATCGCGGACGAGTTCGTCAGGCAGGGGATGGACCCGCGCGCGTGCTCGTTGCGCGCGGGGATTTTCGGGGCGGAGCCGTGGACCGAGGCGATGCGGCGCGAGATTGAGCAGCGCTTCGACATGGATGCCGTCGACATTTACGGCCTGTCGGAAGTGATGGGGCCGGGCGTGGCCAGCGAGTGTGTGGAAACCAAGGATGGCCCGGTCATCTGGGAGGATCATTTCTACCCGGAGATCATCGATCCCAACAGCGGTGAACCGGTGCCCGACGGCACCGAAGGTGAGTTGGTTTTCACGTCCCTGACCAAAGAGGCGTTGCCGGTCATCCGTTATCGGACGCGGGACCTCACCCGGTTGTTGCCGCCCACCGCGCGTTCGATGCGGCGCATGGCCAAGATCACCGGCCGCAGCGATGACATGCTGATTATTCGCGGCGTGAATGTTTTCCCGTCGCAGATTGAGGAGCTGTTGCTGCGGTTACCGGCGCTCACTCCGCACTACCTGCTGGAATTGACGCGCGAAGGGCATCTCGATTCGTTGTCCGTGCACGTCGAGTGTACTTCCAGCGCCGATCCGGACTCCCGTAAACGCGCCGGTGTTGAGTTGGGCGGGCTCATCAAGAACAACGTCGGTGTCAGCGTCGTGGTGCACGTCCGCGATCCCGGCGCCCTGGAGCGCTCGGCCGGCAAAGCTCGCCGGGTGCTCGATCGCCGTCCCAAAAACCCCTGATTCAATTTTGACTTGACGCCCGACCCACGGCGACGCTAGTTTATTGGTCACGTGACCAAAATAGAGGGCTGTCATGAACGACATCACTCGCAGAGATTTCGTGGGGGGTACGCTCGTGGGTGCGGGCGCGGCGTTGCTGGGCATGGCATCGCCGGGTGAGGTACGCGCCCAGACGTCCGCTTCCAGGATGACCGGCCTCGGTCCCGAGTGGACCGGACCGGGAGGAATCGGCGACTACGCCCATTCCAACGGCAACACCCACGAAGTGGTCAATGCAGCCCACGGCGGAATCCGCAACCAGCAGTGGGACAAGGCTTTACGCGCCGCCACGGACACGGGTGAGGTGCTGGATGCCGTGGTTGTCGGTTGCGGCACCGCGGGCCTGTCGGCCTGCTGGGCATTTCGCAAAGGGCGCCCGGACGGCAAGGTGCTGATGTTGGATCAGCATCCGATCTTTGGCGGCGAAGCCAAGCAGAACGAATTCGAAGTGGATGGCTATCACCTGATCGCCCCGCAGGGCGCAACCGGCATTGTTGTGCCGTTCGAGAAGGCCAAGACCGCCGGAATGTGGTCGCATTTCGCCACTGACCTGGGTTTTCCCGACGAGTTTGTTTATCAGAAACCCACCGGGTTGAGTCGGGACATCCTCGTGCCGGAGGATGCCTGGTCACCCATGCATGTGGCCTGGGAGCGATCTGACACCGGGTTCTATTACGAGGGTCGGGGGTGGGTGAAAAATCCCTGGCGGGATGGATTCAAGCACGCTCCGATCCCGGAATCGGCGAAGCAGGCGCTCGTGGACATGGAGTTGTTTCGCACGCCGCCGCGGCGCGCGGACTGGGGGCCGTGGCTGGATTCCATGACCTACGAGGAGTTCCTGAGGAATGTCATGGGGATTGGTGCGGAGGATTTGCACGAGGTGTTGAAGTACCTCAATCCCGTAACCTGCGCGATGGGGTGCGGGCTCGGCGCTGATGTCATATCCGCCTACTCGGCCTACAACTTCCTGCAACCGGGTGTGAACGGTTACTACCGCTACGACAATGGCGGCCTGGATCCAACCGACGAAATCTATCTGGCGAGCTTCCCCGGCGGCCATGCGGGAACGGCTCGTCATTTTCTCAAAAAGATTATTCCCGGGGCGCTGAAGGGCGAGTACCGGATGGCGGATATCCTGAACGGGGCCGTGCAATGGGACCAACTCGACAAGGCCGGCGAGCCCGTGCGCATGCGGCTGTCGTCCACGGTCGTCGCTGTTCAGCACGAGGGCGCCAAGGGCGTCATCGTGACTTACGCGAAGGGCGGCAAGTTATATCGCGTGCGCGCCAAGACTGCGATTCTGTGCGGACAACAGCACGTCAACCGGCACATCTGTCGTGATATTCCCGCCGAGTATCGTGACGCCATGAATCATTTCCATCACGCGCCGATGTTGACGGTCAATGTGGCCGTCCGGAACTGGAAATTTCTGGAAAAGCTCGGCATTGCCTCGGCCCGCTGGTTCGAGGGTTTCGGCTGGTGGACGAGCCTGCGGCGCAACTTGGAGATCCCCGGCCAGGTCACCCAGCCGCTCGATCCCGCGAAGCCGACGGTGTTGACTATGTACAACCCGTTTCCACTGCCGGGCGTGCCCTATCCACAGCAGTGCACGGCCGCGCGCATGCAGCTTTTCGGAATGAGCTACGCCGCAATCGAGACCGCCGTGCGCGAGCAGTTTACCAAGATGTTTGCGGATGCCGGTTTCGATGCGCGGCGCGATATCGCGGGTCTCATTACGAACCGCTGGGGTCATGCCTACATTGTCGATCCGCCGGGCTTTTTCTTCGGCAAGGACGGCAAACCGGCGCCGAAGGAAGTGCTTCGCACGCGCTATGAGCGGCTGTCATTCGGACACTCCGAGTTGAGTGGCGCCCAGATGTGGGAGACCGCGGCGGAAGAGGGTGAACGGGCCGGCAAGCAGGCCTTGGAGGTCGCATGAAAATCCTTGCCCTGTTGATGTTGTTGGTGAGCGGAGTGGCCGTCGCGGCGGCGCCTGACCAGGAGCTCGCCGCGTTCAAACTGGCCATCCGCGCCAAGTACGATCTCAAGGAGAAAGCCTTCGCTGCCCACGATGCGGAGACCATTGTGACCAAGTTCTATACAGAGGATGTAGTTTCCGCGGGTGAGGGCGAGGGTGTGTTCGTGGGCCGCGACCAGATACGGCCGCTGTACCAGGACGTGGTCAAGAACAACAAGGTCGAGGTCGAATCCATCCGGACCTTCGTGAAGGGGGATGTGGGTTGGGACTGGGCCGATTTCCATGTCTATCCCACCGACGGGAAGACCCAGCCGTTCACCTTTGCGATCCTGTTCCTGTGGACCCGCGTGAACGGGGAGTGGATGTGCAAAGGCGACTCGTTCATCAAGGGCAGCTTCAAGACTCCCCACTGAATCCACTATAGTGGGTGGATGCGTTTCGACCTACGAGCTCTCCTGTTTGCATTGATCGCCACCGACTGCCTGGCAGGCGGTGGCGCCCATCCTGAACATGCTTCCCACGCGATGGTGGTCAGCCAGCATGAGCTGGCGTCCCAGGCGGGAGCACAGATCATGAAGGCGGGCGGCAACGCGGTGGATGCCGCGGTGGCCACCGGTTTTGCTCTCGCAGTGGTTCACCCCAACGCCGGGAACATCGGCGGCGGCGGTTTCATGCTGATTCGCATGAACAGCGGCGAGGTCCATTTTGTGGACTACCGCGAAACGGCCCCCGCCCGGGCAACCGAAAGGATGTACCAGGATGCGCAGGGCAATGTCATTCCCAACCTCAGCCTCGTGGGCTACCAGGCGGTGGGGGTGCCGGGGTCCGTCAAGGGACTGGTGTACGCCGAGCAGCACTTCGGCAAGTTGACTCTGCAGCAGGTGATGGCGCCTGCAATCCGGCTCGCACGTGAAGGGTTCCCGTTGAGTTGGGGCGCGGCGCGGATGATGAGCACGGAGAAGGATCTGGCACGGTTTGCCGATTCGCGGCGTATTTTCCAGAATGGCGGCCGCGGCTGGCGCCAGGGCGAGGTGTTCAAACAGCCCGAGCTCGCCAGGACTCTCGAGCGGATCGCGGCGATACCCGATGAGTTCTACCATGGCCGGATGGCGCAGGAGATCGCGGAATTCATTCGCCAGGGCGGCGGATCGCTGACCACGGAGGATCTCGCCCACTACCAGGTCAAGGATCGCGAGGCCGTACGCGGCAAATATCGGAACGTAGAGATCGTCAGTGCGCCGCCGCCGTCTTCGGGAGGCACAGCGCTGATTGAGTCTCTCAACATCCTCGAGCGCTTCGACCTCGCGCAGGCGGGGCTGGGGTCCGCGAAGTCCGTGCACCTGATTGCCGAAAGCTATCGGCGCGCCTTCTTCGACCGGGCGCAATTCATGGGCGATCCGGATTTCGCGGCCGTCCCGGTGACACAGCTCATTGACAAGGACTACGCGGCGGCCTGGAGCAAGTCCATTGAGCCCGAGCAGGGGAGCGTGAGCCTGAAGCTCGAGCGGCCCGCGAAATTTCCCGAGCTCAATCGTTACGCCCGCGAACATCCGGTCTTCGGCGTGGCGGAGCCACACCATACAACCCATTACTCTGTGGTCGATGCGGAAGGTAACGCGGTGGCGACCACCACCACGTTGAATGACGACTACGGCTCGCGTGTCACCATCGGATCGCTGGGGTTCCTGCTGAACAACGAGATGGACGATTTCGCTGCGAAGCCGGGTGTGCCGAATGTCTACGGGCTGATTCAGGGTGCGGCCAATGCTGTCGGGCCCAACAAGCGGCCGTTATCGGCCATGACACCCACGATTGTCCTGAAGAAGGGCAAGCTGTGGTTGGTGTTGGGCGCGGAGGGTGGCCCCACCATCATCACTTCGGTGGCGAATATTCTGATTGGCGTACATGACTACGGTCTCGACATCCAGGAAGCCGTGAATGCCCCGCGCATACACCAGCAGTGGCTGCCCGACCGCATCGAGTTGGAGCCGGGGCGATTCTCGCCGGATACGGTCCGCCTATTACAGGCCGCGGGCAACAAGGTCACGCCCCCGGACGTGGACGGTGACGCCGAGTGTATTGCGGTGGATCTGTCGACCGGCGAGCGGTTAGGTGCCAGCGACGCCCGCAATGAGAACGGGCGCGCGGTCGGTTACTAGCCCGTGGTGGCACCTCCGACCGTTCTCGTGGAGTTGCAAAATCGCGAGCCGATTTTTCACCGCCCGGAGCTCGGCACCACCCGCGCCGACTTTGAGGCCATGACCGCCGAGGATTTCTGGGAAGTGGGCGCCTCGGGCCGGGTCTACAGCCGCGAGCAGGTGCTGGCGGTCCTCGAACAGCGCTACGCCGATCCAACCTGGCGCGACGGCCCGTTTCAGACATCGGACTTTCATTGCCGATGTCTGGCACCGGATGTCTTTCTGTTTACATATTCTCTAAATCAAATGGAACGCCTGTCCCACCGGGCCACCGTATGGCGCCGGTCAGCCGGACGTTGGATTGCTCTATATCACCAGGGGACGTTGGTTTCGGACTGACTCGTACTTTAGTCGCGCCCGTGATAGCCTGCAGCTCGAGCTTGGGTGTTTTTCAAACAGCGAAAAAAAAGGGTGGCGGCGATGAAGGGAACGGTGTTGCAGCGAGCCGTGCGCGGCATTCTGGCGATCGGTTTGCTTTTGAGCGGAGCGACGTTCGCGCACGACCAGGACGATAACAACTACGGCCGTGACCGCGACGAGGACCAAACGCTTCTGGTCTGGGCAGGCGACAAGGCGCACGAGGCGCCGGATTTTCTGGCGGTCGTCGACTTCGACCGCGACTCGCGCAATTACGGCAAGATCATCCGCACCGTACCGCTGCCTGCCGGTGTGCTCGGCAAGGGTGCTGTTGGTAACGAGCCGCATCATGCGGGACTCTCAGCCGACGGACGCACGCTCGCACTCGGTGGCCTGCTCAGTTTCCTGCGCAGCCAACCCCAGGTGTTTTTCTTCGACGTCTCCCATCCCCGCCACCCGCGCTTCCTGAGCGCGAGCAATCCACCGACTGCTTCCATTACCGATGAGTTTGTTCCGCTGAAAAGCGGTGGGTTCCTCGTATCGTTCATGGGTGGCCCCGCGGGTACTCACCCCGGCGCGGTGGTGGAATACGATTCGCACATGAAGCTGCTGCGGACGCTGCCTGGTCCGAGCGACGACGCGCAGCACATGTTCAACCCGCACGGCCTGTCGGTCGATGAAGCTCACAACATCATGTTGACCAGCGACTATGTATGTCCGGTCTCTACTCTGCACGTTGGCGGAGGCGTACCGCACCTCGACGGCAGCATCCGGGTGTGGGACCTGGCCAAGCGTTCAGTCACCAAGACCATCGTCGTCGGTGAGATGGCCGGAACCATGGATGTGAAGTTGATTCCGGGCGACATCCGTCAGCGCGCCTTTACGGCGGGCATGAACGATCACCAGCTCTATCTCATCGAGCCGCAAACGGGCACCGCCCGGCCCGTCTTCGACTTCGGCCCGTACGCGGTTCAGGCCGTTCCCGACCCGCCGATCTGGCCGCAGCTCCTCACCGTCAACGAGGAGGGCACACGGCTGTTTGTCACCCTCAATTTCGCGGGGCAGGCCGGCAAGGTGCTGATGCTCGACATTTCCGATCCGGAGCGCCCGCAGCCGGTGGGTACGGATCCGGCGGCGAGCGTGGTCGACCTGGGATTGAATTCAGGGCCGCACTACCTGCACCTGACGAAGGACGGCAAGCGGCTCCTGGTGTCCGACTACTTCCTGGTGGAGGACCTGATACCCGGAGGCGTGATCAATGCCGAGGGCGACATGAAGGTGCATGTCATCAACGTATTTCCCGATCGCCTGGAACGGGATGCACGCTTCGATCTGGATTTCAGCCACGATATCGCCAACGGCCCCGCCCATCCGCATGCGCTGATCACCCTGGGCGGCCGGGACGACTAGGCCTTTTCCCGGGCCGGGTCATACCAGACGGCTTCAATGTTGTTGCCGTCCGGGTCGTACACAAACGCCGCGTAGTAACCGGGGGAATAGTCCCGATAGCCGGGCCCCCCGTTATCCTTGCCGCCCGCGGCCAGCGCGGCCTGGTGAAACGCCTCCACCCGTTGCCGGCTGTTGGTTTCAAAGGCGAGGTGGGCCGGTACTACGGTCTTCTCCCTGGTGATCCAGAAGTCCGTGTTCTTCCCGTCATTGAAACCGGCCGACTCGCCGTGTTCCATGTTGTTGCGGTAGCCCAGCGGCTCCAGAACTTTGCAGTAGAAAGTCTTGGCGCGGCCGTAGTCACTCACCGCGAGCGAAGTGTGTGCAATCATCGGATGCTCCTTCTTGCCTTCTGGCAAAAGGAGCATCAATCGTGCCTCGGCCGCCCGGATGATCGTAGCCTCGACACTAGCGCTGCGGAAACTCCGTAAACACATAGTCCCGGTTCTTTACGATTGTGTGACAACCGAAGCCGCACTTCGCATCATTGCCTTGTGGCGGTGAGTCGGACGTGTTGCCGGGTCGGAAGGTATCGGTCTTGCCATTGTATTCGAACGCCCCGTAACCCCAGCCACCGCTGTCCGCGAACCGTTTGCTGTCCTTCGCCATGAAGTCGACATCGTGGAGGGCGCCGGCCACCAGTGGCGTGCCGGGGGCCGTTTCGTTCTTGGTCGCCACCCAATGGATCTTGGCCATTTTGGCGCCGTCGGGAAAGGGTTTGCCGTTGGCGGGAATGCCGGATTTGTACGCATCGATCATCGCCGGATTGCCGGTAATGACGGCCAGCATCGGCCCGTTGTGACTGATGGAAATCACCTGCCAGGTCTCGTAGCCGCGGAATTCGGCAAAGGCCAGCCCGTTGGGTACTTTGACGCTGTAGCGGTCCTGGGCGGCGAAGGCAGCCGCGGCGGCGAGAATCGCAACACCGGCAGCCATCAGCGGTTTTCTTGACTTCATGGCCAGCTCTCCCCGAAGGTATTATTGATAGACAGCGGCGATTTGTACCAACTCTCCCATATGAACCTCTGGAGAGTCCACCATGAGCACGGTTTCGATGCTGGCCTGGCAGGTGCGCCGGATCGAGGAGTACATTGATGGGAATATCACCGAGCCCATCAAAGTCACACACCTCTGTGCGTTGGTGAACCGCACGCCGTCGCATTTTTCACGGACTTTCAAGCGTACTTTCGGCCTCAGTCCGCACGCATACGTGCTGCGGCGCCGGATACAACTGGCTGCGCAACTGTTGGCCCAAAGTGCGATGCCGTTGAGTGAGATCGCCCTCAACTGCGGCTTCGGCGACCAGTCGCATCTATCCAACCGATTCCGCGAGCACCGGGGCATGACGCCGGCCGCATGGCGTCGCGCTACAGCTTCCGCTTCTACCGCCGCCGGCGGTATTTGACATGCAAGTAATTGCTTGCCTATTATAAAGGCAAGTAACCACTTGCATGTAGGTCATGGCGGAACGTCAGGATACGGACGCGCTCTTCAGGGCCTTGGCCGATCCGGGTCGGCGCAAGCTGCTGGACCTTCTACATACGCATGACGGCCGAACGCTCAGCCAACTGTGCGAGCACATGGATATGACGCGTCAGGGAGTCACGCAGCACATCGAGCTGCTGGAAGCCGCCAACCTGGTCGCTATCGTGCGGCGTGGCCGCGAGAAGCTGCACTTCCTCAATCCAGTTCCGCTGCAGGAAATCTACGAGCGGTGGCTTTCGAAGTTTGAAAAGCCACGCCTCAAAGCGCTCGCGGAGCTCAAACATCGCCTGGAGAAACCCAATGGCTAGATCGACATTCGTGTACGTGACCTACATCCGTACCACGCCGGAGCGCCTGTGGTCGGCGCTGACTGACCGGGAGTTCGTGCAGCAATGGTGGTTCGGCAATCACGCCGAGTGCGAATGGACTGTGGGATCGGTGTGGAAGAATTTCTATCCGGATGGGCGAATGACCGATGCCGGCGAGATAGTGGAGGCCGACCCGCCGCGACGGCTGGTGATACGTTGGCGGCATCAGGACAAACCCGAGCTCGTCGCTGAAGGCGATTCGCTCTGCACAATGGAAGTGGAGCCGTTCAGTACCGCGGTCAAGCTGACCGTCACTCACACCATCGAATGCGAGCCATCGAAATTCATTGCGGCCGTTTCCGGTGGTTGGCCGAAAGTCCTCTCCAACCTGAAGTCGGTGCTGGAGACGGGCACCGCGGCGATCGAGGACCCGTATCCCGCCGTAGCAGCCCGCTGATGTTTCGGGAAGTGCGTATGGGAGACCCGAGTCGGCTCATCTACGCTTGGATGCATGATCAGTGCAACCACCGTGGAACCGTCGCTGCTGGCCCGGTACGACCGGCCCGGGCCGCGCTACACCTCTTATCCGACCGCGCCAAATTTCTCGACCGGGTTTGATGAGTCCGACTTCAGGCGCTTTGCTGAAGTGCGTGGCCATCGACCGCTGTCGCTGTATGTTCACGTTCCATTTTGCAGCAACCCCTGTTTCTTCTGCGGCTGCAATCGTGTCATCACTCGCTCCGTAGCGCGTGGCGAGGAATATGTGCGGCGCCTGCTTCAGGAAATCGAGCGCGTTGGGCCATTGTTTCGCGATCGACGCGTGGAGCAACTTCATTTCGGTGGCGGTACACCCAACTTCCTCGCACCAGCGCAACTGGGCCGAATCATCGAGGTATTACGGCGTCAGTTTGATTTCGCGCCGAATTGTGAAATCTCCGTTGAGATCGATCCACGCGTATTGGGCAATGACGATGTGCGCAAGCTGGCGGACCTCGGATTCAATCGGGCGAGCTTGGGAGTCCAGGACTTCGATCCCGATGTCCAGGTGGCCGTCAATCGACTGCAGTCGATGGAGCAGACCGTAAACGCCATTGGCGATTGCCGGCGCGCAGGCATCCACTCCATTAATGTTGACTTGATGTACGGGTTGCCGCGACAGACGCGCGAGGGATTTCACCGCACGCTCGAAGCCGTTCTGGATATGCGGCCTTCACGGCTCGCCATCTATGGCTACGCGCATTTGCCACAGATGTTCAAGGGGCAGCGGCAGATCAACAGTGATGAGTTGCCCGATCCAAACACCCGCGTGGCCCTTCTCGGCATGGCGATTGGAGCCCTGACCGCCGCCGGATATCGCTACATCGGCATGGACCACTTCGCTTTACCCGAAGACGAGCTGGCGCTGGCCCAGGACTCGGGCACGCTGCAGCGGAACTTCATGGGTTATACAACGCGCGGTGGTAGCGATCTGTTGGGACTGGGCGTGAGCGCCATCAGTCACATCGGCAACAGTTTCAGCCAGAACCCGCGCGACCTGTCTGAATGGGAGCGGGCGCTCGACCGGGGCGCGCTGCCGGTCTGGCGTGGGCTTTCAATGGACGAGGACGATGTGATCCGCGCGGATGTGATCGGTCGCATCATGTGCCAGGGTGACGTTGACATCGCCGCCATCGAGCGCCAGTACGCGATTGATTTCTGGACGTACTTCGCCGGTGCGCGGCCGTTGCTGGAGGAGTTGGCGTCGGATGGTCTGGTGTGGGCCTGCTCTAGCCGGATTGTGGCGAGCCCGAAGGGGAGGTACTTTCTGCGCCTGATTGCGGGGTGTTTCGACCGGTACCTGCCGGCTGGCGGTGCCGTGAGCTCGGGTGGGTACTCGAAGATCGTTTGATAGCCCAAGCGCGGGCGCTCACAATCCCCGCCCGTGATTCCGATTCTCTACTCCTTCCGACGCTGCCCCTACGCCATGCGCGCGCGCCTGGCGCTGGATGTGAGCGGACAGGTTTGTGAGCTGCGCGAAGTCGTATTGCGCAACAAACCAGCCGAAATGCTCGCGGCATCGCCGAAGGGTACCGTGCCCGTCCTGGTGTTTCCCAGCGGCACGGTGCTCGACGAAAGCCTCGATATCATGCTGTGGGCACTGGGATGCAACGACCCTGAGCGGTGGCTGGTACCCGAATCCGACTCGCTCGCGGGAATGCGGACACTGATTGCTCAGTTCGATTCGCACTTCAAGGAGAATCTCGACCGCTACAAGTATCCGGTCCGCTTTGCAGGATCGGACCCGAGGGCCAGCCGGACCGCGGCGTGTCAGGATCTCGAGCTGTTGGAGAGCCGGCTTGCTCGAAGCGCGCATCTCGCGGGCTCGGCCGTCTCGCTGGCTGACATGGCCATCGCGCCATTTGTACGTCAATTTGCCAACGTGGATGCAAGCTGGTTTGCGAGCCTGCCACTGAGCGCCGTGCAGAAGTGGCTGGCCACAATTGTGAGGTCCGAGCGGTTCGCACGCATCATGCGGCCGTTCCCGGTTTGGCGGCCGGAGCCATTGACCCCGGAGCCCGTTGCTGGTGTCGTACGGGTTCCAGGACCGAGGACGGGCACATGAAATATAAGCTTCATATCAACGAACAGGTCCACGAAGTCGAGGCGCCGCCGGAGATGCCCTTGTTGTGGGTATTACGCGATGAGCTGGGGTTGGTCGGCACCAAGTTCGGATGCGGCGCCGGCTTGTGCGGGGCCTGCACTGTTCATGTGAACGGGGCCGCGCAGCGTTCCTGCCAGACTCCGGTGGGAACCTTGCGCAACGCCAGGATCACCACTATCGAGCATATTGGCGAAACCCCGGTGGGTGCCCGCTTGCAGGAGGCCTGGCTGAAGGTCGATGTCATGCAGTGTGGCTATTGCCAGGCTGGACAGATCATGTCGGCGGCAGCATTGCTGGACCACACACCGCGCCCGTCGATGGACCAGATCAACTCCGCCATGGCCGGGAACGTCTGTCGGTGCGCCTGTTACAACAGGATACAGACGGCTATCCAGATCGCCGCCGGCATGCATGAGGATCCGAACCATGTTGCCTGAAACCCTCAATCGGCGGACGCTCCTGAAAACCTCGTTGTTGGCGGGCGGTGGCCTGGCGCTCGAGGTGTTGATTCCCATGCCGGTGCGGGCGCTCGCGGCAAACGGGGCTGCCGCGGTTGCGGCGCCGGCTACCCTGTCGGCTTTCGTCTCAGTGGCGCCGGACGGCATCGTCACCATCGTGTCGAAGAATCCCGAGATCGGGCAGGGCATCAAGACCTCTTTGCCCATGATGATTGCCGACGAGTTGGATTGTGCGTGGAGTCAGGTTCGCATCGACCAGGCGGATGCCGATGCGAAGCGCTACGGCACCCAGGTCGCCGGTGGCAGCACTGCCACGCCCAACAACTGGCTGCCGATGCGCCAGGCCGGAGCGGCTGCTCGCGCGATGTTGGTCCAGGCAGCGGCAGCGCAATGGAATGTCAGCGTTGATGAGATAACTACGTCACAGGGCCGTATCTTCCATGCTGCGTCCGGCCGGTCCATGGGCTATGGCGAGATCGCCTCGCGAGCTGCCGCGTTGCCTGCTCCGGATGTAAGCACCCTGCGTCTCAAGACTCCCGAACAATTTACGATCATCGGTCAGTCGGTGGTCGGCATCGACAGCCCGAGGATTGTCAAAGGCAAGCCCATCTTTGGCATCGACACCCGGCTGCCCGGCATGTTGTATGCGGTGTTTGAGGTGGCGCCCGCACAGGGCGGCCGCCTGATCAGTGCGGATGTCGAGGCGGCGAGGCAGGCTCCCGGTGTTAGGCACGTCATACCGCTGACCGGCGATGGTGACGCCGACCAGGGACTTGCCGACGGCGTTGCGGTTGTGGCCACCAACTGGTGGCTGGCCAACCAGGCCCGCAAGCGGCTTGCAGTCAAGTGGGATCTGTCAGCCGCGCAAGGGCATACGAGCGCGGCGTATCAGGCGAAGGCTGAAGCAGCGTTCGCAGCAGGCAATGGTGAAGAGTTGCGCCGCGACGGCGATCCGGCGGAGCATCTGGCCAAGGCGGCCCGTCGTGTCAAAGCCCGCTATCAGTATCCGTTCATTGCCCATGCTCCCATGGAGCCACAGAACTGCACGGCCGTGTATACGGACGGCAAGTTGGAAATCTGGGCGCCCACACAAGCGCCCGGTGGCGGCCTGACAATGATCCAGAAGTCCCTCGGTATCGCGGCGGACAACATCACCCTGCACCTGACTCGCATGGGCGGAGGCTTCGGGCGCCGGCTGCTGAACGATTTCATGGTGCAGGCGGCAGCCATCGCCAAGGCAGTTCCCGGGACTGCGATCAAGTTGCTCTGGTCCCGCGAAGATGACATTCGGCGCGATTACTATCGGCCGGGCGGCTGGCACGACTTTGAGGCCGCTCTCGACGGCAATGGCAAGCTGACAGCGTTCACTGATCATTTTGTGACTTTTCATGGCAGCGACGGCAAGGCCGTGCGCGCGGCCGATATGAACCTTTCGATGATTCCCGCCGGCTTGGTCCAGCACCTGCGCTACGGCCGCTCGATGATGCCTACTGTGGTTCGCACCGGACCGTTGCGTGCGCCGGGCTCGAACGCGTTGTGTTTTGCCTCGCAGTCTTTTTTGGATGAAGTGGCCGTTGCGGCGGGAACCGACCTGCCGGCATTGATGTTGAGTATGTTGGCAGGAGAGCCCCGGGAAATACCGCCCCGCGATGGCCGGGGCCCGCCGTTTGATACGGGTCGTGCTCGCGGCGTCATTCAAAAGGTGTTACAGACATCCGCTTGGGCGCAGAAGCCGCAGCAAGCCGGCCGCGGAAAGGGCTTTGCCTTTTACTTCTGTCATCAGGGCTATTTCGCGGAAGTGGTCGAGGCAAGCGTCGCGGCTGGCAACATCGCCGTGCACCAGGTGTGGGTTGCCGGTGATATCGGCAGTCAGATCGTCAATCCCATGGGGGCGGAGAACCAGGTCAAAGGCGCCATCATTGACGGCCTGGCGCAGGCCCTCGCCGGCCAGGAGATCGGCTTTGTTGAGGGGGTCGTACAGCAAAGCAACCTGCACGATTTTCACCTGGCACGCATCGACTCCACACCGCAGATCGAGATTGCCTGGGTCAAATCGGATAAGCCGCCAACCGGGCTCGGTGAGCCCGCGCTACCGCCGGTCATTGCGGCGTTGACCAATGCAATCTATGTGGCGACCGGAACCCGCGTGCGCTCGCTGCCTGTGCGCCTGAAAACCGCTTGAGCGCCCATCAGGGTCCCCATGCACAGTAATCATGATCTCGATGCGCCCGCCGGCCCCGAAATCAAGTTCGACGACTTCCTTGCCGTCGATGTTCGCGTGGGTACCATCGTTGCCGCGGAGCCATTCCCGGAGGCGCGGAAGCCCGCTTTCAAACTCACAATCGACTTCGGCCCGGTCATTGGCCGGAAGAAGAGCAGCGCGCAGATTACCGAGCACTACACGCTGGATGCCCTGGTGGGTCGTCAGGTAGCCGCGGTTGTCAATTTCCCGCCGCGGCAGATCGGGAGGTTCATGTCAGAGGTGCTGACCCTCGGTTTTGCCGATACAGCCGGTGCGGTGGTGTTGTTCAAACCGGACCAGCCCGTGCCGAACGGCAGCCGCTTGTTTTGACGCCCCTCACGGCTCTTGCCAATCGCCGTGCGAGTCGCATCGGAGCACCACCGGCTGCAACCCGAACGGTTCGGGCGTGACTCCCCGGATCCATAGTCGCATTAGCAGCATCTCCACTTCCACGAATATCGCGTTGGCGCGGTCGTCCTCAGTCGGAAAGTACACGTCGTAGGCGCGCTTCCAGAGCTCCCGGATTCTGACCGGGTTCGTGAGTAGCCGTGCGTTACCACCCAGTGCCACGAATGCCTCTCGCGCGTCATCCTGAAAAATCAGCTCGACGTCCGGTGAGTGCTCGATTGCCGCCGCCTTGTGCGACCGACGATCGGTAACAAAACGTACCGTCCACGAACCTTCGGCGCGGTCGGGCAGGATTCGGCCCATGGGGCGCGCGCTGCCGGCACCGTCCCTGGACTGAGTAACCAACCAACAATAGCGCACACGCGAGACGACCTCGGCCGCGGCGTCCAGGAGACTGCGAGTCGATTCTGTTGGCATGGCTTACCTTCATTGATTTCAAGTCTGCCTATAGACTATATGGTCTAGACGGTGTAGTCTACATCTATGGGGAAAGCCGTTTTTGCCAGAGATCACTTCATGGCGGCCGCTCGCGCTCTCGCTGCCGAGAGCAGCCCCGCCTCCGTCACTGTTGACGCGGTCATAGAGCGTGTGGGATCCCCGAAGGGGTCTTTCTATCATCGCTTCCCGTCGCGTGACGTGCTCATGGGCGAGCTGTGGCTGCAGTCGACTCTCGACTACCAGCGAGGCTTCATTCAGGCCATTGATGCGAAAGATGGGCTGGCCGCCGCGCTGCATGCAGCGGTCTGGTCGCGCTCGCATCTGGATGAAGCGCGGCTGTTGATGTTGTATAGCCGGCACGACTTCATCAACGGAGCGTGGCCGGAGCAACTCCAGAAAGGTGTGCGCGATCAGGCGCGAACTTTCGAGTCATGCCTCGAGCGGTTCGCGCTCGATGCCTTTGGCAGCAATAGCGCAGCGTCAATGCGTCGCGCGACCTTTGTGCTCGCGGAAGCTCCAATTGCCGCGGTGAAATCTCATCTGCAGCGCCGTGAGGTACCGCCCGTGATTGTTGATGAATTGATTACGAGCGTGTATCGCGCGATTGTGCCATGAGAGTTCTTGTAGCAGGGGCAACAGGGGCGGTGGGACGAGCTCTCGTTCCAGTATTGAGGCGGCGTGGTCACGAAGTGTTCGGTACCACCCGAAGCCCGGGCAACGCCCAGGATCTGCTGGCCATGGAGGCGCAACCGGTGATCATGGACGGCCTGAATCGGACCGAGGTGTTGGAAACGGTCCGCGAGGTCGAGCCCGAGGTCATTGTTCACCAGATGACCTCGCTGGCCAACGCCCCGGATCTGAAGCATTTTGATCGGGAGTTCGCACTGACCAACCGGTTGCGAACTGAAGGCGCGGACTATCTCATCGCGGCAGCGCGCCAGGTGGGTACGGCGCGTTTGATTGTTCAAAGTTACACGGGTTGGCCAAATGCCCGGGAGGGCGAGGCAATCAAGAGCGAGTCGGATCCACTGGACGCGACGCCACCGCGGGAAATGACGCGGACGCTGGAGTCGATTCGCGAGTTGGAAAGCAAAGTGCTGGCTGTCGGTGAGATGGCGCCTGTTGTTTTACGCTATGGTGCCTTTTACGGGCCCGGTACGCCTTTCTCGAGCGACGGAGATGTTGTCGGGATGGTCAGGCAGCGGAAGTTGCCTGTTGTCGGCGGGGGCGGAGGAGTCTGGTCGTTCGTCCATATTGATGACGTTGCGGCCGCCACGGCGCTGGCGGTTGAGGGTGGGCCGAGCGGCCTTTACAACATCGTGGACGATGATCCCGCGCCTGTCAGCGTTTGGTTACCGGAATTGGCGCGGATTCTGGAAGCGAAGCCGCCAATTCACGTGCCCGCCTGGATCGCGCGTTTTCTCATCGGAGAGCCGGGTGTGTCCATGATGACCAGGATACGCGGGTCATCCAATGACAAAGCAAAGAGGCTGCTCAGGTGGACGCCTGTTTGTGGGAGCTGGCGGGAGGGATTCCGGCGAGAGTTGGGTGGCCCGCCCGCCGCGTGACGCGAACGACCGTCACTTCCCGACGAACGTGTGCGCGGGCGCCGCTGGCGCTGACGCCGCTGACGCTGCCGCCGACAGAGGCGTCGGGGCTCAATGCCCGCCGGCTCCAAACCTACGCAAGTCAAACGGCGCAATATCGTGACGCCCGGTGCGCCCTGCGATGAGATCGGCCATGATCTCTCCGGTAACGGCCGCCAGCGTCAACCCGATATGTTGGTGTCCCACCGCATAGAAAATCGGCCGAGGCCCCGGTGCTCGCCCGATCCCCGGCAGATAGTCCGGTAATACCGGCCGTGAGCCCATCCAGCTCGGTCCATCTGCTTCGACGTTATAGCCAACGCGCTGGAGCTTGCGGCGCAAGCGCCGTGGCTTGCGCGGGTCGGGTGGCGCATCCGGACTGGTGAATTCGACAAAGTTGGTGGCGCGTAGTCGGCCAACCATGGGAGTAACTACTGTCGTCTGATCCGTGTAGACGATTGGAGCATCGGTGAGCGGTGTGTGCCCGGGTAACTCCACATGGTAACCACGTGCCGCTTTCAGTGGCGCGCGGAGTCCGACCGTTTTCAACAGCGACTCTGACCAGATACCGGCGCAAACAACAGCGGCGTTGGCCTTCACGGTCCCGTCGTCCGTCAGCACCTCGATCTCGCGCTCCCGCGGGGCCATCGCTCGTACGCGCGTCTTACGGAAGGTGGCGCCTCCCTGGATTGCGGCTCGGGCGAACGCTGCGCAGATCTCCATCGGATCCAACACGTGGGCGGTTTCGGGGAACCACAACCCCGTTGTATGTTGAGAGCCCGTCGTCGCGGCAATCGTCTGACGGAACTCCTCATCCACCGGCATTGTGGGTATACCCAGCGCGGCCATGTGTTGCGCTTCCGCTTGCGCGCGCTTGCTTGCGCCGGGTTCGGTCCAGAATGAGTAGTGCCCGTTGAGCTTCAACAGGTCGACCTGGCCGACTTCGCGCAGTGCGCGGTGGAACGCAGCCGTGGAAGCTCTCACCAGGGGCGCCAGTATCTGCGTGTTGGCAGAGTGGCGGAATGCCGCGGCCACAAATCGTCCCAGCCAGGAAGCAGAGCCCGGCAAGAATCCCGACTCGAACGACAAGGGTCCATCAAAGGCCGCAAGCTGTTTCCAGAACCCGAAGAGCAGGCTCGGGGAGGGCACCGGCTCAATCAATTCCGAGGCGATGTGCCCGGCGTTCCCATAGCTCGCGCCGGCGCGGCCAGGCTCATCCGGGTCGATGAGAATGACCGAACGTCCCTCCCGCACCAGATTCCACGCAACCGCGCAGCCGATGACGCCCGCACCAATCACCGCAATCGAATCGTTCAGCTCTGGGTTGCTCATCCGTAGAATATATACGATCCAGCGAGTGCATTCGCGGGAGCCTCGAGGACGACTCTGGTGCTCGGGTACGTCCGGATGAAAGCGTCCGGTCAAGGGTGCATCCGAGCGCCCTTCATAATCTTATCGACAATCTTCTTGTCCGCCCGCAAACCCACGCCCACCACCTTGGCGGCTTGCGGCTCGCACTCGGCCACCACGGCACGATTGGCGGCGTCATGACCCGTCGAGAACATCTCTTCGATGTAGAGCGCGTGCCGCACCCCGCGCTCCAACGCCCGTCGGTGCACGCTCGCCATCGTTTCAGCGTCCGCGGCGAGGACGATCACTGGCTGTATGGACAAGGCGTGATACGCATTGCCAGCACGGTCGCGATAGGCCTCCCCGATGAGGCCGGGTGTGCTGCCCACAACGCCACTCATCAAAAACGCCGTCACGTTCAGCTTCTGCCAAACCTGTAGGTCCTCACGCACAACGATCGCAATTTTGGAGTCGAACATCCGATTTATCCTGGGGGCGAAATCGGGCGATACTGTGGCCGTGTGCCCTCCCAATCGTATTGAACGATCGTGCAAGGCTGTACCCGGTCCGCCATCGCCGCCGGTCGCCTTCCCCCTGCGGGACCGCATTGCTCGCGCGCCCACGACGCCCGGGCTCGAACGGTTCGATGCCTTTTTCACTGGGCATGCGTACGACCTGCACCGGCACGATTGCTATGCGATCGGCTACACACTGAGCGGGGTTCAGTCGTTCGTGTACCGCGGCGCTCGTGCAAACAGTGTGCGCGGCAACCTCATCGTGATTCATCCAGACGAAGCGCATGACGGACGCGCGGGTGCTGAGCCCGGCTTCCGCTATTGCATGATCTATCTTCAACCCGCTCTGGTGCGCGATGCGTTGGAAGGCAAGGCTCGAAGTTTGCCATTCGTGCGCAACGTGTTGAGCCGTGATCAGCGCTTGTACGAAGCACTGCTACCCGCGTTCTCCGACATGACGAGGCCGATCGAAGAGTTGGAGCGAGATCACATCGTTGCAGCAATAGCCGATGCCTTGTTGGCGATGGACCCATCGGCCCGCGCCGGTACCGCTCGCGACACGTCCTCCGCTCCGGTTGGTTTGGCCCGTGACTACCTCGAAGAGTGCTTTCGAGAAACCGTCACTTCCGCAGCGCTCGAACGCGTGACCGGTCTGGATCGGTATTCAATGGCACGAGCTTTCCGGCGCCACTTCGGTACCAGCCCCTATCGGTATCTGACCATGCGGCGGCTCGATCACGTGCGAGCTGCTTTGCGCACCAACGGCTCGCTGGCCGACGCTGCGCTCGACGCCGGATTCGCCGATCAGAGTCACATGACCCGCCAATTCAAACAGGCGTTCGGAATGTCACCAGGCCGCTGGCGCGAGCTCGATCGGCCTCACTCCTTTTTGGAGCCCGGCGCCCAGCGGCGCTCGAAGGCCCACACCTCCTCAAAGCCAATCTGACTGCAAAACTGTTTGAAGTCATACAGCTTCACATCGCCCCCGGACATCCTCCCCTCATCGCGCAACATCTGCAGCGAGCGCCGGGCGGCTTCCGCAGCGGCGAGCGACGCTCCCGCGGGATAGATGGCGCAGCGGTAGCCAATGGCCTCCAATTCACGCGCCGAACGGATTGGAGTCAGTCCGCCGTCTGACATGTTCGCCATCATGGGCTTGCGGATGCGCTTGCAGGCGGTGCGCATCTGTTCCTCGGTCTGGGGCGCCTCGAGAAAGATGATGTCGGCCCCGGCCTCCGCGTAAGCTTCGCAGCGGCGCAGAGTGGCCTCGAAGCCCTCGCTGGCCAACGCATCCGTGCGCGCGATGATGAGAGTGGACTCGGGGTAGAGACGAGCCTCCAGCGCAACACGGATCTTCTCCACCATGTCGTTTGCCGATATCACGCGCTTGAACGGCGTGTGCCCGCATTTCTTCGGGAATTCCTGGTCCTCGAGCTGAACCGCGCTGGCGCCCGCTTGCTCGTAGCCGCGGACGGTGTAGTGTACGTTGAGCAACCCACCATAGCCGGTATCAGCATCCGCGATGACCGCAGCGCTACCGACCGTCTGGGCGAGTGTTCTCACCCTTTCCACCATTTGCGTGTAGGTAGCAATGCCGGCATCCGGTAATCCATGAGCGGACGCGGTCATCCAGAAGCCGGATGCATAGACAATCTCAAAGCCGATCTGTCTGGCGATCACGGCAGTGATCATGTCCTGGATGCCGGGGGCGGCGAAGAATTCACCGCGGGCGAGTTTGTCGCGAATCAGGGAGTTGGCCATGGGTGAGGTCTCTCGGGCGCGTAGTCGGGGTTCACTGATGCGGTAATATGGCGCGAAGGATTGCGCAATGCCATTTATAGACGCCCAGCAGGCTGTTCACAAAGAGTACGACGTCATTGTCGTGGGTTCCGGAGCGGGAGGCGGCCAGATCGCCTACACACTCACAATGGAAGGTGTGCGTGTGCTGATGTTGGAGGCCGGCAGGAAATACGAGCCTTCTGAAGCCGCGATGTTCCAGACTCCGGATCTTGCGCCGCTGCGGGCAGACGCAACGCCGGAAAAGCCTTTCGGCTTCTACGACGCCACAGTGGACGGCGGTTGGCAGGTGCCCGGTGAACCCTACACGGTGGGTACGGGTGAGGGCGAGACGGATTTCCTATGGTGGCGCTCACGCATGCTCGGTGGGCGAACGAACCACTGGGGCCGCATTTCGCTGCGCAACGGTCCCTACGATTTCAAACCTCAATCGCGCGATGGACTGGGTATCAACTGGCCGATCGCCTATGAGGACCTTGCGTCGTACTATGACAAGGTTGAAATGCTGGTCGGCGTGTACGGATCCCACGAGAGTCTGGAGAACACCCCCGACTCGCCGGACGGTTGTTTGCTGTCACCGCCCAAGCCCATTGTCAGCGACCTGCTCATCCAAAGAGCGACCCACAAACTAGGGTTTCCCACTGTTGCCTGCCATCGGGCAGTCCTGACGCAGGCGTTGGATTGGAAACGGTTGCCGGCGCTGTTGCACCCGGGAAATGCAACCGCGCAGAAAATCATCGCCCATGACATGCGACAGCGCGTGCCGTGCTTCTGGGCCACGCCGTGCGGAAGCGGTTGTGCCATTCGCGCCAACTATCAATCTACCACCGTGCATTTGCCGCCGGCCCTGGCCACCGGCAAGCTCGACATACTGACCGATGCCATGGTGGCTGAAGTAAAGCTACGCAAGAACGGCAGAGCTTCGGGAGTACTCTTTGTCGACCGGCGCAGCGGCAAGACCTTGGAGAGCCGCGCGCGCGTGGTGGTGCTTGCGGCGAGCGCGTTCGAAACCGTTAGGATTTTGCTCAATTCCCACCCTGCCGGCTCGGCTGAAGGACTGGCCAACTCGAGTGGCCGGCTGGGCCGCTACTTGATGGACACGGTCGGCAGCTCTCTGTCGGGACAGATCCCCATCCTCGAGAATTTGCCGCCCCACAACGAGGAAGGCGCCTCGGGTGCCCATGTGTATGTGCCGTGGTGGGGCTACGAGGCCCAGCGGGCCGGCAAGCTCGACTTTCCGCGCGGCTATCATATCGAGGTGGGGGGAGGGCGCCGGATGCCGGGTTTTGACACGCTGGGCGGCCTCGAGTGGCTGACGGGCGGCAGCTACGGACTGAAGCTCAAGGAAGATGCCCGCCGTTACTACGGTTCAATGGTCGACTTCGCGGGCCGTGGAGAAATGATTCCCAACGAGAAGTCCTACTGTGAAGTCGATTCGCAGGTGAAGGACCGCTGGGGCATTCCGGTTTTGCGCTTTCACTGGCAGTGGTCCGAGCACGAGACGCGACAGGCCGCTCACATGCAAAAGACATTCGCCGACATCATCGAGTCCATGGGAGGCCGAGTTGAGAAGCCACCCGAGAAGGACGGCGCCCGGGCAATTTCCGCCGGCGGCAGCATCATTCACGAGCTGGGCGGCGCGATCATGGGTGAGGATGCGCGGACATCCGTCGTGAACCCATGGTGTCAGGCCTGGGACGTCCACAACCTGTTTGTGGCCGACGGCGCTCCATTTCCATCAAACGCCGACAAGAATCCCACCCTGACAATCATGGCCAACGCCTGGCGCGTGGCAGATCACATTGTGAGCCGCATGCGGCGGCGGGAGCTGTGATGGATCGGCGTGAAACCATCAAATGGGTACTGGCTGCGTCCGCGATCATCCGTTTGAACCCAGTGTCCGTGTCGGCTGCAGCCAGTGCAAGCTATGGCACGGATCCTGACCTCCAACGCGTCTATCATCCGGGTGAGTTGTGGCCGTTGACCCTGAGCAAGGTACAGAAAGCTCAGGTCACCCTGCTGTGTGACACAATCATCCCCGCGGATAGCACCTCTGCGAGCGCCTCCGCGGTGGGGGTCGTGGACTTCATGGATGAATGGATCAGCGCTCCATATCCGGATCAGCGCCAGGACCGCAAGCTCGTGCTCGAGGGCCTCGAGTGGCTGGATTCGGAAGCCACGCGGCGCTTTGCTCGGCCCCTGTTGCAGGTGGCCACAGCGCAGTTGCATGCAATCTGCGATGACATCTGCTGGATACCGAAGGCGCGCCCGGAGTTTAGGGAAGCGGCCTGTTTCTTCGCGCGCTTCCGGGATCTGACCGCGGGCGGATTCTACACAACACCGCAGGGTCGCGCGGACCTGCGCTATGTTGGAAACACACCGCTGCCGCGGTTTGATGGGCCTCCACTGGAAGTTTTGCAAAAGGTAGGTTTGGCATGAGGAATGCGTGGTTGTCTTTTGCGGTTGCTCTCGCTGTGGGCGTCGCGCAGCTCGCCGCGGGCGCGGAAGAGCCTGCTCCAACCGGATACACGGATACTCCATTACTTCCGGGAAGTCGCTGGCGTGTGCACGACGGTGACCGCCCGCACCCACAGGTAGTCGCGCCCGGAACCTTCAGCTCGGACGAGCAGCCGGGCAAGCCACCGTCGGATGCCATCGTCCTGTTCGATGGCAAAACGCTCGATGCGTGGCAAACCGAGAAGGGTGGGCCTGCCCGCTGGAAGGTCGAGAATGGGTACATGGAAGTGTTGGCGGGCAGTGGCGACATCTTCACGAAGAAGAAATTCAGTGACTATCAACTGCACGTTGAATTCCGCGAGCCGGCTCCTGCTGCAGGCCACAGTCAGGAACGCGGCAACAGCGGCGTATTCCTCGCGGGCCTGTACGAGGTGCAGGTGCTGGATGGCTACGACAACATCACATACGCGGACGGTCAGGTTTCAGCGCTCTATGGACAGGCGCCGCCACTGGTCAACGCGGCTCGTCCGCCGGGCCACTGGCAGACCTACGACATCATCTTCACGACACCGCGCTTCACGGGTGGCAAGCTCAGCAAGCCCGGCTATGTGACGGTGCTGCTCAACGGGGTGTTGACACAGAATCACAAGGAGTTGCTGGGCCCGACCGTGCATCATGCGCTGCCGACCTGGGTCGCGCACGATCCGGATATGCCCGTCAAACTCCAGGATCACAGCATGCCGGTGCGATTCCGCAATATCTGGATCCGGCCGCTGCCGCAAAATACTAACTGACGGTCGCGAGGGCTTGCTGAAGATCTGCGATGAGGTCTTCAACATCTTCAATACCAGTGGAATATCGCACCAGGCCTTCCGGGATGCCGGCGGCTGCGCGTTCTTCCGCGGAACACTCCACGTGACTCGTCACTGAGGGCGGTCCGACAACCGTTTCCACGCAACCGAGATTGGCGGCCCGGTGCGCATATCTCAGTTGAGGCAGGAAGCGTTTGATACCGGGGAGGCCGCCTTTGACACTGAAGCTCAGAATGCCACCGAAGCCGCGCATCTGCCGTGCGGCGACTTCGTGGTGGGCGTGGGATTCGAGCCCTGGATAGTTCACCTGGTCCACGGCCGGGTGAGTTTGCAACCAGCGCGCGATCTTCAGGGCGCTGTCGTTCTGTCGACTCACGCGCAGGCTCAGCGTTTTCATGCCTCTGAGGAGGTTGTAGGCGTCGCCCGGACTCAGGGTCGCGCCGTTGATTTCGCGAAAGTGGTAGATCTCCTGGACGAGCTCTTTAGAACCGCACGCGGCACCGCCGAGCGCGTCCGCGTGGCCGCCCAGAAACTTGGTGGCACTGTGCAGCACGATGTCGGCGCCCAGGGCGAGCGGATTCTGGTTGATTGGGGTGGCGAATGTATTGTCGACCACAACCAGGGCACCGACGTCGTGTGCCACCCTGGCGAGCCGCTCGATGTCCACAATCTTGACGGTCGGATTGGTGGGCGTCTCCAGGTAGAGCAGCTTGCAACCGAGGCGGATCTCCTGCTCGAGCTGTTGAAAGTCGGAAGTGTCACACAGCCGTGGGCGAACGCCGAAACCCGGCAGGAATTCGGTGAATAGTTTGTTGGTACCGCCATAGCTGTCCTTGATGGACACGACCCGGTCGCCCGAGCGCAGGAAGGTAAACAGGGTAGCGCTGATAGCGGCCATGCCGGTCGAAAAGCTGGTCGCGGCCTGCGCGCCTTCGAGGGCGCGGATTTTTTCCTCAAATGCGCGTACTGTTGGATTGGTGTTGCGTGAATAGATGTGTCCCTCTTCCTTGCCGAGGGACACGGCCTGCCAGGTGTCGATGTCGTCGTAACCGAAGGACACGCTGTGAACGACCGGCACTTGCGTCGATCGCTCATAGGGCGCGTGAGTACGCTCGCCCGCCCAGACGGAAGCGGTGCCTGTACCCACCAATGACTCGTTTTTATTTCCGGCCATGACGGCAGCGAACCTCGCGTTTCAGGATTTGCGCTCAACAACCAGGATGGCGAAGCCTGGAATGGCCCGGCCACCGAAATCGGTTTCGGGGGCGCGGCCCACTGGAATGTAGAGTTTCCCCGTCGTGGGATCAATGGCGCCGGTCTTGGCGCCCTGGGCGGTGACCACGGTCTCGCTCAGGACGGGCTTCGTGCTGGCGAGGCTGATCACGGCCAAACGCCCCTCGCTGCAAGGAACGAAGGCGACGCGACGTTCACTGTCGACCAGGACAGCATCCGGACCGCCGGCGATCTGGATTGACCCGAGGTCGGCGCCCGAGCCGGCGTCAATCACTTTGGCCACATTGTTGCTGCAGGATGAGATGAGCACATTCAGCTTCGAGTCGTAACCGAGTCCGGTCGGCTCCTTGCAATCCTTCATCGGGAAGCTGCCGGTCATCTTCCGGGCGCTGAGGTCAACTACGGCAATGGCGTGTTTATCCTCCAGGTTGATGTAGAGGTGGCCTTTGCCGTCGGTGGCGCCACTTTCGAGAATGCCTTCCACGGGAATGGATCCCACCGCGGCCTTGGTTTTCGCATCAATCAAGGTGACTTCGGCGCTGCCACCCATGACAGCCACGAGCCCGGTGGCGGGATCATATGCGGCCGTCTCCGGCCGGCGGCCCGCCGGAATCTGCGCGGCGACCGAGCCGTTGCTGATATCGACGAGCACGGCGGAATTCGTGGTGTCCTGGGTACCGACCACAACCGCGCTTCCAGGGACCGGGACGACCATTTGTACACGCTTGCCGTTACCGTCGAGAGTCCTGGTCTTGTGCGACTGCAGATCGAACTCCAGTATCCCGCTCGATCGGCCCACGTACATCTGGTGCTTTGTGTGGTCGATTGACGCGAACGTCCAGGCTCCCTCCGGAGCTTCGATCTGCTGGGTGACCGCATAGTGTCCGCCCGCCGCAAAGGCGGACTGCACACCCAGTGAAGCTGCAATCAAAACGAGCGCGCGTAGATTTCCGAGGTTCACGACTTATCCCCTGTTTCGCAAAATTGCCAATGGCGTCGATCGGGGTCGACGCACCCACCAAAGTCCGAGTCCCAGCGTGGCGACTGCAACGGCCACTGCGCCTGTAGCAATCAACAACAGGCGCAGTCCATAGCCGCCCCACTGAGCCGAATGGATTGGAAAGCACCAGGACAAAACGGAGTCGAAGCCGCGCAGGCGCCCGGGCTCGACAATGGAATGGATCTGTCCGGCCGCCGGATCGAAGTTGATGTCGGTGATGGGTGCCTGGAGGCCGACGCCGGGCTGGCGCAACACGATGCGCTCGATCTGCGCGGTCCGGGCATCGAATCGAACTTCCCGGACTGACAGAGTTGGATAGAGCTCGTGGGTGAGCTGGATTCGTTCATTGTTTGTGGTGGCCGTTTGGGCGGGTGGCGTGACATTCGCTGGGTGAGCGGGCAGGAAGCCGCCCGCCGCCAGAAGCAGGCCGGTGACCGCACTCGGCAATATCAAACCACCTGCCACGCTACCCAGTGTTCTGTGCCACCAGAAAAACAAGCTGCGCTGAGGTCCGCGCAGCGGTAGCCGCATCGAGCCTTTGCGGCGCCCCTTGGCCGGCCACCATAAAGTCAGGCCTGTGGCAATCAAGAACAGGAGCAGAGCCGCCTCCGTGCCGATGATGGCCCGGCCGAACTGCCCCAGAAGAAGGTCCTCGTGGAATCCGCGTATCGTTTCCAGGAAAGTGGGTAACCATCCCAGGACTCGGCTGCTCGAATCAGTCGGGTCGACCGCTATCAACACGGTACTTTCCGCGCCGTCGGCGAGTTTGAAGATGTAGTCTCGCGTGGCGGACGTGGGGAACTGCGCAGACACGGGTTGAAGCTGGGGGTATTGCAACCGCAAAGACTCCTCGAGCGCCTGGAAAGGAACTGAGACGGACGGACTGCCTCCCGGCAGTGACAGGGCGGTCAGTTCTTCGCGAAATACCAACAGCGATCCGGTGAGGAATTGAATGAGCAACAGGCCCCCGGCTGTCAGGGCCACGCGTCGATGCCACGGAGTCAGGGCTGAGCGTTCCACGGAAAAAGCTCACACGGCCAGGGTTGCCGGTTGATACGGCCGGTCATGCGACAAGCTGCGGATGCGCTCGCGCACCTCGGCAATGCGTTGGGGGCTGATGTCGGCCATCACGAAACCAACCTGGTCCGGGCCGGCATCCGCCAGGACTTCTCCCCACGGGTCGACAATGAGCGAGTGGCCGAAACTGCGATTGCCAGGACGGCACTCGCCGCATTGCGCGGGAGCGATCACGTAAGTACCGGTTTCGATCGCGCGGGCGCGCAGCAGCACGTGCCAATGCGCGGCACCGGTGATTTGCAGGAAGTTGGCAGGAACCGCCAGGATCTGGGCTCCCGCTTTCGCCAGGTCCCGATACAGATGGGGAAAGCGAATGTCGTAGCAGATACTCAGTCCGAGTCGTCCCGACGGCGTTTCCACCACGACGGCGCGATCGCCCGGAGCGAAAGTGTTGGATTCGGTGGATGCCTTCCGGCCGACTACACCCGTATCAAACAGGTGGATCTTGTCGTAGTGGGCTGCAATCCGTCCCTGTGAGTCGAACAAGAGGGCGCGGTTGGCCAGTTTGGCTGGCTGGACACGGACGGTGACGGAGCCGGCCAGAATCCATACTTTCAGCTCGGCGGCGAGCTGGCTGAAGCGACGGGCGGCAATGTGCTCGGATTGCGGTTGTGCGTAGGCCTGAAAGGGCGCCGAACCCTCGTCCAGGAAGTCAACGACTTCAGGCAGCGCCACCAACGCCGCTCCCTGTGCGTGCGCCTGGCGAATGAGTTGCTCGCTCTGGCGCCAGTTGGTCTCGAAATCAGGGCCGGTCGAGGTCTGTATGCAGGCGACTTTGCTCACCATGGTGTCCTGTGCGGAGGGCTTCAACTGGCGCCGCGAAAGGCGAAGACGGTGCAGGAATCGGATGGGACAGTGATCATCGTGTCGTCATTGGACAGGGTCTCCACGGTCTCAAACCGCACCAACTGGTTGGCGATGGAGACGGCATACAGATAGCGGGGGCCCAGAAATTCACGTTCGACAATCCGGCCCCGCAGCAGATTGACATTGGAGTCCGGGAAGGTGCCGTTTCTCGCCAGGCAAACCGCCTCTGGACGAACCGCGATGGTCACCTGCTCACCGGCGGCTACTTCCGGGCCCGCTGTCACCCGCAGAGTCTGGCCATCGGGGAGGGCGATATGCGCCAGTCCCTCACCGACCGTGACGACGCGCGCCGTGAGAAAATTGCTGCCACCGATGAAATCGGCGATGAAGGGGGTCGCCGGATCCCGGTAGACCTCTTGAGGGGTTCCCACCTGCATGATTCGGCCCCCGTCCATGACGACGATCCGATCACTCAGCGACAGCGCTTCCGTCTGGTCGTGTGTCACGAAAATCGTGGTGAGGCCGAGCTGAGTTTGCAACTGCTTCAGCCAGCCTCGCGCCCGCAAGCGCAGCTTGGCGTCGAGGTTGGATAGCGGCTCGTCCAGAAGCAGGAGACTGGGTCGATACACGAGGGTTCTTGCAAGTGCAACGCGCTGCTGTTGGCCTCCCGAAAGCTCGTGAGGATAGCGTTCGGCGAGCGCTTGCATTTCGACCAGGGCCAGCGACTGCTCGACCCGTTCGTTGAGCTCCTTGCGTGCAACACCCCGGATTTGCAACGGGAAGGCCACGTTCTGGCGGACGGTCATGTGCGGCCAGAGCGCATAGGACTGGAATACCAGTCCACAGTTGCGCGCTTCCGCGCTGACAAACACGCCACGCTCGCCATCAAACAGAACCCGATCGTCGAGAGAAATGACACCGCCGGTCGGCTTGTCGAGACCCGCGATCGCAAACAAAGTGGTTGATTTGCCGCAGCCGCTGGGCCCGAGCAGTGTGACGAATTCACCGTCGGCCACGTCAAAGCAGACACGGTCGAGCGCCTTGGCGGATGCATATTGTTTCGTCAGGTTTTGAATGCTCAGTCTAGGCATGGAGCCTTACCCGCAGGAGTTTTTGGGTCGCGAATATGAACACGCAGGTGGCTGCGAACTGAATTACACCGAGGGCCGCCGCCGGACCGACGTCGCCGATTCCCCAGGACTCGAGCATGGAGATACCGATGACTTCGCTGCCGTGCGCGAACAGAAATGCGGCCGCCGCATACTCTTTGAAGAACGCCAGGAACATCAGCACATAGGCTGAGAACAGCCCGGTCTTCGCAATGGGAAGTACGATCCGCCAGCAGGTGGTCCACCAGTCGGCACCCACCGAGCGGGCGCTGCGATCCAGGTCGGCATCGATCTGCACGAGCACGGGAGAGAGGGCGCCATACCCGGTGGGTATGTTGCGCATCGTGAAGGCCAGGATGAGTATCCACACGGTTCCGTGCAAGGGCGACAGAAACGGGATCCACAACACAGCCCACAGAACACCCAGTCCGGCGATGATCCCCGGCACGGCGCGTGGATACAGCGCAATGAATTCGAGTTGCCGCCGCCACCGGAAGTTGGATCGATGAATGACTACCGTTATCAGGGCGGTTACGAGCGTCGCCAGTGCTCCCCCAAAGCCTGAGATAACGATGCTGTTGATGATAGAGCGTACGTACACGTCATTGTGGAATACAGTTGCGAAGTTGCTCCAGGTCAACAGCTCCCAGGGCGACATCAGCGGCGTCAGAAATTCCACGAACGCCCTGAGAATCAAGCCCGCGAGGGGCAGGCCGAGTCCCAGAACGAAGTACGCGACCACCAGCGCGCACACAACGAACCGCCACCCACCCAGATCGAACGGCTTAGGGCGGCTGGCCTTGCCGCGGATGGCGGTGAAACGCGCGGCCTTGCGCAACAGCAGACCCTGGATGATGACCAGGATGGAGATCAGGAGCAGGAAGAAGGTGGCGGCAGCGCCGACCAGGCCGTAATCGGGAACCGTGCGGGTGCCGCTGGATGAGTACAGAAACGTTGTGAAAAACAACATCCGGGCGGGGCGTCCGAAAATCAACGGGATGGACAGCAGCTCGAGCCCGCTGATGAAGTTGAGCATCATGCTGTAGACGAGCGCCGGCCGAATGATCGGCAATGTCACCGACCAGAGAATGCGCAGCGGGTTGGCGCCGACGGACCGTGCGGCGTCTTCCATTGAGGCATCCAGCAAACGAAGTGAGCCGATGCACAGAATGAAAGTCATGGGCGCCGCGGCAATGCCGGCCAGCACGGACATGCCCAGCAGTGAATAGAAATTCCAGGGAGCGAAACCGATGGCCTGTTCCAGGGCGGCGGTAATGTACCCGGCGGGTCCGTACATAATGAACCAGCCAACCGCGAGAACCAGTTGCGATACATACAGCGGCAGCAACATGACTGACGAGACGAGGGAGCGTCCCGGCATGTTGGTGCGGGCAACGGCGATAGCAATGAAGACGCCGGCCGCGGTTCCGATGAGAGTCGATACGAAAGCGAGCACAAAGGAGTTGAGAAAGGCACTGTGGAAGTCGGGCGAGGCCAGGAAGTGCAGGTAGTTCGCCAGTGTCAGCGACTTGACGTGCTCGTAGATGGGCGCCGACAGAAAGGACTGGAACAGCACCGGCACCAGTGGCACGGCGATGAGGA
The DNA here is from genome assembly GCA_018241505.1 of Pseudomonadota bacterium. Taxonomy (GTDB): domain Bacteria; phylum Pseudomonadota; class Gammaproteobacteria; order Steroidobacterales; family Steroidobacteraceae; genus 13-2-20CM-66-19. The sequence continues at coordinate 10,851 of JAFEDS010000025.1, read as the reverse complement.
AGACCACCAATACCACCAGCGCCCATTGAATTGTGCGATCGCGCGACGGCAAGCTCAACCTGCGAGCTTCCTCCGGCCAGCGTGCCGCAACGGTGTTCAAAGCTTGAACACCTTCTTCCAGCGCGTGAGAAAGCTGTCCTCTTCCTTCAACAGCGCGCGGTCGTACAGGATCGGCAGAACGTTCTTCTCGCCGATGGTGTCCACAATGGTTTGATATGTCAGGTAGGGGACTTCCGACTTCTTGACGTCGGGGCGGTAGGGAGTCAGTCCGGCTTTGCCGATGGCAACTTGTCCGTCATGAGAGAGCGCGAATTCCAGGAACAGGCGGGCAGAGGCCTTGCTGGTGGCATGTTTGGTGATACCGATGCCGCGGATGAAGACGGGAGTGCCATCCGCGATGAGGTTCCAACCCAGGATCTTGTCGTGACCGGTCTCCGACGTACGCAGGAATGTGGTCACGCCGGATGCGAAGTACGCTGCTGAATACTCGCCGGTGGTGATTTTTTCGGTCATGGAGCCACCCGCGTTCTCGGGCCGGGTGACCGGTCCCAGCGCTTCCAGGATCTTCCATCCGGCAGCGCCGCGCTGGTGGACGTAGGTCCAGTGAGCTGCTTCCGCAAACGGATGGCCGGTCGCATCGTAGGTCGTGATCTTGTTGCGGAAGCGCTTGGGATCGGTGTTGGTGAGCTGAACGAGCTGCGCGAGCGATTTCGGGCGCTCCTGTTCCGGCACCGTCAGCTTGTTGTACATGAGAATGAGCGGGTCGGTGGAGAAGGTGTAGAGGCCCTTGAACGGCTTGCTCCAGGCCGGTAGCGCGGCACCTTCGATGGCTTCAACAGGCTCCAGCTCGCCTTTGTCAATGAAGCGCAGCCAGCTCGTCGGGGAGGCAACGACCAACACATCCGCGCTGTGCTTGCCCGCGGCGGTTTCCGAGTAGTAGCGCTCGAAGGACTCCGCGGGGCCGAGATCCAGGGGCTCGACCTGGATCCAGGGATATTTCCGGTTGAACGCCTTGACGAGCACTTGCCAGTTTTCGCTGCCGACGTTGGCATAGATCTGCAGCCGGGACTCGGTCTTGGATTTGGCGATGAGGGCGTCCAGCTCGGATGGCGCATTGGCGACGGACGCAGCGGGCAACGAGGCCACGAAGAGCACGGTGGCCGCAACCGCGGCAAGCAGCAGTCTGGCGCGGATTCTGAGAGTGTGTGTCATGGGTGAGCGCTCTTTCGATCAATAGTTGATGCCGTAACGGACCGTCAGTGTCGCACCGGGCGCCTTGATGTAGTTGTCGTTGGTATTGAAGCCTTCCGAGTAGTTGGTGAAGTAGTCACGGTTCAGCAGGTTGTTGACGCCGACACTCAGGTCGCCCAACTTGCCGAAGCTGAACCGCGCCGCGACATCGGTCTGAAAGTAGGGGTGTACATGACCCTGGTGGAAGACACCGGGAGCTGCGTTCGGAAAGCGATTGCGATCGCCCGAGTACAGCCCCTGCAGGCGCAAGGAGGAATTGGTGGCGAACATCCATTCTGCGTAGGCATTGGCACTGGCAGGCGGAATTCGACGATCCTGGAGCCAGGTATCGTAGACACCATCGCCGTTGGTGTCAGCACTTCCTTCCATCTGGGCGTAGCTCGCCCCGAAGCGCCAGTTGTCGATCCCGGTGTAGTCCGCTTTCAGCTCCAGTCCCCAGACATGATCGGGCGCAACCTGAGCCGTGGGCTCGAGGGGAGTTACCTTGTTGAAGACGTAGCTGACACCATGGCTGGATTTGGTCAGGAAGGCGGTGGCGGATGCCTCGATGCCCGGGCCGTGGAAGCGGATGCCACTTTCGTAGCTGTTGATGACGTTGGCGGGCGGCTGGGTCCGGGCGAGATTGATGTCGACCGGCCAGGCACGGAAGTTCTGGCTGGTTTGTTGAATGTCAAAGCCCTGTGAGAAACCACCGAACAAGTCGAAATTGTGGGTCAGGGTCAGCACCAGGCCCGCGTTGACCGGCGTCGTCGAATAGGAAAGCTCACCGCCTGTGATGTGGGCGAGTGTGAACAGGGAGAAGAAGTTGTCCACGTCGATCTTGTCCACTTCATGGCGGACGCCTACCGTCAACGCCACCCGCTCAATGGGCTTGACCTGCAATTCCACGAATCCCGCATAGCTCTCGAGAGTCTGTGGGATTCCGAACACGCGCCCGTCCACGAGGGGAATCCCTGTGTGGTCGTGGAGATAGTCGGCGCCCCAGAGCAAAGTGCCGTCGAAGGGCAGGAACGAAGACAGCGGCGTGTTGATGTCGATGCGCGCGCCATGTTTGCGCGTGTCGTTCTCGGACTGCGCGTTGGGGCTCTGCCCGAGCGCGACGACCAGGGGGAACCGGTTCTTCACGTATTGAAAGATGCTGAAGGTCTTGTCGTAATACACCTGCGCGCGAAACGAGCTGCTGGTGCCGAAGATGGCCGAGTTGGCGTAGACGAGGTTGGCTGTGAGCTCCTCGTTGTACTGCGGGACTTCCCCGGGCGCCGGCGCCGAGGCGATTGCCGAGGTCGCAATCCCCTTGGCGATGTTACCGTTCAGGATCCCGTATTTCAGTGTGCTTTGCTCCTTGTAGTAATTGAAAGAGCCTTCGATGCGCTGGTTGTCGAAGTTGTAGCCGAGCTTGCCGTAGCCGCTGCCGGTCCAGGAATCATTGATGGCATTGCCGGTCGGGGGCGGCAGGCGCTCGCCGTTGGCATCGAACAGGGAATTGATCTTTTGATAGAAGCCGCCCACCCGGTAGTCAAAGTCATCGACCGTGCCTGACAGGATCTGCCGTACCGAGGGACTGAAGGAGTCACCGCTCAAGTGGGTGAGGGTGAGGCCGGTTCCCACTTCGGTGCGGGCATTGAGCTCGCCGGGGTCGCCGGATTTGGTGATGTAGTTGATGAAACCGGCACCGGCGCTTTGTCCGTACAGGGCCGATGAGCCGCGCACGACTTCGATGCGCTGAACGTTCTCGGGGTCGATGAGGCGGACTTCGCGTGCCACGTCGTTTAGGGTCGAGGTGACGGGGATTCCGTCAACCAACGTAACGGGTTTGCGGCCGCGCAGCGACAGGTAGGTACTGATGGTTGAGTTGGAGCTGCGCGACAAGCCGGGGATCAGGTTCGCAAGGACTGACTCCATGTCAGAGGTCATGGACAACTGGGTCTGAATATCCTCCGCCTTGACGATGTCCACCGATTGCGGCATCGACTGCAACTCGGCCGGCAGTCGCGAACCCTGCACGATGACTTCCTGGGCGGACTCCTCTTGAGCGGACTCTTTCTGCGCCTCCTGCGCAAATACTCCCGTCGTCACCGCCAACAGCGGAAGTACCAACACGGAGCCGGATGCGCCAATTCTTTTCATGTGAGCCCCTACCACCGGTTCTGTGCGGTGTGAACAAAGAGTCGCCAATTTATGCGCGAACGTCAAGCATTTTGTCGCGCGAGTCGTTGCAGTGAGAAGCTACTGATTCATAACAAATTGAAAAATAAAGAAGTGAATTTTAGCCACTACAAGTAATGCTTGCTTTTCTGCGCAATACGCAATAGAAATTGGCGACTATTTTGGAGGGACTCATGGAGAATCAGGCGAACAATGCTCCGGGCGAGGGGCTCGACGGGCAGCTTTTTGGGGGTGTCGCCTCCTTGCACGGGCGCTTTTCGTATCTGGCCTACGTGCCGCGGCCGCAGGCCGGTGGCCCGAGTCCCGGGCTCATTGTCACCGTCCACGGCAGTGACTATGCGCACGAGCCCATGTGCCGCTTTTTTGCCGGCCTGGGCCGGGAAACCAACTCCGTGGTGTTGGCACCTTTGTTCGGTCCGGCCTCCGGCCCGCGCGCCGACCCCGATGGTTACAAGGGACTTCGGTCGGTCCATGCTGACTATGACCGGGCGCTCATGGAGATGGTCGATGAGGTCGGGACCCGATTCGGTGCCCAGACCGAACGCTTCTGCCTGTTCGGCTTCTCGGGCGGCGCTCAATTCGCGCATCGGTTCCTGTACGTGTATCCGCAGCGGCTGCGGGCGGTTTCCATCGCCGCGCCCGGCATGGTCACCCTGATTCACGCCGGCCAACACCTTTGGGTGGGGACCCAGAACCTGCGGCAAGAGTTTGGTCGCGAGCTCAGTCTCGAGCAGATCCGCCGGGTGAAGACTCAATTGTTGGTGGGATCGACGGACGACGCGCCGCATTTCGGCGCGGCGGGCGAGGCGGCCTATAACTTCGCCGGGCGCAACCGCGTCGAGCGCCTCGAGAGCCTGGCGCACAATTACCGCGCCAACGGCATTTCCTGCGAAACCCACATCGTTGCCGGGGCAGGCCATGACTTCGTGCCGCTGGCCGAGGCGGCGGTCCCGTTTCTGCGCCGGGAAATGCAAGGCACGAGCTGAGATTGACCTGAGATGGGCCTGTTGCGTGACCGGCCCCTGCGGCTCCTCATTCCGGCGACGGTTTGGAGAATTCACGCCATCGATTCAGATGGCGGTACACAATGTGCGCTAACCCTTCGGCGTCACGGCGCCGAAGCAATTCCAACATCGCCAGGTGATCGGAATTACTGGCGTGCAAGCCCGCCATGGCATCCCAGGTGCCCGAACGGCCCGGTATGCCGCGTTCGCGCAATTCCTTGATCTGGGTCGACAGCAGCGAGTTTCCGCACATGGCATAGAACGCATCGTGCAGGCGGCCATTCAAAGCCGGCAGGCCGGCGAGATTTCCGGCCTGCACGTTGCGGTCGAATTCAGTGACCAGCTCCTCGAACTGCTCAACGTCCACGGGAGTCGCCCGCAGCGCCGCCGTTTTGGCCGCCGCGATTTCCACAATGGTCCGCACTTCATACAACTCTTCGCGCTCGCGCCCGGTCGGGTTGGCGACTCGATAGCCCCGGTTCGGGGAGTGGTCGAGCAGGCGCCGCGCCGCCAGTTCCGAGAGCGCGATGCGCACCTCGAAGCGGTTGACGTTGTAGGTGCTCTCGAGGTCAACCTGCTTCAGCCACTCGCCGGGGCGGTAGTTCCCGGCGAGCAGATCGGCTCGCAGGCGGTCCGCGAAGGCACCCGCCGCCGCCTGGGCCTCGCGCTTTTCATCCGCTGATTTCGTCATGGCGGTCATCGTATCCAATGTTCGCCCGAGTGTGATAACAGAAACGCTTCCAACACACCGAAGTAGGCGGACGGGTCTTCGTAGAAGGGCATATGAGAACAGTTCTCGAACACGACCAGCCGGGAATCCGGCAGTGCGTCGTGCATACGGCGGGCGCAGGCAGGTGTCAGCTCATCGTGCTCCCCCGCGATGACCAGGCAGGGGATGCGAATGGCGTGCATGTCGGGAACCCGGTTCCAGTTGCGCATGTTGCCGGTGTAGGTGAATTCATTCGGGCCCTGCATTGTCACGTACGGGTCGCGGTTCCATGCGGCCAGCGAACGCGTGAGCGTCTCCGGCCATACTTCATTGCGACACACGTGGCGATAGTTCAGGAGCGTGACTGCGGCTTCGTACTCCGGATGATGGATTGAGCCGGCTGCTTCCCGGCGCAGCATCATGTTGACGGTTTCGGAACCCAGCGCGGCCCGTAATCGGTCGAGCTCCGACACCAGGTGTGGAATGTCGCAAGCGCCGTCTGCGATGACATAGGTCTTCGCGAGGCCGGGGCGAGTCAGGCAAAACTCGGTTCCGAGCCACGTGCCCCACGAATGGCCGAGCAGATGGACGGGTGGCAGCCGCAGGGCCGCGCAGACCTGGGCCAACTCATCGACATAGCGCTCGAGAGTCCACAACGAGTCCTTTTTCGGCTGGTCCGAGCGGCCACAGCCCAACTGATCGTAGCCAATGACCGTGAAACCGCGATTGACCAGCCGGGCATGCGGGGCGCCGAGGTACTCGTTTGGCAGACCGGGCCCTCCGTTCAGCAGCAACACGACCTCTGCGTCGTGGCGTACGGGCGGTCCGTAGCGATAGGTGACGATCGAGTGCCCTGATTTCAGGGCAATTGTTTGGGTATGCGCAACGAGGGGCTGCATAGCGCCTTGCCGGGTGAGTTTATTTTGGTCACTATTTTGGCTACTATTTTCCCATCTGGCAATGAGGGCTTCGCTGAATGTTCAGGACCAACCGCCTCAAGCATCGCTTGCGCTCAGGTCAAGCGGGTGCCGCTGCCTGGTTGTTTGCCGGCAGTCCGGCCGTCGCCGAAATTCTCGGCGCCAGCGGCTTCGATGCGCTGATCATCGATCAGGAGCATTCACCGCATGGCGTTGAAAACACCATCGACCAGATGAGATCCATTGCGAGCGCCGGGCAGTCCACACTGCTGGTTCGCGTTGGCAATATCCACGCTCACACACTGAAAGTGGTATTGGACTCGGGCGCTGAAGGGATCATGGTGCCAAATGTTGAAAGCGCCGACGAAGCCCGCGCGCTGCTGGCGGCCTGTCGGTTTGCGCCTCGCGGCTCGCGCGGCGCGCACTTCACCGTCTCACGGGCGGCGGGCTGGGGTTCCGAGTCGATGGACTATTACTCGAGATACGACCAGGAGATGTTGGTTGTCGCGATGATCGAGAGCGCCCGCGGTCTTGCCAATGCGCCCGACATCCTGGCGGTGGATGGCATCGACATGTTGTTTCTGGGTCCCCTGGACCTCACCATCAGTCTCGGTTGCATGGGCGATTATGCGGATACACGTTTTGACGCCGCGGTAGCGGAAGTCGCGGCGGTGGCGCGCAAGCTCGGGAAATGGGCCGGGTGCACTGCGCTTCCGCCGTATTCCGCGCAGCGGCTCGTTGCGATGGGCTACAGCCTGGTGACGGTTGGAAGCGACGTTACTTTCCTTCAGCAATCAGCCGCGGCGGGTTTACGGTCCGCGACGGCGGCGCGGAAATGAATCTGTTAGTCTTTGGGTGATTTCGCAGGAGTCTTGCATGAGTTCCGTCCGAATCATCCAATCAAACGAGCTTCCCGTGCCGGGAGGACACTATTCCCACGCGACGCTGCACCAGGGCGTGCTTTACATTTCAGGTCAACTGGGCCGCACGGCCGGCATGTCTGATGCGGAGGCGGGTGATGTCGCGGCACAGACACGCCGCGCGCTGTCCAGCGTCAGGGCCATTCTGCGGGCCGCCGGGTCCGAGCTGCCCGACCTTCTCAAGGTGAATATCTACATTGCCGATGTCGAGTTGTGGCCTGCAGTGAATGCGGCCTATGCGGCAGTCCTCGGCAACCATCGGCCTGCTCGTGCCGTGATTCCTACCGGTCCGCTTCACTTCGGGGCATTGGTGGAAATCGACGCAATTGCGGCGGTGGCGCACTCCTGATCGCGCCACCGCTCGGCGGGCCGCGCCTGCGCCGATTTGACAGTCTTTTACAGTTGCTCCTCCCGGTCGGTTCCACACTATCGTGACCCAAGTGGGTGTCACCCAACACATTTATCCGGGGAGAATCAGACCGTGGGCATAGCAACCGAGTTCAAAGAGTTCGCCATGAAGGGCAATGTGGTCGATATGGCCATCGGTGTCATCATCGGCGGCGCATTTGGCAAGATTGTCTCCTCGCTCGTAGCGGACGTTGTGATGCCGCCGATCGGCATGCTGGTCGGCGGGGTCAACTTCAGCGATCTCGCCATGGCACTCGGCGCAGACCCGAAGGGTCAGCCGGTGCTGCTGAAATATGGCGTGTTTCTGCAGGCCGTGTTCGACTTTGCGATCATTGCCCTGGTGTTGTTCCTCGCGCTGCGCGCCATCAACTCTTTGAAGAAGCCCCCGGTTGCCGTCGCTGCCCCGCCGGCGGCACCGCCCCGTCAGGAAGTGCTGCTCGAAGAGATTCGCGACGCGTTGCGTCAGCGCTGAAGGAGAGAGCAACAATGAAGTTCAATTTTGCGCGGCGTTCATTCGCCGCCTGCGCGATGCTCGGGACCGTCGTTTGTCATGGCGCCGACGCGCCGCCACCCCCGGAAGGTGTCTGGACGGGCAAGGGACAGGCAGGCTTCCTCAGCTCGCACGGCAATAGCGAGGCGAAGTCGTTCAATGCCGCTTTGGACCTGGAAAGGTACGACGGGCCCTGGAAGCACGCGCTGGATCTCGCCGGCCTGTATGGCAGCAGCGCCGGGATCGTGTCCGCAGAGCGTTGGCAGGCCCGGTGGCAATCCAACTACGATCTGACCTCAACGCTCTTTACCTTCGGCGCCCTGCGTTACGATCACGACATGTTCTCGGGCTTTCAGTATCAGGCGAGCGCTACCGGCGGCCTGGGCTACAAGATCCTCAATTCCAACGATACGAAGCTGACAGCTCAGGCCGGTGTCGGTTACCGGCGCCTGCGGCCCGAGGAGTTGGTGAAAGACGATCGCGGCGCCGTGGTCCAGCGGCTCCCGGGAGACAGTAACGGCGGCGCCATTTTTACCGCGGGCCTGGACTACTCGCAGGTGCTGACCAGCAGCACCACTCTGACCAACAAGGCGCTGCTGGAAGCCGGCTCGGGCAATACGTTGATTACGAACACGCTGGCACTGGCTGTGAAGATGTCCGACAAGCTGGCGGTCAGCCTGGGCTACGGCCTCACTGACAACACGAAGCCGCCTCCAGGACTGAAGAAGCTGGACACGGTGATGACCGTAAACCTGGTGTATGCGTTTTAGCTGATCTGTCAGCCGGGATGCCCGCGCGATCGGTCCGCACGGCATCCTTTGGCCCCCTGGAACGAACGAATGGCCTCGGCGAAACAGGGGCGGCCGGCGCGGCGCGGTAGGCTTTCGGGCATGACACATGAAGCCCGAAACGATCTCGACCCCCAGATACGACTGTTCGTTGAGCGCATGGGCGCCGCGTGGCGGGAGTATCCATCGTTGAATTCCGTGCCGCTGGCGGAGGCCCGCCGTATTGCTGACCAGGTTCGCGGACGGTTTACGCCCGGCGGCCCGCAAATGGTTGTCACCACGGAGCGAATGGTGGACTGGTACCAGGGTCGTGTGCGGGTACGCATTTATGAGGCCCGGACCGGTAAGGACAGGCCCGCATTCCTCTACCTTCACGGCGGGGGCTGGACTCTTTTCAGCCTGGATACGCATGACCGCATCATGCGCGAGTACGCAGCGCGATCCGGCGCCGTCGTCATCGGAGTCGATTATTCCCTGTCGCCGGAAGTGAGGTTTCCGCGTGCCATTGACGAGACGCTCGCGGTTGTTCGGTGGCTGCAACGGGAAGGACCTACACTAGGTATCAACCCAAATCGGCTTGCGCTGGGCGGTGACTCGGCGGGCGCGGCGATGACGGTATCCGTGGGTTTGAAACTTCGCGACTGGGGCGAGCCGGGCACGTTGCGGGCGATGGTCCTCAACTACGGCTGTTTCGATGCGGGATGCGCGAGCGAATCGTTCAAGCGCTATGGACAGGGCGGCTATCTGTGGGATCCGGGGGAAATGCAGGCCTTCTGGAGTAATTATCTCGGCAACACCGATCCCCTCGATCCATTGGCTGCGCCGCTGCACGCGGATGTGCGCGGGCTGCCGCCCGCCTTCCTCGCCATACCCGAGTGTGATGTCATGCACGATGAGAGTGTTGCGATGGGTAACAAGTTGCGGGCAGCCGGCGTGCCGGCACAAACCGTTATTTATCCTGGAGCGACTCACAGTTTTCTGGAGGCGGTGTCAATGGCTCGCGTTGCCGACCGCGCCTTTGACGAGACGGCGCGGTGGCTCGAGGACATGTTGATATGAGCCGAACGAGCCCGCGACTGTCGTTGGACGTATTTGCGGAGAGTCTGCCCTACAAGGCGCCTTTCCGGATTTCCGGCTACACGTTTACGGAAGTCCAGGTGGTGATCGTCGTGTTGAGCGATCTGCAACGGCGGGGGACGGGCGAGGCGGCCGGAGTCTACTATCTCGGCGATGTCCCCGACCGCATGCTCGCATTGATCGAAGCTCATCGCGCCGAGATCGAATCGGGTATCTCGCGGCAGCGCTTGCGAGAGATCATGCCGGCGGGCGGCGCGCGCAATGCCGTTGACTGTGCCCTGTGGGATTTGGAAGCAAAGAGGACGGGTATTCCGGTATGGAGGCAGGCGGGACTGGACAGGAAAAAGCTGTTGACCACCACCTTCACCCTGGGCGCTGAGGATCCGGCAGTCATGGCCGCGGGTGCAAAGGCCTTCTCGCAGGCGCGTGCGCTCAAGCTGAAATTGACCGGCGATCTCGATACGGACATCGAGCGCGTGAGAGCGGTACGCGCCGCGCGTCCTGATGTCTGGATGGGCGTGGATGCGAACCAGGGATTCACCACGGATACCCTGGGGCGACTCGTATCCATCCTGATTGATTCGGGCGTCAAGCTGCTCGAGCAACCGCTTGCCCGTGGCAAGGAAGCCGACATGGACGTTTTTGACTATCCCATTACCGTGGCTGCGGATGAAAGCGTCCAGGTGCTCGCGGACATCGAGGGGTTGGTGGGTCGCTTCGATGCCGTCAACATCAAACTCGACAAATGCGGCGGGTTGACCGAGGCACTGCTGATGGAGGCCGAATGCCGGCGTCTCGGCCTGGAAGTCATGGTGGGCAACATGGTCGGTTCGAGCTGGGCGATGGCACCCGCGTTCGTACTCGGCCAGTTGTGTGACGTCGTCGATCTCGATGGCCCCCTGTTCATCGCGAAGGATCGTGCGGCCGCCATCTCATACGACACGGGAATCATCGATTGCGCGGACACTATCTGGGGCGGACCGACCACATGACTACTCTTGTTTTACCGCAGCCGTACCTGCTGTTCCTCGGCGATGCCACTGTGTTGGGTGTTGCCAAGACCGCGCTGGGCCTCAAGGATTGGGCACCGGAACGCTGTATCGGCGAATTCAGCGTGCCTG
>JAFEDS010000024.1 GCA_018241505.1 Pseudomonadota bacterium | reverse complement strand
CTGCCGCCGCGCCGCCCGACGCCGCGGATCCTGTTGACGGCGACCGTCCGCCCGCCGCCGTGGGCCCTGTTGACGCCGTGCGCCCACCTGCCGCCGTGGGCCCTGTTGATGCCGTGCGTCCGCTTGCCGCCGCACCTCCAGCCGCTGCGCCGCCGGTGGCGCCTACACCGCCCGCCGCACCTGCGGTCGTCGTGCCGCTCGCGCCGCCCGGTGCCACAGCAGGCGACGCCGCATTCCCAGCCGCTGCGTCATCAGACGCCCCAGGGCTCGCCACTCTCACGCCACCAGCCGGCACGCCAGGGGAGGAGGCGCCCGCGACCGGCGCAGAAGCGTCCACCTGACCGGCGCGCTGCGCACCATCCTCTGGCGAACCAGCCGTCGGCGTGCCAACGGTCAGCGAAGCAGGCGTGTGTGTGTCAGCACCCGGTGAGTTAGCCGCGATCGCGGTCTTCAACGGCTCCACCACGGCAGCAACTTCGGGCGGCAGGTCTTGCGTATCAAATCGCGGCAGCCAGAAATACACGGCAGCAGCCGCGCCCGCTGCCAATCCCAACACAACCCACGGCCATCGACGCGGCTGGATGGGCTCGAGGCGTGACACTTTTGGCAACTCGTCCAGCCGGACGTCATCCCACTTCACAGGCATCGGCGCAGACTGAACAACAGTGTCGCGCGTAAGGGTCGATGTTGGATCGGGGTACGTGCCAATCGTCACGTTATCGTGCTTGAAGGTTGGCTGCGGCCCGTGGATGACAGGCTCAGTCTTCCTGGGCTGCTGTTTCGGCGCCGCGGATTCCGTCGGCTGCTTCACAGTGGACGCAGTTGAGCTCGACGTGCGCGCAGCAGCAGCCGCCTTGCCTTCAATGGGCCACATTGGGCTCGTGGGGGCCAAAGGCGGCGGTGTCAATTCACGCGATGCCGTCGACTGCGGCGTGGTGGAATCCGGATCGTTGCGGAATTCTGTCGGTACGTAGTCCGCGGGAAGCGGAGGCAGCGCCACCGTCTTGGAACTGTCACCCACACGCGAGGACGCGGGCGCGTTGCCAGACTCGGGGTTACGGTTCCACAATGCAGCGCGTGCTGCTGTCAGACTCGGACGCTGTTGCTGCTCGTCGCGAAATTCCGGCGGCACGAAGTCTGGAGACAGTGGCGGCAACACCATTGTCTTGGACAGGTCCGTCGTGTTCGCAGGAGTCGGCAATATAGCTGTGTCAGACCCGCTAGCGGCCGATGGCGATCGCGCAGCGGTTTGCGCCGCGCGTTGTTCCGGTTGCTGACGCTCAGTCTGCTGACGCTCCGTCCGCTGGCGTTCGGTCTGCTGACGTTCAGGCTGCTGGCGGTCTGGCTGCGGCTCACGGAACTCCGGAGGCACATAGTCGGGCGCCAGTGGCGGTAGCGCTACGGTCTTGGATGTGTCCCAGCTAAGGGGCGGCAGCGCCACTGTTTGTGACGTGTCGGTGTCAGCTTTGAGGCCGCGGTCCAATATCGCTGTGCGGTCGGGGTCGGCCTTGGCTCCTCTCTCACTCTTCGCCGCCTCAGCCTTCGCAGCCGCGCGAGCTGCAGCGACAATTGCCGCCGCTTCCGCAGGCGTCATCGGAGAAGACTGCCCCTTCGATCGGAAGACGTCGACCGGTGGAGGTTTTGGGCTCGGCGGCGGCCCGGACTTCGGCCGACCTAGCGATCCGGAGGTCTCCGACATGAAATGAGAAGACCTCGATCTGCTTCCGTCATTGGATTGTAGGAACGGAGACCGGATTTTGATCGTCGGCTCGTAAGCTGGTGCGCCGACAGAAGGCCGAGGGCGCGAACCGGTATCGCTCGTCGATGGCGCGCCGTTCGCTGTCGGCTTCAAATGCGACCCAGTGTCGGATGTCCGATGCGAGCCGGTGTCCCCTGCCGAGCCCGACGCGCCTAGCGGCACCCGATGCGAACCAGTATCAGCAGTCCGGTGCGAGCCAGTGTCCGCTACCGAGTTCGACTTGCCCGTTAGCGCTCGATGCGAACCTGTGTCACCAGCCGAGCCCGAGGGGACCCGGTGCGAACCGGTGTCAGCAGTCCGGTGCGAACCGGTGTCCGCTGTCGAGCTCGACACGCCCGGCGGTACCCGGTGCGAACCAGTATCAACAGTCCGGTGCGAACCGGTATCCGCTGCCGAGTTCGAGTTGCCTGGCGGCACCCGATGCGAGCCCGTGTCCGCGGTCCGGTGCGTCCCCGTGCTACTAGTCGACTCCCAAGGACGGGTCGCGTCCTGTGAAGGCTTGCGATGCGAACCAGTGTCAGACGTCGAACTTGCCGATCGCTCGAGCGCCGCGTCGATGCGCGCCAGAGCGTCAGCACCCGGCCGGCGCGATGAACGCGAACCGTCATCAGCGGAATTGTCGGTGGATCGACGGCCACCTGAATCAGTGTCTGATTCGGGCGCGAAGTCTTCCTTGCGCCGCCCGCGCCGGTCAGCCCGCGATCTTCGATCACCGCTGCCGGGCGTCCAGGGCTTTGCGGACGTATCGATGGCGGTGGTGTCGCTCGCTCGCGCAGCGGCTGACCTCGCTGCAGCGGCTTCCGCCGCAGCCACAACGGCAGCAGATCCAGTCGGCGTAGCCGGCGACACATTCTCGAAATCGTATGTCAGCGTATCGTTGAGCGAAGCATCCAATTCATCGATGACGGCGCGCATCGTGCGCGGTCGTCGCTTTGGATCTTTCGCCAACATATGCATGACCAGGGTGCCAAGCAACGGCGGAATCTGCCGTGTTGGAGCAAGAGTCGGAACACGCTCTTCCATCGCACGCTTCTTGTCGAAGTGCGGATAGTACGGCGGGTAGCCGGACAGCAACTCGTACGCAAGTGCTCCGAGTCCATATACATCGTCCGCGGGAGTTGGCGGCTCACCGCGCAATTGCGCCGGACTTGCAGTAAACGGTGAATACCCGTGCTTGTTTGTATCCCGTGTCGGAACCGCGGAAGACGCCGTGCTTGGCGCCCCCTCATCAGTCATCGCCGTTTCAGCAACGCCGAAATCAGCGAGCTTTGCGCGGCCGCGGGCGTCAAACAGGATATTGCCGGGCTTTAAATCACGGTGAACAACGCCACGCTCGTGTGCGTGCTCGAGCGCCTGCGAGATTTCGAGCAACACCGGAATGATTTCGAGAAACCCGGCGCCACGCAGGCGGCGAAGATCGCCACCGGGCGCAAGCTCCATCGGCAGAATCATCGCTTCGCCGGAGCGTTCAGGCGGGTACACCTTGAGAATGGACGGATGATCCAACAAGCTCGCAATCGCGTACTCGTGCTCGAGCGCGCTCCACGCTTCGTTCTCGCGCGTCTTGGGAGTCAGCACCTTGAGTGCAACGTCAACTCCACGCTCGGCATCGTGGGCGCGCCAAACTTCGCCCTGCCCGCCCGCTCCCAGCTTGTCCAGGAGCGTGTAACGAGCATCGAGCATCTTGCCCAGAATTGTCTCAACCGTCTCAGTCATAGATCAGTTAGGGTCCCGCGAGCCCTGATTGTTCAACTCATCGCTCGGTAGACCACGGTCTTCCAAATACATTTGATGCAGCAGCTCACGCCACTCGCGATATTGCTCTTCCGCCGTGCCGGTCAGCTTCAGCGTCCGGCCCTCCACATCCACAACTTGTGGAGCCACATCGTTCTGAAAGGACTCTGAAAGCTCCTTCAATGCCTGGGCGTGCGTCTTCGCGTCGGAGTATTTCTTCAATCCCGATAAAATGGACGCAGCGCCACCAATCGCAGCAGCCGTTCGCACACCCGTTGAGAGGCGGCGGCAGTTGTAGTCATACAAGCCGCACTGTTGTGGTACGAAAACACTCGCAACTACCGCGGCCGCACCCAGATATGTGCGGGTCCGCGCCTGGTTGAGCGTGCGCTGCTCCTTCTCAATCTCCTGGAAGCTGGCGCGCCGCCACTGCCCGTATGACTCAGTCATCTGGTCAGCGAAGCTCGCATAATACCCGTTCACAGTATCTACAACGCCCGAGTCGCGCTGTCGGATGCGATCGATTCGACTACTGATTGGATCATCAGTAGCCGGCAGTCGTGTGACTCGCACAAAACCCTTCTGATCGCGACCGAGGTAGCCGTCCATCGCCTGCGGTGCCAGATCCTTCGCGAATTCGAGTTGCGTCACTCGACGAATATCGCGGCGGTTCTGCGCAGTGAGTGCCTCGCGCGCGGTCAGCATATCGTTCGCCACCTCCGAATAAACGTTCTGGAACGGATCGCGTGCCTTCAACGCCGCATCCGTCTTATAAGACCCTGTGTCCGCCGAGCTCGCGTACAGCTTGTTGTTCAGCCAGACGTGTCCCATCGAATCCTTGACCGTAACCTGGAGAGCAAGCTTTGCTCCCGTGGACTCGATGATTTTGCCTGATACTGACACATCAACGAACTGCACGTTCTCCGGGCATACCCGTACCGCTCCCCACTGGCCCGAGGTCTCCAGCGTCGTGCGCAACATCGTTGCAACATAACGTGACTCCGCCTGGCGGATATCGGGGTATATGCGCTTCTTGTTCAGCGCTTGTTCATTTTTCGCGATCTCGGCCGGTACGCCGGGATCAAATGCATGCACGGCCACATCCAGCAATTCATCTTCGGGAATTTCGCTGCTGGCCTGCGTTGCGTTGATCCTGGTAAGCGGCCTGCTTTCGCGAACGACACAGCCCGCCACCATTGTGGCCAGCGCTGCCCAGCACGCCATCACCCGGATCGCCGTTCCCATTGTAGTCACCTGTAAGCCTCAGTGACCTCATCGCACCTGGGTATTTTTCTTGTATTGGACATATTCCTTCCAAAGCTTGTCCTTCAGCTCTGGATCGGTTTCCTGGTCAGCGGCTTTTCGCAATCGACGCGCAACGATGTCGTCATCGTTGCCGTCCGGAATGACAGTGGCGGGGGCGCCATTGCCGGCGACGTTCGCAATGGCGCCGACGCTCTTGTCTGATTTCAAGTCCCCGGGACGTTCGGCCCGCGCCTGAACTCCCGCCTCAGTGCCATTCCCCGAAGCCGAAGTGGTCGTGGCCGCAACAGTGGCCTGGCGGGCATCGCGATCCTCGGCGATCTTCTGCTGCTCTTGCCGCAGCCGCGCATCGAACGCATCGAGCGAGGCATCGAGTTGTTTGTCGAGGGCCGCGCGGCGCTCGTCCGACGTTGGTCGCGTCGCCACTGGCGGTAGTGCCGCAGACGCCCCGGTCGCCGCAGACGCCCCGGTCACCGCAGACGCCCCGGTCGCCGCAGACGCCCCGATCGCCGCAGACGCCCCGGTCGCCGCAGACGCCCCGGTCGCCGCAGACGCCGCAGTTGCCGGCGGCGCCGTGGTTGCCCCAGGCCCCGAGCCTGTCCCGCCCGGCGAAGGCGCGCCATCCGGCACACGGCCGTCGCCGGTCACGCGAGACGCCGATTTCATGGGCTGTGAGTTGGCGACGGACGCAGCAACCGGCGGATGCGTCACGCAGCCACCAGCCGCCACCATCGCCATGGCGGTTGCGAGCATCCCAAACGCAATGTAGCCCCGATAACCCAACCTCATTTCCTACCCGTCTTGACCTGCGCGATGGCCCGCGCAGGTACTTCGTCATCGCTACCCGTAAAGAAAGTACGAAGCTGGCTCGCCATCCGGTTACACGCGGTGCCCTGCACACGCGCAATAAACGGTAGCGGTACGACGGCCCCGATCACGGCCGACGTTCCAGTCACACTTGTTCCTACGCTGCCCGCTGATTTCGCCTTCTTGAGGTCCCAGATGGTGGCCTCGTAGTTCGCCTCCTTCTCCCACCATCCGAATCCGATGCAGCCGGCCACACCTGGAGATGCTCCACAGGCGAGGCTTCCGCCGCCATCTGTCTTTTGGGTACCACCTTCAAGCCAGACGACATAGCGGACACCGGACGCCGCCACTCGTTCCGCTACGCCCGGCCGCGTTAACAAAGTGGCGACACCTTCAGGCTTCGTAGGTGCAGTGCCAGGTTCGAACCACGGAAATAAGGCGTCGGTGAACTGCTCGTCCGTTCGTGTCGCAATAGCCCCGTCGCGGCCGCCCAATCCCGCCGCGACACAATGCATGAACGGATCCTCGGCACTGGCCCCTTCTACCTGGGGCTTCGCGAGTATCACAACCGCCTCGTCCTTCTGGATTCGGGTATGAAGCTCCCGGGACTCGTCCACGCGCGCTTGCATGCATCCTGACACCAGGAAGACGACCGCGAAGGCGCAGGAGCAGTGAGACCCGAAACCTAGGCCATGCATGGCTATTCCCGGTTCGAAGCAACCGCGACAGGCCCTACTCTCCCCGGGCCCCTCTTGTCACCAGTATGCCACCGCCCCCCGGCGCCCGCACCCAAGCACGGGCATGAACGATTTTACTCGTTCCCTTGACACTCAAACCGATAACAACTCGTTACAGTCACAACCACAGGGAGGACGCGCCATGGGCTGTCAAAGGACTGCGCTGGTGGTTGGTGTTGTGTTGCTACAGGCAATGACAGCCGCCGCCGAAGAACCAACATCCATCCAGGAGGTCGTGGTTACCGGAAGCCGTATCAAACGCGACAGCGGCTTCGACTACCCCGTTCCCGTTGCCGTCATCGGCGGGGATGACATACGTGACAGCGGTTACACCGCCATCGGCGACGCGCTCGCCAACCTGCCGCAAGCGCTCGCCACAACCGGCATTCAAAACACCTCCGGCACTCTATTCAACGCGGGGCAGTCGCGGGCCAACCTGCGCGGCCTCGGCACCCAGCGAACACTCGTCCTGGTGGATGGCCGCCGTCACGTAACCGGCGACTTTCAGACATCCGCCGTCGACTTGAACGTGATTCCCTCCAGCATGGTCGAGCGCATTGAAGCGATCTCAGGCGGCGCCTCGGCTGTTTATGGCTCGGAGGCCATCGCCGGCGTGGTCAACATCATCCTGCGCAAAAAAATGCAAGGCCTGGTGCTGGATGTGCAAGGCGGCCAGACGGACAAGAACGACGGCGGCGAGTGGACGGCTTCCGCCGGGTATGGCTTCAATTTTGCCAACGAGCGCGCGCACTTTCTCATCGGCGCGGAATACACCAAGGCGGATCCCATCATGCAGGTGGATCGGGATTGGGCCTTCCCGGGTGTGCGCCGCAATACCTCGCTCGCCAGCCAGACCGTGGTGCCGCAATCACGATCCAACACCATGCCGACCGCCACGTTCCAGTTGATCAACAGCGGCAATCCCGCGATCGCGCGTTCCGCTTCCATTGCGCTCGATCGCGGCAGTGTGTTTGAAAACAGCGCCCTGTGTCGTACCGCGACCGTCAACGCCCTGTGCCAGGACTCCGATCTGTTCTACGCCAATTCCTATAACGCACTGCAAGGCGGCGTGAAGCGGGCGACCGCCCGCAGCTACCTGGGATTTGACCTGACCGACAATGTCACTCTTTACACCGACATTTCCTACGCACACGTGGATGGCTTCGGCATTTTCCAGCCGGCCTTTTCGAATGCGCTGGGCGGCGGCACGCTGCCGGCCGTCATTCATGGTGACAATGCCTATCTCAACGGCTCCACGGCACTGGACACACAGTTGCGTGGATTCTGGACCGGCGCGGGTCTGCCGCTCACACAGGCCAGTACCGTGAACGTCGGCAAATTCTGGCAGGAGTTCGGCGACCGTGACACTGACACGGTCCGCGAGAACTATCGCGCGGTGGCGGGAATCCAGGGCAAATTCAACTGGCTGGGCCGCAAGGCCGACTACGAGGTGTACGGTCAGTACGGTGAGCTCGATGGCTACTCGCTCGGCTTCAACGTGCCCAACATCAAAAGGACGCTGCAGGAGCTGGATGCGGTCCAGGTCGGCGGCCAGATTGTCTGTCGGGACGCCGCAGCGCGGGCCGCGGGCTGCCAGCCCTGGGATCTGATCAACGGCCCCTCGGCCGCGGCCGTCTCCTGGGCCAACGCCAACGCGCGTTCCAATGGCATGGCCAATCAAACCATCGCCGCGGCGAACTTGAGCACTTCTCTGTTTGACCTGCCGGCCGGACCGTTGGGACTGGCGATAGGCGGCGAATTCCGCAATGAAACGAGCGATCAGATCCAGGACCCGCTGTCAGCCAGCGGCGCTCTCTTCTACAACGCCATCGGCCGCACCCAGGGCAAATACCACCTCTCGGAAGGCTACGCCGAAATCGCCATCCCCCTGCTCAAGAACCTGCCCTTTGCTCAGCAACTGAGCTTTGAGGCTGCCGGCAGGTTGGGTAGCTACTCGACAGTGGGGCACACCAATCAATGGCGCCTCGCGTTGGAGTGGGCACCCGTCGACGATGTGCGGTTTCGCGCGAGCGACGCGTCCGCTGTGCGTGCACCCAACATCGCGGAGCTTTACGGGCCACAGGGCCAGAACTTTACAAACGTGGCCGATGACCCGTGTGATGCGGCTCAGATAGCCGGCATTCCCGCAAGCGACACCGCACGGCGTACCAGGCGCATCGCTAATTGCACCGCGGCGATCCCCGGCTACAATCCGGCAACCTTCTCTTCCAATTTCGGAGTCGGCCGGCCATCCCTGGCGCTACTGCAGGGCGGCAACCCGAATCTCGCCGCCGAGGTCGCCAGAACCTACACCGCCGGATTTGTGATCCAACCACGCTGGCTGAGGAGCCTGGAATTCTCCACCGACTACTGGCTGATCAACGTCGACGGTGCCATTTCCACGATTCCCATCAACACCCTGTTACAGAATCTCTGCTATGACTCTGCGGAGAGCTACAACGCGAACAAGTTCTGCGGCCTCATCCACCGGGATGCCACGGGAGCTGCCACCTACGTCGAGCTGACCAATCAAAACGTGCAGGCGCTGAAAACGAGTGGTATCGACACGTCCTTGTCCTATCACTTCGACGCCAAGTCGCTCGGCCTGTATCAATTCAGGCTGGACGGAACGAAAATCATCCGCTGGGACCTGCAGGGTGTTCCCGGCGGCGCCACTACCCACTACGCAGGCGTACTGACCGGAGTCAACTCCGCGACGCCGCGCTACAAGCTCAATGGTTCGATCGGCTGGGATTTGCGGGATTTCGTCTTTCGCTGGGAATCCCACTGGTACAGCTCGATGGCGGTCAGCGAGACCCTGGCGCAGACTGCCCTCACGCCGTTCTACACCGGCAGCTATTGGGAGCACGACCTGCACGCGACCTACAAGGTCAATGATTCGCTATCCGTCCGGGCTGGCGCGATCAATGTCACCAACGCTCATCCGCCGATCATTCCCGAGGTCGGCGCTGCAACCGGGGTGACTACATCAGTCTATGACAACCGCGGGCGGTGGTATTTCCTGGGGGTCAACTACAAGCGGCAATAGACGCACTGCCTATTGCAAAGCCCGCAGGAACTCGCTCAGTGCCGTGGGTTCCACGGGCTTCACCAGGTATTCATCAAACCCGGCCTGGGTCGCGCGCTCACGATCCGCCCGCTGTCCGTAGCCGCTCAGCGCGACAATCCGCATGCGCTCAATCGTATTGTCGGTCCGCAGGCGCCGCGCCACTTCATAGCCATCCATGACGGGCAAACCAATGTCGAGCAGCACGATATCGGGCTTGAAGGAGTGGACCGTGTCGAGCGCGGCCAGCGCGCCATGCACACTTCGCGCGTCGAAGCCATCAATGTTCAGCAACAAGGCAACACTGTCGGCGGCGTCAACGTTATCGTCCACGACGAGCACCTTCAACGGCCGCTCAGCGCTCGTTTCAGCGCCGGCTGCAGCCCGGTCAGTCGCTTGCGGCACGAGCCTTTGCGGGTTGGCCGGCAGCCGCACCATGAACTCGGCACCGGACCCGCACTCGGAATTCCGCGCCTCCACCGCGCCGCCGTGCATCTCCACCAGGAGCTTGACGAGTGTGAGCCCGATCCCCAAACCACCCTGGGCGCGATCGAGCGTGCGCTCGGCCTGGGTGAACAGATCAAACACGTGAGGCAACAGTTTGTATGAAATACCGGGGCCGCTATCGCGGACCCGGAAAACCACTTCGCTGCCTTCCAGCCGCACGTCCAGCCAGATCTGGCCGCCTTCGTCCGTGTACTTCGCTGCGTTGTTCAACAGGTTGGACAAGACCTGTGCCAGGCGGGTCAAGTCCCCTTCGATCGCCAGCTTGCCGGGCGGGCAACTGACATGAAGCTGATGGCGGCGCGCGCGGATCAGCGGTTGGCTCGTATCGACTGCGTGCTGCACCAGCTCGGCAATCTCAACAGGGGCCTTCTTGAGAACAATCTTCCCGCGCACCATCCGCGACACATCCAACAGGTCATCCACCAGGCGCACCAGGTGCCGGGTCTGACGCTCAATGACGGTACGGGCCCACTCGAGCTCGGGTATTCCAGTTGCGTGAGAGCGCAGCACCTCGGCGGCATTGCGGATCGGCGCCAGTGGATTGCGCAGCTCGTGAGCCAGCATCGCCAAAAACTCGGTTCTGATGATTGACGTCCTTCAGCGCCTCTTCGGCCTTGCGTCGCTCCGTCACATCCATGCTGATACCGACAATCAGCCTGGGTGCCTCATCATCGACACGTCCGGCGCGCGTGTGTATCCAGCGCAACCCGCGGGTCGGATGGCGATAGCGATACTCCGCTTCGGCGGTTCCCAACCGGTTGCAGGCCTCAATCAGCTCCTGCAACGCCTGAGCGTCGCGCGCATCGATCAGACTGACCCAAACCTGGTAGAGGTTGGTCCGGCCGCTGTCGGCGAGCCCGAACAACTCATGAGCCTCGGCCGAGAAGTGCACGCTGCGGGCGTCCGGATCCAACTCCCAGGCGCCGACCTCGGCCACGGCCTGCGCCAGTCGCAGCCGCTCCTCACTGACCGCCAATGCATGCTCGGACCTCGCCTTTTCCAGCGCCGGCCAGACCAACTCCGCCACCCGGCGTGTTATTTCAACTTCAGGCATGCTCCAGTGGTGCGGGGTTTCTTCGGCCACGCTCAATGAGGCAACGAGTTTCCCACCATACAGCAGCGGAGCCGATACTACAGCTCCGACATGCCCGAGACCGTACCAACGGTTGAAGAAGCTCGCGTGCGGCTCGTCCTTCGGTACATCGTCCAGGACCGTTGTCTGTCCCTTACGCGCCTCCACAGTGAGGCTGCTAAACGGCCCGAGGGGAAGGGCGACTACCTGCAGGTTGGGACTGTCGGAGCGATCCTGCCTGAGCATGACAACCTGGCCGTGCTCGTCATCGAACTCGGCCAGTGTGACTTGCGCCGCCCCGAGGTACTGGCGCAACCGGAGCATCGCCGTTGAGACGAGCTCGTGAGGATTGTCGATGCGCGCAAAGTCAGTCGACATCTCGAGCAGGAAGGCGGAGAGCTCATCACCCTCGTGGGTGCTATGCACGTTCGTCGACGTGCCCATCCACTTGATAATTTGTCCCTGCTCGTCCAATACGGGCTCGGCTTCTATCGAGTGCCAGCGAAACACGCCGTCCGCACGCAGAAGCCGTGTCTCCAGGCTGAGCGCCTTCCGCGCCTGGAGTGCTCGTCTCCAGGCCGCGCCCGCGCCCTCGCGATCGTCGGGATGCGCAATGCCCCCGGAGGGAAACAGCGCCAGTGAGTCACGCAGTCTCACACCGAAATAATTCACCCCGTGGGAATTCAAGTAGTCGAGCGTGCCGTCCGGCTTACAGATCCACACCATATGGGGAAGGTGCTCCGCCAGGCGGCGGAAGTCCGACGGAACAAATGCAGCCGTCGGGTTCTGTAGAAACCCGTTTCCCGCCTCCTGTGCCCCCGCTCCTTCACTTCCCATGGCACCCCGTCTTCGTCATCATGCGCCCCTCGTCGGGGGCCCTTGAAAATGCGAGTAGTCATAAGCAATTGGCGTGCCTTTGCACTGGCCGTGTTATCCGTTGTCATCGTGGGCTTTGCGGCCTGCACGGTGATCCAGCCGCCCCCGGATTTCAGCAACCCCCCGAGCGCGTCGGATAAGACGTTCGAGGAAATTTCCCGGCGGTACCTGGCCGAGATGCTGCCACTCACCCCCGTGCAGGCAACGTCCCTGGGGGAGCACCGCTACGACTCGCAACTGGATGACGTCAGTGCCGACGGCCAGGCGCGTCGGGTCGGCCTTGCGCGGCAGTTGCTCGCGCAAATGGCCACTTTGAATGTTTCGCAAATGTCGCGCCCGCACCAGGTGGATGCCAAGCTCCTCGAGAGCCAGCTCAAATACGTGATCTGGTCCGCCGAGGAGCTGCAGGAATGGCGCTGGAACCCGCTGGTTTATACGGACCTGGCAGGCAACAGCATCTACCTGCTGCTGGCGCGCGACTTCGCGCCATTGCCGGCGAGACTGCACAGCGTAGCCGGCCGATTGTCAGAGCTGCCGCGGCTGTTGCAGCAGGTTCGCGAGTCGCTCGATCCCGCACGGGTGCCGCGCATCCATGCGGAAACCGCCATCAAACAGAACACCGGTGTTATCAACCTGATAGATGAGCTGGTGGTGCCGCAACTCGGCGCACTCCCCGAGGCCCAGCAGACCGAGCTGAAAGCCACGATTGCCACGGCCCGAACCGCGGTTGCACAGCATCAAATCTGGCTGGAAAAGAAGCTGTTGCCGCTCGCGGCCGGCGATTTCCGCCTGGGGGCCGCCCGCTACGACACCAAGTTGCAATTTGCGCTGGACTCGCCGCTCAGCCGGCAGGAAATTCGCGCCAGGGCGCAATCCGAGCTGAAACGGGTGCGCGGCGAGATGTACGACGTATCGCGGGCGGTGCTGGCCGGACGCTCGGACGCGCCGCCACTGCCGGTGATGCCCAACCCAACTGAGCAGCAGGCAGCGATTCTGGCCGCCCTGGAGCTCGCCTACGAGCAGCACCCGGCACGCAACCGGGTGTTTGAAACAGCACAGCGTGCATTTGAACAAACTACACAGTTCGTCGAGGCTCACGACCTGGTGACGGTGTACGACGATCCGATCCAGATCATCCCCATGCCGGAGTTCCAACGGGGCGTGGCCGTGGCGTTCTGCGACTCGCCGGGCCCGCTGGACAAGGGCCAGAAGACCTTTTTCGCGGTTTCACCCATCCCGAATGACTGGTCGCAGGAACAGGTCAACTCCTGGCTGCGCGAATACAACACGCGCTCCCTCTACGATCTCACCATCCACGAAGCGATGCCGGGTCATTACCTGCAGCTCATGCACGCCAACCGTTACGATTCGCCGTTGCGGGCGGTACTGGCATCAGGCTCGTTCATTGAGGGTTGGGCGGTCTACACCGAAGGCATGATGGTGGAAGAAGGCTTCCTGAATCGCGATCCGCTCATGCATCTGATCCAGTTGAAGTGGTACCTGCGTGTGATCGGCAATGCGATCCTCGATCAAGCGGTGCATGTGGATGGCATCTCGCGGGAGGATGCGATGCAGTTGATGATGCACGACACGTTCCAACAGGAGCGCGAAGCCGCGGGCAAGTGGGTGCGGGCCCAGCTCACCGCCGCCCAACTGCCAACCTACTTCGTGGGCGCCCAGGAGCACATGGCGCTGCGCGCCGAGGCGAAGGACGCGTGGGGCAAGGAATTCACTCTGAAGCGCTATCATGATGCAGTCCTTTCATACGGCTCGCCTCCGGTACGCTATGTGCGCGAATTGATGTTGGAGCTGCCGATCCAATGAGCGCTGTTTTTACAGGCCGTTGTCTGTGCGGCGCGGTGACTTACCGGTGCGGGCCGCCTGTCCTGGCGCCCAGCCTCTGTCATTGCGAGTCCTGCCGCCGCGCCTCGGGTGCACACGCGGTTGCCTGGGCTACGGTTGCCCGCGACTCATTCACAGTCCTGCGCGGATCGGTGCGGCCCTTCAAGTCATCGCCACCGGTCGTGCGGCAGTTCTGCCAGCAATGCGGAACGCCCCTGACTTATAGTAATGAGAGCTGGCCGGACACCATCGACATCACAATCGCGACACTCGACCAGCCCGACGCCCTGAAACCTCTTGAACACATCTGGATGGAGGATGCGTTGAGCTGGGACCGGCCGGCTGACGGTCTGCCCCAGTTTCCTCGCGGACGGTAGTCCTTTATGAATTCCAATGACCTGCCGGTGCCGGATACGCGCGCCGAAACCGCGGCCCGCGCCCGCCAACTGCAACTGACAAAGCCCCCCGGATCGCTGGGCCGCCTCGAAGAGCTGGCGTGTTGGTTCGCCGCCCGCACCGGCAATCCCATTCCCGAGATTTCGCACACCGAAGTCTTTGTATTTGCGGCCGACCACGGTGTCGCGGCACAGGGCGTGTCCGCCTTCCCGCCATCGGTGACCGGCCAGATGGTCGCCAATTTCGCCGGCGGCGGCGCGGCCATCAATGTACTGGCACGGCTGGAAGACTGCCGCATGGAGGTGGTTGATGTCGGTGTTGCCAGCGGCGCCGAGCCACCGCCGTCGGTGCGCCGGGAAAAAGTGCGGGCCGGCACGCGGGATCTCCTGGCCGAAGCCGCCATGACCGATGACGAGTTGACCGCGGCGCTGAATGTCGGTGCGCGCTGTGCTCGCGAAGCCGTCCAACGCGGTGCGCAACTGCTGATCGCCGGGGACATGGGGATCGCCAATACCACCGCGGCGGGGTGTTTGATTTGTGCATTCACCGACACCATGCCGGAACAGGTCGTGGGGCGCGGCACGGGAGTGGATGATGCCGGACTCGCGCGCAAGCGCGCGGTAGTGACAGCGGCGCTGGCCCGAGCCCGCGAGGCAATCGGCAAGCCGCAAGCCCCGGCGTCCGATGCGCGCAGGATGTTTGCCCAGGTGGGTGGCCTCGAGATTGCGGCCATGGCCGGCTTCTATATTGAGGCGGCCCGGAATCGGGTGCCGGTGTTGCTCGATGGGTATATCTCCGGAGCGGCTGCACTGGCGGCTGTCAGGCTTGAGCCGGGCGCGGTGCGCTGGATGTTGGCGTCACATCGATCGGCGGAAGGCGGCCACGGTTACGCGTTGCAGGCGCTCGGCTTGAGCCCGTTGGTGGAGCTCGGGATGCGTCTCGGCGAGGGCAGCGGCGCCGCACTCACCCTGCCGATCATCAAAGCCGCCTTGGCGCTGCACCGGAACATGGCGACCTTCGCCTCCGCCGGAGTCGACGGCAAATCGCCGTGAAGCTGCGCGGGCTGCGGCTTGCGACTCAATTCCTGACGCGCGTGCCCGTGCCCGCCGTCGGGGACCTTTCTGCGGAAGAGTTTTCGCGTTCGTCCGCCTGGTTCCCCTTTGTTGGGTTGGTGATAGGCGCCATCGTCAGCGCGGTCATCTACGTTTGCGCTCACCGCAATTCCACGTTGGCTACTGCAATCGGCCTCCTGACATGGGTCTGGATCACAGGCGCCCTGCATCTCGACGGACTTGCGGACCTGAGCGATGCCCTGGCCGCCGCGCACCGCGACAAACAACGGTTCTTCGCCGTCCTGGCCGACCCTCACCTGGGCGCCTTCGGCGTCGTGAGCATTGTGATGATGTTGCTACTGAAAGCGACCGGCCTCGCCCAGATCTCCCTGCCCGCGCTGTTCGCCCTGCCGCTCGTTCCGGCCTGGGCGCGCCTCGGCCCCCTGGCTTGGAGCCGTTGGTTGAAGCCGCTCAAACCCGGGTCCGGCGAGCGCTTTTCTTGGCAATTGAATGTGGGGTGGATCGTGTTCTGGACGGTCGCGCTTCTGGCCGCCAGCGCAGTGTTTGCCCCCATACTCTGCGTCGCGCCCGTGGTAATCGCCGCCTGGGGCCTCTGGCTCGAATGGCGGCTCGGGGGAACGACCGGGGATTGTTTGGGAGCCGGCGTCGAGGTTACCGAGCTGGTGTTGTTGTACGCACTGGTCCTCGCTTGAGACACATCGGTAGACCGGCCGTAACCAGGTACACTTCATCGCAGACCGCCGCAACGGCTTGATTCAGCCAACCTTGCTCGTCGCGGAAAATTCGTGACGCGGCATTGCCCGGCACTATGCCGGTACCCACCTCGTTGGTCACTATGATGACATCGTTCGTGGCCTCCCGGAGCGCGGCCACGAAATCATCCCGCTCATAGCGCCAACGGGCCAGATCGGCCTCGGGCCCGGTGGCCCACAGGCAGTTTGAAATCCACAAGGTCAGACAATCAACGAGCACCAACCGTGGCTTCTCATCTCGCAAGGCGCGGCCGAGGCGCACCGTCTCTTCGCGAACGCGCCAATGCGATGGCCGCTCGCGCCGGTGCGCAGCAATGCGCGCCGCCATCTCGGGATCCGATTCTGTGCCGGTGACGAGCACGCACACGTCCGCTGATCGCTGCCCGGACAAACGCTGCGCCAACGAGCTCTTGCCCGATCGGGCGCCCCCGATGAACAAGACTCTCATGGCCGGGTCCTCGTGAACTCCAGGATAGCCGCGGCGACAGCGCACGGGTCTTCGTGGTGCATCATGTGTCCTAGTCCCGGTAGCGTCACAATCTTCACGTCACGGAACATCCGCTTGACGTACTCATCATTGAAATCCGCCAGGCGGCGCTCCTGGTGGCCGGAGCTTTCACCGGCCACGAGCAACATCGGGACCTGCACCCGTGCCCAACACGCCTCCGCCTCTTCGCGGCGATATAAAACCGGGTTGACATACCGATGCCGCGGATCAAACGCCAGGCGCACGCCACCTTCCGGGTCCTGCGCCTGACGAGTCCACGCACGCGCAACGAAATGTGCCCGATCCGCTGTCAGTCGCGGATTGCGCCTCATCAACACCTCAGCAAGTTGCTGCACCGACTCATATCGTCCCTCCACCAACGGCTCACGGATCTCATCCAGCCACTCGGCATAACGATCAGGCGCGGTCTCAGGTGAAGTCCTGCGCAGGCCGATGCCCTCCAGGTTGACCAACCACTGCAGCCGTTGCGGGCGAATTCCGGCATACAAGCCGGCGACATTGGCTCCCATGCTGTGCGAGATGATCCTTGCCGGCGACTCAGGCACGAGTTGCTCGAGCAGTGCCTCGAGGTCGGCCAGATAGTTGGGAAACCAATAACCGCCCGGGGCCCGGTCGGTGCCGCCGAAGCCGCGCCAATCCGGGGCCACCAACGACCAGTCTTCGGGCAGACAGTCCACCAGGAACTGCCAGGTGTCACCGCAATCCTGGAACCCGTGGAGCATCACAATCGGCTCAGCCGAGGGCGGGCCCCACCATGTCAGGCGGTGTTTGAGACCCCGGACACTGACTTCGGCGTGCCGTGGAGTTCGCAATAGTGTATACGTCACCGGCACCTCCCTTTCGGAGTGACGTCCATGAACGAGCCGAACCCGGTTGCCGGCGTGCCCACCCAGGATGAGAAAACCTGGGGAATGCTCGCGCATCTCACCGCCTTCTCCGGCTTCCTCATTCCGCTGGGCTCCGTGCTCGGACCGCTGATTGTCTGGCTCGTGAAGCGCGACGAGTCGCCCTTCGTGGCCGACCAGGGCAAGGAGGGCCTGAACTTCAACATTTCAGTGTTGTTGGCCGGCTGCGTCTGCGGCGTGCTGGTGTTTGTGTTCATCGGCATACTGCTCGGCGTCGCCCTGTTCATATACTGGCTGGCCATGACCATCATCGCCGGCATCAAGGCCTCCGAAGGGGTCCGCTACCGCTATCCGTTCACGCTGCGGCTGATCAAGTAGGCGTTACGCGCCGAGGAACAGCTTGTAGGCCGGATTGTCGGTCTCTTCCACGTACGCGTAGTGCAGCTCGTTCAGATGCAACATGAAGTCGGCGCGCTCGGCTTCCGGGACCTGGATGCCGGCCAGTACGCGACCATAGTCTGACCCGTGGTTGCGGTAGTGAAACAGGCTGATGTTCCAGCGTGAGCCGATGGCGCGCAGGAATTTCAACATGGCGCCCGGCCGCTCCGGAAACTCAAAGCGATACAGCAGCTCGTTCTGCAGGCCGCGCGCATGACCGCCGATCATGTAGCGCACGTGGAGCTTGGCGACTTCGTTGTCGCTGACATCGGTCACGGTGTAGTCCGCCGCGCGCAGGGCCTGTACTACTTCGCGCCGCTCAGTGCCGCCCCGGGACAGATTGAAGCCCACAAAGATCTGGGCGGCCTGCGCGGCCTCATACCGGTAGTTGAATTCAGTCACATTGCGTTGCCCGAACGTTTCGCAGAAGCGCAGGAAGCTGCCCGGCACTTCCGGAATCACAACTGACAGCAGCGCCTCGCGCCCGGCCCCCAGGTCGGCGCGCTCCGCCACGTGGCGCAGCCGGTCGAAGTTCATGTTGGCGCCGCTGTTGACCGCCACAAAGCGCTTGCCGCCGCAATTCTCGCGCGCGACATACTTTTTCACTCCGGCGACCGCGAGCGCACCGGCGGGCTCGACAATGGAGCGCGTGTCTTCGAACACATCCTGGATCGCAGCGCAGATCTCGTCGGTGTCGACCAGCAGGATCTCATCGACATAGCTGCGACACAGGGCAAACGTCTCTTCGCCCACCCGCTTGACAGCAACGCCATCCGCGAAGATACCCACACGATCGAGGGTCACTCGCTTACCGGCGCGCAGCGACTCATACATGCTGGCGGCGTCCTCCGGCTCAACACCAATGACCCGGACGTTGGGGTATAGATACTTCACATACACGGCGATGCCGGCGATGAGCCCACCGCCACCGATCGGCACGAATATCGCATCAACATGACCGCCGGTCTGCCGCAGGATTTCAACGCCGACGGTGCCCTGCCCGGCAATGACATCCGGATCGTCGAATGGATGTACGAATGTCAGATCGCGCTCGCGCGCGAGTGTCAGCGCGCGATCGTACGCGCTGTCATAGTCGTCGCCGTGCAGAACCACTTCCGCGCCCAGATCCTGCACCGCCTGCACTTTGATTTGCGGTGTGGTCTGGGGCATCACAATGACGGCCGGAATTCCGCGGCGCCTGGCCGCAAGCGCTACGCCCTGAGCGTGATTGCCCGCTGATGCACAGACAGCGCCCCGGCCGGCGTTTTCTGCCGAAAGGTTCGCAATGCGGTTGTAGGCGCCCCTGAGCTTGAAGGAGAAAACCGACTGCAGATCCTCGCGCTTCAGCAGGACCTGGTTGTTGAGCCTCCGTGACAGGCGGCCGGCTTCCTCGAGCGGTGATTCGACAGCCACCTCGTACACACGTGCTTTGAGGATTCGTTCAATGTACGGACTGGCCACGGCGGATCTCTTGCGAAAACGGGACTGGGGAGCTTAACCATTTTCGCGCCCAACGGGGGGAGCCGGAATCTCGAACACCCTGAACGGGGGCTGGTTGGGGAAGCTGCGCATCAAGAGCGGCATGGCCACATTGAAGACGGGAATGCCGGTGCTGGTGCGGCCTTCGAGGCAGCCGTGATGCGCATGGCCGTGGAACACCATGTTGACCGGATGGCGATTCAGGGGCTCCTCCAGGCGACTCGTGCCCAGGTAGGAATAGATTTCCAGGGGCTCCCCCTCGACCGTCGCCCGGATGGGCGAATAGTGAAGCATGGCAATGCGCTCGGGGGTCCGCAGCCGGGCCAGCGCCCCCTCGAATTTGAGGGCCTCATCAATGGCTTCCTGCACAAATCGCTTGGTCGCGGGCTCGCCCCAGGCTCCGAGCGTGCCGCGGCCAAAGCCGCCGGAGAATCCCTTGGCGCCGGCGATTCCGGTGCCGTTGACCTCGTGGGCCTCGCCATCCAAGACCTTGATCCCGGCCTCTGTCAGGATCTTGCAAACCTCCACCTGTTGCCCCGACTCGAAATCGTGGTTGCCAAGGACGGCAATCACCGGAATTTTCACCGCGGCGCTCAACTCGTCCGCGAGGATATGTGCCTCCTCAGGCAAACCGTAGTCCGTAAGGTCGCCGCACAGCAGAAGAAAGTCCGCCTGCTCATTGACCGGTGCGAGCAACGGACGCAATGCACCCTGTGACGTCTTTTTGACGTGGAGGTCGCCTACAGCGGCCAGGCGCGTTGTTTGCTTACTGCTCAGATGGTAGCCCTCTTACGGCACTGGAGAGCAATCTGCATGCCCACCGGTGAGTCGCCCCAGAATGCAGCAGCGCACGATTTCTATCGTCGTGTCATGGAGTCGTTACAGGACGCCGGCCTGCCCTTCCTGGTGGGAGGCGGTTTCGCGCTCGGTCACTACACCCGCATCCTGCGCGACACCAAGGACTTCGACATCTTCGTTCGCCGCGAAGAATACGACGCGATTATGAAGGTTTTGGCGCGGGCCGGCTTCGACACCGAGCTGACGTTCCCTCATTGGCTGGGGAAAGCCTCCTGCCAACACGCCTATGTGGATGTGATCTTCAACTCGGGTAACGGCGTTGTGTATGTCGATGATGATTGGTTCCGGCATGCGGCCCGCGGCAAGGTGTTTGGACTCGACGCCCTGCTGTGTCCGGTGGAGGAAACCATCTGGTCAAAAGCGTTCATCATGGAACGCGAACGCTATGACGCGGCCGACATCATGCACCTGATCCTCGCACGCGCGGAAAACATCGACTGGACGCGTCTGGTGGCCCGCTTCGGTCCGCACTGGCGGGTATTGCTCTCACACCTGATCCTGTTCGGCTTCATCTACCCGTCGGAGCGCAACAGGATTCCCGACTGGGTGATGAGCGGATTCCTCGACCGGCTCAATGTGGAAATGATGAGTGAGCCACCCGCCGGGAAAACCTGTCAGGGAACGCTGTTGTCGCGCGAGCAATATTTGCCGGACGTGCAACGTTGGGGCCTCACAGACGTGCGGCACACCAACGCCAGCTCCATGACGCCCGATGACGTGGTCCTGTGGACCAAGGCCATCGAGGACAAAAACAAGTCTTAGTTGTTGGACTGCGGTGGCGTGCGTGCCGGGCGGATCGCAAACCGGAAGGCGGTCTTGCCAATGACCACATTGTCGCCGTCTTTCAGCGGCTGACGGGTGATGCGCCGGTTGTTGACCATGACACCGTTCGTGCTGTTGAGATCCTCGATGATCGCATGGGCCGGTCCCGCCAGAATCACAGCATGATGGCGGCTGATGAACTTCGCATCGATCTGCAGATCGTTGTCCGGCGTCCGCCCCACCGTTGTCTTGCGGCCGAGGACATGCACCACTTCGGTTTCGCCATCGGTCCGGATGAGCAACCGGGTCGCACCATCGGCTGAAGGCTCGCTCACCCGCGGCGGGGCGTCGCTGTCCAGGCGATTGACACTTTTCTGGATGTGACCGACGAGCATGGCGCTCGCAGCCGTCTCCTGTTCCAGGCGCTCGATCAGCGTATCGCGATCGGCAATGGCATGCCGGGCTTCCTCGACGGTCGCACGCCAGTCATTGTTGATCTTCTCGAGCTCATCCACGCGGGCGCCCTTGCCACGCGCATCGGTCTCGAGCCGGTTGATGGAGTCTTCGGCGGCGTGCAGGTGGTTTTCCAACTCCCTGACACGCACGGCGTGATTGGTCTCCAGATCCTTGACCTGCGTGGCGTGCGCGCTCTCCATATCCCTGACGCGAGCGGCATGGGAGGTTTCGAGCTCCTGGGCACGAGCCAGATGCGCGTTGGATTCGGCTTGAAGCTGCCGCACCGTTGCCTGCTGCTCCGCCAGCCGCGACTCCAACTCCTGAAGCCGGGCCTCGCCCGCGGCAATCCGCGCCATGTGCTCGTTGCGCTCCACAGCGGCTGTCTGCAGTGAGGAGCTCGATGACTGCAGCTCGGCGCGCACGGCGGCGACTTCGCTTTCCAGTTGCTCCACGCGGCGCCGCTGGGCCGCAATGGTGGACTCAAATTCATCAATGCGGGTCTTGGCGGCCCTGGCGACGGTCTCCTGTTGGTCGCCCCGGGCCGTGGCGGCTTTCAGGGCCGCTTCCAACGAGGCGGCGCCCGCCACGAGTTGCGATCGTTCGGCGGCGGCACGCTCCAGCTCACCGCGCAACTGGGCGGCAGCAATCGCGTGCTGCTCGACTGTTCCTTCCAACACCTTCACGCGATCGTTGCGCTCAGCCAAAGTACCATTCAGCGCGCTGATGCTCTGCTGCAAGGTGGCGCGTGTGCGCTCGCCGTCGGTATGCTGCTCGGAGCGCTGAGCCAGGGCGGCAGTCAGGGCACTCACCTGTTTGTCGAGCGCGGCAATCCGCGCAATCCGCTCGCGCAGCTCCGCCGCCAACTCGTTTTCGTGCCCGGTGTGCCGGGCAAGATTGCTCTCGAGCTCGGCAACCCGCGCGTTACGCTCGGCGACATCCGCCTCCAGCGTGTTGATCATGTCGTCGAACACGGAGCGGCGCCCTTCGTTGGATTGCAGGGCCTCCAGGTACTCGGTGTTGCGGTCGCGCGCTTCGTTCAACTCCCGCTCGAAGCGGGCCAGGGACTGGGCGTGGCTGGCAAAGCGGCGGTCGAAATCGCGGCTGCTCGCGGCCAGCTTCGCTTCAAACTCGCGGCCGGCGGCCACCAGCTCCGCCTGGACCTGTTTGTTGCGCTCAGTGAGCTGCGCCTGGATTTCGCTGTCGCGGGCGCGGCGCGCTTCATCGGCGGCCTGGGTTTCCTGCAACGCCTTCTGCAGCTCGGCAATACGGGCCTGGGCGGCGGTCGCGGCCGCTTCCGCCCGTGTCAGCTCTTCGCTGAGCGAACGGGCCCGTTGTTCGGTGGTGTTGCGTTCGGCAATGGAGAGCTCGAGCTGCTTCTCCATTTCGGCCAGGCGCTCGCCCTTGCGCGACAGCCGGTCTTCGACATCGCGGAGCGTGGTCGACAGTGCGTGCAGGTTTGCTTCGAGCTTGGCGCGATTTTCATCAATGACAGTGTTGGCGACTTCGCTGCCGGGCGTCTTGGAGACGCGCAGGGACGGCGCCGGAATGTGCCACGTGTCAGTATTGTTGAGTGGATCGCGCTCGGCCACAGCCGCGGGATGCGATCCGGTCGCCGCCGTCGAAGCAGCGCTGGCCTCGTAGGCAGCCACGTCGAGGACGGGCAGCTCGGCCGTGATTTCAAGATCATCCTGAGTGGGCGGCGACGATGATTGGCGTTGTTGTAGGGTCATCGCATTTCTCCTCGCGCGGGCATTTCCCGGACAGTCCCGGCCATCCGTGCCCAATCCCCTGATTCGTATAGTTCTGGGTGGCAGTCTACCGCTGTAGGGGGTCGCTGGCCGCTATTCAAGACCAAAGTGTGAGTGCTGTCGCGCAGATATGACATAAAGCCGTTCCGCCGGCGGCGAAAAGGCCTCGGGAGCGTCTCAGCCGCGCAGAAACTCCCGGCTGACCTCGGCCACAACCTCGGGAGCAACCTCAAAAAGGCCGTTGCCCTGCTCGGCAAGGTCGACGAAGCGCGCTTTCGGTAACAACTCGCGGGCACGCAGGCTGGCTTCCCAAAAATCATCCTTAGGACGCAATACCAACGCAGATTGTGTTACGAGCGCAAGCCGTTCGCGGGATGCGTACTGTTGCGCTGCAGCCAACGCCCACGATGTGTGGACACCGCTTTTCAACTTCTCCGCGAAAGCACGCGCACGTACCTCCAGTGACACGCCGGGGCCGTATGACTCCAACGTTCGCTTCCACTCCGTCATCAAATGACTTCCATCTTCAGAAGGCAACCATGACCCTCGCCTGAACGCGTCGCGCTCCGCATCATTCAAAACGGGGACAGACACCATGACAACACGGCGTATCTGTTTGGGTCGCGCGATCGCCATCTCGGCAGCAACCAACGTCCCGGTCTGGTAGCCCAGAACATCAATCTGCCGGAAGCGCATCGTGTCGAGGAAGTCACCGACCACCGCGGCATAGTCCGCAATCGACGGCCGTGAGGACGGTGGATCCGATTCCCCGAACCCCGACAGATCGGGCGCGTAGACCGAGCGGTCGCGGCCCGCGAGACTGAGGAAGCGTTCAAAAACCCTGCCTGAACCGGTCGCCTGATGCAGGCACAGCAGCGGCGTACCCTCCTCGAAGCCGCCCCCGGGAGGTATGGCGTTATGAACATGCAACTGTCCAAAGCGGCATTCGAAGTAGCCGCGACGCACGCGAGGTTCGGCCGCGCTTCGGTTGGTGACAGTTCCCTTAGCCATGTACCTGCTCCGCCATTAATCAATACTGCCACGAACCGGGACCCGCCATCTGCACCCGGTCACGAAAGTGAGTGCGCGAGCTTGCCCGGCCGCCTCGGACGGACAAAGCTTCGAGCTCACTGGAGGTTCCCCATGGCAAGGTCATTGGTTCTTCTGACCCTGGCGCTCGCACTGACGGGCTGCGGGGTTGCCGAAACTGGTTCAGCAGCGGCGGCGGCGGCGGCCTCGCAGGCCCAGGAGGCCCGCGAGGGACTCAAAACCGAGGCGCGGGTGAAGGAGCAACTCGACGCGGCCATGAAACAGGCGGCCGACCAACGTAAGACAGCGGACGACGAATCGAGATAGTTTAATTGGCGCGGCACTGGCCGCGCCGAGCCCGGGTTCTTTCGGCCACAGCGCGGCCAAGGTCGGCTGCAAGCGCAACCGACCCGGTGCACATCACCTTACTTCTTACGGGCTGCCTTGCCTTTGGCTTTTGCCTTCGGCTTGCTCGCCTTCTTGGCCACCTTCTTGGCGGCTTTCTTGGCTGCCGGCTTGGCGACGGCCTTCCTTGCAGCCTTTTTAGCGACTTTCTTCGCAGCCTTTTTGGCGGGTTTGCCCGCCTTTTTGGCCGCCTTCTTCGCCGCTTTGGCAGCAGCCTTGGCAGGTGCCTTGGCGGGCGCCGCTTTGGCTGGAGCGGCCTTCGCGGGTGCCTTCTTGGCCGCTTTCTTGCGCGCCGCCGGCTCGCTGGCGGACTCGCCCGCGCCGGAAGCCGCCGCGGCCGCTTCGACCAGCGCAATCGCACCGCCCTGCGGGTCGAGAACCTGAACGATCCACGAGCCGCCCGGAACCTCCATCGGCCCATTGAGGACCCGCCCACCGGCGGCTTTCACGGCATTGGCTGCCTTGGCGGCATCCGCGACCCGCACATAACTCAGCCAGTTGGGCGGCGTGGAGTTGTCATTGGCCTTGTACACGCCGCCGACATCTTTACCCTCATGGGAAACGAGGTGGTAGACGAACTCACCCATGTCGTGAGCGGCGCCCCGGCCCCAGCCGAACAGCTCTGTGTAGAAATTCAAAGCCGCGTCCGGGTCCGTTGTCGCCAGCTCGTGCCAGGTGAAGTCACCCACGCCGCCGCTCGGCATGGTGCCTTCCTCGGGCGTGCCGGACGGAGTGAACACTGCGAATGCCGCGCCCTGCGGATCCGACAGGACCGCAAACCGGCCGACATTGGGAATATCCGAGGCGGCCTTCAGCACCCTGCCGCCGAGTTTCTCGGCCGCCGCGACCGTCGCGTCAACGTCAGGCGTGCCTACGTAAATGATCCAATGTGGCGGCGTACCATCGGCTTCCGGCAGGGCCATCAGCCCTCCCGCCCGGGTCTTGCCTGACATCCAGAGTGTATAGGAGGGCATTCCCGAGTCTTCCGTCTTCCACGGGACGACGCGCGAGTAGAAATCGCCGGCAGCGTCGGTATCCGTAGTCATCAACTCGTGCCAGACAAACCGTCCCCGAATCTCCGCGTTGCTCATGGCGAGTTTTCCCCTTGTTTGGAGCGATCCGCGCGACATTCTGCACTGTCTAACGCGCGAACGACAGACTCACGACGCCGACAACAATGCAAACAGCGCCAATAATCCGCTCCGGTGTGGTTCGTTCACTCAATAACTTCGAACCCATGTAGGCACCGGCCAGGGTGGCAAGCTCGCGCGCGGGCGCAATGTGACTGATGGGAGCAATCCGCATGGCGAACAGGACCAGTATGTAGCCGATTGGACCCAGAACACTCACAACCACTGCCGGTCCCGCGTACTCACGAGCCTCACGTTTGACTTCAGCTCGGTCTCGCCAAGCAAGCGGGGCGAGCACAACGATGCGGACCAGGTTGCCGGTGAAGTCCACAATGAACGGGGAGATCGCGAGAGCCTTGACGGCGTAGCCATCGTTCAGTGTGTATGACGCAATAAACACACCGGTCAAAAGCCCAAAGAAGATTCCCTTGCGCGGCGCGCGATGTGGCTCACGAGTAAGACCCGCGACCAGGAGGATGCCGGCGACAATGAGCATCATTCCCAGTGCAGACAGAGCCGTGGCCCGTTCGCCGAGCAGGAGAACGGCTCCGATGAAGGACAACAAGGGACCAAAGCCTCGGGCGATCGGGTAGACGAGGGTCAGGTCCGAGCTTCGATAACCCGCCTGCAGGGACAAAGAATAGCCCAGATGCAGGATGCTGGTGGCAGCGAGGGCGACGTATTGCCGCGTGTCGAATTGGGGACGCTGCTGGATACAAATCCACAGAATGATCGGCAGGTACAGCAG
This sequence comes from Pseudomonadota bacterium, assembly GCA_018241505.1. Classification (GTDB taxonomy): domain Bacteria; phylum Pseudomonadota; class Gammaproteobacteria; order Steroidobacterales; family Steroidobacteraceae; genus 13-2-20CM-66-19. Next base: position 159,960 of record JAFEDS010000024.1, on the reverse strand, counting down.
CGCCGAGCCGACCGAGTAGAGCCACACGAAGTGGCGCGAGCCGGCGGCCCTCTTCGCGGCGATATTCCACGTGGCATGCGCAGCAGCGGCGAGCAGCACCGCGACGAGTGCGATGGTGGGGATAAATGACCCTCAGGGGGCGGAGCGAATCGCTACAAAGTCTCCCACAAACGAGCCCATCTCGTGCGAGGCGTGCAGCAACCGGGCATTGAGAGTCATCCGCGCGCGCCCCCGACGCTCGAGGGTTACCCGGAATTTCTGCCAGGCATCCACATCATCGAAATCGCACCTCGCCTCGAAGTCGCCCGGTATCGGCCGCTCGTATTCCATGGAGCTGCGCTGTATGACAAGTTGCGCATCGAACTGCTCACGGACCAGCCGCAGGTGCAACAGCGTCCAGGCTGACAGCGTGGCGAGCACGGCGCCGCTACCACCGAACACCGTCTGATGATGGTTGATGTTGGGTCCCAACGGGGCAAAGAGCAGCACTTGCTCCGGCGTCGCGATTTTGACCCGGACCCCCATGGCTGCCGAGAGGGGGATATTTGAATGCAGATACGCTTCCATTTCGCTCGTCAAACCCGTCCCTCGCACATGGCTCCGCTCAAGGCTGAGTTGAATTGACCACAGTTTCTGCCGCAATCGGGGCAGCACGCCGCACGTGCTCTCTCCAGATCAGATACAGGCCGCTACCGATCACGATTCCACCGCCAATATAAACACGGCTGGTCGGGAACACCGCCCAGACGACGCGATCAATGCCGATTCCCCACAACAGGGCCGTGTATTCGAAGGGCGCAACGACCGACGGCGGCGCGTTTCGGAATGCTTCGGTGATCAGGTGCTGTGCAATCGCGGAAAAAAAGCCAATGGCCGCGAGCAACACCCAATCGTCCGCCCGGATCGCCACCCAGTTGGGCACCGCGAGACTCGTTGACATCAGGGTCATCAGGCTGATCATCCAAAAGGTGACGCTGACGGTCGAATCGGTACGCGTGACGATGCGCAGCGCAATCGCGTTAAACGCATAGCCGGTGGCCGACAGGAGTGCTGCAACAGCACCTAATGAGACGAGGCTCGACGCTGAGGGCTTCAGCATCGTGAGTACCCCAACCAGTCCGACGCTGATGGCGACCCAGCGTCGCCAGCCGACGTGTTCGCCGAGCAGTGGCACTGAGAGCGCTGTGACGATGAGCGGCGCACTCAGGAAGATCGCGTAACAATCGGCCAGCGACAACGCCCGGACGCCGTACACGAAGGTCACGAGCACAAAAAGCTGAAGCAAGGCGCGGACGAAATGCATACCCATGCGAACGGGCTTCAACTGACGCAGACGCCCCATCACAAGCAGCGGGACCACCATGAACGGAACAGCCGCCGCGCCACGGAGCGCGACCACTTCCATGGGCGGGTAGTGCGCGGATAAGAGCTTGAGGAGCGCGTCCATGCCGCTGAAGGCGGCTACGGCGATCAGCATGAAGGCGATTGCTTTTAGAGACCGCCCGGCCTCGGGGCGATCCATTCCCCAGGCCTCAGGCTAGAGAGTCGGGCTCGGGAGCCCGTTGCGGCGGGTGGAACACCGCCGAGCGGTAGCCGCGCCCCAGGAGTTTCGATGGCAGCGGGAACGCGCTCGCCAGGGACACCAGGAGCGAGGACAGATACGGAACAGACTGGATCAGCAGCACCACGACCCAGGCGATGCGGTCCGGGCCTCGCGTCTGATACGTCGTTGAGCTCGAAACGCCCCAGGCACAAAGCCACAGGCCCACCATGATCAGAGTTTCATCGCGGGCGGCGCCCAGCGCCTGAAGCACACGCTGCGTCCCGGAGTTCTTCGGTGTGCGGAAGAAGGGCTCGCCACGTGTGAACAAACCTTTGAGCACGGCCGTGCCGATCGTGTGAGTCAGCGCAAGGCCCGCAACCGCCGCCGCGAACGTCTGGCGAATGTTCGCTCCCACCCTGACTCGATACAGGTGCGCCAGCTTCCCGAGCTTGAACGTGAAGAGCGACAGCGGCAGGACCGAGTACATCATCAGGGGAGGATCGATCTGGCGTGGCCAACAAATGATTGCAACGCTCCAGGCCAGCGCCGCAATGTTGAATATCAGGTTGAAGCCGTCGGCCACCCAGGGGAGCCAGCCGGCAATGAAATGATACCGCTGTCCCGGCGAGAGTGTGCCGTTTTCGGCAAACAGCGCACGGGCGTGACTCTTCAGGATCTGCATCGCGCCGTAGGCCCAGCGGAACCGCTGCTTCTTGAAGTCAACGAAGGTGTCGGGCATCAGGCCGCGACCATACGATGTCGGTACGTACGAGGCTTCATACCCCGCCTCGAAGATCCGCAAGCCGAGCTCGGCATCCTCGGTAATACACCACTCGGCCCAGGCGCCGGTGGACTCGAGAAGGTTCCGGCGAACGAGGGTCATCGTTCCGTGCTGGATAATCGCGTTGCGTTCGTTGCGCGTGATCATTCCGATGTGGAAGAAGCCGCGATACTCGGCGTAGCACATTGCCTTGAAGGCGCTCTGATTTTCATCACGATAGTCCTGCGGCGCCTGGACAATCGCGATGCGCTGATCCTGGAAGCCGGGCACCAGCTCGCGCAACCAGCCCGGCTCCACCACATAATCGCTGTCAATCACCGCCACAATCTCGGCATCCGCGGCAGTCTGCAGCAACGCGAAATTCAACGCGCCGGCCTTGAAGCCGGCCAACGGAGCAACATGGAAGAAACGGAAACGCTCACCCAACTGCGCGCAATGCGCTTCCACGGGGCGCCACACAGCCTCGTCCCGCGTGTTGTTGTCGATGACCAGTACTTCAAAGTTGCCGTAGTCGAGCCGGGCCAGGGCCTCCAGCGTCTCGATCACCATCCGCGGCGGCTCGTTGTAGGCCGGCACGTGGATTGAAACCTTCGGCTGCGGCTGGCCCTCCAGCCGCGCCGGCGGCGGACCCAGCCGCAGGCGCGAAGTCACCCAATGGGCTTCCGCCCACTCGTAGGCCTCCAGCAGCAACACGAGCAACACACCCAGCATGCCCATCAACAGCATCACCCCGGACACGACATTGGCCACGGTCATGTACTGTTGGGTGAAGTCGTAAAACACCCAGACGGTGATGGTGGCGGCGCCATACACCACGAGCGCCAGAAAGCTGCGGCCGCGGTTGCGCAACGGTGTCACGTTGTTGACGTAGAAAATAAACAGCACCACGAACGCCATGGTCACCGAGATCGCCGCCAGCATGTGCCAGCCGGGAACCCGCACGATCCCGGCGGTAAACTCGAACTTCGGCACGCGGTTAACGTTGTAGACACCCCAGTACGAGCCGACATCGCCCTCCTGGGTGGCCTTCCACGGCTGGTCGAAGGCTTCCATCACGTAGTAGACAAAGTGTTCGTGCTTGGCGCGGGCCAGGAAGCGCCGCAGAAACAGGGCTTCGTTCGCTTCCGAGGCCACAGCCGATTCATGCGTGCGGCCGCGGCTCGGCCAGCCCACTTCGGCAATGATGACTTCCTTGTTGGGAAAAGCCTTCTGGATGCGATGGAACTGGCTGATGGAATAGTCGACGGCCATATCGACCGGCAGGCCTTCCCAGTAGGGCAACAGGTGCACACCAATGAAGTCGACGTGTTGAGCCAACTCGGGGTGCTCCAGCCACACGTGCCAGGGTTCCGCGGTCCCGACCGGCTGTCCGATCGCGTCCCGGGCCCGATCCAGATAGCCCTCCAGCTCCTTCAGCGGCACATAGCCCTGCAGCGCCACCTCGTTGCCAACGAACACCCGCATCACATTGAGGTGGGTCCGCGCGAGCTCGATGGCCGTTGTCAGTTGGGCTTCGTTGGAATCGCGGTGGTCATCGATCCAGGCGCCAACAGCAACATTGAGCCCGTGGCGTGCGGCGAGTTGCGGGACGTCCGCCAGTGATCCGGCCACACTATAGGTACGGACGGTGCCGACCTTGCCGGCCACGAGGTTCAGATCGGCGTCGATTTCCGCATCGGTCGGTAAGACGTGGATCGTTGGATCCTCACCCCCGCGGATGGGAGAGAACGAGAACCCCTGAATACGGGCGGGCCAGGGCGGCTCGGCGGCCGGGCGGTTGAGAAACGCCCAGACGGCACACGTCAAGGCAGCGAAGGCTGCCGCAACAACCAGGCCAGGTAGAGACTTCATGGGGTGCGAGACCAACAGGGAGCCGGCGCATCATACTCGATTGCACGGCGGCGGGTCGCTGACTACCAGACTCCGACGTTCTGCATGGATTTCCAGGGCTCCGCGGGCTCCAACCGCGTGCCCTTCTGCAGCAGCTCAATGGAGATGTTGTCCGGCGAGCGAACAAACGCCATCCAACCATCCCGCGGCGGGCGGTTGATGGTCACGCCATGATCCATCAGGCGTTGGCAGGTGGCATACAGGTTGTCGACTTCGTAGGCCAGGTGACCGAAATTACGGCCGCCGCTGTAGGCTTCCGGGTCCCAGTTGTAGGTCAGCTCGACCTGCGCGCTCTCATCACCCGGGGCCGCCAGAAACACCAACGTGAAGCGCCCCTGCGCGTTGTCCTTGCGGGAGAGCTCTTTCAACCCGAGCGCCCCCGTGTAGAACTTCAACGACGCATCCAGGTCCGTGACCCGCACCATGGTGTGGAGGTACTTCACTCAGAACATCTCCGAGGCGCCGGGTGTCGTGATATTGACCTTGTAACGGGACGGGATATGGTCCCCGGTGATCATCTCATCGTAGCTCTTGCCCGGTCCCACCATGGGGTACACACCCGCATCCCGATCGATAATGACTTCGAGGAAAGCCGGTCCCGGGAAGTTGATGAACTCCTGGATCACCCGCGGCACATCCTCCTTGCGATCGAGGCGCACGGCGTACTGGAAGCCGTCGGCCTGCGCCGCCTTGATGAAGTCCTTCTTGTGCAGGGACCGGTCGCTCGAGGCAAAGCGGCCGTGATGAAACAGCTTCTGCCACTGCTTCACCATACCGTCGCCGAAGTTGTTCAACACCACGACTTTGACCGGCAGGTCGTAGGTGGTGACGGTCTCGAGCTCGCCCATGTTCATGCGGATGCTCGAGTCACCATCAATATCAATGACCAGGCGCCTGGGGTTGGCGATCTGGGCGCCGATGGCCGCGGGCAGGCCGAAACCCATCGTGCCCATGCTGCCGGAGGTCAGCCACAGGCGCGGCTGGCGGAAATCGCAATACTGCGCGGCCCACATCTGATGCTGGCCCACGCCGGTGGCAATGATGGCTTCGCCGCCGGTCAGCCGGTTGATTTCCTCAATCACATAGTACGGCTGGATCAGGTTGCTGTTGCGGTCGTAGTTCATTGCGTACACGCGCTTCAGCTCGGCCAGCTCCGCGTGCCATGCCGAATAGTCGGGGGCGAACTTCTTGCGCCGGCCGTAAGCGAGCAACGCCTGCAGCGCCTCCGGCAACTGACCGACATAACTCCACTGCACGCGCTTGACCTTGTTGACTTCGGCGCGGTCGATGTCCAGATGCGCAATCCGCTTGGCATTGCGCGCAAATCGAGCCGGCACACCGGCCACCCGATCGTCGAAACGGGAGCCGACGGCAATCAGGAAGTCGGCATCATCGACGGTGTAGTTGGCGTACGCGGTGCCATGCATGCCGAGCATGTGCATGGCCAGCTTGTGTTGGGTATCGATGGCACCGATACCCATCAGGGTGGTCACGACCGGGATGCCGAAGCTTTCCGCGAAATCGGCCAGAGGCACGGCGGCATTCGAGTTGATCACGCCGCCGCCGGCGTAGATCAGGGGGCGCTTCGCCTCCCCCAGCATCTCAAAGAACTTCGCGGCTTCGAGATCATCCAGGGCGCGGTGGAAGAGATCGGTCATGCGGCGGCGATAGCCCGGGATGGGCAGGATGCCGCTGCCCTGGAACACGCCTTCCCAGTTCTGCACATCCTTCGGCACATCCACGACCACCGGGCCCGGCCGGCCGGTGCGCGCAATCTCGAACGCGGTTCGGATCGTCGCCTCGAGGCGGGTGGGGTCAGTCACCAGGAAGATGTGTTTCGCCACCGATCCCATGATCGACGGCACCGGGGCCTCCTGGAATGCGTCGGTTCCAATGGACGCACGGGCGACCTGGCCACAAATCACGACCATTGGGACCGAATCGGCCATGGAATCGCGCACCGGTGTAACAGTGTTCGTAGCGCCGGGACCGGACGTCACAATGCACACGCCCACGCGGCCTGTGGCACGGGCATAGCCGGCAGCCATGAAACCCGCGCCCTGCTCGTTGGCGGGCACGATCAGGGGAATCTGCGGCTCCCCGGCGCGGATCTGCTGCTCGTTGTAGAGAAATACCGCATCGTAGGTCGGCAGGATGGCCCCGCCGCTGTAGCCGAAAATGGCCGTAACGCCCTCATCCGCAAGGACCTGCATGATCATCCGGGCGCCCGACATCGTCTGGCCGGCTAAGGGGTGCCCTAAGGGGCGGGGCTGGATGACCGTGTCACTCATGGGAAGGCTCATTCGAGGCGAATTGCGAAGGAACGGCCCCCGAGCCTAGCAGCTTGGGTGCGGTCCGTGAAACCCGCGGGGAATCGCCGGGCGGCAATGGAATCCATTATTCTCATCGGCGAGACATTATTGGATCCTTCATGCGTCATATCATCGCCATTCTTTTACAAAACGAAGCCGGTGCGCTCACCCGCGTGGCGGGCCTGTTCTCCACCCGTGGTTACAACATCGAGTCCCTGTCGGTCGCGCCGACAGACGATCCCACAGTATCGCGCCTGACGCTGGTGACTACTGGGTCGGAAGCTGTGATGCAGCAGATCACAAATCAGTTGAACAAGCTGGTCGACGTCGTCAGTACCGAGGACATGACAGGCGGAGAGCATCTGGAACGGGAGCTCGTGCTGCTGAAGCTGAAAGTGCGTCCTGAGCATACTGACGCGGTCCGCGGCTACGTGGTACGCACGGGCGGCCGTGTTCTGGATCCCGCGACCGAGGGATTCATTGTTGAGCTGACGGCCAGTGAAATGGAGGTCAATGCGTTTGTGTCCGACCTTGCCCAGCAAGCGGATCTGCTCGAGGTCGTACGCAGTGGGGCGTTGGGAATTGGCCGCAATGCCCGGCCGCTGCGAGTTGTCCGGTAGCGCCGAGTGAGTCGAGCTCGAATTCTTATTGTTGATGATCTTCCGGAAAAACTGCTGATTTACAGCAGTCTGCTGGAAGGGATGGACGCCGACATTGTCCAGGCGCGCTCAGGCACCGAAGCCCTCAAGCGCGTCCTGGAGGGCACATTTGCCGTCATCCTCCTCGACGTCAACATGCCCGACATCGACGGGCTCGAGACCGCGAAGTTGATTCGTGGGCACCGCAACGGCCGGCACACTCCCATTATCTTCATCACGGCTTACGCGGATGAGATGCAAACCACGCGCGGTTACGCGTTGGGAGCCGTGGATTTCATTCAATCTCCGGTGGTGTCGTCGATTTTGCGCACGAAGGTGCAGGTGTTTGTTGACCTGTCCAACGCCCATGCGGCGCTCGCTCTCTCCAACCAGGAGTTGGAGAGCCGGGTCAAGGAGCGCACGGCCGAGCTCGAACAAATGAGCCGCCTGAAAGATGAGTTTCTGGCGACGATGTCCCATGAGCTGCGCACGCCCCTCAATGCCATTTTCGGCTGGGTGACCCTGCTGCGCACCCGGCGCCTGGATGAGCCGACCCAGGAGCGCGCGCTGGAGACCATTGAGCGCAATGCACGCGCCCAGAAGCGCCTGATTGAAGATCTTCTCGACGTTTCGCGCATTGTTACGGGCAAAGTGGCGCTGGAAATCCTGCCGGTCGACCCTCGGCGGGTGGTCGAGGCGGCCCTGGAAACCATGCAGCCGGCAGCCCAGGCGAAGGGTGTGACCGTGGTTCCGCTACTGGATGCCGGCCGCGCTACCGTCCGCGGCGATTACGCCCGTTTGCAGCAAATTGTCACCAACTTGCTCTCGAATGCCATCAAGTTCACGCCATCGGGTGGACGCGTGGAGGTCAGCCTCGCCAATCGCAGTGGCGAGGCTGAAATCAGCGTCAGCGATAGCGGCCAGGGCATCAAGCCTGAATTTCTGCCGCTCGTATTCGATCGCTTCCGGCAGGAGGATGGTTCCATCAGCCGCCGTCACGGTGGGTTGGGCCTGGGGCTTGCCATCGTCCGGCACCTCGTCGAGCTGCATGCCGGCTCAGTTGAAGCCTTCAGTGAAGGCGAGGGCAAAGGGTCGCGCTTCGTCGTCCGCCTGCCAACTCGACTGGGGCTCGCGAAGGGCGATGCAGGGGATGAAGTGGTGACTGGCCCGACCTCGCCAAACATGTTGGCGGGCATCCGGGTACTCGTGGTCGATGACGAGCCGGGCGCACGGGACCTGATTGCGAACGTCCTTCAGGGGTATGGTGCCGACGTCTCACTGGCGGAGAACGGGCAGTCGGCGCTCACGAAATTATTCGAGCATCGGCCCGATGTTTTGATTGCTGATGTGGGCATGCCCGGTATGGACGGCTACGCACTCATAGAACAGGTTCGGGCTCTCGATCCTGACTTCGGCGGACGGACGCCGGCGATTGCCGTGACGGGGTATGCGTCCCAATTGGATCGGTTACGCGCACTGCAGGCGGGTTATCAGAATCACGTGGCGAAACCCGTGGAGCCGCACGAGCTCGCCATTGTGATTGCCAGCCTGACAGGGCGGTCGGCTCATACCGCCGCCACTGAACGCTCATAGAGCCGCGTCGTCGGTTTCCCCGGTCCGGATGCGGATGACGCGCTCGATCTCGGTGATGAAAATCTTTCCATCGCCCACTTTCCCCGTTTTGGCGGACTTGAGGATGGCCTCCACGACCTGATCCACCAGATCGCTGCGGACGGCCACTTCAATCCGGGTCTTCGGAACGAAGTCGACCACGTACTCGGCCCCTCGGTACAACTCGGTGTGGCCACGCTGCCGTCCGAATCCCTTCACTTCGGTAACGGTCATGCCGGACACACCAATGTCTGACAGCGCGGCACGCACGTCGTCGAGCTTGAACGGTTTGATGATCGCTGTGACCAGTTTCATGTCGCGCTCTCCTCCGTCGGAGTTTTCGATGCTCTAGTTATACGCAGGTTTCCCAGCAGCGCGGTATTTTTTGCAGCTTTCATGCCACGCCGTACCGCACGATACAAATCCATGTATTGGCGCGGCAATTGCGCGGCCTCACGCGCCGCACGACTGTATTGTGCACCGTTGTGGAGCGGCGGACCGCACCACTCGCCCACCACTGGTGCAGCATAGCGACGGAAGGATCGGCTATGCTTCCGTACGATGCTGGGACAAATTGTGATCGTTGGGGCCGGCCAGGCTGCTGACCAGGCCGTTCATACACTACGCCGCAAAGGCTTCACGGGGAAGCTGGCTGTCGTCGGCGACGAGCCGTGGTTGCCGTACCAGCGACCGCCGCTGTCGAAGAAATTCCTCGCGGGTGCACTGGACAAAGACCGTCTCGTCCTGCGACCCCAGCATTTCTACACCGAGCACAACGTAGATACCTACCTTGGTCGCCGCGTGCAGGAAATCTCACGCGAGGCGCGTCGGGTCCGTCTCGACGACGGCTCAGTGCTGCCTTACGACGCTTTGCTTTTGGCGACGGGCAGTCGCCCACGCCCGCTCACGGTGCCAGGTGCCGACCTTCCCGGCGTCCACACACTTCGTACCATCGCTGACGTTGAACGAATCCGCGTAGATATCGCGAACGGCAAGCGGATGGTGATTATCGGGGGCGGCTACATCGGTCTCGAGGTCGCGGCGACCGCGCGCGAGTTGGGACTGGATGTGATCGTGCTCGAGATGGCGGATCGAGTGATGAATCGGGTGACGTGCAAGGAAATCTCGTCCTTCTACGAGACCGAGCATGCACGGCATGGCGTCCGCATTGTCACCAACTCGAGAGTGCAGGCGCTCGTTGCCGACTCCAGATCGGGCCGCGTCAAGGCGGTGCTCACTGATGACGGCGCCGAGCATCCGGCGGATGTTGTGATTGTGGGTGTCGGCGTCATCGCCGCGGACGAGCTCGCGGTGGCGGCGGGAATCGAATGCGCCAACGGGATTGTGGTCAACGAGTATTGTCAGACATCCGATCCGGCAATCTATGCGGCTGGCGATTGCGCCAACCATCCCAACCTTCACTACGATCGGCGCCTGCGGCTGGAGTCGGTCGACAACGCGTTCGAGCAGGCTGCCAACGCAGCACACAACCTGATGGGCTCACCCACGGTACATGACAAAGTGCCGTGGTTCTGGTCCGATCAGTACGACCTGAAAATGATCATCGTGGGGCTGTGCCAGGGACACGACTCGGTGGTGGTCCGCGGCTCGCCGGCATCTCGCAGCTTCAGCGTCTGCTATCTGCGCGGCGGGGAGTTGATTGCCGTCGACAGCATCAACAGCCCGAAGGACCAGATGGCGGCCCGCAAGTTGATTGCTGCCCATGCACATCCGAACCCCGAAAAGCTTGCCAACGCCGGTATTTCGTTAAAAGACACCGTCTGATTTCCCACCCGTGATCCGACGCACATTGTGCGTCGGGCACCTGTGACATGCTGGTTTGCGCACGCGGCCCTTTTCCATAACGATGCCGCTGCGACTTCAGGCCCGTCGTCGATGCGCCTGCGGATCAGGGGACAATGGGAAATAAGGCAGCACCCTACGCGCTCAGCGCGCTTTTCATGGCTAGCGTAGTCAGCCACGCGCAGGCCGCGCCGAGCCTGAAGATTCTGTACCACGAGGGCATCCGCCCCCAGGTGAAGCAGGTCGCGGGCCATACACGAAGCATGTCCTTCGAGGCCTACGGCCGCCAGTTCAACTTTCAATTGCAACCCAACCCGGCGTTGCTGAATGCCGTTCCCGCCGATCGCGCTGACATCGAGCCGTTGCGCGGCGTGCTGCAGGGGCTACTGGGCTCCTGGGTCCGGATGACACATACTCGTACCGGTTGGCACGGCATGATCTCAGACGGCGCGGGCGAGTTGTATGCAGTGGAGCCCGCGGCTGACGTCACCGACTCGGTCGTCCAGCCGCTCGCTGATGCCACCGCCTCGGTGATCTATCGTTTGAAAGACGCCCTGTTGCCTGACGGAGCCGCGTACTGTCAGATCCTGAATGCAGACAACACGCCGTTTGCCGGCGAGAACCTGCCTGTCAGCGCGAAGACAATGGTGGATGCCATGGTCAAGGAGACCACCCGTTCGGGCAGCTTCCCCAATGGCCCCGACCTCGAGCTGACAGTCGGCGTGGTCGCCGACTACGAGTTTTATCAAAAGGAAATTGCCGACCCCGAAGGCGCCATTATTGCGCGCTGGGACATTGTCGATGGCATCTGGTCCGGCCAGGTGGGTGTCAAGATCAAACTGGCGCCCTTGACGATCCTGACGAGCGCCCATGAGCCGTTCACAGCGACCAATCCCAACTCCCTGTTGCAACAGCTTCGCTCCTACCGGGGGGCGAACGCGGCACAGATGGAAACCGGCTTATCTCACCTGATGACGGGCCGCGACCTGGACGGCGGTGTCGTCGGAATCGCCTACATTTCATCGGTCTGCAATGGCGATGCGGCCGACAGTCTGTCCGAAGGGGCTCATTCGGCATTGGAATCCGCCCTCATTGCCGCTCACGAGCTCGGCCACAACTTCAACGCGCCTCACGACGGAGAGGCCGGCGCCTGCCAGTCCACGCCACAGTCCTACCTGATGGCACCGCAGATCAATTACAGCGATCAGTTTTCGAGCTGCAGCATCACTCAGATCACGGCCCGTATTCAGACGGCTTCCTGTCTGATGCCGTACGAAGCGCCCGATGTCCGTGTTGAATTGCCCGCCACGGCGATTGGGGCCACTGCCAACACGGCGTTTACCGTTTCTTTTGTGGCACATGCCATCGGTGACGACGCATCCAACTCGGTCACCGCAAGCGCTACGATTCCTGCGGGGATCACCGTTCAGGCCGCGACCGCTGCCGGCGGATCGTGCACTACCGACGTCGGTAACAGCACGGTGTCATGCACGCTCGGGAATATGGCCGCGCAGGATACGCGGCAGATTGACCTGACACTGGTCGGTAGCACCGTCGGCACCAGCACTGCTAACGTGTCTGTTGCGTCACCGAACGATTATGTGTCGAGCAACAACTCCGCCCAGGTGTCCATCCAGATTTCGGCGGCTGCGCCGTCCACTTCGGCCTCCACGGGCGGCACGGCCAATGCGACGGGCGCCTCTTCGGGCGGTGGCGGCGGGGGTGCTATTGATTTGAGTATTTTGGCAATGCTGGCCGGGTCAGCCGGCTTCGCTGCCTGGAGACGTCACAGATGAACCCTGCGACTGCGCCTAATGTGAACAAAGGCCTCATTGTCTACGTCGTCATCGCGATCGTCGCCCTGCTGCTGTTGAAAATGCTGTGGCCCTTCTATTCGGTGCCCACCGGCAGCCGCGGCGTGGTGACCCAGTTCGGCCGCATTGTGGGAATTGAGAACGAAGGACTGGCGATCCTGCCACCCTGGCAGAAGCTGGCGATATTCAGCATCCGGGCCGAACAGGCCAACATCGACAACGCGGGCGGATCGACCTCCGACACTCAACCCGTCAGTGTCAGCCTGACTGTCCGCTACAGCATCATGACCGACAAGGTGGCCGAGGTGTACGAGAAGTACAGTCACAACGGCGATCTGTCTTCGTACGTCCAGACGGCAACGCAGGAAGTCTTCAAGGCCGTGACCGCGCGCTACAGCGCTCCGGACCTGATATCGGAACGCGCCAAGGTGTCGGCCGACATCAATTCCGCCCTGCAGGCCAAACTGTCGCTGTACGGCGCGCAGGTCATCAACATCGACATGCGCAATTTCGAGTTTTCGGAATCGTACATGCATGCCATCAATGACAAAGTCACCCAGGAGCAACTGCGCCTGGCGGCCGAGAACCGCCTGAAGACGGTCGAGGCGGAACAGAAGCAGAAAGTCGCGGTTGCCGAGGCGGAAGCCGCCGCTGTCCGCGCTCGCGCCGACGGCGATGCGTATGCCAACCTGAAAGTGGCCACCGCGCAGGCGGAGGCGCTGAAGGTTCAGAACAGCGCGCTGGCGCAGAACAAGGATGTGCTGGAGCTACGGCGGATTGAAGTGGAGCGGGTGAAGGCGGAGCGCTGGAATGGGCAGTTGCCGCAGAATGTGTATGCGGGCGCGCCGATTCCGTTTTTCACGCCAGCCGGGCACTGAGTCAATTGGCGCGGCACTGGCCGCGCCGAGCCCGACCCCTTTTTACGCCGGAGTTGGCGCCCGCGGCGCGTTGCGCGGCGCCAGCCCGATTGGCCGACGCCGCGCCCATTAACTCATTTCGCCAACTGGAACAGCGGTGACGGCACCCAGCCTTCGTTGCCGAGCTCGTCACTGACCTTCCACCAGATCTTGTCTTTCTCGCCGGTGGGATACAAGGTCGTACCGACCTCGAGATCACGGACCACCGTGGACTTGTTGTCCGGCTTTTCAAACAGCTTGCCGGGCTTCGCCATGGTCACCGACTGCTGGACATTGTCCGTCTTGGCATCGTGATCCATGCTCTTGACGTCGTTCACCAGCTTGGAGAACGCATCGAGGTAGGCAATCGCAATGACCTGGCCGATTTCGGTGTTGGCGTAGCTGCTGGCGCCCGCGGCTGCAAAGGCTCCGAAGAACCCGGCGCCGCCTCCGGCCCAACCCAGGTCGGTCTTCTTGTAGTGACCCTGCTCGAGAGCCACCTGCTCCGTCGAACGAACGTCCGTCAAAGTGAGTACCACATCGGCGGTCTTGCTCTTCATGCTGACGCCGCCCGCCACAACGCCGGCGATGCCGGGCAACAAGCCACCCAACATGCCACCGATCTTCTTGCCACCCGAGTCGTTGTTTTTCATGGCGACGTCGGGAACGAGCACGTAGTCGGCGGCTTTCATCTGGCCCTTGCCGATGTTGGACCCGCCGCGCATCTCGCCGCTGCCGGCCAGGGCGCGCTCCGTCTGGGCTGCCGCCAGGCCCTTGTTGCGATCGAGCAGTGTGAAGCACTTGGACTTCGACACGTACACCTTGATCAGGGCTTCCGGAGATTCCAAGTTGTATTGAGTCCACCACTGCGTCTGCGGTTCGGTCACGGCCAGCGTGCCGATCTTCTTGTCGCAGGTGGGGATTTCCGGCTGCGGCGCATCAGCACGCGCGGTGCCGTTGGCGGCCAGCAATACCAGTGTGACCGCGGCCGGTATGGCAGCGCTCTTTGCCTTTTGGTGCAACACTCTCGAGACCCTCCCGGATCAAGCTGCTTTTGTTGACAGACTGTTGAGCGGTGCAGTTTAAGCCCAACCTCCCATCCATGGGAACCGCGCCGGCCGATCCACTGTCCGTTTTTGACCGGTAGGTGGCTGGAAGGCCTATAGTCGTAGCGCCGGAGCAGCCTCATCATGTGTCCTATCCACCAATACAGGAAGGGTCCATGAAAACCGCCAACCAGACTGCACTGCTGGTCATCGACGTCCAGGAGTCGTTTCGCCAGCGACCGTACTGGCAGCCGCAGGAGGCGTCCGCATTCATCGCGAATACGCAGGCGCTGATTGATCACTGCCGCAACCGAGGAGTGCCGGTGGTGCAGGTGTTCCACCAGGAGCCCCAGGTGGACCCGAATGATCCCTTCCACCCGCAATCCGGCTTTGTTCGCGCGATGCCGGAGCTGCGCCTCGAGGCCGACGCCGTGTTCTACAAGGAAGTGCATTCAGCGCTGTTCGGTAAAAACTCAGGCGGTGTCACCCTGGAAAGTTGGCTGCGCAGCAACGGCATCGAGGAAGTCCTCGTGACCGGGATCCGCACGGAGCAATGCTGCGAGACCACTACGCGACACGCATCGGATGCCGGGTTTAAAGTGCGGTTCGTGAGTGACGCAACACTGACCTTTCCCATGCGATCGCGCACCGGCCGCCATTTTTCGTCCGCTGACATCCGCGAACGCACGGAGCTCGTGCTCGATGGCCGGTTCGCACGGGTCGTAGCGACTTCCGAGGCATTCGGGTAACGAGCGTGAGAGACGTCTACTTCCTGTTGTTGCCGCAGTTGGTCCTGCTCGACCTGGCAGGGCCGGCCGAGGCGTTCAGGATGGCCAACAAGAAGGTGGCGGACAGCTATCGGCTGCACTTCGCGGCCCCTTCCCGCTCGATTGAGGCGGCGGTCGGCCTGCAGTTGGCGGCTCTCGAGTCCCTGCCGGCGAAGTTGGCCGATGATGCGATTGTGGTTGTCAACGGTGTCAGTGGTGAGCCGGTCGATTTTAACGAACCGGCGACTCAACGCGTGGTTGCGTGGCTGTCCTCGGGTGTCATCGGCAACGCAATGCTGCTGTGCGTCTGTGCCGGGAGCGTGATTGTTGGGAAGTCGGGTTTGCTCGCCGGCCGCGAGTGCACCACGCACCATTCACATATTGAAGAGCTGCGCCGGATCGCGCCGGATGCCCAGGTTCACGACAACAGGATATTTGTCGAAGATGGCTCCGTGCTGAGCAGCGCGGGCGTGACGGCGGGCTTGGATCTGGCTCTGTATGTGATCGGCAGTCAGCTTGGACCGCGAGCCGCCGCCGAAGTAGCCCGAGACCTCGTTGTGTATCTGCGCCGGTCGGGGACCGATCCGGCGCTGTCACCCTGGGTGCAACATCGCAATCATGTTCACCCGGCCGTGCACCGCGTGCAGGATGCCGTGTCCCGCAAGCCCTCGGCCGTGTGGACCTCGAGTGAGTTGTCGGCTGTTGCATGTACGAGCCCGCGCAATCTGGCGCGGTTGTTTGCCGAGCACGCGCACTGCTCGCCGCTCGACTATGTGCAGTTGATTCGCTTTGCCTTCGCGAAGGAGTTGGTGACCCAGAGCAAGCTCGACTTGGAGCGGATCGCGGCGCGCGCGGGCTTCCGGTCGGCGCAGCAGTTGCGACGGGTGTGGGCACGCTGGGAACCTCGCACGCCTAGTGCATTCCGGGCAGCGGGTTCGCTATAGTCTGGCGGATTTTTCCCCATGTTCCCACGACACACCGCCAATGATCGCCACCCTGCCTCGAATCCGCAGTCTTCTCGTTGCCAACCGCGGCGAAATCGCCATCCGGGTGATGCGCGCCGCGAATGAGCTCGGCATCCGCACCGTCGCCATTTATTCGCAAGAGGATCGCTTTTCTCTCCACAGGACCAAGTCGGACGAGGCCTATCTCGTCGGCCGTAACAAAGGTCCCATTGAGGCTTATCTCGATATACAGGACATCCTGCGCATTGCGCGCGATGCCAAAGTAGACGCGATTCATCCAGGCTACGGGTTTCTTTCAGAGAACCCGCAGTTCGCGCAAGCCTGTGCAGCGGCAGGCATTGTGTTTATTGGTCCAACGCCGGACACGATGCGCTCGCTGGGCAACAAGGTGGCGGCTCGCAATCTCGCGACGCGTGCGGGCGTCCCGGTCATGCCGGCCACGTCGCCACTGCCCGCCGACATAGAAGAGTGCAAACGTCTTGCCCACGGCATCGGTTACCCGGTGATGCTGAAGGCGAGCTGGGGCGGCGGCGGCCGCGGCATGCGCGTGATCGAAAATGATGCACAGCTCGTTGAGCTGGTCCCTGTTGCCCGCCGCGAAGCGAAGGCTGCGTTCGGCAATGACGAGATCTATCTCGAAAAGCTGGTGCGTCGTGCACGGCACGTCGAGGTTCAGATTCTGGGCGACACTCACGGCGGGCTCGTTCATCTGTTCGAGCGCGACTGCTCAGTGCAACGCCGCAATCAGAAGGTCGTTGAGCGCGCCCCGGCCGTCTTTCTCTCGGATGCGCAACGGCAGGCGTTTTGCGAAGCCGCGCTCGCAATTGGACGCGCTTCGAAGTATGTCAATGCAGGCACCGTGGAGTTTCTGCAGGATGCGGACACGGGCAGCTTCTATTTCATTGAGGTGAATCCGCGTATCCAGGTGGAGCATACGGTCACCGAGTGCGCCACGGGCATCGACCTGGTCAAGGCACAGATCCGGATCGCAAGCGGTGCGCGGATCGGGACACCCGAGAGCGGTGTTCCACCACAGAATGAAATCCGCATCAGCGCACACGCGCTGCAGTGTCGGATTACGTCCGAAGACCCGGAAAACAATTTTATACCGGACTACGGCCGGGTCACGGCGTATCGCAGCCCGGCCGGGTTTGGTGTCCGGTTGGATGCGGGCACGGCGTATACGGGCGCGATCATCACCCGCTCATACGATTCCCTGTTAGTAAAGGTCACAGCCTGGTCCCCAACTGCCGAAGAGACCATTGCCCGCATGCACCGCGCGCTGTGGGAGTTCCGGATCCGCGGTGTTGTAACGAACCTGCGCTTTCTCGACCAGCTCATCACGCATCCGGCGTTTGCCGAAGGTGAATACACCACCAAGTTCATTGATACCACGCCTGAGCTGTTTCACTGGCCGCGCAAGCGGGATCGCGCCACGCGCATTCTCAAGTTCATTGGCGAGACGATCGTCAATGGCAACGTGGAAACCAAGAGCCGCGCACGGCCTGCGCAATTCAGCTCGCCACGCCTGCCCGCGGTGCCGTTGCAGACACCTCCTGCCCCTGGCACGAGACAGAAGCTCGAAGAGCTCGGAGCGGAGCGGTTTGCGAAGTGGATGCTGGGTGAGAAACGGGTCCTCCTGACCGATACAACAATGCGCGACGCACATCAGTCGCTGCTCGCGACGCGGGTGCGGACCCAGGACATGACGGCAATCGCCCCCTACTACGCGACTCTGCTTCCTGAGCTTTTCTCGATGGAGTGCTGGGGCGGCGCGACGTTCGATGTCGCCATGCGATTCTTGAGTGAGGATCCCTGGCAGCGGCTGGCTCAATTTCGCCAGCGCATGCCCAATCTGCTGCTGCAGATGCTGCTGCGATCGGCGAATGCGGTTGGCTATACCAACTATCCAGACAACGTCGTGCGCTTCTTCGTCAAACGCGCCGCGCAGAACGGCATCGACGTATTCCGCATTTTCGATTCCCTGAACTGGGTCGAAAACATGCGCGTCTCCATTGATGCGGTCCTCGAGTCGGGCAAGCTGTGTGAAGCCGCGATCTGCTACACCGGCAACCTGAGCGATCCGCGCGAAAAGAAATACACGCTGGATTATTACCTGAAGCTGGCGCGTGAATTACGCAACGCGGGCACGCATGTGCTCGGCATCAAGGACATGGGTGGCCAATGCCGGCCCGAAGCGGCGCGCGTGTTGGTCAAGGCTTTGAAGGAAGAAATCGGCCTGCCGATTCATTTCCATACCCATGACACCAGCGGCATCGCCGCCGCCAGCGTGCTGGCCGCAATCGAAGCCGGCGCGAACGCCGTGGACTGCGCAATCGATTCCATGAGCGGCCTGACCTCTCAGCCCAACATGGGCTCGATTGTGGAGGCGTTGCGGTACGGCCCGCGTGATACGGGCATCGACCCCGCGAAGATCCGGCTGCTGTCCTCCTACTGGGAGCAGACTCGAAAGCTGTACAGCGCGTTCGAAAGTGACATTCGCTCCGGCGCCTCCGAGGTGTACGTGCACGGAATGCCGGGCGGTCAGTACACGAACCTGCGCGAGCAGGCCCGGTCACTGGGAATCGATGATGCGCGGTGGCCTGAAGTTGCGCAGACGTACGCCGACGTCAACGAAATGTTTGGCGACATCATCAAAGTGACACCGACATCGAAAGTCGTTGGTGACATGGCCCTGCTGATGGTCACGAGTGGACTGACCAAAGAACAGGTGCTGGACCCGGCGAATGATGTGGCCTTCCCGGAATCGGTCATCCAATTGTTCCGCGGTGACATTGGGCAACCGTATGGCGGCTTCCCTGAAGCCCTGCAGCATAAGATCCTCGAGGGCCAGAAGCCCCTGACCGAGCGGCCGGGCGCGCACTTGCCGCCGGCGGATCTCGACGCCGAGCGCCAGAAGATCCAACAGAAACTGCCGCGGGCAGTGACCGATGACGATCTCGCGTCCTACCTGATGTATCCCCGGGTGTGGATGGATTACATCAGCGACCGGCTGCAGTTCGGCGATGTCAGTATTCTGCCGACGCCGGTGTTCTTCTACGGCATGGAGGCTGGACAGGAAATCACTGTCGATATTGAGCGTGGCAAGACACTGATTGTCCGCTATGTGGCCACCAGCGAAGTGCACGAGGACGGCACGAGAACTGTGTTCTTCGAGCTCAACGGACTGCCGCGGTCAGTTCGTGTGCAGGACCGAAGCCAGGTCGCCAAGCGAGCGCCGCAGAGAAAGGCTGAGGTTGGGAATGCGAAGCAGGTGGGCGCGCCCATGCCGGGGACTATTGCCACTGTTGCTGTCACTGTTGGTCGCAAGGTCGCACGCGGCGATGTGCTCGCGACGCTGGAGGCCATGAAGATGGAGACAGCCGTTCGCGCGGAGGCCGACGGGGAAGTGGCCGAGGTGCTGGCACGGCCGGGGCAGCAGGTGGACGCCAAGGACTTGTTGGTGGTGCTGGTTTAGCCGTGGCGCTCGAGCCGGCGGTGTTGGATCACCGCCGCTCACTCGAACCGGCTCGACCAGAGCGCCGTTCCGTTTGGCGGGCCGACAGCCTGGTCCCATACAGCGATTCCCGTGCCATCCGGCGCAACCGCGACTGTGGCGGCCACAACATTGGTGGAGTTCGCGATATCCACAGCGTCGCCCCAGCCGGTCGCCGGTGTGTAAAGAGCTGAGCGTGCCGACATGTCAGCTCCGACGAGGCGTGTCCATACGGCAATCGCCTCTCCCTGACTATCAAAGGCGATTTTTGGAAATTCGGAGCTCTCGGCCGCGCCCGCATCGCCCGGTGAAACAGGGGCCGGGGCGGTCCAGCCGTCATTCGCGGACAGACGCGAATAGAAGATGTGGCCCATCTGCGCGCTGGCCCTCTGCCACACTGCCAGCACGTTCCCATTCTGATCCATCGTCAGCTCTGCCGTGCCCGCGCCACTGGCGGCTGCCTCAACCTGCTTCGCGGTGTCCCAACCGGTTCCGGGTGTGTAGCGGCTCGACCAGAGCGAACCGTCCGCCTGCTGCCAGAGAGCTTGGGCGATTCCGGCACCATTGCTGGCAACCCTATCATTGCTCACTTGTGAGTTGGGGTCACCACCCGCCAACACAGGAGCGCTCCAAGTTCCCGCACTCGTGTAGGTGCTCGACCAGATACGACTGACGAAGGCCCCCTGCACCAACTCGTCTTGCACCCAGATCGCCACGGCATTGCCATTAGTGTCTGCGGCCAATCGCGCACTACCGGCTTCGGTCACGGCAGTATCAAGCTGTACAGGCGTGGACCACGTCGTCGCCCCCGAGGCAAGGCGGCTGAACTGGATGTGATCACTCGTGCCTTCGGCCTGTTCCCAGGTGAGCAGCGAGTTGCCATTGGAATCGAATACGACCGAAGGATTGACAGCAAACGGCGACCCTGCGCTGCTTACGCGCGTAGCGGCTCCCCATCCTCCCGCATCCGTATACTGACTCGCAAACACCTCAACGATGCCGTTCTCTAGCTGAGGCCACGCGACCACCGTGTTGCCATCATCGGCGATCGCCAGAGTCGGCGGTCCCGACGCACCGAAATTGCCTGTCCCGCTCTCAGGACCAATCCGCACCGGTGCGCTCCAGGTCCCCGGGCCCGGCGAGTAGCGACTGGCCCAGATTTGGAACAGCCCGTTTGCAAGCTGCCGGCGCCATGCCGCTACAGCTTTTCCGTGCGCATTCACCGCGACGCCTGCGCTGTCATCGAATACCCCGGCAACCTGCTCGAGCGCAGTAGCCGTTTGCCAGTGCCGGCCGGTCTCGAGAGTCGCGCAGGTAACTGCAATATTGGTGATGTTGGCCTGGCCGATCGTGCCACTTCCATTTGCCACGGTGCAGGTCTGAGCGGGATTCGTCGGCTGAGTCTCAATAGACACTGCATAGGCGCTGCCGCCAGCCAATGGGTCGGGGAACGTAAATGCGCCCGCTGCGGCGACGGACAGGTGGCCCGTGCCGTTCTGCAGCTTCAAACCCGATCCGCGCAATCCGCTGACGGTGCCTCCCACGGTGTAGGTAGGCGGCGGTGGGCTCTGATTGGGGGGCGGTGGATTCTGATATCCGGAGCTTGGACTATTGCCGCCGCCACAGGCGGTGCATATCAGGAGGGCGGCGCTTGCGACACAGGCATTTCGCGGGAGCATATTGAAGTCTCTCGAGCCGGGAAGCACGATCCTCCATTAGATCGTGAACGTCCGTGGCAATCTGACACGATCCGCGCGAATCCAACATTACAATGACGAGTGGCCGCGAAAAGCTACAAATGTCGGACACACCGCTACGAGCCGGCCACGCGCCGATACACGAGCCCGGAACCAACACCCCGGATGCCGACCCGCGGCTGCCTATTTCTGCGCCGCCGCCCCCTATTTCTTCGCCGCCGCGTTGGCTGCGGCCTCCGCCTCCTGCTTTTTCAGGTACGCGGCATACGCCTTCGCCTCCACCGCCTGGCTGATCACATGCAGCTCGATCTCATCACCGACCTGGGGCACGTACTTACCCAACCCGAAGTCAGAGCGCTTCAGGGTCGTCATCCCGTCAAAACCGACAGTCGGCAGACTCGATCTGGGGTTCGTGCCGATGCGGACGATGGTGACTTCGAGAGTCACCGGCTTGGTCGTGCCATGTAGAGTCAACTCACCCTTGACCCTGAGTTGATTCTTCATCGCCCCCTGCTCGACCTGGGTACTTTTGAAACGGGCGGTCGGGAATTTCGCGGTATCGAAGAAATCGCTGGAGCGGAAGTCCTCATCCAGCCCCGGAACGCCGGTATAAAGAGTGCTCAAGGGAATGGTGACCGTTACAGACGAGCGCGTCGGCTCGGCAGCGTCGAATTCCAGGGTTCCCTGACCCTGAGCAAACTGCGCCGCGGGGCTCGAAAAGCCCAGGTGGTTCCACCGAAAAACCCCCTGGGTGTAGTCCGGCTCGAGTGTGTAAGTGGTCGCTTGGAGCGGAGCTGTCATGAGCGCCAGCGTGGCCAGCAGAGCGCGGCGGCCCAGGACGGCAGTGAGATGAATCATGTGTGACTTCCGTGAACCCGGCAGGTCGGGCGTCCGGGACCATGCCCGCTTCGGGTCCGAAGAGTCCTGAAATGCGGCTGAAACGAGCTGAAAACTTCTGAATAAATCGCCTGAGCACCGGCGCACCGCACTGGGGAACTGAGCGATGTCTCCTCGTGACGTTCCGACGTGTCGTGAACAAGGCGACACTTGCGATCAACCCTGTGGAGCTGTACCAGGGATGTTGCAAGATGAGATTTCGAGCTGCGCTGATTGCGCCTATCGTTCCTGTGCTTTGCATCGGGTGTGGAGGTGGAAGTAGCCCTGCGGCCAGCCCCCCGGCAAGCACCCCACCGGCCGCCAGTCCGCCACCGAGCGCCCCGCCTGCCAATCCGCCACCCAGCAACCCACCAACGAATCCGCCGGCTGGCCCGCCACCCAGCGGTCCGCCACCTGCCAACCCGCCGCCACCCACACCGGAAGCAAGTCGAAGCTGGCGGGCTGCGGTGCAGGTTCACCAGTACGACCAACTCGCAGAGGCCGGTGTCCAACTTGCGGTGAATGCCCATGGCACCGCGGCGCTGATCTGGCGGGAACGAAGCGGCATGGATGGCGTGCGGCTTTGGGCCAGCCGTTTTGCACCGGACTCGAAACAATGGAGCACGCCGACGTCGCTGGCATTGCTTGGCGGCGGCGATGATCTCAGCGCCGACGCAGTCCCTCATGTTGCAATTGCCGATAGCGGGGACACACTGGCCGTCTGGCCACAACAGGTGAATGGAACCAATGAAGTCTGGGAGAGCAGATACACCGATGCGGGCAGTTGGAGTGTTGCTGCCCGAATCGACACGGCCGTCGTTTCTCAAGCGTACTCTCAGGTTGTCTACGACTCTGCCGGTAACGCCTTCGTGCTCTGGCAACAACTCGATGGGACGCGCAATCACGTCTACTACAGCCGGCTGCCGGTCGGGACTACGACCTGGAGCGCTCCGGTGCAGATGGATACAGCGACGGGTAACGCCGTAAGACCCTATGTCGTAGCGGACGCCCACGGCAACCTCGTGGCCGTCTGGATGCAAACCGATTCCCCGCAGGCCGGAAGCGTATCTCACATCTGGTCCAGCAACTACCAGTCGAGCACGGGACACTGGAGTGTCCCCGCTGCGATGATCGCCAACGACGCGACGCTCAGTGCCTTCCTTCCGAAACTCGCGGTCAATGCCGCGGGCGCTGCCGAGGTGATCTGGGTCCAGGATGACAACTCGATCTGGTCGAATCACTACACGCCGGCCTCAGGCTGGGGGGCACCCCTGTTGGTGGAAGCGGGCGGAAACAACAACGGCTTGCCGGAAGTAGCAATCGATCAGACGGGCAACGCGATGGCAGTTTGGATGAGGTCGGACCCCACCGTGCCGCAATTGGCGCATTTGCGCTATACGGTACTGCCCGTGGGCGGCAACTGGTCTGCATCCGCCGTAATATCGGAAGCGGATTCGGCTACCTCCGAATACACAGAATCGCCTCAGATAGCGTTCGATGCGCAAGGCGACGCTGTTGCGATCTGGACACGTACCCATGAGGGCCAAATAAGCGTGGGCCGCTCTGCGGTCTATACGCCTGGAGCAGGATGGAGTGCGCCGGTAGCTGTGGACGATGGATCGGTGGTTGATGATGGCGCAGCGCTTGCGGTTGCTCCGAACGGCACCGCCATTTCGGCCTGGCGGGAATTCGCGAACAGCATTTCCACCATCCTGACCACCTTGTTTGAATAAACAGCGGCGGGGCCGAAGCCCCGCCTCGTTCGAACACTCCGGTTCTAGTAGCCTCCGCGCTCATCCCTGAGCGGCAATCCCGTCACAGGATCGAGAATGAACCGCTGCATGTGCGGCTCGTCATCAAACATGTTGTCAAAGGATCCCGTGACCACATCAAACGACTGCTTCTGCGGCGCCAGCGCGAAGCTGGGTTGACGCCGCCCGTTGGTTGCGTCGCGCCTGGCGGGCCCGTCGATATAGTCCAAGCCCCAGTTGTCCTCAATGAAACGCAACAACGAGGATTGGTCGGTCAACGTGTGGTCAACATAGTTCACCTTGGACCACGGTGACACCATGTTCAGAACCAACCGCGGACCAAATCCGCAGCGACCCTGAAGAGCGTCCGACTTCGGCGTGCCGCAGTTGCCGCCGTTGGCGGAACTGACCCCGTCAAAGCCGGGAGCAGCCGACGGATTCACGAGCGGCGGAGCGGCATGATCGTACCAGCCGTCCGAATCGTCCCATGCGATGAATACCGCAGTTGACTCCCACTCGGGGGACTTCTCCAGTTGATTGATTGTCTGAACGAGGAACCGTTGCTCAGCGAGCGGGTCCGATTCACCGCCCGGATGACCGTCATCCCGGTTGATGGCCTTGATGAAGGACACGGCCGGCAGGTTGCCGGCTTGCAGCGCGGCATAGAAGTCCAGCAGGTCGTACTGATGGTTGGCCTGTCCGTTGTGACCGATCTCAGCAACGTTCTTCGGCGGCAAGTGATGCGGATTGCGCGTCGACGCGTAATACTGGAACGGTGAGTGGTGCGGGTTGTAGTCACCGCGAACCGGGTGAAGGATCTGCGTATTCCCATCGAATGTACGAGTCGCATCCGGGTGCAGGACGTGCTTGGCGTTGCACACCGCGGGTGTAAAGACACCGCCATCGTTCGTGTGAGTCGCCTGACCGTCGCCGCCATTGACATCGCCACCGAATGAAGGAACCCCAAACGGGTCGTTATTGACGCCCCCCATTGGGTTCGCCGGGTCCGTGGTGACCGGATTCGGCTTGGCGGCGGTCCGGAAGCCGCCGGCGAACCATCCCCAGCTCACGCCTTTCGCATTGAGCAGATCGCCGACATTCTTGCCGGTCATTTCGACTGTGCCGGGATTGGCAGTGGCCGTGCCACCTTTGTCGTTACCGCAGTCATCCAGATACGGATCCAGATCGGTGACCAACGTGCCTGTTTGCAGGGCAACTTTGCCGCCGGCGCCGAGTTGGTCCGCCATCACAACCGGGTTGGCTTTGCCTACGAAAAACGTATCAGGGATGGTGGTCGCAACGATGGTGTCGGTCAATCGGCCATGGCTGTCCCTGGCTCCCGTAAATTGATGCACCACTGCACCGGCGGTCTGGCCGGAGACCAGGTTCAAGGCGCCGGGGGTGGACGGGCCATACGTGGTACCCCACGAGTTGTCACTCATGGAGAAGCGCTGCGCCCAGCCCCACATGGCCGTCACAGTGTTGCCGTCGAAGTATCCCATCACGGTTGAGCCGTCGGTGGCGCAGCCCGGCTGGGGCGGCGTTGACACGTTCTGCTGCGGGAACTTGTCCATGAAGCCCGAGTTGGTGGCCAACTGCTCACCCTGGTAATCGTGATTGTTTGAGCAGGTGACGATCTGGTCGCGGGTCATGCGAAATGGATTGGCACCACCGTTCGGGTTCATGCCGGTGGGCGTCCCAACAGTCTGATTGGGGTTGAAATCGTGCAGGCCCACATTGACACGCTCGGGGAACTGGCTGTTGCCGTCCGTGAGACCGTTGACGGTCGGTGTCTCGGGGCGGGTCCTGAAATGCACGCCGTCGGTGTTCTTCGCATCGGGGTAAGTTGCGAAGTAGTGGTCGAACGAGGCGTTCTCCTGAAAAATGATGACCACATGCTTGATCTGTCTTTTTCGGCCACTGTCGCGTTCGTGCGCCGTCGACACGGCCGCCGACAGCAGCGCGCACGTGGTTAAGGTTGCCGTCACGAAAGCTGACAGCTTGGTTCGGTGATTGACCACGGAATTCCCCTGATGAAGTTTATGAGCCGCCGCATGCTAGGAAGGCCGCGTTACAAATTTGTTGTCGGAAAAAATATAGTGCGTGTCAGGAATAACCACGTCAGTCACGATGTCTGGTATCGATCGCCTGAATTCTGCTCGGGCTCGGGAACGCTCCAATGGGAATAAAGACGCCAGGGTCGCAGTCTGTGGCGCTGGGAATAAAAGTGTTGGGCCTGGTGCTGATCGCGTCGAGCGTGGCGGCGGCGCCCCCGGGGCCGCTCGCCCCAGCTGCGTCGATCGCAGGCGCGCCTGTTGCCCCGCCTGTTACCACGACTGTGTTGCCTCCAGGCTCGGAGCTCGGTGATGAAATCTTCGACCGCCCGCGCGAAGTATTCAGGTCGGAGAGCCGCGGCGGCCACCGCTCGCAACTGGTTGTGCTGGGCGAAGTTGCATTCAACTCCCCGGCCATTCTCGGGGCTGCTGCGCGCCGCGCCGGTGTCAGTTGCAACACCTGTCATATCAATGGAACAACCAATCCCCGGTTGTACATTCCAGGCTTGTCGACAGTGTCGGGGACCTTCGACACGACGGGCGCAATCTTCAACCCGCACGCCGATGACGGCGTGCTGGATCCGCTTACAACACCCAGCCTGCGCGGCGCCCATTCCCTGGCGCCCTATGGCCACGACGGCCGCATGCTGTCGCTCCGCGATTTTGTGCGGAATGTCATCTCAAACGAGTTTGCCGGCCCGGAGCCGTCGCAGAAGCTTCTCGATGCGCTGGTTCTTTATATTGAGGACATCGATTTCCTGCCGAATCCTCGTCTGTTGGCCGATGGCAAGTTGGCGCAACCCACTTCGGAGTCGGAGGCTCGGGGCGAGGCGTTGTTCAACCGACCGTTCACACACGACCCGAGCTCGAGTTGCGCAACCTGCCATCCGCCGCACGGCCTGTTTGTTGACCACCAGCAACACAACGTGGCTTCCGGCGGCACATTCAAGACGCCGACATTGATCAACGCCAACTTCAACGGTCCCTACTTTCACGACGGCCGCTACGTAAACTACGCACAAGTGGTCGCGCACTTCGACCGTGAGTTCTACCTTGGTTTGACCGCGCAAGACCGGCGTGATCTCGTCGCGTACCTGCAGGCGATCGGCGATGGCGAGCAGCCGACCGAGCCGGATTCCGTGGAGCTCAGACTGCGGGAGATTGCTGACATTGTCGCAGTCCTGGATTCAGCTATTGCCGATCACGACGCACAAGTGAGCTTGCTGGCCACCAATACCGTCGATCGTGAGTTGCGCGACCTCGCTGAATGCTTCCCCGAGCCACGAAATGTGAATGTCAGCGGTGGACTGGAGGCACGCGCTCGGGCCAGGGTGATGCTGAAAAGCCTGGTGTTGGTTGTCCGGCAGATCAGCGTGGCCAGTGAGCATATGAAGTTCGACGAGGCGGCCATGCAGCTCGCTGCGTTTAAGAACTCGCTCGCGCCTGCGACCGAGGCGCTGAATGCCGGAGAGCCTTGGTCGCTGTTCAATAGAGGCAACCATGATGCGCACTTTGCGGCTGTCAGGGCATTGAACCGCGCATCTATTGACCCGCGTGTCCGCGCACGGCGCCCGGACAACGACTAGCAAGCTGGGGCGGCGACCGCACCCGCAGCGCACGGGCCCTCAAGCACAAAGCGCGGCGCCATACCAGCCCACCCACGCGCGCCCCACGTGTGCTCTACAATGCCCCTTTAGCCCAGCAAAGCCGCCTCATGGACCCTATTCGCCCGAATTTCTTCGCGGGACCGTACATTGACCGCCGCGCCGATGTGCGCGAAGAAGCCGGTTGGCCCGCCGCCGCGCTGTCCGACCCCGAAACCCTTTACATCATGGCGCGGGACACCGCGCAGTTGGTGCACACCAGTTCCCAGCCGCGCATCGCGTTCCTTACGCGCGACCAGCACCCCGTTCTGCACGACCCTGATCCACACTCGCTGATCCTGCTGGGCTGGTACAACGGCGCCCGGTGCGTGCTCGCTGAGATAAGCGACAGCCAAGCGTTCGAAGCGCCACCGGGCACGAGCTTCGAAGAACTGCGCCCACTCACTCCACTATTGTCGGCCGAGCAGGCGGGCCTGCTCGCATATGCGCGAGCGCTCACCGTCTGGCGCAAGCGCCAACGCTTCTGTGGCGTCTGCGGCTTCAAAGCGCTGCCCGAGCGTGCAGGGCATGTAATCCGCTGCACCAACCAGGCGGAGCCACATGAGTTCTTTCCTCGCATTGACCCAGCAATCATTGTGCTGGTGACCGACGGTGAACACGCGCTGCTGGGCCGCCAGGCCGGTTGGCCTGCCGGGCGTTACTCGACGTTGGCGGGATTTGTCGAGCCGGGTGAGAGCCTCGAAGATGCGGTGCTGCGCGAGGTACTGGAGGAAACAGGGGTCGTTGTCACAAATCCCCGCTACGATTCGTCGCAGCCGTGGCCGTTTCCGTCATCTCTGATGGTCGGATTCCAGGCGGACGCGGAAAAGGGGAGCGCCATCCGGATCGGGGATGAGTTGGAGGATGCCCGCTGGTTTACGCGCGCCCAGATTCGCTCGGACGGATTGCCGTTCGTGCCGCCTTCTCACTCGATTTCCTACCGGCTCATTTCCACGTGGCTGGAAGCCGAGAGGCAGCCCTGACCGATGTGCCTGCTGGTCATTGCCTGGCGGGTGCATCCGCGCTACGAGCTCGTGGTCGCCGCCAACCGCGACGAGTTTCATGAACGCCCGACCGAGCCCATGGGGAAGTGGCCGGCGCCCGATGAAATCATTGCGGGCCGCGATCTGCGGGCCGGCGGAACCTGGTTGGGTCTCGACCGGCGGCGGCGGTTCGGGATTGTTACGAACTTCCGCGAGCTGCAGCGGCCTGCCCCCGGCTCGCCCTCGCGAGGCAACCTGATTCCGGGCTATTTACGCAATCCGGGGACAGTCACGCAGTCCATTCAGAAGCTCGAGCCGCTCGCGGATACGTACTCCGGTTTCAACCTGCTGTTGGCCGACCGCGAGTCGCTGTGGTACGTATCCAACCGGGCTCCCGAGCTCGCACGCTCACTGCCGCCCGGTATTTATGGGCTTTCCAACGAGCTGCTGGATACGCCGTGGCCAAAACTCCAACGTGTCCGGCGCCGCTTCGACCCGCTGGTGAAACAGCCTGACAACATTTCCAGCGACGCATTGTTCGCGATCCTGGCCGACCCGACTCAGGCCGGAGTCGATGACGTGCTGCCGGATACCGGCTTGTCGCGGGAGTGGGAGCAGCTCCTGTCTTCTCCCTTCGTCAGCAATAAAGACTATGGAACCCGCTGTTCCACCGTCCTCCTGCTGGAAACGTCGGGGGCCGTTTCGCTCACGGAGCGTCGCTTTGGCCCCGAGGGCATCCCCCTCAGCGATACCCGTTTCGACCTCGCCGCCAGCGAATGGCCGTGAGGCTGCGCGCCGGCCCAGCTAGAATCTATGTCATCTTTTGTGACCGCACACGTTATATCGCACCGTTTTGATGGCGCAGCGCACCTCCTTCCCGCAGGCCCGGGCCGCATTGGTTTGGTTGTGCCTGTTCGCCAGCTCACTCGTTCGGGCCAACGTCAGCGTGGAGATCCACGGCGTTGACGATCAGTTGCGCGCGAATGTCCTCGCCTACCTGAGCTTTGAGCGCTACAAAAAGAGCACTGACCTGAGCGCCGATACCATCGAGCGCCTGCATGATCGCGTTGAGCGGGAGGTGCAGTCGGCGCTCCGGCCCTACGGCTACTACGACCCGACGGTCCACGCCGAAGTTAACAATACAGGCCGCGGTGACTGGAAGGTCACCGTCAACATCGATCCGGGTCCGCCGGTGATTGTGGACAAAATCGATGTCCAGGTGCATGGCGCCGGCGCGGCCGATGCGCTGTTCACCCGAATCACCGACAATCTGCCTATTCATCACGGCGACCGCTTGAATCATCCGGCGTACGACAGCCTGAAAGGTGAGCTGCAGCGCACCGCCGCGACCTACGGTTACTTCGATGCAAAGCTGACACGCAGCGACCTCATCGTCGACCCCGCCAGTCACAAGGCTGCCATCGGCCTGGAGCTGCAGACGGGCGAGCGTTATCGCTTCGGAGTCACGCATATTGAACAACACGTAATCAACGACAGCCTGGTCCGCCGTTACCTGCGGTACAAACAGGATCAACCGTTTGACCTGACAGAGATTCTGCGCACGCAATTCGCGCTCGACGATGCGCAATACTTCGCCAACCTGGAAGTGTTACCCGGCGAGCCCGACCGCGCCGCTCACGTTGTCCCGGTCAACATCAAGGCCGACCCCATCCGCCGGAATTGGTATTCCGTCGGTGGTGGTTATGCCACCGACACCGGCCCCCGGGGAACCCTGACCTGGGAGAACCGTCGAATCAACTCCCGCGGCCACCGTTTTAACGTCCTCGTCCAGGCGGCTCAGGTCACGAAATACCAGGTCCAGAGCAACTACATCATTCCCATCGGCGATCCGGCCGTGGAAAAATTGACCCTGCAGGGCGTGGTGGAACAGCGGGACCTGGCGGATGTCACGACCCGGAACGAATATCTGCAGCCTGGCATCACCAAGGTGGCCGGTAACTGGCAGTACGTCTATTTCATTCAGGCCATGAAAACGACCGGTGAATCGGCGGCCGAAACCCGCAGCGACAAGCTCCTCATTCCGGGCATCGACGTTGCCTCCGTGCCCAAGGGTTACCTGGGTGAACCGATCTTCCAACATGGGCTGTTCCTGGAAGTCAAAGGGTCGGACGGGCTCGTGGGGGCCAATACCCGCTTCCTGCAGGCACACTTGACCGGTGTCCGGGTGTTCAACTTTTATCCGAAATGGCACCTGCTGTTGCGCGACGAGATCGGGGCCACACTGGTTTCGCGATTCAGTAACCTTCCCGTGGTAGAGAGGTTTTTCGCCGGCGGCGACAACAGCGTGCGCGGCTTTGCATACAACGCCCTTTCGCCCACCCAGGATGTCTGCCAGAGGGATGCGACGACCCATCAGCCCATTCTCCGGGCCGACGGCTCGTGTGCGACGAAGCTCGGAACGGTCAAGGTCGGCGGTAAGGATGTGATCACCGGAACGGTGGAAGTCATTCGCGACCTGCCCCGCAACTTTGGCGTGGCCGCCTTTTTTGACTATGGCAACTCGTTCAACCGTTTTGGCGGCACGCCGTTGGAGTATTCAGTCGGCGTGGGATTCAGGGTCCGCTTGCCGGTCGTGACATTGGGAGTCGACATAGCGGAGCCTATATCGCGATCGGGGGCGAGCCCACGCCTGCATATCAACTTCTCACCCAAGCTCTAGCGCCATGCGCCGCCTGCTGCTGCTCATTGCCGGTATCCTGATACTCACCGCGGTCGCGGTGCCGAGCGCGGCGTTCTACTACTTCGCCTTCACCGAACCGGGCCTGCAATTCCTGTTTGGGAAGATTCCGCACAAGGCGGGCAACACGGGGCTCGAGTTCCTCGGGGTCCGCGGCACGCTGGCGCGGGGCATTCACATTGACCAGGTCGAGATTGATCATCACCTGGTCCACCTGACCTTCAAGAACATCAACGCCCGGATCGAGCTCACTCCGCTTCTGTTTCAGACCGTCCGGACCAAGGGGGCCTCCATTGAAAGCGCGGCGGTTGAGATCAAACGCCGCCGGATTCCCCCCAAGCCGTCGACTCCCTTTTTTCTGCCGCGCTGGCTCATTGTCAGCGCGGAGCATCTGCGGGTCGGCTCGGCCACGCTCGCGGTCTACAACGGCTTTCATCTCGAATACAGCCATCTCGAGGCCTCCGGTATTGCGCGCTACCGCCAGCTTCGCTTCTATCAGCTAACGGGACAGTCGGGACACCTGAACATCGAGGGTACCGGCGAGCTGTCGGCCTACGATCCGCTGCGCATCCATTTCCAGAACAAGCTCACCTGGACGCCGGAGGACCAACCCGCCTGGTCGGTGAATACCGTGAGCCAGGGCGATCTGAACCGGCTCGAAGTGACGGCCCACACGCTCGCGCCCTTCCGTGCCGACTACACGGGCCAGTTCCTGACCCTCACCAATCAATGGCACTGGCAGGGCCGCGCCATGATCCACGATCTGGATGTCACCGCCTGGGGCGGCAACCGCATCCTCGGCCTGATTTCCGGCCACGTGAACATGCAGGGCAACGGCAATGGCTTTCGCATCCACGGCCCGTTGAATTCCGCGGGCCTGAATGCCGGCCTGTTCGATTCGGAGTTTGAAGGTGCCTACAGCAACCATGTCCTGTGGGCCAAACACATCGGGGTGACTCATCGGGAATCCGGTGCGCACGCCTCGGCAGGCGGGACCATCGAGGTTGTGAAGAATGGTCCGCGTCTCAACCTTCGCGGCACGTGGCAGAATTTCCGGTGGCCGCTGGTCGGC
The DNA here is from genome assembly GCA_018241505.1 of Pseudomonadota bacterium. Lineage (GTDB taxonomy): Bacteria > Pseudomonadota > Gammaproteobacteria > Steroidobacterales > Steroidobacteraceae > 13-2-20CM-66-19. Next base: position 127,624 of record JAFEDS010000024.1, on the reverse strand, counting down.
AAGGTAGCCCCGTTTCACAGCTCCACGGGTGAATATACTTTGGAGGGAACCTGGCCCTATTCCGTGCATGCCACCGGAATGGCCCAGGCGAAAGAGCTTCCCCCCATGCAGACGACTATTGTGGGTGAGCTGGCGAAGGATCGGTTCACCTTCACCCAGGGCGATGTCGACCTGTATGGAGGACATGCCACGGTCAGCGGCGAAACTGTTTGGACCCCGGCCGACCGTTGGGCGTTTTCCGGACACATTGTGGATGTCAATCCGGCGCTCCTGCGCAGCGACTTGCCGGGCCGGCTGAGTTTCAACTTCGCCACCCAGGGAGAGCGGTTCGACGGCAACGGCGATTTCTCGGTCGACATCCATGACATTAGCGGCCGCCTGCGCGCTGTGCCCGCCAGCGGCAGCGGCAAATTCGTGCGCACCGGCAGCACCTGGCAATTCGACAAGCTGCGCATGGCACTGGGCGGAACCAACCTCGCCGTGGATGGCCATCTGAACGATACATTCGACCTGCGCTTTGCCGTGAGCGCCAAGGACCTGAGCCTGTTGTCGCCCGACAGCCGCGGCACCCTGGAAGGCAACGGCACGATCCGCGGCACCACCCGCGAGCCGATAGTGGCCGCCACGGTGCACGCCAGCGGAATCCAACACGAAGGGATCAACATCAGCGATCTGCTGGCGGACATCGATTTCAATCCGAGCCCACAGTACGAATCGAAGGTGACCGCGCGCGTCCGCACCCTCGTCTATCGGGATCGCACGCTCGATGAGCTGAATTTCAAGCTGAACGGCCGCTCCAGCAACTATGACGTGCGTTTGGATGCGAAGGCGCTCGGCATGTCGCTGGCGGCGGCGGCCAATGGACCGCTCAACAATGGCGTGTGGCAGGGACAAATGCAGTCCATGCAGATCATTGGCACGGAGTCGCTGCGATTGAAGCTCGAGCATCCGGTGGGCCTCGTGGTTTCAGCGGACGAGGTTCGGGGCGAACGAATGTGTATGGTGGGTACGCCGGGCAGTATTTGTGCCGATGGGGCGTGGAATCCGCGGCAGTGGAACGCAACCTTCAACGCCAACCAGATGCCGCTTTCTACTTTTACCGCGGGCATGACACGTGCGGTGGACTACAGCGGTCAGATCAACTTCGTGGCACATGCCGCGGGTGTCGCGGGCGAGCTGCCGGAAGGCAACATCAGGGCGGATCTCACCGATGCGGTGTTGTCACACAAGCTGTCGAGCGGGCGCATCGACCACGCGAAAATCGGCTCCGGTTTCATCACCCTGAATGCCAATCGCAACATCGTCGCCGGTGAGGTCGGGCTCGAGTCGGGTGATGTGGGCACCATCCAGGGGACATTGGTGGCGCAGAGGAGCGGCGATAACTGGCAGGCGATGCCGGTCCAGGGTGAGCTTCACGCCCATACCGACCAACTCGGCCTGGTCACCCTGTATGTGCCGGACATCGACCGGGCGGCGGGCCACCTGGATGGCGACATGAAGATCGCCGGTACCCTGGGCACGCCGCTCGTGGATGGCACGCTCAAAATCTCCGAGGGTGAAATCGACTACTACCAGGTGAACATGGGATTGCGGCAACTCGCATTCGATGCGCGCCTGACCGACAACGGCGTGGACTTCAAGGGTTCCGCGCGGATCGGCTCCGGCATTGCCCATGCAACCGGCCGGCTCGAATGGCGCAATTCCCTGCCGTACGGCACGGTCAATGTCGATGGCTCGAACCTGCGGGTGACCGATGTACCCGAGGCCCAGATCGATGCCTCACCCAACCTGCAATTCAACATCAGCGGCCGCAAGATCGATGTCACGGGGTCCGTCAAGGTTCCCTACGCCAAGATAGTCCCGGCGGACCTGACCGGTGCGGTCCGGTCATCCTCGGACGAAGTGGTCGTGGGCCAGGAGCAGACCGATCCAACCAAACGCTTCGAGGTGACCAGCACCATCTCCCTCGGCCTCGAAGATAAAGTCAGCATCGACACCTCGGGTTTGACCGGCCGGCTGACCGGCAACGTGACCGTCCGCAGCGGCTACGACGAGGCCTCTACCGCCCAGGGCGAGCTCTCTATTGAACAGGGGAAGTACTCGGCATATGCACGCAAGCTCGATATCCAGCGCGGCCGGCTGATATTTACCGGCGGCCCGGTTACCAACCCGGGACTGGATATCCGGGCGGTCAAGGAGTTTCCGGATGTCATTGCGGGCGTGAACGTGCGCGGCACCTTGCTCCAACCGCGCATGAGCTTCTTCTCGGATCCTTCGCTGACCCAGTCCCAGATCGCCTCCTTGATCCTGTCCGGCGGGTCGTTTGAATCCGCGCAGGGCCGTCAATCCGGCAGCAATGAAATGCTGGCGCAGGGCGGTGCCATCCTGGCGCAACAACTGGGCTCGAAGGTGGGGATCGAGGACGTGAGTCTCGAATCCGACCTGACCAACGAGACCTCGTTGGTGTTGGGGCGTTATCTTTCGCCGCGGTTGTATGTCAGTTACGGCATAGCCCTGACCGAACAGTTGAATGTGCTCAAGTTGCGTTACAGTCTCGGCGATCGCTGGACGATCAAGACTGAAGTCGGGCAGGCCAGAGGGGCCGACCTGGTCTACACCATTCAAAAATAGCGGGCCCCGGGGCCCGCTATAACCATCGCGTCCACAGGGAGTTGACTATGCACGGTGAGAGCTCGACTTCGTCCCCCCGTTCGACCGACAACCGCTACGCGGTCAGTCCCGCCACGGCCTCCCAGTCCGAATACCGCTCCGGCGGTTCGATGCCGTATGCCGGTTTCTGGAAAAGATCCGGTGCCTTCGTAATCGACTACATCATTGTCATGATTGTAATGCAGGTCCCGAGATTGGCGCTCGGCCCCAAGGGCGGCTTGATGGCACTGGTCCTGCCTGTTGTGGGTTGCCTCTATTACGCGCTCATGGAGAGCTCCAGCCTGCAGGCAACGCTGGGCAAAAAGGCGCTGGATCTCAAAGTAACCGACCTGAATGGCGAACGGATCGGCTTGGGGCGCGCGCTGGGCCGATTGTTCGGCCATATTCTGAGCTACCTGATTCTGGGGATCGGGTTTGCCATGGCCGTGTTCACTGAGCGACGGCAGACTCTGCATGACAAGATAGCCGGCACGCTCGTGGTGCGCCGCGCCGAGTCGCCCGAAGACATCGCCCAGGCGGGCCCGGCACCGCCGGTGTCGATCGGGCTGGCGATTGTGGCCGTCATCGGCGTCATGTTGTTCGGACCTACGGGCATCGGCCTCGTGGCCGCCATCGCGATTCCCGCGTACCAGGACTACACGATCCGGGCGCAGATCACGGAAGGGTTGGTCATGGCCGAGCCCTTCAAAACGGCGGTCGCAGCGGCTGTTGCCGGCGGCACGCCACTCAATTCCATCGACTCATCCAAGCTGGATGTGACGCTGCCCGACACGGCGAAATATGTGGGCGCCATTCGAGTGGCCCAGGGCGCCGTTGATATTCAGTATGGGCGGGCGGCCAACAAAAAGATCACAGGAGGCCACCTGGTGTTGGTTCCGGGTTCGCGTGGAACCGAGCTGCACTGGGTCTGCGGGCATGCGGCTGCACCACCGGATGTGACGGTGTCAGTTAACGACTATCAGCGTTACACCAACATTCCCGACAAGATGCTGCCGAGTGCCTGCCACCCGCCTCGATGAGGCCCGATGACTCGTAGGTCGGCCACGTTCACCGCCGGAGGTTCCAGCGAGCAGCCGAGGCGCGTAGGTCAGCCGGACTGCGTGACCAGGCAGTACTGACACCGCCGCTCGCGCAGGGGCAGCCGCTCCATGACGAGCAGACCTCCGCACTCCCGGCAGCCATCGAGTTTGATCTGATCGCCACGGGCCAATGCCTTGGCAAGAAATACCGAGTGTTCGAAAGAAATCTGCGCAGTGGGAATCGTTGTGCGATACAGCTCGAAGGCGCTGCAGAGTCGTTCCCCGCGGCCGACCGACGGGAGCGCGGCAGCCACTTCCGGGCTCGATTGCAGGGGGACCACACCAAACAAACTCAACAGGCTCGCCAATTGCGCGCTCTCCCACTGCAATCGATGTGACCGCATGAAGTAAGCCACCTGGTGCGGCGACTTCCCGCGATGGCGTGGGACGAAGTTGCCGCCGCGGCTCATGTAGGAGCGATAGAGATTCCGGATCCGGTCATCGCTCAATCCGGTCCATGCCCGGATGGTTTGTGTGCGAGCTTCGTAGCGCAGGAATTTGAGAGCAAGGTCGAGTGACAGCCGCTCGCGATTGTAACGATCGTCCGAAATTCGCATGGCACGTCCCTGTGTGCTGATTTTTGTTGCTTGCTAGTTTTGGGAAAATTTTCCCAAAACGCAATGGTGATAATGGTCGTTATTCGGGAAGAATCGCCACTTGCTCCCGCTCGAGCGCCCCGGAACGCAACATCAACCGAGTTATTGGCTGATTGGTACAGATTTGGGTGCTTACATCCATGCAAATACCCTGCTGCAATGATCGCAATCGGCGACAGAAGAGGCCGGCCTGTGTGGCGGGTTCTTCGCTGTTGCCTGTGCATGAAACACGCGACCTTGTCGACACAGATCACCAACTTGCACGATGCCTTCTTCAAGCAGGTGCTGGGCGACCCGGAGCTTGCCGGAAGGTTCCTGCGCGAGCACCTGCCTGCGGCAGTCGTGGAGCAACTCGGCCCCGAGATGCCCGAGCCACTCCCGGCTTCTTTCGTGGACGAGGAACTGCGCCAGCATCACTCCGATCTGCTCTTCCGCCTTCGACTCAAAGCGGGTGGCGACGCCTTCGCGTACTTGCTCTTGGAACACAAAAGCTCGTGCGACGATGGCACGCGCTTGCAACTGCTGCGTTACGTGGTGCGCCTTCTGACGACCTTATATGAACAAAACGGGGGAACACTGCCGCTACCCCCGGTGGTCTCCGTAGTGGCACATCAAGGGCCAGGGGAATGGACTGCTTCGTGCGAATTTGCGGACCTGTTCGGAGACGTGTCCCCAACGTTGCGTCCGTATCTCCCCAGTTTCCGGCATTCGCTGGTGGATTTGCCCGCGATAGCGGATGAAAACCTGTCGACTATGGCCCGTTTGCGGGCCTTGCTGAAGGCCTTAAAGTACGCCAGGCGGCCTGAGTCGCCTGAGCGCCTCGATATCATCCTGGCGGAGGCCGGATTGCTGGAGCGACGAGACCTGCTTTTGCTCCTGACTTATCTGGACAAGGGGCCGGTCGCCGTCAGCCGGGAAATGATGCATCAGGTGTTACGCCGTCGGGTGCCCGACCGCGAGGAGCAAATCATGGGTTGGATAACTCAACCGTATTTCGAGGAAGGTCTCGAGCAAGGTCGGGCTGCGGGCCACGCAGCAGGCCATGCAGAGGGCCACGCAGTAGGCCGTGCAGAGGGACAGGCGAAGTCGCTTGTCCGCCTGCTGGAGAGGCGTTTCGGCGCCTTGCCAGAGCCCATTCGCGCGCAAGTTTTCAGCGCGGACGTGCAGACACTCGATGCGTGGCTAGACCGCGTATTCGATGCAAAGGATCTGCAGGCGGTTTTCGCCGAGCCGCTTCCTGTTCAGACGTGAATGAACCTTCTGTTTAGCCCCGAGCACCACTGCCGCCCCCTGGATTATTGTTAAATAGCCCGGGTTTGGGAATTTTTTCCCAAAGACAAATTAATCGAATTTTCCATTGTTCCCTCAAAACGCGCGGCGCGCGTGCTGTGCCGTTGCTGTGCCGCCGCAGGGGATCATTTTATTTTTGGGAAAATTTTCCCAAAAAAGGCTGATACAAGTTCCCGCGCTCTCGACTACATTCACCTGCGAAGGGAAGAAAGCGTAGGGAGTCGTGTCATGTGGCAGAACAATGAAGAATCTCGAGGCCCGGACGGCAAACACAACATCGCGGCGCGGCCCGTGGCCGGCGCAGATATTTTCGGGATGCTGACGGAGTTGAATGAGCGGTGCCTGGCGCTGTTGACGGAGCAGGCTCTGCGGCCGGTTCCGTCGGCGCCGCCGATGTTCAGGGAGTTACCGGACCTATGGAGTCAACTGGATCCTGTTGCGCGGCGGCGCGCGGCCGCTTGTCCGTACCTGCTCATGGACGTCGGATTCAGCGATCCGTACCGCTGGCAGCGGCTGAGCGACCAACATGCAAGTACCCGTGCCGGGGTGGCGGACACGCAGCGCGCGCCCCTCATTTTCGACAAGGGGTTCTTCACGGCACCCAGCCTTCACCAGGTGGCGCGCAGTGTATTCACCGGCTCCTGGCACATTGCACAGACACAACCATTGGAGGCGACGCTGTTTCTGGGGATGCCGGCGAATTGCGTGGCGCTGCTGCGCACGTGTTCGATACTGCAGTTGACGGATCTCGCTGAGCAACATGCGAGTTGGTTGAAGCCGCGCTGGTCGGGGCGGCCGAAGGTGTGGCGGCAGTTGTTGGAAGCGGGGATCAGTGGTGACCCGGACAGGCTGCAGATGGCGCGCCTGCGCGGAGTGCAGTTGCTGGCGATGGAGGTGAAGGCGCACGAGCGCTCGAAGGGCCGGGAGTTGACGCGGTGATCCGAAGGAAATTCCGGACACCGCCCGGCGCCGCGCCGGGGGTGTCGCGGGCGGTTCAATCACGAAAGAGCGCGCAACCGGCCCAAAAATGCGAGCCCCGCCCTCACAAACCAATAAGCAAACTCAGTCACCTAGGACTGTACGCCCAGAATCCCAATCACAATCCCACTGATCTCCGAGATCCGTCCGCGCCACCACACGCCCGCATGGGTGGGTACCGGCTTGCCGTCCGTGCTGTAGAAGCGCGCGTTCTGCAGGTGCACGAACTGCGGGACCGGGCGATCCTTCTGGTTGGGATCGTTGGGGTAGGCCGATTCAAACGTGGCGAACATTTTGCGCATCTGGGCCGCCAGCTCGGGCGTCTTGGCAAGCCCCCCCACCACCTGCTCGCCGGTGGCTTCGAAGTAGGCCTTGCCGCTCACGAGGTAGCCCGAAACCAACAACCCGCTCACCTGCAACGTAACACCAAAGCTCAGCGGAGCGACGTTGGCGACATTGACCAGTGACTGGATGAACCAGTCGTGTTGGGCGTTGGGCGTGACTGCAGCCGCGTCTTCTTTCATGTGAACCTCATTGCAAAGAGCTGAACACTTTCTTGATCAGTGAGCTGGCCTGCCCCAGGGGATCCTTGCGGATGGCGCGCTCTTCCTCGGCGATCTCGCCGAACAGGCCATCCAGCGCACGGGCGGTCACGTAGTCGTTGAGGTTGGCATCCTCGGACTTGATCAGGCCCACCTGCGCCGCTTTGCCTGCATACTGATCATACAGGGCGCGCAGTTTGAGTTTCTCGGTCTGCTTGCTCACGATCGGTTTGAAGCGGGCGGTAAGCTGTTCGGTCGTGGCCTTGCGGAAGTAGTCCGTAGCCGAGGTCTCACCGCCGGTCAGGATGCCCTTGGCGTCCGCCACCGTCATGCGCTGCGCCGCCTGTTTGAATACGGGCTTGGCATCGGCCACCGCCATTTCCGCAGCGTGATTCATCGCGGCCTTGAGTTGGTCCGCATCCCCCGACATGCCGATCATGCGCAACGCCCGGTCGGCCTTTTCCAGCCCCGACGGCAGGGGAATCGTGTACTTCGGGTTGTTGAGAAAGCCGTTGGGGGCGCCGAGTTGGGCAATGGCCTTGTCGATACCCTGGGAAATCGCGGCCCGCATGCCACCGGCCGCATCCTTTGACGACACGGCACCCAAGGAACCCGCGGCCAGACACACAGACGACACGAGCAGCAGCGCGGCGGCTGAAGCGATCCGGCGTGGCATAACCCCCTCCTTCTTTTACTGGCGCGCAGTATCTGCCAGATCGCACTGCAACAGGGGACAGTCGTGGCCCTTGACCTCGTATGCATTAATATGCAGAATGCTCCCCTGTTTATGCGCTTGTTTATGCACCGTGCTGACCGATACTCACCAGAACGATCGTCGTAGCGCCATCGCGCGCATCCTGAGAGCGGGCCTCGTCCGCAAACAGGAGGACCTCGTGCGTCTGTTGAAGAAGGAAGGACACGAGGTCACGCAGTCATCCGTGAGCCGCGATCTGCGCGACATGGGCGTGTTGAAAGCGAGCGGCCGCTATGTTTTGCCGCCCGATGACGTGTCGCGTGCGAATGGCGATTTCGGCTCGCTGGCCCAGTTTGTGCGCGGCTTGAAGCGCGCCGGCCCTTCGCTCACCGTGCTGCGCACTACCGTGGGTGCGGCTCAAAGCGTGGCCGTCGCCATCGATAAGGCCGACTGGCCCGAAGTGGCCGGCACCATCTCGGGCGATGACACCATTTTCATTGCCACCGCCAACTCCCGTGCACAGGACGAGCTGCTCGGCCGTCTGCACTCGATTTTCCGACTGACCTAGAAGATAGCCATGCCGCAAACCGCCGCCCACGCGGGCTCAAAGCCCATTGTTCTCGCCTACTCCGGTGGGCTCGACACCTCATTCCTCGTCCCCTGGGTCGCGGAGAACACGGGTCGCCCTGTCATTACCGTCACCGTCGACACCGGCGGCATCGACGAAGCGACAGCGCGAACGCTGGCGGAACGCGCCAGGGCGCTGGGCGCCATCGAGCATCATCAAATTGACGCGCGTGCTGATTATTTTGAGCAGGTGCTGCGCTTCCTCATCATGGGTAACGTGAAGCGCGGCCAACTCTATCCGCTCTGCGTAGGCGCAGAACGCGTTATGCAGGCACAGACCATCGCACGAATGGCGCGCGAGCTTGGCACCAACATGATCGCTCACGGCTGCACCGCAGCGGGCAATGATCAAGTCCGATTCGAAGTGGCCCTGCGCACGCTGGCTCCGGAGCTCGAGGTGTTCGCACCCGTTCGCGACAAGGCCTTCAAGCGCCAGGAGGAGCTCGACTATCTGCAGAAGCGCAACCTGCCGGTGCCGCCGCATGGCGCCGCGTACTCCATCAATCGGGGTTTGTGGGGCGTCACCATTGGCGGTACCGAGACACTGACTTCGGCCGGCAGCATTCCTGACAGTGCCTGGGTACTGTCGCGCGATGCGTTCACCAAGCCGCGCGCACCCGAAAAGCATGTCATTTCGTTCGAAAAGGGGCGCCCCGCCGGAATCGATGGCAAGAAGCTCTCGCCCGTGCAGGTCATCGAGACCCTGGAGTCCCTGGCCGCGCCGTTTGGGGTCGGTCGTGGAATACATCTCGGCGATACCATTATCGGTACCAAGGGCCGGGTCGCCTTCGAAGCACCGGCGGCCGAGACCTTGCTGAGCGCCCATCGCGAGTTGGAAAAGCTCGTGCTGACGGGCCGGCAGCAACGCATCAAGGAGTTGGTCGCGCAGCCCTATGGCGACCTCGTGCATGAAGGCCAGCTCCTGGACCCGGTCTGCCGTGACATTGAAGCCCTGCTTCTGTCATCGCAGGAGCGCGTGACCGGTGACGTGCATGTATTGTTCCGGCCAGGAAGTCTGTTCATTGAAGGTGTTGAGTCACCCTACTCGCTGATGGCCGCCTCCAAGGGCGTCTATGGCGAGGCGGTGGGCGAGTGGACACCGACGGATGCCCTGGGATTCTCCAAAATTGTCTCGCTGACGGGCGTGTTCGCACGGCGTGCAGCCGAGCGCGCCAAGGACGCATGAATATGGCCAGTGTCATGACTAGTGGAATGCGAAGCATTGTTGTCGACAAAATTGCCTCGGTAACGCAGGCGTGCGGGTTGTCGCATGAAGTACGCGTAGCGCCGGATATTCCGGCGGAAGAAGGCGTTGTTGTCGCCGTTGAAGTGCTGACCAACAAGTCGACCTACAACACCCTCGAGCTGACCAGCGGCCGCATGGCCAAAGTCGGCAAAGGGGACATCGTTGTCGGCGCACTGGGCCATCGCAAGGCACTGTTCGGCTACTCCGGCCACATCCCGCCGTCCGTGCAGCCCGGTGACATCATCCAGATGCTCAACATCGGAGGGGTCCTCGGCGTTTGCGACTCGGTCAATCCCGACAAGGGCAAGCCGTTCGACTGCCGTGTCATCGGCGGTGTGCTGCATTTCCCTTATCTGGGTGAGCGTATCGGCGTGCCTGCGCGCGTGGGCGTGAAGCGGCTCGATTTTGATGCAAAGCTCGAAACCCGGGGCGTGCCTGTTGTGGCGCTCGCGGGTACCTGTATGGAAGCGGGAAAGACGGCCGCTGCCTGTGCGGTCATCAGCAGAATGCGTCACCGCGGGCTCGTCATCGACGCATTCAAGGCCACCGGCGTGTCGCTACGGCGCGATATCCTCGCCATGGCCGACGCCGGCGCCCGCAATTCGATGATCTTCACCGACATGGGTGTCGTGACGACCACGAAAATCAACGGCCCCGCGCTCACCCGCACGATGTTGACCGAGTTGTCCGCGGGCAAACCCGATGCCATCGTGTTTGAGCTGGGTGACGGTATCCTCGGCACTTACGGAGTTGACGCGATCCTGGAGTGCCCGGATATCCGGACCGCACTGACCGGCGTCATTCTGTCGGCAAACGATCCCGTCGCCGCCTGGGGCGGAGTAAAGCTGTTGCGCGAGCGTTTCGGCATCGAGCCGTGCGTCGTGACGGGCCCCTCCACGGACAACCAGGTTGGTGTTGATATCATCACGGATCAGCTCGGCGTACCCGCCTTCAATGCCATGACGAACGGCGCCGCCCTGGGCGACCGCGTCATTGAGGCGATTGGCGTGAAGGCTCCGCAATGACCCCGCGCATCCCGACTATTGTTCTGGGTGGCACCGGCTATGTTGCCGGTGAGCTGCTGCGGCTGATTGCCGGTCATCCGCAATTCGAGCTGGCCGCCATCATGTCGGACAGCCAACCGGGCGAGAGCCTGTCCAAGGCATTCCCGCACCTGGCGAGTGTGTACGCCGACACGCGCTTCAAATCCCAGTCGGAGGTCGAAAAGCTGCTGGCCGAGACCCCGCAGCCGGCCCTGTTTTCGGCCGCGCCCCACGGCGTATCGGCGGCTTTGATTGATTCATTGCTGGGCGTGGCCGCCAAAGCGGGAACACGCCCGCGGGTGGTCGATATCTCCGCCGATTTCCGTTACTCCTCGGCCCAGGCCTATGAGGCTGTCTACAAACATCCGCATGGCGCCCCGAAGCGAATTGCCGAATTCACCTGTGCGGTACCGGAGCACCTGAAGCAACTGCATACAACTCACGTTGCTCATCCAGGTTGCTTCGCCACCGCCACATTGCTCGCCAGCGTTCCTTTGCTGTCATTGGGCGTCACGTCGCCCACATTGTTTGTATCTGGTGTAACGGGCAGCACCGGCGCCGGGCGCAAGCCCATTGAGGGTACCCATCACCCCGTCCGCCATAGCGACCTCTATTCATACAACGCGCTCGCGCATCGTCACGCACCGGAAATTGCCGCCTGCGCCAAGGTTGCTTCGGGTGTTGAGGCTGACTTCGCCTTCGTTCCTCATTCCGGTCCGTTTGCACGCGGCATTCATGTTACCGTGCAGGCGGCCCTGAAATCGGCCATCGATACGGCGAAAATCCTGGGGGCACTGCGCGAGTTTTATGCCAACTGTCCGTTCATCCGGGTGACCGACCAGGCACCGCGCGTGAAGGAGGTTGCCACGAGCAACTACGCACATCTGTCCGCCGTGGCGAACGGTCGAACCGTCGCTGTCATGTGTGTAGTCGACAACTTGAACAAGGGTGCAGCGGGCGGCGCTGTACAGTGGATGAACCGGATGTTCGGCCTGGCCGAGACCGCGGGTCTCACGGCTCCCGCGCCCGGATGGACCTGAAGCGAGAAACATGAACTCACCTGCACCGCGGCCGGTTTCACCCGGCACCGATTTTCTGGCGCCCGTTTTTGCACTGTACCCGCTCGAAGTGGTGTCCGGACAGGGTGTCTGGCTCACCAACAGCCGCGGCGAGCGCGTGCTCGATCTGTATGGCGGCCATGCGGTCGCCGCCCTTGGGTACGGGCATCCCGGTTTCACACAAGCGCTCACCAGGCAGGCGCAAAGCTGTAACTTCCAGTCGAACGCCGTTGCCATGCAGGTCCGCACCCGTGCGGCCGAGCGGTTGGTCCGCTTCTCCCGCCTGCCTGTCACCAGTGTGTTTTTTGTGAACAGCGGCGCCGAAGCGAATGAGAACGCCCTGAAGCTCGGATTCAAGATGACGGGGCGCTCGCAGGTCTGCGCGGTCGTTGGCGGCTTCCACGGCCGCACGGCCGGCGCGGGAGCCGTGACCTGGGGTGCGCAACAGAAGTGGTACAGCTATCCGCGTACGCCGTTCGATGTCAGCTTCATCCCTCGCGGCAACATCGACGCCATTTCCGGGTTCGTAACCAAGGAAACAGCCTCGGTCATTGTTGAACCCGTGCAGGGCCTCGCGGGCGCGGTCGACCTCAGCAAGGAATTTCTCCAGGCACTGCGCAAGCGTTGCGACGAAGTCGGCGCACTGCTGATTTTCGATGAAGTGCAGTGTGGCATGGGCCGTGTCGGTTATCCGTTCGCAGCGAACATGTATGAAGTGATGCCCGACATGATCACGACGGCCAAGGCGTTGGGCAACGGTTACCCATGCGCGGCGCTGCTCACCAATGCGAAGGTCTCGGGCGCATTCAAACTCGACCTGCTCGGCACGACATTCGGAGGTGGGCCGATGGCCTGCGCCGTGATCGAGGCGGTCATTGATGCGATGGAGACGGAGAACCTGTTGGAGCGCGTCCGGCGCGTGGGCGCGTACATCCGTCAGACTTGTCTCGTTGGACCGGTGACCGCGCATCAGGGTGCGGGGTTCCTGACGGGTCTGCGCACAACGCGCCCGGCCAAGGAAGTCCAGGCCGAGCTGCTGGAATGCGGGATTCTCGCGGGAACCGCTACCGATCCCCACATACTTCGCCTGTTGCCGCCGTTCATCCTGGAGGAAGAACAGGTGGACATGCTGCGCGACACGCTGGCGGACCTGCCTGCATGAGGCGTTTCCTGGATCTCGCCGATTTCGAGCGCGATGAGATCAGCGCTCTGTTGGAGCTCGCGCGCCGGCTCGAGAAGTGCCCGGAGCCGCACGCGCTCGCCGGGAAGATCCTGGGACTGTTGTTCTTCAATCCCTCGCTGCGCACGCTCGCCTCCATGCAGGCGGGAATGGCGCGGTTGGGTGGCACGTCCTTCGTGATTACTCCCGGCCAGGGCACGTGGCAACTGGAGACCAAGCTCGGCGCCATAATGAACGGCGCGGCTGCGGAACACGTGCGTGAGGGAATCCCGGTTCTCGCTTCCTACTGCGACGCCCTCGGCATTCGGGCGTTTGCCGACGGCAAGGACCTCGCCTACGACCTCGCCGAAACCAACTTCAACGCCATGGCGGAGCTGGTGGACAAGCCGCTCATCAACCTGGAGTCGGCGGCCAACCATCCCTGCCAGGCATTGGCCGACTGGAAGACAATGGATGATCTGCAGGTTCCCCGGGGCGGCCGATTTGTATTGTCCTGGGCCTATCATCCGCGCCCCTTGCCGCTGGCGGTACCGTCAGCGGCTGTGCACATGGCAGCCATGCGCGGCATGGAAGTGATCGTGGCCCGGCCTGAAGGTTTTGCCCTGCCCCCGATGATCATGGACAAGGCACGCAAGGCTGCGGCCCGGTCAGGCGGGTCGGTGCGGGAGACAGCGGATCTGACGGACGCGCTCCAGGGCGCTGACATCATCTACGCCAAGGAGTGGGGATCGACGGCTCACTACGGCGATGTCGCCGGCGACGCCCGGCTACGTGCCGAGCTTCAGAGCTGGTGTGTCAGGAATGACTGGTTTGCAAAAGCGGCTTCCGAATGCCGGCTCATGCATTGTCTTCCCGTGAGACGCAACACTGCGATCGCGGACGAAGTGCTCGACAGCCCGCGCAGCATCGTGCAGCGCGAGGCCTACAACCGACTGGTCGTTCAAACGGCCGTCCTCTATCAGATGCTCAAAGGAGTCTGAGGTAAATCTAATGATCATGCATCGCGGCGAACAGACACTGGCCATCCGGGCGCTCAAGAGCGCCGCTCCCTATATCCGTATGTACAAGGGAAAGACTTTCATAGTGAAGGCCGGTGGAGGGGTGTTCGCCGACACCGAGTCCACCCGGGTGCTGCTCGAGCAGGTCGCGATCCTCCACTACTTCGGTGTGCGGGTCGTGATGGTGCATGGTGGAGGTCCCCAGACCACCGAAATCTCCGAGGCGCTGGGCATATCGGCCCGCATGGTCGAGGGTCGCCGCGTCACCGACGAGAAGGCGATTGACGTCGCCTCGATGGTGCTCAATGGCCTCATCAACACGCGCATCCTGGGGATCTGCCGGGATCTCAACATCGACGCAGTCGGCATCAGCGGAGTGGATGCCGGGCTCGTGCGAGCTCACCGCCGTGCGCCGGTGAAAGTAGGGTCGGGCGAAACAATAGACTATGGTTTCGTCGGCGACATCGACGGCGTCGACACAACCGTCATCCGCAAACTGCTCGACAACGGTTTGATGCCGGTGGTGAGTCCGTTGTCGGCGGACGAACAGGGTGTGTTGCTCAATATCAATGCCGATACCGTGGCCGCCGCGATCGGCGCGGCACTGGGAGCAGAGAAGTTGATTCTGTGCACCGGCGCGCCGGGCATCCTGGAGCGGGTCGAGGATCCCACCTCGCTGATTTCCTACACAGACCTGCGCGGCCTCGAGCGCCTGCGCGAAGAGGGCCGGATCGCGGACGGCATGCTGCCCAAGGCCAAGGCGATCGAGAACGCAATCCACGGCGGCGTTCGCCGGATTCACGTCGTTTCGTACAAGTCCCCCGAAGGCATTCTCGGGGAAGTGTTTACGAACGAAGGCACTGGAACGTTGATTGTTGCCGACATCAACGCCTTGACTCCCGCCGAGCAGCAGACTGCCGGTGCCTGATGAGCCGCTTGTGGGATAAAGGCGCACCCCTTGACGGCCGTGTATTGCAGTACACGGCCGGCGAGGATTATGCGCTCGATGAGCGGCTCGTGCGCTATGACATTGCAGCTTCGCTCGCTCACGTGGAAATGCTCCACGCGCAGAAGCTCCTTTCGGCCGAAGATCTCGGTGCGATCCGCTTGGGACTCACGGCACTCGGCGAGGAACACTCGCGCGGCGAGTGGCACATCTCGCTTGAAGATGAGGATGGCCAGACAGCACTCGAGAAGCGTTTGACTGAACGCATTGGCGCCGCTGGCGGCCGCGTGCATCTGGGTCGGTCTCGCAACGACCAGGTGTTGACGGCGGTCCGCCTCTATCTGCGCGACGCGATTGAGGAGCTCGCGGCAGGCGCTTCCCAAGTGGTGAGTGCGTTGGACCGGCTTGCCGCCCGCGAAGCAACGACCGTGTTGCCCGGATACACGCACATGCAACAAGCGATGCCGAGCTCAGTTGCGTTGTGGGCCGGTGGCTTCGCGGCGGAAGTCCGGGATGATGCGGAAGGTCTGCGCCAAGTGCAGCGGCGAGTTGGGAAAAGCCCTCTCGGGTCGGCTGCGGGATATGGGACACCCGGATTGCCGTTGGACAGAACGGCGACGCGGGCGGCGCTTGGTTTTGCGGTCACGCAGGAGCCGGTGACGGCGGTGCAACTCTCGCGCGGCAAGGCCGAGTCGCACCTGTTGTTTGAAATTGCCTTGCTGGTGCAGGATCTCGGGCGCTTCGCCGCCGATGTGCTGCTGTTCTACACACAGGAATTTGCATTCCTGCAGTTGCCCGACGCCTTCACCACCGGCTCATCCATCATGCCGCAGAAGCGCAACCCCGACGTCTTCGAGTTGATTCGAGGTCGCTCGGCGACGGCGTTGGGCTGTTTGACCGAAGCGCTGGGTATCTACGCCAAGCTGCCGTCCGGTTATCAGCGCGACCTGCAGTTGCTGAAGTTCCCCCTGTTCCGCAGCATCGACATCGCCATGCAGACACTGGACATTCTGCCGCCGGCCATTGATGCAATGAAGTTCCGCGCCGAGCGGATCGAGTTGGATCCGGCCATCCACGCCGCCGAGGAAGCGAACCGGCTGGTGGTGACGGAAGGGATCCCGTTTCGTGAGGCCTATCGCCGCGTTGGAGCGAAGCTCAAGGGGGAGTGATGCGCCTCAGGTGGCTTGCGGCGTTGGCACTGACCTGGGTCTGGGGTCCGGCGGGTGCCGCGGACCTGCCTTTCAAGGTTCTATCCACGGGAAAGGTGCAGGGCCGGGTTGAAGCGGGTCTCTCCCAGGCTCGTGACCGCAAAGCGCTGGCTCAAATGTGGTCCCGCATGGGACTGACCGGCGCCGTCCCCAAAGTCAACTTCAAACAGCGAATGGTGGTCGCGTGGGTCGGCGGCGGCAGTGCCTGTGACAAGTATGTGCTTGCTCATGTCCGCGACAACACCGGCGATGTTGTACTCGAAATCGAGCGCGTGCAGCCGCCGCCGGGACACATGTGCATCATGATGTTCGTGCCGAGCCGGATCGTCGCATCCATTCCCATAACGAGCAAAGCGATCCGGTTCAATGTGCCCGACGGTTCGGGCGCAGGCGCCGAGAGCCGATAGCCCCCTTACGAAGCGTTCGGTTGCGCTTCAGGCGCTGCTTTTGCAAACGCCGGCAGTGCTTCCAGGTGTGCGCAGATGCCTCGCAAGGTTGGATACGGCTCAACATCGCATTTGAACCGTCGCGCGTTGAACATCTGCGGAACAATGTAGACGTCCGCGATCGTGACCGACTGGCCAAACATGTGGCGGCCATCGCCGGTTGCACGCCGTGCCTCCTGCTCCAGGCCGCCAAAACCAACTGCGATCCAATGCCTGTACCAGGCGTTGACGGTTTCCTCGTCATGACCGAGCGGTGCACGCAGGTAGTTCAAAACGCGCAGATTGTTGAGCGGATGCATGTCGCACGCAACCGCAAGCGCCATAGCCCTTACGCGCGCACGGTTGACGGGCGAGCGGGGAAACAGCGGAGGCTCCGGATAAACCTCATCGAGATACTCGATGATGGCGAGCGACTGGGCGATCGTCGTGTCTTCAACCACCAGGGCGGGCACCAGCGCCTGCGGATTGACCGCACGGTATTCCGGTTTCTGCTGGTCGCTGACCGGCGCACGCAAATCAACGTCAATCATCTCAGGCTGAATGCCTTTCAGATTGAAGGCGATACGGGTGCGGTAGGCCGCGGAGCTGCGAAAGAAATGGTAGAGCTTCATTTGGTAACAGTTGCCACAATGGTGTTGGTCAAGGTTTCGAGCCCATCGATACCACATTCGAGCCGGTCGCCGGGTTTGAGCGGGCCGACTCCGGCGGGCGTGCCGGTATAGATCAGGTCGCCGGCCCGCAGCTCAAACAGCGTCGACAGCTCGGCGATGATGTCGGGGACACTCCAGATCATCTCACTGAGGTCGGCTTGCTGTTTGGTTTCGCCATTCACTTTGAGCCAGATCGGGCCGCGCTCAACATGTCCCAGCGAGGCCGGTCGAATGGCGCCAATCGGTGCGGAGGCGTCGAAGGCCTTGCCGGTATCCCAGGGCGCACCCTTCTTTTTCGCCGCTCCCTGCAAGTCGCGGCGAGTCAGATCATTGCCCACTGCGTATCCGAAAACGCGATCCAACGCCCGCGCCGCGGAGATATTCCGTCCCGATCCACCGATGGCCACAACGAGCTCAACCTCATAGTGGAAGTTTTCTGTCCGGGGTGGGTACGGCACTGCGGTCCCGCTCGCGACGATCGCATCGGCTGGCTTGGTGAAGAAAACCGGCGGCTCCTTGGGGTCGCTGCCCATTTCGCGGACATGGTCCGAGTAGTTGCGGCCGACGCAATAAATCCGACGGACGGGAAAACGCTGCTCGCTACCGGCAATAGCGACGCTGGGAGTGGCAGGTGGAACGAAGACAAATTCGGGCATCTAAGGATCCTATTCGGGCGCGCAGGCACGACGGTAACTGTAGACTACGCGCCATGAGCATTTGGCGCACTCAGACTTCTGTCGAGCAACTTCGAAAATACTCCCGGGAAACGCTGGCCGACACCATTGATATTCGCGTAACAGAAATCGGGTCCGATTTTCTCCGCGCCACCATGCCGGTGAGCCCCAGGACACACCAGCCGATGGGCGTTCTGCACGGCGGTGCGTCGGTTGCGCTCGCCGAGACGATTGGGAGCATCGCCGCAACCTTGTGCGTGGATCAGGAAAAATACGTCTGCCTGGGCCAGGAGATCAATGCCAACCATCTCCGGCCCGTGTCGTCAGGAATCGTGACCGCCACAGCACGTCCGTTTCACATCGGAAAGCGCAGTCAAGTCTGGCATATCGAGATCCGCGACGAGCAGGATCGCCTGGTGTGCGTGTCGCGGCTGACCATGGCCGTGGTCGACAGGCCGTCACGCCCGGGCGATGAGCCGTCCGCGGTGCCACAAAAATAGAGCTATAGTGGTGCCATGGTCGAGAGCTCAAACCCCAGCGTGACCGTTCCTGCACGGCAGGCGGATCCTTCGCTGGTTTCGTATACGAATATCATCTATGCCCTGCATTCGCTCTCGGTGTTGATTGGCCTGACGTCCGCGGTGACGGTGGTCGGAAGCTTTGTGTTCGGTATTCCTTCGATAATTGCGGTGATCATGAATTACGCGCGCCAGTCCGAGGCGCGCGGAACCTACCTGGAATCTCATTTCAGTTGGCAGATCCGCACATTCTGGTTTGCGCTGTTGTGGACGCTGATTGTCTGGGCCGTGTCGCTGCCGCTGATGTTGATTTTGATTGGAATCGGCACCTTGATTGCTGGCCTTGGACTGGTTGGGGTTTGGGTGATCTATCGGATCATCCGTGGGTGGTTGGCGCTGCGCGACCAGCGGCCGGTGGGTGTATGAAGCGGATATTGTTGTGTTTGGCGGGTGTTTTGCCGCTGACCCTCGAGGTCGTCCTTGGGGTCGGATGCGGACAGAAAGGCGCGTTGTACTTGCCGCCCAAGAATGGGACGGTGGTTACGCGGCCTGCCGGCGGCGCTCCGCCTCAGACGACGAATCAGTCGTCATCATCGCAGGACACCGGGATCGCAACCCAAGGCGCAAAGCAACCTCCCGATAAGAAAGACCAGGACTCATCGACGTCGCAAACGCCTAAGAGTTTTTGACTCTGACTTTAGGTGTACGCGTACACCGCGGGTCTGAACGGCGCGGTCTGGTGAAGTTCTCGGATGCTCAGAGACGTCAGTATCCTGAGACGACTTCTGGCGGCGGCCCTAAACGAAGGTATAACCAAAAGTGGCGCCCAAGCAGTGGTATTGACCGCGAACGCCTTGAGAGCAATATCAAGAGATTTTTGACGAATCATACGAACGCGCGGGATAGTGCACTCTTCCGTCATCCGTGCGCGCACCTGCGCCATATAAACCTACTCTGGGCTCCCCTCTCGAGCCTCTGAAGTCGTGATCCATTTGCAATCTCCGTGTTCGTGCTTCCACACTACTACGGCGTTGGATTTGCTTTAATGCCCTCTTAAGGCAAATACGAGCGATGTGCCTGCGTGCAGACGTTAACTTCGCGCCCGAAGCACCCGCCTGAAAAGATCCGGGCGCTTACGCGCGGAACAGACCTTTGATGGGGCGCACGTCAGCGCTACTGGGAAAGACTGTGGATTCCAACGCCAGTGATGAGACAAGCAGGTGCTCGGATAGCACGCCCTTGAGGACTGATCGGAGGTCGGCTGTTGGTTTCAGGTCCCGGCCTTGATACAGCGATCGTGACGAGAGCCCAGGCCAATCGGCCACCACCCGACCACCCTGCACAGCTCCGCCCAGCAGAAATGCCGCGGTAGCTGTGCCGTGATCGGTTCCGCGCGTTCCGTTCGTCGCGGCGGTGCGTCCAAACTCAGTGGCGAGCAGCACAGCGGTCTCGGCCCACGCCGGGCCAAGCTCGTCTCGAAGCGTCCGTAACCCTGCATCGAGGGCTACGAGGCGGCCGGCGAGTTGGCCTTCTGCACTACCTTCGTTTGCGTGTGTATCCCAGCCCGTTGTGTCAAACACGGCCACTTGCGGGCCGTCCTCTCGGCGAAGGAACCCGGCGGCGGCGCGAACAACTTCGGTGTAGCGCATGGGTTTGCCACGTTGAAGCGGCGCTGTAGGCGGCGAGCCTTCCGACACCGAGGCGGCGTCAGCGGCTTCCGCCATGCCGCCCGCACCACCGGCCAACGCACCACGGGGAGCGTTAGTGGCCATCGCGCCATTGGCGGCAGCGCTAGCGATGGCATCTGCAGCAAGCGCGTCGGCGAGCCGCGAAGCCAACAACGGATCACCTGCATACAAGTCTGTAATGCGCTCCAGTGTGTCGTCATCGAGCGCGGCGAGCTTCGACGGCGACCAGGACGTCACCGACGCCGGCCCGCGCATGACCAACGGGAAGTTCTGGCCCAGTGCGACGCCTAACTCCTTGCCATGTCCCGCCTGAACCGACGCAAGTGCGCGGTTCAACCAACCCGTTTGCACCGCGTGAGGCTGCAAAGTGCCGTTTTCCAACACGTCCTGGCCGTCAAAATGCGATCGCTCGCGATAGGGACTGGCGACGGCGTGGAAGACCACCAGCTCTTTCGCGGTGTAAGAGTGGTGCAGAAATCCTAAACTGGGATGAAGACCGAAAAAGCCATTCAAAGGCAGTGCGCCGCCCGGACTGCCAGGTGCTTTAATCGCGAGCTCGCGGCGTAAAC
Organism: Pseudomonadota bacterium; assembly: GCA_018241505.1. Lineage (GTDB taxonomy): Bacteria > Pseudomonadota > Gammaproteobacteria > Steroidobacterales > Steroidobacteraceae > 13-2-20CM-66-19. The sequence continues at coordinate 106,924 of JAFEDS010000024.1, read as the reverse complement.
CGGCGTAGTCGGGGTCGCCGAATGGCGGCGCTGCGGCGAGGCCGTCGAGCGCACCGCGCATGATGATGAACACGAAACGCGCGTTGGATGTGTCGGTGCGGGCGAACGCCAGACGGGATGTGAGAAAAGCACCGCCGAGCGCTAACGCACCGGTTCGCAGGAATTCACGACGCTTCAGCGCGCGCATGGGACTCTCCAAGTGAATGCGGCACAACGGTTCGCCGCAGCATGGGCCCTCAAGCCCGCCGCAGCATCGGCCCCCAAGCTCACCGCGCAGGCCTCAGCTTTCATCGTCGCATGAACTCCGGCGCCGCCAACATCAGCGTGATCGCTTGCGCACCGCTGGCTGCGCGAGCGACAGCGGTGCGCGTCACTGCCGTCAAATTGTCGCCCAGAAGCTGCGGAGCCAGCTCTTTGGCATCAAGTCGCGAACCCACGCGCTGACCCACCGCATCAGCCCATTCGATGCGCTTGATCAGCGCCGAGGCGCCATCCCAGTCCGCACTTCTGTCGGGCCAACCCGCTGGAGAGCCGGGGCTATACGTCCGCTGACCCATCACTTCAAACGCGGCCAGTGAGGCGCGTCCGCGATCCGCAGTTAATTGCAGGCCGCGCAGCGTCGACACGATGAAGTCGTTCGGCGTCTTGTACTTCGCGAGTGACTGACTCCATGCCTCCGGTGTCTCGACCAAAGCGCGATATACAGTAGGAAGGTGGCCGTTGCTCGACAAGAATGCATTCGCGACCCGCTCGACCGCTCGGGGTGGCGGATCGTCCGCGACAAAGTGACGTACGAGCTTCGTGGCAATGAAATGAGCAGTGGCGGGCTTCTGCGCGAGATCCTTCAGAACCGCAACACCTTGTTCGTAACCCGTATCGGCATAACGCTTCCCGAGCACGACTTTCGCGCCGGGCTCATGGATCTCCGGCCGAAAAACGAACTCGCCGGGAGTGCCGCGGGCGAATCGGCCGGAGCCTTCGCCGCCTATGGACCAACCCGTGATCACCTCGGCAAATGTGGTCACATCGGCTTGAGAATAGCCACCACCAACACCGAGCGTATGCAACTCGAGTGTTTCGCGTGCCAGGTTTTCGTTGATGTCAAAACGGCGTTGGCCACCCCTGCGTCGTTCGAGCCGGCCTGCGGCTTGTGAGTGGGGTCCGACGGACAAGTGGTTATCGAGATACAACAGCATCGCGGGATGCCGCTCAACCGCGAGCAACATGTCCGAGTACTGACCGAGCACATTCGGACGAATCGCTTCGCGTTCGAGACTTCCGGCGAGCCCGAGTACAAGATTTTTGTCGATCGAGACAGCGAAATGGTTCGTCCAGAAATAGGTCAGACGTTCAACAAATGGACGATCGGTGGTTACACCCTGGTGAAGGCGCGCGGTGGCCTCGGCGATGTAGATCGGTCGGTAGACCTGCCCGATTTTGGTGACCGCGGCGACAGCATTCGCTTTCTCATCAGAATCAGTCGTAGCCTCAGCGGCAGCTCGTTTCGCAGCTCGCAGTTCGCGACGCACTTCCAAACCACGCGCCAGCGTCTCGGTGGAGCTGTGAAGCTCAGGCCCCGACAGAAGCGGAGCGGAACCAGCGAGCTGTGCAATCAGCCAGTCCCGAGGTTGGGTGCCGATCTGTGCCAATTCGCCGGGACGAGCGCCCAGGCCAAATCGATTGGCCGCGATGGCAGGTGAAAGCCGCTCCAGCACGTCAGAGGTCCTTCGGTCACGGTGCTGCTCCTAAAGCGCGCCAGTGCCACAGGCGTTGACGGCTAAGCGAGGTTCGGCGGTTGACGGACGTCACGAGTGCGCATCGAGAAGCCGCGGACCCGGCCCCTGCGCGCTCAATTTGCCGAGCTGCCCGTGCGTGCCCGCATGATATCCCAGGCCGCTGGCGTGCCCGCATGAGTCTTTATGGCCGCACCCACCCGGATGCTCCGCCCGAATTCCCCCCGCGGTCCGTTATAATTCGCCTCCCCCCGCCTTGGCCGATCCCATGCCTACTTCCCCAGACCTGGTTCTCGTTGACGGTTCATCTTATGTCTATCGGGCATTTCACGCCCTGCCCCCGCTTACCAACTCGCGTGGTGAGCCGACGGGCGCCGTGTACGGCGTGTTGAATATGCTGCTGAAGTTTGTGAAGGACTATCAGCCGCGATGCATAGCGGTGGTCTTCGATGCATCGGGCAAGACCTTTCGGGATGAGCTGTTTGCCGAATACAAGGCGAACCGGCCACCCATGCCCGATGATCTGCGTTCGCAAATCAAGCCACTGCTGGAAATGGTCCAGGCACAGGGACTGCCGATTCTGCGGATCGAGGGCGTGGAAGCCGACGATGTCATTGGAACGCTCGCCTGTCGCGCTTCGAAAGCGGGAAAGACCGTGCTCATTTCCACCGGCGACAAGGACATGGCGCAGCTCGTCGATGGATCCATCACGCTCATCAACACCATGAGCAATTCGACGCTGGATCGCGCGGGCGTGAAAGCGAAATTCGATGTGTTTCCCGAGCAGATCATTGACTACCTGGCGCTGGTGGGCGACAGCTCCGACAACATTCCGGGCATTGAAAAAGTAGGACCGAAGACCGCAGCCAAGTGGCTGAATCAGTACCAGACGCTGGACAATCTCGTGACCAACGCCGCGCAGATCAGCGGTAAGGTGGGCGAAAATCTGCGCGCGGGACTTGCGACGCTGGAGTTGTCGAAGAAGCTCGCGACCATCCACACTGACCTGGATCTGCCGCTGGCGCACGATCAACTCACGCCAAATCCACCGGACACCGGGAAGCTGCGCGAGTTGTATACGCGCTATGAGCTGCGCTCGCTGTTGAAACAACTCGACGGCGGCGATGCCGGCACGGGCGGCGCAGGCAGTGCAGCGTCGTGGGGCGGCGGCGCTGCGGCGGCTGGCGCAGGGGCCAGCGCGGGAGCAGGGGCAACCGCCGCCACAAACCAACCCCCCACAGCCCCGGGCAGACTCCCACCCGGCGCGCCATCACCCCTGGAAGGCGTCGAACGCAAATACGAAACCATCACCCGCTGGGAAGACCTCGAACGGTGGTTGGCGCTGCTCAGCAAATCCGATCTCTTCGCATTCGACACCGAAACCACCAGCCTCGACTACATGAAGGCTGAGATCGTCGGCGTTTCGTTCGGCCTGGAACGCGGAATTGCCGCATATGTGCCATTGGGCCACGATTACGCCGGCGCGCCCGAGCAGTTGAATCGTGACAAGGTGCTCGCAGCCCTGAAGCCAATCCTCGAGGATCCGGAGCGCGGCAAGATCGGGCATCACCTGAAATACGATGCGCATGTGCTGGCCAATCACAATATCGAGCTGGCCGGCATGCGCTTCGACACCATGCTCGAGTCCTATGTTCTCAACAGCGTGGCCTCGCGCCATGACATGGACTCGACCGCGGAGTGTTACCTGGGCATCCAGACCATCAAGTTCGAGGACATTGCCGGCAAGGGGGCCAAGCAGCTCACTTTCAACCAGGTCCCGGTGGACAAAGCCTCGGAGTACGCGGCGGAAGATGCGGACATCACGCTCTGCCTGCACCGCACGCTGTGGCCGCAGCTCGGCGAATTCCCGAAGCTCAAGGCGCTTTATGAGGAGTTGGAACAGCCGCTCGTACCGGTGCTCCTGCGCATGGAGCATCGCGGCGTGCTGGTCGATCGGGAGTTGTTCCGCGCCCAAAGCCGTGAGTTCGCGGCGCAACTGCAGAGCCTGACCAAACAGGCACACTCTGAAGCCGGCACCGAGTTCAATGTCGACTCGCCCAAGCAGCTACAACAGATTCTGTTTGAAAAGCTGCAGATTCCGGTCACGCGCAAGACGCCCAGCGGGCAACCCTCCACCGCGGAAGATGTGTTGGAAGAGCTGGCGCTCACGCAGCCGCTGCCGCGCACGATTCTCGAATATCGGGCATTGGCCAAGTTGAAATCCACCTACACCGACAAGTTGCCGGAGCTGGTGGATCCGAAGACCGGGCGCATTCATACGTCCTATCACCAGGCCGTCGCCGATACCGGCAGGCTCTCATCGGCCGATCCCAACTTGCAGAACATTCCGATTCGTCGACCGGAGGGCCGCCGGATCCGCCAGGCGTTCGTGGCTCCGCCCGGCCACGTCCTCATGGCCGCCGACTATTCGCAGATCGAGCTGCGGATCATGGCCCACCTGTCGGGGGATGAAGGCCTGCTGTCGGCGTTCTCGGAGGATCGCGATGTGCACGTGGCAACGGCCGCCGAGGTTTTCAGCGTGCCGCTCAACTCTGTGACATCCGATCAACGGCGCACAGCCAAGACCATCAACTTTGGACTCATCTACGGTATGTCCGCCTTCGGCCTGGCGCGCCAGTTAGGTATCGACAGGGGCTCTGCCTCGCGCTACGTCGAGCGGTACTTCACGCGTTATCCGGGAGTGAAGCGCTTCATGGATGAGACTCGCGCCAGCGCACGCGAGATGGGATTTGTTGAGACCGTTTACGGTCGCCGTCTCTACCTTCCAGACATCCGCTCAGGAAATGCGGCCGCGCGCCAGTACGCTGAGCGAAGAGCCATCAACGCGCCGATGCAGGGCACGGCTGCCGACATCATCAAGCGCGCAATGATTTCTGTGGATGCCTGGTGTCAACGAGAGGACGCTCCCGCGCGTCTCATCATGCAAGTCCATGACGAATTGGTCCTCGAGGTTCGCACCGACGCGGCAGAGAGTGTCGCGGGAGCAATTCGCGATCGGATGACCTCGGCGGGTGAGCTGCGCGTGCCGCTGCGGGTCGACATTGGGACAGGGGCCAACTGGGACGAGGCCCACTAGCCCGATTTATTCGCGAACAGGTTACGGCGATGCTGGCGGCGCGATTCGTGACTATATCAGACTAGATCGTGCAGCGATCTGCGGCGAACTCCCGAGAACTGGAACTTCAGGCTTCGTCAGGCGTCTCAGTGATGTTGATGTCGATCACTGAGGGACACTTATGCGCAAGGTTCTTTTCGCCGCAGTTCTCCTGACGTGCGGCTCAGGTGCCGCCTACGCCCAGTTGCCAGACGCCTATGTCGGCGCGGGGGTGAGCCAAGCTCGCCTCGACAACATTTTCGGCTCTAGGCATGACTTTGACCTGAACAATACGGCCTGGAAGGCCTTTGTCGGGGTCCGTCCGATTCCGTTTCTGGGCGTTGAGGCCAATTACATGGACCTTGGCAGCCAATCGCGAACGTTTGGTTTCCAGGGACTGGACTACCGCGCTCACGTCGACGCCCACGCGTTCTCTGCCTTTGCGGTGGGTTTTGTACCGTTACCTGTGCCGTTCCTGGATATTTTTGGCAAGGCGGGATTGGCCCGCTGGGCCCTCGATGGGCGCGACAACTCGTCGCTTTTTGCCCTCGATGACCACGGTACCGATTTCGCGTGGGGAGGCGGCGCCCAGGCGCACTTCGGAGCGCTGGGATTAAGGCTGGAATATGAGCAGTTTAACGTCAGAAATACCGACGGCGCGAAGGTCGTCAGCTTCGATGTGGCATGGCACTTTTTGTAGCGAAAACGCCACAAGTTAATAGCCAAGTCGCTGATACCGATAGAATTTTTTCGAAAATTCTTTTGGAACTTCCCGCACCGGGAGGCGTCTGACTACCTGAGAGCGCAAGCTCTCCCCGCTTCCCTCCCTGAGCGGGTCGACCCGGCGCATGAGACCTGTGCCGGGTTAGTCTGCCCCGGTGACCTGGTCAAGGTCATCGGGGTTTTTTATGCCCCGGCGCCGGCCAATGAGCGGGTGCCGCGGTTATTCCGCAGGGGCCAGGTGCGCTCCGGGCTCGGCGAACACCCGATCGGCCAGCCAGGTCTCGAGCAGCTTTTGCGCTTCCTCCATCCCCGTCTTGTCCAGCACCGAAAAAAGCTGGACCGTGGCCCGATCTCCCATGATCTTGCGGGTGTCCCGCAGCACCTTGGCGGCTTCGCTGCGATTCAGCTTATCCACCTTGGTCAGGAGGATGTGGATTGGCAGAGGCTCAGCCCACTGAATCAGCGCCTGGTCGCCATCCTTGAGCCCACGGCGCGAATCAATGATCAGGAACAGGCCACGCAGTGAAGCGCGAGGCTTCAGGGCGTCAATGAGCGGCTGCCAGCTCATGCGTTCGGATTCGGGGCCCGTGGCATAGCCATAACCGGGCAGATCGACAATGCGCTGATGGGTACCCAGCTCGAAGAAATTCACCAGGCGCGTGCGTCCAGGCGTCTTGCTGGTCCGCGCCAATGAATTGCGCTGGGTGATCGCATTGATGGCACTCGACTTGCCTGCATTGGATCGCCCGACGAAAGCGACCTCCGCACCCATGTCGGCGGGAAACTGCGCGGGCGCGGCCGCGCTGAGAAGAAAATGACCCTGTGAAAATCGACTCACGTTCGTAGTGTACAATTCCGCGCCCTCGCACTACGGGACAAAGCGGAAAGAAAACAATGGCGAAGATGATGAGAGCCGGTTGGGCGGGTCTCGCTCTGCTGGCCGCAACGCTCAGTTACGCGACAGACAGCGCTGCACCCGACAGCCCTTTCTCCACCGGCAAGGTCCAGGACGGCGGCACCAAAACCGCGGTCTGCACCGGCTGCCATGGCCCCAATGGCAACAGCTCCAATCCCGAGTGGCCGCGGCTCGCGGGGCAAAGCGCTGTCTACATTGCCGAGCAGTTGCACCTGTTCAAGAGCCAGGTGCGCGCCAACCCGGTCATGATGCCGATGGCCTCGAGCCTGAGCGACCAGGACATCAACGATGTCGCCGTCTATTACGAGGCGCAGACGCCGCAGGGCCTCGAGGCCGATGCCAAGAACTGGCAGGCCGGGGAAACCCTCTACAAGCGGGGCGACAAGGCCCGGAACATCCCGGCCTGTGCGGCCTGTCACGGTCCTGGCGGCCGCGGCAATCTCGCGGCCGGCTATCCGGCACTTCGTGCGCAACAGGCTGTCTATGTCGTCAAGCAGTTGAACGACTATGCCAGCGGCGCGCGTTATTCCGGCGCAAAGAACCCGGCCGCACCCGATCGCAATGGCGCCATGATGTTGACCATTGCCAAGCGGTTGACGCCCGATGAAATGACGGCCGTCGCGTCGTACGTTCAAGGACTGCGCTGACGTAACTGCGGGCCCCCTGGGCCCGCACCCACATTGGTGAGGGATTCTCGATGTTTCGATCGATCGCTCTGACTGCGTTTCTGGCGTTGATCATCTGCTCGTGCGGACGAGCTTCGCAACAATCGGCGACGACCCAGGCCGCCAAGCCGCATCAGCCGCCGTCGGTGATCCAACAGCAAACCCCGCCGCCGAGCCAGCCCGATACAACAACTCAACAAACGGAAGTTCAACAGGCTAGCGCCGCGCAGGAGAAGGGCGAGGATGAGCCCGAGGACGATCCGCGCGCCGCCCGCGGCGATTCCGGGTTGGAGCGCCTGGCACAGATGCCCGCGGACCAACAGCTCCCGGCGGGCAAGTGGAAGCCGGGCGTGAACTACGATCCGCTGGTGCCCGCGCAGCCGACGACAGTCGGCCCCGGGAAGGTCGAGGTGGTGGAGGTGTTCTGGCTCGGCTGCCCGCACTGCGCCGCCCTCGAGCCGTACATCCAGAGCTGGTTGAAGAACAAGCCCTCTTACATCGAGTTCGTGCGGGTGCCGGTCATGTGGGGCCCGGCGCATCGCGCCCATGCCCACCTGTTCTATACGATTGCCGCGCTCAACCGCCAGGACCTGGTGCAGAAGGCCTTTGATGCCATCCAGAACCAGCACCAGATGTTGTTTGCCCAGTCGGATGACGACACCCTGAAGGCACAGGTCGCCTGGGCCACCAGCAACGGCATCAAGGCCGACGACTACACCAAGGCGTACAACTCCTTCAGCGTCAATTCGAACCTGCAGCGTGCCGAGCAGCTTACACAGCGCTATCACGTGGAAGGCGTGCCGCTGATTGTCATCAACGGCAAATACACAACGGATGTGGCCAAGGCGAACGGCCAGGGCCCGCTGATCCAGCTCATTGACGATCTGGCGGCCGCGGAGCACAAGCACTGAGCACGGGCCTGCAAGGCCGCGCCGCAGTCCGCCCAGGAAAAACAAGTTAGGGGCCGCGGATGTTGAACGTATTCGTTCCGCGGCCCAACGGACTGGTCTGCGCCGCGCCCGAGCCCGGCACGGCTCCCGCCCCTGACGCGGTTTGGATCGACCTGCGCGATCCCACGCCGGAAGAAGAGCAACTCGTCGAAAAGGCGCTCGGCATCGACGTTCCGACGCGCGAGGAAATGCGCGAAATCGAAGCGTCCAACCGCTTCTACGAAGAAAACGGCGGTCTCTACATGACCGCCACCCTGGTTACCAAGCTCGACACGGACCTGCCGGAGCGCACCCAGATCACTTTCATTCTCACGGGCAACAAGCTCGTGACCAACCGCTACACCGATCCGCTGCCGTTCCGGCGGTTCATTGCGTATGCGGCGCGCCACCCCGCGGTGGCCACTTCGGGGTCGATGGTGCTGGCGGGTCTGCTCGAAGCCATTGTGAACCGCATTGCCGATGTGTTGGAAAAGGTCGGCGCCGATGTCGATGCCATATCCAACAAGATTTTCTTCCGCTCCTACGACTCGAGCTCGCCGCTCGACTTCCGCCACGTACTGGAGCGCATCGGCCAGAGCGGCGACCTGGTGTCAAAGGCGAGTGAAAGCCTGGTCAGTCTCACGCGCCTGCTGGGTTTCGTGCAGCAAAGCGGCAATACCCTGGTGACCCAGGATTCGCGCGCCCGCTACCGGGTCCTGTCACGCGATGTGCTCGCGATGTCCGATCACTCCACCTTCCTCAGCAACAAGGTGCAGTTCCTGCTCGATGCCACCCTGGGAATGGTGAGCATCGATCAGAACAACGTCGTCAAGATCTTCTCCGTGGTCACCGTCTTCCTGTTGCCGCCCTCGTTTCTCGCCGGCTTCTTCGGGATGAACTTCGAGCGCCTGCCGCTCCTGCACCACACTTGGGGAGTCACCATCTGTGTTGTGTTGATGGTGGCCTCCGCCATAGTGCCGTACCTGTATTTCAAGCACCGCCGCTGGCTTTGACGGCCGCCTGCAGCTCATCGAACCCTTTGGCGGCCTTGCGCACTTCCGGCGAGAAGTCCTCCATCTCCTGCACCTGGCGGATTTCCACGATCTCGTTGTCGCCGCCGGGGATCTTCTTCGCCCATTCGATGGCCTCGGCCCGGGAATTGACGCGGATCATCCAGTAGCCGCCCAGGACCTCCTTGGCTTCGGCAAACGGTCCGTCCGTCACCGTGGGCTTGCCACCCTTGAAGGACACCCGCGCGCCGGTCGAGGGAGGATGCAGACCGTCGAGGGCAACCAGCACCCCGGCTTTTTGCAGCGCCTCGTTATATCTCATCATGGCTTCAACGGCCTTCGGGTCCGGCATGGTTCCCGGCTTCGCGGTCTCATAGCCCTTGGGGATCATCAACATCATGAATCGCATCGGTCTCTCCTGCTTGTGTGCCCATCAGTGTACGAACTGACCGCAGGACGCGGGAGAGCCACTCACTTCGACAAATTCAGTTTATTCAGTGCGCGAATCTGCAGGTGGGTGGAATCGGAGGCGGGCAGCAACTCGTTCGCCTGCTTGACGAAGGCGGGAACGTCCGCGGCGGGCATGGGACGGCTGATCAGATATCCCTGCGCATAGTCGCAGCCCAGGCGCCGCAGAAGGTTCCAGGCCTCCGGCGTCTCCACGCCCTCGGCGACTACCCGCAGGTCCATGCTGTGTGCCAGCTCAACGGTTGATGTGAGGATGGTCGTCGCATCGGTGCCGGCTCGCGCATCCAGGACGAACGAACGGTCGATCTTGAGCTCGTCCACGGGCAGCAGTCGCAATTGTGACAGCGAGGAATGTCCGGTACCGAAATCGTCAATGGCGAAGCGCACACCGGCAATCCGCAACAATTGCATATTGCGCGCCGCCAGTTGCGGATCGCGCATCACGGCGCTCTCGGTGATCTCCAGGAGCAGCGCTGTGGATTCAACTCCGTGAACCCGAAGAGTCTGCAAAATCTCATCGCCGAGGCTGGGGTCCAGGATGTCGGGCGCCGACAGGTTGACGGCCAGCTCGACATTCAACCCGCCGCGGCGCCATTCGCCCATCTGGCGAATCGCTTCACCGAGTACCCAACTCGTCAGGCGGCGCGAGCCGCCGGTGCTTTCAGCCAGGGGCACAAACTCGCCCGGGCTCACAAACCCGAGTTGCGGATGGGTCCAGCGAACCAGCGCCTCCAGGCTTCGGACCGAACGCGTCTCCATCGCGACTTTGGGCTGATAGACGAGCGTCAAGGCGTTGGAATCAATCGCGCCTCGCAGGTCGGTCACGAGCTTGAGCCGGCGGCGATGCTCTTCGTCACCGCCGGTCCGGTACATCGCTACCCGGGTCCACGCCTCTTCGGCATCTTCAACAGCAATCTGCACCCGGCGCAACAACTCGCCCACCGTCCGGCCATGCTCCGGGTAGAGGCAAACACCCGCACCGACATGCAACTGCAGGCTCATTTCCTCGAGATGAAAACCGCGCCGAATCAGGCCGGCCATCTGATCGGCATACAAAGGAGCGCGCTGTGGCGTGCAATTGCGCGCCACCAGCAGGAACTGACTCTCACCCAACCGCGCCACGATATCGGCCGGTGCCGAATTGGCGCGCAGCCGCCGGGCCGCTTCCTTCAGCACATCATCGCCCACGTGGTGACCGAGAGACGCGTTGATTTCACCGACCTTGCGCAGGTCAATGAGCACGAGCGCCGCCTGCTCCGCGGCACTGACCATCTCTTCCAGGCGCTGTTCCACGAAATCCCGGTTGGGCAGGCCGGTGAGCCGGTCGTGTTGCGCCTGAAAGGTGATGTCCGCTTCGCGCTCGGCGATGTTCTTCTGCATGGTGTTGAATGTCGCCGCCAGGCTGCGGAATTCAGCGCCGCCGGTGGCAACGACGGCGGTATCGTAGCGACCTTGCTGGATTCGCTCGGCAGCCCGGACCAACTCGCCGATGGGGCGCGTTGCGCTGCGGCCCAGCACCGTGCCCACTATCGCCGCCAGCAGGAGCGCAATGCCGTCAATCAGCAGCAAGGCATCCCGGACGTCACGATAGGGAGCCAACACCTCATGCATGGACTTCTGGACCACAACATCGACGACGTCACCGCGGCCGGCAATGCGCTGCGCGAACGAGAGATAGTCGGTATCTGCGACCCGAGTCACATGTGGTTGGTTATCAGGGGTCTGTTGCGTTGCAATTGTTTTGCGCAGCGCCTCAGGCAGGGTGGACGCCACCCGATCCGGACCATCGGGCCTGTAGACGATGAGCGTGACATCAGCGCCGACCACATCGCGCATCTTCTCGGCAAACGCATCATTGACCACAAAGCCCATGGCGACCCACGCGATGGTCTCGGGCGTGCGGACGGGGGCAAGGAAGAACTGGTAGGTACGGTCCGCAAGCACGCGAAATACGGGCAGATCCCGCGGGCCCTGCGATTCCGCAAGCAAGCTCTCGAGGGTGAATCCCTTGTCCACACCTCCTGGTGCGGTAGAGGCGACCACTTTGCCGTGGATATCGGTCAGCAGGACCATGTCCGCGCCAATGCGTTGCGCATTGTTCGTCGCAGCCGAAATGATCGTGGGGATGTCGCCGCTGGCCACCGCCTCCCGGAATCCGAAATCCGCGGCCAGGACACCGACACCGTTGGCCAACTGGCCGGCGCGGAACCGGATCAACTGTTGGGCGAACGAGCCGCCGGAGCGCAGCTCATCGCCCGCGCGGCTCTCTACGGCATGCGCGGTACGGGCCAACACTGCGGCCAGCGTCACAGTCTGAGTGACGACCACCAATCCGATGATCAATACGAGAAGTCGTTTACGGAAGCTGCCCATGGAACCGACTCTGATGCCGACTGCATCGTAGGTGGCTGCGCGGCCCCGTTGTTAGCGACCAGGTACCGAATTGAAGGCGCTCATACTGCTGATTTCCTGCGGACTGCTGCAGATTCCCTGCTGCTGGGCGGGAACTCTCATTGTCGCAGTGCACACCTCGAACGGCCGGCCGCTGGCCGGGGCGGTGGTCACTGTGCACTCGGTGACCGGCACCAATCGCCCTGGCAGTCCCGTGACCGCCGTCATGGACCAGATCAATCGGACGTTCGTGCCCGATCTGCTGGTCATTCCGGTAGGCTCGACCGTCGCGTTTCCAAACAGTGATTCCGTCAGCCACCAGATCTACTCGTTCTCCCCGGCACGCCGCTTCCAACTGCCCCTGTATCACGGCAAACCCTATCCGCCGGTCAGCTTCGATCAGGCGGGACTCGTTACGCTCGGATGCAACATCCATGATTCGATGGTGGCGTACGTTGTGGTGACGGATGCTGCGTACTTCGGCCGCACCGACGCAACGGGATCGTGGTCAGTCGAAGCACCGCCGGCGACCTACAAGGTCAGTGTGTGGCAGCCCCGGATGGAGGGGACCCTCGAGAAGGAAGTGACCGTCGCTGGGGAGCGGGCCGAACTGACGATCCGGTTGAACCGGGCCCTCAAGCCGGCGCCGCTGGAGGCGCGGCATTCCTGGGATGCCTACTGATGAGCGCATCGGTCCTGTTGGCCCTGACGGCCGTCTTTGCAACTCCCCAATGGGAAGCCGACCTGGACGTGCGCCTGGTTGATTCGAACGGCCAGCGGTCCGTGACCCACGGCGGGTTGGGGACGCTGCGTTTCGATGATACGCAGTCCGGTTTGAAGCTGGGCCGGGCCCGCTTTGCGCTGTCGGAGGCGTTGGGTCAGGCCTGGTCACTGCACGTGGACGCCTCGGCGTGGGGCGATCATGACAAGAATCCGGTCGATCTGACCGAAGCGTACCTGCAGTTCCGTCCTTACCCATTTGGCGGCGGCTACCGCTTTCGTCTCAAGACAGGCGCTTTTTATGCGCCCATTTCCCTGGAGAACCGCGCCGCGGGTTGGGAGTCGCCTTACACCTTGTCGTATTCGGCAATCAACACCTGGCTGGGACAGGAGTTGCGCACCATCGGCGCGGAGGGCCAGATCGACTGGCTCGGAACTCGCAGCGGGCACGCATTCGATGTGGCGTTCACCGGTGGTGTGTTTGGTTGGAACGACCCGGCCGGCGTGGTGGTCGCCAGCCGCGGCTTCACATTGAGCGACCGGCAGACAACCTTGTTTGGACGCGTTGGAGCCAACAACTCATCGCCATTGCCACCCATGGCGCTGTTCGGTGAAATCGATCACCGCATGGGTTACTACACCGGGCTCGAAGCACGCTACTACGACAGGGTTGTGATCCGGGCGCTCCATTACGACAACAGGGGTGATCCGGCGGCATATGAAGAGGGAACTGAGAACTACGCATGGCAGACGCACTTCAACTCAATGGGGGTGCGGATCGAGAGCGGCAGCGGATGGACGGCCATTGCACAGTATCTCGACGGCGAGACCGCTATCGCACCCGACGAGACCGGATACCTGGGCTGGCCCTTCCGAGCCCGATTCGCACTCATTTCCAAGGAATGGGGACATCACCGGCTCAGCGTCCGATATGACTCTTTCGCAGTGGAAAGTGAGTCGATTTACGGCGGCGGTGCTCAGCATGGCCATGCATGGACGACGGCGTACGTTTTTGAGCCCGACGCCCGCTGGCGGTTCACCCTTGAATGGCTGCGCGTCGCCAGCGACAACGAAAACCGCCCATTCTTCGTAGGATTGCCGCCACGCGCGACGGAAACCCAGGTGCAGCTTGCCGCGCGCTTTGCGCTGGGACCGCTCGCCCGGTAGACTTCGCGCCCCTCAATAACCTCGTTTTGGAGCGGTTTTCATGGGTAAGGGAGATAGCAGGAGCCGTCGCGGCAAGATTTATCAGGGCTCTTTCGGCAAGTCGCGCCCAAAGGACCCGGCCAAGAAGAAGAAGCGCGCCGCCGCCAAGAAATAGCTTTCCTTCGCTGGAACACCTCTTGCGACTGTACGTTGAGTCCCACCCGGCACTGTAAAGGAGCCGCGGCGGCATTCCCGAAATACAGTGAGGTGACCTATGAATCGCAGCCTTATTCTCCTGTGTATGAGCGCACTGGCGCTGGTGGCCTGCTCCAAGCAGCAGTCGACCTCGCCCGGCCCGGCTGATTCGTCGACGACGGCACCGGCGGCTCCGGCGGATTCATCATCGGGCACGACGACCACGATGCCCCCTTCGGACCAAGCCAGCCCGTCCACGACGCCACCACCCGACAGCAGCGGCTCAACCACGCCGCCCCCGCCGGCTGATACCACCACTCCGCCGAAGTAATTACTTCGTCATCTAAACTGCGCCCGAAACGGCGCCGTTTTGCGGTACCGTGCATCCCCCGTCCCGCCCATGGGCCGGGGGATGCCCCTTTTCAGCAGGAGTGATTTCTCATGACCAAGTACGCGCTTCCGGATCTTCCATACGACTACGGTGCGCTCGAGCCGCATATCTCCGCGAAGATCATGCAGCTCCATCACGACAAGCATCACAAGACGTATGTAGACGGCGCGAACCAAACGCTCGAAAAGCTGCACGACGCGCGCGAGAAAGGCGACTTTGCCGCCATCGCAGCGCTCGAGCACGCGCTCGCCTTCCACGTCTCGGGCCACGTGCTGCACAGCATTTTCTGGAAGAACCTGTCACCGAATGGCGGCGGCAAGCCCACGGGCGAGCTGGCCAGTGCCATTGACCGTGATTTCGGCAGCTTCGACAAATTCAAAGCGCAGCTCACCAAGGCCGCCGCGACCTGCATGGGTTCCGGCTGGGGTGCGCTCGTATTCGATACCGCATCCCGGACGCTGCTCACAGCGCAGTTCCACGACCACGAATCTCAGACACCGCAGGGCGGACTGCCGCTGTTGGTTCTCGACGCGTGGGAACATGCCTGGTATCTGCAGTACCTGAATGAGAAGGTGAAGTTCTTCGACGCCATCTGGAATGTCATCAACTGGAAGGATGTGTCCGAGCGCTTCGAGAAAGTGAAGGGCATCGCCCTGCTGTAGTGTGAAAAGACCCTCCGCGCGGCGCTTCGTACCTGTACGAAGTGCCGCGCGTCCTTATCCTCCAATATCTGACTATGCCCTGATCGGCGACTGTCACTCGGCAGCGCTGATCTCACGCGCCGGCTCCATCGACTGGTGCTGCCTGCCCCGGTTCGATTCCGACAGTTGTTTTGGCCGCTTGCTCGACTGGCAGCACGGTGGTCATTTCAGTATCACGCCCCAGGGGAAAGCGGCAGTTCACCGGCAGTACCTAGATGACACGCTGGTGCTCGTCACCACCTACCGATCCGGCCGCAACATCGCCCGGGTCACCGACTTCTTTTCCATGCGCATGGGCGGACGCAGCCAGCCGCGACGCGAGCTCGTGCGCATCATCGAGGGCGTCAGAGGCAAAATGAGCTTCGATGTCGCGGTCGTGCCGCGCCTCGACTTCGGCGAGGTAAAGCCGTGGATTTTCTCCGGCGGCCGCAACGCGCACTTCGCTGTTGGAAGCAACACCGGAATCCGCATCTTCGGCGATGTTGCAATGGAGATTGTGGACGCGCACGACCTGCACGCCGAAGTCGCAGTCCGGGCGCGAACCAAACTTCATATCGGCCTGCAGTTCCTCCTTCCGGAGGATGCCAACGCCACTGGCCAACGACGCAAACCCGCCCAATTGTTACGAGCGCACCTGAAGGAGACGGTACGCTGGTGGCGCAAGTGGTCCGACAAGATCGTTTACGATCACCGGCCCGGAGTCAACATCGTACGCTCGGCCATCACCCTGAAGGCGCTGACGTACGCACCCACCGGGGCGATTGTTGCCGCTCCTACGACTTCGCTGCCGGAGCGCAAGGGCGGCGAGCGCAACTGGGACTATCGCTACTGTTGGATTCGTGACTCGATTTTCACGGTCTGGGCGTTGAATGCCGTCGGTGCGGTCTCGGAGGCCGAAGGGGTGCGCCATTTCATTCAACGCGCCTCCGCCGGCAATGCCGCCGACCTGCAGGTCCTGTACGGCGTCGACGGCAAGCGCCGGCTGCCCGAAATCGAGCTGACGCATCTCGATGGCTGGCGCGGTTCGCGGCCGGTGCGCATTGGCAACGGCGCCGCGCATCAATACCAGGCTGACATGTATGGCCTGTTGGTCGAGTTCGCCTGGCAGTGGAGCCAGCTCCGTCATCGGCCAACCCCAGCCTATTGGAAGTTCCTCGCGGAGGTGATTGAAGCGGCGATTGCCCGCTGGCGGTTGCCGGACCGAGGTATCTGGGAGGTGCGCTCGCGGCCGCTGCATTTCGTGCATTCGAAAGTCATGTGCTGGGCCGCCGCCAACAGGGGCGTTGCCCTTGCCGAAAAATATGGGCTGCCCGCCCCCCTGAAGCAATGGCGCGAGGCGCGCGATGCGATGCGGGCCGCGATCGAAAAGCGTGGCGTGGACCATGCCCGGGGCATCTATGTGCGCAGCTTCGGATCCAAGGATGTTGATGCCGCGTTATTACTCCTGCCGATGACCGGATTTGTGGCCTACGACGACGAGAGAATGGTGCGCACAGTGGAAGTCATTAGCCAAGAGCTCATGCAGGATGGGCTGCTTTTGCGCTACCAGCGCACGGACGGCCTCGCCGGCGCGGAAGGCGTGTTTCTCGCCTGTACGTTCTGGCTGGTGTCGTGCCTCGCGCATGCGGGCAGGAAACAGCAGGCCAGCCGGATATTCAAACGGGCGGTCGCCACCGGCAACGATCTGGGACTGTTTGCGGAGGAATATTCGCGCCAGGGCCGCGAGATGCTCGGCAATTTCCCCCAGGGACTCACCCACCTCTCACATATAGGCGCCGCGCTCGCACTCATGAACGTGAGACAGCCGCAGATCTGACCATGACCCGGCCGCCGCATAAATCGCGCGCAGTCTACGTTCTGAAGGCAATCTGGAAGCTGTTGTTCGATGCCGCCAACGGCTGGCTCGACCATCGCGCTGCCAGCACCGGTGCGGCTCTCGCCTTCTACACCGTCTTCTCACTGGCGCCCGTCCTGACTCTGTCGATTGCCATTGCCGGCTTCTTCTTCGGGGAAGCTGCGGCCCGAGGCGAGATCGTGGGTCAAATCCACGACCTGGTCGGTGCACAGGGCGCCGAGCTCGTCCAGTCCGTACTGCGCAATGCGAGCCGCCCCGGCGCCGGGGTCATTGCGACCATTGTCAGTGTCATCACGCTCATATTGGGCGCCAACACCGCGCTGGCCGAGCTCAAAGCGGGGCTCGACCAGACCTGGCAGGTGCCGCCGGAGCGCCGCACCGGCTTCTGGTATTCGGTCCGCACCCGGCTGCTGTCCGTGGGATTGATCCTGTCGCTGGGCTTTCTGCTGCTGGTTTCACTGGTGATCAGTGCGGCGCTGACGGCACTCGAGCGCGTGTCCCGCGGCGAGATGCTCCTCAACACCATCTTGACCTGGGTCAATTTTCTGTTTGCGTTCGTGCTCGTCGCGGCGTTGTTCGCGACCATCTACAAGGTGCTGCCGAGCGTGAAGATCGCGTGGCGCGACGTGACCGTCGGTTCGCTGGTCACGGCATTCCTGTTCACGTTGGGCAAATTCGCGATTGGCGTTTACATCGGAAATAGCGGTGTGGCCTCCACGTACGGCGCCGCCGGCTCCGTGGTGCTGATTCTGATCTGGGTTTACTACTCGGCGCAGATCCTGTTGTACGGCGCCGAGTTTACGCATGCGTTTGCATATAAATACGGATCCTATTCGCGCAAACCAACAGGCGCACTGCCTACGCCGAGTTGATTTCAAACATACACGCGTACCGCGTGCGCGCGCGACGACTCCGACGCAGTTCACATTTTTGCAAATGTCCCGTTGCTGCAGCCGTTCGGCGCGGCGGAATATGTTTGGCAGGACGTCGGTCTCTCAATAACAAATCCGATTGATCCGAACAGCAAGGGACTTTCTTCCAATGAACAGGCTGCAAGTGGCCTGCCTGGCGCTACTGTGTGTGGTGCTGAGCTCCATGGCGCAAATCTCACTGAAAAAAGGCGTGTCCAGCGCTCCCGTACAGGCGTTGCTGGAGCGAGGCACGGCGGCACCCGAGTTCATTGCGCGTGCCGCGTTCTCGCCCCTCGTGGTCGTGGGCCTCGCCCTGTATGTATTCAGCACGTTGCTGTGGCTGCTGGTGCTGGCGAAAGCGGATGTCAGCTATGCCTATCCCTTTGTCAGCTTGGGATTTCTGATGATTTCCCTGTACGCCCACTATTCCATGTCCGAGCCGCTGTCGGCACTGAAGATGACCGGCATTGCACTCATCATGTCGGGAGTGGTCTGTGTTGCCCGATCTTGATGTGATGTCACCCTGGAGCCGCCGCGGCACGGATCTGCTGATCGGCGTCACTCTGCTGGTCTGCGCGATATTCGGTGTCTGGCACAACACCGGGGTCCAGGATCACATCCAGACTCTGATCGATCCTCGGGCGGATGACATCTGGTTTGAAGCCGATGTGTTCCGCGTCTACACCGATATGACGGATCGGGGCGCCAACCACTACCGGACCACGGTTCACCCCATCTTTCCGCTGCTGACCTACCCCGCCATACACGCGAGCCAGAAGCTTCTTCACACCGATAAGATCACGGCCGTCCGGGGCGCCATTGCCCTGGCAGCGGGTGTCTGGCTGGCGCTGTTTTACGCGCTGCTGCGCGTCCTGCGTTGCCGGCGAATGGACGCTCTGTTGTTCGCGCTCGTGGCGGCAGCGACGGCGGGGGCGCTGTTCTGGACAGCGGTTCCTGAAACTTATGAATTTGGATCATTGACCATCCTGGCCGTGCTGCTGCTGGCGGCAGCGTCCGAGCAACGCACTCTTCCCGTTTGGCTCGATATAGCCGCCGGAGCGGCGTCCATGAGCGTACTCGTGACGGACTTTATGGTGGCGTTGGCCTCGTTCGTCAGCCGCTATCGACTGCAGCGGGCCATCCAGATTGCCTGCAACGCGCTGGTCGTCGTGGTCCTGCTGTGGGGACTCCAGAAATATTTCTTCACGTCCGCTCAGTTTTTCATTGGCGTGCACGACAGCAGCACGGCACCGCAGGACCGTCCGGCCGCGCTGGTGGTCATCTTCCTGCACAGCTTTGTGGCGCCGGCGATTCGGAACACGCCCAATGACACTCCGATCGGGTTCCCCATGCTCAGCTTTCAGCATTTGTCACTGCTGCCGCTGGATTTTGTGAAGGCAGCGGCCATCATTTCGTGGCTGTCTCTGCTGGGCTTCGCCGGGTGGGCACTGGTCCGCCTGCCTCAGTATCCCCGGTTCAGGATCATGCTCGCCTTGTCCATCGCGGGGCAGATTGTGTTGCACTTCGTGTATGGGAACGAGACATTCCTGTACACGCTGGACTACCTGCCGTTATTCCTCAGCGCGGCGGCGCTTGCCACCTTGAGCCGTTGGCGGCCCGTGGTCCTGGCCGCGGCGGTGGTGTTTACGGTGGCGGGCGGAATACACAACAACATGCAGTTGCACGCCGCCTTCGATATGGTCGAGAGCAACGCGCGCAAAGCGCCCCCGCCACCGGCCCACTGGCGTCTCAAAGAATATAGCGACTCAAATCCTCATCCTTGACGAGATTGCCCAGGTGGTCTTCCACGTACCTGGCATCAATGGCAATGGTCCGGCCCTTCTGCCCCGCCGCCTCGAATGAGACGGTTTCCAACAGCTTTTCCATGACGGTATGCAGGCGGCGGGCGCCGATGTTTTCGGTGCGCTCATTCACGTGGAATGCGATCTCGGCGATGCGCTGCACGCCATCCGGGCTGAACTCCACCGTAACCCCTTCGGTGTTCAGCAACGCGCGATATTGAGAAGTGAGCGACGCATCCGGCTCCGTCAGGATCCGCACGAAGTCGCCCACTTTCAGTGAATCCAACTCCACGCGAATGGGCAAGCGGCCCTGCAGCTCCGGGATCAGGTCCGAAGGCTTCGACAGGCTGAACGCCCCCGAAGCAATGAACAACACGTGATCGGTCTTGACCGGTCCGTACTTGGTCGCGACAGTGGAGCCTTCGATCAACGGCAGCAGATCGCGCTGCACGCCTTCACGGGACACATCCGCGCCGGAGGTTTCTTGGCGGCGGGTCACCTTGTCGATTTCGTCAATGAACACGATGCCGTTCTGCTCGGCATTGAATACGGCCTGCACCTTCAGCTCTTCCTCGTTGACGAGCTTGCCGGCCTCCTCGTCCGTCAGGAGCTTCAGGGCCTCGCGCACCTTCACCTTGCGCGCCTTGGTCTTGTTGCCGCCCAGGTTGGCAAACATGGATTGCAACTGCTGTTGCATCTCTTCCATGCCGGGGGGTGCCATGATTTCCACACCCATGGGCAGTGCGCGGGTTTCGATTTCAATCTCGCGATCATCCAACTCGCGCTCGCGCAGCATCTTGCGGAATTTCTGCCGGGTTTCGGCATCGCGCGGCTGCTGCGGCTCGTCGGTCGAGAATCCCATCATGCGCGGCTTCGGCAGCAACGCATCCAACACCCGCTCTTCGGCCGCATCGGCGGCGCGCACGCGCACCTTCTCAACAGCCTGCTCACGAGTCATTTTGACGGCGACGTCGACGAGCTCCTTGACGATGGAATCGACATCGCGCCCGACATAACCCACTTCCGTGAATTTCGTGGCTTCGACCTTGACGAACGGGGCATTGGCCAACTTCGCCAGGCGCCGGGCGATTTCAGTCTTGCCCACGCCCGTGGGTCCGATCATGAGAATGTTTTTGGGCGTGATCTCCTGCCGCAGCGGCTCTTCGATCTGCATGCGGCGCCAGCGATTGCGCAGCGCAATGGACACAGCACGCTTGGCGGCATCCTGGCCGATGATGTGTTTGTCGAGCTCGGCAACGATTTCGCGGGGAGTCAGGGATGACATTAAGCAACGCCTTGTTTGAGTTCGTCGATGACCATATTGCGGTTGGTATAAATGCAGATATCCGCCGCAATCCCCAGCGAGCGCTCGACGATGCCGCGCGCATCGAGCTCGGAGCCTTCGAGCAGCGCGCGAGCCGCGGCCAATGCATAGGGACCGCCCGAGCCGATAGCCGCAACATCGTAGTCGGGTTCGATCACATCACCGTTGCCGGAAATCACCAGGACTTTGCCGGGGTCGGCCACGAGCAGGAGCGCTTCGAGACGCCGCAGGAAGCGGTCCGAGCGCCAGTCTTTGGCCAGCTCGATGGCAGCGCGAGTGAGATTGCCGTATTTCTCCAGCTTGCCTTCGAAGCGCTCGAAGAGGGTGAAGGCGTCGGCTGTACCGCCTGCGAAGCCGGCAAGCACCTTGTCGTTGAAGAGGCGACGCACTTTGCGGGCGTTGCCCTTCATGACGGTGTTGCCGAGTGTGACCTGCCCGTCACCCCCCATCGCGACTGCACCATTGCGGCGAACGGCAACGATAGTGGTTCCGTGGGGATCGAAATGACTGTCCGACATCGAGGCTCCTGATCGGCCGGGAGTGGCCCGGTGCCCTTCAGGCAGGCGCCTAAGCTTTCTTCCGCGCGCGGGGGTGTGTTTTGTCGTAGATACGGGCGAGGTGCTGGAAATCAAGATGGGTGTAGATCTGGGTCGTCGCAATATCGGCGTGCCCCAGGAGCTCTTGGACGCCACGCAAATCTCCACCCGATTCAAGCAGATGCGAGGCGAACGAATGGCGGAACAGGTGCGGATAGACCCGCACGCTCACCCCCTGGCGTCGAGCCCAGTACGCCACCCTGGTCTGCACCGCTCGGCGACCCAGGCGTTCGCCAGTACGGCCCACGAACAGCGCCGTCTCACCCGGTTTCGCGATACCGGTACGTTCCCTGAGCCACTGCTGGAGCGCACTGAGGGCTTCCTTTCCGACGGGGACGATGCGCGACTTCCGACCCTTACCCAGGACGGTGACCGTGCGGTCCGCCAGATCGAGACCGACAACGTCGAGTCCGACAAGCTCCGCCAGACGCAAACCAGACGAATAGAGCAGCTCCATGATTGCGCGATCGCGGGTAACGAAGCTGTCGCCCGCGGGAATCTCCAGCAGGCTGGCCATCTGGTCCGTGTCCAGCGTTTCGGGCAAACGTCGACGTGCCTTGGGCGCTCGCACATCGATCGCGGGATTCCGCTTCACATTGATGAGGTCGGTCGGCCGTTCACGCGCAAGCTCCTGCACTCGAGTCTCGTGCACGAGGTACTCAAAGAAGCTGCGCACTGCTGACAGTCGACGCTGGATGCTTCTGCCGGCGAGGCCCTTTGCATGTGACTGCGCCGCGAACATTCGGATGTGCTGGCTGTCGACGACGCTCCAGTCATCAATCTTGTGAGCGTCGCAAAACTTGATGAGGGCGGCCAGATCTCGCGCGTAGTTGGAGTCAGTGTGCGCGGACAGGTTGCGCTCGACGGTCATGTAGCGCCGGAACTGCGCTACACGGTCGACAGCCGCCGCCTTCATGACCAGATCCGGCGGCTCAGGCTGTTGATTTGGCCTGAAGCGGGCGAGCTGCGGGTGCCAGTGCGTCGGCAATCAAATCCGCCATCCGCGCCAGAAACTCCGTACTCATTCCCGGGTGGAAACGATCGCGATCAGTACTGCCCAACGCAAGCAATCCCACGGCGCCTTTATCACCCAGCGGCACCAAGGCCACAGACCCGATGTCGTTTGCGTCGGATCCGAAAAGGAACTCACGCTGCGAGTCGCGCGCCTGTCCGCAACGCGGCTTGCCGTTCGAGAACAAAGACTCGAATGACTTCAGGTTTGGATCGTCAGCGCGCACCACGCGGACAAACCGCTGTGGGGCGATTTCCGGGTGGGGCCCGATGAGAACCAGCACTGAGTGAAAAGCGTCGAAATCCACCCGCAAGCTTGCTTCCATGGTCGCGACAACGGCTTCGGGGGATCCCGCGCGCAGCAGTTGCCGCGTAAAGCGATGCAACTTGTCGGCGAGCGTGTCGTTCGCACGCGCTACCCGCACGAACTCGGCGAGTTTCGCTTCGACGCCGGCATGCTTCTCACGCAGAACCTCAATCTGGCGCTCAACCAGGGAAATGGTCGAGCCGCCCCGTGCATGGGGCAGGCGAAGGCGCGCCAGCACGGCGTGATGACGTTCGAAGAAATCGGGATTGTGCTGCAGGTACGCGGCTATCGACTCTTCTTCCGTTTCTACGGCTGCTACGCCGCGTGCTTCTCGTGTTGTCATAAATGTCAGACCTCGACGTGACCTTCGAACGCGACTTCAGCCGGTCCCGTCAACCAGATGTTATCCCCCGGACTGTCCCAGTTTACTCGCAACTCGCCACCGCGCGCTCTGACAACTACTGAAGCGTCTAGAAGTCCGCGCCTACGCTCAACAGCGACTGCCGCGCATGCTCCGGTACCACATGCGAGCGTCTCGCCGGCACCGCGTTCATACACACGGAGCTTGATGTGCGAGCGATCAATGATTTCAACGAACCCAGCATTTACACGGTTCGGGAAACGAGGATGCTTCTCGATGGCCGGGCCAAGAGTCTCAACGGGTGCGGCATCGGTTGAATCGACAACGATGACCGCATGCGGATTACCCATGGAGACAGCGCCTATCTCAACCTTCTGGCCGCCCACATCGAGACTATACGTGTCGGCCCGCGCGGGGGCATCGAAAGGCAGATTGCGAGGTTCGAAATTCGGTACGCCCATGTCTACCGAAACGACATTCCCGCTCTGCACGCGTGCATGGACGAGCCCAGCCGGGCTATCCATCGTGATGGCACCCGCGCTCGCTTGCCCACGCCGATAGAGCAGGGCTGCGACACAGCGTGCACCGTTGCCACACTGTTCAACTTCGCTACCGTCGGAATTGAAGATGCGATAGAAGACCGCGGTATCCGCCCGTCGAGGCTTCTCGAGGACCAGGGCCTGGTCGAAGCCGATGCCAGTGCGGCGGTCGCCTAGCTTTCTGAGCTGTTCCGCCGACGGCAGGGCCTGCCCGGCGGACCCATCGAAGACAATAAAATCGTTGCCAGAACCGTGCATCTTGGTGAAGTCGATGCGCATACCCCCAAGAATAGCCGAATCATCTCAACACGGCACGATCCCTATACATACAGCGATCCATCACGGTGAAAATCCCCGCGTTCACGGCCTTCTCCGCAGCCACTTCATCGACGACGCCATCCTGCAGCCACAAAGCAGGCAGGTGCAGCCGGATGCAGTCGTCAACGATGGCCGCGACGTATTCAGGCCGGCGGAAGACATCGACAACGTCCACCTTCTCACCCGGCTTCAGGACATCGCCAAGATGATCGAGGTCGGCGACGGCCTTCTCACCCAGGATGGTGCCGCCTTTGGGCGTCACCGGAATGATCCGGTAGCCAAACCCCTGGAGCTCCTGGGCCACATGATTGCTGGGCCGTGAGGGATCGGCGGAGAGTCCAACAACGGCGATGATCCGCGCCGTACGTAGCAGGTCATTGATCCTGTCCCTGGATGGGTTTTTGAACATGAATGGCTTTCGATAGCTGCGGTTGCGATAGTCTGACGCATGCCCGTCTCTGAATACACAGTCCTCGTGGAGCCCCACGGACGCCGCATCACAGTGGCGGCCGATCGGCCGATTCTCGACGGCGCGCTGAACGCAGGCCTCAACCTTCCGCATAGCTGCAAATCGGGTCACTGTTCATCCTGCCGCGTCCAATTGCGCTCTGGAAATATCGAGTATCCGAACGGCACACCGCTTGGAGTGACGGCGGAAGAGGCTCAGGCCGGCAAAATTCTTCTCTGCCAGGCTCGCGCTCGCTCCGACCTCGTGGTCGAAGCGAGACTGATTACCAGCGTTACCGACGTCGAGATCAAAACGCTGCCGTGTCGAATCGCGCGAATGACACCTTTGGCCCCGGACGTCATGCAAGTGTTCTTGCGACTGCCCGTGGTCGAACCACTCGAATTCAAGCCGGGCCAGTACCTCGACATCCTTCTCGACGGAGGCAGACGCCGCAGTTTTTCAATAGCCTGCCCACCGCATGACAACGGCCTAATTGAGCTTCACGTGAGACGGGTCCCCGGCGGTGGCTTCACGGAAGGCTTTTGGGGCGCTTTGACCGCGGGCGCTCTGCTCAGGATCGAAGGTCCCATCGGACAGTTTGTTTATCGGGAAGGCCCGGAACCGGTACTGATGATTGCCGGGGGAACTGGATTTGCACCGCTGAAGGCCATGCTCAGACACGCCCTCGAAAACGGCGTCGACCGACCCATCCATCTCTACTGGGGGGCTCGCCAGGCGCAGGACGTGTATGAGGAAGCGCTGGTCACTGAGTGGGTCCGGAAGTATCCGCAACTGCGATTCACGCCCGTGTTGTCGGAGGCGACGGGTACGGACTACAGGGTCGGCTGGGTGCACGAGGCAGTGCTGGCGGACTACCCGAATTTGCAGACGTTTGATGTATACGCCGCGGGGCCACCGGCGTTGATCGAAGCAATCAGGTCAGAGTTTCCGCCTGCGCACGGACTCTTTTTCGACTCGTTTGACTATGCGTCAGATGCGAAACCGCTCCCGTAACTCACTTGCCATCCGGCGGCTGACCTGAAGAGGTGCCTCGCAGCCGCGCAGTCTCACGAAATATTGTCCGTCGGCATTACGTTCGATTCCCTCCAGGAAGCGCACGCTCACTAGCGCATTACGGTGGATACGCACATACGCGGAACCAAACTCGTCCTCCAGTGAGCGTAGCGAGTCCTCAATCAGGTCCTCTCCCTTGAGGTGCTTCACTGTCGTGTACTTCTGTTCGGCGAAAAAGAATTGGACCTCATCCAGGGGAATCAACCTGAGTCCGTCGCGATGCCGGACCGCAATGTGCGAACGCGCCTCGGCCGGGCTGCCGATTTTCTGAAGCTGCGGACGCGTGAGTCGACTCGCATGCGCCAGCGCCGCGGCGAGCTTCTCCTTGCGAATCGGCTTGAGCAGGTAGCCCACGGCCTGCGCATCGAAAGCCTTCATGGCGTATTCATCAAATGCGGTGGTGAAGATGATCGCCGGAGGTTGCTCGAGGACGTTCATGTGCTTCGCGGCCTCGATACCATCGATACCGGGCATCCTGACGTCAAGTAACACAACGTCCGGTGCCAACTCTAGAGTTCTTTGGACAGCTTCCTCGCCCGTGACCGCTTCACCCACCACGTCGGCCTGATCCAGCTCGACCAGCAGACTGCGCAATCGCTCCCGAGCGGGAGCCTCATCATCGACAATCAGGACTCTAGGCTTCATTCAGCGTCTCAACGTGCGGGAAACGCAACGTCACGATGTACTCGTCGTCAAATCGCCCTGACTTGACGAGTCCCTTCTCGCCATACAACAGACCGAGTCGCTCGCGGATGTTCGCCAACGCGAGGCGGTTACCCTCACGTTCACTCTCGTAATCGCCAACGGGATTGCGAACGACGATAGTAATGAGCTTGTCGGACAGCTCGCCCGTTATGGTCACCGTCCCACCACCAGCCCGCGGCTCAATGCCGTGATAAATCGCATTCTCCAAGAGCGGCTGGAGCATCAACCCGGGGACCAAAGCCTTGCGCGGCAGCGAGTCGATCTTCCAATCAACATGCAGGCGGGAACCGAGGCGCAACTGCTCGATCCGCTGATATGTTCGCGCCACCTCATATTCCTGCTCCAGGGTGATCGTGTCGCGTTTATCACTGAGGTTGGCACGAAACAAATCGGCCAGATCCTGGACAGCTTCTTCTGCGACGGCCGGATTGGAGCGTGTCAACGAGGCGATGGTGTTCATGCTGTTGAACAGGAAGTGCGGCCGGATGCGCGCCTGGAGCGCGTGAACGCGCGCGGTTGCCTGCATTTCGATGTTGCGCCGCCATTCGTGGATCACATAGAAATATCTCAGCGCCAGCGCCGTAATCACCAGGCCGATGATCACATTCCGGATGAGAAATGCCGGTAGTTCCGGCGGGAACAGCGCGGTGACGCCGGCGTCCTGAACGAGGTTGGAGCGGCCGACGGAGTATGCGCACGCGGAAATGACTGCAATCAAGGCGGCGATCAGCAGCATCACGACGGCCGAAGCTCTTGCCACCGCGAGCCGGCTCAACAGCCGCCGCATCCAACACAACAGTGCGGCCCCTGCCAGGCCGATCCACAACAGGAACAGGGAGGTGCGGGACAAATCTGTCCAGAACCCAACGCCGACATTTTCGTGGGCGAGGGTCAGGATCAGTGCGGTCAGCTCGACGATGAGAACATTGGCGAGCGCGGCACGCGAAGTGCAGAAATCAGGGAGGTAGAAGGACTCGTCGGCGCCGTCGGTGCCGTTTCTCATGCGTCCTTTCGGGGTGCCCCGGCCTTTCCGGGGGGCTCGAACAGCTCTTCCTTGAGCCTGAAGGTCGCGGAGATGTCCTCATCGCCGTAGCCCCGGGAAACCAGCTCGGCGTATTCACCGAGCATGCGCTCTACGACCGGCAACGCAACACCGAAGCGAGCGGCCATGTCGCGGCAAATACCCAAGTCTTTCGCATGTAGACGCACTTTGAAGCCGGCCGGGTACGCACCGCGCACCATGTTGGGACCTCGGTGAACGAAGTACCAGCTCGAGCCGGCTCCTTTGCCCAGCGTGTCCACGACCTTGTCGAGTGGCAGTCCCTGTGCTCGGGCAAACGCCATGGCTTCCGCCACGCACTCAATGATGCCGGCGCACATGATCTGGTTGGTCGCCTTCGCCGCCTGGCCGCTGCCGGTTGGGCCGAAGTGGGTAACGGTTTTGCCCATGGCATTGAGAATGGGTTGCGCCTGAGCGAACGCTTCTGGCGTACCGCCGACCATGATCGCCAGTGTCGCTTTCTCCGCTCCTTCGACGCCGCCACTGACGGGGCAATCCAGGAACTCGACACCGCTCGGCTGCAGAATGGTGCTCGCCTTGCGGGCTGTGTCCGCACCGACCGTCGAGCAGTCAATAACCAGTGTCCCCTTGCGCAAACCCTTCGCCAGGGCAGTCACGACCTGCAGGACGTCATCATCCGCGGAGACGCAGACGACCACGGCATCAACGTCCGGAGCCAGTGCTTCGAGTGTTGGGGGGGCTTTGCAACCAAGTTCGGCGGCGAGGGTCTGGGCTTTCTCAGCCGTGCGGTTCCAGACGGCGCTCAACAGGCCGGCACGATGAAGATTGCGCGACATGCCCATGCCCATGGCGCCGAGACCAACAAAGCCAACGCGCATTCTATTCTCTCATTCCGCACTGATTGGCCGGGTGGCCAGGTGCGCAACTATAGAGCGTTCACCCGTGCTGAGAGTAGTGTCTTAACGCGGCACTGGCCGCGCGGAGCCCGGGCTCCGTTTCCGCCCGCAAAAAGCGCGGCTTTTTGCGGGCTACGCTTGGCTGCGCGGAGCCAAGGTGGTTTTTCTCCGGACCAGGGCGGCTACGCCAAGGCGCTATTTGCTCGTCTGGGAGCCGCAGGCGTCCATGTAATCCTGCCGCGCCTTCACGCGATAAGCATCTGCCTCTTCTTCCGACAGGAACTGACGCTCCTCGGGCTTATCCTGCGTGTCCTGCGCCGGTTTATTGCTCGGGGCCGCCGCCTTGTAGATGCGCCGCGCCTGGATGGCCTTGTCGTACCGGTCCTTGGCGTCTTTGCACTGTTGGTCGCGGGCTTTGGCGACGTCGTCCTTCACTGCCTTCGCGGCGTTGTCTTGCGATGGCGGCGGAGCAGCCGACCTCTTAGGGGCGGTATAGGTCGAGTGACCAGACGAGCCGCCGCTCGGGGCCTTCTGCGACGTCTTGATCACCTCGGATCCGGGAACCCATTGATCGCTGTAATGCACACCGCCGTGGTCATCGACCCAGCGAAAATAGTCCGCATGCGCAACCGAGATGGCGCCCGCGCTCAAAAGTGTGCCAATAACCAGATTTCGCAACATAAGCAGACCTCCCCGGTCGGGCCGCAGTATCGCCCGTCACTAAAGTCCCGGCCATAGAAGTCCGTCACATCGCGCAGGAGCGGCTGCGTCATGGAGCACGTTTCCGCAGCTTGGCAGTCGGTATAGGTTAAAAAGCCCCCGATTACATGTCGTAGGCGCGTTCGCCGTGCGATGTGATGTCGAGACCCTCGCGTTCCTGTTCTTCCGACACCCTCAATCCCAAGACCGCCTTGACCACCAGGAATGCCACCGTCGCCACGACTGCGGTCCAGACCGTCACCAAGAGCACCGCTTTGAGCTGAATCCACAATTGGGCTGCGATACCCGGATAACCGACGGTGCCTTTCACCCAATCCTGGACGGAACCTGGACCGCCGAGCGAAGGTGCATTGAAGATGCCGGTCGTCAAGGCACCGAATATTCCCCCGAGCGCATGTACGCCAAACACGTCGAGGGAGTCGTCGGCCTTGATCATTCTCTTCAGGCCCGTGACGCCCCAGAGGCACACGCCGCCCACTCCGAGACCAATGGCGAAGGCACCCGGGATACCGACGTTACCAGCAGCAGGCGTGATCGCCACCAGCCCCGCTACCGCGCCCGAAGCGGCACCCAGCATCGACGGCTTACCCTTGAGCAACCACTCGCAGAACATCCACGAGAGCACTGCGCAGGCGGTGGCGAGGTACGTATTCATGAACGCGAGTGCGGCTGACCCGTTCGCTTCCAACGCAGATCCCGCGTTGAAACCGAACCAGCCAAACCACAGCATGGAAGCGCCGATCATGCACATCGTCAGGCTGTGCGGCGGCATCGGCTCCCTCCCAAAACCCACACGTTTGCCAAGAATCACAGCCCCAACGAGCCCCGCAACACCTGCATTGATATGCACTACCGTGCCGCCCGCGAAGTCGAGAGCACCCATTTGCCAGATGTAACCGGCGGTCGCGGTCACCGCATCAGCCTTATCTGCGGAGGTGTAAGCGTCCGGACCTGCCCAGAACCACACCATGTGCGCGACCGGGATGTAGCTGAAGGTGAACCAGATCACCATGAACAGCAGGACCGCGGAGAATTTCATGCGTTCGACCAGGGAGCCCAGGATCAGGCAGCAGGTGATGGCTGCGAATGTGGCCTGAAAGGCGACAAACACCAGCTCGTACAGGGGCGTTCCCTTGCTGAAGGTGGCGGCCAGGGAAAACTCCTGGGTCGCCGGGTTGAATGTGCCGTTCAGGAACAGGCGACTGAAACCCCCGAAGAAGGCGTTGCCTTCAGTAAAGGCCAGCGAATAGCCGTACACGCACCACAGAACGCTGATCATTGAGAAAACGACGAACACCTGCATCAGGACCGACAGCATGTTCTTGGTGCGCACCAGGCCGCCGTAGAACAATGCGAGAGCGGGTACTGACATCAGCAACACGAGGGCTGTCGAGGTCAGCATCCATGCCGTGTCACCTTTGTTCGGCACCGGCGGCGCCGGAGCGTCAGCTCCCCAGGCTAACGCAGGCCCCAGCACGGCGAGCGCCAGTCCCAGGGTTGTCAACAGGGTCTTTGAAGCGGTGCGCATGTTTTCTCCCGGTCTCTTGGTCGACATATCGCCTGATTCGCGCGACAAACACTGGCTGCCCCCATGCTCGCGCGGACCGTATGCTTGTGCAGCGCGGAGACAAAGTGCAGATTCCGTGCCATAGGGTTTTTTGGTGCGGTTTGAATGGGTTGCGTAGGTAAGGAGCCTCCCTGCGCACTGTTTTGGAGCTACGATGTGCAGTCCTGCGTCATATGAGGGCAGGGCTCCCCGAAGGAAAATCACATGAATACACCGAAGATCGACGAGATCGTGCGACGCCTGGTTGAAAGCGTGCCGCCCGGCGTCAGGGCAGTGCAGCAGGACCTGGAAAACAACTTCCGCGCAGTGTTGCGCTCGAGCCTGACGAAGCTCGATCTGGTGTCGCGGGATGAGTTTGATGCCCAGGTGCGGGTGCTGGCGCGCACCCGGGCCCGGCTGGAAGAGTTGGAGAAGCGCGTGGCCGCCATGGAAGGCGCCGCGGGTGCCGCAACGCCCACCCAGCCCAACTAGAGTTGTCACACATCTCAGCCAAGGAAGGCTATGTCTATCGCGATAGTCGCGTGCCGCGCACAACTGGGGCTGCATGCCCCTTTGGTCCAGGTCGAGGTGAGCCTGGATTCCGGTCTGCCCAGCTTTTCGATTGTCGGCCTTCCCGCCACCGTCGTTAAGGAGAGCAAGGACCGCGTGCGAGCGGCCATCGTCAACTCCAACTTCGAGTTTCCGCCGGGCCGCATCACCATCAACCTCTCCCCCGCGGATATCCCCAAGCGCGGCGGCCGCTTCGACCTCCCCATCGCCCTTGGCATCCTGCTCGCATCCGGGCAGGTTAAGTTCGACCCCGCGTCATCCATCGACCTCGGACACCACGAGTTCTATGGCGAGTTAGGGTTGAATGGCGAATTGCGGGCGGTGCCCGGGATGATGTTGGCCGCTGCGCATGCTGCACGGGCGGGGCATGAGATTGTCGTGCCGGAGGCTAACGCCGACGAGGTCCGCCTACTATTAACTGCGGACGGCCATGGCGTATCGCGGCGCCGTCACAGTGGGCCGGTTATGCGCGCGTCCAATCATCTTCTCGCTGTTTGTGCGCACATTGACGGGAGCGCCCCGTTGCCACTGCTTCCTCCACGTGTCGCAAGCGCCGGCAATGTTTCTGAGGTCGCGCTCGACTTGAATGATGTACGCGGACAGGTACAGGCGAAGCGTGCTCTCACCGTCGCCGCTGCCGGGGGGCACTCACTGCTGATGCGCGGGCCGCCAGGTGTGGGAAAAAGCATGTTGGCGCTGCGGCTACCCGGTCTGTTACCGCCGATGACCGAGGCCGAGTCACTGGAAGTTGCCGCAATCGCGTCCGCGAGCGGGGTCGGGTTCAGCGTCGGCAGCTTCGGACAACGGCCGGTGCGCACGCCCCATCACACGGCTTCTGCCGTGTCCCTGGTGGGCGGCGGCGGCATCGCGCGCCCAGGTGAAATCAGCCTCGCCCATCACGGCGTGTTGTTCCTCGATGAGCTGTTGGAATATGACCGGCGTGCCCTGGAAGCCCTGCGCGAACCCATCGAATCGGGCGTGATCTCCCTATCGCGAGCGACGTATCACACCCAGTATCCGGCCCAATTCCAACTCATTGCCGCCATGAATCCCTGCCCTTGCGGGCGATTTGGCGATCCGCAAGGTAGCTGCGGATGTTCGCCGGGTCAGATCGCAAACTACCTCCGACGCGTGTCGGCACCGCTTCTCGAGCGATTCGACATTCATCTGGAGGTGCCGCGAGTTGCTTTGAACGACTTCGATGAAACACAACTGCCGACTGAGTCCAGTGCCAACATTGCGCAACGCGTACAGCGCGCACGTGAGATCCAGCTTGCCCGTCAGGGTGTGTGCAACGCTCGGCTGAATGATGGTCAAGTCAAACGATTGTGTACGCCAGATCGCGAGGGGCGGTCGATACTGGTCGCAGCGATGGATCAGATGGGATTTCCCGCGCGCTCCCGACAACGGATTTTGAGGCTGGCGCGCACGATTGCCGATCTTGCAGAAGAGGAAGCCGTGGGGCCGCTGCATGTCAGCGAGGCAATAACGTTCCGGACGCTGGATCGACATCCGCCGCCGGGGAAGAGAGATGAGGGCGCCCACGTGGGGCGCCCTGCATAGTCATACGCCGTCTACTTCGCCATCTCGACCATATGGTCGACAGCAGCCTTCACGAGATCATCTGAGAGATCTGCGCGGCCGCCCTTGGCCGGCATTACGCCCGAGCTGCCCTGGAAGCCTTTGAGGGCGTGGTCATAGAGCACTTCCTTACCCTTGGCGATGCGCGGACCCCAGGCTCCCTTGTCGCCCGCCTTCGGAGCACCGGCGATGCCAGCACCGTGGCAAGCGCTGCAGACCTGAGTGAAGGTTTCCTCGCCGTTCTTCGGTGCTGCAGGACCGCCGCTGGCGCTCCCAGCCGCGCCCGCGGAGCCTGCGTCGGCCTTGATGGCGAGGGCGGTGTTGTCCGCACCCGAGACCGCTTCCTTGCCGACCGGCTGCAGGCGGCTGTCAACGCTCTTCAGATACTGGGCTTCTTCCAGGACCTGCTTGTCCTGGGTTTCGCTGGCGACGACCCGCGCCAGGGCAAAAATTCCGATCGCAATCACAATCAGCAGGCCGATGACCACACTGAAGGTGTTAAAGAAATGGGTGTCCTGCTTGCTCACGTTTGGATCCGCGTGGAACGCCTGGTAAATCGGCGGCGCAGTATAGACCACCTCGGGAACTTACGCCCTTCCCCATCGAATGCGGTGCGATACGCGCCCTGGATGTCCCGTCCCGGAAACACCGGCGGGAACCCCTTCCTGCCTAGGTTTCCATCTCGGCGGTCAGCTTGCTGATCGCCAGACGCAGCTCGTTGACGTCCGGCGGCTTGCTCAACAGGTGATCCACATGGGAGGGCAGATCGCCATTTTCCCGCATGCTGTACCCCCACCCGGTCAGGAGCACAATCGGTGTCTTGGGTGAAGCAGCTTTCACCGCGGCGGCGACCCGCCGTCCGTCGATGTGTGGCATGCCGAGGTCGCAGATCACAATCGAAAACGACTCGCCCCGGCCGGTTGCCGCCAGAAATGTGTCGATGCCTGCCTGCCCGCCATCAGCCACAGTCACGCGGTGGCCGTCAGCTTCCAACACTCGGCGCAGCGATTTGGAAACCCGCCGGTCATCGTCCACAACGAGAATGCGCGCGCTGTTGGCGCGGCTCGGAATCGCGGCGCGTAGATCTGTCAGACGGTCCGCCGCGCAGGCCGGAAATGTCAGGCGCATCGTGGTGCCTCGCCCCGGCGAGCTGTCAATTTCGATGTCGGCCTCGTGCCGCTGCACCATTCCATAAACCATCGCCAATCCCAAGCCCGTGCCGCGTTGACCCTTGGTCGTGAAAAACGGCTCCAGACACTTGCCCCGGACTTCCTCCGTCATTCCCGTGCCGGTGTCCCGAACCTCCACAATCACCGCGCGCTCGGTTGAGCCAACCTCAAGCGACAGCGCACCGCCCTCGGGCATGGCGTCCACGGCATTCAGGATGAGATTCACCAGTGCGTGGCGAATCTCGCTTTCCACTCCGAGAATCATCGGCAGGTCCGGCAGGACCTGCATTGTCAGGTCAATGACAATCCCCTGCTCCTGCGCCATGTCGTGCCAGCGGGGACGGGTGAAATCAACCACCTGCTCGAGGATGTGACTGACTGCAATCGGGGTGGGCACAAACTGCGGCTCGCGCGCCCGATAGAACTCGGTCATGCGCGTGACGGTATGCATCACATCCTCGACCGAGCGATGGATGTCGGTCAGAAACTCCCGCAGCTCGTTGTCAACATCATCGCGGCGCTCGAGCATCGCACGGCAATTGAGGAACGCGGGCGACAGCGCGTTGTTGATGTCATGCGCGATGCCGCTCGCCATCTGGCCTAACGCACGCAGCCGCTCATTCTGCATGACCGCCAGTTGAGTTTGCCGCAGCGTGCTGTTCGCCTGTTCGAGCTCGCGGGTCCGCTCGGCCACCCGCTCCTCGAGCCGGTCATTCATTCTGCGGATGTCCGCTTCCGCGCGCTTGCGCTCGGCGATTTCCCGCTCCAGCTCGGCATTGGCGCTCTTCAGCGCCGACGGGCTGGGAAGTTGCAGCGCCTGTGGAACCAACCTCGCCAGCAGGATGGCCGTGGGAACCGACGCCACGGCCGTGATGGCTTTGACAATGCCCGACAGCCAGTACACCGGATTCCAGATCACCCAGATTTCCAGCAGATGAGTGGCGCCGCAGGCCACAATGAACACCGCGAAGCACACGAACATGCGGTTGAACTGCAAGTCCTTGCGCTCGTGGACGAAGTACAGAAGGGTGAAAGGAATGGAGAAGTAGGCCAGGGTGATCAGGCCGTCCGAGATGATGTGCAGGCTCAGAATCCCCGGGCGCCACAGGTAACACATCCCATGTGGCATGAAATCGGGGTCGGAAAAGAGGGTGCGTACCGCATCGAGCATCGAGGCTTTCCTTTGACACCGGATCCCTGGCCGGCCGGTAGGTTAGCCCAATGCGTGCGGCGCCACGAAATCCGGGGCTGGAACGCTCAGGACTACTGCAAAGCAGCACTCGACGGCAGGAACGGCCCCGCCGGACCGCGCCCGGCATGTTCGTCAAAACCATTTGAGCGCGTGAGCCAAAATGTAAAAGAAGGCGCATCCCAGACTGATACACCACAGCAGATTCTGAATCTTTGCGCGGTGAACGGACTCTTTGACCTTATCGATCTGGCGTGTCAGCTCACTCTGGACCAATTGCAGCCGTAGATCGACCTGCTCGAACTTCTGCATCATCTCCGATCGAAGGCTGTCAATCCGGTCCCGGACCGTATCAATCTTCTGTGACAGCTCCACGCGCACGTTGTCCGTGTGCTCCACCGCGCCGCGAGAGTTCTTGAACAGGTTGTCGTTGATCTCACTGCGCGCAACCGCAACGAGGCCGGTGAACTCCTTGCGAAAATCGCGAGCGTTAACCTTCATTTCGGAAACGTCGGACTGAATGTGCGCGACATCCGAGTGCAACTTGCCCAAATTGTCTTCCATTCAGTCGCCCCCCGTTTGACGGCCCAAAATGGGGCCAGATTACAAATCACGAGGAAGATAGAACCGTGGTACTTCGGTCACCACGGACAATGGTCAGAGCTGGAAGGCATGTGTTTGGACGACGGCACTGATAAGTGACGCATCGGCTCAGGACTTCATCTCGTTGGTTTCAATAGTCTCGCTGTTGGCGTTGGTCAACTCGAGAAACGTGCATCTGTCCGACAAGGCACGTGCGTGCGTTGAGGAGTTCTTGTACAAGAAGGAAGGCCAGAACGTTTCGGGTATTGAAGCGCATCGCAATCGCTTGGTAGAACAAGCCGATACCTTCTATCGAAGGTATCAGCGCATGGGATACGCATTTGCCCTGCTGGCGATCACGTTGACGTTGATGGCCGCCCGTCTGTTCACTCCTGGACATCTCGCGAAGTTGTGGCTATTCGGATTAGCCGCGGCCGGCTATGCAGTGGCCTTGATTCTGTGTATAGCGGAAGTCCTGTACGAAGGATTCCGCACGTTGAAGAGTCACCTCCAAGTCCTTCCCAGGCCTTCCCAGGGACCCAGCGGGACACAAAGCGCCCCCTCCCCCTCTCAACTCGATACGCCTTCTCCTCTTCCCACCGCGATCGTCCCGCACGATTAGCGACCGTGGGGAATCTCTTGTAACATCCGCGGTCCGCGCGCCCGTAGCTCAGATGGATAGAGTGGCAGCCTCCGAAGCTGCAGGTCGTTGGTTCGAATCCAATCGGGCGCGCCATTTAAAACAAGAACTTACGTCTGCCGCGCGCCGGGCAGACTGCCGCGCGGTGACGCTCGGCCCACCTGCTCCCGTTCAGCCCCCGAATCAAGCGTCAGTCGCAGAGCAGCGGCCGCTTGCGAACCTTCACTGCTCCCAGGTCGCCGGCAGCCCGGCCAGTCGTAGCGCCCGATCAATCTGGTCCCGTGCGTCGCGGGCCGAGGGGGCGGCGATCAGGCTGCGGGCGACGGAGTTGAGGTACAGGGTTACCGTGTTCCTGTTCGGCGTGGGCTTGGCGAGCTCGGTGTCCAGAGCTTCGAGCGCGTCGTCTATGTCGCCGACATCGCAGTTGTCGAGGCGGGCCTGCTCCGTGGCCTGCCGCGCGAGGGTCACTGCTTTCTGGAGGCGATAGATGGCTTCGTGGTCCATGGCTGCTTGCGACCCGGGCGCAGGCGCCGCGCCGGGGCGGTGTGTGGGCGCGTGTATCAGCGATAGCGGGTCATGATCTTTTCCAAACCGGCGGAGCCGGGCGACAGCTTCTCGTACGGAATGCTGTTGAGCGCCGCATCGGGCGTGTTGTTCAGTGTATGAAACTCGTTCTGTGACGGCTCGACAAACAACAGGCCGGTGAGGTATTCGCCCTCTTTCATGCGGTCCTGGATATACACCTGGGCGGCGCTGCGGTTGGTCGGGTCGTAGCCGTCCTCGCATTTGCGCAGGACGATGCGGCTGCCGTCGTGCATGACGACCGGAAGTGCCTCGCCTGGCCCGTAGCTCGCGGTGATTTCGCGCTCGAGCGGCACGAAGTCGGCGTGCACGGCCGGCTCGTAGTGCTCGCGGGTGTAGGCGTAACTCTTGGTTGAGCCTTCGTGGTCGTTGAACGTCACGCAGGGCGACAACACGTCAATCAACGCGAAGCCGTTGTGATTCAGGCCGGCCTCGATGAGCGGGACGAGTTGCTCCTTGTCACCGGAGAAGCTGCGCGCGACAAAGGAGGCGCCCAGGGTCATGGCGAGCAGCACCGGATCGATCGGCGGCTGGAAGTTGGTTTCACCTTTCTTCGCCTTGGTGCCGACGTCGGCGGAGGCGGAAAACTGGCCCTTGGTCAGGCCGTACACACCGTTGTTTTCGATGATGTACAGCATGTTGAGATTGCGGCGGATGGCGTGACAGAACTGGCCGAGGCCGATGGACAAGGTGTCGCCGTCACCGGAAACGCCAATGTACTTCAAGTTGCGGTTGGCGGCGTTGGCGCCCATCGCAATGGAAGGCATGCGGCCGTGGACCGAGTTGAACCCGTGGCCACCGCTGACGAAGTAGGCAGTCGTCTTCGACGAGCAACCAATGCCGGAGAGCTTGACGAGGTTTTGCGGCTCCAGTGACAGCTCCCACGCAGCCTCGACGATCGAGGCGGTGATGGAGTCGTGACCGCAGCCTGCACAGAGCGTCGACAGGGCGCCCTCGTAGTCGCGGCGCGTGAAGCCGAGGCCGTTCTTGGGCAGCGACGGGTGGCGAATTTTGGGCTTGGCAATGAAAGTCATGAGCGCTCCGGGGTACGGGCGGCCGAGGGGCGCGGCGCGGGGGTGGGGTGGACACCCACGGCAGCAACGAGAGCCGCGGCGCCGACGTGGGCTGCGGCCGCGGCCCGCGCTGCGGTTGTCGAGGCGGTGCCGGGGTAGCTAACCATGCGCCGCCCCCACGGGCTGCAACTTCGGTGTGGGCCGTACTTCCGCCAACACTCCGTCCACTATGAACTGTGACGAGATGGGCAGTCCGTCATAACTGAGCAGCGAGCGCATTTTCGCTTTCTCGACTTTCGTTTCGAGCGTGAGCAACGACTTGAATTGCGCATCGCGGTTCTGCTCGATCACGAACAGTACCTCGTGGGCAGCGAGAAAACGCTCCACATCTTCACTGAAAGGGAAGGCACGCACTCGCATGTAGTCGACCGCAAAACCTTGCGCCTTCAACACACTCATGGCTTCCTGGATTGCACCATCGCAACTGCCAAGCGACACCAAACCGATGTGGCTGCCGGCGGTAGCATCAATCACGGCCCGCGGCACCAGCTTCTTCGCCGTCTCCCACTTCTTCATCAGCCGATCCAACACAGTCTGGTACTCAGCCGAGTCCTCGGTGTAGGTACCGTACTGGTTGTGTCCGGAGCCGCGCGTGAAGTACGCCGCCTTGGGATGTACACCGGGCAACGTGCGGTAGCAGATGCCGTCACCATCCTTGTCCAGAAACCGGTAGAACTTCTCGAGCTTCAGGATCTCTTCCTTCTCGAGCATCTTGCCGCGATCGGGGCGATAAGCGTCATCCCACTTCAGATCGCGGCACATCCAGTCGTTCATGCCGATATCGATATCGGACAGAACCATGACGGGTGTCTGCAGGCGCTCGGTGAGATCGAACGCCTGTGCCGCCATGTAGAAGCACTCTTCCGGGTTGGCGGGATACAGGCAAACGTGCCGGGTATCGCCGTGTGAGGCGTAAGCGCACTCGAGAAGATCGCACTGTTGGGTCCGCGTCGGCATACCGGTGGACGGACCAACACGTTGGATGTCGAAAATCACGGCCGGGACTTCAGCGTAGTACGCCAGTCCCAGGAATTCGTTCATCAGGGAAATGCCCGGGCCGGAGGTCGCCGTGAAGGCGCGCGCGCCATTCCACGCAGCGCCGATCACCATGCCGATGGCAGCCAGCTCATCTTCCGCCTGGATGAATGCAAAGTTCCTGCGGCCGGTGTCGGGATCCACACGCAGGCGATCACTGAAGGACTTGAAGGCATCCATCAATGACGTCGAGGGCGTGATGGGATACCAAGCGGCAACAGTTGCGCCGGCGTAGACACATCCCAGAGCGGCGGCCGTGTTGCCATCGATCATGATGTGGCCGGAAGTTTCATCCATCTTCTCGACGCGCAACGGCAGCGGGCACGAGAAGTTCTGCTTGGCATAGTCGTAGCCGAGCTGAATGGCCTTCATGTTGCTGTCGACGAGCTGCGGCTTTTTCGCGTAGGTCTGCGCAAGCAACTCGCGGATCCGCTCGACGTCCAGGTTCAACAGAGCCGCCAGGACGCCCGCATAGCAGATGTTCTTCATCAGAATGCGGGTGCGCACGCCGTTGAAGTTCTCGTTGCACAGCCGGGCGAGCGGCACGCCCAGTACGGTGATGTCTTCGCGCTTGAGCAGCGCCGGGCGCGGCCATGTCGAGTCGTATACCAGGTAGCCACCGGGCGCGACTTCGCGCACATCGCGTGCGTAAGTCTCCGCGTTCATGGCGACCATGATGTCGACACGACCGGAGCGGGCAACGTGCCCGTCCTTGGTCACGCGGATTTCATACCAGGTGGGCAATCCCTGGATGTTGGAGGGGAAGTAGTTCTTCCCCATGACCGGAATGCCGCTGCGGAAGATGGACTTCATCAGCAGTGAGTTGGCGCTCGCCGAGCCCGTCCCGTTGACGGTCGCTATCTTGATGACGAAATCATTGATGTGCGCAGTCATGCGATTTTCGGTTCCTTCGCCTTCAGATCCCGCGACTCATCGTCGGCATGCGGCCAGCATACGTAAGACTTCTGCATGTCCCAGGCTGCGGTCGGGCAGCGTTCCGCGCACAACCCGCAGTGAACACACAGGTCCTCGTCCTTCACCATGACAC
Organism: Pseudomonadota bacterium; assembly: GCA_018241505.1. Lineage (GTDB taxonomy): Bacteria > Pseudomonadota > Gammaproteobacteria > Steroidobacterales > Steroidobacteraceae > 13-2-20CM-66-19. The sequence continues at coordinate 66,918 of JAFEDS010000024.1, read as the reverse complement.
GTCCGGTCTGCGCCAGGGGCGTCGAAACCAACAGCGGCTGGGTGAGATTGAGCGCCGGAGCCTTCAGGCGCGTCCGCAGGTCGGCCTCCGTGCCATTCTGGGTGATGGTCAGGCAATCGACGGGACAGATGTCGATACAGGCGTCGCACTCGATGCACAGCTTGGGAGCAAACACCGTCTGCACGTCACAGTTCAGGCACCTCTGCACTTCCTGCGCCGCCTGTTCCGCCGTGAAGCCGAGCTCCACTTCAATGTTGAGTTTCTTGAAGCGCTCCTTGAGCGACACATGGGGCATCAGGCGGCGTTCCACGGGGGCGTAGTCGTTCGAATACGACCACTCGTGCATGCCCATCTTGCGGCTCTGCAGGTTGACGCCGGGCGGCAGGCGATCCGCGACCGACTGGCCCTCGCAGTGCCGGTGGATGGAGATCGCGGCCTGGTGACCGTGCTCGACGGCCCAGATGATGTTCTTGGGCCCGAACGCGGCGTCGCCGCCGAAAAACACGCCCGCGCGGGTCGACTGGAACGTGACCTTGTCGACCACGGGCACATCCCACTTGTCGAACTCGATACCCAGGTCGCGCTCGATCCAGGGGAATGCATTTTCCTGGCCGATGGCGAGGATGACATCATCGGCCGGAATGAGCTCCTCGCCGGCGGTGCGCTCGGCGAGGATCTTCCCGGACGGGTCGACGTCATACTCCATCTTGTCGAACAGCATGCCGGCGAGCTTTCCGTTCTCGACAACAAACGCCTTGGGGGAGCGATTGATGACGATTTCGACGCTCTCTTCCTCCGCGTCCTCGAGCTCCCACGCGGACGCCTTGAAGAAAGTACGGGGCTTGCGCGCCATCACTTTCACATTCTTCGCGCCGAGCCGCAGGCTGGTACGGCAGCAGTCCATCGCGGTGTTGCCCACGCCGATGATCAACACCCGCTCGCCGATCTTCTCGATGTGGCCGAAGGCCACCGACTCGAGCCAGGCGATGCCGATGTGCGTGTTGGCCGCGGCGGCCTCGCGGCCGGGCAGCTTCAGCTCCTTGCCCTTGGGCGCGCCGGAGCCGACAAACACGGCATCGAAACCGCCGGCGCTCAGCAGCTCGCGCAGGCTTTTGATGGGGTGGTTCAACTTCAGGTCCACGCCCATGTTGGTGATCATCGCGATCTCTTCATTCAACACGGTGTGCGGCAGGCGGAATGACGGGATGTTGGTCCGCATCAGCCCGCCGGGCTCGCCGTACTGTTCGAAGATCGTGACCTGGTAGCCGAGCGGCATCAGGTCATTGGCGACCGTCAATGAGGCACAGCCGGCGCCGATGAGGGCCACCCGGCGGCCATTTTTGACCTTGGGTATTTTCGGAAGCTGCGCCGTGACATCGTCCCGGTGGTCGGCGGCGACCCGCTTCAGGCGGCAGATGGCGACGGGTTTCTCTTCGACCCGGCCGCGCCGGCAGGCGGGCTCGCACGGCCGGTCACAGACCCGGCCCAGGATTCCGGGAAACACATTCGAGTGCCGGTTCACCATGTAGGCCTCGGTGAAGCGGCCCTGTGCTATGAGCCGGATGTATTCGGGAACATCGGTGTGAGCCGGACAGGCCCACTGGCAATCCACGACTCGATGATAGTAGTCGGGATGCGAGGTATCAGTTGGTTCCATTCAAAGCCGCGACCGGCGGAGCCCCCTAATAATGCGGAATCCTCAGTATAGGCGGGTGCTGCGGAATGTCACCATAACAAGCCATAAGTGCCCGGAAAACGAACAAATGGCGACTTTTAGAATGAGTCCAGTATGCATTTGTGGAGGAGGTTGCCGAACCCAGGCGCAGGCCGGGTTCGGCCCCCACATCGCAGCGGCGCAACGGAAGCGTTGCCGCACCCGTTGGATGGTGGCCGCGCGCCAGCGCCGATGACCGCCGTCCGGATGGCAGCTTTTCGGCTCAAAAGATCATACGTGAAGCAATTTGCCGTTCGGACTAGACCAAAGTCCCAAGCGACCGCTCATGCAGCGCGGGCAACCGGTTGGCGATCGAGTACGCAGGCGGGCGCAGTCGAGTGGCTCGTGGGAATGGGCGGCGCGCTCGCCTGGGAATCCCGCCACCGGTCGGGAACCGTATACGCGTAACCAACAGGGCCGGATCGCGAATATCAAACCGTTGCGGAAGGTCGAACGCAACTCCACGCGATAACCCAACAGCCTGCCCGGCGAATCAGACGCGCGAGTGTCATGTGGTGCCAGTTGATTCAGTTGAATGCCAGCCACTTGATCGAGCGCGCAATCACCCCCAATGTATACAACAGCGCATTTCGCAGATGACGGCGCTGCCAGTGCGGGTACTGGGCGACACGTCTCATTCCTTGCGGAAATTATCTGTCGGAAATCGCGAATCTGCTGCGGTTGCGCCCCACGCAGCCGGGTATATTCAAGGTGGCGGCGATACTCATGGCGCAATCGCATCAACACGCGCAAGCTGCCGTTACATAAAAGTGGGACCAAGGTCCACTTGGCGCGCTGCTTCACCGCCCGCACACTGGCTGACTGAACTTCCCAGAAAAATGACTCTGAAAGTACTTGTCATCGACGATCACCCTCTCGTGCAAGAGGGTGTCTCAGCAGCCCTCGATACCCTCGCGGACGACGTCACGGTGATGTCGGCGCGCGATGGTGAGCAGGGCCTTGCCATGGCTGCCGAGAATCCCGACCTGGACCTGGTGTTGCTGGACCTGGCACTGCCGGGCATCAGTGGATTCAACCTCATTGGGAAACTCCACGAGAAGCTGCCGTCACTGCCGGTTGTAGTGCTGTCAGCTCTCGAGGATCCGGAGAACGTGCGCCACGCCATCAACGCGGGCGCGATGGGATTCGTTCCGAAATCGGCGGCAACGAAGGTGCTGATTGAAGTGCTCCAGCAGGTGCTGGAGGGCAACGTGACCGTACCTTTGGCCTTGCAGTCATCGGGTCCGCCGATCTCGCATGCGCTGCCGGGCGCCGCGGGCAGCAACGATGCCGGGGCTACGGCCGAGCCTGACGTCGCATTGCTCACGTTGCGCCAGCTCGAAGTGCTGTCGCGCGTGTGCCAGGGCAAGACCAACAAACAGATTGCCACCGAGCTGGGGCTCTCTGAAAAGACTGTAAAAGCTCACGTCACCGCCATCTTCAAGGTACTGGGCGTGGTGAACCGCACCCAGGCCGTGCTCGTCGCCCGACGAGTTGGGATGATCACGGCCTAGTATCGTTGATTGGCGTGGCACTGGACACGCGGCGCCGAGGTCCTTTTCCGCCCTGCGCGGGCCCTACGCTAGCTCGCCCTGCGCGTTCTATGATGCTCATCGATCCGCAGCACGTTGGCAATCAACGTCCGCAATCGAGCCGGGCTCAGCGGCTTGTGCAGTACCGGCAGGCCCGCGACCTCCTGATCGCGCATCTGTCGTTCAACTGCCGTGTCGCCGGTCAACAACACCGCTGGAATCTCGGTGTTGAATTCGCTTCGCAGCATGTCGATGACCGCCAGCGTCGGGCCGGCGCCGAGAGTGGCCGGCGCTCTTGGATGATAGTCGGAAATGATGAGGCTGGGCACCCGCCGCACCAACGGCAGCTTGTCCTTCATCTCCGCACCGGACGCCGCCGCGATCACCTCCGCATTCCACTTGCCGAGCAGCGCCTCCATCGCCTGGCGCACCGCGGGGTCCGAGTCGATGACGAGTATCAGCACGTCGGACAGATCGAACGCGGTCGTCTGCTCGACCACGGTGTTGGCTATCACATCCTCCTCGCGACCGCGCGGGATGGCCACGGAAAACACCGAGCCGCGCCCCGGAGTCGAGCGCAGGCGGACATCGTGATCCAACAGCTTCGCCAGCCGTTCGACAATCGCCAGCCCCAGGCCCAGACCCTTGTGAGGGTCGCGGTTGGTGGCGTCGAGTTGGGCGAATTCGCGGAAAATCTCGCGGTGTTTGTCGGTCGGAACGCCGCGGCCCGTGTCCCACACCTCGATGCGCAAACCGCCTTCCTGGCGGCGGCAGCCGAGCAACACACCGCCACGATCGGTGTAGCGGATGGCGTTGGAGACGAGGTTGCGCACAATCCGCTCAATCAACGTGGGGTCGCTGCAAATGTATACGGAAGTCTTCATCACGCTCAGTGACAGGCCTTTTTGCTTCGCGAGCGGGCCGAGCTCGAAATTCAAGCGATCAAACAGCGTTGCCAGAGCGAACGTCTCGAAGCGGGGTCGCACGATGCCGGCATCGAGTCGAGAGATATCGAGCAGCGCATCGAACAGGTCTTCCATCGCATCCACCGAGCGGCGAATGTTGCCGACGAGATGGCGCTCGTGCGTCGCAATGGAGGATTCCTGCAGGGCCTGTACGAACAACCCCAATGCATGCAGAGGCTGGCGCAGGTCGTGACTCGCCACGGCCAGGAAACGCGACTTGGCGATGTTCGCTTCCTCCGCCGCTTCCTTCTGGCGGCGCAGCTCCGCCATGAGCTCGGAGTTCTGCAATTTGACATTGACCGACTCGAGGAAGGTCCGCGAGATACGCGCCGCAAACTGCGCCATCACAGGCAGCAGCACCAGCGTGGCGATACCGATCGCCACGTGCATGCGGTCCCCGTCGAGCAGGAACGGAATGGCCGACAGCAGAAAGCTCGGACACACGTACGCAAGAAATGCGGGCAGGAGCGGTGCCGTCATGTAGGTCGAGGTAAATCCCAGCCCTGTGGTGGCCGCCAGGACAAAGAGCTGGTGCGAGAGGCTCGCCCGGTCGTGAAGAATGATGCCGCCTATGCCCCACAGCACGCCGGACATCGCCCCGGCCGCTATGGCGAGGCGACCCCAGCGCTGCATCCGCGAAGTCGGCGGATCGGCCTTGCGGAACAGGCGCCACAGAATGAAGCGTGCTGCCGACAGGAGATAGACCATGACCAACCAGGGAAGCAGCACGTGCAGACTCAGTCTGTCGCACAGCAGCGCCACCAGGAGAGTTGCCACGAGCGCGGAGCCGACGAAAGCGCCGGGCATAATGCGGAACTGCGCGCGAATCTGTTCGGCGCGAATGAACAGCGAACGCTCCAGCGCGTTGGCCGGGTGTGGCGTACTGACATCCAGTGTCTGCATGGCGCGCGATCCTATCAGCAGCGGCCCATCGGCTATATAGCCCAGACTATACTGGGGAGCTATGTCTGACCCTATTGCCACTGAAATCAAGGTCCGCAGCAAATCGCGGCTGCTGGAAGTGAGTTTTTCGGACGGCAGCCGGTTCGAGCTGCCGTTTGAGTACCTGCGGGTGCACTCGCCGTCCGCGGAGGTGAAGGGGCACGGTCCGGGCCAGGAGGTGCTGGTGCTCGGCAAAGAGGCCGTGGGCGTCCGGGCCGTGGAGCCCGTGGGCCAATACGCCGTGAAGATCGTCTTTGACGACGGACACGACACCGGCCTGTTCACTTGGCGGTATTTGCATGAGCTGGGACGTGAGCAGGCCGCGAACTGGGAGCGTTATCAGAAAAGACGTCTGAGCGCGCTCAACCCGCAATAGCACGCCTTGGCTCGAGACCTCGTGCATCGCCTGACCTCTCAGGCTGCGCGGATCCTCTCCCGGCGCAGATTCGCTATTAACGCTCGGAGCCGGGACGGATTCAGGGGTTTGTGCAGCACGTGCAGCCCACTTTCCTCGGCTTCTATGAGCTGCTCGATCCCGGTATCGCCGGTGATCAGCAGAGCGGGGACCTGAGCGTTGAATTCCTCGCGCAGGCGCGCAACGACCTCGATGCCGTTCTCGCCTTCGTTTAATCGGTAGTCCGAAACAATCAGGTCCGGAATGCGCTGCACCGAGACGAGCTTATGCAACATGTCCTCACAGGACTCCGCGGCCACGACTTCACAATGCCAACGACGCAGTAGCGCCGACATGCTCTCGCGCACGTCAAGTTCGTCGTCGACCACCAGAATCAACGAGTTGGCTACGTCACGATCAACGACGATCTGACCGTCCGCCTCACCGGGCACGAACTCCTCCCGCCGGCCGCGCGGCACTGTCACGGCGAATACCGAGCCTTTGCCGGGCTGCGAGGTCAGCTCTAGCGGGTGATCGAGCAGCTTCACGAGGCGCTCCACGATGGCGAGTCCCAAGCCCAATCCCTTACGCCGATCGCGCTGCGGATTATCGAGCTGTCGAAACTCCTGAAAAATCTCCCGATGCTTGTCCTTTGGAATACCGCGCCCGGAATCCCAGACCTCGATTCGCACCATGCCGCCCACGCGACGGGCACCGAGCACGATTTTTCCTCGATCGGTGTAACGCACCGCATTGGAAACCAGGTTGCGCATGACGCGCTCGAGCAGAACAGGATCGCTTCGTACAAAAAGCGAGTTGCGCCGCACGCGCAAGGAAAGCTGCTTTTGCGCGGCCGCGGGTTCGAACTCGACGCGTACTCGCTCCATCAAGGGCGATAACGCGATCGTCGCTACCCGCGGACGGACGATGCCGGCGTCGAGTCGGGATACATCGAGCAGCGAATTGAAGAGGTCTTCCATGGCGTCCACGGAACGCCTGATGTTGGTAACCACCGCTCGACCGTCCGCAGCAAGCGACTGTTCCTGAAGTGCGTCCACAAAGAACCCGAGCGCGTGTAGAGGCTGTCGCAAGTCGTGACCAGCCGCCGCCAGAAAGCGGGACTTCGCGACATTGGCTTCCTCGGCTGCCTCACGCGCTTGTTCGGCAGCCAAAGTCTGGTTGCGCAGCTCGTGGATGAGCTCGAGGTTCTCGAATCGCAGAGCGATGGCACGTGCAATCGTCCGCGAAATGCCGTACGTAAAATGGGTGGCCGCGGCAACGAACACGAACAACATCGTGCCCAACGTCACGTGGACCGAGTCGCCCTCCATGAAGAAGGGGACTGATGACAAAAGTACGCTCGGCAGCAGGTAGGCCATGACAGCCGCGAACGCCGGCGCGGATGCGTAGGCGGCCCCCGCACCCATGCCGAATTGAGTGATCAGCAACAGGAACTGACTGGCGGGGCTATGGGACGCATACAGAATGATTCCGCCCGCGCCCCACACGAGCCCGTTCACCCCGGAGCCGGCGACGGCGAGCCGCCGATACATCCGGGTTACGGCATCGTCCAGGGACGCTGAGTGAAATCGCAGCCACACCAGAAACCGGATGGCGGCGACGACATACACCACCAACAGCCACCATCCGAGCCGCTCGAGTGGCACCGTCTCCTGCAAGGCGATGCACAGCAGCGCGGCGATGACGGCGTTGACCGAGACGGCAGTGGGGATATTCCGATATTGGGCGCGAACCAGCTCAGCGGCCACCAACCCCGATCTGTCCTGCGCGCTTGCACTGTCACCCTGCGGCATGAACCGATGCTAGCAGTGTGACTGGAAACCGACATGGAAAATCAAAAGGGTGTGTCGAAGCTGGGACGTCACCGGGGGCGCCCATGAAAAAAGGCCGGGCGTTTGAGCGCCCGGCCTTCTTCCGTTCAAGACCCCCGTATCCGGGGCTGATTCTGCACAGCGCTGCTTCAAAAAAGCAACATCAAAAAGCAACCCAAGGTTAATTATCGTCCGGACCTGTGAGGACAGGACGCAACGGCGGGACGAAAAGGGACGTCGTCAGGTGCCATAATGGGGTCTGGCACGGGATGCAGGTTATGGCAGACGACACTTCAACGGATTTCGGCTTCGAGCGGATTCCCTGGGGAGACAAGGCCCGCCGGGTGCGCGGGGTGTTCGACTCGGTCGCGGGCAACTACGACCTGATGAACGACCTGATGTCCGGGGGCGCGCATCGCCTGTGGAAGCAGTTCACCCTGTCCCTGGCGAATTTGCGCCCGGGGCAGAGCGCCCTGGATGTTGCCGGCGGCACGGGTGATTTGTGCTCCGGCCTCGCCAAACAGGTCGGCCGGAAGGGAACCGTGGTGCTCACCGATATCAACGCGGCGATGCTCGCCCGGGGCCGGGAGCGGCTGCTGGATGCCGGGTTCGCGGGCAACCTGCGTTATGTACAGGCGAACGCGGAAAAGCTGCCGTTCGCCGCGGGGAGCTTCGATTGCGTCACCATCGGCTTCGGGCTGCGCAATGTCACTGACAAGGCGGCCGCGCTGGCGTCCATGCAGCGGGTGTTGAAGCCGGGCGGACAGCTTCTGGTCCTCGAATTTTCCCAACCAGTGGTGCCTGCCCTGAAGCCGTTATATGACACATACTCGTTCCGCATATTGCCGCTGCTCGGGCGGCTCGTCGCGGGCGATGAGGCCAGCTACCGTTATCTTGCGGAGTCGATCCGCATGCATCCGGCCCAGGAGCCGTTGCTGGAAATGCTGAAATCCGCGGGGCTGGAGGGCTGCCGGTATCACAATCTCTCGGGCGGCATCGTGGCCGTCCATCGCGGCTACAAGGCCTGACCCGGTACCACTCACCGCGACATGAAAGAAGTAATCCTGCTTCTCGACGACGATCTCACGACCCTGACCGTCCTCGAGCGCGCGCTCGGGGGCGCCGGGTTCAACTGTGTCACGAGCAGCGACCCGATGCAGGCACTGACCACTGTCAGTGCGAACAGAGATATCGCGGTGATCGTGACCGATCTGTACATGCCGCACATGAGTGGGCTGCAGTTCGCCCAAGCCTTGAACGAGACGCCGCTCGGCCGGCCGACGCCGCGCATCCTGTTGCTGACGGCGCAGCCGTCCCTGGAGTCCGCGATCAGTGCGCTGCGCGGCGGCGCCTGTGATTTTCTCGTGAAGCCCGTCAGCACCGCCGAGCTGGTGGCCGCGGTCACCAAGGCGCTCGAGCGCGCCCGCCAGGACCGGCTGATTCACCGCGGCCGCGCCCCCGACATCGCTCATGAGGGTATTGCGAGCGACCTCGAGTCAACCGGGCGGCGCAAGGTGCCGGTGCTGGATGCCATTGAGAAGCTGCGCTCGCTGCGCGGCCGCTATGACGAGCACAAGCTGGATGATGTTGCCTGGGAGTTGCTGCTCGAGCTGCTGCGGACGGAGCAGGGCGATCACAAGCTGTCGGTGTCGGCGCTGACCATCTCGATTCCGGGTGTGTCGGCCACCACCTCGCTGCGGCGGATCGGTGAGCTCACCGCCCGCGGCTATGTTGACCGGGTACCGGATGCGCGCGATGGCCGGCGCGATTTCGTATCGCTCACCTTGAAGGCGCACGATCTGTTGACAGACTATCTGGCTGACGTCGATCGCTACCTGACCGACATTCACAGCGGACCGGCGCTCCCCTCGGCTACTTAGGGCGGTTCGGATAAGATGGCCGCCCTATGCTGACGGCCACCCTCGAAAACGTGCTCAACCGTGGACTGCCGCGCTCGCCGCGGGCGCAACGGCTGTGCGCCGAGCTGGCCGGGCACCGCGTCGCGGTGGCCATCGCCGGCAGCCCGCGCCGGGTGCTGATCGAGTCGACGGGCCTGTCATTGAAGTTGAGTCCGGTCGAGGCTGACACCCCGGCCGATGCAGTCATCCGGGGGGGACCTTTCAGTCTGCTGGCACTGTCGGGAACGGCGCCCGAGGCGCTCATGCAGCGGGGCGATGTCCGGGTCGATGGCGATGCGGAGCTCGCTCAGAAGTTTCGCGAGCTGATGTTGTTGCTACGGCCGGATCTCGAAGACGAGTTGTCACTCGTTGTGGGTGATGTCCCTGCGCATCAGATCGGGCGATTCGCCCGCGCCGCCTTCGGTTGGACGCGCAAGGCAGCGGAAACAACTGTGCGCAATGCCGCCGAGTATCTGGGTCACGAGCGGCGCGATCTCGTGCCGCGTGCCGAGGCCGATCAGTACCTGCAGGGCGTCGATCAACTTCGCGAGGACGTGGACCGAATTGCGGCCCGCATCGATCTTCTGACGCGCCCGTGAAGCTGCGTGTTCTCGCTCGCCTGCTCCAGATTCAACGTGTTCTTCTGAAGCACGGGTTGGACGAGTTCGTCCGTGCAACCCACCTGTACCGGCCGCTGCGCTTCCTGTTCTTCCTCTCGCCGGATGTCTGGTTTGAACGCCGCCGCCGGGCCGAGCGCGGCGAGCGGTTACGGCTCGCGCTGCAGGAGCTCGGACCGATATTCGTGAAGTTCGGGCAGGCGGTGTCCACGCGGCGCGACTTGTTGCCGCTGGACATTGCGGTGGAATTGGCGAAATTGCAGGATCGGGTGCCGCCTTTCCCGGGATCCATGGCGCGCGCGGCGATTGAGAAGGCCCACGGCCAGCCCGTGACCGAGACGTTCGCGGACTTCGATGAGACGCCGTTGGCCGCCGCTTCCATCGCGCAGGTCCATACGGCACGGCTGAAAAGCGGCGCCGAAGTCGTCGTGAAGGTGTTGCGCCCGGGCATGAGCGAGGTCATCAAACGCGACCTCGAAGTGTTGTATGCGCTTGCGCGCCTGGCAGAGCGCTACTGGAGCGAGAGCCGCCGCCTGCGGCCCGTTGAAGTGGTGGCCGAGTACGAGAAGACCATTCTCGATGAGCTCGACCTGATGCGCGAAGCCGCCAACGCATCCCAGCTCAAACGCAACTTCGCCGGCTCCGACCTGCTCTACGTCCCGGAAGTCTACTGGGATTACTGCCGTATCAATGTCATGGTCATGGAACGCATCCACGGCGTGCCGATCAGCGACATGGAGCGGCTGCGCTCGGTGGGAACCAACATCCCGCTGCTCGCCGAAAACGGCGTACGCATCTTCTTCACCCAGGTGTTCCGCCACAACTTCTTTCACGCGGACATGCACCCGGGAAACATCTTCGTGAGCGTGACCGATCCCGGCAAGCCACGCTACGCGGCCGTCGACTTCGGCATCATGGGCACACTGGACCCGCGCGATCAGAACTACCTGGCCGAGAATTTTCTCGCGGTGTTTGATCGTGACTACCGGCGGGTCGCCCTGCTACACGTCGAGTCGGGATGGGTGCCCCCCGACACGCGCGTGGATGAGATGGAGTCCGCCATCCGCACCGTGTTGGAACCGATCTTCGACCGGCCGCTCGAGGATGTTTCCTTCGGCAACATCCTGGTACGGCTGTTCGAGATCTCGCGCCGCTTCAACATGCAGATCCAGCCGCAGTTGATTCTGTTGCAGAAAACCCTGCTGAACGTCGAGGGGCTGGGGCGCGACCTGTATCCGCAGCTCGACATCTGGAAGACCGCGAGCCCGATTCTGCGTGAATGGATGCGCGAGCGGGTCGGCGTGCGCCAGGTGTTCCGGAACCTGCGCCAGCAGATGCCGGAGTTGCTCGAGGCCGCGCGCGCGCTGCCTTCGCTGCTCAAGGCGGCGGTGCATCGCTCCCAGGGGGGCGTTTTCCACATGCAGGTAGAGTCGCCGACGGCTGAGGAGATCCGCGCCGAATTGCGCCAGGCGGGGCGGCGGCGGGATGGGGTGACGGTGGGAGCGGCGATTGTCCTGGGTGGCCTGGTGTGGTTGGGCGTGAATGGCGCCGGCTACTGGCCGGGGTGGGCGCTGAGTGCGCTTGGGGCGGTGTGGCTGCTGGTGGCCTCGCGGCGCCGGTAGATTTGGGGCGCCGATGGCCTCGCAGCGCTGGTAGCGTTGGGGCGCTCGTGGTCTCGCGGCGTCGGTACCTTTGGGGCGCCGATAGCCTCCCAGCGCTGGTAGCCTGCCGCCGCCGGTAGCTGGTAGCCTTCCCGCCCGCAATCGCATCCCGCTGGCAGCCATGGAACGCCTCTCCCTCACCGAAGGCTCGATCAGCCGCGGACTCCTCAAGTTCGCGCTGCCGATCCTGTTCGCCAATATGTTGCAGTCCTTGAACGGCTCCGTGAATTCCATCTGGGTGGGCCGCTTCCTGGGCGAAGCGGCGCTCACGGCCACTTCGACAGCCAACACAATCATGTTCCTGTTGATTGCCACGGCGTTCGGCATCGCACTGGCCGCCAGCATCATTGTGGGGCAGAGCATCGGCGCTCAAAACATGCCGCATGCCAAAAAGATCGTCGGCACCAGCGCCACGTTCTTTGCCTGCATTTCCGTGACGATGGCGGTCATCGGCTGGGTGATCTGCGAGCCGCTGTTGGTGGCCATGAAGGCGCCGCCGGACTCGCTGCCGCTGGCCGTCGCCTACATGCGTGTCATCTTCCTCGCGACACCCATTCTGTACATGTACGCCTTCGTCATGTCCGTGTTGCGCGGCGCCGGTGACTCGAAGACACCGTTTTATTTCATGTTGTTGTCGGTCGTCATCGACATTGTGTTGAACCCGGTGTTCATTTTCGGCATCGGCCCCATCCCGAAATGCGGGATTGCCGGCTCCGCCATCGCCACGTTCATTGCACAGGTCATCAGCTTCTCCTGGATGCTGGTGTACCTGTGCCGCAGCCGCCATCCACTGGTGCTGCACAAGGACGAGTGGCACCTGTTGCGGCTGGACTGGCAGGTCATCGGCACGCTCATCAAGAAAGGCATTCCCATGAGCGCCCAGATGTTCGTGATGTCCGTGAGCGGCATTCTCATGATCTCGATCGTGAATCGCTATGGGGTGGATACGGCCGCCGCCTATGGTGCGACCCTGCAGCTTTGGAACTACATTCAGATGCCCGCGTTCGCGGTGGGCATGGGCGTGTCGAGCATGGCGGCGCAAAACGTCGGCGCGCGCAAATGGGACCGAGTCGCCTCTATCGCGCGCGTCGGAGTGGCGTATGCGACCCTTCTGACGGGTTCGGTCGTGGGCCTGCTCGAGATTCTCAACACTCATGCGTACTCGCTGTTTCTACAGGACGGCACGGCAGCGATGGCGGCGGCGGTTCAGATCAACAGGATCGCGACGCCGTCTTTTGTGTTCTTTGGCGTGACACTGGTGCTGTTTGGCGTGGTGCGTGCGACGGGGGCGGTGATGGCGCCACTGGTTGCTTTGACCGTGTCGTTGCTCCTGGTGCGCATTCCGCTGGCCGAAGCCTTCACGGATCACCTGAGGGCGGGGGCAATCTGGTGGGCTTTTCCCCTGTCGTCGGCGTTCGCTTCGGTGCTGGCCGTGTTGTATTACAAGTTTGGAGGGTGGCGGACGGCGAGGATGGAGAGTACGCCGGTGCAGTCGGCGGAAGGCGCCTAGCATGGTCACCGAAAGCTTCGCCAAATGGGCTGTTGGATTTTCCGGCTGTGACGGGGGTGATCCAACGGGAATATGGGTCTGCGGGATCGAATTCGGCCAGGGTCACACCGAAAGCAACCTGAAACTCGAAGAAGACGTCAGCAAGCCGGGATATGTTGGAGGCGTGGGTTGGAATGACTCGGAGGAGGTGAAACAGTTTCCCACATATCAGTACAATCGGAAGGCTCTGAAGTTGTTATGCGCACTGGCCGGACACGATGTTACGAAGTATCTGGAATTCCATGCAGCACAGCGATGTTTCCATGAAAATTCCGGTTACTTCAAGCTGAATCTATATCCCATTGGATTCAAAGATACGTCTCCTGAGCATTGGCGAGAATGGCTGGCACCCAGAACCGGCTTTGAGACCAAGAGAGACTACCTGGACTGGTGCCGGACGAATCGATTTCCAGTCCTCGGAGAATGGGTTCGGAAATACTCTCCAAGGCTGATCGTGTGCACTGGGATGAGTTATCAAGCCGAATTTTTCGAGGCCTTCGGTGACGGCACGCAGAATCCTCAGATCGACCACGGTGCTGGAAAGCCGATTTGGTACATGGTCACAAATGCCGGGCGAACCCTGGTAGCTGTGATCTACTTTCTGGGTGGGCGAAAAGGACTCAAGAGTGACGCTGAGCTCTCAGCCACGGGTAAAAGGTTGGCCGGGCTGCTGGGCCGCATTGAGGGAGACATGCAGCCGGACCACTGATGTTGTCTCGGGCGCCATTGTTTGTGTTGTTTGACTCCGTGGTCGCACGGGAGGATGAGCCGCCGGAGCTGTCCATTGAAATGGTGAATCCTGTAGCTCATCGCCGTCGACTACTGACGAGCGAACCCATTATCGGCTGTTTCTGCAAGAACGATTTCTACGCTCGCTGGTCGAGCATTCTGCGTTCGGTGACAGACGCAGCCCGCAGACTTGCCGGCGAACCCGCAGTTCGGACATCGATCTAGGGTCACCAGCGCTTCCAGCGATCTGAGCTTGCCGCGCGCTGCCATCCAGATCCACTTCGCACCACACCGCGGACACCGGACTCTGGTGCATAAGTACACGAAGCCAGCAACTGCGACCGCTACAGCGGTGGTTTGCAGGTTGTATAGCAGCCCTTGAGCTAGAGTTAGTGTTCGAACGTAAGGGATGAAGCTAACAATGATGTCGATCGCAACCCCACCAAACAGCAAGACTCCTCCGACGATGACTTTCCAGATCTGATGTGTTTGAGCAATTATTGAATGCGTGTGCATACTACACTCGATTACGGACAGGTGTCCGATTCGAACACTCCAGGTCGGCCGGCCGGGGAGCGAAACGTTCCCGAATCGCTGACGATGACAGGCCGGCCGTGGCCGGCAGGGCCGACGCGACCTGCCTTACTACGGATCCGCACTAGGTTAATTGGCGTTGCGCGCTGTGTTGGGACAGGCGCCACAGGCCGAATCCGACCAGGGCTGACAGAAACGAGCCTTCGGCGAGCGACAGCATCGAGCCGCTCAGAATGGGCGATATGAAACCGAACACCAGCGCGGAAATCGCAATCGACACACACGATTGCACGGAGGCGGCCGAGCCGCGCGCCAGGGGAAACAGGTCGAGCATCCGCAGGCTCAAGGTGGGGCCGGCGAGCTGCACTCCGAATGCAATGAACGCAATGTTGGATTGCTGAACGAGCAATGGCGGTGAATCAACCAAGGCGCACAACAGCGTCATCACGGCGGAGCCGCTCAAAGCCAACATGAAACCCAGCCGCGACTGCTGCGCGTAAGTGAAGCGGCCCGCCATGCGGCCGGAGGCCAACGCGGCGGTGATGAGGCCGCCAATCACGGGAATGAACAGGTTGGCAAATTGAGTTTCGCCCAAATGCCAGTGATCCACCACCACCGAGGGTGCCGCGGCCACAAAGCTCATGAGGGCTGCGAAGTTCGCGCCCATGGCAACGGCGAGCAGGAGAAACTCACGATGGCGCACGATTGACCACGCGGTACGCGCCAGATTCCCAACGTGCAGGTGAGGCCGCTTCTCCTTGGGATGGGTCTCGGGCAGGGTCAGGTAGCTGCCCACCACAAGCGACAGACCGAACAGGGCCATGAACCCAAACACCGCGTGCCAGCCGAGCGTGACGTGGATCCAGCCGCCGATCACGGGCGCCACGGCGGGAGCAAAGGCAAACAGCATGGTCACCAGGCTCAACAGCTTCTGCGCCTGCGCGCCCTCGAAGAGATCGCGGATCACCGCGCGCCCGACAATCATGCCGACGCCGGCGCTGACTCCCTGCAGCGCCCGGAATATCAGCAGCGTCGTGAAGTTGGGTGCAAACGTACACCCGACCGACGCAAGCGTGTAGACACACAACCCCGTGAGAATGACCGGCCGCCGGCCCAACGCATCGGACACGGGTCCCTGCACCAGGGACATCATCGACAGGGGCAGCATGTAGACCGTCAAGGTTTGCTGGACGGCCCACTTGCTCAGGCCAAAGTCAGCGGCGATGGCGTGGAACGACGGGAAGAACGTATCAATAGAAAAGGGACTCACCATGGAGATCGCGGCCAGGAGCGCCGCGAGCTTCCAATAGCGGGTCACGGCCTGGGTCGTAATGTGCTCAGCCACTCCGTAGGATTCCCACCGCGCTCGAGAACTTCGACGAGCGCGGAACCGACAACAACACCATCGACGTGTCCGCGCAGGAGCTCCACCTGCTCGCGGCTGCGAATTCCGAAACCGGCGCAAACCGGCGTTTTTGACAGCGAGCGCACGCGATCCAGGTAGCCCATCACCTCGGCCGGGATGGACACGTTCTTACCGGTCGTACCGGTCATGGTGACCGCATACACAAACCCCTGGCTGCTGTCGCAGAGCTGCTTCAGGCGATCGGGTTTGGTCACCGGGGTCACCATCTGGATCATGGCAACACCTTCGGTCTCGAGTGCCCGGCGCAGATCGGCGCCCTCATCGAGCGGAAGGTCCGGCACAATGAAGCCGGCGACGTTGGCTCGGGCGGCGGCGGCAGCGAGCTTGCCGAGACCGAAGGCCAGCAGGGGATTCAGGTAGCTCATGAGAACGAGCGGCGTCTTCAGACGCGGCATTGCCTCGAGCTCCTGCAAAATCCATCTCAGGCTCACGCCTTGCGCAAGCGCGGCCTGACTCGAGCGTTGAATAGTCACACCATCCGCCATCGGATCGGTGAACGGCACACCAATTTCAACGACATCGGCACCGGCCGCCACGGCCTGCAGGTGCTCGCGAAACTGCTCCTTGTTCGGATACCCGGCCGTGAGGAACGCAACCAACGCCGGGTCGCCACTCTTGCTCGCCGCCCGCAGGGCCTCGCTGATGCTGTCACGGAGTTTCATCGCGCACCTGCCAGCAACGTGCTTTGGAGAGTCGGCATGTCTTTATCGCCCCGACCCGACAGGCATACGAGGATCCGGCCACCCGGATTCTTCTGCGCCCATTGTTTGGCGCCGACGAGCGCATGCGCGCTTTCGAGCGCAGGGAGGATTCCCTCGGTTTCACTCAGAGCCTTCACGGCCTCGAGCGCGTCTTCATCCGATGCGGACTGATAACGCACCCGTCCGGCTGCCAACAGCAGCGCATGCTCCGGGCCTACGCCCGGATAGTCCAGGCCGGCCGAGACGGAGTGAGTCTCCTGGATCTGGCCATCCTGATCCTGCAGCAACATTGAGAAACTACCTTGCAACACACCGGGACTGCCGTACGACAGGGTCGCCGCGTTGTCGCCGAGGCCCTTGCCGCGGCCACCGGCTTCAACACCGATGATAGCGACTGACTTCTCCGGAACAAAGGCATGGAATGCGCCGATGGAGTTGGATCCGCCGCCCACGCACGCAATCAGGACGTCCGGCAGCCCACCTGCCTCCTCCAGCATCTGGGTACGCGCTTCACGCCCGATCACAGCCTGGAGCTCGCGAACCAGGTAGGGAAACGGATGGGGCCCGACGGCAGAGCCGATAATGTAGAAGGTATCCAGGGGGTCGGACACCCAGGCACGTAGCGCCTCGTCGATTGCAGCACGCAGGGTCTTGTCACCGTTCGTCACAGGTATGACTTCCGCGCCCAGGAGCCGCATGCGCCCAACGTTGGGGGCCTGGCGCTCCATGTCGACAGAGCCCATATAGACGACACAAGGCAACCCTACACGGGCGCAGGCAGCAGCGCTGGCCACACCATGCTGTCCGGCACCGGTCTCCGCAATGATGCGCTTGGCGCCGAGACGCTTGGCAAGCAACGCCTGTCCGATCGCGTTGTTGATCTTGTGCGCGCCGGTATGGGCGAGGTCCTCGCGCTTCAACCAGATCTTGGCACCCCAACGCTCCGAAAGCCGTGCACAGTAGGTCAGCGCCGTCGGCCGGCCGATCCAGCTCTTGAGCTGCTGTTTGTACTCAGCCTGAAAGTCGCTGGCGTGCAGGTGTTTGCGAATGCCCTCCTCGAGGCGCTCGAGGGCGGGAATGAGCGTCTCGGGCACATAGCGGCCGCCGAAGGGGCCGAACCGGCCCTGGGCGTCCGGGAATTTGCCGGCGATGGAGTCAGCGAGCAGACGCTCGCTGTCGAATTGAGGGGCTGTCATGTTTTCTCCTGAAAACTGTGCCGCGCGACTTCCACAAAGCGCGCGATCTGAACCGGGCTCTTGATGCCAGGGCGTTCTTCAACACCACTGGATACGTCAACGCCAAACGGGTTGACTGCGGCGATGGCGGTTGCAACGTTGGCTGCGCTCAGGCCACCCGCCAGGATCAATTCCGATTGGCGCGCGAGTTGGTTCGCGGTCCTCCAGTCGGCGGGGGTTCCGCTGCCACTGGTGTGGCCTTCGAACAGCAGCCGTGACGGCAGAGTTCGGACGTCACCGTCCCACCGGCGAAAGACAGGAAGCAGTGAAAGCTGGGGCGGCAAGCGCAGGCCGCGCAGGTCATCGCTGTCTGTTTGTAGCAGATCGGGCTGAAATACTTCAATGATTTCGTCGATTGACTGCTGCGTGGGGTGGCGTGTGACGGCCGTGCAGACAGCTCGGCCACGGGCCGGTGCCGCCAGGCTCGCGGCCTTGGCAGGTGTCACCTGGCGTACAGACTCGGCAAACACGAAGCCGATGGCGTCGACCTGGGCTTGCAGGCACGCCTCGACGGCCTCCGGTGTGGTCATGCCGCAGATCTTGATCCACCGGGTGGTTCGTTGGCCCTGGGTCATGGGCGATGGCTTTTGCGACCGGCATTGAGCATGGCGGCGGCGAGAGTATGGGGATCGCCGCCCTGCATGAGGGCGCTTCCGACCAGGGCGAGCTCGTAGCCGACCGCCGCTACGCGCGCGGCGTCTTCTGGAGTCGTTACGCCACTTTCCGCTACACGGGGAACATGTTTGGGCAGGAGGGGGGCCAACTCGACCAAACGCGGGGGCACGATCTGTAGCGTGGTGAGGTCGCGGCAGTTGAGACCGGCCAGGACGGGAGCGGCGGGAATCAGGGCGGCGCTGGCGGAGACAGTAGCACCAGTGGCGCTCGCACCGTCAGCGGCGACAGCAGGGCCGGTGGCCGGCTCTGCGTGGCGGCGCGGGCCCACGCCGGGGGCAAGCACCCGGTGCATCACTTCGATGTCCGCTTCGTCAAACGCCTCCAGCAGAACAAACAACCCGAGCTGGTTCGCGCACTCCAACATCTCCTGGATACCCGATCGTGACATCATTCGGATGATCACCAGCACGCCGCCGGCGCCCGCCACCCGCGCCTCGAGCACCTGGTACGGGTCGACGAGAAAGTCCTTGCGCATGGCGGGGATCTTCAAGGGCGCCAAGGCGTCCGTGGCCTGCTCCAAATGGTCCATCGAGCCGTCGAAGCGGCTCGGCTCGGTCAACACGGAGACGGCGGCGGCACCTGCTCGTGCGTAAGTGGTTACGCGAGCAGTCACATCTTCGGTGCCGGCCTTTAGCTGGCCAACCGCCGGCGAACGGAGTTTGAGCTCGGCAATCAAGTCGAAGCGCGCCGGGTGGGTAATCAACCGGGCGGGTGGTGGCATGGATTGCGCGGTTTGCAACAGCGCGGCTTCTGAGCGGGTGCGCCGAGCGGCTTCCAACCGATCGCGGCTGCTGGCGGCCATTTGTGCGAGAAAGTCGCTCATGAAGCGGCCTCCGCGGTCTTTGAGAATGCCAGCAGTGACTGCAAAGTCTGCCGGGCCTTGCCACTGTCAATGGCCGCGGCGGCGATTTCAACACCCTCCCGGGGCGAGCTCGTATGCCCGACCACTTCGAGCGCCAATGCGGTTCCCAACAGCAGGCAATCGCGGTGGGCGCCCCGATCCTGGCCACTGAACACGGCCTCGAGGGCCCTGGCATTGTGACTCGCGTCGCCGCCGGCAAGCTCGGATGCCTGGCAGGTCTTCAGCCCGTAGTCTCCGGGCATCCGGATCTGCATATCCACTCGGCCCGGGCGCACATCGAAGACCGTAAACGAGCCGATGGGCGTGGGCTCGTCCCAACCTTCCGCGCCATGGACTACAAACGTCCGCTCGATCTCCATTCCGGCCAAGGTGTCCGCAATGAGGCGGGCAATGTCGAGGCTGTAGGCGCCGATGAGGTGAAACGGCGGGGTTGCCGGATTCATCAGCGGCCCCAGGATGTTGAAGATCGTGCGTACGCCCAACGCGTTGCGTACCGGTGCCACCGTTTTCATGGCCGGATGGAAGTGCGGCGCAAATAAAAATGTGAATCCGCAGCTCGCCAGACAATCCGCCGCCTGCTTCTCATCGAGTGGAATCTTCAGCCCCAACGCTTCGAGTACGTCGGCGCTGCCGGCACGGCTCGAGACTGAGCGGTTTCCGTGTTTGAGCACCGGCACGCCACAGGCTGCTGTCAGCAGTGCGGTGCCCGTTGAAATGTTGACACTGCCCGATGAGTCGCCACCGGTACCCACAACATCGATACCGCGCACATCCGGGGATATCTGCGGGCGACGCGCGAGCCGGCGCATACCCTTGGCGAAACCCCGGACCTCGTCCGCGTTCACGCCCTTGGTGCGCAGCGCCGCGAGCACGGCGCCCGCCATTGCCTGTGAGCCCGTAGGATCCGTCAACTGGTACAACAGGTCCTCGGATTCCGACTCACTCAAGCTGCGCCGGTTGAGCAGCTTTTCCAAGGTCTCACGCGACGGAGGCATCGGTCACTCCAACTCTATTGCGTAGGCCGCCGCTGAGCTCCAGGAAGTTGCGCATCAATCGCGGGCCATCCGGGGTCAGGATGCTTTCCGGATGAAACTGCACGCCCTCCACCATCAGGGTGCAGTGACGAACGCCCATGATTTCACCCTCGGGCGTGCGTGCGGTCACCTCAATCTGTTGGGGCAGGCTCGCCGGCTCGGCAATGAGCGAATGATACCGGCCGACTTCGCAAGGTTGCGGCAAGCCGGCAAAAAGCCCGCGGCCATCGTGTTCGACGACCGAAGTC
This sequence comes from Pseudomonadota bacterium, assembly GCA_018241505.1. Taxonomy (GTDB): domain Bacteria; phylum Pseudomonadota; class Gammaproteobacteria; order Steroidobacterales; family Steroidobacteraceae; genus 13-2-20CM-66-19. The sequence continues at coordinate 46,370 of JAFEDS010000024.1, read as the reverse complement.
TTTCCGTGCATCAGCCGGCCGGCCCGGACGACTTTGCCGCCGAACACCTCGACAATCGACTGATGTCCGAGGCAGACCCCGAACACCGGAATCGAACCGGCGAACGCGCGAATCATGTCCATGGACACGCCGGCATCGTAAGGCGTACCCGGTCCGGGCGATATACACAGGTGCGACGGTTGAAGCTTGCGGGCTGCTTCGGGTGTTATGGCATCGTTGCGATAGACCTGCACCTCGGCTCCCAACATCAGGAACGCCTGCACCAGGTTGTAGGTGAAGGAATCGTAGTTGTCGATCAACAGCAGATGAGGCTTCATAGACCGTTCCCTACGAGCTCCAGCCCTCGCACCATGGAACCGCTCTTGGCGAGGACTTCTTCGTATTCGGTTTCGGGCACGCTGTCGGCGACAATGCCGGCTCCCGCCTGGAAGCTGTATTCGTCTCCATTGAACACGAGCGTGCGGATGGTGATGGCATGATCCATGTCGCCTCCCGCGCCGAAATAGCCGACCGTGCCGCCATACAGGCCGCGGTTGGTGGGCTCCAGTTCGTCGATGATCTGCATGGCGCGCACCTTAGGTGCGCCAACCAGAGTCCCTGCAGGAAACGCCGCGGCAAACAAATCGAACGCATCGGTGCCCAGCGCCAACTGTCCATGCACACCACTGACCATGTGCATCACGTGACTATAGCGTTCGATGGCGCGATAGGGTTCAACACGCACGCTGCCGGCGCTGGCAACGCGGCCGAGATCATTGCGAGCGAGATCGACGAGCATCACATGTTCGGCGTTCTCTTTGGGATCGGCGCGCAGCTCAGCTTCCCGTGCGGTGTCGATTTCGACATCGTCAGAGCGTGGGCGAGTGCCCGCAATGGGCCGAAGTTGGGCGAGACCTCCCTTGAGTTTGACCAGCGCCTCGGGAGATGACCCGACAACTGTTACATCGCCGAGCGCACAGTAGTACATGTAGGGCGAGGGATTGATGAGACGCAGCGCACGATACGCCTGGAATGGGTCGATCTCATGTCGCCCTGAGAACCGTGCAGACAGAACCAACTGATAGACGTCACCTGAGGCGATGTACTCCTGCGTCCGCTTCACCCCCGCCAGGTAGTCTTTCCGCGTGTATGTCTGCGTGGGCTCCGAGTAACGCCCAGATCGCTTACCGTTCGGAAGTGCACCGCGGAGCGCTCGTATGACTTCCTTTCGCAACGACTGACGCTCTTCCTCAGAGCCGGCATGGACCAGGGCAATTCCGCGGGTGAGGTGATCAAAAACGAGAAGGGAGCGAGGCGCGATGTAGTGTAGGGCTGGGGTATCACTTTGAATTCGTGCGGGCAGTCGCTCGAAGAAACGCACTACATCGTATGACGAGTACCCGACCAGCCCGCCCGCTAGAGGTACCCCAGCTATATGCGGCTCGGGGGTCGGCGCGAGTTTCAGTGCGTAGCGCAATGCATCCAGCAGCTCGACGCTGGTCGCAGGTACCGGTCTGCGCTCGCGTCCAATCGTGAGGCCATCACGATCCAGCTTCACTTCCAGCCCGTCACCAAAGCCTATGAAGGAGTAGCGGGCCAACCGCTCGCCACCTTCGACGCTCTCGAGCAGGAAGCGTGGCGAGAACGACGCCAGCTTCATGAACGCCGAAACCGGCGTATCGAGGTCACCAGATATGTCGAAGGGCGGTTTCAACGCCAGGACTCCTTACTCTTGCCTAAAACTGGGTCGCCAAACGCAAAAAACCCATCTCGGGGTTACCGGAGATGGGTTTTCGCTAGAAAAAACTTAAGTGTAAAAGCAGCGAACGGGGCCCACTCCGTCAGGAGTTGCGCCACCACCAGGCCGTGCGGGAAATGAGGTGCTGCTGAAACATGTGCGAACGAGTATGCCTACAATAGGGGCTCCTGGTCAATTGAGGTGGAGTTGCCTGTGAGTTTCAAAACGCTGCTCGAGTCCTGGCGGGAGACGGCTACCGCACCGCGAACGGTGACGGAATATGCCGTCCGGCTGCCGGTCGATGATGCGGCTCAATTGCACGCGCTGGTGGAGATGTTCCCGGGACGGACGCCGGAGCAATTGATTACTGATTTGCTCGGGGCGGCGCTGCAGGAGATTGCCACTGCGATGCCCTACGTGGCGGGACCGAAGGTAATTTCCACGGATGAGCAAGGCGATCCCGTGTACGAGGACGTGGGCCCTACGCCGCGGTTCATGGAGCTCGCGCGCAAGAATCGCAAGAAGCTCGAGGCGGAGGTCAGAAAGGCGTCCGAGAAGTAGCGGAGAATCCGATGCCCTCATTTGATGTTGTTTCAGAGCTCAACAAGCACGAATTGACCAACGCGGTCGACCAGGCCAATCGGGAGCTGGCGCAGCGTTTCGATTTCAAAGAGACGGGCGCGACGTTCGAGCTGCTGGACAAGACCGTCACCCTGAAGGCCCAGGTGGAATTTCAGCTCAAACAGATGCTCGATATCCTGACCTTGCGCTGCTCCAAGCGCGGCATCGATCTCGCGTACATGGATATCCAGGATCCCCAGGTGGACCTGGGCTCAGCCAAACAGGACGTGGTGTTCAAGGAGGGGATCGATGCGGATGCGGCGAGAAAAATCTCGAAGCTGATCAAGGACTCGAAGTTGAAGGTAACCTCCGCCCTGCAGGGCGAGAAGGTCCGCGTGACTGGCAAGAGCCGGGATGACCTGCAGGCAGTGATTCAGATGCTGCGCGGAGCGAAGTTGGAAACGCCGTTGCAGTTCAACAATTTCAGGGATTGATCGGCGGCGTGGCGCGCTGGCTGCCGGTTCAGTGCGCTTTCGCCAGTGCCTTGCAAAGGCCCTCCGTTGCGTCGACGACGCTGGGCCCCAGTCGCGTCAGGCGCTGATCTTCAAAGGCAATCAGATTACCTTTGCGTACGGCGCGTAGTGTTGTAAATCGCTTCCAGTCTGCCAGCCATTCCAGCCCCGCGCCCTGCGGAGCGGCCGCGACGATGATGTCGGGATCGCGTGCAACAACGGCCTCCACATCAATGACCGGCCCAAGCTCCCTCAGATCACCGAACACGTTTCTGGCACCACAGGCTTTCAATGCATCGCTGATCAGGTGCGAGCCACCAACCGTGTAGAACGGGTGATTCCAGACTTCCATCAAGACGCTGGGGTGGCGACCATTTCCGTACGTCCGGGCAAGAGCCGCGAGCCTTGCTTCAATATTTCGCGCGGCCTGCTCGGCCGTCTCGCTAGTACCCGCCAATACCCCCAACCGGCGCAATGAGCCGGGAATATCCGCCAATGTGTTGACTTGCTGGCCGTACATCGGAATGTGTAGCCGGTTGATTTCCTCGATTTGAGCGGGGTTGCCGCCGCCTGGCCAGACGACTGCGACCTCAGGACGTATCGCCACCAGCTTTTCCATGTCAATGGCCACAACGTCGCCAATGCGGGGCACGAGCTTCGCTGCGGGTGGCTCGTCCGAGAAATCGACAGCCGCGATTACATGTTTGCCGGCACCGGCAGCGAACAGCATTTCCGTCGCCCCGGGAGCGAGGCTGACGATGCGAGTCGGGATGGCCGGAAGCGTAACCGTCTTGCCGGTGTCATCGGGAATCGAGAGGGGCGCCGCCGTTGCGGACGCCGTCAAGGTCAGACACCCGACAAGAAGCCATCTGGTCATTGGGGATTGCCCATCGCGTCGAACAGGGCTGCAGTGTCCGCCAAACGCGAGGCACGCGCACGCACAACCTGCACACGGGCATTCTGATACTGCTGTCCCGCCGTCAGCGTAGCGTAGTACGCCGTCGCGCCCAACTTGTATCGCGCCTCGGAATCGCTGTTTGCGGCATGCGCCGCCGCCTCCGCTCGCTGAGTTTGAGTCAGGGTATTCGCGTCCTCATCCAGTGAAACCAGCGTGTCGGCTACTGTTCGGAATGCCGACAGGACGGTCTGCTTGTATTGACCGACGGCGGCTTCGTAGTTGGCCTGATACTGGCGGCGGCGCGCGAACAGAGCGCCGCCGTGAAACAGCGGCTGCGTGACTGTTCCCGCGACACTCCAAATGGCCCCCTGGGGGGAGGTGAACGTTGACCAGTCGAAACCGCCGCGCCCGTACGCAGCCTTCAGAGTCAGTGAAGGAAACATGGAGGCTGTGGCGGCACCCGCCTCATCAGCAGCCGCGCGCAGCGCCGCTTCGGCGGCGAGAATATCGGGTCTCTGGTGTAACAACTCAGAGGGCACTGACACCGGCACCGTTTCGGGTAGCTTCAGGTCCGACAGTTTCATCGGCGGAGGCGCAGCGTCGGGCGAACGCCCCAGCAGCACGGCCTGTGCATGGCGGACCGCAAGAGCCTGCGCACGAAGTGCAGGCAAAGTGGCAGCCGCATTCGCAGCGTCCTGCTCGCTACTCAACATTTCATCGCGAGACGCACTACCCAGCTTGTAGCGGTTGGCAATCTGCCGGGCGCGCTCCTCGCCGAGCGCAACGAGCTGCTCAGTAGCGGCCACCTGCTCCGCCAACGAAGCGGCGTTGATTGTCGCAACGACAATGTTGGTCGCCAGTGCGCGGCGCGTCGCTTCGAGTTGCAACGCCTGCTGCTTTACCTGGCCCGCCAGCGCCCGGTCGGCGAGAAAGGCAGCGCCGAAGAAATCGAAGGTGTAGCTCGCCTTGGCCTGGGCCGCGAAAATATTTTCTATGAAGGTCGGCGGCGGCAGACTGGGAAAGCCCAGCGTGCGCTGCCGCGACGGACTGAACTCTAGATCCACCTGCGGAAACAGGTTGTCACCGATCTGCCCGCGCAACTGCTCCCGCGCCGCCTTCAAAGTGGCTTTGGCGCTCGCGTACGAGGGACTGTTGCGCAGACCCTCCTCGACCAGCGCGTTGAGATCATCCGACCCGAATTCCTTCCACCAGTCCGGCACCGGCCGTGCGCCCAGCGCCACTTGTTGGGCCACTCCATCGGCCGCCGCGGTTTTGTCGGGCTGACTTTCAACCGCGTAGTGCTCCGGCTGCGGCATTTTGGGCGGCCTGCGGTCCGGACCAAAGGCCGTGCAGGCAGAGAGTGCCGTCGCGAGGACGATCATTGCGATTGCAGATTTCATGGTGCCAACACCTGCACCGGATGCAACGGTGCTTCATCTCGCCGCACGCGAAACCACAATGCGTACAGCGCGGGGAGGTAGACCAGCGTCAATATGGTTGCAACCGTGATCCCGCCCATCAGCGCGGTCGCCATGGGGCCGAAGAAGTTGCTTCTGAGCAGGGGGATCAACGCCAGCACGGCGGCGGCGGCCGTGAGCGTGATCGGCCTGAAGCGGCGGACCGTGGCGCCGATGATCGCTTCAAACCGGGTGTGCCCGGCCAGGATATCCTGCTCAATCTGATCGAGCAGAATGACCGAGTTGCGCATGATGATGCCGAACATCGCGATGGTGCCGAGCAGGGCCACGAACCCGAACGGCATGCGCAGCAGCAGCAACGCCAGCACCACCCCGATCAAACCCAACGGGGCCGTCAGAATCACCATGAGCGTGCGGCTGAAGCTCTGGAGCTGAACCATGAGCAGCACGAGTACCGCAATCAGCAGCAGCGGCATCTGCGCATTGATGGAGGCTTGCGCCTTGCCGTTTTCCTCCACCGAGCCGCCGATCTCGACTCGATATCCAACAGGCATCTCTTTCCGCACCTGCGCAAGTGCGGTGTCGACTTTCCCTGTCACATCGATTCCCTGTGCGCCATTGCGCACATCGGACTGTACGGTGATGGTGGGCTGCCGGTTGCGCTCCCAGATCACTCCATACTCCAGTCCGTATGTGAAGTGACCGAGCGCGGCCAGCGGTACGGCGACTCCGCTCTGTGAGGGGATGGCCAGCCGCTCGATCTGCGAGGGGTCGACCCGGTCATGCTCCGGCGCTCTGAGATCAACACCAATGAGCTGGTCGCGCTCCCGGAACTGCGTGATGGTATATCCCGTCAGCGACATGTTCAGGTAGTTCGCGATTTCCTGCGAGGTGATGTTGAGTCGGCGCGCCTGCGTCTGGTCCACCTCGAAGTGGACCGAACGTTCGGCGGGCTCGTCCCAGTCGAACTGCACACTGACCGTATCGGGGTTTTGCCGCATGACCTGGGCCACTCGCTCCGCCCAATGGCGCACGGTACCGATCTCAGGACCGCTGACGCGAAATTGAACCGGGAATCCGACCGGCGGACCGTTCTCCAGGCGGGTGATGCGGGTCCGGATGGAGGGAAAGTCCTTGTGCAGCAGGTCACTCAACACTGGAATGAGCTTTTCCCGCTGCTTCACATTGTGGGCCGTGATCACGAACTGGGCGAAGTTGGGCGCGGCAAGCTGCTGATCGAGCGGCAAATAGAAGCGCGGCGCTCCGGCGCCGACGAAATTGATGTAGTGATCGATTTCGGGACGGTCTTTCAGGGCGGCTTCGAGCCGCTGCGTCTGGCGCAAGGTGGCCGCAAATGACGCTCCCTCCGGCAACCGCAGATCCACCAGCACTTCCGGCCGGTCCGAGCTGGGGAAGAACTGTTGCGGCACCAGCTTGAAGGCCGCCAGTGCCATGACGAACATGATCAGAGTGACAACCAACACGGTGACGCGCCGGTCGACACACCAGCTTATCCAGCCGCGCAGCCGATTGTAGAAAGGCGTGTCGTAGACATCGCGGTGTTCGTGGGCCTGGGCGGTCTCCTTGCGGTGACCGAGCCCTCCGCTGGTCGGGTGCTCCGACAGAATGCGGTAGCCGAGCAACGGAATGACAATGACCGCCGCCAGCCAGGACAACAGCAGTGCGATGGCGGAAACTTCGAAAATGGAGCGCGTGTATTCGCCGGTGCCGGATTTCGCAAGCGCAATCGGGAGAAAGCCCGACACGGTGACCAGCGTGCCCGTGAGCATGGGAAAGGCCGTGCTGCTGTAGGCGAAAGCCGCCGCGCGCAATCGACCGAAGCCTTGTTCCAGCTTCACTGCCATGGTCTCCACGGCAATGATTGCATCGTCCACCAACAGTCCCAAGGCGAGAATCAATGTGCCGAGCGACACTTTGTGCAGGCCGATATCGAAAACGTACATGAGCAACGAGGTGGCCGCCAACACCAGCGGGATGGAAATCACGACCACCATTCCGGTCCGGACGCCCAGGCTCACCAGGCTCACGAGCAACACGATACCAATGGCTTCCGCGACCGCCTCTACGAAGTCATCCACCGAATGGCTGACGGCGGCCGGCATGTCCGATACCTGGGTGAGTTTCAGGCCCGCCGGTAGTGATGCGCGCAGCCGGTTGGTTTCTCCCTGCAGCGCCTTGCCCAACGCAATGACGTCGCCGCCCTTCTGCATGGTCACACCAATTCCCAACACAGCATGGCCGTTGAAGCGCATGTGCTGACTGGGCGGATCGACATAACCGCGCTTGATGACTGCAATGTCTCCCAGGCGGATCACGCGTCCGTTGACGCGAATCAGTGTGTCAGCGATCTTGTCCACATCCTTGAATTGCCCACTGGGGCGCACGTAGACGCGATCCGAGTCGGTGGTGAACACTCCCGAGCCCGCTACCGCGTTTTGCGCGTTGACGGCGTCGGCGATCTGCTGTGGAGTCAGCCCGAGCTTGGCCAACTGGGCATTGGCGATTTCCACATGGATGCGCTGTTCCTGGTCGGCAATGAAGTCTACTTTGTTGACGTTCGGTATCTGCAGCAGCTCGGTCCGCATCCGTTCCGCGTAATCATGCATTTGAGCGAACGAGAAGCCGTCGCCTTCGAGAGCGTATATGTTGGTGTAGACGTCGCCGAATTCGTCGTTGAAGAACGGGCCTTGGATGCCTGAAGGTAATGTGTTGGTGATGTCGCCTACTTTTTTCCGGACCTGGTACCACGTGTCGGGTACCTGGGACGGTGGCGCCGAGTCTTTGATCGTGAAGAAGATGGTCGATTCGCCGGGGCGGGAGTAGCTGCGCAGGAAATCCACGTCGGGCGTTTCCTGGAGCTTGCGGGCAATGCGGTCGGTGACTTCTTCCTGCACCTGACGTGCGGTCGCGCCTGGCCAGAACGTGCTGATGACCATCACCTTGAAAGTGAACGGCGGATCTTCTGACTGCGCCAGACGGCCGTAGGAGATGATTCCGAACAGCGTAATGAGCGCGACCAGGAAGATCACCAGCGGTTGGTGTTTGAGCGTCCAGCTCGAGAGGTTGAAGCGGTGGGCTTCCTCGGCTGGGGTGCTGGCTGGGACGGGCGGATGGGCGCCCAGGGTGGCTGTTGAGTCGCTCATTGCGCGCCTGCTGAGGACTGGGTGGCGGCGACGCGGGCAGCGGCAGGGTTCGCAGGCGCGCGGGCCGTGGTTGCGGCGGCGGGGGTCGCGGGCGCGGGGCGCGAAGCACCTGGCGGCGGGGTCGCGGGTGCGGGGCCGTCTACGTTGCCTTCGCCGTCAAACAGCGGGCGCACGGGTTTTACGTGCTGGCCAGCGTAGACGGTGTGCACTCCGGCCAGCACAACGATATCGCCATCGTGCAATCCAGCGGTAACCACAGAGCTGTGGTCCGTGTAGCTGCTGACCTGCACCGCTCGTAGCTGAAGTGTTGAATCGTTGCCGGTGACGACCCAGACAGCGGGGTGATTGTCCTGGTGGAAGATTGCTGTGGCGGGGAGCGTGAAGGCCGACGTAGCGTTGCCACCGGCGTTGGGAGCATTGGCGCCGGTATCGGCTTTGGTGGCGCTTGCGGCGGTGGCTGTGGCGTCGGCGGTTGGTGCCGCGGCGGTGGCGCCGGCGGGCAGCAGGGTTGCGTCGCCGGTCATGCCCAGGCGCACTGACTCGACCGTCCCCGTCATCTGCAGCTTCACGCGGAAGGTGCGGCTCTGCGGATCAGCGGCCGGAGCGATTTCGCGTACACGCGCTTCGTATTGCCGGCCCGGCAGCGCGGGGAACGTGATTTTCGCGGCCTGCCCGATCGCGATTCGCCCGAGATAACTCTCCGCGGCATCGAGTATCACATCCGTGTCGCCGTTCCAGGCGAGGCCATACACTGCCTGCCCTGCCGCCACGACCTGGCCGGTGTCGGCGTTCTCGCTCGTGATCAGGCCGTCGTGATCGGCAATCAATGTGTTGTATTCAAGGTTGTTTCGCGCCACGACGAGCTGGGCGGCGGCCTGATCGCGGCCGGCCAGCGCAGCGGTGTAGCTGTCCTGGGTCTGCTCGAGCTGGTTGGCGGCAATCAGGTTCGCTTCGCTTTGTGCCTTGTCGCGATCGAGCTGTTGCTGCGCATACACGAGCCGGTGTTCCGCAGCATCCAGCGAGGCTTTGGCGCTCGCGAGCTGCTTCTGCGCATCCACCGGATCGAGCTGCGCAATGACCTGCCCTTCCTTGACCGAGTCGCCGAGACGCACATTGCGCTTGATCAACTTGCCGGGAACACGAAACGACATCGTGTTCGAGTAGCGCGCGGTGACCTCGACCGGATAGCTGACGGATTCAGATCCTCCGTTGCCACCGTCGGGATGGACAGGAAGCGCGACCACCGGCACGACGGGCGGAGGAGCCTCTGCCTTGTGGCCACACGCCGCGGTCGCCAGCACGATGACCGCCGCGAAAATCCTCGATCCGCCCAAAATGATTCTTTGCATCACGCCACCTGCCGGGCAACTGCCGTGGATACATATTAGTATTCAGATACAGTACTGTATCCTGATACTTCGATGTATTCCAATATGCGATCCGGCGTGCTAGGCTGGTGTGAATGACCAGAAAACGCTTGAGTCGGGAAGACAGCCGCGAGCAGACGACCCAGCGATTGCTGGACGCCGCGCAGAAATTGATTGCCCGTAAGGGGCTAGACGCAGCCAGCGTGGAGAATATTGCAGCGGCCGCCGGATATTCCCGGGGCGCCTTCTATTCGAATTTCAAGAGCAAGGACGACTTGTTCATTGAGCTGCTGCGGCGCGATCACGTGAAAGGGACGGAAGCGCTCAACGCATTGCGCACCAGCGATTTACCCGTGGACCAGGTTCAGGACCGGGCGCGCGACATCTACGCGCACATGTTCCGTGACAATGAGTCGTTCATGAATTGGACCGAGGCGCGGATGCTCGCGGCGCGCGATACCCGTTTCCGCGCCAAGCTCGAAGCGCTGATGATCGAGAAGCGAACGCAGATCGCGGCGTTCATTCAATACTTCTATAACCGCGTCGGCGTCGATCCCGTTATCTCACCGGAGAAGATGGCGATGGGCTTCATGAGTCTGGCCGAAGGCGTCAGACTCTTTATGATGTCGAGCCCTACGGAAATGACGCAACCTACGGCGGAGTCGCTTTTGTCATTGTTTGTGGAATCGATAATGAACGCCGCCCGTCAGGAGGCCGAGTCAGATTCAGCGAAGTGATTGAGCCTTACGGCGTTGCGCCGATCGTTTCGGCCGCCCAACGGATGATGGGGTCCAACCGTGGCGACGACAGTGCGAGTCCTTGCTCGAAGGTAACCCAGCGCCACTCATTGTGCTCAGCGCGACCCAGCTCCGGACGGACGGGAAGCGTCACGGCCTCGGTGGTCGTCTGCGCAATGTAATAGCGAGCGATTTTCTTGTGACTGTACGGCGCGGTTTCGCGGTAACTCTCACCCCAGCGAAACTGCAGGGAGTCGATCATTGTCTCTTCCTTGACCTCGCGAATAGCCGCTTCCAGCGGTTGCTCGCCGCTCTCCACCAATCCCTTGGGGAAATCCCAGTTGCGATAAGCGCGCAACATCAAAAATCGCCAGGAGCCCTGGACCTCCCTGACGACGACGACCCCCGCCGATACTCTGAGCGACATGCCTCAGGATAGCGCACCGGCGGGAGTTCGCGTCACTCCTTATGCGGCCGCTTGTGCCTCCGAAGCGATAGTCTGACCAGCAGCGTCCTCGAGGACGCGCGCCACTGCGTGGACAGTTGCAGCAATGCGAACTGCACTCTGCACCGCCTCGCGACTCAAACCATGCTTGCGCAAGGTCCGCTCGTGTGAAGCAACACAGGTCCCGCAGCCGTTGATGGCAGACACCGCGAGAGACAGAAGCTCGAAGTCCTGTTTGTCGATGCCCGGATTACCGATGACATTCATACGCAGGCGAGCCGGCATCTGGGCGTACTCCGGATCCTCTACTAGGTGCAGGAACCGATAGTAGATATTGTTCATGCCCATGATCGACGCAGCGGCGCGCGCCCCGTTCAGGTACACCGCATCGAGATGAGGTGCAGCCGCCGACTCTATGTCGCGTGTGAAGGGAACGTTGCGGGAAGCAATCGCGGACGCCACGGCGACAGCCCAGATCTGCTTCTCCGTCAGCCCCGGAGCGCCCGTTGTGGCGAGCACGCTTCCGAGGTTGAGTTTGAGGTCGCGAGCGTAATCGGGAATCGCGTCGCGGACGTTGTCTAAAGTTGACATGAGTTTTCCTCGCTACGCACGTGACGTTACGCGGCCTTGAGAGTGTCTTCGCCCTGCTTCCAATTACACGGGCACAGCTCGTCCGTCTGGAGAGCGTCCAACACACGCAGAACCTCTTCTGGGCTGCGGCCCACGTTGAGATCTGTCACGTAGACGAAGCGAACGACGCCCTGCGGGTCGACGATGAACGTTGCACGCTGTGCGACGCCAGCCTCGGGGTCCAGAATACCCAGCGCGCTGGAGAGCTCGCGCTTGATGTCGGCCAACATCGGGAAAGGCAGGTTGCGCAGCTCTTCCTTGTCCTTACGCCAGGCCAGATGCACGAACTCACTGTCAGTGCTGACACCGAGCACCTGGGCGTCTCGGGCCTTGAATTCCTTGTCGAGCTTGCCGAAGGCGGCAATCTCGGTCGGGCACACGAACGTGAAGTCCTTGGGCCAGAAGAAGACGATCTGCCATTTGCCCTGGAAGCTGTCCTGGGTGAAGGGCTGGAACGCGTTCTTCAGGTCGTTGGAAACCACGCCGGTGAGGGAAAACTGCGGAAATTTCTGTCCAATGCTCAACATGATCTAAAAGCTCCTGCTGGGGTCTTCAATGAGGTGCATTGTGCTGGCCGGCCCCATATAGTTCCAATCGATTGATATGATAGGATCGATAGATAGCGTTTATGGAGGTCCGGTGAGCCAAGGCGTCGATATCAAGCTGAAGGATCTGCGTTACCTGGTGGCGGTGGCCGATACACGCCACTTCGGGAAGGCGGCGGAGAAATGCTTTGTCAGCCAGCCCACGTTGTCCGCCCAGTTGAAGAAGCTGGAGGACTATCTGGGGGTGCAGCTCATAGAACGCCAGCCCAAGAACGTGTCGTTGACCGAGGCTGGAGAGCAGATCGTAGCCCGGGCGCGTCGGATGCTCGAAGCCAGCGAAGAGGTCGTCACCCTGGCGCGCGCTCATCGCGATCCGCTGGCGGGGCGTTTGCGTGTGGCACTGTTGCCGACGATCGGACCGTATCTGTTACCTCGCGTTTCGCAGCCGATACGCAAGGGGTTGCCTCGGCTGGAGTTGCGGCTGTATGAGTATCAGACGGAACAGATACTGGAGCGGTTGGAAGCCGGGGAGATCGACCTGGGTATCCTGGCTTTGCCGGTCGACGTCGACGGCTTTGAGTCACGCGAGCTGTTCACCGAACCGTTCGTGGTCGCAGTCCCGGACCAACATCGCCTGACCAAACGTGACAGCGTGAAGATTGATGACCTGAACGGTGAAACGTTGTTGCTGCTCGAGGATGGGCATTGTCTGCGCGATCAGGCGTTGGAAGTGTGTAGCCGGGTGGATTTGCACGAGAAGCAGGACTTTCGCGCTACCAGCCTGGAGACGTTGCGACAGATGGTCGCGACGGGCGCTGGAGTCACGTTGTTGCCGGAGCTAGCCAGCAAGGGCGCTTACGGGAACGCACGCGGCGTGACCATACGGCCGTTTACGCGGCCTGCGCCGACGCGGCAGGTTGGGGGCGTGTGGAGAAAGACGAGCGCGCGGCGAGTGGCTATTGATGCGATGTGCAAGATCATTCATGACCATGCGAAGTAAGCGGAAGGGCGCCTCGCGGGCGCCACAGGGAGCTGGACGCGGCGGCGAGGCCGCTGTGGCGAGCGGCGGCGACAAGTCCGCCTGGGTCAAGGGCAGCGGCAACAAGGCGGCCAAGGCGCCCGGCAGCGCGGATCGACGGCCAGGCCTCGGCCCCAACGCGCCGCTGCTCGGCGCGCCGCGGTCACGACAGGCGCTGGCAACGCCAGCACTGATCGTGGATCTCAACGCCTTCGAACATAACTTGAAATCCATGGCCCGGCTCTGCAAGCGTGCCGGGCTTGCGTTGCGGCCGCACGCCAAAACACACAAGAGCATTGAAGTCGCCAGGCGGCAGATCGCCGCGGGAGCGGTGGGTATTTCTGTCGCAACGGTTCGCGAAGCCGCGGTTATGGTCGAGGCAGGCCTTCCCGGCGTGCTGCTGACCACACCTGTTGTCGGCGACATCAAGTTGGACATCGTGCGCGGACTTGCGGGCCGCAGCAAAGACTTCATGGTCGCTGTCGATACACTCGCCGGTGTTGAAGCGCTGGAGCGCGGCGGCCGGAAGTTGACCGTGCTCGTCGATCTGGATATCGGGATGACTCGCACGGGTGTGCCCGATATTGGCGGGGCGCTGGCGCTCATTCGACGCGTGCAGTCCTCCAAGGTACTGAAGCTCGCCGGCGTGCAGGCCTACTCGGGCATGGTTCAACACATCAAACTGGTGGCCGATCGTGAAAATGTCTACGGCGCTCAATTGACGCATCTGCAGGCCGTTCTGCAGGCTGCCGGCACGGAGCTCGGCTACAAACCGGACATTGTGACCGGGGGCGGCACAGGATCGTTCGACATTGACCGCCGCGCTGGACTGTTCACGGAATGTCAGTGCGGATCGTATGTCTTCATGGATGTTCAATACGAGGACGTACAACTTTCGAGTACCGGACCAAACCCATTCAAGACCGCGCTGTTCGTGCAATGCACGGTCATCAGCAACAACCACCCGACCTCACCCACCACTGACGGCGGATTCAAGACGTTTTCAATGGACGGGCCGATTCCCCGCCTGGCGCGCGGGGTTTCTCCGCAGGCGGTCTACAAGTATTTTGGCGATGAATTCGGCAAGGTCTCGGGCGAAGAGTTGCCGCTGGGCGCGAAGGTCGAGCTGGTTACGCCGCATTGCGACCCGACCGTGAACATGCACGACTTTTTCCATTGCGTTCGAGGCAATGTGTTGGAGGAGATCTGGCGGGTGGACGCGCGCGGATCGCTTTAGTGCGCAACTGACGCTTGCGTGGCTAACTCAATCTCCGGTGGGAACAATCCCGGCATTCTCAATCATCAGGATCACGCAACGTTCAGGGGCCCGCGTCCTGTCCAGGCAGAAGAAGAATTCGTCGTCGTCATCGTGCTTGTGCCAATGGTACTCGCCCTGCATCACACCCAGCCGCACGACGGACTCGTTTACCTTGCAAAGCGTCTGGTTATACCAACGATCCTTCACTTCGCTGATCATGCGAGGCACATCGATCGTTTCGAGCTGCTGAAACAGAATGTTCAGGTGAGGGGCATATGGATATGCCGGAGCAGCCGCGTTCTGTATCTGGCTCATGTTTGTATCCTCAAATCTGTTTCTTCAACAGCGCCTTGAATGCTGCAATGTCCCTTTCGGCACGCTGATAGAACACTCATTGCTTGATCTTCTTTCCCCATGAGAAATCCGGCATCGGTCAATACGCGCAGATGCTCTGAAGCGGTGGGATGGGACACTCCGAGCTTCTCAGTGACCTTCGGAGTCGTGAGTCACCGCACTGCGCATATTTGCGCAAAGCCGGGAGATATTCAGGGTGGCCATTGAATGGAATCTGGTTTCGAATTCATCGTGGTGAATCAGCAGTGCCGGGCCGTACCGGCCGGCGATTGAATTCCGGACATAAATGTCCGATACTGGGGTGCGAGGATGAAGGGAAGCGAGTTCATCCGCAAGATGCAAGCGCTGGCGAAGGCGGGCACCCTGCACGCCATGTGCAGTCAACTGGGAATTAAAAAGGACGACCTGTGAGGCAGTTTACCTACCCGATCAAATTGACGCGCGATCGGAGTGACGGCGGGTTCGTAGTGACTTGCCGTGACTTTCCGGAAGCAATCACTCAGGGTGAAACATCGGAGGGTGCTTTATTAGAAGCGGCAGACTGCCTCGAAGAAGCCATCGCAGGGCGAATGGATGACGGTCGCGAAATTCCGCTCCCAACCGAATTGCGGCGCGGTGAAGCGCTCGTCAGCGTGCCGCCGTCAATGGCGCTCAAGGCAGCGGTCTATCTGGCGGTTCGTGAAGCGGCTGTGAGCAACTCGGAGTTTGCCCGTCGACTGCGATTGGACGAGAAGGAAGCTCGGCGCATTCTCGACCCTCATCATCCAACCAAGGTGGCTCGAATCGAAGCCGCGCTTGCGGTGCTGGGGCGGCATGTTCAATTGGCGCTTGCGTAGCTAAGAAGTGGCTTCCGACGCTGGGCCGAGGTGCTCTTCCGTCAGCGCCGGTCAGCTTCTTCCTGTGGCGCCTGTCCCAACACAGCGTGCAACCTCAATGCCGCGCCAATTGACCTAATGCGCATCCGCAGATGCCGGGGCAGCTCCAGGCAGAGCCGCTTTGCGCATTAGCGGTACCAACAGCGTGGCCACCACAAAGCAGCCGGCGATCAGCAGGAATGCATCCGAGTAAGTGAGCACCTGGGCTTCACGGTAAGTCAGCGACCACAATTGCCGCAGCGCCGCTGTATTCCCATGCGCTGCCGACACGGAGTTGAGCAAATCGACGCTGTTCGGATTCGCGGCCGTCAGGTGTTCCGCCAGTCGCAGGAAATGCAGGTTGGTCCGGTCATTCAGGACGGTGCCGCAGGCGGCGATGCCGATGGCGCCTCCGAGGTTGCGCATCAGGTTGAACAAACCGGAGGCGAGCTTCAACCGCTCAGGGGGTAAGCCGCCCAAGGTCAACGTCACCGTGGGGGCTATGGCAAACTGCTGCGCGAAACCCCGCAGCGCCTGAGGCAACAGGAACTGCTGCCATCCCCAATCGTGGGTGATGGGCGTGAAGCTCCAGACTCCGGCCGCAAAGCAAGCCATTCCAAACATCAGCAGCCAACGCAGGTCAATACGCCGCGCGCAGTAGGCATACACCGGTATGGCCATCAACTGGAACACCCCCGTGGAGAACACGGTCCAGCCAATCTCCTGCGCACTGAATCCGCGCACCCGGCCCAGAAACAGCGGCGTCAGGTAGATGATGGAAAAGATGCCGATGCCGGCAACGAAGGAGAAGAAGCAGCCCAGCGTGAAGTTGCGATTCTTCAGGGCGCGCAGGTCGACCACAGGTTGCGAATAGGAGAGGCTGCGCCAGACAAACGCAACTCCACTGATGGCAGTGATCCAGGCAGTGGCGCGAATGGTAGGGTCACCGAACCAATCCCAGCGCGGTCCCTCTTCCAACGTGTATTCGAGGCAGCCAAGGAACGCTGCCATCAACACCATTCCCAGGTAGTCCGCGCCGCGTATCAAACCCAGGTTGGGTTTGTCGATACGCACCAGCATCGGCACCATCACCGTGACGAAGGTTCCGGGCACGAGATTGACGAAGAACAGCCAGTGCCAGGAGTAGTTGTCTGTGATCCAGCCTCCAACGGTAGGCCCCAGGGTCGGCGCGAGAGAAGACAGCGCGCCGATGCAAGCGGCCGCAATGACCACTCGCGGCCCTTTGAAGTATGCGAACGCGGCGGTGAAGGCCGTGGGGATCATGGATCCGCCCAGGAAGCCCTGCAACGCGCGAAAGACAATCATGCTCTGGATGTTCCAGGCCCAGCCGCACAACAGGCTGGTCAATGTGAAGCCCGCCGCGGACACGGCGAACAACCAGCGGGTTGACATGACGCGTGACAACCAACCTGACAGCGGAATGACAATGATTTCGGCAATCAGGTAGCTGGTCTGAACCCAGGACAGCTCATCCGCACCGGCGGACAGGCCGCCGCCAATGTCTTGCAGGGAGGCGGCGACAATCTGGATATCCAGCAGGGCAATGAAGAAGCCGACACACATGACCGCGAAGGCGAAGATTTTTTTGCCTTCGGAGAGCTCGGTGACCGCAGGGGGAGCTACCCGAGCTGCCGGAAGTGCCAGGGTGGCCATGTTGGCTAGTTGGCGGCGACCTTGGCGACCACCGAAAGTCCGGGCCGAAGCTGACCGAGATGGGATGCATCACCATCGAGTACGATCCGCACCGGTACGCGCTGCACGATCTTCGTGAAATTCCCGGTGGCGTTCTCCGCGGGCAACACACTGAACACCGCCCCAGTCGCGGGTGCCAGGCTGGCTACATGGCCGCGAAATACCCGGCCGGGCAGTACGTCTGCTTCAACTGTGACCGCCTGGCCGGAATGCATGCGGGCCAACTGACTTTCCTTGAAGTTGGCGTCGACCCATAAACCGCGGGCCGGCACGAGAGACATCAACTGGGCGCCGATGGTCGCATACGACCCTGCGCGCGCACTTCGGTTGCCTACGGTGCCGTCGATCGGTGCACGCAACTCCGTGTAGCCCAAGTTGAGATCAGCAACGTCGCGGTCGGCCTTCGCTTGGGCCAAGGCCGCGGCAGCTTGTTGGCTTTGCGAATCAATGACATCCAATTGGCGCTGAGACGCGGCAAGTGTTGCTCGCGCCCTGACTCCCGCAGCGATTGCATTCTTGTAGTCAGCGTCGGCTTTCTGGGATTCCTGCGTCGATACCGCAGAGAGCTTTTCGAGTCGTCGATAGCGAATCTGGTCCTGTTGCGAGCGCTCGATCTCCGCATCGGCAGCGTTGATCCCAGCCTGCGCTTGAGCGATGACGGCTTCCTGGAGATGTCGAGTGGCCGAGAGGTTGGCAATTGCCGCCTCCTGGGCAGCCACCGCCGCGACAGCCCGCGCACGGGCTGCAACGTAGTCACGGTTATCCAATTCGACCAGCACCTCACCCGCATGCACTGTTTGATTGTCCGTCACTGCGACACGAGCAATAAAGCCGCTCACTTTCGGCGCGATGACAGTGATGTCACCGCCAACGTAGGCATCGTCGGTGCTTTCCATGAATCGGCCGACAGTCCACCAGTGGTGGCCAAACGTTGTGGCGGCGGCCAGCAGGAGGACCGCCGCCCCGGAAATCGTCAGAGCTCGCCGCGAAGGCAGCCGAAGCGGCCGATGCACAGGTGCCACGCCGGCATCTGCCACAGTGGGGCCCGCTGCAACGCTATTCATACAGCGCCCCAGTTTTGTTGGAAGCCTCTTCGGCTGCGCGAGCAAGCCGTTGGCGCATCCGCTCGCCCGCAGCGGGTCCAGGGATGAGGGCAAAACCACCACCGGGGATACGACGGCCGCTGACACGATCCACCACAACGGGGTCAGCGATGGCGCCGGTTTCCTTGTCCGCGAGGAGCACGCTGGCTCCCTCAGGGGCGAAGTGCTTGTTTCCCCATGCCAGTAACGTGGCGAGCACGGGCCGGAAATCGCGTCCCTTTTCGGTAAGAACGTACTCGGAACGAGGGGGCTTCTTGCTGTAGCGCCGGCGCTCCAGGATACCGTCTTGTACGAGGCTGTTCAGGCGCCTTGTCAGCATGTTGGGCGCAATCTCCAGACTTTTCTGGAATTCATCGAACCGCTTCAGGCCATAAACGGCGTCGCGGATGATGAGAATGTTCCACCACTCGCCCACCGACCCGAGGCTGCGCGCAATGGGGCACTGAGAGTTGCCGGGGATCTTGGATTCCATGGCCTCAAGATAGGGCAGTAACTATCATTTTGCAAGTTACTTCCTGTGAAAGGCCGCCGGCAGGGGGGTCTGGCATAATTTCCCGCCCCTTGTGCAAGCCGGAGGCCGATTTGAGACTGTCCCCAGCCCGCCTCGCCGCCCTGTTCAGCACTCTCGCTTCCGTCTGTATTGCACAGACTCCGCCACCGGTCGGGCAGGCAGTCCCTCTTGCGGCACAGACCCCTCCCGTCGTCGGCGCGAAACCGCTCACGGTGCAAGACGCCTGGGTGCGTGCGACACCGGGCGCGGATATTGCGGCGGCCTATATGACGCTGCGAAATGCGGGTCCCGCCGCAATTAAAGTCACCGGAGTGGAGTCGCCAATCGCGGGGCACGCGATGATTCACGAAACCAAGGTGGAGGCAGGCCAGTCGAAAATGCGCCCTCACGAACAGCTTGTCGTGGCTCCCGGTGCCACCGTCAAACTCGAGCCGGGTGGGCTTCATGTCATGTTGCACGATCTGAAGCAGCCCCTGAGCGTCGGCGCGAAAGTGCCGCTCGTCATTCAGTTGTCGGGCGGCGGCTCAGTGGCGGCAATGGCGACCGTACGCCCGTTGAGCGCGGAATGAGATCCGCGGTTTGAGCCCACAACATCCCCCGCCGGATCACGTAACTCCCTACGACAAGTTCGCGTGGAGTGACACTGAAATGGAGCAACTGCTCGTCAGTGGCGACTATGCGCACGAGCTGGCGGCCTATTTTGGTGAGCGGGAGTACCGGGACCTGCGGGAACTGGCGCGACGTGCGGCCGCTCAGCCATTGTCTGAAGAGGCCATCCGTGTCTTTGTCGTACCCGGAATCATGGGCTCGCAACTGGGTATCAAGCGCGAACCGCCGTTGCCCCATGACATCCTGTGGCTGGATCCGATCGACATCCAGATCGGGCGGCTGTCGTCACTGCAGCTTTCGGCTGAAACGTCGATTGTTCCGCTCGGTGTGGTCCTCTATTCCTATCTCAGGTTGAAGTTGAATCTGCGTGCCAGCGGCTTCGCTCCGATTCTGTACGACTACGACTGGCGTTGTGGAGTCGACGAGCTGGGCGCCGCTCTCGCCGAGCGCATCCGCAATGAGCCCAGTGATCGCATCATGATTGTCGCCCACAGCATGGGCGGCCTGGTGAGCCGCGCGGCGCTGACTCATCCAGGGATGAACAATGTTGAGCGGCTGGTGCTGCTGGGGACACCCAACTTCGGTTCGTTCGCGCCGCTGCAGGCACTACGAGGCACGTACGCGGTGGTACGAAAGATATCGAGCCTCGTCAACACGGGAACACCGGAAATACTGGCTGGAAAGGTGTTCAGCAGTTTCCCCAGTCTGTATCACATGTTGCCCTCGGCACACTGCAACGGCTGCGCCGACCTGTTTGACCCCACCGAATGGCCCCGCACCGGCCCGAAACCCAACCGGGCGCTACTGCGGCAGGCCCGCGATATTCAGAGCAAGCTGGTCCAGGCGGATGAGCGGATTTGTGTGGTGGTTGGAGTGGGACAGGAGACGGTCACAGCGGTCGTCAAACGACGAGATGACTTCGTCTACACCATCACGAAGCATGGCGACGGAACTGTACCCGCGGTAAGCGCTGGACTTCCCGGAACGCGCAGCCACTATACATCCGCGGCACACAGCGATCTCACCCGCGACCCCACTGTGGCGGCGGCGGTCACTGACCTGTTACTCACCGGCACGACTCACCATTTGCCTTCCAAGTGGAAGAGCAAAAGCACCGCCCAGGCAACTATCACCGATCAACAACTGCGGCGCATGCACCGCGACAAGGTTGATTGGGCCGCGTTGGAACCCGATGAACGGCGGGTGTTCCTGGAGAATCTCAATGAGCCGCCGAAGTTGCAATTGAAAGCGCCGGCGCGCAAACAGGGGCAATCGGCGGCAACAACCCGGGCGGCTAAGAAACGAGCCCCCGCCCTGACACGGAGTCGGCGCAAGGGCCGGCGATGACCGGCGCCACCCTCGTCTGGTTTCGCCAGGACCTGCGGCTCAAAGACAACCCCGCATTGCACGCTGCTGTGCGGACAGGACGGCCGGTCATACCCGTTTACATCTGGTCACCCGAGGAAGACGGCGAGTGGGCTCCTGGGGCCGCCTCGCGCTGGTGGCTGCACCATTCGCTGGAGGCGCTCGCCAGGGACCTGGAGACTCGCGGCTCACGGTTGATTCTGGCGCGTGGCAAGGCTCTCGCGGTCCTGAAAAAGCTGGCTACCCTGACTGGTGCCACCGCGGTTCACTGGAACCGGCGCTACGAGCCAGCGGCAGTGAAATGCAGTGAACAGGTAGCCGCCGGGCTCGGACAAACCGGCATCGACACGTTGGAATGCAACGGCTCGCTGCTGTCAGATCCGAACCAATTCCGCAACAAGACCGGCAAGCCTTACCAGGTGTTCACAGCATTCAAGCGTGGTCTGCTGCACGTGTTGGACCCCGGTCCCGCCGCACTGACACCGCAAACGCTGCGCAAGCCTCGCAGTTGGCCGCAATCGGCCGCGCTAAAGTCGCTCGGCTTGATGCCAAAGATAAATTGGTATGGCGCGCTGGCGACCCATTGGACGCCGGGTGAGCATGGCGCCCATCAGAGTCTGAAGGCTTTTCTACGCAAGCCGGTCGAGAACTACTCGAACGCACGCAATCTCCCTGCCGTCAAAGGGACGTCGAGGTTGTCCCCGCACCTGCACTTCGGCGAAATCGGGCCACGGCAGATCTGGCACGCGCTGGGCCCTCGCGGACGCAACTCGGTGTTTATGAGCGAGATCGTGTGGCGCGAATTCGCATACCATCTGTTGCATCACTTTCCGCACACCACCACCCAACCCATGCACGCCGAATTCGCGCGGTTTCCCTGGCGGCGCAATGCACGACTGTTACATGCCTGGCAGAAGGGAATGACCGGCATCCCGATGGTGGATGCAGGCATGCGCGAATTGTGGGCGATGGGGTGGATGCATAACCGCGTGCGGATGGTGACCGCCTCGTTCCTCGTCAAGAACCTGTTGATTGGGTGGCAGGAGGGTGCTCGCTGGTTCTGGGATACGCTGGTCGACGCGGATCTCGCCAACAACACGCTCAATTGGCAGTGGGCGGCCGGATGTGGCGCCGACGCGGCGCCTTACTTCAGGATTTTCAATCCCGAAACCCAGGCAAAGCGGTTCGACCCGGACGGTCTTTACATCCACAAGTGGGTTCCCTCGCAGGGACAGCCGAAACCCGTGGTGGATTTGAAGAAATCGCGCGAAGCGGCGCTGGATGCTTACGTAACTATGCGGCGTGCAACATGAGTGAGCTCAGCCAACTCGTTCCGGATCCTTCCCAGCTCATCCGGGTCTCGATACGCCTGCTGGCGGCTCTGGCCGTCGGCACGGCGATAGGCCTGCAACGCGAGTTGACACACAAGACTGCGGGCCTGCGCACGCACATGCTCATATCGTTGGGTACCGCGTTGTTTGTGGTGGGAGCCGCCGAAAGTGGCATGCCGACTGAGTCGCTCGCACGTGTTATTCAGGGAATTGCGGCGGGCATCGGCTTCCTGGGCGGTGGTGCAATCCTGAAGTTGACAGACAAGCAGGAGGTGCATGGGATGACGACCGCCGCGGGTGTCTGGATGACCGCCGCCGCCAGTGCGGTGGCCGCACTGGGCCAGATCTGGGTAGCCATTTTGAGCACACTGTTCGCGCTATTGGTGTTGACTGTGTTTCGCCGCCTCGAGAAGGACTTGGGGCTTCACGGCCGCGCGGATGGGGAAAATCATCGCGCGCCAACCTCGGGCTCCCAACGGGAGGATGACGAATGAACCTGCCGTTTTGTACTGTCGATGTTTTCACCGAGCAGCGCTTTGGCGGCAATCCGCTCGCGGTCTTTGTGGATGCCCCTGAATTGCCGGATGAGCTCATGCAGAGTATCGCCAGGGAATTCAACCTCTCGGAGACTGTATTCATTGTCAAACCGCGCGACTCGCGGGCGAAACGCCGCCTGAGAATTTTCACGACTGCGCGGGAGCTGCCGTTCGCCGGGCATCCCACCATCGGTGCCGCCCAGGTGTTGGTCGAGCAGGGACTGGCCGGCGTGACCGGAGATATGGGCAGTTTTCTGTTCGAGGAAGGCGTGGGGTTGGTACCGATCAACGTGCGGCGCCAGCGCAATGGTGCGTGGTTTGTACAACTTACGACGGCCAAGCTGCCACAGGAAGGACCCGCTGCACCCCCGATAGCCGAGCTGGCCAAATGGTTGAATGTCGCGGAATCGGATATTTTGCAGCAAGGCGACTTTCCCCAGTTCTATTCCTGTGGAGTGCCGTTCCTGTTTGTGCCGCTGCGCGATCGCGGCGTGTTGAGCCGGATCAGCGTCGATCCCACCATCGGTCGCAGGATCCGCGCGGCAGCCGGCGCCGCCGAAGTGTTTGCGTTTTCATACGACCCGGAGCGCGAAGGCTCCGACATCCGGGCGCGGATGTTTGCCGAAGGGTTGGGAGTTGCCGAAGACCCCGCGACCGGCAGCGCGGCGGCGGCTCTTGCAGGTTATTTGGGGCCTCGCGCCGGGAAAGAACAGGGCACGTTGCAATGGACCATTGAGCAGGGATTTGAGATGGGGCGGCCGAGCATCATTCACCTGGAGGCCGACATGGCCAACGGGGCTGTTGCCGCGGTTCGCGTGGGCGGCACCGCCGTCCGGGTAAGCGACGGCGTGCTTCGATGAGCTCCTGTGGAGACGGGCGCCCGCTCGTTCAGGGCGCGAGCGGCTGAGGCAGATCGCCCGCGGGCTCAGATCAATGCCGCGTCCGTGCTGACAACGCTCTCTGCGCCGCTCTGAACCACACGCGCCAATGCCAACGCATTGGGTAACACCTGGCTGGCATAGAACCGGGCCGTGTGAATCTTGGACTCATAAAAGGCCTTGTCCGGCCCCTGGAGGTTTTTGGCCGCAATGGCCGAAGACCTGGCCAACAGCCACCCGCCCATCACATACCCGCACAACATCAGGTAGGGAACTGACACGGCCATGGCGGCATCCTGCCGGGCGCTCAGCGCTTTCAACAAGGACTGGGTGGAATCCTTCAACAGCCCCACGGCTTCCAACGCCGCTTGACGTGTCGCGCTCGTGGCGGGATCTGATGCGTCCAGCGCTTCGAGCTCATGCGACATGTCGGCCAGGAGGAGGTTCATGGCGACACCTCCATCACGACCGATCTTGCGACCGATGAGATCGTTGGATTGGATGCCCGTCGTACCTTCGTAGATCGTCGTGATGCGCGCATCGCGCACATGCTGTGCCGCGCCGGTTTCTTCGATGAAGCCCATGCCGCCGTGGACCTGCACGCCCATGCCGGCAACGTGATTGCCCGTCTCGGTGCACCATCCTTTGACGATGGGAATGAGCAAGTCACCGCGCGCCTGAGCGGCCACGCGCAGCTTTTCGTCAGTGTGATGGTTGGCAAGATCCAACTGGTACGCCGCATACATCGCGACTGCGCGACACGCCTCGGTCGTTGACTTCATCGCCAGGAGCATGCGCTTGATGTCCGGATGATGAATGATCGGCACGGGGCCGTCGCCTTGCGCAACAGGCGGCTTGCCTTGGATTCGCGTGCGCGCATATTCGGCCGCCCGCTGGTAGGAGCGTTCGCCGACCGCATAGCCTTCCAATCCCACGGACAGACGCGCGGCATTCATCATAATGAACATATATTCGAGGCCGCGGTTCGGCTGCCCCACCAGGTGGGCAATGGCGCCGTCTTTTTCGCCGTAGGCGAGCACACACGTGGGACTCGCATGGATGCCCAACTTGTGCTCGATGGAAACACAGCGCACGTCATTGGCCTTTCCCAGTGAACCGTCATCGTTCACCAGCACCTTCGGCACAATAAACAGCGAGATGCCGCGCACACCCGCCGGCGCGCCCTCGATGCGACCCAACACCATATGAATGATGTTGGACGTACAATCGTGATCGCCCCAGGTGATGAAAATCTTCTGGCCGAACAGCCGATAGTGATCGCCCTCGGGGACGGCGCGCGTGCGGATCTGCGCCAGGTCCGAACCGGCCTGCGGCTCAGTCAGGTTCATGGTGCCGGTCCACTCACCACTGATCATCTTTCCCAGGAACAGCCGCTTCTGCTCGGCAGTGCCGGTCAGCTCCAGCGCGTGCACCGCGCCGTGGGTCAGCATCGGGCAGAGTTTGAACGCGAGATTGGCCGAGCCCCAGATCTCCTGCACCGCGGTAACGAGCACTTGCGGCACCATCTGGCCACCGAAGTCGGGATCGGTCCCGAGCTGCGTCCACCCGCCCGCCGCGAATTGTTGGTACGCATCACGGAACCCGGGCGCCGCCACCACCCCTTCCGGGGTCCAACGCGCGCCCTGCTCATCGCCGGAGCGGCTGATGGGATCCAGCACCGTTGTGGCGAACCGGCCGGCCTCTTCGAGAATGGAGCCGGCCACATCGCTCGAATAATCGGCAAAGTCCGGCAACTGCGCCAGGCGCGAGGCCTGCAGCAGCTCTTCCAGTACAAAACGCAATTCTCGCAGCGGCGCCCGATACATGATCATTCCCCTTCGATCCGATGGCCCAGTTTACCCCGTCCAGCCTACCGGCGGGAAAGTTATCCTACTCGCCAGTAACCCCCAGCGCGGGCACGATATTGGCGGCCAGAAATTCCACAAAACGCTGCACCCGCAGGTCGGCCTCGAGCGCGGCCGGGTAGATCGCGTACAGGGCCGCCGGGGGCGGCACGATCCACTCCGGCAGCACCTGCTTCAGGCGGCCGGTAGCAAGCCCTTGGCGGCACAGGAATTCCGGCAAGAGCCCAATGCCGAGACCGGCTGCGGTGGCGGCGTGCAGGACTGCGGGGTCGTTGACGGCGAGCTTCGGCGATAGAAGCACCTCTGCCCGCTGTGTTCCACGCTCCATACGAAGCCTGTACTGCGGCGGATCAGTTGCCTCCGGTGTCAGCAGGTCATGCGGACGTAGGTCCTCGGGCCTTCCAGGCACGGTGCGTTGCTGCAGATACGCGGGTGTCGCTGCCAGCAGCGCAGGAGGCGCGCCGAGAAGTCGGAAGGTGAAGCCCGCCTCGGCTGATGAACGCGTGCGAATCGCAACGTCCCAACCGTCGGCATCCTCCGGTACATCCATGGAAACGTCCAGGGGCACGTCGGGAAAGCTTTCGAGAAACCGTGGAACCAGCGGCGTGAACAGCACGCGGCCGTATGTTGGATCGGCCACGACTCGCAATGGCCCAGTCACCGGCGCATGCAGCTTGCCAATGACCGCACGTGCGGCTTCGGATTCCTCAACCACGCGCTTTGCATGTGGATACAGCAAGCGTCCGGCGTGGGTGAGCGAAATCCGACGGGTGGTCCGCTCGAGCACCTTGGTGCCGAGTGATTTTTCCAGATCGGCCACCGCGCGGCTGACGGCGGCTTTCGGCACCCCCAGGGCACGGGCGGCAGCGGAGAAGCCGTTCAGATCCACGACCTTGGCCAGGACGGCCAATTGAGCAGGTGTCCAGAGAAGACTCAAGAGCGTTTCAATCCTCTGTTTCCACGCCGCTATTGTTTCACCCCAGGCGCATGGCGGCCAAGCTGCCGCGATGTAGAATGCGCGTCCGCCGCATCCCCCCTCGTAGGAGCCTTCATGAAAATCTCCGTGCCCGCTTTGACAATTGACATATTCATTCACACGCTCGGCAGTCTGTCCGCCATCCTGGAAAAGGGCGCGGGCCTGGCGGCACAGAAGAAATTCGATTCCGCGATCCTGGTCGGTTCGCGGCTCGCTCCGGACATGCTGCCGCTATCCAAGCAGGTGCAGATTGCGTGCGACACTGCAAAGAAGGGCGCTGCGCGTCTCGCAGGTGTCGATGCTCCGGCATTCGATGACAATGAAAAAACGATTGATGAGCTGCGCACGCGCATCGCACGCACCATCGACTATCTGAAGACGCTTCCCGCCAGCGCATTCGACGGCGCTGAAGATCGCGACATCAAAGTCCCCGCCGGCGAACGTACGCTCGAGTTCAAGGGCCTTTCCTATCTGCAGCGTTGGGTTCTGCCCAACCTGTTCTTCCACGTGACCACCGCATATAACATCTTGCGACACAACGGCGTGGAAATTGGCAAACGCGACTACCTCGGCAGTCTGTAACGCCGCGCGAGTCAATCGGACCGCGGGTCCGCGCCGCGCAATGTAAAGTTGCGCGGCGTCCGGGTCGAATATGACAAACCATCTGTACTGACTGCAAAAAGTAACAACAATCGTCCGAAAGAACGCGAGCGCGGTCACGGCACCGGCGCAGCACTCCTGAGATTCTGCGCTCACAGCGGCGGTGAATCATTTGCCTTCGCTGTGCGCTTTGGATGGGGAAGTCCTTGCAGCCACAGAAAGTTTCCGCCGTGCGTCAGCCTGTCACCACACCCGCCACCAGCGGTCCTGCCGCTGTTCCGGCTGCCAATGAGCCGGTCACTGCCGAATCGTTAGGTTGGCAGTTGCGTGGTGCGTTGCCGCCGCTGCGATTGCACTCGCTGTCGCTCTGGGATGAGCAGGCCAATACACTCTGGTTGAGTGAAGGTGCCCTCGGTCCCGATGAGCACAATGTTGTTCTCGAAGCGATTGAAGCACTCAGCCGCGACACCTCCCTGAATTGCTATGAGACCGGCATTGAAGATGGCCCCGTTGCCATTTTTCTGCCGGTGCGCTCACCGGTCGGCGGCCTCGTCGGCCTCGCGATGATTCTCGCGGATATCAAATCGGTTAATGACGGCGTCCTGGAGAAGTTGGGATCGCCGCAAATTCGCACGATCATGCAAAGAGTGGCCGTGCTCCTGCGCCCGGCACCGGCGCGCACGTCGCAGTCAGAACCACTGAAGGTTTTGGAGCTGGCGGCGGACGTCAGCGACGCGCCAGTGCCTGTGAAGGCTGTTGGACCAAGCGTGAAAACCGCAGGCCCGACTGCGAAAGCCGCGGCACCGACGGTTTCGAAGCTCGCCGCTGCAGCGCCCTCGGATGCAGCGCCACCCGTACTCTCGCCTCAGGCTGTCGACGACATACTGGAGTTTGAGTTGACTCCGGATGTGCCGCCGGCAGCAACCCCTTCGCAAACGCAGCGATTGCGCGCAGTGATGCCGGTCAATGGCGGCGAGCTGGAAATGGATTTGCCGGTCGCGCAACCCGCGCCGTCTGCCAGGACGCCTGTGCAAGTGCCGACGCTCGAGGGGCTCGAGCTCACTATTCCCGAGCTGGATTCGGCGGGGCCGCAGTTGGCGGTGGGTGCTGTTGCGTCTGTGGTTAGCGCAGTGCCTGTGGTCGGCGCAGTGCCTGTGGTTGGCGCAGTGCCTGCGGTTGCCGCAGCGCCTGTGGTCGGCGCAGCACCTGTGGTTGCCGCAGCGCCTGTGGTCGGCGCAGCACCTGTGGTTGCAGCAGCGCCTGCGGTTGGCGCTGGTTCGCTGGCGGCCGTGGCTGCGGCGGCTCCTGTGGCTGATGTCACCCCTGCGCCGCCGGTCGCGGCCAACGTCACGCCCTTCCCGTCCGCCGCGGCGACACCGGCTCTTGTACCCACATTGGCTCCGGCGGCTGCACCCACTTCTGCCGCACCAACTCCAACAGCCACGCCCAGTGCGACGAACCCGAGCTCAACAATGACCTCGCGGACGTTGACCGGCACTGCAAAGTCACTCAGCTCTACCGAGACTTCAAAGGCCCTGAGCGCGACGAGCACATCGAAGGTGATCGCGCTGCCGGACGGCGTCAACATCATTCTCGAAGTTTTGCCCTACAGCAAGTTGCGGGCAGGTGGGCGCACGCGACGCTTTGAAGTGCTGCCACGATCATCGCAACCAAACCGCGTTCCGCCAGGATTCGACAAGATCGCTCTTCAGCAGTTACTGGTCTGGATGGGCTCCAACCGTGCGGCGTGGAGCCTGGAACCTACGAGCTTCACAATCAATCTGTCCATCGCAACACTGGAGGACGATCGGTTCCCGCAGTTCGTGGCGTCCAATCTGAAAGCGAATGGTATTGCGCCCGACAACATTGGGTTTGAAATCGCCGAGCCGCTGTGTATTCAGCGTCGTGCTCAAGTCGAGCGTTTCATTACGCTTTGTGACAAGCTCGGCTGCTTTGTCGTCATCGACGATTTCTCGCTGGACTCGTCCATCACGAGTCTGTTGCGCTCGCGAGCATTGCGGTTGGTGAAGATCGATCCGAAGCTGACATCGGTCGCTTTGAAGGACAAGCTGGCCCAGGCGATGGTGGTTGCCATTGCGCAGGCAGTAAAAGTGTTGGGTATTCACTGCTCCGCCAAGCGTGTTGATACGCAGGCGTCATTGCAATGGTTGACTGCCATCGGCGCCGATTTCGCACAGGGAGCAGCGATGGCGCCAGTACAGGCGCTGGAGTCGCTGGGAAGTCAGCCGGCGCCCTAGTGCCTCGGGTGCGCCACCCATCGGGGAGGCTGTGAGTTGTCCGCCGGAGTTGGCTCGTTCGGGCCGGTCGCGCGCTGATCTCCACTAGGGTTGGACACGTGGTCGCCGCTGGGTGCGGTCGCCACACGATCCCCGCTCGGAGCCGTTGCTACGTGATCGCCGTTCGGGGACGTGGCTGCACGATCTCCACTCGGCGCGGTCACGCGATCCCCCGCGGGTTTCGACGCGTCGACCTCCGGGTGCGCACTGCTCGAGGAAGGATTCATCGCTTCGAATTCTTCCTTACTCAAATACCCGTCCTTGTCCTTGTCGGCCATAGTGAACGCGGCTGCTACGCGCGGATTATTTGCGGCTTCGAGCGGGGAGATTCGCCCGTCCTTGTCCTCGTCCAATTTGCGGAACGCAGCATCGGACGTGTCCATTGCGGCCAAGCGCATCTTTGTACCCGGGTCAGGCTGCGTCGCAGTTTCAACGGGCTTATCCACCGAGGGCTGAACCAGCTTGGTCCGCGTCTCCGCCGTCTGGGCAGCCACCAGCCCACCCATCGAAATGAGGGCGGCGGCGCTCATGCCTAAGAAGAGCTGTCTCATGTCGCTTACTCTCGAATCCACAGCAGCACCAATACTGAAACGCCAGCAATGTTCCGGCCGTACGGTTCTACTTATAGATCAATTGGTTATAAGTTCCTCGCAGGCGTGCCAGGACCCGCCGCCTGCGACGAGGCGAGTGCACGGCGCGTTGTCTGTGGCCGCATTCAATGAACGGATGGCCTAAGCTCCGTAAGACCACCCACTGCAGCGACGGCCTGCATGCTGACGCTCGAATTACTGCGGACAAGACGTAATTTGCTGTTCTGGACTTTGCATGCGGCCGGCTGGGCTGCGTATGCGGTCACGCAGTATTTCGGAGCACTCTTATATGAGAAGCCGGCCAGTTATGGTCAGGTGATCCTGATTGCGGCGGTCGCGGGCTTCGTTCTGTCGGTTCCCATGCGATCGGTCTATCGCAGGCTGTGGGGCCGATCACCGCGCGTGGTCATCATCGGGGTCCTGGTGACGTGCTACGCAACCGCTTTGGCCCTCCGGTCCGTCATCAATCTCGCATACAAGGAGATCGTAGAACCGGACTGGCAATTCAAGACGCTGTTTGAGGTGTTCGGAGGTGCGTTATCGAGTACGTACCTGCTGCTGTGTTGGACGGCGTTTTATTTCAGCTTTAAAAACTACGAGGCGCAGCAGATGCAGCAAGCGGACGCATTGAAGGCAACGGCTCTCGCGCAGGAAGCCCAGCTCAAAATGTTGCGCTATCAGCTCAACCCTCATTTTCTCTTCAACACGCTCAATGCCATCTCGACTCTGATTCTCGACAATCAGAACCGCACGGCCAATAACGCGGTGACCCGGCTGTCCGAATTCCTGCGTTACACACTGGACCAGGATCCCGTAAAGAAAGTCACGCTTCGTCAGGAGATTGAAGCGTTGGACCTGTACCTTGGCACCGAACGGCTGCGCTTTGGGGAAAGGTTGCGTTTGGAATACGCTATCGATGGACCCGCGTTGGATGCGCTGGTACCGAGCTTACTGCTGCAGCCGTTGCTGGAGAATGCCCTGAAGTACGCGGTGTCGTCGCGCGAACAGGGAGGCTCCGTTCGCATCGAAGGGCGGATTCGCGGTGCGATGCTGGAAGTGAGCGTAATCGATGACGGACCTGGATTGCGCGACGGCGCCCCAACGAACGAGCGGAGAGGCGTAGGTCTCAGAAACACGCGCGAGCGTCTGGCGGTGCTGTATGGCGAACACCATCGATTTGCCGTACTCAACAGCCATCCAGGATTGCGAGTAGACATGGCGTTGCCTCTTGAACTGGCTCCTGCGATCAGCACACAGTCAGAAGCACGGCCAGCCGTATCCGAGGTAGCCCGGGCGTGAAAATCACGACGATCATCGTGGACGACGAAGCGCTGTCGCGGCGTGGCATTGAGATCAGGTTGAAAGACGCGGCCGATTTTGAGGTCGTGGCTCAATGCTCCAATGGCCGCGAAGCACTGGAAGCGGTCAACCGGCACAAGCCGGACGTTTTGTTTCTCGACATTCAAATGCCCAACATGTCGGGATTCGAGGTGCTGGCGCATTTGCCACAGGAAAGCCTGCCGGTTGTTGTGTTTGTCACGGCTTATGATCAATACGCCATTCGAGCCTTCGAAGCGCGTGCAGTGGACTACCTGCTGAAACCCGTCGATGACACCCGCTTCAACGCCGCGCTGGAGAGGATCCGCGATCACGTACAGTCGAAGAACGCCACGAATCAGCGTGATCGGCTCGTTGAAATCATCGCTGAAATCACCGGCTCTGGTGAGCTTGCGCTCGAAGAGCTGCTAACTCATGGCCCGAAGGCCGCGGAGCCGCGCCGCCCGGAAATTCTCCCGATCCGCCAGGGCCGTGAGACGGTTCGCGTAACCGTCGCGTCGATCGAGTGGATCGACGCCGCGGGCGACTACATGTGCATTCACGCCGGCGGCAACACCCATATCCTCCGTGGAACAATGAAGGAGCTGGAGGAGGTTCTCGATCCGAAGCTGTTCCAACGGGTGCATCGCTCAACAATCGTGAATCTCAGCCTGGTGAAGAGCCTTCGCGCGCACATGAACGGCGAATACTTCCTCACTCTCGAAGGTGGACACGAGCTGAAGCTATCTCGCACCTATCGAGACAAGGTCGAGTATTTCCTCAAGGGAGCACGCGCTTAAGCTCTGCGCCGGAATACACCCGTGGAGAACTGTATCTGGTCGCAATCGACTACTGTGATGCAGTGGCGACCTGAGCGCTTTGCGCTGTAGAGAGCTTCGTCCGCGATCTGTACGGCACCATCGGGGCTACGGCCCATCCTAGGTGCAACGATGGCTACCCCGATGCTGGCAGTCACGTATGCCGCGGTGGCAGATTCCTCATGCACGATGTTCAGATCGTGGATGGCCGTACGCAGTTGGTCCGCCATCTCGCGAACGTTGTCGGCACTCAGATCAAACAGCGCCAGCACGAACTCTTCGCCACCGTAGCGAGCAGCGATGTCCAGCGGCCGGCGCGCAAAAGCTTGCACCACCTGCGCGACCCGCCTGAGTGTCTGATCGCCCGCCTGATGACCGTATCGGTCGTTATAGGCTTTGAAGTGATCGACATCGATCAGCAAAAGCGCCAGAGCGCGACGGTCCCGAAGCGCTTGCTGCCACATCCGCGGAAAGTAGTCGTCAAACGCACCGCGATTCTTCAATCCGGTGAGGCCATCCCGCGCGACCAACTCGCCCATCAACCCCCGCTCCAGGAACGAGGTGCGCAATTGCCGTTCGACGCCTCTATATACGAACGCTCCCACCGCGCCCGTGATCGTTAGCACCACTACATAATAGATGAGGGACGCAGCATCCAGTCCGGTGTAGGCGAGCGTCGCGCCGCAAGTGATGATCATCGCGGCGGTCGCAAACAGGGCCTCCCGAAACAATTGGCCGCCCAGGAAGAACAGCGCAATGCTGTACGTAGTCAGAAAATAGAAGGGATCCGGATGCCCTGATACCGAGCGGCTTGCGACACCGAACGCCGACGCAATAGCAAATACGGGCACTGCTATCCGCGCCAATGGCAGATAGATACGCTCGTAGTAGCTGCTCCATGACGCCCACACCAGGAACAGACACGCCGGCACAACGACACCCAGCCAACCGAAGAAGACATCGTTGATAGGAACGCCGTCGATCACGACGAGGTGCATCGCCTCCGCCACGGCCAGAGCACCGATCGCGAGCTGAAAGAAACGCACGCGCGCGCGAACGCGCTCCAGGTGGAATGCCTGAAACTCGCTTTCCAGTTCGGGCGCGAAGCGCAGATCCGGAAAATCCCGTCGCAGCTCGCTGGAATAAGGTGAGTCTGGAAGGTCTTCCAGATCTGGAGCTGCGTACATCTGCATCGGAAAGGAAATTTATCTCACCACACTGAAGGAGAATGTGACGCAGGTCCGTTGCTGTTTCAACCGGCCGTCGGCCCGCTGAGTCTACCAAGTGTAGCGGACTCTATATCGGACGATAGTCTCGCCATCCTTTGGAACGTCCACTGGAAACGTAATGGTGCGGGAATCTTCTTTTATGAATTCATGCGTCTTCGTCAGGATCTTCCAGTTGCTCCAGCGAAATAAATTTTCCTTGACGACCACTTTTACGTCCTGATTCTTGTGATTGCGCAGCCGGATTTCGAATTGTTCCTCCATCCATTGCGCTTTGCTGTCCACGGTGAAGTCAGTCTGCTTGCGCTCGCCCACGACATCGAACGCTGATCCCAGCTTCACCCGCACCTGTTCATCCTTCGGTGTGTGATCGATGCGGTCCTCACCGATGAATTCCAGGCTTCCGTCAGCGGCGTCGAGTTTCGACACTCTGATGCGACCGGCCGGTAATGGAACACCGAGGCCATATTGCTTGTCATTACGGAACTCCAGGTAGACATCCACCTTCTTATTGGATCCACCCCCAAAATTACGATCGGTGAGGGGACTCGGATACACATAGGTGTCAGGCGCGCCGTTATAGAGAAGGACTTTCTTGGCGGGGATCTGACGTGCCTGGTCGAAAAGCTCAATCTGCTTGGTTGAGTTGTTGGTCAGCGTCGTGGGCCGCTGCAGGGTGTAGAGGTGAAATTCGAAGAAGGATTTCTCCTTGAATCCCGGGACTGAGGCGGCAGCGTCCGCGGCTTCCAGGGCGCGTTTGAACATTACCTGGGGTGGGGGCGGCGCGGTCGCTCGGTGCACGTCACCTGCGATGAGCTTCAAATGCGCGTTGGGGTAGGCCGTGCCCGACTGGTTGATAACGCTTACCCATGCCGAGAGATCGAGTACGCCACTATTCGCGTCCTTGCCCTCGTTGAAGATGAGGTTGTAGTCAGCCCACCAAGTCACACCCCCTGTCTGATACGTAACTCGACTTCGCTGAGTTCTCGCCGACGGCGACATAACGTCCCATACCAGCGTCGGGCGTGTATCGAGACCTCCTGGCACTTCCGGAAAGCGGACCGACGAATAATCACGCAGCGACTGAATCGTTCCGTCGTTCGTCCGTAACAGCAGGCCATCGGTGGACGACAAGAGCGTTCCGCTGACGGTCTCCAGGCGATCTCCGTTGTGACGCTCGACGGTAATCGGACGATCGATGTACTTCAGCAGAAGTTTGTCTGTGCTCACCAGATCGAACTGATAGCTCTGTTCTAGAACGCGCGTCCGCGGTTCGGACAAAGAGGTGAAGGTGACCGTAGTTGGATCAATGAGGGCGGCTACATCGGCAAACTTCAGAGTGGAGCGCCCGCTGGCGAGCTTCACGTCGCGCTCCTGGCGGATCATCGCGTAGCCGGGGACGCTGGACGCATTGGGCACACCTCCACCGGGAACCGGCCGATACAAATCCGGGGAGATCGCCCCCGGCTCCGCTGAGCTGTAAATCGTAATCGCGGTGTCTTCGCTGGCCGCGTTCGCTGCCATGACCGGGACAAAGCCCAGCGCGACGGCAACAACATGGCGGATAGACAGCTTTCCAGTGGCCATAATCGACTCCAGTGAATGTCTGCCCAGATGCAAACGGCAGTGCCCATCGATTAGGGTTAAGTGAACGGGAACAGTACCGGGAGTGTGACGGACGTCACAATGCAGGCTCAGCCCCGCCCGATATGTGAGCCACCGCCTAGGTACCTCAGCCATGGCATTGCAGGATACGTTGAGGATTGACCGCCCGATTCCGGCTCGAGAACTATGGAAGCAGTTTCACGTCCTGATTTTGAGCCCCTGGCCGACCTTCCGGTCGAGGAACCCATTGCGTCGGGGTTGCCATCGGGCCGCGCCTCATCTTCTATGTCTGCTCCCGCGGGTTCCGCTGTGAAGGGGGGCAAATTGGACTCGGATGACGATCTGCTTTCGCACGGCGCGCTTCTTGATTTAGGCGTCGACGCCCCAGCCGCTTCTACGCCCGCCCCTGCGACTCCGGAGGTCCGTCCGGGCTCTGCGTTGGCACCTACGCTTTCAAATGCGCCTGGAGAGCTGCTGGACCCGGAGGTGTTGCTTGGGGTGTCGGAGCCGGGTGCGCCAGCGCGGATGGATGGGACAAATGGGGCCGGGACGTTGGGGCTGGGGGGCGACGCCGCTGGCGTTGGGCCTACCGGCACCGCGGCGGCTGGTCTTGGAGCTGGAGCTGCCGTTGGGTCTGGCACTGGGGCCGCTGGTGTTGGGGCTGGGGCTGCCGTTGGGTCTGGCCCTGGGGCCGCTGGTGTTGGGGCTGGGGCTGCCGTTGGCACTGGCCCTGGGGCTGCTGGTGTTGGGGCTGGGGCTGCCGTTGGCACTGGCCCTGGGGCTGCTGGTGTTGGGGCTGGGGCTCTCGCCGGCACTGGCGCTGCTGCTGGTTCCGCCGCTACAGCGTCATCGCCTGGGCCCACAACGGGCTCCGCAGCCAACAGTGCCGCTCGAGCCGCCGCTGCAGCGAAAATACGCGCTGCCGCTGCCGCCACGGCAGCACGTAAGGCCGGTGCCACGAGATCCGGCGCGCCCGCGTTGGGTGTCACGGCGGCCGCGCAATCTCCGATTAGCAGCAGCGTCGCCGCCAGCCGCGCAGGCGCCACGCTGGCTGGAACCGCAAAGCCAATTGCCGCCCCGACGAGCAGCGCACCTGCATCGGCGGGCAACGCACTCACCACCGCGACTTCTCCTTCAGTTCGTAGCACCACGTCGAGTGACACAGCGACGACCGGAAGCACGAAGGCCGTTCCATCGGGAAGCGCTGCTACCGCAAAGTCTCCGGCAGAGACTGCACCTGCGGCGACTGAGTCCTCCGCACAGACGTCCGGCTCGCCATTCCAAGAGGCTTTGCCGGATCTGCCCCTCGAGTTGATGGATGATCCTTTGGCAGTTGCCGCCCCGCCGCCGGGAATGGTCGTTCCGACATTCCCACCGCCGCCCGCGACGGCGCCCGCGGCGATCAAGTCGACGGAATCGACGCCGTTGGGATCGATGGTGTCAGAATTCGTACCGTCCGCCGGCTCATCGGCGCTGCCGTCACCCTCCACCGAATCTATTATTCCGCCGCTGCTGAATGCGGCGACAGTCAACACGCCGTCGAGCGCATCGGCGGCTCCTAGCGTACCTCCAGCACCGCCGGCTGTTCCGGTCGCACCGGCCACCGCAACGTCAACGGCGACTTCTGCCTCCGCCACGGCCGCTGCAGCCAACCCGGCAATGGACCGAGACTTCATTGCCCGTAATCAGATTGTTGAACGCTACCTGTCCGGACGCCTGCCCCTGAAGGGCGCCACCGACTTCGAGCGATTCTGTAAGGATAATCCACAGGTGCTCGACGAGTTGGGTTTACCCGAGCGCGTCAATGCGGGCCTGCGTCTGCTCGAAGCCAGCGGCAAGCCCGAACCCTGGCAGGACAAGACGTCGCAGCGCTTCTGGACCCGGCCGCAATTTGTGCTGGGCCTGGCGGGTGCGGTTGTGTTGTTGAGTGCCAGCGTGGCCTTCATGGCCAGCGCTGTTTCCAGTAGAAATCAGAAGATTACCCGGCTCGAGCAACAGACTGCCGAGCGGCCCTTGAATCCGGCCACCAGCACGCGCGTGATTCGCCTGGTTCCCAGCCACGAAGCCGCCTCAAACACCCCGGCCGTGGTGATCGGCGGCGACCCGACCGAGCTGGTTGATTTCAAGATCGACGAGACGCGCTCCGCCTACAAGACTTTCCGCATCACCATCGACCGGATCGATCAGGGTCGTGTTGCGATACTCCACAACCTGGTAAAAGATTCGAACGGACACCTGCGTGTTGCACTGAACAGCTCGGCGCTGGGCCCGGGCAACTATCAGCTCACTATTGAAGGGTTATCGTGGCGCGGGGATCCTGAGCCGGATTCCTGGGTCACCATTGGAATTCTCGCAGCCAAACGTTAGGTTTAGTCGGAATCGGCGCAGGCAATGTGACGGACCTCGCGGTTCCGAGCCATTGCCGGTAATTTTGCGTTGAGGAGTCCGCGGCAATGGCCGATCCTGACACGGAACGATACGATTCGCAGCCGTAGAGTCTGCCTTCTGCAGTGGACCTCCGCGGATCCCGAGGGAACATGGCAACGTTAGAAGACCGCCGCAGGACTGACAATCCAGCGACGACGGCGACGCAACACGACGTATTTGTCGCGCGCCAGCCTATTTACGATTCCGCCATGGCGGTCATGGCGTTTGAGTTGTTGTATCGGCCATCGCCGGCTGCCACCAAGGCGAATATCACGGACCCGCGCCAGGCTACGCTGGAAGTCATTTCCAGTGCCGCCCTGGAAATCGGCCTGGACCGGCTATCAGGCGGTCAACCCGTTCACATCAATTTCCCGATGGAGCTCCTGGCGGACGTGCCGGACCTGCCGCTGCCGCCCAACCTCGTGGTCATCGAGGTGTTGGAGGACGTGCGGGCGGAGCCGGCCGTGGTCGCGGGGATCCGCAAATTGCGGGCGCGCGGGCATCGCATCGCCCTCGATGACTTCTCACCCAAGGTCAGTGACCCGCGTTTGCTGGAGCTTGCGGATATAGTCAAGCTCGAGATTACCCATCCCCCGACGGCCGAGCTGACGAAGCTGATGGGCGAGCTCAAAGCCCGCGGCCTGCAGTTGATTGCCGAAAACGTGGAGACGCCCGAGGACTTTGAGTCCTGTCTCGAGCTGGGATTCAGCGGCTTCCAGGGCTACTTCCTGCAACATCCGCAGACGTTCCGCGCCAAGCGGGTTCCCTCCAGCCGCATGAGCACCCTGAGGTTGGTGGCTTCGCTGT
The DNA here is from genome assembly GCA_018241505.1 of Pseudomonadota bacterium. Lineage (GTDB taxonomy): Bacteria > Pseudomonadota > Gammaproteobacteria > Steroidobacterales > Steroidobacteraceae > 13-2-20CM-66-19. Next base: position 8,318 of record JAFEDS010000024.1, on the reverse strand, counting down.
CCAACGAACAGTACTCGATTGATGAGGTCGAGCTGTTGATCAGCCAGAACGTGTCCATGTCGTATCACGTACTGCGTTGCATCAATTCCAGTTACTACAACCTGCCGCGCAAGGTGGATTCGATCCGGCAGGCAATCGTGATCCTGGGCGTCAACCAGCTCCGGCAATTGTGCTCACTACTGTGCCTGCAGGGTTTCGATGACCGCCCGCCGAGCCTGTTTCTCAACGCAATGACGCGCGCGCGGATGTGCGAGCAGCTCGGGCAGCTCGGCGGCGCGAATGACACCGGCGCGTTTTTCATCACCGGCCTGTTTTCGCTTCTCAATGCCATGACCGGCATGCCGACCCAGAAGATCGTGGAGGAACTGCCGCTGTCGCCGGCTGTCTGCCGCGCACTGGTTGCGGGAGAGGGTGAGCTGGGAAATGCTCTCAAATGCACCCGCGCGTATGAACGCGCAGCGTGGGATCACGTTACCTACGGCACCCTGGCGCCGGCCTTGATCCGAGCGGCCTATGTTGATGCGCTGTTCTGGGCGGAACAGGCCCGTACCATGCTGGCGAAATAATCTCAGGCCCTGAGTGTTTTCAGTGGCGGCTGGTTCACGACCGAACGGGTTGCAAGCCACCCTGTGGTTGCCACCAACAGCGCGCCTCCGAGCAGGCCGACAACGCCAACCCACCAGTCAAACGTGTAGTGGAGCTGCAGCACACGCGTGTCGATGAAGTAGGCGGCCACAGACGCACCGACCGCCGCCAGCAGTCCGGACAACAGTCCGAGGGTTGTGAATTCCGACAAGACTCCCTGCAGCACCGTGGCTCTGCGGGCGCCGAGCGTGCGCAACATTGCGCTTTCATAGCGGCGTTCTTCGCGGCTCGATTGCACGGCGGCCAGCAGAACCGTGAGTCCGGCAAACAAGGTGAATACAAACACGCTCTGCACGGCCAGGACCGCCTTGTCGAGCACCGAACGCACCTGCGCCAGCAGATCGTCGATGTCGAAGATCGAGACGCTGGGAAATCGCCGGGCGAGCTGTGACAGGGAGCGGGCATCACCGGACTTCAAGTTGGCACTGGTGATGTATGTTCCCGCCGTCTTCTCCAGGACGCCCGGCGCGAACACCACAAAGAAGTTGGGTTGGAAGCTGTCCCACTTCACCTTGCGGATGCTGGCGACTTTGACATTGAAGGTCTCGCCGGCAATATCGAAACTCAAGCTGTCACCCACTTTGACGCCGAGCGAATCCTGGAACTCCGTCGACAGGGAAACCAACGGCTTGCCGTAGTCAGCCGCGCTCCACCACTCGCCGGCAACGAGCCGATTGTCGGCGCCGGGCTCGGTGGACCAGGTGAGGTTCTGTTCGCGGGTGGCGAAATTCTCGCCATCTTCCCCGTTGAACTTCATATCTTCCACCGAACGCCCTTTGATGCTCGTCAGGCGACCCCGGATCATCGGCAGCACCCGCGCGGTCTTGGCGCCCCGTTCCTTCAGGAATTGCACGAACGCGTCACGATCGGGAGGCGGGATGTTCACAAAGAAATAGTTGGGTATGTCGGCCGGCAGGGTACGGCGCCAGTCACTGTTGAGATCGCCGCGCACGATGCCCAGCAACAACAGCACCATGATGCCCGTTCCAAACGCGACGATCTGCACCAGGCTTTCGCTGCGACGCCGGCTCAGATTCGCCACACCAAAGCGCCAGGCTACCCCCACACTGCCGCGCAACCTGCCCGCCAGATAAACGAGCAGCGACCCGGCCAATGTCAGCACGAGCAGGAACGCCGCCAGACCGGCGGTGAAGCCCAGAAACAGCTTCCAGTCGCGCACCACCCAGTAGACGAGGAATACCACCACCGCGAACGCCGGGCCAAAAGCCAACATCAACAACAGCGGCGGCGGGCCTACATCCCGGCGCAATACCCGCAGCGCCGGTGTCTGTGAGAGCTGCAACAGCGGCGGCAATGCGAACCCGATCAGCACCGCGATTGCCGTCATGAAGCCGATCGCGGCCGGGACGAGACTGGCCGGCGGCAGATCGACCGCCAACAGACTGCGAATGGTCCTCAGGAGCCACTCCTGGGCAAGATACCCCAAGGCACAACCCAACACAGCCGCAACAATCGCAACAGCGACGAGCTGCAGGACAGTCACCGATAGCGTGAACGCCCGCGTAGCACCTAGAGTCTTCAGCAACGCAACCGTGTCGAGATGGCGATTCACGTACTGACGCGCTGACATCGCCACGGCGATCGCACACAGCAGAACGCTTACTAGACTGGCCAGGCTCAGGAAGCGGCCGGCGCGGTCGACGGCATTGCGGATCTGCGGGCTGGCGTCAGTGATATCGTGGACCCGCTCTGCTTGCTTCTTGTGCGCCAGAAGCCATGTTTTGAACTCATCGACCCGGTCACGATCGCCGGCAAACAAGGCGCGGTAACTGACCCGACTGCCGGGCTGAATGAGCTGCGTCGCCGGCAGGTCGGCCTCGTTCATGAGCAGAGAGGGAGCGAGCTCCGCAAATGTGCCTCCCTGGTCCGGACGGGATATGAGCACGTGCCCGACGCGCAAGGTCGCTCCACCAATCGACACTTCCGACCCGACATGGGCATCAATGGCGGATAACAGCTTTGAATCCGGCCAAATCTCACCGGGAGGCGGAATACCCTGCGCTTGCTTCCCTACGGCGAATGGTTCGTCTGCAATCAACACCCTGCCGCGCAGAGGATAACCGTCAGAAACCGCTCGCAAGTTTGTTAGCTGACTTCGATCGCCGTTGAAAACCACGCTCAGCAGCGCCGTATTTCTCGCGGTCGATAAACCTCGGCGCTTCGCCTCGTCAAAATACTGATTGTTGATGGCCTGAGGAGATCCGAGACGAATGTCAGCCGCCAGTACTTCGCTCGCCTGCAGTGCAACAGCGGTACTGATTCGGCTCACGAGGAATCCGACGCCGGTAAGGGCCCCGACAGCCACGGTGAGGGCCAGCAGCAGCACGCCGAGCTCGCCGGAACGCCACTCCCGCGCGAGCGATCGAAGAGCCAGTGAAAGCGCGCGCATTGCCTATACCACGCGTCCAGCTTCCATCCGGATGGTGCGGCCGCAGCGTGCGGCGAGACCAAGATCGTGCGTAACCAGGACCAGAGTTGTATGGGAGTTGGCGTTGAGCTCGAACAGCAGTTCACCCACACGGCTGCCAGTAATGGTGTCCAAATTACCCGTAGGCTCGTCCGCAAAAAGCACCGCAGGCCGGGTAACGAACGCGCGCGCAAGGGCCACACGCTGCTGCTCTCCGCCGGAAAGCTGCCGCGGATAGTGTCCGGTGCGTGCGCTCAGTCCGACACGTCCAAGGGAGTCCAAAGCTGCGCGTCGGGCATCCGCGTTTCCGGACAGCTCCAGTGGCAGCATGACGTTTTCGAGGGCGGTCAGTGCCGGTATGAGGTGAAATGACTGGAACACGAAGCCGACGCGTTCCGCTCGCAGACGTGCGCGCCCATCCTCGTCCAGCTTCCCTAGATCTTTACCTTCAAGAAGCACGCGCCCGCTCGTGGGAAGATCGAGGCCTGCCAGTAACGCGAGAAGCGTCGATTTGCCAGCACCAGAGGCGCCGACGACGGCGACCGACTCACCGGGGGCGATGTCGAACGACACGTCGTGCACAATAGTGAGCGAACCTTCTGGACTGGTAACCCGCTTGGTGAGGTTTTCGGCCTTGAGAACGCTGTCACGGATCATCGGCGCCTGCGCGCTCAGCATCGCACTTTGGGTCATCGCACTCCCGGACGCCTCAGCGGCCGAACGAACTATCCTCGTCTTTGGCGACAGCCTCAGCGCCGCGTACCGCCTGAAGCCGGAACAAGGGTGGGTAGCCCTACTGAACGAGAGGCTACGAACACAAGGTTACGGTTACAACGTCGTCAACGCCAGCATCAGCGGGGAGACCACCGCGGGCGGTCTGCAGCGTCTGCCCAGGGCACTGGAGTTGAACAAGCCGCAAATCTTGATCCTGGAGCTCGGTGCCAACGACGCGCTACGAGGTTTACCCCTCGCCGTCGCAAAGGACAATCTGTCAAAAATGGTAGAGGCGGCTACCAAGGCCGGTGTCCGGGTCCTGCTGGTGGGCATGCGCATTCCGCCCAACTACGGTCCGAAATACACTGCAGACTTTGTACAGATGTATACCGATTTGAGTAAGCAGTACCGCACTCCATTGGTGCCGTTTCTGCTGCAGTCCGTCGCATTGGACAGCGCACGCATGCAGGACGACGGATTGCATCCCAATGCTTCGGGCGAACCGGCGGTACTTGATACGCTCTGGCCGCAGCTCGTACCGTTGCTGAAGAAAGATCGTTGAGAGGGGGTCGGTGATGGACAGAATCTGGCTGAAGTCCTATCCGGAAGGCGTGCCCGCGGAGGTCGATCTCAATCAGTTGCCCACCCTGGCGCGGCTGATTGACGACAGTTGCTCCCGGTACGCGGACTCCGTGGCCTACGTGCAGATGGGCCGCTCGCTGAAGTTCAGCGAAATCGACCGGCTCGCCGGCAATTTCGCCGCCTACCTGCAGAAGACCGCGCGGCTCGCCAAGGGCGAGCGGATCGCGATCATGCTGCCCAACGTGCTGCAGTACCCGATTGCCATGTTTGCCGCTTTGCGCAGCGGCCTGATTGTCGTCAACACCAACCCGCTATACACGCCGCCCGAGCTCGAGCACCAACTCATCGACTCCGGTGCCACGGCCATTCTCGTGTTGGAGAATTTCGCGCACGTCGTGCAGAAAGTCCTGCCAAAGACCCAGGTCAAACATGTATTCGTGACCGCCGTCGGCGACCTGCTCGGCTTCCCGAAATCGGCGATCGTCAACTACGTAATCCGCAAGCGGCGCAAACAGGTTCCCGAGTGGCACATCGACGGGGCCGTCAGCTTCACTACGGCCCTGGCGCAAGGCGCGCATTCGACCGTCGACAAGGTCGACGTCCGCCCTGAGGATGTCGCTTTCCTCCAATACACCGGTGGCACCACCGGCGTGGCCAAAGGCGCCATGCTCACTCACACCAACGTAACCGCCAACATTCTGCAGGCGGAGGCCTGGATCACTCCCGTGTTCCATCGCGAGCCGGGTACCTTGATTACGCCGATTCCGCTGTATCACATCTTCGCGCTGACCGCGAACTGCCTGCTGTTCCTGCGGCTCGGGTGGCGCAATATCCTGATCATCAACCCGCGTGACTTCCCGGCGGTGATCAAGGAGCTGAAGAAGTATCCTTTCAGCTTCATTTCGGGCGTCAATACCTTGTTCAATGCCCTGCTGAACCAACCTGACTTCGCTACTGTTGATTTCAGTCACCTCAAGATCACCCTCGGCGGCGGCATGGCCGTACAGGCCTCGGTTGCCAAACGCTGGAAGGAAGTCACCGGCAAGCTGCTGACCCAGGCCTGGGGCCTGACTGAAACCTCTCCCGCCGCATGTATCAATCCGCCGCTGGAGGACTTCAACGGCGCCATCGGCCTGCCGATTTCCTCCACCGACATTGCCATCCGGGACGACGCCGGCAATGACCTACCCGTGGGTGAGATCGGCGAGATTTGTGTGCACGGCCCGCAGGTGACGCTGGGCTACTGGAACCGGCCCGATGAAACCGCCAAAGTGATGTTGCCGGGGAACTGGCTTCGCACCGGCGATATCGGCCGCATGGATGAGCGCGGCTACGTGTACATCGAGGACCGCAAGAAGGACATGATTCTCGTCTCCGGCTTCAACGTGTACCCCAACGAAGTCGAAGCCGTCGCCGCCGCCCACCCCGGCATCCTCGAAGTCGCGGCCGTCGCGCAACCCGACGAACACTCCGGGGAGGTTGTTGCGCTGTTCGTGGTGCGCAAAGACCCTTCGCTGACGGAACGCGCCGTGATCGATTTTTGCCGCCAATCGCTGGCGGCCTACAAGACGCCGCGGCACGTCTATTTTCGCAACGAGCTGCCGAAAACAAACGTGGGGAAGATTTTGCGGAAGGCGTTGCGGGAGGAGGTTGGTGGGGGTCAGGGGGGGCGGTGAGATTTGGGGGTGCGACGGGTGGGCACTGACGTCGCTCCTGGCTGCCCGCGATTTCGACCAGAGCCATCTGAACGCTGAACAAGATAGACCCCGATTCCAACGTGCACGCGATTGCTCGGATTGCTCAGTTTCGGCGACCGACCTTGACCCTGGCTCACGAGCCACTCCTGCACGCCCTGTAGCATAGCTGACGCCCTGCTAGAGAAAGTTCGTTGGAATTTGGCAGCCTGATCTGACGAATCAACAGTGGAATCTCTGAAGCCGAAGAAGAGCGGCTGCCCCTCGCAAGGACGTTCCGGACTTACTGTATCTGCAAAGTCCGGTAGCAATCTGGCCAAATCGGCCATCTCCATTGACTTAGTATCAACCCTAGTGGACCGAAGCCGCAGGCCACGCGATTTACTGAAACTGACTGCCCTCAGACGCTCCAACTCCCTCAAAACAGAATTTGGAGTAACGTCACCACCATACAACTTCACCAGCGCCGAGAATGATTTTCGATCACCTCGAAGTGGTAGATTGGATGGCGCGCCTGCCTTGTTGCAAAATCGAGGATCTAATTTCCAACCGCGTAGAACCCGCCTCGCTCTCTGCTCCTGACCTTCGCCTCTTTGAGCCGACGGAGAACCTGCTATCTCATGCAGAAGCGCTGTGACTTCTTTGCGAGTCAACCCAGTGACTACGGAGAGATGGGAAGCGCTCACCCGAAAGCCTGTCGACGTCACGTAAGCTATTGCAGCTTGAAGAAATGCTTGTTTCGCGGCCCGAACCAGATCGGCTGTCCCGAGACCTCCCGCGAGCATGCGTCTACAGATTGGAAGCAGCAACGCAACGAGAGTTGCGTTGAACTCTGAATCACGGTCTTTTTGAGATTTCGCCATCCTTCTAGGTTTGAGAAATAGCTAGCGCAGCGCCTGCCGCGAGCCACGGCGAACATCTAGGAACTCGAGATCGGAGTAGATGGAGAAAATGCCGAGCCCAACCCGGCGCCGCGGTTTGAGGCTCGCCCTGCTTCGATCGCTGTTCGCTTCCAGCCAATCATCGAGTTCATCCAGAAAAACGAGACCTCGCTCTCTCGCGAAAGCGGTGAATCGTTTGGCGGTAGCGTCCGAAATACGGGCATCCTCGGTTTTCTTCCAGAAGAGGTCTGGTCCTTTCCAACCCCGCGATCGTCTGAGAATCTTTGAAAGATTCGAGGTAACGTCGCTGAGAAAATTCAATATTGGCTCAAAGGCGATCGATTCAGCGTTGCTTGTGTAAAAGAACGGACGTACCAACTCGTATGCCCCCTGTCTCGTGCGTTTTACATTTCCATATCGCATGAGGACTGACAGCACCACTTTCGGATCTGCCTGCCAAGCTACACTTCGGACTAATGCCTTGAATCCATCTCGGCCATCGACGCGTAGCAATCGAGGTCGACCGTTCTTGTCAATGAAGCGTTTGCTTCGCATCCACATTCCGACAACATCGGTGTATCGGGTCGGGTGTCCGATGTGTTCGAGCTTTCGACCGACGGGGCGCTTCGAAGCCCTTTCCAGGGCTGCCCCGAATACAGTCAACGCCGTTTCGGGCGACATTCCTCCGGCGTCGAGCAAAGCGGCAATCGGAAATAGAATTGACGATGCCCGCTGCGGGCTAATTGTAGTTTTCTCTTGGCGAGTTCTTTCTGACACGACTGAATCCTTTCAAATTCGTTTGTTTCGTGAACGAGTGTCGTCTGATAAACGCGGACGTCCATGGAAGGAGGATATTCTGAGTTTCGGTAGCGAGTGCTCAATTATGAAGGGTAGACACTAAGGGATAACCATGCATTTCTGGGCATTCGACCCAGAAATGGGTTTTGCACGCACTGGGCCGAATGTGTACTACAGGATATCCCCGATATCTACCGCTGACCGCTTGGCGAACACATTGAGGATGTGCCGGGAATTGGATCGCAACGCCGGACAGACTGGTGTGCGAGTGCTAATCGCAAACTCGCCTTAAAATCCTGACGTTCAGGGAAGGGCAGGTGCGGTGATAACGGAGGGGGGGGCCGCCGTGGCCCCCCGGACGGGCAATGAGACCGGGCGGGCGGCTAGTGTCCGCCACCAACGATGGCGTTAGCGTTCTTGCCACCGCCAACGATGGCATTGCTGCTGAGGCCACCGCCGACGATGGCATTGGCATTCTTGCCGCCGCCGACAATGGCGTTAGCGTTCTTGCCACCACCAACGATGGCGTTGCTGCTGAGGCCGCCGCCGACCGTCGTGTTGGCATTGTGGCTATCG
>JAFEDS010000023.1 GCA_018241505.1 Pseudomonadota bacterium | reverse complement strand
AGACCCCGCCAACATGAAGACCCACGCCAAGCGCTCCGGCACCGACTGGATCCTCAACGGCGCCAAGATGTGGATCACCAATGGCGCCATTGCCGATCTGGCCGTGGTGTGGGCCATGACCGAGGAAGGCATCCGCGGCTTCATTGTCGACAAAGGCATGCCCGGCTTTGCCGCCACCGAGATCGAGCATAAGTTCTCGCTGCGCGCCTCGGTCACCGCCGGGCTGTTCTTCGATAACGTGCGCATCCCCCAGGAGAATGTCCTGCCGGGGATCGTCGGGCTCAAAGGCCCCCTGTCCTGCCTCACCCAGGCTCGCTACGGCATCGCCTGGGGGGTCATCGGCGCCGCCCAGGCCTGTCTGTCCCAGATGCTCGACTACACCCATGAGCGGGTGCTCTTCGGGCGCACCCTCGCCCACAACCAGACCATCCAGGTTCGCTTGGCCGAGATGGCCCGCCAGATCACCACCGCGCAGTTGCTCGCGCTGCAGTTGGGGCGCTTGAAGGACTCCGGCCAGATGACCCCGGCGCACGTCTCACTCGCCAAGTGGAACAACTGCCGCATGGCCCTGGACATCGCCCGCGATGCCCGCGACATGTTGGGGGGGGCCGGCATCAGTGCCGAATATGTCCCCATCCGTCACATGCTCAACCTCGAAAGTGTCATCACTTACGAGGGCACCGAGACCATTCACCAGTTGACCATCGGGCGCGCGTTGACCGGCGTCAACGCGTTCTAACACGGCCGCCGGTGCCATCACCGGGGCGCGCCCTCCCACGCTTTAACTGACCACACCCAACGCCAACAGCACCAGCAACCCCAACACGTTGAACATCCATTCCGTCCGACTCAGGCCGAGCGCATTCATGAGGTGAGCTCCATCGCTTCGATGGAGCTATTTCGCCGCAATGCCCACGCATCCCCCGGGCGGAAAAATGTCATCCCGCCTGAGAATTATGGCGAAAAATGGCAGGGACGCCCGGCAGCACTCGAACGGTCTACAAGGGGATGCGGGTCACAGCCTGTGCCATATACGGCGCAACCTTCACGGGGTAGCCTATGGCCATGAAATGCAAAGGCACCTTGTAGCTCATGGCCACCAAAAAGACCGTCGCCATCGTTGAGGACGAGCCAGCGATCCGTGACAACTATGCCGCCGCATTTACGCGCGAGGGCTACTTGGTCCGGACCTATCCCAATCGCCCACAAGCCATGACGGCTTTCACGGCGCGCCTGCCGGATCTCGCCGTCATCGACATCTCGCTGGAGGATGAGCCCGAGGGTGGCTTCGAGTTGTGCCGTCAGCTCCGCGCGCTTTCGGCAGAGCTGCCCATCATTTTTCTCACCGCTCGCGACAGCGAGCTCGATGCCGTATCCGGACTGCGGTTGGGTGCGGACGACTTTCTGACAAAGGATCTCAGCCTCGCGCACCTCATCGCGCGCGTGAATGCCTTGTTCCGTCGCGTCGATGCACTGCGACGTCCTACCGAAGCGACCCAGATCATCAGGCGCGGATCGCTGACGCTCGACTCCGAGAAAATGCAGGTAGAGTGGAACGGCCAGGTCGTGCTTCTGTCGCTGACCGAATTCTGGATCGTGCACGCGCTCGCACGTCATCCCGGGCACGTCAAGAATCGCCAACAACTAATGGATGCGGCCAACGTCGTGCTCGACGACAACACCATCACGTCTCATATCAAGCGCGTCCGCCGGAAGTTTCAGGTCATCGACCCGAAGTTCGATGGGGTGCAAACCGTTTACGGCATGGGCTACCGCTGGGTTGATTGAACACAGCCCGGTTCATGTCGATACGCCTAAAACTGCTTCTCCTGGGACTCGCGACACTCGTTCTTCCGTGGGCCGGGTGCCGTTACGCCCGCGAAATGGAAACCGCGCTGCGAGAAGGCGAACAAGGCTCACTGCTGTCAGTTGCACAAACAATCGCTGCGTCTCTGCAAGGACGTACCGATCTGCTCTATCGCCAACCGCTGCCCCTGCAGAGCCCCGATGACGCGCAAACCGACGAGAACACGAAGCCCGAGGTAGACGAGAAGCCCAGCCCGTACGATTTGCGACCGGTACTTTTGACGTCTCAGCCGTTCCTCGACGGCTACGTGGAAGAATGGCCACAGAACAAGCCCGGCTGGCACTACTACACCCACGGCCAACATCGCTTTGGCCTGATGGCCGGCGTGTTCGAACGGATGTTGTACGTGATGCTCGAAGTGCAGGACGAGCACCTCGTGTATGACACTCCCGGCGGGAGCCCATTGGACCCCAGCACCTTCGGCGATCGCATCTGGATCGGCTTCGAAGGACAGGACGGTCGTCAGCACCAGGTTTTCGTCGCGGCCACGGGCCCTGGCTCCGTCACGGCCCGCCGCATCGTGACGGGGGAATACGGCCAACTCACCGCCGTCACCGAGACCCGTATCGTCGGGGCCCTGCAACCGACCAGCCAGGGCTATCGCCTGGAGATGCGAATCCCGCTGTCGATGTTGGGGGAGCACTTCGGGGTGCTCATTGACGATCGTAACCAGCGCGGCGCGGACCCGGTCAGCTACGGCACGTTGCGCAGCGACGATCTACACACGGTCGGTCGACTGGTTGTGGCATCGCCGGAGTTACCGTTGTATCTGAAGCAGTTCAGTCAGCCGGGGCTGCGGATCGCGATATCAGCGCCCGAGGGGCGGCTTCTTGCGCAAGCCGACGCCCTCTCGGTCCCGAGCGCGCTGGGGCCGGAGCGCGGCATCCTCACCCAGTTCTATCGCCGGTTTGTCGACCGCCCCGGTACCCGCCTGGTCATTGATTCCAAGGCGGACATCTATAACCGCGAGCACACGAAGGTGATCGGCTCGCTGGAAGTATCACAGACCGAGGATCGGTGGCTGGCCCTCCGCGACCGTGCGCTGACGCATATGTTGAATTTGACGCTGGTAATCAGTGCCATCGCGGTGATCGCCACGTTCATTTTTGCGGCGTCGCTCGCGTTGCGGCTTTCGCGGCTGCGTGCCGCGAGCGAGTCGGCGCTGACCCGGGAGGGGCTCGTCACGACATTTCCGGAAACCGATTCTTCCGACGAGCTAGGCGACGTCGCGCGCGGCTTCTCCACGCTTTTACATCGCCTGAACGAATACACGGGCTACCTGCGCACTCTTGCGGGAAAACTCGCACACGAGATTCGAACCCCGCTGACGATTGTTCGATCGTCGCTGGAGAATCTGGAGTCGGAAGGCGTCTCGCCTTCTGCCCGCGTATACCTCGACCGGGCACGGCAGGGCACCGAGCGGCTGAACGGGATATTCATCGCAATGGGTGCAGCAACGCGCGTTGAAGAGGCCATCAGCAATGCCGAGCGTGTGCGCTTCGATCTCGTGCCCGTCGTCAAAGCCGCTGCCGATTCGTATCGCATCGCGTTCACCGAGCGCGCGTTTGCCACCGAGACGCCCGACGAGGCCGTGGAGATCGAGGGTGCGCCGGACCTCATAGTGCAGATGCTCGACAAACTCGTCGACAACGCCGTCGATTTCAGCCCAACAGGCGCGCAAATCGTCTTGCGCGTGAGATTGGAGCCTCAGTTCGCCGTCGTCGAAGTCGACAACCCGGGCCCTCCGCTCTCGGCTTCGATTCGCGACCGGCTGTTTGAGTCACTGTGGCAATCCCGCAAGGGCGATTCCGATGACAATCGCCCTCATTTCGGCCTCGGACTTTACATAGTGCGGCTCATAGCAGAGTTCCATAGCGGAAAAGCCGAGGCCAACAGTCTTCCTGCAGACGCAGGCGCTCGATTCACCGTCTACCTGGCTCGATGACGGCCTGATTCAAACCCTGCGCCGAATCGACACCAATCTCGATGTCCGTTAAATACGACATGGAAAGTTCGTCGAAAGCGCGTACACTTTAACTTGTGAGAACGGCTTGCGAGCCCCGCAACCCACGGATTCTCTTGAGTTTTGGGGCTCTGGCAGCGGCTTAGCTGAAAATTTCCTGGCGCTTCGCCCCACCCCAGGTGATGCGAGGAGCGCACAACTGAAACAGGAGGGAAACACAACAAGAAAACTCGGGGAATCGACGCGGGCACGGGTAACGGCAATCGCGAACTTTTCGCGGATTGTCAGAAACGGTCAGCGCGTGAATTGACACGCCAGCCATGCCATTAGAGGCCGGAGTTTCGGCTCCAGCGTTTCAGCCGCAAACATAGATGCTCGTGACGACGCGACACGCCGGTGCGCAGACAGGGCGACTCCTAGTCGACATTTTTGCCCGCGCCCGGCCGGAGCTGACAGCGATCCACCGGGTCAGTCGGGAAGCACTCGAAGCCTCCACCTTCACGGGTGGAGGCTTTTTTCTTTTCTATGGGCGCAAATTGCCTGCGGCAATTTCCGCGGATCCAACGGGAGCAGCTTCGCTTTGCGCCCACCAAAAAGCGTGGTTTTTGGTGGGTAGGACAGCCGACGCATTGCTTCAGCGTCAACAGATGCCCAAGTAGCTAAGAATTCCCTTGGCGGCTTCGCGGCCTTCAAACACCGCCGTGACGACCAGGTCCGAGCCACGGACCATATCGCCGCCGGCAAACACCTTCGGGTTGGTCGTTTGAAACGACGACGTTGCCGCCGCGGATACCCGCACCCGGCCGTTGTTATGCAGGCGGATGTCATGTTGCTCAAACCAGGCGGGCGGGCTCGGCAGGAAGCCGAACGCAATAATCACCGCATCGGCGGGCAACACATGCTCTGAATCGGGAATGGGTTCCGGTACACGCCGGCCCCGCGCATCCGGCTGGCCGAGGCGGGTCTCTACCAACTTAACCCCTTCGACACTGTCAGAGCCCACGATCTCAATCGGCTGACGATTGAAGAGAAATTCGACACCCTCTTCCTTGCTGTTCTTGTAGTCACGCCGGGAGCCCGGCATGTTGCGCTCATCACGCCGGTAAGTGCACGTCACCGACTCCGCGCCCTGACGAACAGCCGTGCGATTGCAGTCCATTCCGGTATCGCCGCCACCCAGGACCACCACTCGCTTGCCGCGCATGCTGACCAGGCGCTCCGCGCTCCCCGGAATCCGCAGCTCATGGTTGATATTGGAAATGAGGTACGGCAACGCCTCGTGCACGCCGGGCAGATCCTCGCCGGGGAACCCGCCCTTTACATAGGAGTAGGTTCCCATGCCGAGGAACACTGCGTCATATTCCGCCAGCAGGTCGTCGAACGCGACGTCGGTTCCTACATCGACGCCGAGCCTGAATTCAACACCCATGCCTTCCATGATTTCGCGGCGCTTCTCGACCACCTCTTTTTCGAGCTTGAACGGTGGGATACCGAACGTCAGCAGGCCGCCGATGCGCGAGTAGCGATCAAACACCACGGGGGTAACTCCATTGCGGGCCAGGATGTCGGCACAACCAAGGCCGGCGGGACCTGCGCCGACAATGGCCACACGTTTGCCGGTCGGCTGGACATTGGACATGTCCGGCTTCCAGCCACGCTTGAAGGCCTCGTCGGTGATGTATTTTTCAATGGACCCGATGGTAACCGCCCCCAAGCCGTCATTCAGAGTGCAGGCGCCCTCGCACAACCGGTCCTGCGGACAGATGCGCCCGCAAACTTCCGGCAGGGAGTTGGTCTTGTGGGACAACTCCGCGGCTTCAAACAGGTTGCCTTCCTGGATGAGCTTCAACCAGTTGGGAATGTAGTTGTGCACCGGGCATTTCCATTCGCAGAACGGATTGCCGCAGGCAAGGCAGCGTCCGGCCTGCTGGCCGGCGGCCTGCGGGTCGAACGGAGCGTAGATCTCCGCGAAGGAGGCAATCCGCGTCTCGACCGGAAATTTGACCGGATCGGTGCGCGGGATATCCAGGAATTGTAGGGTTTTGTCCGCCATGGCTCGTTGTTCGTTTCGGTCAGGCCGCGCGCCGCAGGTTTTCAATCAGCGAGTCGATGGAGGCTGCCTTCGGCTTCACCACCCAGAACTTGCCAATGTAGGTCCGCAGGTCGTTCAGGATTTCATCCGCCCAGGTGCTGCCGGTCTCCGCCCGGTGTTGCTCGAGCAGGCCCTCGAGGTGCTGCAGATGGGATTGCATCGATTCCGCATGAATGCGGCTGATGTCAATCAGCTCGTGGTTGTAGCGGTCGACAAAGTCCCTTTGCAGGTCGAGAACGTAAGCGAACCCACCCGTGAAGCCGGCGCCAAAATTGACACCGGTGCGTCCGAGAACGCACACCACGCCGCCCGTCATGTATTCACAACAGTGATCGCCGGCGCCTTCGATGACAGCCGTCGCGCCGGAGTTGCGTACCGCAAAGCGCTCACCGGCAACACCGGCGGCGAACAGGTGTCCACCCGTTGCGCCGTACAGGCAGGTGTTGCCCATGATGATGGTTTCGTTGTGGACGAACCGCGCCTCGCGTGAATGTCGCAACACGATCTTGCCACCCGCCATGCCCTTGCCGACATAGTCGTTGGCATCGCCCTCGAGATGCAGGTGCAGGCCGCCGGCATTCCAGACTCCAAAGCTCTGACCGACATTGCCTTTGAGACGCACGGTCAGCGGCGAGTCCTCCATGCCGTAGTTGCCCCAGCGCTTGGCGATTTCACCCGACACGCGTGCGCCAATGGACCGGTTGTAGTTACGAACCTCGTATTTCCACTCGCCACCCTTCTTGCCTTCGATTGCCGGCAGCATTTCCTGCACCATGCGTTCGGCGAGCTCGCCCTTGTCGAACGGCGCGTTGGAAGGGGTGATGCAGTATTGAGGGGAATCGGCCGCCATGCCGGCAGTCGACAGGATCGGTTTGAGATCCAGCTTGCGCTGCCGGTCGGTCTGGCCTTCCAGCGTCTCCAGGAGCTCGGTGCGACCGATGATGTCCTGCAGGCTGCGCGCGCCCAGGGACGCCAGGATTTCGCGAACTTCCCGCGCCACGAACTGGAAGTAGTTCATGACCATCTCGGGCAGGCCGATGAAGAACTTCGAGCGCAACACGTTGTGTTGGGTCGCAACGCCGGTGGCGCAATTGTTGAGGTGGCAGATTCGCAGGTATTTACAGCCCAGCGCGACCATCGGCGCGGTCCCGAACCCGAAGCTCTCGGCACCGATGATGGCCGCCTTGACGACATCCAGGCCGGTCTTGAGCCCGCCATCGGTCTGCACGCGCACACGGTGACGCATGTCGTTCAACCGCAGTGTTTGATGCGTTTCCGCCAGACCCAATTCCCAGGGCGTGCCTGCGTACTTGATGGAGGACAACGGACTCGCACCCGTGCCGCCGTCGTAACCGGAGATCGTGATCAGATCCGCATAGGCTTTCGCCACACCCGCAGCGACGGTACCTACACCAGGCTCGGCAACGAGCTTCACCGATACCAGCGCCTGCGGATTCACCTGCTTGAGGTCAAAGATGAGCTGCGCGAGGTCCTCGATGGAATAGATGTCATGGTGCGGCGGCGGTGAAATGAGTCCGACGCCCGGTCGCGCGAAGCGCAACGAGGCAATCATGTCGTTCACTTTGTGTCCGGGCAACTGGCCGCCCTCGCCCGGCTTCGCACCCTGCGCCACCTTGATCTGCAGCACTTCGGCGTTGATCAGGTACTCCGGAGTCACGCCGAAGCGGCCCGAGGCCACCTGTTTGATCTTGGAGTTGCGCTCGGTGCGGTAGCGGGCGGGATCCTCGCCACCTTCGCCCGAGTTGGAACGGGCGCCCAACCGGTTCATGGCCGTCGCCAGCGCTTCATGCGCCTCGGGCGACAGGGCGCCCAGGGACATCCCCGCACTGTCAAATCGCGCCAACACGGCTTCGATCGGCTCAACCTCGTCCAGCGGGACAGGTTTGCCGTTCGGCTTCAGTCCCAACAGATCGCGCAACGTCGAAGCCGGCCGCTGATTGACGAGCTGCGCGAACACCTTGTACTGCTCATAGTCGCCGGCCATGACGGCTGCCTGGAGCGTCGCGACGACGTCCGGGTTGTACATGTGGTACTCGCCACCATGCACATACTTCAGCAGCCCGCCCTGATCCATCGGCTCACGGGGATTCCAGGCGCGCTGCGCCAGCTTCACGGTGTCCGACTCGATGTCGGCGAAGTCCGAACCCTGGATGCGGCTGTCCGTTCCGGTGAAGCACATGTTCACCACTTCGTCGGACAGGCCCACGATTTCAAACAACTGCGAGCTGCGATAGCTGGCAATCGTGGAAATACCCATCTTCGACATGACCTTGAACAGGCCTTTGCGCACGCCGGCCCGGTAGCTGCGGCCCAACTCGAGGCGCGTGGCGAAATCGAGCTTCACCCGGCCTTTGCGCATCATCTCGAACAGAACCTGGTAGGCCATGTAGGGATACACGGCCGTGGCACCGTAGCCGAGCAGGCAGGCGAAATGATGGGAGTCGCGCGCAGTGCCGGTTTCGATCAGGAGATTGCACTTGCAGCGCAGGCCCTTGCGCACGAGGTGGTGATTGACGGCGCCGGTGACCAACAGCGCGTGCGCGGGAATCTTGCCTTTGACCAGATAGCGGTCCGACAGCAACAGCACGAGCTTGCCGTCGCGGACCGCCTTTTCCGCCTGCTTGCACATGCGTTGGATCGCAACTTTCAACCCTTCCTGGGATGGGTCGTACTGCAGGTCGATGAACTCGTGCGACACTTCCTTCAGGCCGAGGATCTGGCGCAGCTTGCGCTGCGACAGAATCGGCGAACCCAACACGATCTGGCGTGCATGCTCCGGGGCGGGCACGAAGACGTTGCACTCGGGGCCGATCTGAGTCTGCAGCGACATCACGATCGACTCGCGCAGCGGATCAATCGGCGGATTGGTTACCTGCGCGAACTGCTGGCGGAAATAGTCATACAGCGAGCGCACCTTGTGCGACAACACCGGCATCGGTGTGTCATCGCCCATCGAGCCGACAGCCTCGCTCTCGTCCTCCGCCAGCACGCGGATGATTTCATCGCGCTCTTCAGAGCTGACATTGAACATCTTCTGATAAAGCGTGAGCGTCTCGCGATCCATCGGCTCCGCGGCCAACCGCGGGTCCACGAGGTCGCTCTCCAGGTAGCGCACGCCCTTCTTGAGCCAGTTCTTGTACGGATGACGCGACTTGAGGATCTCGTCGATATCGCGTGATTCCAGAAGCGTGGCGGTCTGCAGGTCCAGGGCGATCATGTCTCCCGGACCGAGTTTGCCTTTGCGCACGACATCTTCAGGTGCGTAATCCCAAACACCCGTTTCCGACGCAATGGTCAGGAAGCGGTTCTTGGTAATGACGAAGCGTGCGGGACGGAGTCCGTTCCGATCGAGCGTGCAGGCGGCGTAACGACCGTCGGTCAGAACGATCCCCGCCGGGCCGTCCCAAGGCTCCATGTGGACGGAGTAGTACTCGTAGAACGCGCGCAAATCCGGATCGATGGAATCCAGCCCGTGCCACGCTGGCGGTACCAGGAGTCGCATCGCATGCAGCGAATCCAGGCCGCCCATCAGCAGCACTTCGAGCATGTTGTCCAGGCTCTGCGAGTCAGAACCCGTCATCGACACGAGCGGCTGCACATCCGCGAGGTTGGGCAGTAGCGGCGAGCGGAACAGCGGGCCGCGGGCCAGCGCCCAGTTGCGGTTACCTTGAACCGTGTTGATCTCACCGTTGTGGGCGAGGTATCGGTACGGGTGGGAGAGTCGCCACTGGGGCAGCGTGTTGGTGGAGAAGCGCTGGTGGAAAACGGCTACCGACGCTTCGAGCCGCGGGTCCTGGAGGTCACGATAAAACTGAGTCAGGAACTCGGGCATCACCATGCCTTTGAAGACAATGGTGGTGGCCGACAGGCTCGGGATATAGAAGCCGGGATCCGTCTCCTCAATGGACTTTTCGGCGTGCCGCCGGGCCATGTACAGCTTCCGGTTGAACGAAGCTTCGTCCAGGTCCGGCAGCTCGCAGTTCACGTAAATCTGCTCGATATGCGGAAGCGTCTTCAGCGCCTGTGCGCCACATGCGTCGCTGTCGATCGGCACCTTGCGCCAGCCGGCCAGCTCCAAGCCCTGTCGTACGAGCTGTGCTTCGAGGATTTCGCGGGCGTTCTGCGCCAGGCCTGGATCACTGCTGAGAAACACGAGGCCCGAGCCGAATCGCTCGGTCAGCTCAATGCCCGCCTCTGCGGCAACCGCGCGCAGAAAGCCTTCCGGTTTCTTGAGCAGCAACCCGCAGCCGTCACCGGTTTTGCCGTCGCCGGCAATTGCACCACGATGGGTCAAACGGTTGAGGGAAGTAATAGCCGTCTGCACCAGCCAGTGACTCGGCTGGTCGTCGAGATTGGCTATCAGGCCAAACCCACAGCTATCGCGCTCGTAGGCGTCTCTATAAAGTCCCGTATCGGCGGCTGCGCTCATCGTCGTGCCTCAAGGCTGTTGTCTGACTACAAAAATCGCCGGGGCGCGTAGCCCTGCGGCGCTTTTTGTTAATTGCGAAATTCGCCCTCGGGACCTAAGGGCTGTCCCGGTGCGCTTTCAATCCAGATAATTCTTGCGGTCAGAAAGCCCGAGCTGGATTTGTTAATCCAGGGGCTGGCAGTCGAAGATCGCCCGGGTTTGAGGCTGGAGGTACCCGCGCGGCGGTCGCCTGTCTACACCATCACTATGTGCCCGATAATACCGATGCACCGTATGCTTTCAATAGCGCCAAACCTTCTAACCACCCAACGCCTGCTTCTCAGGCAATGGCGCGACTCCGACCGGGACGCATTCGCGCGACTGAATGAGGACCCGCTCGTGATGGAATACTTCCCGCGCTGCCTGCCCCGTGACGAAAGTGAGGCCTGGGTGAGCCGGACACAGGTCGCGATGGCGGAGCGGGGTTGGGGACTTTGGGCAGTAGAGGTCCGCGGAGTCGTCCCCTTCATTGGGTTCGTCGGCCTGTCGGTACCTATGTTCACCGCGCACTTCACGCCGTGCGTTGAAATCGGCTGGCGGATCGCGAAGGAATTCTGGGGTCACGGTTACGCGACAGAGGCGGCGATCGCGTCGCTACATTTCGGCTTCGAGAAGTTGAGACTTCAACAAATAGTCTCGTTCACGGCGTCACTGAACGAGCGCTCAATTGGTGTCATGCAACGCATCGGCATGACACACAATTGCGCGGACGACTTCGATCACCCGAGTCTGCCAGCGGGCCATCGACTGCAGCGACATGTCCTGTACAGGATGCAGCGCTCCGACTGGGAAAGACTGTGACTTGATCCAACATCGGGCCGCTGAAAAAAAGCGCCGAACTGATCGCATTCTTGTCTGCAGCCTATTGCATCGTGGGGCGACGTACCTCAACATGCGCGCGCGTTGCGGTGTGTGGTACCAGCCGTGACGTCCAGAGATGGTCGTTCGGACCCATTGGAGGTGTTTCACTCTCAATGACCAAGAAACGCACAGACTCCGCCAGCGTCACCCGCCGGCCCTCCGGAAGCGAGACCGCTTCCCGTCTTCAAAGCGTTAACCAGTATCTCGAGAAGAATTTCCCTGACTTCTTCGCCGAGGCCCGTTTCCAGGTCGGGGATGATGACTACTTCCTGTACGCCCGTTTCGGGCAATACCTCGCTCGAACCATTGAGCTGAACCGCGTTTCCCGCGACAAGATTAATCGTGGCTTCACCGTGTTGAATAAGATGGCACGCATGTCCGCTAAGAGTCCGCGCATCCGCGAGATGCTCGTCTCGGGTCCGCTCGAATACATCGTAGATGCTCCCAAGGCCCGCGCGCTGGCGCGGAAACGCTTGTCGCCCACGGCACAAGGCTACATGGAGAGTCTCTGCGAATGAGGCAAGCGCCAGGCTCGGCGCCGCGCACCAGCGCAGCCGGACTAGGCGGAAACGAAGGCCGGGCTCTGCGCGGCCCCGTCCCTGCTAGGGATACTTGCCGCGCTTATTGAGCGGCGAGCCGCACCTTCAGCCTTTGCGTGCGGCGAATGACATGGAGCGTGATCGGTGTCCCGACAGGACAGCGGCTGAGCTGCAAATGCAGCGCGTCGATTCCATTCACCGCCGCATCATTCACCGCAACAATCAGATCGCCCGCGTGCAGATCGGCTTGTGCCGCCGGTCCCTGCTCATCACGACTCATGATCTCGACTGCACGCGTCACGGGTAAATCCAGCGCTCGCACCAGCCGCGTGTCCAGCGCTCTGTCACGGACGCTGACTCCGAGGTAGGCGCGCCTAACACGTCCCTGCGTCAGAATTTCGGTGAGCACCCATTGCGCCGTGCCGGCCGGCACAGCGAATCCAATGCCTTGGGCCATCGCAATAATCGCAGTGTTCACACCGACAACTCGCCCCCGCGAATCCACCAGCGGGCCACCAGAATTACCCGGATTGAGTGCGGCCGTATGCTGCACGACCCCTTCTATGAGACGGCCGTGCCGACTCCGAAGTGAACGACCCAGCGCACTCACGACGCCTGCGGACACTGTTGACTCAAACCCAAATGGATTGCCGACGGCAACGACCAGTTGCCCGACGCGTAAGGGCTGCGCTGTCGAGAGTCGAGCGTACGGCAGTGCGGCTGCCTGAGCGCGCAGCACTGCAAGATCTGTCGACGGGTCTTTCCCAACCACAACTGCCGGCACGCTGCGACCGTCTACAAATGCAACGCGTGCTTCGTGAGCGTTCTGGACCACGTGCTCGTTCGTCAACACGTACCCGTCGGGAGTCACCACTACGCCGGAGCCGGCGCCGCCACGAGCTCGCGCTGCTTCACCGGCACCGCCCACGTAGATACTGACTACTGCCTCACCTACGCGCTCAACCGCACCAACCACTGCCTGCGAGTACGCGTCCAGCGCACCGTCATCCTGCACGCTTGAAGACCCTGACGACTCGCTCGAATCAATTTCCTGCAACATAGCCGCAGCGATTGGGGCCCCGCTGCGGGGATCTCAAGCCACCCTACCCATCCGGGGGACGCCATCGGGGCAAACTTCGCTGAAGCTTCGCTCCATTTCCTGACAGAATTTGCGCAAATGGCTATCAACCTCAATCAATGCGCGGTGCTGCTGGGCGCGGCGGTCCTGGCAGTCTCTATTTTCAGGCTCCTGCGACTCAGCTCCATCCTGGGTTACGTCGCCGCCGGGATGGTGATCGGTCCGTGGGGCTTCCGACTCGTCCGCGACGTCGAGAGCGTCATGAGCTTCTCGGAGTTCGGCATCGTCCTGCTGCTGTTCATTATTGGCCTCGAGCTGCAACCAACCCGCTTGTGGGTCATGCGGCGCATCGTCTTCGGTATGGGGTCTGCGCAGGTGGTTCTCTGCGCGGTCCTGCTGGGCCTGACCGGATGGCTCCTCGGGCTTCAACTGGCGCCCGCTCTGCTCGTAGGCTTCGGTCTCTCTTTATCTTCGACGCCACTCGTTCTGCAGTTGCTTGCGGAACGGACACAGCTAAAAAGCGCTCACGGACGGGCCGCGTTTGGCATTCTGCTGTTTCAGGACCTCGCAGTCCTACCCGTGCTCGCTGCGTTGCCCTTGATCGCGCCGACTGCCGTCAATCCGGTGGCCGACGGAAACGGCCTGCTCACGCTCGCCAAGTTGTTGGGCGTGATGGCGGGCATCGTTGTGGGCGGAAGATTGTTGTTACGGCCAGCGCTGCGTGTGGTTGCCCGTATCAAAGTAACCGAAGTCTTTACCGCCGCGGCACTGCTCACGGTCATCGCCGTGGCGATCCTCGCGCGGGAAGTCGGACTCTCCATGTCTCTAGGTGCTTTTCTCGCTGGCGTGCTGTTGGCGGACAGCGAGTTCCGACATGAGCTGGAAGCAGACCTGGAACCGTTCAAAGGGCTTTTGCTCGGGTTGTTCTTTGTTGCCGTCGGGATGGCAGCGAATCTCGGTCTGCTCGTCTCGATGCCAGTGCGGGTCCTCGCGGTCACCGGTGGTTTTCTCGTCATCAAGCTGATCGCGACAACCCTGCTGGGTAAAGCCTCGGGTCAATCGGGGGCGTCTTCCTGGCGTCTCGGGTTCACGCTGCCCGCAGGTGGAGAGTTTGCCTTTGTGTTGTTCACGATGGCCGCGCGCGAGCGGATCATCGATGCCGAGCTGGCGGACCTGTTGGTCCTCTCAGTCACGCTCTCGATGATGATCGGACCGTTGCTGCTGATTTTGTACGACGCATTCCACAGCCGCTTCGAAACGGAGACTGCCCGGCCTTTTGATGAGATCGAGGCAGGCGAGAATCGCGTGATCATTGCCGGTTTCGGGCGATTCGGTCAGATCGTCGCCCGCGTGCTGAGCGCCCGCCACATCAAGTTCACCGCTCTCGACTCCAATCAGACGCACGTAGATTTCGTAAGAAAATTCGGCAACAAAATCTACTACGGAGATGCGACACGCCTCGACCTGCTACGCTCGGCAGGCGCCGAAGATGCACTGATCTTTGTCTTGGCCATCGACGACGTCGACGCTTCGGTCCGTACCGCAGAGATTGTGAAGGAGCAGTTTCCTCGTCTGAAAATCTTCGCGCGCGCCCGGAACCGTCAGCATGCTTTCGCTCTGAAGGACGTCGGGGTGCGATACATCATCCGCGAGAACTATGTATCCAGCCTCGAGATGGCAACGGCCGTGCTCGAAACGCTCGGGGAGCCCACCAGCACCGCAAAAGCATTGGTGCGCAAATTCCGGCAACATGACGAAGCGACCTTTGACGCACAGTACGCGGTCAAGGACGACGAGACGAAATTCATAGCGACCTCGCTCGCTGCCGCCACCCAACTCGAAGAGCTGTTCGAGGCTGACGTGGCCAAAACAGAGTAAAGCACCCGATGGATGAGGCACTCAAAGTTCGCGAGTTCTGGTTTGGGAAATCACTGACGGGTTTGCTGCCCGGCCAGGGCGGGCTGGCATCGCAGGCCGTCGCACTCAAACACCGTGTCGACCTTTGGTTCGACAGGGACCCGCAGGCGGTCGCTCAACAGGATGAGACCATCCGAACCCAGTTCCAATATCTCGTCGAGCGCGCGGTGCAAGGAGAGCTGGATGCCTGGGCCGACAGTCCGCGCCGGCGCCTCAGCCTCATCATTGTGCTCGATCAATTCCCGCGTCAGATCTATCGCGGAACGGCGCAAGCGTTTGCATACGACCCCGCAGCGCTGGCACTGACCCTGTCGGGCATGCAGTTGGCTGCCGACGGAGCACTGAACCTCGTCGAGCGACTATTCTTTTATATGCCGCTCCAGCACGCAGAAGCGACCGAGGTTCAGGACGAATCGGTGGCCGCTTACAAGCGGCTCGTGGCGGAAAGCCCGGCGGAACTGAGATCGACGTTTGAAGCGTCGTTGGAGTCGGCGGAGCAGCATCGCGAGCTCATCCGTCAGTTCGGGCGTTTTCCGCACCGGAACAAAGTCCTGGGGCGGGAAAATACGCCGGAGGAAGTGGCTTATTTCAAGAAGGGCGGGGATACGTTCGGGCAATGATGTGGGCGGACCGCCGCAATTGCCGTAGGCCGCACGCGCGGCAATGGTCGCGGGCCCGCGCCACCGCCAACGCTCACTGGTGTATTAACCGCTCCAGCCGCCGCACCTGGCGCTCCAGGTCCCCGCGCGCCTCAATCAACTCCACCGCGAGTGCGGCGCCGGTCACGTTGACTCCGAGGTCACGCATCAACCTTCCGGCAATTCGGAGGCGTGGCAGCGACGTTGCCGGCACAAACCACTGGTCCGGTGTCGGTCCGCGTGAGGCGACGACGCCGAGCTCAACCAGCTCGACCACTGCAGTGATATCGATCAGGCACAGGCGACAAACCTCGGTAACCGCGATCCAATCCGCATCGCCGAGCAGGCGCGCATCCGGCACATTGTTCGGTGTCGCCATGATTAAACCCCCAGCTCCGCGCGCGGGTTGAAGCTCAATTTCTGCTTCATTTCCTCAAATACCGCTTTCGCTTCCGGTGTGTTGGCGGGTGGCACCACGATTTTGAGCTGAACGAACTGATCGCCCGGTGTTTGACCCGGCAGTCCGCGACCGCGCAGCCGCATCTTCTGACCTGACTGCGAATTGGGTGGAATGCGCATCTCAACGCCGCCACCCAACGTTGGGACCGTCACCGTCGCACCGAGCGCGCTCTCCCACGGAGTGATCGGCAGAGTGAGCGTAACGTCGCGGCCCTCCAGTTGGTACAGGCGATTCGGCTTCATATGCACTTCGAGGTACAGATCACCCGGCTTGCCGCCATTGGGAGATTGCTCACCCTGTCCAGCAAGCCGGATCAGTTGCCCATCGGTGACTCCAGCGGGAATGGTCACCCTGACGGTGTGAACCTTTAGATCCAAGGTCCCATCGGGTTTCAGATCAGGCCGTTTGAGCTCGAGCGTACGAGTTGTTCCCGCGTACGCTTCCTCGAGGTCAATATCGACACGGGCATGATGATCACGGGCTGTGCGCGCGCTGGCGCCACCGAAGCCACCGGCAGCGCCACCACTAAATCCTCGCGCACCAAACAGCGAAGAAAAGAAATCGCTGAAGCCTTCCGCTTCCTCGAACTCCTCGGTGTGTGACGCACCGGCACCGCCGGCTCGGGTGCGGCCTTGACGTGGGCCCCCGCGGAATTCAAACCCACTGCCCCAATCCGGGGGTGGCCTGAACTGCTGGCCCTGCTTGTAGTCACTGCCGAGCTGATCGTACGCGGCGCGCTTCTCGGGATCCTTCAGGACCTCATAGGCCTCCTGGACCTCCTTGAACTTCTTCTCCGCGTCCTTCTCTTTGCTGACGTCCGGATGATATTTGCGCGCCAGCCGCCGATACGACTTCTTGATTTCGTCGGCGGTTGCAGTGCGGGCCACGCCCATTATTTGGTAGTAGTCGCGGTATTCCATGAGTCGTTACAGGCCTCGGGTGAGCCGGAGAAATGGGGGCGCCGGGACGCTCAAGCAAGAGGTTGAAAGCAGCGTCGGCAGACCCAACTTGTTCGGACCATGAACACGAACGCTGCTTCCGCGACCGATTCTATTCTCGTCGCGTGCCCACAGTGCCACTCCGTTGTGCGCACCCCGTCCGACCGTGTGGGCGAGCACCCGAAGTGCCCCAAGTGTAAGGCGCAGCTTCTCGATGGCCACGTGGTCACGCTCGACGCCACCTCATTCGCGACTCACACGTCGAAAGGCAGCCTGCCGGTCCTCGTGGATTTCTGGGCCCCCTGGTGTGGTCCCTGCAAAATGATGGCTCCGGTCCTCGACCGGACGGCTCAGCAGCGCGCAACCAAGCTGCAAGTGGGTAAGGTCAATACCGACGAGCAGCAGGAGCTGGCAGGCCGCTTCAATATCCGCAGCATCCCGACCCTCATCCTGTTCCAAGGCGGCCGCGAATTAGCTCGCCACTCCGGCGCCGTGGACGGATCCGCACTTGGCCGCTGGCTAGACGGTGTTCTGGCTCGATAGAGTCAGCCCAGCTCGTCAATGGTTCGCGGCCAATCATCCTTGAGTAACCGCGACAGCGACCGGTCCGCGAGTATTCGGCCGCCGGTCTGGCACCCCGGACAGTAGTTGGTTTCGTTGTCAGCGTAACGGATGCGCTGCACCGGAGCGCCACAGACGGGACAGGGCTTCCCGAAGCGACCGTGCACCGCCATTTCGGGACGGAACGCCGTAACGTCCTCGGGAAATCGCGTACCGGCATCGGTGCGCAGGCGCTCAATCCATTCGGGCAACACCTCGCGAACCGCGTCGTACAAGCGGCGTACCGCGGGCTCATCGAGCTTCTGTGTGAGCGCGATCGGCGACAGCCGGGCGCGATGGAGAATCTCGTCCGAATAGGCATTTCCAATACCGCTGAATGTCTGCGGGTCCGTCAAAGAGCGCTTCAACGTGTGGTTCTCGGCGAGCAGTGCCTGCCGGAACGCTTCGTAAGGTGCCTCCAGGATCTCCAGTCCGCCCGGATCGTGCTCCGCAAGCTGTTTGCTGCTGCCAAACACATAGAGGGAAGCCCGGCGCTTTGTACCGGCTTCCGTCAGGGTGAGCGTTCCCGTATCAAACACAAAATAAGCGAGTGCGGCCCGCCCTGTCTTGCTGGCACCTCCCGGAAACCAGTGCAGGCGGCCGGCAATCATCAGGTGAATCACCAGCCATTGATCGTCCGCAAATCCAACCGCCACCCGCTTGCCCACGCGCCGTATGTCCACGACACGCCGCCCGTGCAACGAAGTCAGCGGCGGATCGAAGGTGCGCAGCAGGAATAGATGAGTGATGCGGGTGGATTCGAGCTTCGCGCCGAGGATGCGCTCACGCAGCGCCTCAACGTAGACCGTGATGTCCGGCAGCTCGGGCATGAACGAAATCGAAATCGGGTTGAGTGAGGGGAATTTCGGTAATCGGACCGTAGCGGCCGACCTGGTCGCGCAACTGGGCTGCGTCCCCGATCAGAACGATATCGACGGCATCGGGCGACGGGAACACGGTATCGATCACGTCCTGCATCTCGGGCAGCGTGACGCTCTGCAACTGCGTGCTGTAGTTCTCGATATCACCAACACCCAGGCCGTACAACTCAATTTCGCCCAGCGCAACGGTCCAGTCCATGGCGGTCTCGAAGTCGAGCGGGTACTGCCCCAGCAAATAGGCCCGCGCGGAATCCAACATCTCGGCGGTCACCGCGCCCTGTTTCAGTTGCGCGAGGGTCTGCAACGCGAGGTCGAGAGCCTTGCCCGTGTCCTGCGTTTGCGCAAAAGACCGGATTGCGAACTCCCCCGCCACACTGCCCCGCGTAAACCCCGAGCGCGCGCCATACGAGAGGCCTGATTTGACACGCAGCTCGGTGTTGAGAATGGACGTGAAGCGGCCGCCATACAGCGTATTCACCAGGTCCAGGGCGGCGCGGTGTGGATAGTGGCGGTCGACGCCCACGTTTCCGATCCAGAAGTAGGTCTGCACGGACCCGGGCGAATCAATCAGCAGCACACTTCGCCCGGTCACTCGGGCAGGCTGCGGCAGCACCACGGCGGGCCGGTTGGATCTGGACCAATCGCAGAACGCCCGCGCCACCGCTTTCGTCAACCATGCCGAATCCACATCACCGGCAACAACCAACGTCAGTTGGTCCGCTCGGAAGTAGGTGTGGTAGTAGTCGATGATGTCCCGATGAGTGAGGCTGGCGAGCGAGGACTCACTGCCGATCACCGGGCGCGAATACTGATGGCCCTGGAACAGGAACGCGCGCCCGTAGGTGCCGATGAGCTCCGACGGATCGGAATCCTTCGCCGCCTTGATGAGCTCAATCTGCCGGTCGCGCAGGTTTTCCAGCTCTTCGAGCTTGAACCGCGGGCGCAACAGGGCGTCCGCCAGCAACTCCAACATGAGCTGCTGGTCGCGGGCGAGAAACTGGCCGCGAATGGCAATGGATTCAGGACCCGCGGCGGCATTGAAAGTCCCGCCCACGCCTTCGACGGCATCGACAAAGGCAAACGCGTCGCGCTTGCCCGCGCCTTTTTCCAACAGGCCGGCGACCAGGGACGCCACGCCGGATTTGCCGGGCGCTGCCGCTGACTCACCGCCTCTGAGCACGGCGTTGAATGAGATTAAAGGTATGTCATGCCGCGGCATGACGATCAGGGTCATGCCGTTGGGGAGGACGATGCGTTCGTGAGTGGGGACTTTAACCCCAGGTGCGCTGGGAAGGCTCGCGGGTGATGTTGCAGCCGCGGCCGTCGACAGGCCCGCCGGTTGGCCTGCGGCTTGCGCGGAGGCTGACGTCGCAGCCACAGCCTTCGGGATCGCCGGGTTGGCGCTCACGCCCCGTCCGCCTCGGACTCGGCATCGTGCTCGGCGCGAACTTCGCCTTCTTCCGGTATCAGCACGCCAACCGTGCGGCGCCGCTTGTCAAGAATCTCGCGGGCAACCGCCTGGATTTCAGTCCGCGTGACCCGGTCAAACTGCGCCGGGGCATCAAACAGCTTCAGCCAGTCGCCGTGAAAGACTTCGTATTCACCCAGAAGCTGCGCCTTGCCGTCGATGGTGGCCAACTTCTTCCAGAATCCCGCGGCCGTCATGTTCTTGGCCCGCGCCAACTCCGCTTCCGTCACGCCGTCCTCGAGGATATTCGCCAGCTCGGCATCGACCGCAGCCTGCACTTCGGCCGGGTCCGCGCCCTCCGGCAGTGTCAGGAACAGCCACAGCAGACCCGGGTCAAAGCCTTCCTGCCAATGACCACCGACCTCAATAGCAAGCTGCCGCTCTTCAACCAACAGCCGGTGCAACCGCGATGAATCGCCATCGACCAGGATTGACAGCAATAGATTGACCGCCGGTCCGCGCACGTCCGCGGCGGCGGGCGCTTTGTAGGCAATCTGCACCAGCGGCGTCTGCGCTTTGCGCTCAATGACAAAGTGGCGCTCACCGAGCTGCTCGGGTTCGACGGTACGAACTGCCTGCGGCGGCTCCTGGCGGGGTATGGATTCGAAATAGCGGCGCGCCAGCTCGAATACCCGCTCCGGCACGACATCGCCGGCAAACACCAGCGTCAGGTTGTTGGGCGCGTAGTAGATCTTGAAGAACTTCTGCAGGTCCTCCATGCGCCAGGACTGAATATCAGCCGGCCAGCCGATCGTCGGAAAGCGATAGGGATGAGAGACAAACGCCGTCGCCTGCACCTGCTCGCTCAGCATGCCCTGGTTGTTGTCGTCGACTCGCAGGCGGCGCTCCGACCAGACCACACCACGCTCGCTTTCAATGACGGCGGGCGTGAACGCCAGATTGGCGACGCGATCGGACTCGAGATCGAGCACCAGCTCGAGGGCGTTGCGGGGAAACCAGTCCTGGTAGACCGTGACATCGTCGCTGGTGAATGCGTTGTTGGCACCGCCTTGCGCCTCCATCAGGCGATCAAATTCGCCGGGCCGTCGGCGGGTGGTGCCGTTGAACATCATATGTTCGAAGAAATGCGCCAATCCCGTGATACCCGGCGCCTCATTGCGGCTGCCGGCACGCACCCAGTTGTTCATTGCGACGCTGGGTATGTTGTGAACCGGCCAGACAATGATCTTGAGTCCGTTG
This sequence comes from Pseudomonadota bacterium, assembly GCA_018241505.1. Taxonomy (GTDB): domain Bacteria; phylum Pseudomonadota; class Gammaproteobacteria; order Steroidobacterales; family Steroidobacteraceae; genus 13-2-20CM-66-19. Next base: position 39,880 of record JAFEDS010000023.1, on the reverse strand, counting down.
GCGAGTGTCGTGGCGCGCACGAGCTCACGGCCGGGAACAGGCGACACGTCCGCCTCAAAGGCGGCGGTCAGCGAGCCCACGGCGAGGAAATGCGAGCCAAAGCTTTTGTTCATAGCCCGAAGTCTACCGGTCCCTTCGCGTATAAAGCGTTACTGAAACTAAAGTCCGCACTTCTCGTACTTTCATCATGCATCCTGAGGCCCCAGGCCACAGAGGGTCGTTCAGGGAAACAGGATGGGTACGAAAGGCGGGAGCTGCAAGAGACCCTGAATGGGCCTGCACAGTTCGAGGCACAGGCAAAAAAAAGCGCCGCGAGGCAGGGGAAGATGCATCGCGGCGCACAGTTTAGCGAACACCGGGGAAGTTATTCGCCAAGCCTTACACGGTCTAGTTAAAGCAAGGGGTATGCCAGGCTTGGCACCTCTAATAGAAACAATCACTTAACCCCGAAACGAGAACCCGTACCAGGTGACAGGATTTGTCACCTTCGGGCTGCGGCGCAGCTACGGCTCACCCTGTTCGTCAGTGTGGCAAAACGGCGACGCAGCCTTGGCCGCGCTTCTTGAGCTGATCGCAGATGCTGCGCGCACGACTCTCGTCGCCGACGGTCGCCTGCAGGCGGTAGATGCGGCCAGACGCTGTATCGGCCGGAACGAGATGCTGCTGCAGCCCCTGGAGCTCGGTGGGGTACTTGGAGGTGAGGGTGCGCCACTGTGCGGAGGCGCCAGCTTCGGTCGTGAAGGCGCCGAGCTGGATGCCATAGGCACCTCCGGCGGCCCCTGAGGGTACAGCCGGGGCATGGGTTGACGCAGTGCCTCGTGGTGCCGAGGGGCCCTGGGGTGCGGAGGATGCTTGTCGCGTCGATGACGCTGGCGACTGGCTACTGGCCCCGGTGCCTGCCGCTCCAGAGCCCGGCGCCCCAGCCGATCCCACCGGCGTCGCGGCCTCACCCGGCTCAGCCAAGCCGTAGCTTCGCGCGCCGGAGTCTGCCCCACCGCCAGGTGCCACCCCAGCACCCGATGCCCTCGCTACCCCTGACGCTGCTCCGGCTCCTGACGCTGCTCCGGCTGCCGACGCCGCACCGGCTCGCGACGCCGCACCGGCCCCCGATGCACGGGGCACCACCACCGTGGCGGATCCGGCGGCGGCCCCTGAGCCGCCCGCCGTGGAAGCTGCCTTGCTCCCCGCATCCGTCCCCGCCTGCTCCCCGAGCGAGAAATTCTCGATGCGGATATGCGCCTCCTGGGCCCACTTCCCATTTGGATGCTGCGCGAGAAACTCCCGATAAGCGTCCACGGTGTCCGCGCTGCCCGCGTGCTGCCAGTCCCGGTCCTCCCCGAGCTGTGCGACTCGCGCACGCGCTTGCGTCGCGAGCTCGCTCTCGGGATGGCGCTGTATAAACTGACCGTAGCTCTCGATGGTGTCGGCCGTCTCCGCGGATCGCCAATCCTGCTGCTCTCGGCTGCACCCGGCCAGCACCAGCAGCAAACACACACCAATCGCACTACTTCCTGCCCGGACTGTGATCATCGTCAGCACCTTCCCCTCGCAGCTACTGGATATTGTAACGACGCCCTCAGCAAGTGCAGGCCTCGACACCGGAGCAATGATGAGCGATACGCCGAAGCGACGACTGATTGATCACCTCGGTAGCTCGCCGACCTTCGTTGCGGAGGGGTGTCATCTCACCGGCGATGTGGAAACCGGTGGACCGCTCGTTGTTTGCGGCGCCATTCGCGGCGATGGCAAAGTGGGCGGAGCCCTGAGCATGACCGCAAAATCCCAATGGGAAGGCGAGATACACGCACTGGCGGCCGTCATTGCCGGGCGCGTTTCCGGCAAGTTGGTGGTCGAGAACAAACTCGAGGTGGGCGCTACCGCCGTCATCCACGCCGACATCATTGCCAAAAGCATCGCTATCGCCAAAGGTGCCGTCATTGACGGCGAAGTCACCGTTACCAGCGGCCAACCGGTCGTCCGGTTCGAAGAAAAGCGCGACCCGGCGTAAAGGCGCCCGGCGGTCACTACACGCCGCGCGGCCCACACTGTCCGCTCGTACAGCGTCCCCTTCCGGCAACACTGTCAAACCAACACTGGCGCCACTCGGCGACATAGCGGGGATTTCGACCAACCGCTCTATACTCGATCGTCTTTCGTCGACGCGTGAATTGCCAGTGAAAGCGATGCGGCTGTTACATCTCGTGGGCCATCGGGGCAACTCGGCGGAGTTCCCCGAGAACACCATCCCTGCTTTGCGTTCGGCGATTGCGCTGGGCGTGCGCTTCATTGAGCTCGACGTTCATCTGTCGTCGGACGCAGTACCGATGGTTTGCAACGAGCAGCAGCTCGCGCGCATTACGGTCGCCGAGGCCGATACTCGAGAGATGTCCGGCGCGCAGATGCAGGCGCTCGACGTGAGTCAAACCAACATCTTCGGCGACAAGTTCCTGGGCACACTGATTCCGCCTTTGACCACCGCGCTGCGGCTGCTCGAAGGGCGCCCGGAAATCACTGTGTTTGTGGTGCTGGGCCGCGCGAGCGTTGCACGCTTTGGGCACGACCAGGTGATTTCCCAGGTCATACGTGCCATGAGGCCATTCAAGTCGCGTTGTGTATTGGTTTCAAAGGACCTGGCCACCATTCACACGGCTCGCACGCGCGCCGACTACCCGGTTGGCTGGATCGTGAGCTCGTATGACTCGCATACACGCCTGAAGCTCGAGGCATTCAAGCCCGAATACATCTTTTGCGAGCGCGAGCTGCTGCCCGCAGGCAAAAATCTGTGGCGGGGACCGTGGCGGTGGGCGATTTCGCACGTGTCGGATCTCAACACGGCGCTGGAGTTGGCCAGCCGTGGTGCCGACTTTGTCGTCACGAGCAATGTGCGTTCGCTCGGCGAGGCGATGCGGGCGCATGCGGCCGCACGGGCGCGCGCGGAAGTTGTCGCCCACGTGACCGAAGCCAAGGAAGAAATCTACAGCGCGGAGTTCGACCACGAAAGCAACTATCTGACAATAGCCGCAGAGGCCTGAGCCGGGCGCCGCGGCGCGAGCACCCCACTCTCAAACTCCTCAACGATCTTGCGCTCGACCCAACTCGGCCCCGACAGCCGCTCCAAAAAACCACAATGCCCGCCATGACGGGTGACGGTGAGCTGCAGGGCAGCCGGGGTCGCGAGCCGCTTCAGGCTCTGCGCGGGAATGATCGGATCATCCAGCGAAGTAATGATCCGTGACGGCACCAACAGGTGCTCCAGGTGCGAACCCGTGATGGCATAACCGTTGAGGTAGTCTTCGAGGGTCGGAAACTCGGTAAAGCGCTTCACCAGGTCAGCCGTCATCCGGCGCAGGTTCGACATCTTGCCCAGCTCCCGAAAGTCATACACTTTCGGCCACACCGCCTGCTTCTTCAGCAACGACCGCATCCACTTGCGCACAAAATAAAGCTGGTAGCCCGGGAACGATTCCTCCAGCGCGACGAGCGTTTCCTCAGGATCCAGTACAGGCGATACCGCCACGACCTTGGCAATGTCGAGCCCGACTTCATTGGCCTGCGCGGCCGCGCGCAACACGAAGTTGCCACCCAGAGAAAACCCCGCGAGCCACAAGGGCTGATCGGGATACAGAGCCTGAATCGCGCGCAACGCACCCACGACATCCGACAAGCGGCAGGAGTGAAACAGGTCGCGGTTCAGATGATGGGTTTCACCGTGATCGCGCATGTTGAGGCGCAGGACCTCGAAGCCGCGATCAAAGAGAAGCTGCGAAAGCGAAAGAATATAAAGGGACTGCGCGCTGCCCTCCCACCCATGCAGGATGACGGCCGGCCGCCCGGTGCTGTCGGGCGGACTGGAAACGAAACACTGCAGCCGCACATCCTCACCACAATCGAGGACGATTTCCTTTTCCGCGGCGACCAAAGGCGCCGTTCGCTTCGCGATAGACCCACGCCGCGCGCCCGTGCTGGCCAGCATCGACTGAACATGCCGGTTGCGCAGCCATCGAGGCGGCTGGAAATTTTCGTCAGGTCGAACTGGCACAGCTCAACTTGTGCCCACGCAGCCACCAAAAACCACGCTTTTTGGGGGGGCGCCCCAGCCTGGCGTGAGAGGACCCGGGCTCCGCGCGGCCAGTGCCGCGCCAATCCAATCAATGAACACGGATCTCAATTCGGTTGTTAGAGCTGGCGGCGTGATTCCATTCGCCAGCCGTGAGTCCCGGCGAGACCGCCGGGTAAGGTGCAACGATCGCAGTGGGCTCACCCACCGACGGCTGAACGTCCACGCTGCCATGGGAAGCATTGCGGACGCCGCCCACGAGGTTGGCAAACTGGAGCGGGATGCGCTGAGCCGCGGAGAGCGCGTCATCGGAAGGATTACCGACAACATCACATTTGGAAAACGGAGTTTCGTCCGGAGCAAGTGAATATCCATCATTGACGTTGCCCATGAGGCAGAAACGCCCTGCGAACGATTTGATATCCACAACACCGCTGTGACTCTCCTTCACCAGCCGGTCCAGCAATTGCCGAATCAAATCGAGACGCGGACCCCCCAGCGCATCGGCACCGTAAGGCACCGACACCACCAGCGGCTTCGCCTCAGTCGGAAGTGCCCGGGGAGGTGCCTGGCCGCCACTCCCGTTGGTGGGAGCAATGGCAGTCGGCTTCAACCCCTCGGCCGCGGAAGATTGTCCCTCGGGCCCATTCGGCTTCTTGGCGGGCTCCGAGTCCGCCACGCCAGGGCTGGCAGTGACGGCCGGGCTTCCACTTTCGGTCGCGGCGGCAATCTGGCGGCGCAATCCATCGATCTGACCGCTCAGTGACCGCAGCTCAGAAGATTGCTGCGACCACAACGCTGTAGTCACGAGCGCGAAAGCGAGCGAAACGCACGCCACCACCCACGCGATCTGAGATGGCGGGCGGCCTGGCGATGGCAGAGGAGCCGGCTCAACCTCGGCGGGTGACTTAGGGGGCAGCGCTTCGAGCAGTAACGCCCGGACCTCAGCGGTAATCCGCTCCGTCTGAGTGTCCACACCCGCGACGAGCGCGCGGCGCAACTCGGCAAACTGCTCCCGCAGGACTGTTTCGGTGAGCACCTTGGGCAGGACGCCCGAGTCGTTGGCGGCACTCTGGTCCAGTGCCACGCTGCCCGGGGGCGGCAAGTTCAGCGGCCGGAAGCTGCCCTGGAAATCGCTGCGCCGATCGGCGAGCAAGTGAAGCTGGTAGAGGACCTTCGAGACGTCCGTGGGCTTGATCTGTTTGGGCAACACGCCCACAGCCCCAAGCGCTCGCGCCTGCCCCAGGTACAGCTCTCCTTCCTGGGAGGTGTACATCAAGATCGGAATGGTAGCGGTCAGGGGATTGTTCTTGATGGCCTGAACGGCCTGAAACCCGTCCATACCCGGCATGAGGTGATCCATGAAGATCACATCGGGGCGATGGCTGGCCAGGTACGCTATGGCCGCTTCGGCATTCTCGGCATTGTCGACATCAATCTCGTATTTCTCGAGTATGCGGGCGAGAAATAGGCGTGCGGACTTGGAGTCGTCGACGATCAGCGCGCGCTTGGCCCCCATGCCTGCTCCAACACCGAATGTTCACGTACGTGAGTGTCAGAGAAAGTGTAGCGCAGAACCAGCTTACTTCCAGCGTTGTCGCATGGGTGCGACGAGCACTGGTTCACGCAATCACACGTTCAGTTCCCGGGGAAACCCGTAGAGAGTCATACAGGTCGGCCAGCTTGCGGGCCATGATGGCGGACGACCAGGTGCGCGCATAGGTTCGACCGCGCTCGGAGAGATCGCGGCGAAGATTTCCGTCCTGAAGCACACGCACAACAGCCGCAGCAAACGGCTCCAATTTCTCATCGACGACAAGTGCGCCGCAACCAGGCTTCAAAATGGAGCGCGTACCCAGCTCTGCCGTCGAAACCACGGGGGTGCCCTGCGCCATGGCTTCCAGGAGCACTAGCCCCTGCGTCTCGGTGCGCGAAGCGAAGACGAACACGTTCGCCGCGGCGTAGCAATCCAATAGACCCGTGTTGCGGTCGAGATAGCCCGCAAAGTGGACGTCGTTTTCGAGACCGAGGCGAACAACCAATTGCCGGAGGGACTCGCGAGCGGGGCCCTCGCCTGCGATCACGAGCATTGCCTCGGGTACTGCCTTGCGCACCTCGACGAACACCTTCACGAGGAACTCAATGTTCTTTTCGTGGGCAACGCGCCCAACGTACGTCACCAAAGGTCTTCCCGTGGGAATCCGAGCGTCCGCGCGAAATCGCTCCGCGATGCCTGGGTTAAATCGATCAGCAGGCAAGCCCGTGGGCAGCACGTGGATCGGCGTCGAGACTCCATATTCGAGCAACACATCGCGCATGGGATCCGACGGCGCAATCAACGCCTGCACGTCGTCGCACTGAGAACGCGTAAAGCTTCGTGCCAGGAAGCGCCCAATGCGCCGAGGCAATACCGGCACGTAGTGATGCAGGTATTCCTCAAAGAAGGTGTGATACGTCGCAACGCACGGCAGGCCGTTGGTTCGGGCGAAGCGAGCCGCCGCGTAGTGGGCTACAAACGGCGTATGGATGTGAACGAGATCGACCTGTCTGCGGGGAATAGCGTCCAATACCCGGTTCAGCGCTCCCCATCGCATGCGACGATCTTCCGGGTCTTTAGGAACGCCGGAAGAAGCAACTCGCAAGACGTTGGGTTCATCTGCCGCCGGGGAGTCGTTGTACGCCGGCGCAACCAGCAACGTTTCGACACCGCTCGTCGCCAGGTCCTGGCGGAACGTACGGATCGAAGTGGATACTCCGTTGACTCGTGGGAAGTAGACGTCAGATACGAACAGTGCTCGCACAGCGTTAGCCGAGCGACAGACCTAGCTCAGCCAGCGAAGCACCAATCACGGCACCAACCAGGACGTCGGTCGGATAGTGGAGCCCGAGTACCACGCGCGAGCCCGCGATCAGCGCTGCCAACGGCACCAGAACCCAGGACAACTCCGGGAAGTGAGCCGACGCCTGCCAGGCGAACGACACAGCGTGAAGCGTGTGACCCGATGGGAAGCTGTAGCGATCGAGCGGCGCGGCGCCGAGGGCAATCGACGAGTGCGTGATGAACGGGCGCTCGCGCACGAAGACCCGTTTCAACAGCTTGTACAGAATTACCCCGAGGATGCCAGTCAGGGCCATGACGACCGAGGGCTTTACGGCCGCCGATCCGTACAGCAGGGGCAGCGCGAAAATCAGGACGTACCAGATGATGCCGTTGCCGAGGCGGCTGGCAATCTGAAACAGACGGCAAGGAAACGGCAGAAGCGCGCCACGGTTCAACTGGCGGCATATTCCATATTCGACCGCATCAAAGCGGGCGATCAAGGCGTTGACACTGGCCTTCATAGCTGCCTTCCGAGCCACGGCAATGCGACTGCGCGTGGCTTCTTGACCCTAGCTTCGATCCCCAGCGCGTCAAGTCGATGACGGAAGTGTGAAAGTTTCATTGCGACAGGGACTTGGGTGTGATTTCGTGCGTTCCACCTCAAATAATCCACGTCGGCTCACTGATTTCGCGTCGCATCCATGGTACGACAACGCATGACCCCTCGGGACCGACCCAAAAGAGAGATCTGCTGCCTGGTGGCGGCGCTGGCCTGCTGCGCCGCTCACGACTGCGATGCCATCGACCGTGTCATCCTGGAAGTCGGACAACTCTCGACAGCCGGCGTTCAGGCCCGAGACGCCACTATTACGCTGGAGGTGGGCTCTCATGAAGCTGGGCCATCGGCCAGCGCGACGGCGACCCAACTGCAACTGGCACAGGCAAACACGAGCTTCCGTGACGTCAACTTCGGCTGTAACGAGCTTCTGATCAAAGCCCCGCTGTTTGCCTGCAATCAGGGAAGGATTGCCGCGCACGGTGGGCCGACCGGCCAGATCGCCATGAACGCTGCCGCCGCTTACGACACCTCAAACGGAGCAGTTTCGTTCAGCGGCTCCGGGCTGGAAGTGGCCGCGGGCGTCACCCGGTTCACGAGCAAGCTCCAGTGGGGTACCTGGTCGTTGCATAGCGAGAGCCAGGGGCTCGACCTCATCGCCGCCGGCAAGCTCGTGCAACCCTGGTTCCAACTTCCCCAAGGCGACACTCTCAGCGGCCACGTGAACCTGCAGGTGGTGGCCAGCGGCCAACTGCGCGGCAAGACGGTCGCGCACTTGGAAGCCAACACCTCCGACTTCAACTACTCCAATCAACCGGGCACACTGGTGGCGCAGAATCTCGCTGCCACCATCACCGCCAGTGCGACGAAGGATCGCGACGCGTTGGCCGCGGATGTGAAATTGCAGAGCCCGTCGGGGCAGGCCTTGGCGGGCGCGGTCCTGTTGGACTTCGCCAAGAACCCGCTCAATGTCACTGCCCACGTGGAGCCGGATGGCAAAAGCCTGGCGTTCAACCGCATTCAACTTCATCAGACCGACCTGATCGATGCCCAGGGCGCTGCCCGGATTGCTACGGGGGGTCCGGCGATCCTCCAGCAGGCACACTTTGACATTCAGCGGCTGGAGTTTGCGGCGGCGTACCGGAGCTTCCTGCAACTGACGTTGGCAACGACGGATTTTGGGGCTCTCAATGTGGGTGGGCGCGCCGTTGGTGATCTGGACATCGCCAACGACGCAGTTACTGCGATAAACGCGCATGTGCAGAATGTCAGCATGGCCGATGCGACCGCGCGCCTGTCGCTCGCCAACGCGAACGGGGAGCTGCACTGGGCAGCTCAGCCCGCCGGGGCGGCGCCCACCGGCCCCATCGCGCTCGGCCCAACAACCGCGGCCGACGCCGCCCGGGCCACCATGGCGCGGACCGAGCCGGCCCCAGCCGCCCCCGTGCAAAAATCCCAACTCTCCTGGAGCGCCAGCAGCCTCTACGGCCTCATCGGCGGTCCGGTGCAACTCAATTTCCTCACCCGCGGCAGCAACTTCGCCCTCACGGACGCCACGCGCTTCCCCATCTTCGACGGCGCGCTCATCGTCCACAAGCTCGATGTCCGCAACTTCGGCGCGGACGCCGAGTTGGAATTCGACGCTCACCTCGAACCGATCAGCATGCCGCTGCTGTCGAAGGCATTTGGCTGGCCCATCCTGAACGGCCAACTCGCCGGCCGAGTCCCCGGCGTGTCCTACCGGAACCACGTGCTCACAGTGGATGGTGACCTGAGCGCCAACGTGTTCGCCGGGACGATTACCGGCAGCCGCATCAAGCTCACCGATCCGCTGGGACCCTGGCCGCGCCTGGATGCCGACGTGACGGCGCGTCACCTCGATCTGGACCTCCTGACGCACACGTTCTCCATCGGCTCCATCTCGGGGCGGCTCGATGCCGACATCCAAGGACTGGAGCTGTTCAACTGGTCACCTGTCGCCTTCAACGCCCGTTTGCAAACAACGCCCGGGGACGAGTCCGAGCACCGGATCAGCCAGAGAGCCGTCACCAGCATATCCAGCGTGGGAGGGGGCGGAGGCGGCGTGACCGCCGCATTGCAGTCGGGCGTGCTGCAGTTCTTCAAGACATTCCACTACGACCGCATCGGCATCAGTTGTCAGTTGCGGGACGAGGTGTGCCTGATGAGCGGGCTCGAGCCGGCCAAAAACGGCTACTACCTCGTGAAGGGACGCGGGCTGCCGCGTATCGATATTATTGGCAATGCTGGCAGGGTCGACTGGACGCAGCTCGTGGCACAGATCTCGGCCAGCATGCACTCGCAAAACATTACTGTCCGTTGAGGAGATCTAGAGATGCGAAGGCTCTTACCGATCAAGCTGTTGGCCCTGAGCTGCCTGTTGGCGGCCTGCGTCACAGTGAACGTCTACTTCCCCGCGGCCGCGGCGGAACAGGCCGCCGACCGCATCATTGACACCGTCACCAGTCAGCAGAAGTCCAACGAAACAACCCCGCCCAAGTCGCCACCCAACTCCCGAGCGGCGCCGGCGGGCGAGCAACCGGTGTTGTTGGCGGCGGCCGGTGCGTTGCTCAACCTGCTGATTCCGGCAGCCCAGGCCCAAGGCAGCCCCAACCTGGATGTCTCGGGCCCGGAGATCCGGGCCGTGACCGCGTCCATGCAACAGCGCTTCGGTCAGCTCAAAAAGTATTTCGATTCAGGGGTGATCGGACTGACGACCGATGGCCGGGTGGCCGTGCGCGACCAGAACGCCGTGCCGCTCGCCGAGCGCGCGGTGGTCACGAGGTTGGTGACCGAGGACAATCGCGACAGGGAAACGCTGTATGCGGAGTTGGCCAAGGCCAACAAGCACCCCGAGTGGGAACCCGACATCCGCCGCACTTTCGCGCGCCGTTGGGTCGAGCGCGGTGCCCAGGGTGGTTGGTACTACCAGGACAGCGGCGGCAAGTGGGTGCAGAAGTAAGGTACCCAGGTGGCTGGCGGCACGGAGCTGACAGCCAGGCGCCGGCCGAGCGGCGCGGCGCTGACAACCGGCCCCGGCAGTGACCTCAGCTCACACGCGGCCGTGCGCCTCGTACCATCGAAGCACGGCCGCGCTGAACCGCTCCGCCGATCCGTCCGCATGGGCAAAAAACAGCGACGGCTCAGCCACTTCCAACTCCAGGATGCAGGGCGCCCCGCTGTCATCGCGAATGACATCGACTCTCGCGTAGAGCGGGGTGCCGAAAGGCACCAGGCTCACGACCTTCTCCGCCAACCGGAGCTCGTCGGCACCGGGCACGCGTGGAGTGATGGTTTCTGTGGCAAACAATCCCGTGGTCGCGGCACCGCCTGCCGGCAGCAGCGGCCCTTTGCGGATGGCGTGACTGAAGCGTCCCTCGAAAAACATCAACGCAGTCTCGCCGTCGCGGTCGACACGCCCCAGATAGGGCTGCACCAGCACACTGCGGCCCGCATCGAGTAACCGCCCGGCATGTGCGGCGGCCGCCGTAACTTCGGTGCGCCGATGCCGCTGCGTATCGCGGGAACCCGCACCGATGGCGGGCTTCACTACCAGCTCGGCCTGCGGGTGCAAATCCACGAACTTCCGAACCGCGGCAGCGGGATCCTCGCCCGGCTCAATAAAAGTGCTCGGCACCACCGCCGCGCCCCCCGCGGCCAGCTCGGCGAGATAGTGTTTGTCCGTGTTCCAGCGGACCAGGCGCAGGGGATTGAGAACATGGGTGACTTTAGCGGCGCGCTCGACCCAGGCGAGGAACTCAGCAATGCGTTCGCAGTAGTCCCAGGCTGATCGCAGCAACGCCACATCGAAACGAGCCCAGTCCACCCTCGGGTCGTCCCATTCGACTACCTCCACCTGGCATCCCGCCTTCTGCAGGGCCATGTTGAGGGGCGGCTCGTCTTCATCGAGACCGCGGGCCGGACGTGCGGTAACGAGCGCAACTCGCAACGAGCTCAATCGCGTGTCCCAGAGCCGCGATTCATCAACACAACGGCCAGCACAAACATCGCCACCACGGCCGCGAGCATCAGCCCGAAGGCCGTTCCCACATTGACGTCGGAAGTTCCGAGGAACCCGTAACGAAAGGCGTTGACCATGTACAGAATAGGATTGGCGTAGGACAGCTTCACCGCCCAGTCAGGCAGCAGGCTGACGGAATAGAACACGCCGCCGAAGTACGTGAGCGGTGTCAGTACAAACGCCGGTATGAAATTCACCTGGTCGAAGTTCTTCGCGAACAGCGCATTCAGAAAACCACCGAGCGAGAACGTCAGCGAGGTCAACACCACGGCGGCGAGAATGATCAGGATGTGGTGCACGTGCAGATGGGTGAAGAACAGGGCAACCGCCGTGACGGCGCTGCCGACCAGCGCGCCACGGACCAGGCCACCGGTACAGTAACCGGCCACAATCAGCCAGTTGGGCAGCGGCGACACCAGCAGCTCTTCAATGTGCTTGCCGAACTTCGCACCAAAGAACGATGACACGACGTTGCCGTACGAGTTCGTGATGACCTGCATCATGATCAGGCCGGGGGCGATGTACTGCATGTAGTCGTAGCCGCCCATGGCGCCGACGCGCTTGCCGATCAAGCTGCCGAAAATGACGAAATACAGTGTCGTCGTTACCGCCGAGGGCACAATGGTCTGGCCCCAGATACGGATGATCCGTCCGTACTCGCGGATCACAATGGTCTTGTACCCGGTCCAGCGGACGGCGGAGATGTTGATCTGTGGCGTGGCCGCAGCGTTCACTGCAACATCCATCAGCGCTGTGCCGCCGCGGGGGCCGCACCGCGCTCCACGAGTCTCATGAAAATCTCTTCCAGGCGATTCACCTTGTTACGCATGCTCAGGACTTCGATGCCGGCCGCCGACAGCTCGGCAAACACTTCATTGAGATTCTGCTCCTTGGTGATCTCCACCTCGAGCGTGTGGTCATCCGTCAGCGTGGCCGCCAGCGAGCTGCCGAGCCGCGGCGGCTGCCCGAGGCTGCTGCGAAGATTCAACACAAACACTTCCGTATTCAAGCGTCGCAGGAGCGAGCTCATGCGGTCGCGCTCGACGATCCGCCCGCCATCAATGATGGCGATGTTGCGGCACAGGGTCTCCGCTTCCTCGAGGTAGTGGGTCGTGAGAATGATGGTGGTGCCTTGCTCGTTGATCTCACGCAGAAAATCCCACATGGAGCGGCGGATCTCGATATCCACACCCGCCGTCGGCTCATCCAGAATGAGCAGCCGCGGCTCGTGCATCAGCGCCCGCGCAATCATCAGGCGGCGTTTCATGCCGCCGGAGAGGCCGCGGGACATGGTGTTGCGCTTGTCCCACAACTGCAGTTGCTTCAGGTACTTTTCCGCCCGCTCACGCGCCACCTGGCGCGGGATGCCGTAGAAGCCCGCCTGATTGATGACAATCGTCTGCGGCGACTCGAACATGTTGAAGTTGATTTCCTGCGGCACGATGCCGATGCAGGACTTGGCGGCCTCGAGGTCCCGGTCGATGTCGTGACCGAAGACGCTGGCGGTGCCGGCGGACTTGTTGACGAGCGAGGTCACGATGCCGATGAGCGTCGTCTTGCCCGCGCCATTGGGACCCAACAACGCGAAGAAGTCGCCCTGCTCGACATCGAGGTCGACGCCTTTCAGAGCCTGGACGCCGTTCTTGTAGGTCTTGGTGAGACCGCGCACCGACAGTGCATTGACTGGATTGTTGGCCATCAGTTCGCAAAGTACCTTTGCACATACTCCTCGTAGGTGCCCTTGTCACTGGCCTCAATGGACTGCTGCTTGGCCAGGGACTCGGCCGCCTGCGATGAGAACTCCGCCAGGCGTTCCTCGTTGGTCGGATACAGGTCGACGAAATAATCCTTGTGTGCCTTCGACATGCGCAAGGCGAGATCGAAGAACGATTCGTCGCTGGTTGTCAGCTCCTCCATCAGCCGTGCCGAGGGCGTCAGTGCCACATTGGCCAGCTTGGCGGACTGCACCGCCAGGGCCTGAGAATAGGGACGAGTCGGATCGCCTCGATCCAACACCTCGCAGATCCCGGCCATGGAATCGAGCAACTCCTGGGCCCAGGACTGCATGGGCGCCGGGCGGCCGTCGCGCGTGAGCATGAGCCCCGGCTCGCGGCCACGGCGTGCCACCGTGACATGGTTCTGGTCGAGGGTGGCCTGCTCGGCCGCGCCGATCGGCGGACTTTCCTTCATCAGGCACAACGCCAGGAACGCCTCCAGGAAGCGTACCTTGTTCTGGTTGACACCCACCGGATCGAACGCACTGACATCCAGCGCGCGCACCTCGACATACTCGACGCCTGCCCGCCGCAGCGCCTTGGTCGGGCGCTCGCCCGAACGCGCCACCCGTTTCGGCCGGATGAAACTGTAGTACTCGTTCTCGATCTGCAGGATGTTGGTGTTGACCTGTTGGTATTCGCCCTGCGCATCCTTCAGACCCAGCGCTTCGTACGGCGGATGTACGGTCGAGATGGCGTAGGACAGATCGCGGACATACTCATCCAGGCTGTTGACTGAGACGTTCAGTCCCGACTGGTTGCGATTGCGGTAGCCGACATCGCTCATCCGCAGGCTGGTTGCATACGGGTCATAGGCCGTGTTGTTGGTGAAATCCGCGAGGCCCGCATCGCGCCCCCGCAGGAACGACTTGCAGACCACCGGCGACACACCAAACAGGTACAGCACAATCCACCCGTAGCGCCGGTAATTACGCAACAGGTCGAAATAACTGGCCGAAATGAAATCCTGCCCACGCTCACGCGACTCGCGGATATCCGCGTACACCTCCCAGAAGGGCAGCGGAAACGAATAGTTGAAGTGCACGCCCGAGATGGCCTGCATCATCCGCCCATAACGCAGCGACAGTCCGCGCCGGTACACGGTCTTCATGGTTCCCACGTGGGACTTGCCGAACTGGGCGATGGGAATGTCCTCATCGCGACGGATGGCGCAGGGCATGCTGGTGGCCCACAGCAGCTCATCACCCAGGTGACGGTAAACAAACTGGTGCAAATCGAGCAGATACTGCAGCAGCTCCCAGCTTCGGGTGAAGGCCGGGGTGACGAGCTCAATCAACGACTCGGAGAAGTCCGTCGTGATATGAACATTCGTCAGCGCCGACCCCAGAGCACGCGGGTGCGGCGTGGTTGCCAGAACGCCGTCGGGCCGTACCCGCAGCGACTCTTTTTCGACGCCCTTGCGGCCGCCTTGCAGAATCTGCGGCTCGCCGCCGTTCACCAGGGCGGACAAACGGCGCTCAAAAACCCGATCGATACCTGGCCTGCTCATGATGCAGCTACCTTACAACCGCAGGCATGCTCCAGACGTACGTATTCAGAGGGATTGACCTTGGCCAGCATGGGGTATTTGCCCGAAATTTTAGCGTGTTATATGAACGGCCCGGCATCTTGTGCCTGAAAGGAGCCGTAAAGCAATGATCGGGCGTACCGGATGGACGGGCTGCGGGTCACGGGGCCTGCGGGACGAGATCCCGCCCGGGTGAGCTGGCGGCACCCGCCCAGTTCCTGGCCTTCAGCCAAGGGCCGCGGGCATCATGACTCCGCGGGAACGAATGACGGCAGAGCTGCGAGCGCCGGTGAGCTTCTTGGCGCAACCGGCATCTCCAACTCGAACGTGCCGGACGGCAGCGCCTCGAGACGGCGCACCGCATATTCATAGCCGGCACTGATGGCACGATCGAACGCCGACCAGTTCAGCATGTCGATCTGCGCCAGCGGCGGCTGCAACAACAAGTCGGTTTTCTCCCGGTGGGCCGCCGTCATGGCACTGCTGTTCACCATGCCGGAGCGCCACAGGATCTGGAAGATGTTGGGCCGGTTGCGCCGTACGCGCAGCCAGCTCATGAGCTGCCACGGCAGCGGCACGTCCACTTCTTCGCTGTCGGTTGTGAAGGCCCGGTCCGCGCCGACATCGACTCCGATGACCGGGCCGCGTCCCAACTCGCGCATCGCATCGACAGGCAGGTTGTTCATGGTGCCGCCGTCCACCAACACCTCTCCCTTGTGCACAACCGGCGGCAGCACGCCCGGAATTGCGACGGAGGCACGCAGCCACAGCCACAGCAATCCGCGTCGATGCACCACGCAATGGCCCGTCGTGAGATTGGACGAGACGCAGTAGAACGTCAGCGGCAGATCCTCGATGTCCGTGTTACCAAAGTCCTGGCGCAGCAACCGGCTGACCTTGCGGCCGGACACGAGCGAAACGAAGGGAAGCGTGTAGTCGCGCAGCGGCTTGGCTTCCACGAAGGCGGCGTGGAAGCGCTCTTTCAGTTCCTCCACGCTCCAACATTGAGCGACGCCGGCGCCCAGAATTCCGCCCATGCTCGTACCGCCGACGAGATCGATCGGGACGTGGGCTTCCCGCAGGGCTTTGACGACGCCGATATGGGCGAACCCCCGGGCGCCGCCTCCCGCCAGCACCAATCCAACACCTCGGCCGGTGAGCATTCGGGCGACCCGGGCGATATCCGACGGACCGGTGATGTGGTGATGAGGGATACCCGGCTGCATGGCGAGCCAGCGGCCCGCGGCGCCGCGAGCAATGGTGCCTTCATGAAGCAACACGAGCTCCGCTCTCTGGGGCGCCATGCTGGATTCCCGGGCACTTGCCAGCGCTTCCCAACTCCCGGCCGCGCTTTCCGCGCGAGCCAACAACAACAGAGCGTCGGCCTGCCGAACGCACAGACTGCTCCAGCGGCCGGGTGTGGGATCGCCCACATACACCACGAAGTCGTTGGCGGTTTCGATCCGGTGGAACCAGTGACTGGTGTGAGATTCGGCGCGCACACTCCAGACGAGCTCGGTGCGGCCGAAGCGGCTCAATGCCTTGACGAATTCGCTCGCGAACCCACCCACATCCACTTCGACGCTTTGCGGTAGAAGTGTGAAGGTGCGAGCACTGTGTCGCGGACCCCGCGGCTTCGATTGCGACAACTCCAACCGATCGACGGTGAGCCGCGCAATGCGCAACATCGCTTCCGGATGCCGCCCGAACACGGCATTGAAGGAATCGCTGGAGATGCGCGCCAACTCGGTATCCCGCAGTGCAGCAACGTGCGCGGAGCGGGGCCGGCCGGAGATGAGGCCCATCTCGCCGACCGTGTCGCCGGCCAGAACCCGCCCCATGAAGCGGCGCCGATCCCGGGTGTCAGGCGAGAAGACTCCGAGGCAGCCACTGAGGACCACAAACATGGCATCCGAGGCTTCGCCCGCGGCAAAGAGGGTGGCGCCGCCGGGCAGGGACAGCCATTCGGCGACGGCCGCAATCTGTTTGATAATCTGGGGTTCGAGGCCGGCAAAAAGCGGCAGCCCGCTCAAGACCACGCCCAGGTCGGAGCGCAATATCAGGGTCTCTTCGGGAATGTCCCCCTCCATACCACATCATAGGCCCCGTGGGAGGGGGAGGGATCAGACCAGGATCACAATCGGCAGCGCTCGGCTATCGCTGTCACTATCGTTAATTGGCGCGAAAAGGTTCGCGCGGAGCCCGGGTCCTGGTGCGCGCTGCGGTTCAGCGCTCAACTATCGCTGTCACCCCCATCCCGCCCGCCGTACAAGCGGAAATCAGCCCCCGCTTGGCGTTGGGGTCCCCCGCCAGAATTTTGGCCAATGAGCTGACTATTCGCGTCCCGGTCGCCGCGAACGGGTGGCCGATGGCAATGCTGCCGCCCTTCACATTGAGCTTGCTGCGATCGATGCTCCCCAGCGGCGCCGGCAATTTCAGCACCTCCCGGCAATACTCAGGCGACTCCCAGGCCTTCAGCGTGCTCAACACCTGGCCGGCAAACGCCTCGTGGATCTCGTAGTAATCGAAGTCCTGCAGCGTGAGCCCGGCATCTTGCAACATGGCCGGCACGGCATGCGCCGGCGCCATCAACAAACCTTCCTCGCCGCTCGCGAAGTCAACCGCCCACGCCTTGCCGAATGTCAGATACGCGAGCACGGGCAGTCCACGCTCAGCCGCCCATGCTTCACTCGCAAGCAACACGGCGCTCGCTCCATCCGTGAGCGGCGTGCTGTTGCCGGCCGTCATAGTCCCGCCCTGCGGATCAAATGTCGGGCGCAGCTTGGCCAACTTCTCCAGGCTGGTGTCCTGGCGGATGTTGTTGTCAATCTTCAATCCGGCGTAGTCAACCACGAGGTCACTGTAAAAGCCCTCTTTCCAGGCCGCTGCGGCCTTCATGTGGCTCTCGTAGGCGAGTTGGTCCTGAGCTTCGCGCGTGATCTTCCAGCGCTTGACCATGAGCTCCGTGCTCTGGCCCATCGACAGGCCGGTCCGTGGCTCCACTACCGCGGGCAACACCGGCTTGAAGTGCTGCGGCCGCAGGCTGAGGAACGGCGCAAACCGCTGCCAGGCGGAGCGCCCGCGGAAGCTCTGCAACAGGATCTGTTGGTATGAGCGCGGGTAGACAATCGGCGCATCGCTGATGGAATCCGTGCCGCCGGCAATGCCCGAGTCGATCTGCCCGAGCGCAATCTTGTTGCCGATCAGGATGGCGGCTTCGAGGCTGGTGCCACAGGCGCGCTGCAGGTCGACACCGGGAGTTTGCGGATGCAATCCGGCCGACAGCAGCGACTCGCGCGTCAGGTTGTAGTCCTTGGTGTGTTTGATGACGGCGCCGGCGGCGACATCACCCAACCGCACGCCGGCCAGGCTGTAGCGGTCCACCACCCCACGCAAGGCGGCGGTGAGCATGTCCTGGTTGGTAACCTTGGCGTAAGCGGTGTGGGACCGCGCGAAGGGAATCCGTACGCCACCGATGATGGCGACGCGTCTGACTGCTGAGCCGACGAGCATTGAGCCTCCCTCCCCGACCAGGACCGTTGAAGATAAACACTGAGTGCAACTCAGCTATTGTGGGGACGCGCTTTCCCTTCGGCAACCGGGGGGGCTATCCTTGCCTGTTTCCGCCCCGCCGAGAAGACGACCATGCATCTAAAAGATCCCACCCTCCTGCGCACCCAGGCTTTCATTCAGGGCGAGTGGCTGAACGCCGCCAATCACGCCACGCACGAGGTTCTGAATCCCGCCACCGGCGAAAAGCTGGGCACGGTACCCGACATGGGCGCCGCCGAAACCCGCCGCGCCATTGAAGCGGCGCAGGCCGCATTGCCCGGTTGGGCGGCGAAGACCGCGAAGGATCGGGGTGCCATCCTGCGGCGCTGGTTCGATCTGATGATGGCGAACCAGGATGACCTCGCCATCATCATGACCGCCGAGCAGGGCAAGCCCCTGGCCGAGTCGCAAGGCGAGATTGCCTATGCCGCCTCCTTCATCGACTGGTTCGCGGAAGAAGGCAAGCGGCTCTACGGCGATGTCATTCCAACACATCAGTCCGACAAGCGGCTGATGGTGTTGCGTCAGCCGATCGGTGTCGTGGCTGCCATCACGCCCTGGAACTTCCCGGCCGCCATGATCACGCGCAAAGCCGGCCCCGCGCTCGCCGCCGGTTGCACGTTTGTCTGCAAACCCGCGCACCAGACGCCCTACTCCGCTCTCGCGATGGCAGAGCTCGGACGGCGCGCGGGCATTCCCGCCGGCGTGTTGAATGTTGTGACCGGCAAGGATGCGGTTGCGATCGGCGCGGAAATGACTTCCAACCCGCTGGTGCGCAAGATCACCTTCACCGGTTCCACCGGCGTCGGCAAAAAGCTCATGGCGCAGTCCGCGAGCACTCTGAAGAAGCTGTCGCTGGAGTTGGGTGGCAACGCGCCGTTCATTGTGTTTGATGATGCCGACCTGGATGCCGCGGTGGCCGGCGCCATTACCAGCAAGTACCGCAACACCGGACAAACGTGTGTTTGTGCAAACCGGCTGCTGGTGCAGAGCGGCGTGTACGACGCCTTCACGAAGAAGCTCGTTGCAGCAGTCACCAAGCTGCGCGTGGGCGATGGACTGAAGGGCGCCACCGACCAGGGCCCGCTCATTGACGCGAAGGCACTCGCCAAGGTTGAAGAGCACGTGGCCGATGCGGTTGCCAAGGGCGCCAAGGTGGCCACCGGCGGCAAGCGGCACGCGCTCGGCGGAACCTACTACGAGCCGACTATTGTCACAGGCGTCACCACCGACATGCTGATGGCACGGGAAGAAACGTTCGGGCCGGTTGCCCCGTTGTTCCGTTTCGAGACCGAGGCGCAGGCCATCCGCATGGCGAACGACACCGAGTTCGGCCTCGCTTCCTACTTCTATACCCGGGATCTGGCGCGCTCCTGGCGGGTGGCCGAGGCGCTCGAATACGGCATTGTGGGACTCAACACCGGGCTCATTTCCAACGAGCTGGCGCCGTTCGGGGGTATCAAGGAGTCCGGCATCGGCCGCGAAGGCTCGAAATACGGAATCCTCGACTACACCGAGCTCAAGTACGTGTGCGTGGGAGGACTGGCCTGAAGACTTACGGTATCGTGACCCCATGCGCTATGTAAGCTCACCCGAGTTCCACCGGGACGGGGCGGAACGGATCGGCATCCTGCTCGTCAATTCCGGCACTCCCGCCTCTCCTGCCCCGAAGGACGTGCGCAAGTTCCTGGCGGGGCTGCTGGGGGACCCCCGGGTGGTGGAATTGCCGCGGGCGCTCTGGCTGCCCATCCTGCACGGGCTGATTCTGCCGTTTCGGCCGCATCGATCGGCACGCAAGTACCGCAAGATCTGGTCGAAGGAGGGCTCACCCCTCCTGGTGCTTTCTGAAAAGTTGCGTGCGGAACTGATCGGCACGCTGGCGCAGCGGATGTTGGCACCGCTCTCCATCGAGCTCGCCATGATGTATGGCGGCGATCCCTCCGTACCGCAGGCGCTCACGCGACTGCGTGAGTCCGGTGCGCAGCGGATTTTGGTTGTACCGTTGTTTCCGCAATATTGCGGCGCAACGACGGGAGCTGCCTACGATCAGGTGAACGCCGAGTTGCGGCGTTGGCGCTGGCTGCCCGAGCTGCGGTATGTCGCGGAGTATCACGACTACCCCGGCTATATCGACTCCCTGCGGGCCTCCGTGGTCCAACATTGGGACCAGCACGGACGAACCCAACATCTGTTGATGTCGTTCCATGGCATTCCGGAGCGCTACTTCCACAACGGCGATCCGTATTTCTGCAAGTGTCAGAAGACCGCGCGCCTGCTCGCCGACGAGTTGCTCCTGAAGGACTCTGAATGGAGCGTGAGCTTCCAGTCCCGCTTTGGCCGGGATGCGTGGTTGAAGCCGTACACGAGCACCGTCCTGGAAGACATGCCTGGGCGCGGCACCCGGCGCGTCACTGTTGTTTGCCCCGGCTTCGCCATCGATTGTCTCGAGACCCTCGAGGAAATCGAGATGGAAAACCGCGACCTCTTCATGGCCGCGGGCGGCGAGCAGTTCCAGTATGTGCCGGCGCTGAATGCGCGCCAGGAACATGCCCGTTTCCTGGCCGATCTGATCGCACGACATTGTCAGGGCTGGACGCAGGTCGAGCTCGGGCTGCGGCCCGCGGGCGCCGCACGCGGCGCCTCGGCCTGAACCAACACCCCGCCACGTTGCTCGGGCGCTTCCACGAAGTCAGTATTGCAACCGCGGATATCCGCGAGTCGGTGGAATTCTATGAGCGCCTGGGATTCACACAGGCGCCGACCACGGACACCTGGTCACATCCCTACGGTGTGCTGACCGACGGCAGGCTGTTCATCGGCCTGCACCAGCGCAAGGCGCCCACACCCGCCCTCACATTTGTCCTGCCGGGTGTTGCAAGCCAACTCGCCACATTCGCCGCTCAGGGGCTCGAGTTGACGGTCTGCCGGACCGGCGACGAGGTCTTCAATGAGATCGGATTTCTGGATCCGTTCGGCCAACCGGTCACCGTGCTCGAAGCACGCACCTATTCACCGGTGGATCGCGAGCCGCACGAAGTTTCCCTGTGCGGTTATTTCAGCGAGGTCAGCATGCCTGCGCGGAACTTCGAGACCGCGCGAGTGTTCTGGGAACCGCTGGGGTTTGTCGCGACCGATGAGGCGGAGGAACCTTATGTGCATCTCGCCTTGACCAGCGACCACATCGATATCGCGTTCCATCGGCCACGCACCTTCGACGCACCGCTCCTGGTTTTCAGCGATTCCGACATGCCCGCGCGAATCACCCGATTACGCGACAACGGCATGAGGATGTCCGAGTCGCTCGAGCTGCCTCGCGGCCTCGATCCTGTTTCCAACGCGCTGCTCGAGTCGCCCGACGGGACGTTGTTGCTATTGCTGCACGAACAAGGCTGATCCGTACGTCGTAGCTAGACGGTGTTTGCAGCGTCGAATATCTACGTCGCATGCGCGTGACCAACACGCCCTCTCCGTGGCCTCGAGACCTTCTCTAACGGGCTGAGCGGGTGGACAATTCGATTCCCCGTCGAATTGGCTCCGCACCATGATCAGCCTGCCGCAGGTGATGCTGGGAGAAGACCTCCCCGCGCTCGTTGGAATCGCAACCGCGATCCTGGATGATTACGAGTGCACTGTTGAATGTAACGCCGAGCAACTGATCACGGCCGAACCAGTCGCGTTGTGCCTGCTGGCGGCCAGCTTTTGGCAGCTCGAGCGGCGGGGACAACATGCTTTGATACAAGGGCTGCGACCGGAAGTCAGGCAGAACTTGGAGCAACTGGATGTCTTGGCCGACTGGTTTCGAGAGCAGCGCGAGCGAGCACCGGACCTTTCACGCGACGATTCTCATTCCCCTCTACGTGCTTGCCGAGTGGCCACTCTCAGTCAGGCAGAACAGGTCGCCAATGCACTGAGCCACGAGATTGCGGCATTTGTTCCTGGCGATGACTTCCATGCACTAATTCAGGAAGATCCGACTCTGGTCAGATACCGAGCTGTCGAGCAGCCGTTATACTACGTTATCGCGGAATTGCTGGACAACGCCCTGAACCACGGCAAAGTGGGAGGATTCATCCATGCGCGCGCATGGATTGCAGCCCAATACTACCGACGCGGAGACTTGCTGCGTGTGGCGATTGTCGACGACGGCTGCGGTTTTCTTCGATCTTTGGCAAGCCACTCCAAACTGGCGACCAGATCTCACGAGAGCGCCGTCAGCCTGGCCTTCCGGCCCTTTGTCTCCAGTCATAAGGATGTTGGAGTCTTTGATGACTCTGTGCACCAAGGTCTCGGCCTGACTGTCTGTCGCGACCTGTGTCTACTGGCCGAAGGCCACATCAGCGCCGCCTCCGGCACTGCATGGGTCACGAGCCCCACGACGCCTTTGGAGGCCGTGAAACCGCTAACTCCCGGGCATCAGGGCGTTATCGTCATGATGGATTTGCACCGTCGAGCAATCACGTCGGAAAGCCTCGCGGAGATCCTGCGACGCTACCGGCCGGATGAGAATTTGCCCGCGAGATTGATCTGAGCGTAATCTTGCCAAGCGCAATGATCGGAGCATGAGACATGCCTGACGCAGCCTTCGAGACAACCGTCAGAGTAAATTCAGATCCTGCCATATTTGGCCTGGGCATCCGAGCATCGGCCGTCCCGCTGAGAAACCAGGTAGAGACCGCGCTACAAAACACGCGTGGCGATATCTGCCTCGACTTCACCGGATTGAGGTTTACGACACAGGGGTACATGGACGAGCTCCTCGGCGCGCTCATTCTCCGCTATGGCCCCTCCGTTCTCGAAAGAGTCGCATTCAAGTCATGTTCTGAAGACGTCAAGGCCGTCATCCAGTTCATAGCCAACACGCGAGGTCGTGACTACAAACAGAAAAACGCAGGATTGGCGTGAGCTAGCGCTGATTCGTTGTCGCTGCATGCGCCACGATGTGGAATTTCACACGCATCTCATCCTGCACCGCCAACGCCCCCAACATCGCCGTGAACGGCGTCAACCCCAGGTCGGACTGTTTGAGCGGCAACTCCCCGGAGGCCGTCAGCTCGCCTTTTGACATCGAGTAGGTCACCGGCACCGACACAGTGTGAGTCTGGCCCCGGACCGTGATCTGAACGTCCGCGCGAACCTGGGAGCCGGGCGTGACCACTTCGATGTGCTGGCTGACCAACGCGATGTCGGCAAATTGCGCACCGTTCAACAGCGCCTCACTGAGCATGTTGCGACGCGTGCCTTCCTTCGCCGAATCCGGAACATCCTTGGGAAAGTCCGGACCTTCCTTGGCGCGAAGATCGGCCTCATCGATCGCTAGCTGCCCAACAGGGATGTGCAGCTCGAACGTCGAGCGCGCGACATCATCGGGCACATAGAAAGTACCGCTCACATCATGTGAGGCAATCACATGGTTGTGGCCGAATTTGCCCAGGGTTCCCGCACGGAACGCAAGAATGGTCAGCAGGGATTCCCGGGAGGCCACATCGAATGGATGACCTTCATGCCGCTGCGGCGGGTTCAGCGGAGCTATTTTCGCCGCGCTCGCCGGCTCCGCAGGCATGGGGCGGCTCGGGCATCCCCCCAAAGAGAGCAGGATGATGGCCGCAATGGACGAACTCAGGAGCTGAAAACGAGTCAAAAATCGCATGTATGATCGATCTCCATGAGCATTCGAAACACGCCCACCCGGTGGGGCCACATCGCCCAGTTGCTGCACTGGCTGATTGTCGTCCTGATCGTCACCCAGGTGATTCTCGCCAACTGGGCGGAAGGTCTGCCCATCTCACCGAAGAAAGTCGAAGTGTATGCGTGGCACAAGTCGGTAGGCATTACCATCCTGTCCCTCGCAATCCTGCGGCTCCTGTGGCGGTTGGCGAATCCCACGCCCGAGCTGCCCTCGACGCTCAAGCCGTATGAGCGTGCGCTCGCCAAGGTCACCCACTTTGGCCTCTACCTGCTGCTGTTCGCCCAGCCGCTCACGGGCTGGATGATGACCTCTGCGCGTGGGTTCCCGGTGAGCTGGTTTGGGTTCTTGCAGTTGCCGGATTTTGTGCCGAAGAACCAGGCCCTCTACAACGCCATGAAGGACATCCACGATTCACTGGCGCTGGTGCTGTTTGTCATCGTGTTCCTGCACGTTGCGGCCGCCTTGAAGCATCACTTCGTGCTGAAGGATGATGTCCTGCGCCGCATGCTGCCCTTTACCAAAAAATCCTGAGGTTACTTCGTAATGATGTCCGCGCGTTCACTGTTGGTTTCGGGTGTTGTGTCCCTGGCTGCGGCGACGGGTGCCGTGGCGGCCGATGCCCACTACACCCTGGATCCCGCGAAGAGCACCCTGGAGTATCAATTCACCCAGGCCGGCGCGCTGAACAAAGGCAAGTTCACCAAGTACACGGTGACGCTGGATGTGGCAGCCGACGCGCCGAGCAAGCTCGATGTCGTTATTGACATGGCATCGCTCGATACAGGGGACAGGGAACGCGACGACACGCTCAAGAGCGCCGATCTGTTCTCGGTGGCCAAATTCCCGCAGTCGCGTTTCACATCGACCCAGATCACAAAGACGGCCAACGGCTACGATGCGGTTGGCAAGCTGACCATCCGCGGTGTTGCGAAGGACGTCCACGTGCCGTTTACATTCCGGGCGGCCGATGGCGCCCTGATGGGCAAAGTGACCCTCGAGCGATTGGACTATGGCGTCGGACAGGGTGACTGGAAGGCGACTGACCAGGTCGGCAACGACGTGGCCGTTACGTACGCCCTGAAGTTAGTCGCCGGTGCTCACTGACGGTAGGAGTGCAGCTTCGACGTGCACAGGTCGTAAATCGAACCCATCAACACCTGCACCGAATGGGTCATCGCGATCTCGATGCCCTTGAGGGCCGCTTCCTTGATCACCCGTGTCAGTGCATCGAGTTGCTCGGGTGTCAGGTTTTCGGGAAGTTTGGTCGTGATCTGCACCGAAGGCACGTCTTCCACGATTTCCCGGAGCACGTGGTAGACGCAGTCCGCCTTGGCCCGCATCAGATTCTCATCATCTCCAAACAATGAGCCTATCGTAACCAGCCCATCAACAGTCTTTTCGTGGGTCTGCTCCCACTCGCGCTCCGTTCCGAAGGCGACATGTATGACTTCACCCATACGGCCCCATCCGCGTGTGCTGCTGTGGAGCACTCTCGCAAGTTCCGTACCCCAGCCGCGTCAGGGCTCCTCGCGATTGATCCTTGGCCCGATGGGCGAGCCATCGCGGCGCTTCATGCCCTGAGGGGTTGCCATCATGTCCACGTCCGGGTCGGAATAGTAGACGTAGTCTTCACCGTCGCGATTGCTGACTTCCAGGTACACGGCCGGCTTGTCACTGCGGTTGATCAGTTGATGGCCATCTCTTGCACCTGCAGCAAATCCGGCACACGAACCGGCCGTCAGCACCTGTTCCCCTCTGTCGGTCCTCAGAACCACCTCGCCTTCCAGCACATAAATGAACTCTTCTTCCTGCGTGTGCCAGTGCCGCATGGATGACTCCTTGCCTGGCGGCAGCGTGGTCCGGTTGATGCCGATCTTTTTCAGGCCGAGCGGCTCACCGAGTGGGCGCTTCTCTCGCGGCATTACCCGGGACCGGTAGGGTTCCGGGTAGCTCGTCTTCGACTGCGGAGCCACTGAGAGTGGATCCAACGCGGGTTTGATCAGTGGCATGGTACGAAGCTCATTTTTTGCGGCGCGGCGCAGATTTCGGTGGGGGCGCCTTAGCCGCCGGTGATTTCGCCTTGGAAGGCGGCGCCTCGGCCGGGGGCCTCTTTGTGGATTTCGCCTTCGCTGATGCCACTTGGGCGGATTTCCCCTTCGCGGATTTCCCTCGGGCGGATGTGACCTTCGCGGGTTTCCGCTTGGCGGAGGTCGCCGCCGCGGGTTTCCCCTTGCCGGATGTCGCCTTCGCCGACCTCGCACCGGCCGACCTCGCACCGGCCGACTTCGCGCTGACAGATTTCACCTTGGCCGATTTCGCGCCGGTCGACTTCGCGGGCACCTGCGCCGATTTCACGTTAGCCGACTTCCCGCTGGCCGACTTCGCCGGCGCCTTTTTCGCGGCAACCGACGTCGTCTTCGCCGATTTGTCGGCGGGGCCCTTGGGATCCGCCGGCGCCGCGGGCGGCTTCCAGTCCTCACCCCGTAATTGAGCGAGAATGCCGGGATTCTCCAAAGTCGACACGTCCTGGAGGATCTCTTCCCCGCGGGCAATCGACCTCAACAGGCGGCGCATGATCTTGCCGGAGCGGGTCTTCGGCAGGTTGTCTGAAAACCGGATGTCGTCCGGCTTCGCGATGGCACCCACCTGCTCACCGACCCAGTTACGCAACTCCTGGACCAACGGACCCAAATCCTCGGTGGGTCGATCCCCACGGAGAACCACAAAGGCGAACACCGCCTCGCCCTTCACCTCGTGAGGCCGGCCGACAACCGCAGCCTCGGCCACCAGCGGGTTGGCGACGAGCGCCGATTCGATCTCCATGGTACCCAACCGATGACCCGCCACATTCAACACATCATCGATGCGGCCCATGATCCAGAAATAGCCGTCCTTGTCGCGCCGGGCGCTGTCACCCGCGACATAGTACTTGTTGTCGAATTTTTCCCAGTACGAAGCAATGTACCGGTCATTGTCACGCCACAACGTCCGCAACATCGACGGCCACGGCTTCTTGATCACCAGGTAGCCGCCCGCTTCGGGCTTCGTCACCGGTTTGCCGTTGTCATCCACAATGTCAGCATCGATCCCCGGAAGTGGAATCGTGCAGGAGCCCGGCTTGGTCGCTGTCGTCGCCGGCAGAGGCGAAATCATGGTGGCACCCGTCTCGGTCTGCCACCAGGTATCGACGATCGGGCAACGCTCCTTGCCGATCACGCGGTGATACCACATCCAGGCCTCCGGGTTGATGGGCTCGCCCACAGTCCCCAGCAGCCGGATTTTGGACAGGTCGTACTGTGCCGGCCAGTGATCGCCGAGCTTCATCAACGCGCGGATCGCCGTCGGCGCCGTGTAGAAAATAGTCACGCCATGCGTCTGGCAGATCTTCCAGAAACGCCCGGCATTCGGCGTCGTCGGCGCACCCTCATACAACACAACAGTCGCACCGGCAGCCAACGGACCATAGGCCACATAACTGTGTCCGGTGACCCAACCCACATCGGCGGTGCACCAGAAAACATCGTCGTCCTGAAGGTCAAACACCCAGCGGCTCGACACCTTGGCCTGCAGCAGGTAGCCGGCACTGGAATGTTGAATTCCCTTCGGCTTGCCGGTCGAGCCCGACGTATACAACAGGAACAGGGGATGCTCCGACTCGACCCACTCGGGCTCGCAGGTCGGTTGGTGCCCTTCGACGGCGTCGTCCCACCAGATGTCGCGGTTCGGTTCCATGTGAACGCGCTTGCCCGTACGCTCGAGCACGATCACCCGCTTTACGCTCGGACAACCGTCCGAGAGCGCTTTGTCCGCGGCAGCCTTCAACTCGATGACGTTTCCGCCGCGCCAGCCGCCGTCCGCGGTGATAACGACCTTGGCCTCGGTGTCGATGATGCGATCCCGCAGTGCGGGAGCCGAGAAGCCGCCGAAGACCACTGAATGAATAGCGCCGATGCGAGCGCACGCGTGCATCGCGATGATCGCCTCGGGAACCAGCGGCATATATATGATCACGCGGTCGCCTTTCTCGACCCCCTGCGCGCGCAGAGCGCTGGCGAAGCGACAGACCTCCGCATACAGCTCGCGATAGCTGAGTTTGCGTGTGCCACCGTTCTCGGCTTCAAAAATGATTGCAGTCTTGTGACCACGATCGGCCAGGTGCACATCCAGACAATTGAATGACACGTTGAGGCGGCCGTCGGTGAACCAGCGATAGTTCGGTGCATCCGAATCATCGAGCGTCTGCGTAAATGGCTCCTGCCAGACGAGCTCCTTGCGAGCGAGATCGGCCCAGAACCCGACATGGTCGGCGGCTGCGGCGCTTCGAAGCTGCTCCAGCTCGGCTGGCTTCAGGCCAGCCTTCGCGGTAAACGCCTCGGGTGGGGGGAACGACCGCTCTTCCAGCAACACCGACTCGATGTTCTTACCATCCATAAACTGCCCCCTTTCCGCAGGCTTTGAAACACTCAACGTGAGCGTATTGGAGCATAGCGTAGAGCCGGGCTGCACACTCCATCTGCATTGGCGCGCCGGTGGTGCTTGGCACGACACCTTTTTTTGGCGTAGAACGACAGTCACCCTGCTGATTCACTAGTAACTGAACTTGCGTCCCATTCAATGGTGCTGGCTCGTCGCGCTGCTTCCGTCGCTGCTGCTAACGGGGTGCGATTCTGGTATCGCGACTCGACCGGTGCTCGCCGAGAGCTGCCTTCAGGTCAGCGGGTCGCACTCAAAAACAATCAGCGTACTAGCGCCTGATGACGGCGTGATGGGCTTCCGAATCCAGGAGCTCGGAATCTCAATCACCGCAACCCTGGACGCGGATGACGCGACCACCGCTGAAACTCCGGTCGAGCGACTCGGAAGTATCCGCATGGTGGCACCGGCAAAGCGCGGACAGGCCCACACGATAACGCTCGCGGCTGTAGATGCGCCGGACGTTACGGGCGAAGCCTGCATTCGTGCCGATCTGCTCGTGGATTCCGCCGACCAACGGGCGGAAGCCGCCTATTCATCCGCCGGTCGAGCAACTCATCGCCACGATTGGAACGCGGCGTTCGAGGACTATTTGCAAGCAGCGCGGCAGTTTGACGGACTGAACGCACGTCGTTCCGCCGGAACCGCGCGCCGTGCCATGGCGGAGATCGCGTATCTGCGCTTGGACAAGAAGCGGGAGAGCTATGCCCTGGCGGCTGAAGCGGCCCGAAATTTCGGCACGCAAGTGCGGCCGTTTGAAGCGGGCGGCCTGTTGGACCTCCAGGGCAAGGCGCTTCTGGATATGCCCGCAGTCGAGGTGAATGCGGTCGCGCCCAGGATTCGCGAGCTGCAGCAAAGCGCGCGCAAGCTGTATGGCGCGGAAGCCGTCGCGGCCCGGGAGCTGCCGCGCCTGGATGTGATGACCGGGTTCCTGGAATACCGGCTCGACGGTTTCAGCCGCGCATTGGGCCTGTTCCAGGAGGCGGCCCGCACCTGCCGCCGAACTCGCGATTGGGATTGTTATGCCGTGGCCAGCCAGGATGTCGCGCTGCTCGAGTACGAGGGGAAGAACTACACCGTCGCCTTGTCGACCCTCGGCGATGCACTGAGCTCGCTGCCGGCAGGCCTCGACCGCAAGTTGGCCGCCGATATCTGGAACAACTACGGCTCGCTCCAGGGTCTGATGGGGTTGTACAGCAGCAGTGAACGCTCGCATGCGGTAGCAATGCGCGAATACGCGCAACTCGGCGACTGCCAGGGCGTGCGGCGCACTCTCGCCCGCTCCGGCAACCTGATGGCGCAGCTTGGAAGCCTGAGCGATGCGAAGATCTACTTGCAACAAGCGGCCTCCCTCGACTGCGGCGGCCTTCTGACCACGGTCGCCAACACAGCACCGGGCGAGTCGCTGCCGGCCCTGTGGATGGAACCGGGCACCGCGCGCCCTTTCAACAATCCGCGCGAGGTGGCCTGGTGCAGCCGCTCGCTCGAGCCCGCCAGTCTCGCGACCGACAATCGGCTGATTGTTTTCAACTCCCTGGCGTCCCTGGGAGATGCGTTGATGTTGGAAGGCGAGGAGGCACGTGCGAGACATTGCCTCGATGCCGCCGGACCGTATGCAGTGACCGCGCAGACTCGTGTGCGCCTGGCGGAAGCGCGTGGGGAAGTGCTCCTCGACGCTCAGGATGCCCCGGGCGCGCGTGCGGCTTTTCAACAGTCGGTCAGAATAGCCGCGGATGCGGAAATCTCCCCGGCGTATGAATATCGTGGGCTGGCACAACTCGGGCTGGTCAAGGCGGCGCTGCTGGCAGGAGATTCAACCGGAGTCTTGCGCGACGGCTTACCGGCGCTGCAGGCGAGCGTCAGTCGTGGCGATATCAATCAGACTGTCACCGCCCTGCGACTGCTGGCATCGGGTTACCGCGGGCTCGACCAACTCGATGCCGCGGCCCGCACGCTGCAGACGGCCGCCGATCTGATCGAGGCTGTGCCCATCAATGAGCTCGACGGCGAGAAACGTGCGACCTTCCTCGCCACTCAGCATGGCGTATTCGCCGAGCTCACGGACCTTTATGCCAGCGAAGCGGCGCGCGATCCGGCCATGGCGTCGCTGGCCTTTTCAACATCGGAACGCGGGCGATCGCGCAGCCTGCGTTACGCCGTTACACAGTCGGAGCGCGACGCCGCGTCGGATCCGGAACGACCTGCAGCAGCGCGCTATCAACAAATGCTGCAGGAGGTGGTCCATCTCACGAGCTCGCAGGGAGGCGGCGCGCACGGCGAGCTGATCGACAATTTGCGTCAGGCCGCGCAACGCGAACGCAAGAGCGAAGCACCGCTCGATGCGAAGCAACTCGTTGCGACCCTGGGGCAACTGGGCGCATCGCTGGTCGAGTATGCGGTCGGCGAGAGCGACATGTTTGCGTTTGTTGTGAATGCCAACGGGTTACAGGTCATCCGGCTGGGCAGCGAACGCCGGATTGCCGATGCCGCAACGCAGCTACACGACCGCCTGCTCGACCCGGAGGCCCCCGAAAGCGAGATTCGCGAGCTGTCCAGGCAGCTTGCGAAGCTTGCATTGTGGCCCCTGACCGGGCACCTCAGCGGCAAGCGCCTGATCTTCGTGCCGGACGATGGACTGCACACCGTGCCGTTCAACCTCCTGCCGTGGTCGCAGGAACCGGCCGACCAATTGCTCCTGCACCATGCGGAAGTCGCCATTGCGCCGTCCGCGCTGTTTCTCACCCGGCTGCGCGCCAACAGCACGCCACATTCCAACTCGCCGCGGATCGAGCTGTAGGGTGACCCGGTATTCCGGGTCAGCGACTGGCAGCGCGAGTGTACCGACTCGGCTCCGGGCTCCACCTCCGTCCACGCCATGCGCACAGTCGCCGATTGGACCGAATCGCTACCACGGCTCACCGGCAGTCGTGCTGAAGTTCAGATGGTGGCACGCCTCAGTCAACAGGTGCGCCCCGGGAGCCACATCGAGACGCTGCTCGGCTGCTCGGCAGTGCCAACAGCTCTGCGGCGGGCCGCCAACGGGCGCGTCGACCTGCTCCACATAGCAACTCACGCGCGTGTGGATTCACAACGCCCGCGATTGTCAGCGCTTGCGCTCACACCGGAACGCCGCGCGGACGGTACCGCTTCCGCCTTCGGACTTCTCGACATCCTGGGCCTGAAGTTGGATTCAGGGCTGGTTGTCCTCAGCGCCTGCGAAACCTCACGCGGCCGCCTGTTACCGGGCGAAGGCGTCCTCGGACCCGCGCAGGCTTTCCTTCAGGCCGGCTCCAGCGCCGTGCTGGCGAGCTACTGGCGGGTAGACGACCAGGAGACATCGCAATTCATGCAGGTGTTCTACAAGTATCTGCTGGCCGAGCGCCTGCCGGCGGCAACAGCGTTGCGCCGGGCACAGCTCGAGAGCTACGCGGCCACCCGGTCACATAACTGGGCGGCGTTCGCCTTGTACGGCTGGCCCGACAGCTCGATTTAACCTCGTCAACCCATCGGGCGACGTCTTTCCTGAGATAAGCGCACGGGTTGCAGCAGTGATCTCCCCGCGGTTTCCATGTCCCACCGCTCACCGAGGAGATTCACATGCCCTTTTCCCGCAAGTTCGCCCTGGCTTCCGCCGTTGCCGTCCAGTGTTTGATTGCCACCCTCGCGGGTGCCCCGGCCCGGGCCGCCAACGCCATTCCCGGCTATTTCTTCAAGGAATGGACCGTTGCCAAAAATTGCACCGAGCAACATGCCGGCCTGGCCGCGCGGGTTGCCACGGGCCTGAAATTCAAGATTTCAGCCGACAACGTCGATGCGAATGGCGGTTATGTCTTCCAGGCGGAGGACGTAGGTAACAGCCACTGGGCGGCCAACTGGAATGGCATGAAACTGCAATATCGCGCCGGTACCGATATTCAGACATTGCCTGCCGACTTTGAGTGCATTCCGGGCCAGGAGGCCAGCTCGCCTTTCCTGGCGATGTCGAATTATGCCCAGGCAACCGAACCGTATTATGAGCAGGCCCACTGGTACGGACTCACCCGCATTCACGGGCAGCTCGAGCATGTCCTCATTTTCCCCCGCAATTCGAGCACGGGCCCTGCCGCAGTCATTGTGATGCAGTCAGTTGCGTCCCCGGGCGCGGTACGACTCGACGACAACGGTGTCATTCACATGCAGTAGTCCTCGGGCCGGGCGCGGACAGGTGAGAAAGGGAAAGTGCAGACGGGCCGCATATCGGGCTCGTCTGCATGACCTACAATCGGCTGGATGTCGAGCCGTATCGTCCGCGCTGCCTGGGTGTTGTGTCTTGTCTGCGACTTTGGTCTCGGACGGGCCGAGACGCCTTTTCAGTGCCAGCCCGTTGCATGCTCAACACTGATTCCGTCCCCGTTCGTGGACGATCCGCGCAACAACGATTGCGCCTATCACGCCGGTAATCTCTGGTGGGTTGATTATGTTGCCGGGTCGCTCGCCTGGAGCGACCACAAGGCGGTTGCGCCGGTCACAGTGGCTATTTTCGATGATGGCGCTTTAATCGATCACGAAGATCTGCGCCGTCAGCTTTGGACCAATGAGGCCGAAGCGCACGGCAAGCCGGGTGCCGACGACGATGGCAATGGCTATGTAGACGATGTCCATGGTTGGGATTTCGTGGACAACAGCCCCGATGTCGCGCCCAAAGGCGAGTGCCGCTCCCGGATCAGTCACGGTACGCTGATGGCCAGCCTGGTCGCAGCAGAAAGAAACAACGGCAGCGGAATTGCGGCACCCGGATCAGACGGCGCGCGTTTGATGATTCTGCGGGTCGTAGGTTGTAATCGGGGCGTCAACGACGACGCGAATCCCGAACGCCTGAGACGGGCGTTGGATTATGCAACACGGATGGGAGCTCGGATTTTGAGTTTCAGCTCACACTGGTACGCGACCACACCTGAGCTGGATCAGGCGTTTGCGGAAGTTGCAGACAAGCGTGATGCACGTCACCCTGCGATCGTGGTTGCCAGCGTGCCAAATAAGGGGGAACCGCAGGCTGGTTATCCTGCGGCCTATACCTTCCGGAGAATCGTCCGGGCCATACCGATCGGTAACGACGACATGATCTCGCCAGGAACGACCGTCGCGCCCGAAGGACTCAACCTCGGGGCGCCCAGCGCGTGCGTAATCGGAGCCGGAGGCGCCCCTGACCATTACCGGCTGGAACAGGGGAGCTCAAACTCCACAGCGATTCTATCGGGATTATTAGCTGGCATATGGTCGAGCCCGCCCTATGATAAATTGACTACTGACGAGTTCCTGGCAAGGGTTGTACAAGGGCGGATGGTTTCTACCCCGCGCCGTTCGAAGCCTGGGTCACGGACGCCCTACCTGAATGGGGTGCCGATAGCAGACGCCTGTCTTCTGGAAACGGAACGCCGGAGAGCGCGCGTTTGTACCCAGCCAGGATCGCAGCGGGAACCGCGTCCATGAACTATACAGAATCACCGCCGGCAGACCTCCGCACGGATAAACCGCTCGAAAACAGCGATAGCGGCGATTTATCCCTGGTCGAGGCCGTTGCCGAGCGCACCGGCCTGCAAAATCAACTTTACGTGAGATATCGGAGGCCCTTGCTACAGGTATTCCTCCACAGGCGTATCGCACGCGATGCGGCCGAGGACCTGTTGCAACGCACGTTCCTGCAGGCGATCAAAAAGATCCGTACTGAAGGTTTGGATGACCCGAGCAATTTAGGAGGCTATCTCTATCGCACGGCTTGCAAGCTCGCCACCGCATATTGGCGCGGAGAGCTTTCACGCCGGCACGACAATGATCGTGAGCTGCTGTCGAATCTCAAGGATGAGGCTCTGTCGCTGGAGGAGCGACTCGACCACGAGCAGCTCGCGAAGTGCGTTCGTGAGCTCATGGTGCATCTGCCGGTGCAGCGCGACCGCGAAGTGTTGGAGCGATTTTACCTCCATGAAGAGCCCCGGGCCGACATTCGAGAGTCGTTGCAATTGACAGAGATGCAGTTCAACCAGGTCCTCTGGCGCGCGCGCCAGCGATTCGGTGACATCCTTCGCAGACACGGCCTGGCCGGCAGCGAGACGGCGTCTGCGCAATCGACTCGTGAGGTATAGGGAGGACCATGGACCACATACAGTTCAAAGCGAATCAGACTGCCGCAGGCTATGTTGCCAACGGCCTCGACGAGAGTACCCAGGAGGCTTTCGAGCTCCACATGATGGGCTGCTCCGAGTGCGTCGCGGACGTCGAAGTCTGGCGTGCCATCAAGTTGGAAATGCCGCGTCAGAGCGCGCAGGTGCGCACCTTGCCGCCACGGCGCAAGGTGGTCGCATTCGGCGACTGGCGCATGGCCGCGTCCCTCGTGGGTGCCGGTGTCATTGGAGCCACTGGAGGCTGGTTGGGAAAAGCCACAACGGCCACGGACCTGGACTCGACGCGGACGGTGGTATTCAACCTCCCTTCCGTGTCTCGCGGTGCAGACGATTGCACCGCTGTGCGACTAGCGTCAGATACACGCTTAGCTGTCCTCCGTGTGCCGGGGATTTCAAAAGACCTCCGGGTTGCCGCACTCGACTCCGAGAAACGCGAGCTGCCAGCCGGCGACTACTCGTCGCGGATTCAACCTGACGGCAGTCAGCTTTTGAAGATCGAGGCGCAATTGCTGGCCGGACGCCAGGTTCACCTGGAGGCGCGCCGTACCGATGGCACCGGCGAGCCGCTCGGCTGCATTACCGGCGCTCTGCCTCAACCTGACGGCAACTGACTCAGCCGCTCACCCTGGCGGCGCAGGAAGGGCCCAAACCCGAGGTGGTCGTACAGGCCACCGAGGGCGGGCAGGTCGGGAGTGCCTCGGCGCAGGCCTTCAACGCCGACGCCCAGATCCATATCACACGTGATCCGTGTTAGTTGCTGCGCGAGGTATACCGACTCGCGGCATTCCCGCAGCTTGTCAATGAGGGTCTTGGAACCGCGCAGCTTCAGCGCCGCGACCCGTGACAGGTTGCCGTACAGATCGTCCAGCGATTCAAACTCTTTCATGAGCGAGGCGGCCGTTTTCGGGCCCACGCCCGGCACGCCGGGTATGTTGTCGCTGGTATCGCCGGTCAACGCCAGGTAATCCGCAAAGCGCTCCGGCGCAACCCCGTAGTGGCGCTCGATGTCGTGATAGCCAAACTGGTCGCGCGCGCCGTAATCCCAGAAGAGGTCGCCGTCACGGACCAACTGCGCCAGGTCCTTGTCGCGCGTGATGAATCCTGAGCGGACGCCGGCTTCCCGCATCTGGCAGGACAACGTGCCGATGATGTCGTCGGCTTCGTATTCGGGATGGCTGAATACCGCCAGGCCCAGGCACCGGCACACCTCACGGCAATGCTCGAATTGTGCCAGCAGATCGACCGGATGCGGCTCGCGGTTCGCCTTGTAGGCCGGGTAGATGCGGCTGCGATAGGAGTTGGCGCGGCGCTGATCGAAGGCCACCGCCATGTAGCTCGGCCGGATGCGCTCAATCAGATCGCCAATGAAGCGCGCAAAGCCGAATACCGCGTGAGTGGGATTGCCATCGCGATCGGCCATGCCCGGATAGGCCGAGTGATACGCGCGGAATACATACACCGACGCGTCGATCAGGAAAATCAACGGCGCCGACTCACGACAGCCAGCGTTGGATCCGGTCGTGCAGCGGACTCGTGCGCGGGAAATGGGCGAGCAGATATTCCATCTGGTCGGCGAGCACGCGCCGTCCCTTGAGGAAAATGTACTCGGCGTAGGTCGGCGTGAACGGTACGGCGATGAGTTGCATCTTCGCCTGCTCGGGGGTGCGCGAGGCCTTCTGGTTATTGCAGCGCCGGCAGGCGGTCACGACGTTGGTCCAGACGTCGATGCCCCCCTGACTGAACGGCCTGATGTGATCCCGCGACAGCTCGCGTGTTGGGAAACGCAGGCCGCAATACATGCACAGAAACGCATCGCGCCGGAACAGGGTCTGATTGTTCAAGGGCGGAACATAGTCGTGCCGAGTGTTGCCCGGATTGCCCGTATGCCCGACGGTCGCCACGATGGAGTTGACTTCGAGGACCGTGCGCAGTCCACTCGCAGCGTTGACACCACCGTAGAGTTTGTAGAGTGCTGAACCGCAGGTATAAGCAACCTGTTCCTGATGGTACAGTCGAGCTGCTTCCTTGTAGTCGATCCATTCGAGGGGCATGCCGGCGATATCGGTACGCAGGACAAGCTGCGAGAGTGAACGGGCTCCCGGGCTCGCGACAATCCGCAAGTCATCCTGGGTGCCGAGATCGGCGCGGTCTAGATCTATGCCTAGCATGGGCGCTGTAAGATAAAGCACTTTTATGCAAGAATTCAACGTCGCAACGTCTTAATTCGCTTGAGGATTTCCAAACGCACGCGAGGGGTGTGCGTGAAATCCGGTAAAACCTCCGAAAGGACCGTGCATGCCAGTCACTATAGGCGCACTTCGTGAAAGCGCGCCGCAAGAAACGCGCGTCAGCCTCACGCCGGAAATCGCCGGCAAGCTCGCCCAGGCGGGCGCCAAAGTGCTCGCTGAAAGCGGCCTGGGCACTCGTGCCCAGTTTCCTGACGCTACCTATAAGAACGTAGAGTGGGCCAATTCGCCTACAGGGCTGCTGGAGCAGGCGCAAGTTCTGCTGACTGTACAGCCCTTGTCTGTCGAACAGATTACGCGCCTCAAACCCGGGACGGTGGTGATCGGCTACATGCAGGCCTACAGCCGCAAGGCCGAAGTGAAGGCCTTGAAAGAACGGGGCATCACCAGTTTCGCCATGGAATTCGTACCCCGGATTTCACGCGCTCAATCCATGGACGCCCTGTCCTCGCAGGCGGCCATCGCCGGCTACAAGGCTGTGCTGATTGCGGCCGACAACCTGTCGAAATTCCTCCCGATGCTGACCACCGCGGCGGGCACCATCAGGCCCTCGGCCGTGCTCGTCATCGGCGCGGGAGTCGCCGGCCTGCAGGCCATCGCTACGGCGCGCCGGCTGGGTGCCGTCGTCGAAGCGTATGACGTACGCAGTGCCACCAAGGAACAGGTGAAATCGCTCGGCGCGAAGTTTGTCGATACGGGCGTCAGCGCCGATGGCGCGGGCGGTTATGCCCGCGAGCTGACGGCCGAGGAGAAGGCCAAACAACAGGAAGTGCTGGATTCGCGGATTGCCGCGGCCGATGCGGTGGTGTCGACCGCGGCGGTGCCGGGCCGGCCGGCGCCCAAGATCATTTCGCGGGCCGCGGTGGAGCGCATGCGGCCCGGGTCGGTCATTGTGGATATCGCCGCCGAGCAGGGTGGCAACTGCGAGCTCACTCGTGCCGGCGAGATCGTCGAGCACCAGGGCGTGCGCATCATCGGCGCAGTCAACCTGCCCGCGCAGCTCGGCTACAACGCCAGCGAGATGTACTCGCGCAACTTGTTCAACTTCCTGCGGCCCGCCATCAACAAGAGCGGTGAGCTGGAAATTGACTGGACGGACGAAGTCTTCGCACAGTCGTGCCTCACGCACAACGGCGAAATCAAACACGAACAAACCCGTAAGTCCCTAGAGGCCTGACATGACCGGTATCGTCGCACTCTATATTTTCATGTTGGCGGCTTTCACTGGCTACGAAGTGATCTCCCGCGTGCCGGTCATCCTGCACACACCGCTGATGTCGGGATCCAACTTCGTGCACGGCATTGTGCTCGTTGGCGCAATGGTGGCGCTGGGCGGCGCGCACACGCCGCTCGAGAAGACGATCGGCTTTATCGGTGTACTGCTCGCAGCCGGTAACGCGGTTGGCGGCTACGTCGTCACCGAACGCATGCTGGAGATGTTCAAGTCCAGCGGTGCGCGTAAGGGCCCGGCCAAAGGGGCGCACTGATGGATGCGTCAGCCCTGAGCAGGGAAACACTCATCCAGGCGAGTTACTTCGTCACCGCCGCGCTGTTCATTCTCGGCCTGAAGCGGATGAGCTCGCCCGTCACTGCCCGCAGCGGCATCCTGTGGGCAGGCTCGGGAATGTTGGTCGCGACAGTGGTGTCGTTCCTGTATCCGGGAATGACCAACTATGACCTGATTTTGGCAGCGATTGTGGTTGGCGGGGCGCTCGCCTGGTGGAGCGGGAAGCGCGTGGCCATGACGGACATGCCGCAGATGATTGCGCTTTACAACGGCATGGGTGGCGGCGCGGCCGCGGCGATTGCCGCTGTCGAGCTGTATCGCGGTGAGAGCTCGGGCTACGCCACATCCACGCTCGCCGTGGTGGGCGGCATCATCGGCTCCGTGTCATTCAGCGGCAGCGCCATCGCATTCGGCAAACTTCAGGGACTGATCACCAAGAGCATCCGGTTCTCCGGCCAGCAGATTTTCAACCTGCTGCTGCTCGCCGCCGCGCTCATCCTGGGTGGCATGGTGGCGTTTGGTCTGGCTGCCACGCCGCCCGTCATTACGGCGTTCTTTGCGTTGGCATTGTTGCTGGGCCTGACAATGACCCTGCCGATCGGCGGTGCCGACATGCCGGTGGTCATCTCGTTGTATAACGCGCTGACTGGATTGGCGGTGGCGTTCGAAGGCTTCGTTCTCAACAATGCCGCAATGATCATCGCGGGCACGGTCGTCGGTTCAGCCGGCACGCTGCTCACGCAGTTGATGGCGAAGGCGATGAACCGATCGCTCGGCAACGTGTTGTTCTCCGGCTTCGGCGACACCGGCGGTGCAGCCACTGGCGAGGTCACCGGCAGCCTGAAGCCCATCGAAGCATCCGACGTGGGCGTCATGATGGCGTTTGCCTCCAAGGTGATTGTCGTCCCCGGCTACGGCATGGCAGTCGCGCAGGCGCAGCACAAGATCTGGGAGTTGTGCCAGTTGCTGCTGGATCGGGGCGTCACAGTGAAGTTCGCCATTCACCCGGTCGCGGGACGCATGCCTGGCCACATGAACGTGCTGCTGGCGGAAGCCGGCGTGCCGTATGACCTGATTTCCGACCTCGACGAAATCAACTCCGAGTTCGAAACCGCGGATGTGGCGCTCATTATCGGCGCCAATGACGTGGTGAACCCGGTGGCCCGTAACGACAAGTCGAGCCCGATCTACGGCATGCCCATTCTGAACGCCGACAAGGCAAAGAATGTCATTGTCATCAAGCGCGGCAAAGGCGCCGGTTTCTCGGGAATCGAGAATGCGCTGTTCTACCTGGACAACACCCGCATGTTGTATGGCGACGCGCAGAAGGCGGGAGCCGAGTTGATTCAGGCCATCAAGGCGGTGGGGTGAACGTGAAAGCCAGCTCCGGTTCGAAAATGCTCACCGCAGCCGTCCGTTTGGCGCTTGCGATGATGGCCGCGACAGCGATCGGTGCCCCGGCGCTGGCCGCCACGCCCGCCG
>JAFEDS010000022.1 GCA_018241505.1 Pseudomonadota bacterium | reverse complement strand
TGGCCTACGTGCCGCGGCCGCAGGCCGGTGGCCCGAGTCCCGGGCTCATTGTCACCGTCCACGGCAGTGACTATGCGCACGAGCCCATGTGCCGCTTTTTTGCCGGCCTGGGCCGGGAAACCAACTCCGTGGTGTTGGCACCTTTGTTCGGTCCGGCCTCCGGCCCGCGCGCCGACCCCGATGGTTACAAGGGACTTCGGTCGGTCCATGCTGACTATGACCGGGCGCTCATGGAGATGGTCGATGAGGTCGGGACCCGATTCGGTGCCCAGACCGAACGCTTCTGCCTGTTCGGCTTCTCGGGCGGCGCTCAATTCGCGCATCGGTTCCTGTACGTGTATCCGCAGCGGCTGCGGGCGGTTTCCATCGCCGCGCCCGGCATGGTCACCCTGATTCACGCCGGCCAACACCTTTGGGTGGGGACCCAGAACCTGCGGCAAGAGTTTGGTCGCGAGCTCAGTCTCGAGCAGATCCGCCGGGTGAAGACTCAATTGTTGGTGGGATCGACGGACGACGCGCCGCATTTCGGCGCGGCGGGCGAGGCGGCCTATAACTTCGCCGGGCGCAACCGCGTCGAGCGCCTCGAGAGCCTGGCGCACAATTACCGCGCCAACGGCATTTCCTGCGAAACCCACATCGTTGCCGGGGCAGGCCATGACTTCGTGCCGCTGGCCGAGGCGGCGGTCCCGTTTCTGCGCCGGGAAATGCAAGGCACGAGCTGAGATTGACCTGAGATGGGCCTGTTGCGTGACCGGCCCCTGCGGCTCCTCATTCCGGCGACGGTTTGGAGAATTCACGCCATCGATTCAGATGGCGGTACACAATGTGCGCTAACCCTTCGGCGTCACGGCGCCGAAGCAATTCCAACATCGCCAGGTGATCGGAATTACTGGCGTGCAAGCCCGCCATGGCATCCCAGGTGCCCGAACGGCCCGGTATGCCGCGTTCGCGCAATTCCTTGATCTGGGTCGACAGCAGCGAGTTTCCGCACATGGCATAGAACGCATCGTGCAGGCGGCCATTCAAAGCCGGCAGGCCGGCGAGATTTCCGGCCTGCACGTTGCGGTCGAATTCAGTGACCAGCTCCTCGAACTGCTCAACGTCCACGGGAGTCGCCCGCAGCGCCGCCGTTTTGGCCGCCGCGATTTCCACAATGGTCCGCACTTCATACAACTCTTCGCGCTCGCGCCCGGTCGGGTTGGCGACTCGATAGCCCCGGTTCGGGGAGTGGTCGAGCAGGCGCCGCGCCGCCAGTTCCGAGAGCGCGATGCGCACCTCGAAGCGGTTGACGTTGTAGGTGCTCTCGAGGTCAACCTGCTTCAGCCACTCGCCGGGGCGGTAGTTCCCGGCGAGCAGATCGGCTCGCAGGCGGTCCGCGAAGGCACCCGCCGCCGCCTGGGCCTCGCGCTTTTCATCCGCTGATTTCGTCATGGCGGTCATCGTATCCAATGTTCGCCCGAGTGTGATAACAGAAACGCTTCCAACACACCGAAGTAGGCGGACGGGTCTTCGTAGAAGGGCATATGAGAACAGTTCTCGAACACGACCAGCCGGGAATCCGGCAGTGCGTCGTGCATACGGCGGGCGCAGGCAGGTGTCAGCTCATCGTGCTCCCCCGCGATGACCAGGCAGGGGATGCGAATGGCGTGCATGTCGGGAACCCGGTTCCAGTTGCGCATGTTGCCGGTGTAGGTGAATTCATTCGGGCCCTGCATTGTCACGTACGGGTCGCGGTTCCATGCGGCCAGCGAACGCGTGAGCGTCTCCGGCCATACTTCATTGCGACACACGTGGCGATAGTTCAGGAGCGTGACTGCGGCTTCGTACTCCGGATGATGGATTGAGCCGGCTGCTTCCCGGCGCAGCATCATGTTGACGGTTTCGGAACCCAGCGCGGCCCGTAATCGGTCGAGCTCCGACACCAGGTGTGGAATGTCGCAAGCGCCGTCTGCGATGACATAGGTCTTCGCGAGGCCGGGGCGAGTCAGGCAAAACTCGGTTCCGAGCCACGTGCCCCACGAATGGCCGAGCAGATGGACGGGTGGCAGCCGCAGGGCCGCGCAGACCTGGGCCAACTCATCGACATAGCGCTCGAGAGTCCACAACGAGTCCTTTTTCGGCTGGTCCGAGCGGCCACAGCCCAACTGATCGTAGCCAATGACCGTGAAACCGCGATTGACCAGCCGGGCATGCGGGGCGCCGAGGTACTCGTTTGGCAGACCGGGCCCTCCGTTCAGCAGCAACACGACCTCTGCGTCGTGGCGTACGGGCGGTCCGTAGCGATAGGTGACGATCGAGTGCCCTGATTTCAGGGCAATTGTTTGGGTATGCGCAACGAGGGGCTGCATAGCGCCTTGCCGGGTGAGTTTATTTTGGTCACTATTTTGGCTACTATTTTCCCATCTGGCAATGAGGGCTTCGCTGAATGTTCAGGACCAACCGCCTCAAGCATCGCTTGCGCTCAGGTCAAGCGGGTGCCGCTGCCTGGTTGTTTGCCGGCAGTCCGGCCGTCGCCGAAATTCTCGGCGCCAGCGGCTTCGATGCGCTGATCATCGATCAGGAGCATTCACCGCATGGCGTTGAAAACACCATCGACCAGATGAGATCCATTGCGAGCGCCGGGCAGTCCACACTGCTGGTTCGCGTTGGCAATATCCACGCTCACACACTGAAAGTGGTATTGGACTCGGGCGCTGAAGGGATCATGGTGCCAAATGTTGAAAGCGCCGACGAAGCCCGCGCGCTGCTGGCGGCCTGTCGGTTTGCGCCTCGCGGCTCGCGCGGCGCGCACTTCACCGTCTCACGGGCGGCGGGCTGGGGTTCCGAGTCGATGGACTATTACTCGAGATACGACCAGGAGATGTTGGTTGTCGCGATGATCGAGAGCGCCCGCGGTCTTGCCAATGCGCCCGACATCCTGGCGGTGGATGGCATCGACATGTTGTTTCTGGGTCCCCTGGACCTCACCATCAGTCTCGGTTGCATGGGCGATTATGCGGATACACGTTTTGACGCCGCGGTAGCGGAAGTCGCGGCGGTGGCGCGCAAGCTCGGGAAATGGGCCGGGTGCACTGCGCTTCCGCCGTATTCCGCGCAGCGGCTCGTTGCGATGGGCTACAGCCTGGTGACGGTTGGAAGCGACGTTACTTTCCTTCAGCAATCAGCCGCGGCGGGTTTACGGTCCGCGACGGCGGCGCGGAAATGAATCTGTTAGTCTTTGGGTGATTTCGCAGGAGTCTTGCATGAGTTCCGTCCGAATCATCCAATCAAACGAGCTTCCCGTGCCGGGAGGACACTATTCCCACGCGACGCTGCACCAGGGCGTGCTTTACATTTCAGGTCAACTGGGCCGCACGGCCGGCATGTCTGATGCGGAGGCGGGTGATGTCGCGGCACAGACACGCCGCGCGCTGTCCAGCGTCAGGGCCATTCTGCGGGCCGCCGGGTCCGAGCTGCCCGACCTTCTCAAGGTGAATATCTACATTGCCGATGTCGAGTTGTGGCCTGCAGTGAATGCGGCCTATGCGGCAGTCCTCGGCAACCATCGGCCTGCTCGTGCCGTGATTCCTACCGGTCCGCTTCACTTCGGGGCATTGGTGGAAATCGACGCAATTGCGGCGGTGGCGCACTCCTGATCGCGCCACCGCTCGGCGGGCCGCGCCTGCGCCGATTTGACAGTCTTTTACAGTTGCTCCTCCCGGTCGGTTCCACACTATCGTGACCCAAGTGGGTGTCACCCAACACATTTATCCGGGGAGAATCAGACCGTGGGCATAGCAACCGAGTTCAAAGAGTTCGCCATGAAGGGCAATGTGGTCGATATGGCCATCGGTGTCATCATCGGCGGCGCATTTGGCAAGATTGTCTCCTCGCTCGTAGCGGACGTTGTGATGCCGCCGATCGGCATGCTGGTCGGCGGGGTCAACTTCAGCGATCTCGCCATGGCACTCGGCGCAGACCCGAAGGGTCAGCCGGTGCTGCTGAAATATGGCGTGTTTCTG
Organism: Pseudomonadota bacterium; assembly: GCA_018241505.1. Taxonomy (GTDB): domain Bacteria; phylum Pseudomonadota; class Gammaproteobacteria; order Steroidobacterales; family Steroidobacteraceae; genus 13-2-20CM-66-19. The sequence goes on along the minus strand of JAFEDS010000022.1, from coordinate 217,776 downwards.
CAGGCCGTGTTCGACTTTGCGATCATTGCCCTGGTGTTGTTCCTCGCGCTGCGCGCCATCAACTCTTTGAAGAAGCCCCCGGTTGCCGTCGCTGCCCCGCCGGCGGCACCGCCCCGTCAGGAAGTGCTGCTCGAAGAGATTCGCGACGCGTTGCGTCAGCGCTGAAGGAGAGAGCAACAATGAAGTTCAATTTTGCGCGGCGTTCATTCGCCGCCTGCGCGATGCTCGGGACCGTCGTTTGTCATGGCGCCGACGCGCCGCCACCCCCGGAAGGTGTCTGGACGGGCAAGGGACAGGCAGGCTTCCTCAGCTCGCACGGCAATAGCGAGGCGAAGTCGTTCAATGCCGCTTTGGACCTGGAAAGGTACGACGGGCCCTGGAAGCACGCGCTGGATCTCGCCGGCCTGTATGGCAGCAGCGCCGGGATCGTGTCCGCAGAGCGTTGGCAGGCCCGGTGGCAATCCAACTACGATCTGACCTCAACGCTCTTTACCTTCGGCGCCCTGCGTTACGATCACGACATGTTCTCGGGCTTTCAGTATCAGGCGAGCGCTACCGGCGGCCTGGGCTACAAGATCCTCAATTCCAACGATACGAAGCTGACAGCTCAGGCCGGTGTCGGTTACCGGCGCCTGCGGCCCGAGGAGTTGGTGAAAGACGATCGCGGCGCCGTGGTCCAGCGGCTCCCGGGAGACAGTAACGGCGGCGCCATTTTTACCGCGGGCCTGGACTACTCGCAGGTGCTGACCAGCAGCACCACTCTGACCAACAAGGCGCTGCTGGAAGCCGGCTCGGGCAATACGTTGATTACGAACACGCTGGCACTGGCTGTGAAGATGTCCGACAAGCTGGCGGTCAGCCTGGGCTACGGCCTCACTGACAACACGAAGCCGCCTCCAGGACTGAAGAAGCTGGACACGGTGATGACCGTAAACCTGGTGTATGCGTTTTAGCTGATCTGTCAGCCGGGATGCCCGCGCGATCGGTCCGCACGGCATCCTTTGGCCCCCTGGAACGAACGAATGGCCTCGGCGAAACAGGGGCGGCCGGCGCGGCGCGGTAGGCTTTCGGGCATGACACATGAAGCCCGAAACGATCTCGACCCCCAGATACGACTGTTCGTTGAGCGCATGGGCGCCGCGTGGCGGGAGTATCCATCGTTGAATTCCGTGCCGCTGGCGGAGGCCCGCCGTATTGCTGACCAGGTTCGCGGACGGTTTACGCCCGGCGGCCCGCAAATGGTTGTCACCACGGAGCGAATGGTGGACTGGTACCAGGGTCGTGTGCGGGTACGCATTTATGAGGCCCGGACCGGTAAGGACAGGCCCGCATTCCTCTACCTTCACGGCGGGGGCTGGACTCTTTTCAGCCTGGATACGCATGACCGCATCATGCGCGAGTACGCAGCGCGATCCGGCGCCGTCGTCATCGGAGTCGATTATTCCCTGTCGCCGGAAGTGAGGTTTCCGCGTGCCATTGACGAGACGCTCGCGGTTGTTCGGTGGCTGCAACGGGAAGGACCTACACTAGGTATCAACCCAAATCGGCTTGCGCTGGGCGGTGACTCGGCGGGCGCGGCGATGACGGTATCCGTGGGTTTGAAACTTCGCGACTGGGGCGAGCCGGGCACGTTGCGGGCGATGGTCCTCAACTACGGCTGTTTCGATGCGGGATGCGCGAGCGAATCGTTCAAGCGCTATGGACAGGGCGGCTATCTGTGGGATCCGGGGGAAATGCAGGCCTTCTGGAGTAATTATCTCGGCAACACCGATCCCCTCGATCCATTGGCTGCGCCGCTGCACGCGGATGTGCGCGGGCTGCCGCCCGCCTTCCTCGCCATACCCGAGTGTGATGTCATGCACGATGAGAGTGTTGCGATGGGTAACAAGTTGCGGGCAGCCGGCGTGCCGGCACAAACCGTTATTTATCCTGGAGCGACTCACAGTTTTCTGGAGGCGGTGTCAATGGCTCGCGTTGCCGACCGCGCCTTTGACGAGACGGCGCGGTGGCTCGAGGACATGTTGATATGAGCCGAACGAGCCCGCGACTGTCGTTGGACGTATTTGCGGAGAGTCTGCCCTACAAGGCGCCTTTCCGGATTTCCGGCTACACGTTTACGGAAGTCCAGGTGGTGATCGTCGTGTTGAGCGATCTGCAACGGCGGGGGACGGGCGAGGCGGCCGGAGTCTACTATCTCGGCGATGTCCCCGACCGCATGCTCGCATTGATCGAAGCTCATCGCGCCGAGATCGAATCGGGTATCTCGCGGCAGCGCTTGCGAGAGATCATGCCGGCGGGCGGCGCGCGCAATGCCGTTGACTGTGCCCTGTGGGATTTGGAAGCAAAGAGGACGGGTATTCCGGTATGGAGGCAGGCGGGACTGGACAGGAAAAAGCTGTTGACCACCACCTTCACCCTGGGCGCTGAGGATCCGGCAGTCATGGCCGCGGGTGCAAAGGCCTTCTCGCAGGCGCGTGCGCTCAAGCTGAAATTGACCGGCGATCTCGATACGGACATCGAGCGCGTGAGAGCGGTACGCGCCGCGCGTCCTGATGTCTGGATGGGCGTGGATGCGAACCAGGGATTCACCACGGATACCCTGGGGCGACTCGTATCCATCCTGATTGATTCGGGCGTCAAGCTGCTCGAGCAACCGCTTGCCCGTGGCAAGGAAGCCGACATGGACGTTTTTGACTATCCCATTACCGTGGCTGCGGATGAAAGCGTCCAGGTGCTCGCGGACATCGAGGGGTTGGTGGGTCGCTTCGATGCCGTCAACATCAAACTCGACAAATGCGGCGGGTTGACCGAGGCACTGCTGATGGAGGCCGAATGCCGGCGTCTCGGCCTGGAAGTCATGGTGGGCAACATGGTCGGTTCGAGCTGGGCGATGGCACCCGCGTTCGTACTCGGCCAGTTGTGTGACGTCGTCGATCTCGATGGCCCCCTGTTCATCGCGAAGGATCGTGCGGCCGCCATCTCATACGACACGGGAATCATCGATTGCGCGGACACTATCTGGGGCGGACCGACCACATGACTACTCTTGTTTTACCGCAGCCGTACCTGCTGTTCCTCGGCGATGCCACTGTGTTGGGTGTTGCCAAGACCGCGCTGGGCCTCAAGGATTGGGCACCGGAACGCTGTATCGGCGAATTCAGCGTGCCTGAAGCGACGATTACAGCGGGCTTGCCGTGGATGCGACCTGCCCAGGCGCGCGATGCGGGTGCGCGCTCGCTGTTGATCGGGGTGGCGAACGCGGGCGGTTTTGTGGCACCGAACTGGATACCCGCGCTCGTTGAGGCGCTGGAGGCGGGACTCGATATCGTCAGCGGGATGCACATGCGCCTCGCAGCGGTCCCGGAGTTGAAGAGCACGGCCGAGCGTTGCCAACGCCGCCTGATCGACGTGCGCACCCCGCCTGCGAATATTCCGGTCGCCACCGGTCTCAAGCGTTCTGGCAAGCGCCTGCTGGCGGTGGGCACCGATTGTGCGCTCGGCAAGAAATACACGGCGCTGGCCATTGCCCGATCATTCGAGGCGCGAGGCATCAACGTGGATTTTCGGGCCACGGGACAGACCGGCATCATGCTGGCGGGCCGCGGCATTGCGATGGACGCGGTGATCTCCGACTTTGAAGCCGGCGCCGCGGAACTGCTCAGCCCCGATGCCGCCGCGGACCACTGGGATGTGATCGAAGGCCAGGGCTCGCTCTTCCATCCCGCTTACGCGGCAGTCTCCATGGGCCTGCTGCATGGCAGTCAGCCCGATGTCATTGTGGTTTGCCACGAGGCAGGCCGCACGTCCATGCTGGCATGGCCTGATTTCGCTTTGCCGACACTCGAAGAAACGATTGACCTGAATCTGCGGATCGGGCGCCGGACCAACCCGCGAATCCGTTGCGCCGGCATCAGTCTCAACACCTCGCACCTGTCGGAGGAGGCGGCCCGAGATCTGATGGCGCAGGAAAGTGCGCGCCTGAAACTGAGTGTGGCCGATCCGATGCGGGGCGGCCCGCAGTTTGAGCGCCTGCTGGATGCGTGTCTTGCGGATTGGTGAGCTCGCACTGAGCGGCGTAAAACCATGAGCGCTTCGTCGACCCGGTTTCAGCGCTACTGGTTACCCGGGCTCGCCTTCAAGGCAGTGGTGATCGGCGGGGGCTACGCGACCGGCCGGGAGCTCGTGGAGTTCTTTCTGCCCAGCGGGCCTCGCGGGGGACTGCTGGGCATGTTGCTGGCCATGCTGATCTGGAGCGCCGTGTGTGTGGTGACGTTTCAGTTCGCGCGCGCCACGAACAGCCAGGACTACCGCACCTTTTTCAAGAACCTGCTCGGTCCGCTGTGGGTGGTCTACGAAATCACCAACATCCTGTTTACCGTTCTGACGCTGGCGGTGTTCGGCGCGGCAGCCGGTTCGATCGGTCACGCGGTGTTCGGTTGGCCGCCGCTCATGGGGACGCTGTGTCTCATGGCGGGCATCATTTCGGTGGCGGCGTATGGCAATGCCTCCGTGGAACGATTGTTCAAATGGGTGTCGTTCTTTCTCTATGGGGTGTATGCATTGTTCGTGGTGCTGGCGCTGACCACGTTCGGCGACCGAGTGATCGCGAATTTGGCCGCGGATATCCCCAGCACCGGCTGGGCGATGGGTGGGCTCACCTACGCCGGATACAACCTCAATGGGGCGGTTCTCATCCTGCCGGTGCTGCGTCATCTGCGCAGCCAGAAGGACGCCCTGATCGCCGGTGCACTGGCGGGGCCGCTGGCCATGATCCCGGCGGTGTTGTTTTTCATCTGTATGGTGGCGTACTACCCGCAGATCGGTCAGGAGACGCTGCCGTCAGATTTTCTGTTGCAAAAGCTGCAGCGGCCGGCATTCCACCTCGTATTCCAGCTCATGATCTTCTCGGCCCTGTTGGAATGTGGCACCGGTTCCGTCCATGCCATCAATGAGCGGATTGCGCACGCCTGGCAATCACGCCACCGCCAGCCGCTGTCACCCTCTTTGCGCCTGGCGGCCACCGGGCTGCTGCTGGTGGTTTCGGTCTTTCTGGCGGATCGGTTCGGGTTGGTTGCGCTGATCGGGCAGGGTTATCGCTGGCTGTCGTTTGTGTTGCTCGCCGTGTATGTCTTGCCGATCATGACTTTGGGGGTTGCGAGGCTATGGAAGCAACGCGAGCCCGCCCGGGCGGTTGCTTGAAGCGCCTCTGCAAAGTGGCGGCGTTCGGCGCGCTGCTGTCCATAACGCTGGCGTTCGCGGCTGACGAGCCTGAGTACGACCTGGTCATTCGCAATGGCCGGGTGCTCGATGGCTCGGGCAATCCCTGGGTGTACGCCGATGTGGCTATCAAGGGAGATCGTTTCGCAAAGATCGGGCGCGTTGCAGGACACGGCCGCCGTGAGATCGATGCCACCAATGACTACGTGTCACCGGGCTGGATTGACATGATGGACCAGTCCGGCGAGGTTCTGCTCAAAAACGGCCTCGCCGAGAACAAGCTGCGCGCCGGTGTGACAACGGCGATTGCGGGGGAGGGGGGCACACCGGTTCCGTCGGCGCGCATTGCGGACTATTTCAACCAGCTCCGCACACAAGGGATTTCGCTCAACTTCGGTACTTACTACAGCTCCGCCCAGGCGCGAGTGGAAGTCATGGGCGACCGCGCCGGCAAGCCCAACCCCGAGCAGATGGAGAAGATGAAAGCGCACGTGGCGCAAGCCATGCGCGCCGGGGCCATGGGAATCGCGACGGCCCTGATCTATCCCCCCGACAGTTTTCAAAGCACCGAGGACCTCGTGGAGCTGGCTCGCGTTGCCGCCCGGTATAACGGCATTTATGCCAGTCATCTGCGCGATGAGGGCGCGAAGCTCTTGCAGGCGATTGGCGAGTCGATTGAAGTTGCGGAACAATCGGGCATCCAGGTGGAGATATTCCACTTCAAGGGAGCCTATGCGCCGGGGTGGGGCAAGCTCGTGCCCGAGGCGGGCCGGCTCATCGACTCGGCGCGTGCGCGCGGCATCAACATTGCCGCGGACATGTATGTTTACAACGCCGCCGGCACGGGCTTGGATATCACTGTGCCCAACTCGGTATTCGAGCAGGGATCCCGGAAGGGAATGCAGCGCCTGAAGGATCCGAAGGTGCGCCGGCGCCTGAAGAAGGAGCTGTTGGCGGATTCGCAGCCGGGTTGGTCGAATCCCGTCGCGGCGGCCGGCGGTTGGGATCGCATCATGTTGGCGAATGCGTTCAATCCCCGGTACGACCGTTATCGCTTCAAGAGCATTGCGGACATCGCGAAAGATCTCCACAGAGACCCGCCCGATGTCGCCTGGGACATCCTGTTGGATGCACGCCCCAATCGCGCTATGGCGTTATATTTCATGATGAGTGGGCCGGATATCGAAACGGCGCTGCGATTTCCCTGGATGAGCATTGGCAGCGATGCGGGTGCCAACGAGGAGCCCGGCAAGATGGATGCGCTGGGCCTTCCTCACCCGCGCGCCTACGGAAACGCTCCGCGTGTTATTGCCGAATACGTGAAGCGACGCCCTGTGCTGACACTCGAGGATGCCGTACGCAAGACGACGTCATGGCCCGCCACCCGAATGCGGTTGTCCGATCGGGGCGCAATTCGGGAAGGGCTGAAGGCCGACGTCACGGTGTTCAACTACGAACGCATCGACGATGCGGCCAGCTTCGAGAAGCCGATGGCCTATCCCAGCGGCATCGACTATGTGTTGGTCAATGGTCAACTCGTCATCGACGAGGGTCGGCATACGGGCGCAAAGCCGGGAGAGGTGTTGCGAGCTACTTTGGCCGCACCAGAGTGTCTGCGGCCGCGGAGGGCAGGCTGACAATTGACGGCGTGACGCCACTCGAGGCTGACGGCGATCTGTTCCGTTTGCGCGACCATCTGTGGCGCGAGGCGGTGATCTGAGATTATGCTGCCTGTCTCGTCAGGGATGGGTTGCACCATGACTCAGTCCAGCCACACACCGCGGATCCGCCGTTCCATACTCTGTCAGCGTACCGCACGACCGATTGCGGGAATGTCGGATGAATATCCGGTCGGATCCGTCGATCCATCTCATCGGCACCCGCGCGCGCAATTGCTCTATGCCATCACTGGCGTGATGTCGGTCATCACACAGGTAGGGGCGTTCGTAGTGCACCCGCATACGGCGGTATGGATACCCGCCGGTGCTGAGCACGAAGTGCGCTTCTGCTCTCCTACGTCCCTGCGAACGCTGTATATAGATCCGTCCAGCAGCGCGGGATTGCCCGAGCGATGCTGCGTATTTGAAGTGTCGGAGTTGCTCCGTGCCTTGATTGTCGAGGCGACGCAATTGCCTGCTGACTATGACATGGCGGCCCGGGAGGGCCGGATTGTCGCGCTGATCTTCGATGAGCTCGCTCGAATGCGCAGTACACCCTTGGATGCACCCATGCCGCGCGATGAGCGTCTGGCACGCATGTGCCGGGCACTCCTGCGAGATCCGGCCCAGGAGGGCTGCCTGGATCAGTTGGCCCAAGTGGCCGGGATGAGCCGCCGCACGCTCACGCGGCGGTTCCGGCATGAGATGGGCATGACCTTCAGCGCATGGCACCAGCAGGTTCGCCTGTTGGAGGCACTGGCCCGACTGTCAACGGGCGCCCCGGTGACCCGGGTGGCGCTGGATGTGGGCTATCGGAGTCCCAGCGCCTTTACGGCGGTCTTCCGGCGTGCGTTCGGGGCGACACCGAGCGAACAGGTGGCGGCGGCACGTAGTCAAAAATGAAATGAATCCGTTGGCTGTCGCCGCGATTCGCCACCTGGTGCGGCATTGAATTGTTGAGCTCGAATGCGAAGTGCGCACGCGGCGGCACACGCTGGGGCCCTACAATGAACTCAACGTCGGGGTTGGTTACGAGCGGCACATGAATTCGATGTGCAACGGCAAACGATTGGTGCGCGTCACGATGTTTCGCGATCCGACACCCCGCGGGCAGCCGGGTGAGCATTGCGCGAATCACCTGGCCCCCGGGGGAGTAATACTGCTGGATGATCCGGTCAATCAGCGGAGCCACGAACTCGGAAAAGCGCTCCCATTGCGGTGTGCGTGAAACCTGGACCTGCGGCCAGCCGCTGCAGAACGCGAGAAGAATAGACTGGGTTTCAGCGTGGACCTCGAAGGATTCCTGGCGGCGACTGTCGTCGTACCAATCGCGCTCATGGAGGGACAGCAAATGCTCGGCGAAAGCCTGAGTGTCCATCTCACCCAGGGGCCGTGTTGGTGCCGCGATGAGCATGGCAGCCGTCAGTGCGGTGGAAGGAGAGCGTCGCGAGGCTGAATCAACACCTCGTCCGCGGTCTTTGTGACTATCACGTTCGGATCGGCCGAAAGAAACTTGATCAGAGGTGTCGGGTCGTCTGCATCGAACACGCCACTCATCCTGCGCTGACGGAGCGCGTCGCCTTCGACACGAATCCGCAAATGATTGTAGCGGTTGAACTCGTTGGCGATATCCGAGACCGCGGTCCCTGGGAAAACCAGTCGGCGCGCGCGCCACGCCACGCTACGCTGCACGTTGGGCACGACGTTTCTGACGATTCCCATTCCTTCTGAAGTTCCGACTTCGGCTTCGTCTCCAGCAGCGAGCCGTACCGTCTGGTCCGCACCGACCGGCGCGTTTTTCGCGGCGGCTTCGTTCTCGGACACCTGCACAACGCCGTCCAGGACTGTCACTCGCGTTTGTGACTGAGAGCTACGGTATACGTTGAACTGCGTTCCGACCGCTCGAATACGGGCATTGTCCGTTATGACAACGAACGGCCGTTCGGGGTCCTTTTCCACCGCGAAGAGCGCCTCGCCCCGAATGAGACGAATGATTCTCTGCCGTGCCGAGTAACGCACTTCCACTTTGCTTTGGGTGTTGAGATTGACCACGGAGCCGTCGCTGAGCTTGATGGCTTTCTGGTCACCCACATCAGTGGTGTAGATGCGCGAGTCCTTGGGACTGAGTGCAATCCAGAAAATCGCGACCAATGCGGCACAGGCGGCCAGGCCGGCTGCCCAGGACAGGGTGCGCCGCTGTTTGGGCGGGGAGGGCGGGGGAGAGGCCTTGACCCGCGCTGCCGCGAGACTGACGACAGAGCTGTCGCTCTCGTCGTTCGAGGCCGCGAAATGCGCGTGCACGGCTGGATCGATGCCATCGAACTCGCGCCAGATCGCCTGCGCAAACAGAAACTCCTGCAGATTGCCGGCCCCTTTGCGAACCCATGCGGCAAATTCGGCGTGGGTGGCCGGGGTGTCTTCGGTCTTCAAGCGAAACAGCCACTGCGCGGCTTCTTCGGCGACTTTGAAATCTTCCTGGGTACGGGGTGTCATGATTGCATCCGTGTAAGTGTCTATTCCCACCGTGCGGCGCGTGCAAAAGCGACGGCACGCGCGAGATAGCGGACGACCGTCTCGGGCGTCACATTGATCCGCTTTGCGATTTCCACGTTGCTCAGTCCTTCACACTTGCTCATGAGCAGCGCGCGTCGGTAGGTCACCGGAATCTGCTCGAGAATGCTCTGTAACCGCTCGCTGCTGGCGGCTTGTTCGAACACATCCGGGGCGTTGTCGGCGGCATACAAGGCGACCTTGTCGGTGAGCTCGGAATCGTAGGTCACGGCCGATCGATCCCGCCGCAGGCGCCACTCCGAAATCAGATTCAGGGCGATCCGGAACAGATAGGCGCCGGGATCGCGCACGGCACTCATGTCGGGGACCTGCAGGTAGCGCATATAGGCTTCCTGCGCCAGGTCGCGGGCATCATCCTGATTGCGAAGCTGCTGCAGCAGGTATCGATGCAGGACTGAGCCTTCGGCGGGTTCGGCGCCTGCCGTCGCATCGGGCGGGTGCAATTCATTGCCGGTCTTGTGCACTGCGGAAGTCCGGTGGCCGGAGCGTCGATGGAGTATCCATCGTATATAGAGTGTTTACGCCTCGAAAACTGGACAGGCTTTTTTCTGTCCAGTTTTGCGCCGTCCAGTCCCTCTATCTGGGATATCCGGCGGCTCGACCTGCCGAGCATAACAAGCAAGGGGGCATTGATGAGCATTGGGCGTGCAGCAGTTGGCGCAATCAGCGTGTCTTTGTTCGTGAGTCTCGCACTTGCGCAGGGGCGCGCGGATCGGAAGGTGCATTTCGATGTGCCCGCCCAAAGCCTGAATCGGGCACTCACCGAATATGCCGAGCAGTCGGGCCTGCGGATCGTCTTCTACACGGATGTGGCGGAGGGCGTACGGTCACGCGCCCTGGAGGGCGATCTGACTCTCGAGCAGGCCTTGCAACTGTTGTTGACCGACTCGAGACTGCGCTACGAATTTGTGGACGACCGCACCGTCTCCATTCTGGCCGCGGACGATGCGAAAAAGACTTCGTCCAATGCCGTGGAGGGGTCCGAGTTTCGTCTCGCCCAGACCGAGGCCTCGGCTGCCACCACCACGGCGGACCCGCTGGAAGAGGTTGTGGTGCGAGCGACCGAGTTCCGCTACACCGAGGCTGAGAGCGCCTACAAAATGCCGCTCTCCGTGAAGGACACACCGCAGACCATCAAGGTCATCACGCAGGATCTGTTGGACTTCGCGACCATTCAGAAGTTTGAAGATCTCTACAAGGTCGACGCCTCCGGCGGTGTCTCGCATGCGGGCGATCAATTTCCACGCAATTACTACCGCGGCTTCATGCAGCAGGGCATCAACGCCATCAAGATCGATGGTTTCCGGATGGTGGCCAACATCAACCTGGATCTTTCGGCCTTTGAGCGCTTCGAGGTGGTGAAGGGAGCGACCTCAACGTTGTACGGCCAGAACTCGATCTCGGGTACGCTCAATGCCATTTCGAAGGCACCGACCGACACATTCGGCGGCGAGCTCCAGGTGGAGGGGGGCAGTTACAGTCACTACCGTGCGCAGGCGGACGTGCACGGCCCGATTGACGCCGACGGCCGGTTGACCTACCGAATGGTCGGGGCGTATCAGAATGCCGGAACCTACCTCGATCTGGACAGCTCGCGGGTCATCGCGCTGGCGCCCACGATCAAATACCAAATCGCGGAGTCCACTTCGCTCACCGCGCGCTTGATCTACCAGAAGTACACTTATCCAACCTACTTCGGCATCGGTGCGCAGTTCATTGGTACTGACATCTCGAATCCCGCCCAGCTCGTCAGCAGCAATTTCGTGGTACCCCATGTTCCACGCAGCCGCTCCGGTGGCGCGCCCTGGAATCACGCGGAGAAGGATGCGACGTTCGCACAGACGATTCTCGAGCATCACTTCGCCGAAACCTGGCAGCTACGCGGCAGTCTTCAGTACCAGCGGATCACCGGCAGGGCGGATGCCTTCCAGACATGGAACACCGATCAGAACGGACACACGTTCGGGTATCTGTACGGTCGCGATCAGGAGAACGATGTCTTCGCGGCTGAAGTCAATCTGTTTGGCGATATCGAGCTGTTCGAGCACCGTCATACCCTGTTCTTCGGCGCGGACTATGCCGAAATCAAAACCGACACCCTCGATCTGAGCTCCAGCCCCAACGCACCCAACTTCAGTATCCTCGCGCCGGACTGGTTGCAGATCCCGCCGCATCGCGCCAACACGGACTACGATTTCTTCAATCAGAGCCAGAGCCGCCACCAGATTTCGGGCGCAACCTTTCAGCTTCTGGCACGGCCCCTGGATGGCCTGACGGTATCCCTCGGCGCGCGCTTTTCCGATGACCGGTTGAAGAATCGCAACCGCTCGAGTACGACCGATCAGATCAGTGACTCCACTGATGTGCCCTACGGTAACTGGTCGCCGTTGAATGCACACAAGGTCACCTCCCAGGCGGGCCTCACGTATGCACTCACTCCCACCCTCAATGTGTACAGCAGCTATGGAAATACATTCGAGCCGCGCAGCGGCTTGATTTATGACGGGGGCAGTGGGCGCTTCGTCAATCCGGAAGCGGGCCGTGCCTACGAGGCCGGGCTCAAAGGGGACGCGCTCGCGAACAAGTTCTCCTACAGTCTGGCTGTTTTCGATATGCAGCGAAGCAACATCCTGCAGAGTGATCCCTTGCATCCGGGTTTTGTGCTGCAGGTGGGAACCCAACGCAGCCGTGGCGTCGAAGTAGACTTCCAAGGACGCCTCGCGCCCGGCCTGGAAGTCTATGGCTCGCTGGCGAAACTCGATGCCAAGTTCGTGAAGGGACAGTTCGCGGGACTGCATTCCGCCAACGCACCGGATTTCGGTCTTTCGCTGTTCGGGAGCTACCAGGTCCAGGGCGGCCCGCTGCGCAATCTGGGTTTCGGCGCCGGCGTCGTGCGCAAGACCGGAATGGAGACCTTTGACGCCTTCAACTACGGGCAACCGGTTCCATTCAATCTCGGCGGCTTCACGGAGGTTGATCTGCGTGTCTTCTACGATCACAAGCCATGGCGTTTCGAAGTGTCAGCGACCAACGTTCTCAACACGCTGTACTACTCGCCGTATTCTCAAGCAATGTGGTTTGGCCTCGAAGCGAATCCACCACGCCAGGTCGTCGGACGTGTGTCGTACCGATTCTAGAGGCCGCCATCAATAATGACGCGGGTAGCGACGGTGAAAAGAGCGTCCGAGGTGGCGCAGGCTCTGTGTCGCTCGGCACTGGTTTGCGACATGGTTTGGCCGCTCGACTTTGATCCGGCGGACACCACGGGCAATGACTACGGGAAATTGCTCCGATTTCACCAGGCCGGCGTCCATTGCCTGTCGGTCACCCTGGCGGGAGACAATCAAAGCAGTGCCCAGGCCCTGGCAGTCGTGGCGGGCGCGAAGCGCAAGCTCGCCGCGCTTCCCCATGTGCATCTCGTGCAGAGCCCGGAAGACATCGACATCGCCAGGCGCAACGGTCAGTTGGCCGTGGCGACTCACTTTGAAGGGACGCGTTGCCTCGAGCGCAACCTCGATCTCATATGGGTGTTTGCCGAGCTCGGTATTCGCCACAATCTGTTGGCGTTCAACAACGCAAATTCCGTTGGGGGCGGGTGTGCTGAACGCGTCGATGGCGGTCTCACGCGCTTTGGGCGCCGTGTCGTTACCGAGATGCAACGCGCAGGGGTGTTGGTAGATCTCAGTCACTGCGGACTGCGCACTTCGCGCGAGGCAATCGAGATGGCGGAACGGCCAATGGTGTTCAGTCATTCCAATGCCGCAGCGCTCGCTCCCAGTTTTCGAAACATCGACGATGCATCAATTCGTGCTGTTGCAGCCACAGGCGGGCTCGTTGGCGTGTCCGGCTGCAGCGGCTATCTCGGTGCCGAAGAAGATCTTCCAGGAGCGGTTGTTCGCCACATCGACTACCTGTGCGGGATGGTGGGCGCGCGGCACGTTGGGCTCGGTCTCGATGTGGTGTTTGATGCGGCGGCCATCAACCAGTGGGTGCGGTCGCGCCCCGATGAGTGGCCGATGGCGAGCGACCCTCATTGGCGCGGATTTTCGTACGTGATGCCGGAGCAGATTCCGGAAATCGTGGCGGGCCTTCTGGCATTGGGATACGCGACCAGCGACATCGAGGACATTCTCGGTCGCAACTGGGTTCGTGTCATCACGCAGGCCTGGGCGTGAGGGCGACACGTCGATGGTGCGCAGGTTTGGTGCTGCTCGTTGCGACAGTCTCGATGGCCGAACCGCCCGCGGGCGTGATGGGCATTTCTTCTGCGGCCATTGGCGTCGGAGAGTATCGACGTGCTGAGCCGTATCGCTATCAACAGGCACTCCGTCGATCTGTGTACGTGCGCATGCGGGACGGGGTTCGTCTTGCTGTTGATTACTACCGTCCTGCTGTCAACGGACGTGCGGTCGGCGGAAGGTTTCCGGTCGTGTTCGAATACACGCGCTATGGTCGCGCGAGGCCAGGGCCAGGCGGTGTGACGTTATTGGGTGGCCGTCACTACTCGGCTGTCGATGCAGCGGGGCTGATGCCCTTGGGTAACGAGAAGGCGTGGTCCGAAGTATTGCTGGGATATGGTTATGCGCTCGTTGTCGCGGACATGCGCGGTTCGGGTGCGTCATTCGGGCCTTCGCATGCTGAGGGCGACGACATCGAAGGCAAGGACGGGTTCGATCTCGTCAACTGGATTTCCGCGCAGTCCTGGAGCGATGGCAATGTCGGGATGCTGGGCTCGTCCTATCTCGCGGAGGTGCAGCCGCGAGTGGCAGCCGAACGGCCGAAAGCACTGCGCGCACTCGCCATGGTTTACGGATTCTTTGACGGTCCGAACACTGCCTATGCCATGGGTGGGATCTTCCGAAACGGCTGGCAGGGCGGGTGGGTGAGCAATGTAGCCTCACTCGACAATCGCTCTACCGATGAGAACGCACCGATCACCAATATCTCACCCGTCGATGCCGATCGCGAGCAGCGGGATCTGCGATGCGCCGTGTCTGAGCACCGTGCCGGCGTTGATGACGAGTACTTCCAGCACCTGGAGGAATTCAAGACCGTGGGTGTTGTGCGCGACCGGCTTCCGTTCATTGACCACTACCAACTGTCCGGTCAGAACAATCTTTACACTCTCCTGCCTCGGGTGAACGCCAGCCGGGTTCCGACCCTGCTCCTGGGCGGATGGCACGATATCTACGCCAACGACATGCTGTATTGGTATGCCAACCTGGACGTGCCCAAAAAGCTCATTTATGGACCCTATCCGCATGGGCGCTCCGGGCCAATGCCCGACGATCCGCGTGATGCGGAGCGCGACCGGATTGTGGCGCGCGAGACGCTCCGTTGGTTCGACCGTTGGTTGCGACGCGTTCACAACGACGCCGAGCAGCGTCCTGAAGTAACTTACGGCCTGCAGCGATCGGTCACACAGACCGAATGGTTTGCGGCAGACACGTGGCCATCTCCCGCTGTACACGCTCGGGATCTCTTTCTGTCAGCGAGCTCAGCGCGGTCCGTGCTGTCTCAGAACGACGGCGTATTGACTCTCACAGCCCCTCAGGAAGCCGCTCGCCAGCCCTGGAGGATCAACTACAGCACTTCGCTGGGAGACCTGGGCACTCGGTGGGCGGGAAACGTATATGAAGTCGTTGTGACAACTGTCGATATGAAGTCGATGACGTACACATCGCCCCCATTGGTGCGGGATGTCTATGTCGCCGGAATTCCTGTTGTGCGGGTGATGTTGTCGTCGGAAGACACAAAGGACGCGGACGTTCACGCCTATTTGAACGCAGTCTCTGCAGATGGCACGTCCCGGCTCATATCCGAGGGGATGTTGCGTGCCTCGCATCGGACGCTCGGTCGAGCACCCTATCGCAATTTTGATCTGCCTTTTCCCACATCCAGTTCAAAGGACATTGCGAACGTGCCGCCGCTGTCGCAGACGCCGGTGCCACTGGAATTCACGATGGTGGCCGTGGGTCGCGTCTTCAAAAAGGGCGAGCGCATCCGGTTGACACTGGCGGGCGCGGATCGCGGCAATACCCTGGCGGTCGAACAATCTCCTGTGCCCAGACTCGCCGTGCAGGTGGGAGGAGGGGATCCATCGTGGTTGCGATTGCCGATTCTGGGTGACCGCAACCAGGCTCTATTCGAATGAAGATGCGCACTGGGAAGGCCGGGCTCGGCCTGTTCCAACTTTTCACGGTGCTGTTCGGCTCCATCATCGGTGTCGCGTGGATCGTTGCCACCGGAATGTGGATCGGGCAGGCGGGCCCGATCGGCGCGCTCCTGGCCTTCGGCGTGGGTGCGCTCATCATGTCGCTCATCGGGTTGTGTTTCGCGGAGATGATGACGCTGTTTCCCGATGCCAACGGTTCGATGGCGTATGTTTTCGAAGCCTTCGGCGAGCGCGCATCCGCGGTGGCAGGTTGGTTTCTCGTATTGACGTATGCAGCGACTTGCGCTTGGTACTTCGTCACCTTGGGTTGGCTGGTGCAGGCGGTACTGCCTTGGACAAATGATCTCGTCCTCGGTGTGTTGGGTGCGGTAGTCATTACGCTGGTCAACATTCGCGGCGTGTCCGCTCGTGCCATGTTTCAGGACGCCCTCGTGATTACCAAGATGGTCGTTGGCCTCGGTTTATTCTTGTGCGCCGCTTTCCTCGGGCGCAGCGAGCGCCTGCAGCCGCTCTTTGCCGGCAGCACACCGCGTGAGGCGTGGACGGGTGTTGCCGCTGTGGCCGCAATGACGCCATTCTTTTTCTCGGGCTTCGACGTTCTGCCACAGGCGGTGAGGGACCGGCGTCCCGGTACGCAACTGCGGCGCGTGGGTACAGTTGTCGTGTTGGCGACTGTTGCGGCGTTCGTGTTTTATGGCGGCGCCATCCTTTCGGCAACGGTGTCATTGGATCGCCCGTCACTTCGTGAAGCGTCTTTGCCTGTGGTGGCGGCCTTCAGCGTGGGACTCGGGCGCCCCGTGTTTGGCACCCTGATTGTTGTGTGTGGAATCAGTGGCGTGCTCAGCGGTTGGAATGCAAATCTGCTTTCCGGCGCGCGCGTGTTGCAAGGGATGGCGAAGGCTGGCGCCACACTGTCCTTTTTTGCGCGGGAATCATCCGTCCACGCTCACGGACCGGGAGTTCCCCTTCGAACCACACTTCTGATCTCGGCCATTTCCGTGGCGCTCGGCATGCTGGGACGTAACGCGTTGAGCCCGATCGTAGACATCGCGACTGTGCCGTTGCTCGTGGTGTTTGTGCTCGTCTGTGCGGGTCTCATCAAGCTCCGACGGACGCGTTCTACTGCAGACAGGCCGTATCGGGTGCCGGGCGGACTCGTGGTTCCGCTCCTGGCGCTGGCATTGTCGATTGGCCTCGTGTTCACGGCGATCGTCGCGGCATATGCGGCGGTCGGCGGCATTCTTCCCATCGGGTTCATGCTTCTATGGTGCGCGACCGGCTGGTTGTTTTGGATCAGAAGTGCGAGCAGTCGACTAGCGCTGAGCACGGAACAGCGCAAACGTCTCGTGCTGGAGTGTGTATCTTGACTTCCCGGACCCCGCGGATCGCGTGTATCGGTGCAGGCAATATCGGCAGGAGCTGGGCGGTCGCATTCGCGAGGGGCGGCGCTGCTGTTCGACTGTTTGATACAGTGCCGGCGGCACTCGAACGTGCCAGGAGTGCGATTGAGGCCACTGCGACCGATCTGGAGCAGATGGGCCGACTGCCCGACAAGCAGGCACTCCTCGATCGTATCCAGGTTTCGACGTCGCTCTCTGAGGCGATTGAGGGAGCCTGCCATATCCAGGAGAGTGTCATTGACGACCTGGAGGTGAAGCGGCGAGTCTTCCGGGATCTCGATGCAGCAGCGCCCGACACAGTCACCATCGGAAGCTCATCTGGAGAGCTGCCCGTCTCGAAATTTACCGATGAACTGCCGGGTCGCGGACGTTGTCTGCTGGTGCATCCAGTGAATCCGCCGCACATACTGCGAGCTGTTGAGATCTGTCCGACGCCCTGGACCGACCCTTGGGCGGTGGAGTCTAGCACCCGGCTCGTCGAGAGCCTGGGTATGGTCCCGCTCAAGGTATCCCGGGAGATTAATGGCTACGTGATCAATCGTTTGCAGTACGCGCTGATCGGGGAAGCGCTGCATCTGGTCGGCGCGGGATATTGCGAGCCCGCCGACATCGATGCCGCCCTCAAGCACGGTCTGGGTTTGCGGTGGGCGTTTCTCGGACCGTTCGAGACCAGTCACCTCAATGCGTCTCAGGGGTATCTGCAATACATGTTGACGGACGAGGAGGGCGCGCGGAGATTGATGACCGATGTCGGGGCTCGCTACCCGTGGAACCACGCATTGATTGAAAAGATCCATCGCTATCTCGAGGCGTCACTGCCGGTTTCAGCTATGCCTGCCCATCAGCGCGAACGGGATCGCACGCTGATGAGTCTCATGCAGCGTTTGCAGGAGCGCAAAGGGGAGTCATGACGCCGGCGGAAGCAGACCGGGAGCTGGCTGCAGCCTTGGAGCGCCACAAGAACGGCGATCTCGAATTCGCCTATCGAGCCTATCTGCAGGTCTTGAAGCAGCATCCGGATCACCCCACCGCGCTGCACTATCTCGGGCTCGTGGCTCAGCAAACGGGACACGTGCTGGAGGCGGCCCGCCTGTTGCGGCGGTCAATTCAGTTGAATCCGGGCGATCCCCGCACCTACAACCACCTGGGGCAAGTGCTGTTTCAACAGGACGACCTCGATGAGGCGATCCAGCTTTTGCGCCGCGGCCTCGAGGTCGATCCGCGTCATGTCGACACCCTCAACAGTCTGGCCAACGTGCTCAAAAAGCAGGGCGAGCTGCAACAGGCCATGGACGTGTACCGGCAGGTGCTCGACATCGATCCGGACTCGGTGCCCGCGCTGTACAACCTCGCGAACGCATTGAAACAAGCGGGTGACCCCAAACAGGCCGTCGGCCTGTTCAGGCGCGCCTTGCAGAGCGACCCGACGCACGCGCCGTCGCGTCTGAATCTCGCCGTACTGCTCGAGCAGCAAGGGGAGTTCGCGCCGGCCATCGAACAGTATCGGGCGCTGCTCGAACGCAATCCGGATCATGGCAGGGCGCTGTCCGGCCTGCTGGCGATCCGATCGCTCGAGCCGGATCCCCAGTGGCTGGAGGCGGCCGAACGCCTGCTGGCTGGGCGCACTCTGGAAAGCGAAGAGCAGGTCAAGCTGCATACCGGTCTGGGTAAACAATACGATCGAATGCGCAACTACGAGCGCGCGTTTCATCACTTCGCGGCGGCCAACACGGTGCTCCGGCGCCGCGGCGCCCCGTTTGATGTGGAACAGGTCCGCGATCTTTTTGAGCGCCTCATCCGAGTGTTCTCGGTCGAATACTTTGCCAACCTCACGGCGGGCGGTTCGCCGTCGCGGCGGCCGATTTTCATCGTCGGCATGCCCCGCTCCGGGACGACGTTGACCGAGCAGATTCTCGCAAGTCATCCGCAAATCGGCGGTGCCGGCGAGCTGCGCAGCATTTCCGACATGTCGAATTCAATGAGCCGTGCCTACCCGGAATGTGTAACCGGATTGTCTCCCGCGGAACGGCTCACGCTCGGCGAGCGGCACCTGGCGTCCCTGACTCAACACGCAGGCGCGCAGGCTCTGCATGTCACGGACAAACTGCCGGTCAACTTCATTCACCTGGGATTGATCGCCACGGTACTCCCGGGCGCTCGGGTCATTCACTGCCGGCGCAATCCCCTGGATGTGGGACTGTCGTGTTTCATCGAGCACTTCGACATGAAGAACGACTTCACCCACGACCTGCACAACTTCGGGGAGTACTTCATTCAGTACCATTGCCTCATGCAGCATTGGCGGCGAGTGCTGCCAATCCCGATGTATGAGCTGCATTACGAGCAACTGGTGGCGGACCAGGAAGGCGAGACGCGCCGGCTTCTGGAATTTGTCGGGGTACCCTGGTACGAGGGTTGCCTGGAGTTTCAAGCAACCGAGCGCACGGTGATGACCCCGAGCCGGTGGCAGGTGCGCCAAAAGATCTATTCCCAATCGGTGGGCCGCTGGCGAAACTACGAGTCGCACCTCCAGTCGCTCCAGCGGCTCCTCATTGAGCAGGGTATCGGGCTCGGGGAGACCGCTTAGAACGGCCAGACCGCAAGGCCGTGTATGGCGTTGCGAACGTCCATGGACAAGTTGTGTTGGCTCACACGTCGACCTGCTTTGATGTCGTAAAGCGCGACCGTCGATGGTGAGGATCCACCGGCAACGAGATGGTCATTCAGGCCGCATAAACCCCGGGCGAATCCCGGGCGCGCTACTTCGGTGCCCCATCTTTCCAGATTGACCACGGTCTCCTGCGCGAACTGGGGCACTGGGATCTCGATCACCCTTCCGCCGGAGTGTCGATAACAGACTCGATCCTGCACGGTGTCGTTGTACATCACCCCACCCGCGAATGGTTGCGCGTTGTGCGTACCCTTCGGTAGAGGTGAGAGGGATGTCAGCTCCTGACCCCGCAAGCACAGCAGGCTCGGTGTATGCAGGCCGCTGAATGAGATCCCGTCGGGCGATGCATGAACCGAGTTGAGGTGAAAATGACGGCTCGGCGCGGGCCCGGCGCGCTGTTCCGGATCGAATGCCCGGAGGCTCGGTGCGTGGCCGTCGACGCTCAGGCAAAAGGCGTGGCTGAAGCGCCTGCGCACGAGATCGAAGACGAGCAGGCTGTCAAAGCCTGTGGATGTCAGGAAGAGGTGATCTCCCCAGGCGCTGATTTCGTGACAGTGACGCAGAAACGGATTGGTGAAAGTGTCCATCACGCGGCAGTCGCGGTCGAGCATCAGGAGACTCGAATTGGCGGCGACCAGCATGCGTGGGCCGTAAAAGGCGATGCCGCGCAAGCCCCGATCGCCACCCCGGCCGCTGATGTCGATGTCAGTGTGATTCCAGTCGAGTGTCTGCTCGGTGCGGCCGGTCTCGAGGTCCACCAGGTAAAGGCCGCCATGGCTCTCGCCGAGGCGCGAGCCGCGAATGACCGATGAGGCGATGACGAGCGGGAGCCGATTCACTCGGGCGACTCTCTTGAACGAGCAGACCTGTTGATTATCGTGAATGCCATGAGCAGCGCAATAGTTGCGTGACTCTGTCCTGTATTTCAGCGCGCCGCACTCTATCAATCGAGGGGCGTTGTGCGCGACATGATCGGTTTCAGGAACTTCATTTTAGCGCTCGGCGCCGTGGCGGCCATGGCGGGGACCGCGTCGGTCGCCTGTGGCGCGGATCTGAACGCATTAGATACCTATATTGAGAAGGCCCGGCGGGACTGGCAGGTTCCCGGTGTCAGCGTAGGCGTGATACAGGACGGGCGAGTCGTCTTTGCACGCGGCTATGGGGTCCGTGAGGTCAACAAAGCGGCACCCGTCGATGGCGGTAGTCTCTTTGCCGTAGGGTCGCTGACCAAAGCGTTCACCGCGGCGGCGCTCGGCCTGTTGGTTGATGAAGGCAAGATCGGCTGGGACGATCCGGTTATTGAGCACTTGCCGGCGTTTCGGGTCGCTGACCCTTGGCTCACCACCCATATCACTATTCGCGATCTCGTCTCGCACCGAACCGGCTTGGAGGGATATGCCAGTGCCGTGGTTCCGATGCGGGCCGCGCAGGTTGTGCAAGGCGCGAAAACGCTGGTGTCACAAGTTCCGTTCCGGGAGTCCCTTCTCTACAGCAACACAATGTATGACATCGCAGGCGAAGTGATTGCATCGGTGTCAGGCGAGAGCTTCTCAGAGTTTGTGCAGCGAAGGCTGTTGCAACCTCTGCGGATGAGGGGCAGCTATTCGAGCGTGGAATCGGCCGGCATCTGGGACACTGCCCATTTGGCACCGAGCATGTACGGGCAGGCGCCGGCGGGGCGCGCAAGCATTGAAGATGCTCCGCGCGCTGACGTGACGATGCCTCATGTTCAGGATCCGCGGGGGCCACAGGCCATTCCATGGCAGATCTCCCTCGAGGGCGGCGCAGGGGCTGGATCGCTCGTCTCGAATCTCGACGACATGCTCAACTGGGCGCAGTTCAATCTGGGCGATGGACGTACGCCTGCGGGCGTACGGTTGTTAAAAGAGGCAACGTTGGATGAGTTGCATCGTCCGCAGATAGTCGTTCGGCGCGCCCCGTCCGACTCATTCACGTTGCTTCAAGCTGTGCTGCGGGGCGTGAGCCCCGGCCGGGAGCCGGCCGCCTACGCCATGGGTTGGTTTCTCGACAACTATCGCAGTTATCGGTATCTCGGCCACGGCGGCGCGCTATTGGGCGGCTACTCGGTGGTCGCGATGCTTCCGGAACAGCATATCGCGGTGGTTGTCCTGGCAAACAGCTATGGGCGCGGCGGTTCCGGCTATCTCAATTGGGCCATTGCGCTGCGCAGTTTCGATACTGTGCTCGGTGTTGAACCGGTCGATTGGAGCGGCGAGATGCTCAGGGCCGTTGCCCACCAGGAAGCCGAAGACGGCTTGGCGGAAAAGCAACTTCAGCGGGCTCGACAGCGAAACACGCATCCCTCGTTGCCGCTGGCCGACTACGTGGGTGACTATCACAACGAGGCCTTCGGGCCGGTTCGAGTTGACCAGGTGGGGAATGAGCTCGCTCTGCGGTTGCCGGGTGTGTTCAGTTGGCGCCTGGAGCACTGGCATCACGACCTCTTCCGGCTGCACGTCGCGACCAGCGGCGTGGATCTCATGACATTCTTTGTCAGCTTTCAGGTCGATCCCGTCGGCAGGGTCGCCTCGTTTGATCCAGGGTGGCTGGTGCTCGGGAAGTCGTTCACACGGATCGCCCCATCGCAAAAAGAATCCGACGCGCCGCCCACGGGGCGATATCTCAGCACCCCGGACTCCATTGCGGTGCCGGGTGGCGTACCTCTAGCGGTTGAGCGGGGGTTGTTCCAGGTTCCAGAGAACCGTTCGAAGCCTGACAGCCGGCGCATTGCCATTCAGTTTTTGCGTTTCAAGGCACTGAATCCGCCACCCGGCCCGGCCGAGCGTGCTCCCGTCTTCTTTCTCGCCGGTGGACCGGGCTCCGAGGCGAATTTCCGCTGGAAATGGACCCTCAGTAAAATCCAACGGTTGCGCAAAACGCGCGATGTGGTTTACGTGAGCCAACGCGGCAATCCGCGCGCACCCGGGCTCGTGCCACAGTTGTGGGTCTCCAATCTACCGGCAGCGCTCGATGAGCCGGATTCCTTAGCTGCGGCCAGACAGCGTGATCGTACTGCTCTCGCCGATGCATTGAATGAATGGTCGTCGACGGGGGTTGATCTCGCTGGTTACGACATCCTGAACATCGTTGATGATTTGTACGAACTGCGCGCCGCGCTCGGCTACAAGAAGATCGTGCTCTGTGCCTGCAGTTTCGGATCCCAGTGGAGCCTCGCGTACATCAAAAGATGGCCGCAGACGGTTGATCGTGCGCTACTGAGTGGGCTGGAGCCGCTGGACTATGCTTACGACAGTCCGCAGTGGCTCTGGAAGTCTCTGGAGCGCCTCGCAAGCGCGGCTGACGCAGACCCGAAGCTCGCTACCCACATTCCGCAGGGCGGCCTGCTGAGTGTCATTCCCGAGGTCATACAACGGCTCGAAGCGAAGCCGGTGAAGGTCGCCATTACCGAGCCGGCCCACGGTGCTGAGGTGACTGTTGCGATGGGTGCAGACGACTTGCGTCGTTTCCTCGCCGACCCCAGTATTTTCCGCGGCGAAACCAAGCGCGACCAGCTTACGCATTGGCCGCGGTTTCTTCTCGAGGTGTACGCCGGGGACTATCGTTTCCTCGCGGCGCAGGTGTGGAAGGCCAGAGTGGCACCGGATCGTGTGCCGCTCATCTTTCCGCTGATTGACAACAGCTTGGGTATTACGGCGGCGCGGGACGCGAAAATCCGCGCGGAATCGGCTGCGCGCTGGCTGGGCGATATCAACGCCTACTATCACAACACGCGCGATCTCGTTCCGACGCGTAACGTAGGAGATGAGTTTCGCGCGGATGTCCGCATCTCGGTTCCAATGTTGTTACTGAACGGGGATCTGGACTGGTCAACCAGCGTCGAGAATGCCGAGCACCTGCGGGGGTTTCTCGAGAATGGGCACCTGATGCGAGTGGGCGGCGGTACGCATTGCACGGACTCCGACGAGTTGCCGGCATTGCTACCGGCCGAGTTCGAGCAAGCTTATCAATTTCTCGATGTCGAGCTCGGCGCATCGGCCCGGACGTTCTTCGCGACGGTTCCGGATGCAGTGACCTATCCGGCGCTCGATTTCGAGCTGCCGGAGGGACCCTCGCTCTACGAACAGTGGCTGCGGGAGCAACGGACGTATTCTGACAAGGGGGCTACTTGAGCGTTTCATTGAGCAGAACAGTGTTGGGCGTGATGGTGGTGTTGGGGCTGTTGCCGCCGGTCAATGCCAGGGAGCTCCTCGATCCGGTCGCAGTCCGGGTTCCGTTTGCACCAACACCGGTGCGCGGTGACGATGGAAAGTCGTATCTCGTCTACGAGCTGAGTGTGGTCAATATGCTGGAGCAACCCGTCACCGTGTCACGTGTCGAAGTCAGGACGGCTGCGGGGACGCTGCAGGTCATTGAATCGCCGGATTTGGCTGCCAACTTCAGACCTTTCGGCTCATCGCGCGAGATGGCCGGTGATTTGACATTGGACGCCGGTATGTCGGGACTGATCTATATGGCCGTCGTCCTGCCGCAGCCGGCGGAATTTCACGGTCCGCTGTTGAACCGTGTGGTTGCGAAAGCGGGCGTTCGAGATGCACCGGATATCTATACGATCCAGCTTCCGCCGCTTCCCTTGGCGTTGCAGACGCCCATGACAATTGGGCCGCCGCTGCGCGGGGGGCCTTGGTTGGTAGCCAATGGCCCGTCGAACATATCGGGCCATCGGCGCCTGGCAATCACCCTGAATGGGCGCACCACCATCTTTCAGCGCTACGCGATTGATTACATCAAGATCGATTCCCAAGGCCGACACTACACGGGTGCCCGGCAGAACAATCGCAGCTACTTTGCGGAAGGGTCACAGGCGATTGCAGTCGCTGATGCGGTGGTCAGCGCGGCCAAAAATGACATGGCAGAGAATGTCGTGGGTCAGGTCGCGCCAGGGGCAACCCTGGATACGGTGTACGGCAATTTCGTCGTTCTGGACTTGGGCTCAGGGCGCTATGCGATCTATGCCCATCTGCAGCCGGGGAGTGTGCGCGTCAAGGCAGGAGACCGGGTGCGTCTTGGTGACACCTTGGGACTGGTTGGCAACACAGGCAACTCTGTCGTGCCTCACCTGCACTTTCAACTCGCCGATGCAGCGGCGCCCCTGGCAGCAGAGGGTTTGCCCTACGTGCACAGCCACTTCGAACGGTTGGGTCATTGTACGGATGATTTGGAGGGCTCCTGCACCATGGCATCGCCGGAGTCCATTGCGAATGCGATTCCTCTGAATCACAGCGTGGTGCAGTTCCCGTGATGAGTCATCCGAAGTACCTTGCCGCGTCTGCGTTCTTCTGCTTGAGTCTGTTTGTCGGCTGCAGTGAGGATCTCAGTGCTCAGGAACGCGCCCAGGAGCGCCGGCAGTGGATTGATGCGGCAACACCTGTGTCTGACGACCCGCGTCGCGTGCCGCGTGAGCCCGGGCCAAGCGGACCCGACGGGAGCGTGGTTTTGCGGGGCGGTCGCGTGTTCGACGGCACCGGCGCGCCCGCTCGTGACGCGACTGTTGTAATCGAACGCAACAGGATTACGGCAATTCTGCCGCCCTCGTCGTCACAGTGGCCGACAGGCGCTCAGGTCATCGATGTGTCCGGGAAGACGATCATGCCCGGTCTCATCGATTTACATACGCACCTGACCTACAGTGAACCTGACACTCCGGCCGAGGAAGCCGGGGACGACAGTGCAGCCACCCTGCGCGCAATGGAGCGCATGCGGTACTACCTCGAATCCGGCATCACCAGCGTTCGAGACGTTGCTTCCATGGGTTTTGTGCCGTTCCGACTCAAGAGCTGGGTGCAACAGAACCGGATTGTCGGTCCGCGTATCTTCGCTGCCGGCCAGATCATCACGGGAACCGGCGGCCACGGGGCAGAAGGGTTGTGGCGCGCTCGGTGTGAGCACTCTTCGCCCGGAGCAATCCGTGAAGCCTCGGGGCCTGATGACTGGCGCGAAGCCGTGCGCGAGCAGTTCAAACGGGGTGCGGATCTGATCAAACTCGCCAGTCACTACTCGCGAGACGAAGTTCAGGCCGCTGTGAAAGAGGCGCACGCGCTGGGTCTGAAGGTCACCGTGGATGCCGAGACTTTCTACATCCAGTGGGCGGTTGAGGCGGGCGTGGACTCCGTCGAGCATCCGCTGCCGCGCACGGCTGAAACGATTCGGCTGATGGCGAGGAAGCATGTGGATTCGGTGCCGACGCTGGTTCCGTACATTTACATTTTCGACCTGGACGGCGGATATTTTGATTCCACCTCGCGGCGCTTCAGTTTCTCGAAGGATGCGAACTTCGCAATGTTCCGGCGCTTGAAGAGCGCCGGAGTGCGACTGGGTGTAGGAACCGACCTGGTGGCGAATTGGTTTCGGTACCTGCCGCAGGCCTACATCACCGAGCTCCAACAGTTCGTCGCGGGCGGCTATTCGGTACCCGCGGCGCTGGTGGCCGCTACCCGCACCAATGCAGAAATTCTCGACGTGGATGACAAGCTCGGCACCCTCACACCGGGCAAGCTGGCCGACGTTCTCGTGATCAACGGGCAACCGGATGTCAGGCTCGAGGATCTCGCCAAAATAGCGCTGGTGATTCGCGATGGCCGCATCGTCGTGACAGACGGGCGGATCACGATCCCACCGCACGTACCGGTGCCTGAGCCCAAGCCGAAGGGGGCGGCTCAGTGAGTGTGATGAGTTGCCGATGGGCGGCGGCCGTACTCATGCTCGGCTGCGTCTCTGCGACATCGGCGCAAGGCACGCTGGCGGATTATCAGCGTGCGGCCGTTTTTCAGAACGCCCGCAGCCTGGTGTCAGGAACGAGTCTCACGCCGCACTGGATTGGGGCGAGCGATGAGTTCTGGTTCGAGAGTACAGTGCATGGAACCAAAGCCTTCGTGCGGGTCGATCCCGCCACGAACACAATGAGATCGACTTTCGATCAGGCACCAATGGCCGCGGGTGCCCGCGAGGGCGAGGTGCTCTCGCCGGATGGGCGCTGGGCGGTGTTCATCCGGGAGCACAATCTTTGGGTGCGGGACACCCGGAGCGATGCACAAACTGCACTGACAAGCGACGGTGCGCAGGACTTCGACTACGGCAGTGACGCGGGTTTTAGTGCCTCGGTGGTGAGCGATCGGCTTCTGGCGGCGCCGCTGGCACCGGAAGTATATTTTTCTCCTGACTCGCAGCAGTTTCTGAGCTACCGGATCGACGCTCGCGGGGTGAGAGATCTGGCCCTGGTCGAGACAGTGCCCGGCGCAAGCCCCCGACTGCATACTTATCACGCGCCGCTCGCCGGGGATGAGACGGTCGCGACGGCGCAGATGATTCTGTTCGATCTGGCGAAACGGACGCAGTTGCCGCTGCAGTATCATCCCATCAAACGCATCAGGAGCAGCGAGCTGCCGGTGTGTTGGAACAGAACCAGTACAATGGTTTGCTTTCTGGAGGAAGAGCGCGGTTTCAAAACAGTGAGGCTGCTTGCGGCCGATGCGCGGACCGGTGAAGTTCGGACGCTGGTTGAAGAGCACAGCGCGACGTATGTCAAACGCGACTCTCTGGCGCGCCTGGTTGGCGATGGGCACGACCTGGTCTGGACTTCAGAGCGGGATGGCTGGAATCACCTTTATCGCATTGATACTCGCACGGGTGCCGTGCTCAATCAGATCACGCAGGGTGACTGGGTCGTACGGGACATCCACTTTGTGGATGACAAGCGAGGCTACATTTACTTTACCGCGGGCGGCAAAGAGCCCGGGCGCGATCCTTACTATCGCCATCTTTATCGTGTGAAGTTGAACGGGGCGCGGCTCGAGCGGCTCACGCCGGAGGATGCTGACCACGAGATAGAGTTCTCGCCGACCGGCCGCTATTTTACCGATACCTACTCACGGATCGATGCAGCACCTGTCAGCGTGCTACGCGCCGCGGATGGGCGCTTGATACGCGTATTACAGAGGGCCGATATCGGACCCTTGTTGGCAACGGGATGGAAGGCTCCCGAACCGTTCAAGGTGAAGGCGCGCGATGGCCGGACCGACCTGTACGGAGCGATCTTTCGGCCTTCTAACTTCGATCCCGCCAGGCGCTATCCCGTGGTGGATGCGATCTATCCGGGCCCGCAGCATATCCGTACACCGAAGTCATTCGACGTGAAAGGTTGGGAAAACGACCAGGCGCTGGCTGAGCTGGGGTTCGTTGTTGTTACCATTGATGGATTGGGGACGCCGGAGCGCTCGAGAGCATTCCACACGGTGTCCTATGGCAAGCTGGGCGATGCGGGTGGCCTCGAAGATCACATAGCCGGGCTGCGGCAGCTCGCCGCTCGATATCCTTACCTGGATCTGTCGCGTGTTGGAATCTACGGACATTCGGGGGGCGGCTACGCTTCGGCCCGCGCGCTATTGAAATTTCCCGAATTCTATAAGGTGGCGGTGTCCTCAGCGGGGGATCACGATTTGCGCAGCTACTGGGTGGAATGGGGGGAGCGATTCCAGGGTTACCCGGTAGACGAGAGCTTTGAGAGCCAGGCCAATGCGCCGCTGGCGGCGAATCTCCAGGGTAAGTTGCTGTTGGCGTACGGCGATTTGGACGACAACGTACACCCCAGCAATACCTTGCAGCTTGTGGATGCGCTCATTGCCGCCAACAAGAATTTCGATCTGCTGGTGCTTCCCAATCGCGATCATCAGTTGATCAATCTCGGCAAGGGGCCGGAGGCGCAGCGCCGGATGGACCCGTATTTTTTGCGCCGGCGTTGGGACTACTTCGTAAAATACCTCTTGGGAGTTGAACCCCCGGAGTTCAAACTCGCCTGGTAACACGCAAAATTCAGGGGAGATCGGGTGCGCAAACTCATTCTAGTCGCGTTGGCGTTCGGCACTTGCGTTGCAGTGGCTGCTGAACTGCCCACGGAGATTCCAGCCAATTTCCAGCTCCAGACGGCGTCGTTCGATTATTCGAAGCAGTCGGTGATGGTACCGATGCGCGATGGCGTAAAGCTGCGGACAGTGATCTGGACACCCAAGAACGCATCCGGGCCAATGCCGATTGTGGTTACGCGAACGCCGTACGACGCCGAGAACCGCTCCGCGTGGGGCCATCGGCCCGTCAGTCCCACAGGGGCGGTGGCGATACCGTTGCCGGATGCGCCACTGATTTCGAACGGCTACATCCGTGTTTACCAGGATGTGCGCGGCAAATATGGATCCGAAGGCAGTTACGTCATGACTCTGCCGTTGCGCGGCCCGCTGAACTCCGGGCCGGTCGATCAGTCGACGGATGCGTGGGACACCATCGACTGGCTGGTGAAGAATGTGCCCAACAACAACGGGCGGGTCGGTTTCATAGGTGTGTCCTACGAAGGGTGGACGTCGTTGATGGCGCTGTTTGGCGCTCATCCGGCGCTGAAGGCCGTTATTCCGATGAACGCCTATGTCGACGGCTGGATCGGGGATGACTGGTATCACAATGGTGCCTTCCGGCAATTCACGCTGGAGTACGTTTACCGTCAGACAACGGTTCAGGGTGCAACGGTCATACCACTGGGCAAGCGCGACGCTTACTCCGCTTATCTGGAGGCTGGGTCCGCGAACGACATGGCGCAGCGGTACCACGCCGATCAACTTCCGGCGTGGAAGAAGATCATCGACCATCCCGCCTATACGAGCTTCTGGCAGGAGCAGGCGGTGGACAAGTTGTTGTTGCGTGCGCCGCCGAAAGTGCCGGTACTGACGGTGCAGGGCCTCTTTGACCAGGAAGACATCTATGGTCCGATCGCCAGTTACCTGGCGATGGAGCAGAGCGATTCCCGCAACGACCGCAATTATCTGCTGATCGGCCCCTGGTTCCATGGCCAGCAGGATCCCTGGTTTCACAACGAGAGTGGCTCGCACCTGGGGCCGTTCGAGTGGGGATCGGACACCACCCGCTATTTTCTCAACGAGGTCCTGCTGCCGTTCTTTGATCTGTACCTGAAGGACAAGAAGCCCTCGAAGCCGATTCCACCCGTGCGGGCGTTCATGACCGGGAGCCGCGAATGGCGCAGTTATGATTCGTGGCCGCCCGCGGGTGCGGGGGCTCGCAAGCTCTATTTGCGCGAAGGACAGGCGCTCGGCCTCACCCCCTCCGCTGCAAAGAACAGCTTCGATGAGTATGTTTCGGATCCGTCCAAGCCGGTTCCTTACCGCGTCCAGCCGATCATTCCGAACGATGACGCGGACACTACCTGGGATCGCTGGCTGGTGGACGACCAACGGCCGTTTGGCTCACGGCCCGATGTACTGACCTACGTCAGCGAGCCGTTGACTGAGCCGGTTGTGATCGCGGGTCCTGTCGAAGCGCACCTCAAAGCCTCGACAACGGGCACCGACGCGGACTGGGTTGTGAAGTTGATTGACGTCTACCCTGATGAGGTGCCGGAGAACGCGCAGCTCGGCGGTTACCAGTTGATGGTGTCTGCCGACATCATGCGCGGCCGGTATCGCGAGAGTCTGGAGATGGCCAAACCCATCCGCGCCGGCGCTGCGCTCGACTATTCGGTACGGATGCCCAACGCCCATCACACCTTCCTGCCGGGGCACCGCTTGATGGTGCAGATTCAGAGCAGTTGGTTCCCGCTTTACGACCGCAATCCGCAGACGTTTGTTGATAATGTTGCGTATGCGCCGCGCGAGTCTTACCGGAAGGCGACTCAGCGTATCTATCACGACAGTTTTATTCTCTTGCCGATTTCGCCGGCACAGGAGCGAAGTCATTGAGCTCGCAGCTACCCCAGTTCGAAGACGTCGCGGCCGCGGCCGCGCGCCTCAAAGGCCAGTCACAGACTACACCGCTGCTGATTGCCCCATTGCTCGACGAGATTGCGGGCGCTCGAGTGCTGATCAAGGCGGAGACGCTGCAGATTGCGGGCGCGTTCAAATTCAGAGGAGCGTACAACCGGCTCGTGCAACTCGATGCCGCCGAGCGTCGCAATGGGGTTGTTGCCTGGTCGTCCGGAAACCATGCCCAGGGGGTTGCGGCTGCGGGGCGCCGGTTGGGCATTCGTTCCACCATCGTGATGCCCTCGGATGCGCCGGCAATCAAGGTTGAAAACACACGGCGTCTCGGTGCCGACATCGTTTTCTACAACCGGCACACGGAGAATCGCGAGGAAATCGGCCGCCGGTTGACTGAAGAACGTGGCGCCACCCTCGTGCCATCCTATGATGATCCACACATTATCGCCGGGCAGGGTACGGTCGCACTGGAGATGGCGGCACAGGCGTACGAGCAGCACGGAGTGCGATTGGACGATTTGCTCGTACCTTGCGGAGGTGGCGGGCTGGTTGCCGGTTGCGCGTTGGCGCTGACGGGTGCTTCGCCTGGGACTCGGGTCTATTGTGTTGAGCCTGCCGATTATGACGATACTGCGCGATCGCTCGCCAGCGGCCAGCGTGAGGTTGTGCGAGCGGGTGCGATGTCGTTGTGTGATGCACTTTTGGCGCCGACTCCGGGAAAGTTGACATTCGAAATCAACCGGGCCTTGCTGTCGGGTGGCCGGGCGGTAACCGACGCGCAGGTGATGGAGGCGATGGCGTTCGCATGGCGTGAGCTGAAGCTCGTTGTGGAGCCGGGGGGCGCTGTCGCGCTGGCGGCTGTACTCAGTGGCGCGTTCCGATGCGAGGGTAGAACGGTTGGTGTTGTGTTGAGTGGTGGGAACGTGGACTCAGAGGTGTACTTGCGCGCAATGAGGTGAGGTCGCACTCAACGCGGCGCCAGGGCCGGCGCCGCTGACGCGGGTCGCATCACGGTCAGGTTGACCAGGAAGGCGAGTGCCGCACACACAGCAAGCAGGGCGAGCGTCGCCCCGTAGTTGCCCGTCAAATCAAAAACCTTACCTGCTGCGATTGGCGCTATTGTTAGGGTCGAGAGCTCGCAGCAATACCAGGCGCTATAGATGTACGCAACATTGACCGTACTGAAGCGATTGCGCAGCAAGGCAACGAAGTAGAGATCGCCCACCCCGATGGCCGTGCCGAAAGTGACCGCGTAGGTGACGAGGGCTGCAGTCGCGTGTAGCTGTGTTGCCCCCAGAAGCGCGACCGCACCGACGAGCAGCGCGATATGGACTCCCACGCCGACCACCCGAATTGAATAGCGGTCCAGAATCCAACCTCCAATCAAACCGGTCACCGCGGCGAAGCCGGCTGTGGAACCGAGAATGAGGGAAGCGAGCTGCGGCGCAAAGCCGGCAGATTCCACCACCGCGGCCTCGTGCGCCAGGAGACCTCCGTAAGTGGCGTAGTACAGCAGTGTCACGAGGGCGATGAGCCAGAACATCGGCGCGCGTAGGACTGCACCCAGAGAGCCTTGCGGCAAATCGGGAGGCGCGGCCTTTTGTGGCTCCGCGGCCGATGTGGACGCTGGCATCGCGCCCGTTCCGCGCGGATCGAGCGGCTCGCCATCCACACCCACACCGAGCTCTTGCGGTGAACGGACTCTCAGCGCAATGAGAATCGGAATGAGGCCAATGGTCAGCAGGCCGCTACCGATCGCCAGGCAGGCGGTGCGCCAGCTCGAGTGCTCGATAATGATGGCCACAATGGGCGACAGAATCAGACCGCCGGTGTGCCAGCCGGCCCAGGTAAGACCCAGCGCCAATGAGAATCGGGTCGAAAACCACTTCGAAATGGCGTAGGGGAGCGTGACGGCAAACATGACTTTGCCCAGCCCCATGAGTATGCGTATGGCGTACATCTCCCAGAGGCTCGAGAGCCCTGCCAGGACAATGACGCACACGCCCTCGATGATGATGCCGCCCACGAGCAGCTTCGCCATCCCGACGCGCTTGATGCCGTAGCCGCCGAGCAGGATCAACGGCGCCGTCAACCAGAATACTGAGAACAAACCGCTGGTGGCGGCACGGCTCCAGCCGAATTCGGCCGTCATGCGGGGAACGAACAGGACGAAGCAGTACAGTCCGCCCCCATAAACCATGAAACCCGCCATGAACAGGGCAAACACCACCTTCCAGCCGTAGTAGAGGCCGCGGCGGGTGCCGGTCGCGAGGGAGGTATCATTCACAGGGGGAGTCCTCAGTTCTTCCGCCTGTAGTGTACCTCCAAGCCGCGGATACGGGGTCGAAGGCTTCGGATCAGGACTTGGAAGCCGACCCTGGTTTGTCAATCATGACCTGGCCATCGCGCACCGGAATCATCTCGCCCGGGTCATGGTCCATGTGCACCTTGTGGCGTTTGCCGTCGAGCTCGTAGACAACCTCGTAACCCGCGGGTTCTTCGCGGCTGTCATAAACCGTGACACAGCGCTTTTCGGTGGTGGTGTAGGTATTCCCCTTCTGCACCTTCTCCTGGATCTTGTTGCCCGCGTAACCGCCGGCGGCAGCGCCGGCCAGACCGGTCACAATTCGCGTGTTGCCACCGCCAATGCGACTGCCCAGCAGGCCACCTACAACGGCGCCGACGCCCGTGCCCACGAGACGATGTTCGTCCTTCACCGGCTTTGTGTGAGTGACCTCTTCGTCATGACAATCCTGACGCGGGGTCTTGATGGTCTTGCTCAGCGCCGTGGCGCTGATGACGTGGGCGCCGCTCGGAGCCGCGATCATTCGATAACCGGCCACCGCGCCCGCGGCGCTTGCGGCAACTGCACCCAACACCAATCCGACAGCCAGGGACTTGTTCAATGGCGAGACTCCTATCGATACCGTGGGTGCAAAGGTAGCCACGGGAGCGCTCGCTGGAAAATACGCAATTCACAGAAATGAGCGGCGGCGGGTCACCGGAGCGCAAGGTGTCGGCTCGCGGCGACGCGAGTCGGCACCTTTCATTCATGCAGCGTTCAGGCTGCTATGGCAGCAGCCCGAATTCCGCCACGCCGGTCGTCGTGGGCACGAACACCTTGCCACCCACCACGATGGCGGTGTTGAACTTGTTGCCCACTCCGAAGTTGTCGCGGCCACCGGCTGCCTGGGTGCTGTTATAAAACTGCGTAGCCAGGTTGTTGGCATCATAGGCATACAGAACGCTGGGGTTGGCGGTCGTGAATGCCCAGACGATGCCGTTGTTCGAGCCGTTTGACGACACGACCGGAACCGCCCCCGGGTAGCCGAATGCATTGCTCGTCTGTGAAGTGGGCGAGGCCGACAGCTTGGCGGCTGTGAGCGTGTACGCCTGCATGGGGACATTCTTCGCGGACAGGTAGATGTGGCCGTTGAAGTAGGCCGGTGTCGAACGAACTTCCTGGCCGCCCTGGTCCACCTGCTGCCAGATGTTGTTGGTGGACGCATTGAATTTACCCATGGCATCGCGCCGGACAATATAGATGTTGCCATCCTTGCCCGCGCCGAAGCCGAGTTGCCGCGTCACACCGCTTGAGTCGGTCAGGTCGGGCAGCAGCATCGCGCCGCCGCTGCCGAAATCCAGGTCCGCGGTCGACTCGGCCACTTCATTCCACATGGAGAAGTAGTCAGCCACCGTCAGGGTGTTGCCGGCGGTACTGAGCTTCAGGAACGAATTGCCATAGTCCCGTTTGGACGGGAAGCCATTGGCATCCAGTGTGGTTTCGAAGACGCCGTTACCCGTCAGCAGGTAAATGAATCCGTTGCCATCCGCGGCCGGTGCGCCGCCGCTTTGCCAGATGGCAGGGCCACCGTCGTTGCCGTTGGGACCGGTGCTGAGTACCCGGGTCCGGGCCAGGGTGGTGCCGTTGAAAGCAATGATCCAACCGCCGTAGGGGAAATTGTCACAATGGGACGCCCAGGTGGTGTAGATCTCACCGTTCAGCAGCAACAGGCCGGCACGCTCCAGGTAGGTGCCGGGGTCGAAGGTGTTGGTGCCGCCGGAGGAAGTCGGATAGGTTGCCGTGATTTCCTTGGGCCCACTGAACAGCTCCGCGCCGGTCGTGACATCAATCGCGTGAATCCGATGGTGATAGCCGCCCGAGCTGTCTTTCGTGGCCGTCACTACGTACAACGCACCATGGGGACCGGCATTGCGGTCGATTACCGGCGTTGCCGTTACACCGATTTCAGGGCTGACCACGCCGCAACTGCGGTTGTCGCTCGTGGTCTCGCCGGCGCTGTTCAGCGAGACCTGCCAGAGCTTGGCTCCGGTATCGCTGTCATACGCGTAGAGAGAATTGTGCTCGGTCGCAAAGAACACGACATTGTGCACGTTGCCGGCCACCGTCAAATTGGAGAGGAACAGCGGCTGCGCGAAGATAGCTCCATCGCCGGGAAGCGATCGCTGCAGACCGAAGGTCGCTGAGCGGACATTCGCCGTGGTCAGCGCGGTTTCGTGGAAATTCAGGCCGGTGCGGGCCAGGTCGTACTTATAAGTGGTGACATCAACGGTGGACGTGCTTCGAGTGACCACGGTTGCCTGGGCCGTGCCTGTGGCCGATGCGTCCTGGGCCGAGACTGCACGGATAGTGAAAGTCGCCGGCGATGTCGTCAGAGAGGCCGGCGCGGTGTAAACGCCCGTCGCGCTGATGGTGCCCGTTGCCGCGACTCCGCCATTAACGCCGTTCACCTGCCAGGTCACATTCGTGTTGGATGCATTGCTGACGGTGGCGGAGAACTGCTGCAGGGTTCCCGTCGTCAGTGTGATGGTCGCCGGTGCGACGACCACTTGCACTGGAGTCGAGGCGGAAGTGATGGTCACGTGATCGAAAACAGCCGTATTCAATGCGCCATTGTTGTGGCTGGTGACGGCAAGTCCAACATGCAGCGCCGCCGCCATCGGCACGGTGTAGGTGCCGACGACGGTCCAGGTAACACCGTCAGGCGATATTGACCCCGTAAACACATTCCCCGCCCGAGACATGCGGACCCAATAGGGGGCTGCTTTGAATGTGGCCGTCTTGGTGGTGAGTGTGGCGGCTCCGGTGCCGATGCGTGCCTCGAGCGCCGCCGGATTGTTGGCCGCAATCACAATGGCCGAAAAACTGGATCCCGCCGCCAGTGTCTCGCGGAACATGACTCCGGCTTTGGCCCACACATTGGTATTCGTCTCGCTGACCACGCGCGCGGTAATCGTGCCGTCGCCCGTCAGCGCCTGCGAGTCAAACTGGAAGGAATCCGCGGTGCCGTAGATATCAACTCCGGACCCTTTGATGGTGTACGTTGACCCACTGACGGTGGACGAACCCTTCGCGGCAACCGCTCCAATGTCACCTCCGGTCAAGGATATTGATGTCTGGGAAGCGGTTGCAACGCTGAGGACTGCGCTCGGTGCCGACACGTTGGCCGGTGTTGCCGCGTCGAACGCAGCGACTTGATAGGTGTAGGTCGTGCCGCTGG
Organism: Pseudomonadota bacterium; assembly: GCA_018241505.1. Taxonomy (GTDB): domain Bacteria; phylum Pseudomonadota; class Gammaproteobacteria; order Steroidobacterales; family Steroidobacteraceae; genus 13-2-20CM-66-19. The sequence continues at coordinate 181,769 of JAFEDS010000022.1, read as the reverse complement.
TCAGCCCGGTGTCTGTGTACGAGGTGCTACCTTTGATGGTCGCGATCGGCGTAGTCGTGTTTCCGCCTCGGTAGACATAGTAACCGGCGACCCCGGTGCCACCGGGCGATGGCAAGTCGGTGGACGCCGTCCAGCCGATTGCAATGCTCGAGGTCGTGACCGCCGTCGCCTTCAGTCCCGTCGGAACTGTCGGGGGCTGTGTGTCGGGCGGCGGGGTCGATCCGCTGGCCAACGCCTGGATTTCCGCGGCTGTTAGCACGCCGCTGTACACGTGAACTTCGTCGATGCCGCCGTCAAATGGGCGGGCGGTGTCGACGCTGCGATTGCCGATGGCGAACGGGGTGTCCTCATCCGCCTCCGGGGTCCCGGCACCATTGACGACGGTTCCATCGGCGAGCACGCCGTTTATGTAGACGTGGATGTTTGACCCGTTGGTGGAGCCATCCCAGGTAGCGGCAACATGCTGCCAGACGTTCAGCTTGATTCCTGCTGTCGATGCGCGCGACGGTGAAGAGGTCGTGAACGTGTCGATCGTGAGTTTGACTCCCGTCGTGCCGTTCATGGCAAAGAACCAACCGCCGTTGTTGTTGTCCTTGTCGACGATGCGGCCCACATTGCCGCCGCCGCCCGATCGCGGTTTGATCCAGGCCGCCACCGTGAGTCCCTGTTTGTACAGGTCGGCGAGGCTTTCGCCGCCCGAGGCGGCCACGTAGCCCTTGCCGCCGGCAACGAAGTTCAGCGCGCTGCCGGATTCACCGGGAATCCATGCAGGTGAGTTGATCAGTGTGCCGGTATTGCCGGAGCCGGAATCGTCGGTGGCGGTAACCCCGCCGTTTTCGTTGAGATTCCAGAATCCCACCAGCGTTGCCGCCGAGACCGGGGCGGCGAGCAGCCCGGCCAGAAGGCCCGCAAACACAAACAGGGAACCGCGGGTTGCCGCCTTCTTATACTTCTGCATGTCCTATCCCCCTGGACGACTCTCACAAGCTAACTCGCCGGTGTTGGAGTAGCAAGGGGATTTATTGCTGCACACCGCTGCGTGAGAAGCATGAAAATGGATATGGTTGGGCTTGCGATGCGGGCGTGGGCTTTATAACAACTCCTGTTCGGCCAGCACACGAAACTCATCCGGGACCCCGCGCCCTGAGCTCAACACAACCGATCCGTAGCCGATCGCTTCCCAACCAAAGCGCTCACGGATGCTGTCGACAGCGCGATCGGACGAGGGCTGCGGTCCTATTTCGTGACGTGCGTCACAGTTGCGTCCGAAGGGAAGGGCCATCTGACTGTTCGTGTCCTTTGTCAGGTGCGACACGCGAATGGCCAGCAGCGATATTTTCGGTTCGCTCGAGTGCTGCGCCAGCACGCCGCGTACGAGCCGTTCAGCCACTTCCGCCAGTAAAGCTGTTGCGCAGATCGGCGTGTCGAAAGTGACGGCGCGGGTCACAGCCCGAAGGTCGGCAAAGCGAACGCGGACGCCGATTGTCCGGCCCGACAGGGATTTGGCTCGCAGCCGCGCACCTATTCTGTCCGCGAGGTGGCGCAGGGCAGGCCGGTAAATTCTTTCCTGAGCCGGCTCCAGGCCGAGGGCCGATTGCGCGCCCGCCGACCTGGCGCGCCGCTGCGTCCTGATTTCGCGGGGGTCGCGATTCCAGGAGAGTGCCGCGAGTTTCTCCGCCGCCCCGCACCCCAGTAACTGTTCCAACGACCGGCCCGGCATCCGGGCCAGTTGGCCGATGGTCCGCACACCCACTTCGGCTAATCGAACCCGGGTTACCGGTCCGACACCCCACATGAGCTCCACCGGCAGATCGTGGACGAACTCGAGCTCGCTCCAGGGATCGACCACCACGAGCCCATTAGGCTTAGCGACTTGCGATGCAATCTTGGCGAGGTGTTTGGTGCGTGCCACCCCAACCGAAATCGGCAGCCCGAGCTCGGTTCGAACCCGGCAGCGGATCTTCCGCGCAATCTGCGCGGGAGGGCCGAACAAATGAGTACACCCCACCACGTCAGCGAACGCCTCATCAATGGAGATGCGCTCAATCAGGGGTGTGTAGTCCCCGACGATTTGGATCGCGGCATCGCCCAACCGTTGGTACTCGCTGAAATGCCCCCGAACAAAAATCAGATGTGGACAGAGCTGCCGCGCATTCCGTCCAGACATCCCGCTTTGCACACCGAACGCTTTGGCTTCGTAGGAAGCTGCGAGAACAACCCCACCGCCTACCGCAATTGGCTTTCCGCGCAAGCGGGGATCGAGCAGTTGCTCCACAGACGCATAAAAGGCATCGAGGTCTGCATGGAGGATGGTGGCTTCCATCTCGATCCCGCCGCGGCAGTTAGCTGTTTATATATACAGTATGCCATCCCTGGCGCTGCGCCGCCAGCCTCGGTTGTTCAATTCACTGGAGTAATTACAGCGCAAGCGTGAGCGGAGTGCCGCTGCGTGCTGTCAGCGATACTTGCCCCAATATTGATCGGCGCGCTGCTTCCAGGCCCCGTCGTTCGAGCCCGCACGGACTTGATCGTCATTGACCCGCGGAGCGGAGTTCAGCATGGATCGATCAATGACGAGGTGTGCGTCGCGCAGCAAGTGGATGATCGCCCAGTCAGGAATCGCCGTGGTACCCGACTCCGTGGCAATCAAAACGTAGGCAGGATTGCCTTTCGCGGGATGTGAAACTTCACGGACCGTCCCGATTCGCCAGCCTTCGGGGCTCTGCACGACTTTTCCGGACGTGATATCGGCAGGAGTGGCAACCACAGTTGGATCGTTCCCCGGGTCCAGTCTCTCAATGGTTGTATCGGCCCATGTTGGCTCTACAGCCAAGACGTAGAGGGCGGCGGTCAGCGCAATTTTCCTTGTCATGGGCGACTCAGGAAGCAGCTTCCGTGCCGGCGGAACAGCTTTGCGGCTCGGGAATTGATTGGACACGAACCGTTTATCGGAGCACAGACGATGGCCACTCGGACTCGGCAGCACGCGCGCACTGTCGTGATTACAGGCGCAACGGCCGGTGTGGGCCGTGCGCTGGCTCGGCGCTTCGCGCGCGCCGGCGACCGCCTGGGTCTCATTGCCCGTGACTGCGCATCTCTCGAAGAGCTTCAGCGAGAGCTGCAACAAGCGGGAGCAGAAGTCGCGGTGGAGGCAGTCGATGTAGCGGATTCGCAGGCGCTGTTCGCGGCAGCGGAGCAGTTGGAGCAACGGCTCGGCAAGATCGACATTTGGGTGAACGACGCCATGGAGACTGTGTTCTCAAGGGTTTCCGATATGACACCGCAGGAGTTCCGCAGGGTCACGGAGGTCACCTACCTGGGGTTCGTACACGGCACAATGGCCGCTTTGAAGTCGATGCGTCCTCGACGTCGCGGCCGCATCATCCAGATCGGCTCGGCGCTGGCCTACCGGGGCATTCCGCTGCAGGCTGCATATTGCGGCGCCAAGCACGCGATTCGCGGGTTCACCGACTCCCTGCGGGCGGAGTTGATGAATGAAGGCTCCGCAATTCGCATCAGCATTATCGAGCTACCGGCAGTCAACACACCGCAGTTTGATTGGGCCCGGGTCCACATCAACCATACTCCGCGCCCCATGGGGCGGCCGGTGGAACCGGAGGTCATTGCCGATGCCGTCTTCCGGGCCGAGCGCGGCGCCTGGCGGGAGTATTGGATCGGCTTGCCCACGATTGTGACCATTCTTGCCAACGCGTTGTTGCCTGGAGCACTGGACCGATATCTCGCCCGCACGGGCATCCAAGGACAACAGACTTCTGAGTCCGTGCCCCCTGATCGGCAAGACAATCTCGACGCTCCCGTCAGCGCGTTGCATCGGACACGCGGTTCATTCAGCAAGGAAGCGGTGAACCATGCGCCGCTCGTAGTCGGTGAGCTCGCCCGTGTGGGTCTGTTTGCGGCCGGCGCCCTGATTTTCCTGGCTGTGGGTGCAGGCGTGGCCAGACTGGCGCGTGGCCGGTAGTTACCTCATTTGCCGGGCAGAAAGCCCTCCAATAGATCGCGCAGGCGCTCCGGTACAGTGGCAGTGAGCGACCAGGGGCTCGGTTGCCGGATCACGTGCAGCGTGCCCCGCTGTTCGCAAATCTCATAGTCGCTGCGGCCACTGGCAGTGCGAAAAAAACGGATGCTGATGATCGCGTCGGCCACCCGCAGCCGGTGCAGAGTGAATTGTGGCAACCACTCGGGCAATTGCGGGTCAATAAACAACATGTTCAGAGGTGCGAAGGGCTGTAGGCCCAACAACACCTGGACCAGGGTGAGCGGCGTGCTCGCGGACCAGGCCTGCGGGGAATTGGCATCCGGATAGAGCGCTGGAAAAGGGTGAGCCTCATCGCGCGGATGGCCGCTCACGCATTCCGGTAAACGGCAGAAATCGAACAGGGATGCCAGCTCGAATTGCGCCTGGCAAAGCTGGTGCACGCGTTCGTGTTGGCCATAGCGGTACAGGGCCACCGCGAACGGACCATGCTCGACCGGCCACACGGAACCGCGATGGTAGGAGTAGGGGTCGTAGGCCGGGTGCTGTGCCGACAAGGTCCGGATGCCCCAACCGGAAAACATATCGGCTGCAAACATGCGATCGAGCGTGCGCAGCGCCAACTCCCGCTCGGCAATCCCGGTCACCACGCAGTGAATGGGATTCGAGGCAATTGAGCGCACCGGCCGCTTGTCGGGATCGAGCGCCATGGCGAAGCAGTCGAGCTCGGGCACCCAGTAGGCTTCATTGAAGCGTTGCTTGAGCTCAATGGCCTCGTGATGCAACTGCGTCGCTTCGTCCTTGCGGTCGAACCACCAGAGGACCTCGGCCATATTGAGCTTGGCCGCATACAGGATGCCCTGTTCCTCGCAGGTCGCGATCGGTGTTGGCACCTGGCTGCCGTCCTCGTACACCATGGCATCGTTCGAGTCTTTCCAGGACTGATTGCGGGCACCCTGGGTGGAGCGGGTCTGATATTCGACGAAGCCATCCTGGTCGAGATCCGCGGCCTTCAACCATTGCAGAGCACGCATCGCAGGCTCGATATAGGGAGCGACCTCCTCCTTGCGGCCGGTCCAATGCCACAACTGCGCCAGTACGAAGGGATAGAAGTTGGATGTCGTCACCGAGCAGTAGTCACGCCCTTTCGGATTGAAGTTGAGGGTGGCCTGCGGACCCCGGTGCGCTTCATGCAACATGCGACCGGGTTGTTCATCGCGCCAGTCGTTCTCCTCGGTGCCTTGCGTGCGGGCCAGCGCTGTCAATGCTCCGCGCATGAGCTCGGGTCCGAGCAGCGCCGCCTCCCAGCCTGTCGTCAGCGTGTCCCGGCCGAACAAAGAGACATACAAAGGTATTCCTGCAGCTACCGTCCAGTTACGCTCATTCGAATCATGGTGATGAAAACGCAGCGCTGCCAGATCCCGCTTGCCTTGCTGCAATGTCTCGATCACTGTGTGTTGCAGGGTGTGGCCGGCCAGCGTCGAGAAGTCGGTGGCTTCCTCCAGGAAAAGTGCGCTGCTTGCCTCGAAGCAGTGACAGCCGTAACACGGTTGCAATGATTGGCCATCAATGAACGGCAGCCATTGCAGGCACGTGTGCCAGTGACCGTGCGGCGCAAGATTCACGGTGAAGACAATCCGACCGTCGTGAAATTCGGGTGGGGAGTCTGCATTCGTGACTCGCAACGTGAGCCCGCGATGCAGGGATGCAACACCGCGCTCGCTCTGGTTCACGTACGAATGCTCGGCCCGGTAGTCGAACGTCAGCTCCCGACGACTCTCAACCCATTCACACGTGCGTTGGCCGTGTTGCTTGGATGACTTCGGAATCTCCTGCTGGTCGGCAAAGTCTGCGTCAATCGTCAGCGCCAGTTGTACGGAGACTGCACGCTGCGTGAAGTTGGTCAGATCGAGATCCTCGTGCATGCCTTCGCCGACGAATCGCGAAATGCGTACTTCAATAGTCTGTTGCGCAGGCTTTGCGGGGGAGAAGATGTTGCCGCGCCCATGGCCGGCGCCAGGCGGCGCGATGATGTAGTAGCCGAGCCAGCTATGTTGTGCCACATTCGACAGGGCTACCGGCAACAGCGCGTGCCCGTCAATCCGGCAGTCGTAGCGCGATAGCAGACGTGTCTCGTCCACGAACAGTCCTTCATGTTCGTCCGGGTGAATGAACCCGTTACGCGCGAGAACCAATACGGTACGGTCGTGGCTGACGTGCAGGGCCGTTGCGCGCGGCCGCAAGCGTATCAACCTGCGGTCGAGCCGGTTCATGGGTTGCCCCAATAGGGTCCACCGACCGACTCAGCCGGCGCCGTCCAAGGTGCCCGCCGCGGGTGGCGTGTCAGCAGATCGCCGAAAATGAGAAAGCCCATGAAGAACAGGAACAACAGGGTTGCCGCCGCCGTCAGGCGAACCGCGACGTCGGCACGGGGCAGGTGCATGAAGAAACACACAATGAGCCCGATCTTCATGAATGCGATGACCAGATTGATGATGGTGTTGCCGACCCCCAATGACAGGTACGAGCTCGCCGTCGTCAATGCGAGTAGAAGCATCAAACCCAACCACACGGCGAGCAGGGATTTGAGGGAGCTCATCCGTGGCGCTCCACGAGGTAGATCATGGGGTACAGCAGCACCCAGATGCTGTCGACGAAATGCCAGTACAGTGCACCGATCTCCAGTTGGTTCCCCAGCCGGGCAATACCCTGGCGACTGACCCGTACCGCGAAGATGAAGACGATTGTGACGCCTATGCTCAGGTGGATGGCGTGCAGGCCCGTCGCGCCGAAGTACAGGAAATAGAACAGCTCCGCCCCACCGCGCCTGGCGGGATCGAAGTGGAAGTCCAGCCAGGGCACGAGATGCTCGCGCCACTCGCCGTAGTATTCGAGCCCCTTGAGCGCCAGGAAGGTGAGACCCAGCACCCCGGTTATACTGAGAAGCGTGACGCACGGGCGACGCTGCCCCAGCTTGGCCGCTCGGACGGCCAGGGCCATAAACAGGCTGCTCGTGAGCAGGATGACGGTGTTGGCGGTTCCAATCACAACATCCGTATGCTGACTGGCGGCCCCGAAGCTGTCCGCGAGCGCCCAGCGCCCGTATGTGTATCCCAGGAACAGAGGGGCAAAGAACATGATCTCCGTGGACAGGAATACCCACATTCCCAGCTCCGCGGACTGGCGCTGGCGCGCGGCGCTCGCAAATTGCTCCGCAACGACGTTCATGCCGGTGGCTCCGCTGTCTCGGCGGCCGGCTGATAGCAGTAGGGCCCTCGGTCCACCTGCGGATTCGAGTCGAAGTTGTGTTGGGGAGGCGGAGAGGGTGTCTGCCACTCGAGCCCGGTTGCGCTCCACGGGTTGTCGCGTGCGCGCGCGCCGTGCAGCATCGACCAGGTGAGATAGACCAGCGGCAGCAGATAGCCCAGTCCCAGGATGGCAGCTCCCGATGAGGAGATCTCGTTGAGCAATTGGAACTGCGGGGCGTACTCGTGATATCGCCGTGGCATGCCCCAGGCACCCAGCAGGTATTGCGGAAAAAACGTGAGATTGAAGCCGATGAAAATCACAACCGCGGCAATACGGCCCCACACTTCGGGATACATCCGGCCCGTGATTTTGGGCCACCAGAAATGCAACGCTCCGAGATAGGCCATGACCGTGCCCCCCACCATGATGTAGTGAAAGTGGGCCACTACGAAATAGGTGTCGGTCAGGTGCACATCGAGCGCCGCCGCGGCCAGAAACAACCCGGTCAGCCCGCCAATGGTGAACAGGCCGACGAACCCGAGCGCATACAGCATGGGTGCCGAGCAGGTGATGGAGCCCTTGTAAAGAGTCGCGGTCCAGTTGAAGACCTTGATGGCGGATGGAATGGCGACCAGGTAGCTCAGAAGCGAGAAAGCGACGCTGGCGTAAACGCTCTGGCCGGACACAAACATATGGTGTCCCCAGACCAGAAAGCCGATCACGGCAATGCCGAGAATGGCGTACGCCATCATGCGGTAACCGAAGACCGGCTTGCGGGCGAAGCACGGAATAATTTCGCTTGCGACTCCCATGGCCGGCAGCACCATGATGTAGACGGCAGGATGCGAGTAGAACCAGAACAGATGCTGAAACAACAGCGGATCGCCGCCCAGGGCGGGATCGAAGATCCCGATGTGGGTGATGCGTTCGAACGCAATGAGGCACAATGTCATGGCCAGCACGGGGGTGGCGAGTACCAGGATCGCGCTGGTTGCGTAGTGCGCCCACACAAACAGGGGAAGTCTGAACCACGTCATCCCCGGGGCGCGCATCCGGTGTACGGTCACGATGAAGTTGAGCCCCGTCAGGATGGATGAGAAACCAACGACGAAAACACCCGCGACGGCGAGTATCACGTTGGAGTTGGAGAACAGCGTCGAAAACGGCGTGTAGAAGGTCCAGCCTGTGTCAACACCACCGGCAATCAGAGTTGCGACCACGAACAGGCCGCCAAGCGTGTAGATGTACCAACTCGCCAGATTCAGGCGCGGAAAGGCCACTTCGCGCGCGCCGATCATGAGAGGAATCAGGAAATTGCCCAGGGTGGCGGGTATCGAGGGAATGAGAAAGAACCAGACCATGATGACGCCGTGGACCGTGAACAAGCGGTTGTAGGTCTCGGCGCTTACCAGGTCCCCGGCCGGTGTCATCAGCTCGAGTCGCATCAGGGTGGCGGCGGCACCGCCAATAAAGAAGAAGCCGGTAATCGAAATCATGTAGAGCAGGGCAATGCGCTTGTGATCCCGCGTGAGCAGCCAGGAGCGCAGCGTGAACCCTTCCCGAAGGTAACTGGCCTCGTGAAAGGAGCTGGCGGGGAGCGCGGTTTCAATCATGGCGCATTGCCTCGCGATTGAATGAACGCAATGAGTGCGATCAGATCATCCTCACTGAGCTGGCCTTGAAACGAAGGCATCACAGGATCGAATCCGGCGACGATCTGTTTCTGCGGCTGCAGGATGGAATCGCGGATATAGTTCTCATCCGCAACGACCCTACTGCCGTCGGCGAGATGGACCGGATTGCCGAACAATCCTGTGAGATCCGGCGCATGGACGGTGGAGGTGGGTTCGTGGCAACCACTGCAGCCAACGCGGCGATACAGATCGAAACCGCGCGAAGCCAGTCCGGGCTGCGCCGTACCGGCCGCAAGCCAGTCGGCAAACTCGACAGGACGCATCACTATGATCGCGCCGTGCATCCTCGCGTGCTCGGTGCCGCAATACTCCGCGCATTCCAGATCGAAACGTCCCGCTCGTGTGGCCGTGAACCACAGGTTGGTATAGCGGCCCGGCACGACATCCTGCTTCACACGAAAAGCCGGCACAAAGAAACTGTGGATGACATCCTGTGAAGTCATGATCAGCTCGACCGGTTCACCCAGCGGCACGTGCAGCTCATCGATCTCACGCCGGCCGTTGGCATGTTCGAGCTTCCACATCCACTGTTTGGCCAGGACATGGATGCGCAGCGCGTTGTCGGGCGGCCGATGAAACTGGGTGAACACCTCGCTCGACCAGAAAAAAATGACCAGGAAGATCGCCAGCGGTGTGGTCGTCCAGGTGATCTCGACCCAGCGCACGCGCGTGGGTGGATGCGAGCGATCTGCCTTCGAACCGTGCCGGTAGCGGATCGCGAACAGGACAATCAGCACGGCGACGCCGACCGCGACTATCCCCGTGATGCCGAGCATCGTCAGGAACAGCGCATCCACCTTTGTACCCAGCGTGGATGCCGAACGTAGTGCTGCATCCATGTTGTAGGTCATGGCCTTCTCGCATGCGACAGGCGCCACCAACCGAGTGCACCCAGCAACAGGGCGAGCACGCCTGCAACGCGGAACCCGGTCAGGATCGCAAGGCTGTATCGGCCAAGCAGGGGGTCGAAGTGATAACACAACAGCAGCAGTTGATCGGCATAGGCGTCGATGCGACCGCGGCCTGCATCAATCAGGGCGGTTCGTACGGTCCCGGCCGGGTAGCGAACACCAAACAGGTATTGACTGATACGCCCATGGCTGTTCACCACTGTGAATCCGGCCGCGTGCGCGAATTGACCGTGCTCGGAGTCAAAGGCGTAGCGCAGGCCGAGAACATGCGCGAGGACGGCGGCTGAGTTGTCCGGTGCCGTCAGGAAATGCGTGGCTAGCCGCAGGGGTGCGAATTTCAGCAACTCAGCCATCTTTTGCCGGGCTTCCGCGGGCGTGTCGCGCGGATCGATGCTGACGGCCAGGAGTTGGTAGTCGCGGCCGGGCTCGAGTCCGGTGCTGCGGAGGGATTCCTGCACGCCTTGCAGGACCATTGGGCACAGCTCCGGGCAGGAGAAATAGGTCAGTACCAGTACCACGGGCGTCCGGTTGAAATACTTGCCCAGCACCACCGCGTGATTTGACTCGTCGCGAAAATGAAGTTGCAGAGGTAGCAGGGTGCCTGTGTGCTGATCCCATCCCACGTTCGTCACTGCTGCCTGCAACGGCGTGGCGAGACAGAGCAGTATCGCGGCGAGCCCTGCGATCCGGGGGTTCATTTCGAGCTCCCAGCGGCCAGCTCCCGCATGGCCTGCTCAATCGGAATGTGCGCAAAGTGGTCCTGGTCCACCCATCCGGGTGCTTCCAGTTGCGAACGCTTCTCCTGTTGATACTTGGTTATGTCAGCGTCCGGATTGCTGGTCAAGTAGCTTGCGGGTCGGGTCGGCGGGGCCGCGTTGGGGCCGTGCGTCAACAAGTGAGCCAACAGCGCTGCCGCCAACACCATGCCGACCACCGCGGCTGCGCAGAGCAAAATCGCGCGAGGGCGCAGGTCGTCGGGCTCCTGTTGCGGATGTTCACCGGTGGGGGTTGGCGTATTCATGCGACAACGGCGTGTTGAGATTGCGTACCCATGCAACGAACCAGAAGCCCACGACAGCGATCACCACCAACGGATCGCTCCACGCAAGCTGGAAGCCAGTAGGTTTCAATACGGGCATGACGAGGTAGAAATTGAACAGAAGCTGTCCGATCAGCAAAGAGAGCGCCAAAGGGCCGAGGTAGCGGGGAGCGCGCTTCACCACACGGGACAGCAACAGTACGAAAGGCAGGGCAAACTGCAAAATGAGCACAGTCAGCGTGAGCCAGCGCCAGCTCGTCTGCACGCGCGGTATAAACCAGGCCGTCTCCTTCGGCAAGTCTTCCGCCCAGATGATGAGGTACTGGGTGAAGGCCAGGTAGGCCCAGCTCATGACGTACATGAGCAGCAGGTTGCCGAAATCCTGGAGGCGCCCCGCGTCGGTGCGGGCTTCCGGCCAGAAGGCGCACGCAGCCGCGCCGAGCGCCATCCCCGAGAGCATCTGGGATGTACCGACGAGCAGGCCGAATGTGGTCGAATACCACTGCGGCATCAGGGACATGATCCAGTCGACAGCCGCCAGTGACATGGTCAGACCGTAAAGGATGAGGCCGAGCGCGCTCCAGCGCCGCAGCGCCGGCGGCCGCATTTCGTCGGTACGGGCCGCGACTGCCAGCCAGCGCCAGGCGAGGATCGCCCAGATCAGCAAGTAGACGGCAGCACGAGCAAGGAAGAACGGGCGGTTCAGCCACCAGTGTTTGAGTGACACGTCCGGCGCGCTCGAGCCAACCCAGTGATAGACCAATGGCAGCCCGCACAACAAGGGAATAAACAACACAATGTTCAATGGCACGAGGCGCGTAGCGGCAGTCCACGGGCGGCGGATTGGCAGACCCCAGCGTCCGCCGGTCAGCTCGTGCAGCATCAGATTCGCCATCGCTCCCAGCGACAAGCCCACGCAAAACAGGAAAGCAAACAGATATGAGCTGAGGAACTCCGCGGGATTGAAGGCATACCCGGCAGCGACCATGACAGCGGCACAGGCGCCCGCAATCGAGGTGTAGCGAGTCGCGCGGCTCATTTCGGGCTCTCGCGATCCAACGAGGAAGCGGGTGCGTGCTGACTCAGTTGCAGCGCGCGGATGTAGGCCACGATTGCCCAGCGATCCCGAGGCGTGACCCGATCGGCATAGGGATACATGATTCCATAGCCGTGCGTCATGACATCGAAGAAGTGGCGATCGGGCGCCTCTCGAAGCCGATCGATGTGGTAGGAGGGGGGCGCGGGAAATCCCCGGTGCACAATGAACCCATCGCCGTCGCCCACCGGGCTGTGGCAGGGTGCGCAGTAGATGTTGAATCGGTCCTGTCCGCGTTTCAGCAAGCTGAGAGTGACAGGATAGGGATTGCTGGTGGCAAGCTCGTCGCGGTACCACCGCTGAGCAGTGTCCGTGCCGACGCGCCCCGACGAGCTGCCCGAGAAGGTGCCCCGCGCGTGCACCTGGGTCCCTGCCACGGGAGGTCGCGATGCGCCGCCATCAGTAAACATTGAGCTGGCCGCGAGCGGCTTGTAGCGGGGCTGATCGTACATGTCCTGCATCTGCTTCTCGCAGCCCCCAAGCGCAATGAGAGTGACGAGCGCGAGCCGGCGCATAGGCCACCTCATAGCGGCACCTCGCTCACGGACAACGGATTCAGTGACGACAGGAACTGTTGGGTCGCGTCACGCTCATGATGGCGATCGTCATGGCGCAGGCACAGGAAGAAGCGGCTGCGGGAGGCCATTTCGAATTCAGGGACGTTGAATACCGGATGATAAAGCCTGGGTAACCCGTTGAGTGCCAGCATCCCCACGAGCGCGAACAGCGCTGCACCCAACACCGTCAGCTCGAATGTCACGGGGATGAAAGCCGGCCAGCTATGATAGGGGCGGCCACCCTGATTGATCGGGTAGTCGATGACGGCGGAATACCACTCCATGAAGTAGCCGCCCGCGCCTCCGACGATTCCGCCGATCAAGGTAATGAGCGGTATGCGATCGGTATGAGACCCTACTACCTCGGCCAGTCCCTCTACTGCGAAGGGCGAGTACGCTTCGATCCGGCGATAGCCGGCATCGCGGGCGCGCTTGGCGGCACCGAGAAGATCCTCCGGTGTCGCAAACTCCGCGAGCCAGCCGTAGCTCTTCATTGCGCCTTCTCCTCATGCAGCATTTCGCGGACTTCCGAGATCGAAATCGCGGGCAAGAAGCGCACGAACAACATGAACAACACCACGAACAGGCCCACCGAGCCGAGCAGATGCGTCCAGTCCCAGGCGGTCGGATAGAACATGCCCCAGGCCGACGGCAGAAAATCCCGGTGCAGGCTGGAAACCACGATCAGGAAGCGTTCCATCCACATTCCCATGTTGACAACAATGCTCAGAATGAAGAGAACCACGACATTGCGCCGCGCCCAGCGCCACCAGACGATCTGCGGCGCCAGCACATTGCAGGTGATGAGCGCCCAGTACACGGGTGCATAGGGTCCGATCATGCGGTTCTGGATCATATAGATATCGAACTGATCGCCGCTGTAGTAGGCCATGAAGGTTTCGGACAGGTAGCCATAGGTGACAAAGGCGCTGCAGGCGAGCAGGACCTTGGCGGCGTTCTCGAGATGCCGCACGGTAATCAGATCCTGCAGTTGGAAAAAATGACGTAACGGAATCGCCAATGTCAGGACCATCGCGAATCCTGAAAAGAGGGCGCCGGCCACGAAGTAGGGAGGAAAGATGGTCGAGTGGTACCCGGGCGTGTTGCCGATGGCGAAGTCCAGCGACACGACACTGTGCACGGAGACGACCAGTGGCGTCGCGAGGCCCGCCAGCAGCAGATAGGCGCTTTGGTGCCGGGCCCAGTGACGTGCCTCGCCGCGCCAGCCGAGCGCAAACAGTCCATACAGAATCTGACTCGTGCGAGTTTTGGCACGGTCGCGCAGGGTCGCGAGATCTGGAATCAGTCCCACATACCAGAACACCAATGACACCGTCAGGTAGGTGCTGATGGCAAAGAAGTCCCACACCAGGGGACTGCGCCATTGCGGCCACAAGTCCATGGCATCCGGATAGGGAACCAGCCAGTAGAAGAACCAGGGGCGTCCCAGGTGCAGCACTGGAAAGAGGCCGGCGATTCCGGCGGCAAACAGCGTCATGGCCTCCGCGAAGCGATTGATTGAGGTACGCCACTTCTGCCGCAGCAACAATAGAATCGCGGAAATGAAGGTGCCGGCATGACCTATCCCGATCCACCACACGAAGTTGCCGATGGCATATCCCCAGGCAACCGGAATGTCGACACCCCAGATACCGGGACCGCGCATGAACAAATAGCCGCAGGCAAAAAAGAATGCCAACGTCCACAGAAACGCAAAGCCGAAGCCGAGAAACCACGGCCAGCGCGAGCGCCGTTCCAGCACGATCGCGGCAATCTTGTCGGTAACAGTGGCGTAGGTATAGCTGCGCGGCACCGTCACCGGCGCGAGCGGGGAGGTGGTGGCTGATGTCGGCTCCGCCACGAATCAAACCTCCTTCAGGCCTGCCTGGCGGTTGGTAATGCGTGCAAGGTAAGTGGTTCGCGGGCGAGTGTTCAGCTCGGCAAGCAGCGTGTAGTTGCGCGGACGGGCCTTGGCTTCATGCACCATCGACTTCGGGTCATTGATGTTGCCGAAAATGATCGCCTGGGTTGGGCAAGCCGCCTGGCAGGCAGTCACGACCTGCCCATCCTGCAGCGGCTGGCCGAGCTTCTCCGATTCGATCCGCCCGCGCTGGATGCGTTGCACGCAGTAAGTACACTTCTCCATGACGCCGCGCTGGCGCACGGTCACATCCGGGTTGTGCAGCGCCTTGAAGGCCTCGCCGAATTGCTTTGAATATTGCAGAAAGTTGAATCGCCGTACCTTGTAGGGGCAATTGTTGGAACAGAAGCGGGTCCCCACACAGCGGTTGTACACCTGCAGATTGAGTCCCTGGGAGTCGTGAATCGCGGCCTCCACCGGGCATACGAGCTCGCACGGCGCGCGCTCGCAATGCATGCAGGGAACGGGTTGAAACAGGGTTTCCAGGTGTCCCGGCTGCTCATCGTAGTAGCGGTCTACGCGGATCCAGTGCATTTCGCGGCCCCGCTGAACTTCCTCCTTGCCCACCACCGGAATGTTGTTTTCCGCCTGGCAGGCAATCGTGCAGGCGTTGCAGCCGATGCAGGCGTTGAGATCGATTGCCATGCCCCACTGATAGCTGCCATAGGGATAGTCGGGGTACAAGGTGTGATCGGGAATGCGGTCCTGCTCCTGCGCGGTCGCGAAGGCAGGATTGCGTGTGAACTCGTCGAGATTGGCCGAGCGGACGATGTGCCGGCCTTCCATGCGTGAGTGAGTCTGAGTCGTCACGAGGAGCCAGTTGCGCCCGGTGCGCCGCACCTGGATGTCGGCATACCACGGTGAGTCGAAGGTTCGCAGCGGGTAGGCGTCGAATCCAACACCGCTGCCCACCGGCCCCGCGTGGGTGCGCCCGTAACCCAACGGGAGCGTGAGACAGTTATCGGCCTGGCCGGGCAGCACCCATGCGCCGGCACGGATCGTGCGGCCATCGCGGTGAATCTCGATTTCATCCCCCGTGGCTACTTTCAGCGCCGCAGCGGTGCGCGGGGAAAGGTACGCTGCGTTGTCCCACGTCAGTTTGCTGAGCGAGCGCGGGATTTCCTGCAGCCAGGAGTTGTTGGCGAACTGCCCATCCAGGAGCGATTGGTCGGGCACAAAAGCTGCCGCCCACTGGCTCGCCCCGGGCGGGTTCGAGAGTGGGGGGACTTTGGGAGTGGGCGGAGTGACCGCCGGTGCGGCGGTTCCTGCGACCACTCCTTCGCGCAACGCTGTGCGCCATTGATCCTCGGCTCTGGCGGGATCGAAACTCCGCCGCCAGTGCTCGCGCACCGTCTCGTAGTCAGTCGTTGCTGGACGGCGCAGCAGCACATTCAGGACTTCGTGGGCGGAGTGACCTCCATAAAGGGGCGCAATGACGGGCTGAATGATGTTGGCTGTGCCATCGTAGGCGCGCCCATCGCTCCACTGTTCGAACTCGTGTGCGCGCGGCAAATGCCATGTGCAGTGAATGGAGGTTTCATCCAGATACGATGCGAGGTGAATCGATTCGGGCACCCGGCTCAGGTGCGCTGCGAACTCCAGGTCCGCCGGCGCGTCATAGCCGGGATTGCCATCGAGAATGACGAGTGTCTCGACCCGGCCCTGCTTCATGGCGCGGGTCAGCTCGCGGATGGACTCCAGATTCGATGTCGGTCGGTAGGCTATCGGCTCGATGTGATCGAAAGTGCGGCCGTGACCCTGGAGGCGATGATTGAGTGCGTGGACGAGCGCCTGCAGCTCCGGGGCCAGGCGCATTCCGGGCAGAATGACACTGTCACCCGGGTTGGCTGTGAAATCCTGCAATAGCGCCGCTTCGAACGCGGGGGCTGGCGACGCGCCGGCCGTCACACCCGCAACGCCCAATGCTTGCGCCAGATGGAGTATGAACTTCCGAATATCCGCAGGCGCCAGCGCCAACCGATGGTCGGCCTTGGTGCCCAGCAACCCCGGGGTGCACTCCAACGCATAGAGTCGACTCATGGAGCCCCGCTCAGGATTGCGCGACCGCATGAGATCCCGCGCATAGCGAACGCTGGAGGGAGAGCAACTCAGTACATCGTCGTCGAGGCTCAGCAACACGCGGACACGATCGAGGTAGTAACGTGTCTGCAGCGGTCGCCCGAACGCCAACTCACTGCCGCGCAATTCATTGTCACGATGCAGTGGCTCGTACTGGTGCCAGCTCGCTCCCGGGTAGATCTCGCGCAGCGTGTCCATTTGCCACTGCAGGGTCGGGGAGCTAACCGTACGTGTCAGAACGTGTAGACCGGCACCCTGCGAGCGGTCCAGCTCGGCAAGGCGCCCCTGCATTGAATTCAGGAACTCCGGCCAGGTCGCCACGGCGCCGTTGTGCAGCGGGACCTGCGAGCGGGCTGGGTCCCACAACTGCAACACGGCCGCTTGGGAAAACATGTCGGTTGCGCCCAGGCTCGCCGGGTGGAGCGGATTGCCTTCGACCTTGGTGGGCCGTCCACCGTTGGTTTCCACCAGGACACCCATGGCATAGCCGCCCAGCAATACGCTCGTAGCGTAGAACAAGGGCTTGCCCGGAATTTCCTCTTCCGGGGCGCGTACGAACGGCACGATCGGCTCCGGTGGCGGGCCGCTGCATGCACCAGTAGCCATTGCCGCGGAAGCCGCGAGAAGCTGCAGCAGGCGCCGTCGCTCCGGCGAAAATCCTTCGTCCGGGGTCACCGGTGACATAGTGAGCAATCCGTCATTCGCCGCCGGTCAGGAATGTTGTAATACGCAAGCAGTGCCTTT
Source organism: Pseudomonadota bacterium (assembly GCA_018241505.1). Lineage (GTDB taxonomy): Bacteria > Pseudomonadota > Gammaproteobacteria > Steroidobacterales > Steroidobacteraceae > 13-2-20CM-66-19. The sequence continues at coordinate 164,485 of JAFEDS010000022.1, read as the reverse complement.
TGATCAGCCGGGGTGGCAGGCTCTCGCGTGTGCATCGTGAACACATCGCCGGGCTTTACCAGGTGAGGCCCCGGATCGCGATGACAGGAGAGGCACCACCGCATCTCCAGAGTTTTCACCCGTGCCGTCAGCGGCATCTGGTCAATGCGTCCATGACATTCCTGGCAGGGAACGCCATGAGTCACGTGTGCGCTATGATCAAAAAATACAAAGTCAGGCAGATCATGCACCCGCGTCCAATGCAGGCGGTTGCCGGTCCGCATGCTTTGCCGCAGCGGCTCGAACAAGGCGACGTCCTTGAATAGTTGCGAATGGCAGGTCATGCAGATGTCGCTCGAGGGAATGCCGGCGAAGCCTGATTTCTCCACCGACGTGTGGCAGTAGCGGCAGTCGATCCCGTCATCACGAACATGATGTTGATGGCTGAACGGTAGAGGTTGATGAGGCGGGGCGCTTCGCGCCTGCGGATAACCGATGCCCCAGCGCCAGGCAAAGACCAGGGCGACTGCAACCAGCAGCAGGATGATGGATCCCACCCGGAGCGCCAACACAGTGCCGCGATCGAATACCTGCGCCATGGCACTTACAGCTCTCCCCGGGCGGCGAGCTGCCTGATCCGGTCGGCGGTGCGACAGGCCAGGGCCTGGATGGTGAGCGACGGGTTGACGCCTCCCACCGTGGGGAAGACTGAGCCGTCGCAAATCCAGAGATTGGGAATGTCCCAGGAACGGCAGTCGGCATCGACCACGCTCGTTTCGGGGTCGTAACCCATGCGTGCAGTGCCGTTCAGATGGCAGGTGTCATCGGTCTCGTCCCAGATCTCGCCGGCATCCACGGCTTCCAGCGCATGGCGCATGAAGCGAAGCGAGTGCTTGATGAGGCGCCGGTCATTGTCGCAGTACGAGAAGGTGACTCGCGGTATGGGCAAACCCAACCCGTCCCGTTCGTCCGTCAAGGTCACTCGATTGCGCTCCTGCGGCAGGCATTCGCCAACAATCTTGAGCCCCACCTGGTGGTTGTATTTCTCCATCTCCCGCAGCAGCGGCGCGCCCCACAGTCCCCGCTTCGCCGACTGGGTGTTGGCCCAGACAATGGGCAGAGGGCCCTGGCTCATGTAACAATAGCCCCCGAAGAAATCCTTGCCGGCATCCGTGTAGTTCCAATGCTCGGTGATGGCCAGCGACGGTGGGGCTTTGTAGGAGCGGATCTCCTGTTGCATGATTCCCCACACTGCCTGGTTGGATTGCACCATGAGATTGCGGCCGACCAGGCCGGAGGAATTGGCCAGTCCATCGGGGAAACGGCCGGTGGCTGAATTCAACAGCAGGCGCGGCGTTTCAATCGCATAACCGGCCACGACGACATGGCGGGCCCGTTGAAACTGCCATTGGCCCTCGCGGTGGTAGTGGACGCCCGTCACGCGGCCGCTTTGATCGTGCTCTACACGGCCAACCGTAGCCAGGTCGCGAATCTCCGCACCCGCGGCCAGGGCACGCGGCAGCCAGGTAACCAACACGCTCTGCTTGGCATTGGTGGAACACCCGATGACACACATGCCCCGGTAGACACAGGGGTGCGCCAGGTCGCGAGGCGCGGAGAGTGTTGCGAGCGGAGTTGGAGTCCAGGGGATGCCGAGCGCCTCGGCGCCTCGGGCCAAAACCAGTGCGGCGGCGTTCAGCTCGTGCGCTCGATAAGGGTAGCGCGGGCGCCGCGGACCCCAGGGATAAGTGACGGGACCGGAAATCTTGAGCGACTGCTCGACCTCTCCGTAGTAACGCCACATCTCGCGCCAGTCGAGCGGCCAGTCGGCGCCATAGCCGAGTTGGCTGCGGGAGCGGAACCATTCGGGTCGAAAGCGCAGCGACACCATCGCAAAGTGCACCGTCGAGCCGCCGACCGAGCGCCCGGAGTTGTTGGCACCAAGCTGCAACGGATTCTCGCCGTCCACAATGCGCTCGTCGCTCCAGTAGAGCTTGCTCTGGTGGTATTCATCCGAGGCGAAGTCCTCGAGAGGCCGCCAGTACGGCCCCGCATCGAGGGCCACTACCGAGAAGCCGTATTCGGACAGCTTGCAGGCCAGTGTGCCGCCGCCGGCGCCAGTCCCCACAATCGCGAAATCAACTTCCGTATCGTTGCCGAATTGGCGCATCGGGACCCACCCGCCCCGCCTGAAGACGTCCGGCGCGCGTCCTTGCATGGCGCGAGGGCGCGCGCCTGCCTCATCCGACGCGGGCATTTTCGGATCGTGCCCGGTACTCACTGCCGGGCCGCGCCTCAGCGGCTTCCCACGGATCACGGCGATCGAAATCCAACCGCACATAGCCGCGGGGGCTGGCGGGACCGCCGAAACCGATCTCATTCCAGGCGGTCGGGTGTGCGTAATAGGCGCTCACAATGTCGTGCAGCAGCCGGTCGGTGAAGAAGAGCGCGGGCGGCATGTCACCCCAGGCAGGACTGTCGACCTGACCGTTCTGCACGGCGGTCAACAGCGCTACCTGTTGGGCCGCTGCGAGTTGATGAAACGCACATCCATGCCGCTCTCGTGCCTCGGCTTCAAATGCTCGCAGGCCGCGCCGCCACGCCTCGCGCATCGACGGAAGGCGCCCATTCCGGTAGCCGTCGCCGGAGTTCGCGCAAAGCTTCTCATCCAGCATGGCTGCAATGGGTACAGGATGAGCCCGGTCGGCCGGCTGCGGTACGACCTGCTCACAGATTGCCGTCAGTGTCAGCCATTCGGAATCGTTGCAGAACCGATGGCGCCCGGGATCGATTGCCAGCCGCTCATCCACCACGCGCCGTGTCTGATCGTTCCATGAGGGGGAGTTGCGTTTGGTGAGGACGTCATAGCCGGGATACCGGTCAGTCATGGGGACGGTCCTTCAGCAGCGCGAGCGCAGCCAGTCCCGCAATGGCGAGTGCAGTGAAGCTGGGCGGAGCCGGCAGCGGCGGCCCGTTCAGAATGTTCTGGCTCCAGTTGCGCCAGCCGCCCATGTTGCGGGAAACGCCACGGGCGTGAAACCCAATACCCACCAAACCCAGTAATGCCGTCAGCTTCAACCAGGTCCGCGTCAGCAATCCGTCGCGCTGCGGCGGTTTCAGGGCAGCGCGCGTCAGCAGAGCGGCGGCGACCGGCGGTACGCTTACTGGCAGGAACATAGCGGGGTGTTGATAGGCGCCCCGGAAGTGCAACAAGCCGACTTCAGCAACATTACCGGCGAATCCGCCAGCGCTGATGGCTGCGAGCAACCGACCCACACGCTGCGCGTCGTGAGGATCACACTCGCGTAACCATTCGGAGGCACCCCCAAGAAGACCAGCCAACACCAGGGCGCCGGGCGCGCCCACGGGGGCCGCGTAGAAGAGATTCAGCCAGGACCAGCCACCGGGACGTTTGCTTATGTTGTAGGCGTGAAATCCGAGCCCCGCAAGACCGGTCACCGCAGCCAGCGCATAGACGGCATCCCGGACGCGGTTACTCTTCGGCGCCGGATCGGCGGCGCCCATGAGACTGGCACCGAGGGTCAGGGCCGCGCTCACCAGGGGCACATACATTGCCCGATTCCGAAATGAGCCGCGGTAGTGCTCTACGCCCGCGTCCGTCAACACGGACAGGCCCAGGAGAGCGGCGCTCAAATTGAGCTGGCGAGCGCTGGAGGTGGTCTGCTTCATTGCAGTTGGGTTGCCGGTACGGCGAATTCGCGGGCATCGCGCGCTTTGAACTCGAGACCGTGACCGGGCCGGCCGAGGTCGGGGCGAATTGCACCCTCGCGCGCAATGGGCGCGCCCTCAAACAGCAGGTGTTCGATCCGCACATGGTCGTGAAACCATTCGAGGTGGCGCAGCCGGGGTGCAGCGCAGGCAACATGAAGATGAAGAGCAGGTGCGCAGTGACCAGACAGGTCAATGTGGTGCGCCTCGCAGAGTGCGCTCACATTCAGAAAACCGGTAATACCGCCGCAGCGCGTGACGTCGGCTTGTAATACGTCCACTGCAGTTCCTTCGAGCAACCGCCGCGCATCGTCGAGTGTGTAGATGTATTCCCCGGCTGCGATCTCCATTCCCGCCGGGGCATTCTCACGCATGAGGTGCAACCCGCTGGTGTCATCGGAGCTCACGGGCTCCTCAAACCAGCGCACCTGCGATTCGTGTGCGAATGCGGCAAAGCGCAACGCCTGGCTCGTGGAGAATGCGCCGTTGGCGTCCACGAACAACTCTCGATCGCCAATGGCCGCTCGAGCCACCTTCACCCTGGCGGGATCCCGCTGCGGATCGCTGCCGATTTTCATCTTGACGGCTTTGCAGCCGTCGCGCGTCGCCCAGTTCGACAACTGCATTCGGAGTTGGTCGTCCGAATAATTGGTGAAGCCGCCGCTGCCGTAGATCGGGACGGCGCTGCGCCGGCAGCCGAGCAGGGCCGCGAGCGCGATGTCCAGCAATTTGGCCTTCAAGTCCCATAGCGCGGTGTCGATGGCAGAAATGGCGCAGGCGGCAAGCCCCGAGCGGCCGAGATTGCGCACTGCTCGCTGCATGGCCGTCCAACACCCGCAGATGTCGAACGCATCTCTATCCATGACTGCGCGCATGAGCGGCCCGGTAATCAATGATGCAATAGACGCATCAGCATACGTGTAGCCCATGCCGCGCCGACCACCAGCGTCCACGTGCACCACTACCAGTGTGGTCGCGTCCCAGTTGAAAGTTCCGTCTGACTCGGGACCGTCGGTAGGAATTCGATAGGCGCTCGCGTGCAAACCTTTCACGGCCGCAGTGCTGGCCCGCTCACTCATTGTCGTGGTCGCGCGAGCCAGGCAGGATCGACGCCAGTACCTGTCTTGCGGTTCCCTTGATCATCGCGCCTTCGCGCGGATCGCCTTTGAGGAGCGCCCTGGAGAACTTCACGGCCTGCTCGAATTTGATATGAGGCGGCAGGGGTGGGACCTCCGGGTCCGTCTTGACTTCCAACACGACCGGGCGCCGGGCGGCCAGCGCCCGATCCCAGGCCGCACCCAGCGCATCCGGGCGGTCGACGAAAATCCCCTCCAGGCCGATGAGCTCCGCGAACCGGTGGTAGGGAACGTTCGGAATGTCCTGCGACGCCTCGAACTTCGGGTCGCCTTCCATGACCCGTTGTTCCCAGGTAACCTGGTTCAGGTCCTCGTTGTTGAACACACAGACAATCCAGCGCGGGTCGGCCCATTCCCGCCAGTACTTGGACACGGTAATCAGCTCGGCCATGTTGTTCATTTGCATTGCCCCATCGCCCACGAGCGCAATGACGGGCCGATCGGGATGTGCAAATTTGGCGGCAATGGCATAGGGCACAGCCGCGCCCATGGAGGCGAGACCGCCGGAAAGCGAAGCCATCATGCCGCGGCGGATCTTGAGATCGCGCGCATACCAGTTGGCGCACGAGCCCGAGTCGCTGGTCAGAATGACCCGATCGGGCAGGCGTGGCGACAGTTCCCAGGTGACCCGCTGAGGATTCACAGGGACGGCCGGTTGCATGGCGCGCTCTTCCAGCTTACGCCACCATTTATCCATGCTTTTGGCGATACCTGCGCGCCAGGAGCCGTCGGATTTCGATTCCAGCAACGGCCGCAGGGCGCGCAAGGTTTCCGCCGCGTCGCCTGTCAGGTTGACTTCCATCGGATACCGCAAAGACAACATGTCCGCGGCGATGTCGATCTGAACGCCGCGCGCCTTGCCTTCCTGCGGCAAAAATTCCGAATAGGGAAATCCCGAGCCGATCATCAGGAGCGTGTCGCACTCGTTCATGAGCTCGTAGCTGGGCTCGGTTCCCAACAGTCCGATGGAGCCCGTCACCCAGGGCAGATCGTCCGGGAGTACGGCCTTGCCGAGCAGCGCCTTGGCGGCTCCGGCGCCGAGCCGATCGGCTACGGCAATGACCTCGTCGGTGGCCCCGAGTGCTCCCGCGCCGACCAACATCGCGACCTTCTTGCCGCTGTTCAGCACTTCCGCGGCGCGGCGCAGCTCTGTTTCCTGTGGCAGCGTGCGGGGGCGCATGTACCCGATACCTGAGTGCACAGTTCCATGGGCGCGTGGCGGATCTTCGTACGGACTTTCCTGTAGATCGTTCGGCAGGATGATCGCGGTAACCCGGCGCTCGGCGACTGCGATGCGGATCGCCCTGTCAACGAGGTGCCTGACCTGGGGCGCCGAAGCAGCTTGTTGCACGAAGGCCCCGGCCACATCTTTATACAAGCTGGGTAGATCCACTTCCTGTTGATAGTGTCCACCGAGTGCGGCGCGGGCCTGCTGTCCGGTGATTGCCAGCACCGGCATGTGATCGAGACGCGCGTCGTAGAGACCGGTTACCAGGTGGGAGGCTCCCGGCCCTGAAGTCGCGATGCACACTCCCAGCTCTCCCGTGAACTTGGCGTACGCGCTCGCCATGAACGCCGCCATCTCTTCGTGCCGGGCTTGTATGAAACGGATCTTGCCTTTGGCGCGGTTCAAGGCGCCAAACACGCCATTAATGCCGTCGCCCGGATAACCAAACATCACACGCACGCCCCACGCGTGCAGCCGCTCGACCAGGAAGTCACCGACTGTCTCACTCATGGCTGGCTCGCAGCAACCGTCATACCCAAATCGCGGCAAAGCCTGGATATAACATGTGTTATGAAGCAGGCCATCGGGCGTGCTTCTTGCTATGGCTCGGCCATGACCATTGCCTGCTCCGACTGCGGAACGCTGCAGGACCTGCCGCCACTCCAGCGCGGCGCAACGTTGGTATGCCCGGTTTGTCGCAGTCGGCTGGAGCGCACGGCGGGGCGCAGTCTCATTGCGGCCCTCGCTTGTGCAATCGCGACTTTCCTCCTGCTGTTTCCAGCGAATCTGCTGCCTTTGATGCAGGTCTCGATGTTGGGTATGAGCCGCGGCAGCCGGATCTACTCGGGAGTCGCCAGGCTCTGGGAGCATCATTGGGTCATTCCGGCGATCCTAGTCGCGCTGTTTGTGATGATTCTGCCGCTGCTCAGGTTTGGCTTGCTGAGCATGGTGTTGGCCTTGCTGCGCCTCGGCCGGCGTCCGCACTGGCTCGGCAGAGGTTATCGCTGGGCGATGCACTTGGACTCGTGGGCCATGCCGGACGTATTTCTGCTGGGGGCGGCCGTTGGCTACAGCCGGGTTGCCGCGAATCTACCGGTCACGGTGATGCCGGGCGGCTTCTGCCTGATTGGCGCGGCTCTTGGCTGCATGTTGACTCGAGTGAGCCTCGATCGCCGTACGGTCTGGCGTGCGATCGGAATGGAACAGGAGCCGCCCGCCCATGCGGTCGGAGCGATCTCCTGCGCCGCTTGCGAGCTGGTATTGCCCGAAGATCAACTGCTCACTCCGTGCCCACGGTGCGGCTTGCGTTTGCGAGCACGGAAGCCTGTTTCAATGATGCGGACGCTGGCACTCGTCATCGCGGGCTTTGTGTTGTATTTCCCCGCGAACCTGTATCCGATGAGTACGGACCTGCAGATGGGTACGCATGTGTCGCACAGGATCATTGACGGCATCCTGGATCTCTTCGGTGCCGGTTTGTGGCCACTCGGCGTGCTCATCTTCTGCACGAGCGTGGCCATTCCGCTGCTGAAGCTGGCGGGCTTGAGCTGGTTCATGTTTTCGGTCAAGCGCGCATCCCGCAAGCGCCTGGTCCTGAAAACCTCGCTGCATCGATTTATCGATGAGATCGGACGCTGGTCCAATCTCGATGTTTTTACAGTCGCGGTGTTTGTGCCCGTGTTGCAGTTTGACTCGTTGGCTTCCGCGGATGCGGCGCCCGGTTCGACCGCGTTCATTCTCGTCGTAGTGTTGACCATGATTGCATCGCAGGTGTTCGATCCGCGGTTGATGTGGGATGCGGCCCTGGAGTTCCGCGGTGGCTGAGAGCGCAGATACGCAGCCTCGCCGTACGGTCTCCGAAGTTCGTCGGAGCCGCTGGCCCGGATGGATTTGGGGCGTACCGGTTGCGGCGATCGGCATAGTCGTCTGGCTCCTGATTCGGGCCTTCAGCGACCGGGGTATCGATGCCACTGTCGTCTTCGAGGACGCCGCGGGCATGAAGGAGGGCGATACGGAGGTGATGTTTCGCGGAATGAAGGTTGGCACGGTCCGGCGCCTCACCTTGGACCCAGACGGAGTGCACGTGATCGCTGAGCTCAACATTGACCATCGCGTGCAGCAGTATCTGCGTTCCGACAGCGAGTTCTATCTGAAGGGCGCACAACCGAGCTTTTCCGATCCGGCCTCTCTCAAGTCCATTGTTGCCGGGCCCAGCATTGTGTTGGTCTCGGGACAGGGCAAACCTGCCCGGCACTTCAACGGTCGCTTGGGCTCTCCGCCGGAGCGGCTGACCGTGTCCGTTCCCTACGTGTTGCACTTTTCAACTTCGGGTGGTGAGTTGAAGCCCGGGGCGCCCGTGAAGCTGCTCGGTTTTACGGTAGGTGAAGTGGCGAACGTGCAGCTCACCACCGATCCCGTCGACGGGAAGGTGAGTACCGCAGTCCTGGTGATGCTCGATCCCACGCGCTTTCACATTCAGGGGGCTCCGGAACAGCAGGACTCGGGCACTCATATGAATACGGCGCTTGGTCACCTGGTCCAACACGGTCTGCGTGCGCGGCTCACACAGGCGCCTCCGGTGGTGGGCAGCGGGGAGATCACATTAGCCATGGAGCCGGAGGCCGCCCCCGGGCGGTTGCAAGCCACTGGGCCTCATCCGGAGATTCCGGTGCAGGAAGGAGGGGGACTCGATCGGCTATTTGCGCAGGCGGGACAATTGCCGCTGGCCGAGATAGGTGAAAACATCCGCGCGACTACCGCGCAACTGAAGACTCTTACGTCCTCGCCCCAACTCGAGCACAGCATCGATCGGCTCGATTCGGCCCTCGCCGCTTTGGACAAGATGGTTCACGATTCGGCTCCGCAGGTTGCGCCGACCCTGCAGAGCGTCCATCAAACTGTGGAGGATCTGCGCAAGACCGCAAGCGAAATCGATGCAACTGCAGTGGCCGCGCGGCGCACAGTGTCAGCCGGCCCCACTTCCGCCAACGGCAATCTTCAAGACTCGCTGCGCGAGCTCACGGATGCGGCTCGTGCTGTGCGGTCATTGGCCAACGACCTCGATCAACATCCCGAAAGCCTGGTGCGAGGCCGATGAAAGCCGCCGCGCTCTGTCTGCTGGCTGTTGCAACTGTGAGCGGCGGCTGCGCTTCCAGTCCGCCGGTCCACTTCTATACATTGGATCCCGTGAAATCGCCACATCCGGCTGCCACGGCATCGCGTGTGCCCCTTCAGGTAGGCGCAGCCCATCTTCCACGTGAGCTGGATCGCAAGACCCTGGTGTCCCAGAACGCAGCCAACTCCCTGACAATCGCGGAGCAGGATCGCTGGGGCGCGCCGCTCGCCGACCTGTTGCGAAGGGTGCTCACGCAGGACCTGGTTCAGCGCCTGCCGCGGGGCAACGTCATTCTGCCCGAGAGTGCAGCACCGGCGGGTACGAATGTAATTGCGCTCGATATCCTCAGATTTCAAAAAGGGCCCTCTGGGGCCGTGGTGCTGGCGGGGAGTTGGTCGGTGGCCGTGGCGGGATCGGATCAACCGGGACCTCAATACCCTGTGGAGCTGAGTGTACCTGCTGCAGGCGGCGACGCCGCGGCGCAGGCGCGCGCCATGAGCCAACTCGTGGGTATGCTGGCGGACGACATTGCGGCCAGGCTCTCATCCGCGAATAAATGATTTGCCGGGGCGCGCTTGCAAACCCCGTTCCGCGGGCGCTGCTCGACCTCGAGGGGAGCCGAGCGACTATAATCCGCCGTTCGGCACACTGAAGACCCACCGAGGACACCGTGCGCATCTCACGCCTTCTCGTTTGCATAGTCGTACTGATCGGCCCGGTAGCGGCGAGTCAGGGCGCGGAAGCTCCGTTTCACTTCGAAGTCCCGGAAGGACAGAATCTCAACTACTTCCTGCGTGACGGCGCGGTAGCGGCCCATCTGCTGTTGCGTTCGGGCACCGCTCCGCGGATGTTGGTCGCGTTCCCCGCCGGTAACAGCGGTGTGGGGCTATGGTTTGGGCCCGAACAGCCCGCGGCTCCACAATGGGTGGTTAACGCTTCGCCGGCGGCGAGAGTCGAGAAAGATGCGAGCGGCCGCACTCTGTACGGAATCACATTTGAGGCGTCGGTCGCTGCACACGGCCTCGTTCCGAAGCAGGCGGTTCTCTCCAGCATCCGTGTGTTGCGAGACTATCAGTCGTTGGGGACGATTCCTGCGGAGGTTGCTACGCCCGCCCAGGTAGCCGGTAAGACGGTGACCTGGTCACGCAATAGGCTAGATGGGGCGCCGGGGTACCGCCTTTCGCTGCAGGTCACTGACGGCACCGTGGCCGCGGATGGCCGCATTTCGGCGGGCGCCGACGGTCGAATCAAACTTCGCGTAACGGCGCTCAGCGGTGAGCGGCCGCTGACTGCGCTTGCAGGCCAGACGTTGCTCAGAACAACACAGGTCGCCGATGAACGGGCCGCGGATACCCTGACGTATCTCAGCTACCGTGAGAAGTTTCTGGCCGGGTCCTGGCGCTTCGACACCTATTTCGGGCGCGACACGTTGATGTCGATGCGCTTGTTGATGCCCACGCTCGCGCCGCAGGCCATCGAGGCGGGGCTGCGCTCCGTGGTCGCGCGGCTTTCCGACGATGGTCAGGTTGCCCATGAAGAGGGGATCGGCGAGTTCGCGGTGCTGACTCACAAGAAGGAGAGCGGCAGCCTCAGTGACCGGCCCGTGTTCGACTACGCCATGATTGACGGAAATTACCTGTTGGCACCGGTGCTGGCGCGCTATCTCCTGGACGACCCCGTTGGCAAGAGCCGTGCCGCGAGCTTCCTGCGCAGCGATGCCACACTGGGTGGTGGCGCTGGGATTTCGCTTGGCCAGGCGCTGATCCGCAACCTGCGGCTGCTAGTGACCAACACGGCCCGATTCAGCTCGGAGCCACGCTACCACAATCTCATCTCCCTCAAACCGGGTCACAAGACCGGGCAATGGCGCGACAGCGAGGACGGCATCGGCGATGGCCGCTATCCGTACGATGTCAACGCCGTTCTGGTGCCCGCTGCCCTCGATGCCACCTCGCGCCTCGTGTCGGCCGGACTGTTGGATCCTTTCATGACTCCCGCAGACCGCAAGTCGTTCGACACGGCCGGCGCCGCAGCCAAAGTCTGGCGTGAGCGAGCGCCAGGTTTGTTTGACACCACAATGGACGCCGGACATGCCCGCAGCGCCATCGAGGCGTACGCGAGTCAGATCGGTGTTTCCGCCACCGCCGCGCTGTCCTCGGTTGGCAACAATCCGGTGAGCTTTCACGCCATTTCGCTCAATGCGGCCGGCAAGCCTGTGCCCATCATCCATTCCGATGAAACAGCCGCGCTATTGTTCGGGACACCCGATCCCGCCGCGCTCGATCGCGCCGTGCAAACAGTCATGCGGCCATTTCCCCTGGGATTGTTGACCGATGCCGGCATGGTGGTTGCGAATCCCGTGTTTGCCGACGATGCGCTGAAAGCGAAATTCACCAACCACGCTTATCACGGCACCGTCATCTGGTCGTGGCAGCAGGCACAGTTTGCGAGCGGCCTCGAACGACAGCTCGCGCGCAAGGATCTGCCGCCGGCCGTCACAGAACACCTTCTGGCCGCCCAACAGTCGCTCTGGCAGGTGATCGGCGCGGCGCGCTCCATGCAGAGCTCGGAGCTATGGAGTTGGAGCTTCGCGAACGGTCGCTATCAGGTGGCGGCATTCGGCGCCAGCGGGGCGGATGCCGATGAATCGAATGCCGCGCAGCTATGGAGCAGCGTCTACCTGGCCGTGAGGCCGCCTGCCCGGGCGAAATCTGCGCCATAAATATTTTCAGTCGCCTGTCTGACCCGGGCCGGCGCCGGCGTCTTTCAAATAGCGGCGGCCGGGCCGCCCCCATGAACAGGAGAGACGCCAGATGTCCAGTAATCCCAAGCCTAAAGGCGGCCTGGTCGCCTATTTGACTGTCGAGGGCGCGATCAAAGCGGGTAGCTTCTACGAAAAGGCGTTCGGCGCCGAAACCGTGCTGGTGATCCCCCCTGATGAGCGGGGTCGCACCATGCACGTTCATTTGTACGTGAACGGCAGCTCGCTGATGTTGAGCGATCCCTATCCGGACCACGGTCATCCGTTTCGCGACCCGGCCGGATTCAATCTCACGCTGATGGTGGAAGACGTCGATTCCTGGTTCGACCGCGCTATCAAAGCCGGTTGTACGGCGACGCAGCCGCCCTCGAATATGTTCTGGGGCGACCGCTATGCAGCCCTGAAGGACCCCTTTGGGGTTGCCTGGGCGATCAACGGTCCGGTGCGCAAGTAAAGAATCATTGGAAGGAGGCAGAAATGGTTTTGTACGAGTTCACGCCTACACGCTCCCTGCGGCCGCGCTGGGTGCTGCAGGAGCTCGAGGTTCCCTTCGAGGCCGTCAATGTGGATTTGCTCGAGGGCGAGCAGCGCGCTGCGGATTTCCTGAAGCTCAACCCGGCCGGGCAGGTTCCCGTCCTGGTTGACGGGGAGGTGGTTCTGTCGGAGTCGGTGGCGATCGCTCTGTACCTGGCCGAGAAGTATCCGGACAAGCACCTGTTGCCGGCCGACCCGACGCATAAGGCGCAAGTCTACAAGTGGTTGCTCTTTACGACGACTGCGTTGGAGCAGCCATTGTGGCGGATGGCCAAACACTCGACCCTGTATCCGCAAGAGAAGCGGATCCCAGCCGAAATCAACCTGGCGCGCGAGGACTTTCTCGCCATCGCCGGGGTCGCCGATCAACATCTGTCAACACGGGAGTACCTGGTGGGCGGCGCGCTGACGGTGGCCGATTTGATTCTCGCCTATACCCTGGATTGGGCGCATGCGGCAGGTGTGCTCGGAACGTTCAAACATCTGCAGGCCTACATGGAACGCATGTATCGGCGCCCCAGCGCGCCCATCCGAATTTCGGAGGCGCTGCGGCGGGTTGGGAACGACCCGTCCTGAAGAGCCAGTGCCGCCGGCCGGGGTGACTGCCCCAGCCGGCGCCTGACCTGTCTCAATCAGCTCCAAACGTGGCTGGCGTCACGACAGCCGCGCCCGAAAGGATATCGGCCACAGTGACCAACGGAAAACCGACGGTAATCTGGGTGCTCTGATTCCAGGCATCCACAATCTCGTCGCGCAGCTCGGACGCGCCGGCGGCAAGCTGCTGGGTGACAATGGCTACTTCGAGCGGCTTCGCGCTCGTGTAGTTGTCATTGCCGGAGCTGAGCGCAGCCTGATACACGGGAACGACCTGGCTGAGTGTCTCTGCCAGATACAGAGGCACGCGTGCTTCATTGGTTGACACGCCGCGATCCGTGTAGGGACGAACGGCCTCAGCCACTTTCCGGAAGTCGATGAAATTGCGCACGAAGGAGCCTTCAAACTGCGCATGAAACTTTTTGTCTTGGGTGAAACCGTTGTCGTTCGGGAACGGGCCCCAGCCGTTGAAGTGAATGGACACGTGCATCGGCTGGCTGGCATCGGCCACAAAATGACTCCAGTAGCCCAGGTCGCGGATGATGAGTTGTTCGCGCAGGGCCAAGTGAGTCAGGAAGTATTTGCGGTCCGACTCCTTCCGCGATGTCAGCAAACCGACTTTGAAAGCCCGCCACATGCCGAAATCCTTGCGCAACTGCTGGAAGCCGTCGAGCATTTCGTATGGCAGATAGCCGGCGTACTGAGTCTGGCCACCCGCGCGTTCCGCGGTATCGAATGTTTCGCGCGTAGCCGGCAGCATCGAGAGCATCACTTTGCCGCCGGTGACTATGCCGGTATCGTCAATGTCCATGAAGTGGCCGGGATCGCGTTCCTGATCGTGTACGGTTCGCGTTGTCTGGATACCGAATTTCGGGTCGATGCCTGTGAAAATTCCCGTGGTCTTTGACTCGTCCGCTTCGGGCCCCAGCTCACCGATGGTCGCCGCCGCGAAATCGTTGCGCAGGAAGGCGGGAAGTTCTTCCGGCAGCTTCTCGATGGCAATCCGGCTGATCTCGACGTGACCGGTGTGTCCCCACGACCAGGCGTGGCAGGAGGCGGCCAACATGCACATGCCGGCGAGGCCGCTGAGGAATCTGGGTGAACGAACCGTTGCGGTGATCGTCATTGACGAAGCTCCCTGTGTTAAATGAAGGGAGCAACGCTAGGTCAGGTGTATGAAGCTGCAATTACAATGTCGAGCCCTTTTGTTCCGCAACGCAAGCGTGACAGTTCACAGGAAGCTCAGCCACCAGTCCGTGCGGCGCGCTTTCACCGCGGTTACGTAGCGACACAGCGGATATAGCAACACCACCACGAGTATCCAGAACAGGTAGACACCCTCGAGCCCAACACCGTAGCCCTTCGGGTAGAAGCGATAGTGAGTGAACATCTGCCGAGCCTGGAAGCCCTCCGCCATGCCGAGCAGGACACTCAGTGTGTGAATCAGATAGAAGTGTGCCACATAGAAGGCGAAGGGGGACCGTCCGTATTGCAACAACACATGGCGGATCATGCCGGGCAGGCGGTCGGCGTAACCGCAAACAATCGCCGCCGGCCCCAACGTCGCCAGCGTATAGAGCAGGCTCGGCGGATATTTGGTTACCGCCAGGAATGACATGAGGGAGCCTGACAAATTGTCGGGCAAGACCTGCCACGCGTGCGGGTCGCCGTAGATATTGAGCGCTCGCAGGATGACAAAACCAATGGCCAGCGCGGCGCCGATGCGGATCAGGCCGCGGTTGCGCCGCGGCTCGTCGGCCTGAAACAGGCCGGCGGCCGCGTACCCCAGCAGCATGATTCCGATCCACGGCAGCAGCGGGTAGGAGAAGAAAATCCAGAATGGCCCAACCGCGTACGATTGGCGCGCATGCAGTACCACCCACAGGGGCCCTGTTGAGCCTGTCATGCTCGCCGGCGGCCACACGGCATCCAGTACATTGTGGCCAAACACGATCAGGAGGCCGATGGCAAAACACGCCCGGGGGCCCAGGAACTGGGTTCCCGACAACACAATCATGCTGGCGCCGATGGCCCAGATCACCTGCAAGCCGACCAGGGTGCGGCCGCCGAGCTGCGGGATTCCGCCCGGGGCGAAGCTGGCAGCGGTGGAGATAACCAGGACTTCGACCAGAATGAGCCACAGACCGCGCAGGGCCAGGAAGCGCGCCAACTCCGCCGGACTCTTGCGGCGAGACATGAGGCCGGCGCTCACTCCGGCGAGGAACACAAAAGTCGGAGCACAAAAGTGCGTGATCCAACGCGTTGCAAACAGGAGCGGACTGGCTGTTGGGTCCGCCGTTGGATCCTGCACGGAAGCGATCATCATGTTATCGCGGACGTGATCCAGCGCCATTATGATAATGACGAGCCCGCGCACGATGTCGATTGACGTCAGGCGATATTTGCGCCGGTCCGTGGCGGGGATGGCATCGGTTGCGGCCGCGTCGACCGCGACCAGGGGCATTGGGGGATTGTATTGGTTCATTACCCGGTTTATCGGAAAACCAGGTCAAAGAGCGACACCGTCGCGGCGCTCAACGTGGAGGGAACAGTGTCTGTGTTACCTGTTGCCTACATACCCATCTGAGCCAACAGGTCGTCCACGTCTTCCTGCACGCCCACCGCGCCCGTGGTGACTCCCGGGACGGCGGGCCCGAACCCATGACCATCCGACACCGGGGCGGATGCCGCGGCCTTGGCGGCTTCACCCTCACCGCTCAGCTCCGCGAACCGCGACAACGTGCGTTCCAACTCAACAACGAGCTTGATGACGGTGCGGATGATCTGGCCGCTCAGGTCCTGATAGCTCTGTGCCATCAACACTTCCGCGAGGTTCGCCCGCACCAGGCTGCCATCGCGCTGCACGCTCGTCAGGTAGTCCTCGAGCCGTCCCAACAGGGCTTCGACCCCGGTACCCCGATACGCCGCGCGAGCTTCGCGAATGGGTTCAATGAGCCCAACAGCATCGACCGCTACCCGATCGGCAAGCGGACAGGAGCGCTCCACGAGGTCCAACGTGCGGTGCGCGGCTTCTTCAGTCAGTTTCAATACGTGATCCAGGCGCACGCGCGCATCCGGGATCTCCTTCCCGGCGGAGCTTGCCTGGCGGAAGCTGTTGCGAAACTCATCCAGCGTGCGCTGGAGGCTGTGATTCAGAGCCCGCAGGTCTTCCCACAGGGGCTCCACAGCGGTGGCGTCTGGTGTGCTCATCAGGTTTTGCGCGCCTGGAGGATCTTGTTGAGCTTCTCGCTCAGCGTCTGCGCCGTGAACGGCTTGATTACGTAGCCGCTCACGCCAGCTTGGGCCGCCTCGACAATCTGCTCGCGTTTGGCTTCCGCGGTCACCATCAGCACCGGCAGGTGCTTCAGCTTCTCGTCGGCGCGCACGGCCTTCAGCAATTCCAGGCCCGGCATCTGCGGCATGTTCCAATCGGTGATGACAAAGTCGAAGTTCCCGTCTTTCAACATGGGCAGCGCCGTCTTGCCGTCATCCGCTTCCTGCACATTCGCGTAGCCGAGCTCCTGCAACAAGTTCTTGACGATCCGGCGCATGGTGGAGAAATCATCGACTACCAGAAATCGCAGTTCACTACTCATCATAATCCTCGGTTGATGGGCCTCGGCGCATGGGCTGTCAGGGGCGCTTCGCTCGGGTGGGTTTCGCCGGCCTTGCGCAGGCCCGCAATCGCGGCTGCCGCGGGGCGCTGCCGGCGTATGAATTCATGGATCTTGAGGGCCTGTTGGCCCTGTGACAGGCCGAAGGCGGCCTTGAACATGGGCACGTCCTCGGCGAACACGGTGAGTTGACCGCTGAAGTCGGTGGACAGCACATCGCCGGCCTTGAGGTTCAGCAAATCCGACAGGCTGATGGTGCTGTGACCCAGCAGGCCGCGGATCTCGACCACGGCATCGCCGACCTCGTTGCGCAGGGTCTGCGACCAGCGGTCATCGTACTCAACACGATCGCTTTGCATGCCCGAGTCGAGCACATCGCGCAGCGGCTCGATCATTGCGTAGGGCATTGCGATGTGCAGATCGCCGCCATTGCCATCGAGATCCACATTGAATCGCGTGACGACCACAATCTCGGACGGGCTCACGATATTGGCAAAGTGCGGATTCACCTCCGAGCCGACCTTCTCAATGCTGAGATCCGCGATGTGTGACCACGCCTCGTGCAGGTCGCCGAACGCGCCTTCCAATAAAGTGCCGATGACCCGGTTCTCCAGCGCCGTGAACTCGCGGCCCTCGATCTTGGCGTGCCGGCCGCGGCCGCCAAAGAAAACATCGACCAGCGCAAACACCAGTTTGGGATCCAGGATCACCAGCCCCGTGCCGCGCAGGGGGTTGAACTTGACCAGGTTCAGGCTCGTCGGCAGGTGCAGCTTGCGCACGTAGTCGGCGAACTTCAGGATTTCAACCGAGCCGACAGAAATGACGGCGGTCTGGCGCAGCAGGTTATACAAGGTCGTGCGCAACAGACGGCCAAATCGCTCGTTGATCATCTCGAGCGTCGGCATGCGGCCGCGCACGATCCGGACGTTGTTGTTGAAATCGTAGTTGCGCGCTTCGTCCTTGGAGGGGGGCGGGGCCTCCGTCGGAATATCCCCGCCGACGACGCCGTTCATCAGCGCGTCGATTTCGTCTTGCCCGAGTATGTCCTGGCCTGACATGCGATCAGCCGTCGAGGCCTGAAAAATTCAATGAATGACGCATCCGCAGCGACTCCAGGTCGAATGAGAGAGTTCGAAACCAGGCGGGGCTGGGGCCTGGGCCAAGAGTCATGCGCCGCGGATGCAGGCGGCGAATGCCATATCACGGTGCAAGCATAAGTGGCCTCAGGGTGCGCGTTACGTGAAATGTGCGCGCAAATAGCAGGCTCTTATGAGAACCAGTTCATGAAATCGCGGCCGCCGCCGTCGCGCGGATGGTGCGGACTGCCTCTTGCACTGCGGGCAGGGTCGTTGCGGGCGCGCGGTCGCTGTAACATAAACACCCCCGAGGGTAGCGCAGGCCCAAGCTCTGCTGTGGCCTGGCGGTGGAGAGCGAATGCGACAAACGGGAGACCGATATTGATTTGGGTTCAGGTTTGAAGGGGGTCAATGTGCTCGCCCCCTGGAGTTGGTTCCGCAAACAGCCGCAGTGGCGCGGGTTCGCGGACTGGAAGACCTACTACACAGCGCCCGCCCAGTCTCTCGTGCAACACGGCGGTCCCTGGGTAGGCGATGGGGCTCGCCAGGACGAATTGATCCAGGCCGTCGCGGCGGGCCGCCCGGCTTCGCTCGTCTGGGCGCCGCCGGGTTGCGGCAAGAGCCGCTTCGCCCTCGAGCTGGCACGCCGCTTCGAAAAGCGGCGTGACCGCTGGCAGGTGGTTTTCGTTCCCCACCAGGATGCTGCGGTGCGCGAGGGGCTGAGGGAGCTGGGCGGGCTGAAGAATATTGTGTTCGTCGTGGATGACGCGCACGAATGCCCGGAGCTGGTGAAGGTCCTGGCCGAGGCGTGCGCTGGACAGCCTGACGCAGGGCTCCACCTGCTGTGTCTCAGCCGGTCAACCGGCCGCGCGTCCGTGCATCGGGTCCTGCAAAGCGCGTTTGCCGCAGGCTCGCTCCAGGAAATGGATTTGGGTCGGCCCCCCGCGGCGCTGGTGCGAGCGCTCA
Source organism: Pseudomonadota bacterium (assembly GCA_018241505.1). GTDB lineage: Bacteria > Pseudomonadota > Gammaproteobacteria > Steroidobacterales > Steroidobacteraceae > 13-2-20CM-66-19. Next base: position 145,753 of record JAFEDS010000022.1, on the reverse strand, counting down.
TTGACCAACTCTTGCCGAAGTCCTCGCCACTGCATCGTGACACCATAGCGCGCTTTGTGCGGCAGTCGTTTTTCCTGGCAGTCCATATCTGCAACTTGCTCAGGCACGAGGCCAAATTACCGCAGAGCTTCCAGCGCCAGGATCTGCGCGACCGGGCGTGCCGCCAACCGTTGAAGGCGGTGGTGGAGGGCGTGTGTCCGATCGAAGCCGCGACTCGTGCCTTGGGTGTTTACGCAGCTCTGGTCCCCGTCGCCAAGGACCGCAGCGAGGCTCGCGATCTGGCAGTCGAGCTGAGCGGACTTGCCGCGGCGAGCGTGGATACGCTCATCCAACGAATGTTGGCCGCTGGGTTGTTCCGGGAGGACGGCCAGGGGTTGATGCGACCGATGCCCGATCTGCTGGGCGATCTGCTTCTCGAGGAAGCCTGCCTGGATTCCCAGGGCAAACCCACGGCCTACAGCAAGCAGTTGCTGACACGCCTGTTTGAATTGCAGCCGCTGGCCACCGTCACCAACTGCGCCGAAATCGGCCAGCTCTTTGGTGTCGACCAGAACACAGACCTCGTGAGTGGCCTGCTGTTGTCCAGCGCGCGCACCGGCACGGTCAATAACAAGTTGACTGTGTTGAAGCTTCTGCAGGGCTGCGAGCCGTTCGCGGCGCGGCGGCCGCAAACGATACTCGAGCTTGCCGGACTGTTGGAGAAGAGTGGGCTGCTACGCCGCGCGCCGCCACAGGAGGAGCTGCGCGGTACCGACAGCATCGAGTGGGTGGTTCTCGGTCTCTTGATGCGGGCCGGTGAAATTCAACCCGACATTGTTCCCGTAGCCCTGCAGTTGGGGCGCGACCTGTACAGCGCCGCGCGCGGCGATGATCGCAGCTCAGAGCACATTCTCGCGCTGCTTCGCGAGAATTGCCGATTCGAGATTGGCGGACTTTCCCATGCGCGGGTGGTCGTGAACACGTTGCGCAATTGGGTGTCCGAGCCGGACATCGGGGCGGCCGTGCTGGCATCTACACTCAGTGCGCAGTTTCTCACGCTCGCGGCCGATCCGGCTGCGGACGTTCTGGAGGTTCGAGACGTCGCTGTCGACACGGTCGTGCGTGCGGTCGCGCGTCCGGAATCCACAGTGCAGTATGTAGCTTTGGCAGCCCTCGAGCGCTACGCGCACAGCGAAGTTGCTTTGGACAAAGCGCAGGCCGATCGTTGGCGCCCGCCGCTGGTGCGCGAGCTCGAGAAGCTCTCCAAGGCCGTCAGTGAAGTGTCGAAGTCAACCAACAAGCTGCCGGTATGGGCGACCGCCGAGCTGCGTGGCTGGAACTGGTGGATGCAGGAGTCGGATGCGCTGCACGACGCCGGCAAAGCAATCCTGACCTCGATTCAGACCACGGACGCCTACCAGCTATGGAAGGCGTTGCACTCACGGCAACTGCCGGTCGCAACTGTCCTGCCGGAGGACACGAAGGTGTCCGCGGCGTCGCGTGTTGAGTATTTCCAAGGGCTCGGTGCAATTCGCGAGTCGGACTCCGCCGCATCGGCGCAGCAATTGTTCGACGCGCTGGATGCGCATCTTTCGGACAACGATTCGTGGCGAACGCTCTGGCGGACTGTCGTCGACCAGGTTCCTCCCATGCCCCTGCTTGCCGAGGCCGGTGCGGTCATCGGCGAGTTTGCACGGCGCCATCCCGACGCGGCGTGGTCATTCGTCAACGAGACGGATGCGCAAGGCCCGCTGTTCCCACTCTTGCCTTCCCTGTTGGATGCGCTGGGCAAACAAGATCGGGCCCGCCGTTCTGAAGAAGCTCGTCATGTGCGTCCGGGTACGCGCCTCGAAGAGGTCTGGTTGCGCGCTCTCGGTATGCCGCAGGAGCTGAATGAAGGCGAACGCAATCTGCTCGTTCGCGCGCTGCACTCACCGCAAGTGGAGACTATGTACCACTGCGCCCGGGCGTTGCTGCACGCCAGCGACAGCGGTCCCGTGGAAGTGTTTGAAGCTGTGTTTGCCGCGATCGAGCGGCACCCTGCGGACGGCGCGCTGTGGGAGCTGATGCTGGAACGCTTCGAGCACCTGGGAGCCCATCTTCTGCCGCCGACCCGCCATCCGCCTGATGAGTCGATTACCCAGGTCGCCAACCGCCTGGTGTCTCTCATGCGAGCCTCCGGATCGCAACTGCGATGGGGATTTCAACCCCATACGCGCCAGCTCGACCGGGTACTCGCCATTCTCGCGATTGCATGTCCGGTCCGTCTGCAGGAGTGGATCCAACAGCACTGGGCGCGCCCCGCAGCGCCCGGCAGCGGCTGGAATGATGCCTCACCGCTCAACATCAGCCGCCTCAAGAGCGCAATGACATTGATCCGTGACTCGGCGGTTGCCACGCAGTGGATCGAGATGTATGCCAGGTGTGTGAGCGGATCGCGGCCACTGGGCGAAATTGCTGCACGAGGACTCAGTGAGCTGTGCACTCTCGAGCACCCCGCCGTGATGAGAATGGCGGATGAGATTGCCGCGCACCCGACCGAGGCTGCGCTGCAATCCCTGGCGGAGTTGCTGGGGTATCAGGGCTCGAAAGCGGACTTCGCGTCTCAGGCACTGGTCCTGTTGGAAGGGTGGACGCGCTATCCCGCAACGTATTTCAGCCTGGAAGATATGCTGGTTCGCACCCTGGTGCATCAAGCCGGCGTGCGAACGGTTGGGCAACGTGCGCTGCAAGCCATTGAGGCCCGGCGTGCCGCTGGAACGAGCTCGGCCGCGTTATCCGCGAGCCTCGATCGCGCGGAGCGGGAGATCAAGGAGACGATGGGGATGGAGTGACCGCGGGGCGCACTTTGAGCAAAACAACACCATGCGGGGGCACAGCCGTGGCCACGCCGTCTGCCGCGCTCTCCAAATCAACATGCCGCCACAAATCCCGCACCCGAGGTCGCGGCCCGATGCCGAGCTCGCTCCAGGCAACGGACAGTTGCACGGGGCTGGTGGATCGGTTGAATAGACCCACGGCGCTCGAGCCGTCCGCCAGGGGCTTGATCCAGATCTCGCTGCCGGCCTTTCGCAGCGCCATGCGGGCCTGACGACCCAGAGGGTCCTGGTCGATGGCGAGTACTTCCGGGTTGGCGACGATGGCGAGTGTTTCCGGCGAGATGCTGCGAATGTCATTTCCGAGCAGCAGGGGCGCGGCGAGCAGCGACCACAGGCTCATGTGCGTACGATATTCCTCCGCCGTCATCCCTCCATTGCCGATCTCCAGCATGTCGGGGTCGTTCCAGCCACCGGGGCCGGCATTTTCCGCGGGCGCGGCCTGGTCGAAACCGTTCTTTGCCATCGACGGGAAGTCGTCCGAGATATCGCGAGTAGTGCGCCAGAGGTTGCCTCCGACCTTGCGGCCCCACGCGCCCACGTTGAAGCGTCCGTATTCGCACAGGCTATAGACAATCGGGCGGCCGGTCGCCTGGAGGGCGGCACCCATCTGCTGATAGGTGGCTCGCACCGTTTCGTAGGTGTGGTAGAAGGCTTCACCCGAGCACAGATCGTACTTGAGATAGTCGATACCCCAGGCGGCCCAGGTCTGGGCGTCCTGCGTTACGTGACCGTAAGTCCCCGGGTAACCCGCGCAGGACTTGGGGCCCGGCGAGCTGTAAATACCGAGCTTGAGACCCCGGGAATGCAGGTAGTCGGCCAGCTTCTTCATGTCGGGGAACCGGGAGTTGGGTTGTAGCTTGCCGCCGGCGTCGCGGATTCCCTGCCAGCCATCGTCGATGTTGACATACACGTAACCGGCGTCCCTGAGCCCGGTCGAGACCAGGCTGTCGGCCACTTCGCGTAGGGTTTTTTCGTCAATGTGCTCGGCGAATTTGTTCCAACTGTTCCAGCCCATGGGCGGCGTCCGCGCGAGTCCGTTGTCGGGCAGATCACGCAGGCGGGGCAGGGCATACGTCGGAAATGCGCGCGCCTCGACTTCCCTGCGGTCCGCTTTGCGAGCCGTGACATTGAGCTGGGTGTCCCAAAGCTGCCCCGTCAACACCCACCCGGTGGCTGTGGGTGCCAGGGTCAGGTCGTGCTTCTCGAGCCGGGGGTTGCCGTTGTCGATCTGGAAGATCAGCCGCTCGCCGTCGCGATGCAGGTTGAGCAGGGGCAGATCGCCATACCACAGGGAGCGGATCGACCCGGTCTGCCCCTCGATGCTGAGGGTGGTGAGCTGCGGGAACTCGGTACTGGGAGTGAAAATCCAGTCACTGCGCAGGTCGGCGGCGCAACAGTGCGCCGCCACAACCAGGGTCGCTGCGAACCACAGTGCGAGTCGCCCGATCATGTGCATTAAAACTGCACGGTGGCGCCCACGAACAGCATCCGTCCCATGGGGTCGTAAACGCCGGGATAGGTGTTGCCGTTGCCAAAGCCGCCGCCGTTGGCGAATGCGCTGAGCAGGCCGGCGGCGATCGCGGGTGGATCTTTGTCCATCACGTTGTTGATGCCGCCGCGGAATTCCACGCCGTAGATTTTCCACGTGGCGGCCAGATCCAGGTAGTTGTAGGCCGGAATTCGGGCGTTGATCAGCACCGGGTCGCCTTGCAGGAGGGGGTTGTCGGTGTTGGATGACAGGCTCGCCGAGCCAAAATAGCGCCAGTTGGCCGAGAGTGTCGCAGTCCCGCCGGGCAATGTCCACGTGAGCCGCAGGTTGTGCCGCCACGAGGGGGAGGGCTGGCCGCAGCTCGGGCCGAACAGCCCCCGGCAATTGTAGGTCCCGAGGCCCGGCAATTGTTCGACGCGCAGGCTGTTCAGCCAGGTTCCCAGCAGGGCCAGGTCGAGCTGTCCCCAGTTGGCCCCGTGCGAGCCGCCGAAGCCGAGCAGCCCCGCATCGAAGCGATAGTCGCCGGTGACGTCCAGTCCCGATGTCTGCAGGTAGCCGGTGTTCTGATTGTTGGAGAACAGATAGCCGTTGGTGCCGAAAATGATCCCGGTAGCCGGGTCCCGATGGAACAGGCCGCAGAAATAATCGGATCCGCCGTCAATGCACTGCTTGATGATTGCGGACGGATCGACCGGAGAGATGTAGTTGTCGACTTTGATGTTGAAGTAGTCGGCCGACACCATCAGCCCCTTGATGTTGTCGGGCGTCGCCACGAACCCATAGGTGATGGTGTTGGCGATTTCGGGTTTCAGCGCGAGATTGCCGCCGCCCAGGGTGTCACACGTGTCCGCGGGACAGGGAACGATATGGCCATATTGCGCCGCCGACACGCCGCTCTTGGCACAGGCGGCCAGGCTTGCCACGGGAGTCGGGCCCGAGCAGGGGTCCTGGGCGGCAACGTTACCTATAGCCTGCGGTTGGAACAACTCGGTGACATTGGGTGCGCGGACAGCGCGGTTGTAGCTTCCCCGCAGCTTCAGGGACGCGATGGGTGAATACTGCAACTCGAACTTGTAGGTGTTTGCCTTGAAGGTGTCGCCGCCGGCAATGTCGTAAGTCGAGTAGCGGTAGCCGGTATCGAATGACAAGGACTTGATCAGCGTCACGTCGTTTACGAGTGGGGCATCCAGTTCCGCGTAGCCTTCCGTTACCGAGAAGCTACCGGCGTTGGGAACAGTACCCTTCTGTTGGGCGACCGCATCGGCCTCGAATGTCAGGCTCTCACGGCGGTGTTCGGCGCCGAGCGCAATTGCGAGGCCATTGGTGGCGAACGGACTTTTGATTCCATACTTCGACAGATCGCCGTTCACGGTCGCGTTCAATACCCTTTCAGTCTGCACGCCGTGCGTATACGTTGGCGTCAGCATGTACTCGTAGGCGTCGGGACTGATGCCGTTGAATGCGAACACATCGGCCGGTACGCACTTCGGATCGGAGCCGTCGACAACGGATTTGCAGGTTGGCACGCCATTTACATTGACTACCTGCAGGGCCCGTGCGCCTTTGGTCAGGTCGAGATCGTCCTTGTAACTCTCATCCAGCACGGTAGTGGAGTACAGGAAGCCGGTGTCGTAGGTCCATCCATCGATGAGGGTTCCGCGCGTGCCGAGATTGAGGCGGTAGTCTGTGTGTCGCAGGTCGTCGTGGCGGGCGACGTTGGAGGCAAATCGATAGCCAATGAAAGTGTCGACACTGGTGTCGGTGCCCGCCGCGGCGCCGCACAGCAGGCCCGCCTGTTGTGCGGACATCAGCGGGTTGTCGCAGTTGATGGGATAGACGTTACCCTGGAAATACGCGCTCGGGGCGGCCTGCGAGAACGTGTGATCGTCCATGTACATGAAGCTGCCGTACAGGTTCAGCATGGGATTGTAATCATAGTGGGCGAACGCGCCGCCCGTGATCCGGCTGTCGGAGCGCTGTATGTAGTTGGTCGGAGCGTAGTTGTAGAGGAACGAATCGTCGTACGGCACCCAGGTTTTCCGGCCGTCCTTGGTGTTGTTGTAATCCGCCCCGGCGTTCGGGCCGCCAATCATGTGGAACTTGCCCCATTGGTTGTTGCTGGAGCCGCCGCAGACGAACTGGCTGCCGTTGTCGCCGGCCAGGTTCAGGCCGCAGGCGGAGTAGTCGCGCGTGTCCTGCGTTACCGACCGGAGCTCGCGGTAGCCGAGAAAGAAAGTGGCATTGCCCTTGTTGTCGGCCGAGTTGGTGCCGATGGCCAGGTTGAAGTCGCTGCGGCCGCCGTCCCACAGGCTCGACTTGGGAGGGGTGAAGCCGGCCGCACTGATGACCGAGCGCAGGGCCGAGTCGTTGTTGTTGTGTTGCGCGATACCGTACTGCGCATCGAAGCGGACGCCCTGCAGATCCTTGCGCATTATGAAGTTGACGACGCCGGCCACCGCATCCGAACCGTAAACCGCGGAAGCTCCGCCGGTTACGACATCGACGCGCTCGACCAGCGTGGATGGAATAAAATTCACATCCGCGGTCTCGACCGGCAACATGCGTTGGCCATCGATCAACACGAGGACGCGTGAAGGACCGAGGTTGCGAAGATTCACGCGCGCGGTGCCATCGGAGCCGTTCGAGCCATTTTCGTTCGAATCCGCGGTGAATTGCGGCATCCGGTTCAGGACATTCTCGATTGCCGTGGTGCCCTGATATTTGATCTCGTCCGAAGAAACCACCGTTGTCGGGCTCGTACTCTCAACATCGGCGCGCTTGATATGAGTGCCGGTGACGGTGATCGTTTCCAACATTCCGGGCGCTGAGTCCGGCGCGTCCGGCGCGGGCCCGGCCGCGGCATCCGGCGTCGCGGCGAATACCATTCGCCCGGTGGGCAGGGCACACAGAAGCACGGCTGCCAGTGCCCAAACAATCGGCGCCCCGCGGCGGCACTGGTCCCGGTTGGTCGACTCGGTACGCATTGTTCTCCCCTGGGCGCTGTTCGCGCCTCGCGTATACTCCGGCGATCTCAGACCGTATACGATATAAAGTCTGAGTATTTAATTTGTATGAGTATACGATTTGCCGGGCGTTGTCAAAAGATTGCGTGCGGAGGTCCCATGGGTCACGAGTTTTCGCGGCGCGAGCTGCTCACATTGGCCACGGGCGGCGCCTTATTGGCAGGACAGGTGGGTGCCGCGCCGCCCGGTGCGGCAGTCCTGGATTTCAATCCAGTCCTGCGGCCCCTGAGCTCGCGCGACGGTGTCTACACGCCGGCGCGCGGTGCCAGTGTCATGCAGTTTGGTTTCGACTTTCCGGAAGCCTCGCTGCAGGTGGAGGGTCTGCTGTTTGGATTCAGGGTGCAGACATTCGAGAACGTGTATGCCGTTGACCCTGCATTGACCCGGGTTGCGCGCACGCCCGAGGGACTGAGCCTGGTCGCCGACGGGCTGCTCGGGGCCGGCGGGCAGGTCAAAGTACCGGGCCGGCTGACAGTGCAGTTCAGCCGCTCGGACAGCGGCGGCGTTCAATGGCAGGCGCGCGCCGAAATGAACCGCGTCCCCGTCAAGTCGATTACAAGTGTCGTACGGGGCCTGCCGCGCGGTGAGTTATCGGTGTCCTGCGGCAAGTACCTGGATGCAAAGGACGATGAGCGGATTTTCGAGTACCCGCAGTTGTTCGGTGGCATGAGTACACCGCTCGTGATGCTGAAAGCCGCGGATGGAACACTGTTCGAGCTGTCAGCCAGGCAGGCAGCGGTGCGGCCCGCGCGCTTTTTCTTCCAGCCTGGACCGGATGGCTATCGCGTCGAGCTCATCCACGAACAGGAGGGTTGGGCTCGCAATCCGAGCGCGGCGACTTGTCTGTGGCGCGTTGGACGGGTTGCTTCCTACGAGACCGCGGCCAGGGCGCATTTCGCTCACGTGGAACGAGTCTATGGTATTCAACCGTGGCAGACGCGCCCGGACGTTCCAGGTTGGATGCGTGACATCCGCCTGGTTATCTCGATCCACGGTGCCCACTGGACGGGTTTCATTTACAACGACTACGCGCGGATGCTGGAGATCCTGCGCTGGGTGGGATCGCAGATCGATCCCCGCCAGGTGTTAGTCTTCCTGCCCGCCTGGGACGGCCGCTACTACTGGAACTATCCGCGCTATGAGCCCGACCCCCGGATGGGCGGAGCCGATGGATTTGCGCGCCTGGTCACGCAGGCACAGCGCCTGGGTTTCCGGGTTGCACCCATGTTCGGTACCAACTCGGCCAACCGTACGCTGCCGGAGTTCGCGCATTTCGCCGATGCCTGCACCGAGCACGTCGATGGCGACGCCTTCGATCTCAACTGGGTGGATTGGGACAACGACCGGCGCAACGAGGGTTGGATGCCGTTCATGAATCTGGCGGTGCCCTCGTGGCGCCGCTGGCTCGGGGAACGGATCGCCGCGGTGATCGGCCAATTCCACGTGGATGCCTATTTCCTGGATATTGCCGGTGCCTGGGAAAACAATCGCAAAGGCGACATGTTCCTGGGCACGAAGGGCCTGATAGCGGACATCCGTACGCGGCATCCGAACGTCCCTCCCATCGGCGAGATGTTGTATGACGCCCAGATGGCCGTCATCCCGATGTCGCAAGTGACCCGCTATGCCCAATATCCGCGTGGCCATGATGCGTATGTAAGGAGCTTTCAGCATTTGAGCCGACCCGCCCCGGGCCGCGGGAGCACTGGTGTGCACGAAGCCGGATTCGGCCCATACGAGCCGCGGATCGCCGCGGACCAGCGCGCGATTCCAACGCTCACGGTCGTCGATGACACCTTCACGAAGGACCGGCAGGCCATGGCGGACTACATTGCCGGCGCAAAATCCTGGACCCCACCGCACTCATAAGGAGCTCGCCTCAATGTGGTCACGTCAAATCCTGTGGGCCGTGTCCGTAAGCGCCGCAATGGCTGCACAGGCAACCCCCATAGATGACCTCGTCGCCGCCGCCGAAAAGATCGAAAAGCAGGCCGATACCACCGACGGCCCGGGTTGGCCGGATGTCAGCAAGGCGGCCGAGGATCGCCGGATCGCCGAGCTGGTCGATCTGCGTGCCCGGCTGAAGGCTTTGCCACCGTCCCAGGAGGGCGGTGAAGAAGCTCTGACTCGTCGACTGCTCGACTGGCGGTTGGGTATCGTCATTGAGGCGGCGCGCTTCGATGAGGCTCGCATACCGTTCGACAGTGGCGATGGATTTTTCAATGCAGCCACCTATGCTGCGGAAACGACAGTGATCCGCAACGACGCGGATGCATTGGCGTGGATCGCGCGCCTGCAGGCGCTGCCCCACTTCTACGATCAACAGATTGAAAATCTGCGGCCCAACCTCTCCAACACAGCCCGCGCCGGGCCACCAAGGGCGTCGCGGGAGCGGTCGTCGTGGATCGGCATTCCAACCGCAGTCCGCTGTTTGGGCTGCCGGCCTGGATTCTCCATGAAGGTGTGCCGGGTCATCATCTGCAAATCGCGTTGGGACAGGAACGCGCCGACTTGCCCCTGTTCCGGCGCCGGGATAATCCGACTGCCTTTGTCGAAGGGTGGGCGCTGTATTCCGAGCAATTGGGTGTAGAGATGGGCGCCTATCGGGATGCGGCAGCGAGCGCAGAGCGCCCTCGGCTCGCGTTTCGACATCCGCGTATTTCACGATGCGGTGCTGGATGACGGGCCTATGCCGATGTCCATTCTGCACGAGCAGGTGGACCGCTGGATCGCCAGCCAGATTCGTTAGTTTGTCTTCGCGGAGAGTAATCGCACGCCGAACACCGGCCCTGCAGTCTGACCTTCGCGCGGCACGAACTTTACGCGGACCGTCTGCTTGCCGCGCGTGAGCGGCTCCGGGAGAGGGTAATCGACGTCAAAGAACTTGCCCGGGTTGTTCGCGTCCAGGTGTTGAGTCGCCACCACGGAGTTGTCAACGAGAATATCGAAATCGCGCGGACGCTCATCGCCCCAGTAGGTTGCCTGAAGTATCAATTCGCCGGCCTTCACCGCGAGTTTGAATTCAAAGAAACCACCCGACCGCGCGTCGCGGCCGTTGCGGCCACGATAACTGACAGGGTAGGAGCGCTCGGAGGTGAGATCGTGATCGCGCTCCGGCTGCATTTCTCCGACATGCATGACGTCGACAGACCTCTCGGCGATGTCCCGCAGCCGTGCTTTTTCGGCGACATAGGCTGTCTGTTCCGACTTCCACTGCGTCTCGGTAAACTGTTTGAAGTACACGGCGCTCAGACGGTCGTATTGTTTGTAGAACGGTACGAACGTGAGGTCCGCCGGACGTACCACGCCATGTGTGGCGTACGTAGCTGCATCAGCGGCAGACGGGGTGAATTTAGCCAGCGGCGAGTCGCCCACCATTGCCGGATCGACATCCTTCCATGGCGTGGTGGTGGGCCCCAGGTCTGCGGCGAGTACCACGGGACCGCGCAGCACCGCGATGGTGTCCGGGTCCCCCGCCGCCGACTCGACCCGTAGCTCCAGCGGGAACGAGATGGCGATACGATCACCGGCCTTCCAGTGCCGCTCAATCACGGCATAGCCCTGAGTCATCACCGGAGTGACTTTTCGGCCATTCACTTCGACGACGACGGCGGATGGTTGCACCCAACCGGGCACCCGCATCGCAATCGAGAACGGATCCGACCGCCCGAGTTTCTGCAGAGTCAGTTGGGCCCCGGGGACATACGGGTAACGGGTCTCCAGCCGCAAGTCCGCCGCATGGGCTTCCCAATGTGCCGTGGCGGGAATGTAGAGATTGACCAGCAGCGCGTCCTTGCCTTCCCAGAAGATGGCGGCGCCGTGTTTGGCATGACTCTCCATGCCCGTACCGACACAACACCAGAATGGGTCATCCGCGGGGTTGGAATACTCGCGCGGCGATCCTGTCATCAGTGGCGTCATGTAAGTGAAGCCGCCCGTTTGTGGGTTCTGTGCGGCCATGACGTGATTTAGATGGGCGCGCTCGTAGTAGTCGAACCACGCGCCGTCCGGCGACCAGCTATACAAATGCTGTGTGAGCTTCAGCATGTTGTACGTATTGCAGTGTTCACACGTCTGTTCGGTAACGTGCGTGCCGATGGTGTCCGGTGCGGTGAAATATTCGCGGTCGGCGTTGCCGCCAATGACGTAGCTGTGATGCTGTGTCACGGCAGTCCAGAAGAAACGCGCGGCTTTCGCCTGATCGGGTTTGTCTGTCAGCTCATGCAAGCGGGCGAGGCCGATGAGCTTCGGCACCTGGGTGTTGGCGTGGATATTTGCGAGCTCGTCGCGCCCGGCCGTGAGCGGATCCAATATTTTGCGGTCATAGAGACGCTCGGCCACGACCAGCCAGCGGCGGTCTTGCGTACGGGCGTAGAGCTCGGCGAACGATTCATTGAGGCCGCCGTACTCGCAGCCCAGCATTTTCTGCATTTGAGCGTCATCGAGAGCGGCAAACACCCGCTCGAAGTAGGTGGCCAGCCCCGTGGCGACCTGCAATGCCTGGGTGTTGTTCCAACCCGCATGTACATCGAGCAGGCCTGCGAATACTTTGTGCACGGTGTACAGCGGCGACCAGGAGCCATTGAGATCGAAGCCGCCGGACTCGATGCGTCCGCTCATGACTTCTGGAAAAATTTCCTCGCCGTCCACCACCGTTTTGTCTTTGCGGCGGCGGCCAAGTGCACCAACGTAGCCCGTGCCGCGCTTCGTTTGGACGGCCGACAGCTCGGTCACAATGTAGTCGGCGCGCCGACGGCATTCAGCGTCGCCCGTCTGCGCATGCATCAGCACCAGCGCGCTCAGATAGTGGCCGAGTGTGTGGCCGGCAATGGTGTCGCTTTCCCAGCCCCCATAGACGGGAGCCTTGGGCTCGAGGCCGGCGTACTTGCGAAAGTTGTGCAGCAACCGGTCCGCATTCAACTGCAACAGGTAAGCTTTATTGACCTCCACTGCCGTGGCGAATTCGGAAGGCAACAGGCGCACGGCCGACAGCGGCAGCGGCCGGGCCGATCCGGGCAGCCGTGTGTCGGATGCTTTGCCCGTGGCAGGGCGCAGACAGAGCGCCAACGCAGACCAGATCCCTCCCACCATGAGCTGGCGGCGGCTTGGACTCATGAGCGCTCCCGGGTCATTCAGATCGTATAACGTATAATCTCTATTGTATGAGTTTTCAAGCGGACGCAGTTTTGAGCTGCTGCCGCAGATCGCGCAAAGTCTTGTCGATGTGGCGGGCCATGAGCTGGTGCACTTTGGTGGGCTTGCGGGCCAGCCAGGCCTTGCAGATCTGCCGGTGTTCCTCGTTGGCCCGTTCATCGCGGCCGAGCTGCTCGAGGTGCTTGCGGACATAGCGTTCCGACAGTACCTGCAGACGCTCGAGAATGCTGATGGTGGTCAACTGCCGGCAAGGCCGGATCAGTGCAAGATGGAAGGCCCGGTTGAAGGCGCCCACGCCATTGCCATGTTTGGTTGTCACACGATCCAGTGTTGCAAGCACCTGCTCTGCGGTGCTGCGTTCCACCTCGGTGGCACGCTCGGCCGCCAGGGCGACCGCGTCGGGTTCCAACTTCAGGCGCAGCGCATAGACCTCTTCAGCTTCTTCCCGGCTGAGTGCACAGACGAAAAACCCGCGATGCGCATGCGAGCGCAGCAGGCCTTCCTGCTCCAGGCGTGCCAGGGCCTCCCGCAGCGGGATTTTGCTGACGCCCAGCTCCGCGGCCAGCACATCCTGGCGGATGGCGTGATTCGGGGGCAGATCGGAAGAGAGGATGCGTTCGCGCATCGCCTCCACGAGGTGATCTGACAGGGTACGGTTGATCGGTTTCATTCTGCGTTGCTACGCGAAGCGGGCCGTGCAGTCATTGTTGGCTCGCGCAGTCTAGCGCGGATTGCCCTCAGCTTTCGGTCTCGGGGGGCTGCAGCACATAGCCGTAGCCTCGAAGCGTACGGATGTTCAAGCCAAACGGCTCCAGCCGCCGCCTCAGCCGGTGCACGTAGATCTCGACCGCGCCGTCGGAAATCGGGTCACCCTCCCGGTTCAGGCGGGCGGCAATCGCCTGCTTGCTGATGGGACCGCCGACCCGGTCCGCCAGCAGCTCGAGCAACGCAAATTCGCGCGGCGGCAAATTGATCGGCTCGTCCCGGATGCGGATTCGCGGATCGCCGGGTGACAGTGTGAGCGGACCGACGCGGATCAGTGTGGTGCGAGAGCTCGATTTGCGGCGAAGCAGGGCCCGGACGCGAGCCTCGAGCTCGCGCATTTGAAAAGGTTTGATCAGATAGTCGTCGGCTCCCGAATCCAGGCCCGTCACCCGGTCGGCCAGCGCCAGCCGGGCGGTGATGATGAGAATGGGTGTGTCCTGGGAGCCCGCGCGCAGGTGCTGGATGAGCTCGATACCGCTCATGCCCGGAAGATTCCAGTCAATGATCGCGAGGTCGAAAGCCTGGAGCGCGGCCGCTTTCAGAGCCGCCGCGGCGTCCGCATGGGCCGCAACCTCATAGCCCGATCCGAGCAGCAGTGCCGAGAGCACGTCCCGCAACTCGCGATCATCTTCGACAATCAATAGCCTGACCATCCGCGGGACCCGGCCCTGTCACGGAATAGGCCATCATAAGGTATCTATAGGTATCTCGCGCTCCAACACGGCGCCTGACTGGTGCGGGGTTGATTTTGGGGTGAGATAAACGCTGCAGTGGCGGCAGTGGCAAAGTGGGGGAATTGGCCTCCACTTCCTGGTCTGGGCTTCAGGCTCGGCGTGGCAATGACCGGGAAGTGCCCGACGCGGTCACGGACGGCCGCGGCGGGCCCCTCACGGGGTGTTGTTTCGGGACGCCCTCAGTCCTTGGGCTGCCCGACGACGCGCAGATAGGGCTTCAGGGTCTTGAAGCCGCCCGGATATTTCTGCTTCGCCTGCTCATCCGAGACCGAAGTGGGAATGATGACATCCTGGCCCGGCTTCCAGTTGACGGGCGTCGCCACGGAGTGCTTCGCGGTCAGTTGGCAGGAATCCAACAAACGCAGAACTTCATCGAAATTGCGGCCCGTGCTCATGGGATAGGTCAGCATCGCCTTGATTTTCTTGTCCGGGCCGATGACGAATACCGAGCGCACTGTCGCATTGTCCACGGCCGTGCGGCCTTCCGAGGTTGTGCCGGCGCCCTCGGGGAGCATGTCGTACGCGGTGGCCACCTTCAGCTCAGGATCGCCGATCATGGGATAGTTGACCGCGTGCCCCTGTGTTTCCTCGATGTCCTTCGCCCAGCGGGAGTGATTGCCCACCGGATCCACACTGAGGCCGATGATCTTGGTGCCGCGCTTGTCAAACTCGGGTTTCAAACCGGCCATGTAACCCAACTCGGTGGTACATACCGGCGTGAAATCCTTCGGATGCGAGAACAGGATGGCCCAGCCATTGCCGATCCAATCGTGAAAGGAAATGCGTCCCTGGGTGGTCTCGGCCACGAAATCCGGAGCGACAGAGTTGATCCGCAGTGACATGTGCGATTCCTTTTTTGTTGCTGTGGGCGTGAGGGGAGCCGCCAAGCTTGATAGATAATGGGGTGCCTGTAAATATCCCCGGCATCGCCTTGCAATATGAGAACGAATGCAATCCGGTCGAGCGCACGGCTGGCTCGAAGCCTGGTAGCCATGGCGTGCGCCGCCCTGGGTATCCTGGGTCTCGCTTACAGCGACTTTGCGCCCTGGGGCCAGGTGATCACCGCCGGGAACGCCGCCAGGAATGCGTGGCTGTTCGGTTCCGCGAGCCTGCTCCTGCTCGCCAGCGCTCTGTGCTTCCTGCCGACCGTACTACCGAGTGTGTTCATTCTCGGCGGATACGAATTGGCGTGGGCCGTCTCGAGCCTGCCCCAGATTCGCGCGAACCCGTCGAGCATCGGCGCATGGTACGGGTTCTGTGAGGCAATGAGCTCGCTGGTGGCCCCAACAATTCTCTATGTTTCCACGCTGCCCGGCGCCGAGCGCGCTCTGACAGCGGCTCGCATTCTGACGGCGGCTCGTATTGTGTTCGGGCTCACCTGTGTGTTCTACGGCATTTCTCACTTCGTGTATGCCGACTACACCGCCAGCATGGTACCCAGGTGGTTGCCCGGTCCGTTGGTGCTCGCCTATTTCACCGGGTTTGCGCACGGGGCCGCGGGAATCTGCCTCACGGTGAATTTCGTACCGTGCCTGGCAGCCACTCTCGAGGCGATCATGATGAGCGCGTTCGGCTTTCTCGTGTGGGTGCCGAGCTTCTTCATGCAACCCCGCCCGAAATGGGCGACGCCGCCGGGCAGTCAATGGTCAGAGCTGGTCGTCAGTCTGCTATTAGCCACGTCGGCGTGGCTTGTCGTTGCGTCGTTGAGGACGCGCATCCGCGCGTTCTCGCGGATGCTCGAGTAGAAGAGACCATAGTCAAAATCGTGATAGATGCCGACAACCGTCAACAGATCTCGAAAGCGACGTCGTTGATTGACGGGGACATCCACGCCCAACAAACCTCCATCGCACCATGCTCCTGTCATCCGGGGTATCGGGGGAGGGATTGGTTCAGATCGTCCTTCGCTGTACACACTGCCTGGGTTGGAGGTCGCAGCAGCACCACTGTCCGGGTGCCAGTCCAGCGGGTTGACGCACACAATCGGACGCCCCGCAATGGGCTGGTATCGTCCCTGCCACCAGATGACTGAGTCCTGCAATCGGCGTCGATCCTCTTTCCCCCGGGCAACGCTGTTCCAGGTAATCACGCAACCCGTCGCGTCGGCCTTGGAGCAGACAGGCAACCCCAGCCTTTCAATTTCTTTGGGCAGCGCCAGCCCGATCACATAGGCGGCCACCAGTCGCGTTTGCAGAGGCTTGCCGATCACCTGTTCCTGAAGGAGTCGCAGCGCATGGATCGACCCCTGACTGTGGCTCGCCAGAATGAACGATTGGCCCGGATTCAGGCGCAAAAACTCCTGGAAGGCTCGGGCAACATCACCGTATGCCAACTCGTCCGCGGCGTAGCCTTGCGCAGAGTTGTCGATCACCGCGCGTAAGGATGCTTGTCGGTAACGTGGCGCGAAGATGCGGCAGCACAGATTGAATACGCTCGCTTGGAATTTGAGGACGGTAGCGTCCACGCGGGCGCCAACCTCGCCACCTTCATCGAAAGAGGCATTCCCAATCACCGGCGCGAGATAGGTCGTGGGGTGAATGAAGAAGACGGCCACACGTTGGGCGCCTCCCGCGGCAAGCCCCTGTGGAGTGTCGTCTGCGTGGCTCGGCCGACCTGGATAGGCGGCCCACGCACCGGGCTGCGAGTAGTCAGGGGCAATTGGGACCGGCCGCGCTGTGGCGAGCGCTCCGCTTGTCAGCAAAAGGATGGTCGCGAGACTGAAGATTACCCGCTTCACTGTGCTACTCCGATCCTACAACGCTGCTTCACTACCCGACGCAAACTGACATATCATGAGGCTGCCGTGGCCACAACGCGGCGGACCAGAGGGGGTTGACATGCACACAGTGTCACGTCGTGAGTTGCTTTTGGCCGGCGGAGCGTTGTCTACGTTTGGCGCAGTCGCAAAGGTGCCTCAGATGCGCGCGAATACCGATATTGTCTCTCTGAGCGCCAGCGAGCTATCAGACCAGATCCGTTTGAAGCGGCTGTCCTGTGTCGAGGTCATGGAGGCCTACCTGCGGCAGATCGACCGCTTCAATCCGAAAGTGAATGCGATCGTGTCGCTCCAGGACCGCGATGCGCTCATGCGCCAGGCGAAAGAGCGGGATGAGCAACTCGCCAGGGGCCAATACCTGGGATGGATGCACGGCTTTCCCCACGCGGTGAAGGATCTCGCCGCTACCAAGGGCATTCGTACCTCTTATGGATCGCCGTTGCTCGATGGGGTGCCCGACCACGATGAGATTTTTGTAGAACGCCTGCGGCACCAGGGCGCCATTCTGATCGGTAAAACCAATGCGCCGGAGATGGGATTCGGATCTCAGTCCTACAACCCCGTCTTCGGCACAACCCTGAACGCGTACGATCAAACAAAGTGCGCGGGTGGCAGCAGTGGCGGGGCCGCGGTCGCTCTTGCGCTCAACATGGTTCCAGTCGCCGACGGCAGCGACTTCATGGGGTCATTGCGTAATCCGGCTGCGTTCAACAACGTGTTTGGTTTCCGCCCGTCGTGGGGCCGCGTGCCCGCAGGCGGTGAGTTGTTTCTCGGGACCATCAGCACCGGTGGGCCGATGGGTCGATCCGCTCGCGATGTCGCCATGCTCTTGTCGGTCATGGCCGGCCCCGATGCGCGGATACCGCTCGCTATCGATGAGCGGGCGGATGTTTTCGCAGGGCACTTGGAGCGTGACTTCCACGGTACGCGTATCGGTTGGCTCGGCGATTTCGCGGGCTACCTGCCTTTTGAGCCTGGGATTCTCGAGTTGTGCAAAAAAGCGCTCACGAGTTTCGAATCATTGGGATGTCGGATCGATGACGCGCGCCCGGACTTTCCGCCCGAGCGCCTGTGGCAAACCTGGCTTACCCTGCGTCATGCCAACAGCGCGGGCGGCCTGATCGATCTGTACAAGGATCCCGCCCGGCGCGCGAAGCTCAAACCGGAGATCCAGTGGGAGATTGCCGGCGGCTTGGATATTTCAGCCGTCGAGCTTCAGCATGCCTCGCAGGCGCGCTCGGACTGGTATCGCGCACTGGAGCGCTCATTCCAACACTTCGACTACCTGGTCATTCCGTCCGCCCAGGTGTTTCCATTTGACGCACAGCTCCACTGGCCCACCGAGGTTGCCGGGCGAAAAATGGATACCTACCACCGCTGGATGGAGGTCGTGATCGGACCCAGCCTGGCGGGGCTTCCTGCCATGAATGTGCCCGTCGGCTTCGGGGGGCGGGGGTTGCCCATGGGCATGCAGATAATTGGGCGTCATCACGCCGACCTGGCGGTGTTGCAGTTGGCTCATGCCTACGAACAGGCTGTGCACTGGCGGGATACCCGGCCACCGCTGTTGAGCACCTGAGACATACCTCCTCTCGACAGGGTGTTCACGGGAACATCAATCTCGGAAACGCCCTGACATCTCGCGACATCTATTCCTGCAGCAGAGGGATTGTCGTGGGAGACCGCTCATGAATCGCCGGTGGCTGCGTAAGTTCGGCAGTTTCTTTTTGGGTACGCTGTTGGTTGGCATTCCGTTCGTGACTGCCGCCGATGACGGCGCTGATGACCCGGATCAGGCACGCGACCGTCGTCTGTTGGCCCAGGGTCGCGAGGCGTTTCGCTTCGATACGTTTGGCGACGAAACATTCTGGGGTGGCACGCTGCGCCTGCACGAGGCCATTGAAGGAGCCCGGCTGGGCGGTGTCGGTCCGGGTGTCAGTCCAAAGACGGCGCTCGCGGTTGGCCTCAAAGTCGACGTCGATGCTCTGCCGCGCTCGCTGCAACGCGACCTGCGCGAGGGTCGCGTGAATCTCGATGATCCCGCTGTCACACTCGCCTTGCTCAAACTCAACGCGGTGGTGGGGCTCACGGGCGCCGTGCAATCAGGCCGACTGCAGTCAATTGGAATTCAATGCGCGCTGTGCCACTCGTCGGTGGATGACTCATTCGCAGCGGGCATCGGCCATCGGTTGGATGGTTGGGCCAACCGGGACCTCAACGTGGGAGCAATAGTGAGCCTCGCTCCTGATCTGAGTGCAGTCGCCACGCTGTTGCAGGTTGACCAGGCAACCGTGCGCAAGGTACTCGCGGCCTGGGGGCCGGGCAAGTTCGACGCTGAGTTGTTTCTGGACGGCAAAGGTTTCCGGCCGGATGGTGGCAGCGCCGCCACCCTGATCCCGCCTGCCTTCGGCCTTGCCGGAGTCAACCTGCACACCTGGACGGGGTGGGGCTCGATTCCCTATTGGAATGCCTTCGTGGCCGTTCTGGAGATGCACGGCAAAGGCAGTTTCTCCGACTCTCGTTTGAATGACCCGAGCCAATTTCCGGTGGCCGCCCGCGCCGGATTCGACCAGGTCCGGGATGAACCGGACCTGGTGAGCGCAAAGATTCCAGCGCTGCATGCATACCAACTGGCGCTCGCCGCGCCCCAGGCGCCGCGCGGCAGCTTCAATGAGAGCGCCGCCGAACGCGGCGGCAAGGTCTTCCAGGCGGCGCGGTGCAACTCATGCCATGTGGCTCCCACGTTCAGCGAGCCGGGCTGGAATTTACATAGCGGCGAGGAGCTCGGCATTGACGATTTCCAGGCGAATCGTGCCCCCGCCCGAGGCTATCGAACGGCACCCCTGCGAGGTCTGTGGACGCACCTGAAAGGCGGCTTCTATCACGACGGCCGGTTCGCAACTCTGCTGGACGTCGTCAATCATTATGACGCGCACCTTGGCCTGCATTTGAGCGCGCGCGAGAAGAGCGACCTGGTGGAGTATTTGAAATCGCTCTAGCGGCGGGTGACTTCCAAAGGCATCAAATCACATGTAAGACGACTGGGCGGGCGAATCCCGCCGCCCCTCATGCCAACATTGCCGCCACGCCATCCGTAGACTACTGTCACGGGATTGCGAGCCACAGTCCGGCCCAGTTTGCCAACGCCTCGTCCAAGCCCCGATGACACGCCCCTCGAGCGCCTCTCTGCTCGCTACCGGGGGCCTTTGCGCCGTTTTTTTGAACGCCGCCTCAAGGCGAGTCCCGACCCGGAGGACCTGGTCCAGGAGGTGTTCATCCGCCTGATCCGCCAGGAGCACATAGGCGATGTGCACAACCTCGACGGGTACGTGTTTCAGGTGGCCGCCAATGTGTTGCGCGATCATGCCAAGCGCTGGTCGATCCGCAGGGAAGAGGTCAACCATGACACATTGGACGGCGACACCCTCGAGGGCGGATTTACTCCCGAGCGCGTCCTGTCCGGTCAGGAATCGCTCGAGCGCCTGATTGGCGCGTTGTATGAGTTGCCGCCCAGGACACAGGCGATCTTCACGCTGTATCACTTTGAGGGTGTCACGCAGGTCGACATCGCTCGCAGGCTCAACATGCCGATCAGCACCGTTGAGAAACACATGAGCCGCGCCAACCGACATCTGCTTGCGCATGTCAGGAGTCGCGAATGACCCTCACATCGCGAGAGTCCGAAGCGCAGGCCGCATCCTGGGACGCGCGGCTGCGGTCGCATGATTTGACGCCCGAGGAACGGGAGCGATTTGCGGCCTGGCTGAAGAATGACGAGCAGAATGCGCACAGCTTTGACCAGTTGCAGACCGCGCTCGCAACGTTGCGGCAAGCGGCCGACCACCCGCAACTGCGCGGCCTGCGTGAGTCTGCTCGAATCATGGAGCGCCGTTCGGCGCGGATCGGTCGGTTCGGCCGGGCTGCCATTGCGGCGAGTGTTGTTGCGATGGTGGGTGTGTCCGCCTTCTGGATATCGAACCGCCATGCTGCCGTGGCGGTGAGCTCATTGCAGCCGCAACCACACTCCAGCGGTATCGACTCTTGGAGCACCGGCGCGGGTGAACGCAGGACCCTTACATTACGGGACGGCTCCACCGTCACAATGAACGCCGCGACCCGCCTCGAAGCAGAATGGTTCGACAATCAACGGCGCCTTCGGCTACTCGCTGGCCAAGCGTTGTTTCGGGTCGCGAAAGACCCCTTGCGGCCGTTCGTTGTCAGTGCCGGTTCGCGCGTGGTCACGGCGCTGGGAACTACCTTCGATGTGCAACTGCGATCCGAGGCGCTGCGGGTAACCCTGCTCGATGGTCGAGTGTCTGTTGGGCCGTTGCAGGAGTCGAAGGCTTTACCTGCCGTGGAGCTGACACCGAGCCAGGAGTTCGAGGCGGTTGCAGACCGGACTCCCACGGTGCGCCGGGTTGACGCTGTTGCCGAAGCAGCGTGGGCCGACGGGCAGGTGATCTTCACGGACAACTCCCTGCCGGACGCGGTTGCCGAGATGAACCAATACAGTCCGAAGCAGATTGTGGCGGCCCCGGATCTGGCCCGGTTCCGTATCAATGGCATGTTTCGCGCGGGCAACCAGGATGGATTCGTTGCCGCCGTGACCTCCTACTATCCGATTCGCGCCCACGAAGACAGCGGCCGCATCATCCTCGAGCTGAGGCCGGACTCTCCAGTGCAACAGTAGCGAGTTGTGGCGGGATCGTGGCCGTCAATCGTCCTACCGTGCAAGCGGCAAACTTAACACGAGCCGCGCGATGCGGGGATCGACGATGCAATGGGCTTCTCGCTGGCTGTCGGCCGGATGTTTGTTGGGGATTTTGCTGTGTGGGAGCGGCGTTGCCGCCGCTGACGAGGCGCTGAAGAGCTTCAATATCCCCGCGGAAGATCTGGGCGCGGCACTGCGGGATTTCGGCCGGCAAGCCAACCAACAGATCCTGTTCTCAACCGAGATCGTTCTCGGTAGAAGAAGCCCGCGCCTAGAGGGGAGCTTCACCGTAGAGGCCGCGGTTGCAGCACTCCTGGCGGGGACAGACCTGGTTGCTACGCGGACCGCTGAGGGCGCGCTGCTGATCTCACGACACAACGCCCAGAGCACTTCCGACTCAGCCGCCCCGGCCAACACGCCGTCGGCGCCGGCCCAGACACCAGTAGATCACACACCAAAGCCGCCAGGCACAGCGGTGCTCGAAGAAGTGATCGTGACCTCGACGCGCCGTGCGCTCAGCGTTCAGCAGGTCGAAGGCGGGATCGTGCCGATCGGGCGCGACCTGTTGCGGGACACCCATGCCCAAACGCTGGGTGAAATTGCCGGCGCCGCCCCGGGGCTGGCCTTCAGTGAAATGTCGCCCACCGAGCAGGTCTTCACCATTCGCGGGGTCAACACCAGCAGCCAGGTTTCAAACCTGCAGTCCCCGACGGCGCTCTATATCGATGAAGTGCCGGTCAGCGATCCCTATCTGAGCCAACTGACTCCTTCGTTCCAGTTGTTCGATGTGAACCGGATTGAAGTGCTGCTCGGTCCGCAGGGAACCCTGTTCGGGGCCGGCGCGCTGGGCGGGGCGGTGCGCGTGATTACAAACAAGCCTTCCTTGCAGGAATTTGCCGCAGGCATCGAGCAAACTGTCGCCTTCCCGTCGGTGGGCAGTCTCACCTCCACAACCAATGGCATGGTCAATGTTCCTCTCATCGACGACACGTTGGCCCTGCGTGTCGTGGGTACATACTCCGTGGATGGCGGATATATCGATAATCCGCAGCTCGATAGAACCAACAACAACCAGATCCATGCGGTCATGACCTGGGCTCAGTTGTTGTGGCGGCCAGCGCCGCGAATCGTCGTTACGGGGACGTACTCCTACGAATCGGACCGCCCTAATGCATCACCGTACACGCCCTACGGAAGCCGGGATTTTGTGTACAACTCGGCGTTGACCACCCGCAGCACTCAGGTCCTGAATATTGCGAACATTGTCGCCGAGTACAGTGGCGATGCATTCACTGCGACGGCCTCCACGAGCTATCTGCACCGCGATCCCAACCAACAGACGGATGTGACCGATCTCGCATCCCAGTTGACCGGGCTGTCCACCGCGTCAGCCGACGTGATCCAGGGCTACACCCGAAACCTGATCCAGGAATTTCGCATCGTCTCGCCGGCGCAGCAGTCCTTGCGCTGGCTCGGCGGCCTGTACTTGCAAAACTACAACCTCGATGAGAAGGAAACCCTGACCCAGTCGGGCGCGGGCGCGGTTTTCGCCGACTCGGGTTTTCCGAGCGATACCATTCTCAATGATCGCTACACCGGACATGTGAACGAGCAGGCGCTCTATGGTGAGATTTCCTATGATCTGAGCTCTCGATTCTCCACAACCCTCGGCGCGCGTGCCTTCCATGATTCCGTTTCCATTACGGACTACGGGGATGCGGCGTTGGATGGTGGCCCCAACTCGGTGAGCAACTCGGCGAGCTACTCAGGAGTGACGCCCAAGTTTGTCCTCAGCTATCGGCCTGACCCGCAGCTCATGTACTACCTGCAGGTGTCGGAAGGATTTCGCAGCGGACAGGGTAATCTCACCAATGGCGAAGATCCGGTCGCTGGAACGTCCATTCCCCGTTTCTACGGTCCCGACCACCTGTGGAACTACGAGATCGGCGCCAAGACTTCATTGCTGGACGGCCGCGCAACGTTGAACGGCGACCTCTACGATGTCGAATGGAGCAGGATCCAACTCCAGGAGCAGTCGCCGTCGGGTTTCAATTTCACTGCCAACGCCGGACGTGCGTGGGTGCGTGGGGTTGATCTGCAGGCCACTGCGCAGGTCACTGATGCTGTTGAGGTGGGGGCGTCCTTGGACTACCACCGGTCGCGTTTGACCGAAGTCAGCCCCGGCGTGACGGCCGTCGCCGGCGATGAGCTGCCGGGATCGTCGCGCTTTTCGAGTTATGCCTTTGGCAAATACAAGTTCCGGCTGACCGAGGCGAGCCAGGGATTTTTCCGCGTCGACTATGCGTACTCGTCCAAAGCATTCAGCGATCTCGACAATGCGACCTCGCTTCACTATGGCAATGTCGGAAATTGGGGCGCTCAGTTGGGTGCGCACATGAAAGCCTACGAAGTCCTGCTGTTCGGCCGCAATCTGGCGGATGCGCGCAATCGGGTGAATGCCTTTGAGCTTCTGGGAGTGCCCACCCAGGTACTGCAGGCGCCCCGATCCTTCGGGCTGACATTTCGATGGACCCACTAACCGGTCGCGGAGCTGCCGTGCATCCACTCATTTCGCGCCGCGCAGCTCTCACCTCCGCGGCATCCGCAGTTGCAACCACACTGGCACCCTGGCCTCTGCGCGCCATGAACCGGCCGGACCTGCAGCTCCCACTGTCAGCAGATCTCGACGGGCACACTCTCGTGCGGAGTGTCGGCGCGGCCGGCTTTGCCCGAGTGGAGCGACTGGGCGTGAGTCGCACGGGCCGCGGCATCGATCTCATCTCTGTCGGTAGGGGTCCCCGCGCGGCGCTGATCGTGGGCGCTCCTCACTCCAACGAGCCGATCGGGTGTGCGACCATTGTGCGAATGCTCGCGCGGTTGGCTGGGGACCGTGCGCTGCGTGAGCACTCGGGTTGGCAATGGCACTTCATTCCCGCGATCGACATCGACGGTATTGCTCTCAATGAGGGCTGGTTCAGGGGCGAACGCACGCTCCCACACTACCTGGCCGACTTTTACCGGCCGCCATTTCGGCTGCAGCCGGAGTATGCCTTTCCGCTCGAGTTACCCGGTTATCGATTCGACACGTCCACCCCCGAAAATGCCTGTTGGCGCCGCGCGCTCGAGCACGTCCGGCCGCAACTGCAATGCTCGCTCCATGGAGCCGATACCGGTGGCTCGTTCTTCATTGTGAGCGACTTGCGTGCGCCGCTGGGCACCGCCCTGACGGGCCTGCCACCGGCGCAGGGGATTACGCTCAACACAATCGGCGATTCATCCGCGAATCTGCACGAGCTCGGGCCGGGACTATTTGCCTTCCCTGATATCGACTCCCTGATTGCCAAAGCCGTGGCGTCCCACAGGCAGCCGGATCAGGTGTGGAACGCCGGTGACTCCAGCGCCGGCTATTCCGCCAAGCGCTTCGGCACATTCAACATGGTGTGCGAAGTGCCGCTTTGGCGTGACGCTCGCGAACGCGACTCGCGCAGCAGTGGGCACAGATTGGCTGAGGTGATCGGGGAGCAGATCCAGTTGGTGCGGGCGGATGAGCATCTTTTGAAGCCATTTCTGCCGGCGCTGCTCGCGAAGGCCAACGGCAGTGAGGCGAAGGCGCTGCTGGCATCGGTGCAAGAGGCCATTCTTCATACGGACGGAGCGGTTGAGGAGCTTTCAGAGGGCCAGGCAGCGCCCTCAGCCCAGCGAATCCTCGACTATCGCGAGCTCGTTCAATACGAAGCCGGAACAGCCGGGTTCAGAACGCTTGCCATGGCCCAGCGGCTGGCGCGCCTGATGAATATGCAGGACCTGGCCGAAAGGGCCGGCAATGAACTGACGACGCGCTTGAATCGTTATCAACGTTCGGCGCGCCTGGTGCCGGTTGCGCTGAGCGCTGCAACCGAGCTGCAAATAGCGGCCATTCTCGCGACCGCGCGTAATCTGTCCAGTCGCTGACAGCGCGGCTGACTAGTCGCCGGTTGATCGGGCGCCCAGGCGCTCCTGCAGGTGTTTACGAAAGCGCCGGCTCAACGGTAGTTGGACCTTGGACGTTAATACGACCTGGTATTCTCCCTCGGCCTGCAACACCAGCCCGGCAACCCGCTCGAGGTTCACAATGGTGGAGCGGTGGATGCGGACAAATCCCTGCTCTTCCAGGTCATGCTCCAGATCCGACAAGGTGCGGCGAATGATGTGCGTTTCGCCGCCCACATGCAGACAGGCGTAGTAACCCGCTGCCTCGATCCAGTCGATATCCGTGACTTTCAGGAAAATCACCTGGCCACGGCTTTTGATAACGAGTCGCTCCGCGGCTGCGTTCGCTGACTGGGCGCTGTGGGCGAGTCGCTGTTTGGCACGGCCCAATGCCAGGGCGAAGCGTGTGTCATCGAATGGCTTCAACAGATAGTCGAGCGCTCCGGCCTCAAAGGCTCGCAAGGCATAATCGTCGTACGCTGTCACAAAGATGATCACCGGAATCCGGTTGCCTACCAACTCGAGCACGTCAAATCCGCCGCATTCCGGCATCTGCACATCCAGGAACACCAGGTCGGGTTTTGATTTTGTGATGGCCTCGACGGCTTCCTGACCGGACTGACACTCGGTGACGGTCCCGATGTCAGGATCACCGTCCAGCAGCAATGTCAGGTTGCGGCGCGCCAGCTCTTCATCATCCACCACCAACACATGGATGGGCGATCGTTTCATGATTGCCTGAATGGCAGGGTGACTGCTACTTCCACCCCGTCGGCCTGAGCCGATCGCATTTGCAGGTCTGATTGGTTGCCGTGGAGTATTTGCAAGCGCGTGCGCAGATTGGCAATGCCCACTCCCTGGGGGCTCGCCTGCCAATCCGGCGAAGGCGGTGGGCCATCGTTGTAGACGGTCAGGCAAAGTACGTTGCCCTGGCGCGAGGCCGCGACGCGAACGGCGCCTCCCACGGCGCGCTTGGAGATACCGTGCTTGATTGCGTTTTCAACCAGGGGTTGCAGCAGGAGCATGGGAACGAGCGCGCGCTGCAGATCGGTTGGTATGTTCACACTGACCTGCAGGCGCTCTCCAAATCGAACCTTCTGCAGATCAACGTAGCGCTGCAGATACTCGACTTCCTCCGCAAGGGCTACTTGTGTTCGATCGGAGTCGGCGGCGACGCGACGTAGAAACTCACTCAAACCGACGATCGTGCTCACCGCGGCCTCATTCCTGCGATCGCGGACCAAAGCGGCGATGGCGTTGAGTGTATTGAACATGAAATGCGGCTCCATCTGCCGGCGCAACGCCGCGAGCTGTGCCTTGGAGAGCTCGGCATTGAGTCGCGCCGCTTCGGCGAACTGCCGGGACATGCGATCGCGGGAGTCCAGAAGAAAAGTCACTGTCAGAATGAGCGCGTACACAATCACAAAGGTCAGCACTTGATAGAGCAATGAGGTGCCGAACGTGCCGAGAAACTCCGGCGGCCGGCGATTTGCCCAGGGATTGAACAGCACCTGGAGCAGGGCGGACCACGCCTCGGCAACCACGGTAACGGTGCAGAAAGTCGCCAGGTGCTCCGCGATGGCTCGTGGGGTAACACCGCGTCCGGTCATGTGTCGTCGCGCCAGGCGGCTGATGAAGGGCGTGGCCAATGCCCAGGGCAGCCACAGGGCCAGCTCGGTCAGAAAAAGCGGTACCCACCAATGATGCTTGCCCTCCCTGTGCATGATCATCACATTCTGGCTCGCATCGAACAGGCCGCCCGCCAGCCAGATCGCTGCAATCCAGCGCCAGCGAGTCGGATGGATGCTGTCCGCGGTTTCCTTCATGGCCGCCACTCTACGCGAACACCACGGTCCCGGCTTTCCGGATGCAGCGAGTGGCCCGCTGGCTGCAGCAAGCGGTCTGGAAGGCCGCAGGCTGCTCATGATCAGGCCAGGGTGGGTTTCAGGCTCGAGAGCAGTTGTTCGAGGGCCATGGGGCGGCTGTGATAGTAGCCCTGGAATTGGTCGCAGCCCAGCCGCTGCAGGGCGGTGAATTGCTCGGCGCTCTCCACCCCTTCGGCGACGATGGTCATGCCCAGCGCCCCGGCGAGGCTCACCATGGTTCGCACCAGTGCCATGTTGGTCGACTCATCGGGAATCCCGGTAATGAACGAGCGATCGATTTTCAGCACATCAATCGGCAATGTGCCAAGGCGGCTCAAGGAGGAATAGCCGGTACCGAAATCATCGATCGCGATCCGCACTCCCGCGTTGTGCAGGTTGCGAAGCCGAGCAATCTCCAACGCGGAGTTGCCTTGGAGTACGCCTTCGGTGATTTCAATGTCCAGTCCCCACGAGTGGTCGCGCCAGCTCCCACAAGCATCGAGAAAGGCCCGATCGAAGTCGAGCATCCGTAGCTGCGAGGTGGAAACGTTGACGGCGATCCGCAGTGCCGGGAGGCCGGATTGCTCCCACTTGCGCAGGTCGGCCGCCGCACGCCGAATGATCCAGTCGCCCAGCTCGGGCATCAGGCCCGTGGACTCGACAATCGGCAAAAAGATGTTGGGTGGGACCTCGGCCAGCTCGGCGTTGTTCCATCTGATCAGCGCTTCAGCGCCGACCACTCGCCCGCTCGTCAGCTCCACCTTGGGTTGATATTCCAGGCGGAATTCGCGCTGCCGCAGGGCCAGGCGAAGTTTGTGCTCCATTGCAAAACAGCCCAGGGTCTCGGAGCGCTTGGCGGCGTCATACAGGACACACTGGTTGCCCTGTTCCCGGGCGGTATGCAATGCCGACTCGGCTTTCTGGATCAGGGCGCCAGCCTCGGCCGCATCACGCGGGAAGAAGGCGCCGCCGATCCGGGCAGAGGCGGAAACCTCCCGCAGCTCCACGCGGAAGGGAGTGTCGAAAGCGGCAAGCGCCCGGCGCAGTATCTGTTCGCACGGCTCGCAGGTGCCGGTTTCGACGATGACGGCGAATGTTCCACCGGATATCTGCGCAATTTGTTGGGCGCCGTAAATGTCGGTGAGGCGTTTTCCCAGCAAACGCAGGACAGCGTCGCCGGCCTCGCGACCCAGGGAGTCGTTGATGACGGACAGCCGCCCGACGTCGAGCATCAATACACCAACATTTCGCGCGCCATACCTGGCCGCATCCAGTACTTCCGCCACTTTTTGGCAGAATCGCTGCCGCTGTGCAATCGAGGACTCCGTACTGCGCGGAGGCAGCGCCATATGGCCTCGAAGGGCGAATGAAACAGTGCCCGCCACGTCGCGCAGTAGCTGCAACTCCGTCTGGCCAAACGCGACGTCGGAATCAGCGACGAGCAACAAGACTCCAACCGTGCGGGAGTTGTCGGTCAGCGGAAGCGCAACAGCGCAGTGAACTCCCAACTCCATCATGAATGACTTCAGCACCGTCGTCGCGGCGTCATCCGAAGGGTTGTCGCAACAGCGGGGTTCGCCCGTTTGTAATGCGCGCGCCACTATACTGCCGGGACGCGCGCCTGCCAGCACGATTTCCCGGGCAAGTCTGGCGGCCAGCTCGGGCGAGATCGCGCGAGACGCAATGCATGTCAGCGATCGCCTGTGAGCTCGATCGTCACAGAGGGCGGCGGCGGCCGCGCGGTAGCCGCCGACGTTGATGGCCACTTCACAGGTTTGTGTCAGGAGGTCGAAAACATCCGCCGCCCGCGGCAGCAGCGTCGATACATTGCTCAGCATCCGCAGGCAACGTTGTAACTGGCGCACCAGTTGCTGCGGCTCGCAGGCGGGCGCGGCGGTGTGCGAGTCAGCGGCAGTTTTACAGCAACCCATCTTCATCCGTACACCTAATTGACGCAAAGTACGCCGCGAGTTGGAACGATCCGCGCGGCCGAGTTGGAAGTTATTTGTGCGCGCCGACAAAAGTCGTGGAGCGGTTCTCGTTTTGTTGTTGTGCGGCTGCGCCGCCGGCCGGGCGGACATATTTGCGCGCTCGAGCCGGCCGCGCACCGTCCGCGCCATATAACAGACAAAAGATCACAGATTGCCGCGCGCGGCGCGCGCTGCATTGCAACCAGGTTTTGATCCGCCGTGGTTCACATTTGCGGCCACGCTTGCGCGCATAGCATCGAAAGCGATGTTCAAAACAAACTTCAAACACTATCGGCGCGCGGGCGCGCGGTGGCTGCGCCTCGCGCCACTCGCCCTGTTGCTGTGGAGCGCCGGCACATCGGCCTGGGCGGTGGCGCCGATGCGCTTTGAAAACTTCGGCCTGGATGCGGGCTTGTCGGAGCTGGCGGTCAATGCGATTGCACAGGACTCCTCAGGATTCCTGTGGGTGGGCACGGAAGACGGCCTCGATCGCTATGACGGCTATCGATTCGTGCATTTCACACACGACAGCACCTCCCCGCAGAGTGTTCCGGAAAACTTCATTGCCGACCTGTGTTTTGACGCCTCGGGGAACCTCTGGATAGCCACGGAGGGTGGCGGTGTTGCTGTCAGGTACGCCGGTCACAACGCATTCCGTTCGCTTACAACCCTGGTCCAACCGGATGAGGCTCTCAAGCTGGAGAACGCGCGCGTCATTCGCGCCGACCGCGCCGGAGTCGTCTGGATCGGAACCCGCGATCAGGGCCTGGCGATATTCGACCGGCGAACCGGCTCAATGTATCGCTACAGCCACGAGGCGGCGACGCCACGAGGCCGTGGCGCGGATGCGATCTCGTCGCTGGCGGAGTCTCGAGATGGCGGCATGTGGATCGGAAGTGAGTCGGGTGTTGAACGTTTGCTGTCTACCGGTCTGTCGGGGACCGGCGCTTTCAGGATCGCCCGCCAGGTGAAGGTAGCGGGTGTCCGCTCGTTGCTGGAGGACCGCAGTGGCACTCTTTGGATCGGCACCGAGCACGGTCTGTCGAGGTTACGTGCCGGCAGTATCGTGGCCGAGCCGGTGGGATTGCGCGAGCCCGGCAGCGCGGCCATTGATGCAGTAGTTGAGACTCTGTTTGAAGACCGCGCGCAGCGTTTGTGGATCGGAACGGACCAGGGCCTCGGTCTGCTGGATGCGGGGCACGGTGAGCTCATGTTTTATAGAGGCTCGCCGGGAGATTCCGATGGTTTGCCCGATCCACACGTCATTTCGATATTCGAGGACCGCAGCGGCCTGCTGTGGATCGGTACCAAGTTCGGCGGCCTCGCCAAATGGAATCCCCGCTCCTGGTCCTTCGGTCATCGCCGCCCGGAAGTACCGCCGGCGCTGTCGTCCCGCAATGTGATGTCATTTACAGAAACAGCCGACGGCCGGGTGTGGATCGGCACCATGGGCAGCGGGCTGATTGTGAGTGACCGCCAGGGCAAGGTGCTCAACACGATGCGTGACTCGGGTGCCGGGGGACCTTTGAGCGATGGCCGAATCATGGCGCTGCTCACCGATCGACACGATGTGATCTGGGCCGGCACGATGGCGGGGGGCCTCGAGCGCATCTCCCCGCGCGACTTGTCGGTCAAGCATTATCGAAATGAGCGCACCAACCGCCATGCGCTGCCCAGCGATGGCGTCATGTCCTTGTTTGAGGATTCGCGGGGTACCGTGTGGGTGGGCACATTCGGTGGCGGATTGTCTCGGTATGACCCCAGCCTCGATGGCTTCATAACTTACGGCGACCCGTCGGGAGCCGGAGCGAGCGGCG
Source organism: Pseudomonadota bacterium (assembly GCA_018241505.1). Classification (GTDB taxonomy): domain Bacteria; phylum Pseudomonadota; class Gammaproteobacteria; order Steroidobacterales; family Steroidobacteraceae; genus 13-2-20CM-66-19. The sequence goes on along the minus strand of JAFEDS010000022.1, from coordinate 114,622 downwards.
GCAGCGGCAGAATCACCGCTATAGCCGAGGACCTGCTGGGGCGCATCTGGACCGGAACCGATGGCGATGGTATCGGCATTGTGAACCCGGTGAGCGGCAAGCTGCAGAACCTGCAGCATGACGTGCACGGCGGTCAGTCAATATCTTCCAACACGATCTATTCGTTGTATTGCGATCCCCGGGGAGTGATGTGGGTCGGCACCCGGGCTGCCGGAATCGACGCAACGACCGAACCGATCCGCAAGGGCGCGGTGCCCCGTTTTGCCAACCTGTCGGAGCGCGACGGCCTGCCCAACAACAGTGTCTACGGAATCCTGCCCGACACCACTGGCGGCCTGTGGCTGAGCACCAATCACGGCCTGGCACGCCTCGAGGTGAAATCGCGCCAGTTCATCAGTTTCCGCCGCAGCCAGGGCCTGCAGGCCGATGAGTTCAATTTCGGGGCCCACTACCGGGGCCGGGGCGGCCGCCTGTTTTTCGGCGGCCCCAACGGTTACAACGCTTTTGTGCCCCGGGAGCTCGAGACGAGCTCGCTGGCGCCTCCGGTGGTGTTGACGGGCATCTCGGCCTCCGGCCGGCCTGTCGAGACCAACATTCCATTCGACAGCCTGCCGGCGGCGCGGTTTGGTTACCAGGACCGGGTGGTCACCTTCGACTTCGCGGCGCTGGATTTTACTTCACCGGCTGCCAACCGTTTCGAATACAAGCTCGATGGCTTCGATCACGACTGGATCGCCGGGGGCGAGCGCGCGTCGGCGACCTACACGCAGTTGCCGGGTGGCAACTACACCTTCCGCGTGCGTGCAGCGAATTCCGAAGGCATCTGGAATGAGCAGGGCAGAAGTCTCGCGGTGACAATGGATCCGCCACCCTGGAAGACCGCATATGCCTATGCCGTCTATTCGGCGGCGGCGGCCGGCCTGCTCGTGTGGTTGTGGTTGCGGCGGCGCCGGGAGTTGGCCGCCGCGACCGCTCTCAAGGCGCATCTCGAGGAACAGGTTCGAGTCCGGACCGTCGAGCTGGCGCAGAAGAATTCGCAGTTGCAACGGGCCAATCAACTGCTCGAGAGCGCAAGTCACACGGATCCTCTCACCGGCCTCGGCAATCGCCGTTGCCTGGATGCGGCGGTCGGTACGCTGACGGAAGGGTTGTTGAATGAATGGCGCCGCGATCCACAGGCCGCGCGCCTCGCCCTGCTGCTCATCGACCTGGATCGATTGAAGCCGATCAACGACCAGCTTGGCCACCAGGCCGGTGACCGGCTGCTGCAGGAAGTGTCGGCCATTCTCAAGGAGTGCGTTCACGACGACGACCGGATCGTGCGTTGGGGCGGAGACGAATTCGTCATTGTGCATCGCCTGCGCGATCTGCGCGGGGCTGCCGTGCTCGCGGAGCGGATTCGCCACCGGGTATCGAAACGGAAGTTTCAGCTCGGGGGCAGCCAGGTGGGACGCACGAGTTGTTCGATCGGCTTTGCGTTGTTTCCGTTCGCGCCCGGGAGGTTTGAGCCACTGGCGTGGGACCGGGCCCTGGCCGTGGCCGATGCCAACATGTACCTCGCCAAGAAGCGCCGCAATGCCTGGGTTGGCTGTGCCGCGGTGGAACGTGCCCGCGACCAGAAGGATCTGGAGTTGCGCGCTCAATCCAATCTGGATGAGTTGGAACGCGCCGGGATCGTGGAAGTCTGCCGTTCAGAGGGTGATCTGTGCGAAACCGTCGAATTGCTGTTGCGGCGGCCCGCCGGTGTGGGACACGGCCGGCATGAGTGATCTGAGTGATACGTTCGTGCGGGCATTGCCCGATCTCAGTGTGCTCGTGCGGCGGGATGGCCGCGTGATTTCACATCTGGGCGGCCGCGACCTCGGTATTTCGACGCCGCGTGGCGCGTTGATCGGGAAGACCTTGGCGGATCTGTGGCCGGGCGGCGGCGCGGAAGAGCTCAATCGAATGCTGCGCACGTCGCTCAAGGCACGCAAGCCCATAGCAGGCTGCCTGGTGCTGGGTGACCGACGGGTGGAGGCACGCGTGAGTCCTCAGGGAGTCGATCGTTGTTTTGTCACAATCCGACAAACATCCATGATCGAATCCGATGTCGATCCGCTCGTGGTGGATGCCCGCGCGCCGGATCCGAACGACTTGGAGGGTTTTGCGCGCAGGCTTCGTGCCACGATCGAGTCCGCGCGCATGCGCGAAACGCGTGTCGGGCTCCTGGTCGTCAGCTTCGGCGCATTGCCGAGCCTGGAGCAGGCGCATGGAGTTGCGAGCAGCTCCGTCGTGGTCACGGGCGCGGCTGAGCGGCTGAACCTCTATTGTTCGAGCCAGTCGGTCGAAGGCGCGGGGTCCCTGCGCGCTTCGCGCATCGCCGGGGAGCAGCTCGCGGTTTTGATGGACCGGATAACCGACACCGCGGCGGTGCAACGCCTGGCATTCGATATTCGCCGTCTTCTGTCAAAGGCCATTACCCTCGAGGGCTCCCGCTACAAGCTGTTTCCGAGCGTTGGTTGCGCCATATTTCCCGAAGACGGCCTGGAACCTGACATTCTCCTCGAGAGGGCTCGCGCGTCTGCCTCGGAGTTGGAGACTGCGCCGGCGAAATCGGTGCGTACGGCGCGGCGCGTCGGCCGCAGCCCCGCCGGTGAGCAAAACGACCTGGCGAGTGAGCTGCGGTGCGCCATCGAGGCGGGCCAGCTCAGAGTCAGTTATGCGGCGTTGGTCGAGCTCGAAGGGCGCCGGGCGTCGCAGCTCGTGGCGACGCCGAGATGGACTCACTCGATCTGTGGCGAAATGAAGCTGCAGGCGTATTCGGATTTGTTGGACAGCCTCGGGCTGCGCTCGAGACTCGATCGCTGGTTGCTCGAGCGTGTCTGCGCGGATATGTCACAGGGCACCGCCTGCGTCCATCTATCGGCGGGGCGTGCCTGGTTGTCCGAGGCTTCCGTGGTAGGGGCGATTCAGGCCGTTGCCAAGTCAGCAGAGGTGAGCCTCTCGCAACTGGCATTGAACATCGATTTGCAATCGGTTGCCGCCAGCAGTCCGAGCCTCGATAACATCCGGCGCCTGCGTGAATTGGGCATCCGGATCATTCTGGGCAACTTCGGCAATGTGGGCGTGAGTCTGTCTCGCCTCGGCTCGCTGCCGTTGGATGGTGTCAAGTTGTCCCGATCAGTGACTGTGCACTGTGACCGCAATGCCGCTGCCCGCGCCACCTGTCAGGCCGCGGGCGCCACCGCGCGTGCCTTCGGGCTCGATTGTATTGCTGAAGGTGCTGACCGGCAGGCACAGCTCGAAACGATTCTCGCCACCTGTACTCATGCCAGCGGGGCGGCCTTGGCGCCGGTCACTGACGCGAGCCCAATGCCGTACTGAGTGCGGCATTCAGGAGCCCGGTTTTCGTCCCGGGGCGGCGCGCTTTTTCCACCGCACCCCGGCGGCGTCAAATGTTCTGGACTGCGAAAGTTGTCCGCGCAGCTTGCGGATCGAGCTTTCGATGGAGCGTATTTCGGCCGTGAGCCGCGAGGTCCCGAGCACAATTGTGTGCCCGCAATTGGGGCAGGGCATCTGGGTCCGTTCCCGGATTTCACTGACCGTGGTCGCCACGGAATGCTGACAACCCGAACACGGCACTTCAATCGCGTGTTGGTCGACGAGCGGATCCCTGTCGTGATGCTTTCCCATCTCGCGATTATGACACTGCTGCGCTCACGATCAAAGCGGCGTGCCGCGGCGCGCCAGATTTTACCAGCCGGATTATGCGACTTCGATCACGAGCAGTCGGCAGTTGGCATGCAGAGTTCTCGTCAACTCCGGCGCCTGGCAGGCTCAAATGGTCCGCAAGACAAGGGATCGCAAGAGGTGTTGGCGTCGTCATGAAGATATCGCGCTATCTGATCTGTGGAGCAGTCTCGGCCGCCTGGTGCGTGTCTGCTGCGGCCGGCCCGTGGGCCCGCCCAGAGCCTTCCCATCGCTATATTGTCCAGGCGGTCAACACAGAGGCGGCACGGCGCGCCGTGCAATCCGTGGGTTCGGCACTTGGCCACGACTTATCACTGATACGCGCGGTTTGGGTCGACTTGACACCGGAGCAGGTCCGGGTCCTGGCGGGGCGCAAGGGAGTCAAGCTCTTTGCCGACCGGCCGGTGGAAGTCAGCGGCCTGCTGAGCAGTGTGGGCACAACCGCCGCCCCGCTCGTGACTGTGACCTATCCGCTGATTGCTCCCATCACCACGGCTACCGGCGGTGTGACGGCGCCTGTATTGTCGACTGTGACACCCGTGGCCGCCCCGATCACGACGACAACACTGGCACCGCTCGTGCAGGGCCTGAGCTCCGGGTCCACCTCGCAGGACGGAACCGGCGTGACGTCTCCCACTCTGCTGTATCAGACCAACTATCCGATGCTCGTCCACGCGGACAAACTACAACAGCAGGGCATCACGGGACGCGGTGTCACCGTCGCGGTGTTAGATACGGGGCTATGGCAGGACCCGGCCCAGAACTTCGGTCCGCGACTGCTGGCGTCGGTGGATGTCACCTCCACAACGCTCGGTCCGGTTACTTCAGACCCGTACGGGCACGGCACTCATGTCACATCGATTGCCGTCGGTGGCGCGCAGAATGTATCGCTCAACTATCTTGGAATAGCACCACAGGCAAACCTCGTGGTGGTTCGGGCGTTCAACGGGATTGGGCAGGGCAGCTACTCGGCAATCATCGCAGGCCTGAACTGGGTGGTGGCGAACCGGCAGAAATATAACATCCGGGTGCTCAATCTCTCGCTCGGCGCGCCGCCTCAGTCGTATTACTGGGACGATCCGCTGAACCAGGCCGTGATGGCAGCGTGGCGCGCCGGTATTGTCGTCGTGGCCGCGGCAGGCAACGAGGGCCCGGATCCGATGACGGTCGATGTTCCGGGTAACGTGCCCTACGTAATCACGGTGGGCGCGCTCACCGACAACCGTACTCCCTACGATGGCAGTGACGATCGGCTTGCTTCTTTCTCTTCCACCGGTCCGACCTTCGAGGGCTTTGTAAAGCCGGAAATGGTGGCGCCAGGCGGGCACATGAGCGCCTCCATGGCGAGCAGCAGCTATCTGGCGAACATCGACCCCGCTTCGATGGCGCCCGGCGAGCAGATGTTCACCATGTCCGGTACGTCGCAGGCGGCTGCCGTAACGACCGGCGTTGTCGCCCTGATGTTGCAGGTGGACCCTACGTTGCAACCGGATACGATCAAATGCCGGCTGCTCAGGTCCTCACGCCCGGCGATCACGGCGAGCAACCAACTTGCTTACAGCGTGTTCCAACAGGGTGCCGGACTGGTGGATGCGGTGGCGGCGGTGAACAGCGCTGCGAGCGGTTGTGCGAACTTGGGATTGGACATCAATGCCGACATTTCCGGTACCGCCCACTTTGGTGGCCCCGCCAACCAGGATGCCAACGGCAACTACTACATCATGAGCATGGACGGCTCGGCCTGGGGACAGTCGTCGCCGGCCGATGGGTATTCCTGGTCGACAGGATACGCCTGGAACCAGGGATACAACTGGAGCTCGGCGTACGCCTGGTCGCAGGGTTATGCCTGGAGTAAGGGCTATGCCTGGAGCAAGGGTTACGCCTGGACCAAGGGGTACGCCTGGAGTAAAGGCTACGCGTGGAGCAAGAGTTTGCCTTGGTGGACCAGCACTACGTCGACCGCCACTTCCAGCTCTCCCGCTCCTGTTGTGCCGTGGGTACCCAATGAATGAGTCAGTTCGTGCGGTACACAACCTCAAAGCGCCACATCCGCGGATGTGGCCGTACCCGCACACCTCCGAACCCAAAGTGATCGCCCGTGCCGGTGTAGTAATCGCGGTCAAACACATTGTCCATCGTTCCGCTGACACCGAACTGTCCGAAGTCGATACCGGCGTTCAGCTTCGCGACCGCAAAGGATGGCATCTGGAACGGGAAGGTCCCCAGTCCCAGGTTGCCCGCGGCCACGCCCTCGAGGTTCGAGGTTGAGGTCGTGCGATAGGACTCCTCCCAGCGTACATACCAACTCGAATTCTTTCCGAATCTCTGGCTCCACTCGGCCAGGGCACTGGCGGTCCAGCGCGGCGACTGGGGCAGGGTCTTGCCGGTCAGATCCACCGGCACGCCGTAGACTACAGCGTTGTGGAAGCTGCCGAACGTAGCATCGAGATATCCGCCCGAGAGGCCCAGCGTCAGTTGTTCAATAGGTCGAACACGTACTTCCAGGTCGATACCTTTGCTGATCGCTGACGCTGCGTTCTCGGTGAGTTGCACGGCGGAGCTGATGTCGGTCGGGTCGACGAGGTAGTTCACCTCGGATTGCATCTGATTCCATTTCAGGTAGAACGCCGATGCATTGAACATCGCGCGGTGCTCCCAGAGCTCGCTCTTGTACCCCACCTCGTAGTTCCAGACCTTTTCGGGCGAGAACGGCCGTGTCTTCTGCGGCAACGCCGCGTTCAGATCATTGCCGCCAGCCTTGTAACCGTGCGAGACCGTTCCGTACAGGTTTGAATCGGGCGTCAACTGATATTTGGCGACGAACCGCGGCGAGAAGTCATTGAAGCTCGACTTGCCGGCGAGATCGGCTTGAGGCGTGCCGAATGCCACCAGGCCGGTGACCGTGTCGTCAATCTGGTCGCGCGTGAACCGCCCGCCGAGCGTGAACGACCACTTGTCGATGGGCCGATAGGTCACCTCGCCATAAAGAGCCGTGCTGCGGTCCACGTAGCCGGTGTTGTTTTCATTGACGGGCAGGTCGGGAAACGGCGGAATGACGCCAACGGTTTCGCCGGTATCCGGGTAGGTGTAGTCGAACTCGTGGCCGAGCGCGACGAGGTTATAGAGTTTGACATTGTCGCGCGCGTACAGAGCGCCCACCACCCAGTCCACCGCGCCACCGGGATTCGACTGCAGCCGCAGCTCCTCGCCGTAGGACTGAGCCGACCACTCATTGTGCCGGTAGATTGCATCGACGCTGACGGCGTCTTCATCGAACATCCGGCTGTTGTGCGTACGAATGTCGCCGGTGATCGACTTCAGCGTGAAAGCGCCGAAGTCATATGCCAGCCGCAAGTTTGCCGCGTGCAGCTCATTGCGATTCCACTCCGGGCGGCTGTGATCCACCCATTTCCGGTTCTGGGGATAGAAGCCCACACCGTCGCTGATGGGCCGGAAACTGGGCCCTTCGATCCCAATGGTGTCGAGCTCGAGCACACCGGTTCCGACGTCCGCGTCGAAACCCTCCCTGTCGTGGGCATAGGTGTAAGAGAAGTCGGCGGTAAATTTGTCCGTGATGAGCCAGCGAGCCGCGATGCGTGCATCGGTCTGGTCATAGCCGCTGTCCCGCGTACCATGAGGGTTGATATTCTTGACGATGCCGGTGCTGCTCTCGAAGCCGAGCACGCCGCGGACGAAGAATGTGTCGGTAATCGGGGCGTTGGCAATGATCCTGCCGCCATGGGTGTCAAAGTTGCCGGCGTCTGCCGCAACTTCGGCGTACCACTGGTTGGTGGGAAGATTCGTTGTGATGTTGATGGCGCCGCCGGCGGCGTTGCGGCCGAAATAGGTGCCCTGCGGCCCACGCAGGACTTCGACTCGCTGGATGTCGAGCAGTGCCGGGTTCACCGTGCCGTTGGCCACTGTACCCACATTGAACTCGTCGATGTAGTAGCCGATGGAATTGGGTACGGCGCGGTCTCCCAGGGAGACATTGCTGACACCGCGGATCGACACACGGATGGAGCGGTTGCCGGTCTGGCCATCCTCCGCGAAGCTCACATTGGGGGTGAGCGCCAGGTAGTCTTTGGCTCCCGTGATGTTGGAACGCTCCAGGTCCGCCGTGCCGAAGGCGGTCACGCTGATGGGCACGTTCTGCAGCGACTCCTCGCGGCGTTGCGCGCTGACGACAATTTCCTCGAGCGCGGCCGGGGAGGTGGTGTCTTCCTCCGCCTGGGTCAAGACCGGTGCGGTCGCCGTTACAATTGCTGCGGCTATGAAAAGCGGCTTCATTCTCGTGAACCCCCGTAGACGGCCATGCGCTTGGTGCCAGCGCTTTGCCAAGGCAGACTAAGAGAGTTTGTGCAGGCTGCGGTTGATCGTTTCTAATCGGCCACATCAAGAAAAGTAATCAGGTGGACCCTGAGGGTCTGCTACGGTTCGATCCGGTCCGGCGGAGAAAATCCTTGTCCCCTATCGACCCGCATAATGTCCTAACACTGTCGGCAATCCTGCTGCTGCTCACCTGGCTGGGGTTTGTTATGGATGCCTCGCGCTTCGGCCGGGCGCTCCCCGGCGTCGTGTGCATCCTGGTGGCCGGGGCGCTGCTGTCAAATTTTCACATCACGCCGTTTTCGTCGGACGTCGGCGATTTTGTCGGCCGCTACATAGTGCCCGCGGCCGTCCCCATGCTGATGATCAAGGCGGATCTGAAGAAGATATTCATCGAAAGCGGCCGCGTCATGGTGGCCTTCGCGGCTGCCTGCGTGGGTATTGTTGCCGGGGTTGTGGCGGGTTTCCATCTGCTGCAGCCGTGGCATGTGAGCGCGAAGGTTGCCGGCTTCTACACGGGGGGCTTCATCGGCGGCACCATCAGCATGATTGCGGTCGGCAATGCCGTGAAAATGACCGCGGACGAGATTGCCGTCGCCACGGGGGCGAGCATGATCCCCAGTATTCTCGGGCTGATGGCGCTCGTGTCCCTGCCGAACCTGCGGTTCGTTCGCCGGCATCTTCCCTGTAAGCTGGAAGGCGAGGGCGTTGTTGCCTGCGTGAACACGGAGGTCCCGCAATTTCAGTTGACCCACATCACAGGCGCACTCGCGCTGTCCCTCAGCATCTGCGCCATCGCGCGCCTCGTCGAATCCGCGGTCGCCTCGCTCATCGGGCATGACCAGAGCCAGTACAACATCCTGTATGTAACGACTGTGACCATTGTGGTGGCCAACCTGTTTCCCCGCCGGCTGCAGGCCCTGCGCGGCGAATTCGAGCTCGGCATGATCTTCATGTACATGTTCTTCGCGGTGATTGGACTCGGTACCAATATGACTACTTTCCTGGATCATGCCGTCAGCCTGTTTTTCTACGTGATTATTCTGCTCTCGGTGGGCATGGCGGTGACCTTCATGCTGGCCAAACTCCTGAAGCTCGATCTGGCGGAAGCGGTCACCGGCTGCGGCGCCGCCATTGTGGGCCCGGCGGCCACGGTGGCGGTGGTCGCCGGCAAGGGGTGGAGCTCGATGGTCAGTCCGGCGGTCATGATGGGCATTTTTTGCCACATTGCCGGCAACTTCATTGGCATCACGGTGGCGACCCTGCTCAGTTGACCTGAGGCCTTCTAATGGGCCGCATTAGAAAGCATTGGCCGTCGCCGGGCCGCGCTCGCCTAAGCTTGGGCCCAATGAGTGACCAGACAGAATTCGATGTCGTGGTGGCCGGCGGGGGTGTGAACGCACTGGCCTGCGCGTGCGTCCTGGCACGCAACGGCGCCAAAGTGGCCGTGATCGAGCGCAATGACACGATCGGCGGCGGCGCGATCACGCGCGAAGTCACCATTCCCGGGTTCAAACACGACCTGTACGGGTCGTCCCATGTGTGGATCCACGCAAACCCCGATCTGCAGCCCGTCCTCGAGGAGCTGAAGAGCCACGGCCTGCGTTACATCTGGTCGGAGGACCACATCACGGGCCACCCGGACCGCACTGGCGGCCCCGGTATTGTCATCTATCGCAGCATCGACAAGACCGTACAGAGTATTGCTGCGTACTCCGAGGCCGATGCACGCCGTTACCGGCGGGTCTACGACGACTTCGCCGCGATCCGCGCCGGCTTCATCAAGGCGTTCTTCTCACCGCCCGCACCCCCCAGCCTGATGGCCCAGGCGCTGGAGAAGAGCCACGAGGGCCTGCGGCGGCTGCGGGAATTCTCATTGAGCGCGCGGGCCTGGGTGGAGCAGAACTTCACGAACGATTTCGTGCGGGCCGTGATGCTCAACTGGGCCCTGGCACCGCAGATCCTCCCCGAACAGGAAGGGGCCGGACAGTCGTTCTACATCATGATCCCGGCCGTGCACGTTTACGGCCAGGCGATTCCCGCCGGTGGCAGTCAGCAATTGCCTCTGGCGATGGGACGCTATGTTGAGGCGCACGGTGGCCGCATCATGACCCGCGCGCCGGTTCGGTCTTTCCTCATCGAGCAGGGCGTGGCCAAGGGGGTGGTGCTCGAGGACGGCCGTACCATCCGTGCGCGCCGCGCTGTCGTCAGCGCGCTCGATCCGAAGCAGTCGTTCCTGAAACTGACGCCGCGAAACCAACTCAGCCCGGAATTCCTCGAGCTGGTCGAAGGCTTCTCGTTCGGCAAGATCAGCATCTGCCGCATCCATCTGGCATTGACCGAGACGCCGCAATTCAGTAACGGGGCCGAAATGAGCCGGTGTGCCTTTCATCGCATCGTCGACTCTTCGGCACAGATGATTCAACAGTACGCGCAGATCGCCCAGGGCATTGCTCCGACGGATCCCTTTCTGTGGAGTGCCTGCTGGACGCTCATGGATCCTTCGCGCGCCCCCGCGGGTCATCACACTCTCATTGCGGACACGTACGTACCGAATTGGCTGGCCGACGGCAGCACCTGGGCGCAAATCAAGGATGACTATGCGCGCGACGTGTTGTTGAAGAAGCTGCAGCAATACGCACCCAACATCAACGAGCGCACCATCGTCGGCCGTTACGTGGATGCTCGCGAGAGCCTGGAAGCCGCCAATCCCTCGTTTGTGGACGGCACCACCAACGGTGGCGAGCGCATCCAGGCGCAGTTGGGTTATTTCCGCCCCTTCCCGGGATACGCCCACTATCGCTCGCCGATTCGCCGCCTGTACATGGCCGGACCGCATTGCCATCCCGGCGGCGGTATTTCGGGAGCCGGCTCCATCACGGCCCGGGTAATGATTGAGGACCAGGAGAATCCACTTTGAGCCGTATTCCCAAGTACACCGCGCTCGTCATCCAGCCGCACGTGCTCGTCGCCGAGGACCGTGCCCAGATCCGGACCAACCTGGAGCGTGTGTGCAATCTCATCGACTTCGGTGTCGGCTATTTCTGGGAAGTCCCCGCACGTTTGGTAGTGCTGCCCGAATACTTCCTCCAGGGCGTGACCACGCCGGGCAAGGGCGAGCACGGTATCGACAGCTTCATGAAAAAGGCCATTGAGCTCGATGGCCCGGAAATGCAGCGCCTGGGGGAGAAGGCAAAGGAATACAACCTGTACATTGCCGGCGGCGGTGTCATCGAGAAGGTCAAGGAATTTCCGGATCGCTGGTTCAATACCGCCTTCATCATCGGACCCTCGGGCAAGGTGGTCCTGCGTTATCACAAGTGGCACATCCCGGCTTCGATCGGGTTGGGCACCAGCCCGCACGACATTCTCGACGAGTATCGCGCGGTGTTCGGCACGGATATCAAGACCCTGTTTCCAGTCATCGATACCGAGATCGGCAAGTTGGGCACGATGACCTGCCATGACGGCTGCACGCCCGAGGTCGCACGGGCGCTGGGCTATAACGGCTGCGAGGTGATCTGCCATCCGGTTGCGCTGCAGGAGGTTGAGGGCGTCAGCAATCCCTGGGACTTCTGGCGCTTCACGCGACGCACACGCGCGCACGACAATATGGCCTATCTGCTGGGGTCCAACTGGGGCTCGGTCGATTATGCGTACTACCCGGCGGCGTTCTGCCCGGGCAACTCGATCATGATCGACTACACAGGCATGATCATGCGCGAAGCTCCGTACCCTTCCGAGCAGGTCATTGCGGCGACAATCGATATCGAATCGCTGCGTGAGCATCGCTCACGTTGTAATCACAACACCTGGGTCGATGTGCGCACGGAAGGGTTCCGGCAGATCTACGACAAGCCGATCTACCCCCCGAACCAGTTTCCTTCGGGCCGGCCGCCGCGCACACTGGCCGACAAGATGGGCCCGGTCAAGCAGGTGTTTGCCGACCTGTATGGCCGCGGTCAGTTCACTCCGCCCGCCGGAATGCAGGTGCAGGACATGCCGCAACTGCACGAAGATCGGGTCAGGCAGGCGCAGCAGGCCGGCACGCTGCGCAAGAGTTGATCCTGTGAGAGTCACCAGTGGACTGGCCGACGTAGACTTCAATATCCGGTCGATCTCCCGTGAGGGACCGTATGTGGTGATCAGGGACCGCCATGACGGCGAGCCGGGGACCGTTGTATATGTGTCGGCCGGCGATGTCGTGGCGGGACTGAAGGCGTTGCTTGCGAGGCCGGCCGCCGCGTTCTTTGTGTTGACTGCCTGCCTCAGGCGCAAGATGCCACCGCCCGGGAGCGAAGCCATCCAATCAGTGACCCGTGACCGTTTGAACAATCCCTGGCTCTAGTCGGCGGCCGCCGGATAGGCGAACATCGCGATCCGGCCATCAGCTCGGACCGACGTTTATGTCTAGACGAATGCCGCCGCTCAATGCGCTGGTCGTGTTTGAGACTGCCGCCCGCCATCTCAGTTTCACGCGTGCGGCGGACGCGTTGCACGTCACGCAGGCGGCGGTCAGTCACCAGATCAAGGCACTCGAGGAGTGGCTGGGTGTGCCCCTGTTCCATCGAATGGGGCGCGGGCAGGGGCTCGTACTGACCGAGTCCGGCCGGCATTACCTGCCGCGAATCCGCGCCGCGTTCGACATCATCCGCGATTCAACCGCCACCATTCACGCGGAGCGCCAGCGTGTCCTGAGCATCAAGACGCTGGACTCGTTCGGGTTCCACTGGCTGGTACCGCGGCTCAGTGATTACTCGCGCCGATTTCCCCACGTGGATGTGCGGATCCTGTCGACCGACCTGGAGGATGATGCGCTTTCAAAAGGCGTGGTCGATATCGACATTCGTTATGGGGATGGAGACTGGACGGATGTTGAGTCTGTCCGGTTCCTGACAGAGTCGATCTTTCCAGTCTGCAGCCCGCGGCTCGTGACGGACACCGCGCCGTTGCGCGTACCGGAGGATCTGCGCCATCACACTTTGTTGCACGACGTGATGGTCACCGATTGGCAGGCCTGGCTCGAAGCCGCAGGAGTGACCGGAATGGATGCGGAGAGGGGACCCGGCTTCAATCATTCTCATCTGGTCACACAAGCTGCCATCAGCGGCGCCGGCGTCGCGCTGGCGCGCAGTGCGCTCGTGGCCGATGCCTTGCGCACGGGGCAACTCATAAAGCCATTCAGTCTCGGTATCCCTTCGCGCTATTCATACTTTGTCGTGTGCTCACGCGGCGGCACGCGCGATCCCGTCGTTGCCGGATTTCGCGACTGGCTCATTGGCGAGGGCGCGAAGTCGCAGAAGGATCTGGATGCCCTGGTGAGCGATCAGCCCGTCAAAGACGGACCATGATCGACTTCAATTCTGTGTAGCTTTCGACGCTCTCGCGACCGTGCTCGCGTCCCCAACCGCTCTGTCGGAAGCCGCCGAACGGAATGGCCACATCGGGCCGCCCATGATCATTGACCCATAGGAGGCCCGCTTCAATGGCGGAGGCGACCCGGTGGGCCCGGGAGACATCGCGGGTCCAGACACTGCCGGCGAGCGGATACTCAGTGTCATTGGCCGCTGCCACCGCTTCGGCCTCGGATTCAAACGGCAGTGCACACAGCACAGGTCCGAAAATCTCCTCGCGCAACACGCCGGAGTCTCTGGAGACGTCGGCGATCACCGTGGGCTCGTAAAACGAACCCTCCCGTACGGCGCGGCGGCCACCCGCCAGGACGGTCGCCCCTTCACCGCGGCCGCGCGTCACCTTGAGATCAATGTTCGCGAGGTGGCTCTCGGAGATCACGGGGCCCATTTCACTGTTGGGATCCATCCCGGGCCCGACGCGGAGCTGTTGTGCGCGAGCGGCCACGCGCTCCGTGAATTCCTCGAAGATTCGGGCCTCGACGTATAGCCGCGAGCTGGCGACGCAGACCTGGCCTGCGTTGCCGAAGATTCCGCCACAGACACCTGCCGCGGCCTGCTCGAGATCGGCGTCCGCGAACACGAGGGCCGCGGATTTGCCGCCCAACTCGAGTGTCAGGCGCTTCAAGTTGGAATGGGCAGCCGCCGCGATAATGCGCCTGCCTGTAGCTGAAGATCCGGTGAAGGACACCTTATTCACGCCCGGGTGGCGGACGAGCGCATCCCCAACAGTCGAGCCGGAGCCTGTCACAACGTTGACGACGCCGTCGGGAATCCCAGCCTCCTGCAGCAGTCGCGCCAACTTCAGAACCGCCAGCGAAGCCTGCTCCGGCGGCTTGATGACAACGGCGCAGCCCGCCGCGAGCGCGGGTGCGAGCTTCCAGCAGGTCATGGACAGCGCACCGTTCCACGGCACAATGAGGGCAACCACCCCTACGGGCTCGTGTCGGGTATAACAGTGGTATTCGGTGGAAGAGGCCAGTGTCGGCGCAAGGGTCTCGCCATTCAGTTTCGTGCACCATCCCGAGTGATACCGGAACGACTCGGCCGAAATGACCAGGTCGCCCTGACGAGCCGCTTTCAATAGCTTGCCCGCTTCCAGCGTCTCGAGCTCAGCCAAAACCTCCGCGTCTCTGTCAATCAGTTCCGCGACGCGCCACAGGGCCTGCGCGCGGGCGCTGGGTGTCAGGCCTGTCCAGCGACGTTGGATGAGAGCGTTTCGCGCGGCGGCCACCGCAATGTCGACATCAGCCGGCCCCCCGAGATAAAACTGCCCGATGACGTTGCCGTCCGCAGGATTTCGCGCTGCCGCCGTGATTGCCTCGCCATTTGGAACATACGCGCGCCCGTCGATGAACAATGGCTGAGTTTCCGCCAGGAATGTCCTGGTTGCTTGCGTCGGTTGCGGCGTGGGGTTCACGGGTCAGGCACCACTCATATATTCGCGCAAGGCGCTCAGCATTGCGTCATTCTCGCTTTCCAGTCCGATCGTGAAGCGAAGTGAATTGGCTGGTTCCAGGCCTACAGGCCGCGGAATGATGCCGCGTGCCATCAAATGCCGGTAGGCGTCGTCGCCGTTTCGCGGCCCGTCGGGAAACAATATCAACACGAAATTGGCGGAGCTCGGAACGACCTCGAATCCCAGCTCGCGAAATGCCTGGCTGACGCGGTCACGTTCGCGCCGGTTGTACTGCCGAACGTATTGGGCATGCTCGAAATCCAACACCGCCGCTGCGGCCACCGACTGTGCGATTGCGTTTACATTGAACGGCATGCGCAGGTGCTCAATCGCCTGAACGATCGGAGTTGCCGCGAGCCCCCAGCCAATGCGCAGGGCCGCGAGCCCGTACAGTTTGGAAAGCGTGCGGGTCATGATGACATTGGGTGCCGTCGCAGCCAACTGGGTCCCGTTGTCATAGTCGTCATCGGTCACGTATTCCGAATAGGCTGCGTCGACCAGCAGAATGACGTTCTGCGGCAGACCCGCGTGCAGCCGGTGCAACTGCGCCGCAGGCAGGTAGGTGCCGAACGGATTGTTGGGAGAGGCAATCGCCACAAACCGGGTCCGCGGCGTCACTCGCCGCAGGATTTCGTCAACCGACACCCGGAATCGCGGCTCCGGCGCCGGTACGACGGTCGCTCCCTGTCCGAGTGCATGCGTTCGGCACATTGCGAAGCAGTTCGCGCTCAGAATCACTTCGTCGCCTGGCCCGACGTAAGCGCGCATAACCATCTGGATGATCTCGTCCGACCCGTTACCCAACACCAATTGAGATGCCGGCAGGGCGTGTGCGCGGGCGATGGCCTGCCGCAACTCGCCCTGGCTTCGGTCAGGATAGCGGCACAGGGTTGTGGCGAGCGCGGCATAAACCTCGAGGGCACGCCGGCCGGGGCCGTGCGGAGATTCGTTTGAGGATAGTTTGATGGGCTCGGACACCCCGTCGATCTCTCGCTTGCCGGCAACGTAGTTGGGCGTCAGCAGGACGCCCGGCCGTGTTTCCGGGCCGGTCACTTGGCAGATCCAGCGGTGGCAGGCAGCGATGGCAGGATGATGTGTTTCCAGGGCGAGGCCATGTCTTTGACGGGGACTTCTATCAGTGCCGGACCCGGCTCGCCCAAGGCCCGTTCCAGCACATACCGCAATGCTCCCGGTGAGTCGGCACGATAGCCGGCGGCGCCGAAAGCCTCGGCGAGCGCCACAAAGTCCGGATTGCGCAGGTCGGAGCCGATCAGGCGGTTGCCGAACCACTCGCGCTGCTGACGTTGCACATTACCGAACGAGTTGCTGTTGAACACAATCGTCTTCAGGCCAATCTGATACTGCACCGCCGTGGCGAGCTCCTGGACATTGAACAGGAATCCGCCGTCGCCCGCGATTGAAACGACGGCGCGATCCGGATGCGCCACTTTGACACCCAACGCCGTGGCATAGCCGTAACCCAACGTTCCCTGGTAGCCACAGTTGATGTGCTGGCGAGGCGCATACACCGGGAAGCCGTACCATGACGCAAAGCCACATTGGGTGATCTCGTCACAGAATATTCCGTCCCTCGGCAAGACATCCCGGATTGCGCCGAGCCACGTCATCTGTGGCTGCACCTGCTGGATTTCGGCCGCAACACTTCGCTTCGCAGCGTCAACATCGAGCCCGCCGCGCCGCTTGCTGCCACCCAGCCTGCTTTCGATTGCGGGCAGCAGCGCACCGATACTGAGCGCGCTGTCCCCCAGAAGCGCAACGGTGGGCGACCCGAGTCGGGTCATTTCCTCCGGATCGACATCGATGCGAACGACCTTCAGGTCGCGCGGCGACCCCCAGTGTTGTAAGGGTTCCAACAGGCGCGAGCCGATGCCGATCAGAACATCCACCTGCGGCCAGAGCCGATGCCCCGCGGACAGGGGCAAACCGAGCGGGTGATCGTCACTGACAATGCCACGCCCCGAGCGAAACGAAACAACCGGCGCGCGAATCAACTCCGCCAGTGCCAGCACTTCCGGTGCCGCATCCGCGGCGCCACCGCCAACATAGATCATCGGGCAGCGCGCCGAGGCGATGATTTTGGCGGCTGCCGCCACCGCCGCTGGATCGGGCGCCGAGCGCAGGACAGCGGCAGGCTCAACGACCGGAATCGCCGCCTCGCGGCCCATGATGTCCATCGCCATCTCGACAGCCACGGGACGGGGCCGCCCGGAGGTGAGCTGTGTGAATGCCTCCACTACTTTCGCGGGGGCGTCTTGCGGATGATCGATTCGGGCCGCCCATTTCGTCAGTGAGCGCAGCGTTGCAAGTTGGTCCGGCAGCTCATGCAGCTCCCCGAACCCGCGGCCGATCGAAGTCGAGGGTATCTGGCCGGTGACGCACAGAACGGGAGCGTTGCAAGCATAGGCCGTGCACAGTGCGGCGGCCGTATTGAGCACACCGGGCCCGGGCACCACGGTAAAAACAGACGGCTTGCCCGTCGACCGGGCGTAGCCGAACGCCATGTAAGCCGCTCCCTGTTCATGGCGCGAACCAATGAAACGGACCCGGTCCCGCGCGTGATAAAGCGCATCGAAGAAGTGGTCGAGTTGACCGCCCGGCAGCCCGAAGACCGTATCAACCTGGTGGTCGAGAATCCCTCTGAGCAGCGCCGTTGCGCCGGACAAATGGTCCATTGTGAACAAATACTCCGATGCGGCTGGCGGGCTTGCAGAGTAAGCCGGAGGCCAAAATCGCACCAAATGAGAGATTGTGATCGACCGGATTAGAAAAGGTCATGGCGCAGGCCGGCGTTCTGCGCTCGGCTTTTCACGGACACTTCCGCGACAATGGGCCCCTGGGGCCAGAACAATGGGCCCTCGGGCCGGGAATTGAACACGTGGAGGCGTCATGGTCGGGTTGAATCGGGTCGTCCTGGTGAGCGGCGCGGCGAGCGGTCTCGGGCTGGCCACCGTGCGGGAGCTCGTTCGTGCGGATTGGACTGTGTATGCGGGTTTTCGACCCAACGGCCGATCCGCTCCCGACCTTCTGCACGGCAATGCGATTCGTTGGCTGCCGTTGGATGTCACTGACAGCGAAGCTCGGTCAGTGGCAGTGGCGAGCATTGAACGAGAGCAGGGCCGGCTCGATGCCTTGGTCAACAGCGCGGGGGTGAATGCATCAGGACCGCTGGAGGAAGTCCCGGACCGTGTGTTGCGCCAGGTGATGGAGGTTAACTTCTTCGGGGCTATCGGGATGACGCGGGACTGCCTGCCGCTCATGCGCAGAACCGCGCTTAGCGGGTCACCGTCATTCCGTCGACGTTCGAATTGACGGGTACCTCGCCATCTGAGAGCTGTAGAGAGCACCCTTGGCGGACCTTGCGAGCGTCCGCTGCCGGGAATGCGTCGACTTTCGCTTCTGACCCGTAGCGGTCATTCTCTGTCTCTGCCATCTCTTGGGATGTACACGCCGATGTCGAAACTCGTTGTAAGCCTGTTGGCAACTAGCGCGCTCGCAAGTACTGCGGTGGCGATTCGGGCAGCAGCACCGTCGGAACTGCGAGTGACCCCGGACGCCGCGGTCGTTGCATATTGTGCGGCATGGAATACCACCGACCGCAGTGCTCGGGACCGCCTGCTCGCGCGCGTGTGGGCCGCGGATGGCGTTTACAGTGATCCGGAGCCTACTCTCGCCGCCGGGCGCGCAGCGCTCGGCGATGCGATCGCGGAGTTTCAGCATCACTATCCGGGCGCTCGCTTCCGATGCAGTGCTCCACAGACGCACCACCGGGCCATGCGGGTAAGCTGGATTCTGCTAGGTCCCGACGGGACGCAGATAACGCAGGGGATGGACTTCTATGACTTAGCGCCCGACGGCCTCATCAGCCGGGTCGTCGGATTCTTCGGCGCGCCGCCGACGCCTTGATTTCCGGATCGTCAGCAATGCCGTATGGGCCGAATTTCTTGAAGGTTCGGTTCACCCCGGATATCGGCTCTCCGGTATCCGTCCGACGTCGGCTGTCTGCTTCGCGCCATTCCTCACCCGACTTCCGCCCGCAGTGCCTTCAGCGCCGCATCGATCTGCGTTTCGCTGTTGAGTATGTGCGGGGAAAGTCGGAAGCCGTTGAAGTGCCGCTTCTCGCTCATCTTCACGATGACGCCGTGTTTGGCGAACAATGTGTCGCGCAATGCCATGCTATCGATGTCATCTGGCAGAACGCAGGCGACGATCGCAGTGGCCGAGGGACCTGGTGGTGAACTGATGACGCGCAGCCTCTTGATCTGCGTGAGTTGTTCGTAAGCGCGGTTGCGCAGAACAACGCCGTGGCGTTCGACTGCGGTCATCCCGAGGTCTTGCATCCGCTCAATCGCGGCGCCGAGGCCGATCACGAGCGGTTGCGGGCCGACGCCGGCCGACTCGGCGCCGTAGCGGTGTCCGTCCTGCCACTGGATGGGTTGAATCGCCGTGCTCGCCTCGCCGCTGACGTACAACAGCCCAGTGCCTTTCGGACCCATCAGCCATTTGTGTCCGCTGGTCGCATAGGCGTGGCAGCGGAGTGCTTTCACGTTGACCGGTATTGCGCCGACCGCTTGAGCACCGTCGACGACGCTGAGAATGCCGCGTTCGCGTGCCAACGCGCTGATCTCGGCGATGGGCATACGCATGCCGGTACAGGAAATGACATGACTTACGCTGATCACGCGCGTGGCCGGCGTGATCGCTGCGGCGAAGCGGCGGACGATGGTGGCACTCTCATGTTCGTCGAGTGCAATTGGGATTCGATCGACGACGACACCGTGGCGTTGCGCGATGTACTCCCAGCACAAGCTGCCACCGTCGTGCTCTCGGTTGGTTGTCAGCACGCGTTCCCCGACAGTCCAGCGCATGCCCTGCGCCACGATGCTCATCGCGTCGGTCGTGCATCGAGTGATCAACAACTCGTTCTGCTCGCAGCCGAGAAAACTTGCTGCGCGTTTGCGTACCCGCTCGGCTGCTGACAACACGGTGTTCTCGGCATTGCCGTACGCCATGAGCACGGGACTGGATTCGAGCTCGCGCCAGGCTGCAAGCGTGCGATCAAGCACCACTCGTGGCGTTGCGCCGAGGGAGGCCGTGTTGAGGTGGATCACGCCCGGCGGCAACAGATACTCCGATGAGAAGCCTGGTCCTGCTGGCGCGAGCGAAGATGCGGCGCCAAAGTGGCTCGGTTCCACCGCTCCGTGCGCGAGACCCCCGATCGAGGCGGCGCTCAGCCCCGTGATGAACCGGCGACGCGAATCTGCTGCGACGGATGTCATGCGCTACTTCTATTGTTCGTTACTGCCTGTCGAAAACCAAGACCTGCGAGAACGCTTGACCTTTCCTGTTTGTACCCTCGTCGGTGATGGTCAGGACTTTTCTATCTCGTGACACGGTGCGCACGGCGATGCCCACCGTTTTGGCGTTTCGCTTTTCCTCGGACTTGACGGTCAGTGCATCGACGCGCACAGCGTTCAACGTGTCGTAGCTTCCCGAACCTGCCATCGGATAGTCCCGCCCGTCATACTTGTAGGTGTAACTCACTTGCATCTTCTCGCCCTTGGCATCAAGGCCCGTCCAGGTGACCAAAATCCCTGCCGGGGTGCTCTGGTATACCCGGATTTGGCTCTGCCACCCCGGACCCGGCACGAATTTCGATTTCTCCACGTTCAGCTTCCAGGTCCCGAGGACCGGATCGTCGGGCGATGTCGAATGAGCTACCGACAGCGCTAGTCCGAAAATGGATCCGAAAACAAAAATCAGAAAGCGTGATCTCAACGTGTCTCTCCTGAACGAGCCAGCAGCTTGACCGCAAGCTGACGATAGAAGCCCGAAGAACTGCTCGTCCACCGGTCCGAGATGAGATGCATTAGAGGACTCGGAGAACGCCTCAGCGGTGTTCTCATCCATCGGCGGGCCCTCCGGTGTCGATTCACCACTGAAAGTACCTCGTCAGAACTGGCCGGATCAGCAGGCCAGAAGTGCGCTCGAGGATCAGCACTCATTCGCCAACTGGATGGAATACTGCGTGTAGGTCGGGAGCATCCACCGCCCGATCGAACCAACGTTCGACGGTCGCAGGATCGGCAGAATGGATTTGGTCGAGCCGCGCCGGGTCCAGTGGACCGAATCTCTTGATCAGGAGCCGAACGAGCGCCGTTGCCTGGCCCGCTGCTCGGCCCTTGATCTCGCCTTCGGCCTGGCCCACTGCTCGGCCCTTGAGCTCGCCTTCGGCCTGGCCCACTGCTCGGCCCTTGAGCTCGCCTTCCGCCCGGCCCGCAGCGAGCCATTCCTGTTTCCAGGTCTCACCCAGTGTTACCAGATTTGACTTGATGACCATTAAATCCTCCGGTATGACAGTCTCCGTCCCGAGACTGGCGATCGCCTGCCGAATCAACTCTGCGAATAACTGCTTCAGGGGCTCGAAGTCCGGGTGCTCGCGAAACCACCCTATCACTTCATCAATCAGTGCGCTGAGGTCACCTTGCGGCCGCCGCTGCTCGAGGCGGAACAGCAACGCCGCCAGGCTGTCGCGCCGAGCCAGGTCGTCACCGGCAAAAGCACCCATATCGAGGACATAGTATCGAACCTGCGGCTGCCAGTGCCATAGGGCCGAATCCGGCTGCAACGCGATCAGCTCGGTGATCTCGGCGGGAGCGTTCCAGCGACGCTCACCGTTATATAGTACTACCAACAACACCGGCGGAAGTTGGGCGCCGTTTTTCAGTTTGTTTTCCTCGACGACCTGTTGGTAGAGCAACCCCTGGTAAACCTGGGCGCGCGCAGCCATCCACCAGTCACTTTCACTCTGGAATTCGAGCAGTACGTACAAGCAGATATCAGAACCTTCAAGAGTTGGTACTCTCCAGATGACATCCCCTTCGCGCCGTTGAGCCGATTGCCGATCGACATGAAACTTGGAGTTGACTCGCCGTAGGCCAGAAAAGTCCATCCCGGCCGAAACGGCATCAGGGACGAACTCCCGGACGAGTTCTTGCACCATCTGAGGATGGGAAAACAAGCGGTGATAGAAAGAGTCTGAGTCAAACATCGACGCGTGGAGAGGTTCGGATTTGAAGGGGGTGGATCATACGCTCATTTCGTATCAAACATAACTCAACGAGTGGAGAAATTGATGAGGCGCAGAGGATTGCATACGCGTTACGGGAGGTGATCTCAACGCCGAAAGATATGTCGCAGGTCGTGTTTGAAATAACCTTACGAGTTAGCTGCTCGATGTCGCGTGCGTATTGTTCGCGGTGGCGAATGGCGTCCGGTCAGACGGTGGGGATCACTCGTGATGGACCGTCGTGAAGTGCGTGCGAGGGGGCGCGTGTCGTTTCTACGCGGTGGCGCTACGTCGAAAGTGTGGTATGGCCGGCGAGCCGGTTCCGAAGGGGACTTCAGCGGTTGCCGCGAACCCGGCCGCAGCGTCATGTATCCCGGACGCGCGTCTCCACTAAGGCGGTTGCGTCGCGATCCGGTTGTACACCGGCAGCTTCGCCTCATCGCACGCTGGCGGCCCCTTATCGTGGTAGCGCTATCTTTTACAACCAGACCAAGGCATGATCCGCACACCCCATCACAAGGACGAGCCAGTGAAGCCCCAGATGCGAAG
Organism: Pseudomonadota bacterium; assembly: GCA_018241505.1. Taxonomy (GTDB): domain Bacteria; phylum Pseudomonadota; class Gammaproteobacteria; order Steroidobacterales; family Steroidobacteraceae; genus 13-2-20CM-66-19. The sequence goes on along the minus strand of JAFEDS010000022.1, from coordinate 92,055 downwards.
CGTTTACCTGCTGCCTCTGTTGCTCACCGTTGCAGCCAACATAGGAGCCGCCGCGCCGGCATTTCCGCCCGTCACGCTCCCCAATTCCGAGCTGCGCACCCTCGAGTCCAGGTCCACCGGGCGCACGTATGACCTGTACATTCGCAAGCCGGCCGACTACGACAAGGATAGCAGCCGGAAATACCCGGTGCTCTATCTGCTCGACGGCCAGTGGCACTTCAAATTGCTGGATGCCGTGATCGGCGGTCTCGTCTACGACAAGTGGATGCCGGACATCATTGTCGTGGCCATTACCTACCATGGTGACAAACCGGACTACGAGGCGCTGCGGGCAATGGACTACACGCCGAGCCCCGGGGCGCCGAAGGGCTCCGGCGATGGGCCGAAGTTCCTGCACTTCATCAAAACAGAGCTGATTCCATTTGCGGAAACCAACTATCGCGCGGATCCAACCCGCCGCATCCTGGGCGGTCACTCCCTGGGCGGCTTGTTTTCACTGTATGCCATGTTCACGGAACCCACCCTGTTCTGGGGATACCTCGCCGGCAGCCCTGCGATTCCCTGGGACAACGACTACCTGGTCAAGCAGGAACAGAAGTACTTCGAAAAGCACAAGGATCTGCCGGTACGGCTGTTCATGGCGGCGGGTGGCGCCGAGGAGCTCATGACCCCGGGGCTCAGCTTTGCGCGGACACTCGCATCGCGCAACTACACCGGTTTGCATTGGGATGGCCGCATAGTAGAAGGTGAACGACACGCTGGCGTTCTGCCGGAGTACTACAACCGCGGGCTGCGATTTATCTTCAGCCCACAGTGAGCACTGCATTGGCGCGCGTCCGATGCAACGAATACAGTACCCCGGTGGCCAGCAAACCGACCGTAATTGACAGTGAAACCCAGGCCGGCATCGTTCCGATGACGTCGGTTGCCAGGATCTTTGCGCCCACAAATACCAACACCGCGGCCAGCGCGTAGCGCAGATAGTGAAAGCGCTCGGTCAGATCAGCAAGGCTGAAATACAGTGCGCGCAGGCCGAGGACGGCAAAGATGTTGGACGTGTAGACAATGAACGGGTCCTGGGTGATCGCGAAGACCGCGGGAACCGAGTCCACCGCAAACAGAAGGTCGAGCAGCTCAATCAGCACCAGGGCGAGCAGCAGCGGTGTTGCAAACCAGCGCTTCGGCGCATCGCCCCCCGCGCCCGGCGCCGCAACCCGGACGAAGAAGTGCCTCCCGTGGAGCTCGTCAATGACGGGCAGACGGCGTTGCAGCCAGCGCAGCGCGGTCTGAGGGATCTGATTCGAGCCCTCGCGGCGCACGAACATGCCGATTCCGGTGAGCACCAGGACTGCGCCAAATCCGTAGAGTACCCAATGGAATGACGCTACCAGCGCGGCCCCCAGGCCGATCAGGATGGCCCGCAGGATGAGCACACCGAGAATCCCCCAGAAAAGCACTCGATGTTGGTATTCACGAGGCACGGCGAGCAGTGTGAACACCGTCGAGATCAGGAAGATGTTGTCGAGTGCGAGTGTTTTCTCAATGGCATAGCCGGTCAGGAAGTCCATGGCACTGTCGGCACCGAGCTGCCAACTGACCCAGGCGGCGAACGCCAGGGCAACACCAATGTAGCCTGCGGACAGCCACAGGCTGCGTTTCAGGCTGATGGCAGCGTTCTTCCGGTTCAGCACACCCAGGTCGAAGACCAACAGGATCAACACGACGGCGCCGAATATACTCCAGCGCCAAAGGGACGTTTCCAGTGACATGTCGGGAGGCAGTTGTTGCTATCAGCCGGCCGTTTGGGACAGCGTGGCAGGGACGAAGCGGCGCTTGGATCGGCGACGCTCCAGGAGCGAGCGGGTTGCGCGCGTGAGCTTCGCGAATGCAACTGCAATCGCGCGATACATGTCAGCGTCCACGTGGCTCACAATCACCGATTGACTGCTCCGCGGCAGGGTGGCCTGAACCAGGCAGCTTTTATCGATACCACCACGCGGACCATTGTTGTCATAGATGCGAACGCGGATGGCGGCTGGCACGTTGGCACACCCGGCAGCGTATTGCCGAGCTTCGCCCTCGATGGCCCGCTGAAGTGCCCGGCTCAAACTGAAGCCTCGGGATTGGACGTCGATTTGCATCTGAGGTCTCCGTACGTGGGTGGAACCTGAAGCGCACTGTAGAGTGGCTCTTAGACAGGAAAAAGCAGAAAATACGTGCATCTTCCTCAGGTAAAAACTGATGAACGAAGCTCGCCCGCTCAATCTGAAGCACCTGCGCTATTTCGCCGAAGTGGCGCGTCGAGGTTCGGTCGCCCAGGCGGCCCGCACTTTGTTCGTGACACCGCAGACCGTCAGCGGCCAGGTGCAGGAGCTGGAACTGTCGGTCGGTCAGCCACTGTTTGAAAGGGCGGGGCGCCGTTTGCGGTTGACCACGGCGGGTGAGAGCGCGTTGGATTATGCGAACCAGATATTCGCCTTGAGTGACGAGCTGGCGCAGGTTTTGCGGGGTGTGGGCAAGCCCCGGAGTATCCGGTTGCGCATCGCCGCCACCGACAGTGTGCCCAAGCTGTTGACCGTTGCGGCACTACAAACGGTAATCGAGCGGCACCGCGAACAGCTCGAGCTCGAGTGTCGCGAAGGCGCTCATGCGGACCTTTTGGGTCAGCTTGCCGTGGGCCAGCTCGATGCAGTATTGGCGGACGCGCCGGTACCGGCGAATCTCGCACGGGTTCTCGAGGCCAAGATGTTGAGTGAGTCGGGAATGACGTTCCTGGCCGCCAGGCCGCTCGCCAGGCGCCTTTCACGTGGCTTTCCCCGGAGCCTGCAGGATGCGCCGTTTCTTATTGGCTCCGCGCCGCGCTCGCTTCTGGGGCAGGCGATTCAGGCGTGGTTTGCGCGGCAGGGTGTGCGCCCACACATTGTGGGACGCATCGAAGATAGCGCTCTGCTTCAGAGTTTCGCCGCGCAGGGTTTGGGTGTTGCTACCGTTCCGACTTCGATTGCGACTGAGGTGATGAGACAGTCACATCTTGGGGTCGTGGGTCGTACTGAAGAAGTCCGGCAGACGGTTTTTTTGGTCCGCGCGCGGGGGCGTCGGCCGCATCCGTTGGTGAGCGAGATGGACGCATCCCAAAGCCGGCGCAGTTGATGCTATGAGGGTTCGAGCGCCGGGAAGTGCAGAGTAAATTCAGTCCCAATTCCTTTCGTGCTCTGCACCGAAATTTGGCCTCCATGCAGCGCCACCAGCTCTTGCACGATGGTGAGTCCCAAACCCGTGCCGACGCCGGGGTCTTTCGTGCTGAAGTACGGTTCAAACATGGAGGCGCGTGTCGCTTCATCCATTCCACAGCCGCTGTCAATGACCCGCATACATACAAAAGCCTTGCCCTCAATCAGGGCCGGCTCGATCCGTACGCGGATGACACCCCGGGATAGGGGCATCGACTGAGCAGCGTTCAGGCACAAATTCATGACGATTTGCTGGAATTCAGTGCGGTCGCCGGCAACCAGGGAAACCGGCGCCCCGGTTTCCAGCTCAATGCAGATGGTTTTGGACACCGCTGAGCGCAGTAATGCGACACAGTCAGCCACGACTGTCGTGATATCGATGGGCCCGTAACTGTTCCGGCCAGGCCGGCTGAAGTTGAGCACACGGCGGGTCAGCGCGACCGCGTCGGCAGCGGCAGTTTCTGCCGATACCAGCGTGCGTTGTGCAGGGTGAGTCGGATCTATCTCCTGCCTCGCTCGCGATACGTATCCCAGGGTCAGCAACAGCAAGTTGCTGAGATCGTGTGCAATTCCCGCATAGTGTGTCCCCAGTGTCTGCAGTCTCAGAGCCTGGGCTGTCGGGATGGCCGTATCGGTCATGGGGAGATGTTTGCGGCGTGGAGCCGCGGCGCAGCCAGTAAGGAGCGGCAGTATCAGGCCAAGGCGGCGGGCTAACTGTAATGTTGTGTCAAGCGCCAGGAATTGCTGCATCGCACGGATCAGGTGGCGGAGCAGTTTAGGCGCGCGCAAGGGAGGCTCGAGATCAGGAGCACCCCGGCCGGGGTGCTCCTGCCGTCGAGCGAGCTGACGTGACTACCGGTCAGTCATTATCCGGGAAGAGGGTGATGAGAGGTCCCATCTTCGGCGTACCGACACCGGTTGCCCGGTCGAAACCCGGGAGCACAAAGAACAGACCGTTGTTGTTGGTCGTCTGTCCCTTGCCGGAAATGTCATGGAAGTACCCCCGGCGATCCACGTTGTACAGCAGGTACAGGAGCGGATTCACGTTACCGACCCGGCCGTGCCAGAAGCTGTCGTGGTTGGCAAAGATGGCGGATATCAGCGGCGAGGACAGGCTCGTGCCACCGATGCCGAACCAACCCGGAGGCGTTTGTCCGTCACTGAAAGTTCCGCACACACTGAAAGGTGTGTTGGCATTGCCCGTGCAGAACTCGGCATAGGGCGTGAACTCATCGGCATTCGCCGAAATATCCGGCACCGCGCGGCAGAGCGTGCCGGCCTTGGCCAGAACGCAGTTACTCGAGGCGTCGGCGAAGGTCGCCCCCTGGCCGACGATTCCCGGTCCGATCTGATATGCCGGGCGTCCCCAATACAGACTGTTGCCGCCACCGCCGGCACCTGTCGCCCCACACCAGAACAGACCCGGGGCCCCGCCTTCATCGGCACTCTTGTTACACAGGTTGTCGACGTTCCATACAGTTTCCACCCCGGCCGGGTATTGCGGGTGCGGGTTGGCGCCTGGATTGAATGACTCGAAGGAGGTGCCGCCGACACTGGTGACCCAAGGTTGGGCGGGCGGGTCCAGAACGGCGGCATTGGTCGAGCCATCGCTCCTGATACAGGAGAATGCGCCCGTGTCGCCTTCGGCCCCAAACACGCTCTGCCCCTGGAGCGCCATCTGCTGGAAGATCACGTTTTCCGCCTGCACGTAGCCGGCCGAGACATCCTGCTCGCAAACGGCCCAACTGGAGCTGACCACATCCGCGAGGTTGTCGTGGGCTATCCGGGTGTACTCGTCCAGCTCGGTCTGGCCGGTGAAGTCATTCGGCGCGTTATAAACCAGGATGTGCTTCGCAGCGGGTGAAACCGCGAGCTGAATCTCGATGTCGGCGTCCACTTCGATGTCACCGGCATAGCCGTTGAAGTTGGGCGGACAGGTGTCCCCGGCAGGGCATTGAGGGGCGAGCGGTCCGCCATCTACATTGATATCAACGAGAGGCGGGGTGAAGCCGGCGCCATAGAACTGACGTGCCCACGTCGCAATATCGGATTGCTGGTAGGCGGACAGCTCAAACACGGCCAGGTTGACACCGCGTCCCTGGCCGGAGGAGCCAAAATTGGGCGCGTCATACAGCGAGTTGACCTGTGATGGGGTCAATCCGTTGCATCCCGGGCCGCCGCCGTAACCGAAGGGGAAACCGCCGGCGAATATCTGGTCAGCGGTCGGGTAGGGCGCTTCGCAGCTCGGAGTTGGGATTGAGTGGCCGCCGCCGTTTGGTGTGCGCCGCGCGTGCGACTGCATCCGCACGGTGTTCGAAAGACCCACGACGCCCAGCACGCCATTGGCGAGGCGCGCGGGCAGCCGGACTGAAGTGGCGTTCGAATAGTAGGAAACTCCGTGTTTGTTCGTATAGTTGTGCAGAGAGGTTCCGAGTGCTGCCGCGACGCGCGCGCTGGACCCGCTGGCGCGCAGCAGGAAAGGAGAGGCGGATTTCTCGACGGTCAGTCCGCTTGCCTGCAGATAGCCGGTCAGCTCGGCAACTCGTGCGCCGCTCGGCGCAAAGCGGGACTCGAATTCTCCCTTGGCGAGCCATTGATGGTACTTCGCGTTTTTCTGATCGTAGACCGCCGTCAGCAGATTGGAGAGCTCGGCCTGATTGCTGGGCGCCAACACAACATCCACGGTCATTCTTGCGCTGCCGAACTCGCCCGTATCGGTACCGGCATTGTTCTGAAGGCTTCCGGCAACCTCGGCGAAGCCCGCAACAGCAGCCTCCTGTGTGGCAGCCGATGTTTGGCCGCCCAGCAACCCCGCGAGAATCAGGGGTGAAAGCGCTCTACCGGCGACCGACGCTCCGCGGCGCAGTCGTTCGAGACTCTTTGTCTTCTTGGTCACGATTGAGACTCCCAGATTATGTTCAATTGTTTGTGTGCCGAATAGGGACCCGGACCTCATCCTCCTGTGGGTGTCCTGAGATTTCTTATGGTTGGCGTCGGAGTTGGACTTTGTTGTTGGTTCGTCCCAGTCCGACGGGAACTGTCACATGGTAGCTCACGGCGCGCCGTGAGTGTTGGAAAAGGCGGTTGGTAGAGGAGGGATGGAGTTGGTGAGGAACGAAGTTGTTCGTTGCGATTGAGACGGCTTTCGCGAAGCTTTCGTTGCGCTGCGGTCCGTTCCCGGAAAACGCCTGCGGAGGTCGCTAGTCAGCTCGCTCCACAACAACGTACTGCCTGCCGCCCTCAACCACTCGCAAGCCGAACGCACCCTTCAAGGTAGCCCGCAGCGCGTCCACATCGCCTGTTTTCAATACCGCCGAAATCATGATCCGTGCCACTTCGGGTGACCCGGCACGAATGGGCACAGGCGTATAGCGGCTGAGCTCCTGCAGCGCCTCCCCCAGAGGCACCCGATCAAACTCAACCCGGTGCGCGCGCCAGTTCTCGATACGATTCAGATCGGCGGCGGCGACTTCGGGCCGCGGGCTGCCCGGCAGCAATGTCGCCCGCATTCCAGCCGTCGCCATTGACTCCTGGCCGCCCGCAGCCGCGCTCCTGATCAACACTTTGCCTTCCTCCATGTTGACTTCGAGGTGTTGACTGTCCAACAGCACATCAAACCGCGTGCCGACGGCGCGCACCGATCCCAGCGCTGTTTGCACAGCGAACGGCCTGAGGCGGTCGCGGGCGACGTCGAAGAACACTTCGCCCTCCAGAACCCGCACTACTCGCCGGCTGTGGCTCATGCGGACTTCCACGCTCGAGCGTGTATTCAAAGTGATGTGGCTGCCATCCTGCAGTGAGACGGAGAGCTGCTGCCCGGGCTGTGTTTGCCATTTGCTGACACCGGGCCGGGTCAGTTGAATGAAAGTCAGCACACCGAAGGCGACGAGCGCGGCCGCTGCCGCGGCGGCTCGCACGAGCGGGCGACGATACCATGGCAGTGCGGCAGGGGATGCAGTCATACCGGCCGCCGCGCTAGCGGATAGCTCCCAGGTCAACTCACAGAGTGCGTAGGCCTCAAAGTTGGCTGTGCTGGCCGCCAGCCACGCTGAAAACCGGCGCTCCAGGTCTTCATTGTGCGCACTGCGGCGCGCGGCAAACCATTGTGCCGCGGTGCGGGGTTCGGGCGGATCGATTGACTGAACGTTCATGGACTCTCTCGAAGCGTCTCGGTCAGGAGCTCCATCGCCTGGGCGATGCGCCGTTCAACTGTGCGGATGCTGACACCCAACTCCCGGCCGATCTGGGAATGCGCCTGGTTCTGCATGCGCGCACGCAGAAATACCTCGCGCGTCTCCGGTGGTAACTGAAGAATCGCCGCCCGCAAGCGGGCGAGCGTCTGATCCGCCGCCAGGAGTTGCTCGGGAGGCGGGTCGCCCGCGGGCAATTGAGATTCGGTCAGATCGTCGATGCGGTCGTGGTCGCGGTGCCGGCCGCGGCGGAAGTGATCGTAGGCCAGGTGGGTGGCGGTCTGAAAAAGGTAGGCCCGCGCCGCCGATTCAAACCGCGAGCTTTGGATCTGCCGCATCACCCTGAGGTAGGTCTCTTGCACGAGCTCCGCGGCATCCTCACGGGAGCGCACCAGTCGCTCCACGTGACGGGTCAGCGCACCGCGATACCGGTTAAACAGAAGTATCAGCAATGCCCGCTGGCTGTCCGCGATCGGGTCCGGTCCCGGGTCCGCCGCAGCGGCGGTCGGGCTCTCTTTGGTGTGGTCTAACGTCATTGTTTGCGCAGGGTCACCCTCAACTGATACGTATGAGGCCCCGAAACCCGCCAACCCATCATACCGCGCGTTTGGCGGGTTACCGCAGCTCGCGCGTATTAGTAGCCAACCGGGCCGTTTTGAGCCCGGACGTGCAAAGGGGTGTTCGATGGCTCAAAAGCTCGTGCCGTGGCGGCCGCTGATCATTGCAATTGCATTGGGTGCTGCCACGAATCCGCTGTGGGCGGCAACCGACCTGGACGAGCCTCATAGCTTCAACATTCCATCGCGGCCCCTCGAGGCAGCCCTGCGCCTGCTGGCCAAGCAGGCCGATATGCAGATTCTGTTTGCTCCGGCTCTCGTCGAGAACCGCACGGCTCCCCCGGTTGCGGGATCTCTCGCGCCGCGGCAGGCCCTGGAACAGATGCTCTCCGGAACCCATCTGGTTGCCTTTGAGCAGAGTCCGGGAGTGGTTGTTGTGCGCGAGCAGCACGAGGCCCCGGCCGAACCACGCGCTGCGAGCCGGGTGCTGAATCGTGAGAAGGCTCCTGCGGACGCGCAACCAGAAGTCGCCTCGGTCGAAGAGGTCGTCGTTACTGCACAGCGCCGCGAAGAGCGATTGCAGAATGTCCCGATCAGCGTCTCCGTATACAACCAGTCGACAATGGACGCGCAGGGGACTCGCTCCATAGACGACATCGCCCGCCTGACACCGGCTGTCACATTCGCGCGCGGGGCCAATAACAATAACTCCGAGTCATCCGAGATCTCCATCCGCGGAATCTATTCCAACGCCGGCGCGGCAACGACCGGCATTTACATCGATGACACGCCGATCCAGAGCCGTCATTTGTCCTTCGGCTCCTTCAACGCCTATCCGGCCTTGTTTGATCTCGAGCGCGTCGAAGTTCTACGCGGCCCCCAGGGGACGCTGTTCGGCTCCGGTTCCGAAGGTGGAACCGTTCGCTTCATTTCCCCCGAGCCGAGTCTCACGCGAGCCTCTGTTTACGCGCGGTCTGAGATTGCCGCGACGTCACACGGCGACCCGGTCTACGAACTGGGGGCGGCCGGTGGCACGCCGCTCATTGACAATGTTCTGGGACTTCGTGCCGGCGCCTCCTGGAGAGATGAGGGCGGCTATGTCGATCGGGTCGACTGGCGTACCGGGCAGGTGGTGGAGAAAGCCGCGAATTCGAGCCGCACCGCCACCGCGCGGGTTGCTTTGAAGTGGGCCGCAACGGATTCGTTGACGGTGACGCCCTCCATCTATTATCAGAAGCACGACGTCGATGATACGTCAGCCTGGTGGTACATCCGCTCCGACCTCGCTCCCGGCGATCCGACTCAGGGACGCTTCAACGCGCCGTTGCGCTCGGGTAACGAGATCGCCAGTCCCAACACTGACAAATTCATGCTGGCGGCCTTGAAGGTGCAATGGGACCTGGGCTTTGCGACGGCCTTTTCCAGCACTTCGTACTTCAAGCGCGACCAGGACGCCACCACCGATTATTCGCAGTTTGACCGCGGCATCTTCCTGTTCAATCCATATCCGCCCGCAGGGGAGGTGGGCCGCGGGTATTGGGTGGACGCGCAGCGAAACTGGACCCAGGAGCTGCGGTTACAGTCCAACGACGAAACGGCTCGAGTGGTGTGGACAGCAGGACTGTTTTATCAACATTCGCGCGAGACCACGCGCCAACGGGTGTATGACCCGGCCGTGCAGGTCAGCATTGGCCTGCCCGCCGACTTTGGCGGTGGCTATATCTACGAAGAAGATCCTCGCATAGGCGTTGACGAGCAGGTTGCTGCATTCGGGCAGGTTGATATTCGATTGTTGGAGCCGCTGACCTTGACCGCGGGCCTGCGCTACGCACGCGCAACGTTTGAAGGTCACGCCCATTATCCGGAGACGGTGGTCGCCGGTCCCGAGTTCGACAGCACCGGCAGCGAAGTGGAGCATCCCGTGACTCCCAAGGTGGGTCTGACCTACCGCTTCAACCGCGACAATCTCGTCTATTTCACGGCTGCAAAGGGCTTCCGGATCGGCGGCGCGAATCCCAAGGTGGGTCAATTCTGCTACGGCGACTCAACCAGCGCGCTCGGGACGATCGGCCTGTCGGACGTCCCACCCACGTATGGTTCCGACCACGTCTGGAGCTACGAAATCGGCAGCAAGAGCAGCTTCGCCGACAACCGCGTTCTACTCAACACCAGCGCCTACTACATCAAGTGGCAGAACATCCAGCAGAATGTGCCACTGACGCTGTGCGGTTTTCAGTACACCGGCAACCTGGGGGAGGCCGAGAGCAAAGGATTCGATCTCCAGTCCACCGTCAAGCTCAGCAACGCGCTCTCCCTGGGCGGCACGTTCAGCTACAACGACGCGCGATTCACCCAGACTGTGCAATTGGCTCCCACAGTATTCTCCATCGTCCAGGATGGCGATCACCTTCCTGCGTCCCCCTGGAGCGTGTCCGCGTTCGCGCAGGCAAATATTCCAGTGTTTGAGCGTACCGCGTACGTGAGAGCTGACTATCAGTACAGCGCAAAGCAGACAGATACGGTTCAGGCCTCCGATACCCTCAACGGCTACCAGCCACAGACGTTCGAAGGAATTCCTGCGCAGAGTTTTACCTCGCTGCGGGCCGGTCTCACCTGGAGTGGTTGGGACGTGTCCCTGTTCGCTCAGAATCTGTTCGACAGTCATCCCCGCCTGAGCACCAACTCGATCTTCCCCGGGTATTCCTTGTACACGGCGATCGGCTGGCGCCCACGGACGATGGGCCTGACCGCAACCTATCGGTATTGATTGTGAAACGCGGCCTGGCTGTACTTCTGCTGTTGTTTGCGCAGTGTGCGTGTGCTGCCGATCCGATGGAGAGCACTATGCCCATCGCCATCGTGGGGCAGCCTCTGGGAGAGGCGTTGCGCAGCCTGGCCAAACAGGCGGATCTGCAGATCCTGTTCGACTCGGCCCTGGTGTCCGGGAAGTCGGCGCGCGCGCTGAGCGGCTCCCTGTCGCCGCGCACAGCCCTTGCAACACTGTTGCGCGGTACCGACCTCGAGGCGCTCGAGCAGGCTCCCGGTGTCGTCATCATTCGCAGGCGGAGCTCAAAATGATTCGGCCAATTTTCCTGTGGTGCCTGCTGTCAATCTTCCAGGTGGCCGGCGCACAGGAGGCCGAGCATCCCTGGCTGATGATGGTCAGCACGAAAAGCACTGACACGCACCGGGATGCCCAATTCAACGAATGGTACAACCAGATAGACATCCCTGATGTTCTACAGGTGCCCGGATACAAACGCGCTCGTCGCGGTCTGCGCATCGATGTGCCACAGCTTCCGCGCGCAGACCTCGCGGACGACAACACTTACGTGGCGCTATATGACATCCTGAGCCCCAACATCGATCGGACGATGGTCGATATGTTGATGGCCAGCAGGAAAATGGAGGCGACCGGCCGCTCCACCGACCTGTTGAAGGTGACCGAGCGGCTTTATTTCCGACAGATGGCTCCTGCGAGCGAGGCAGCGGCACCGCAACGCGCTGGCAAGAAGCAGTTCCTGCTGCTCGAGCGGGTTGATTGCTGCCGTGACGAGGCGACGGCCGCCCAGCTCAATGACTGGTATTCAATGCGGCACATTCCCGACATGCTGAGGATTCCGGGCTTTGTGCGCGCCACCCGCTACGAGTTGTATCGCGTGTTGATGATCGAGCCGCGCTCGGCGCCCCGATTTTTGACTGTATACGAAGTCAATGCCGACTCGGCGGAGCAGGTCGCCAATCTGCGCGAGAGTGAGCTGCGCAAGCTGCGCCAGGGCGGCCGCTCGAGCGACTCTTTTGTCGAACATGGCACTGCGCTCTACCTCGGAATCAAAGATGTCTACGCTCACTAGAGCGTACGCGTCGCTACTGTTCATTGCCGGCAGTGCTCTACTCATTGGCGGAGCCTTGCTGCTGTTTCTGCACGGTACCTGCTACTACCTCGTGCTCGGATCATCGCTCGTAGCGAGTGCAGTACTGCTGCCACGATACAGGCGCGTGTCTGTTCTCATATACGGGGCGCAGATACTCATCACCCTTGTCTGGGCTATCTGGGAAGCTGGCAATGATGCCTGGGTCCTGGCGGCCCGGATCATGCCGGTCGTGGCGTTGGGTGGTGGATTGGTCAGAAGCCTCCCGCTCGCTAAAACAGCATTCCTGTTGCTTGCGGCCATTGCGTGCGGTGCGGTGGCTCATGGGCTGTGGAATCCGGATGCACCTGACCCGCTCTACCGCGCTGGAATAGCAGCGGTTCACGCCTCGCGCGACGCGCCTCCAGTGACGAGCTCCGGAGATTGGGTCCATGTGGGCAATGGCGAGGGAGCTACGCGCTTCAGCGACCTGACACAAATCACGCCCGACAATGTCTCGCGTCTCGAGGTTGCGTGGGTCTACCACACAGGCCAACCCGGAACCGCTCTGGAAGTGACGCCTCTGAAGATCGGCGGACTGGTTTACCTGTGCACGGGTACCAACGATGTAATTGCCCTCGATGCGGAGACCGGGCTACAGCGATGGCGCTTCAGCTCGGGGGCGGAGCGCTCTGCCGCGATTGCAAAGGAGTGTCGCGGCGTCACCTACTTCCACGCCGATGGGGCAGGTGGGAGCTGCGCGGACCGCATTTTCACCGGGACAATCGACGCACGGCTGATTGCACTGGACGCCTCGACCGGCGCGCCGTGTGCCGGATTCGGAATCGCGGGGCAGGTGTCGTTGCTCGCGGGTATGGGAGATTGGCGCGGCCGTGCCATCCCGGGGTACTACTATGTGACGTCGGCGCCGACTGTCGTCCGTGGCAACGTGATTGTTGGCGGTTGGGTCTCCGATGCTCAGTATTGGGGTGAACCTTCGGGGGTTGTAAGGGCATACAACGCTCTGACGGGCAAGCTCGAGTGGGCGTTCGACGTTGGGCATCCCGACCGCAGAGGTGAGCCACCACCCGGAGAGCAATACACACCCTCAACTCCCAATGCGTGGGCGCCGATGAGCGCCGATGAAAAACTGGGGTTGGTGTACGTACCGACGGGCAACACCTCCGGTTCAGACTACTACGGCGTCCTGAGGCGGCCGTTTGACGATCAATTCTCCAGCTCCGTGGTCGCGCTCGACGCCGCCGTCGGATCGGTGCGCTGGCAATTTCAAACGGTCCATCATGACCTCTGGGACTACGATGTCGCGCCCCAACCTGTGTTGGCTGAGGTCAATGCGCGACCCGCGCTCATACAGGCCACCAAGACCGGCGAAATCTTCGTACTCGATCGCGCCAGCGGCGCGCCGATTCGTCCCGTGCAGGAAGTCCCCGTGTCGACCGATGGGCACGTGCCTGGCGAACGGATTTTCCCAACGCAGCCTGCCTCGGTTGGAATGCCTTCCTTCGCAGGCCCGCGCTTGGAAGAGCGCGACATGTGGGGCGTCACCCCGATCGATGAAATGTTGTGTCGGATTTCGTTCCAACGCGCCCGCTATGACGGCATATACACGCCGCCCGGCGTCACACCGTTCATTCAATATCCCGGAATCCTGGGTGGGATCGAGTGGAGCAGTGTGGCGCTCGATCCTGTCAGGCGCATCCTGGTTGTCAACTCGAGCCGCATTGCCAACTACGCCCGGCTCATTCCACGTGCGCAGGCGGATGCCGAGCATCGCAAACCGGAAGGCTTTGGCGGTCATTATCCGCAACGGACCCAGGCGGGCACCCCGTACGCCGTTGCGAATCCCCCATTTCTTTCAATACTCGGTATTCCCTGTCAAAAACCGCCGTACGGAACCCTGTCCGCTGTTGATGTTGATTCGGGCCGCCTGATCTGGACGCGGCGGCTCGGATCCGCCAGCGGCAGCGGGCCACGCGGCACTGCCTCACATCTTCCGCTTCCACTCGGAACGCCCAATTTGGGTGGCTCACTTGCGACGCGCGCCGGACTCGTGTTTATTGCCGCCGGCCAGGATCGGCGGATGCGCGCATTCAGAACGGACGATGGCATGTTGGTATGGCAGCACACGCTGCCCGCTGCTTCGGTCGCGACTCCGATGACCTATCGCTCGGACAGCAGTGGGCGCCAATTCATTGTGGTGGCCGCCGGCAATGCCGATCCGCGGATGGGCGCTGTGGGTGACGCCGTCGTTGCCTATGCGCTGCCGCACCAGTTACCCGTTGGAGATTCGAACCGATGAGATTCATGACACTTGCGTTTATGCTGACCTTCACGGCCACCGTGGCCTGCGCGCAGCCGGCTGTCGATACAACACCGGCTGATCTCATTCTCACCAACGCTCACATCAAGTCGCCATCCGGATGGGCCGGGAGTGTGGCGGTGAGGCGCGGCATCATTGTCGCCATGGGGGACGATGCGGCTGTAATGCCATTGCGCGGCCCGGCAACCCAAGTGGTCGATTTGCATTCGAATGTAGTGCTGCCGGGTTTCAGCGACGTACACGTCCACCCGCTGGGCGCCGGGCTGAGCGAGCTTCAATGCAAGATCGCGCAGGGTTCGTCGCTGGCGGCGACTCAGGCCACCGTGAAGAAATGTGCCGGTCAGTTGCAGTCCTCAGCCGACTGGGTCGTCGGCGGTCAATGGGATGTGCCTGCGTTGGGTCGCGCTCCGGATCGCAAAGCACTGGACTCCGTAGCCTCAGGGCATCCGATCATCCTGGATGACACCAGTGGCCATAGCGCCTGGGTCAACACGCGGGCTCTCGAGATTGCCGGCATTACTCGCAGCACCGTGGATCCACCAGGTGGAATCATCGAGCGCGACAAGCGCGGTGAGCCCACTGGGATTCTCCGGGAGTCCGCTACCGATCTCGTCCGCCGGCATGTGCCCAAACTGTCGGATGACACGCTCCGCAAGGCGTTGACGTGGTCTTTGAAGCAGATGCTCCAGGTTGGTATTACTTCCTACACCGAGGCCGCCGTCGGATATGCCGCCGGAGCCGAGCGCGAGTTGCAGACCTATGCGGCAATGGCTGACGCCGGTCAAATCAAACAACGTGCGACACTCTGCATAACCTGGGCACCCGGCGATGCTGAAGGTGAGCGCGCTATCACCATGCGCAATCTTTTCGCCCGCGACCGGGTCTCTCCCAGTTGTGTGAAAATCTTCCTGGATGGCGTCCCCACGGATAGCCACACCGCCGCCATGTTGCGGCCGTATGCGCAAAAGATGCGGGACCGCAATGATGAAGCCGCGGTTCGCGGAATGTTGCTGGTGGATCAAAAGGTCCTGAATGAGGCGGTCACACGATTTGACCGCATGGGACTCACGGTGAAATTTCACGCGGCCGGCGACGCGGCGGTGCGCGCCGGCCTGAATGCGATTCAGGCGGCTCGCGCGGCCAACGGGTTCAGTGGTCTCATGCACAATGTTGGACACTGCACGTTCGTAGCAAAAGAAGATCTTGCGCGTGCCCGCGCCATTGGAGCCACCTTCGAGGTTTCGCCGTATCTATGGTCGCCCAGTCCCATCAACGACAGCATCACTGAAGCCGTGGGAGACGACCTCATCAAGCGGGTTTGGCCCGTACGCGAAATGATCGACAGCGGTGCCCTGGTGGTGCCCGGTTCCGATTGGGCCGTGGTGCCCTCAGTCAACCCGTGGCTCGCGATCGAGGCCCTGGTGACTCGCGAGCTGCCGGGCGGTAGCGCAAAGTCATTCGGCAAGGCCGAGGCCATCACGCTCCCAGAGGCAATCGACTTGTTTACCGTGAACAGTGCGCGGCAGGAGCGGATGTCCAATGTCGTCGGGCAGCTCGGTCCCGGCATGGCCGCCGACCTGGTGGTGGTCGATCAGAATCCGTACGAGGTGCCCGCGGTCCGCTTGCACGACACGCACGTGAAGATGACCTTCATTGCAGGAGAGAAGGTGTTCGATTCAGCCGCGCCGTGAGTGTCAGGCGAACGCGCCCCTCAGCAGGGTCACTCTTTGGGGTAGTTCCGCCCTCACATCCTCAATGTGCCGCTCGTACAAACCCAACTCACCCCAGCCGGCGATATCCATCGCCGGCGCAACCGGCTCCAGAGAAAAGGTATTGCCACAACTGAGCGCCAGGCTGGCGCTTGCACAGACGAGATTGCTCAGAACCCGGTGCGCGGACTGTGACTCGCCCAGTGCGTGGTGATGGCTCGAGGATTCCACCAGGCTGTCGGGAAGCTGCCAGGCATCGAACAGTACCTGGACGCATTCCTCGTGCGAGAGCAGCGAATGCTGCTGCTCGAGGCGGCGGATCGGCTCGGTCGGATGCATTTTTCTGGCGGCTATGAGGGCGGCCGTGCCCTCCGGATCGATGCTTGCCTGCAGTACGATGCCCAGATTGTGCAGCAGCCCCGCCAGGAATGCGTCGTGCGCCAGCAGAGGGTGGGTCATCGTTGCCAACATTTCACCGGCGATGGCGGTTGCGAGGCTATGACGCAGGATCGCCGGCATGTCGGGCAAGCAGGCGATGCGATGCGGCATGACCTGGTCCACGCAAGCCGCAGTGGCGATCCGACGCACAACGTCGATCCCGAGGAGCATCAGCGCCCTCTGAATATTCGCGACCGTTTTTGCTTGCCCGTAAAACGGGGAGTTTGCAACCTGCAGTACACGCGCGCTGAGGAGCGGCTGAGCCTCAATCCGCTCAGCCAGTTCATCGGCACCGACTTCGTCATCACACAGGACGGGGATGAGGTTTGCGGGTGAGTCGGGTCCTGTGCCAACCAGGCGCAGCGCGGCGGCTGCTTCCAGTATGCGCTGGTGGTCGGGCGGGGCGTGTGCGGCAGTTGCTGCGGTCATACAGACCTATAGCGGCCACTTGGCTGTCGCGAAGTGTGATGCAGGTTCCAGTTCCCGCAATCAGTGACGCGAAAACTCCTCGGTATCGACTTCGGACTGCGCCGATTCGCCGTAGCGGGCTCCCGAAATCCGGCCGGGAGTAAAGAGACTGTCCAGTCGACTCATCAACCCACCCGGGAGCCGCAACTCGACCGCGGCCATATTGTCGCGCAAATGTTCAATCGACTGAGTCCCCGGAATCGGCAGGGTATGGGGGTACTTGGAGAGAACCCAGCCCAGGGCCAATTGGGCCGGGGACTGGCCCACCTCGCGTGCGATCGCTACGAACTGGTTCAACACAGGGCGATTGCGCTCAAAGTGCTCAGGTTGGAACCTCGGCATGGTCTTGCGCAGGTCGTGCGGTTCGAGCAGCGAGAGATCGAGATGTGGATTCGCGAGCCAACCGCGCGCGAGCGGACTGAATGCCACGACTGTGGTACCCAGCTCACGGCACGTGTCCATCACAGCGATTTCCGGGTTGCGCGTCCACAGCGAATACTCGGTCTGCACGGCCGAGATCGGATGAACGGCGTGTGCGCGTCGCAGTGTTTGAGCAGAAACTTCGGATAGTCCCAACGCGCGGACCTTGCCCTGGCCCACGAGTTTGGCCATTGCTCCGACGCTGTCCTCGATGGGCACGCGCTTATCCCACCTGTGTAGATAGAACAAGTCGACTACGTCGGTCTGCAGGCGCCTCAAGCTGTTCTCGAGCTGGCGCACGAGCGTATCCGGCCGGCCATCAATGACGCGCTTGCCGTCGATTCCGTACATTCCCCCCTTCGTTGCCAGGGTGAAGCGCGCTCGATGAGGCGCGAGCACTTTGCCCACCAGTTCCTCATTGGCACCAAAACCATAGAGAGCAGCCGTGTCGAGGTGAGTAACGCCGAGATCCAACGCCTCCAAAAACAGGCTTGCAGCAACATCGTACGGCGCGGGATCGCCGTAGGCGTGGCTCACATTCATGCAGCCGAAGCCAATGGCCGAGACAGTAAATGGGCCGAGTTGTCGGGTTTGCATGCGAGTCGCCGTTGCTGTGCGTGAGCTCATCTTACCGCGACGGATGGCGGAATCCCGAATCGGCCATCCAGATCATGACGAGCGAGGCCGTCATTTCCTGCGCCGCTAGTAAATAACGCGCCGCTCCCTTTGAACCGGTTGCGCGTCAGCGTATGTTTACCGGTGCATGACATGCGCATTGCCGAGCGGTCGATGGCTGAACTGAGTCCGCTGGACCGCTGGTTCGCCGCTGAAATTCTGCCCCATGAGGCGGCCCTGCAGCGCTTTCTCGGCCGCGCCTGCCACAACCGCTCGGACGTGCCGGATTTGTGCCAGGAAGTGTATGTGCGGGTTTATGAGAGCGCGCAGCGCGCCCTGCCGGCGTCTGCCAAGTCATTTTTGTTCGCGACCGCCCGGAACCTCCTGATTGACCGCCGCCGGCGAGAACGCATCGTGTCCATCGACTACACACAGGATCTGGACGCGTTGAACGTCCTGATAGACGAGATTTCCCCTGAACAGCGCCTGAGTGCCCGACAGGAGTTGCGACGCCTGTCGTACGCGCTCGACCAGCTTTCCGACAACTGCCGTGCCGTCATCTGGCTGCGTAGGGTAGAGGGCTTGTCTCAGCGTGAGGCGTCCGAGAGGCTCGGAATGAACGAAGGCGCGCTCGAGGGCTATGTGTCCCGCGGTGTGCGCGCGCTCGCGAAAGCCGTGTTTGGCGCGGGTGAGTCGAACACCCGGCCTGGCACTGAGGGGGGCGAGAAGGATACGGATGGCGAGTGCAGTCATGGATAGCGAAGCCATTGAACGCAGTGCGGCGGACTGGTTCGCACGGCGCGAGAGTGATTCCTGGACCGCCGCCGACGAGAGCCGGCTCGACGAGTGGCTGGCGGAGCGAACCGCTCACCGCATTGCTTTCATCCGGCTCCAAGCGGCTTGGCAGCGGGCCGGAAGGTTGAGAGCCCTGAGCGCCGGAATCGCCGAGGGCGTCATTCCGCCCCGAGGTTCGTTGGTCGACGGCCCCGCGACTGCGACCTCGACCCCGATCGCGACCCCGGTCCGGACCGCGACCCCGGCGGCCGGCGGCGAATTGTCGCAGGCCCCACAGGGCGTCATCACAACGCCGCGCCAGGTCACGCGACCCGACCGCCGGCGTTGGATCGCCCTTGCGGCCTCATTACTCCTCGCGTTGGCATCCGGCGTCTACGTGTTCCAATCGGGCTTGCTTGACAGCGATCGATACGCGACTCGCGTGGGTACGATGGAATCCATCACGTTGGCCGACGGATCGCGCCTGACACTCAACACTGACAGCCGCATTCACGTCGAGGTCGAACAGCAACATCGCCAGATCGACCTCGACAGAGGCGAGGCCTTCTTTGAAGTGGCCAGCGATCCACATCGTCCCTTTGTAGTGAGAGCAGGGCGCAAGCGTGTCGTCGCGTTGGGGACCAAGTTCTCCGTCCGTCTCGACGGGGATGAGGTGCTGGTCGCGGTCACGGAAGGGAAGGTTCGAGTCGAAGATGAGTCGGCGCCCGGCGCCGATCGAGCCACCGAAGTCCTGTTGGGCCCCGGCAGCATCGCACGGGCCGCCCGCGGTCAAGTGTTGGTCCACGATGGCGCCGGTCCGGAAGTGGATCGTCTCCTGAGCTGGCGTACCGGCTACCTCGTCTTCCGCAACTCCACGCTCGCGGCTGCGGTCGCGGAGTTCAATCGCTACAACACCCGCAAGATCGTGATTGCCGACGCCCAGATCGGCAGCATCCGCATTGGCGGCAATTTCCGCGCCGGCAACACGGATGCCTTTCTGTGGCTGCTGCAGAGTGGCTTCCCGGTATCGGTTGACAGCAGCAGCGAGCGCGTGGTTCTCAAATCACGCTGAAGACTCGCGGCATGCCATTTTGTTCCGGCGCGGCGCGCAGGAATCGAGCTCGCCACTCGTCCTGTTGAGAAGACAACATCCACAGCGCCGAATACAAGAGCGCTTCTGCAGAGGTCTCAATGCTGACTCGGACGACGCGTACGACGTGTCTTGCCTTTCTGTGTGCCGCGCTGCTCAGTGGCCCGGCGCTCGCCGATTCCGAACGGACGATGGACATTGCCGCGGGCGATCTCGCAACCGCGCTGCAGAGACTGGCGCAGCAGGCGGGAATCGAGCTCATCTACTCGGTCGATCAGATCAAAGGTCTGCGAACCGCGGGGGTGCACGGCCGCTACACCAGCGAAATCGCGCTCCACAAACTACTGGAAGGCACCAATCTGCGGGTCACGGTGCATTCGAGCGGCGCCATGTTGATTGCGCCGCCGTCGCCGGCGCCGGCTGATGCGGGTGGCCGACAATCCGACTCATCGGTACCCGCCCGAGTGAACCTTGCTCAATCGGACGAGCAATTGGCAGCGCGCGCGGACGATGGCGCGCGAGTGTCCTCCACGGAGGAGCCCACGACTCTCAATGACCGGGTTCTCGAGGAAGTGATCATCACAGGGACGCACATCCGCGGCGTGCGCAATGAAACCAGCCCCATTGTCTCCCTGGATCAGACCTACATCGAGCGCTCCGGCTATACGACTATGGCTCAGCTCGTACAGTCGCTGCCCATGAATTTTGCGGGTGGCTTCTCCGGCGCCTCCGAAACTGCGGCCTTCGGTAATGCGGCCGCTCAGGGCCAGAACCTGAACCGCGGTACGGGGCTCAACATTCACGGGCTCGGTTCGCTCTCGACCCTGACTCTCATCAATGGGCACCGGGTCGCACCGGCGGCGGAAGGTCAGTTTGTTGACATCAGCAACATTCCCCTCACGGCCGTCGAGCGGGTCGAGATCCTGACGGACGGCGCCTCCGCCATTTACGGTGCCGATGCGGTCGGCGGCGTCGTCAATATCATCCTGCGCAAGAACTTCGAAGGCGCCGAATCCCAGGTCAGCGCAGGCATGGCCACGCGCGGCGACAATTCGAGCCTGCGGCTGTCCCAGACCGTCGGCCGGAGCTGGTCCGGTGGCAATGCGCTGCTGGTGGCCCAGTTCAACAAGCGCGACCCCCTCGATGCCCGCGACCGGAATTTTATAGTCGATGCCGGTGGCGCGCCGCCCGACGGCCCCAAGTATCTGTTGCCCAAACGTAATGACAAGACGCTGGTTTTCAACATCAACCAGTCATTGCCGGAGCATTTCGACCTGACCGGCAACCTGATTTATTCACACGAGCGGGTGCGCCAGCAAAATACCGACGACACCGCCACTATGGAGACCAACTCACCGGTTACGGACCAGTGGAGCGCCATGGTGGGCTTGGGCTACCAGCCCTTCGGTGACTGGCGATTCGAGCTCGACGCCAACGCCTCGCAAATGAAAACGCTGACCGATTTCACGGACATCGACCTGCCCACGCAAACAATCACGTTTCTGATTGACAACTACCGCGACAAGTTCGAGCTGTGGATGGCCGACTTCAAGGCGGACGGCTCGCTGTTCGAAATGCCCTCGGGCAAGGTGCGCCTCGCGGTCGGCGGCTCCTATCGGCACGACAAGAGTCATGCAGACCGGGAATGGATCATTCCCGCGCGGGGCTATCAGTTGCACGCGAATGACAGCCGCAGTGTGCGCTCGGCCTATGCCGAGCTGTTTGTGCCGGTGCTGTCCCGGGAGCAATCGGTCCCGTTCGCCCGCCGGATCGATCTGTCCCTCGCCGCGCGCTACGACGACTACTCCGACTTCGGCAACACCACAAACCCGAAAGTGGGTCTGGTGTGGACGCCTGTGGACGGGGTGGACATTCGCGCCAGCTATGGCAAGTCGTTCCGGGCGCCCACAGTCTACGAAAAGTCGCTGTTCACCCGGGGGTTGGAAATCGACAACACCACCATCACGGGCCTGGACGGCAACCAGGTTCCCATCTTCTACCTGTCCGGTAGCGCGCCGCTCACCGCGGAGAAGTCCCGCAACTTTTCCGTGGGCACGACTTTGAAATCCGAGCGGCTGCCGGGCGCGGAGTTGACGGCAACGTACTTCAACATCAACTACAGCGGCCGCATCTCGGTCCCTCCCTTTGACGATGGGATGTTGTTCGAACGCGGTGTGTATGGAAGCCTGATCACGGAGATCCCCAGCGACGCCGCCGCACAGGCCTATCTCGATGCCGCGCTGGCCAAGGGTGCGACGTTCCATGACCAGCTCTACACCGGCGCTGCCGGAGTCCGTTACGTGTTTGATTGGCGCCAACAGAATGCGGCGACCTCCAAGATAGACGGCATCGATGTTTCGGGCCTGTACACGTTTCAAATTGCGAATAACACCTACGACGTCAATGTCAGCTACAGCAGGTTGAGCAAGATCCGCACGACCCTGCTCGCCGACACAACGCCGATAGAGATCGTCAACACCTACGAGCAGCCACTGAAGAATCGCGTGCGTGCAATGGGGACCTGGTTACGCGGTGGATTTGCCTCTACTGCCGCACTCAACTATTCAAACTCGTACGAGAATGCCAGCGTACTGCCCCGCGAGCGCATCAAAGCCTGGGCCACCGTCGATCTGAATCTGGCGTATGACTTCAGCCACCTGCAGCCGACAGGCCCGCTCAATGGGTTCAGGGCGGCCTTGAGCATCACCAATCTCTTCGATGTGAATCCGCCTTACGCCACAGACCCGTTCTACTCCATGGGCTTCGATGTCTTCAACGCCGATGCCGTGGGCCGTTACACCACCCTGCAGCTTACGAAGCGCTGGTAATGAAAGTCACACGACGCGATTTTGCGGCTGGAGCCGCCATGCTGGCCGCCCTGTCTTCGCAGGCAGCGGTGTCCGCCGAAAAGCAAACAAAAGACGCACCCAAGTGGCGTCCGTATTCCGACACCATCGCCATTGATGCGATGGGCGGATTCGGCCGCATGGGCGGCACCGGTGACGGTACGTATACCGATCTGGAGCTGGCGGATGTACGCGCCAGTGGCCTGACGGCTGTGCGCCTGAGCCTGGCCCCTGAAGGCGCCTTCTGGTTCAACGACGCCGCTTATCAGACTACCCTGCGGCGCATCTCCGAAACCGACCGGAGTGTTCTGTCCTACCCGGATGTCTTCACCCGGGTTCTCAACGGGGCCGATCTGGCGCGGGCGCATCGCGAGCGCAAGGTCGGTTTGATCTACGGGTTCCAGGAAACTTCGCCCATTGGCGAGGATGTCGACCGCATCGAAATATTCCACCAAGCGGGCGTGCGGCTGATCCAACTCACACACAACCGGCGCAACCTCGTGGGCGATGGGTCGATGGAGCCCAGCAATGCCGGAATCAGCAACCTCGGCCACAAGATCATCGAGGGCTTGAATGCGAAGCGCATTGTCGTCGATCTGGCGCACGGCGGCCGCCGCACCATGAACGAGGGCATCGCGGCATCCAAGTCTCCAGCCATCATCAGTCATACCGGCTGTGCGGCTCTGTCAGATCATCCGCGCTGCGCTCCGGATGACACCCTTCGTTTGATGGCCGAGCGGGGCGGCGTGGCTGGAATCATCTTCTGGCCTTACCTGCGTAAGGATACTCAACCGATGGCGATTGACGTCATCCGGCACATCGAGCACGCAATCAATGTGTGCGGTGAGGATCATGTGGGTATCGGCACGGACGGCACAGTGTCCGCGTACGACCGTACGCCGCAGTTTGAAACGGAAAACCGCGCCATGATCAAAGACATGGTCGAGCAGGGCATATTTGAAGCCGGGCGGCCGCAGGATCTGTACGTGTTCATCCCCGATCTCAATGATGTGCGCCGCTTCGAGATTCTCGGCGCCATGCTCGCGGCGCGCGGTCACTCCGACACACGCATCGCAAAAATCCTGGGTGGCAATTTCGCACGCGTCATGAGCGAGGTCTGGGGATGAGTCGCATGGTTACATTGCAACAACGAGTCGCACTCGGGCTGTTCCTGGCATCCACGCTGTTCGCGGTCTGCACCGTGCACGCGGCGGCTGCGTTGCCGGCCGGCTGGAACAAGCTCACTTCGCTGTTTGATTCCGCGATGGCGCAGGATCATATGGTGGGCGGGAGCATTGCGCTCGTGCGTGACGGAAAGATTGTGGCGCATCGGGAGTTCGGTCTGGCAGACCGCACCGCCGGTACACGGGTGACCGCCGACACGATTTTTCACTGGGCCTCCAACACCAAAACGCTGAATGCGATTGGGGTGATGCAACTGCGCGATCGCGGGTTGTTGAGCCTCGACCAGCCGATCACTCGCTATGTGCCGGAGTTGCGCCGCGTGCACAACGCATACGGCTCGATGGATGCCATCACGATCGCCATGCTGCTTTCTCATACGGCCGGATTCCAGGACTCCACCTGGCCGTACAAGCAGGGTGTGTCCTGGGAGCCGTTCGAGCCCACCCGTTGGGAGCAGTTGGTAGCGATGATGCCGTATCAGGAGATCGGTTTCGCTCCCGGCAGCCGCTTCAGCTATTCCAACCCCGCGTGGATCTACCTGGCGCACATGGTCGAAGCTCTGACCGATGATCCGTGGGAATACTACATTCAGAAAAATATCTTCTCACCGCTCGGAATGTCGCGCAGCTTCTTCAATACCACCCCTCCGAACCTGACCGCGCAACGTTCCCACAGCTATGGCGTTCGCAAGGATGCTGCCGGCAACCTCGTTGTGGACGATTACGGTGCTGAGTTTGACCCTGGCGTGACGATTCCCAACGGAGGTTGGAACGCCCCGCTCGCCGATGTGGCGACCTACATCGGGTTTCTCACAGGTACCAACCACGCGCTCGATGAGAGTGTCCTCGAGCACTCGACGCTCGAGGAAATGTGGCAGCCGCGCGTGACTGTCGATTGGGACGGTGACAGCAAACCCGCCTCGCAACCCGTTCAGAAGATGGGACTGGGTTTCTTTCTGAATGAGCGCGGTGGTCACCGGATAGTGGGCCATACAGGTGGCCAGAATGGCTACTCGACATTCTATTACTGCGACCCTGCCACCGGACTGGGTGTGATCGGGGCAATCAATACGGGCAATGGCGCGCGCGATGCGGGTGCCCGCAGTGCCTTCGGTATTCTGCACGAGCAGGCTCTGAAGGTGTTTGAGTGATGCGCTCGGGGCTGCTCGTTGCAGCAATGCTGTGTCTGGCAACCGCCGTGCCTGCCGAAGTGTCAGCGCCCGACGTGCAGCGGACCTACGATCTGTGGATCCGCAATGGGACGGTTATCGACGGTACCGGCCAGCCCCGCTTCAAAGCCGATGTGCTGGTGACCGGCGACACCATCGATTATGTGGGAAAAGTCGACTCCCAGGCAGTGCATGCGCATCGCATCCTCGATGCGGCTGGAAAAATCGTCTCGCCTGGTTTCATTGACGCGCACTCGCACGGCGAGCCCCTGTCGGAGTCCTTTGCCAACTTTCTCAATCAGGGCATCACCACCGTCGTGTTGGGACAGGACGGCGCCACCGCCGGTTTTGAGTCCGACACGGCACCGAAGTCGCTGGCTGAGTGGCTGCGCAGGGTGGATGAGCGTCGCAGCGAAACCAACATAGCCGCGCTGTCCGGCTTTGGCACCTTACGAACACTGGCTGGAGTAGGCGTGGCACCTGTCCCCACTGACTCCCAGTTGGCGGCGATGCAACAGCTTTTGCGCGGTGATCTGGCGGCCGGCGCATTTGGCATGAGCTTTGGTCTCGAATATTCGCCGGACCGCTTCTCACAGCCCGCGGAGGGCCAGGCGCTCGGTGCTATCGTCGGCGAATACGGCGGGGTGGTGATGAGCCACATGCGCTCCGAGGACACCGACAAGATCGGGCGATCCATTGATGAGCTGTTGAAAATACCGGCGCATGTTCATGTGTCACATATCAAGATTGTGGCGGGTCACCAGCCGTCCGAGGCGCAGGCGGTCCTCGACCAGTTGGCTCGTGCACGCACGGGCGGCCACGAGGTCACGGCGGATGTATATCCCTATCTGGCGAGCTCCAGCGACTTTGTATTTCTCTATCCCGATTGGGCCAAGAGTCGCACTGACTACGACGTCGCGGTGCGCGACCGGCGCGCGGAGCTCGAGGCTCATATACGCAAGCGGGTTGCCGAGCGCAATGGACCCGAAGCCATCCTGATTACGGGAGGCCGCTACGCCGGCAAAACCGCGGCTGACCTCGCCAAGCAGCTCGGTCAGCCGTTTGAGAAAGTGATTATTGACGAGCTGGGATACGGTGGCCCCGAGCAAGCGCATTTTCTCATGTCCGCTGCCGTGCAGGATCAGTTCATCACTGCGGATGACATCTCCATCTCAACGGATGGCGGCCCGGGATCTCATCATCCCCGTTCCTACGGCTCCTTTATCAAAGTCCTGGAGGACTACGTGGGACCCGCGCCGAAAATGACTCTGGAACGCGCAATCTACAAGATGTCCGGACTCACGGCCCGGACGGTGGGAATCCAGGATAGAGGGGTCATTGCGGCCGGTCGCAAGGCAGACCTGCTGGTGCTGGCGCCGAAGGGCTGGCAGTCCCGCGCGAGCTGGCTGCAGCCGCAACGCCAGCCGACCGGCATCGAGTGGATTGTTGTGAATGGACAGATGGCCTATCAGAACGGCCGAGCCGATTCGCACCGTTACGGGCGAGTCCTGCGCAAGACCTACAATCGGCCCTACTCATCGACCTATCGAGCGCCTTACGCACCCGCGACCCTGATTCGCGGTGCCACTATTCTGACGGGCACCGGCCAGCGGATTGATGGCGGTGATCTGTTGCTGGTTGGTGGCCGCGTCGAAGCAATAGGACACAACCTGGCGCCTCCCGAGGGTGCCGTAGTAATTGATGCACAGGGCCGTTGGGTTACTCCGGGACTCATTGATATTCACTCTCACGTGGGCGTCGTAGGAACCCCGGACACTGACGGTAACTCTGATGGCAATGAAGCGACGTCGCCTATTACTTCCAACGTGTGGGTCGAGCACTCGATCTGGCCGCAGGACCCCGGTTTCGAGAAGGCGCTCGAGGGCGGCGTCACTACACTACAGATCCTGCCCGGCTCGTCCAATCTGGTGGGTGGCCGCTCGATTGTGGTGAAGAACGTGGCCGCCACCAGTTATCAGCAAATGAAATTCCCCGGCGCCGCGGTCGGCTTGAAGTTGGCGTGTGGCGAGAATCCCAAGCGAACCTATGGAGAGCACGGCCAGGCGCCCTCGACCCGTATGGGCAATATAGCCGTGCTGCGCCAGGCATTCGCGGACGCCCAGGAGTACCGGCAGCAGATGCACAAGCAGCAGGCGACGCCACCGCGCCGCGACCTCAAGTTGGAAACCCTGGCAGGGGTCCTGGACGGGGAGATTCGAGTCCAGATGCACTGTTACCGGGCGGACGAGATGATGACGATGCTCGATGTCGCGGACGAGTTTGGCTTTCACATTGCCGCGTTTCATCACGCCGTGGAAGCCTACAAGATCGCCGACCAACTTGCGGCGAAAGGCGTCTGCGCGGCGCTGTGGTCCGATTGGTGGGGTTTCAAAATGGAAGCCTACGATGGCATCCAGGAAAATCTGCCGATGGTCGATTACCCCGCCAATGGCTGCGCCGTGGTCCACTCTGACTCGGCCGACACCGGGCAGCGGCTCAATCAGGAAGCGGCCAAAGCCATGGCCAGGGGTGAGCGTGCGGGATTGCACATACCGCCCGAACGGGCTATCCGCTGGCTGACTTTCAACTCCGCCAAGGCACTCGGGCTCGAAGACCGGATCGGCTCTCTCGAGCCCGGAAAAATGGCCGATGTGGTGCTGTGGAATCGCAGTCCTTTCAGTGTCTATGCCCTGGCGGATGAAGTGTTCATTGACGGTGCGCCGGTGTTTGATCGCGCTCATCCATCCAACCGGCCGCGTTCCGATTTCATGTTGGGGCAGGCCGCCAGTGAGGCGCTGCCGTGAAGGTCGCGTGCCTGCTGTTGTCGCTCGCGGCGAGCCACGCCGCCATTGCGAATGAAACGCTGATTCGCGGAGCCGAGGTCCATACCGTTGCCACGCAGGGAACGCTGAAGAACACTGACGTGTTGCTGCGAAACGGGAAAATTGTGGCCGTGGGAGCCGCTCTCGTCCCGGGCCGCGACGCTGAGATCATCGAGGCCAATGGCCGGCCGCTGACGCCCGGGCTATTTGCTGGCCTAACGACCATCGGGCTCGAGGAAGTCTCCGGTGAGTCCTCTACGGTAGATTCGAGAGTGGGTTTTTCCGCGCCCGCCTGGCAGCAACAGTGGCGGCCGGAGTTCGACGTCACGCTTGCCTACAACCCGAGATCATCGGTAGTTCCTGTAACGCGTATTGAGGGCACGACCTGGGCGGTGTTGAGTCCGCACAGCCGCGACTCGATCATGAGCGGGGAGGGTGCCGCCGTGGTGTTGGATGGCCGTATGGACGCCGCCCTGGAAGGTAGCCGTTCCCTGTACGTGAGGCTCGGAGCGGACGGAACTTCGGCTTCAGGCGGGAGCCGTGCCGCGCAGTACATGCTGTTGGAACAGGCATTCCGCGAAGCCAGCTCCTCTGGCGCTCCCGCCGCGGGATCTTTACTCCATGCGGCCGGGCGTACCGTGCTGGCTCATTACCTCAAGGGCGGCCGAGTGCTCTTCGACGTGGAGCGTGCGGCAGACATCCTGCGGGTGACGCGGTTCGCGCGTGCCAACGGCATGCGTCCCGTTATTGTAGGCGGCAGTGAGGCATGGCTCGTGGCCGCCCAGTTGGCCCGCGAAGACGTACCTGTCATCCTCGACCCGCTGTCCGATCTCCCGGGCACTTTTGACATGCTGGGCGCACGACTCGACAACGCGGCCCTGTTGCATTCAGCGGGTGTGCGAATTGCGTTCAGTTCCGGGGCTACGCATAACGCTCGCAATGTCCGGCAACTTGCCGGGAATGCGGTGGCTCACGGGTTGCCCTGGCCGGCTGCGCTCGAGGCGATCACCGCGGCGCCTGCGGATATCTTCGGCATCGGTGCCATAGAGGGACGCATCGTGCCAGGACAAAGCGCTGACCTGGTCTTGTGGAGCGCTGACCCGCTGGAGATCACCAGCATCGCGGATCGAGTGTGGATAGCCGGCCGGCCGGTTGAGATGCGCTCGCGCCAGACCGAGTTGCGAGATCGCTATCTGAATCGATTGAAGGCGGCGAGCCGCGCCGATGCCACGCTGGGGCGCGGGCCGGATAGCGCGAAGTTGAGCGGGCCCAATGCCGCGGAGCTGAGCCGCGCCGATGCCGCGCCAGTGAGCCACGCCGGCATACCGCGGCCGAGCGCGTCCCGCTAAATGAGCGGCTCCGGCCCGGACCGCTGGGGTGAGCGCCTCCCGCGCACGCTCGGTCTTACGAGCGCCATTGCCGTCCTCATTGGCACAACTATTGGCAGCGGCATCTTCCGAGTGCCCGCCACCATCGCCCACCAACTCCACGCTCCAGGCCCGGTTCTGCTTGCCTGGATACTCGGTGGCCTCATTTCGCTGTGCGGTGCGTTGACCATCGCGGAGTTGGCGGCGGCAATGCCGCGATCGGGGGGCGTCTTTGCCTATCTGCTGGAGGCATTCGGTCCCTTGCCTGGTTTCCTGTTTGGTTGGGCCGAGCTGACAATCGTGAGGCCGTGCGCACTCGCCAGCATTGCCACCATCTTCAGCGAGTACCTGGGATACTTCTTCCCGCTGACACCATCCACTGCACGGGTTGTCGCGGTAGTCGCCATAGCCTGTGTCGCGCTCATCAACTATTCGGGAGTAGGGCGGGCGGCCGCCGTGATGAACGTGATGACAACTCTGAAATACGGCGCCCTTGCCGCGCTCGCCTGCCTCGCATTCACCGCCGGATCGGGCAACAAGGCGCATTTCCTGCCTTTGTGCAATCAATCGTGTGAGTGGCCGCTGCTGGTCAGTGCCTTGATTCCGATTCTCTACACCTATGACGGCTGGGGAAACCTCTCGTATGTCAGCGGCGAGATCAAGGATCCGCAGCGGACGTTACCGCTCGCCCTGATTCTCGGTACGGTGGCCATCATCGTCATCTACCTGATAGTCAACACGGCGTTCATCTACCTCGTGCCCCTGCCTGAAATGGCCCACTCGAATCTCATCGCAGCCACTGCCGCGCAGCGCATCGGACTCTTCGGTGGATTCGGAGGCGCCGCAATTTCGGCCGTTGTGCTGATATCCACTTTCAGTGGCCTGAACGGCTCGATCATGACCGGCCCGCGTATTCTGTTCGCCATGGCCGAACGCGGCTTACTGTTCAAAAGCGTTGCCCGGATTTCGCCGCGCTTCGCCACACCGTCGGTGGCCATCTGGCTCGCTGCCGGCCTCGGCGCCTTGTATGCCTCGCAAAATGACTTCGCCCAACTCGCCAGCAAGTTCATTCTCGGCAGTTGGCCGTTCTTTGCGCTGGCAGTGGCCGGTGTCTTTGTTCTTCGCCGCACGCGGCCCGATCTGGCTCGACCTTACCGGACGTGGGGTTACCCAGTGGTGCCGGTCGTTTTCATTGTGGTCTCGATTGGAATGACCGCCAATGCCTTGTGGACCGACCCGGTCAACACCAGTCTCACATTTGCCATCATTGCGGCGGGCCTGCCACTCTACTACCTGTTACGTCACCGACGAGCACTTGCCGCGCAGCAATCATGAATATCAACTGGCCCGCACGCATCCCCCTCGGTTATTTCCCAACGCCGCTCGAGCCGCTCGGCCGGCTCAGCCGGCAGCTCGCGGGCCCGCAGATTTACCTCAAGCGCGATGACCAGACAGGGCTTGCCACGGGTGGCAACAAGACGCGAAAGCTCGAGTTCATTCTGGCGGACGCCGTGGCCCGAGGCGCCGATAGATTGATCACGCTCGGCGGACCGCAAAGCAACCACTGCCGGCAGACGGCCGCCGCCGCGGCCCGGATGGGCATGGAATGCAGCGTGGTCCTCCGGGGCAACCCGCCGCCGCAATCGCTGGGGAACCTGCTGCTCGATGACTTGCTCGGTGCCGAGATTCGCTGGGCCGGCAGCGAAACCCGTGAAGCCGTCGCCGACAGTCTCGTAGCCGGCCTGCGCGCAGTGGGCCAGCGTCCCTATCTCGTGCCGCTGGGCGGCTCAACGCCGCTCGGCGCGTGTGGCTATGTGCGAGCCATGCAGGAAGCCCTCCAACAGTTGGCCGAGCAGCGAATTGACATCGACACCATGGTGTTGGCCAGCAGCAGCGGCGGTACCCAGGCCGGCCTGGTGTTGGGTGCGCTCCTGGGTGGTTATCGAGGCCGGATTCTGGGTATCAGCATTGATTCGCCGCAAGCGCAGCTATCTGCAATGGTGCATGAGATTGCCTTCGGTGCGGCTGAGCTCCTCGGGGCCCCATCCGCGGATCCGGCAGGTCGCATCGACGTCAATGCGGATTATCTGGGCGGTGGCTACGCTGTCGTGGGCGATCTCGAGCGACACGCCATTCGGGTCGCCGCTCGTTCCGAGGGCCTTCTGCTCGACCCGGTTTATACGGGGCGGGCCTTCGGTGCCTTGTTGGATCTCATTGAGCGCAAAGTCATCGATCGGCGCGAGCGGGTGCTTTTCTGGCACACCGGTGGCGCCGCGGCGTTGTCGGCTTTCTCCGCCGAGTTGTCGCCCCGCTAGCGCCTTCCCGTTCGGTCACCGCGGCACCGGCCGCCCCACGACCCGCCGACCGGGCGGGGCGGGCCCTCTTGACATTTTCGAACATAAAACTAATCTAACGATCATAAAGAGACTATAAACGGTCTCAAAGGATCTGTTTCGACGCTGATCAATCTCAACCCACGCATAAGGGCCACACATGAAAAAGTCATCAGGGACGCTTTTGCTCGTGCTCGTGTCAGTAGTCTCGAGCGCGGTTCCCGCGCTCGCGGCTGCTGCAACCTACTACGTCTCCCCGACTGGCAATGACTCCAATAGCGGTACTCTCGCGCTGCCGTGGAAAACCATCAGCCATGCCATCGGCGCGGCCGCCGCGGGCGACACCATTCAAGCCCGCGCCGGCACTTACAATGAGCGGGTGGTGATTACCAAGTCCCTGACCCTGCAGAGTTATCCCAGTGAGCTGGCCACAATCGACGGCACCGGGCTCGCCATGGTGAGCGGTCCCTATGCCTACGGCCTGGTGGATATCAACAGCGGTCTGACGAATGTCACGGTGAGTGGTCTCGAGATCCGCAATTTCATTACCACCAACGCCAGCTACGTGCCCGCGGGCGTCCACATGGAGGGCTCGGGCTCGAATATCCAGATCCAGAACAATCACATCCATCACATCCAGAACAAGGCCAAGTACAGCGGCAAGAAGAACGGCAACTGCGCCGGCTCCCCGCCCAATGCCTTCGGCCTGGTGTTCGCCGGCACCAGCGGCACCGCCTCCATCAACAACTTCACCATCAGCGGCAATCAGTTGGACAATCTGCTCACCGGCTGCAGTGAGTCCATGACCGTGAACGGCAACTCCCAGAGCTTCACGATTGCCAACAACACCGTGCATGACAACAGCAATATCGGGATTGCCGCCCTGGGCGGCGAGGGCGTCGCGCCGTCGCACGACTATGCGAGCAACGGCACGATCAGCGGCAATCTCGTGTACAACATCCATTCCAGCTCCCAGTATGGGAAGGCCTGGGATGTCTATGGCAACAACTGCGATTGTGCCGACGGCATCTACCTGGATGGCAGCAACGCAGTGATTGTGGAGCGCAACCAGGTTCACGATGTGGATTGGGGCATTGAGACGACCGGCGAGAACTCGGGCCAGAATACGCAAAACGTGACCGTGCGCAGCAATGTGTTTTATTCGAATTCGTCCGCGGGAATGGGCATCGGCGGCCAGGGTAATCCGGGCGGCGCTTCGAACATCACGGTGGTCAACAACACGTTCTACAACAACGATACCACCAGCGCCGGCAATGGCACCTTGTCGCTCGGCGGCAGCATTACCGGCACCACCCTTTTCAAGAACAATATCGTCTACACCAGCTCCAGTGGGCAGACGACCACCGGCCACACCAGCACCTCGGGGTTGAGCTTCGATTACAACCTCTACTATGGCGGTGTTTCGCCATTCTCGGAGACTCATTCAATGAACGCGAATCCCTTGTTCGTGAGCACGGCTACACCGCCGAACCTGGATACGCAGGCGGGCTCGCCCGCACGCAATGCGGGTACGAATCTCGGCGCTTCGGTAGTGGGCACGCTCGATTACCCGGGCAATGCCCGCGTTCAGGGAACCACCATCGACATCGGCGCTTACGAGCATTGAAAATCCTGTGATCAAACTTCAATTGACGGGGTCCGGCCGCCTGTGGCGGGCCGGATGGGTCCTGGTTCTGGCCGCTTCGGCGGCCCGAGCCGGGGGCTCGCTGGAGAATCAACAACTGCGAGTTGCGCTGACGGCGGACAGCAGCACGTACTCCATTGGAGCAAAGGCGGCAAGCAGTCCCCTGTTGCAGGCAAGCGTTGCGGCACAAATTGATCATCACTGGCTGCGCGCCTCGGACTATCCGCGCCGGGAAGCTTCCCAAAGCCCGTTCAAGGACGTGCTGGGTTCCGGCCAGGAGCTGACGGTGACCTGCTCAGGATTGGCTGCGAAGCCGGACCTGATATTCACCATTCGGTTGTATGACTCACGACAGTACGGCGAGCTTCAATTGCGTGTGGTGAACCACAGTGACCGCACGCACACAGTTCAACGTCTGCGTGGCCTGCAAGCCGTGGGACCACAGATCCTTAACCTGGGGGCGCCGGCGGCAGCCGATCGGATCTTATCGGACAGCTTCAGTGAGGATTGGCCGCCGCTGCAGATATTTGACCTGGGAAAGGCGCCCCATCGGATGCATCGAGCGGTGGGCAGCCAGTTGATTTACAACCGTCGCAGCCGGCAGAGCGCCTTCTTCGGCGCACTGACGTCCGAACGGCTGTTGACCATCCTGCATCTGCAGGCAACCGACTCGGGTGTGCAGAGCTTCAACATTGACTCCACCGGAACCACGGAGATCCAGGCGACCGAGCCGGAGTCGGACGTGCGGCACGGTCCCAAGGACAATCTGGTCGAGTTGAATCTCGCGCTGCCTCCCGGCGGCACTGTGGCAGGGGAGCGTGTGCTCTTCAGTGTCGGCGATGATTACCACGCCCAGCTCGAGACCTATGGGGCCGCAATACGGGAGCTGCATCACAGCCGGATTCCAGATGGCAACATGCTGGGTTGGTGGAGTTGGACCGCCTACTACACCCAGATTACAGAGAGCGCGGCACTGGCTAACGCGCAATGGCTGTCGCGGGAGTTGCTGCCGTTGGGCTACGACTATTTTCACTTCGACCTGGGATACGGGTATGCCAGGGGCGACTACACCCGTCCCAATCTGCCACAGTTTCCTCATGGCATGGCGCCGGTAACCCACCAGATCGCGCAAATGGGATTGCGAGTGGGCGTCTGGACTGCACCTTTCGAGGTGTCCGAGCGTAGCTCGATCTTTCAGCAACACCCCGACTGGCTGGTACGCAACCTGAAAGGACACCCGATCCAGATCACCACTGCGGAAGAGCGGCCAGGGGAGCGCGTGTATGTTCTCGATACGACGCATCCGGGCGCCCAGCAGTACCTGCGCGACACCTACACCACGATGGTGCGTGAGTGGGGAGTGAAGTACATCAAGTTGGACTTCATGGACAACACCGCAATTGAAGGAAGGTACTACCGTCCGGACACAACGGCGCTGGAGGCGCAGCGCCTCGGCCTGCAGATCATTCGCGGCGCGGTGGGCGATGAGGTCCTGCTGGACAAGGACGGCAGCCCGATGTTGAACCCGGTGGGCCTGGTGAATGACGGGAGAATTTCACAGGACACGGGCCATACCTTCGAGCGCAGTCGGGAGGCGGCTCCCGCGATTGCCGCGCGCTATTACATGCACCGCAACTTCTTCATCAACGATCCGGATGCCTTCACGGTGTCCAAGCAGGTGATTGAAGAGCGCACCATCAAGGCGCCGCTCACCTTGGATGAAGCCGAGGTGTCCATTGTGCTGTCCGCCGTAACCGGGGGATTGTTCGAGATCGGCGATGACCTGCCCACGGTGGGGCAAGAACCGGAGCGGGTGGCGCTGTTGAAAAACACTGGGCTGCTGCGCATGGTGAAACTAGGTCTGGCATCGCGCCCGCTCGATCTGATGAGTTATGAGTCCGCCGATGAAATCCCGAGCCTGTTCCTGTTGCGGGAGAGTGACACCGAGTCCGTGTTGGCCGTGTTCAATTGGACCGGGAGGGCCCGCTCCCGACCGTTCGCGTTCGCGGATATCGGTTTGCAGGCCGCCCAGTCGTATTCGTTCGCTGATGTGCTGCGTCCGGGCCGGCAGGTGAAGGCGGGCACGGCGGCCCTGACCCTGGACCTGGCGCCGCGCTCAGTTCGATTGATCAAGATCACGCGGCTATAGCCGGGTACAGACTGACTTCGTTTCCGTGTAGAGCTCGAATACAGCGCGGCCCATTTCGCGCCCCCAGCCGGATTGCTTGTAGCCTCCAAAGGGCAGGGCGGCGTCGAACACGTTGTAGCAGTTGATCCAGACTGTTCCGGCCTTCAGCTTGCCGGCGAGCAGGTGCGCCTTGCTGATGTCGCGCGTCCACACCGCGGCAGCCAGACCATAGACGCTGTTGTTCGCCGTCGGTAGTACCTCTTGCGGGTCTCTGAAGGGAATGGCCGTCACGACCGGGCCAAAGATCTCTTCCCGGACCACTTTCATTTCCGGCTTCACATCCACCAACACGGTGGGCTGCACGAAGTAGCCAGGCCCGCCCAGCTTCTTTCCGCCGGCCACTGCGCGTGCGCCTTCCCGTTCGCCGGATTCGAGGAATCCGGACACTCGATCGAGCTGTTCCTGCGACACGAGCGGGCCCATGTGCGTGGCGGGATCGAGCCCCGGGCCGACCCGGATCTTCTTGGCTGCATCGGCCACTCCCGCAACCACCTTGTCGAACAGACTTTCGTGCACGTACAGCCGCGACCCGGCCGTGCAACACTGGCCGTGATTGAAAAAGATGGCATTCGCGCTGCCGGGAATGGCGGTTTCCAGGTCCGCATCGGCCAGCACAATGTTGGGCGACTTGCCGCCCAGCTCCAGGGACACTTTTTTCAGGTTGCCGGCCGAGGCACGCACAATGAGCTTGCCCACCTCCGTGGAGCCGGTGAAGGCGATCTTGTCCACATCCGGGTGGGCGGCGAGAGCGGCGCCGGCCGTTTCACCGAAACCCGGTACGATGTTGACAACACCAGGCGGGAAGCCCGCTTCCTGGATCAACTCACCCAGCCGCAGGATTGACAGCGGTGTTTGTTCGGCGGGCTTCATGACCACGGTGCAACCGGCGGCCAGGGCCGGGCCCAGTTTCCACGCCGCCATCAGCAGTGGGAAGTTCCAGGGAATGACTTGCCCTACCACGCCTACCGGCTCGCGCAGTGTGTAGGCCAGATAAGCATCGCCGGGCACGGAGACTGGTATGGTGCTGCCCTCAATCTTGGTGGCCCAGCCGGCCATGTAACGGAAGTTGTCCACGGACAGGGGCACATCGGCCACGCGCGCTACTGCGTAGGGCTTGCCGTTGTCGAGGCTCTCGAGCTCCGCGAGCTCATCCAGGTGCTGCTCGAGCAGATCCGCGAGCTTCCACAGCATCCGGCCCCGCTCCGAAGGGGACAGGCGGGGCCAGGGGCCACTTTCGAAAGCACGGCGAGCGGCCTTGACGGCCTGGTCGATGTCGGCCTTGTCGCCTTCGGCCACGCGCGCCAGCACCGCCCCGGTCGCGGGGTTGAAAGTCTCGAACTGTTTGCCGGATGCACTGCCGACCCATTCACCGCCAATCAGCAGTTGCAGCGGTTTCGACAGGAAGCTGTGCACCTTCGGGCTCATCTGTGTTGACATGTTGCACCTCGAAATGGATCTCAGGGGAGAACGGGTTTGATGCCGGTGAGGGCACAAAAGTCGATCAGGGCGGAGTACAACTCCGGCCCGTAACCCAGGCAGGCGTACTCATTCGTCCAGCTCTGCAGCAGCGCGTCGATGTCGCAATGGACGGTGACAAAGCCATGCGGCCAGAAAGGAATGCCACACTCGTTCAGGCGCTGCTGTACCCGGTCTGCCGGGGGTTCGGATACGGTGGCGCGCGCTATGACCATCTGGAACTCGCCGTTGACACGTCCGAGCCGTGCCAGCACCCCTTCACCCGGCTTGCAGATCAGTCGTACCGACAGTCCGCCTGCCTCGCCTTCCGTGGGTATGCCGTGCTCCGAGAATCCCGCCGGGCCCAGTTTGCCGGCGAGTGAGGGCGGACAGGCACCATCGCCGATGATCTTGATCTCGCGTTTCGCGCGATCGATGTGTTGCAGGTCGCCGTAGTAGACGGG
This sequence comes from Pseudomonadota bacterium, assembly GCA_018241505.1. GTDB lineage: Bacteria > Pseudomonadota > Gammaproteobacteria > Steroidobacterales > Steroidobacteraceae > 13-2-20CM-66-19. Next base: position 54,899 of record JAFEDS010000022.1, on the reverse strand, counting down.
CTGCTGGCTGAGCTTGCCCAACAACAGCACGGTCAGGGCCGTGTTGAAGTCGCCGAGTGTGGCCGTGCCATAGCCGTCCTCGAGCATCATGCTCTGCGCGAAGCAGGTGGCGGAGTAGTCGTTCCCCAATCCCGGGAAGGACTGGATGGTGTAGAAATCGAACTTCTCGCGCTCGACTACCTTCCGCAGCGCGAGGTACAAGCGCTGGGAGCGCTCGTTCACGGGGTTGCTCTCGGGCGCCTGACCGAAGAGTTTGCGCAGGCGCGGCTGCAACGCAGCCAACTCGGCTGCGGAAATCTCCTGCGCTTCGCGCTGCAACTCGGTGGTATCGCGGGAGTCGATGTCGACTCCAAACAGCCTCATCCATTGCGACGGATCGGCAACGCCGCAGGTCTGGCCCATGCCGCGGCCGCCGAATGTACCGAGCGTACGCATATTGAGCCAACGCTTCATATGCGCGGCACGTGCATAGCTGGTGATTTTTGCAATGGTCGCGGGATCGTCGGCCGCGCCGTAGACGAACTGGTGAGCGATCCCGAGCTCCAGCAGGCCACCGTGCATGACCAGCCCGCCGACCGGCCGCCACCCTTGTGAACCGGGATGTGTCCAGATGAGGACCGCCTTGCCGCTCGCGACGAAGTCACGTACCGCGGCAACCAGGTGAGCAGCCCAGACCCAGGTTCCCGAGAACAGCACGACGAGATCGACGTTGTCGTCGGACTTCATCTTCTTGAACGCGGTGCGTGCTTCTTCCTTCGACGCGATCACGGTGTCGTGTTCGACGATCGTCGTGCCCGCCTGAAGCAACGCCTGCTGGGAGCGCTTGATGATCGCTTCGTCAATGAAGGGCGCCCCCATGGGATCTTTGAGCCCATCCTTATGGACACCATACACAATGAAACCAACGGTCGAGCGGATCAATTGACCTCCTTCCGAATGTGTCGATAGCGCAGTGTTTGTGACGTGTAGAGCGCCGCCATCGCCGCGTTGGGCTCGATGACTTCGCGCTCGCGCACACAGGCCGCAATCGCCTGCGCAGTGTTTGCAAATTCGCCTACGGCAATGCCAGCCAGCATGGCGGTACCCAGGCAGGCGGCCTCTTCATGTTCTAACCGATGCAGGCGGCAGCCGGTGAGGGCAGCACGCAAGCGCATTCCAAGTTTGGATCTCGCGCCACCGCCAGTGACGTAGAGATCCGTGATCGGTCCTGCGGCGCAGGCGAGAGCCTGGGTTACCAAGGCCAATTCACACGCTTGTCCTTCGAGGATGCCTTTGTGCAGTTGGGCGCGATGGGTACCCGGGCTCAGTCCGAGGATGGCGCCACGTGCGTGCGGGTTGAAATCCGGATTGCCGCTGCCTACCAGGTGCGGAGTGACAATCAGCCCGGTGGGCCCTTCCGGCGCGGTGGCTTCGAGCTGGGCGAACTGTTCGGCCGCGCTCGCGCCCAACAGGTCATGAAACCATTTGACCATCATTCCCGAAGGAAAATAGGCCAATGTCACATACTTGTCCGGCACGACATGACAATACGTGTTCAGTGCGGCCTCGAAGCCAGAATCGTTCAGACTCGGAGTGTCACTCGCCGCCAACAGGCACTCATAGGTGCCAATCGAATGAGACACCCGGCCAGAGCCGACTGCACCTGAGGCCAACGCACTGCAGGGCTGATCATGGCCGCCGAGCACGACCGCAGTCCCCGCGGCCAGTCCCAACATCGAGGCTGCCTCGCTTCCCAGGCGACCCACGAGCGTCCCTGCCGGGAGCGGCGTGGGCAAACAGGACTCGTTGAGCCCGGCGGCATCCAGGATCTCACGCGACCATGCGCGCGAACGAACATCGAAAGCCAGGTATCGCGAGGCCAGTGAATGATCGACGTAGGGTGGAAAGCCCATCTTCTGCAGCAGATAGCCGATGAGCGTCACGTACGTCGCGGTGGCTTCGAAGATCGCCGGCCGATGTTGGCGCAGCCACAGGATCTTCGGCAGTGGGTACATCGGGTGAGGAGTGAGGCCCGTAATATCAAATAATCGGCGTCGACCGACCCGTTGCTCCAGCGCGCCGGTCTCGTGTACCGCACGCGTGTCCTGATTGAGAATCGCGTTCATCACGGGGCGGCCGCGGCGGTCCACTGGAACGAACGTCTCGCCATGGGAGCTCAGGCACAGTGCGCGAACCGGCTCGGCCAGGTCCCGGGTGTTGGATCGACACGCCGTGCACAAGGTATCCCAGAGACCGTCTGGATTCAACTCCGCATGGGTCGCGGCCGGGAATTCGGCGGGACAGCCAAACGAGTGTTGTGCCAGCACCCGCCCGTCGGCGGCAAAGACGATGGCTTTGCACGAGCTCGAGCCGATGTCAATGGCCAACAGACTCATGCGGCGGCGCCTCGAGTTGACTTCGAGCGTGCATCGAGGAAGGTGCCCACGGGTGCACTCAGCTCGCGGCCGCGGCCCTCTGCTGTTGTCTCGGTCAGAACCATGCTGCGATTGCGGAGCGTCAAACTTTCAATGCCGCGAAAGTCCGACGGTACCGCGAAGAGCAGGATGACATAGCGTACGGTTTGAGCGGACTTCGCGGGCAGCCAGCGATAGGTGCGCTCGCCGAACAGGGGCCCTCGATCCAGGGTCTCGCGGCGTGGCAGCGCGAAGGGTGTGGAGCTGAACTCCAGGCCGCGGCACAGCGTCCGGCCGTTCCACGGGGGAGCGGTCCGATAGTTGGATTCCTGCCAGTTGCCCACCCAGGGGAAGTCTGTGCGGCGAAACGCATACACGACCAGGAGCCCGAGGTTCGGATTGACCGCGCTGATGAAGCCGATCTCGAGCGCGGAGTCCAGCAGTTGGGCGCTGTATTGGCCATAACATCCCAAGGGCATCTCGCGCAGATTGACGATCTCGCCGCCGATACCGGGGGCTTGCGGCCAAATGAACTGCGCGTCCGGACACAGAAGGTTGCGGTCGCTATAACTTGCGGGACAGACCTGAGACAGTGTGGCCGGCATGTCTACGCGTGTGTCAGGCCCCAGAAAAGGCGGCCCAAAGGTCACATGCTCATTCCAACAGACAGGCCGGTCGAGTGCGGCGAGATTGCGTGCCTGCTCCTCACAGAAGATGACGGGCGCCTGTGATGACACGGTCACCGTGCGAATGAGCTCGAGGTCGGCTTGCGGCAAAGTGCACCCATAGCGCAAGACCTCGCTGGGCCCGCGCAATCGTCGCCAGCGCGAGGAGGGCGCCTCTCCGTGGGTGCTCAGGCCCGCGGCGGTCTCTTCAGGCGAGGGCGGTCCAAACTGATCGAAACTGATGCTGTGCCCGGCAATTCCGGCCAGCAACCGGCCATCCGGCGGGGAGCCAAAGCGGCGCCGGTGCCGGGCCGGGGAGTAGTGTTGCGGGTCCACCGTCGTCCATTGGGGACGCCACAACGGATTTACACCCGGCCGGCTGTTCAACTCCAGCTCACAGATGTGGCCACCGCCTTCCAACACTGCCAGATGGCCCCAGGGAGCCCGCAGGCGGTAGCCGGGGCGCTCATCCAGGACGTTGGCCGAGCGTGCGATTCGAATCTTTTGCGACGCCATGATTTGCGGATTCGAGAACCGGGGTGCCGTCCAGGATCGAACGGGCCTGCTGCAGGAAGGAAACGATGTCATGCGCCTGGAATACATTGCGGCCAAAGAACAGGCCGGCCGCGCCGCTGCTGGTGATTTCCCGGATCGCGCGCAGGGCCGCTTCGTCCGAACCCTGGCGGGTGCCTCCCAACACCAGGATCGGCAGAGGGCATTCGCGGATCACGGCTTGCATTGAAGCCGGCTCCCCCGTGTAGTCGGTCTTGACCGCATCTGCGCCCAACTCAGTCACCATGCGCGTATGCCGGTGCAGCCATTGCGGATCGGCGGGGTTGCGAACTTCCTTGCCCCGCGCCAGCGATTCCACGATCAGCGGTATCCCGACACGCTCACATTCGCGGGCCACTTCGGCGGTGCGGGCGATTTCCCGACTTTCAAAGTCAGTGTCGCCACTGCCGATCACCATGTAGGTCAACACCGCGTCGGCGCCGTGTCGTAATGCGTCCTCGGGGCGAGCCAACATGGAGCTGCGCAGCTCGTTGCCGCCCAGATGCGCTCGCTCGGACCAGATGGTGGTCCAGTCGATTCGGGCAATGATGCCGGGCGGTGGCCCGTCGAGGTGCAGGTTCGCCAACTGCCGGATCAACCCCAGGTTGAGCAGCACGGAATCCGCGCCACCCTCAATGAACCGGCGGATCTGCCCGTGCGCGTTCTGAGTGCCCTCGATCGGCCCGAGCACGAGTGCGTGATCGAATGCCACCACCAGCGCCCGATGACCGGCGCCTCCCAGGACCCGATTCAACCGGATCGTTTTGCCGCAGTCAGCCAATGCCGGATCTCCCCGTCTACGTCAGAAACTGGGGATAACCTATGCCGAGCTTGATCGATCGTCAACCTTTTTTGTTCGTTTTTCTTCGACTTGTTTCTTTCTTCGCCACATCTTCCCCTCCCGCCACCATGACCTGCACCCCGCCGTCGCGCAGCTCGCGGATGTGGCGCGAGTCTGTGCGCGCGTCGGTAACCAACACGTTGATGTCGCTGGCGGGGCCGACATAAGCGAAGGACTGGCGCCCGAACTTGCTGTTGTCGGCCAGGGCGATGCACGTCTTGGCCGCCTTGATGATCATCTTCTTGATCTGCGCCTCGTCGTGGTTGGCAGTCGAGACGCCGTACTGCGGATCGATGGCGCTGACGCCCAGGATCGCTTTGTCAACCCGGATTTCCGCCAGGGCGCGTTGCGTCCATTCGCCTGCCAGGTAGAACGTTTCCTTGATGAGCGCCCCTCCCGTACACAAGACGGTGACACCGGGGCTGCGCTGCAGCTCGCAAACAATACTCGGGGAATTGGTAACCACCGTCAGGCGCTGGCGCTGCGCCAGGCGGCGCGCGAGCTCGAAAACGGTGGTGCTGCCCTCGAGAAAGATGGTGTCGCCGTCGAGCACGAATTGTTCGGCGGCCTGTGCAATCGCCAGTTTTTCCTCGGTCTTGCTGTGCAGGAGCGTGTCATAGGAGGGTTGGAAGTTGGTGCTGGACATGCGCGAGACGGCGCCGCCGTGTGAGCGGACCAGCACGCCTTCGAGCTCCAGGGCTTCCAGATCGCGGCGAATGGTGACCGGTGTGACATTGAGGCGCTCACACAGGTCTTTGGCGCTGACGGTGCGCTGGGCAGCCAGGATCTCGCGAATCTGGAAACGGCGTTCTTCTGCAAGCATGTGCGAGTGCTCTCCCGGCGCGGTCGAATGATCGAATAGTAACCGAAAGGCGGCCGCGGAGCGCCTTTTCGGGGTTCCCGGCGGCCCTGGAACGGTTGGAAAACGATCACAAACTGACTACAGTCGCGTTACTCGGGTTTCCAGATGCGTCCCGAGACATCCGGGGGTGTCATGGGAATTGCCGAGAACAACGGGGCCGCTGCGGCCCCCAAGCTGCGCCGTGCATTGAGTCTGCGGGACCTGGTGCTCTACGGAATCGTAGTCATCCAGCCGACCGCGCCTATGCCGATCTATGGCGTGGTGAGCACGCAAGCTCACGGGCACGTGGTGACAGCGGTGCTATTTGCCATGGTGGCGATGTTGTTCACCGCCATCAGCTACGGCCGCATGGCGCGTGCCTATCCGAGCGCCGGCTCCGCATTTACGTATGTCGGTCAGGAAATCCATCCGGCCCTGGGCTATGTAGTCGGGTGGGGCATGGTCATGGACTACCTGTTGAATCCGTTGATCTGCACCATTCTGCTGGCGCAGCTCGCCGGCAACTTCGCCCCCGGTGTGCCGTATACCGTATGGGCGGTATTCTTCGCAGCGCTGCTCACCGGCCTGAATCTCTTTGGCATCAAGATCGCCGCCGGAATCAATGACGCCCTCGCCATCGGCATGGGAATTGTGATCGCCGTGTTCTTCGTGGCCGTGGCCCATTTCCTGTTCGCCACGCCACCGACCGAACCGGGTTTCTGGTGGCACCCGTTCTATGATCCGCGCACCTTCGATCTGCGGCTGGTGTTTGGCGGGACCTCGCTCGCCGTGCTGACTTACATCGGCTTCGATGGCATTTCCACCCTGTCCGAGGAAGCGAAGAATCCGACGCGCGACATCCTCTTTGCGACCGTTCTGGTTTGCCTGATTACGGGGGTGCTGGCGGGCTGCGAAGTGTATGCGGCGCAATTGGTCTGGCCCACTGCCAAGCCGTTTCCGAATGTGGATACTGCCTTCGTACATGTGGCCGGGATGGCGGGCGGCTCGTGGTTGATGATCCTGATCAACGCCACGCTGCTCGTGGCGACCGTGGGGTCCGGCATGGGCGCGCAGCTCGGTGCTGCGCGCCTGCTCTATGCCATGGGTCGCAGCGACGCGCTGCCTCGGTCGTTTTTCGGGGTGCTCGATCCAGTTCGGCAGAACCCTCGCAACAGTGTTCTGTTCGCGGGAGCCGTGGCGCTGATCGGCTCTCTCACCATGAGCTACACGCGAGGCATCGAGTTGCTCAACTTTGGAGCGCTGATCGCCTTCATGGGTGTCAACGCCGCCTCGCTCGTGCATTACTACGTGCGTGCCCCAAAGCGGAAGCTGCTCGACGCTCTGGTTCCCATCAGCGGTTGCCTGGTCTGCTTTTCTCTTTGGTGGAGCCTGAACCTGAACGCCCAGATCGCCGGTGCGGCCTGGATGGCCGTGGGGTTGATCTACGGTGCCTACCGAACGCGCGGCTTCCGCAAGGACCTCGTCCTGTTCTGACTCCCGCCGCCGGCTGGCACCCATTGCCGCCGGCGTCCGCTCCCACCGGCCGGCGCCGTCCGCCGACGTTCTCCCACCTTGCGGGCGCCCACCTCGCCGGCGCCCCCTGCGCCCGCGGTGCTCCCGCGCCTATTGACATTTTCGAACAAAAAAATAATCTTATGAACAAATAGGGCCACAAAACGACTTTAAACGATCATTTGGCGGGGGTCTGCTGCATGGGTAAGCGTTTCGCATTGCTGGTCACGGTCGCGGGTCTTTGCGCGAAAGCGGCTGCCGCCGATGATGAGGTGATGCCGGTAGTCGTGGTGACCGGCCTCAGGGGCAGTCTGGAAAAATCCCTCGAGCTGAAGAAGAACGCCGACATTGTTCTGGATTCCATCAATGCGACCGAGCTGGGCCGCTTTCCGGATGATGATGTCGCGGACTCCCTGAGCCACATCACCGGCATTTCGATTTCGCGAACCACGGGCGGGGAGGGTCAGTACGTCGGCGTCCGCGGTCTCGGCTCCCAGTACAACATCGTCACTCTCAATGACCGGATTCTGGCGACCGACGACGATGGCCGCGATTTTGCGTTCGATATTCTGCCCGCCGATGTGATCTCGGGCGCGGACGTACTGAAGTCAGCTCAGGCCGCCGCGCTCGAAGGCAGCATTGGTGGCACGGTCAATCTGCGCTCGGCCCGGCCGTTCGACAATCCAGGGCTGCACGCGGCCTTGCGGGGCGAGCGCAGCTACAACGACATGTCCTATTTCGGCGGCACCAAGGTATCGGCGTTCGCCAGCGATACCACGGCGGACGGCCATTTCGGTCTCCTGCTCGGCGCGGTGTATTCCGACACGAAGACGCGCACCGATGCGCTCAACTACAACACCTACGATCCGAACAATCCGGGGGTCTGGCCCGTTACCGGCACCGATGGCCAACCGGCCGTAGGGGAGTGTTGCATCTCCTTTGGCACGGTCATCGACCGCAAGAAGCGCACCGCCCTGTCGGGCACGGCCGAGTGGCGCCCCACCGAGACGTTGAGTTTCGTGCTCGATGGGATGTATACCAAGCTGCGCGACCCGCAGGTGGGCTTCAACGAGGCCTACACGCCGACTTTCGCGTACGACGCCGCCGGCAATCCGGAGTGGTCGAATGTGGTGGTCAAGAATGGCCTGATCACCTCGTTCACGGCCAACAACTTCGTTCCGGAAGTGGTCAACAATTCCATTGACCGGGTTGTGGACACCTCGCTGCTGGGCTTCAAGGCCAACTGGAAAGTCACCTCGACTGTGACCCTGGCCGCCGACCTGTATCGCTCCAAGGCGAACCGGCCCGAGGGAGGCAATGACTCATTCCTCGCCGCGGGTGTGGGCTTCGATGGCGCTACGCAGGGCGGCACTCTGCACTGGAATAACACCAACGGCGGCATGCCCAACCTCGGCGTGACGTTGGCGGACGGACGTGACTATGCGACGGCGCTTGCCGCCGGCCAGCTCGGAAACGATGCCTGGAATCCGCATTACGTCGGCTTGAACGGCTATACCATCCATGATTCGGTTACCGGCTTCACATTGAGCGGCGCCTGGCAGATCGACAAGGGTCCCCTGGAGCATGTGAGCTTCGGTGTCGCCCAGACGCGCCGCGTGAAGTCGCGGGCGGATATCAGCAACACGTGGAATGCGGGGGATGGCCAGTACAGCAACCTGTATGTCACGCCGCCCGGAATGACGCCCATCACCTTCGGCTCGCTCGGGGCCGATGTGATTTCGACCACACGCCTGCCCAATTTCATGCACGGCGCCGGGGGATCCTTCCCCCAGGTCATTCCGGTATTCAACACCGCGGCCTATCTCGCCGCGTTGCGCAAGCTCGACGGCACGCCCAACCTTCAGCCGGGTGTGGCGCCCGGAACGCTTTACGACTTCAACCTGACCCTGCCGCAATACAACCCGGCGAATTCCTATGACGTCAAGGAAGACACGACGGCATTCTTCGGTGAAGCCGTGTTCTCCGGATCCAACTGGTCTGGAAACGCGGGACTGCGCTTCGTGCGAACGACAACCCATTCCTCGACATCCTCGCATGACCTGCTGTCATTCACGGACCCGACGCCTGAGGTTCCGACCGCTTCGCCTATTCCCAACTACGGCCCCGAACAGCCCTTCAGCGCGAAGGGCTCCTACTCGATGGTTCTACCGTCCGCGAACTTCAGCTACTGGATTCTTCCCAGGCTGCAGTTGCGAGGCGGTGTGGCCGAGACCATGGCCCGCCCGGAGCTGAACGAGCTCGCCCCCACGGTGACGGACAACACCGAGAACCGGGTGTACTACTTCTACTATTCGGGCAATGCCCAACTGAAGCCCATCCGCTCCTACCAGGAAGACCTGTCGCTCGAGTGGTACTACCGGCCCAAGGCCGCGCTCACCCTGGCGTTGTTCAACAAGAATCTGCGCGATTTCATTACCACGACGACCGTTCCCAACGCAGTTCCCGTGACCGGTTATGTCGGTCCGCAGCAGACTCCGCAGACTTTCGAGTATTCAATCCAGAAGCCGATCAATGGCGACCGGGGCGAGGTCCGGGGTGCCGAGCTCGGTTTCCAACACATCTTCGACAACGGCTTCGGCGTGCATGCGCAGTACACCCATACCTGGACGAAGGCGTATGTGCAGGGCCAATTTGTCGGCCAGCTCGAAGGAGTAGCGCCGTCCACTGCCTCGCTCGGCGTGCTGTATGAAACCGGTCCGGTCAGCGCCAATGTCTCGTGGGACTACACGGGCTCGTTTGTGGCACAAACCTTCACCGAAGTGCCGGGGTGGCCCGCGATCTCCGACTCTTTCAGTTGGGTGACTTTTTCCGCGTCCTACCAGTTGCGGCCGCAGATCAAGATCTACTTTGAAGGCAAGAATCTGGCCGATTCGGTGGCCAAGACCTTCCTCAACGGCCGGCGCGATGCGATCTGGAGCGCCGGATCGACCGCTGCCGGCAGCAGTGTGGGCCAGGGTTATAGTGCCTATGGGAGGACCTTCACTGCCGGCATCGCCGTCAGGTTCTGATGGAGGCCAAATCGTCTGAACAACGCTTCGGGGTCAGGGTCGCGGCCCCTGAACGCGCGGAAGGCCATCTCCGCGGGAACCCGTGTTCCAACCGAGAGCACGGTGTCGAGCCAGCGCCGCGCGGTATCCTGATCGTAGAGGCCGTTCGCGGTCGTCAAGAATGCCTCGGCCGCATCTGCAGCCATCACGTCGGCCCAGAGGTACACGTAGAGACTGGCAGCGTAGTGGCTGGACATGGCATGCCACGAATGCGGAATTCGCATGGTCAGATCCCACACGGCGGGCATCTCCAGCTCTGCCAGTATGTCCCGCTCCAAGGCGGCGACATCGAATGCATCCGCGGCACGCCCATCGGCCAACAAATGCAACTTCATGTCGACAATCGCGCTGCCCAGGTAGCCGAGGTCGACACTGAAAATGCGTTCATACTGGCGAGCCTTCTCCAGCCCATCCAACAGGTGTGCGGGAAGCCTGGCACCGGTTTGATGATGTCGGGCAAACCGGTCGAGCAACTCACGGTCGGCGAGCCAACGTTCATGCAGCAGGGACGGTAATTCGACGAAATCCCAGGCGACGTTCATGCTTCCCAGCGACGGGTAGGATGTCCGGTTCTCGAGCATGTGTAATGCGTGCCCGAACTCGTGAAACAGAACGTTCGCATATTCCCACGGGAGCAGGGTGGGCTCGGCGGGTGGCGCCGCGGGAAGGTTCGAGAATATGCACGAGATCGGCACGAGCGGTGCGCGGAAGTTTTCGTAGCTGCGCCATTGTGCCTGGTACGAGCCGTGACCCTTGCCGGCGCGTGCGAACAGGTCGAAATACAACACGCCGGCGGTCTCTGCCGCTCGCGCCATTTCAAACACGCGGACACGGGGATCGATCCGGGAAACCGACGCCGTGATCTCCCGGAACGTCACCCCATACAGGCGTTGTGCCGACCAGAACAGGGCCTGAAGCACGTTATCCAAGGACAGGTAGGGGCGGATTTCGTCCAGATCGAAATTCAGCCGGGTGCGGCGATGCTTTTGCGCGTAGTGCAGACGGTCCCAGGGCGCCAGCTCGAATTCGGCACCTTCCTCGTCGGCAACCGCCTGGTAGGCCGCTATCTGCGTGCGGGTCGCATCCAACACCCGCCTCCAGGTGCTCTCCAGCAATGCCAGAGCCGCTTGTGGCGAGGACACCATCCTGTTTGTAATGGCGTGGTGAGCGAAGCTGGGCGCGCCGAAAATCCGCGCCTTCTCGCCCCGCAGCGCCAGGATCTGAGCCACCAGGGGTTTGTTGTCGTGCTCACCCGGGTGGTCGCCCCGGGTCATCCACATTCGCCAGACTCGTTCGCGCAACGCACGATCCTCGCTCTGTTCGAGCAGGGGCCATACCAGCGCCCGCATATTTCGAACCGCCCAGGAGCCGCGGCGGCCGAGCTCACCGGCGGCACGTGCGAGCTGCGCGCGCAAGCTCGCACTCAGGCCTCGAAGCTCCGTTTCGTTCTCGATCCAACACACTTGCTGTTCGTCCACCAGAAGATTCTGTTGGAAACGCGCGAACAGCTCCGCGTAAGAGACATTGATCTGTGCGAGCCGCGCTCTTGCGGATTCCCCGAGAGAGGCGCCGCGCTCCAACGCGCGCGCATGGACAACCTCTACGAGCCGCAGTTGCTCTGCGGTCAGCCCACTGGATGCGCGCTGGTGGTAAACGGCCCGGATGCGCACGAAGATGCGTTGATTATGAGCAATCTCGTCTTCGAGCTGCGCCGCCAGAGGCGTCAGCTTGCGGACCGCCGCGGCCATCTCTCCGGTCGCCATCGTCTGTGCATGAGTGGTGAGCAGCACTTGGACCCGATTGAGCGGCCTGCCGGCATCCTCCAGGGCCGCGATCGTGTTGTCGAACGTGGGCGCATCCGTACGACTCGCGATCGCTTCGATTTCCGCCCGCTTCAGCTCGATGGCGCGGACGTACGCCGACTCGAGTTTGCACGGTGTCACCTGGTCCCAGGGAGGCAAGCCGCCTGCGGGTCCTTCCCAGCGTCCGAGCAGGTCGCTTTCATTTACCCCCATGGGTCGGCTCCTTCCAGACCGCTTTGGCGAGGCGCAGGAGATTGCCGCCGAGAATCGCCTGGAGGTCGCTCTCAGCGTAACCCCAGCCGAGCAGGACTTCGACGATTTCGGGAAGCTGCTCTGGCGCCACGAACCGCGCGCCGAGCTCATATCCGAGGCCGGGCGGGAAGGTGTGGCGCATCTTGCGCAGGTAGTCATCGACCTCCTGCGTATCGAAAACGTAATCGAGAGCGATCGAAACATGTTGGGGACCGACCAATTGCACGACATGGTCGATATGACGCGCGTACGTCGCGCTTGCGGTATCGTTGCAGCCGAGAAAGATGCCAACCCCGTTGATCCCGATCACGCCACCCGTGTTCGCACAGGCGCGGATCAGATCATCCGGAATGTTGCGCGGGTGAGAATGCACCGCGCTCGGATTGCTGTGCGAGAAGATGACGGGCTGCGAAGCCAGCTCGAGCACCTCGCGCGCGCTTCGATGCCCGGTATGGCTCAGACACACCTGCATTCCCACCCGCTCCATTTCCAGCAGCGCCTGGCGTCCAAAGCTGGTCAGGCCTGTATCCTCATCCTGGCAGCCCCCGGCCACCCGGTTGTTGCGGTTGTACGCCAGCAGCATCCAACGCACGCCGAGATCGTAGTAGAGCTCAATGAGACTGAGCTGCTCGCCAATGGCATTCGCTCCCTCAATGTCAAAGCCGACGGCCAGCCGTCCATTGGCACGGGCTGCTTCGATGTCTTGCACCCGGGAAATGATCTGGTACTGCCGGGAATTTGCCTTCAGCCAATGACGCAGGCTTGCGAGCGTGCGCAAGTGATCTTCGACGCTCATCTCGCCGAATCCGACATTCAGCATGACGGCATCGACACCGACGGCGCGATAGCGCTCGAGCTGGGACAGGAAGCTCGTGTCGTTGGGGCGGCCCACCGGCATGCATCCATGGTTGTCCCATACCAGGCTCGACGCGAGCAGCGACGTTGCGCGTTCGCTCACGGTCTCGCCGCCATGGCGATCCAACCACCCATCAGCTCATCCAGAACGGGCAATGTAACCGCACCGATTCCGGTCACCGCATCATGAAAATCCCGCAGCGAAAACTTCTCACCGCAGGCCAGCTCGGCGCGGCGACGCAGCTCGCGGATGCGCAGGTTGCCGAGCTGATAGGCAAGAGCCTGCCCGGGAAGCGCTATGTATCGATCCACCTCGCTCTCAATAGTGGCTCGGGGCAGCGCCAGGTGTGCAGCCATGTAGTCGATCGAGCGCTCCCGGCTCCAGCCCTTCGCATGAATGGCCGTATCGAGTACCAGCCGCACCGCGCGCCACATTTCAAATTCCAACCGGCCGTAGTGTTGATGCGGAGTTACATACAACTGCATCTCGAGACCCAGCGTTTCGCAATACAACGCCCATCCTTCCACACAGGCCGTATATTTCACCGCACCGAAGCGCCGGAACTTCGGTAGTCCCTGCATTTCCTGGATCAGCCCGATGTGCATCAGATGTCCGGGCCATCCCTCGTGCAGTGCCAGCGGCACGTGCATGTAGCTCGGGCACTTGGCAGGAAGGCTCGTAATCCACAGTACGCCCGCGGCACTGTGATCGGCCGGGTTGGGTTGTGCATAAGCGGGGGGCAGACCCTCGGACAGCGGCAACGGTATGCTCTCGACTCCGTACGACGTTCTGGGCAGCCGGCCAAACAGAGTTGGAATCCGCCGGTCGATGCGTTTGGCGAGTACTTCGAGGCGCTCGCGCAATGCAGCCGCATCCGCGGCGAAGAAGCTGGGATCCGCAGCGAGGAATTTCCGGTATCCCGGAACGTCGTCCGGGTACCCGGCTTCATGCGCGACAGCGGCAATCTCAGCGTCGAGCCGTTGCACCTCGCGCAGCCCCAACTCGTGGATGTCGTCTGCCGTCATGTCGAGGTTAGTGAACTGGCGTATCAGCGCACTGTAGTAGTCGGCGCCCTGAGGCGAATCGGCACAACTGATCGTGTCCCGGGCATCCTGGCTCAACGGGCCGCTCAGGAACGAGCCGTAGCGATTCAGGGCCGGGTAAAGCTCATCCCGGATGTAAGTGAGGCCCTGAGCGGCAATGGCGGCGAAATGGGGCGCGGCAGCCCGTTTGAATGGGCCATACCACGCCGATTCCTGCGGCGGTCCCGCGAGAGACGCCTTCTGAGTCGCTACGCCGCATTCCAACACGCGGCGCGGATAGCGAATCCCCAGCGCATGGCCGGCGCGCAGATTGTTTTCAATGTCCTGCAGAAAGGCCGGAAGGGTGCGCAGGCGGCCCAGGTAGCGTTGCGCCGCTTCGAGGTTGCCGAGGGTCTGCGAATTGGCGAAGTAGATTGTGTTGAATTCCGGTCCCACGGGAAACAGGGAGGGGCGCAGGTGCGCGTTCACTTCGAAATTGCGGCACAGGCTCGTCAACTCGTGCTGCAGCAGGCGATAGGTTGCCAGGGATTGAGCGGAGAGGGCCTGCGGGGGCAGTGATCGCAACTCCTGCAGGAATGCTTGCGCCTTGTGGTAACGGCGCTCGTAGTCGGCAGCGGATTCCCGAAACAGGACGTGATCGGCAGTCGGCTCACCGGCGAGTGCGGCCGTGAGGGGCGATTCGTAGCACTCGAAATCCCAGTAGCGCGTTGCCAGCTCAGACAGCGTTTGTTCTGCAGCGGTATCAATCATGAGGCTCCCTCGGCTAACGGATGCGCGCTGCCTTCTTCACGACGCACCGACTCGATGGTTGCGCCGAGGCCTCGTCCAGCAACGTGGATGAGAGCAACACCCAACCCATACAACGGAATCCCGATCAACAGCATGGCAAGGAGTAGCTGGCGGGGAGCCGTGCCGAGGCTGTCGGATAGCAACCCGACCGCGAGCGGGCTCAAGGCGCCGAAGATCGTGTAAAACAGCCCTGCAATCGCGAAGACGCGCGCGCGGATCGCCGCCGGGGCGAGCAGTTGTACCACGGTGGGAGACAGCGTCAGCCCGCCCATGGCCGCTGCGATCTGGACGACCGCTATCCAGTAAAACTGCGCAGGGCTGGAGGCCAAGTAGTAAAGGCACGAGGTTGCAGCCGCAATTGTGGCGCCGATCTGGGCGAGCCGCACCGAAGTAGCGTCGCGCCAGCGGATTGAGAAGCGGCGCGCGGCGAAGTTGGCCAATGCGACGCCGACCATGCTGGCAATGGCGAAGACCTGGCCCAATGCGAGTCCCACATTTGCTGCGGAGGTATGGAACTGGCGTTGGATGGCGACGGCAATCCAACCAAAGACAGTCCCGTTGGCGGCTCCAATGGCGCCAAATCCAATGAAGGTGCAGAACAGTGTCGTCGCATGTTGCCTGAGATAGGGCACTACGGCTCGGGCCGTGGAGATTTCAGTTGCTTTGGCTTTGACGGGTGGCAGCGGAATCAACAAGATCAGGGGAACGAGTACGACGACCGGTAGGGCGTGGGCAATCATGGCGATGCGCCACGTCGCCAGCTCGGCCAGCGGAGCCGGGAGGATGTCACGGTGTGACTGGATCGCGCCAATGATCGAGCCCGCAATCGCCAGGCCGGCCGCCATACCCAGCAGTTGCGAGATGAAGAAAATGGAGTTGGCCAACAATCGGGCGCGGGCCGGAAACAGATCCGCGATCAGGGCGAAGACGACGGGACCCAACACCGCCTCGCCCACGGCAATGCCCATGGCGCAGCAGAAAAGCGCCGCGTACGAATGCACGAAACCGCTTCCCGCCGTGGCGATCGACCAGATGACGGTGCAAACAGCGAAAATGATCCGCCGATCGATACGATCGGCGAGCCACCCGATGGGATAGGCGGCTCCGGCGCTGACGAGAGTCGTTGCAACACCACGCAGAGCGCCCATCTGGGCGTCCGTCAGCAGCAGTTCGCCTTTGATACCTTCGGTGAGCAGCGGCATGAGCGCCACAATGGCGTTACCGGCCATCGACGCCAGGATCAAAGTTCCCAGGCCGTACCATGCACCGACAGGCGCGTCAGCAAAGTTCTTCATTCCTCCACCAACACGGAGTCGAGAAACTTGCGCACCGCCGGGACCACGCGCGCGGCATCGAGACCCACGCCGTGCCCCTGCTGCTCAAACAACACCACCGACCAACCCAATGCCGCCAGCTCGGCGCGCCGTGCGGCCAGTATCGATGCGTAGCGGATCGGAACACCACCGGCTTCCGTATCCCCGTTGGAACCGGCGAACGCCAGTCGCGGGCAGCGGATTTTTGCAATTTCGGTCGCTTCCGGCCAATCGCGCAGACTGTCCCAGAAGGTGGCCCATTGCGCGTATTGTCCCGGATCGCGCAACACCACGCGGCTCGCTGCCGGCGGGTTGCCGATATGAACTTTGGCACCTCGGGCCATCTGTTCATAGGGTCCTCCCAGCGGCGTCCAACCGCCGACCACCACGGCAGTCAGACGATCGCTTCGGGTCGCCAACTGCAGGCCGGTGGCAGCGCCGAAGGTGTATCCCCAGTAGGCGAAGCGCTCGAAGCCGGCTGCATCCGCCACGGCAAGGTGGTCACGGTACACGCGCTCGGCTGTGAGCTCTGTTGGGGCAATGGTCCTGCTGCCGCCGATACTGGGATAATCGATCAGCAGCACCTGGTAGCGATCGGTGAGGCGTTCGAGAAATGCATTGCGGACGGTTGTGCCTTGCTCCGCCCCGAAAATCTGCGCATACGAGGCAAAGATGGGAAAGCCCAGAAACAAAGGCTTTCCCCGGCCGTGAACCTCGTAGTAGACGCCGCTGCGAGAATCGATCGGCATCAGAAGTCTACACGCCCCTCGATACCTGCCGAGCGGGGGGCCGTCACCACCGGCTCCGGCAAGCTGCCAACCGCCGGATAGAGTTGTCCCTTGCGATCGGTCAGATTGCGCGCGAACGCGCTCAACTGCCAACGCCCGAATTCCCCTCCCAGGCGCAGATTGAGAGAGTTGAATGAACCGGTGCGATTGAACACCGGAAACGGCGTGTTACGCAGGGTCAACTGGTAGCCCTCGGTGTACGAATAGTCGGCACGCGCCAGCAGCGTAAGGGATTCGGTGACCGGTTTGCGGTAATCCGCCGCGAGTGACCCGGTCCACTTCGCCACCATGTCGAGCGGATCCCCCTTGTCGATAGTGGCGCCCCCGGTGTCGTATTTCATATCGGTGTAACCAACCGTCGCAGACAAGGCAAGCGTGGCGATGGGGCGTGCGGCAAGTGAAAAATTGACGCCGGGTCCCGATGCCTTGCCGCTGTTGCTGGAGAAGCTGTCGGCGATCTGCCCGTTCATGCCGACGGTCTGGATGTCCTTCCACTGATTGTAGTAAATCGACGTGTCCAAGCTGAGGCGGCGGTTCAACCAGTCCTGTTTGCTACCCACGGTGTAGGTCCACAACTTTTCCGGCCCGTAGGTGGGCGGTACGGTTCCGCCGGCCTGCGAGTTGAAGCCGCCGCTGCGGAAGCCCTTGGCCACATCCGCATAAATCAGGCTGTCCGCGCCGGTTTTATAGGACAGGTTGAAACGGGGATTGGTGCTGCTGAAGGTGGCCGACTGCGCACTGGAAAACTCTGCGCCAAAGGATGAGAAGCGGTCGCGCAGTGAGCGCTGATCGTGAAAGTAGCGCAAGCCCACGAGCGCTTCGATGGAGGACGCGAAGGCATATCGGGCTTCGCCATAAGCGGCCCACGACTTGGATTCTGCCTTGGCATTGTCGTCATCGATTGCGAACGGAAGCGTGTCCGGCGCCGTTGTGAAATGGATAGTGCCGCCTGTCGTGTAACGGCGTCCGTAGATGCCACCCGTGTAATTGAAAGGGCCGCCGCCGTTTGAGCTGATCCGAAGCTCCTGCGACAGCATGTTGTGAGTGGACGTGGTGTATTCACCGACCTGCGTGAGGTTCGGATCGCCGAACAACGGCGCGAAATACGCTGACTGATCGAATCCGGCCATGGGCTCCCGATGCAGAAAGCCGGTTGAGCTCAGCACCGTCGCGAAGCCGAGGTTGTAACTGAGGATCAGGTTGCCGATGTCGTACTTCTCGCTGTTGGGAGAAGGCAGCAGTGCGCCGGTCACGCGCGTCTGCGGATCGGCATAGTTCTGTGAATTCTGGTCGTGTTGCTGATGCATGTACATCAGGGACACGGATAGCTCATCTGTGGGTTGATAGAGTGCTTTCAGGCGCGCCGTTTTGATGTCGACCCCGTTGTAGCGGGACGCATTCAGGTTCGGCGCATCAATCCAACCGCCGTCTCTTTCATAGGCGGCGGCGATGCGGACACCCAGCTTGCCGTCGATCAAAGGCGCGTTTACAACCCCGAGCACATTGTAGTCGCTGTCGCCGTGAGCCAAGGCACCCCAACTGCCCTGGAGGTAACCTCCCAGGTGCCGCAGATCGACCGGTGCCGTCACGAAATGAATCGTGCCGCCCATGGAGCCTTCACCGTACAGGGTCGGCTGTGGGCCGTGCAAAACTTCGACACGGGCGAGGTCGATGAGCCGTAGATCGAGCTCCGACCCGGCCCCATCCGCGGTGATGGGCATCTCGTCAATATATCGGCCGACAGTTGGCAACCCAGTCGAGCCGCCTGCAGTGCTGATGCCGTCGAGTTGCAGGCGTCCCTGGCCGGGGCCAAATTCCGTCAGTGTCAGTCCGGGCACGCTGTACTGCATGTCCTGCAGAGAGGTTACGCCGCGCGCCGCAATCTCGGCAGCGGTGACGGCGGTCACTTCGACTGGAACATCCACCAATCTTTGTTCGCGACGCTGTGCCGTGACGACAACCTCGTCCAACGTCACAACGCTGGAGTTATCGTCTGCCGCCGCGCCAGACGCGGGCGGTACCCAGAATCCCAAAGTGGCAACTGAGGCACCCAACCACGAAATGGTTGCCCGGGCACCCGCTGTATCGGCGGCTCGCATCGTCAGAAACCCCCAGCCGGCTGGCTTTGTCTTTCATTGCAGAGTGTGCCGGTTGTGCGGTCCGTGCAATGCCGGGGGACGGGCGCGCGTTACTTACTTTCGGGCGCCAGTTACTTTCGCGGGTCGCATCTCCGAGGGCAGATAGCCGAAGCGGGTGCGGAAGGCTTTACTGAAACTACCGGCGTCCGCATAGCCCGCATCGGCGGCTACGCGCCCGATTGAAACTGCGCCGCGCTGGAGCAGCTCGCGAGCGGCATCGAGCCGCCGCTCGCGATGGTAGGTTCCCACAGTGACCCCAAACACCTGTTTGAATCCGACCGCGAGCTTGCGGCGGTTCAAGCCCACTCGGCGGGCAAGTTGCTCGAGGGATGGCAACTCGACGCAATCCTGCAGAAGCTGCCGGCAGGTATTCAGGCAGGCGACGTCCCGGTGGCTCAGGCGTAATGCGAGGCTCTCCTGTGCGCTCGGTACCTGCAGCCGGTCCATCGCCAGGCACAGCAGCTCTACCACCTTGGCCTTCAGATACAGTGGGCGGATGGTGGCCTGTACGCTCGGATACAACAGGGCGGTCACGGCTGCCTTCATTTCGCTGGTCAAACGCCCCTCGAAGAAGAAGTCGACATCCACATCGCCTGACTGGAACCGCTTGAGCTGCGCCGGCAGCGTGCCGCCAATCGGGACATCCCGCATCACAAAGGCCGGCCGGCAGGCAATTCCAACAGTCCGCCACGAGTCGCCCAGCACATCGCGCGCCAGCGGCGCAGGGCGTGTCGAGGCCGAAAGCATGAAGCACTCACCGTCGAAGCAGTGAGTTTGCCCGTCGGGTGTGCGTTCTTCACTCAATCCGTCGAGGCGGCAGTGCAGGTACAGCCAACCGCGATTGTCGTAGTCGTAGCGATTGTGCTGGCGGAACTCGCTCGGCATGGCGCGAAAGTCCGTGCGAATCAGCAGCAGCTCGTCGGAGAGATTGTGCAGCTCCTGCGTCCCCACCGCGGGGTGCGAGCGGCTCTCAGGTGCTGGCATGAAGTTGAAGCCGCCGCCACTGCAGTAGGAAGCAATCAGGCCCCGCGCGCTGGCGTCCGCCATGCGCTGCAGATCGGCAACCGATGCGGCAATTCGCTGCATGCAAGCATCATAACCCATTTTTCTCAATGAACCACCGGACGTGGCTCTCCAGCACGGACAAGGGCAGGGCACCGGCGTCCAGGATCGTTTCGTGATAGGCCCTTATGTCGAAGCGCGGGCCCAGGGCCTGCTGTGCCAGCTCGCGCAGTGCCTTGAACCTCATGAGACCCAGGCGATAGGTGAGGGCCTGGCCGGGTAGATCGGTCGAGTAGCGCAGCGTCTCGCTGACGATCTGCGTCCGCGGCTCCAACGTGTTCGCCTTCATGTAGGCCTGGGCCCGCTCGAGTGTCCAGCCATGCAAGTTCAGTCCGATGTCCAATACCAGCCTCTGCGCTGCAAAGCGATCCAACACGAGCCGGCCGTACGCATCGTATGGGTCCTTGTAGAGTCCCAACTCATGAGCCAGGTCCGAGGCGTACTCCGCCCACCCTTCAACGTACGCCGTGTTGTCGAGTGATTCACGGCGGATGGCGGCGAGGTGCTGGTTCTCAGCCTGGCGCGCCAGTTGGAAATGGTGCCCCGGTACGACCTCGTGGAATATCAAGGCGGCGGCGCTGATCTGTGGCCGGGCGTCGAGCCCTGAGCCGTTGTAGCGGTAGCGTCCGACAGGCTCGGTGGGAGTCGGTCTTTCATAGAATCCGAAAGACAGTCCAGCCTCCATGGAGGGGTCCAGGCGCGCGACGCCGTAGGGCGCTCGGGGTTGGGTCGAGAAATATCGATCCACCTGGCCGGCCATGCGGCTCATGTACGTCCGGTAGCGACTCTCAACCTCTTCAGGCGTGCGAGCGTACAGCCGCCCGGTCGTCTCCAGATGTTGCAGAAAGCCTGGTGTGTCGGCGTGAAAGCCCAGTGTGCCGCGCAGGGATTCCATAGCGGCCGCGAGCTCTTCTACCGCAGCGAGACCTTGTTGGTAGATGTCGTTCGGCTCGGCGTCGTATGTGGCGTGATAGCGAACCCAACGCCTGTACATCTCTTCGCCGCCCGTGTACTGCCACATACCAACAGTCTCCGGGGCCGAGCGCGCGTAATCGCCTTGCAGATAGTCAAACAAGCGATCGAAGGCGGGTTCGATAGCCTCGGTCATCAGGGCTTGCACACGCTGGTTGAGCGAATTCAACTGTTGCGCTGGGACCGGCAAGATTTTCCGCGTCGCCTGGCGCAGTGCCGTCAGGGCGCCGCGCACGCCGGGGAGTGCCGGCTTGGGAATGCGCCAGCCGCGTCCCGCCTGGAGTTTGAGCTTTTCCAACAGATGGTCCACGCAGCGACCGTAGTCAACCACCAGGCTCTGATAACGATCGTTCGCGTCCGGGGCGGCGAAGTCGAAGTGGCTGAAAACGCCTTGCAGGACCGCGCTGTGACCCAACAGAACATACGGCGTGACTGGGAATTGTCCCCACCACAAGTAAGGGCGCTCGCGCCACCGTTCGAGTGTGTCGCGCAGAAATGCGTGAGTGAGTACGTCGGAGTGCCCGAGGTCCGCCGGCGATAATGCATCCAGCTCGCGAAGTGCGATCAGAGCGAAGGCCGCATCACTTTGCCGTTCCTCGAAGGTTCCGAGCGGTATCCGATCTATTGACAAGCCGAGTCGCGCGCGCGTCTGAACATCGTGTGTGAGTTGGCGTTGCCAGATCCGCTCCGCCAATTGCGCCAGGGATTGCGCAGCTTCCCGGCTCATCGCCTCGATCCAGGGAGGGACTCGAGGATGCCCCGCAGCGTCTCCACAATGAATTCCGGGTTCTCGTAAACAAACTGATGTGTGGAGCCGGGAGGCGCATGGACGCGCTGCGAGCGGGTTGAAGTGGCCAGGTAACGCTCGCGGGTACGCGCAAAGAAGCGTTGCATGCGTTGTGCTTCGCTTTGTTGTGCAGCGCGCATTTCAGGCAGCGACCCGATTTCCTCCGTGGTACCGGGAGCCACCAGGAACACCGGCAAATCTCCGAGGTCGCCATCGTAGACGACTGTCTCCCAGCCGCTGGCGGCCGCGCCGGTGGGGGACAATTCGCGATAGATGGAATAGTTGGCCAGGTGCGGCCCGGCCCCTGCTTCCAACTCCCGCATCCGCTCCAGATCCGCGCCGAGGCACGCTTCGAACCGGTTGTTGACTGCGGCGCCGGCGGATTCGCGGGACAGCCGCGAGCGGGCGAAATCAGCAGGCCAACCGATCAACCGCGCCAAAGCCGTTTTCAACTCGTCCGTGCGCATTTGACGCAGCGCCGCCAACCGCGGTCCGAACACAATTGTTTCAAGAGGGGTTGGATCGAGCAGTACCAAAGCGGCGACCCGCTGCGGATAGCGGCGCGCCATATTGGCCGCAAGCAATCCGCCGAATGAATATCCAACGAACACGAACGGGCCGGACTCGCCCGCCGCATCCAATGCGGCCATCATCTCCTGCGCTTCGCGCGCCGTCGTACGGGGAAACGGTCCGGTGTCGCTCCAGCCGGTGCCTGGACGATCAATGAGAATCGAGCGGTTCCTTTGCACGAGCGCTCGATGGATGTGGATCATCGCAGCCCCTGCGGCGTGCCCCCCACCGAACAGGACGATCGGCGGCCTGTCATGCGAACTGCCTTCGGCGAGCAGGTGGACTCGATAGCCGCCCAGGTTACACAGCTTTCCCTGAGGCGGATGCCGTCGCCGCGCGCGCGAAATCCGGGTGAGATTGACCAGTCCACCGAGCGCCAGGAGCGCGCCGAAAATCGCGCAAGCCCATTTCACCGGCGCTGGGGCCGGAGCCGCGGTACCGGATACGAGCAGCGCTATCCCTACTGCGAGGGCAATCCATTCGCGGCTCAGGAGCGCGAGCAGGACATTAGGCATCGGATTGGGTCAGGCACCTCGATTGTTCAGCCGATCTTCGCTCGAAGCCGCGCCCAGGAGTCGGGCTGGCGTTACTTTCGATTGGGCCGGAGTGACGTGTCACCCCTACTTGCTGCTGTTTCCCGGGGAAATCACACGCCCGTACTCCGATGCGCGTCCGAGGCGGTCGAACATTCGGTAAGCAGCACGGGAGACTTGGGCGATGGCATCCTCCCCGTCCCGCTCGTCGCGTAAGAACGTCGTCATGACGCAGATGATGTAAGGCCGGCTCGCAAAAATAACACCCGAGTCATTGCGGACACCCTCGAGGGAGCCGGGTTTGTTGGCCATCTGCAAATCCTCCGGCAGATAGCGCGGAATCCAGCTATCTTTGGGTGTCGCCAGGACCTTGAAGAAATCGTCGGTGAGAGTCCGGTTGACTACCTTGTTGTGATACAGATCGTCGAGGAGAGTCATCATCTCACGCGGCGTCGCGACGTTTTCACGTCCCTCGCCGGCCGCTTTGAGATCCATCATCTTGCGGCGCAGGCGCACGTGATGCAGGCCGAGGCTCTCCAGAAATGCATTCACATTCTCCATCCCCACCCGGTCGATCAGAACATTGGTAGCGGAGTTGTCGCTGACAGCAACCACCATGGTAGCCAGGTCGCGGTTGGTAACGCGTGTGACTCCCGGCGTGAGTCCCCCCATGATGTGACTGTCGGCAACCAGATCAGCGGCATTGACGGTGTAGGGATCCTCGAGTTTGAGTTTTCCGACCTGATGCTGCCGGTAGAGCTCCGCGAGTACGGCAATCTTGATGGAGCTGGCCTGCGGGAGGACTTCGTCCGGATTGAGGAAAAAAGTATGGCCCGTTGTGAGGTCCTCGATGGCCACACCCATGACCCCGTCGAGGTGTGCATCGACGTCGCGGATTTCGGTCTCCAGCTTGTGCCAGAGAACGGCTTCCTTGTCGGCGGCCGCCTCTTTCGGGCAGCACGGTGACGCTGCTCGAGCCATCGGAACGGCCATCAGGATCATGGCGAGACAGTACCGGGGCAATCTTCCGCGCATGGTTCACTTGTCCCTAGGATAATCAATGACCGCAATCCCAGCAGTCGCAAGGCCCAGTGTCAAATGAGTGAAGCCGTGACCCCGAAGATATCACCCGCCTGGAAGCCCGCCGCCGTGGTGTTCGATTGCGATGGCCTGCTGGTGGATACCGAAAGCTGCTGGGCGGTTGCGGAGGGCGAGATATTCGCGCGATTCGGTTTGACCTTCGGTCCGCAGCAGAAGGCGCAGTTGATTGGCAAAGCCGTTACCGACGAGGCGCGCGAAATCGCGAGAGCGGTCGGCGGAAACAGCAACGCACGCGACATCGAGATCGAGCTGCTGCAGCTCGCGTCGCAAGCAATTAGTGTGGGCGCCCGTGCCATGCCAGGTGCGGTGAGTATCGTAGACAGGATAGGGCGCGTGTTGCCCATCGGGGTGGCGAGCAACTCGCCGCGACGGCTGCTCGACTTGGCACTCGAGCGGGGCGAGCTCGCTCGCGCTTTTCGGGCGACCATTGCAGGCGACGAAGTAGGCGCGCCGAAACCGGCGCCCGATATGTACCTCGAGGCGTGCAGGCGTCTGGGTGTTGCTCCCGAGCAGGCGCTGGCGTTCGAGGATTCAATGACCGGCGTGTTGGCCGCGAAGGCGGCTGGCATGAAGGTGATCTGTATTCCCACTCTGAAGGGGTTGGAGTATCCCGCGGACGCGGTGTTTGACTCCCTGGGCGATCGCCGCTTGCTGGATTGGCTCTGCCGTTGGGCCTAGGACGTCAATCGCATTCCGATGTCGGACCTCATGATTCAAAGCTAGAATGCTCGCGAAGCGGGGTATTCCCACTCATTCTCGCGGCGTATGTACCCGGCCGCATCAAGAGTGTGATGAAGCACTCGATGCTCGCGGCGGTGATGTTTTGGGCAGTTGCTCATCTGCTCGCGAATGGCACGCTTGCCGCCGTTCTTCTGTTTGGCGCATTTCTGTAGGGATTGCTACCCGCGTTTTATTGTAAAAGCGGCTCGTCGACGCGCCGTGTGGTTGCTGTCTCAAATTCAGCACCCGCGGCCGCCGGCCGCGGTGGGCGTGAGGGTAGTCACACTCGAGGGGAACCTGCAGGCGTAACTTTCCCGACGTCGTCCACCACAGGGCCGGGTTGTTATGCGATGTGTCACCATGATGCTCATCGGGATCGCTCTGTGCGGCTGCGCCGGCAGCCGTTCAGTCGTTCACGGTGTGAAAGTTACTCGTAACGTCGAAGACGTAGAGCATTGCAAACACATCGGAGCCGTACAGAGTGTTCCGCCGTATTCGCTACCGGGCGAAGACATGGAAAGAATTCGCGACCGAGCCATTGAAGTGGGTGCCGACACGGTATTGCTCAACACTTCACGGCGTGATTCGGCCTTTGGTGTCGCCTATCGATGTCGTGCATCGTAATTGCCGAAGTCAGCGCCGCTGCGCCTTGCAGCATGACGCGTCAGCCTGAATCGGCGGACAGGGAACGGACCCGTAGGAGCAAAAGACGCAACAGTCGCCTGTTTTGGGTCGCAGCAAAGTGCCGCAGCCGGCGCACTCATGAAAGTAGATGCAGGCATCCGTTGGCATCGTTTCCATCGATCGGTGCCCGCAGTGCGGGCACGTCAGCTCACTCTGGACGACCATCGGTATAGCGTAGCATCTTGGCTGACGTCGCAGTTGTCATAATCCCCCCCATCCAGAAAGCGGAACGCAAGCCAGGTTCCCCGCTTTTTTCTGGGAGTGCGACGTGTTTCGGCCGCCGTTTCCGCAATTTACCTTAGCCTGCGGTCGAGGTCGCGCCATGGCGGCGGACCCCCAAAAACAGGCTCAATCTGCAAAGCCAATCGAGTGGTGTGTGCGGCTGAATGTCTATGGATCGTTCGAGTCGCCTGGTTTCGATCGCGTCCTGAACTTTTGGAACAGCCAGGTGCCGCTCTTTGCCGGCGTGACTGTTCACAGTCCCGGCCTGCTGTCGTGGGGAGCAACGGCCGAGATCGCGCCGGACGAGCTGCGGGTTTTCCTGCTGGATCCCGCGGGTCTGCGCATGATCCTCGAGGAAGGACCGAACGGGGTACTTCGTGCAGGGAGCGCCGGTCGCGCGCCCATTGTTGCGTTGTTTCCGGACGCGGCTGGAAAATCTGATCCGACGGCTTTAGGAGACTCACGCGCGGAGCTGTTGGATGTATCGGCCGCCGCTGCCGCTGCCGGCGTCCACAAAGTATTTGACATCGAGAGTCTCCTGATTGCGGGTGTACCGTATACCGACGAAGTTTTGACAGTCATCGGCACGGCCTTGCACCGTCGCGCCCATGCACTTCTTGCCCCCGCACCAAAAGTACTTGCCCTCGATTGCGACGGTACCTTGTGGCAGGGAGTCTGCGCGGAAGTCGGACCCAACGGTGTGCATATCGGTCCCGAGGAGCGCTGGCTGCACGCCTATCTGGCCGAGCAGAAGCGTAGTGGGCGCCTGCTCGTGCTCGTCAGCAAGAATGTTGTCGAGGATGTTGAGGCAGTCTTCCAACATCGGGCGGATATGGGCCTGCGTTGGTCGGACATTGCAGCCGTACGGGTGGGGTGGAGCAAAAAGTCGGAAGCGTTGCGCGAGCTGGCTCATGAGCTGAATGTCGCTCTCGACTCGTTCGTGCTGATTGATGACAGTTCTGTCGAGTGTGCCGAGGTCAGGTCGGCGTGCGGGCAGGTCGCAGTCCTGCAGCGCCCTCGATTCGGGGTCAGGCGATTTTTTGCGGCCGCCTGGCCCCTCGACCCGCGTTCCACCGCGGCCGGAGGTTTAGGAGAGTCCCGCACTCGTCTCTACCAGGATGAAGCGCGGCGGCGCGCCGCACTTCGCGCAGCGCCATCGTTTGCTGACTACATTCGGGACCTTGCCGTGCGGACAACGGTTCGTTTGGCGAGCGGCGGCGAGCAAGCGCGGCTGTTTGAGCTGGCGCAACGTACAAACCAGTTCCACACCGCTGCCGACAGGCCTTCTGCGCAAGCTGTCGCAG
Source organism: Pseudomonadota bacterium (assembly GCA_018241505.1). Taxonomy (GTDB): domain Bacteria; phylum Pseudomonadota; class Gammaproteobacteria; order Steroidobacterales; family Steroidobacteraceae; genus 13-2-20CM-66-19. Next base: position 28,091 of record JAFEDS010000022.1, on the reverse strand, counting down.
AATCCATCGCAGGTGGCAGCGTGTTGGCAGTCGAGGTCGCCGATCGATTCGGGGAGTACGGGATCAGCGGCTCAGCATTCCTGGAGCGCACCGCCGAGGCACTCACGGTAAAGCGGTTGATGCTCAGTTGCCGTGTTTTGGGGCGCGGAGTGGAAGAGGACGTATTCGATGCCCTCGTCCTGCTGGCGCGAAATGAGGGAGGGGCGTACCTGGATATTGCGTTTGCCGAGACCGAGCGCAATGTGCCGGCTCGAAGATTCCTCAAATCGATCGGCGAGGCGTTGCTCGCCGTTTGTCGATCGTCTGCTGACGGGACAGTAACGTGGCGCTTCCTGCTCGACGGCCTCTCGAGTTGTCCGCGACTGAGGGCTGTCGATGAGGGCGCGGACGAGTCTCCTGAAGCCGCCGGCGGTAGTTCCCCCGATTGGACGGCGCTGGCGAAACTGACCGGCGATAGTGCAGCGCTCGCCGCCAGTCTCGGGCTTTCCCCCAACGTCGCGGCCGACTCTTCGATTGCGGCGGACGAGCAGGGCATCCTGTCCGTCATCGCCGATGTTGTTGGCCGGCCGGTCTCGCGCAGTGACAATCTCTACGCGCTGGGTTGCGACTCCTTGAAGATCGTGCGCCTGCTGGCGCGGCTGAAAAGTGCGCTCGCACTCGAAATATCCATCGGCGCGATTCTCTACCGGGCCGATGTGGCCGACCTGTTGGAGCTTGCGAGGCTGGAGAAGGCGCAATCGGCACCCGCCGACGAGGGTTTCTTCGATCGAGTCCAGTCCCTCTACGATGATGAGTTGCCAGTGAGTTGATTGCCGTGAAATTCGTCGCCATCCCCACCGCGCAACGGCCTGTCGAACTACAGCGTGCCGTGCAATCTTTCGGCGCTCACCTGTCGTGTCACCGCCAGGGCCTCCCGCTGATTGTGTTTCACACGCCGAAGTCAGAATCGCAACAGCAAGCGGTGATTGACGCCCTGCGTACAGCCACGACGGCAAATTCCGACGTGCGCTATGTGGGTCTCACCGAAAAGTTGGCGATGGCCAAAGTGCTCAAACGTTTGAGCGGCGTCGATCCGGCGGTACTCGAATTTGCGCTGTTTCATCGAGCGAGCCAGCCGCCAGCCGCGGGCGCGAATCGAAATGCCGTGCTCCTGTGGGGCGCGGGACATCGCTTGCTCAGTACCGATGATGACACTCTGGCGGATCTTCACGCCCATCCGGATTTCGATCCCGTCGCCCCGCTTCTGGACACTGTCGCGCACGGCGATCCGTCCGATTACTTCGTCCCCGATGACGGTGACTTCACGTCCTGGCGACTCTCATCCGGCCGTCAACCAACAGGGGGACTCGTTGGGAGTATCGAGTCGGCGTGGGCGCAAAGTGCTGCGAAAGGTCGACCCGCTCCGTTGGCATTCGCCGGGCTGGCGGGTGACTGTGGCTGGAGTGCGCCGTTTGGATTTTGGGGGCAGCCCCTGGGCTACCTGCTGCTGAACGGATCGACACTCGCCCGTCTCACCGCTTCGGCCGAAACTTGGGCGCGCGTGGTGCAAACCCGACGCCTCCTTCGGGCCACGAGCAGGCCGCAGCTCGCTCACGGTGCGCCTGGCATGAGTACGTGTTTTGGAATCGATGCAACTACGGAGCTGCCACCTTTTCTACCGGTGGGTCGTGGTCAAGACATCCTTTTCAGCGCTCTGGTTGAACGCTTGCAAGGTGCTCCTTCTGTATGGCTACCCATCGCAGTGGCGCACGAGCCCGCGTCCGCGCGTCGCTTTCACGGCGGTGACCTTCTGCGTGCAGCTACCAGTCTCGATCTCTGTGGAGTGTTTGCCTCGTTCTTGGATGGAAGTCCGACCGATCAGGGCGTCGCCGCATCAGGTCGCTACCTCAGGGAGGTCGCTGCACAAAGTGATGATTGCTTCGCGCAATCACTGTTGGAGAGGCGACGTGGATTGCAACATCGACTGATTGAGGACGCGCTGACGCGCGCGGAACATCTCGACCTTCCCGCCTACTGGCGTAATGATGTTGAGCGATTCTGTGAGCGAGCTGCCGCACAAGCAGAATCATCAGCGGTACCTTGGATTGTCGACGTCGCGTGCGAGGATGCGCGTACTTCGATTTCAACGGCTCGGCGTTTGGTTGGACAATACGGCGCTCTGTGCGAAGCATGGCCGGCGCTTTGGCGTGCCGCCCGCGAACGCAACGCTTCGATTGACGATCAAGCGCTCCGGGTGCAGGCAAGTCAACCCCGCAGAGCATCTGTAACGCCAGGAAAGGACATGCCGGGCCTGATATCGCCCTATCAGACTTGGATGTGGCGTTCTTTTCTGATTGCGCCAGGCGACGCAGCGTATATAACGTTCCGTCCCTATCGGGGGTCGGGACCGATTTCGGCGGAGTTGCTCACGCGCTGCCTCGTGTCTCTCGCGGACCGTCATGAAATTCTGCGCTGCCGATTTGTTGGAACAGACGAGGGTGACGCGCTATTGGACATCCGCCCGGCGAGCGAGCTGGTTGTCAACCAACGCAGCGCCATGACGCCGCAGGAACGTGTCGCAGCTAGAGAGGTTGAACGCACCACTCCTATCGATCTCAAATCCAGCTTGCCCCTACGCGTGTCGCTCGTGCCGACGGCAGAGGAGGCGGGCGGTTGGGAGCTCTGGCTCACCATCCATCACATTGCATTCGATGGCACCTCTGAAGAAATATTCTGGCGCGAGCTCGCGATCATTGAACGCAATCTACGCAGCGGCGTGGCTGCCCACCAGGGTCTAACTCCCCTGCGCCAGACATTCTCGGGGATTGCACAGCGGCAGCGCGAACAGCTCGCGGCCGCCGATTCGGTTGCAGTGGAGCACTATTGGCGCAGCTTGCTGCAGAACCCGCCGGAGGAATCTCATTCGTCCTACCGGACCCCGAGTGCCTCCGGGGATAGTTCGGCGCTCCGGTTGCGGCACGCCTTACCGGCTCAGTTGGTTGACCCGTTACGGGAGCTCGCGCGAAGTCAACGTAGCAGCAGTGCTGCGATTTTCCTCACCGCATGGCAGGCCACGGTGGCGCGTTGGAGTGGCGAGCGCGATGTCGTCGTGGTTGTCGATCAAAGTACCCGTTGGGATGAGGGCGACGAGCAGTGTATCGGTCTCTTCATGTCACCGGTGCCGATGCGCGCAGACCTCTCCTTGGATCCGCGCTTCGAGGAATTGCTGCGGAGAAATCGCGAGGCGTTTGCGCAGGCGGCCAACTGGGGGCGCATCCCGCACGAACGGCTCCTGAAAGCGTTGAATCTCGGCCGGCGCCGGCCCGATTTGTTTGGCACGTTGTTTACTCACCTGGTCCGCTGCGAAGCCCGGCAACTTCAGGGCGGTCGGCTCGAATCCCTGGAGCTCGACGCAGAGCACGCCGACTATGAGATTGGTTTGACGGTCGAAGAGCTCGCCGACTCATACTCGCTGGTCCTGATCGGCAATCGCGCGCAGTTTGACTGCGGCGATCTCGCTCGCCTTGCACAGGGTGTGGTGACGGCTCTGTACGCACTTTGTCGGGACCCGAGCGCCAGCGTCGCTTCAATCGCCTGGTTGTCGGAGACAGACCGGGCACGCCTGGCGCAGTGGAATGACACAACAGTGAGCTTCCCGGCGGACCGGACTCTCGTTTCCCTGTTGCACGAATCCGCAATTCAACACTGGGGCGCGACGGCTCTCGAAGTGGATGGGACCTGCATCTCCTTCGGTGAGCTGTGGCAAAGGGCTGAAGGCCTGGCCGCGCGGCTGCGTGCCGCGGGAGTGGGACGCGATCAGCGGGTCGGACTGTTTGTTGAACGTGACGCCTACATGCTGGAATCCATGTTGGGGGTCTTGATTGCCGGAGGGGCGTACATTCCACTCGACCCTGCTTTTCCGGGCGATCGGCTGGCGTTCATGATCGAGGACGCCGCACCCCGGGTTCTGTTGACAACTCGCAGCCGAAAGGGCAGTGCTCCCCCCGTTGCGCCCGGGACTACCATTCTATGCGTTGATGAGCCGCTGGGTGCGGTAGGGCCGGTTTCAGATGATTGGCAGGACTGCGCACCGGAGTCGCTTGCGTACGTTCTTTATACTTCCGGGTCTACCGGCCGGCCCAAGGGCGTTGAGATTACACACCGGTCGCTAGTCAACCTGCTGTGCAGCATGGCGCGTGAACCCGGGCTCGAGCGCACCGATGTGCTCCTGGCGTTGACGACCATTTCGGGTGACATAGCAGGTCTCGAGCTTTGGCTGCCGCTGCTCGTCGGCGCTCGGATCTATCTGGCGGGGCCGCAAGAGGCAGGCGACGGTTCGCGGCTGGCGGAGGCCCTCCTGCGCTCGCAAGCGACGGTGCTGCAGGCCACGCCCTCCACGTGGCGTGCTTTGTTCGCGACCGATTGGCCGGGAAACAAGAAGCTCAAGGCGCTGGTGGGGGGCGAGGCGTTGCCGCTCGATCTGGCGCAGGAGCTGGTACACCGGTGCGGTGAAGCCTGGAATGTCTACGGCCCCACCGAGACCACGATCTGGTCTTCTGCGTGGAAGATTCCACAGGATGTCCAGGCTGTCCGCATTGGCCGGCCCATCGCCAACACCAAGATGGTCGTGTTGGATGAAAACCGCCGCTCGCTGCCACTGGGCGTCGTGGGTCAGTTGTATATCGGTGGCATCGGGGTCGCGCGCGGCTACCTTGGACGACCCGAGCTCAATGCAGAGCGGTTCATTTCCGATCCTGCGGATCCTGCAGACAGACTGTACGCAACCGGTGACCTCGCCCGGTGGCTGCCCGATGGCACTCTGGAGTTTCTCGGTCGCAACGATGAACAGATCAAGCTGCGCGGCTTTCGCCTCGAGCCCGGTGAGGTGGAGGCGGCAATTCTGCGGCTTCCGGAGATAGAGCGAGCTGCCGTCGTCCTGCATCGACCCAACAGCGGCGACGGGCGCTTGGTTGCCTACCTCGTCGCCAAGAAGGGTATCGCCTTACCCAACAGCGCGGATTTGCGCGTGCGGCTACGCGCTTGGCTCATCGACACCATGTTGCCTTATCACTTCCTGCAGGTCGACCAACTTCCTCTCACGCCAAACGGCAAAACCGATCGCCGCCGCCTCGCGGCGCAGCCTCTGCCACCGGGAGAACACGAAGCGTCCTCGACTGACGTTGCATCCGCGTTGGAAGCCGAGTTGATGGACCATTTCACCGAGATGCTCGGCGTTCCGGCCGGGCTCGATACCGACTTTTTTGAGGCGGGTGGCGACTCGCTCGGCGCTTTGCGCCTGATGGCTCGGCTGGCACGGGCTCGCGCTCACGAGCTGACGACGGGAGAGCTGTTCCTGCATGCAACTCCCCGCCGCATGGCTGCCCGTCTGCAGCAATTGGGATCGACGCTACGCAGTGTGCGGCACCTGTTGACGATGCGCGAGGGACCTGGGCGAATCCCGGTGATCTTTGTTCATCCGATCGGCGGACACCTCGCACCTTATGCAAGGCTTGCGGTGCACATCGACTCGGACACCCCGTTGTACGGACTCCAGGCGGCAATCAATTCGAGCGTTTCATATAACTCCATTCAGGACCGCTGTGCGGCCTACACGAGCGAGTTGGTCCAGGCCTGCCCGGGTCCTGTGATTCTCTGTGGCTATTCGCTTGGCGGAGTCCTGGCCATGGAAATGGCAGCCCAGCTTCGGGCCGCCGGCCGCGAAGTGCGGGCGGTCGTTCTCCTCGATGCGGGTGTGCCGCAGCCGTTGCCGCAAGGCGTTGAGAAATTACGCTTTCGGATGGCGGAGCTCCTGCGATTTTCATGGTCCGACCGGCGTATCTGGCTCACGGATCAACTCTCTCGTATTACCGGGACTCAGGCGAAAGAGCCCGACCTGGGCGAGGGCCGTCCGCTGATTGACGATGAGGAAATGCGTAAGCTCGGGCGGCAGGCGCTCGACTGGCGGCCCGCGCCTTACACAGGCAAGGTCGCGTTGTTCGCCGCCGAGCGGCACATTCGTGGCTACTCGCGGCTACCGAGCGCGTTGGGTTGGAACCGTGTCTGCCACGATCTCGAGGTGGTTCGTTTGCCTTGCGATCACAGGCAGGCCGTGGGGGAGCCCCATGTTGTGCGCGTCGCCGCCGCCATCGATGGCATGTTGAAGCCAGGCCACGACGTTCGTGTGAGGCGCGGGTGACAGTGGCCACCGCGACCCGCGAATTGCGTGCTCTTTCCTGGACGGCCGTCTCGACAGTGGGGGGCACGCTCATCACGGTCGGCCGCGCAGCGCTCCTGGCCCGCCTGTTGTCGCCGGATGATTTTGGCCTGTTCGGACTGGTGTTCTTCGCATTGTCGGCTCTCTCGACACTCACGGATTTAGGGTTCGCCCGGCTCATTATTGTTGCGAAATTCGAGGACGCCGGGCAGGAGCGCCGCTTTCTCGACACGGCATGGACCGCGCATCTGCTGCGCAGTATCATTCTCGCTGTGCTGGTGGTTTGTTTCGCGGTCCCTTACGCAACCTCTGTGCACGAGCCCCGTTTGATTCCACTGCTCGTTGTTTCAAGCGCGTGGCTCATCGTCGCTGCGCTGGCTAGTCCAGGCTCGTTGCTGTTATATCGCCAGTTGGAGCAGCGTGCGCTGGCATTGGCTCGATTGGGCAGTGATCTCGTCGGCTTGCTGATCACAGCCGCGCTCGCGTGGTCGTTGCCTTCGCCCTGGGTGCTAGTGATCGGGTTTCTTTGCGGTGCGGCTCTTACAACACTGGCCTCGTATGTCATCCACCCCTACAGGCCGCGGTTCGCATGGGATGGTGCCTCGTTTCAGCGTGGCTTCGCCCAGAGTCGCTACATTGCGATCGTCACCGCAATGACGTTTGTGACCACGCAAGTGGACAATTACCTGGTGGGTCGAATTCTGGGACCGGCGGCGCTGGGTCTGTATCTGTTTGCCTATCGCCTTGCGGCGCTTCCGGTGGAAATGCTGCAAACGGTTGTAAACTCGGTAGCCATGCCCGCATTCGCCCGGCATCGGGATGATGGTGCGTCCGTTCTGGCAGACCAACTTCGGCGTGTGCTGGTTCCGACGACCGCGCTTCTGTGCGCCGGACTCCTGCCCGCTGTGTTGTTGCGGGACGAGCTCGTCAGCCTGCTCGGGGGCGACCATTGGACCGCGGCTGGCCCGTTGCTCGTACCCTTGTTTCTGATCGCGGTCCTGCGTTGCACGGCTATCCAGATGGGAACGTTGCTGCAATCAGTAGGTCGTGCGCAGCTCGACGCGCTCGGTAAGAGCGTGGAGGCGGCGCTTTTCATACCGGCATGCGCGTGGTCGGTGACGATTTGGGGACTACCGGGCGCGTGTTGGACCGGCGTAGCTGTCTATTTCCTGGCGGTCGTGCTTCGGACGGCTTCGGTGAGTGTTGTCCTGCCGGGCCGGCAGTGGGCTGTGACGTTGGATTGGGCGAGGTCCGCGCTACCTGCGGGGATTTTCGCGCTTGCCGGGTCGATTGCCGAGGCGCGCGGGGCTTCACACATGTGGGTAGCGGCGGTTGCCCTGGCCTTGTACCTCCTGACGGTGGTGCTCCAGCCGCATCTGCTCGAGCGGGTTGCGGCCCTCGTTGCCAGGCGTGCGTGGACTACAGCTTCCTGAACGCCGCCTCGAGATCAGCCCGCAGATCGGCCACCTCTTCGAGACCGATATTCAGGCGTACCAGACGCCCCTCGTAATCGATGCCGGGACGTTTGAGATCGGGGAATGACACCGCAAGGCTCGCGACGCCACCCCAGCTAAAGCCGATCTGGAACAATTCGAGCGCGTCAATGAAGGACGCCACTTGTGACTTGCTATAGCGCTTTTCAAACACAATGGAAAAGATGCTCGCGGACCCTGCGAAGTCCCTTTGCCAGATATCGTGACCCGGGCATGAGGGCAGGGCGGGATGCAGAACGCAGGCAATTTCGGGCCGATCGGCCAACCAACGTGCCAACTCGAGCGCCGACCGTTCCAGCCGCTCCAGCCGCACGCCCAGTGTCTGTAAACCCCGCAGCGCCAAACTGCAATCATCCGGGGAAACGGCCATACCGAGCTGCGCCCATGTGGACCCGACGGTCTCGTATGTCCGCTCGTCGCGCACAGACACGGTTCCTAACAGCACGTCGCTGTGTCCGCCAATGTATTTCGTGATCGCTTGTATGCTGATGTCCACGCCCATGGCAAATGCATCGAGCAATACGCCTGCTGCATAGCTGTTGTCCAACGCCACGGTCACTCCGCGTTCATGCGCGGCGCCGACAATTGCCGGCAGGTCTTGAATCTCCATCGTGACGGAACCTGGACTCTCGCACCAGATCAACGCTGTGTTGGGGCGGATCAGTTGCCCAATCCCAGATCCCAACATCGGATCGTACGCTTCCACTTCAATATTGAGGGCACGCAACAAACCCTCTCCCATTTCGCGGTTGGGTCCGTAGGCGTTCCAGGGGACCAGTGCGTGGCTGCCTGCTTTGCAGCTCGCGAGGTAGGTCAAGGCGATGGCAGCCTGCCCTCCGGGTACGACAAAGCTGTGACGAGCTTGCTCCAGCTCCGCAACGCGGGCGCCGAGCTCGAGGACCGTAGGCGTTCCATACAGGCCGTAAGCGTAGCCCTTGTCGGCATGCCATTGATCGGCGACGTCAGCCTGACGATCGAACAGCACTGTAGAGCCTCGGTAAACGGGCGTGGCGAGCGACTTGAAGCCCTCAGGTACGTGCGCATTGGTATGCAGAAGTCGGGTGCGCCAGTGCCGCGTCATGGTCCGTGCCTCGTGTGGTGAGTGATTGAGCCATAATTTGCCTGAATTGCGCCCGAGCGGTGCCCCAATCTGCATTCAATCTGCTCCTGCCGACTGGAGCGAGCGAGGGCGATCGATGCAACCTTATGCGGGCAAGCGGACCGTTGACCTGATAGCTGCAGGCACGGCATTAGTGGTATTCGCCCCGCTGGCAGCGGGCATAGCGTTGGCGACCTGGTTCGAGGACGGCGGATCGCCCCTGTTTTTGCAGACCCGTGTTGGTCAACGACGCCGGCCCTTCACGGTCTTCAAATTCAGGACCATGCGCGATCATCGGGTCACGCGCGTTGGCCGTTGGCTGCGCCGGACGGGGCTGGATGAACTGCCGCAGTTCATCAATGTCTGGCGCGGAGAGATGAGCGTCATCGGGCCCCGGCCCCTCACTGCTGAAGACCTACGGCGTCTTGGCTGGGCGGATCGCAGTCACGAGTGGCGGTTCGCGGCCAGGCCCGGAGTCACCGGCCTTTCACAGCTCCTCGCGGGCAGAAGCGCTCGTTACAGCGGCCGGCTCGAGCGCCTCTATCTCAGCCGCCAGGGTTTCTGGTTCGACCTGCGGCTCATGGCCCTTTCCTCTGTGGTGAACCTGGTGGGCAAGCGGGTTGTTCGCCATTGGCTGTCGCGCACACCTGCAGCCGATTCGCACCTCGGCTGAAAACGCTGTCGGTTTGGTTTCATTTTCGGCCCCGGAATCGCTCTAATGTAAATGCGCAGGACTCATCTGCGCGGGAGACCCGTGGCCGATCAGAAAAAGCAGGCGTTCATGGCCAACGTAGCCGAGTCGCACGGGCGCCAGCTACGTCGCTTCCTGTCCGTGCGATTGCGTCACGCGGCAGCAGATGTGCCTGATTTAATGCAGGAAATTTTCCTGCGCCTGCTGCGAATCAAGGATCACGAGGCGGTCCGCAATCCCCAGGCGTACCTCTACACGGTTGCCAACCACGTTCTGCATCAGCATGCCCTGCAAAAGAGCCGGCGGCCCGAAACCATGGACCCTCTGGAGATGGTCGCGGAGCCCGATATTGCGGCCGACCCGGCCGAGGAGCTCGATATCCGTGACCGCATTGAAAGGGTCTGCCGCGGCCTGGAGGCCGTCTCGCCGCGAGCGTGTGCCACTTTGCTCATGTATCGGTGCGAGGGGCTCACTCTCGAAGAAATTGGCCAACGGCTCGGGGTATCGCGCCCGATGGCCAGGAAATACCTGCTGCGTGCCATGCAGTACTGCGACGAACACCTCGACGAACTGGAGTAGGGACGCTCATGCCGCTGAATTCCTCCACCGGTCCGTCACCCCAAGCGCGCGCTGAAGCCGCGGAATGGCTCGTAGCCCTGCGCGAGCGTGATGGCGACGAATCCACTCGCCGGGAGTTCCATGCCTGGGTGCGCAAGTCACCGGAGAACGTACATGCCTTTCTGCGGATGACGGCGGTTTGGGAAGACACGGGCGCGTTGAAGAGCTCGACTGCCTTCGATCTGGACGGCTTGTTGAAGCAGGCGAGCGATAGCGGCAATGTCGTAGAGCTAGATCTCGCTACCGCGCCGCCCGTTGCGCCAACTCCCTCTGTCCCGGTTCGCCGGCGTCCGCACGTTGGTTTTGCAATCGCCGCCAGCACGCTGTTGCTGCTGGTCGCACTGGCCTGGTTGGAGTTTCGCCGCGATATCTACGTCACCGACACAGGCGAGCAAAGAACCATCGCCCTGGCGGATGGCTCGGCCGTGGTGTTGAATGCCAACTCGCGCATGCGAGTGCGATTCTCGGCGGCCGAGCGCAACATCGATCTCATCCAGGGCCAGGCCATCTTCCGTGTCGCGCACAACCCGGCGCGCCCCTTTGTGGTCCACAGTGGCTCAACCGATATCCGGGCGGTCGGCACCCAGTTCGACGTTTACCGCCAGGAGCGGGGCACCATCGTGACCGTCCTGGAAGGCGCCGTCGCGGTTCGTAAACAACAGCAAGCGGATGGGCCGGCCCCCGTGCTCGTGACCGCCGGCGAGCAGATCAGCGTGTCCCCACGCTCATTGGGCACGCCCCATTCGACCGATACCGCCGTCGCAACCGCATGGTCGCAGGGCAAGTTGATATTCCATGAGACCCCGCTGAGCGAGGTGGTTGCTGAATTCAATCGCTACAGCTCCCGGCGTCTCATCATCGAGGATCGCGAGCTGCAACAGTTCCACCTGAGCGGGGTGTTCCCGTCCAGCGATCCGAGCCGCGTCGCCGAGCTGCTGCAGCAGCGATTCGGTGCCACCGTCGTGCAGAGTGACAATGAGATTCGTGTCTCACGTTAGATTTTCGCGGCCGCGGTTTCCTTTTTCGATCTCCCAACGCTCTTCTCCTAGCAGCGACCCGCCGCACTCACTGACGGCGGGCGAAACGAGCCCAACCGGGGGCGGGGGAGAGTTGATGCGCCTGACTATTGTTGCGGCGGCAGCCAGCCTGTCGTTGATCAGCCTCGCGGTCGCGGATCCAGCCGCGGCGGCAATGAAACTGCACACCGAAATTCCCGCGCAAGGTCTCGACACTGCACTCCAACAGTTGATGACACTGCGTGACTTGCATGTTGTGTATGTTTCGGAAGACCTGCACGACCAAAGCACCGGCGGCGCCTCCGGCGACCTGACGGCTGCCGAGGCGTTGACGGCGCTTCTGAGCGGCACCGGGCTCACCTACCGGTATCTCGATGAACAGACTGTGCTGATCGTTCCCGCGACGACGGCGCAGGGCGGCGCACGAACTTCGTCTCCCGCAAAGGAGGGGAAGCATGTTTCTTCCGACACCTTTCGCCTGGCTCAGGCGGGCACTTCAACGGATGTCGCGTCTGTTCCGCTGAACAGCACGAGCGCCGCGGCGCCGGCGGCTACTGCCGAGTCGGCCAACCTGGAACAGGTGGTGGTGACCGGTACGCGTATTCGCGGCCACGACAATCCCGCCTCCCAGGTCTACACCATCACCAGCAAGGACATTGAAGAGCAGGGATTGTTGAGCACCGACGATGTGTTCCGATCCATTCCGCAGGTTTCGGGCATGGGCTCGATGCAGGCCATGGATATCAACAACCTGGCGCCGGGCGGCTCCATCGGCCATTCAACCGTCAACCTGGGCGGCTTCGGCGCCAAATCCACGTTGGTGCTCATCAACGGCCGGCGCACCGCCAACTCCTCGGTGTTGTTCGGAGACTCGGTGAACGTCGGTACCATCCCCACCAGCGCCATTGAGCGGGTCGAGGTCCTGCCGACCGCCGCGGCGGCAATTTACGGTGCGGACGCGGTGGGTGGTGTCGTCAACATTATCCTCAAGAAGCGCTCAGCCTTCGAGACCAACACGCGAGCCGCCTACGAAGACAGCAGCAACGGCGGCAATGCCACCCAGGTATCGCAGGATCTGAGCTTTGGCTGGGGCTCCGGCCGGTTCACCGGGGTGGCCAGCTATCGCAAGATGGATCCGGTCACGTCGCGAAGCCTGGGATATACAACCCAGGACTTCCGCAGTCGCGGTGGCTACGATCTGCGGTCGATCTCGTTCGGGGAAACGGGTATCATCGACGGCCTGGGTTCGCTGCCGGCGGGTAATTCCGGCACTCAATTCACCCCCGCCGACGTATCACCGGCCAACATAGTGCCGGCATCGCAGATTTCGCAATACGCCACGCCGGAACTGAAGGATACGGCGGTCTACATCAATGCCGAACAGGAAGTGACCGCGTCGGTACGGCTGTTTGTGGATGCCATCTATTCGAGAAATGACGCCAGCAACTACGAATGGCCGTTGAACCTGTATTCGGCTGTGGTGCCCGCGACGAATGCGTTCAACCCCTTCGGCAAGCCGGTAGCGGTGACGTATCAGTTTGACACCGAACGGGATGCCGGCTCGATTCCGTCGACTTTCCGCGCAGCGAACGAGCGGTTGTGGCAGGGCACTTTCGGCGCCGATATCTCGTTGCCGCACGATTGGCAAATGCAGATCTATGGGAGCCGGGCGGCCGAGGAGTCCCTGGCGACCTACACGTGGGTGCAAACCTCAACTGCGGCAGTGGCCGCCGCGCTCGCGGACCCCAATCCGCAGACGGCGCTCAATCTGTTCGGCAACGGCAGCGCGCAAAATCCTGCCACATTGCGCAATCTGGTGAGTTACTGGATGGGCAAGCCGGACAACAAGATCACATCCAACATGTCGCAGTTCTCCGCCCAGGCGGACGGGGCATTGTTCGACCTGCCGACGGGAGCCGTGAAGGCGTCTTTTGTCGGCGAATGGCGCAAGGACACGCTCGACTGGGCGGGTTTCGGCCCCAACCAACCGAACGGTCAGCGCACTGCCCAGGCGCTCGGCGCTGAATTTGCGGTGCCCCTGTTGAACCCAGCGACGGGGCAACAGCTAGATATGACCCTGGCCGCGCGCTGGGACCGATACTCGGCCAGCGGCGACTTCAACTACGACGGCATCGAGGACCACATGCGGTCGTTTTCCGCGACCACTCCCATGATTGGACTGGCGTGGAAACCGCTGCGGGAGATCCGCTTACGCGCGAGTTGGAACAAGGCATTCCGCGCGCCCGTGGTCCATGATCTGGCCGGGATCAACTACGCGTACGAGACCGATGTCATCGATCCCCTGGCACCCGGCGGAGCGAAGAAGGTTCATGTCAATGTATCGTATCCGGCTTCCCAGGACCTGGGGCCGGAAAGAGCGAAGGTCTGGACCGCGGGTATCGATTGGCAGCACGTCGATTCAGCGGGCAACGGCCTGAACACATCGCTCACCTACAGCGATACGCGCTTCAGCGACCGCATCATCGGTGCCTATACCTACTTCGGCCAGGATCCGTCCTACTTTGTGAGTCACCCGGACATCTTTCCCGGTGTGACGGCGCGCGATGCCAATGGAAATCTGACCGACGTGTACCTGCGGAACATCAACCTCGCCGGACAGACATCGCGTGTCTGGAGCATGGATGCCACTTATTATTTCAACCTGCTTGCGCAGCACTTTACGCTCGGCACCTCCGTGGCCTATACCTCGAGGTTCGATGAGCAGGTCGATGCCGCAGCGGCGCTGAATGACCTGGTGGGAACTTTCCGCGGCCCGGACCGCTGGCGCGCAACCTTGCGGGCAGGTTGGGCCAGCCCGCAGGAGACGTGGGCGGTAAATCTATTCGTGCGTACCAGCTCGAGTTACACCAACACGGTACCGACCTCAGCGATCCTGAACCCGCCGGCGGGCTCAGGTTCTCAGATCATGGAGAAGGTGGCCGGCTACACCACGGTGGATCTCACCGGCTCGTATCAGTATCACGCGGCCCACACCTGGCTCGACGGTCTGACGGTCACGGGGGGTGCCCGCAATCTCTTCGACAAGACCTTTCCGTTCATTGATAACACGGCAGGCCACGTTGAGTTTTTTGATGCCAGCCGCGTGGATGTGCGTGGGCGGGTGATTTTCATTGAAGTCGGCAAAAAGTTCCGCTAACTCCAGGTAACATCCATGCGCTCGGCGAGCAGGCATCTGTACTGGGGCATTGCCATGGCCATTTGCGCGGTGCCGCGGTTGAACGCCGCGTCGCCAACCGACGAGGCGCGGGTAATCGGTCGCGCGCTGTCGCTCGCCCCGCCCGAGCTGTTGAAGCTCGTTCGGGGTGAGCGGTTGGTTCCCACCTGGCGCGAGAAAGGCTCGCAGTTCTGGTTCGTTGCTGATCGCGTCGGTGCAGTGGATTACCTTCGCGTCGACCCTGAGTCGAAGCACGTGACGAAGCTGTTCGAGCGGTCCAAACTCGAGGGTGCGTTGCACAAAGTCGCGGTGGCGACATTGCCGGACGAGTTGCCCGGTTTTGCCTTCGATTTCGCCGAGGACGAAATATCGTTCGATCATGCCGGGGGCCGGTGGTGTTATTTACCGCGCAATGATCGTCTGACAAAGTGCGACAAGGTCGAGGGTGGCCTCTCACCGGACAAGCATTGGAGAGTCCGGGTTCGCGACTACAACCTCTATCTGGAGGACACCTCCACCGGAAAAGAGCGTCAGCTCACGACCGATGGCTCCGCGGAACAGCCTTACGCACGCCCGGTTGTGAACCTGAAGGAAATGGTGGCGCAGGGCACATCTGTGCCCCACCTCGACGCTGACATCGTCTGGTCACCTGACTCGCGCCGATTCGCCACGTACCACATGAATCTCCAAGGCGCGCGGCGCCTGAGCGTGGTCCAGTCGACCCCTCCCGAGGGAGCCGCCCCACGGGTGTTTGACTACGTTTACCCGATGACAGGCGATGAGCACGTTCCAACGGCTCAGACAGTCATTGTGGATGCCGCGTCGGCCGCAATCGTTCGCACCGACTCGCCACCGCGCGAAATGCTGTACTACGGCGGACCGGTGCTCGAGTGGACTCGGGACAGCGCCGCGGTGTTGCAGGAAATTCCGGGCCGCGGCTATGGCTCATTGACCCTGTACTCAATCGACGCCGCGACCGGCAAGTCCACGGTTCTGACTCGCGAGCAGTCGAATCGATTCGTTGATTTCTACTCGCATCGATGGAGCTACATCGAAGGCGCGGATGCAGTTGCCTGGGTGTCGGATACCGATGGCTGGAATCACGCGTATCTGGTCGATCGAAACGGCGAGCGCCATCAGGCAACGTCCGGAAATTGGACGGTCGCGGAGCTGGCAGGCAGCGATAAATCCGGCCGTCACCTGTTCGTGGTGGGTCGCGGGCGGGAGAGTGGACGCGACCCGTACCTGCGGAGCCTGTACAGCGTCGGCGGCAGCACGCTGACATTGACTCCGGAGCCACTGGACCACGATGTATTTGTGTCGCCGGACGGTCGATTCTTTGTCGACAACCAATCGCTGGTCAACCAGCCGACGGTGACCGTCCTGCGCAATACTCGCGACGGCAAGGTGCTGATGAAGCTGCAAAGCGCGGACATCGGTGAGCTGAAGCGGCGAAACCTGGTTCTGCCTGAACCGTTCACGGTGACTGCCGCCGACGGCCGCACACCGCTGTATGGCGTCCTCTACAAACCTTCGACGTTCGACCCCAACAAACGCTATCCGGTTGTCGAATACATCTATACCGGTCCAACGACCATTACGAGCCCGCAGTCATTCACCGCGGGTCTGCGTGTTGAATCTGCCTTCGCCGTAGCGGAGCTGGGGTACATTGTCGTCGTCGTCGATGCGCGCGGTACCTCGGGACGCGGCCGGGCGTTCCTCGATCCCGCTTACAAGAATCTGCACGCAGTGGGACTCGACGATCACATTGCGGCCATCAAGACCCTGAGCAGGCGACATCCCTACATGGATGCGACCGCAGTTGGCGTGTATGGTTTTTCGGCAGGTGGCTATGACGTCGTGCGTGCCATGACCGAGAGACCCGACTTCTACAAGGTCGGGATTTCCGCATCGGGCAATCAGGACAATCGCCTGGACAAGGCAATCTGGAACGAGCAGTGGATGGGTTACCCGCTCGGACCGCAATACGACGCCAATTCCAATGTGAGCTGGGCCGGCAAGCTCGAGGGCAGGTTGTTTCTGGCGTACGGCGAGCTGGACGAGAATGTGCCACCGGCCGCGACGCTGCGCCTGGTCGATGCGTTGATCGGGGCCGGCAAATCATTCGAGCTGCTCGTCGTGCCGAATGCCGATCACTTCCTGGCCAGCGGCTCGTACTTCAATCGCCGGCGGTTCGAGTTTCTGCGGCGCAATCTGCCGCCACCGGCCAGCTAACCGCGGTTGGTGCGTTGCACATGCTAAATCGGCTCGCCCATTCGACTATCATCCAACCCACATGCGTCAACGACACGCCGCGTGGGGGTGTACCGTGTTCGATTTCCGGCAATTCGTTTCTGACAGCGACTTCATGCCGCACGGCATGTGTTACCTGTGGCGTGCGGACATCCTGTCGCTGCACGTCGCCTCCGATGCTCTGATCTCCCTGGCCTATTTCTCGATCCCCCTCACGCTGCTCAGTTTTGTACGCGCCCGCAAGGACCTGCAATTCAACTGGATGTTTGTCTGCTTCGCCATTTTCATCGTTGCTTGCGGTGCAACCCATGTCATGGATATCTGGACTATCTGGCACCCTTCCTACTGGGTGAGCGGCAGCCTCAAGGCAATTACCGCGCTGGCCTCGGTGCCGACCGCCATCCTGCTGGTCAAGTTGATGCCGGTTGCGCTGAAGGTCCCGAGTCCGTCCACCCTGCAGGCCGCGAACGCTAAGCTGGAACGTGAGATCACCGATCGGGAACGAATCGAGCGCGAGCTGGTGAATGCCAATCAACTGAAGAGTGAGTTCCTGGCGAGCATGTCACACGAGCTGCGCACGCCGCTCAATGGGATCATCGGCTTTACCGAGCTCATGGTCGATGAGAAGGCCGGCGCACTCAATGATGTGCAGAAGGAATGCTGCGACCACACGCTCACCAGCGGCCGGCACCTGCTGCAGCTCATCAACGACATCCTGGATTTGTCCAAGATCGAATCCGGCCGCATGGAGCTGAATCCGGAAGCCTTCGACCTGCAGACCGCGGTGGACGAAGTCATGGTGGTGGCGGGCCAACTCGCCGCCAAGAAGGGCATCACCATCGAACACCATCTGACCGCGCTCCTGGCCACGGTGACTCTCGACCGCCAGAAATTCAAACAGGTGCTGTTCAACCTGGTTTCCAACGCGGTCAAATTCACGCGGGAGGGCGGTCATGTGTCCATGAATATCGACACCGAGTCGGCGGCCATGCTGCGAGCGCAGATCCGTGACAGCGGAATCGGCATCAAATCCGAGGACCTGAACCGGCTGTTCGTCGAGTTTCAACGTCTCGACAGTGGGCGTGGCGTGTCGCAGGAAGGCACCGGGCTGGGGCTCGCGCTCACGAAGCGTTTGATCGACTTGCAGCGCGGCCGAATCAGCGTGGAAAGCGAATGGGGGAAAGGGAGTTTGTTCACTGTGCTGTTGCCGCTCGATGCTGCGGCCGCTGTGACCTGAGGTCAGGCACCGTGGCCCGCATCTTCGTGATCGATGACAACCCGCTCAATCTGCGCCTGCTGAGCCTGATGTTGCAGAAGGAAGGTCATGAAATCGAGCAGGCGGAGGATGCCGAGAAGGCCCTGCGGCTTCTCGAACGGAGCGTGCCGGAGCTATTTTTGATTGATATTGCGCTGCCGGGCATGGATGGCCTGTCGCTGCTGCGCCTGCTGAAGGCCGATCCGCGCTTCAAATCCGTGCCCATGGTCGTGTTGACCGCCTTCGCCATGAAGGGGGACGAAGAGAAGGCGTTCGCGGCAGGTTGTGACGACTACGTCACCAAGCCCATTGACACCCGGGCGCTGCCGAAACAGATTGCCGGTTGGCTGAGCAAGGCCGGGCAGGCAGGTGGAGATGGCCAATGAGGGTGCTGGTCGTTGAGGACAATGAAGTCGACTCGACGCTGTTTCGGATACTGCTCGAGTTGAGCGGACATACGGTCGAGATAGCGCCCACAGCGGATAGCGCGATTGTGGCAATCCGCGAATGCACACCGGACATCGTCCTCCTTGATCTGAGCCTGCCCGACGCCAGCGGCGTCACCCTCGTGCGGCGACTGCGGGCGGAGCCCGCGATCGAGCCCGTGCCGATCCTTGCGGTCAGTGCGTATTCAGAGAGCTTCCCTCGCAACGTCCATCTCGCGGCGGGGTGCGACGCCTATCTCACTAAGCCGTGCGATACACGGACGTTGGTGCGGCAGGTTGAAGAGCTGCGCAGACAGGCGAGCTGTTGAATCCCACCAACCCCCTGTTTTAGCGACAAAAATGCGGCGCCGCAGCGCCCTTACGGTGACTCAGCGGTGCTGGTTGCCCCCTCGGAGCCCCGCGGCGCGGTTATCCCCTCGGTAACCCGCGACGCTTTTGCAGTGACCTGCGGCGCTGTTTCCCCGCGGCGCCCCGCAGCGCGTGACCAGCTCGCAGGGCGTGTTCCGGCTGCAACGGGATTTCTTGACTCCGGTACGTGTATACGGCCCCGCTCGTGAATATTATTCGTGCCATGAACACACTTGCCCGACCCTCGGCTGCGCTGGCCCTGCTCACCCTGGCGTCCCTGATTTTCCCTGGATGTAGCACAACAGGTGGCGCCCCTGCAGAAATTGAGCCCACGCTCATCGAGCCGGAGGCGGCGCCCCCGGCCGTGGCAGCGGCTCCCGTCGCGGACGAGGGCTCGAAGCAGGAAGAGGGCGAGGTTCCGCTGGCCGTTGCCGAGTCGGAACAGACCGAGAAGGCGCCCAAGGAGGTCGTCGTTCACGGCCCCCGTACTCGTCATGATGCGATCCACGATTTCGTCGCCGAAGCGCAGTTGCAGCTCCGAGACGTCGAGCTCAAGTACGTCCTGACGGGAAAAGGCAGGAGTCAGGTGCTTCGCGGCCGCCCTGTGGCGTTCGCGCTCTGGAGCGAAAAGACCCAGGAGTGGTCCATTGCCCAGGTCGAGCTCCCGCGTCCACCCATCAAGTGGAAACCCGGTGGCAGGCCCCTGGCCTTTCGCAACCTGACGCCGGGAATTGAGGCGCGGCACGTGAAGGGCACCGGAGCGGAGCGGCTGATGTTCGCCTTCTCCAAAAACGGGGATCCGTTGAAGGTGTACGGACGCAAGTTCCCAGTGTTCGACAATGCCCTGATCAAGCACAAACAGTGGAGCGCTGTCGCCCAGACCGCGAAGCCGATCGTCTATCTGCCGTTCACCGAAGACACCTTCGACCCGGCATTCGTCAGCAGCGGGAAGGAGTTCCTCGTTGCCACGGCGACCAAGGCGCTGGATGAGCTGCGCGCCGCCAAGGTGCCGAGTACCGCGTTTCCGGGGGAGCTGCTCGCGGATGTCATTCCGCCCCAGGTCATTACGACACTGGCGGTCATCGAACAGACTGATGACGGCGACTACATTGAAAAGCAGGTACTCGCCTTCGACGATGTACTGAGCCAGTACGGGCTGAAGAAGGAGGAGGCATTTCGATACAGTGTCTCGAGTGCGAAAGCGTTAGGGCCCATGCAATTCACCAACCGCAAGGGAAATGGCACCTACGCGCTCGTGGCCAGACGCTGCTCGGGCGCAAAGATCGACCCGATCTTCGAGCGCGGCGCGACGAATCTGCTGAATGCCATGAAAGCGGCCGTCTGCCTGCTGGATTTCGACCTGGCGGGGATGCGAGACGATATCCGCGTCGCTTATCGTGCCAACCCGGAAGTGCTGGGTATCTTTCCGGTCGCCGCCTACAACGGCGGTTCCCGAAACGTCACCAAGCTCTACCGGGTGCTGACGAAGAAAATGAAGGTCAACCTGGATGAGCTGAGCCGGCCGGGAGTGCAGGCCGCAGGCGGTTCGGTGACCTGCCCCTGTGTCTGGAAGACCAAGGGCACCGACACCCTGCCGCTGTCGATCCCGAAATACAACAACGAGAACCGCTGGTACATCGAGAAGTATCAGAGCATTGTGAGCCTGTTCGGTAGCGAGGCGGCATTTGCGCAGCCCACGGCCGGCGTGAGTGAGTGACGAGGAAGCGGGCGGTCGCCGTCGGCCTGGCGATCGCCGCATCCCTGGTATCCGTTGCGGGCGCCCAAACCATCTCTCCCGGCCTGCGGGATGAGTTGGTCTTTACCGAATACTCCCCCCTCAGCGGCATCAATGAGTTGGTACGGCGGATGATGAGCCCGTTGACCGCACTTCGGGTCAAGCAGGAGGCGCAGCGGGAGGGGAAGACTTTAGGAGGCCAGCCGATCGATTTGGCCAGGGAGCGCTTTTCGATCAGTGTCCCTACCAGCCCTCACTCGCCCTCAGGTACTTATTCACTGTTGGTGTTTGTTCCGCCGTGGCCGAAAGCTGAGGTACCGCGGCAGTGGCTCTCCGTCCTGGATCGTTACCACACCATTCTGGTGACGGCGGCAAACGCAGGCAACGATTCTCCCACCGTCGACCGGCGCGAACCGTTGATTCTGCTCGCCGCACATAACGTCATGAAGCAGTACCCTGTGGACCCCCAACGAGTCTACATCGGCGGTTTTTCCGGCGGCGCGCGGATCGCCTTACGACTCGCGCTGGGATATCCCGATCTGTTTCACGGCGCGCTACTCAACGCGGGCAGCGATCCCATAGGTACCGCGCAGGTGCCCTTGCCGCCGGCGGACTTGTTCCGTCTTTTTCAGGAATCAACACGCGTAGTGTTCGCAACAGGCGAGCGTGACGAGGCACATCTTCTCGATGACAATCAGAGCCGCCGGTCGCTCGAGAAGTGGTGCGTATTCGATGTGGTCACGGAGAACGAGCCGCACCGGGCGCATGAAATAGCGGACGATTCAACCTTCGGCCGATCGCTCGATGCCTTGCTCAGCGCCCGCCAGGCCCACTCTGCCAAGCTCGCGGACTGTCGAGCCCGAATAGATCATGAACTGAACACGCAGCTCGCGCAGGTAGAGAGTGCCTTCGCGCGCGGTGACTCAAACGCCGCCACCAAGCAGTTGGCTAAGATCGACGCCAAGTACGGCGGGCTGGCGGCACCCCGCAGCGTTGAGCTCGGCAGCCACTAACGGAACGCTCAAAGTATTGAATTACAACAAGAATTCTGCTGATTCCGCCACCGCGCCGGTGCTCTGATCTACACTAAGGCCTCAGCGGACGCGTCCGCATTTAGCTCAGTTTCACGCATGGCGCCTTTTGAACCTCGTCTCGAGATTCTGCCCCCGCCGCAGCGGAAGCTGTGGGCTGAGCTGCACCAAGTCCCTCGGGAATTCATCCTTTACGGCGGAACGGCGCTCGCGCTGCATCTGGGACACCGACATTCGGTCGACTTCGATTTCTTCGGCAACCGCGCGCTCGATATCTCAAAGCTCGAGCAGGAGGTTCCGTTTTTGCAGGGTGCCAACATCATCCAACGGGAAAAGAACACGCTGAGTGCGATCGTTGACCGGGATGGTCCGGTCAAGGTGTCCTTCTTCGGGTTACCGAATCTGCCACGACTGTCCCCGCCGCTCGTCGCTGAGGACAACGGGCTGGCGGTTGCCGCTCTGTTGGACCTCGCAGGCACCAAGGCTTCCGTGGTTCAGATGCGGGCCGAGGCCAAGGACTACATTGACATCGATGCCTTGATCACAAAGGGCAAGGTCGATTTGTCGCTCGCCTTGTCCGCGGCACAAAAGCTCTACGGCCCAACCTTCAACCCGCAGATAACCTTGAAGGCGCTTTCTTTCTTCGACGATGGCGATCTGCGTCAAATTCCTGACGCCATGAAGTCACGCCTCGTGACTGTGGCACGCGATGTTGATCTTGATCGCTTGCCGAGCCTTGGGAATCCAATTCGCCACGTTGATGAGGGGCACGGCCTATGAGAGCCATTCCCGCCACACCGCAAACCTTGTCGATTGCGCCGCGGATCATTTGGTTCGAGCCGCCTGAACAGGCCCTCGCGGATCCGATCCGATTCATGGCCTACGCGATGACCTACGCGCGTCACGAGGACATGAGGGTCATTCGTCAGTATGTATCGGATGAGGATTTTCGCGAGGCGCTCGACAGAGCACCGCCGGGCATTATAGACCCCCGCTCCTGGGCATACTGGAATTCCAAGATGGGCCGTTACCCGCCGCCGCCGCCGCCGCGGCGGAATTTTGGAGAAAGCGAGGCCGCTTGCGCTTTGACCGAGTCTGTTGGTCGAAATTCCCAACCAATCTCATCGCGCGATCCCGAGGAGCTGCGCAGAGACGGGCGCGAAGCGTGGCTCAAAATGCGACAGCAACAACCTCCAGAGGATCTCGAACGAGTCAGGAGTCGCGCGCGCGAGGATTGGCTTGCCAAGTTTGGACCTGAAACGAAGAAGTAGAACCTCGCCTCCGGCTTTTTTTTGTGTGACTCTGACCGCCTCGACTGCCTCCGATGATGCGCACCGCCTGCACGAGCGCGGCGGCGTTTGCTTGCTGGAAAACGGCTCAGCAGGAGCTTCTGCTATTTTCCATAATCCGCGTTCGGCGCGTCTCAGAGTTTCCGGGACGGTGGCCGCGCCCCGGATCCGGCCGATGCATGGCTGCATATAGCGGCATGGGCGCTGCTGAAGCTCGCCGCCCGCGACCCGCGATTCATCTTCGACTCGACCTGCAAATTCGCATGTGGGACTATTCAGCTCACATGTGACACGTTTTGGCATGTTGCCAGCGCAGGTCGGGGAGGGCTGTCTGGTCCAGCTCCTGCACGCCCAGCCTCAGCTCGTTCAGCCAGTCCTGCCACGGCATCCACAACAATATTGGCGGAGGATGAAGCGCATGAAATCAAACCGGCCACATAACAAATGGTTAGCCACCATGCTAGCGGTGAGTAGCGCAGTGGCAATGACCGCATCCAGCGCTGCGACAAGCGCCACCAGCCGCGCTACCTTGCAGGGAAGCGTGCCGTCCTGGGCGAAAGCCGGCAAACCGAGCAGCACCCCCGATTCACAGACCGCTGTTGGTTTTCGTGTTTACCTGGGCTGGACCGACCCGGACGGAGCGGTAGCTCTGGCGAAGGCTGTGAGCAACCCGCGCAGCGGCCTGTATCGTCAGTATCTCACGCCGAACCAGTTCCGCAGCCGCTTTGCGCCCACCGCGGCCGATACCGCGAAGGTCAGGAATTGGCTGAAGAGCCAGGGCTTCGACATCGTCCATACCCCGCAAAACAATCACTACATCAGCGCCGAAGGTACATTGGCTCAGGCACAGGCCGCGTTCGGCGCGCAGTTCGCCACCTATAGTGTAAGGGGCCGGACGCTTCGTGCGCCGATGTCTGAATTGTCGGTGCCGAGCGATCTCGCCGCTTTGGTGACCGCCGTCGTTGGACTGGATCAGAGTTATGACTTCGTCCAGAGCTATCGCCGGGCCGATGCAAAAGCACCGCCGTCGGCGGGGTTCCGTAACGCACCTCCGTTGTCCAACTTCTGGGCTGAGCTGCTTTCGCCCTACGCCTTCCCGGCGGGATTTACAGACGTCGCGTTGCCTACCGTACCTTGGTCCGTGAAAGGTCACACGCCGGATCAGATCAAGGGGGCATACGGTCTGTCTGGCTCGGGCCTCGATGGATCCGGACAGACGGTGGCGATTATCGACGCCTACGCTTCTCCCACGATTCTGCAAGACGTGAATCAGTGGTCTGTCAATCGCGGCCTGCCCACGATGAATCCCTCTCAGCTCGTGCAGGTGGTGGCTCCTGGCACATATAAGCGCCCGCAGAACCCGAAACAGGACCCGCAGGGTTGGTATGGCGAAGAAACACTGGATGTGGAGGCTGTGCACGGGATGGCACCTGCCGCGAAGATTGTCTACGTCGGGGCGCCCAACAACAGACAGGATCTCGATGCGGCACTCAACCACGTAGTCGATCAACACCTTGCGCAGATTGTTACCAACTCGTATGGGTTCTCGACCACTGAGCTTCTGCCGCCCGGCTACGTGAAGCCGGTCGAGGACACTCTCATACAGGCGGCAATCGAAGGCATCGGTGTTTATTTCTCATCGGGAGACAACGGCGATGAATCGAGCAACGTCGGAGTTGTGACGACAGACTGGCCGGCATCGAGCCCTTGGGTTACGGCCGTTGGAGGTACGGCGCTGGGCGTCGACGCCAGCAACAGGCGCGTGATCGAAACCGGCTGGGGCACCAGCGACTATAGCTGTAACAGCACGACGTTGGTCTGCACTCGTACAGGTTGGCTGTATGGAGCCGGTGGCGGTACCAGTGTTGTGTTTGGGGTGCCTACATACCAGCAAGGGCTGGGCTTGACGGGCCGGGGTATTCCGGATGTCGCGGCGCTCGCCGATCCGCAGACCGGGATGCTGGTTGGTCAGACGCAAACCTTCCCCGACGGCACTCACTACGATGAATATCGCATCGGCGGGACGAGCCTGGCGAGCCCGATTTTTGCCGGAATCATGGCGCTTGCCGATCAGTCGGCCGGCCAACCGCACGGGTTCGCAAATCCGCTGTTCTATGCTCACCCCAACGGGTTCTATGACGTCACGTCAGTGAAAGCCGCAGTCGCACGCCGGAACTTCAACAATGGCGTCGATGCCAGCGCGGGAGTATCCGACAAGCTTCGGACCTTCGACGACTATTCCGGCTCAACCGCCCAGAGCACTCATCCGGGCTGGGACAATGTCACGGGCCTCGGTACCCCGGGCGCGCTATTTCTGAGTTTGTTCGGCCATTGATGTACTCTCGGGGTGCGCTTTCCGAAAGGAGCGCACCCCGGGTGAGTACAGACATCGAGCGCGATCGAGTCGCACACGTCCGCTCGTGCGCGTTGCAATCCAGCGCTTCCTTAGAACCTGGCCCGCAACGTGACTCCCACGAGCCGCGGGTCGCTGGGCTGGCCCAGGATCAGTCCCGAATTACCCGTCTGGATCGTAAGCGCAGTGATGTAATCCTTGTCGAACAGGTTGCGAGCGAACACGTCCACTTCCCAATGGTCTTTGAAGCGATAGCCAACACTCGCGTTCGTCACGCTGTAGCCGCCGATCTCCGTATACCGGGACGCGGACGTGTCGCTGTTGTAACCCGAGCGCGTGTTCGAATCCACGTGGAAGATAGCGTCGCCATTACCCAGGGGATGCTCGTAATCGAGCCCGAGGGTACCCACCCACTTCGACAAGCCTGCCAGTCTCACGCCGGTAAGATTGCAAGCTACCGTGGCTGAAGTCTGTACCTCGAGCGGGCACGGTCCTTGGGGATACTCCGTGTTCTTGCCGTCGGCGTAAGCTGTTGAGACGCGCATTGTCAGACCTGAAAACAATCGCGCCAGAAGGTCCATTTCCGCACCCTGCACGCGCACCTCAGGCACGTTCGCGGGATACGATCGAATTGCCGCCGTCTCCACACTCGAGACGATGTTTGCCTGATAATCCTTTACGACGGTTCTATAACCCGCCAAGTTTAGTGTGGCGCGACCCTGGAGCAAGGTGGATTTGACACCCAACTCGACGGTAGTGTTTTTCTCATCTTTGATCACTGCCGTTGCCAGTGCCGGCTGGTTCTGAGCGTCCACGGGCAGGCCCGACATGTTGAGACCACCCGACTTGTAGCCGTTGGCGTAGCTCACGTAGCTGAGGATGTCGTCGGTCCACTGGTATGCGAGGTTGGCACGGCCGGAAGCGCTGCCCCCATTGTCCTTGGCTGTGTAACTCTGCGGGCGAAAGATCGAGAGCTCGGCGCGATTCAACACCGTTCGGACCGCCGGAACGAACGGTGTCAGATCGAGGCCTCCGAATACCTTCGTCGCAAAGGTGCCTGCCTTATCCTCATAGGTATAACGCAGGCCCAGCGTCGCTGTGAGCTTCTCGGTGACCTTGTAGTTCGCTTCGCCGAAGCCGGCGTAACTGTTCACCGCGAAGTCTGAGCTGCCCACTTGTCCGTAGCCATCGAGCAGATTGCTTGGAATCGGTACGGTGAAGTTCGCCGGGTTGAGCAACCAGTAGGCCGCCGCCGGACCGTAGATGCTGGTCGGCGTGCCGGAGATGGTTTGCCTGAAAAAGTAAAGCCCGCCCACATAGCTCAGCCGCTCGGCGCCGTTCGAAGCGAGGCGAATTTCCTGACTGTATTGATCCTGGCGCGAGGGGATGCGTTGAGTGAGTTGGATCGAGATGCCCGTGTAGTCGCGATCGTTGGCCACGTCCCAACTCCAATACCGCCAGGCGCTGACGGAGGTCAGGGTCGCGAAGCCGGCGTTCCAGTCGGCGATCAAGGACACGCCGCCGTCCTGCGTCTTGACGTGTAATGCCGCATCAATATCGCTGAGGCGGTCGTAGACATCGGTGCTGGGCGGCGTGTAGCCGAGCCCTGCGGCCAGAGCCGGAAACTGGCGCGCTGCGCTGCGCTGGCTCTTGCCGACGCGCAGGTAAGTCTGTGTGCAGCAGGCGGAGTCCAGATTCGAAACATCCGCGATCAGGCGCAACTTCAAATTATCGCTCGACACGAACAGAAACTGGCCGCGCAATGCGTAGTTGTTGAGCGCGTTCAGGTCCTGGCCGGTTCTGACATTGTGGATCACGCCGTCGCGTCGCGTGAGCTGCGCCGAAAGGCGGCCCGCGAGCACATCGCCGATCAGGGGCCCCGAAATCGAACCCTTCGCCTGGCGGAAATCGTTCTGTCCCAAGGACACTTCCGCGTTCGCCTCGGGCTCGAATGTGGGCAGGCGACTGATGATGTGAATGGCGCCCGCAGTCGTGTTCTTGCCGAACAGAGTTCCCTGGGGCCCGCGCAACACCTCCACGCGCTCAATGTCGGTGAAGTCGAACGCGGCTGTCGCCGGCCGGCCGTGATAAACCTGATCCACGTAGAACCCGACGCCTGGCTCGATGCCGTCGTTCGCGGCGCTGATGGAGAGCGTGTTCGAGCCCAAGCCGCGGATGGTGTAGGCGGTGTTCCTGGGGTTGGCCGAGTTGTAGTAGAGCGAGGGCACGAGCTGGCCGAGCGACTGCGTATTCACCGCATACGAGCTATCGAGCAGGGAGCCGCCGACCGCCGAGATTGCGGCGGGAACAGACTGAAGATTCTCCTCACGGCGCCGCGCCGTGACCAGAACTTCGCCGAGCGCTCCTTCGTCACTCGCACGGGAAAGTCCCCTCGATGATGTCAATTCCTGTGCGGTGAGCGGAAAAGTCACCAGACAGGCCGACGCGACGGCGGCCGCAAGCTTGAAATTCACGCAGGCTCCCTGAATGCGCTATGGCGCTATATTTGAGAGAATATAGCGAGCCCAGCGGCGCCAGCACAAGGTTTGTCAACCAGCGTGCGGCACAACGCTCCGCGGTCTGTTATTTCAACAACGGATGATCTTTGGGAAGATGGGCGTACCAGGTTGCCAGCCGGTGGCGGATGGTCTTCTCAGCCACCTGGTCCTCCGGCATGGGGGTAATCAACTTGTCGTGCACCAGGAGGCGATACACATAGAGCGCCTTGGCGCTCGAGGAGTCGGTGGCCTCAAACTGCACGGCGCCACGGCCTTCGGCATAGCGGACCCCGGCCTGCAGCGCCGCCTTGAATGTTTCCGCTTCGTGTTTCAGCTTGGTCATATTCCAGGCTCCGTTACTCCCGGCGCACGCCCAGCATATGCCTCAAATCCGCGCTCGGCGATTAGTGTGAGTGCCTGGCGCCGATGCGGTGATCATGCCGCAGCTTGCTGGGATCAATCGCGCTGAGTTCAGTTGAGCGGCGCGTAGCCTCCGGGGCCCGCCGTGCGATGAGTGCGCGCTTGGGAACAGATCTGTTCAGGAGCGCTGACGGTCATCCGGATGGCCGGCGCGCAGGGTGCAAGCGCAATAACAATT